>NZ_CP109658.1:0-3890204 GCF_052660225.1 Acinetobacter sp. G18
ATGCTTTGGACAGACTGCTTAACTCGCTTGCGACAAGAGCTCTCTGATAACGTCTTTGCGATGTGGATTCGCCCTTTAGTAGCTGAAGAAGTGGAGGGTATACTACGTCTATATGCTCCTAATCCTTATTGGACGCGTTATATTCAAGAGAATCATTTAGAGTTAATTTCTATATTGGCAGAACAATTGTCAGAAGGACGAGTGCGTCAAGTTGAAATCTTGGTCGATTCCCGTCCTGGTAGTATTTTGTCTTCTAATGAGCAACCTGCAACTACTACAGCAGCTTTACAGACTGCTCCTGTAGCTCATCCTGTTAAGGTTAAAAAGGAAGTAGAAGCTGTTGCTAATAATGTTGTTAATCCTAAAACATCAAAAAAGAAGCTTTTAAATCCACAATTTACATTTTCTTTATTTGTTGAAGGCCGTTCTAACCAGATGGCTGCTGAAACATGCAGGAAGGTTTTAACGCAATTAGGTGCATCTCAACACAATCCTTTGTTTTTATATGGTCCAACGGGCCTTGGTAAAACTCACTTAATGCAAGCAGTTGGTAATGCATTGCTCCAAGCTAAGCCGAATGCGAGAGTCATGTATATGACTTCGGAAAGTTTTGTACAGGATTTTGTGAGTTCCTTACAAAAAGGAAAGGTTGAAGAATTTAAGAAAAATTGTCGTTCTCTAGATTTATTATTAGTTGATGATATTCACCTTTTGGCTGGTAAAGAAGCTAGTCTTGTTGAATTCTTTTATACATTTAATGCCTTACTTGATGAATCTAAACAAATTATTTTAACCTCTGACCGATATCCTAAAGAATTAACAGAACTTGACCCTCGATTGGTTTCTCGTTTTTCTTGGGGTCTATCAGTAGGTGTTGAACCGCCAGATATTGAAACACGAATCGAAATTCTGCTTAAAAAAGCTGAAAATAGTGGCGTTGATTTGCCTAGAAACTGCGCATTATTTATTGCTCAACAAGTGGTAGCGAACGTACGTGAACTTGAAGGTGCTTTAAATAAAGTTGTTGCGATTTCGCGTTTTAAAGGTGCTCCGATCGACCTTGATGTCGTACGAGAGTCTTTAAAAGATGTATTGGCGATTCGTGCACGTACAATTAGTGTAGAAAATATACAACGCGTGGTGAGTGAATATTTCCGAATTCCATTAAAAGAGCTCGTAGGTCCAAAACGAACACGAATTTATGCACGACCACGTCAATTGGCGATGGGTCTTGCTCGTGAATTGACGGGTGATAGTTTTCCGGAAATCGGAATGGCTTTTGGTGGACGAGACCATAGCACCGTAATGCATGCGTGTGAAAAAGTGGTTAGTTTGCGGGAAGAAGATCCTATCTTTGACGAAGATTATAAGAACTTATTACGTCTTCTTCAGAGTTAATGAAATCATAAGACGTTGTTGCAAAGTCTCCATAAGTGCAGCATAGTACACAGCTAAAAAATGAAATGTTTGCTCCAAGTTGCTAGAGGAATGAATCGTGCGTTTGAAAATCGCTAAAGAAAGTTTACTCAATGTTTTATCGCATGTTGTCGGTGCGGTAGAACGTCGTCATACCTTGAATATTCTTTCAAACGTCAAAATTCAGACTAATGGTCAAGCACTCACCATTACAGGTTCGGATTTAGAAGTTGAACTGGTGGCGAGTACTGCTTTATCAGAAGGGGCGTGCCTTGAAGCAGGTGAAACGACTGTTCCTGCGCGTAAGTTGATGGACATTTGTAAATCTTTGCCTGCAGCTGCATTAATTGATTTACAAATTACTGAAGATCAACGATGTATTTTAAAGTCTGGTAATAGCCGTTTTGTATTAGGTACTCTGCCAGCTGAAGATTATCCGTTACTCAATACTGAGAATAGCCAAGGTACGCAAGTACAGGTGACTCAACGTGAATTAAAGCGTTTATTTGAAAAAACTGCTTTTGCAATGGCCGTACAAGATGTACGTTTTTATCTAACCGGTACTTTGTTAGAAATTGATGAAAATCAATTGCGTGCAGTAACAACTGATGGCCACCGTCTTGCTCTTTGTGAAATTTTGGCTTCTTCTAGTTCATCTCAATTAGTACAAGCAATTGTGCCGCGTAAAGCTGTTGGTGAATTACAGCGGTTACTGAGTATTGAAGATGAGCAACTTACCTTGCTTATTGGTCGTGAATTATTAAATGTGACGATTAATACGCCGAGCCGCGATAAAGAGCAAGGTGATATTACTGTTCGTTTTACGACAAAATTGATTGACGGAAAATTCCCTGATTACCGCCGTGTTATTCCACGTGGTGGTGATAAACATGTTTTGATTGGTCATGATGTATTTAAGCAATCATTACAGCGTGTTGCAATTTTAAGTAATGAAAAATTACGTGGTGTTTTCTTAAACTTTAATCAAGATTCTTTGCAGCTGCGTGCAAATAACCCTGAACAAGATGAAGCGATTGAAGATTTAGCAATCCAATATCAAAATTCACCATTAGAAATGTCATTTAATGCTCAATATTTACTTGATGTATTAGGTGTATTAGATGGTGATGATGTCAACATGAGCATGACTGAGGCGAACCAATCAGTATTGGTACAAGATCCAGCTCATCCTGATCAGACTTACGTTGTTATGCCGATGCGTGTTTAATTTGGTTTAATTCTATGCATCTTACGCGTTTAAACATAGAACGTGTGCGTAATTTAAAAACGGTTGCACTCCATGGTTTGCAACCGTTTAATGTTTTTTATGGCGCCAACGGTTCAGGAAAAACTTCAATTCTGGAAGCAATTCATTTGCTTGCAACAGGTCGTTCATTTCGTACACATATTCCAAAGAATTATATTCAGTATGAAGCTGACGACGCGATTGTATTTGCCCAATCGGTGACTGAAAAAATCGGTATGCAGAAACTTGCTTCTGGTGAGCAGTTGATGAAAGTGAATGGCGATACGGTGGCAACACAAGGTCAGCTCGCCAAATTACTTCCTTTACAGCATATTGACCCCCAAAGTACAGATATTATTGATCATGGCGCTAAGCCAAGACGTCAGCTTCTAGATTGGCTGATGTTCCACGTGGAACCTGAATTTTATTTTGCATGGCAATACTACTCCCGTGCATTAAAACAGCGAAATACCTTACTCAAAACAAGACGCAATCTTTCTTTGGCTGATTTAGAGCCGTGGAACAAAATGTTGAGTGATTATGGTGAAATTTTACACTCTCAGCGTTTAAGCATCGTAGAACAATGGAATGTTTATTTTCAAAATGACTTAAGTCAATTGCTGCCTGATTTAGAGATTGAACTGGAATATAGCCCAGGTTTTCATACTGAGCAGGGACTCATGCAAGACTTGTTAAATCAGCATCAAAAAGACATTGAAAGACGTTATACAGAGTATGGTCCACATCGAGCTGATTTGCGCTTAAAAACACCCTTTGGACACGCAGATGATGTTTTATCAAGAGGTCAGAAAAAACTCCTGATTATTGCTTTAAAACTGTCACAAATTGCAATGTTGCATGCGAGTAATAAGGAAACTGTGGTATTATTAGATGATCTGACAGCAGAATTAGACTTAACCGCACAACAACGTTTAATTGAACGATTAAGCCAACTTGGTAGCCAGGTTTTTATGACAACTTTAGATCATGCTTCGGTAAAAAAACACTTACATGATCTGTCCATTTCATATCAATTATTCAATGTTGAATCCGGTCAAGTTAGTCTTGCTTCACCATAATTTTTTGATGTTACCCATCTTTGAATAAACCTATATTTGCTAGGGAGAAACCATGAGTTCAGAGTCTCAATCAGCCTCTCAAACAGAACAAACCAATGAAAAGGCTTATGATTCCTCTAGTATTAAAGTATTACGTGGATTAGATGCAGTTCGTAAACGTCCGGGCATGTATATTGGGGATACAGACGACGGTACCGGTTTACACCATATGGTATTCGAGGTTGTCGATAACGCAATCGATGAAGCCTTAGCTGGCCACTGTGATGAAATCATTGTTACGATTCACGAAGATGAATCTGTGAGTGTTTCAGATAATGGTCGTGGTATTCCAACTGATATTCACCCTGAAGAAGGTGTATCTGCAGCCGAAGTAATTCTTACTATTTTGCACGCAGGTGGTAAGTTCGATGACAACAGCTATAAAGTTTCAGGCGGTTTACACGGGGTAGGTGTATCAGTAGTTAATGCACTTTCAAGTAAATTGCATTTAATTATTAATCGTGCTGGCCAAGTTCATGAGCAAGAATATCAACACGGCGATCCACAATATCCTTTACGTGTGATTGGTGAAACGGATAGTAGTGGTACAACTGTACGTTTCTGGCCAAGTGAACTAACTTTTAGTCAAACCATTTTTAACGTTGAAATTTTAGCGCGCCGTTTACGTGAGCTTTCTTTCTTAAATGCGGGCGTGCGCATTGTTTTACGTGATGAGCGTATTAATCTTGAGCATGTATATGACTACGAAGGTGGTTTATCTGAGTTTGTAAAATACATTAACGAAGGTAAAACTCATCTCAATGAGATCTTCCATTTCACCGCAGATACCGAAAGTGGTATTGGTGTAGAAGTTGCATTGCAGTGGAATGAAAGCTATCAAGAAAATGTTCGCTGTTTCACAAACAACATTCCGCAAAAAGATGGTGGTACGCACTTAGCAGGTTTCCGTGCTGCTTTAACACGTGGCTTAAACCAGTATCTTGAAAATGAAAACATTCTCAAGAAAGAGAAAGTCAATGTGACTGGTGATGATGCGCGTGAAGGTTTAACGGCGATTATTTCAGTTAAAGTTCCTGATCCAAAATTCTCGTCTCAAACGAAAGAAAAATTGGTATCAAGTGAAGTAAAACCAGCGGTTGAGCAAGCAATGAACAAAGAGTTCTCTGCTTACTTATTAGAAAACCCGCAAGCTGCAAAATCGATTGCTGGAAAGATTATTGACGCTGCACGTGCACGTGATGCTGCGCGTAAGGCACGTGAAATGACACGCCGTAAGAGCGCGTTAGATATCGCTGGTTTACCAGGTAAATTAGCTGACTGTCAGGAAAAAGACCCAGCACTTTCTGAATTATATCTTGTCGAGGGTGACTCTGCGGGTGGTAGTGCCAAGCAAGGTCGTAACCGTAAAATGCAGGCTATTTTACCTTTGAAAGGTAAGATCTTGAACGTTGAACGTGCTCGCTTTGACAAAATGATTTCGAGTCAGGAAGTAGGTACATTAATTACAGCACTTGGCTGTGGTATTGGCCGTGAAGAATATAACCCTGACAAGCTTCGTTATCATAAAATTATCATCATGACCGATGCCGATGTCGATGGTTCTCACATCCGTACATTGTTATTAACGTTCTTCTTCCGTCAAATGCCTGAGTTGGTTGAGCGTGGTCATATCTATATTGCACAGCCACCTTTGTATAAGCTGAAAAAAGGTAAGCAAGAGCAATACATCAAAGATAACGATGCATTAGAAACATACTTAATTTCAAATGCGATTGATGAGCTTGCTTTACATATTAGTGCTGAAGCACCTGCGATTACAGGCGAAGCATTAGCAAAAGTGATTCAGGACTATCAAGTTTCACAAAAGAGCCTACAGCGTTTAACATTGCGTTATCCAGCGAGCTTGCTTGATGCATTACTTGAAATGGAAGCGTTTAAAGCTGACCAGAATCATGATCAAGCTTATGTACAACAATGGGCTGATCAAGTACGTGAAGCTATTCAACGACTACAGCCAAGTTTGCGTCCAGAAATTACACTGGAAACCTTTGAGCGTGAAAATGCTCAGGGTGAGAAAACTGCGCATTATTGGCCACGTGTGACAGTGTATGTTCATAACTTACCACATGCTTACTTACTTGATGCTGGCTTACTAAATTCAGCAGAATATGCTCGTTTATTGAAGAACTCGAAGAGTTGGTTCAAATTGATTGAAGACGGTGCATATTTACAGAAAGGTGATCGTCGTATTCAAGTGGCTAACTTCCATCAAGTATGGCAGCACATTTTGCAAGACTCACGTCGTGGAATGATGATTCAGCGCTATAAAGGTCTGGGCGAGATGAATGCTGAACAGCTTTGGGAAACCACAATGGACCCTGAAAACCGTAATATGTTACAGGTGACTATTGATGATGCAATCGAAGCAGATCGTATGTTCTCATGCTTAATGGGTGATGACGTTGAACCACGTCGTGCTTTCATTGAAGAAAATGCATTAAATGCAGATATTGATGCTTAATTGATAGCTAGATTCTAAATCAGTCTAGGGAGAGAAGATGATGAGTCAAAAAATTTTAGCAAGTATGCTGATTTCATGTGCGGCTTTAGTGAGTCATTCTGCATTTGCAGCTGACTTGGAAGCCGACATGAAAACTTTAGCAAAGAGCACAAAAGCCTTTGCTGAAGCGAAAGATCTCAATAACGCAAAACAGCAGCTTGTGATTATGCGTCAGGCAGCATTATCTTCAAAAAAATCTTTACCTCATAAGTTGGAGGGTTTACCGCCTGAAAATGTACAGGTAAAGCAATATCAAGCAGGTTTAGATCAGTTAGTTGCTGAGATTGATCGTGTTACAGTTTTGGTAAATAAGGGTCAATTAGACCAAGCAAAAACGGAAGCAATCAATTTAGTTAATATCCGTAATGAAAATCATAAGAAATTTAGATAACTTCATTTTTATCTAAATAAAATAAAGGGAATGATTCAATCATTCCCTTTATTCATTTAAGGTATTAAATTTAAAAAAGATTAATTTTCTACTAAGTCTGTAACCTGAATGAGCGCGTGGCCAAATAAATATCCTGCTGTTAAGAGAATACAAATCCACAAAATAGCTCCAGCAACATTATAGATTAAAAATTTTCCATAACTCATATTGCTAGAGCCCGCAGCTAATGGTGCGAAAGAACGTGCAAAAGGAATAAAACGTGCCAGAAGAATAGTTTTGCCGCCGTGTTGTAAGAAATAACGGTTGGTTTTATTTAAATACTCTTTCTTAATAAAACGTGATTTTGCTTCAAAAATTCTATTACCAAAATGACGACCGATAGAATAGTTCACAATATAGCCAAGCGTTGCAGCTACAGTCAGCAAAGTAATCATGTAACCTAGATGCATCATTTCAATCACTGAACACAAAGCACCAACGGTTAGAAGTAAACTATCCCCAGGTAAAAAGAACATAAATACAAAAGCTGTTTCAGAAAAAATAATCAAAAAGAGGATGGCATAGACCCATGCGCCATACTCCTGAATTAAAATAGGTAAAAAATGTTCAAAATTAGTAATAAAATCAATAAAATTCATTCAGTTTGTCTGATCCCGAATTAAATACCTACTAAACAAGGGTAAAAACGAAGTTACAGAATTTAGTTAAATTATCTGTGTATGGCAACCCTTAAGATGTAGCTTAAGTTTTATATGTTATCAAATTTGAATCTATCTCAAAAATTTAACAGCTGAATGAAATATTATTCGAAGTCATTCACATTTTTATATAGTAGCGCAAATAAAGCTTTTATTTGAACTAAAAGCCTGTACTGCTATTTAAAAATACCAGTACAGGCAAGAACTTAGTTCTCGAAAGAGGCTTCCATTTCCTCAAGTTCCATCATGAGTTCTAAAAGTTGCTCTTCATATTGCTCAAGTTTAGCTTTGAGTTCAGTTTGCTCATTCATCAGCTTAAGCAAATCATCTTTACGTGCAGCTTCATATAGTGAGCTATCCGCTAAAGCTTCTTCAATCTTAGCAAGCTGTGGCTGTAGCTTTTCAATTTGAGATTCAACTTTTTCAATATTTTTACGAATAGGTCGAGTTTGTTCACGACGACGCGCGGCTTCTTTACGCTGTGCTTCTTTATCGATTTTAGCTGGGGCAGAAGTGGTAGAGGACGAGTTATTTTGTGCTACGGCAGTTTGAGCATTAATTTGTTGCTGACGGGCTTCACGTAGCCATTTAGCATAATCCTGTAAATCACCTTCAAACTCGGTACATTTACCGCCGTGTACTAAAAGAAGCTCATCACACACACTGGCAATAAGTTGACGTTCATGGGAAACCAGTACGACAGCACCTTCAAAATCTTGTAATGCCATGCTCAGTGCATGTCGCATATCAAGATCTAAATGGTTCGTTGGTTCATCAAGAATTAAAACATTTGGACGCTGCCATACAATCAGTGCCAGAGCCAAACGAGCGCGTTCTCCACCAGAAAAGCTTTCACATGGTGTATCCATGCGTTCACCACTGAAGCCGAAACTACCTAAGAAAGAGCGTAGGGTAGCTTCACTAATTTGTTTATCTGCTATACGGGCAAGCTGTAACATTGGGCTAGCATGACCATCTAAAGCATCCATCTGGTGCTGTGCGAAGTAGCCAATATTAAGCAGCTCGGAAGCTTTACGTTCACCTGCTAACAGTGGTAAATCACCCACCAAGCTCTTAATTAATGTTGATTTACCTGCGCCGTTCATACCGAGTAAACCAATACGCGAGTTTGGTGTAATTTGAAGTCTAATTTTTTCAGCGATTTGTTTATCGCCATAACCTATGCTGGCATTGTCTAAGGTCAGCAAAGGTGAACTCATTTTTGTCGGTTCACGGAAACTAAAAGTAAACGGCGTATCGACATGAGCGGGTGCGAGTTGTTGCATACGCTCAAGTTGTTTAATACGACTTTGTGCCTGACGAGCTTTAGTGGCTTTTGCTTTAAAACGGTCAATAAATTTTTGTAGGTGAGCACGTGTTTCTTGCTGCTTCTCAAAAGCTTGTTGTTGTTGTGCTAAACGTTCACTTCGAGTTGTTTCAAATGTTGAATAGTTACCCGTATAAAGCGTAAGTTCCTGATTCTCAATATGGAGAATATGATCTGTAATCGCATCTAAAAAGTCGCGGTCATGCGAAATGAGGATGAGGGTACCTTCATAGGCTTTAAGCCAGTCTTCTAACCACAAAATTGCATCTAAGTCTAAGTGGTTGGTTGGTTCGTCTAGTAATAATAGATCGGAACGGCTCATAAGGGTACGTGCCAAGTTTAAGCGCATACGCCATCCACCAGAGAAGCTCTCAACGTTTAAACGCAATTGATTTTCTAGGAAACCTAAGCCCGCCATGAGCTGCGCAGCTTTAGATGGTGCTGAATAACCATGAATTTCATCAAAACGACCATGTAATTTAGCTAACTCAAAGTCACTTAGTTGATCTGGATGAGCAAGCTTATTTTGAATATCCCAAAACTCTTCATCACCTGAAAGAACAAAATCAATTGCTGGCATATCCAAAGCTTTTACTTCTTGTGCCATATGCGCAACAGTCCAGCCTGAAGGACGGGTAAGTGAACCTTCATCTGCACTTAAACTTCCAAGTAACGCTGCAAATAAAGTTGATTTACCTGCTCCATTGACCCCAGTCAGACCAATCTTCCAACCTGGGTGTAATTGCATAGACGCTTTTTGAAATAGAACACGTCCACCGCGGCGTAAAGAAACTTGGTCAAATTGAATCATCTTGTTTTATCGAGGTGAGTTAGGGATGCTGTATTTTAAAGAGAACTGACCGTGAAGACAAAGTTTTAGCAGTTTTAGTTTATAAATGCTGGGATTGAATGGCTTAACCCATCTCTATTTAAGCTATTCGTCTGAAAATATCTAAATTTTTAACGAGATAGACCACTTTTTAAAAAATATGGCTAAAATAAAAACAATTTAAAACTTGGTTGATAAATGAACTCCTAATAAAACTAGACTAAGGAAAGTCAAATGAAAAAAGGATTGGGGATAATTGGTACAGTATTTTGCTGTGCTATGGGAACAGCACATGCTGGGCAAAATGTATGTGTATTCGATTTATTGGGAAAATCAGGTGAATCCTACAAAATGATGGAAGAGTGGGCGCTTGCAGCCAAAAGTTGGCAAGCTGACATTACTTTAATTCCATTTCAAGATGAAGCTTTGGTAGATCGTAGACTGCGAGAGGGAAAATGTGACGCAGCTTATATGACCTCTATGCGAGCAAGAAATTATAATAAATTTGCAGGTTCGATTGATGCGATTGGTGGTGTGACCAGTAATGCAATTGCTCAAAAGGCGATTAGTTATGTTTTAGATCAACGTAATAAACATCGCATGGTAACTACACAAAATGGAACAAACTACGAGGTTGTGGGTATTGTACAGATTGGTTTGGCTTATTTGTTTGTAAGAGATAAAAGCCTGAACTCAATTGAAAAAGTACGTGGTACTAAATTTGCTATTTTACAGTATGACGCAGCGCAAAAAATTATGGTTGAAAGTGTCGGTGCACATCCTATTCCATCGGAAATTACCGATTTTGTGAAAAAGTTTAATAGTGGCCAAGTCGAAGCAATTGCCGCACCTGCTTATGCTTATAAACCCTTAGAAATTGGTAAAGGCGTAGGAACGAATGGAGCGATGTTCACTTTTCCTGTTGTTAACGTTACAGGAGATTTAATAACAAGAAATGATAGATTTCCAGCCAACTTTGGAATCAAGTCTCGTGAATGGTTTATTAAACAGTTACCGCAAAACTTCAATATGGTAAAACAGTTGGAAGCAGGGGTACCGCCTAGAATTAAATTAAATTTTTCAGCTGAGGATAAGCTGAAATATCAAAAAATATTGCGTGAAGGACGGCTCAAATTAAGCAAGCAAGGTGTCTATGATGCGACCATGATGAGTGTGCTGAAGCGTGCACGTTGTACGATTGAACGGACTAATTTTGAATGTACGCTCAATGATGAGTAGTTTGTTTTTTAATCACAAAATCGCTACACATATTTCAAAGCTGAATATGGGTATGAAAATTGTGAATATAAAAAATAACTTACGGAAAATTAGAGATTTTTACTTCTAATAAATAATTTAAATAGAACAAACAATGATCCAATCAGATAAAAATATTTGAGTAAAAGCTCTATTTTTTTCTAAAAAACATGATTAATATCTGTGTTTGAAAGGAAACTTCAAACAAAAAATCTATTCCGTGGAAGGATGAAGAAAATGAAAAAAATCGTACTTGCTATGGCTGCCGCTTCTGTTGTTGGTTTTTCTGCTTCAGCACAAGCAGCGAGTACCGTGTGTGTATTCGACCTCTTAGGAAAAGCAGGCGACTCATATAAAATGATGGAAGAATGGGCTCTAGCTGCAAAAGGCTGGGGTACTGAAATTAACTTAGTTCCTCGTCAGGACGAGGCTGTTGCAGATAATGATTTTAAAGCTGGTAAATGTGATGCTGTAGCAATGACTGCTATGCGTGCGCGCCAATATAACAAATTCGCAGGATCAATCGACTCGCTTGGTGGTGTTCCTAACAACCAAATCGCACAGCGTGCTATTACCTATGTATTAGATGCACGTAATGCTGCAAAAATGACAACTAACCTTGGTGGTAAAAAATACGAAGTTGCTGGTATCTCTCCGCTAGGTTCAGCATTTATTTTCGTACGTGACAAAAACATCAACTCTGTTGAAAAAGCTGCGGGTAAAAAATTCGCCGTATTAGGCTATGACGATGCACAAAAAATTATGGTGCAGCGTGTAGGTGCTCAGGCAGTTCTTTCTGATATTTCAAACTTTGCTGCTAAATTTAACAATGGTCAGGTAGATATGGTAGGTGCGCCTGCTTATGCATACAAACCATTAGAACTAAACAAAGGTTTAGGTGCAAACGGTGTAATGTGGAACTTCCCAGTTTTACACGTAACTGCTGACCTTGTATTACGTGCAGATAAATTCCCAGCGGGCTTTGGTCAAAAATCTCGTGATTGGTTCGTAAAACAATTACCTAAAAACTTTGCAATGATTAACCGCCTAGAAGCACAGATTCCGGGTAAATACAAAATGAACCTAAGTGCTGAAGACAAACTTAAGTACCAAAAAATGTTACGTGATGGTCGTATGGACTTAACGAAACGAGGTATTTACGATGCGGGTATGATGTCTGTATTGAAAAAAGCACGTTGTTCTGTAGACAAAGCTAACTTTGAATGTTCAATGGCTGGTGAATAATTCATATTGATCTTAAAAGCCTAGACTTAGTTCTAGGCTTTTTTGCTTTATATAGGCTGTCAATTCAGCCATTGTGGATAGTTAGAAAGACGTTAAGCTAAATTTAGATAAAAACTTCATAAAGAAACATGAAGGTATAAAAATGGATTAAGGACTTGAGTGATTAAAAATAATTGCTAATAGGTAGGTCAGTCACTATCTATTTTTCATGGAAGTAAAATCATAAAAGTAAATTCGGTCTATAAAAATATTCCAACATGATTTTTATATGAAGCCTATCCGACTCATACCTGATCGGTATGAAATTTCTTGGTATCGAAAAACAAAAACTCCACAAGGAAAGGAACAAAGAATATGCAATTTTCCAAAACGCTATTACTTGCTATGGGACTTACCACGGTTTCTTTTGCAGTTCAGGCTAAACAAACGGTATGTGTTTTTGACTTCGTTGGAAAAAATGGCGACGTTTATGCACTCATGAAAGATTATCAACTTGCCGCTAAAAACTGGGGAGCTGATATCGAACTAAAAGTAAACCAGAATGAAGCAGTAATTGCTGAAGATTTTAAAGCGGGTAAATGTGACGGCATTAGCGTATCGGGTATGCGTGGTCGCCAATTTAACTCATTTACTGGTTCATTAGATGCTATTGGTGCAATTCCTGACCTCAAGCTTGCTGTTAAAGTCATGCAAGGTTTAGCGAGTCCTACTTTTAGTAAATATATGGTTAATGGCCGCTATGAGGTTGTTGGTGTTATTCCCGTAGGAGATGCTTACCTTTTAGTAAACGACCGCAGCATTAATACAGTAGCGAAAGCTGCAGGTAAAAAAATTGCTGTACTAGATTACGATGAAGCGCAAAAGATTATGGTTCAGCAGGTAGGAGCACAGGCTGTGAGTGCAGATGTGACGAACTTTGGCGCTAAATTTAATAATCATCAGGTCGATATTATTGGTGCACCAGCAGCAGCATTTAAACCTTTAGAGCTACAAAAAGGCTTAGGTACGAAAGGAGCAATCGTTAACTATCCAATCTTACAGGTAACAGGAAATATTATTATCCGTCCAGATAAATTCCCAGCTGGATTTGGTCAGAAGTCTAGAGAATGGGTGGCAGGCCAGTTACCACGTGCCTTTACTATTTTAGGAAAAATGAAAGCGGATATTCCACAAAAATACTGGATGGATGTTCCTGCTGCAGATAAACCGGGCTATCAAAAGCTTATGCGTGAATCACGAATTAATCTTACAAAGCGTGGTGTTTATGATAAACGGATGATGAAACTATTATGGCAATTCCGTTGTAAACAAGATGCGAAAAACTTCGAATGCGGCTTACAAGATGAGAATTACAAATAATCTTGATAAAAATACTCAAGATTCGCTTTAAACTTCGAAGACAGACCCTATATTGATTATGCTATACTCAATATAGGGTCTTTTTTATTTTGAAAGGCACAGCAAAATCCGAGGAACCATCATCATGAATGCCCAAGCTCTAGTTTTGACAGATAATGCTGCCAATAAGGTACGCCAACTCCGTGATAGTGAAGGGAATGACGATCTCATGTTACGTGTATATGTAACAGGTGGTGGATGTTCAGGATTTTCGTATGGCTTCAATTTTGCTGAAAGCGTAAATGAAGATGATGCTGAATTTGTAAATGGCGATGTAAAAATGCTGGTTGACTCACTTAGCTACCAATATCTGATAGGCTCAGTAGTTGATTATGTAGAAGGTCTTGAAGGTTCGCGTTTTATTGTACAAAACCCGAATGCAACAACAACATGTGGTTGCGGTTCATCTTTCTCGATTTAAAAGAAATTTAAAATTTAAAAAACCTCTCTATTTTGAGAGGTTTTTTATTGCCTATATCTTTACTCTTCACGGACAGATTCTAAAAAATATTGCACGAGTTCTGGTGCATTTTGATATGGAATCCAATGCGATGCATCCATAAAAACTGCGTCATAACTATTTTTAAAATAAAGTGAGTTTAGCTCGGCACTTTTTTCTGTAACGGCAATATCATGCTTACCCCAAATAAAAAGAGTAGGAACATCTATGGCTTTAAGTGGATTCCGAGCTTTATCCCAGAAAAATCCTCGATACCAATTCAACGCCGTAGTTAATCTATTTTCTTTTATAAATTCAGTTTCGAATATTTCAATTTGCTGTTCAGTCATGCCTGATGACTTTAGAAACTTACGGCCTAATTTCGGTATCTTTTTAAATAAAAGTTCGGGCAGAATCGGTAGCTGAAAAATTGCAAAATAATAAGATTTAAAAAGTTGTCTACTGCTTAAACATGCTTTTAAAAATGCGGCTTGATGAGGTACAGAAACTAAAGTGAGATGTTGAATATATTGTGGATACTTCATGGCTACACTAGACGCAATTACAGAACCCCAGTCGTGCCCAATTAAATAAAATGGTTGACCAATCTGCTTAATAAAGCTTGCCACATCTTCTACAAGTTCACTCAGAGAATACTGAAATCGGCTTTGAGGCCTAGCATTTAAACTATAACCACGTTGATGAATCGCAAGCGTTCTAAATCCATGCTGATGCAATAGTTCAGAAGTTTGCTCCCAACTATGGGCAGTTTCTGGAAAACCATGCAATAAAACAACGAGAGGACCATCTAGAGGGCCTGAATCAATCACATCGAATGTCCAAGCCCCACGAGTGTATTGATGAATACGATTGGTCAAATCCATAACAACATGCCTTAAATTATTTTTGTAGGCATTTATCATGAGTTTTTATGTCCATTTACATAACAGCATTTCGGGTCAGTAAATGTGCTATGAGGTCGAATCTGACGAATCAAATCAATTAATAGTTTTATACTGCCGTGATCGTACCTAGAATTCTAAAATTCGAAGCACCTGTTACCGCTGGCAAATTACCACTTAAACCATTTACAAAACGCATAGCTAACCATGCAAATGCGGTAGCCTCCACCCAAGTAGGGGAGAGCCCTAAAACATCTGTAGGTTGAACAGACCAATTATGTTTACGTAAACGCCAACGTAATTGTTCTAACAAATAAGAGTTATAAGCACCACCACCACATACATATACTTCACCTGTTTCCATCTCAGAGCGATAAATCGCTTTTTGAATGGCACGCACAGTGAGTTTTAATAAAGTTGCTTGGATATTTTCAGGGGTATCTTCTAACTCATCGTAAGTTAAATCATTTCGCCAATCGATTAACTGATCATCTAACCAGTCAATATTGAAGTCTTCACGTCCTGTGCTCTTAGGTGGTTCTTTAGAAAAATATTCATGCGCATGAAGACGGTCGAGTAAAGAGCGAATAGGATGACCATAAGCGGCCCAATCGCCATTTTCATCATATGGATGACCCGTATGGCGATGACACCATGCATCCATCAAAATATTCGCAGGTCCCGTATCAAAACCAAATACGCCGTCAGGATTATTGGCAGGCAACATACTTACATTGGCAATGCCACCTAAATTCAAAATCACACGATGAATGCTTGGATGTTGAAATAATGCCTGATGAAAAGCTGGAACTAATGGCGCACCTTGACCACCTGCTGCCATATCTCTACGACGGAAATCTGAAACAACTGGAATCTGAGTAATTTCAGTAATGATGTTTGGATCGCCAATTTGTAACGTAAAGCCATGCTCTGGACGATGACGAATAGTTTGCCCATGTGAACCAATCGCTTTAATTTGGCTACGGTCTAATTGATGCTTTTCAATTAAGCTATTAATCCCGTGACCAATCATTTTGGCTAGGGCAACATCGGCTTTACCCATGCGGTCAATTTCATTGTCATCGGGTAAAGTTAATGCCATAAGCTCATCACGTAACTCGGGTTCGAATGGAACTGTAAGAGTGGCATGAAGCTGTAGTGGCTCAAATGAAGCCGCAACAATATCTACACCATCCATACTAGTGCCAGTCATTACGCCGATATAGATTGCGCTCATATGCAACTTCCCCTGCAAGACGCTGAAAAAATGTTAGTATATCGCACAAATTGAATAACTGATGTGTTTAGGTTTTGTGATGTCAAATTTCTTGCCCGCCGAAGAACAGCTTGCCCTCATCCAACGAGGCACGCACGAAATTATTTCAGAAGAAGATTTACTGAAAAAGCTTAAAGAGAATCGTCCTCTTAAAATTAAAGCTGGTTTTGACCCTACAGCACCAGATTTACATTTAGGACATACGGTTCTTATTAACAAACTAAAAACGTTCCAAGACTTGGGCCATGAAGTTACCTTCTTAATTGGTGACTATACAGCGATGATCGGTGACCCAACTGGTAAAAGCGCGACGCGTCCGCCGTTGTCACGTGAACAAGTAGAAGCTAACGCTAAAACTTATCAAGAACAAGTTTTCAAAATATTAGATCCAAATAAAACAAAAGTACGTTTTAACTCAGAATGGTTTAATCAAAAGTCTGCTGCTGACCTTATTCAATTAGCAAGCCAGCAAACTGTATCTCGTATGTTAGAACGTGATGACTTTACTAAGCGTTATAGCAACCATCAGCCGATTGCAATTCATGAGTTTTTATATCCTCTAGTTCAAGGTTATGACTCAATTGCACTTGAAGCTGACGTTGAGTTAGGCGGAACAGACCAGACCTTTAACTTACTTATGGGTCGTACCTTACAAAGCCGTTATGGCCAAGAATCACAAGTATGTATCACTGTGCCGATTCTAGAAGGTCTAGATGGCGTAAATAAAATGTCTAAATCTTTAGGTAACTATATTGGTGTATTTGATACACCAGGGGCAATGTACCAAAAAGTATTATCAATGCCTGACTCTTTAATCGAACGCTATTTCGATTTATTAAGTTTTAAATCTCTCGATGAGATCAAAGCTTTATTAGATGAAATTGCTGCCGGTCGTAATCCGCAGGAAGTAAAACGTATCCTTGCGCTTGAGCTAGTTGAACGCTTCCATGATGCAGAAGCTGCTGCTAATGCCCATAAGAGTGCTGGTAACCGTATTACAGAAGGTGAAGTACCTGAAGACACACCAGAAGTGACTATTTCACTTGGTGAGTTTGGAGGAGAAATCTTTATTGCTACGATTTTACGTGTAGCTGGATTAAATCCGAATGCTGCAGCTGCAAAAGATGCCGTAGCTCGTGGTGCAGTAAAAGTTGACTGGAATGCCGTTGATGCAAGCTTCTCTGTAAAAGAAAACGGAAGCTTCATTATTCAGTCAGGTAAAAAAGCAATTGCACGTGTAACGTTCACTGACTAAGAATGTTCTGTAGTGATAAAAAGCAGGAGTAATCCTGCTTTTTTTATTTCTGGATCATAAAATCAATTAAACGTTCCACGTGGAACCCACTAAACATAATTAATGATAAAAGAACTAATTTAAAAATAAGAAGAAATATAGGTTGAAATAGAGTATTTACTCTATTGTTTCTTTGGAATCTTTGGAATCTTTGGAATCTTTGGAATCTTTGGAATCTTTGGAATCTTTGGAATCTTTGGAATCTTTGGAATCTTTGGAATCTTTGGAATCTTTGGAATCTTTGGAATCTTTGGAATCTTTGGAATCTTTGGAATCTTTGGAATCTTTGGAATCTTTGGAACCGAAAATGATATATATGTCTATGAGCTCTATAAAAAGACATCAAAAATCTAAGGTAAACTGTATTTTTCCAAAATAGAAATTAATAAAAGTGGTGAAAATGCCTAAAAAAAAGCCATATATATCACTTTTTTTGCAAAATAGCAGAAAAAAACGGCACTCAATAGAAAAAGGCTGAAATACCCCTTGCAAAGGGATCTTAATGGTCTATAATGCACATCCATCGGCGGTGATGCAGATAGAAACTTGTTGAAAAACAGTTACTTGTGATTAAGTTGGTTGCTTTAAGTGATGAATTTGATGACAAGGTGGTTTAGAAAATAAGTTTTAAAAAATATCGAAATTACCTGTTGACTTTTAAGAGATTAAGAGTAATATAGCCGACCTAGCTTGCTGGTGACGAACCAGGAAGAAGATCATTAAGAGAATTGAAGAACAACTTGTGTGGATTTTTACTGATTGATTAATCGAAATAATTTTCATTGATTGATTGGTTTAAATTACTCGAAGTTTATTTGAGCGAAATTTAAGTCAGTAATTGATGAGCCAGAATTGGTACCTTGTCTTTAAATAAGGTACAAAATGATTTTAACTGAAGAGTTTGATCATGGCTCAGATTGAACGCTGGCGGCAGGCTTAACACATGCAAGTCGAGCGGAGAGAGGTAGCTTGCTACTGATCTTAGCGGCGGACGGGTGAGTAATGCTTAGGAATCTGCCTATTAGTGGGGGACAACATCTCGAAAGGGATGCTAATACCGCATACGTCCTACGGGAGAAAGCAGGGGATCTTCGGACCTTGCGCTAATAGATGAGCCTAAGTCGGATTAGCTAGTTGGTGGGGTAAAGGCCTACCAAGGCGACGATCTGTAGCGGGTCTGAGAGGATGATCCGCCACACTGGGACTGAGACACGGCCCAGACTCCTACGGGAGGCAGCAGTGGGGAATATTGGACAATGGGGGGAACCCTGATCCAGCCATGCCGCGTGTGTGAAGAAGGCCTTATGGTTGTAAAGCACTTTAAGCGAGGAGGAGGCTACTTTGGTTAATACCTAGAGATAGTGGACGTTACTCGCAGAATAAGCACCGGCTAACTCTGTGCCAGCAGCCGCGGTAATACAGAGGGTGCAAGCGTTAATCGGATTTACTGGGCGTAAAGCGCGCGTAGGCGGCTAATTAAGTCAAATGTGAAATCCCCGAGCTTAACTTGGGAATTGCATTCGATACTGGTTAGCTAGAGTGTGGGAGAGGATGGTAGAATTCCAGGTGTAGCGGTGAAATGCGTAGAGATCTGGAGGAATACCGATGGCGAAGGCAGCCATCTGGCCTAACACTGACGCTGAGGTGCGAAAGCATGGGGAGCAAACAGGATTAGATACCCTGGTAGTCCATGCCGTAAACGATGTCTACTAGCCGTTGGGGCCTTTGAGGCTTTAGTGGCGCAGCTAACGCGATAAGTAGACCGCCTGGGGAGTACGGTCGCAAGACTAAAACTCAAATGAATTGACGGGGGCCCGCACAAGCGGTGGAGCATGTGGTTTAATTCGATGCAACGCGAAGAACCTTACCTGGCCTTGACATAGTAAGAACTTTCCAGAGATGGATTGGTGCCTTCGGGAACTTACATACAGGTGCTGCATGGCTGTCGTCAGCTCGTGTCGTGAGATGTTGGGTTAAGTCCCGCAACGAGCGCAACCCTTTTCCTTATTTGCCAGCGAGTAATGTCGGGAACTTTAAGGATACTGCCAGTGACAAACTGGAGGAAGGCGGGGACGACGTCAAGTCATCATGGCCCTTACGGCCAGGGCTACACACGTGCTACAATGGTCGGTACAAAGGGTTGCTACACAGCGATGTGATGCTAATCTCAAAAAGCCGATCGTAGTCCGGATTGGAGTCTGCAACTCGACTCCATGAAGTCGGAATCGCTAGTAATCGCGGATCAGAATGCCGCGGTGAATACGTTCCCGGGCCTTGTACACACCGCCCGTCACACCATGGGAGTTTGTTGCACCAGAAGTAGCTAGCCTAACTGCAAAGAGGGCGGTTACCACGGTGTGGCCGATGACTGGGGTGAAGTCGTAACAAGGTAGCCGTAGGGGAACCTGCGGCTGGATCACCTCCTTAACGAAAGATTGACGATTGGTAAGAATCCACAACAAGTTGTTCTTCATAGATGTATCTGAGGGTCTGTAGCTCAGTTGGTTAGAGCACACGCTTGATAAGCGTGGGGTCACAAGTTCAAGTCTTGTCAGACCCACCATGACTTTGACTGGTTGAAGTTATAGATAAAAGATACATAACTGATGATGTAAGCTGGGGACTTAGCTTAGTTGGTAGAGCGCCTGCTTTGCACGCAGGAGGTCAGGAGTTCGACTCTCCTAGTCTCCACCAGAACTTAAGATAAGTTCGGATTACAGAAATTAGTAAATAGAGATTTCGGTCTTGGTTTATTAACTTCTGTGATTTAAGTATCACGGTATTAAGCATGACCTGACGAAGGCGTGTTTATTCATTAACAGATTGGCAAAATTGAGTCTGAAATAAATTGTTCACTCAAGAGTTTAGATTAAGCAATTAATCTGAATGAATTGAGAACTAGCAAATTAACTGAATCAAGCGTTTTGGTATATGAATTTAGATTGAAGCTGTACAGTGTTTAAGTACACAGACAACAGATAGTGGCGATGAAGAATCGCACGGACAACACTCACTTGTAGGTGTTGACGACTGTTTGGGGTTGTATAGTCAAGTAATTAAGTGCATGTGGTGGATGCCTTGGCAGTCAGAGGCGATGAAAGACGTGATAGCCTGCGAAAAGCTCCGGGGAGGCGGCAAATATCCTGTGATCCGGAGATTTCTGAATGGGGGGAACCCACCTACTTTAAGGTAGGTATTGCAACATGAATACATAGTGTTGCAAGGCGAACGAGGGGAAGTGAAACATCTCAGTACCCTTAGGAAAAGAAATCAATTGAGATTCCCTCAGTAGCGGCGAGCGAACGGGGATCAGCCCATTAAGTTATGTGTGTTTTAGTGGAACGCTCTGGGAAGTGCGAACGTAGAGGGTGATATTCCCGTACACGAAAGGGCACACATAATGATGACGAGTAGGGCGAGGCACGTGAAACCTTGTCTGAATATGGGGGGACCATCCTCCAAGGCTAAATACTCCTGACTGACCGATAGTGAACCAGTACCGTGAGGGAAAGGCGAAAAGAACCCCTGTGAGGGGAGTGAAATAGATCCTGAAACCGCATGCATACAAGCAGTGGGAGCCGACTTGTTCGGTGACTGCGTACCTTTTGTATAATGGGTCAGCGACTTATATTCAGTAGCGAGGTTAACCGTATAGGGGAGCCGTAGAGAAATCGAGTCTTAATAGGGCGTTTAGTTGCTGGGTATAGACCCGAAACCAGGCGATCTATCCATGAGCAGGTTGAAGGTTGGGTAACACTAACTGGAGGACCGAACCCACTGTCGTTGAAAAGCCAGGGGATGACTTGTGGATAGGGGTGAAAGGCTAATCAAGCCTGGTGATAGCTGGTTCTCCCCGAAAGCTATTTAGGTAGCGCCTCGGACGAATACCATAGGGGGTAGAGCACTGTTTCGGCTAGGGGGTCATCCCGACTTACCAAACCGATGCAAACTCCGAATACCTATGAGTACTATCCGGGAGACAGACTGCGGGTGCTAACGTCCGTAGTCAAGAGGAAAACAATCCAGACCGCCAGCTAAGGCCCCAAAATCATAGTTAAGTGGGAAACGATGTGGGAAGGCATAGACAGCTAGGAGGTTGGCTTAGAAGCAGCCACCCTTTAAAGAAAGCGTAATAGCTCACTAGTCGAGTCGGCCTGCGCGGAAGATGTAACGGGCTAAAACTATGTGCCGAAGCTGCGGATTTGACATTAGTCAAGTGGTAGGGGAGCGTTCTGTAAGCCGATGAAGGTGTATTGAGAAGTATGCTGGAGGTATCAGAAGTGCGAATGCTGACGTGAGTAACGACAAAACGGGTGAAAACCCGTTCGCCGAAAGACCAAGGGTTCCAGTCCAACGTTAATCGGGGCTGGGTGAGTCGACCCTAAGGCGAGGCCGAAAGGCGTAGTCGATGGGAAATTGGTTAATATTCCAATACTTCTGTGTAATGCGATGAGAGGACGGAGAAGGTTAAGTCAGCCTGGCGTTGGTTGTCCAGGTGGAAGGATGTAGGTATGTATCTTAGGCAAATCCGGGGTACTCTATACTGAGATCCGATAGCAAGCTGTACTTGTACAGTGAAGTGGCTGATACCATGCTTCCAGGAAAAGTCTCTAAGCTTCAGTTACACAGGAATCGTACCCGAAACCGACACAGGTGGTCAGGTCGAGTAGACCAAGGCGCTTGAGAGAACTCTGCTGAAGGAACTAGGCAAAATGGTACCGTAACTTCGGGAGAAGGTACGCTGTTGTTGGTGATGGAACTTGCTTCCTGAGCTGATGACAGCCGCAGAAACCAGGCCGCTGCAACTGTTTATTAAAAACATAGCACTCTGCAAACACGAAAGTGGACGTATAGGGTGTGATGCCTGCCCGGTGCTGGAAGGTTAATTGATGGGGTTAGCGTAAGCGAAGCTCTTGATCGAAGCCCCAGTAAACGGCGGCCGTAACTATAACGGTCCTAAGGTAGCGAAATTCCTTGTCGGGTAAGTTCCGACCTGCACGAATGGCATAATGATGGCGGCGCTGTCTCCAGCAGAGGCTCAGTGAAATCGAAATCGCTGTGAAGATGCAGTGTACCCGCGGCTAGACGGAAAGACCCCGTGAACCTTTACTGCAGCTTGACACTGAACTTTGACCTTACTTGTGTAGGATAGGTGGGAGGCTTTGAAGTTGGAACGCTAGTTCCAATGGAGCCGTCCTTGAAATACCACCCTGGTAATGTTGAGGTTCTAACTCTGTCCCGTTATCCGGGACGAGGACCGTGTCTGGTGGGTAGTTTGACTGGGGCGGTCTCCTCCTAAAGAGTAACGGAGGAGTACGAAGGTGCGCTCAGCGTGGTCGGAAATCACGCGTAGAGTATAAAGGCAAAAGCGCGCTTAACTGCGAGACCCACAAGTCGAGCAGGTACGAAAGTAGGTCTTAGTGATCCGGTGGTTCTGTATGGAAGGGCCATCGCTCAACGGATAAAAGGTACTCTGGGGATAACAGGCTGATACCGCCCAAGAGTTCATATCGACGGCGGTGTTTGGCACCTCGATGTCGGCTCATCTCATCCTGGGGCTGAAGCAGGTCCCAAGGGTATGGCTGTTCGCCATTTAAAGAGGTACGCGAGCTGGGTTTAGAACGTCGTGAGACAGTTCGGTCCCTATCTACCGTGGGCGCTGGAAATTTGAGAGGATCTGCTCCTAGTACGAGAGGACCAGAGTGGACGAACCTCTGGTGTACCGGTTGTGACGCCAGTCGCATCGCCGGGTAGCTATGTTCGGAAGGGATAACCGCTGAAAGCATCTAAGCGGGAAGCCTACCTCAAGATAAGATTTCCCTAGGAATTTATTCCTCTAAAGAGCCGTTCGAGACTAGGACGTTGATAGGTTGGATGTGGAAGCATAGTGATATGTGAAGCTGACCAATACTAATTGCTCGTGAGGCTTGACTATACAACACCCAAGCAGTTGTATATAAAGCATCAATCGATTCATAAATCTACAAAGAAACTTGATTTAGTTATTCCACTAGATAAAATGAACAAGTCAGATTCAATCAGCCCAATCTGTAAAGATTTGGAAAACGCTTCGGCAAATAATAAGACCAAAGCAAGTATCCATAAACAGTTGTGCTGGCGACCATAGCAAGAGTGAACCACCTGATCCCTTCCCGAACTCAGAAGTGAAACCTCTTAGCGCTGATGGTAGTGTGGGGTTACCCATGTGAGAGTAAGTCATCGCCAGCTCATTATTCAAACACCCCGGTCTCATAAGAGTCCGGGGTGTTTTTTTATGGCTAAAATTAAAATAAAGATAAAACTCTGAATAAAGTAGACAATAAAAGCAGATATATATTAATTCTAAGAAAGAGTTCTGTTATAAATAACAAGAAAATTAATCTTTTAAGTATGAATAATAAGGGAAGTAGATCGATGATAATTTATGGTGATGTAGGTTCGGGTAATTGTTATAAGATTAAATTATTACTTTCCTTATTAGGAATTAATCATACATGGATCCATGTTGATATTTTAAACAAAGAAACTCAAACAGATGATTTTTTGTCGTTAAATCCGAATGGAAAAATACCTGTATTAGTGCTGGATGATGGTCGTGTTTTGAGTGAATCCAATGCTATTTTAGGTTATGTGGCTGAAGGAACAAAATTTATTCCTGCAGATCCTTTTATTAAAGCAAAAATGTACCAATGGATGTTCTTTGAGCAGTATAGCCATGAACCATTTATTGCAGTTGCTCGTTTTATTAATAAATATTTAGGATTACCAGCAGAAAGAATAGATGAATATCATAATTTACAACCAAAAGGGCATAAAGCGTTATCAATTATGGATAAAGCTTTAGTAGAGTATGATTATCTTGTTGGAAATCAATTAACCATTGCTGATATTGCTTTATATGCATATACACATGTCGCTGAGGAAGGCGGCTTTGATTTAAATTTATACCCAAATATTCGAGCATGGTGTCAAAGAATTCGAGAATATTCAGGTTATGTAGATATGATTTAAATAAAAAAGAACTCATATAGAGTTCTTTTTTATATCTGAAAGTCTGATTTAAAAATGTGCATCTAAACCAACATAAGGACCTTTAAACTCAAATTTTAGGTCATTACTATCATAATCATCTAAGTCAATATTGAGTACGCGGTAGCCAGCTTTCAAGCCTAAATCAACTGCTAAATTATCGATAAATTTATACTTTACCTCTGCTAATGCATCAGTAATTTTTGCATCATTAAAGTTTGTATAGGTTGCTTCGCCTTTAGCACTTAAACCTGTGAATGGAAGTTTTACTTCGCCTGACAAATAAGCGATAGGATATGTTTTATCTATATCCACACGTTTGCCAGTATAAGCAGTGATATCACCATTTAATACAGTTGCACCAAGACCAGCATCTACACTCACGATATTATCGAGTAACTCGTAATAAAGAATAAAATCGCTATGATCTAAATTAATTTTATAGTTAGCTTGGCCTAAGGTTTCTGACTTAGTTTGCGTATCTAGATTTACATAGCGAATTTTTGCATTTGGAATAAATGGAATTGGGTGCTCAAAAGCTAATGATAGTTGAGCACTACCTTTTCGATCTAAATCTTGGTCATCTGGTAATTGTGAAGACATGTTTGCTTTACCATCGTAAAACCAGTAACTCACGTCTCCTTTAACCCCTATAAAATCCGCTTGAGCAAATCCACTAAGACTCATCCCGAGTGCTAGAAAAGACATTTTTAATATCTTCATCATCATATCCTAAGAAAAAGAAATCTTTGAGCGCATGATATAGATATCTTAGTAGTTATGCATTGATGAAAAATAGTGTATAAAAAACTTATAGAGTTTTAATTTTTTAAAATATTATATGTTTTTGATTTTTATATAAAAATATGTATTTTGTTGTGAAAATTATTTTATAGAACTTAGTATAAATTTTGTGAAAAAAGAAAATGATGTTTTACTCATTATTATGAGAAAAATTAGTTGATATATCCACTTTGCGAAATCTAAAAGAATTTAAATGGTAGAAAATATCATTGTATATAGCAGCACAGTAATATGCTTTAAAATACTAATATCAGTTAAAAAATGATCAGACTAGATCAAAATTTCTAAAAAAACGTAAAATTTCAGATGGAAATTACAGTAAAAAGAAATAAAAACAGGTATTGTTCAGCTATATAGGGGCAAAAAATGGACAAAAATCTTTAAGGAAGAATTTTCTATTTTTGCTTGTTTGTTTAGGGAAGAAAAATACTCAAAAGGTTCATTTTATTTTCTACAAACACAAAAGTATTTTTTGGTTCTTTTTTTGCATGCGGAATAACAATCAACAATAGCAGTAAAAATAAGTAATCTCTTAACATTAGGTGTTCTATGACAGATTCTCGTGAAAACTGGACGTCACGATCTGGTTTTATTATTGCAGCCGTTGGTTCGGCTGTAGGCTTAGGTAATATTTGGCGCTTTCCATACGTTGCATATGAAAATGGTGGTGGTGCGTTTCTTATTCCTTACTTACTTGCACTCATTACTGCTGGTTTACCGTTACTATTTTTAGATTATGCGGTAGGTCATCGTAGTACAGGTTCACCTCCTAAAGCCTATAGAGCTTTGTTTAAGGGTGGAGAAACTTTAGGATGGTGGCAGGTTTGTGTTTGTATCATCATCGGTTTGTACTACGCAAGTGTACTGACTTGGGCTGGCAGTTATATTTATTTCTCTATTGGTCAAATGTGGGGAAGTGACCCAGAAGGCTTCTTCTTCAATACTTACTTACAGACCTCAAAAGCAACAGGCTTTGATTTGCAGTTTGTAAGTCATCTATTTTGGCCAATTGTGGGAATTTGGGCGCTGACTTTAATCATTTTATATGGTGGAGTGAAAAAAGGTGTTGAATTATCTAACAAGATTTTCATGCCTTTATTGTTTGTTTTATTTACTATTTTAGTGATTCAGTCGTTGCGTTTACCAGGTGCGGCACAAGGTTTAAATGCATTCTTTACCCCAAATTGGTCTGCTATGATGGACTATAAAGTTTGGTTAGCTGCTTACGGTCATACCTTCTTTTCACTTTCTGTTGGTTTCGGGATCATGGTGACCTATGCATCTTATTTAAAACCAAAAACCAATTTAACAGGTTCTGGTCTTATTGTTGGTTTTGCCAATGCATCGACAGAGATTTTAGCGGGTATTGGTATTTTTGCTGCGCTTGGTTTTATGGCACATGCAGCAGGTACTGAAGTTAAAGATGTTGTAAGTGGTGGTATTGGACTCGCATTTATTGCTTTCCCTAAAATTATTTCAAGTTTAGGTTCTGGTGCTGACCTATTTGGTCTTTTGTTCTTCTCTTCATTATTTGTAGCTGGTATTTCTTCAATGGTCAGTATTTTAGAAGTACCTATTGCAGCGATGCAAGATAAGTTGAAGTGGGGACGTAAGAAAGCTGTAACCATTATCGGTGGTGGTAGTGCGCTTGTATCAATTATTTTATTCTCAAGTGTAAATGCTATTAAGCTTGTTGATATTGTTGACCACTTTATTAATAACATTGGGATTATTGGTGGTGCATTGATCTCAATTATTAGTGTAGCTTGGTTTAAACGTTCAGCACTTAAAGAGCTTCGTGACCATGTAAACCGAATTTCAACTATTCAATTAGGTAAAGGTTGGGACTTCACTTTAACTGTTATTACCTCTTTAATCTTATTAACAACACTTTCTATGACTGTTTTTAATTTGATCAAAAATGGCTATGATACTTATAGTATGAGCTTACAAGGTATATTCGGCTGGGGCAGTGTAATTTTCTGTGCAGTCGTTGCTATCGTGTTAAGCAAAATGAAAGATCGCTAGGAGGATAAAGGAATGAATACTTCGGCAATCGTGATGATGATTATTTCAATGGTGTTTGTGTGGGGTGGGCTGGCTTTATCCATCTTACATTTATCTAAGCATCCTGAAGAGTTAGATGAAGTTTTAGAAGAAGTAAAAGACCAGCACACACTTTGATATTGGTCTAGAAAAAAAAGCAGGCTCTTAAGCCTGCTTTTTTTATGCGATTTTTTGGATTTTACAATAATAAAATCCATCACCAGATTGAGCTTGTGGCAACAATTGTTTGCCATGAGTTTGTTCAATTCCCCAAACTGCTTCGATTTTCACTTCTTTTGCATCGGTATGCTCTGCAAAGAAGTTGATCATCTGTTGTTCATTTTCAGCTTTTAAAATTGAACAAGTGATGTAGAGCAATGTGCCACCAACTTTAAGTTGTTGCCACATGTGTTCCAAAATCTGCTTTTGTAGCTCAATGGTTTGCGCTATATCGGTAGATTGACGCAATAGACGTATGTCAGGATGACGTCGTATTACACCTGTCGCAGAACAAGGCGCATCAAGCACGATACAATCTACGGGTTCAGCCGGAGTCCACTTAGTCGCATCCGCAGCCAGAATTTCAGTATGGCTTTGGTCTAGCTGTAGTCGATTTAAGTTTTCAGTCACACGCACTAAACGACTCGCATCCTGATCAATGGCGATTAACTGTGCTGGTTTAAATTTTTCCAGCAAGTGAGCTGTTTTACCACCCGGAGCAGCACACGCATCAATCACTGTTTTATTGTTTAAATCAGGCAATAGGGTTGCACATAGCTGTGCATGTTCATCTTGTACAGAAAACCATCCATCTTCAAAACCAGGCAGCTGGGTAATTTGTACAGATTGCTCAAGAACAATACCTGCTTCAGATAGAGCACATGCACGTGCCTGAATATCTAGACTTTGTAGTTTTGCTAAATAAGCATCTCGACCAATGTGTCGCTGGTTCACTCGTAAAGTTAAAGGTGCAACTTGTTTTAATGATTGGCAGAGTGCTTCGGTTTGTTCACCCCAATCTTTTTTTAGTCGCTTAAAGAGCCAACTTGGTAAGCCATGCGCTTGCTGTAAACCTTGCTGAAAATCATCAGTTTCACGAGTAGCTCGGCGTAAAATAGCATTTACAATGCCACTGAGTGCAGGGAATCCAAGTTGTTTGGTCGCATCTACTGTTTCCGAAATGGCAGCATGTGCTGCAATACGCGTACATAAAACTTGATAAAGACCAACGTATAGGCAGGTTTCTACTGTCTCATTATTTAAAGGCTTACTGAGTAGAGGTAAGCTAATTGATTTAAGGGCAAACCATTGACGCAATGTACCTAATACAAGCTCATGAAATAGTGCACGGTCACGCTCTGCCACTTGATTGAGCTGTGTATTTAAAATACTAGCAAGTGATTGCCCTTGCTGAACTTTTAGTAACGTTTGGACGACTTGAGCACGTAGGTTAAAGCGTGATGAATTTGAAGTAACCTGACTCATGGCAGAATCTGTCCTACGTGAAGTTTTTGAGTTTGCGCTATTTGTTGAGCATTTAATGCTTTACCACCCGGCCACTGTACACTTGTCAAACAAATAAATGTATTTTCACCGCAAGCAACATGCATGCCTTGTTTATCAATTGCAATAATTTCACCAGCTTGGGCATCTGCTTTGCTTTGGCTAGAAACTGTTGAGTTCCAAACACGCAGTGCATTGTTTTCATCAAGCTGAACAAAAGCGACTGGCCAAGGGTTAAATGCACGGATATTTCGGTCAATTTGAACAGCATCTATTGACCAATCAATACGAGCTTCTGACTTGACGAGTTTATGAGCATAAACCGTTAAGCTTTCGTCTTGGACTTCGCGTTCTGCTAAATATTTTTGTAGTGTTTCTTCTGACTCAAGTACCGCACAAATTGCTGTTGCACCTTGATCTGCAAGTTTGTCATGCAAAGTCGCAGAAGTATCTTCGGCAGTGATTGGACAATAGGTTTTATACATCATATCGCCTGTGTCTAAACCGGCAGCCATTTGCATGATGGTGATACCAGTTTCTTCATCACCTGTTGCAATCGCGCGTTGAATGGGCGCTGCTCCACGCCAGCGTGGTAATAATGAACCGTGAATATTTAAGCAACCATATTTAGGTGTATCGAGCACAGCTTGTGGAAGAATCAAACCATAGGCTGCAACCACCATCACATCAGCGCCTAAAGCAGCAAGTTCTTGTTGAGCAGCCAAGCCTTCTTCAGTTGAAGCTTTGAAGTGGAGTGGTTGATAAACAGGAATATTGTGTTCAAGTGCAAGCTGTTTTACAGGAGATGGCGTTAGTTTTTGTCCACGACCCGATTTACGATCTGGCTGAGTATAAACCGCGATAATTTCATGGGAAGTTTTTAATAAAGCCGCCAATGCTGTTGCAGCAAATTCGGGGGTGCCAGCAAAAATAATTTTCACAAATGCAATCCAAAAAGAGTTTATGGGTAGTATACGTGAAAAACGTTTGAAGCCCTAAACTCATAGCGATCGAGCGTTTTAGTTTTTTAATAGTGAACAAAAAATTATTGAAAAAATTTTATTGATAAAAAAAGGTTATAAAAAAATAAAAAATTATTCATGTAAGTTTTGCTAAATATTGACTGAGTATTATCGTTATTGGCTTTCCCTATATTATTTGCTTCTATAGAATGGAGAATGATCAAATTATGATGATGAGTCAATATTCCGACTGATCTAACGCTATATCAGTATCATTCAGCCAGAGTGGGAGAAATTCCGCTCAAGCACAACTTGTTGGAAACACTAATGCCTGACTATCGTTCAAAAACATCGACACACGGAAGAAATATGGCTGGCGCACGTGGCTTATGGCGTGCAACAGGAATGAAAGATGAAGATTTCGGCAAACCAATTATTGCAGTGGTCAACTCATTTACCCAATTTGTTCCAGGCCATGTACATCTAAAAGATCTAGGGCAGCTTGTCGCAGCAGAAATTCAGGCAGCAGGTGGTGTTGCTAAAGAGTTCAATACAATTGCAGTGGACGACGGTATCGCAATGGGGCATGATGGCATGCTTTATTCACTACCATCACGTGATTTGATTGCTGACTCAGTTGAATATATGGTGAATGCACACTGTGCAGATGCCATGGTGTGTATTTCAAACTGTGACAAAATTACACCGGGAATGTTGATGGCTGCGATGCGCCTAAATATTCCAGTAGTTTTTGTGTCTGGCGGCCCAATGGAAGCGGGTAAGGTTAAATTCCGCGGTAATGAAAAAGCGATAGACCTTGTAGATGCCATGGTTGTTGCGGCTGATGAAAGTTATACAGACGAAGAAGTTGCAGAATTTGAACGTTCAGCATGTCCAACCTGTGGTTCATGTTCAGGTATGTTCACTGCAAACTCAATGAACTGTTTAACCGAAGCTTTAGGCTTATCTTTACCGGGTAATGGTTCGATTGTTGCGACGCATGCAAACCGTAAAAAATTATTCTTAAAAGCAGGTCAGCTTATTGTCGAATTGGCTAAGCGCTATTACGAACAAGAAGATGCAAGTATTTTACCTCGTTCAATTGCAACTAAGGCTGCATTTAAAAATGCGATGACGCTTGATATTGCAATGGGTGGTTCAACCAATACAGTTCTACATTTATTGGCTGCGGCAAGTGAAGCTGAAGTTGATTTCACCATGGATGACATCGACGAATTATCACGTCGAGTTCCTGTACTTTCAAAAGTAGCACCTGCAAAACAAGATGTTCATATGGAAGATGTTCACCGTGCGGGCGGCATTATGGCGATCTTAGGTGAGCTTGATCGTGCGAATTTACTTGATGTATCTGTACCGACTGTACATGAGAAAACTTTAAAAGATGCATTAGATAAGTGGGACATTATTCGTACTGAAGATGCAGATGTTTATGAGTTCTATCGTTCATCTCCGGGTGGCGTACCAACTCAAGTGGCATTCTCACAAAACCGTTACTACTCAACTTTAGATGGTGACCGTGAAAAAGGCGTGATTCGTAATGCAGAGCATGCATTCTCTAAAGATGGGGGGTTAGCAGTTCTATACGGCAATATCGCGCTTGATGGTTGTATCGTGAAAACTGCAGGCGTTGATGAATCGATCCTGAAATTTACGGGTACAGCACGCGTATTTGAAAGCCAAGATGCCGCTGTAGATGCAATTTTGGGCCATGAAATTAAAGCTGGTGACGTTGTGGTGATTCGTTACGAAGGTCCACGTGGTGGTCCAGGTATGCAAGAAATGCTTTACCCAACCAGCTATCTTAAATCGAAAGGTTTAGGAAAAGACTGTGCATTGGTGACAGATGGTCGTTTCTCTGGTGGTTCATCAGGTCTTTCAATTGGACATGTTTCGCCGGAAGCTGCGGAAGGCGGTGCAATTGGTTTAGTTGAAGATGGTGATACCATTGAAATTGATATTCCAAACCGTACGATTCACTTAAACGTTGATGATGCGACTATGGCGCACCGCCGTACAGTTCAGGAAGCGAAAGGCTGGCATCCGAAAGAAGAACGTAAACGTAAAGTATCAAAAGCGTTAAAAGTTTATGCAATGCATACAACAAGTGCGGCAAAAGGAGCGGTACGCGTTCTATAAAATATTCAATTTTAATAATTGAATAGGAAACATGCACCCATTAACACGATGAATTGCTATCATGTTATGGGTGCATTTTTTATGTCTGGTAAAAAAAATCCGCTTGTAGAAAAAGGTGTTTTCAGATCATTCTATGGGTTTGCCATAAAATGGTGATAAAATCTTCACCTACGCAGAAACTCGCGAAATAACATGACATATTTTCTGCGTGAACTTAGGTAGTCATTTTTCTATCTCGACTACTGTTTAACCTTGCACTATGATCAAATAACTTTTGATCTCGCTTAGGATTTATTTTTTAGAGGCACTACTCATGTCACTGCTACGCCGTTGGTTTGACCCTATCCGATCGAGCTGGTTTTACCAAAAACCTTCTCGTCAAGCGGTGTTACCCACGGAAAATGGTTTAAGTATTTATTTACGACTTGATGATGTGTATAGCTATCTGGCTGTTCAGCAATTGTCTCAGCTTGATGAAATTTTAAGTGATGAGCTTAAACCTTTAAAAATTATTATTTCTCATACAGCTTCTGAACCTCCAAACAGCATGACACATGAGGAATGGCAGAATTATTGTTTAAATGATGCCAAGATTTTAGCAAATCAGCATCGTTTTGCGTTTGATGAGTTCCCAGAAATCCCAAGCCAAGAAGCTTTAAAACAAGCCGCTGTCATACTAAAAAGAACCCCATTACAAGGTCAGAACTTCTTCCATTTACTTGAAGATATCTTTCACATGCTTTGGCAACAGCAATATGGAAAGTTACGTACTTTACATGCCATGGCGGTGAAGCATCAGATACCACAGCACTTCCCAGAACGTATTTTTACAGATGAGCCTGTACAGGCAGCGTACTTTGAATTTGGTGGACGTAAATATCACGCAGTGGATGATTTATTACGCCTAACCCGTCGTTTAAAACAACAAAAGTTACTGACAGGTATTCCGATTTTTTTAATTAATCATATCGAATGGCGTGAACATTTGATTAATGATGCTGAAGCACTCAATGAAATTCAGGCTCTTCACCCTGAGCTTGATGTATTTATTGCTTTAGAAGATCCGATGAGCTGGTTACTTCTCGCATATATTAAAGAAGAACTCGCAGACTATTATGATATTCAGTTAAAAGTCTATCCGCTCAGTTACCAAGGTCGAGACTGGTTTGACTGGAGCTTGGCAACACGTGTTTCTAAACGTACTGAGGTGGCTTTTACACCGTTTTGTCGTCCTACAGAAGAAAGTACTCTTGAGATGGCAAAGCTTTTTTATAGTGTGCCGGAAAGTCAGCAACTCGATGCAATTTTTACGATTTTGCAGGCAGTTTGGACGAAAGGAAAAGACCTATCTTTCCAGAGGCATTTTCAAGAGTTACAACAGCAACTCGGCATTGAGCATTTAACCGAACAGGATGTCCCTTCTCTCTTGGAACAAAATGATGCACTTTGCAAAGACAAGCATCAGCCTGATTTGCCTGTTTTAGAGCTACGTATTGATGGGCAAAGTTATGTATTTAATAGCTTGTACCGAGTTTGGATGATTGAAAGTATTTTTAGTAATGTTTTAGAAGAAAAATACAAAACGGCCTCAACTTCTAATTGAGGCCTACTCCTAAAAACAAGAATAGGGCAAAACCTGTTTTTTCCGTAGCATAACCATGTAGGGAATCGGAGATAAACAGTGACTTTTTTAGCAATTATTATGATGGTGTTCGCCTTTGCTGGCATGATCAAAGGCATGATTGGCCTAGGTTTGCCCGCAGTATCAATGGGCTTACTCACCATCGCAATGAGCCCTTTTCAGGCTGCATCTCTTTTGATTGTTCCTTCAATGGTCACCAATGTTTGGCAGCTTTTTGCTGAGGGGCATGTTTGGGCTTTTATTCGCCGTTTCTGGACTTTGCTCGTAGGTATTGTGGTCGGTTCAATATGGAGCTTTTTACCGACTTTAAGTCAAAGCCATGGGCATAGTAGTGAGATTTTATTAGGAAGTATGTTGGCCTTATATGGCCTTTATGGATTGTGTGTCAAAAAGCTTCCAAACTTAGCGAAATATGAGCGCTGGTTATCGCCGATTATTGGATATATTGGTGGGGCAGTCACTGTAGCCACAGGCGTCATTATTATTCCTATCGTGCCTTACTTACAGTCTTTACATTTAAAACGTGATGAGCTGGTTCAGGCTTTGGGATTAACGTTTACGGTTTCTACCATTTGCCTTGCAGTCTTTTTACACCATAACCCGATGTCTGGAGTAACACTGGACTATCGTTTATCTTTTGCTGCACTGTTGGCTGCGTTAGTTGGAATGTGGATCGGTAAAAAAATCCGTTATCGACTCAATGAGCAGTTATTTCGCCGTATCTTTTTTATAGGTTTGGTGTCATTAGGTCTTTATATGATTTTGCACTAAACCAAATTTCTAAGGGCGATGCTCTAATAGAAAATCTGCAAATTGCTTATAACTGCTAGGCAGCTGGCTGAAATTTTGCGTTGCCAAAAGTAGTTTTCGGTTTGCCCATGCGCCGAGTAATTGGATGGAGTGGAAATCATAGTCCGATTGGAGGCGATGCGCCGCACGGGCGGGCATAATCGCAATACCCACGCCTTTGGCAACGACTTCAGCAATTGCGCTAAAGTTAGGTAAGCGCAAACGGTACTGTATGTTAAAGCCTAATAATTTCGCTTGAGTTTCAATGGACTGTTGCAAAGAGTGGTGGGCTTTAAGGCCAATAAAACCATAGCTTAAAGCCTCTACCAAATTTAGCTTTTGATATTGTGCTAACTCATGTGTAGCAGGACAAATCAAAACTAGAGGATCACTCGCAAATTCTTTCGTTTGCAAATGTTGGGTATCAAAAAAGCTTGAGACTAAGCCAAGGCTCGCAATTCCTTGGGTTAATGCATCTACAATTTCTGAACTTTCTGCTTCGTGCAAATCGATATTCATTTCGGGATGAAGCACTAAATATTGCGGTAATAACGGAGGCAAATATTCGCTTTGAGCAGAAGAGTTACACCAAAGCGTTAATGGCTCTATTGTAGAAGACTTAAAGCGCTGCATTTCTTGTTCGAGTTGATCTTTTTGTGCTAAAAGCTGACGAGCATGTTCTACAAAAGCATGTCCCGCTGTGGTGAGCTCTACACCTGTAGTTTGGCGAATAAATAAAGGTGTTTCAAAATACTGTTCGAGTTTTTTAATACGCTCACTCGCCGCCTGAAGTGAAATCGCAGAGCGATCAGCACCTTTGGTGAGGCTACCAGTCGAGACAATATGAAGAACCAGCTGTAAATCAAAAAAATCAAAACGCATGATAGGAACGTATTGAAGCGCAAAAATTTATCATACTAAATCGGAATGAAAAAAGGCAGCTTACGCTGCCTTTTTGAATTTAAGTTTTATCTTTTAAACTAAACAGCCAATTTAGAATAATTGCCGCAAATGTTGCGGTACCAATACCGCCTAAATTAAAATTACCGAACAATAATTCAAAGTTACCGGCACCTAAAATAATCGTGACTGAAGCAACAATCAGATTTTTATTATTAGAAAAATCAACTTTGTTTTCAATCCAGATTTTTGCACCGGCAATGGTAATTAAACCAAACACGACAATAGACGCGCCTGTTAAAACTGCGCTTGGAATGGTACTAATCACCGCGCCAAATTTTGGAGATAGACCTAAGAAAATGGCGAAGACACCCGCAATCACAAAAACAATGGTTGAGTACACACGAGTGACTGCCATCACACCAATGTTTTCACCGTAAGTGGTCATCCCCGGCGCGCCGACACTACCAGAAAGCGTTGTTGCCAAACCATCTGCAACAAATGCTTTACCTAATTGTGGTGTTAGGTTTTCGCCAGTCATTGCACCAACAGCTTTAATATGGCCTAAGTTCTCTGCTACTAAAATGAGCGCAACTGGCGCAATAATTAGCATAGCTTTAGTATCAAAAGTAGGATGTGAAAAGCTTGGAATACCGAACCATGCAGCTTGAGAGATCTGGCTAAAATCGATTGGTTTACCTAAACCTAAACCATTGGTCGTGACGGCATAAATTGCATAAGCCAAGATTAAACCAACCAACAGAAGTAGGCGTTGTAGTAGGCCACGTGTAAAGACTGCAATACTGCCCATACAAAGCACAGTAATTAATGCCATCCACATTTCAAATGGTTGGCCTGCAACGCCTTTAATGGTAACAGGTGCAAGGTTTAGACCAATAATCATCACAATTGCGCCAGTCACTACAGGCGGCATGAGTTTTTCAATCCAGCGTGTACCCGTAAGCATTACGATGAAACCGATGAGTGCGTAAAAAATACCACACGCTACGATTCCACCTAACGCCATAGATAAGTTTGGATTGGCACCCGAACCCGTAATGTGCCCAGTCGCTGCTGCAACCACACCAATAAAGGCAAAACTTGATCCTAAGTAACTTGGAACACGACCACCTGTAATTAAGAAAAACAGGATGGTACAGATACCGGACATTAAAATAGCAAGGTTAGGATTAAAACCCATGAGTAGCGGCGCTAAAACAGTAGCTCCAAACATGGCAAATGCATGTTGGATACCTAAAACGGCACTTTGAACTGGTGGGAGATATTCATTGGTAGAGACCGGTCGATGGTCAACATCACCTTGGTAAGGCTGCCATTTTGGAAACCAGTTGGACATAAAATAAGCTCATTATTCTTTAATTGGTGCAATCATACCCTTTCTTGGTAAAGCATTTAATCTCTAGAGAGAAGTATATGGGAGAAAAGTAATTATTTTTTAACGATTGGTATAATCTTAATAATTCTAAATATACGGAATTAGTTATTTTTTTATAATAAAGCTTAATTTTATGATTTTAAAAAAATTTTTAAAAAAATAAAAAATCGGGGAAAATTTATGAAAAATGAGGAACTTTGCAAGTAAAAAGCAGCACATTGGTGATGTGCTGCTTTGTCAAACGATTGGTAAAAAAGCTTAACCCGTATTGCGTAAACCAGCAGCAATACCCGCAATACTGACCATCAGTGCATGGTCAACAGGGGTATTCTCTGCCTGACGCTCCGCTAGGTAATCGCGGCGGCGTTTCATGAGTTCAGCCTGTAGAAGATGCAAAGGAAGTAAGTATGGTTTACGAACCTGCATAGATTGATCAAGAACATCATTATTGCTAAGAAGTTTTGACTCATCTTTTAGAGTTAATAAAGTTTGTACAGCATCTTTTAGTCGTTGGCGTAACTGGTTACCCAATACTTTTAAATCTTCATCTTCAGTTAAATGAGATTCGTAGTAGAGTGCAATGTTGGCATCGGCTTTAGACAATACCATTTCCAGCATATCAATGAGCGTTTGGAAATAAGGCCATTGCTGAAGCATTTCATCAAGTGTTGCTTTTTGTTGGTCGGCAATCACTTCATTAATGGCAGCGCCAGTACCTAACCATGCAGGCAACATCAAACGAATTTGTGTCCAAGCAAATACCCATGGGATGGCACGTAAAGACTCGATGCCGCCACTCACTTTACGTTTTGCTGGACGCGAGCCTAACGGCAACATTTGTAACTCAAGCTCAGGTGTGACAGTACGTAAGTACTTCACAAAATGTGGGTTTTCACGAACTGTTTGACGATAAACTTTCACAGAATGATCTGTCATACGGTTCATGAGTTCACGCCATTCGGTTTTAGGCTCTGGTGGTGGCAACAGTGTCGCTTCAAGTGTTGCTGCGGTATAGATTTCAAGGTTTTGCATTGCAATACCTTCTAGACCGAATTTGAAGCGGATCATTTCACCTTGTTCTGTCACACGAATTGCGCCAGAGATTGAACCTGGTGGCTGTGAGAATAGTGCCTGTTGGGTTGGAGCACCACCACGGCTAATTGAGCCGCCACGACCGTGAAATAGAGTCAACTGTACGCCGTGTGTACGAGCAATAGCAGTCAGTTCTTCTTGAGCACGATATTGCGCCCAGTTGGCAGACATGAAGCCAGCATCTTTAGCTGAGTCGGAGTAACCGATCATGACTTCGTGTTTGCCCTGAATGTGCTGCTTATACCAATGCATATTGAACAGCGTATTCATGGTAGTTGCAGCGCCATCTAAATCTTTTAGAGTTTCAAACAGAGGCACGACACGTAAAGGATGCTGAATACCTGCTTCTTTTTGCAGTAACAATACAGCTAAAACATCGCTTGGATATTCAGCCATCGAAATAATATAAGCGCCTAACGACTCAGGCGGTTGGTCAGCCAAAGTACGCATAGTTGCAAATACTTCTTGAACATCTGGGTGGCCAATCAAACTACCTTCCGGTTCATTAATATATTTCGGTAGAAGTGGACGTTTGCTTTGTAGTTCCTGAATGAGGAAGTTTTGGCGTGCTTGCTCAGTCCATGACTCAAAATTACCTAAACCTAAATATTCGGTAATGGCTGAAATGGCTTGGCGATGGCGACCTGATTCTTGGCGAATGTCGAGTTTAAGTAGTTCAATACCAAAACAGTTCACACGGTAAATAAAGTCGAGGAGCTGACCATTCGCAATTTCAGGAAGGTTACTGTCAATTAAAGAGCGATAGCACAGCAATAATGGTTGTAACAGCTCATCTTTGCTTTTAATGACATTGCTGTCGTCTGCTTCTAAGCCTTGTAGGCGCTGCGCTAACCAGTGGCGAGTCGCTTTTAAGCGTTCGCGTGTTGCACGTAAATACTCACGATAAGGTTCCGCATGTTGGCTACCAACTGCCTGAATCATTTCTTCAGAACACGTCTGGATTGAAAGTTCCCAACGTAAATTTTCAATATCTCTCAGGTAAAGGTCAGCAGCTTGCCAGCGTGATAACCACAGCACTTCTTGGGTAATTTGATGAGTAACGTTCGGGTTACCATCACGGTCTCCACCCATCCAAGATGCAAAGCGCACTGGCGCAATATTGAGTGGTAAGTTTTGTTGGCAATTGTCTTGAACTAACTCATTTAATTCACGAATGAATTTAGGTACGGCATTCCAAAGCGTTTGCTCAATGGTTGCAAAGCCCCATTTTGCCTCATCGACAGGAGTCGGGCGGTGCTGACGAATTTCATCTGTTTGCCAAGCCGAACTAATTTGCTGTTTTAAGTTCGCAAGTGCGTTTTGGCGTTCACGTGGAGTAAGCTTTTGCTGATCAAGCTGTGAAAGACAAGCGTTGATATCGTCATATTTTTGAATGAGGGTACGACGGCTGACTTCGGTTGGGTGCGCCGTAAGTACCAGTTCAATATTTAAATCACAAATTTGCTGGAATAGTTTTTCTGTCGAAATACTTTTATCTTTAAATTTTTGAAATAAGTGAACAAGTGGATTTGGAGAATTAGCCTCCGAATCAAATTCTGCCTGTCTGCGGCTACGCACGACATGGTATTGCTCGGCAATATTGGCAAAATTGAGGAAGTGAGAAAAAGCGCGGGTGAGAGGTAATAGCTCTTCATCGGGCAGTTCTAAAAATAATTGTTCTAATTGCTTTTCGGCTTCAGCTTGACCATCACGTGCACCTTTGGCAAGCGCACGGATTTGCTCGATCTGATTAAACAGTTCCTGTCCTGCATGTTGTTTTAGGGTTTCACCTAACAAATTGCCAAGTAAGCGGACATCCTCACGCAGTGGCGCATCGATTTGCTGAACCATGCTATTTTTCTCCTGTTCTTATTCTTATCGAATATAGCGCGATTAACAAACATTCCAAGCTTTGAGCGTAAGAAAATGTGAATTTTTGCTTAAAAAATAACATTTAATTCGCTTATAGCGACTTAAAAGATGACATGCACTCAGTGCAACTTTTGGCAATCGGACTTTGGTTTAATTCCGATATTTAAGCAGGAATAAATGAATTGCATCTTGAATAATCTGGTCTAACTCTTGCGCATTCGGTACAGCAATAATCCTAAGTAGAACTTTATGGTGACGTACACCAAGCAACAACGTTAAAAGAAGCTCTGTTTGATAAACGGGATCATCGGCCTGAATAAAACCTAGCTCAGCTGCTTTTTGGAAGAACGCGGCTAACAGATTTTGAAGTCGGGTATGGGATGCCGTGAAAAATTGTTCAGCTAAAGGGCTCTGTTCTGCTGCGAGTTCAAATAACACATGTTCAAGCTTTAATGCTTCAGGTGAATAAATAATCTGCAAGGCACGCGAACACACCATATACAGTGTTTGATAAAAATCTGCCGATGCATCTAATTCAAATGGTTTAGTGCCTAGAGTCTCTTCGCAAGTTTCGGTAATCGCGCAGATAAACAGGTTTGCTTTGTCTTGAAAGTGGTTATAAACCGTGAGTTTAGTAACTCCGGCTTCCTGTGCAATCTGGTTCATGCTGGTCCCGTGATAACCAGATTTTAAAAAAATAGCTTTAGCGGCTTGTAGGATACGAGCACGCTTTTCCAGATCTTTAGGACGACCACTTTGATTAACTGTTTGCACAAAACCCTCTAATAAAAGTTTAAAAAAATAGATATTTATAAGTTTTTCTTTAATTAATGTACCCATGGGTATATTAATTAAAAAACAAACAAACTATGATGCAAGCATATTGTGCCTTAAAAAACCAGTTTGAATAAGAGCGATAAGATATGAATCTGTTAAAACCTCTCATCATGAGTATGGTGATTGTTTGCACGGTCACATTAATGGGGTGTAGTAAAGAGGCTCCCAAAACAGAAGAAATACCCTATGTGATGGTGACGCAGCCTTCGACCACACTAAACGAATTAAAAAGCTATGCAGGAGATGTACAGGCTCGACAACAAACTGCCTTGGCATTTCGGGTGGGTGGACAAGTTACGGCTCGCTATGTCGATGTCGGCGACCGAGTTAAAGTTGGACAAGTATTAGCAAAGCTCGATGTAGCAGATGCTCAGCTACAATTAAATGCTGCCAAAGCTCAATTACAAAATGCACAGGCAGCAGCGAAAACAGCATCAGATGAACTTAAACGTTTTCAACAATTATTACCTGTCAATGCAGTAAGCCGTTCACAATTTGATACGGTCAAAAATCAGTACGACGCGGCTCAAGCAGCGTTACAACAAGCCCGCTCTAACTATGAAGTTTCTGCAAACCAAACTGGTTATAACCAACTTATTTCTAATAAAAACGGGGTGATTACAGCGCGTAATATTGAAATTGGACAAGTCGTTTCAGCAGGTCAAGCAGCTTATCAATTGGCGATTGATGGTGAGCGTGAAGTGGTCATTGGTGTACCTGAACAAGCGGTTGCCGAGATTAAAGTTGGTCAAGCGGCTTGGATTACTTTGTGGTCTAAACCGAATGAAAAATTTGCCGGGTATGTACGCGAAGTTTCTCCTGCGGCTGATCAGTCTCGTACCTTTACAGTTAAGGTAGCTCTCAAAGAAGGCCAATCTGCTATTCAGCTTGGACAAAGTGCTCGCGTATTTTTTAGCTCGACTCAAACTAATGTCATGAGTGTGCCACTTTCGAGTGTTTCAGCTACAGATAATCAAGCTTATGTATGGGTAGTCAATGCCAACCAAACTTTACGTAAAGTACCTGTAACAGTTGGGGCATATGGCAGAGATAGTGTGCCCGTGTTAACTGGTTTAACACCAAATGATTGGGTTGTGATTGGTGGGGTTCATTTGCTACGCGATAAGCAGAAGATTCATCCGATTGACCGTGAAAACCGTGCGGTGAAAATTCAGGGGGCAACGAAGCCATGAAATTCAATCTCTCGGAATGGGCACTGAATAATAAAGGCATTGTCCTTTATTTCATGCTGTTGCTTGGCATTATCGGTGCAATCTCTTATTCAAAACTATCACAAAGTGAAGATCCGCCTTTTACCTTTAAAGTGATGGTCGTCAAAACCTACTGGCCTGGAGCGACTGCCAAAGAAGTTTCAACGTTGGTAACTGACCGCATTGAAAAGGAACTGATGACCACAGGGCAGTATGAAAAGATTATGGCCTACTCCCGCCCGGGTGAGTCTATGGTTACTTTCTTTGCCAAGGATTCATTGAAGTCGGCACAGATTCCTGATGTTTGGTACAACGTTCGTAAAAAGGTCAATGACATTCGCACTGAACTCCCAAGCGGTGTACAAGGCCCTTTTTTCAATGATGAGTTCGGTGATACTTTCGGTAATATTTATGTACTGACAGGCAAGGACTTTGACTATGCACTTTTGAAAGAATATGCCGATCGTTTGCAATTACAGCTACAACGTGTCAAGGACGTGAGCAAAGTCGAATTGGTTGGCTTACAAGACCAAAAAATCTGGATTGAGATTTCAAACACTAAAGCCGTTCAGCTCGGTATTCCTCTTTCTGCAATTCAAGAAGCCTTACAAAAGCAAAATAGTATGGCAAGCGCTGGTTTCTTTGAAACTGGTACGGATCGTATTCAAATTCGGGTAAGTGGACATTTACAGAGCGTTGATGAAATTAAGAAAACGCCTTTACTGGTAGGCAACAAAACCATTCAACTCGGTGATGTCGCTGACGTTTACCGCGGTTTTAGTCAACCAGCTCAGCCACGTATGCGTTTCATGGGTGAAAATGGTATTGGCCTTGCTGTCTCAATGCGTAAGGGTGGTGACATTATTGCCTTGGGTAAAAATCTGGAAACGGAATTTGCCCAGCTGCAAAAGACTCTACCTTTAGGTATGAAATTACAGAAGGTGTCTGACCAACCAGTAGCTGTGCAACGCAGTATTCATGAGTTTGTGAAAGTACTTGCTGAAGCAGTCATTATTGTTTTGTTAGTGAGCTTTTTCTCTTTAGGTTTCCGTACAGGTTTAGTGGTTGCTTTTTCCATTCCTTTGGTTTTAGCAATGACTTTTGCCGGCATGAATATATTCGATGTCGGACTACATAAGATTTCTCTAGGTGCTCTGATTTTAGCTTTAGGCTTACTCGTCGATGACGCGATTATTGCAGTCGAGATGATGGCAATTAAGATGGAGCAGGGCTATAGCCGAATTAAGGCCGCCGGATTTGCGTGGAAAACCACAGCATTTCCAATGCTGACAGGGACACTCATTACGGCAGCGGGCTTTTTACCTATTGCTACTGCACAGTCTAGTACAGGTGAATACACGCGTTCGATCTTTCAGGTAGTGACCATTGCCTTATTGGTGTCTTGGGTTGCCGCAGTTTTATTTGTGCCTTATTTGGGTGAAAAACTACTGCCTGATTTTACTAAGACAGGACATCAAGCACCTTGGTATGTTCGTTTATGGGCAAGATTAACGAAAAAACCGCAACCACAAACGATCGAGATTTCACAGGACCATCATTACGATCCTTATCAATCTAGTTTCTATTTACGTTTTAGGAAAATGGTCGAGTTTTGTGTGACCTACCGTAAGTCTGTAATTGCGACAACGGTTGGGATATTCGTGCTGTCTGTACTGATGTTTAAAATGGTTCCTCAGCAATTTTTCCCACCATCAAACCGTACCGAAATTTTAGTCGATTTAAAACTTGAAGAAGGCGCTTCTTTAACCGCTACAGAACAAGCAGTGAAAAAGGTTGAACAGTTTCTGTCTAAACAAAAAGGTATTGATAACTATGTGGCTTATGTAGGCACAGGTTCACCGCGTTTTTACTTACCGTTAGACCAGCAATTGCCACAGGCTAGCTTTGCACAGTTTGTGGTTTTAGCGACCTCACTTGATGACCGCGATGAAATTCGTCGCTCGCTAGAAACCCAAATTAAACAGCTGCTTCCACAAGTCCGTACTCGTGTGTCATTACTAGAAAATGGCCCACCTGTGGGTTATCCATTGCAGTATCGCGTCTCAGGTGAAGATCTCAATTTGGTACGTAAAGAGGCGCAGCAGGTTGCTAAGGTCATTAGTGAAAACCCAAATACTACCAATGTGCATTTAGATTGGGGTGAGCCGAGTAAGATTATTGCAATTCAGATTGATCAAGACCGTGCTCGACAAATGGGTGTGTCTAGTGTGGATTTGGCGAACTTCCTGAACGCTTCAATTACAGGTAGTGCAATTGAACAGTATCGTGAAAAGCGAGAACTCATTGAAATCCGTTTGCGTGGTGATCAAGCTGAGCGTGTTGAAGTCGCTTCACTGGCAAGTTTAGCAGTCCCAACAGCCAATGGAACGACAGTACCGTTAGCCCAGATTGCGAAAATTGAATATAAGTTTGAGGATGGTCTGATTTGGCATCGTAACCGTTTACCAACGATTACTGTGCGTGCAGATATTCGTACCAAATTGCAGCCAGCGACTGTTGTGGGTGAGTTAGCCGAATCAATGGACAAGTTACGCGCTGAATTACCAAGTGGTTATCTGATTGAAGTGGGTGGAACTGTCGAAGAGTCGGCACGTGGGCAAAGTTCAGTTAATGCCGGTATGCCACTGTTTTTAGCGGTTGTGATGACATTACTGATGATTCAGCTTAAGAGTCTGTCTCGGGCAACGATTGTGTTCTTGACTGCGCCATTAGGTTTAATCGGTGTTGTTCTGTTCTTACTTCTGTTTAATAAACCATTTGGTTTTGTGGCCATGCTAGGAACCATTGCCTTGTCCGGTATGATTATGCGTAACTCGCTCATTTTGATTGATCAGATTGAACAAGATAGGCAAGCAGGGCATCCAACATGGGAAGCAATTATTGATGCAACAGTACGTCGTTTCCGTCCAATTATTCTGACAGCTTTAGCAGCTGTGTTAGCGATGATTCCACTTTCGCGGAGTATTTTCTTCGGTCCAATGGCCGTTGCAATTATGGGCGGGCTGATTGTAGCGACCATGCTGACATTGTTTTTCCTACCTGCATTGTATGCTGCGTGGTTTAAGGTGAAAAAAACAGCATAAAATACATAAATTTTTTGTGAATAAAGGTGCGAAATATTGAAAAGTCCAATATAGTAGCACCTGTCTTTACACAAAAAATACAGGATTATTTCGCTGCATAAAAAATAGGCATAGTGCAGTGAATTGAGGTGAAATACAGATGGGGCAAGACCATATCGAACAGCATCGCCGTTATATTGTAATTTCTTATGCGTTCATGTTTCTTGCATTGTTTACGGTTATTTTTGCGGCCTTTGCTTATCTGGTCGCTCGTAAAGTAGCTGTTGTGGATGATGCGGAAGTTTGGATTCATGCTCATGCGCTCTGGATTATGCGCAATGGTATTCTATTCCTCTTCATGTCAGTTTTTGCTGTTGTTTGGTTTATTCCTCTCTTCTTTTTTGCATGGAACAGCAACCTTTGGGTAACGGCATCAACAGTTGCTGGTGTTGTTTTTAGCGCTATTGCTTGGTTATTTTTATTAAATGCATGGTTAAAAGGCTTGTCTAAATATTTAAAAAATAAGGCAGTTTTTTAATATATCTGTTTTTTGAAAGTTTTCCCCTTGTAAATTCGGCTAAAGCCCCCCATTTAGTCGGCAATAGAGTATTGATAAAATTTCCGTGAGGAGCACCGCCAAACATGGCTAAACGTGATTATTATGAGGTTTTAGGCGTTTCAAAAACCGCAAGTGATGATGAGATCAAAAAAGCCTACCGTAAATTGGCGATGAAATATCATCCTGACAGAAACCCTGACAATGCTGAAGCAGAAGAAAAGTTTAAAGAAGCTTCTGAAGCTTATGAGATTTTATCGGACAGCGAAAAGCGCAGCATGTATGACCGTATGGGACATAATGCATTTGAAGGCGGCTTTGGTGGTGCTGGTGGTGGCTTTGGCGGTTTCAGTGCAGAAGATATTTTCAGCCAGTTCGGTGATATCTTTGGTGGAGCGTTTGGTGGCGGTGGACGTCAGCAACGCCAACGTCGCGGTTCAGACTTACGCTATGTCATGGAACTTACCCTTGAGGAAGCTGTAAAAGGGGTTAAGAAAACTATTACCTTTACTGCTCCGGCACCATGTGATGTGTGTGATGGTAAAGGCTCTCAAAATCCAAAAGATGTAGAAACCTGTAAAACTTGTCATGGTTCAGGACAAGTACGTATGCAGCAAGGTTTCTTCTCTGTACAACAAACTTGTGGCACGTGTCGTGGCCAAGGCAAAATTATTAAAAACCCATGCCATGCATGTCATGGTTCAGGTGTAGCTGATCGCCAGCAAACATTGGAAGTTACTATTCCAGCGGGTGTAGATAATGGCGACCGCGTTCGTTTAAGTGGTAAAGGCGAGGCTATCCGTGATGGTCAAGCGGGCGACTTATACGTTGAAGTGGTTGTTCGCGAGCATGAAATTTTCCAACGTGATGGCGCCGATTTATATATGGACGTACCAGTAAGCATTGCTGATGCTGCACTTGGTAAAGAAATTGAAATCCCGACTTTGGAAGGCCGCGTTAGCTTGAAGATTCCTGAGGGAACTCAAACAGGTAAATTATTCCGTTTACGTGGTAAGGGTGTTCGTCCTGTACGTAGCAGTATGGTGGGTGATTTGCTTTGCCGTATCGTCATAGAAACACCAGTTAACTTAACGTCTCGTCAACGTGAATTACTCAAAGAATTACAAGCATCATTTGATGGCGAAGACAGTGCATCTTCACCAAAGAAAAAATCATTCTTTGATCGCTTATTCGATTAATGCTTGATTAGATCAGAAGCTAAAAAGAAGGCGGATATTCAAAAATATCCGCCTTTTTATTGCGCTGATTCATCTTATTATTTTTATTCTGCTTAAAAGAAAATTACGTCTGCTTACTCTGTAGGGTGAGCAACATCGATGTCGTCAACACTTACAATAAGTTCGTTTGATGCAACTGGAGCTACTACAGCAGCTTGAGTTACTGGTTTTACAGCTACTTTTACTGTTTCTACATCGGCAGTTTTTTCTTCAATGATTGGGTCAATATCTTCAACTTTAACTTCAGCAGTAGTATTGCTTGCTATGCTTGTTTGAGCTGTAGATATCGCCGCTTTCGCATTTACATTCGTGATAATGCGTGCTTTAGATAAGCTTTCTAGTGTGTCCCCTGGTTGGATTGCAGGCTCTGCAAATGCCATTGAACTCATCATCCCCATAACGGCTATTAAGCCCATAATTTTCGAATGCATGCTGAACTCCTTATAGTCATCTTTTTTTCATTCGTGGCTCGGTAGTGTGCAGATCAATTCTTTAACTTTTGTGAAAACTGATTAAATTTCGGTTCATCTTAAAAAATATTTTTTACTTTTTATTGTGAGCAAAGAGTTTTGATATAGTAAGCCAATTACGTAAAACACAAGATTGGGAAGGATTATGTCAGCAGCTCCACGCATTGGTATTTTGGGCGCAGGTGGCCGTATGGGTCGCACACTTATTCAGGCAGTTCAACAAGCAGGTTATCAATTGGCTGCAGCAGTAGAACGTCCAGAGAGTAGTTTGGTCGGCACTGATGCTGGTGAACTTGCAGGAATTGGCTCAGTGGGGGTAAAGGTTTCAGGAAGTTTGACAGAAGTTCTTAAAGACTGTGATGTCATCATTGATTTTACTGCACCAGTTGCAACTGCTCAGCATTTAAAGCTATGCCGTGAAGCTGGGGTAGCCATGGTGATTGGAACAACAGGTATGTCCGATGAACAAAAAGCTGAGCTTGATGAAACGGCAACACATACACCTGTAGTATATGCGGCAAACTACTCAGTTGGCGTAAATGTATCAATCAAGTTACTTGAGCTTGCAGCTAAAGTATTTGGCGATACAGTAGATATTGAAGTGATTGAGGCTCACCACCGTCATAAAGTAGATGCACCATCTGGTACAGCGTTAATGATGGGTGAAGCGATTGCTGATACTTTAGGCCGTAACTTAAAAGAAGTTGCTGTTTATGGTCGTGAAGGGCATACCGGGCCACGTGACCGCCAAACTATTGGTTTTGAAACTATCCGTGGTGGTGATATTGTAGGTGAACACACTGTTATGTTTATTGGTGAAGGTGAGCGTGTTGAAGTCACTCACAAAGCCACGAACCGTATGAACTTTGCTGCTGGTGCAGTACGAGCTGCTGCATGGGTTGTAGGTCGTGAAGCGCGTAAATATGACATGAAAGATGTTTTAGGGTTGAACGACGTACAGGTGTAAGCCATCTGTACACGTCCTACATGTGGCGAGAAAAACAAGATAGAGCAGAACATGAATAAAAAACAAATTGCTTTGACCACTCTTCTTTGCTTAAGCAGCCTCTATGCAGGGGCTGCCTCTACAGACAAGGCGAAACTCAGCCTTGACCGTAATCATATTAAAGTGTGGACCTATCAAAAGGCTGATAACCCCGTCTTTCAATACAAAGCTGAAACAACATTTGATGTACCCATTGAGCGTGCGGTGGCGGTGATTTTAGATGTAAATCGCGCAGCGCAGTGGGTGCCTTATATGGGTAAAGTTGAAATGCTGTCTCAGGATGAGAAGAAGGGCGAATTTACGTTATATATGGTGTTGGATTTTCCTTTTCCGCTAAAAGACCGCGATGTTGTGGTGAAAGGGAAAATGAGTAAAGCCGCTAATGGCACTATTACGATTAAGAACACAGCGATTAATAGTAATTATCCGATTCAGCCCGATGTGGTTCGTTTAACTCGTTATGAAGGTGAATGGACATTCCAGAAACTAGCGAATAACAAAGTTAAAGTAACCACGAGTGGTTATGCTGACCCAGCAGGTTCAATTCCTTTAAGCTTTGTAAATATGTTTGTTCAGCAGCAACCATATCAGATGCTGCTTAAAATGAAGCGGGAAGTAATGAACCCGATTTATGAGCAACCTAAATTGCCCGATATTTTAAAATAATAAGCGATAAAAAAAGCGCCTGAAATCAGGCGCTTTTTTATTAGTCGGAACATTGCTGCAAACTTTGTGCAGAGCTGCTTTCGCGTTTGATTTGAAATAAAACTAACAACAACCCTAACCCAGCCAGTAATGCACCAGCAAATGATACTGCGTTATAACCCAAACCTAAATCGAGTACTACCGCACCTGCTGCCGCACCGACTGCGTTACCTAGATTAAACGCACCGATATTTACAGAAGAGGCAAGTCCTGGTGCTTCATGAGCAACTGACATTACACGCATTTGTAATGGCGGCACTAAAGCAAAGGTTGCTGCACCCCAGATTACTAAGGCAATGGCTGCTCCAGCCTGACTTTGTGCAAGCACTGGGAAAGACACCATCATGACAATCAACAAAATGAAAAAACCGATTAGAGTTTTGTTGATGGACAAGTCTGCAAAACGACCACCTAAATGGTTACCAATTGAGAAACCAACACCAATTAATACCAACATGAACGTAATGAAGATTGGTGAAGCATGGGTAAACTCAGTCAAACTTGGCGCAATATAGGTATATAGCGTAAACATTGCACCCGCACCGAGTACGGTGGTAAGTAATGCAAGTACCACAGGGCCACGTGTTAATACTTTTAACTCAGCTTTCACATTTGGTTTTTGGGCAACCATACCTTGTGGCAGTGCCTTCCATAAAGCGAGCATGGTAATCACACCAAGCAATGAAATCGCAAGGAACGACATACGCCAGCCAATATTTTGCCCAACCCATGTTGCCAAAGGTACACCACCAATATTGGCAATGGTTAAACCCATAAACATGGTTGCCACAGCACTGGCTTGTTTGTGCGCGGGTACAATACTCGCTGCTACAACAGAGCCAATCCCGAAGAAGGCACCATGGTTAAGGCTTGTGATGAGACGTGCACCTAATAAACTCATATAGCTTGGAGCAAATGCTGCAAGCAGGTTCCCGACCGTAAAGATCGCCATCAGAAAAATCAGTGCATTACGTCTAGCAAAACCACCAAACCACAGAGTCATGAATGGGGCACCTAGCATTACGCCAAGTGCATAGCCCGTAATTAGCATTCCGGCTGTTGGAATGGAAATACCTAAATCATGAGCGATATTCGGCAATAATCCCATTGGAGAAAATTCCGTCGTGCCAATGGCAAAGGCACCAATTGCCAATGCCAGTAACGAGAACGCCGTATTTGATTGAGTGTTCATGAGTTTAGTCCCAAACAGGTGCCCATGGCTCTGGGCTAACTTCACGACTGTTACGGTCGAGTTCAGCAATCATTTGCATTTCAGCTGAAGTCAACTCGATATCCTGCGCTTTTAAGTTGCTCATCAGGTTTTCACGTTTAGTCGAAGATGGAATGACTGCAAAACCTCGTTGCAATGCCCATGCCAATGCAATTTGTGCTGTTGTTGCTTTATGCGCTGCTGCAATTTCAGCTAGAACGGGGTCTTGAAGCACTTTGCCATATGCCAGTGTCATATAGGAAGTGACATCTATGTTCTTGTCATGTAAGAAATTTACAAGTTTATGGTTTTGAAGATAAGGACTTAGCTCAATCTGATTTGTCACAATATGCTCTACACCGATTGTGTCAATGGCTTGTTGGGTAAGCTCAATATTGAAGTTTGAAATACCAATTTGTTTGGTAAGACCTTGTTGTTTCGCTTCAAGTAAAAGCTGCATAATTTCAGGAATAGAAACCCCTAAATCTGGTGCTGGCCAGTGAATCAAAGTAAGATCGACATGGTCAGTACGAAGTTTTTCTAAGCTCTCTTTTAAGCTCGGAATAAACTTATCTTGCGCAAAATTATCTACCCAGATTTTTGTGGTTAGAAATAAGTCCTGACGCGCTACACCACTTTCAGCAATGGTTTGTCCAATCGCAGCTTCATTTTCATAGATTTGAGCTGTATCAATTACACGATAACCTACTTCTAAAGCTGTTTTAACAGAATCAATCACCGCTTGTTCTTTAAGGCGGTAAGTTCCTAGACCAAAACGTGGGATATTCATGCGTTCACCTAAATTTAAATAATTGTTTAACTTGAGGTGCATTTTGCTTGGATTATTGTTGCGAAAAAATAGATGAATAAGCAAAATATCTTTGATGATTAGTCAATAATAGAATAAGTCATGAAATCAACAATTGAAGAACTGGTTGCCTTTATCACAATTGTTGATACAGGTTCCTTTGTAGCCGCAGCAGAACACTTAAAACAAACGCCTTCAGGAATGAGTCGTTCTCTTACACGTTTAGAAGCAAAGTTAGGCGTGACTTTATTAGAGCGAACAACACGTAAGTTAAAACTCACACAAGAAGGGCAGCAGTTTCTTATCAAGGCTCGTAAAATTTTAAATGAGCTAAATGCTGCTGAAGAAGATTTGCAAAAGTCTGATCAGGGTACCGCGGGACTGATTCGTATTGATTCTGCAACGCCGTTTGTTTTGCACGTGATTGCACCATTAATGCATAAGTTTCGTAAGTGCTATCCCGACATTGAAATCGAAATAAATAGTAATGATCAGGTGATTGATCTATTACAACATAAGACCGATGTGGCATTTCGATTTGGGGAACTCAATGATTCGAGTCTTCATGCCAAGTTAGTGTGCAAGAGCCGTTTATATATTGTGGCAAGTCCAGAATATTTGGCGATCAAAGGTACGCCGACTCAACCTGAACAACTTGAGCATCATGATTTGATTGGTTTTACCAGACCTGATTATATTAATAACTGGCCGATTAAAGTCGGAGATGAATATTTTTTCGCACAAGCACACATTAAAGCTTCAAGTGGTGAGACTGTGCGTCAGCTTACAGTTAGAGGACATGGTATTGCACGGCTATCTGAATTTGAAATTTGGAAAGATATTCAAGAAGGACGATTGACCGCGTTATTTGAAGATCAAATAGAACATCAATATCAAAGCATCCATGCTGTCTATTATCAACAAGAGCATCTACCAAAACGAATCCGTTTATTCATTGAGTTTTTGGCAGATCAATTAAAAAATGGTTTTAAAACCTGTCTCTAAACCTACCATAAGCATCACTTGGAAAATGAACTTCTAAAATAGGAGTCGTTTGTCCTTGTGATGAATGTTGAGATAAGAAATAGCTTTGTTGCTGTTCTCGACAACTAAAATATAAGTTTGAATAAACCGAATTTACCATGACAACTTCGTTTGAGTTATTACGTTTGTATTGATAATGAGAAATTGTATTGGCTTTATCATCAGTGCGCTGCTCTAGTTTGTAGTCTTGTTGGTTGGTCATTTTTAAATAACCTTCAATTAAACTCTGGCAAACCGTATGTCTGTGCTGTTCAGTTTTGGGTTGTGACTGGCAACCTGTCAAAACAATGGTAAACAATAATATAGCTTTTAATTTCATTATCTTACTACTCTTTGAGTTGATTTCTATAGCCTAAAGGTGTTCTATAAAGCAGTACAGATACAGAAATTTTTAAAAAAGCAGCACAGAATGACTTTTCAATATCAGGTTCTTGCCAATCAATTAGCACATCGTATTTATCAAGATGAGCTGAAACCGCATCAGAAGCTTATTTCGTTACGAGATTTTGCCCGTCAGCACAGCATTAGCTTAAGTACCGCAAAAAGTTGCTATGAATTGCTTGAGGCGAGGGGACTCATTTATGTAAAGCCAAAGTCAGGTTATTTTGTGGTTGCTCGTACCCAATCTAGTCCTATTCCAGATAGTCCAGATTTCTTATCTTTGCCGCGACAAGTCTCCAATCTGGAGTTGCATAACCAAATTCAGGAAGCTGCCTTACAAAGTCATCTTGTACCATTAGGCTCTATTCAGTTGACGCCTCATTTTATTCCTGTTGAGGGTTTACGCCGTTCTATTCAACGCGCTTTAAAAAATTGTCAGCCCCAAGATTTTCTTTATTGTAATAAACAGGGTCATGAGCAGTTAAGAAAGGCGCTATCCGATCATTGGCGTGAAGATGGTATTTTTATCGCTGCAGAAGATATTTTTATTACCAATGGCTGCATGCCTGCTTTATCTTTGGTGATTCAACATCTAACAGAAGTAGGCGATAGTATTTTAATCCCGACACCTACTTTTAATGGACAATTACAGCTTATAGCCAGTTTAAAACGACAGATTATTGAGATTCCAGCGCATCATCGTGGTATCGATCTTGAGCGCTTAGAATCATTTATGAAGCAAGGTTTGGCTAAGGTTTGCTTAATGACAGCCAACTATCAGAACCCATTGGGATACTGTTTAAGTAATGCAGAAAAACAAAAGATTGCCGAATTAGCAGCAAAGTATCAGTGCTTTATTATTGAAGATGATATTTATGGAGAGTGTGGCTACAGTGGTGAGCGACCATTGCCTATACGCTATTGGGACCGTGAAGGCTATGTAATTTGGTGTGGATCGGTTTCTAAGTCATTATCGAGTGCATATCGCGTAGGGTGGTTCTGTTTAAGCGCGAAGCTACAGCATTTAAGGCTTGAGCTTGTAGCCAGTAATATTGGGGTTAATACACCGCTACAATTAGGCCTAGCTGATTTTATTTATAGTCGTGGTTATCGAGAGCACTTAGAGCAGTTAAGACCGAATTTGATGCGGCAAGTCGAGGAATATCGTAGCTGTATTTTAAATGCTTTTGAAGGTATTCCAATTGCATTGAGCCAACCAGAAGGAGGTTATGCCTTATGGATACAGTTACCTAAAACTGTAGATAGTTTGGCGCTCTATTACACTGCAAAATCTTACGGAATTACCGTAGTTCCCGGGCATGTTTTCGGTGAAGATGAACGTTATCGGCATTTTATTCGTTTAAATGCAGGTCATGAGTTAACAGCAGATGTCCGCCAAGCGATTAAACACTTGGCGAACTGGTCACGACAACAGATGAAAACCGTAAGTTAGGTTTATTCTGCAAAGTCTGCTTTAAGTACAATTCGGTAACGTGCTTGACCTGAGTGTAGACGTTCAATTGCTTCATTGAGCTGTGACATTGGAAACAGCTCAATTTGAGGCGCAATTTTTTTGCGTGCAGCAAACTTTAAAAGCTGACGTAATGCAGCAGGTGAGCCTGTAGGTGAACCAGTCACTGACTTAGCACCACCAATAAGAGAGCCAACAGAAACAGGAACAGGCTCAAGCGTAAGACCTAAGAAATGTAAGGTTCCGTTTGGTGCCAGTGTTGCAATAAAAGCTGACCAATTTAGAGTCACATTCACGGTACTCAGCAATAAATCGAATTTACCTTTTTGAGCTTTTACTGCGTTGGTATCGCGGCTATTGACGACATGGTCGGCTCCCATAGCTTTAAGCTCTTCTGTTTTGTCAGGGTTAGAACTAAATGCCGTGATTTCACAACCCCAACCTTTAAGGAGCTTAATCGCCATATGACCTAAACCGCCAATGCCAATCACACCCACATGATGGGTTGCCTGAATCTTGTGTTTGAGGAGTGGATCAAAAACGGTAATTCCGCCACAAAGTAGGGGACCTGCACTTTCTGGGTCTAAATCTTCAGGAAGGGGAATTGCCCACTGCCAACCTGCACGAACTTTATCGGCAAAACCACCAGCATGCCCGACGATTGTTGCAACACTTCCGCCTGTACAAAGTACTTGCTGACCGCCAATACATTCGTCACAAGCTTGGCAACTTTCAGCTGTCCAGCCGATACCAACACGTTGCCCGATTTGTAGACCTTTGGCTTCTGAACCTAAAGCTACAATTCTTCCAATAATTTCATGACCTGCAACCACAGGGTAGACAGTCGAGCGCCATTCATTATTCAGAACTGAAATATCAGAATGACATAAACCACAGTATTCAACTTTTACTTCAACCTGATGCGGTTGTAATTCACCTGCGTCAAATTGGTAAGGAACCAGTTTTTCACCTGCTTGCATTGCAGCATAGGCCTGAATCGTATTGTTGCTCATCGGAAACTCCTTAAGCGGATTTGAACCGTTCTGGTGGGTTATGAAGCTTTAAATTGACAATCGTTTTCATGATCATCGACCATACCTACAGCCTGCATAAACGCATAGCAAGTGGTTGGACCGACAAATTTGAAACCATTCTTTTTAAGAGTTTTGGAAAGTTTTACACTGAGTTCAGTCTGTGCAGGAGCCTGACGGTAGTCTGCAACATCATTGTTTTGTGGAGCTGCATCTACAAACTGCCAAAGCCATGTCGGTACATCACCAACTTGTGCTTTGAGCGCTTGCCAAGCAATCGCATTATCACGAATGGCTTTGAGTTTACCCAAGTGACGAATTAAGCCTGCATCGGATAATTTTAATTCTAAAAAGTCATCAGTAAATGAAGCAATATCTTCAATTGGATGATTAAAAAAGTGTTGACGGTAGCTTTCTCTTTTTTTTAGTACGGTAATCCATGATAAGCCAGCTTGCTGACCTTCGAGGCAAAGCATTTCAAATAACCGTGCTTCGTCGTGTTCTGGCTTACCCCATTCTTCATCATGGTAAGCAATATAGAGTGGATCGTCGGAACACCATCCGCAACGTTGAGTTTTCATGATAATGCTCCTTATATTTATCTTAGAATTTTAAAGTTTAAACAGCACCCATTCATTTGGGCGAGTATCCCAATAATACAGTTCAGCTTGAGTTAAGTCTTCAAACTTTAGCCAAAAGTCTTTGCCTACTTTATCTGAAAAACCAGTACTGATTAGCAGGGCATCATCGCTGATTTCCATGATCCAGCCTTGATAGCTATTGCCATTTAAAATGATCTTTTGCTGGTTGCCCGACTCGGCAAACTCTACTAAGCGATTGATCAGCGCTTCCGACATAAAATGTTCCTAGCGTAAATATGAATAAGGGTTAACGGCACCACGTCCTTTACCATCTAGATAAAGACCATAGTGGAGATGAGGTGAAGTATAACGTGCATTGCCCGTGTTGCCGACATATCCAATTAAATCGCCCTTTTTGACATAGTCACCTACATTTAGGCCACGTTTATGACCGTCAAGATGAGCATAATAATGCCATGTTCCTGCTGGACCTAAAATCCAGATGACTTTGCCGCCGAGGTTATTATTACGAAGATCAGCAACGAGTCCTTCGGTTGTGCTATACACTTTGGTTCCACGTGGAGCCAAAATATCAATTCCTTCATGGCTACGGCCTTGACTACGAGCAGCTCCCCAAGTGTCTTTTAGTTCATCTCGATCGACACCTTTTACAGGTACAGGTAGTCGATTTGGAAGCTGCATACTTTTGAGCTTACTGACTTGAGTGGGGGAAAGTGGTGTAGGTCTTTTAGGTGCACTGGCACAAGCTGCCAATAGAATAATGAGAAAACCAAGTGAGAGATGAGAAACAAAACGTCGCACGAAATACTCCCTGTCATAGTTATATCAAAATTATTTTGACCACTATGTCATGAACGGCTAGTCGAGATCAATTTTTTCATTGCAGTTGGTACACCTTTGGAAATTGCTTGTTCTGGAGTCAACCATTGGCCTTTAAGTTCAATCGCCAGATGTTCTTTTTGATCAGGTTCCACGTGGAACACATGAGCATTAAGTAGCCATGTGAAATGAGTGAAGCTATGACTAATCTGAAAAGTTTGTGCTTGAGGCTGTAATTTAAATTGCTGGCTTATGCTCAGTCGTTCATGTTCATTTTCTAAAATAGGTAAACAGAATAAACCACCCCATAGACCATGGGCTTGGCGTTGTTGCCAGAACCATTCATCTTCACACTGAATAATAAGAACGTCTGCCGTTTTAACAGGCGGAGTTTTTTTAGGTTTTTTAAAAGGTAGTTCTTGTTCTAAACCTTGTTGGTAGGCCTGACAATGAGCTTGCATTGGACAATATAAACACAGCGGTTTTTTAGGCGTACAGATAGTTGCACCTAAGTCCATTATGGCTTGAGTATAGTCATGGTTACGATGCGTAGGGCAAAGCTCTTCAGCGAGTTTCCACATTTCACGTTCATGCTGTGGCTTACTTAAGTCATCTTCAATGGCAAAGAAACGCGCTAAAACACGTTTCACATTGCCATCCATAATCACACCGTACTGACGCAAACCTAAAGACATAAGTGCGCCTGCTGTAGAGCGTCCAATGCCGGGTAGAGCAATCCATTCTTCTAGGGTTTCAGGAAATTTACCTTGTTGTGCTACAAGGCCAGCGGCTTTATGCAAATTGCGAGCACGAGCGTAATAGCCAAGGCCAGCCCAATAAGGAGCGACATCATCCCAAGTTGCATGACCTAAAGCTTCTACCGTTGGAAAGCGCTCCATGAAGCGGTCAAAATATTGCAGAACCGTTTTCACCTGAGTCTGCTGTAGCATAATTTCAGAAACCCAAACCTTGTATGGATCATCTGCAACTTGCCAAGGCAAATCGTGACGACCATGTTGATCGAACCAGTTTAAGAGGGCATCAGAAAAAGAAAATTCAGGCATGAACAGCTATAGAAGAAAAGTAAGGGCTAAATTATAGCTGAAATTGGAGAGAAGTTTTGTTTAAAGCAAGCAACCAGAACGAGCCTGTTAAAACAGAGATCACTTGAAAATAAGTGGTCTCTGCTTCAAGCATAAAGAGGATTAATCCTCTTTTACGCCCCAACGTTGATCAAGTTTCAACGGTTGGTTTTTGTAGTATGGAATGACATGAATGTGGAAATGGTCAGAGCTTTGGCCAAACACTTCACCATCATTAAAGCCGATATGAAAACCAGCAGGCTGATGACGAAGCTGGGTTTCGTGGCGGGCAATTTCAAGAAGTGTAAGTAAGCCTTGATGTTCTTTAGAGGTAATATCAAAGAACGAGCTTACATGGCGCAGTGGAGTTACGACACAGTGGCCTTTAGACAACGGATTTGGGTCAGGTAAAATTACAGCAAATTCATTCTTATCAATGATGTCATATTCATCAAATTCGCAATACGGACATTTCTTGTCAGCCATTGTTGTATCCTCTCATGTTATTCCATTAAACCCCGAGTGCGGGAAATAAGACTAGGCTTTGCTCTAGCTCAACGGGAGTATAGTTATTGAAGTATGGTTTAAAAAATACAGTAAAAATATTGCAAAGTCATAAACATTTAAGGGAGCAAATGCAAAAAACATTTGCTCCAAATTTGCTTCTTTTATTTTAAAGTACGTTCTAACAAAGCGTACATTTTAGCAAGGCCTTGTTTCTCCGCTTCGCTGTTGTAGCCAAGGTCTACACCATTCGCTTTCGCTTTTTCATCTGCAAGCGGGTTACTAAAGCCATGTTTAGCACCTTTTAAAACCACTACCTCATGTTTAACTTCAGCAGCTTGCATCTCTTTTTCAAAATTAGCAACATCTTCTAAGGTGACCATGCTGTCTTGTTCACCATGTAGAACTAAAACCTCACCTTGAATGTTGCCTTTTTGAGCAGGTGCTTTCGGTGCTAATGTAGCATGGAATGTCACAACTGCTTTAAGTGGTGCACCTGAGCGCGCAAGGTCTAATACAACTTTACCACCATAGCAAAAGCCAATTGCAGCCAGTTTTTCACTATTTACTTCTGGTTGTGCAGCAAGTGTTTGAAGTGCTGCATTGGCACGATCAGTTACCGTGTCTAACTCTTCAAATGTCTGCATCATCCATTCATATGCTTGAGCTGCGGTTGATGTGACTTTTTTATCGCCATACATGTCAATCGCAAGAGCCGCATAACCGTGTTCAGCAAGTTCACGTGCACGTTGTTCAGTATATTCATTACGGCCCCACCATTCAGGACCAATAATAATACCTGGTACAGGTGTTTCACTTTCTGGAGCTGCAAAATAACCAATTAAATGGCTGCCGTCTGGTGCAGTATATTGAATTTCACGGGTTTTAATTGCTGTACTCATGACATTAATCCTGAAATTAAACTTGGTTTAAACACGCTTGATTAAAGCATAAAAAATAAAATTCATATTAATAACTATGTAAAAATCTACGTCAAAAGAAAAAGATAGAAACATTTAGGCAATAAAAAAGAAGGAAACAAGTTCCTTCTTTTTATGTAGTCATGATTGAATTAGGTTCGGCCTCGCGAAATAAAACCAATAACTGCGAGAATTACAGCCACAACCAATAAAATCACGGCAAAGTCTTTAGATAACCCTGCAACACCACCAAACCCTAATAGACTGGCAATGAGTGCAATCACTGCAAAAATTATTGCCCAACGGAACATAATGTTGTCCTCCTTATTTTTCATTGTGTTTTTACTATATAGTGGCTTTTTTGCACGGAATGTGTCGTTTATGTGGTTGAAATGTATATTAAACAATCATTTTGTGATGCTAAAAATACAGTTTCTTTTCTTAGGCACAGTGCCTTCAATGCTATAATCTGACTTTGCTTTATGTATACAGCCGTTAAAACTTATGTCTACTGATACCTCACTTCGTCCATTATTTTGGAAAAATTACACGCTAGAGCAGCTTACTCAGGCTGAGTGGGAAGCTTTGTGCGATGGGTGTGGTTTATGCTGCTTGGTCAAGCTAGAAGATGAAGATACTCATGAGGTTGCTTACACCAAGGTAGCGTGTAAATTGCTTGATTGTGGTACAGGGCGTTGCTCAGACTATTCAAATCGTCAGCAGCAAGTGCCTGACTGTTTACAGTTGACGCCAGAAAGCTTAAAAACAATTCACTGGTTACCTTCAAGTTGTGCGTATAAACGTTTGAATGAGGGTAAAAATTTACCTTCTTGGCATTATTTAAATACGGGTACGAGACAAAGCGTAGTTAAGGCAAAAAAATCTGTTGCAGGGCGTTGTATTCCTGAAACTGATGTACATGAAGATGATCTTGAAGATTATGTAGTACGTTGGGTGCGTTAATACGCTCCCGATGGGCATTTAAATTACAGCGTATAATAAAGTAACACTTTTATCGTAAATTTTTTAATGATCTCCGTTATATAAAAATAAAAGCGAAGGAGATAAAAATGATGAAACGACTAGCAGCCGCCTTATTATGTAGTAGCTTTTTCTTATTAATGGCTTGTGGTTCTAACAATACCAACTCAAAAAATCCTGAACAAAATACAACTGCAAAAACAGAGCAAACTAGTGCTGCCAAACAAATTTATCAGGTCGAGACAGTCGCACATTTTAATGAACCTTGGGCGATTACCAGTTTGCCAGACCATCGTTTATTAGTCACTGAGCGACAAGGTAAGTTAAAACTTTTTAACCCCCAAAATAAACAAATGTTAGATGTTCAAGGTGTTCCAGGGGTGAACTATGGCGGACAGGGTGGTTTAGGCGATGTTGTTTTACATCCTGACTTTGCCAAAAATCATTGGATATATCTCAGTTATGCAGCTAAAGGGCAAGGTGGATCTGGTGCAGTGATTTCACGTGCGAAATTAGACTTATCTAACCCTAATCAGCCAAAACTTATAGAGGTGAAACAGATTTGGCAGCAGGTGCCTAAAGTCTCAGGACAAGGCCATTATGGACATCGTATGCTCTTTGATGCAGATGGTAAGCTTTGGGTCAGTTCAGGTGAGCGCCAAAAGTTTGATCCTGCCCAAGACATGAAGAGTAATTTGGGCAAAGTCTTGCGTTTAAATGAGGATGGTTCAGCAGCCGTAGGTAATCCTTTTTATAAAAAAGGTGGGGTTACTGCGGAAATATGGTCGCTTGGACACCGTAACCCCTTAGGTATGGCTTTTGACCGCAAAGGACAACTCTGGGTAGTTGAAATGGGGCCTAAAGGTGGTGATGAGCTTAATATTATTACCAAAGGTGAAAATTATGGTTACCCAATCGTGTCAAATGGTGACCACTACTCGGGTGAGCCTATTCCAGACCACCATACTCGTCCTGAATTTAAAGCACCTGAGATTGATTGGACACCTGTCATTTCACCGTCGAGCCTAATTATTTATCGAGGCCAACAATTTCCTGCATGGCAAAATAAAGCCTTAATTGGTGGGTTATCTTCTAAAGCCATTGTGGTTGTAGATTTAGAGCATAAACCTGTAAAAGAAATACAAAGATTAGAGATGAAGCAACGTATTCGTGGTTTACATGAAGTACAAGACGGTTCAATTTGGGTAATTGAAGATGGCCCGGATGCACGTTTGCTGAAACTCAGTAATAAACCATCTTAATGCCACGAGTTAGCCTGTAAATAAAGAACGTGTCTCATAGATTCAAATTGTAGATTTCTGTGAGACGCAATAGACTATAGTGAAAAGACGATAAAGCTATTTGAGATGTCAGACACCCATATTCCACTTCCTGAACGCCTGCGCCCGAGAGATTTGTCTGAAATAATTGGGCAAGATCATTTGTTAGGGGAACACGCACCACTGCGTCAAATGATTGATCAGGGGCATTTACCTTCTATTATTTTTTGGGGACCGCCAGGCGTTGGTAAAACAACAATTGCTTTGCTTTTGGCGCAAGCAATAGATCGCCCATTTGTGAGTTTGTCTGCTCTGAATACGGGCGTAAAAGAATTACGTGAAGTGATTGCAGAAAGTGGTGACTTACTAACACCTGTGGTTTTTATTGATGAAATTCATCGCTTTAATAAATCACAGCAAGATGCATTACTAGGGGCTGTAGAAAAAGGAAAAATTACTTTAATAGGTGCGACCACAGAAAACCCGTCTTTTGAAGTCAATAGTGCGCTTTTATCACGTTGTCAGGTCTATACCTTAAACAGTTTAGACAGTGAAGCAATTCAGACGCTACTCAACAATGCTCTCCAAGCAGATAAATTCTTAAAAGAACGTTACATTCATATTGAAGAGTACGATGCTCTTTTGCAGTTTGCAGCAGGCGATGCCCGTAAAGCGCTTAATTTACTAGACTTAATTGCGAGTACTTTTGAGCCAGAAATTGAAAATACCATTACCAATGCTGTGGTGGTAAAAGTTGCCCAGCAAAACATTGCACGTTATGACAAATCGGGTGAGCAGCATTACGACCTCGTTTCTGCATTTATTAAATCGATTCGTGGTAGTGATCCAGATGCAGCTCTGTACTGGATGGCTCGTATGCTTAAAGGCGGAGAAGATCCAGTTTTTATTGCAAGACGTATGTTGATTGCAGCCTCAGAAGACATTGGAAACTCGAATCCAAATGCGCTTTTGCTTGCAGGTGAATGTTTCCGCTCTGTTCAAGCAGTGGGTATGCCTGAAGGTCGAATTATTTTGGGCCAAACCGCGGTTTATTTAGCAACAAGTGCAAAAAGTAATAGTACTTATTTAGCAATTAACAAAGCATTGGAACTTGCCGATAAAACGGCAAATTTACCAGTGCCTTTACACTTGAGAAATGCACCAACCAAGCTGATGAAACAGCAAGGCTATGGCATCAATTATCTCTATCCTCATGATTACCCAGAGCATTTTGTGTTGCAAGACTATTTGCCACCTGAGTTGAAGGGAACCAAACTCTACGAGTCCGCGAGAAATAAGCGTGAGGTTGAAGGCGAACGCTTACAGCAACGCAGATGGCAGCAGGAACAATAGTTTATTGAGTCCTGCTATTGTTCCAATTCCTCAGTAACCTGACCATAAATCAGCAGGGTAAACACGCCTGTACCACCAATAATATTTCCAATAGTCGTTGGAATCAGGAAATTAAAAATATATTCACTAATAGAGGCATCTCCTTGCCAAACTAGATAAGACATTTCGGTAGAACCTACTACTACATGGGTAAAGTCACCGAGTCCTATCAAATATGTCATGAAAAAGATGAGTAGGAATTTATTGCTAACTGAAGGCAGCATCCAGACTAGTGCAGCAATTAACAGCCCTGACATAATACCTTTCAGCAAGTTTTCGGTCGCAGAAAAAGACGCAACATGATGTGCTAGCTCGTCTAGTGCCTTGTCAATATCGGGTGTAAACAGGTGAGTAGTTAAGAAAAATAAACTCGCTAAAGCTGTTCCAATGATGTTGCATAAAATCACAATCCCCCATAATCGGCCTACAGCTTGTAATTTTTCGAGAGTAAAGGGTTTGAATAGAGGTACAACTGTGGTGATGGTATTTTCGGTAAAGAGTTGCATATGGCCCAAAATAGCGATTAGGAACCCAATGGTATAACCGACATTGGTGATTAAATCGGTCCAGACCGCATCAGCTGGAAGATAAGAAGCGATAATCGCCTTAAATACAAAAGAAAAACTGATGACTAGACCTGCCGCAATTCCCGAAAAGATCAGTGCAGCCGTTGGCCGATCCAGCTCTTCTGCACCATCACGGCGGATAATTTCATAGACTAAACGGGGTGACAGTTTTTCATGTTCTTCGACTGCCATTTTTTCACGCCAGCTTAAGGTTTGCTCGACCTTTTTTTCCTCTATTTCATGGTCCATCATGCTTACTCCTCATAGAATAAATATTTTCTACTTATTATTTTTGTTTATTGTTAAGGCAGCATTCAGAATAAATCTAGTTGATTCATAACAGCTTTATGTATCTTTTTATAAATTGAATGATACGACGCTAAGCAAAATACTATGCGAATAAAAGCAATTAACCAGATAGGACAGCTAAATATAAGAAGAGGTCGATAAAACTTTGGATGACAAGACGAATTGCCGCCTGAGTTAAAGGGGAGCAATTATGATGAAGAAGTCAGAAATCAGTATAGGGTTGACGCTAAAGATTTACGGCAAATCAGATAACAGCAGTAACAATAATTAAAGTAAGGTATATGTTCTCAAAGTCCGTATGAGTTTCATATAGTCACCTTGAGAAGCTTCAGAAATGACGGTTTCTACTTCAGCTTCGCTCCAACCTTGTTTTAAAGCAGAGTCGCTAAAATTAGATAAAATTACTAATGGATTTTCACCAAAATGTATCGAGTGATTCATTAATCTCTTTTCAGGCTTAAGTAGTTCCATAGGGTTCACCATACTTTAAATTTAATTATTGTGATGCAATTAATGTTTTTTTAGATTTTAGTGCTTTGCTTTTGTATTGTGCAAGTAATAATTTAATTAAATATACAAATCTGTCTACTTTTCCTGAATTTTATTGCCTAGAAAATAAAAAACCGAGCAATTCAGCTCGGTTTCTTACTAAAGTCTGGCTAATTAGATGTCAGATAAATCTACGCCTAAACGAGCTGCAACTTCTTCATAAGCTTCAACAACACCGCCTAAACCTTGACGGAAACGGTCTTTGTCGAGTTTCTTCTTAGAGTCTTTGTCCCATAAACGGCAACCGTCTGGAGAGAATTCGTCACCAAGTACGATACGGTCATGGAAAACACCAAATTCAAGTTTGAAGTCCACCAAGATCATATTGCCTTCAGCAAATAATGCTTTCAATACATCATTTACTTTATAAGTTAACACTTTCATTTGTTCTAACTGTTCAGCAGTCGCCCAACCTAAAGCAATCGCTTGAGATTCGTTAACCATTGGATCGCCTAAGCCATCATCTTTGTAGAACAATTCAAATGTAGGAGGAGTAAGTTCTTTACCTTCTTCTACACCTAAACGACGGCATAGAGAACCAGCTGCGTAGTTACGAATTACGCATTCAACAGGAATCATTTGAAGTTTTTTAACAAGAACTTCAGTTGGAGAAAGCAATTTTTCAAAATGCGTTTCAATACCCGCAGCAGCAAGTTTTTCCATGATGAAGGCGTTAAAACGGTTGTTCACCTTGCCTTTACGATCTAGTTGTTCGATTTTTTCGCCATTGAACGCAGAGGCATCATCACGAAAGACTAAAATCAGATGGTCGGCATTGTCTGTTTCATATACAGATTTTGCTTTACCAGTATAGAGCAAGGTTTGTTTTAACATGAGGGAACCTTTTAAAAAAAAATGCCTAGTAAACGACTAGGCTGGCCAATTTTGGTAAATCTGGTTTAACACTTCTGCCGCAACTTCAGGGCTTGCAAAAGTGTTGTCTGGATTAAAGAGAGCAAGGCTATGACTAGAGCCAACACCAGTCAGTTTAAGCACATAAGTTTTGTCATTTACTTTAATCGTCGCTTGATTACTGCCTTGAGCGATGATGTTGTAATTTAACGTGCTTAGGGTTGCTTTGGTGTATTGCCAAATTTCAGCGGTACTTCCATCAATTTTTAACAGTGGGTTTTTATTACCATCTGTTACAAGTTGAGGGCGACTAAGCGCGCTACCTGATTGAGCAGATGTATCTGCTGTATCACCTTGAGTTTGTTCAGGGCGAGGCAATGCAAAACGATTGCCACGTTTGTTTTCAAACTTCGGTGCGTGATCGATAGCGAGCTGGTCTACTGTTGGTGCAGGATACAAAGGCGTCGCTGGTCGTACAGTTGCATCGGCAGGATACTCAAGCGGGGCGAGTTGCTTTGCTTTTTTATAATCTAAAGAGTGATTATTGAGTGCGAAGCGACCACAGCCAGCTAAACTTAAGGCTGAAACTGCAAGGACTAAACCAAGACGTAATTGCATCATAAATTGCTCTTATTAAATAATTCCCGCATCTTTTAGGGCATTGCGGAGAGGTTCGCGATATTGCTCAGCGAGAGGAGTGAGTGGTAAACGAATACCAGTATCAATCAGTCCCATCTCATGTAGTGCCCATTTCACAGGAATTGGGTTAGATTCGCAAAATAGAATATTGTGTAAATTTGCAATCTTATTGTTAAGCGTCTTCGCTTGTGGCTCATCTTTAGCAATTGCAACCGCACATACTTCGCTCATTGCCTTAGGTGCAATGTTTGCAGTAACCGAGATATTACCATCTGCGCCAAGAAGCATAAGTTCCCATGCAGTTTCATCGTCACCTGAGTAAACAGCCATTTTGCCGTTTAAAGCATCGATTAAAGCTTTACCACGAGGCACATCACCTGTTGCGTCTTTAATACCTACAATGTTAGGAATTTCTGCTAAACGTACCGCTGTATCGTTTGACAAGTCTACGCCTGTACGACCCGGTACATTATAAAGAATAAGAGGTAATTCAACAGCTTCGGCAACCGCTTTATAGTGTTGGAAAAGGCCTTCTTGGGTTGGTTTGTTATAGTATGGTGTTACAAGTAAAGCGGCATCAGCACCGAGGTCTTTAGCTGCTTTAGTTAATTCGATTGCTTCGCGGGTTGAGTTTGCACCAGTACCGGCAATAATTGGAATACGTTTATTGGCTACACGAATAATTTCTTTAATAACCTGTGTGTGCTCTTCCATGCTCAATGTTGAGGCTTCGCCGGTTGTACCGACGGCTACAATACTGTTTGTACCTTGTTCTATGTGCCACTCAACCAGCTTCTCAAGACCCTTCCAATCTACACCGCCATCTTTCAACATGGGAGTGACAATTGCGACGATTGAGCCTTGAATGGTCTGTGCTTGCTGAGTCATTTTAAAAAATATCCTATTTATCCATCCGAATCTGAGGTAAGAAAAACAAAATGTGGGATGGTTGCAGTATTTTGATTGTCCAGTTCTAACAATAACAGATTGTTGAATGACAATTATGCAAATTATGACTGATCAGACGCATAAGAACAATATGCTTAACTGATAAACCCTATGTAAACTTGAGCAAAACATAGAATGCCAATTTGATCATTTCAAGTAAAAGACAGTAAATATGACAATATGGTTCAATTCTGCGAATCCTTACTTGCTACGGTCTTTTTTATGGCAAGATAAAATGCATATTTTTCCCGAATGGGACTTAAGATGGCATGAAAATGAAGAAACAACCACAAAATTCGGCTTTAGTCGTAGTTGATGTACAAAATGGTTTTACGCCGGGTGGAAATTTAGCAGTTGCCGACGCCGATACAATTATTCCAACCATTAACCAATTGGCGCGTTGTTTTGAAAATGTCGTTCTGACACAAGATTGGCATCCAGATAATCATATTTCTTTTGCTACCAACCATGTGGGTAAACAGCCATTTGAAACCATTGAGCTCGATTATGGACCGCAAGTGCTTTGGCCTAAACATTGTGTAGAAGGTAGCCATGATGCCGAATTTCATCCAGATTTGAATATCCCAACGGCCCAGCTGATTATCCGAAAAGGCTTTCATGCTCATATTGATAGCTACTCGGCTTTTATGGAAGCAGACCACAGCACAATGACGGGTTTAACGGGTTACTTAAAAGAGCGCGGCATTGATACGGTTTATGTGGTCGGAATTGCTACGGACTTTTGTGTCGCATGGACTGCTTTAGATGCAGTTCAACTCGGCTTTAAAACTTTAGTGATTGAAGATGCCTGTAAGGGTATTAATCTGAACGGCTCTTTAGAACAGGCATGGCAAGCGATGCAGCAACAGGGTGTTGTCCGTATTCAATCGACTGATTTGTTGAGTGAATGTTAAAGAGAGTGCTCATGTTGTTTGGGCTTTAATTGCGATTTGATATGGATGAACAGCATGTCTGCATTATTACGTTTTACTCAATTTGTTCAGAAAACGTTTGCTTTATGGGTCATTGTTTTTGCGGCTCTAGCGCTATGGCAACCTGAGTTTTTTGTCTGGCTTAAAGCGTACATCCCATGGATCTTAGGGATTATTATGCTCGGTATGGGAATGACCATGACCGTTGATGACTTTAAAGGGGTATTGCAAAGCCCTAAAGCCGTCTTAATTGGGGTGGTTGCCCAGTTTGTGGTGATGCCCGGTTTAGCATATGTTCTATGTAAATTATTTAATTTACCGCCTGAAATTGCAGTCGGCGTTATTTTAGTGGGGTGTTGCCCAGGCGGAACAGCTTCAAACGTGATTACCTATATGGCCAAGGGCAACGTGGCTTTGTCGGTCGCCTGTACATCGGTATCAACACTTTTAGCACCTGTATTAACACCTGCAATTTTCTATCTGCTAGCCAGCCAATGGTTAAAGATAGATGCAGCTTCGATGTTTATTTCGATTTTGCAGGTGGTGCTACTGCCTATTGTGATTGGTCTGATTTTGCGAACTTGGCTTAAGCGTCAGGTCGAATCTTATATTCAAGTCATGCCTTTAGTTTCAGTTATTGCAATTGTCGCGATTGTGGCAGCCATTATTGGTGGAAGCAAAGCAGCTATTCTTCAATCGGGTTTGCTTATTTTAGCTGTGGTGATATTGCATAATGGGTTTGGTTATTTATTAGGTTTTACCGCAGCTCGTTTCTTTAAATTGCCTTATGCAGACAGTAAAGCAATTGCGGTAGAAGTCGGTATGCAAAACTCAGGTTTAGGTGTGGCACTTGCAGCAGTACATTTTGCTGCTTCTCCGATTACGGCTGTACCAAGCGCAATTTTCAGCCTTTGGCACAATATTTCTGGTCCTGCGCTTGCGACTTATTGGGCAAGTAAACACAAACAAGAATAACTGTAGAAAAACATACATTACAAAAGAAGGCCAAACGAATAGTTTGGCTTTTTTATTTAAAGAAAATTTTAGAGGAAGCTGAATTTAGAACTGGTATGTCTTTTGCTTTGAATTGATGCACTAAAAATAACGTGAATATCAACATAAATCGCAAAGAAAAAAATAAGGCTTTTTTTGATGAACCAGATTTTTAAATTATTTATTCCCATGCTCTCAAGCAATTTAATTCTAGTTTTAAGTGGATTGGTTGATATTGCTTATGTAGGGCATTTTAGTAATGACCATGTCGCCGCATTATCGGTAACCTTATCTTTATATACAGTGATTTATGTCATTGGAATGGGTATTCTGCAAGGTGTGATACTCAAACTCTCACAAGCATATGGTTGCCACGACATACCCCATATTCGTCAAATCTTTATTCAAGGCATTTGGCTAATGTTATGTTCGGCATTGGTGAGTATTGGCTTGCTTTACTTGTTCCATGATTTACCAAAATTATTTGGTGCATCTGAACATGTCGTTTCAATTACTAAAAACTGTATGTGGGCTTTGGTATTTATTTTACCTGCGCATTTACTGATGCGCTTATTTACAGCTTTGTCTCAGGTCACTGAAAATGCGCATAAGGTTTTACTATCAGATAGCATTTTCTTCATTCTTAAAATTATTTTGTCCTATCTTTTGATTTATGGTGTCGCTTTATTTTCAATTCCGCCACTCGGTGCGATAGGAGCTTTATTAGCTACTATTATTGTTCGGTGGTTTATGTTGGCTGTTTATTACCTGTTTTTTCTAGAGAAAAGCTACATTTTTATTGAGCAACCAGAACGGTCGGTTGAAGATAGCCGGCAAAGTCTGCGTATGATTTTAAAAATAGGCATACCCACGGCGATCATGGCGTTGATGGACGTCGTTGCATTTTGTTCAGTTGCTATTCTGATTTTGCCTTTTGGGAGTGTAGTGTCAGCAGCCCATCAAATTGTCGCGAGTACTGGCGGCTTCATGTTTATTTTTCCTTCCTCAATTGCCTCGGCTTATAGCATTTTGGTGTCACGATCTATGGGCAGTGGCAACATGGAAGAAGCCAACAAAATTGCCAGACAAAGTATATGGGTAATTATGGCAGTAAGTGGCAGTCTGTCCCTAGGTTTATGGTTGGAGCGGGACTTAATTGTCACCTTCTATTCAGATGATTTGGCCGTGCAGATTTTGGCTGCTTCACTGTTGTTGATTGTATGTATGTCTCATTTTCTCGATGGCTTAATGACGTTACTCACTTCTTTGCTGCGCTGTTGGGATGTCTCAATTTTACCTATGCTGATTTTTTTAGTTGTAGTGCTGTGTTTCGGATTGGGCGGTGGTTGGTGGATGGCCTATAAAGGCCTGCATTGGCAGGATATCTCGATTTCTGCAATGGGAATTTATGGTTTCTGGAGTATGGCAGTCATAAGCTATTTAGTTGCTTGTATATTGAGTGCTTTCTGTTTCCGTTTTAGAAAGCAATTAAAAGGGTTTTGATTGAGCAGACAATGGTTAAAGAGGATGTGCTGCTAACCAATCTTCAATTTCGTTTTCAGAAATCACTTTAAAACCATGGCGCTGTAACAGTGCTGTGGTAATCCCAACACCCGTAATCTTCTCGCCTTGAAAAGTACCGTTATAAATTTTTTGACTGCCGCAAGATGGGCTATTTTCTTTTAAAACCACACAACTTGCTTTTATTTGCTGTGCAATTTCCAAAGTGCGGTGAGCACCTTTTAAATAGAGCGCTGTCACATCTAAACCAGATGAATCAGTAATTTTTGCTTTTCCATCAAGCACATCTTGACCTGTTCCTCCCACAATTTCTGCGGGTAAACGAGGCGTGCTAAAACCGCCTAATAACTCTGGGCAAAGTGCATGGGCTTTTTTATTTAAAAATAACTGCTGAAGCGTAGTGTGCAAGCATGATCGGCCGTCATAACGTACAGGTTCACCAATTAAACAAGCACTGATTAAAAGCATGAGTTTTCCGCCGTTAGAACTTTAAAAGCCATGTGAGTGTACCCAATGATTTATAAAATATGAAATCTAAAACAGGCACAAACAAACGGTGTAATTTGATTAATAAATTACACAATTCATAATTAAATTATGTATTGCATAATTTAATTGTTTTTAGTAGCATCTGTTTTAAGGTAAATGGCCATTGGAGGTCCAACAAGGATGTTGGCCTCCATAAATCTAGGAATGACTTTAGGAAAAGGCGATTTTTAAAGGTTTATTGAAAAATCTCAATCGTACTTTTAGATAAGAAAGGACTGTGTGTATGGAAAATAAACGCCATATAGAAGGGAAATTAATCATCGGCTTCGTGCTCACTCAATCTTCGTTTTAGTTATTGGTTTTTTTCTCATAGGATGCGTTGGGCTAAGGCATTTTGACGGTTCAAATACTCTCCCAGCAAATGCGTATTCTATAGAGAAAGGAGCTGACCAGATCAGCATGAGAAATAAACGGATCAGGTAATCACCAGAGGGAAACTAGATGGATATTTTAGAGAACCCATTAGAACTATGCGGTTTTGCATTTATTGAGTTTGTTTCAAAAGAAAATGAATTAGATACAATTTTTGAAACAATCGGCTTTTCAAAAGTAGCCAAGCATAAATCGAAAAAAGTGTACTTATGGCGTCAAGGAAATATCAATATTATCCTGAATTATCAGCCAGAATCTTATGCTTCATTCTTTTTCAATGAGCATGGTCCATCTGCTTGCGCAATGGGATTCAAAACACGCGATGCGGCAAAAGCTTTTAAAAAGGCTGTTGAGCTTGGTGCAGAACCAATGCAATCAAGTGTTGGGCCAATGGAGCTTAACATTCCGGCAATTAAAGGTATTGGTGGCATGCCAATCTTCTTGGTTGACCGTGACATTTATGAAAATGACTTTATTTTCTTTGATGATGCGCAGCGTAACCCTGAAGGCGCTGGTTTAAAAGAAATTGACCACTTAACTCATAACGTCTACAAAGGCCGTATGGAGTACTGGGCAAACTTCTATGAGAAGATTTTTAACTTCCAAGAAATTCGTTACTTCGACATTAAAGGCGAATATACAGGTTTAACATCTAAAGCATTAACTGCTCCAGATGGCATGATCCGTATTCCTTTAAATGAAGACTCGGACAAGGGTAATGGTCAAATTGCAGAATTCTTAGCTGATTTTAATGGCGAAGGTATTCAACATATTGCGTTTATTTGTGATGACTTAATTTCGACTTGGGATAAGTTAAAAGGCTTGGGTCTACAATTTATGACTCCACCGCCAAACACTTATTATGAAATGTTGGAAGATCGTTTACCTGAGCATGGCGAACCGACTGATGAATTACAGCAGCGCGGTATTTTGCTTGACGGTAATACTAAAGACGGTCAGAAGAAGCTTTTATTGCAAATCTTCTCTCAAAACATGATTGGGCCAGTTTTCTTCGAATTCATTCAACGTAAAGATGACGACGGTTTTGGTGAAGGTAACTTCAAGGCACTGTTTGAATCGATTGAACGTGACCAAATTCGCCGTGGCGTTCTAGAAGCAAAATAAGTTTTGCTTTGTCTCTAATCTAAAAAAACCAAGAGCAGTGCTCTTGGTTTTTTTATGGCTATTGATTAGCGGCTTTTAATATATTGATTAATTAAATTAATCTCATTTTTAAGCGTTTCGATAATTTTACTTTGTGGGTCGACGGGTAAAAACATTTCGCTATCAAGCGCCACAATACAAAACTCAATCCCTTGGTTTGAGTTAAATACTGGCAGACCCACCGCATTAATTCCTGTCAACAAATCACCTTTAGCTGCCGACATTTGTTGCTGACGGATCGTATCTTTAAGTTCTAAAAATTCTTGCCAGTTGTGTGGTGCGATATTTAGACCAAGCTCTTGATGTTTTTGCCACTCAGCTTCTAATAAAGGACGAATAAAATGCTCAGGAAGGTAAGAGGCAAATAAACGTCCCGCAGCAGAATTGACTAAAGGCATAATCGAACCGACTTTGGTCACAATCGAAATAGGGTGGTTAGATTCAATAGACTGAACCACAACAGGGCCTTTCGGTGACCACTTACTAATTTGAATACCACAGCCAATTTTACTTTGTAGGTCGTAAATTAGGTGCTGTACCAGCTGTAAAGTGTCACTGTGCTGAATGCAGTTTAAGCCTAAACGCCATGCCTGATCGCCTAGAGCATATTGCCCATCTTCAAGTTGTTTGGCGTAATCCATGCGAATTAAGCTCACCAAATAACGGTGTACTTTGGCAGGATGCATCTCGAGCTTACTCGATAAGTCTTTGAGAATAATCGGTTGATTGTGCTCTAACAGGGCATTTAGTACGGATAAACCAACTTCAAGTGATTGAACCCCCCCAGATACTTTTTCTTCAATCATTTAAATACCCTTAATCGATTTACTTCAGCAGTTAAACAGTTATGTATAAACATAAATTGGAATTGATGCGTTTTACATCATGCCTGAGCCTATAGAAAAATAGAAATCACCTTTTTCTATTAGCAAAATTCACATGTTTAATAATCAACAATTCTTACAATGACCTTCATCTTTTATTTATAGCGTAAATTGAGAGAAGTTTAGTAGATTTAAACAATATAAATCGGCATTGATATAGAACAGTTCATTCAAACTATTCCCACCAATGCCGACTTTTGAAACGATTGCTTTGAAAGAATTATGCGCCTAATTCTTCTTCATGCAAGAAATGAGTATGGTGTGGAGCACGTTTAGTTTTGCTCCATTCATCTAGCATTTCAGTTTTCATTTCTTCAGTAATTTTTGCAATTTTTTCTTCAGCATGTACATCGTTATAAGTCAGTTCTAAACGGTGTCCATTTGGATCAAAGAAATAAATTGAGTGGAAGATACCGTGGTTGGTAATGCCTAGTACTTTAACGCCGTTTTCTTCCAAATGTTTTTTGGCAGCTAAAAGGGCATTTAAATCTTCAACTTCAAAGGCAATATGTTGTACCCATTGAGGCGTGTTTTCATCTCGGCCCATTTCTGGTTGGGTTGGTAATTCAAAAAATGCCAAAACGTTGCCTTGACCAGCATCTAGGAATAAATGCATATAAGGGTCAAAGGCTTTGGTTGAAGGCACATGGTCTTCAGCAAAAGCTAAGATAAAGTCCATGTTGAGCATTTTTTTATACCACTCAACAGTCTCTTTCGCATCCTTACAACGATATGCAACGTGATGTATTTTTTTAATGGCAAATGTCATGTTGAAACTCCTTTTACTATTCCCAATCTGGTTGTTGTTCTGGCGCCGCGTTATAGAAGGCTGGGATAGACAAACAATGTTGATAAATTGATTCAATTTTTGGAAACGCAGATAAATCGATTTTGAAGCGTTTCGCGTTGTAGACCTGTGGAATTAGGCAGCAATCGGCAATCGTTGCTTGTAGTCCAAAGCAAAACTGTCCGTTTGAATCTTGAAGTTGCTGTTCGAGATTTTGAAAGCCTTCAATAATCCAGTGCTGATACCAATAATTTTTTTGTTCGTCTGAAACGTTTAAGTCATTTTTTAAATATTTCAGAACGCGTAAGTTGTTTAACGGGTGAATATCACAAGCGATTGCTTGGGCAAAAGCACGGATTTTGGCTCTTTCTTTCACATCATTTGGAAGTAATTTGGTTTCAGGATATTGTTCATCCAGATATTCCAAAATACTTAATGATTGTGACAAGGTTAAATCGCCGTCCACTAAAGTTGGTACTAGGGCACTGCGGTTTAACTTTAAATAGTCTTCACCTTGCTGCTCATTTTTCACCAGATGAACTGGTGCAGTTTCATAAGCGAGGCTTTTAAGGTTGAGGCCAATCCGTACTCTGTAAGCTGCAGAGCTACGAAAGTAACTATACAGCTTCATAGTCAGGCTCCGAAGTCTCTGCAAAATCAAAAGCTAATGCAGGAAGCACAGTATTTCGAACTTCACCAAAGCCAATGCGAATACCATTTTTCTCACAGTGGCCTTTCATAATGAGCGTATCGCCGTCTTGTAAGAAACCACGAGTTTCACCATTGGCAAGGGTCAAAGGTTTAGTGGTGTTCCAAGTCAGCTCAAGCAAGCTGCCATAAGAGTCAGGTGTAGAACCTGAAATAGTACCTGAACCCATTAAGTCACCGACCTGAACGTTACAGCCTCCAATGGTATGGTGAGTTAGCTGCTGAGCCATAGACCAATACATATATTTGAAGTTGGTTTTACAGATCACGTCAGTTTGTGCTGATTTTGGTGTTTGAATTTCAACACTCAAATTAATGTCGTAACTGTTGGCGATATTTTCTTGTAAATAAGCGAGTGGTTTCGGTTCTTGTTTCGGGCCTTCAACTTTAAATGGTTCAAGTGCTTCCAGAGTTACCACCCAAGGTGAAATAGCGCTAGCGAAAGATTTTGAGTTGAATGGACCTAAAGGCACATATTCCCATTGTTGGATATCGCGTGCTGACCAGTCGTTTAGCAGAACCATTCCAAAAATATGGTCCCAAGCATTTTCAATCGAGATCGGCTGCCCCAACTGAGTTGGTTTACCCACAATAAATGCTGTTTCAAGTTCGAAATCGAGTTTACGCGTTGCTGAGAAAACTGGACGTTCTTCATTTGGAAGTTTGATTTGACCTGATGGGCGTACCACTTGAGTTCCGCTCACTACAACAGAGCTAGCACGACCGTTATAACCTACAGGTAATTCGGTCCAGTTTGGCAGCAAGGCATTTTTAGGGTCGCGGAACATACAGCCGACATTGGTTGCGTGTTCTTTAGAAGAATAGAAATCGGTATAGCCAGGTACGCGAACAGGTAAATGTAAAGTTACGCTGTCTTGCTTAACCAGAACTTCCTGACGTAATGCTTCGTTTTCTTGAAGTGTTAAATTTTCAACTGAAAGAAGAGACTGTAATGTTTTACGAACTTTAGACCAGTTGGCTTTGCCTGATTCAATAAATTTATTCAGTGTAGGCTGGTTAAAGTATGTGTCTTGATCTGAAAGTTTTAAAAGACCATGCTTTTCAAGAGCAGCGAGATCAATGACCCAATCACCGATAGCTACACCGACCTGACGCTCGCCTTCGGCTGTTCTACTAAAAATACCATAAGGCAAATTATGAATAGTGAAATCAGATTGAGGTGAAACTTCAATAAAAGAGTTTAGTTTTTGTTCCATTTTCGCTTCCTTGTCTTCATCTCGCGTCTTATACAAATAAAAGTTCGGTCTAGGGACTGAGCTACTCAATAAGTTTTAACCTTTAGTGAGATCATCTTTTTACTTATGAGTTTGATATAGACCGAGAACAACCAATTGCTTCATGGTTCTTATAATACTGAATTCATAAAATTACGCAATACATAATTTAATTACACATTGCATAATAATTGTTATTTCTTGCATTTTCTGCTTACATGCGCGGTTGTGAGAAAAGTAACGCAATTATTTTTTCACCAATCTCTATGAAAATCTGATCAATTTATGATATACGTAATTTATTGGAAAAAAATTACGTGACAAGGATGAGAATAATCATATGTCAACACAAGAGCAAGGAAACCTGAAACACGGTTTGAGTAATCGTCACATCCAGCTGATTGCATTGGGTGGCGCGATTGGTACAGGGCTGTTTCTTGGTATATCACAATCGATTAAATTGGCAGGTCCGTCGGTAATCTTGGGTTATGCGATTGCAGGATTTATTGCTTTTTTAATGATGCGCCAGCTCGGTGAAATGGTAGTAGAAGAACCAGTAAGTGGTTCTTTTAGTCATTTTGCTTACAAATATTGGGGACCTTTTGCAGGCTTCATGTCAGGATGGAACTACTGGGTACTCAACGTACTGGTATGTATGGCGGAGTTAAGTGCAATTGGTCTTTATATTCAATATTGGTGGCCGCAAATCCCAACGTGGGCATCCGCTCTAACGTTCTTTATTCTCATTAATGGTATTAATTTATTGCATGTTAAGTTTTTTGGCGAAATGGAATTTTGGTTTTCCATTGTCAAAATCTTAGCCATTTTAGCCATGATCGGTTTCGGTTCGTATTTACTTGCAACCGGTACGGCAGGGCCACAAGCCAGCATTTCTAACCTTTGGGCATTAGGTGGTTTCTTCCCATATGGTATTAAAGGCTTGGTGATGGCCATGGCAGTCATTATTTTTGCTTTTGGTGGTATTGAGCTTTTCGGTATTACTGCGGCTGAAGCACGTGACCCAGACAAAACCTTACCTAAAGCGGTCAACCAGATTATCTATCGTATTTTGATTTTCTATATTGCGACGCTTCTTGTTTTATTCGCATTATTTCCGTGGAATCAAATGGCACAAGGCGGCAGTCCTTTTGTAATGGTGTTTGCTTCTTTAGACAGTCAAGGCGTTGCGACTTTACTCAACTTCGTGATTTTGACTGCTGCGGTTTCAGTTTATAACGGTACAAGCTATTGCAGTAGCCGTATGTTGCTCGGTCTTGCTCAGCAAGGAAATGCACCAAAAGTATTTGCACGTATTAATAAGCGCGGTATTCCAACCAATGCAGTGATTCTTTCTGCGGCAGTCACTATTTTATGTGTATTGTTAAATTATATTTTCCCTGAAAAAGCATTTGGTTTACTCATGATGCTCGTGGTTGCAGCGATTGTGATTAACTGGGTAGTCATTTCATGGACACATTTAAAATTCCGTAAATTCATGATCCGCCAAGGTCAAACCACTAAATTCCCAAGTTTCATGTATCCATTTAGCAACTATCTTTGTATCGTGTTCATGCTTGGAATTTTAGTTGTCATGTCGCTAACACCAGATATGCGTGTGGCGGTGATGATGATTCCGGGTTGGATTTTGTGCTTAATGGTGGCTTATCAATTTAAACGCCGTAAGTTAAAAGCTGAGCAGCCTGTACATGCTTTAGAAGCAGATATGTAATCAGGTCTGAGTTAGAAATTAAAAAGGACGTATTAATGCGTCCTTTTTAATTTTTAAAATTTACAACAGAAATTAAAGGACTTTGTAATTGTTATATTATAACATCTCTTAAATGAATAACTAAGGCTTCCCGATGTTCAGGGAGGAACAACATATTTATGAAATATTCCTATTTAGGTTTAATCTTACTTTCTCTTACCGCGTGTACGACTCAAACACCTAAGCCAACGGTTTCTAAGCATCCACACTCTTTGCCTCAGCCATCTAAAACAGTGGTAAGAATAAAACAACAACCCGAAGATTATACTGCTTGGATCGCAACCGCAGATCACGCTCATTCTGTGCAGGCTTATAAGCAATTTCTTAAGCAGAAAGGACTTGCCAATTTAGTCCCGGATTATGAGTTATTACGTTCAGCTCGAGACTGGCAAAAATGTGGCGTCGAGCCTTATGCGGTGCCACCAAGAGAGATTTGGTCCAACATCGTTCCGACACTTAGCATTTTAAAAGCATTAGTTGACGATGGTGTGATTAACGATTTTGAAGTGACATCTGCCTATCGAGCTTTATCTTTAAACCGTTGTGCGGGTGGTGCAGATGCTTCCCGACATGTCTTTAATGCAGCGCTTGATTTTCGAATTGGGCCAGAACAGCCTACCGATTTAGACCAGTTTAATATTCAACAAACCAAAACCAAGCTTTGTCAGTTCTGGGAAACCAAAGGACAAGCACTTAACATGGGTCTGGGTGTTTATGCTTCGGGACAAATCCATATTGATAGCCAAGGGTTCCGTTCATGGGGACCTGACCATCACTATAGAACCTCGATTTGTCAGTGACTATAAAAGCAATTCTTTCAAAGACTAAATGAGTTGGTTTGAATAAAAGCAGAATAAAAACTTGATCAATAGTTATGTTATAACATAACATTATTGTGGTTTAGAAATAGATTACGCCTGTGATCTGGCCATATTTCAATGGCCAGCCATGATCAGTTTAAATATTATTCGAAGAGATCAAGCCATGCACACTGCAATCGCCAACTCATTTGCCAAGCTTCCAGTTACCGTTTTATCTGGCTTTTTGGGTGCAGGAAAGACCACATTACTCAATCATATTTTAAATAATCGCGAAGGTCGCCGTATTGCCGTGATTGTTAATGATATGTCTGAGGTAAATATTGATGCGGCATTAGTACGCGAAGGTGGGGCGGAGCTTTCAAGGACAGATGAAAAACTGGTTGAAATGAGTAACGGTTGTATCTGCTGCACGCTACGAGAAGATTTACTGGTTGAGGTGAGACGCTTAGCCGATGAAGGGCGCTTTGACCAATTGGTGATTGAGTCGACTGGTATTTCAGAACCATTACCAGTAGCAGAAACCTTTACCTTTGAAGATGAAAATGGAAACTCACTCAATGAGTTTGCTCGACTTGATACTATGGTCACGGTAGTCGATGCTTTTAACTTTCTTAAAGATTACAGTTCAGTTGATTCACTGCAACAACGTGGTGAATCATTGGGTGAACAAGATGAGCGAACTGTAGTTGACCTTCTTATCGATCAGATCGAGTTTTGTGATGTGATTGTGCTGAATAAAATTGACCTGATTGATCAGGCGCAGCAAGACCAGCTCATCGCAATTTTAAAAACGTTAAACCCGCGTGCCCGAATTGAGATTGCTCAATTTGGAAAGATCGCTTTAGATAAAATTTTAAATACACAGTTATTTGACTTTGATGAAGCGGCACAAGCACCAGGATGGCTGAAAGAGTTACGTGGTGAGCATACGCCAGAGACTGAAGAGTATGGCATTAGTAGCTTTGTTTACCGTGCACGTCGTCCTTTCCATCCAGAGCGTTTTTATGATTTGGTACAGGCTGAATGGCCGGGAGTCGTGCGTTCTAAAGGCTTTTTCTGGTTGGCTGCTGAACCTACATTGGCCTATTCATGGTCGCAAGCGGGTGCGATGGCTCGACATGGTTTAGCAGGTTATTGGTGGGCGGCTGTAGCAGAAGAAGACTGGCCGAGTGACCTCGCGAGCATTGAACAAATTAAGAAAAATTGGGACGCTCGTACAGGTGATGCACGTCAGGAACTGGTTTTAATTGGTATGCAAATGGATGAGCAAGCCTTAATACAACGCTTAGACCGTTGTTTATTAAGTGATGAAGAAATGGCTTTAGGGCCACAAGCTTGGCAGAGATGGTCGAATCCTTTTAAGCAAGACGATGAAACCATGTTGATCGCTTAATGAAATAAGCCCCTATTTTAAAGGGGCTTATTTTTATGATTTATCTTTAATAAAAAGCTTTCGAATGTAGGTATTGAGCGGGGTGGAATAATATTTTTCAATTACCGCACTGATGATAAAAGTCAGAACCAAATAGCCCATTAAAAGCATAATTTTAATGCTAGCGTCGGTTTGAGCGGGAACAAAAGCAACTTTCATAAGGCCTAGTACTACCAGATGGAACAGATAAGTCTCATAACTTCGTTGCCCCAACCAGACCATCACTTTGGTCAATAGGTTATGCGCCTGTGTTTCGGAAGGATGCTGAAAACACAAAATCAGTAAGCCTGTAGCAAAAGCAAATAAGCTAATACCCCATGTGCTGACCTCTTTAATTGGCGCATATAAATATAGCGCGGTCATGCTCAAAATAATTAACCACGAAAGAGGTTTTTTATAAGTCCAGTTTGGTCGGTAGGTATGAGAAAAAATCGCCGTTAAACAGCCAATCGCTATGCCATCAAAACTTGAAAAATAATGATATAAATAGGCGCCGCTTTCTTCTCCAAAATGGAGAGACCTAAAATAAGGGCCGTATAAAATCACTCCAACAAGTACAGCAATAAAGACCTTATTACTACGTGTGAACAGGCACAATAATGGAAACACAAAGTAAAAAACTTCTTCTACAGAGAGCGACCACAACACGCCCAAAGCATAGTTTACCCAGCCGAATTTAATAATCAGGATATTCATCCAGAACGTTAAAGCCGCAAATATGGTTAAAGGATAAGAAATCTCAATGCCATTCGGTGCTTGGTTCATAAAAGGCTTTAAGTCAAACGAACCGAGTATGCTTACCCCTAAAATGAGTAATATCAGACACGGTAAAATACGCGCTGCCCGTCGAATATAAAAATGTTTGAGGTTAATTGCGGAGAATTGTTTGTCTCGTTTTAAAGTGTGATGGGTAATTAAAAAACCCGAAATCACAAAAAACATGGTGACACCATAATTTCCGTTTCTTGCGATGACTGTGCTAAATGCTTCACCTAAGAAATCAAAACCTAACCATGTATCTTTAAGTTTATAGGGAATATTAAAATGATGTAAAAGAACCAACAGGATAGACATTCCACGCAGAATATCTATTTTATAATTACGCATTCGATGTGCTTCCAGCTTTATTAATATACTGTGTGGCAGAAGAATACTATCGATCAGTTATTTTAAATAAAAATTTTAAGCAGCATTTCGTAAACCAAAAAAGACTACATTTTCGCTTCTTTGAATTGAGCTAAGGCATAGCAGAAATAATTATTAAATAAATATTGATAAAGCATTTATATATTTGAATTTTTCTACATAAAACTTTAAATTAGCTCTTATTGAGATATGTTTGTTTTTTAAAATTTTTAAAATCTATTTAATTCATAAATTAACATGTTGTATGTGGTTGTATATACATAGCATGTCAACTAAAATACTATTTTTGCCTGCTGCCTTTTTTGAGTAATTAGTTATGCCCAGAACATCAAAACAAGAACATACTGAGCTTTCGATTGAAGCTGATAGTCCAGTTCCTTTATATCAACGTGTAAAACAACTGATTTCACAAAAAATTTATGAAGGTACTTGGGCTGTAAATAAAAAAATTCCTTCTGAAAGTGAACTCGTTAATCAACTCGGCTGTAGCCGTATGACGGTAAACCGTGCGCTACGTGAATTAACGACTGAGGGTTTACTCGTTCGAATTCAGGGCGTTGGTTCTTTCGTTGCTGAAGGGCAAGGTCGAACTGCACTTTTTCAAATTAATAATATCGCTGATGAGATTATTGCACGAAACCATAAGCACCATGCTGAAGTTTTAGTCTTAGAACAAATTTATGCAAATGCAGAGCAAAGCGTTTTAATGCAGACTCGTGAAGGGCAAAGATTATTTCACTCGATTATTGTGCATTATGAAAATGATGTACCTGTTCAGGTCGAAGATCGTTTGGTTGATGCAGCGCTTATTCCAGATTATCTACAACAAGATTTTAAAACCATTACCCCAAATGCTTACCTCATGGCAAAAGCGCCTGTGTCAGAAGGTGAGCATATTGTTGAGGCAGTTTTAGCATCACCGCAAGAGTGTAAATGGTTAAAGATTACTAAAGCTGAACCATGCTTACTGATCCGTCGCCGCACATGGTCAAACAAACAACTCATTTCAAGTGCGCGTTTGATTTATCCGGGTAGTCGCTATTATCTCGAAGGGAAATTTAACCCATGATTAAATTGATCAGGGCCGATCAATATACAAAAATGCTTTGGAAAAACGGTGCTGGCTTTACTTTAGAAATTGCTCGAAGCCAAGGTGATGCCGACTTTGAGTGGCGTATTTCGATGGCAGATGTGACCACTTCTGGGCCATTTTCGCTATTTCCCAATAAGCAGCGCATTATTAGCGTACTTGATGGGCAGGGCATGGTATTGCATGTCGATGATCTTCCAGCCAAAACGCTGAACCAAGGAGATATTTTTGCTTTTCATGGTGAGAGTCAGGTTCAAAGTGAACTGGTAGACGGTGCAATTCGAGATTTAAATTTAATTTATGATCCTGCAAAGTTTCATGCTCGTTTTCAGTGGTTGAATGATGCAGCGGAGCAGGCATTTATTAGCTCGGCAGACCTGATTTTTATTTTTAATCAGGGTGGTGAAACACAAGTAAATGTGGATGATCATTCCGTTCAACTTGCTGCTCACGAGACGCTAAAAATTGGGAAAAACGCTGGCGTGACATCAATCAGTTTTCCCAAAAAACAACTCAAAAGCTGCTATGTCATTGAGTTAATTCAACGATAAAAAGACATCATTTACGACTTAAAAAGCACATGTCGATTTAAAAGATATGTGCTTTTTTTATGCCCAATATAAAAATAAATTAATTTAATTCATAAGCTTATTTAATTTTTTTAAAAAAATATGAGTCACCCTCTTCACGCCGAAAAATATTTGTGTAGTATATAGATGTATATACAAGTTAATACATTACTATACAAATGCAGAAACAAGTGATGTTCTGCTGATGTAAGCTCAAAGGAAGGAGTCCGACTGTGACAACAACGACAACAAAATTTCGTGATGTAGAAATTCGTGCACCACGCGGCACTGAATTAACGGCTAAGAGTTGGTTAACTGAAGCCCCATTACGTATGTTGATGAATAACCTTGATCCGGACGTTGCAGAAAACCCGAAAGAGTTAGTTGTATACGGTGGTATTGGTCGTGCAGCACGAAACTGGGAATGTTTCGACAAAATTGTAGATACGCTAAAAAATCTTGAAACTGACGAAACTTTATTGGTTCAATCAGGCAAACCAGTAGGTGTGTTTAAAACTCATAAAGATGCACCACGCGTTTTAATTGCAAACTCAAACCTTGTACCGCACTGGGCAAACTGGGAACACTTCAACGAGTTAGACGCAAAAGCACTTGCAATGTACGGTCAAATGACAGCAGGTTCATGGATCTACATTGGTAGCCAAGGCATTGTACAAGGTACTTATGAAACTTTCGTTGAGGCAGGTCGCCAACACTACAACGGTGATTTAAAAGGTCGTTGGGTGCTTACTGCTGGTTTAGGTGGTATGGGTGGTGCTCAGCCTCTAGCTGCAACACTTGCAGGTGCGTGTTCTTTAAACATCGAATGCCAACAAGCAAGTATCGATTTCCGTTTACGTACTCGTTATGTAGACGAACAAGCAACTGATTTAGACGACGCTTTAGCGCGTATTGATCGCTATACAAAAGAAGGCAAAGCAATTTCAATTGCGCTTCATGGTAACGCTGCAGAGATTTTACCTGAGCTTGTTCGCCGTGGTGTACGTCCAGACATGGTGACAGACCAAACAAGTGCACACGATCCACTTAATGGTTACTTACCAGTAGGCTGGACTTGGGATGAATACCGTGAACGTGCGAAAACTGAACCAGAAGCTGTTGTAAAAGCTGCAAAACAGTCGATGGCGAAACACGTACAAGCGATGCTCGATTTCCAAAAAATGGGTGTTCCAACATTTGACTATGGTAATAACATCCGTCAAATGGCGAAAGATGAAGGCGTAGCAAACGCTTTTGATTTCCCAGGTTTCGTACCTGCGTACATCCGTCCATTGTTCTGTCGTGGTATTGGTCCATTCCGTTGGGCAGCGCTTTCTGGTGACCCAGAAGACATTTATAAAACAGATGCCAAAGTTAAAGAATTAATTCCTGATGATGAGCATTTACATCACTGGTTAGACATGGCTCGTGAACGCATTAGCTTCCAAGGTTTACCAGCGCGTATTTGCTGGGTAGGTTTAGGCTTACGTGCAAAACTTGGTTTGGCATTTAACGAAATGGTTCGTAGCGGCGAATTGTCTGCACCTGTGGTGATTGGTCGTGACCATTTAGACTCAGGTTCGGTTGCAAGTCCAAACCGTGAAACTGAAGCAATGCAAGACGGCTCAGACGCAGTATCAGACTGGCCTTTATTAAATGCGTTGCTCAATACAGCAGGCGGCGCAACTTGGGTGTCTTTACATCACGGTGGTGGTGTAGGTATGGGCTTCTCTCAACACTCAGGCGTTGTGATTGTGTGTGATGGTACAGATGAAGCTGCTGCACGTATTGCTCGCGTATTGACTAATGACCCTGCAACAGGTGTTATGCGTCATGCCGATGCAGGTTATGAAATTGCGATTAACTGTGCGAAAGAGCAAGGCTTACACTTGCCAATGATCACGCAATAAAAATACATGGAAGAACTAGCGGTGCTTTTTGCAATTGTGAAAAGCACCGTCTCAGCAGAATATAGTGCAAAAAATTAGGAAGCCAACATGGAATTACTTATCCAACCGGGAAAACTGACCTTAGCCGATTTACGTCAAGCGTACCTCAACCCGATCAAAGTTAAATTGGATGAAAGTGCTTCATCTGCAATTGATGCAAGTGTGGCTTGCGTTGAGAAAATTGTAAATGAAGGGCGTACAGCTTACGGTATTAACACAGGCTTTGGCTTACTAGCGTCAACCAAAATCGCTCCTGAAGATTTAGAAAAGTTACAACGTTCATTGGTTCTTTCGCATGCAGCAGGTGTAGGTGAAGCACTTGATGATGCAATGGTTCGTTTAATTATTCTATTGAAAGCAAATAGCTTGGCGCGTGGCTTCTCTGGTATTCGTCGTAAAGTAATTGATGCTTTGTTGGCTTTAATTAATGCCGAAGTTTACCCACACATTCCACTGAAAGGTTCAGTAGGTGCTTCAGGTGACTTGGCACCACTTGCACACATGTCTTTAGTGTTACTTGGTGAAGGTAAGGCGCGTTATAAGGGTGAATGGTTACCAGCAGTTGAAGCTTTAAAAGTTGCAGGTTTAGAACCGATTTCTTTAGCTGCTAAAGAAGGTTTAGCACTTTTAAACGGTACACAAGTGTCAACTGCTTATGCATTACGTGGCTTGTTTGAAGCTGAAGACTTGTTTGCTGCTGCAACGGTTTGTGGTGGCTTAAGCGTTGAAGCAATGTTGGGTTCACGTGCACCATTCGATGCTCGTATTCACGAAGTACGTGGCCAACGTGGTCAAATTGATGTAGCTGCGGCTTATCGTGACCTTTTAACAGACTCAAGTGAAATTGCACATTCACATGAAGACTGTAGCAAAGTTCAAGACCCGTACTCTTTACGTTGCCAACCACAGGTGATGGGTGCATGTTTAACCCAAATCCGTCAAGCTGCTGAAGTATTAGAAATTGAAGCAAATGCTGTATCGGATAACCCGCTCGTATTTGCTGAACAAGGTGACGTGATTTCTGGTGGTAACTTCCATGCAGAGCCTGTTGCAATGGCGGCAGATAATTTAGCGTTGGCGATCGCTGAAATTGGCTCACTGTCAGAACGTCGTATTTCGATGATGATGGACCGCCACATGTCACAACTTCCACCATTCTTGGTTGCAAATGGCGGTGTTAACTCAGGCTTTATGATTGCACAAGTGACAGCTGCTGCACTTGCGAGCGATAATAAGGCATTAGCACATCCTGCAAGTGTTGATAGTTTACCAACTTCTGCCAATCAGGAAGACCACGTATCGATGGCTCCGAATGCCGGTAAGCGTCTTTGGTACATGGCTGACAACGTTCGTGGCATTTTAGCTGTTGAATGGTTAGGCGCTTGTCAGGGTTTAGACTTCCGTGAAGGTTTAAAAAGCTCGCCTAAACTTGAACAAGCTCGTAAAATCTTGCGCGATCAAGTTCCTTACTACAGCGAAGATCGTTTCTTTGCTCCGGATATCGAACAAGCTAGCGAATTGCTTGCGAGTGGTTGCCTAAACAAGTTACTCATTCCAAAACTGCTCCCTAGTTTATCTGAAGTGTGATTGATAAAACGGTCACATGGAGTGGCCGAATCCAACTAAATTTCCTCAAGGATTGGAGATTAAAATGTCACAAAACTCCACACTACAGCGGGGTTTAAACACCCGCCATATTCGTTTCTTGGCATTGGGCTCAGCAATTGGAACTGGGCTTTTCTATGGTTCGGCGACTGCCATCAAAATGGCAGGGCCTTCAGTATTACTTGCGTATATCGTTGCAGGGATTGCAATTTATATCGTTATGCGCGCACTGGGTGAAATGGCTGTCCATAACCCTGTCTCTGGTTCATTCAGCCACTATGCATCTCAGTACATTGGTCCATTGGCTGGTTTTACCACAGGTTGGACCTATGTTTTTGAGATGGTGATTGTTGCAATTGCCGATGTCACTGCGTTTGGTATTTATATGGGGTTCTGGTATCCCGATGTACCACGGTGGATCTGGATTTTGTCTCTCATTATGTTCCTAGGTGCAATTAATCTTATTCATGTAAAAGTCTTTGGTGAACTCGAATTTTGGCTTTCAATTGTTAAAGTCAGTGCCATTGTTGCCATGATTATTGGTGGTTTAGGCCTTATGTTTTATGGCTTCCATGTTGATCACAGCAATGTTGTACCGGGGCTTCAAAACCTATGGATTTATGATGGTTTCATGCCGCATGGTATTGCAGGTTTAGTGGCATGTTTATCTGTAGTCGTGTTTGCCTTTGGTGGTATCGAGATTATTGGTTTAACCGCAGGTGAGTCACAAGACCCAAAAACAACCTTACCAAAAGCAATTAATGCCGTTCCAGTCCGTATTTTACTGTTCTATGTACTGACTATTTTTGTACTGATGTCGATTTTCCCATGGAACCAGATTGGTAGCCAAGGTAGCCCGTTTGTACAAATTTTTGAAAACTTAGGCATTAAATCTGCTGCAAATATTTTAAACGTTGTGGTGGTAACTGCTGCAATTTCAGCAATTAACAGTGATGTATTTGGTGCAGGCCGTATGTTGTACGGTATGGCAAATCGTGGTCAAGCACCGCAAGTGTTCAAGAAACTTTCACGTAATGGTGTGCCTTGGATGACTGTTGTGGTTATGGCTGGCGTGCTGTTAATTGGTGTGGTACTGAACTACCTGATTCCTGAAAATGTATTTGTCATCATTGCATCAATTGCAACGTTTGCAACAGTTTGGGTATGGCTCATGATCTTGCTTTCGCAAGTGGCGATGCGCCGTAAATTATCTACTGCTGAAATTAAGGCACTGGATTTCCCTGTATTCGGCTGGCCATATGCACCTGCTTTTGCAATCGGGTTTATGGTGTTCATTTTAGTGATGATGGGCTACTTCCCAGACTCGCGTCCTGCAATTTATGTAGGTGCGGCATGGCTTGCTCTGTTAACCATTGCGTATCGCATTTGGGTAAAGCCGGAGCAAAGCTTGGGAAAGGAAAGTGAGCCTGTCCAGCAAAACATAGAAATGGAAAGCTAACAAATCAACTGCCCAATGGTTTTACTGTTGGGCAGTTTCGAGGATAGGCTAATGAAAAAACTTTGGCAGAACTGCCATATTGCGACCATGCAAAATGGGCAATATTCTTATATCGAAGATGCTGCAATTGTTACCGAAGGGCATCTCATCCATTGGATTGGAAAACAACAACAACTTCCTGCCGACACTTACTCCGAAACAGTTGACTTAAATGGCGCTTGGGTAACCCCAGGTTTCATCGACTGTCATACGCATAGTGTATTTGGTGGTAACCGTAGCGTTGAGTTTGAAAAGCGCTTACAAGGCGTAAGTTATGCTGAAATTGCTGCAAGTGGTGGCGGTATTGCAAGTACAGTACGCGCAACGCGAGAAGCCAGCGAAGAACAATTACTGAAATCAGCCCTAAAACGTATTCGTTGCATGCAACAAGATGGTGTAACGACCATCGAAATTAAGTCTGGCTACGGACTCAACTACGAAAATGAACGCAAGATGCTGCGTGTGATCCGTCAAATTGGTGAAGCTTTACCGATGACGGTCAAAAGTACCTGTTTGGCTGCTCATGCTTTACCGCCAGAGTACAAAGATCAAAGCGATGCTTATATCGAGCATATCTGTACAGAAATGCTGCCTAAACTGCATGCTGAAGGTTTGGTCGATGCAGTAGATGCGTTCTGTGAGCATTTGGCATTTTCACCCGCTCAGGTTGAACGTGTTTTTAAAACGGCACAATCATTGGGTCTACCCGTTAAGCTTCATGCTGAACAGCTCTCATCGCTAGGTGGTTCAAGCTTGGCAGCACGTTATCATGCTTTGTCGGCTGACCATTTAGAGTACATGACCGAAGATGATGTCAAAGCTATGGCAGAGTCGGGTACGGTTGCTGTGTTATTGCCGGGTGCCTTTTACCTATTACGTGAAACACAATACCCACCGATTGAAAGCCTGATTAAGCATGGCGTGCGTATTGCGCTCTCGAGTGATTTAAATCCGGGTACATCTCCTGCACTTTCTGTACGTTTAATGCTGAATATGGGCAGTACGCTCTTCCGTTTAACGCCTGAGCAAGCATTAGCGGGTGTCACCATTCATGCGGCACAAGCGCTCGGTTTAGAGCAAACGCACGGCAGTTTAGAGCAGGGTAAAGTCGCTGATTTTGTGGCTTGGGATATTGAACATCCATCTGAAATTGTTTACTGGCTGGGCGGCGATTTGCCTAAGCGAGTCGTTCAGCATGGACAAGAAGTTATTTTTTAGACGGTGGCATATGAATCACACATTTAAATGGCAAGGCCGTCATGATGGCGATGGTGAAGCACATCAACGTATCCATCATATTATGAATAAAACCCAACATGTCGAGTTTGCCCTGATTGGCTTTAGCTCTGATGAAGGCGTGAAACGTAACAAAGGCCGAGTTGGTGCTGCCGATGCGCCAGATGCGATTCGTGCACAACTGGCTAACTTACCGATTCATCGCCCAGTGAGCCTGGTCGATTTGGGTACAGTGACTTGCGAATATGAGAATTTAGAGCAAGCACAAAGCGAGTTAGCAGAACAAGTCGCCAATAGCCTGCAAAATGGTTTAAAGCCGATTGTGTTGGGCGGTGGACATGAAGTTGCATTTGGTAGCTTTAGTGGTCTGTTCCAATATGTACAAGCCCACGCGCCAGATAAAAAAATAGGCATTATTAATTTTGATGCCCATTTTGATTTGCGTGAAGCAGAGCATGCCACCTCTGGAACACCTTTTTTACAAGCAGCTCGACTTTCAGAACAGCATCAAAAACAATTTAATTACTTATGTATTGGGGTTGCTAACCATGCCAATACTAAAGTTTTGTTTGATACGGCCGATGCGTTAAATTGTTCATATTTACGTGATCATGAGGTTAATATTTTTAACCTAAACAACGTGCTTGCAGCGGTTGATGCTTTTATTGAAAAAGTAGACTGTTTGTACGTTACGATTGATTTAGATGTCTTCGCGGCTGCGGTTGCACCGGGGGTCAGTGCGCCAGCTGTCAAAGGAATTGATTTAGCCACTTTTGAAGCAATTTTTAAGCATATTCAAGAGACTGGCAAAATCAAACTTTTAGATATTGCCGAGTGCAATCCAAAATTTGATTTAGACAATCGAACAGCGAAACTGGCTGCGTATATTGTTTATCAATATTTGTTTTCTTGAGAAACAATTTTTAATGTAGAAATGAAAAAGTGCACTGAGATGGCTCATGTGCGCTTTTTTTGACTTTCTGGTAAATTAAAGTCAGATTCGGAATATAGATAGCAACTGTAAATAATTTAATTAAAAAGAAAATTAATTTATAAAATCATTGAGTTAAAAAAATACTCGATTTTTACACTATTTTATAGGCTGCTTGGCACGTAATTTGTTTTGTCTATATTTTAAACTTCGTTAAATATGTTTGGATAATTAAATGAAAAACAGAACCTTACATTTTGCTTGTATCAGTGCTTTATTTTGGATGTCTCATTCTTCTAATGCTACACCCCCCGAAATAAATACAAATACCACCGAAAAATCACAAGCTAAACAAAACAATAATGTCTCTGTTCGGGTGAAAGCTTTAAATCAGCTTTTACAAGAACAATGGGAATATACTTTAAAAAATAATCCTGAAACTGCAACGACTTTAGGCGATTTACGCTACAACGATCGATGGACCGAATTTTCAAAAAATCAGATCGAGAAAGATAAAAAAACTACTCAAAATTTTTTAAAACGTTTTGAAGCGATTGATAGCACAGGGTTTTCAGCAACCGATCAATTAAATAAAGACTTAATGATTTATCAGTTGAAAGAGACACTTAAAAGTTATGATTTGAAACTCTATGAGATGCCTTTCAATCAAATGTGGGGACTACATTTACAATTTCCGGGATTTATTAGTTCGATTCCCTTTGATAATACTAAACAATATCAAGACTATATTGCTCGTTTAAAACAAATTCCTCTTATTCTTGATCAAGGGATTCAGTTAGCGAAACAAGGACAAAAAGATGGTTTAATGCCACCGAAATATTTACTTGAAAAAGTGGCAAAGCAGATTGATAGGATTGCAACGCCAGCAGGGAAAGACAGTGTTTTTGCTTCTCCATTAAAGCAATTTCCAAAAAACATTTCGAAAGCAGAACAAGAGCGTTTAAGCCGTGAAATACTACAGGCCATAGATCAGCAAGTTCGCCCCGCTTATCAAAAACTCGGAACGTTTATTCAGAAAGATTACTTACCCTATGGACGACAGCACGAGGGTATATGGAGTTTGCCAAACGGTGACGAGCTTTATCGTTTTTATGTAGAAAACAATACAACCACGTCGGAAAGCCCTGAAACTATTCATCAGCTCGGGTTCAAAGAAGTTGCTCGTATAGAAGCGGAAATGCTGAAAATTGCTAAAGCACAAGGTTTCAATGACTTAAAAAGTTTCCAACAATCTCTAAAAACAAATCCAGCGGTTTTCCCAAAATCTCGTGAAGAAATTTTAGAGATTTATCGCGGGTATATTGCCCAAATGCAGCCAGAGTTGCCGAAACTATTTGGTTTATTACCCAAAAATAAAGTCGAGGTTTTACCTGTAGAGCAATATCGAGAAAAAGAAGCGGCAGGTGCGGAGTATCACCAAGGAACACCTGATGGTTCACGCTCCGGACAAGTATATGTAAATACTGGCGACTTCTCTGAACGTTCCAAAATATCAATGGAAGCGACCGCTTACCATGAGGCAATTCCCGGCCACCATATGCAGATTGATATTGCCCAAAACCTGCCAAACTTGCCGATGTTCCGTAAGCAGCCTAACCACACCGCTTATATTGAAGGATGGGCACTTTATGCCGAGCAATTGGGCAAAGACGTTGGTTTTTATAAAGACCCACTTTCAGACTATGGAAGACTATCGAGTGAGTTGTTCCGTGCTTGTCGTTTAGTGGTGGACACTGGCGTACATTATAAAAAATGGACGCGTCAGCAAATGATTGATTTTATGCGGGAACACTCAGCTTTAGATGAACCAGATATTCAGGCAGAGGCAGACCGCTATATTGCTATTCCTGCACAAGCATTGGCATACAAGATGGGCCAACTCAAAATTTTAGAGCTAAGGGAGCTTGCAAAACAGGAGCTTGGAGATCGTTTTGATATCAAAGCATTCCATGACATGATCTTAAATGCAGGAACACTGCCTTTAAATATACTCGATGCCCGTATTAAAAATTGGATAAAGGAACAAAAAGCGGCAGCTTAAAATAAAATCCGAAATTTAGGTCAGGTCCTCGTTGGGCCTGATTTAAAAATGTATAAAAAACATAATATAATAATGAAAAATATACTTTTGAAATTAGAAATGGAAAAAACCTTAAAACAATATCAAGCGATTATTTTTGATTTAGATGGCACTTTAGTCGATTCCTTTCATTTTTTTCTAAACGTTTTAAATCAACTTTCCGCAAAGTATAATTTTAAAACGGTAAGCCTTCACGAAGTTGAGTACTACAAACAACTTACGCCTAGAGAAATTATGAAAGAGATGAATGTTTCTCGGTGGAAACTGCCTTGGATTGCGAAAGACTTTATTCGGTTAATGAAAGAAAGAGATGAAGAAATTCATTTGTTTGAAGGTATGCGTGACCACCTAATTGAACTGCATAAGCAGGGATATACGCTCGCAATTATTACCTCTAACTCTAAAGAAAACTGTCAAAATGTACTGGGTGAAGAACTCTGTGAGCTTTTTAGCCATATTGATGGCGGCTCGTCTATATTTGGCAAAGCGAAGCGAATAAAGCGTGTTCTCAACATTTTGGAAGTAAGTAAAAAACAAGCTATTTATGTTGGCGACCAAACCACGGATGGCGAAGCTGCACATAAAGCAGGTATTGATTTTGCTGCAGTAGGTTGGGGATATACATCGGCTGAAAAATTAAAAACCATTCAGCCCAAAGTCGTGCTCACAGACTTGGCAACCATGAAAGAATTTTTCTAAATACATGAAATACGGGACTAACCATGAATAATAGTAACAACCCGATTGGAATGATTGACTCTGGTTTAGGCGGGCTGTCTCTCTTTAAGTATATTCGGCAGGCCCTTCCGAATGAAGATATTATCTATTTCGCTGACTCGAAATATGTCCCGTATGGCGACAGAGAAAGTGACTGGATTGTTTCACGGACTACGCATTTAATTTCAAACCTAGTGACTCATGGTAAATGCAAAGCGATCGTGATTGCTTGTAACACCATGACGGCTGTAGCGGTTGAAACGATTAGAGCGCAAATTAATGTGCCGCTTATTGCGATAGAACCAGCGGTAAAACCCGCGGTAGCCATGACCGTGAGCAAGCATATTGCTGTTTTGGCAACTGCCACCACGGTGAAGGGCAAAAACTTAAAAAGTTTGATTGAAACGTATGCGCAAGATATTAAAGTGTCTTTAGTGCCGTGTATTGGTCTGGCTGAAAAAATTGAAACGGGCAAAGCACATACCGTGGAGGTTAAGGATTATTTAAAAAATATTTTGGCACCGTTGGTCGAACAAAAAGTCGATACGATTATTTTAGGATGCACGCACTATCCATTTGTCTCAGATGCGATTCAGGAAATTGTAGGCCGTGATATTCAAATTATTGAGCCTTCCGAAGCTGTAACAGCGCAATTAATTCGGCAGCTTAATCAATATCATTTAAGTTCTGAAAGTCCAAATGAGGGGAATCATATTATTTGGACCAGTTCAGACCCGTTGGAAGTTGCGGACGTTACTTTTTCTTTGTTAGGTACGCGTTTACCCGTAGAAACTACTGATTTTTAAAGCCAAGAAAAACGCCTAGCCCCATAAAAATGAGTCCACCCATCACTGACATAGATTTTTGGGGCTTCTTCGATTTAGTTAATTTTTGGCTAATATAATTGGCTAAAAACACACAAACCACATCGGCAGAAACAAAGATCAGATTCACAATCAGACCCAGAATGATGAATTGAGACCAAACTGGAAAATCTAATGAGGTATTAATAAATTGGGGTAAAAATGCGATATAAAAAATAGCGGTTTTAGGGTTTAAAACTTCGACCAGAATGCTCTGCTTTAAAGATAACTGACCATTTTCAACATGTTGCTGAACAGTCGGTGACGAGGTCGATCTAATTAATTTAATGCCTAACCAAACTAAATACAAAGCACCTAAAATTTTAATAATATCATAGAGTTTTGGAATAATTTGAAAGATGGTTGTTAGGCCCAAAGAGGCTGCGATGATATGAAAACAGCCTCCTAAGAAAATTCCAAATGCTGCCATCAAACCAGATTTTCTACCACGTGAAAGCGTCTGCGCAGCGGTATACAGCATTGCTGGACCCGGAATATAAGCAAAAATAATTGTAGTAATTAAAAATGTAATGAATAACTCTAAAGAAATCATGTTTTACCTATCTTATAGTTACTATTTTTGAATGAATTTTAAACAATTTAAAGTATAAGAAATTTATAAGTATTTCAATTTTATAAACAGATTTACTTCTATAAAACTCAAAATCATCCAAAGAATGATTTAAATTCTTTGGATGATTGAAAATAAGCTTATTTAGCTTTTGGAGTCACTGCCTATTAAGCTCTTTTAAGTTCCCAGCGCTGTCTCGGATCATTAGTAGAGCGTTGACTGATCGTTGCATGTGAATCCCAGAGATGCGTCAATACCGCATCTGGTTGGCCTTCTACAAAGATATAACCATCTTCAAATGCCCAACTAGTTTGGTACTGACGGCCAGCGCCTTGTAAGAAAATATCGCCACTATGCCAATGAACTGCTTGCTTTTCTTTATCTTTTGTACTTTTTAATGCTGTTTGCAGTTGTTCAAAAGATTCATTTGACTTTAAACATGTCTGCAAAATCTTTTTTGCCGTATCCATATTTTTCTCATCAGTATGTAAATCTAGAGTTTTTCTAAGCTCTAGAATAATTTTTACGGCTTCTTTTTGAGGGGCTTCTACATCTTGAAGCTCTGTCCATACTTTTTCTTGGAGTTTCCCAAGTTGCTCTTTTTTAATTTTTTCTAGAAGCTCATTAATATTGTAATGGCGTAAATACAATCGGAACACTGAATCTGATTGCCAATCTTTTTGATCCAAGACATCTAATTGCACAGAGGCAAGAATGATCTTATAGAGTTGTTCATCAAGTTCAGAAATACCTTTAAAATCAGGAATATTTAAACCTAGCCAAGGAGCGGAAGCAAGTTTATAGAACTTTTGCTCAATGCTACGAATTGACTTATGAGCGAGAACTGGATTTAAAAGATCATTTAGCTTAGGCTCATCAGGTTTGCCAATGAGTTCCGATTTAATGGTTTCTTCGCCGTTAATATCAATGAATGTTTCTAATAAGCGAATAATATCCAGACCATCATTGGTTCTTAAATGAGCTAGTGTTTGTTCATCTTGCTGTGGTAAAAGATTAATAAAATGTTCTAAGTCGTGGTCTTTAAGTTTAAATCCAATCACTTTTGTTTTAACGTAAGCACCGAGCACCCAATTTGAACGAATATCTTTAACTTTGTTATATAGCTTATTCTCACGTCCACTGCGATATTCGCGACTGTCAAAATACCAAAGCTCTTCGTCTATGTTTTTAACTTTGTCATGTACCGTAAATAGTCGGTCGTTTGTATGCGAGTAAGCTATCTTACCCGTTTCTCCAAGTGAACTTACAGCATCTTGTAAGCCATGGGTTTGTCCACCGTATGCGCTTGCGATACATGCACCTGTTTCTTTGTTAACGATTCTAAAGTTTCCACCTGGAAATCCATTAGCCATGATAAGTCGCTCCTTATAATTAGAAAGTTTTTGTAATAGTCGAAATTTATAGTTATTAGGCAAATTTCGAAGCGTGATTTATATCATGATTTTTCATGTAAAAAGACAAGTGTTTTTGTTGATTTTTGTACATAACATGCTGATTTATTTGTATTTATTAGAGGGTCTTAATAAAAGGTATAGACTATGCTTTAGAGCTTTATAAATTCAATAAAGCTATAGAGAAATAAGTTTTGGAAAAGATGCCAGAAGTGCTCGCTTATCGACTTATGGAGTAGGGTGCTCTATAAGATGTTTTATCCCTAGATATTCTTCATCATATCATAGAGTTATTTATATAAACTATTAAATTAGGATTAATGGCTAATCTATTTTATTAATTAAATATATATAACCAAATTTTATATTTTAGATTTAATTAAAAGCCATAAATATAATAAGGAGGACAATATTATTTAAATATGAATAAAATAATTATATTTAAAATTTTTTCATTAAAATAAATTGACGTAATTAAAATCACCGATTATTATCTCGTTGCTGGCCTACATTGCCAGTCGGTTTTAGCAGACCGTACCCTAGCGTGTCGGGTTATACTTCCTCAGTATTACCCGTGTGGAACCTTTGTGCCCCCTTTTTCTCTATGGTAGGGCGGAAGGGGGACGCGTTCGCGCGTGCTGGTCGCTAGGTCAGTCTGCTAACCCTCTTTCGTTCTACCACCCTAAATTAATTCGCGGTAATCTGGTGGTAGAACTCCATTTTTTAAGGAGTTAGCCATGCCATTATTTAAACTCATTTTCTTTTTTAGTTAACTATTTTATTTATTTAAAATTTAGTTTTTTTGCGACCTGATTTTTTAAATTTATAAATTATTTCTATTTTAAAATTTTAATTATTTTATTTTCCTATATTTGTGGAAGGATTAATTATTATTTGAAAAATTATTTTAATATTTATTCAAATCATATTTTTATTTTATTTAAATTTATAAATAATCATGAGAATAATATGAAGCTACATAAATATTTATTGTTTTTAAACCTTGAGGTCGGTGCTTACAGTATTACAAATGATGACGCCAAGGCTCAGCAGGAATTTAAAAGAATTTGTTCACCTTAAACCGTACAACGTTTAAAACGCACCAGTTTGCAAAGTCCTGTTCTCCCACAGGACTTTGCCCCTAACTTGTTTAGCAGTATTCAACGCTGCGATAAAACTGAAATGGGCTAAGTTCGCTTAGCTCCTTTATCTCTGTGTCGCAATGATGTCTCAAGCTTTAAATCAGCGCAAAAGTAGAAGTCCGTTGTGACATAGGGGCCTAGGGGAGTCTCCGTTTTGAAAAGTAACGTGCTGGAGGGTCACCTAGTGCTCTTCGAAACATAGCAATAAAACTACTGGGTGATGTATAGCCCAACACTTCGGAAACCTCTGCAACTGAAGTCCCTCGCGCTAGTAACTCCAAACTATGCATTAATTGAGCCTGTTGACGCCACTGCGCAAAACTTAGACCAGTTTCTGCAAGAATGAGTCGCCGCAATGTTCGCGACGACATTGCCCCGTATAAGGCCCATTCATCAAGGCTACGTTGACAATCAGGTTCTGCCAGCATAGTTCTGAGCACTCGCTCTAAACGAGGATCTTGAGGCATGGGTAGATGGAGTGCTTCATGGGGAGAAAGACGAATTTCATCTTGAATGACTGCAATTATATTTTTTTGATCGAGTGCTAAATCACTCAACTTATTCCACTCAGAAGCTCTCTTTGCCAAAGCCCGTAATAACTCACTGATTCCAATCACACAAGGATACTGTGGCAAATCTGAACACAATATCGGGGTCATGAAAAGCGTCCAACCACTCAGAGCGCCGCTCACTTTAATTTTATGCGATACGCCTGGGGGTATCCAACTTGCTCTTGATGGTGGCAAAAGCCATGAACCATGAGATGTTTTTACTTCTATAAATCCCGTATCAACACACAATAATTGACCACGGACATGGTTGTGCCAATCATATTCCCGCGTGCCTAACCGATATTGATTATTCGGTTTATCTTCACCGCGAATTGCTATCAATGAAGGCCCCTCGGACCATTCACTGTAATCAATATCTACATCTGTACTATCACTCATATTGGCCAGATTTCTGTATTTATTGGCCAAATTACGTTATCACTGCCAAATTCCTCTATGCAATACTTTTTAGCACCAACATTTATTTATCCTGATAGAAACAACAGGAATAACATATATGAAACAACTACATATATCGATTATTGGGGCTGGGCTTGGTGGATTATGCTTGGCTCAAATGCTTAAACGGGCTCATATTGCATTCGATGTTTTTGAACGGGATCCTGCGCCAAATAGCAGAACCCAAGGTTATCGGATACGCATTGATGCTGATGGTCAACGCGCTCTAGCTGCTAGTCTTCCCGAATCACTCTATACCTTGTTCCGCGAGACAGCGTCTATTGCTGCATCGGCTGGGCAATTTTTAACGCCGCAACTTGAAAGTACTCTAGAGGAACGCATACCGGAGAGTTGGCGATCAAATACAGACGAAGAAAACCCCATTAAAGATGAAGATCTTAGAGTCAATCGCCAAACTTTAAGAGAGATCCTTATGACGGGTATTGAAGACCACATTCACTTCAATCACGCATTCGATCACTATGTTGTGAAACAGGATGGTCGTGTCGAGGTTTATTTTGACAATAGAAGTCCAATTTCTTCAGATGCGCTAGTGGGTGCCGATGGAGTAAATTCGGCTGTTCGATCACAATTAGCTCCTGATGCACTACCTTTGGATACCGGCTCAATTTGTATTTACGGAAAAACACAACTCAAAAAACTCAATGACCATGCACTGGATAACGGTATGAGGGTCATTTTTGCAAATGGATTTACCGCGATTTTTGATGACATATGCTTTAAAGCTCCGTTGCCAGATATTGCCGCATGTATTGAGCCTCGATGTTCACTTACTCCCATAGATGACTATTTATACTGGGCACTTATTGGCCCAAAATCACGCTTTGGCATTGGTCACTCAACGGTTTCACAGCAAGAATTACAGGCAGTCCTTCACAAAGTCATGTTTGATGTCACAGAAGACTGGCATCTCACCATTCAGCAGATCATACGTCAAACAGACTTATCCGCTGTCGCTATGCTACCAATACGAAATGGTCGTCCAGAAATTGCATGGAAAACAGGTTCTGTAACATTGTTAGGAGACGCTATACATGCAATGAGCCCCGCAGGAGGAGTAGGAGCCAATACAGCACTTAAAGATGCGAGTCTATTAGGCAGCATGTTTGCCAAAATAGATTCAGAAAATGATGAAATTACAAATGCTCTCAATGATTACGAGAAGCAAATGCGAGCGTGGGCTATAGAAGCTATAGCAAGCTCAAACCGAGGAGCAGAAAGATTATTTAAAATGTCTACTGCGTGAAATGAAAATTTATTTTTCACTCATAGAAAAACCCAGCCTGCTTTTTAATCAGCATGGCTGGGTTTATCTGGTTTACAACTTTATTGTTCAAACACGCATATAGATAGCGTGTCTGATTATTACTCTACAGTTACTGACTTAGCCAAGTTACGTGGCTGGTCAACGTCTGTACCACGTAATACAGCAACGTGATAAGACAACAACTGAACTGGTACACTATAAATGATTGGAGCAAGCCATTCGTTTACTGCTGGAATTTGTACAACGTGTTGACGATCTTTTTCGACTACGCCGCTATTTTCATCAGCGAAAACGAATAATTCACCACCACGCGCCTGAACTTCTTCCATATTCGACTTAAGCTTATCAAGCATTTCGTCGTTTGGCGCAAGAATCACGATTGGCATTTCGTTATCAACAAGAGCCAATGGGCCGTGTTTTAACTCACCAGCCGCATAACCTTCTGCGTGAATATATGAAATTTCTTTAAGCTTTAATGCACCTTCCAAAGCGATTGGATAGTGTGTACCACGGCCTAAGAATAAACAGTGTTGTTTTTCAACAAACAATTCTGATAAGCGTAAAATTTCATCGTTATTTTTAAGCGTATCAAGAATTACTTTCGGGCTGTGCCACAATTCACGAGCAATCTCTTCAATCATGACATTGCTAATACGCTGTTTTACTTGTCCAATTTTTAAGACGAGTAGCATAAGCGCAGCAAGCTGAGTCGTGAACGCTTTCGTTGATGCAACACCAATTTCAGGCCCAGCAAGGGTCAATAAGTGATGGTCAGTTTCACGTACCATTGAAGACGTAGCAACGTTACAGATAGTCAAAGTTTGAATATCGATATTGTTTGCTTTCGCACGTTTTTGCGTTTCACGTAATGCAGCTAAAGTATCGGCTGTTTCGCCTGATTGAGAAATACAGATATAAAGCGTATTTTCAACAATCACAGGTGTGCGATAGCGGAATTCACTTGCGATTTCAACTTGGCAAGGCACACCAATCAGTTGTTCGAACCAATACTTCGCGATCATGCCTGAGTGGTAGCTTGTACCACATGCAATAATCTGTACGCTTTGAATTTTACTGAAATCTGCCTCAGCATCTTGCAAGAAATCTTCGCGTAAGCTGTTGCCATCAAGCGCTTGAGAAATCGTTTGTTTGATTGCTTCTGGTTGCTCATAAATTTCTTTGAGCATGTAGTGTTTGTATTCACCTTTTGAAGCATTGCTTACTGTTGCGTCAAGCTCTTTCACTGGACGTTCAACAGGTTGACCGTTTGCAAATACTTCAATTGAAGTACGAGTCAGGCGAGCAATATCACCTTCTTCTAAATACATAAAACGGTTAGTTACAGGTAACAGTGCAAGTTGGTCTGAACTAATAAAGTTTTCACCAATACCCACACCAATTACGAGTGGTGAGCCTTCACGTACAGTGATTAACTCATCTGGGTAATCACTATGGATAATACCCAGTGCGTATGCACCTTTAAGCTGAGGAACAACAGATTGTACTGCTTCAAGTAAGCTGTCAGTGCTTTTTAGTGCTTCTGCAACTAAGTGAGCGACAACTTCTGTATCTGTTTGAGAGGTAAACACATATCCTAAAGCTTGAAGGTCATCTTTAAGCTCTTGATAGTTTTCGATAATACCGTTGTGAACAACTGCCACTTTACCCGACATATGTGGGTGAGCATTATTTTCAGTTGGTTTACCATGTGTTGCCCAACGTGTATGAGCAATACCAACTACCCCAGTGAGCTGGTGTTCAGCAACTGCATCAGCAAGATTAATTACCTTACCTACACGACGCTCACGTAAAACTTCTTCATTATTCAGTACAGCAACGCCTGCTGAATCATAACCGCGATATTCAAGACGTTTTAAACCTTCAATTAGAATTTCGGTTACACAACGCTCTGCAACGCCTCCGACGATACCACACATAATTCAATCCTCTTATTTTTCACGCTTTTGGGGACGTTGATAATTTGCCTTAGAAATTTGTTGAGCACGTTCAAAGGAGAGACTTTGTTCAGCTACATCTTTCGTAATCACAGAACCCGCACCGACTGTTGCTCCATTTCCAATAGTCACAGGCGCAACCAGCGAGCTATTAGAACCGATAAACACTGCATCGCCAATAGTGGTTTTGTGTTTATTTGCACCATCATAATTGCAGGTAATTGTACCTGCCCCAATATTTGAGTCAGCACCGATCTCGGCATCACCTAAGTAGGTGAAGTGGTTAGCTTTACTACCAAGACCAATGGTTGTGTTTTTGACTTCAACGAAGTTACCAATGTGTACTTCGTTCGCCAATTTAGCGCCCGGGCGTAAGCGTGCAAATGGACCAATTTGAGTGTTTTCACCCACAATTGCACCATCAAAAACGCTATAAGCTTGAACTTTGGTTCCTGCTGCAATTTTTGTATTTTTCAAAATACAACCAGCACCGATTTCTACAAAGTCACCGAGTTCACAGTCACCTTCAATAATGACATTTACGTCAATACGAACATCGTGTCCAACTTTCACAGAACCGCGTAAATCAAAACGGGCAGGGTCGGCAAAAGTTACGCCTTGTTGCATAAGTTCTTTTGCTTGCTGTTGCTGGAAATCACGTTCAAGTGCTGCAAGTTGTAAGCGGTCATTAACCCCTTCAACTTCAAAAGCAAGTTCTGGTTGAATAGAGGCAATTTTTAAACCATCTGCAACCGCCATCGCAACGATGTCAGTTAAATAGTATTCGCCTTGTGCATTTTCATTAGAAAGCTTAGGCAACCATTCATGAAGTTTTGCATTGCTTACACAGTAAATACCTGTGTTGATTTCTTGAATTTGGCGCTGAGCATCAGTTGCATCTTTATGTTCAACAATCGCTTGAATTTTGCCGTCTTGGCGAACAATACGGCCATAACCTGTTGGGTTATCGACATGTAAAGTAATCATGCCAATACCAGTTTGACTTGATGCTTCAACAAGTTGCTCTAGCGTTGTTTGACGGACTAAAGGAACGTCACCGTATAAAATTAAAGAAATACCGTCTTTAGGAAGTACCGGTAAAGTCATTTGTACCGCATGACCTGTACCTAATTGTTCTGCTTGTTCAACCCATTGAATGTTTTCTTGTGCAAACGTCTGCTTTACGTGATCGCCGCCGTGTCCATAAATGGTAATGATATTTTCTGCTAATAGTTGTTTTGCTGTCTTAATAACATGTCCTAGTAGCGGGCGGCCAGCTAAAGGCTGTAATACTTTAGGTAGTTGTGAACGCATTCGCGTTCCTTTGCCTGCAGCAAGGATAATGACGGTAGTTGACATGAGTAAACCTACTTAAATGGCGTTACGCCCCAGAAAGTAATAAATATGATGATACATAGTGCCGCCCAAAGCCCTGCAATGACGTCGTCCAGCATAATTCCGAAGCCGCCAGCAACTTTCTGGTCAGCCACACGGATTGGCCAAGGTTTCCAAACATCAAACAGGCGGAATAAGCAAAAACCAATTAGTGCCCATTGTAACGACATTATATTAAAAAATATTAAAGGCAGGAGAGTAATAGATTGACCTGCAAATTCGTCCCACACAATTCGACCATCATCGTGTACGTCTATAACCTTTGCTGTTTGACCGCAAATATAAATACCCACCAACGACATGATGATAATAGCGATTAAACTTAAGTTAAATCCGAGAGATAACCAGATAGGAATGAAAAGTAAGGCAAAAGCAGAGCCAAAAGTACCCGGTGCTTTAGGGGCGAGACCAGATCCAAAACCAACCCCACAGAAAACGATGCAGCGGTTGAACCAAGACATGTTCTTAAAATGAATCGGCGGTTTATGCAAAGTGTTGGTATCCATGAATTTGCAGCGGGTAATCTGAACCCAAATGCTCAAAAGTTAGTTTTGTTTGTTCAACGATCTGTCCAATCATTGTAATCTTAACGTCCAGTTGTTTTTGCAAAAGTTTTCCATAATTTTGCGGTGTTATTGTAAAACATAATTCGTAGTCATCACCACCTGCAAGCGCATATTGCCAACGTTGTTGTTCTTTTAATTGTTGCAATACTGGGTCAACAGGTAATTTTTCTAAGGCAAGTCGTGCTCCAACCTTAGATGCTTTTAAAATATGTCCTAAATCTTGCGCTAAACCATCTGAAACATCAATCATGCTAGAGGCAAGTCCTTTAAGCTCTTGCCCAAGCTGACAACGTGGTGTCGGATAATCGAGTTTTTGCTGCAGCGGATGTCCCAAATGCTGAAGACCGTAAGCTGCATCACCCACCTGACCACTTACACAAACATAATCACCGACTTTTGCGCCTGAACGTAGCACGGCTTTGCCAGTTTCTATCCAGCCCATTGCGGTAACGGTAATGGTGAGATGAGGTCCTTGGGTGGTATCTCCACCAATTAAGGCAACACCGAACTGATTACAACAGTCGTAGATTCCCTGACTAAAACCTTCAAGCCACTCATGGTCAACTTGAGGTAAGCTGATTGCAAGCAAAATACTATGGGGTTTAGCACCCATTGCAGCAATATCTGAAAGATTTACAGCAACGCTTTTCCAACCAATAGCATGAGGGGAGGTGTCTAGAGGGAAATGACGGCCAGCAACCAGTGTATCTGCACAGATCACTAATTGTTGATTTGGAGGGGGAGTAATTAAGGCTGAGTCATCACCGATACCAAGTGCGACATCTGAATTTGATTGTCGATTAAAATATTGGTCAATAATTGAAAACTCAGCCATAGAACATCAAGCCTATTAATCTGCTTGCTGTTTTTCTGCGCTACGCAGTGTCGAACTCAGACGGTCTAATACACCATTGATGTACTTATGACTATCTGCTCCGCCAAAATGCTTAGCGAGCTCGATTGCTTCATCAAGTACCACACGGTATGGAATTTCTAAATGATCACGTAACTCGTAAGCACCTAAACGTAAGGTCGCAAGTTCCACGCCATCAAGTGCACTAAGTTCCCGGTCAAGTACCGGAATAAGTAATGCATCAAGTTCTTCACGTTGAGCAATGACTTGAGTCAGTAGTTCGTGATAATAGCCTAAGTCGACCTTGTGCATTGCATTTTCCGCACGTGTACGCGCTTCAATTTCATGTACAGGGTTGTGACTCATTTGCCACTCATAAATACCTTGTACAGCAAAACGACGTGCTTTGCGTTTTGCTGCATAAGCGGCTTGCAGTGTTTGAGACATGCTTTAAATTGCCTTTAATAAATTAACCATTTCAATTGCAGTTAAAGCAGCTTCGCTACCTTTGTTTCCTGCTTTTGTACCTGAGCGTTCGATTGCTTGCTCGATGCTGTCAGTAGTTAATACACCATTGATAACAGGCAAGCTGCTTTCTAACGCAACTACACCTAAACCTTTCGCACATTCACCAGCAACAAAGTCAAAGTGTGGTGTGCTGCCACGAATTACTGCACCAAGTGCAATAATCGCATCAAATTGGTTTGATGTAGCTAATTTTTTAGCAACGATCGGGAGTTCCCATGCGCCAGGAGCATGAATAACAGTAATGTTATCTTCATTTACGCCATGACGTTTTAATGTGTCGATCGCGCCTTCTAATAAGTGTTCAACAACAAAGCTGTTAAAACGACCCACTAAAATCGCATAACGACCTTCGCTTGCGAGATGTAATAAACCTTCAATACGGCGAATTGCCATAGCAACCTCGATTATTTCGTTGTGATTTGATCAGCAGTGATATATTCCACTACTTCTAAATTAAAGCCAGATAAAGCATTGAAACGTAATGGTGAGCTAAGAAGCTTCATTTTTTCAACACCTAAATCACGCAAAATTTGAGCACCGACACCAATCGTTTGATATTGATGTGAAAGTGCTGCATTGGATTTCACCGGTTTTGGCTTATTTAAATCATCCAACGCTGGTCCCAAGTCTTGCAAATGATCTTGGCCGATCCATACTAAAACACCGCGATCACTCGCTGCAATTGTCTGTAGTGCACGGTCTAGATTCCACGCAGGTTCACCATCAGCTTTATTGAGCTTAAGCAAATCGCGAATTGGACTGAAACCATGAACACGTACTGTTGTAACACCTTCTTTTGGCTCGCCTTTAACCAAAGCCAAATGAATGTCCGGATTACCAATCTCACGATAACGGTAAAGTTCAAATGAACCATATTCCGTTTGAATGGTTTTTTGATCCAAACGTTCAACCGTTTGCTCATTGGTCATACGGTAGTGAATTAGGTCGGCAATTGTACCAATTTTTAGACCATGCTTCTCAGCAAAAATTTCTAAATCTGCACGACGTGCCATTGTGCCATCTTCATTGATGATTTCACAAATGACTGAAGCTGGTTCAAGACCTGCTAAACGTGTTAAATCACAGCCTGCTTCGGTATGACCTGCACGGTGTAAAACACCACCTGGTTGAGCCATGAGTGGGAAAATATGACCCGGCTGTACGATATCGCTTGGTTTTGCATGCGCTGCGACAGCTGTTTGAATTGTATGCGCACGCTCTGCTGCTGAAATACCTGTTGTAATACCTTCGGCAGCTTCGATTGATAACGTAAAGTTTGTGCTGTGCTGAGCGCCGTTTTGATCAACCATCAAAGGTAGATTTAACTGTTTACAGCGCTCACGGCTTAACGTTAGGCAAACTAGACCACGTGCATGGGTAATCATGAAGTTGATATCTTCAGGACGCACATGCGTTGCTGCCATGACAAGATCACCTTCATTTTCGCGATCTTCGTCATCCATCAAAATAACCATTTTGCCTGCACGAATATCGGCGACAAGATCTTCAACACGACTCAGCGGCATTCGCTTTCACCTTTTTTTGTCGTAAGACAATTTCTATTTAATAAATTTTGCATAGTTTACGCTGTTTAGAGAATTTTGCCTATGATTCTGATTTATCCAAATTTACATCTCAACATAATAGATCTGGATTTACTTATCTCAATAAAGCATAAGAAAATAAAATTCTTGATTATAAATACCATGAATTTAAATAAAAAAACCTAGCCTTTAGGCTAGGTTTGAATGCGCACAATGACTTTTAAGATGCCGCACTGCTCGGGCTATCATTTTGTGGAATTGATTTTTTGCCCATCAAAATTTCAGTTCGAATATTTTGGGCAAGCTCTGCACATTCAGCATTCATACCATTAATCATAAATGCATGACGAGTCATAATATTGCTCGGGTTTGGCATTGCAACAAGCTGATAACTGTCTTGAATTGCTTTAAGCTGATCATTATCTAGATAAAGCGCAGACTCTTTAGCATGCAGATGTTGTGCTAAACGCTGAGCTGCTTCTTTGGCATCAATTTGCATTGCTCCTACTGCATGACACACAGCACTACGCGTTTGTAGTGCAAAGCGTTTATCTTCACGGTAACGTTTATATAAAACGTCTGATAGTAATTGGAAAACTGTTCCCACCATAAGAAGACATTCTACAGCGTGCTGATGTGAGGTTGAGATTGCGAGTGTTGCGCCTTCTGCATGAAACTCATCTACGACCTCAATATCTGTAGTCTTTAAATGATAATGCTTTGTGCATAGCTCGATACTTTTATTTAAGAAGAGCTGGCAAAGTTTGAAATAAGGTATAGAAACAGACTGGTTAACACTACTTAATAACTGTTTAGGGTCATAAAACTGAATGTTGAGTGCCAAACTATCTTGGTTTGTAGATTCTGTGCTTTTTTCTGGTTGTGGGCGAACAAGTGGTTTCGCTTTAGCTTGTTGCTGAGCTTGTGCAACCAAAGTTACTGTATTTTGTTTTTCAAGCGCGAGAGCTTGAGTTAACTCTTGAATCTCATGTTTTAAACGATTTTCTTCGTTAATACGTGCTAGGTATTCACTACGGGTTGGACGAGCGATGGCACGATAAGCAAGCCATAATAAAACATGTAAGAATAACGAAGCTAAAATCGCCAGCCATTGGGTACGAAGGATTTCGCCAATACTTGGTTGAATAAGCGTAATTTCAATAGAACCGACTTTCTTCTCGTTTTGAAGAGCATCACGAACAAAAACTTCACCTTCGCGAGTTTTTGACATGCCGCTTGTCGCTAGGACTTGTTTATTGGCATCAAGAATGCGAATAGATGCCACACTTGGATTGGTCGCATAGCGATTGGCAATAAGAGCCAAAGATACCGTATTGGCAGGTTCAAGCTCAGATAAGCTGTCTGCTACGAGTTGGCTGGTCATGAGCTGACCTTGGCTCGCACGGTTTTCATTGAGCTGGTGTGTCGTTGCAATCACCAATAAAAAGGTATGCAATGCAAAACTAATGATCAGTAGGCTAGCAAATAGCCCTTGTCTAGGCGCAATCAAGTTAAACTTCCAAGGCAATTATATTGAAATTCGATTATGATTCTTACAATAGTTGTCACTCAGACTAGAGTCAATTCATGCGAGAAATCATTCTTATATCCTTTTTAGGACCGGACCAACCAAACCAGTTTACCCGATTAATGCAAGTACTATCCGTACATTCATTGCAAATACTGGATGTAGGTCAGGCCGTTATTCATAATCAACTGACATTGGGCATCGTGGTCGCTTCAGATAATGAAACTGCGACAGCGTTGGCAATGAAAGAGATTTTGATTTTAGCACATGATATTGGCTTAACAGTGCGCTTTAAACCAATCTCGGGCGCAGAATACGATCAATGGGTAAGTGAAGGTGGGCGAACCCGTTATATCGTCACGGCTTTGGCACCAGAGCTTACTGCTGCACACTTACAAGCCGTTACACAAATTGTGTCTAGCCAAGGCTTTAACATCGAAACTGTAACCCGTTTATCAGGTCGTGTAGACATTGAAAAGGACAGTACATTGCCTCGTCGCGCTTGTGTACAGTTCGGTTTAAGCAGTGGTCCAACTTTAGATGCACAAGCAATGCGTGCTGCATGTTTACTTCTTTCAAGCGAATTAAATATTGATGTCGCTGTTCAAGAAGACAACGCTTATCGACGTAACCGTCGTTTAGTGTGCTTCGATATGGACTCAACCTTAATTGAGCAAGAAGTGATTGATGAATTGGCGATTGAAGCAGGGGTAGGCGCACAAGTTGCTGAAATTACTGAAAGAGCAATGCAAGGCGAACTTGATTTCCAACAAAGCTTCCGTGCCCGTGTTGCATTATTAAAAGGGCTTGATGCTGCTGTTTTACCTAAAATTGCTGAGCGTTTAACCATTACCGAAGGTGCAGAACGCCTCATTTCAACGTTAAAAGCACTTGGATATAAAACTGCAATTTTATCTGGCGGTTTCCAATATTTTGCTGAATATTTACAAGGTAAATTAGGTATTGATGAAGTTCATGCCAACGTTTTAGACGTACAAGATGGCGTTGTAACTGGTGAAGTAAAAGGTGTAATTGTTGATGGCGCACGTAAAGCTGAATTATTACGTGAGCTTGCCAACAAACTTGATATTTCATTAGAGCAGGCAATGGCTGTCGGCGATGGCGCAAATGATTTACCAATGCTTGCGATTGCCGGACTTGGCGTAGCGTATCGTGCTAAACCGCTTGTTCGCCAAAATGCGAATCAGGCGATTTCAAGCGTTGGTTTAGATGGTGTACTATATTTACTCGGTATGCATGACAAAGATTTGAACCGTGCTTAAATAATACTGAACAATCATTAAGCGCTGCTCAAGAGTAGCGCTTTTTTTATGCAGAATAGTCATAAAAACAAGCAAGTTATGACAAAATTATGCACAGAAAAAAGGCAATAAAAAAAACTGAAAAAAACTTATTTTCAGGCAAAAAAACAGCATAGTTTTTTGTAATGACACGCCATAATTGATGCCATATAGGACGTAGAACTTTTTGAAATTTAGAAAAATGTAATGACAAAAGAATGTTGCGACAAAGTGTGTCGCATCGACAAATAACAGGTCTTTTTTTCTAAAAAAAAACATCCATAATGCTTTCTAAGCTTCAACACAAATCATGAATTAAAGTTGTTTTTGGAATGAGGTCTGAAGTTCAGACCGAATGTTTTTAGACGTTTTCATTAAGACGGAGGTTTCTATGGTAACAGCGAATTTTGCCGCTATCGCCGGATTCAGCTTAATTGCTGTCGCGCTTGTTGCTGTTTTCTTTTCTCCTTACCGTCGTTGGCTTGGTTTTATGCTTGCAGGGATGTTTTTTTGGGGGCTATTGGAAGTGGTCCGCTTTGGAGTTCAAGTCACTTTTGAAATGCCAGTCACATATAGTTATTTAACTGCACTAAGTCTAGCGATGGTAATGGTCACATTTGTTTTATTACGTGAGGATAAACAGGCACAAAAGGCTTTGGCAAATCGCCAATATATAGAACATACGCCAGTATATGAAGATGACCAACAGCAATGTTCTAGCCGATAATTAAAGTATTATCTAACGCTAAAAAGGTATGCACAGCATGCCTTTTTTATTTACGAAAACATGATTTTTATTATACAAAGCATTTATTAAAAAATAGCCAGTTATGCTACGATAGCGTGGTCTGTTGACGTTTCATATATAGATTGCGTTGCCAATTAGAATATCATCAGTCGATGCACAAAACAGTCAAAGGGAAGCCCTTGTCGAGTTTTGCCCCAAGATTTTCATAAAAATACAATAGGCGTGAATGTTCATGAAACTTTCTTCTATACCTGTAGTTAAGTTACCACTTGTTGATGTTAGTACAGACCCGTTAGATTTATTGGTAGCAGGTTTGACACTTCGTATGAAACAGTTGGCACGTACAAGTCCTAAGTTTATTGAACTAGTTCATGACCGTGCATTCCGTATTCAAATTGGTACTGACTTAGGTGTTGCTCGCCAAATTATTATTAACCATGGTCACATCGACACAGTCGCGGGTTCGCCTGAAAAAGCTGACTTTATTTTGCAATTTGCAGATAGTGAACAAGGTGTAAAAACATTATTAAAAGGCGACCCAACTGCATTTATGACAGGTATGCAAAACGGTAGCATTAAAATGGAAGGCGATTTCAGCTTGCTTGTTTGGTTTAACCAAGCAGCTAAGCTCATTCCACCTAAGTTACCAAAACCAGTAAAAGAAAAAGTACGTCAGGCGCGTGCTTTTATTAAAGAGAAAACTGGACGTTAATTGCCAGAAATATAAAAAACTCCCATTTGGGAGTTTTTTATATTTATGCTTCAACTTCCAGATTGAAAGTGACTGGCCCATCATTTATGAGATGTACTTTCATGTCGGCTGCAAAAATTCCTGTTTGAACTTTTTCAAACTGTGAAAGGGTATATTCAACCAACTGTTCATAGAGTGCTTTTGCATCACTAGGTGGCATAGCTGGGCCAAAGTCCGGACGTAAACCTTTTTGGGTTTGAGCCATCAGGGTAAACTGAGAAACAAGCAGAATCCCACCATTTGCCTGAGAGACGTTCCAGCCCATTTTGCCTTGCTCATCATCAAAAATACGATATTTCAAAATTTTATCGATAAGCTTCTGACCCATGGCGAAGGTATCATCTCGGCCTATTCCTAAAAAAACCAATAAGCCATGCTGGATTTCGCCGGTCGTTTCACCGTCTACGACCACTTTAGCTTCAAGAACTCGTTGTATTAAAGCGCGCATTGTTAGAGAGATTTTCTGCAATTGTTTGAATTGATGCAGTTTAGCAGAAATTAATTTAAATGATTTTTAAAAGGAAATTTCATGGAGTTGCAACAATGGTATAAAAGCCCATAATTCATCTATAAAAATATGCTTTAATGCAAAGAAGCAAGCGAATAATCATTGACTATGTCTCCAATTATCCATTCTTTACTTGATACAGACTTGTACAAATTTACGATGCTACAAGTGGTTTTGCACAAATTTCCGCAAACTCATAGCGTCTATCATTTTCGTTGCAGAAACTTAGAAGATACGGTTTATCCATTAGTGGATATTTTGGATGACTTAAATGAGCAACTCGACCATTTATGTAATCTCAAATATAAAGAAGACGAATTGCAATACTTAAGAAAATTGCGTTTTATTAAAAGTGATTTTGTCGATTATTTAGAATTATTCCAACTCAAACGTCGTTTTATTCAAGCCAGTATAGATGCCGAAGGTCGTCTAGATATTCGTATTGAAGGGCCAATGGTTCAGGCCATGATGTTCGAGATTTTTGTGCTGGCGATTGTAAATGAGTTATATTTTAGCCGCATTCGAACAGATGAAGTTTGGGCCGAGGGCGAACGCCGTTTAAAAGCAAAACTCGAATTAATTCAGCAATACGAAAAATCTCAACAGCCGAATGATCCTCCATTTTTAGTTTCCGACTTTGGTACACGCCGTCGTTATAGCTTTGAATGGCAAAAACATGTCGTGGCTGCATTTCATAAAACTGTCCCACATGTGTTCCGTGGTACAAGTAATGTCTTGCTGGCTAAAGAATTAAATATCACGCCAATTGGAACTATGGCGCACGAATTCCTACAAGCGTTTCAGGCCCTTGATGTGCGCTTACGTGACTTTCAAAAAGCTGCTTTAGAAACATGGGTTCAAGAATATCGTGGAGACTTAGGAATTGCTTTGACTGACGTTGTTGGAATGGATGCTTTCCTCAGAGATTTTGACCTGTATTTCGCGAAACTATTTGATGGCTTACGTCACGACAGTGGTGACCCATATGAGTGGGGCGATAAAGCCTACGCGCATTATCGTAAGTTAAAAATTGATACTAAAACCAAAATGCTCACCTTTAGTGATGGTCTCAATTTGCCAAAGGCATGGGAGCTTCACCAATACTTTAAAGATCGTTTTCAGGTAAGTTTCGGTATTGGAACCAATTTGACCAACGATATGGGGCAAAAGCCGCTGAATATTGTGTTGAAACTGGTTGAGTGTAACGGTCAGTCGGTTGCCAAAATTTCGGATAGCCCAGGAAAGACCATGACCGACAACGATACGTTCTTGGCCTATTTGCGTCAGGTTTTCCAAATTGAAGAGCTTGATGAAGCTGTTTAATGACAATGTCGTTTAACGACTTGGCAAAGACTCAGTGCTTAAGAATGTTTATATCTGATTTTTTGCTAAATGGTAGCAGAAAATCAGAGTTTGATAGATATAAGCTTATGCTAAGATGAAATTAAGCTGGTATAAAAAGTAACCATGACGATGACCCCTCCTGATTTTAAACTTGATTTACTCATAGAAGCCGAAGAGTTAGTGCCTTATTTAGGCAATGAATATATCCGTATTGTGGATTTAAGCCGTGCATCTGTTTATGAGCAACTTCATATTCCACATGCCATTCATTTACAGCCTAAATGGTTGGTGGCTCAACATGAAGAAGCCACTGGCATCTTGCCTGATGAATCTGGCTTACAAGCGCTGATTGAAAAATTGAATATTTCACCAAATCATCACGTTGTGGTCTATGACGATGAAGGTGGGGCATGGGCTGGGCGTTTAATCTGGAATTTACATTGCTTAGGATTTACGCGTACCAGTTTAATTAATGGTGGTATTCATGCATGGTTAGGAGCAGGCTTACCCACAACGGCAGAAGTCGAAAAAATTTCTCCTGTTACCGATTTAATTCAAATTGATTTATCGCATGCTGCTCAGTACCGAGTGAACTATGAGGAACTAAGAAAGCAAGTCGAGCAAGAAAGTATTCAGTTATGGGACTGTAGAACAATTGATGAATATAGTGGTATCCGCTTAGCAGCGCGACGCGGTGGTCACATTCCAAATGCCCTTCATTTTGAGTGGAGTACTGCACTTAATCGTCAAAATCATCTAAAATTGCATCCGCTTGAACGCACGCGGCAGCGCCTTGAACAACTTGGGTTTGATTTACAGCAACCTGTAGTCGTGTACTGCCAGTCACATCACCGTTCTGGTTTGGCCTACATTTTGGCTAGACTTTTGGGTTGGGAAGCAAAAGCCTATGATGGTGCGTGGAGTGAATGGGGCAATCGCCTCGATAGTCCTATTATTACTGGAGAATCACCGTCGTGAGTTTCACATCTCGATTAAAAAAAGAATTATTTATTAAGGCACAAAATCTTGTTCCTCAACATCAATTGAGCCGTGTAGTGGGTAAAGTTGCTGCGAGTGAAAATCCAGTTATAAAAACTGCTGTTATTCAAGCATTTAAAACTAAGTATGGGATTGATTTATCGATTGCTGAACAAGGCAATGCACTGAAATATAAATCTTTTAATGACTTTTTTACCCGTGCTTTAAAAGATGGCGTACGTTTGATCGACGAAAATGCAGATAGCATTGTTTCACCAGCAGATGGCGCTATTTCACAAATTGGTAAAATTACTGCTGGTGAGGTTTTTCAGGCAAAAGGTCAAAGCTTCTCTGTAGAGAAACTCATTGGCGACCCACAACTTGCTCAACCTTTCCAAGAAGGTGAGTTTGTAACAGTTTACCTCTCGCCACGCGACTATCATCGTGTTCATATGCCATTTGCAGGTACATTAACTGAAACGTTGTATGTACCGGGTGAGCTATTTTCAGTAAATCAGGTGACCGCTGAAAATGTACCGGGATTATTTGCCCGTAATGAACGCATGGTGTGTTTGTTTGATACTGAGCTTGGACGTATGGCTGTTGTTTTAGTCGGCGCTATGATTGTTGCTGGTATTGAAACTGTAGCAACAGGCAAGGTAAAGCCTTCAGGTCGTATCGAATTACAACATCATCAGTTAAAGCTAGAAAAAGGTGCTGAGCTTGGCCGTTTTTATTTAGGTTCTACTGCGGTTATCTTATTTGAAAAAGATAAGGTCGAGTGGGAAAAGCGTTTTAAAGCTGAGTCTGTTGTTGTGATGGGTGAACGTATGGGCCATACGATCTAACCCAGAAATAAGATTTAAAAAGAGAGCATTTGCTCTCTTTTTTATTTACATTCCTATAATTAACTATATTTTTAAATATAATGTTTGCCAGTAAATTAATTTTTAACTCATTATAAAGATTCACTAAGAGAATAAAATGTCCCCAACTCCTATCATTAGTTTATATTTTGCTTCGGCTTTGACTTTCATGGCCGCGTTACTTCATTTTATTTGTGTGTTTTGGGGAGCAAATGGTTTTCGGTTTTTAGGAGCTGGGAAAAGTATTGTTCAGATGGTCGAAAGGGGGTATTGGTATCCGAATTTTACAGCTATAGCTGTGGGGATCATCCTAACAGTATGTTCTATGTATGCCTTCTTTGCAGCAAAAGGACTACAGCTATTACCTTTTACCGAAATTATTTTGTCACTTGTCGCAGCTGTGTTTCTTATTCGTGGTTTTGCTTTTCCATGGTTAAAATTAAAATTTGTCGGAAATAGTGATTTATTTTGGTATATCAGCTCAGCCTTTTGTTTAATACTGGGTACTTTATATGCCGTAGGAGTATATTCAATATCAAAGAATATATTTTAATTAGCTAGAGTTAATACTTTTAAAAAGCAAAAAAGGGAGTATGGCTCCCTTCTTCATTATTTAGTCCAACCATATTTTTTGAAAATAGCATTGCCTTGTTGAGATGATAGAAAATCCACAAAACGTTTAGCTTCAGTGTCTTTTAAACTATGCTTAGTTAAGGCTACACCTGTATCTCGATAAATAACTAGCTCTGGTTCAATTGGTATAATTTGTCCAATATCTGGGTTACTGACTCCCCAAATATTAAAGACTAACCAAGCATCATAGCCGCTATTTTCTTCCCAGTTTTTCTTGGCAATTCCTGTGTTGGCTGCATAGGTGGCAATATTTTTTCGAAAAGATTTGGTTAATTTAATATTTCCAGTTCTTCCAGCAATATCTTCCCACATACCGACTTGACCTGCGCCATGCGTAACTAAAACCTTAACACCGGGTTTAGCGAGGTCTTTAAAACCTTTAATATTCTTAGGGTTTCCCTTTCTCACTAAAATGGCTGTGGGACGTAAATATAAAGGCTCTACCGAGTCTTTTATAATTTGCTCAGAAAAAGCATTTTCAAAATCAGACATCATGGCTTCGGAACCGCTATATATAACATCGGCATCTTGTTTCGCTTTTTCCGACCATTGAGAAGCAGGTCCAGAAGTCACATGGACTGCTATGCCCGTTTTATTGGTGAATTGTTTGGCGGCTTCTTTTATTGCGGGTGCTGGACCACCAGGACCATACACTTGCACATCTGCAAAGCTATGGATAGATACAGAACCGAGAATAAGACAAATTAGGTACGGTATAAATTTATATTGTTTTGACATTTTAATCGCTGTAGTAATTAGGAAAATATCAGCATATATTTTTTATTATTTAAACGGGATTAATTTTTGCAACTGTATTTATATTACATATTTTTAAAATATAGTTTTATTAAATTTCAGTAAATCTGTTTTAATGTGTTTTTAGATTGAATATAAATTATAGATAATTTTATGGTAATTTATATTTTATAAATTGATTATTTAAATAGATGCAATGTAAATAATAGAAGAGTAATCCCTTGATTAAAAAAAGTAATTCGTTTTTTAAAATTTTATTTAGTAGTGCTTGTTTAGTGTCTGGCTCTGCTATGACTGCGTCAATTACAGATTTGAACAAGCAAATTGTGAACGATAAACCAGGTTCAATACTGTCTATAGCACAGCAAGATGTAACGAATTTATTTCCTCACGCCGATCAGCGTTTGTTAATAAATTATCGTAGTCGAGGTGTGAACGGTGAACCTATCGTTACCTCAGCATTTATTTTACTACCAAAAGGAACACCGCCTAAAAATGGCTGGCCTATACTTGCTTGGGCACATGGTACGACAGGAGTTGCTGACACCTGCGCACCTTCGGATGACTATGTAGGTGGCCCAGTTCATTCATATCAAGAAGTTGCTTCTAAAGCTTTAGATAGCTGGCTTGCACGAGGCTACGCAGTTGTTGCACCTGATTATCAGGGTTTAGGTACACCGGGTGGGCATCCTTATATGAATGCAAAAAGCCAACTGCATACGGTGGTCGATGCCGTACGAGCATTACATGTGTTGAAGCCAAAAGATTTCAATAAACAGTGGTTAGTCATGGGACATAGCCAAGGTGGGGCTGCGGCAATTGCAGTATCTGCTTATGGCCAAAAAGATGCGCCTGAACTGGATTTAAAAGGAGCGATTGCGCTTGCGCCAGGCGGTTATCAATATGAAGGTATTGCAGAATATGTGAAAACTAATCCGAACCCAGAACCTAGTGTGGCTGCTTTTTTCCCGATTGTATTATTGGGCGCACAAGCAGCTGAACCAAGCATTGTTCCTGAAAACTTAGTCAGTCCAGAAATGAACACTGTGCTGACTCAAGGACGTAGCCGCTGTTTATCTGAACTTCAATCTGATTTGAAGAAATCTCCTTCGAGTATATTTAAAGCTGATGCGGACTTAAAACCTCTTTTGGCTTATCTAAAACAGCAGTCGATTGAAAATATGGTGCCGACTGTACCGTTAATGATTGTTCAAGGTTCTAAAGATCATTTGGTTGACCCGAGAGGAACATATGCTTATTACCAACAGCTATGTAAATTAAAAAAACCAACCATTTATCAAACGATTGATGGCGGAGATCATCGAGATGCCCTGCGTCAAAGCAATACTTTCGCTACCAACTTCTTAAACGTTATAGAGAAAAATCAGATCAAGTCGTATTGCTCGACTTCTAAATAAACAGAGTGTGATTTTCACAAAAAAGCCGACTTTTTATGAGTCGGCTTTTTATATATGAGGGGTAATTTTAGGTCATGTTATATAGTCTTTCTTTTGGAAAAACTGCGGTAAATGTTGACCCTTCATTTTCTTTAGATTGCACGTCTAAATAAGCGCCGTGTTGCATCAGCACGTGTTTTACAATCGCCAAACCTAAACCCGTTCCACCTGTTTGACGACTACGGTCGCTATCTACACGGTAAAAGCGCTCAGTCAGCCGCGGCAAATGTTTTGGGTTAATCCCAATGCCTGTATCTTGTACGCTAAAGTAAGCATGTTCACCATCGTCGTGCCAACCAATGGTAATCGTTCCGCCTTTTGGTGTGTACTTAATGGCATTGGTAATTAAGTTACTAAATGCACTAGCAATTTCCATGTCTGAACCAATGAGGTCACAGTGGCTATCAATATGTAAATTGAGCGTGTGTCCATAATCGGCATTGTAAGCCTGAGCATCATCAAAGAGTTGATTCATTAAACTCGGCATTTCAATAATCTGATTTTTTGCAATTTTTTTGTTGTTTTCTAAATTCGATAACAGCAATAAATCATTCACTAACGCATTCATACGTTTGGTTTGTGATTGCATTTGGTCAAATGCACGTTTCCAGCGTGGGCTAATATCTTCTTGATCGGTAAATGTTTCGATGTAGCCACTGAGTACAGTTAATGGAGTACGTAGTTCATGCGAAATATTGTCGACGAAGTCTTTACGCATTTGCTCAAGGTTATGCATACGAGTCACGTCATAAGCGACAAGTAAGCGGCTTTCACCACCAAACCGTGTGAGTTTGACTTGCACATAACGATCATCATCAAAGTTGGAATGTAGCTTAATGCCGTCAGGTGCCTGATCAATGTTGTTAAAATATTCAATAAAAGTAGGCTGGCGCAAAATCGTTAATAAGTTGCGACCACGGTCGAGTGGGCTAATACCCAATAAACGCTCTGCGGCAGGGTTCCACCATTCAATTTGATGTTGATCATCAATGAGTACAACGGCTTCAGCTAGCGCAACTAAAGAGGATTGAGCGCGGTCAATCAGCCCAACCATTTCGGCTTGAACAATACGTTCCTGACGCTGAGCACGATACACATTAAACAATAGTGCCCCCCAAATACCACTTAAGTTGGGAGGAACATCGTAAGGATTGTTGGCAATCCAATCATTGACCAAATATAAAGAACGTAACTGGAGTGCAAAAAACACCACGAAGGCGATAAAAATACAGCTCCAGAAATACCCAACCCCTAAACCGACTAAACCCGCAATAATCAGGAAAAATAATAAAAGCCGTAAATCTTGTTTAGCAAACGTCCATAAACTACTGTAACGAGAAAGTTTTTGTTCACGTACCTGTTCAGGGACGGGGTAGGGTTCATACATAAATTTTGGTTAACCTGCGGCTAAATCTGCACGTGTTGAGAAACGATAACCTGTACCACGTACTGTCTGAACAAATCGGTCAACACCAAAAGGTTCTAAGACTTTACGTAAACGACGAATATGTACATCGATGGTACGATCTTCGATGTATACATTACCGCCCCATACCTGATCGAGCAACTGCGCACGTGTATATGCACGCTCTGGATGGGTCATAAAAAATGCAAGCAAGCGATATTCAGTTGGTCCCATATCTAAAATACTGTTGCCAAAGCTTACACGCTGGCTTACAGGATCAAGAATTAAACCATTGGCATCAATCGTTTTTTCACCGCTTAATGCATTTGCACGGCGTAGAACTGCTTTAATACGAGAAACCAGTTCACGTGTTGAAAATGGCTTAGTCATATAGTCGTCTGCACCGGCATCTAGACCTTGTACTTTGTGGTCTTCTTCTCCGCGAGCGGTGAGCATAATGACTGGAATTTCTGCTAAATTTTCATCGCGTTTTAAGCGGCGGCATAAGTCGACACCACTCACCCCTCCAGGTAACATCCAATCGAGCAAGATAAGCGCCGGACGTTGGTCGACGATAATTTGATGAGCCTGTTTAGCATCTTCAGCCTGTAAACATTGAAAGCCTGCCATGTCCAAAGAAGTATGGATCATTTCACGAATAGGAAGCTCATCATCGACAATTAAAATGTAGTCATCTTTCACAGCGTAATACCTTGTAGATTTTAACGGTGAACCGTTTTGTAGTTATGACAGGCTTATTACAAAGATTAATTATGACAATTTCATTGCAGAAAAGTCTATAAAATCGAATTTAGCAATAATTTGTGACAAAAATACGGCAAGCACATGACCGAATGATGACAGGAAAACATAAATTTTCTTAAAATCATTCAAGGTGTTATCAGTTTGCTTTCCTATAGGTTTCTTAGGTCAAAGTCGTGTCAAAAAACTTTAATATTATTTTGAAACTTGTGCCAATAAAGATAAGAAAACAATACGGCAAGCTGTCAAAACTTGCTCTAGAGACTGCTCAAAGCCTCCCATCACCCAGCGAATCGCAATTTGTGTCACGTATCCGTTTAAGCCAGTTGCGATTAAAGATAGCTCATTTTCATGATGTTGAATTTGCGGCATGGTCAGCATAACGAAAGCTTGAATCATACGATCAAACTGAGCAAGTGTTTCCTGAATGGTGGCCTGATTATGTAATTCTTGAACCAGAACTGCATCAACATAGATGATACGAGCTAGTCTCGGATCGTCTTTTAAGGTTGTCAGCAGTGCTCTTAAACCCGCATCGACCATTTTTTCTGGATCTGGCGCAGCTTTAATCACAGCTTGCATTAAGTTTTGTTGTAACTCTTCAATCATTTTTAAAAAGATAGTTTGGAATAAATCCTCACTCTTTTTAAAAGATTCATAAAAATAGCGCTCGGTGAGTTTTGCTTCTTGGCAAACATCTTTTACCGTCACTGAAAAAAAGCCGAGAGTTCCATAAGTTGCAATACCTGCTTCAATCAGTTTTTCGCGGCGTGCCTCTTTACGCTCAGTAAGAGATAACCCTTTGAACTGACGTTCTTTACTCACAGTTTTTGTTTTCTTTTTACTGGTTGAGTCGTTTGTCGCCATAAAAAATGGTTTCCTGATTTATCGGTTTTTCGGCAAATATGGGCCTATGATAAAGCCGTCAGCAGAATTGTGCCAATCTATCTGAAATTACAGTGTACTATATTGACAATGAATATTGTCAAAATTATATTAAAAGAGTCTAAAGTGCACATGCAATGAACCGATTGTGCAAATCGAAAAACAAAGGATGGACAATGAAAAATTTTAAAAACAAAGTCGCTGCAATTACGGGCGCAGGTTCTGGCATTGGGCAACAACTAGCAATTCTCTTGGCAAAACAAGGCTGCCATCTTTCTTTGAGTGATATTAATGAAAAGGGCTTAGAGAAAACTGTTGAGCTATTAAAACCCTACAGCAACATTAGCGTAACAACTAAAAAGCTGGATGTTTCTGACCGTGAAGCGGTAAAACAGTGGGCACAGGAAACCGTGCAAGATCATGGCTCTGTTAATCTCATTTTTAACAATGCCGGCGTTGCCTTAGGTTCGACTGTAGAAGGCGCGACCTATGAAGATTTAGAGTGGATCGTTGGAATTAACTTCTGGGGTGTGGTTTACGGTACTAAAGAATTTTTACCGTTTATTAAGCAAACTCAAGATGGTCATATTATTAATATTTCGAGCTTATTTGGTTTAACCGCTCAACCTACTCAGTCTGGCTATAACGCTACAAAATTTGCGGTGCGTGGTTTTACCGAGTCATTACGCCAAGAGCTAGATATTGAAAAATGTGGCGTAAGCTCGTTGTGCGTACATCCGGGTGGTATCCGTACCAATATTGCTAAAGCTGCAAAAATGAGCGATAGCTTGAACACTTTGGGTATGGATCCGACAAAATCGATTCAAAATTTTGACAAGTTATTGCGTACCCCACCAGAAGAGGCGGCTCGTCAAATTCTGGATGCAGTTTTGAAAAATAAGCGTCGTTTACTCATTGGTAGTGATGCAAAAATTCTGGATGCATTCCAACGTTTATTCCCGACAGGATACCAACGTGCTTCAACCATTGTGACCAAATTAATGAAATAACTTTTAATGTAAAAAAGCCATCAAATGATGGCTTTTTTTATAAGGCTTAATGCATTCTAAATAAGAACTTTGATCTTCTTTTTCTTCCAAATAAACTGATAATACAAGCCTTGAACAATACAGAGGCTGACAAATGCCAAAGCATAAGCAAACCAAATTCCTTTAAGTCCCCACATAGAGCTAAACCAGTAAGCACATGGAATTTCAATAAATAAAATAGCCGATATGTTTAATAGCATTGGGGCTGTTACGGTACCACTGGCACGCATGATGGATGCAAAAATAGCACCTGCACCAAAGAACAAAATTGCCCAAAGTACAATAAATAAAAGTTGCTGCCCTAACACCACCACAGTTGGGTCGGTAATGAATAAAGCCATTAAATATTTTGAAAATAGATAGCCCAGTGCGATTAGGGTACCTGTAAATAAAAAGTTCATACCTAGAGCCGTGCGGGTAACACGTGCAAGTAGGTCTGATTTACCTGCACCAATGGCTTGTGCTGCAAAAATTGAAGCTGCAATTGAGATTGATAAAGCAGGAAACTGAATATAGTTGAGTACTTGGTTTACAGCACCATATGCAGCTGTCGCATGAGCGCCAAAACGGTTGACTAAACCTACAATCACAAGTCCTGCCATAGAGGTGGTAATCATTTGAATACCAGTTGGCACACCTAGGCGCAAAATGATTTTGCTTAAATCTGGGTTATGACGAATATGCTGCAAAAGTTGGCGGTTCGGTCGAAGCGGATGCTTTTTCTTGTTTAGGTAAATCGCCAGAAAAATTAGGATAGCCACATACCCTGTAATGGTGGCAATTGCTGGAGCAATAATTCCCAGAGCAGGAAAACCAAAATAACCCTTAAGCAAAATAGGGGTAATGACTAAACCAATCACACTGGTTAAAGCAAGAGCTAGTAAAGGTGTCGTACTGTCACCTACACCACGTAAAATAGAGGTATAGATAATATAGACAAATAGGAGTGGACTACCTGCCAACATCCATTGCACATAAGGCAACGAGAGATGCATGACCTTTGGGTCGGTGCCTAAAAGTTCTAAAATATCTTGGGCAAAAAACACACCAATAATTGCAGTAATGATACCGCCAATAATGGTCATAAACAGAGTAGACCCTACGACACTTTGAACTTTTTCAATATTCTGCGCGCCCCATGCTTGCCCGACTAAAATAGTCGTACCAGTTGAAATTCCGATAATAAAAGCGAGCAATAAGAATAAAATAGGGAAAAAAACCGAGACGGCAGCAATTGCATCGACACCCATCATTTGGCCAACAAAAATGGTGTTAATGGTGCCGGACAAGTTCTGCAAAATATTGGTTGCAATGAGTGGCAATAAGAAAACAAAAAATGTTTTCCATAGATTTTGCTGATGAATTAAAGACTGTCTTGGTGGCATGTATTCTCCATCGCCCATCTCTTTGATGAGCGGGGCAGATATTCAACTTAGCATATTTAGGGGAAATTTCTTGTAGTGTTTTACTATGCTAAGTTTCTAAATTTATTAACATTCATTCAAGATTTCTCCTGCTTTTTGCAATGTTTCATCATTTTTAGCAAAGCAGAAACGAATGAGGCGTAAAGACTCAGGCGCTTGTTGGTAAAACACCGAAACTGGAATGGCCACAATTTTATGTTGCTCGGCAAGAAACTGGCACATTTCAACATCGTTTAAATCGGGTCTAATCTGGCTGTAGTCAAGGTTTTGGAAATAAGTGCCTTGAGACGGTTTAAGTAAAAAACGGCTGTTGTGAATTGCCTGATTAAATCGATCCCGCTTAGTTTGATAAAACTGTGAAAGCTCTTGAATATGTTCCGGATGTTGTTGCATATATTGCGCTAGGGCAATCTGACAAGGTGACGTGCCACAGAAATTCGCATATTGGTAAATCTGACGGAATAAACGCATTAATTCAGGTGAAGCAACACAGTAACCTGTTTTCCAACCTGTCACATGAAAGGTTTTCCCAAAAGAACCAATCACAAAACTACGCTCTCTTAGCTCTGGAAAATGCAACGCACTAAAGTGTTGCTGACCGTCAAAAACTAAGTGTTCATACACTTCATCAGATAAAACCACGATATTTTTATCTCGAATCAGTTCAATAAGCTCTAACCAGTCCTGTTTTTCCCATATGGTGCCAGTTGGATTGTGGGGCGTATTCACCACAATCATACAGGTTTTGTCATTGACCAGATCTTTAACTTGCTGCCAGTCAACCTTAAAGTCAGGTGCTTGCAGGGCAATACGAACAGCTTTGCCACCTGCTAGCTGAACAGAAGGGCTGTAGCTGTCATAACTCGGGTCAAAAATAATCACTTCATCATCTGCATTGATACAGGCTTGTATGGCACAGAAAATAGCAATGGTCGCGCCAGGTGTAATCGTGATTTGTGTGACAGGATCAAGTTGAAGTTGGTCGCGCTGTTGAAACTGTAAAGCAAGTTGTTCACGCAGAGCGAGAATGCCATCACCAGGTGGGTACTGATTATGTCCAGCTAAAGTTGCCTGTGAGAGGGCTTCGAGCAAAGCAGGAGGTGCAGGAAAGTCAGGGAAACCTTGTGAAAGGTTAAGTGCACCCAAGCGCTGTGCCATTGCCGTCATGGTACTAAAAATAGTTACCCCTTGTGTGGGCAATTTTGACTGAAGCTGTAGCATGTTGTTCTCTTAAAGAAATGATTAGGGTTATAAAATCGATTCAATCGCTGCGCGGATTACACCTAGAGTTAAACCGATAAATGCGCCAACTACAACGCCGTTTACGCGAATCATGTGTAAGTCGCCACCGACTTCATTTTCAATTTTTCCAATCATTTCACGTGAGTCCCATTCATGAATGCGTTCACTCACATAGCGTATGATTTTATGGCTATACTGATCGGTAAAAGTCAGTGCAAGCCCTGTCATTTCTTTGTTGAGAACTTCACGTACTTTGGTATTTTGAACAAGGTTTTCACCGAGTTGCTGGATTGCTGCACGTAGGTTCATTGCAATGCCAGAGTCTTCTTTCATTAAATCTTCTTTAATGGCATCACATAAAATTGTGACAGCACCGCTAATGAAGTTCAGGACTTGAGGACTATCTAACAGTGCATCTTTACCGCTATTTAGACGTTGGCTCGCAACACTATCTGGTTTTGCCAGCTCAAGCATGAGAGAGTGAGCAACAGTTTCAATTTCCTGACGCCATGGGTGTTCTGGGTCGGCCAGCATTGATTCTACTTTTTCAATCAGTGAGTCGATCGTGCGCTGCTGAACATCAATACCAATCCAGCTTGCACCCTTTGCCAGTGACCAGACTCCCAGCGCTTTAAACATTTTTCGGGTCAATTCACGAGTTTTATCAGGGTTCTGTACGACCCACTCATGCGCGATATCGAGACCACGCTGCAATACGTCTTGGTGGAAGTCATTTTCCAAGACTGCACGTAACATTTCGCTGGCAAGTTTATTGACTTGTGTATTGCGTACCCATTGCACGCTGTTGTTTTGCACAAAATTGGCAATTTGCTCTTGGCTCACAAATTCAAAAATTTTCGGTACCGTTTGTTGAATGAGCTGTACCACTTGTGTGTTGTTTTGTGGGCTTGCTAGCCATTGACCAATGGCAAGACTTAGGTCGGTTTTTTCTAAGCTTCGTTCAACCACTTGAGGTGACAGGAAGTTTTCCTGCACAAATCGGCCCATTGACTCTGCAATACGAGCCTTATTGCGCGGAATAATTTCGGTATGATCGCGCAAAAATTTAGGGATAGGAAGCTTACCAAATGGGTTTCGAAACAGAACGGTAATGGCATACCAGTCTGCAAGTCCACCGACTACGCCAGCTTCCGCACCTAACATTAAAATATGAATTAAGTTGGTGTACTCTGGCAAAAAGCGATTGGCAACCAATAAGCCAATCCACAACACTACAACAATAACCAGCGCCATCGTCGCAAAGTATTTGCTGCGCTTCAGATTGGGTGCATGGTGTACTTCTTCTGCCATATTCATACGGTCATCCTATTCATTTTTGTTTTACTGGCGGCTCAGGCGGTGGCAGCAATTCTCCTGTCGGACTTAAGCCATATTTTTGTCCGATTGATTTGAGAATTAACGTTGCATCAAAAGCGTCCTGCGGAGCCTGCTTTTGATCCCGATAACATTCAATAGTATACGATACTTGAACAGGGTCGATATTGACCACTTGTGGGAAATCATAGAACGGGTCATGCCAGAAACCCGGATAACGACGGCCATAACCATACGGATAAAAACTCGGTGCAGCTGGATAAACCACAGCCTGACGAGGTGGTTTTTGGCTTTGATTACTTGGGTCATTTTGTACTTTAAAAAAGCGGAAGCCTTTTTGTACAGTCGTTTGTGCTGATTTCACCAAGGTAATTTCTTCAGCTGTTCCATAGCTCATGTTTGAGTCAGCTTGGAAGCTGATTCGGAACGTTTGTGCATTTAACGGATAGGCTGAAAACTGGCCAAGTTGATCGAAAGTTTTTGGTTTGCTAGGTATGGTAGAACAAGCACCTAGAGTTAAGGCAGTGCCTAAAGCTAAACAAAGAGAGAGATATTTCATGGTGAACTCCCAGCTGAGCATGGAAGAATGGATAACTCAGCATTAAAAAATAGAGCAGTCTTAAAAACTGCTGTTCGGTTCTAATAAAAATTCGGTTTCCTCTGGTGTCGAAACACGTCCGAGGATGGCATTGCGATGAGGATAACGTCCAAAGCGATCAATAATCACTTTATGCTTTTTCTCAAAGCTTAAATTAATTTCATTGCCGAGGCGTTGAAATAACTTTAAAGCAAACTCATGGATCAATTTTGATTCACTATGCATAAATGGCATATACAAAAATGAGCGTTGGTCAGGATTAAGCTGTGCATCGAGTTGCAAGCTAATTGCTTCTTGTGACAAAGCTAAAGCGAGGCTGTCATAAGCAAAAGATTCAGGTTGATCACGATAAATGTTGCGAGAAAACTGATCTAGCACAATAATCTCTGCAAGACGACCTTCTGCTGTTTTTCGCCAAGACCAAAGTTCTGCTTGAGTCGCCTGATGATGAATGTCTGCAAATTGATCACGGATTTTTTTGTCAAAATCATCACTTTTTGCAAACCAAAGTGAACGGTGTTCAGGTGAAAACCAGAAGTTTAAAATGTCTTGATCGTTCATGATATTGACAACTCTTTAGCAATTATTCTTCAATAAAATCACAATTCTTTCGTGTCTTAAATAACAAGATTGTGATAAAAATTGCCAAACTGAAATGATGTGATCATATCAACATCCATATCATGTCACGATTTTGTATATAGTGATCTTTTATAAGCGAGCAAATGCATGAGTCAACCCACTACACCATCTCAATCAGTTATTCCTGCTTGGGTGGATTCGTCGCTACTACAAGGCATGTTACGTGGAATAGAACGTGAAAGCCTACGTATGCAAAGTAATGGGTTCTTATCACAAGACTTACATCCAAAGGCATTAGGTTCAGCTTTAACACATCCAAAAATTACGACTGATTATTCAGAAGCGTTGATGGAGTTTATTACTTCACCACAGCCAACGATTGGTGATGCCTTGCATGAACTCACCGATATTCATGCGGTTGTACACCGTCATTTAGAAAATGGTGAAAAGCTCTGGCCGTTGTCTATGCCATGTATGCTAGATGACAACGAAGAGCGTATTCGTTTAGCTCAATACGGTACTTCTAATATTGGTCGCTTCAAGACGCTTTATCGCCGTGGTTTGGGGATCCGTTATGGTCGCCGTATGCAGACGATTTCGGGTGTACACTATAATTTATCTTTTCCAGATTCTCTTTTTTCTGCTTTGCAGGCACATGAAACTGACGAAAAATTAAAATCACTCAGTCTGCAAGATTATCGTAGTCACCGTTATTTTGGACTTATTCGTAACTTTATTCGTTTAACACCACTGGTAATGTTCTTAGTCGGGGCAAGTCCTTCGGTTTGTCGTTGTTTTTTGACCGGACATCAACATCATTTATTGCCTTTAATCAAAGGATCATATTATTTACCGTATGCTACAGCACTCCGTATGGGACGTTTAGGCTACCAAAACTCGGCACAAAAAAGTTTAGGTATTCACTACAACAACCTATCTGGTTATCTGGCTGGTTTACAAAAAGCAGTACATTCTCCTTACCCGCCATTTAGCCGTTTAGGGTTAAATGATGCTTCTGGTGAACCGTTGCAAATTAATGACCATGTTTTACAAATCGAGAATGAATATTACAGTCTCGTGCGTCCAAAACAGGTACCGCATGCGGGTGAAACACCATCTCAAGCCTTGCAAAATCGAGGCGTGGGTTATGTTGAACTCCGTGCAGTAGATGTAAATCCATATTCACCAATTGGTGTAAATGAAACAACGGCTGGTTTCCTTGAGGCATTGGCGCTTTATTGCTTACTCAGTGATAGCCCTGAATTGTTATGTGCTGAGCAAGATTTGATTGAGAAGAACCAGACAGAAGTGGTTAACCGTGGTCGAGCGCCAAACGCAACCATTACTGATTTAAACGGGTCTTACCATATTGAGGACTGGGCACGTCAGCATATTTCAAATATGCAGGCTTGTGCCAAGTTACTCGATCAGACCTATGTGACAAATCTGTACAGCTCGGCTTTGACCGTAATGCAAGAACGCATTGATGAAGTAGATGAAACATTATCTGCACATGTGATTGATGACACGTTAAAGCATGGTGGAACTTGGAGCTTTGGCAGTCATATGGCACAGATGCATGCTGAAAGTTATGAAAAGCATGAAATCAGTGCAGAGACTTTACAATATTTTGAACAATTGGCTGCACAATCTTTACAGCAGCAAGAACAACTTGAACAAGATAGTCAGATCAGCTTTGATCAGTATCTTGAACAATATAGATAAAAACGAGGTTTTACATGCGATTAAGTTACCGTTTGGTGAGTGGACTGCTTGTACTGGCAAGCATTGTCGGCATGTCTTTTGCGTTATATTTGGAACATGTAAAAGGTTTAGAGCCATGTCCGCTCTGTATTTTTCAACGTGTTGGCTTAATGGCAATGGGTTTTGTGGCACTCATCGCATTTTTGCATAACCCAGTTTCCAATGCGATTAAACGCTTCTACGCATTTTTAGCAGGCATTGCAATTTTATGGTCTGTAGGCGTGGCAGGCCGTCATGTCTGGATACAACATTTACCACCAGACCAAGTACCAAGTTGTGGACCGGGTTTAAATTACCTGATTGATGCTTTACCGATGAAAGCTGTTTTACAAGAAGTGCTTTCTGGTTCAGGTGAATGTGCTGCTATTGATTGGACCTTTTTAGGCCAGTCTTTACCAATGTGGTCATTAGTGTATTTTGTTTTGCTATTACTGGTTTGTTTATGGCAATTATTCCGTTTTTATCCAGTATTTAAGACGGCTAAAAACTAAGTTTAATATGATTAAAAAAAGCCCAACTCAAGTTGGGCTTTTTTTAATCACTTTAGAATAAGTGAGAATATAAGAAAAATTGATAAAAATAGCGCATAATTTTATAGACAGATAGTTCTGTTTTTTATAAAGTGCACCCGTTTATATATCCTTACGATTATAAAAAATGCTTTTTAATATATTTAGTGTCTTGGAAAAAATAGGGCTAAATGCTCAGAAACGTGCTATTCACGTACAGTTCTCTAATGAACTACTCAATAACCAAATATTCTTACAACGTATAGAAGGCCAACATCAGCTGAATGGTGGCCTAATGGCAGAGTTGATTTGCCTTTCAACCAATGCCCAAATTGCATTGAAGCAATTTATTGGTGTTCAAGTCGCTGTTGATCAGGTCACAGATTCGGGACAATTGTTCCGAACAACAGGTATTGTGACCGAAGCCAGTTATGGACAAAGTGATGGTGCTTTAACGCTTTATAAGCTGACTATAGAAGATGCGACAAATTTATGGCACAAACGCCGTAATAGTCGTGTTTTTATGAATAAAAGTATCGTAGAAATTACCGAAGTTCTATTTAAAGAGTGGCAAGAAAAAAGTCCACTATTTGCTGCGAGTTTAAGTCTTGACTTGAGTGGGTTAAGTCAAAACTATGATATTCGACCTTTCACCATGCAGCACAATGAGTCTGACTATGACTTCCTTACGCGCTTATGGCGAAGTGAAGGCATTAGTTGGCTTATTGATGAATCAGAGCTTTTTGTCCCTCATTTTACTGCACCAATACAAGCTCAAAAGCTACGATTAATTGATGACAATAGCCAGTATCAGGCTTTAGAACGTCGTAGTATTCGCTATCACAGAAGTAGCGCAACTGAATATCAAGATAGCATTACTGGTTTTGTTGCGGTACGGAGTTTGCAACCGACAGCGGTACATGTGCAGCGCTGGCAACCCGATGCCCTTGCACAAGAAGAGGGTAATGGTTCGGTTGTTACCACGCATACACATTCAGACAGCTTTGACTCAGCCACTTTAAGTCTTGAGCAAGCATGGCACGTAAGTCCTGCTTGGATGCAAGATTTAAAAGGGGAAGATCAGGCAACCGCTTCGGGTGGTAGTCAGTTAGAAAAATTAAATCAACACTTCACCGAAATGCATGCGAGTCGGGCCAAATACTTTAAAGCCTATAGTAGTGTCCGCGATAGCCAAGTCGGCTATTGGTTTAATCTACGCGAACACCCTGAAATTGATCAGCATGAAGGGGCAGATCAAGAGTTCTTGATCATTGCTAAAAACTTTTATAACCAAAATAACTTACCTAAAGATTTACATCATCAAGTTAGCCAGTTATTAACCCAAAGTCGTTGGGATCAACATGGTTATGATGATATAGAGCGTCAAGGTAATGAGCTGACCCTAATACGCCGTCAAATCAAAACTGCGCCTGAATATAATCCAGAGCAGCATCGCCCAATTGCCTACCCACAAAGAGCGAAAGTCGTGGGGCCACAAGGAGAAACCATCCATGTCGATGAATGGGGACGTATTAAGGTACGTTTTCTATTTACCCGTAGTGATGATCATGGCCATGATGGTGGCGCAGGTAGCAATGATAACGATACCGACTCGGCTTGGGTGGACGTACTGACTCCTTGGGCAGGAGAAGGCTATGGCGCACGTTTCTTGCCACGTATTGGTGAAGTGGTTGTCATTGATTTCTTTGACGGCAATATTGACCGTCCATTTGTGACTGGGCGCATCCATGAAGCGCAGCGCTCACCCACCAAGTTCGATGTAAAAGGTCAGCTTCCTGCAACTAAAAAACTGAGCGGGATTCGAAGCCAGGAAATCAATGGAAATGGCTTCAACCAATTACGCTTTGATGACACAACTGGACAAATCAGTACCCAACTCCAAAGTAGTCATGCGGCAACACAGCTAAATTTAGGTAATTTAAGCCACCCGAAAGAACAAGAGACGAGCCAAGGCCGTGGTGAAGGTTTTGAACTGAGAACAGATGCTTGGGGAGCTGTGCGTGCGGGTAAAGGCATGCTCATTAGTACCTATGCACAAGAGCAGGCGATTGCAGACCATTTAGAGGCAGCACAAGCACAATCTTTACTTTCACAAGGTTATGAAAGCATGAAAATGCTCAGTGAAGTTGCAGCCAAGCAACAAACTGATGCTTTGAATGTGATTAATCGCTTACCTAAATTCATCCAGTCGCTTGAGCTAAAAACCACAGGTCAGGCATTAAATAGTACGGTGAACTTATTTAAAGAAGGGATTAATAACGACCCTATTCACGCTTTAAAAGACTGTGGCGGCTTTATTCAAGACATTGGTGCACTAGGTGGAAATGCAAAAGGCGTTGTAGATGAATTTAATGCTTTCTTTACCGATGCCAAAGATGCGGTAGAAAATTTAAAAGCGTTCATCGAAAACGTTGAAGAACATGGTGCCGACATCGTTAAAGGTAAACTTGCCAGCATTAAAGACCGCATTCATAAAAATCCATTTGAGAGTATTAAAGAGGTCGGAAAAGTCTTAGCGAATGTCGAGACTAAAGATTTTGACATGATGAGTGTATGCGGAACTTTTAGTAAAGGCAGTAAATTGGAAGTATCACCTTCTAAAGCATTGAGTTCTTTACAAGGCTTTATGGAGGGTTATACCCAAGGTTTAGAAAGCAGTTCCGATACTAAACAGCAAGAACAAGGCAAAATCTTTAGACAAGCCTTAATGCTATTAGCATCGCCAAATGGCATTGCCTTGACGACACCTGAAAATATTATTCTACAAGCGTCGCAAGATATTGCTGAAAGTGCCAGCGGTTCAATTAATTTGAGTGCACAGAAAAATATTATTGGGCATGCACAAGACAAAATTAGTTTGTTTGCCGCGCAAAAGGGTTTGCGTGCTTATGCAGCAAAAGGAAAACTCGAACTGCAAGCACAAGACGATGCTATTGAAGCAATTGCGAAGAAGGTCATCAAGCTCATTTCTACTGAAGATAAAATCGAGCTTACGAGTCCAAAAGAAATTGTATTAACTGCTGGTGGTTCACAGCTCAAAATTAATGCCAATGGCGTGTTTTCAACAACAGGTGGTAAGTTTGAAAGTAAAGCTGGGCAGCATTTGTTTACGGGTGGGGCTAAGGTTTCTTATGAAGTTCCTCAGATGCCTAATACACCAAGTTTTAGTAATCGTTTAGATATATATGATCTATTTTGGGAAAGTGACTTTAGTAAGCTTAGCTATAAAGCGTTCATTCCAGAGACAAATTCATTTACTTCAGGGGCTGTAGATGAGCATGGGCGTACAGGAAAAATCAGTAGTGCTGATCCAACAAATGTTCAAGTTTTAATTGGTTCTGATGATGAATGGGGACTATTAATTGATAGCTTTGATGAAGATGATTTTTTAGAAGATCAGAGCATAAATGGTAGTAACTCTGAAATCGATAATAATACTGAAGATAGGGGCTGAAAATGAATAAAAAATCATTAGTTACAATACAAATTTTAGATTTATTTGGCAGCCCAATTTCAAAAGCACAATATGTAGTAAAAAATCAGAGAACTGGAAAAGTTATTGCTGCGGGGCCAACAAACTCATCTGGATGTATTGTTGAAATCAGCCAAGATAAAGGAACTACTTTAGATGTATATATTAAAAGTATGTTTAAGGGTTCAATGGTTAAAGTACAAAGTTTTGTAATGTCTAAAGACCGAATGGTCGTAAAAATTACAAGTCCTAAAGTCCTTTTGGATTTAAAAACATTAACAAATCAAGGTAATAATGGTCAATATAAAAGAAAAACACATATTGTTAAAAAGGGTGATACGCTTTTTGAAATAGCACAAAAAAATCATACGACTGTTCGAGCACTGGAACGTTTAAATAAAATAGACGATCCCAATAAGATCAGTGTTGGTCAAGTCATTAAATTACCAGTTCATATTCCTGCTTCTGGAAATCATTCACACCAAGACAAACCTAAGCACAAGCACTCAGCTCAATCTACAAATAAACCTACTGCTAGTAGTGCAAAAACTACCCCAGCTCCAGCAGCAAAAAGGCCAGCTAATCCTGCTTCTCAAACAAAACAAGAAAATGGGCTTCCAGAAAAAGCACATCAACTTTATGAAGATACTAAAAAAGCATTGAATGAAGCTGCAAGTTCAGTTTCTAAAATTTTGACTGTTGATGATCGTAGTCAAGATGGAGGTACTCCTAAAGCAAATACTACAAATATTTGTAAAACCAATCCTCAATGTATTTCCAGTGGTAAAAGTGAGTTAATCAGAGAAGTTAATATTCGCTTAGCAGGTTTTGGTGGAGCATTACCAACAGATGAATTTACAGAACTGACTGCAACATGTATTAAACAATTCCAACGGGATTATATGGGGGTTCCAGATACTGGGAAGATTTGTGGTTCTGTTTTAGCTGCTTTAGATAGATTCAGAGATGAATATGGAATAGCTTCTTTCTTTGATTCAATGAAATGCCCTTGTGGGGAATGTTCGGGTTTTGGTCGTAGCAGAAGTGGTAATTTCAGATTTGAGATGTATAACAAAACTACGAGACAATACGTTGAGGTCTATCGAGATGCGAAAGAATATAATGGCATGCATAGAAGTTTGATCTGGGCACTTAAAGCAATGCTATTTTATTTTAAAAAAATGCCTAACTCAGCAGGATATAAAATTGTAAAAATTTCTTCAGGATATCGTTGTATTAATAATAATTGGAAAAATAGACGTCCAACGACTAATCATATGGGGTGTGCTTTAGATATTGTAGTTCATAATAAGAATAATCAAGTGGTTAGTATGAGCGAACTTGAGAATCAAGTAAGAATAAAATGGTTTGGTAAGTATTTAAATACTAGTCTAGGATGGTCACCAGATAAATTTGGTTTAGAACGTATCTCAGACGGTGCAAAAACATGGGTTCATTTAGATGTTCGTGAATTTAATAAAAAATATAAAATTGACAAGTTATTTAGCACTAGTAAAGATGGGTTAAATGGAGATTATCTAATAAATTTATTTAAAGCTGATGAGAAAGCTAATAAAATATTAGGATGTTCCGGAATAGTTGTTTCCCCAAATAAAAATCCTAATCTAAATGATAGTTCTTTAGAGGATCTGATTAGGCAGTTGGGTAGTGTTATCTCTCATGGTGAAGGTAATTATGAATCTTATAATACTGGAACAAAAAATGTTAAAGGTGATAAAGTTGGCTATTCATTTAAAAACCCTGGGAAAGGCACCGTAACAAGCAAAAGAATTCAGCAAATTATTGATAATGCAGAAGCAAAAGATGGTAATGATAAAAATCGTCTATTTGCAACAGGTAAATATCAGACGACCTACTATACTCTTCAGGAAGGGATTAAACAGGGATATTTTACTGGAAGTGAAGTATATGATGCAAATATGCAAGAACAGGTATTTCGAGAATTTCTAATTAGTAAACGAACAAAACTTTCTCAATTTGTGAGAAAGGGTATCGGTAGTTTAAGAGATGCTCAATATGATGCTGCTCAAGAATGGGCATCAGTAGCAGTACCAAAAGGCCTTCCTTTAAAAAATGGGAAGATATCCGATGGAAATAAATCTTATTATGAAAAACCTGGACAAAATTCTTCTTCTCCAGAGTCGACTAAAATGGTTTTAGAAATTTTAGAGAAAATTCATAAATTTCATAAAGATGGTAAATAGATTAAGTGGTGGAAAAATGAAAAATACGTCTGTTAGCTCAACTATACTTATAGTTTTATCAATTTTAGGATGCTCAAGTAATACATCTATAGCTAAGGGTATCAATAAAATAGATGTCAAGGACTGCTCAATTGACTATGATGAGGTAGATTTTTGTTCCAAAGAAAGATTAAAAGATTATAATAATACTTTAAAAAACAAAGTATCAAATTTTGATAAAAACAAGTTTTTAATGAATTTTAAAGAAAAAAACTATTTATATTTTGCAGTTATTGATTTAGAAAAGCTTAAGGTTTTCACATTCCCAGCTTCATTAAGTGTAATGTCAAATATTAAACCTATAGAATTCTCATCTGATAGTAATTCATTTTGTTTAAATGGTAACTTTAATCAATATCAAAACTCTTATAGAGCAGTAAAAACTTGTTATACATATAATAATGGAAGTTTTGATTTTAAATCTAGAGTTGAATTAGATAAGGATATAAATAATTCTAATAATGTGATAAAAAAACTCAATTTACCAATTTCCTCAGATTTTTTCTCTAAATGTAGAGAGAAGAACTCAGCTAAGAAATGCACGCAACTTGAAAATTCTAATAATCGGGCTTACTCTTTCTCTGAATTAGAAAAAATATCTCCTGATTTTATAAATGTACTTAATGACACAAAAGTGGATTCGTTAAATGTAAATACATTTAGATTCCTTCCTCAATTCAAAGATAGCTTTTATTCTATTGCTGAAAAATATATTGATACAGATGAAAGTTCTAGTTCTGAATTTTATTTAATAAAAATAAAGCCTGATTTAAAAGTGGAAAAAATAGGAGATTACTACTCAATTGATAGTTCAGGCGTAATAAGTTATAGAGATAAAAATGGTAAAATTTTAAAGAAAAATTTAAAATAAAAAAAGGACTTAAATTAGACTAATACATACTTTGATTGTACCCCAATAGTTGGGGTACAGAGAGAAATTTTTAATGAACCTTTTGAAAAATTAGTAATATTTTTTATTGTTACATAAATATCAAAGTATTTTTCACAAGGAAGATATTTAAATAGCAAATGCTTTCCCTATTAGTTTCAAAAAAATGTAAATGAAAAATAAAAATGTTGCGAAGTTTTTTATAATTTTTTCTTGTAAAATAGGCTATCAGCTTAGGTATAATTTATGAAATACAAATTATTTACATTTATTTTTCTATCTATTTTATGTAGTGTTACAAATGCAAGTAATGATGAGAAATGTTTTAAAGACTCAAAAAAATTAATCACAAACTTGTATAAAAATTATCCTGTAGATGGAAATAAAATTATTGAGAGTGCTGATAGAAAAACTATTTCTAGGTTTTTTTCTAATCAATTAACAAATATGTTAGTAAAAGATTATGCTTGTAGAAGTAATTTAAATGGTGTATGCAATATAGATTTTAATATTTTAAGTAATGCACAAGATGATATAGGTAAATTTAGTATACTACAAGCTACAGATAATATTATTACTGTTAAATTTAATACGCCTACACATGGTGAGTTTATTGATTTTTTGATAGAAAATAAAGGAAAATGCAAGTTTATTAAGAATATAAAATACGATAATAATACTAATTTGATTAAGATCTTGCAGCAATAATATTTATTTCTATTTAGTGTATACTAGTGTAATATATAAATTATGGTTGGGTAAAATAAGAAACTTTAATATATTTTTGATGTTGTTGTAAATTTTTTATAAAATAGAAACTTGTCTGAATTTTGATTTTTATTGAAGGTATATATAGTGAGAAATAGTTTCACTAAGTTTTCTAATATTTTATTAGTCTCTAGTTTGAGTATCTATTCAAATGCTGCAGATTATAAACCACAACGGTTAGACGAGAAAACAATATATAGTAATAGTGAGCATGATCTAAATAGTATATATTCAGATATAAAAAGCTATATCAGTGATAATAATAATGAAGTTAAGTATCTGGTAGATACTCAACGCTCTTGGTTGAAAGATAGAAATTTAAAATGTAAATTTAATGGGAAAGAAGCAAGTAGTGAAAACTATAAATGTTTAAGTGATTTTAATAATTTTAAAATAAAAGATTTGAAAAAGTCATATTTGGACCTTGATAGTTTAGAGGGAAACCTAATAAAACCATTTAAATACACAAATGGCATTGTGAAAGAGTTAGAAATAGGTGGATGTTATTGTAGTGAAAGTACAATTAAAATTTTAAAAAACAAAATTTATATATATCAAGCTTGTGATCAAGGGTTAAAGGAGCCACGTATATATAATATTATTGGCAAGAAAAAAGACGGATTTTCTGCGGAATATCAAATTGATACAAATAATAATAAAGTTCCGGAATTTAATTTGGCATTCGTTACTAACGGTAAAAATGTTTGGAATATAGTTCCAAAAATCTTTAGAAAAGAAGATTTAATAAATTTAAATTTTGCAATTAATTATACAGCTGATGTGAATATAAAAAACAAGAAAAATGATTGTCATGATGATGAAGAGTAATTATGTGTTATTAAGGTTTTGATTGTATTTGATAATAGTAATATCAGTTTAAAATATGATATTGCTATTATTATAAAATTGAAATTCAAAGTAAATAATGAGCTTAGCTTAAATGAATAAATGTCTTAAATTTATAGTTTTTACCGCTTTCATGATTGGATCTATTAAAGCTTCATATGCTAATTTTGGTTTTACTCAAGATAAAGATGGGTATGTGAATGTAAGGGAGAATTCAAGTTTAAATTCGAAAGTTACAACCAAATTAAATAATAATGAAATTGTTTCTTGTGTGATGGATGAAGGGACAAATAATTTTTGTTTAGTTAATGCAAGCAATGGTGTAACTGGATTTATCTATAAAAATAGAATAAATAATTTTAGTGGTTACAATTCTATTAAGCTATCTCAATATTCTAGAGAAAAAGCTGTTTATAGTGATAAAAATATAATGGTAGAAGTGTATGCAAAAAAAGCTATTTTAGATCCTAAACTTTATAAAATTTTTAAAGGTGAATATAAATATTTTAATGATAAAAAGTTCTTTGGTACAGATGGTAGCCTACCTGACAATAATTTTTTACAACTTGATAAAATTATTATTAAAGAAAAAGATAACAGGATAGAAATTAGTAGGGCTGAGCTCGAGCAATATTTTTTCCCTAAAGATGGTATCGATGAGGGCAAGAATGAGCTTGCTGATTTTAAAATATATTACTTAAATAATAATATTTTTATTCTAAATACTTTTAACGATGATGGCGCAGCAGCTTACAATATTGTTTTAAATATAAAGAATGGAAAATTAGTTTCTAATAAGGCTTGGAAAGTTGATATTTGATAATATTTTCTTTTTTTATGATAGATAATTGATTTTAGAAAAAGCCTAACGTAAGTTGGATTATTTCTAAGTATTTATAATTCCTTCTAAGCCTTCAAGCATATGGTTCGGCATATCTAAGATAAAGATGACTTCCTAAATGGTGAAGGTGGTTGTCGTGGATAAAGCATGAGATTGTGTGTTCAAACAGAGTATATCGAATGAAAATTATTTTAAAGATGAGTTTTTTTCTTCTAACTTTTCTTTCATGGACTGTCTATGCAAAAGATGCATTTAATGTTGAATTGAAATGTAAAGGGCATGATCAAGAGTATTGTGATATCGTAAAAAACTCTGATAATAAGACTAGTTTTATTTTAAGAGACATGAGGTATCCTGAAGTTGATAAAGTAAATGAAACTATTTTTCATGCTCATGGTAGTTGTGGTTCACCATGTCAATATCACTTTTTTATAAGTAAAAAAAAGGAAGATCAGACTCAAGAGCTTATTGCTTTAGATAAAAATAATAATTGTTTAATTGAAAGTGATAGCAAGAAGAAATTAATTTATTCAAGAAAGCTTTTTTCGAATAATAAGAAAATTATTGTTAACTTAAATACTGAAAAAATAAATATTCCTCAACCAACGTTTAGCTATTACAGTTATTTTAATGAAATGTCTCAGTTTGATAATGCTGGAGATCTTAATTTAATTGCAAATGATTATGGAAAGATATTGTTTAAAAAGAAAATAAAAAATCCTTGTGGTGGTGATAAGAAATAATTTATTTAGTGCCTTTAATTGATAGAAATACTAATTTTCTTTTAGGTCTAGTGTAAGTGTTAAAAATTAGTATTAGAATTAATTTCTGGATGAAAAATTGAGTCTTTTGATAATTAAGAGATTAGTGTTCATGGTTGTAGAGAAAAACATAAACATGCTTAAAGATTTAAAAAATAAAATTATAAAATTTTACCTTTTTAATACTAAGAAGCTAACTATATTGGCTCTTACATTTTTTGGATTTATTATTGGTTCGACCATCTATGCAAAAGATACATTTAATGTTGAATTGAAATGTAAAGGGCATGATCAAGAATATTGTGATGTCGTAAAAAATGCTGATAATAAAACTAATTTTATTTTAAGAGACATGAGATACCCTGAGGTTGATAAAGTAAATGAAAATATTTTTCATGCTTATGGTAGTTGTGGCTCACCATGTCAATATCACTTTTTTATAAGTAAAACAGAGGAAGATCAGACTAAAGAGTTTATTACTTTAGATAAAAATAATAATTGCCTAGTTGAAAGTGACTCTAAACGGAATCTTATTTACTCTAGAAAATTGTTTAATAAAAATAAAAAGATGATCGTTGATTTGAAAAATAAAGAATTCAATAATGTTCCGATCGATGTTGCTATATATAACTCATTTCAAGAAAAATCATATTTTGATGATCAAGGACAGCTACATTTAGTAGCAATGTTGGCAGATGTTGATAAAAATGGTGATAGTTTATACTTTAATAAAATAATCAAGAAAGCTTGTGAATAATAAAATGATTGATTGTGGAGATTTAAAATGTTTTAGCTAATTTGAATGCTATCCAAAAATATTATTTGATTTTTAAAATATAAGATAAGCTTAAATGTAAGATAGCAGTAAATTTTTTGAAAATTTTAGAATAAAGGTCTAAGTTAATAATGAAATTATTAAAGATAGCAGTAGTGATATATCTTTTATTAAATAGCATAAATTTATATGCAGAAAGTGTGAAAGAATGTATGACGTATTGGAGTAAACCAGCAGTACAAGTGAGTGTGCTGCCAGATGTCAAATGTTCTGATGTCTGGGATGATAGTTTTAGGCTAGAAAATAAAAAATTAGTAAAACAAATAGGATTTAATCTAAAAGATAAAAATTGGGTTTCTACTGGATCTTGTAGCCATGTCCAGTATAAAACTAAAGACTATTATATCTATTGGGCTGATATGAAAAATAATAAAACTGATCTTATTATGATTTATAACCCTAATAATTCATTTGCTTACTCAAGAGCATTAGATCAAAAAAAAATTAAAGAAGGATTCAAAATAGAGGACTCTGTCGACGTAAATTTGTCTTGCGGTAAAATAGGGGAAGATATAAATATTATATCTGTCTTAAATGGATATTTACTTAAGGAAACATCGATTAAGAATATTTCTAAATATAAAACTTATGACAGATTTAAATGATTGTAAAATATACAATTTAGAAAAAGCCCAACAAAAGTTGGGCTTCTTTTACGTCTCTACAATTCCTTCTAAATCTTCAAGCGTATAGTTCGGCATATCAATAATATGGGTTTGAATACCGTCTTGCACATAATCATTCACATGAGGATATAGCCAGCGAGTAATCTGTTCGGCAACACTCGAGTGATACTGAATTTCAAAGTGATTTAAACCATAAAACACGGCTTTATGTGAGTCTGGAACTTTAAGCTGAAAACGTGGATTTGGATGCTCACCCAGTGCGCTTTTCACACTCACTAAATAATCGCCAATCACGGTAAGTGCTTTATTACGTACCTTTTCAAACTCGAGTGTTCCTGCCACTAAAAAGGTATTGATATGCGAAGGTAGTGGTGCTGGGGCGCGGTTATCATCCATCATGCCAATTCGGGCATCCATATATTCCCAGTCATCATCACGAACGCTACCGTGGCGTAGGTCTAAAATGCCATTACTACGGATATTAACCAGTTGACCCAGTAACCCAACAAATGGGAATGCTCCGAGCTTATCTTGTATAGCAAAGCCAAAGCGCTCAAGTACTGCACCATGATGTGGGGAACCAATACAGACAAGGTTCTCGACCATATGAATCCATTGGTACATATTTTGTTTACCGTAAAACAGTGCGCTACGGGAAACCAGTCCACCCATACTATGACCAATGATATCAATACTGGTAATTCTTGGATTACGTTGTACCAAATCTTCTAATAAGTTAGAGAAACTACGGCCATTGGCTGAAATGCGCCGACCGGTGTTGTAGTTTAAATACAGCATGGTGTTGTGATCACGCTGCGCGAGCAGACGCTCACCAATGCCACCATAGTGTGCATTTGACCAAGTCAGATGGTTCATACATAGACCATGAGCCAAAATCACGATACGGCCTGCAAGTTCGCCTTGTTGTATTGCACCGTAGTGGTCGTATAGCACCATGGGTAAGGCAAGGGGACTATGTTGTTTAAGTAAATAGTCTCCAAAAATACCATTTAAAATGCCCACCAAAAAATGTTGGCTCGGGGTGAGTGGTTTTTCGTGAAGTGTGGGATATTTTTCAATAATGTGACGTAAACTTGGCGCTAAAAAGTGGCTACCATATTTTTGTAAAGCGCCATAAGAAAATTGATATAGCTTTTGCACAAATGGTCGTTTTTGAAAGTTTTTTGCATTTTGGGCACTAATACCAAAAGCATTTTTTAATACTTCAATATTAATGACTTGTATTAATTCATGTACACCATTTAAGCTGGTGCTGAACAGTTGAGCTAAACCTTCTAGTACGTCGGCCTGACTCGGTGGCGTACGATCCCATTTACAATAAGTTTCATGTAACGGTGTTAAGCTCGGCATATCTTTTCCCCATTTACGTTATAACCGACGTTTTAAGCTGTACTTTTTATCAACGGCAGCTAACGTTTCCATCTTAGTAGTTTAAATAACACATGTTTTTAAAATACTGATGAATGGTAAGTTGAATCGTTTTTCTTGTCTGACAATAGTGTTTTTATATACAAACTGAGAACAAAAATGTGAGTTTATTCTCAATTTAAGAGGGAAATATATGAATATTATCTACCTCCATGGCTTTAATAGCAGCTCTTCTTCGATTAAAGGGCTGAGCCTTAAGCAGTATTGTAGCGAATTGGGCATCAATGTGCATTTGCCAGATTTAAATAGATCTCCAGATCAGGTCGTAGCGCAAGTTTCAGAGCTAATCGAGTCTTTACAAGATGTGGCGTTAGTAGGTAGTAGCCTCGGCGGGTTTTTTGCGACATATTTTGTCGCGAAATATAATGTTCCGGCTGTACTGATTAACCCTGCTATGCAACCATGGAAGCTGTTTGATGAGCTCTTCCAAGTTGAAAGTATGCCTTATAAGGTGAATGATCAATGGTCAATTGATCATGTTCAGTTACGACAGTTAGAACAACTAGAACTGAAACAACCTGAAAATGCTGACAAAATACTCGTCTTATTGCAACAAGGCGACGAAATTTTGGATTATCGTCAAGCACAACGCTATTATAGTGCTGCAACACCATCCTCATTGATTTTGACGGATGCTCATGGCAATCATGCCATGGAAGATTTTGAAGAAAAATTACCCTTAGTGATCGAATTCTTTGCGCACACCATCAAATAAGGAAAACGTACAACGTGACACAATATACGGCTCAATCGCTTGAAGTCCTTTCTGGTTTAGACCCTGTTCGTCGTCGTCCGGGAATGTATACCGATACGACTCGACCTAACCATTTAGCCCAAGAAGTTATTGATAATGCTGTCGATGAAGCATTAGCTGGTCATGCCGACAAAATCTGTGTCACGGTTTATAAAGATGGTTCATTGTCTGTTGAAGATAATGGCCGTGGTATGCCAGTCGATATTCACCCTGAATATGGCCAAAGTGGTATCGAAATCATTTTAACCAAGCTCCACGCAGGGGGTAAATTCAGTACCGATAACTATCAGTTTTCAGGTGGTTTGCATGGTGTGGGGATTTCGGTTGTAAACGCTTTATCTACACGTGTTGAGGTGGAGGTTCAGCGTCAGGGTAATTTATACCAGATGGCTTTTGAGCAAGGTGAACCTGTTGCGCCTTTAGCAGTGCTAGAAGGCAAAGCACCAAAACGTGCGACTGGTACAACGGTACATTTCTGGCCTGAAGCTAAATATTTTGATAGTCCAAAATTTGCGTTAAAAGCACTCAAACATAATTTAAAAGCGAAAGCTGTATTAGCAGCTGGTTTAAAAATTATTTATATCGATCAAATTAATGATGAAAAAATCGAATGGCAGTTTGAAAATGGCCTCGTCGATTATTTGATGGATGAATTACAAGACCGCGAAATTTTGCCAAACCCTGCATTTGTAAGTAGTGGACAAGCAGACCGCGCAGCCTGTGAGTTTGCGATTTGCTGGAATGTAGAAGGCGGTGAGCAGGTTCAAGAAAGTTACGTCAACTTGATTCCAACTGCACAAGGCGGTACGCATGTGAACGGTTTACGTTCAGGCGTGACCGAGGCGTTACGTGAGTTCTGTGAATTGCGTAACTTGTTACCGCGTAATCTTAAACTTTCGGCAGAAGATGTTTGGGATGGCGTGAACTATATCTTGTCGCTCAAGTTTCAAGAACCACAATTTTCTGGTCAAACCAAAGAGCGTCTTTCGAGTCGTGAAGCATCAAATATTGTTTTAAATATTGCTAAAGATGCATTTGCGCTCTGGCTCAACCAACATGCTGAAATTGCTATGCAACTTGCGGAAATGGCGATTTCTAAAGCAGGTCGTCGTTTAAAAGCAGCCAAGAAAGTCGAGCGTAAAAAAATTGTTTCAGGCCCAGCTTTACCGGGTAAATTGGCAGACTGTGTTGGTCAAACGCGTGAAGAAAGTGAGTTATTCATTGTCGAAGGTGACTCTGCGGGCGGTAGTGCCAAGCAAGCGCGTGATAAAAACTTTCAGGCCATCATGCCAATTCGTGGGAAAATCTTAAATACATGGGAAGTTTCTTCAGATGAAGTACTCGCTTCTCAAGAAGTTCACGACATTGCGATTGCGATTGGTGTAGATCCGGGTAGTGATGATCTGTCAGAACTACGCTATGGCAAAATCTGTATTTTGGCCGATGCCGACTCGGACGGTTTACACATTGCGACTTTGCTTTGTGCTTTATTCGTTAAGCACTTTCCTGCCTTGGTGGAAGAAGGTCATTTATTTGTAGCAATGCCACCATTGTTCCGTATCGATATTGGTAAAGATGTCCATTACGCACTCGATGATGATGAACTTGAAACCATTTTGAAAAATGTCAAAGGCAATAAAAATCCTCAAATTACTCGATTCAAGGGACTGGGTGAGATGAACGCGATTCAGCTTCGCGAAACAACCATGGACCCTAACACTCGTCGTTTAGTACAACTTGATCTGGATGATGCACATTTAACAGCTGGTTTACTCGATAAGTTGCTCGCGAAAAAACGTTCCGCAGATCGTAAGCAATGGCTTGAGCAGAAGGGTAACCTAGCCGATATCACTGTTTAAAATAAAATTAAAAAAATCCCCGCTCAATAGGCGGGGATTTTTATTTTAGCGGCAGATAATTTGGTGTATTTATATAATCAATCTAAAAACAGACAAGTCTGTATAAATTGCTCTTTATTTAAAACCTAATTTCTATAGATTGTGGAAACTGAAAAACATCACAATTTGCTCCACTTCCGATGCGATCTACTACTGCAAAATCACTGGGTGCCTCAAAGGTAAGCAACGGATGATGCCATGTGCCTGCCCGATAATTGATACTTTGCTTTCCATTTGAAACGAAAGCACAGAGCTTGGAAATATCGGGAGTGTTTTCATCTAAAGCGGGCGCGACAATAATTAAAAACTTTTGTTGCTGTAATGGAATAAATGCCTGAGAGCCTTTCGGATGACGCTCTAGCATTGAAATTTCCAGAGGTAATACACTGGTCTTAATATTACGAAAAATACTAATGCCTGCCTTTGCTTCGCCCTCATTTTCGGTTTCAACGAGCGCATGGTAGCGCTCGGTGTGGGCATCATTAATATGAAAAAAATCATGCCCGTCGCAACAAATGACTTCTCCGAAGGGCTGAAAGTTTTTAATAGTTAAGGGCTGAATTTGAACAGTATTCATGATCATGATTTAGCAATTTTCCCCCATAAACGAACACGGCTAATACCACCGTCTGGAATCATGTTAATGCGAATATGAGAGATCTTTTCATGCTGTAAAATCTCATTCACATATTCATGAATATGATCCATTTGCATTGGTTGAGCTTCAAGTAAATAAGACCAGAACATACTTTGTGGAATTAATTGTGCATCGGTTGCATTTTCAAGGTAAACCGCTTGTATAGATACTTGTGCAGGGAAGTTCCCTTTAAAATGAGCGGTATCAATTTCAAGTTTCTCAATTTTTCCGCTTTTACCCAGTGCAAGAATACACCAGTCATAACCCGGTGCGCGGCGGCGTTTGGTTTCCCAACCATCGCCCATGTTGATACCACGACCAGGGTTAATCAAATTACGTGGGTGTCCAAAGTGCGCATCGCTATAAGCAACTACGCGACCACCATTTTCAAGTGCTAATAAATCAAGCGTTTGCTCACTATCAGTCACCTGAATATGAACATCTCCATAAACACGCAAACGAGCAACACCGCCATCTGGGAAAATATTGAGGCGTATATGGGTAAAAAGTGCATCATTATTGACCATAAAAATATGATGTTGACTTGGCCCCAGCTCAGTATTTTCTAGAACATTCTCCCATTTTGCACCGGTTAGGTCTCCATTTGGTGCATAACACGCTTCTAATGAGGCAGATGCTGGATAGTTTCCTGTAAAAAAGCTGGTGTCGATATCAAGTGCGGTGATTTTTCCACTCACTCCTAGCTTCACAATACACCAGTCATATCCCGCGTGACGCTTACGGCGCGTTTCCCAACCGTCCATCCATTTACCGTTGTCATCAAATTTATCTTCAACAAAAATAGGTGCTTCAAATTGCAGCATACGCTTTGCTTCTGCAAAGAAATCATCTGAACACTCAATGACTTGTGCACCAATTCGGACATCTGCCAAATTGGTTTTAGTATTCAAAATTTCAGGAAGTTCAAAAGCTGGGGCGTGTAGAGTTGCCATAATGGGGTATCCGTATTTCTTGTTAAAAACATGATTTTTCATTTAAAACTATCAACATACAGAGCACGTTGAGACGAGTTTTATACTTAAATATATAAGCATGGGGCATGCCAGTTTTGTGGAAAAGCTAAATAAATTTTGAACGATGGCATGTTTTTAGCATAAGCACCCTATAGGTGAATATCTATAGGAGAGTGTTATGAATGTGGTGATTATTGGTGCGGGAATGGGAGGTCTAACCACAGGCATTGCATTAAAAAAATTTGGTCACCAAGTTCGTATTTTTGAGCAAACTGAAAAGATTCTTCCAGTCGGCGCTGCTATTTCGTTGTGGTCAAATGGTGTGAAATGTCTGAACTATCTCGGATTAACTGACAAAATCGCCAAACTTGGCGGACAAATGGACGACTTGGCCTATGTCGATGGATTAACTGGAGATGTGATGACACAATTCAGTTTACTGCCATTAATTGAAGAAGTAGGACAACGGCCATATCCGGTTGCACGTGCCGATTTACAAAATATGCTGATGGATGAGTTTGGTCGAGACCAGATTTATCTAGGCAAAAAAATGGTCAGCCTTGAAGATAAGACCGATTATGTCGAAGTACATTTTGCAGATGGCAGTTCAACGCAAGCTGACTTACTGATTGGGGCGGATGGTACTCATTCAATGACTCGTGCCTATGTGTTGGGTCAGCAAGTACAGCGCCGTTATGCTGGTTATGTAAACTGGAATGGTTTGGTTGAGATCTCTGAAGATTTAGCGCCAGCTCAGCAATGGACGACTTATGTCGGAGAAGGTAAGCGAGCTTCTTTAATGCCCGTCGCAGATGGTAAGTTTTACTTCTTTTTAGACGTGCCTTTGCCAGCAGGATTAGACAATAATCGAGATGAATATAAAAAACTTTTAAAACAATATTTTGCTGATTGGTGTCAGCCTGTACAGCAACTCATTGAACGCTTAGACCCACAAAAGACCAATCGGGTAGAAATCCATGATATTGAACCGTTTGCCCAATTTTATAAAGGCCGCGTGGTGATTTTAGGCGATGCTGCACACAGCACTACACCTGATATTGGACAAGGTGGCTGCCAAGCCATGGAAGATGCGATTTATTTAGCGCGTTCTTTGCAAATAAATACTTTGGGTTTAGAGGACGCTTTACGTCGTTATCAAAACAAGCGTAATGAACGGGCCAATGAGTTGGTTCTTCGTGCTCGTAAACGCTGTGATGTAACCCATATGAAAGATGAAACTGTGACCCAAGCTTGGTATGCAGAATTACGCCGTGAACAAGGCGGACATATTATGCAGGGGATTATTAGTAATATTGTGGGTAATCCACTCGACTAAAACAAAAACAGCAAGGATTTTTTCCTTGCTGTTTTAAGCTTCTAAATAAAAATTTTAGAAGTGGTATTTAACCAAAGCACTCACGTTATTTTCATCTCGGCCTTGTAGACCAAATTTATTATTCCATACAGAGTGTTCAATACCGAGGTATAGACGTGTGTCAGGAGAAATGTGTTTACCTACATTCCATTTCCACTGAGTTGTCCAGTTTAACTCGCTGGCATGGTCACCTTCAGCAGTTGACCAATCTAGGAAGCCATCAACCAAGAATTCTTCAGATGCAATGTTAAATGGAATACCATAAACGAAAGTCATTTGATAATCGTCGTCAGTTTTCTCATTATTTGCACGGTAGAAGTTTAAATTCGCATATTTAAAATATGGAATATCTAAATCAACAGCAAAACCATATAAGAAGTTATCAAAGTTATTGCCGTTTTCGCTGTTACTTTCCCAAGTGGTACTAATGAGTACATCTTTAATTGGGCCATAAGCTAGTTTTTTGCCAGACACTTCGCCCAAGCTTAAACGTGGTGATAACTCAAAATATGTACTTTTATGATCGTCTTCACCGCGCATACGGTCCATGAAGAAAAACACATCAGCATATTTAACTTTTGCAGCATATTCCAAAGTAATCGTAGTTTCTTTGTCGTCTACAACTTCATAGTTTTCACCATAAAGTCCAGTCACACTAAAATCTTGCCAAATTGGTTTTGCTTGAACCATGGCAGTTGCAGATAACAAGGCACAAGTCGCCGCAAGTTGCTTTAATTGCATTTAAATGATCTCCCCCCAAATAAAGCACGCTAAGGATACAGGGTCTTAAGCAAAAATGAAGCCAAATTTGATCAACGGTTAAAAAAAGGCCCACCGAAGTGGGGCGCTAAAAACCAATCTATTAATGTGTATTTCTAGTATTTATGGTTTGGCTCAAATGAGGGGTCGATGAGCTACGAAATGAAGGAAAATGATTAAATAATAAATTCAATAAGATAGCAAAGATACAAGTCGAACTAATACCTGAATGGAACAAAGTTTGTACCCAAACTGGAAAATGTGCATAAAACTCATGGTTAATAATTGGGATCATTCCTGCCGATAAAGCAGTCGCGACAATGATCAAATTTTTCTGATCGTTATAATTTATTTTTGCTAAAGTGCGAATTCCGCTCGCTGCAACTGACCCAAACAAGACCAGACCTGCACCACCAAGTACAGGCATAGGAATTGCGGCAATAAGGCGACCCATAACAGGCAATAGCCCCAAAATAATGAGAATGACACCACCTGCCGCCACGACAAAACGACTTTTGATGCCTGTAATCGCAACCAACCCAACATTTTGGGCAAAAGCGCTTTGCATGAACGAACCAAAGATAGGTGCCATAGCACTTGAGAACATATCTGCACGAACACCATTGGCGATACGTTTAGAATCGACATCGGTTCCTACAATGTCTCCTACAGCAATAATATCGGCTGTGGTTTCCGTCATAATCACCAAGGTGACGATGAGCATTGATAAAATGGCACTCAGTTCAAAGGTAGGCAAACCAAATGCAAAGAAATGTGGAAATTGCAGCCATGCACCTGAGCTGACCTGACTAAAGTCACCGAAGCCCATAAAGTAAGCCAGTATCGTACCAGCCACGATTGCTAATAATATAGATAAGCGACGAATGCCAGCTTGTGGCAGCATATTTAAAATAATCACAATGCCTAAGGTGAGTAGGGCCAAAGAAATATTTTCTACGCTTCCCCAGTTAGGTGCTTTATCGTTGCCACCCATCATCCAGCGAATCGCAACGGGTAACAGAGATAGCCCAATAATCGTGATGATGCATCCCGTCACAACAGGGGGAAAAAAACGAATGATTTTTGAAAAGTAAGGTGCAAGGCAAAGTCCAACTAGAGAGGCTACAATGACCGCCCCATAAACCGCAGGCAGGCCACCGCCTGTGGTAATAATAGCGACCATGGTTGCCACGCCAGCAAAAGACACCCCCTGAACTAAAGGTAGTTTTGCGCCTAGATATTTGGTTCCTATGGTTTGTATGAGTGTTGCTAATCCACCTACAAATAGGGCTGCTGCAATGAGCATTCCGACTTGTGCCGAGCTTAAGCCAGCCGCCGTTCCAATAATAAGGGGCGGAGCCACAATACCACCATACATGGTCAGCACATGCTGTAAACCGTAAGCAAAACTTTTCGAGATTCCTAAATATTCATGCTCTGGAGAAATCGCATTCTTTTGTCGATCATTCATATTTTTCTCCTATTTTAATTCAGTTAGCTACCACGATAAGTAGAGTAAGCAAACGGGCTAATGAGTAGTGGAATGTGATAGTGCTGCTTGATGTCTTCTATAAAAAATTGAATGCAAACACGCGGGAAAAAAGTTTTGACTTGCTTTGATGAAAAATAAGGCGCAATTTCAAATTCAAGTTGATATGGCCCTTCAGTTAAATCTTTGATACCAAAATCACTTACTCGACCATCTTTATTGGTGATTGCGGTTGCAATCAGTTCATGGGTTGCTGCATGAAATAACTTCACTTCGACTTCTGCAGCGGGTTTACCTAAATTTGTATCTAAAATATGAGTGCTGATCATGCTTGTATTTCCTGAGATAGACGTAATAGAGCAATTGCTGCGAGTTGCTCATGTACAATGACTTTTTCTATAGCTAAGTTGTTTTGAAGACGTTGATTAAGTTTTTTTAAAATCTCATCGCTACTAAGGCCGGCGGCTTTAATTAAAAAAATGAAGCCAAACTTCTCTTCATAATCGAGATTGCCTCGTAGCAGAGCTTGTTGTGTTTGCTCATCTAAGGAAATGCCAGCTTGCTCTTGAGCTGAAAAATTTTGTTCTTTTGCATTCAGCTGTTTTTTTGCTTGCCGTTCACCAATTTTTGGATGAGTTGCTAAAGCATTTTCAATCTCTTCCCATGACCATGTGTGGCTTAATTGTTCCGCATATCCTAAAAGAACAGATGGTGATGAGTAGGGGCGTTCTGAGATGATTTTTTCGGCCCAGACTGGAATATGGACGCAGTTATTTAACAGAGTCTTGAGTTGATCGGGTGGGGCTTGGTTAAACTCGGCTAAAAACACTGTCATTCCTAAACTCAATATAGTGATATAGAGTTTTAGCAATAACAGTGCCAAAAGTGGTTAATATTTCGCTAATGAATTTGCAAAATGAATAATCAACTATCGAGTTATGTGATTTTTATACCAATACTCTGCTATATCCTGACGGCGACAGACCCAGACACGATCGTGCATTTCAATATAGTCGAGAAACCTTTGTAAAGCTTTAAAACGACCCGGATGCCCCAAAATACGGCAATGCATTCCAATCGACATCATTTTTGGTGCAGTTTCACCTTCTGCATACAACACATCAAAACTATCTTTTAAATATTGAAAAAACTGTTCAGAGCTATTAAATCCACCCGGTGAGCAGAACTTCATGTCGTTACATTCGAGGGTATAAGGAATAATTAAGTGCGGACGGGATGAACCTGCCTCATTGGTAAGGGTCGTCCAAAAGGGTAGATCATCGCCATAATAATCTGAGTCGTATTGTATTTGCGGAAACTCTGCCAGTAACTGACGGGTATTAGGACTATCGCGCCCAGTGTACCAGCCTATAGTTTTATTTTTAAACAAGTTTTCTAAAACAGATAAAGCTTGTTTCATGTGCTGTTTTTCGACTTCAATGTCAGTGTCTTGATAGTGAAGCCATCGGTAGCCATGAGAAACCACATCATAATCAGCTTCTTTAATCGCTTCGACAATATAAGGGTTGCGCGCCAACGCCATGGCAACGCCAAAAATGGTCATTGGGAGCTTGCGCCGTTGGAACTCACTATGAATGCGCCAAAAACCAGCACGTGAACCATATTCGTACATAGAGTCCATCGACATATGCTTGGCTGGATAGCTTGCAGCACCAATAATCTCTGATAAAAACTGTTCAGAACCCTCATCGCCATGCTCGATATGCTTTTCGCCACCTTCTTCATAATTCAGGACAAATTGCACTGCAACCTTAGCATTGTTGGGCAATTTCACCTCTGGAGGCTGTCCGTGATAACCGATTAAATCACGTGAATAAGGAGACTTCTGAATCTGCTCAATGAGTTCTGCTCCATATAGATAAGATTCGGTCACAATTGCTCTCCTTTTGTTCAATTTTTCATAAAAATTTAAAAAATCAGCTTGCATATTTTTATAGATGGACTGATATTGAAGATATGAAGATCTTCAAAATAAATTAAAAGCAGTACGTTTAAGTCAGGAGATAACAAACCATTACACCATCAAAATGTACAATTGAAGTCAGTTCATGCATGCTTAAAACATGCCAACATAAAAAAGTTTTGCATAGAAAAGATCCACAGTAAGAAAGAGAGGATGGTATTTATGAATATTGAAATCCGCACAGATAAAAACATCCATAATAGTGAACGTTTAATTACTTATGTACGTGCAGAACTTACTCAAGAATTCCAACGTCATAGCGAACGTATTACGCATTTTTCGGTTCATTTTAGTGATGAAAATGGGGACAAAGGTGGTGACAAAGATATCCACTGTATGATTGAAGCCCGTCCTGCTGGTTTAAAACCAGTTGCAGTGCACCATAAAGCAGGAAATATTGATGCTTCAATTCATGGCGCGATTGAAAAACTAAAACGCAGCCTTGAACATACGTTTGAGAAAAAGGAACACCCGAGAGGTGGTCAACCTGAATTCATTGATGATGAAGCTTAAAAATAGCTAAAAAGCCCTTCGGGGCTTTTTTTATGGAATATTAAAAACAAGAATAAAAACTCTTCACAACTTTTGGTTTGCAATGCAATAGCATTGACCTCTAAAATCTTTATCAGAGATTAGGCATAATAGTCCTAATATATTTTTGAGAGATGGTCATGTTAACCACCCAGCAGCAGGCTTTAATTCAAGCCATAGAAGAATTAGAACTTACGCAAGTACAAAAATTACTTGCTGAGGGGCTTGATCCGAATTTCATTGATCCGGAACAAGGGCCACCCGTGTCAATTATCTGTGATGGAATTTTTAAATGGTGGGAAGACGTTTCAGAAGCTTATGAAGCGGGTACTCCTTTATCAAAACAAGAAAAGCAAGATGCATTACAAGTTTATCTCGATATCCTTGATGCCTTAATCCAAGCTAAAGCAAATGTTCATCTTTGGGATGCAGAAGAATTTTATGGCCCACTATGGGATGCGGCAAGTTCGGCATGCGCACCAGCGGTTCAACGTTTACTTGATGAAAAAGTTGACCCAAATACACGTGATGAAGAAGGACTTACCATTTTATCTTCAATCAGCCAGTTGTTCTTTGATTGTGATTTTGATGAAATAGATTGGTCAGAAGCGCTTCAAGAAGAGCGTGAAACATTAGAATTGTTGCGCCATCATGGGGCAAAAATGTCAAAAGAACTAACTACTTGATTGGATAATAGAATGAGAACATTTCAAATTTTAACTTTTGCTCTGACCACTGTTGCCGCAGGAAGTACTTTTGCTGCTGAGTTCTCGTTTGACCGTCCTGGTTCAGGCTTTGGAACAGGCATCACTCCAGTAGGGCAGTTAGCTTGGGAACAAGGCTTACCAAGTGCAACTTATACAGAATCAAATGTTGATGGTGTGAGAGAAAAGACCGTAACCGTCAATGAAGATATGTTATTCCGTACAGGTTTGGCTAAGGACCTAGAATTACAATTAGGTTGGCAAGGCCCGGCTTGGACTCAAACTAAACGTGCAGGTAAAAAGACAGATACCTCTGGTTTAGGTGATGTAAGCATCGGCTTAAAAAAAGCGATTGATTTAAATGATGAAAATTTAACAATGGCTGTATTGGCTCAAGCGCTTATTGCAACAGGTAATGATGAATTTACTGCACATGACGATATTTATAGTTTAAGTTCGGCAGTGGCTTATCAATATAATGATTTGATCAATACAGCAATTACCATGCGTTACGAAGTGCAAAACAGCAACTGGGCTGTGACTGCTATTCCAACCATCAACTATAAAATTGCCGGCAAACTTTCTGGTTATTCTGAGTTTGTATATCGTAAAGCTGAAAGCGAAGACTATCAATATAGCCTAGGCACAGGTTTAGTTTATGCAGTTAATAAGCGTACTCAGCTTGATGCAAGTGTTGGAGTAGATCTAGATGGTCAATATAAAGGCTACCGCGGTGGCTTGGGTATGGCATTCTTATTCTGATAAAACTAACTTGAATAGATGTTAATGAAAAAGCTTTTTTCTCAGGGAATTATTTATTTTCTAGCTGCGGCTACGTTGGTATTCAGTCAGTTTGTTTTTGCAGAAGATAAGCTACTTTCACCAGAACAGGCTTTTTCATTTTCGGTTGAGTCGCCACAATCGCATACTGCGAAATTATCGTGGCAGATTCAGCCGAGCTATTATTTGTATCAGCATAAATTTACCGTACAACAGGGTACTCAACCTTTAACTTTGAATTTGCCTAAGGCAGTTTCTCAATATGATGAGAACTATGGGCAAAGTCAGGTTTATTATCATCAAATCAATTTCCAGATTAAAACCAAGCCTTCAGAGCACTACACTGTAACTTGGCAGGGCTGTGCCAAAGACCGTATTTGTTATCCACCCCAAACCATCGAGTTTCAAACCGATGCAGATGGATTGGTTGGTGTGCAAAACCAAGCAGGGGCAGCACCGAAACGCTTATTAGATTTGGCAAATACACAAGCATCGTCTCAAGAAACTCTAACTAATCAGACAAGTTCAGAAACTAAAGCAGATGCGACTACTCCACAAATTGCAGAAGACCAGATTTGGTCGGCGAAACTAATTGAACACTCGCTTTGGTATGGTGTTTTATTATTTTTAGGCTTAGGCATGTTGCTCGCATTTACACCATGCTCTTTACCCATGCTGCCGATTTTAACGTCATTAATTATTCGGGAGCATAAAGGTTTAAAAGCGTGGACTATTGCACTTACTTTTGTATGTAGTATGGCATTGGTTTATGCAGGTCTAGGTTTAATTGCTTCTTCAGCAGGGCTAAATTTCCAACGTTGGTTGCAACAGCCCGCCACGCTTATCGCGTTTAGTTTGTTATTTGTGGTTTTTGCCCTAAATCTGTTTGGATTGTTTGAGATTCGTTTACCGCAAACATGGTTAAATCGACTTGATCGCATTCAGTCCATGCAACAAGGTGGTACTTTAGTTGGTGCAGGAGTCATGGGCGTAGTTTCTGCGCTCTTGGTTGGTCCATGTATGACTGCACCTTTGGCTGGAACTTTACTATTTATTTCTCAAACCCAGAACCAATGGCAAGGTGCTTTGCTTTTATTTTGTTTAGGTTTTGGAATGGGGATTCCTTTACTCATCGCTAGTGTTTTAGGTGCAAGATTTTTACCTAAAGCTGGCGACTGGATGCATCAGATTAAAGTAATTTTTGCTTTTCTGATGTTAGGTCTAAGTCTTTATTTTATTCGTCCTTTATTGCCAGATTGGGGCATGCAAGTGCTTAGTTTATTGCTAGGCCTCGCTTTTATTGCCTACGCACTTTATCAGTTCTTTTGGAAAAAAGGGCAGTTACAGTGGCTCTATGCGCTTCTGCTTTTATTGGTTACTCCGTTTGTTGCCTATAACCAGTATCAGCATTTTCAAAATCGCAGTTTGCAAAGTTCCGAGCACATGGCTGAATGGCACATTGCTACAACAGCAGCAGACTTTCAGAAAATTTTAGCAGCAGCGCCTGCTGATCGGGCTATTGTTGTTGATGTCTATGCAGACTGGTGTGTGGCTTGTCAGCCTATTGAGCATCGTATTTTAAAAGCACCAGAAGTTCAGTCAGCTCTTGCGCCTTACTATCTCATTAAGCTTGATTTGAGTCATTATGACCATTCACATGAGGCTCTACTCAAGCAGTGGAGTATTTTAGGGCCACCAACTTATCTGTTTTTAAATGAGCATCAACAAGAAATACGTTCTTTACGGTTAACTGGTGCATTTAGTCAGCAAGAGCTGTTGCAACAGCTTGCAAGCTTATCGAAAGCTAAATAGTCAAATTGATTCTATATGCGGTATTTGTTGAAAAGTGCGCACTTGATTGCGCCCTGAAGCCTTTACCGCATAAAGTGCTTCATCGGCCTGTCGAATGACGAGGTAGGGATCGTTTGCAAAAGCGGAACTACTAATTCCAAAACTTGCACTTACATGAATCTGAATATTTTGATTGTTGAAAATAGAAAGCTCTTCTAAGGCAAGTCGGCAACGCTCTGCAATTTTTTCCGCTTGAGTAATATCGGTATGAGGGAGTAATAAAATAAATTCTTCTCCACCAAATCGACCAATAATGTCTTCATTACGCAAGTTCTCAGACAAGCATTGAGCAATTTTAATTAAGACCTGATCACCCTGATGATGCCCATAGACATCATTAATTTTTTTAAAATGGTCTATGTCGAGAAGGACTAAAGCATAATCGAATTGTTGCTCGTGAAGTGCTTCAAGATGGGTATTTAAACTGCGTCTATTTAATACATTAGTTAATGGGTCAATTTGGCTTAAGCGTTGAATATAAGTTTCTCGTTGTCGCCACTGGGTCAGTAATATTTCAAATAAAATAAGACAGGCCACTAAAATCGGCATAATAAAAAATAGCATGCTCCCTAACCAAAATGGATTGGTTTGGGCATGTCGAATTATGGTGAAGTTAAATAAAGGAGCGTAGGGAATAACGCCATTCATACTTAAATAAGTACATACTGCTAAAATAATTGTTGCTGGTATAAAGGCGCTATAAACAATTTTTCTTTCAAATAAAACCAGACCTACACCAATGGTGCCTACATATCCAACCATTGTGGCAGGGCTGATACTACCAATTAAATATCCATCATGACACAGCATAAGCATGAAGACTTGTACGCTAACCAAAGGAACAATTTTTTGAGCCCTTTCTTGGTCTTTGTAGCGATAACAAGGAATAATCAGCAAAGCTAATAAAAATAAGGTCAATAAATTCAGCCAGAGTTGTGACTCTACGAGCGGTAAATTTGCCCATTGCCAAACGCTAGGTGTTATTAAAATATAAGCTTTCCATAAAATCCAACTGAAATTCATTGCACATGCAAGTGTAAGCATCAGTGCGCTTTTTTCTAATGGCGTCCAATTAATAATATGGTTGTTATGGATGAATTCGAGAACCACCTGTTTTATTTTATTTATAGAATAAGTGATGAAACGAATTTTCATAATAATAGATGAACTCCTAAATAGAGATGTTTCCTCTTCAGATCATCCTAAAATGGGAGAGTTGGAATGATTCATAACCTAAACATATCATGATTCAATTATTAAACCTTAAGATTAGGGTTTTTATAAAAAATGAAGTGAAAAGTATTTAAAACTTGTCACTTCATTTATTTTCAATTAAGTTTTGTCGAGTTCATGTGCGAACTCGGCAATATCTGCCATCGCTTGTTTTGCTTCTTCAAACCAAGCATTAAACATCTGGAAGTTATGCCACATGCCTGTGTAAAGTTTAAAATGTACTTTGACACCTGCTTCTTCAGCTTTTTCTCTAAAGCGCTTCGCGTCGTCTAATAAAATTTCTTTAGAACCCACCTGTACTAAAGTCGGTGGCAAACCTGCTAAGTTATCGAAAATAGGTGAAACACGCGGGTCATCTGCTCCAATATGATTGCCAATATAATGTTGAATACCGATTTGCAGGGCTTCAAAAGAAAGTAGGGCATCATGTTTTTGGTTAAATCTTAAAGATTCACTGGTTAGGGTTAAATCTAAAAAGGGAGACAATAAAATTAAACCACTTGGCATCAGTTCAGGTTGTTCTTTTAAGCGTAAGCAAAGTGCTAAAGCTAAATTGGCCCCACATGAGTCACCCGATAAAATAATATCTTTGGGCTGAATACCTTGAACTAATAACGCTTGATATACATCATATAATGCCTCAATCGCTTCAGGGTATGGGTGCTCAGGAGCAAGAGGATAGTCCACGTGAATAATTTGCATTTGAGTACGGGCCGCTAAATCCGTCATGAATGCATGATGGGTTTTTACACTGCCCAGAAAAAAAGCGCCGCCGTGAATATGAAAAATAAGCTGCGTCGCTGAATCCTGAGCTTTAATCTCTTCACCCTTTACACCAGCAAGTCGAATCGGACGAACAGTTACGTTTTTTTGTTTTGGAAATGCTCGGCAAAGTTGTTCAAGCATCGGACGAAGGGCAGTTGGAGGTAAATTCAACTGACTTGGTTTACGAATCGCTGTTTTTAGAAATGTTTCAGTTAAATAATATTTTAAAACGTTTGGTATATTCATATAGTATCCGCTTATGTTAATAACTTGTTTCCCTATAAATTTTATTTTTCAAGGTTACAAGGTTACACGAAACAGTCACATTCAAAAATTGCAATATCGTTGCGAGTTTTGAATACTGAAGTCTTGAAAGACCCAAGGATATTACAAAAATGAAAAAGATTGCTTTAGCTTTAGGACTTGTTGGTATGGCTGCATTTGCAAATGCGGCTGATCCACTCAATGGAACGGTATGGAAAACGATTGATGACCAAACCAATAAGCCCAAAGCCGTAGTAAAGTTTACGGAACAGAAGGATGGAACCTTAACTGCAACCATTCAAAACATTTTGACACCAGGTGAAGAAAACTCCTGTACAAAATGTGAAGGGCCGTATAAAAACAAACCGCTTAAAGGTGTGACCATTGTACATAATCTAAAAAATGTAGGTGGCACCAGTTATGAAAACGGTACAATTTTAGACCCTAAATCTGGCAAAACTTATAAATTAAAAGGTGAGTTGGCCGAGGGCGGTAAAAAGCTTAAATTGCGCGGTTATATTGGTGTGTCAGCATTAGGCCGTAACCAAACATGGATTCGTGCGAACTAAATCTGTGAATGAAAAAAACGAGCCAAATGGCTCGTTTTTTTATGCACTTAGATTTTGATAGGCAGTTTCATCAAAACCGACCAGAAAACCTTTAGACGTCTGTAGAACTGGTCGTTTAATTAAGCTTGGTTGAGCAATTAAAGCTTCAATAAGATGATCTTCACTGCTTAATGCACGCGTTTGTTCTTCTTCAGATAGTTTTCTCCACGTGGTGCCTTTTTTATTGAGAACAGTATCTTGTCCTATTTCTTTTAACCAAATTTTGAGGGTGTCGGCATCGATTCCTTGTTTTTTATAATCGTGAAATTCGTAGCTCAAACCTTTTGCTTGTAAGGCATCAAATGCTTTTTTCATTGAATTACAGTTTTTAATACCATAAATTTTTAACATTTTATCGGACCATGTCAAAAAGAAAGAACACACAGCCTAACCCAAAATGCTTTTAAGGACTACTTTATACAGATAGTTTTAAAACAAATGAAAAATAATGATTAAAACAATAAACAATGTCATGTTACTGTCATAAGACGAGGTAATAATGAGCCCAACAAGAAGAATCTAGAAAACTAAAAGAACTTAGCGCAAAAAATAAGAGATAGAAAAGAGAAAACCCGCATTTAATCATCCTGATCATGCGGGTCTCATTTCAACGTCCATTGTCACATCCTTGCAAATAAACTTAATCTAAGTTTATTTTATCTTCCTACGGCGTCCTATCCTTTTGCGTCATCCTGACTGCTTCCCTGTGCCGTGGGGCTATAATGCCGTTAAACGTGTGTAAGAAAAATACTCAAAAACGACATGTGTTGTAAGCAAAAACGACAATGCAAGTGAACACTTGTTCACTTACTCTTGAATTTTATAGTCGATAATCACAGGGGCATGGTCGCTAAACCATTGATCTTTAAAGACCCATGCATTTGCTGTACGTGCTTTCCAGTCTGGTGAACATGCTTGGTAGTCAATACGCCAACCTACATTTTTCGCACGCGCTTGACCGCGATTTGACCACCATGAATATAGTTCGGCTTCTGTTCTTACCACACGGAAGGTGTCTACATAGCCAAGTTCATCATAAATATGGTCAAGCCATGCACGCTCATGTGGTAAACAACCAGACGACTTTTGGTTGCCAGACCAGTTTTTAATATCAATTCGTTTATGAACGATGTTGTAATCGCCACAAATGATGATGGACTTATTTTCATCACGCCATTGTTTTAAGATTTTTGCGTATTCACCTAAAAATAAATCCTTACGTGCTTGCGCTTCTTCACCACTTGAGCCCGAAGGTAAGTATAATGATGCAATATGTACGGGATGTGACAAACCTAAATCGAATTCGGCAGAAATGAAGCGGCCTTGGCTATCGGCCAACTCGAACCCTAAACCATCTTTAATAGAGACAAAGGGTAAGCGGCTATAAATTGCAGTACCTGCGTAACCTGCACGCTCTGCTGGAAAAAGATGGGTATGCCACCCTTCGGGTCTAAACTTTTCAGTCCATTGTTCATGGGTAATGCGGCTTTCCTGCATGCATACGACATCGGCATCGGATTGTTCTAACCATTCAAGTAAGCCTTTCGTTACTGAAGAACGTAAGCCATTTACGTTAATGGAAACGACTCGAAGAATTTTTACATCACTTGGATACTGATCCTTTGGTATCATGCGAAAATTTAACCTCAATTGTGAATTTGGAGCACCTCATGACAACGCCTGTGTCATTTAACCCGCAAGCATTTATCGAACTCGCATTATCACGCGGTGTGCTTAAATTTGGTGAGTTTACTTTAAAATCTGGACGCGTGAGTCCTTATTTTTTTAATGCAGGCCTACTCAACGATGGTGAAGCTTTATCTCTTTTAGCACAAGGCTATGCTGATAAATTAACACAATGCGAAAATGTTGATGTGATTTTTGGACCAGCGTACAAGGGTATCCCATTTGTAGCAGCGACTGCTGTTGCTTTGTCGCAAACACATAATAAGAGTGTGCCATGGGGCTTTAACCGTAAAGAAGCAAAAGATCATGGTGAAGGCGGTGTTTTAGTTGGTGCTGCGGTTGAAGGTAAAAAAGTCTGGATTATTGATGACGTAATTACCGCAGGTACAGCGATTCGTGAAGTCGTAACGATTTTGAAAAATGCTGGTGCAACCATTGCTGGTGTTTTAGTTGCGCTAGATCGTCAGGAGCGTGGCCAAGGTGAGCTTTCTGCAATTCAAGAAGTTCAAAAAGAATTAGAAATCCCTGTGCATGCACTTATTACCATGAAAGATTTAATGGATTATTTGGAAGCGAAAGGCGAAACAGAAGCCCTAGCAAATATGCAAGCTTATCGCGAGAAATACGGTATCTAAGAGTTTGATGTAGAAAAAGGAAGCCGCGGCTTCCTTTTTTATTGTAAATAGTGATTGAACCATAAGTATGGAACGTGAAAAATCATATAAAAGCCGTTCAAGTGAGCTAAACTCTAGAGTGGATTGGATTAAGATATTGATGTTAAAGATAAAGTCTCAAGAATTTCGCATAAGGCGTATTATGCTGATTTTAGGAGATCTTACTAATTTTTTTGAAAATTATATTGCTAAAAAAGCCCTTAACGTTAGCAAGATGCAAAAAATTTAATTGATATCTGAAAATATTGCCGAAGGTACTTGTAGATGTTAGCTTCTGCCACTTAATAAGTGGATGATAAATATATTCACTTCGTATTTAAACTAGTTATTTATGGTTGATAAAGTGAAAAATATTTTTTGTAGTATGAATATTCTAGAAAATGAAGCAGATGTAGAAAATTTCTTTATCATGAAATTTTTTAAAGCCCTAGGTTATGAAGACAAACATATTAAGCCTAAATATTCATTACAAAAACTTTCAGTAAAAAAGCTAAATTCACGTCGTTCAGAAATGTTTCGACCTGATTTTGCAATTTGCATTAATGGCACCATCAGAATGATCGTGGAAGCAAAAGCTACTTATGAAGACTTAGATAATTACGTATTACAAGCTAGAGATTATTGCACTACACTTAATGGAGAATATGAAAACAATAAACCAGTAAAATATTTTATCCTATCAAATGCTAAAAAAACACGTCTATATCAATACGACTTAAATAAACCATTACTTGAATTAAGTTTTCAAGATTTCCAAGAAAATAATATTAAATACAAAGATATAAAGAATTTATTGAGTGTTGAATCCCTTTCGTCTAGTCTTGAACTTCCTAAAGAAAGTGATTTTTTAACATTCAAGAAGACCCCTCTAAAAGAGGTCAATGACGCATTTGCTTGGTGCCACCAGTTTATTTATAAAAATGATAATATTAGCCAAGGCGCTGCCTTCATGGAGTTTGTTAAGATAATTGCTCTAAAATTAATATCTGATAGAAAAATCAAGGATAAATATCCTGATGAAATTGATAAAGATGAGTTTAAAATTCCATTATGTGATATTAGTTTTTCAAGAAAACTTCTCGTTGATAGTGAAAGATACACGCCCAATCCTCTAAGCTCTATTTGGTTTAAAGATTTTATTAATCAAATGGAGATAGAGATCTCTGAAAAAAAGAAAAAAAGAATTTTTGAAAAAAATGACGAAATTAACCTTAATCCAGAAACAATTAATGGTGTAGTTTCAAGATTAGAACATCTGTTCTTATTCGGGATTGATGCAGATTTAAACGGTCGTTTGTTTGAGACGTTTTTAAGTGCAACTATGCGAGGTAAAGACCTTGGACAGTATTTCACTCCTAGAAGTGTAGTAAAACTAGGTGTTGGTTTAGCCGACTTACAAGTAAATTATCAAGATATTTCAAAAAGCTACAGAGTTTATGACGGTTGCTGCGGTACTGGTGGTTTCTTGATTGATGTTTTTGCTGATATGTGCAACAAAATTGAGAAAAATGCTTCCTTATCGAATGAAAGAAAACATGAGTTAAAACAATACATTGCATATAACAATATTTATGGTGCTGATATTGGGAGAGATCCTAATCTTTCTCGTATTGCTAGATTAAATATGTATCTGCATGGAGATGGTGGGAGTTGTATTTTTAATATTGATGCATTAGACAAAGAATTGCCTAACCATAAAACAGATAAGCCAGAAGTTTTGGTAGAAAAAAAACAAATGCGGGATATTTATGCAAAGGAAGAAGGATTTTTTGATGTTGTCATTACAAATCCACCATTTGCTAAAAAATACACCATGGCAAAAACAAACAATCAAGACCAATATGAAATATCTAATGCAGAACGTATTCTTTCTCAATATTCATTAAAAGATTTCGAAAGCAATAAATCTAGAACTGAATTACGTTCAAATCTTATGTTTATGGAGCGTTATTATGATGTTTTAAAAAAAGGAGGAAAACTTATTACTGTAATTGATGATGGCATACTTAACGGTAAAGACTACACATGGTTCCGTAATTGGCTAAGAGAAAAATTTATTATTAGTGCTGTTATATCCCTTCCTGGAGATGCTTTTCAGCGCTCTATGGCACGTGTTAAAACATCAATTCTAATTTTAAAAAAGAAACACTTTGAATCAGAAACTCAACCAAATATTTTTATGTATCCTTGTGTTTATGTAGGGATTGATGATCCAGCACGTTCTCGAACACTGCCCATTGATGCTTATAATAAACAAAGAGCTCAAGAAGAAATTTCAGAAGTTGTTAACTTATATAATAATTACTTAAATGGTAAGAATATTGATAAATATACTGTTGCACCAGATAAAATATTAGACCGTTTAGATGTTAAACATTGTCTCATGCAAGTTGGAGGCAATATTGAAAAATGGATAGACCTTGGATTTCCTGTTGTTAAAATCTTGGATACCCTTCGTCCTAAAGAATTTAATGAAGAAGAAATTATCGAATGTTCAGAGCATTCAGCGAGTGAAACGCCTCTTATCGTTAGATATGATGGTTCAGCAGAAGCTGGTACACCAATATTCCCAGCTGATACAAAGCATAGTAAGCTCTATCGAGTCAATGAAGGTGATATTGTTATTTCAAACATTGCAGCTAGTTATGGAAGTATTGCAGTTGTACAAGCTGAACTTGAGGGATGTGTTGTATCCTCAGAATATACTGTCTTAACTGCGAAAGAGGATTTTAATCCTAAAATGTTATGGGCAATATTACGATCCCCAGTTGTTTTATCAGAGATACTATTAGTCGCTACTGGAGCAAATAGAACACGAATCAAATGGGATTCATTACAAGACTTAGTAATACCATATCCATGCAACACTATAGAACAGGATTTTGTGGAGTCTTTGACTAAGTTAGAAAATTTAGAAAAAGAAACTATAAAATTAAAAGAAGAAAAAATAAAAATGACTTTGGATACATTAGCATTAAAAAATGAAGAATCTGAAATCATTCTTTCTGCGTTCAAGCCACCCAAATAATATTTAAAGGGATGCTTAAATATTATCAGTATTTAGATAATTACAGTATTAAGAAAAATGGGCTCTAGAGCCCATTTTTTCTTTCCTAGATATAATTTATTTAACATAAAATCTCTTTATGAGAATCACTTCTTATCCAACTTCTTGCACCCCAACTTGTCTTGTTGACCTTCTTTAGTTATCACCAAAAGCGAAAAAGAAGCACTAGTAAACATGCAAGCTTATCGCGAAAAATACGGTATCTAAAAAGAAAAAGCATACCTCTAAATAGGGGTATGCCTTTTTAATATTTACTTAGAACTGATAATTCAAACGCAATAACACATTACGTGGTGTGCCTGGCATGCTGTCCGAACGCCAGTACTCTTTATTGGTTAGGTTATTTACCGCAATAGTGACATTCCATGGGTCTGCACTATAGCCAATTGCTGCGTCGACACGATTGAAGCCTTCCATTTTTACTTGATTATTAATATTTGGATAATAAGAGCCCACATAGGTCACACCCACTTCGGTATACCACTGTTCAGTTGGTAAATAACGAACAAATAAATTACCCGTATTTTTAGATGTGTTAGCTAAATAGTTGCCTTCACGCTCAGGATTTTGCTTGTCTTCTTTTACCTTGGCATCTGTGTAGCCATAACCACCGCGAACAAAGACATTATCAAGTACGCGACCAATAAAACTAAATTCAAGACCACGTGATTGATGTTGTCCGGCAGTTGCCCATACATCTGGTTGTTCATTAGGATTTGGTTTATAGCGAATATTATTTTTACGAATATCAAAGACAGAAAATTGAGTATTTAAAAGACTATCTAACCATTCGCTTTTTACCCCAACTTCGTATTGCTCGTTATATTGAGGCTCTTTATCCATTTTTGTGACATCGGTGTTTCCAGTAACTTGGTTAACACCCATTTGTCCACCAAACGGTGCGAAGCTTTTAGAGTAAGACGTATAAAAGCTATGCTCTGGAACGGGTTGCCATACCAAACCCACATTTGGGCTAAAGCTACTGTCTTTTACATTACGATGATCATTGTTAAGTTTATTGGTAGTTGAAAAGTCAAAGTAATCGTAACGTAGGCCCATCATGAGTTTGAGTTGGTCATTTAGACCAATTAAATCTTGAATAAATACGCCGTAAGTTGTGCCTTCATTATAGTTATGCTGACTAATCTTTAATGGGCCATTGCCACGACTGTACTCTCGTTCACCAGTGATTGGATTAACGTAACCATAAATGGCCGACCCATTTTGAGTTTTATTGGCTAGACGTGGTTCTCGTTGTTCATAGGTCCAGTCTGTACCGACCATAATTTGGTGTTCAAGCTGGCCTGTCTTGAACTTTCCTTTAATATCAAATGTATTGGTTGTGGTCTTGTTGCTGGTTTGTTGCCAGTAGTAAATTTGATCGATGTAACCTTTTTTTGTACAAGTCTCATTCTTTGAGTTTTTTCCATCTAAACCACAATAAGTTCCAAAATAAAAGTGGTCAAAGTTCTGTTCTGCTTGTCGGTAACTTGCCGCCCAGTGGAAGTTCCAATCAGGCGCATATTCATAATTCACATCGGTGCGGACCACTTGCAAAATATCATCAACATAATCGCCATCTTGGGCAAATCCTGTTTTGATAGATGTACCTGTAGGTAGATTATCACGCGTTGGCCCACGGTCAGGAACTCGACCTAATTTGTCATAAGTATATTGTGTAGTCCAAGTGAGTGTTCCATCGTCATTTTTATAGCTAAAGCTTGGTGAAAACATTTCAATCTTATTTTCAATGCCAGAGCGGAAACTACCTGACTCGCCATATTCACTAGTCAAACGTATTGCTAAATTGTCGTTAAGTACTTGATTGATGTCAGCCGTTGTTCCGTAATTATCATATGAACCTGCGTACGCACCAACTGAGCTTTTAGAGTCAAAATTGGCGAACTTACTCACCATATTCACAACGCCGCCACCAGCACTACGGCCATATAAAACTGAAGCAGGGCCTTTTAAAATTTCAATACGTTCAATATTGGCTGTACTGCGACGTACTTGTCCGCTTTCACGTATACCATCGCGGTAAATATCGCCTGTGTCGGCACCAAAACCACGAATCGTAATGCCATCACCGCGCATATCGTAACTGGTTGATACGCCAGGGGTGCCTTGCAACATAACGCTTAAGTCATTTGATCCATAAATTTTATATTTCTGCACATCAATGGTATCAATGGTTTGGGGAATATCTTTTTTGTCTAAACCATTACGTGTGACATTGGCCTTGTCATAGTCGATATAGCTTTTAATCGGGTCTAGCTCACTCATAGCCTCAATTTTTATGGTGGGCATGGTAGCCGCCACTTTTGCGGCTGAATCAGTCGGTTCCTCTGCATAGGCACCTTGAATATTCAAAATCATTAAACTGAGTAAGCTCAGCGGGAAAAGACGCTTAATTTGGGGAGATGATATAGAAATTCTTAACATAAAAATAAAATCAATTAACAAAAATAAAAGTATAAATGATAATTATAATCATTTAATTATTTAGAATAAAAGAACTATTACCTGCGAAATTACATTGATTGTTTTTTAATAATTGATTTTTAAAATATAATTTATTTATTAAAAATTCGATTGAATGAAATGATTAGTTTTATTTATGAATAGGGTTTTGATGAGGGTACTTTATGGCTAAAAGTACCCTTGGAGTTAAGCATTGTTTTTGAGCACATCTACAATATCCATTTCTGGATCATAATTTTCATCAATTGTTTTACAAATGGCTTGCCCCACAATGACTTGAGTACCGTTAAAGGTCATGGTTGGTGCTTCATATAATTCCCAACCGTGATTGAGTGCTTTAGTCACTCGTGCACAAAAGGCTGAGTCATCGGGACCAGTTAAATAGCGATAAAGTTTCATCTTTAGCCTTTAAAAAATAATATTTTATGACCTTAGTTTAACTGAATTTATCTGAATTCAAGATAAAGAAATAACCGATAAGGTTTTACTGAAATTAAGAAAAACCAGTGAAAAATCTCAGTTATACTCATGCTAATTTAAATTTTAAGAAGAGCTTGAGCATGCGTGTACTTGTCGTCATGGATCCGATTGAAACCGTAAATCTGAAAAAGGATTCAACCATGGCAATGTTGTGGGCGGCGAGCCGTCGCGGACATGAATTAGGTTATGCATTACAGCAAGATTTATATATCGATCAAGGTAAAGCTTACGGTCTAATCTCTCCTTTAGAAGTATTTGAAGATTACAGCCATTACTATGAGCTTGGCGAAAAGAGAAAAGAATCTATTGCTGCTTATGATGTTGTGCTCATGCGTAAAGACCCGCCGTTTGATATGAATTTTGTCTACACAACTTATGTGCTTGAGCAAGCTGAGCGTGAAGGCTCATGGATTATTAATAAGCCTCAATCACTGCGGGATTGCAATGAAAAACTTTTTGCTACGCAGTTTCCAGAGCTACAAGTGCCTACACTTGTAACGTCTCAACAAAGTTTAATTCGTGAATTTATTAAAGAACATGGTGATGTGATTGTTAAGCCACTTGATGGTATGGGTGGGATGGGAATTTTCCGTTTATACCAAGACGGTGTAAATATTGGTTCTACCTTGGAAATGCTGACAGAATTAGGTACTCGTCCAATTATGGCACAGCGTTATATTCCTGAAATTGTAGAAGGGGATAAACGCATTCTAATGGTGAATGGTGAGCCTATTCCTTACTGTCTAGCCCGTATTCCGCAAAATGGTGAAGTGCGCGGTAACTTGGCTGCAGGTGGTTTAGGTCAAGCACGACCACTTACTGAAAATGATAAACAGATTGCAGCGAAAATCGGGCCTTTCTTACGCGAAAAAGGTTTGGTTTTTGTAGGTTTAGATGTGATTGGTAATTATGTTACTGAAATTAATGTCACTAGCCCAACCTGTATCCGCGAAATTGATGCTCAATTTGGTACATCGATTGCCGATGATCTATTTGACGTATTAGAAGCTGGTCGTCCTGCTTAATCATCTACTTTGGGTGATTTCCTAAGCGAATATTGGGAAATCACCTAAAAATTTATCAATTAATAAAACCACAATATGAAATACGCTGGCGCTTTGTAGGCATATTTTCAAAAAAGCACATCTTTCTGTTATAAACGAGTGAAATTCGCTTTTCGTTAATGAAGCTTTAGGATTAAAATAAACGGCTACAAAAATAGATGACAATTTCCATTGTTTTTTGAGTTGAAGAATTAGACCGTGACAGATTCACAGCAAAGCAAACCTAAACATGTCATGATGATGGCTGCCGGTACTGGTGGACATGTTTTTCCAGCCCTCGCCGTAGCCAAACAACTTCAACAACAAGGTTGTCAGGTTTCATGGTTAGCCACGCCAACAGGTATGGAAAATCGGTTATTAAAAGATCAAAATATTCCAATATATCAAATTGATATTCAAGGTGTGCGCGGAAACGGAGTCATCCGTAAACTCGCCGCGCCTTTTAAAATTTTAAAAGCAACTTTTAGCGCTATGCGTTATATGAAACAGCTCAAAGTTGATGCAGTCGCTGGCTTTGGTGGTTATGTTGCAGGACCGGGTGGTCTGGCGGCTCGCTTATTAGGTATTCCTGTTCTCATTCACGAGCAAAATGCAGTTGCCGGTTTTACCAATGCGCAGTTATCACGTGTAGCTAAAGTAGTATGCGAAGCATTTCCTAAAACTTTTCCTGCCAGCGAAAAAGTGGTCACTACCGGAAATCCAGTACGCCGCGAAATTACAGATATTTTAAGCCCAAAATGGCGCTACGATGAGCGTGAACAAGCGGGTAAGCCGTTAAATATTTTAATTGTAGGTGGTTCTTTAGGTGCCAAAGCACTCAATGAACGTTTACCCCCAGCTTTAAAGCAACTGCAGGTTCCACTGAATATTTTTCATCAGTGTGGTCAGCAACAAGTTGAAGCAACACAAGCATTGTACGCAGATGCACCTGCAAATTTAACTGTACAGGTTTTGCCATTTATTGAAGATATGGCGAAGGCATATAGCGAAGCAGACCTGATTATTTGCCGTGCTGGCGCTTTAACTGTGACAGAAGTTGCGACCGCTGGTGTTGCAGCAATTTTTGTACCGTTACCTATTGCGGTAGATGACCACCAAACTGCAAATGCCAAATTTCTGGCCGATGTCGGTGCTGCAAAAATTTGCCAGCAATCTACCATGACACCAGAAGTTTTAAATCAATTGTTTACCACGTTGATGAACCGCCAATTACTTACAGAAATGGCAGTGAAAGCGCGTCAACATGCCCAACCAAATGCAACTCAGCATGTGGTTGATCTTATTCAAAAAATGTAATCGGATTTACTATGTCTCCAACAACAGCTGCAAACCAAGCAAAAAAATTGATTAAAGTGCCTGAAATGCGCCGTATCAAACACATTCATTTTGTGGGTATTGGCGGAGCAGGTATGTGTGGTATTGCTGAGGTGCTAGCTAACCAAGGATATAAAATTTCCGGCTCAGATATTAAAGCTTCTAAAACTACACAACAATTAGAAGAAAATGGCATTAAGGTCTATATCGGACACGAAGCAGAAAATATTAAAAACGCTAATGTGCTTGTAGTTTCAACTGCTATTGATCCGGAAAATCCGGAAATTAAAGCGGCAATTGAACAACGTACTCCGATTGTACGTCGTGCAGAAATGCTCGGTGAACTTATGCGTTACCGTCATGGTATTGCCGTAGCAGGTACACATGGTAAAACCACAACAACGAGTTTGTTAACCACAATGTTGGCTGAAGAAAACCTTGATCCAACTTATGTGATTGGTGGTTTGCTTAATAGTACTGGTGTAAATGCAGCGCTTGGTGAAAGTCGTTTTATTGTGGCAGAAGCTGACGAATCAGATGCCTCATTCCTTTATTTGCAGCCAATGGCAGCGATTGTAACCAATATCGATGCTGACCATATGGACACCTATGAAGGTAGCTTTGATAAGTTAAAAGATACTTTTGTGCAGTTCCTACATAATTTACCGTTCTATGGTTTAGCTGTAGTTTGCGGTGATGATGCGAACATTCGTGAGATTTTGCCACGTGTAGGTCGTCCGGTTATTACGTATGGTTTTAATGAAGATAATGACATCCGTGCGATTGATGTAGAGCAAGATGGCATGCGTTCGCATTTTACGGTATTGCGTAAAGGACGTGAGCCGCTTCGTTTAACGATTAATCAACCAGGCATGCATAATGTTTTAAATGCTTTGGCTGCAATTGGTGTTGCAACTGATGAGGGTGTTTCAGACGAAGCGATTAGTCGTGCATTAAAAGGCTTTAGTGGTGTTGGGCGTCGCTTCCAAGTACAAGGTGAATTTGAGCTTGGTGAGGGTAATGTAAAATTAGTCGATGACTATGGACATCATCCTAAAGAAGTAGAAGCAACTATTAAAGCAGCTCGTCAGAGCCATCCAGATCGTCGTTTAGTGATGCTTTTCCAACCTCATCGTTATTCTCGTACACGTGATTGTTTTGATGACTTTATTGAAGTTTTATCTCAAGTCGACCAATTATTATTACTCGAAGTTTACCCTGCTGGTGAAAAACCAATTGTTGGTGCAGACAGCCGTACTTTAGCGCGTAGTATCCGCTTGCGTGGTCAGGTTGAACCGATTTTGATTGATCCCGTTGACGGTAATTTACAAAACATCATGCAAAATGTGTTACAACCAAATGACTTGTTATTAACGCAAGGTGCAGGTAACGTGGGAGCAATTTCAGTAGAACTTGCACAGCACCATTTGTATGTGAAATAAACAAAAAAGTATTGAATTATCGGGTTAAGGATTTAAACGTGTCAAATGCTACAAAATTCGGCAAAGTTGCTGTGTTGTTTGGTGGAAAATCGGCTGAGCGTGCTGTTTCTTTAGATAGTGGTCAGGCAGTTTTGGACGCTTTGTTAAGTTCAGGTGTTCAGGCTGAGGCATTTGATCCGCAAGACCGTAGTGTAACTGAACTTGTAAACTATGATCGCGCATTTATTGTATTGCATGGTCGTGGCGGTGAAGATGGTCAGATCCAAGGTGTGCTTGAGTGGTTGAATATTCCATATACAGGAACTGGTGTACAAGGTTCTGCTATTGGTATGGATAAAGTTAAAACCAAGCAAATCTGGCAAGGTAGTGATTTACCTACAGCACCATATCGAATTATTACCAAAGAAACTGACCTCGATTCAGTCATTGCGGAATTGGGTCTACCAGTCATTATTAAGCCTGTGCATGAAGGTTCAAGCGTAGGCATGAGTAAGGTTGAGAAAGCAGAAGATTTTGCGGCAGCAATTGAAAAAGCAACTCAGCACGATGCAGTGGTCATGGCAGAAAAATGGATTACTGGTCGTGAATTTACGATTTCATTTTTAAATGGTCAGCCTTTACCTGTTATTCGTTTGCAACCACCTGCAGATGTTGCTTTTTATGACTATGAAGCAAAATATCAACGTAATGATGTCGAGTATGGTATCCCTTGTGGTTTAAGTGATGCAGACGAGAAAAAATTACAAGCTTTAAGTTTGCGTGCTTTCCAAGCAGTAGGCGCAGAAGGTTGGGGCCGTATTGATGCAATGCAGGATGAGCAAGGTACTTTCTGGCTTTTAGAAGTGAATACTGTGCCAGGTATGACAAGTCATTCGCTTGTACCTAAGGCTGCTAAAGCAGTTGGTTATAGCTTTGAAGCGTTGTGTGTTGCAATTCTTGAGCAAACATTGGAAGGTACAGCTTAAATATGGCACAACTTCCGGCTTCCATGCGCCGTAAACGTGCGGCAATTACATCCATTCATGAAAAACCGCCTACGCGTAAGCAAAAGCTTGCCAACGCTGGCGGATGGATGTTGCTGGTTATTGCCTTTTTAGTGCTGGCAGTCGGAATTTACGGGCTATATAAGGTTATTACTGATGCAACTGTTGCAAAACTTGAAGTTGTGGGTTCAACGACTCCAGTTGAATCTCAGCAAGTAATGCAATATGTCCAGCCGATTGTAAAAGATAATTATTTTACGTCTGACTTAGAGCAGATTCGTGATAAAGCATTAGAAATTTCATGGGTAGACCGAGTCGTTGTATCTCGTGCTTGGCCCAATGGTATTCGTGTTCGTATCATGCCTAAACATGCGATTGCCCGTTGGGGAACAGGCCGCTTATTAAGCGATGGTGGCGACGTATTTAGTGAGGCAGAACCGAAACTTCATCCTGAGCTGCCGCTGTTACACGGCCCGGTAAGCCAGTCTAAAATGATGATGCGACGCTATAATGAAATTAATCAGTTATTCCATCCTGTTAATTTGCGTTTAAAAGAGTTATATCTAACGGAACGAATGACTTGGTTTATGCAGTTTGATTCTGGTTTGCGCATTATTGTTGACCAAGACCAAACAATGAATAAATTGCAACGTTTAAGTCACTTGGCACAATCTGACCTAAAACCTGTGTGGACGAAAATCTCAGCCATTGATTTGCGATATCGTAATGGATTATCTATTCAATGGAAGAATGCAACTCCACCTAAAATTGTGAATGGTCAGTTTGTTGTAACGAGTGATGACACAAGCATTGCAGGTGGTACAAAAGCAAAGCCATAATACGTGGCTTTAAAATAGGCAATTTGCCTGGTATTAGACAACAAAGAAATGGTATGAGTGATGAGTGAAGCTGTTCCCTCAGTTGTTGCGATTGACATTGGGACGCATAAAGTTTCAGTTTTGATTGGAAAAATTCATGCACCGGATAACATTCAGGTTATCGGTATGGCAACTGCTCGCAATCGAGGCATGAACAAAGGAAAAATTGTAAGTCTCGATAAAGTCATTGCTGCGATTAAGAACGCCGTTTCTGAAGCGGAAAATATGGCTGAATGTCGCATTCATAGTGCGTGGGTATCTATTCCAAGTACCGAGCTGCAAAGTTTCTATGCTTCTGGACGCACGCCTGTTGCTAACCCTGCACATGTGATTACAACCAATGAAGTTGTACGTGCATTGGAGTTAGCAAAAGCAAGCCATGTGACCTCTGATTATTATTTAGCGAGTGCGGTCCCACTTGGGTTTGAGTTGGGTGACTCTGCTGAATGGGTTCAAAATCCAATTAATATGACTGCTCATAGCATGACTGGTCACTATCAACTCATGATGATGCCAATCGCTACTATGCAGAACCTTGATCGTGCCATGAAAGGTGCGAACATTGGTGTTGAAAAAATGGTAGTTTCTTGCTTGGCAACCGCTGAAGCAAGTTTGCTCAAAGATGAAAAAGAGTATGGTGTTTGTCTCGTTGATATTGGCGCAGGCATTACCAATTTAGCAGTTTATTTAGATGGTCGTTTAGCTTTAGCGCGTACATTACAGCGTGGTGGTGAACATGTGACACGTGATATTGCTGCTGTGTTACAAACAACGACCGACGAAGCTGAACGGATTAAAATCTTACACGGCTGCGTTGATCTAAGTGCTGTTAAGCCTGACCATATGATTCAGGTACAGGGTATTGATGGTCCTCAAACCATTAGCCGAATTGAGTTGTCAGAAATTATTATTGCTCGGTACGAAGAGATTTTTGGTCAAATTCGTGAAGAACTAGAACAAAGCGGTGCAATCCATGGTCTGTATCATGGTGTTGTATTGACAGGTGATGCTTGCCAGATTGAGGGTATGGTAAGTTTAGCGCGTCGTATGTTGGGTGTGTCTGCTCATTTAGGTAATCCACCGTTACAGGTGTATGCTGATGATCAGCATCAAGCTGCGTTACGTCGATCAATGTATGCGACAGCAGCTGGTTTGCTTATGTTTAGCCAAAGCGAATTACAAGAAGCTGTTGAGGAACCTGAAGAGGGTAGTGACCGTTCGGTATGGGAACGAATGGTGAATGGTTGGAATGCGTTTAATAGCAAACTTAAAGCCATTTTTTAGGATGTATGGATTTATTGGTAGAATTGTTAGGAAGTTGTAAGAGAAAACCACTGTACTTGACAAGGTTTGTATTGCACAGCATTCTTAAAATTAGTTGTTTTTGAAAATCAAGGCAGTATACGGGCTGAAGTGACTGCCATAATGTATTAGGAACCCTAAAGGTCATGGCCTCATTTGAATTTATAGAAGATGAACTAAACGATGGCAACGGTCAAGCCCGTTTCACTGTATTTGGTGTAGGTGGTGGTGGCGGTAATGCCGTTCAGCACATGGTACAGTCTGATATTCAGGGTGTTAAATTCGTTTGTGCCAATACAGATAAACAAGCACTTGACTGTATGAATGCTCCTTTCAAAATTCAGTTAGGTGAGCAAAGTACACGTGGTCTAGGTGCAGGTGCTAACCCAGAAGTGGGTCAAGTTGCAGCAGAAGAAAGTCGTGAAATTATTCGTCAGCACCTTGAAGGGACTGACATGGTGTTTGTAACCGCTGGTATGGGTGGTGGTACAGGTACTGGTGCAGCTCCAGTTGTTGCTGAAGTTGCTAAAGAAATGGGGATTTTGACTGTTGGTGTGGTAACGACTCCATTTAACTTTGAAGGTCGTCGTCGTCAAAAGTCAGCTGAACGCGGTATTGAAGCGTTAGAAGCACATGTTGATTCATTGATTATTATTCCTAACCAGCGTTTGTTAAGCGTGTATGGTGATATTTCAATGAAAGATGCCTATAAAAAGGCAGATGATGTATTGTTAAACGCTGTACGTAGTATCTTTGATCTTGTTGTTAATCGCGGTCACATTAACCTTGACTTCGCCGATTTGAAAACTGCAATGAGTACTCGCGGTTACGCAATGATGGGTGCTGGTTTGGGTCGTGGTGAAGACCGTGCGCGTCAAGCTGCTGAACAGGCAATCCGTAGTCCATTACTTGATAACGTAAATATCATTAATGCCAAAGGCGTGTTAATTAACATTACGGGTGGTGATGACATCACGTTACGTGAAACAGAAATCATTACTGATGTGGTTAACCAAATTGTTGACCTTGATGAAGGCGAAATCTTCTACGGTACAGTATTTGATCCAGATGCGCGTGATGAATTACGTGTAACTGTGATTGCAACTGGTTTGACTCGTAATGCTGCTGATGCAGAACCGAGAAAGCGTAATACAGTAACCCATACATCAACTCAATCTGCACAATCTGTAGATGAAGATGATGTTCCTGCAATTAATAAACGCCAAAATGCTGAAACTGATGTAAATAATGCACCAAGTTCATCACCGCGTTCTTCGCCAATGAGTATTCAAGATTACTTGAAAAATCAGCAACGTAAGTAATTCAGTCTTTGATCTACTAAAAGGCAGTGTTTAAACACTGCCTTTTTTTATTTTTGATCAATGACTAAATATGCTAACGTATAGCGGTTTTAAAAAAGAAGTTACAAAGCATGGTGAAACAGCGTACTCTCAATCGTGTGGTAAAAGCGAGTGGAATAGGTCTTCATAGCGGTCAAAAAGTGATGATCAATTTCATTCCACATACCGTGGATGGAGGTATTGTATTTCGCCGTATCGATTTGAATCCACCTGTTGATATTCCTGCTAATGCATTGCTTATTCAAGAAGCATTTATGTGTTCGAACCTTGTTACCGGTGATATTAAAGTAGGTACGATTGAGCATGTAATGAGCGCGATTGCGGGTTTAGGAATTGATAATTTAATCGTAGAAGTATCAGCATCCGAAGTGCCAATTATGGATGGTAGTGCTGGACCATTTATTTATCTATTAATGCAAGGTGGCTTGCGCGAGCAAAATGCCCCTAAAAAATTTATAAGAATATTAAAACCAGTTGAAGCTTTAATTGAAGATAAAAAAGCAATTTTTCGACCACATAATGGTTTTCAGCTCAACTTTACCATTGATTTTGATCATCCTGCTTTTGCAAAAGAATACCAGTCTGCGACAATCGATTTTTCAACCGAAACGTTTGTGTATGAGGTCAGTGAAGCACGAACTTTTGGTTTTATGAAAGACTTAGATTACCTCAAAGCAAATAATTTGGCTTTAGGTGCAAGTCTGGATAATGCGATTGGTGTAGATGATACAGGGGTTGTGAACGAAGAAGGTTTACGATTTGCTGACGAATTTGTTCGACATAAAATTTTAGATGCAGTGGGTGATTTGTATTTACTTGGTCATCAAATTATTGCCAAGTTCGATGGTTATAAATCGGGACATGCTTTAAATAATCAGCTGTTACGCAATGTTCAAAGTGATCCGAGTAATTATGAAATTGTAACATTTAATGACGAGAATGAATGTCCAATTCCATATGTGAGTGTGACATAAGTCATTGTCTTTATTTATCTATGTTATAATGTAACAGTGAATAGTGTGATTTTTATCACAAAATAAGAACGATTCTAATTAAGAAATGGAAAGCTCATCATTTTTTATTGCTTGCCAAACGTAGTAAAGCTTGGCTAAGCTTAGGGTCGCTCACGAAGTCGGCGGCACTACGTAACATTTCTTGTGTTTCCGGGGGGATGGATTTAGAAGGCTCAGATGATGAGGGCGCTGTAGAAATAGTCTTATTTCTCAAGCGAACTTGAATTCTTTGTAAGTCTTTTAGTCCTTCAAGTTGAGATAATTTAGATATATATTGGCTCTGTAAATAGCTGAGTTGACTAATCATTGCCTGATTTTCACCAGTAATAATTAAAGTGCCATTTTGATAACACACGACCTGCCATTGTTCCGGTTGGGGCAATAAGGGTTGGATTATTTTCGTAAGTCTTTGCCATTGCGCGACTTGCGTTGTTAGAAACGTAAGGTTTCCTGTTTTTATGTGTTTTCCGGATTGTTGAAAAACGTTATCGGGTTTAGACATTGATCATTCTCGAATGGTTTCTTGTCTCCATCTTAAGCGTTCATTTCGACTGATATCAAGGAAGAGATCATAAGGAACTTGAGTAAGAACAGTTTCAAGAGGTTTTTATGCACACGCGTCGTATTTTATTAGCATTTTCCCTAGCCGCTTCGGCAGCATCGGTTGCTTTTGCAGATTATCAAAATATTAACCAATCTACAGATTCAGATCGATTGGAACAGTTATCAAAAACATTATCTCAAGGTTCATATACGCATCCTGATGATTTAGATCTTCCGGCAAGTGCAAAAGTTTCAGTCACTTTACGCCCGAAAACAGTTGAGCTCAACAACGACTCACTGGCAAAAAAATATGGTAATACTACCGCTAAAAACTCTTTTAATACCTCTTCTTCAAATCCTTATTCTTGGTTAGTTTCTCATCCTCTTCCTGATAGCGTACGTGTTTCTTCTAACTTTGGTGGTCGTACCATGGGTGGTCGTGCAGAGCATCACGGTGGTTTAGATATGTCTGCGCCAAGTGGTACGCCAATCTATGCAACAGGTCCTGGTATTGTAACTAAATCAGGTTGGGGCACAGGTTATGGTCAGTATGTAGAAATCAACCATGGTAATGGTTATTTAACACGCTATGCACACGCTTCACGTTTAATGGTTCGTGTGGGCGATCAGGTTTCTGCTGGTGACCATATTGCTAATGTGGGTTGTACAGGTCGTTGTACTGGGCCACATTTACACTATGAAGTAGTAAAAGATGGTCAACGTAAGAATCCATCAACTTACTTAGCAATGTTGCCTTAAATCGTATTTGTTAAAAATTAGGATTATTAAATTTTTGAATCTAAAATGAGATAAAACCTTTCTTAACGCAATTATCGTATAAAAAAACGCCTATATTGGCGTTTTTTTGTTATTTTGAGTCATGCTCGGTCAATGACTATTCATTCAGAAAATAATAGGGCCCCCTCACATTCACCCGTGGCAATAACTTGAGAGGGGCAAAACGTGGTAAAAATACAAAGTAGATTAGAGAACAAGGAACAGGTGAATTATGGCGTTTTACGGTGACTCCGACGCACAAGAAACCCAAGAATGGCAAGATGCATTCGATTCAGTTTTACAACATATGGGAACTGAGCGAGCGGCATTCTTGTTGGAAAAACTTTACCAACAAGCAATTGCTAAGCATGTTCCAATTCAACGTCTCAATACACCTTACTTAAATACAATTTCTGTTGAAGAACAACCTGCAATGCCAGGCGACCAAGATATGGAACGCCGTATTCGTGCATTGATTCGTTGGAATGCCTTAGCAATGGTACTTCGTGCGAATAAAACAGGTGATGATTTAGGTGGTCACTTAGCGAGTTTCGCATCAAGTGCAACATTATATGACGTAGGTTTTAACCATTTCTTCCGCGCAAACAGCAATAGCTTTGGCGGAGATATGATTTATTACCAAGGACACTGTGCTCCTGGTATTTATGCACGTTCATTCCTTGAAGGACGTTTAACTGAAGAGCAGTTAAGTAATTTCCGCCGTGAAGTTGGCGGTAACGGTTTACCAAGCTATCCACACCCATATTTAATGCCGGACTATTGGCAATTCCCAACTGTATCAATGGGTCTTGGTCCAATCATGTCGATTTATCAAGCACACATTCAAAAATATTTGATGAACCGTGGCTTGATTAAAGAAGAAGATCGTAAAGTTTGGGCTTATCTTGGCGATGGTGAGATGGATGAGCCAGAAAGTACTGGTGCAATTTCACTCGCTGGCCGTGAAAAACTTGATAACCTCATTTGGGTTGTTAACTGTAACTTACAGCGTCTAGATGGTCCTGTACGTGGTAACGGTAAAATTATTCAAGAATTAGAATCTTTATTCCGTGGCGCAGGCTGGCGTGTCATTAAAGTAGTATGGGGTCGTCATTGGGATCCGCTACTTGCAAAAGACAGCACAGGCGCTTTAAAAGCGGTAATGGAAGAAACTGTTGATGGTGAATACCAACGCTACCAAGTAAAAGGTGGTGCATATACACGTGAGAAATTCTTTGGCAAGTACCCAGAAGCTGCGGAACTTGTAAAAGATTTAAGCGATGAAGACATCGATAATCTCAACCGTGGTGGTCATGACCCATATAAAGTTTTTGCTGCCTATGCAGAAGCAATGAAAGCGAAAGGTCAACCAACAGTTATTCTTGCAAAAACTGTTAAAGGTTACGGTTTATCTGAAGAAATTGAAGCGGTGAACAAAACTCACCAAATCAAGAAAATGCAGATCGACTCTTTGAAATATGTACGTGACCGTTTTAACCTGCCATTTACAGATGATAAATTAGAAGAGCTTCCATTCTACCGCCCAAGTGAAAACTCTCCAGAAATGAAGTACATGAAGGCACGTCGTGAAGCATTAGGTGGTTACCTTCCTGCACGTCGTAAAGAGAGTGAAATTTTAGCGATTCCTGAATTATCTGTATTTGATGCTGTATTAAATGGTTCAGGTGGTAAAGAACAGTCTACTACGATGGTAATGGTTCGTTTAATTGCTGCTTTACTTAAAGAAAAAGCAATTAAAGACCGCGTAGTACCAATCGTTCCAGACGAAGCACGTACTTTCGGTTTAGAAGGGATGTTCCGTCAGCTCGGTATTTATGCCGCTCACGGTCAAAAATATACCCCAGAAGACCAAGAACAGTTAATGCATTACCGTGAAGCAAGTGATGGTCACATGCTTCAAGAAGGGATTAACGAAGCTGGTGCAATGAGCGCATGGGCTGCGTTGGCAACAAGTTATTCAACGAATAACTTGCCAATGATTCCAATGTACATGTACTACTCAATGTTTGGTTTCCAACGTATTGGTGACATTGCATGGGCAGCTGGTGATGCGCAAGCTCAAGGTTTCTTGTTAGGTGCAACTGCTGGTCGTACTACATTGAACGGTGAAGGTTTACAGCACCAAGATGGCCATTCACATATCTTGGCAAACACGATTCCAAACTGCGTATCTTATGATCCATGTTTTGGTTATGAGTTAGCTGTAATCGTTCATGACGGTTTACAACGTATGTATGTGAACCAAGAGCGTGTGTTCTATTACTTAACTGTAATGAACGAAAACTACGAGCATCCTGCAATGCCTGAAGGCGCTGAGGAAGGCATTAAACGTGGTATGTACTTATTCGAAAAAGACGAAAAAGCAACTGTCCAATTACTTGGTTCAGGTGTAATTCTTCGTGAAGTGATCAAAGCTGCGAAAATCTTACGTGATGAATACCAAATCCATTCAAACGTTTGGAGTGTAACAAGCTTCAATGAGTTGTCTCGTGATGGTATGGCATGTGAAGAATACAACCGCCTACACCCACTTGCTGAAGAAGTGAAAGAATCTTGGGTATCTAAGCAATTACGTGGTACAGAAGGTATTGTAGTTTCTGCTACAGACCATATGCGTGCGTACAGCGAACAAATTCGTGCTTATCTTCCAGATGGTCGTCCATTTGTTGCATTAGGTACAGATGGTTATGGTCGTTCAGATACGCGTGCGAACTTACGTAGTTTCTTTGGTGTTGATGCTGCACATATCGTTGTTGCTACTTTGAAAAAATTAGCTGACGAAGGTGAAGTAGATGCACGTTTAGTGAAAGATGCAATTTCTAACTTTGAGTTAGATACGGATCGTCCAGTTGCATGGGCTCCACAAGCACATCCGGAAGTTCAGCCAGTTGCTGAATACAATGAAACGCAAACAGGTGAGGGGAACTAAGCATGCAAATTAAGACCCCTGATATTGGTGTAGATAAAGCAGTTGTTGCTGAAATTTTAGTAAAAGTTGGTGACAGCATTGCTGAAAATGACAGTCTTGTTTTGCTTGAGTCTGATAAAGCCTCTGTTGAAGTGCCTAGCACTTCAGCAGGTGTGGTAAAAAGCATCTTAATCAAGGAAGGCGATAGCGTAACTGAAGGTACGGTATTGTTTGAACTTGAAGCTGAAGGTGCAGCGCAAGCTGCTCCAGAACCAACACCAGCTCCTGCGGCTGAAAAGCCAGCTGCTCCAGCTCCTGCACAACAAGCTCAAGCTTCAGCTCAACCTGCTGCCACTACATCAACTGCAACTGTTGACGTAACTGTCCCTGACATTGGTGTTGAAAAAGCATTAGTTGGCGAAATCCTCGTTAAAGTAGGTGACCAGATTGATGTTGAGCAAAGCATCGTTGTAGTTGAATCTGACAAAGCAACTGTAGAAGTACCAAGCAGTACTGCTGGTATTGTAGAAAGCATTCAAGTTAAAGAAGGCGATACAGTTAAAGAAGGTGTTGTGCTCATTAAAGTGAAAACAACGTCTGCATCAAGTGCGCCAGTTGAAGCTCCTGCTTCTACAGCAGCCCCTGCGGCAGCACCTGCACCAGCTCAACAAGAAACTGTAGCTGCGGCTGCTACTCAATCTGGACCAGTTGATATTAACGTTCCTGACTTGGGTGTAGATAAAGCAGTTGTTGCTGAAATCTTGGTACAAGTTGGCGATAAAGTTGATGTAGACCAAAGCCTTGTTGTGGTTGAGTCAGATAAAGCGACTGTTGAAGTTCCAAGTACTGTTGCGGGTGTTGTGAAAGCGATTCACTTGCAAGCAGGCCAACAGGTTTCACAAGGTATATTGCTTGCAACAATTGAAGCTGAAGGCCAAGCACCTGCTGCGGCACCAGCGGCAAAAGCAGAAGTAGCTCCAGCTCCACAGGCAGCAGCACCTAAAGTGGCAGCTCCTGCTCCGATTCAGGCTGTATCTGCTCCAGCGTCTGGTAGTGACAAGTTAACGAAAGAGCAAGAAGCCGAAAATGCTAAAGTATATGCAGGCCCTGCTGTACGTAAGCTTGCTCGTGAACTTGGTGTGATTTTGTCACAAGTTAAAACTTCTGGTGAGCATGGTCGTGTTATTAAAGAAGATATCTTTGCCTATGTGAAGAGTCGTTTAACTGCGCCACAAGCTGCACCAGTTGCTGCGGCTGCACCAGCGGTTTCGGGTTTGCCAAAGCTGCCTGACTTCACTGCGTTTGGTGGTGTGGAAGAAAAAGTACTGACGCGTTTGCAGCAAGTATCAATTCCGCAATTGTCGTTGAACAACTTTATTCCGCAAGTCACCCAGTTTGATTTGGCTGATATCACTGAGTTAGAAGATTGGCGTAATGAACTGAAAGGCAACTTCAAAAAAGAAGGTATCAGCCTGACGATTATGGCATTCATTATCAAAGCGGTTGCGTATTTGTTGAAAGAAGAGCGTGAATTCGCAGGTCATCTATCTGATGACGGTAAATCAGTGCTCTTGCGCAATGAAATCCATATGGGTATTGCGGTAGCAACACCTGATGGTTTAACTGTGCCAGTACTTCGTAACCCAGACCAAAAATCAATTAAGCAAATTGCAGTTGAATTGGGTATGTTAGGTCAAAAAGCACGTGATAAGAAATTAACACCAAAAGACTTACAAGGTGCGAATTTCACCATTTCAAGCTTGGGCGCAATTGGTGGTACAGCATTTACACCGCTTGTGAACTGGCCGCAAGTTGCGATTTTGGGTATTTCACCTGCAACGATGCAGCCTGTTTGGAATGGTAAGGACTTTGATCCACGCTTGATGTTGCCATTGTCATTATCTTATGATCACCGTGTAATTAATGGTGCAGATGCGGCTCGCTTTACAAATAAACTTACGAAACTTCTTAAAGATATTCGTACTTTATTAATCTAATACTTTGAAATAATTAACTAAAACCTCGCTTCGGCGGGGTTTTGTTTTTGATATCTCTTTAATTAAATTTTGGGTTAATCTACAGATTAAGCAAGGCTTATTGAGCGTGAGGAGAAATTTCTCGTTATTAGGTAAAGGAGAAATAGTAAATGTTGGGTTTCCTGAAAATTATGTTGCCCTTACTGTTGATTGTATTTTTGTTGATGGGAGTATGGGTCAGTATTTTACACTTCCCGTGGGAGTGGATGACCTACGTTGCAATCGGTTTGGAAGTATTTGTGGCAACGCTTATTTTGCCATTTGAATTTCAATCACAACATATAGCTGGTATTCACAATTTTGGTTTTATTAACTTAAGTATCTGTTTAGCTTTACTATTAGGCTTGGGGCGTCTGTTAGTATGGGCATGGATAAAATTTTTTGTTTGAAAAATAGAACTGCTCGAATATAATGAGCACATACTTCATTGGGGAGTAGCCGCTATTCACAGCAAATGTGAATAGGTGATGGTCAACATAATTGTTCAACAGAACATGGTCATCATAGCTTAAACGTCTCATCGTTCCTGAGTTGGCAAGACCTTTGATTTACCACTCTGCAGATATTTGGCTAGCAGGAGCGGTAGGTCATGGGCATTTATGCTAGCCAGAGAAACGACATGCAAGAATTTCTGATTTCTACATCGATTGTTGCCCTCGCTGAAATGGGTGATAAAACTCAACTATTGGCTCTGCTACTATCTGCGCGTTTCCGTAAGCCAATTCCTATTTTAATTGCGATTCTTTTAGCCACACTCATTAACCATGGTATTTCTGCTGTGCTTGGGCAGTGGATTACGACCGTTCTCAGTCCTGAAATTTTGGTTTGGGTACTTGCGGTTGGTTTTATTGGTATGGCGTTCTGGATGCTTATTCCAGATAAGCTCGATGATGAAACTGATAGTATTAATAAGTGGCAAAAATTTGGTGTTTTTGGTGCAACCTTTATTTTATTTTTCTTGGCTGAAATTGGCGATAAAACACAAATTGCAACTGTCGCTTTAGCTGCACGCTATGACAGTATTTTCTGGGTAATGCTCGGTACAACAGTTGGTATGATGATTGCCAATGCTCCTGCTGTATTTATCGGTAATAAACTGGCAGAACGTTTACCTATCTCGCTTATTCATAAAATTGGTGCTGCTATTTTCTTAATTGTAGGTGTCTCTACTTTAATACAACATTATTTCTTTTAAGATATTTAAAGCTGCCATAAAAAAAGCACTCAATTCGAGTGCTTTTTTTATAGGTCATTTTAGTAGTTAAACTTCAAAATACATTTATTTAAGAAAGTTTTAGAAGATTATGCAATTTCTTGATGATTCATTTATAGAATAAGAAAACTAAAATCAATTTTAAAATATTATGAGAAATATCAATCAATTCATTGCAAGTACTTTAGAATCCCTTTATTTTAGTATGGATATAAAAATATCTAATATTTAAAGTTTTTTTGGGGAATTGTATGGGGTTTGAAAAAACAACATCGCAGATACTATTTGATAATGGCGTACATAAATGTATTAGTTTTACCAGTTTGGTTAAAGGGGAAGGCATACAAGCCAATCAATTTTTAATTATTGATCATGAACGAGCAGCTGTAATCGATCCAGGTGGTGATTTGACCTACGTTCCATTAACGATGGAACTTAATAAATATACTCGTCTTAAAAATCTGGACTATGTAATCGCTTCGCATCAAGATCCAGATATTATTACTTCAATGCCTCGTTGGTTAGTTTATACCGATGCTAAGGTAGTTGCCTCTAAATTATGGGCACGATTTTTACCTCACTTAAACTCGTCTTTTATGAGTGAGCGTATGAAAGGTAATTGGGAAGATCGTCTCATTGAGCTGCCAGATCGTGGTCAAGTGATTCAATTGGGCGAATCAAAGCTTGTCATGGTTCCTGCACATTTTCTACATTCGGTGGGCAATTTTCAGTTTTATGATCCAGTTGCCAAAATTTTATTTTCAGGCGATATGGGGGCTTCTATTGTTGAAGATGCATGTCAGCCTCTTAAAGATTTCGATGCTCATGTGATGAAAATGAAGGCTTTTCATCAGCGCTATATGTGCTCAAATAAAGTCATCCGTTTATGGGTCAACATGGTTCGTCAAATGGATATTGAAATGATTGTGCCTCAGCATGGTACTCCATTTGTTGGCAAAGAAATGATTAACCAGTTTTTAGACTGGATTGAGACCTTGCCATGTGGTGTAGATTTAATGACTGAACAAATTTTCAGCTGTCCAACATAAAAAGTTAAGTTCAATATCTTGAGTCCAATTTGAAATTTTTTTAGGATTTTGCGTCACAGAAAAAATTTTGATGACGAGAATTTGAATAAAAATGTTATCTCAAGTTGCGACTCCAGATGAGTGCCTTCGCTGTGGGGCATGTTGTGCACATTTTCGGGTTTCATTTTACTGGGCTGAGGCCGAGTTCATAGATGAACATCTCGTTGAACCTTTGACACCCGTTTATTCGTGTATGCGTGGAACTAATCAGGCTCAGCCAAGATGTCAGGCTTTGAAGGGTGAAATTGGTAAAGAGGTGGGCTGCTCTATTTATGCTGTCCGTAGTTCTACCTGTAAAGAGGTGCAGGTTGCTGATGAACAGTGTAACAAAGCACGCTTGGCGCACCAGTTGATTCCTCTGATTGAAGTAAACCCAGCAGATTCAGAAAATGATCATGACTATGATCAGGTGAGTTAAATATGAACTAACACGATAATAAGTGAGAAATATTTAGAGTAGGTGAATATCTATTGCGGAAAAAGGCAAAGATAATATGAAAATTGCATTGAAATTTGTTTATAATAGCTCACGGAATTTACCAGTGAGATTGTTATGCTGACCATCGTTCAAGAAGCGCTAACCTTCGATGATGTCTTATTACTTCCTGCCTACTCTACTGTTCTCCCAAAAGATGTCTCTCTAAAGACACGTTTAACTCGCGGCATTCATTTAAATATCCCATTAGTTTCAGCTGCAATGGATACAGTGACTGAGTCACGTATGGCGATTGCGATGTCACAAAATGGTGGTATCGGGATTTTGCACAAAAACATGGATATTGCTGCTCAAGCTGCAGAAGTACGCCGTGTGAAAAAATTTGAAGCGGGTATGGTGAAAGATCCTATCACTGTAACGCCTGAAACTACAGTACGTGAACTGATTGCAATTACCAGCGCTAATAACATTAGTGGTGTACCTGTTGTTAAAGACGGCAAGGTTGTTGGTATTGTGACAGGCCGTGATACGCGTTTTGAAACTAACTTGGAACAACCTGTTAGCAACATCATGACAGGTCAAGATCGTTTGGTCACTGTACGTGAAGGCGAGTCTAAAGAAAATATTCAAGCATTATTGCAAAAACACCGTATTGAAAAAGTCTTGGTCGTTGGCGAGAGCAATGAACTTAAAGGCTTAATTACGGTAACTGACTTCCGTAAAGCTGAGAGTTATCCAAACAGTTGTAAAGATGATCTTGGTCGTTTACGTGTTGGTGCTGCGGTAGGTACTGGTGCTGATACACCAAGTCGTGTGGAAGCATTGGTTGAAGCTGGTGTTGACGTTATTGTTGTTGATACAGCACATGGTCACTCTGCTGGTGTAATTGAACGTGTACGTTGGGTGAAACAAAACTTCCCTCAAGTACAAGTGATTGGTGGAAATATTGCAACTGGTGATGCTGCATTGGCATTATTAGATGCAGGCGCAGATGCTGTAAAAGTAGGTATTGGTCCTGGTTCTATCTGTACTACACGTATTGTAGCAGGTATTGGTATGCCTCAAATTTCTGCAATTGACAGCGTTGCTAGCGCACTAAAAGATCAAATTCCTTTAATTGCAGATGGCGGTATCCGTTTCTCTGGTGATATGGCTAAAGCGATCGGTGCTGGTGCAAGCACAATCATGGTCGGCTCACTTCTAGCTGGTACTGAAGAAGCACCTGGTGAAGTTGAATTCTTCCAAGGTCGTTACTACAAAGCATATCGTGGTATGGGTTCATTAGGTGCAATGGCTGGAGCTACTGGTTCTGCTGACCGTTACTTCCAAGACTCAAAAGCGGGTGCTGAAAAATTAGTACCAGAAGGTATTGAAGGTCGTGTTCCATATAAAGGCCCAATGGGTAATATCGTTCATCAAATGATGGGTGGTTTACGTTCATCAATGGGCTATACAGGTTCAGCTGTGATTGAAGATCTTCGCCAAAATGCGAAATTTGTGAAAATTACTTCAGCGGGTATGTCTGAGTCACATGTTCATGATGTAACGATTACTAAAGAAGCTCCAAACTATCGTGTTGGTTAGATTTTAGTAACTAAATCAACTAAGAAAGCCGTCAGTACACTGACGGCTTTTTGTTTTTGGTGTAAAGTAAATCTAATGAAAAGAGATATGGCAAAATAGCCATATATGAAATGAGCCGCGGCCGAAGTGGCGTAAAAATGAGATAAGCTATGAGTTATTTTGGAACGGATGGTATTCGTGGAAAATTTGGGCAAATGCCTATTACTCCAGAGTTTGCTTTAAAACTCGGATTTGCCGCAGGGAAGGTATTAAAACGAACGAGTCAAAAAAATAAACCACTTGTTGTATTAGGAAAAGACACTCGTTTATCTGGTTATATTTTGGAATCTGCTTTACAGGCTGGCTTAAACGCTGCTGGTGTATATGTTCATTTATTAGGTCCATTACCGACACCTGCGATTGCACATCTTACTCGTGCATTACATGCCCATGCAGGTATTGTAATTTCTGCATCACATAATCCGTATTATGATAATGGGATTAAATTTTTCTCAAGTGAAGGTAAAAAATTACCGGATTCATTACAAGAAGAAATTAATAAAGAATTAGAAAAGGATTTATTCATTGAGGACACTGCAAATTTAGGTAAAAGTGTTCGTGTAAATGATGCAAATGGTCGCTATATCGAATTTTGTAAATCTACTTTCCCTTACCACTTCGATTTAAATAATTTAAAGATCGTGTTGGACTGTGCACATGGTGCAGCCTATAGTGTTGGCCCTTCAGTTTTTCGTGAACTAGGTGCTAAAGTTGTTGCTTTATACAACGAACCAGACGGTTTAAACATTAATGAGAACTGTGGTTCAACACATCCAGAACACTTACAAAAAGCAGTGGTTGAGCATGAAGCAGATTTAGGTATTGCCTTTGATGGTGATGCTGACCGTGTTGTGATGGTTGATAAGTTTGGTCACTTAATTGATGGTGACCATATCTTGTACATTTTAGCCACTCAGGCGAAAAATAAGCCAGTAGGGGTTGTTGGTACGGTCATGAGTAATATGGCGCTTGAAATTGCACTTGAAAAAGCAAATGTTGGCTTTGTTCGTGCAAAAGTTGGTGACCGTTATGTATTGCAAGCTTTAGAAGAAAATGGTTGGGTGATAGGTGGTGAGCCTTCCGGTCATATTTTAACTTTGGACAAGAGCACAACTGGTGACGCGATTATTGCAGCACTTCAAGTGTTAACTGTAATGGTTGAACAGAATAAAGCGCTCCATGAACTAGTTCAGGACTTTGAATTATTCCCACAAGTGCTGGTAAATATACGTTTAGAACAAATGCTTGATCCGTATTCTATTCCTGCATTGGTTACCGAATTTGATAAAGCAGAAGCACAGCTTAAAGGTCGTGGTCGTATCCTGATTCGTAAGTCAGGAACTGAGCCAGTCATTCGCGTCATGGTTGAAGGTGATGACGAACAAGAAGTGAATGCTTTGGCTGAACATTTAGCAAATGCAGTTCGTTCACAAGCACAAGTCGCATAAGGTGTATGGCATGAGTGATGTCATTAAAGATTTAAGCGAATTACGCTTAAGTTATGAACAAGGTGAGTTGTACGAGACGCAAGTCGCTAGCAATCCACATGAGCAATTCTTAGGTTGGTTTAATTATGCTTTAGCTGCGAACTTGCACGAACCGTATGCAATGTCGTTAGCAACTGCAAGTGCTAGCGGTCGCCCGCATGTCAGAACTGTATTATTACGTGGTGCCACAGAAGCAGGGTATGATTTTTATACCAATTATGACAGCCAGAAAGGGGCAGATTTGGCAGAAAATCCATATGCTGAACTGTTATTTTATTGGCCAAGTCTAGAGCGTCAGGTACGTGTGGGTGGGCATGTTGTGAAGATTCCTGAACAGGAATCTACCGACTATTACCATAAGCGTCCACGTGATAGCCAGATTGCAGCTCATATTAGTACGCCTCAAAGCGGAAAGATCGAAAGTCGAGAGTTATTGCAACAGCGCTTCCAAGACTTGCAACAACAAGTTCAAAGCCGTGAAATACTCGATAAGCCTGAGTTTTGGGGCGGATATCGTCTGCAACCGGACTATTATGAATTCTGGCAAGGGCGACCAAATCGTTTACATGACCGCTTGAGTTATGAAAAAATCGACGGTCAATGGACGTTGCACCGACTGATGCCTTAAATGACAAAAATACAAATTAAACAAAGACCTTTATTGACACGCCCTGAACAGTTTCAGGGCGTGCCTCCGTTTATTGCCGAGATTTTGGCAAGACGTGGAGTGCAATCTGAACAAGAACTAGAGCTAAAACTTAAGAACCTGCTTGCGCCAGAGCTCAAAGGAATGGATGCTGCTGTCGCATTAATGGATCAAGCCATTAATGAGCAGAAAAAAATAGTTATTGTGGGGGACTATGATGCCGATGGTGCAACTAGTACAGCTTTAATGATGCTCGTGCTTCGCGATATGGGAGCACAAGTCGACTATTTAGTTCCAGACCGATTTAAATACGGTTATGGCCTTACTCCTGCTATTGCTGAACTTGCACATCAAACTTATCAACCTGATTTATTAATTACAGTCGATAATGGAATTTCCAGCCATGCTGGTGTTGAAGCAGCACATGCTCTAGGCATGCAAGTCATTATTACCGACCATCATCTAACGACCAAAGAGACCCCACTTGCTGAGGCGGTGGTGAACCCGAATCAATTGGGATGTGAGTTTCCAAGTAAAGCGCTTGCTGGTGTTGGTGTTGCTTTTTATGTACTTGCCAATTTGGCGAGTTTACGTAGTAGACAAGGCAAAAGCACAAGCAAAGTCACTCAATATTTAGATTTAGTCGCTTTGGGCACTTATGCCGATGTGGCTGTTCTAGACTATAACAATCGTATATTGGTCGATGCAGGCGTAAAGCGCATTCAGCAACATCAGTGTCGAGTAGGAATCTTAGCCTTACTCGATATCGCAGGTCGGGAAGCTACTTCAATACGTGCTCAAGACTTAGGATTTGTTCTTGGTCCGCGTATTAATGCAGCAGGGCGTATGGAGAGCATGCGTATTGGGATCGAGTGTTTATTGGCCGAGACAATGGAAACAGCATACCCCATTGCTCAGCAATTAAACCAGCTAAATATAGATCGTCGTCAAATTGAAGGGGAGATGAAGCAACAAGCTTTATCGGCCTTAGATACTTTGCAACTTTCACAGCAAGATATTCCTGCGGCGCTTGTTCTATTTGAAGAAAACTGGCACCAAGGTGTAATTGGTATTGTTGCGGGGCGTTTAAAAGAGCAGTTCCATCGACCAACGATAGTTTTTGCACCTGATGAAGATGGCATTCATATTAAAGGTTCTGCGCGTTCAATTGACGGTGTGCACATTCGAGATACCATTGAGCAAGTTGCCGAACAACATCCTGAGTTGGTGAGCCATTTTGGTGGGCATGCTGCAGCAGCAGGTTTGACGATACGTAAAGAAAACTTTGAGGCTTTTAAAACAGTATTTAGTAACTGTGTGGCTTCAATGGATGAATCTATCTTTCAAGCGACCTTATGGACTGATGGTGAGCTACCTGTTTCTGCTTTGCAGTTAGATACCTTGAACTGGATTGAACAGTTAGGCCCGTGGGGACAAAAATTTCCACTGCCTCAATTTGAAGGATATTTTAAAGTTATCGATTTCCGTTGGCTCAAAGATACACACTTAAAACTTAAATTGGCTTTAGATCAATATAGTTTCGATGCAATTGCTTTTAACGCAGCAGGCCGCTTCGAGTTTGATCCTATGCGTGACCATGTACATTTAGTCTATGAAATAGACCGTAATGTTTTTAATGGTAATGTGAGGTTACAGCTGCGAATTGTGCATTTAAAACAATAAAAAATCCGCTCAATTGAGCGGATTTTTTAATCTAGGTAAGATTAGAAGCGGTATGCTGCACGAACACCATAAGTGTTGTCGTTATCACCGAAACCAATACGACCTTCAACACTTACTTGCTGATTCAAGAATTTTTTAGCATTAATGCCCCATTCGTCTTTATCAGTTAAGTCATTGTTGTAGTAGTCCACACCTAAACTTAAAGTTTTATCGATGTAGTAGTCGCCACGAACTTTATATTCGTCAAGGTCACCAAACGCGCCATAAGCTTCAAGGTTTACGTCATGTTGACCAACTTGAGTTACGTATTTTGCACGAACGGTAGGGTCTGCACCGTCTTTACCGTCTTTTTCGTCATAACCTTTAACACCTAAAGCAAGTAACAAACCAGGTGCTGGTAAGTAACCTACTTCAGCCGCATAAGTTGTAACTTTCTGGTCGTAGTTTGTGTTGTCGATTTCGCGTTCATTTCTGCCTACATCACCGCTAAGGTAGAAGTCAGTATTAGGAACATAGTATTCAACACCTACGCCGTATTGAGTATCTTTAGTACCGCTGTTATCGCCATAGTTAACGTGTGCGTTAACATTGCTTGCACGGTTTAAGAATGCTGCTTCAGCAAGCGGTGCATTACGTGTTTGAACAGGGTTGAAATAATATGTACCATCAACACCAAATTTGCTTACGCTGCTGCCGTTATCTGGATCAAGATAAGTGTAAGAACCACCAACTTCAGCTTGGTAAGCGTTTGCTGCGCCACTTACTGCAAGCGCAGATAAAAGAGCTGATGCAATTGCTAGTTTTTTCATGGAATCTCTCCCCTCTAAAAACGATTTTATAAATGTTTTGTTACAACTTTTAGTCTAGAGCAAAATCATTTAGCGTCAATCTTGTACGAGTAACTGTACTGTAACCATGTGCTTTTTTTGTAAATTTAATTAAATTAAGTTATTGATTTAAATGAATAAACACATAATGTTTTATTTTATTAAAATTGAGGATATTTTGTGTAGAAACTTAAAAATGCTGGAAAAGTACCCAATTTTGTATGGGGATGTTACGAATAAAGCTTAAAATCTTCTGAAAGAAATAAAAACTTTTTAAATTGAAAATATGAGTTAAAGATTAAAGCAGGTTCGAAGATAACCATAGCTATGATAAAATATTCGACTGTTTATCTGCTTTTATGGGAACACTCGCGTGGAAATTAATCCTTATCTAAACCAATTGAAAGACTTAACTGATCGTAGCCAAACACTACGGGGGTATCTTTGACTACGATCTGAAAAAAGAGCGTTTAGAAGAAGTTTTACGTGAGTTAGAAGACCCTGCGATCTGGAATGATCAAAACCGTGCTCAGGCAATGGCAAAAGAAAAAGGCGAACTAGAAAACGTTATTAATGTATTAGATGGCTTATCTACACAGCTTGAAGATGCGAAAGCAATGCTCGATTTAGCTGTTGAAGCTGATGATGAAAGCTTGCTGGTAGATGTGCAATCTGAACTTGGCGCTGCCGAAGAAGAATTAGCAAAACTTGAATTCCGCCGTATGTTTAGCAACCCAATGGACCCGAATCCTTGCTATGTCGAGATTCAAGCAGGTTCAGGTGGTACAGAAGCACAAGATTGGGCTTCAATGTTATTACGTATGTATATGCGCTGGATTGAACGTCACGGTTTTAAAGCAGAACTTATGGAAGTATCTGATGGTGACGTTGCAGGTATCAAATCTGCAACGATTCGTGTTGAAGGTGAATATGCATATGGCTGGTTACGTACAGAATCTGGTGTACACCGTTTAGTGCGTAAGTCACCATTTGACAGTGGTAACCGCCGTCATACTTCATTCTCTGCGGTGTTTATTTCACCGGAAGTTGATGACAATATCGAAATCGATATTAATCCTTCGGATGTTCGTACTGATACTTACCGTGCATCTGGTGCAGGTGGTCAGCACATTAACAAAACAGATTCAGCAGTTCGTTTGACGCACATTCCATCTGGTATTGTGGTTGCATGTCAAAACCAGCGTTCACAACATGCGAACCGTGATCATGCATGGAAACAGTTACGTGCAAAATTGTATGAACTAGAAATGCAAAAACGTAATGAAGCTGCTCAAGCACTTGAAGACTCGAAGTCTGATATTGGTTGGGGTAGCCAAATTCGTTCTTATGTACTTGATGACTCTCGTATTAAGGACTTACGTACAGGTGTTGAAAATTCAAATACTGGTGCAGTTCTTGACGGTGACCTTGATCGTTTCATTGAAGCGAGTTTAAAGCAGGGGTTATAAGAGTCTTTCGAACTTTTAGTTCTTTAAAACTCTTAAATTTTTAGCGATTAAAACGGCAAAGCAGTTCAGTGATCGGAAGTTAATCGGAAAAATACGATATGAATATCGAAAAAAATGGATATGAATATCGAAAAAATGCGATATTATGTTTTCGAAATGCTGAACAAAGCTTTGTTCGTTTAAAAGACGTGTTGAGCCTATGGATATTGATGCAATTAGCAAAGCCCTAGCCAATCCTCTGCGTCGGCAGATTCTGCAATGGTTAAAAGAACCTGCGCATTATTTACCGGTAGAAGAGTGTGGTGGTAGTTTTGAAAAAGGGGTTTGCGCAGGTCATATTGAACGTTTGGGTAAAGTAGCTCAGTCTACAATGTCCAATCATTTGTCTGTATTACAGCAGGCCGGTCTCATTCAGGTCCAAAAATATGGACAATGGTCTTATTTTTCACGTAACGAAGCTTTGATTCAGCAATATATCGAACATTTAAAACAAACACTTTAAAACCAATAAAGTGTAAGTCGAGGCGATCATGGCTGAACTCAATACTCCCTTAACAGTTGGTGATTTTGAAATTAAAAATCGACTGGTAATGGCCCCATTAACACGTGCACGTAGTGGCGAAAGCCGTGTTCCAAACGACTTAATGGTGGAATATTATCAGCAACGTGCAAATGCTGGTCTCATTCTCACGGAAGCAACAGTGATTGGTTCAAAAACTGTGGGTTATGCAGACACCCCTGGACTATGGTCACAAGAGCAGGCACAAGCTTGGAATAAGATTATTGAAGCAGTTCATGCACAGGGTTCAAAAATTGTAGTTCAGCTTTGGCATGTGGGCCGTATTTCAGACCCTGAACTCTTAGATGGTGATATTCCAGTTGCACCAAGTGCGATTCAACCTGCGGGTGAAGTGAGTCTATTACGCCCTAAACGCCCATTTGTAAAACCGCGCGCACTTTCAATTGAAGAAATTCAAGAAGTTGTAGCTCAATATAAACATTCAGCAGAACTGGCTAAAGCCGCTGGTTTTGATGGTGTTGAATTGCACGCTGCAAATGGTTATTTAATTGACCAGTTCCTTCAAAGTAATACCAATCAACGTGATGATGAGTATGGTGGTCCGGTTGAAAATCGTGCTCGCTTGTTATTAGAAGTGGTTGATGCCTTTATTGAAGTGTGGGGCGCTGGCCGAGTAGGTGTACATATTGCACCGCGTGGCGACTCTCATGATATGGGGGATGAAAATCCATTAGCGACGTTTGGTTATGTGGTTGAACAGTTGAGTCAACGTAATGTAGCTTTCATTTTCTCTCGTGAATACGAAGCTGCCGATAGTATTGGTCCGCAATTACGTGAAAAATTTAATGGTGTGTGGATTGCCAATGAAAATCTGACACCAGAGTCGGCAAAACGTATTTTACGTGAAGGTCAGGCAGATGCAGTATCTTTTGGTAAGGCTTATATTGCGAACCCAGACCTTTTACAACGTTTAGAGCAAGGTCTACCATTAAATGAAATTCAGCCAACGACTTTGTATGCTAAAGGCGCTGAAGGTTATACGGACTATCCTGCTTTAGAAGCTTCATAAAATCACTCTATTATTAAGTTTTTCTTTTTACTCAACTTGCTCTTTTGTGAGTTCAGTCAATGACTTTTCTTGTATATGGTAGAGTTTAGGTATCGAAACTCTGCCATTTTTTTTATCTATGTTATATTTTCCGCAGTTTTTAAATTTTGACTATTTGAGGCAAACCGCTTGGCGACCCCATTTTGGTACAACACAGCACTCCATTTATTAAAACCGTTTTATCGCTGGCGAATAAAAAGACGTGCAGAAAGTCTGGAATTATATCATCAGGAATGTCTGGAAAGATTTGGGCCGTTTGAAGATCCGAAGAATGTAAAAGCCATCTGGTTTCATGCGGTTTCAGTCGGGGAAACCAATGCTGCACAGCCACTCATTGAGCACTATCTCAAACTTGGACAGCCAGTTTTAGTGACCAATACTACAAAAACAGGTCAGGCACGTGCCAAGTCACTTTTTTTAAAAGAGCCCTATCTAGATTTATTCCAAGCAGTTTATTTGCCTGTAGACCAAAAACCGCTTTTAAAACAATTCTTCGAGTCATACCAACCGAGACTTTTAGCACTAGTTGAAACAGAGCTTTGGCCAAATTTAATCGATCAAGCCAAATTGCAGCATGTGCCTTGTTTGTTGCTTAATGCTCGCCTATCTGAAAAGTCAGCAAAAGGTTATAGCAAAGTCTCAAGTTTAACTGCCGGTATGTTAAAGCAAATCGACTGGGTATTAGCACAAGATAGTGCAACCCGTCAGCGTTATGTCGAGCTTGGTTTAGATGAGCATAAAAGTCAGGTCGTTGGAAATATTAAGTTTGATATTCATGCGCCCGAGGCTTTTATAAAACAAGCTGCCCAATTGCATCAGCAGTGGTATTTGGAAAACCGTCAGGTTGTGACTATTGCCAGTACACATGCACCCGAAGAACAACAAATTTTGGAGGCACTTGCACCTCATTTAAATTCCAATCGTGAGTTGGTATGCATAGTTGTGCCTCGTCATCCTGAACGCTTCGATGAAGTATTTGAAATTTCTCAAAATTTAAATTTAGTTACGCATCGTAGAAGCATGGGGCAAAGTATTCATGCCAGCACGCAGGTTTATTTGGCCGATAGCATGGGTGAGCTTTGGTTATGGTACGCCTTAAGTCAGGTGTGCTTTGTAGGTGGTTCTTTAAATGAGCCGGGTGGTGGACATAATATTTTAGAACCTATGGTTTTAAATGTACCTACAGTGGTAGGACCTCGTTATTTCAACTTTCAAACAATTGTCGATGAGTTCATTGATGAAAATGGGGTACTTATTGCTCAAGATGCACAGCAGGTCATTGATATCTGGCTAGCTTGTCTTGCAGAACCTGAAGCTACTGAACAGCTCGTTACACAGGCGCATAAAGTATTGCAGCGTAATCAAGGTTCGCTACAAAAACATATAGGGGTGATTAACAGGTATTTGGCCGAAAAACCATGAATATTGTTTTACTAGAACCTGAAGATACTCAGTCAGAAATCTGGTCGATTCATTCAAAGCGCCAATTACAACATTTACGTGAACATCTTGATATTACGGTTGGCCAAAATCTAAAAGTTGGTATTCGTAATAGCGCGCGTTATGTCACAGAAATTGTTTCGATTGATGAGCAAGAAGTGTGTATACGCCCTATTCGTGAAGAAGCAGTACCGGCAAAACTTCCAGTTCATTTAATTGTGGCTTTACCAAGACCTAAAGTTTTACGCCGTTTAATTATGGATAGTGTGACTTTAGGTGTTGAAAAGATAAGCCTAATTCATAGTTATCGAGTTGATAAAAGCTATTGGCAAACTCCATTTTTACAGCAAATTGATCAATACGTTACGCTTGGACTTGAGCAAGCAGGTGATACCATCGTTCCTGAAATTCAAATGTATAAACGTTTTAAACCTTTTGTTGAAGACGTTTTGCCCACCTTAATTTCAGAAACATCTCCTGCCTATGTGGCTCACCCTTATGCCGAGCAGAGTATGCCAAGTAACATTGACCATGCTTGCAGTATTGTCGTGGGTCCCGAAGGTGGCTTTATTCCCTATGAAGTTGATTTACTCACAAAAAACGGCTGCCAAGCTGTGAGCTTAGGCAACCGTATTTTAAGAACAGAAACGTCTATTTCTTATATTTTAGGGCGTTTATTTAGCTGAGTTCTCAGCATTCAATGGCAAATGATTTGCAGCCATCTTTAATTCCTGAATTGGGTAAGGAATATTAATGCCATTTGCATTGAAGGCTTGTTTTACTTCGGCTTGAATAGTGCTTGTAGATGATGAAATATCTGTCTCAGTGGTGTTAATCCACCAGCGTACCGTAAGGTTAACCGAGAAGTCTGCTAGAGCTGTCACGTTAACCGAGAAAGCAGGCTGACTCAGTACATTTCGGTCATTATTGAGAATATCTAAAATAATTTGTTTCGCTTTTTGCTCATCGTCATCATAACCGATACCGACTACGAACTCACAGCGTCGTTGTTGGTAAGCCGTATTTACCGTTAAAGCACTCGTATAAACAGTTGCGTTTGGAATAACGATACGACGGCCGTCTGGTGAGCGTAAGAAGGTTGCACGAATCTGAATATCTTCAACAGTCCCTTCAAGTGAATTCACTACAATCGAATCGCCAATACGGAATGGCTCGCTCAATAAAATCAAAATACCTGAAAGCAGGTTTTGGAAAATATCTTTAAATGCAAAACCAATTGCGACCGAACCAATACCCAATGCACTCATGAGTTGGCCCGGCGTGAACCCTGGAATCATAATGACGAGCGCAATTAAGAAACCAAAGAATAAAATTGTTGTACTGCCGACACGGTTTAAAACAAGTACCAGATTTTGGCGAGTATAAGAGCGATTTTCTAAAGTCTTACGAACAAAGAACTTAAATAATTTGGTCAGTAGCCAAAAAATAATAAAAACGGTAATCGCAATGCAGATATAAGGTACACGTTCCCAGAAACTATCTACAATTTTGTCGATAGTGGTATATGCATCATGATATTTCTCGGTATGTGCTAAAACCGTTTGAGTGGTTTTAGTACCCGCTTCTTGCAACAGTTCGCCTGTATTTTTTGCAACATCCGTTAAGGATTTTTGTTCATCAGCCACGACAAGTCTCGATTGAATAAATTCATGAAAGCTCTTTTAGCTTCCATCATAGTAGGAGATAAAATGTGCGCCTACTATAATGAGTTCAACTAAATAATAAAGTGTTTTTTAATTAAAAGTATTGCGTTCCTTTTTGTAAGATTTGTGTTGGTGTTTCTAGGGTATCGGTCCCAGAGAAATAATAAAAAAAGCCTGCTGTGGAAATGAGACTAATTAAAATAGCGAATAAAATAAGCCAAGCCATCAGTTTTTCTATAAAGGTTGAAGGTCGAGCTGGACCATATTGATTTGGACCTGCTGTACCAGAAGCAAGCAGTAAATAGATCATGAAAAAGAACTGTATGATGGGAATAAATAACAGCAGCCCCATCCAACCACTTTTATTTAAATCGTGCAAACGTCTAACAACCAGAACAATATTTAAATAAATCAAAAATAGCCAAAAAGCCCAGACCACTAAAGCACTTACGCCAGAAAGAGAACTGTAAAACTCAAAATTAAATAGATTACTTGAAAGCTGAAAACTTCCAAGAAATGAAGCCAAAATGAAATAACCTATAAGAGTGACTAAATAAATTAGGCCATAACCGCCCAAATAACTCATGCGGTTAAAGCGACCATGAATTGAAAAAGGGCTGTCTTTAAATGGAAGTTGTGGTGGACGTGAAGAGGGCGTTTCGGCAAACATATTATTTTATTCCTGTGCTGCGTCTAAAAGGTAAAATAATCTTTGTTGATGGTCAAAACCATCAAATCTTTAAAAAATTATAAAAGTAAAAGCTATAGACAAATGTTTTAAATCAACTTAATTTTATAAAAATGTTCACAATTTCGTATGTTTGAGTAAGTGGTTAATATGTGACCAAAGTCGGATTGTTTTGGCTTTGAAACAGTCATCATACTGAAAAGGCATACAAATAAGATCCAGTAAAATAATAGCCACAGTCTCGAGATGGGATGCACAAGATCAAGGAAGTTACGTATGAATGAGATCTATCCAGTACCAGAGGAATTTAAAAAAACAGCTCGTACTGTTGAAGCAGACTACTTTAAACGTTATCAACACTCTATCGAGAACCCAGATGAATTCTGGGCAGAGCAAGCTAAAATTGTCGATTGGATAAAGCCATTTACCCAAGTTAAAAATACCAGTTTTGACAAAGACAATTTCAAAATTGAATGGTTTGCTGATGGTGAGTTGAACGTATCAGCAAACTGTTTGGACAGGCATCTAAAAGAACACCCTCATAAACCAGCAATTATATGGGAAGGGGACCATCCTTCTCGTCATAAAATCGTTTCTTATAAAGAATTACACGATGAAGTCTGCCGCTTTGCCAACGTTTTAAAGAAATATGGCATTGGTAAAGGTGACCGTGTTGTGTTGTATATGCCAATGGTGACAGAGGCTGCAATTGCCATGTTGGCCTGTGCGCGTATTGGTGCTGTTCACTGCGTGGTATTTGGTGGGTTCTCGCCAGATTCTTTAGCAAGTCGTATTGAAGATAGCCAAGCTAAACTGGTGATTACCGCAGACTCAAGCCTACGTGCTGGAAAACTATTACCCCTCAAAGAAAACGTTGATTTAGCTTTAGCATTGCCGGGTACTGAGTGCGTTGAAAACGTGATTGTGGTTTACCGCAATGCAAACCCGATTGAAATGAAGCCGGGTCGTGATTTGTGGTATCACCTCATTATTATGGAGGTAGATGCAAACTGTCCTCCAGAACCAATGAAGGCGGAGGACCCATTATTTATTCTTTATACTTCGGGATCGACAGGAAAACCGAAAGGGGTATTGCATACTACGGGTGGTTACTTAGTCTATGTAACCAGTACCTTTAAAGAGGTCTTCGATTTAAAACAGGATGATGTGTATTGGTGTACAGCTGATATTGGCTGGATTACAGGACATAGTTATCTGATTTATGGTCCACTGGCAAATGGTACGACGACCTTAATGTTTGAAGGTGTACCTCAATATCCAACATGGGCACGTCTTGGTCATGTGGTCGATAAACATAAAGTTTCTATTCTATATACAGCGCCAACTGCGATTCGTGCCATGATGCGAGAAGGCGATTCGTATGTACGTGAAAGTAACCGTAGCAGCCTGCGTTTGTTAGGTTCAGTGGGTGAACCTATTAACCCTGAGGCTTGGAACTGGTACTACAACGTTGTTGGTGAAGGCCGTTGCCCGATTGTTGATACATGGTGGCAAACTGAAACAGGCGGTATTTTGATTGCGCCATTACCGGGTGCAATAGCATTAAAACCGGGTTCAGCAACACGTCCGTTATTTGGTATTCAACCAGCTATTGTAGATGGTGAAGGTAATGAGCTAGAAGGTGCCGCTGAAGGTAACCTTGTAATTAAAGATTCATGGCCGGGCCAAATGCGTACCATTTGGGGTGATCCTGATCGCTTTATTGAGGCGTATTTCTCTACCTTTAAAAATACTTATTTTACAGGTGATGGTGCTCGCCGTGATCAAGATGGTTATTACTGGATTACAGGTCGTGTTGATGATGTTTTAAACGTTTCAGGCCATCGTTTAGGTACGGCTGAAATTGAAAGTGCTCTTGTTTCGCATGAGTCAGTAGCAGAAGCAGCGGTAGTGGGTATGCCCCATGATATTAAAGGACAGGGCATTTGTACTTTCGTGACCTTACAGGCGGGTGTGCCAGAGTCGGAAGAACTGCGTAAAGAGTTAATTAACTGGGTACGTAAAGTACTCGGGCCAGTAGCTTCGCCAGATGCACTGCATTGGGCACCTGCATTACCGAAAACGCGTTCTGGTAAAATTATGCGCCGTATTTTAAGAAAGATCGCGGCAAACGAGCTTGATAGTTTAGGTGACACTTCAACCTTGGCTGAACCGGCTGTAGTAGATCAGTTAATTGCAACGGTTTATCCCGATAAGCAAAACTAATTTTAAAAAGCCCCATTTGGGGCTTTTTTATTGAGATTCATTAAGAGTTTGCTAAAAAGTCAGCAGTATTTTGTACATTCGCAAACGTACTCAGCGCAGTTAAAAAAGCTGTTTGTACGTCTTCAGCTTTTGTAGTCTTTCCAGCATAGCTTAAGTCACGTGTTGCAGTAGCATCTGCAATTAAGATGGGTTGATAGCCAAGTTCTTTGGCTGCACGTGTCCCTGAGTCAATACACATATGTGTCATCATGCCTGTAATCACGAGTTGTTCAATTTGATGTGCTTTTAAAAGTTCTTCTAAATTGGTTTCTAAGAAACTATTTGGATAATGCTTTGTCACGATTAATGAATCACTGCCAGCACTAAGTTCAGGATGAAGTAAAACCCCATCTGTATTTTCTTGAAAGAAACTCGCTTGTGGCGGGTTAATATGTTGCACATAAATAATCGGTAAATTTTTCTCGTTAAAATATTGTTCAAGCTGCTTTATTTTATCGAGCGCTTGATCTGGTCCAACCAATTCCATTTTGCCATTTTTAAAATAATCATTTTGAACATCGATAACTAATAGTGCTTGTTTCATGAGAACACTCTTGTTTGTATAAGATAAAACAAGGTTATTCTCTACTGGCAAAATCGGCTATAGTCCTATGAAAGCATTAACGCCAGTTTTCTTTCGCCATGAAAAATGAATATTGAATTAGACCCGATTGATCTAAAAATTATTGCATTACTCAAGCAAGATTCCCGCTTAACCAATAAAGAAATCGGGCAGCGAGTTCACCGGACGGGGCAGGCGGTGGGTACTCGAATTGCTCAATTAATGGATGCAGGGGTTATCAAAAACTACACCATTGCTGTTCAATATTCGTATAAACAATTTATTCATTTGCATTTAAATGAACAACGCGCTTTTGAAGAAATTGAAAATTTAGTTAAGCAATATGAACAAATAGATGAATGTTTCAAAGTCATGGGCAATGCTTGCTACATGATTGTCAGTCATTTTGAACCTGCAGCATTAAATGAATTTATTGAGGTCCTTTCAAAATGGTGTCGCTATTCAGTTGAAACAGTCGTTCGAGAAGTTGAGAAACCTTAAAAAATAAAAGCTCCAAGCCGAGTCTTGGAGCCAATAAAACTTTATTTTAATTTGTTATTTTTATTATCTTGCGCTGTTTTAACTGGAGTTTTTTAGGCTGATTTCGCTTGGATTTCTACCTCCTTTTCCTGTTGAAGTTCTAACTCACGAACGAGCGGCAGAACTTTTTCTCCGAAATATTCCACCTCTTCAATAAAGTGTAAGAATCCTGAAAGAACCAAATCGACACCTACATTTTTAAGCGCCACAATACGCTCTGCAATTTGCTGAGGTGTACCAATCAAATTGGTTTTGAAACCGTCGTTATATTGCACTAAATCTTCAAAAGTTGATTTTGCCCAGTTACCTTGTTGCTCTGGAGATGCTGCACCTGCTTCACGAGTTGCATCGCCAAATGCATTTACCGCTTCAGTGTTGGCCTTATCAATAATTTCTTGAAGTACTGCTTTTGCTTCTTCCTCGGTATCTCTAGCAATAATGAAAGCGTTCACACCAATTTTGACGTGATGGTTATTGGCTTTTGCTTTGGTACGAATGTCTTCTACTTGTTTTTGAATTTCTTCTACCGTATTGCCGTTAGTGAAATACCAGTCAGATACGCGTGAAGCCATGTCACGTGCAGCCCGTGAACTACCTCCTTGAAACACTTCAATATGAGGCTTTTGCAGAGGTTTTGGTTTAAGTGTGTAGTTTTGGAACTGGTAGTATTTACCATCGAAACTATAGTTATCGGTGGTCCAGATTCCTTTTAACGTACGAATAAACTCTTCAGAGCGAACATAGCGCTCGTCATGCTCTGGCCATTCCTCACCAATCGCATCAAACTCGCCTCTGAACCAGCCACTTACCACATTAATCGCAATACGGCCTTCAGTTAGATAATCAATTGTCGCGAGCTGTTTAGCTGCAAGTGCCGGTTTCCAAGGGCCGGGCAGAATAGCAGCAATCACCTTAAGCTTTTCAGTTTTTGCCAGTAATGCATGACTGAAGCTCACGGATTCATGCTGGTTTTCTGCCCCATAGCCCGCCGTAAAACGAATTTGAGTGAGCGCATATTCAAAACCATTGTTTTCGGCTGCCTGAGCAAGTCGAACATTGTAGTCATAACTCCAGTCTGTACGCTGTTCGATGTTGCTCACAACAAGGCCACCGCTTACATTCGGTACCCAATAAGCAAATTTAATCGGTTGTTGTAATTGCGTCATTGCGCGCTCTCCCATTCGTTATTTTTATTTAGCTATATTGCGCTTAGGCAACATGCGTTAATGATTTACCAGACTTGTGATGCAAACGAGACTCTGCTGCATCAAGGTTTGGTACAGCTGCTGAAGGTAATACTTCTTCTTGCTCAATTTGCTTGTTAATACCAAGCTCTTGATTTGCTTGCTGAGTCTTAGATTTGATTACCTCTGCACGTTTACCTTTTGCTGGCGCCCATTCTAAAATTGGTAATGCACGAGCCACTGCTAGTGTAATACGGTCAGTTAGTTGCTCGCTTTTCACCGTATATTCAGGGGTAAAGTCGCGATCTGTTGCATATACGCCAATTGGTAAAGTTTGTGCTTGGAAGAAGCTAAATAATGGACGAAGCTGATGCTCTAGTACTAAAGCATGGCGATCACTACCACCCGATGCTGCTAAAAGTACAGGCACATCGACTAAAGCTGTTTGTTCAACAAAATCGAAGAAATGTTTGAAAAGACCAGTAAAAGAGGCACGGTAAACAGGAGTACCGACAATTAGGGCATCTGCTGCTTCAACCGCTGCAAGATCATCTTGTACACGCTGCGGAAGTTGATTGCGATAAAATGCACCACCAAGTAATGGCCCAATTTCGCTTAATTTAATAAAATGAACTTTAACATCGATTGCTTCTGATAATTCATCAAGAATGGCTTGAACCAGACTTTCGGTTTTAGATGGGGTATTTAAGCCACCAGAAACGGCAACAATATTTAAAGGTTTTGGTGATGTGATACCAGTCATAATTTGGTCCTAAGCCTAAAAAAGAACATTGGTCTTATTAATCAACATCAACGATAAACTGTAAAATAACGAAATTGGTCAACCTTATCAGTTTTAAATATAAAAGATTAATCATGGATTTTTATAGTTTGGTTTTCTATTAAGCTACTGTTTTTATTTTATATAATTATAGGTGATATATTTTTTATAATAAAAAAGAAGCTTATATAAAAAACAGATTAATTTTTATTAAAAGTTAAAAAACATCTGAAAATTTTGTCTAACTTATGCATTTATCAATATTTTGCATAAAAATGGATACGATGAACGTATCTTTCATCTAAATAGTAGGGTTACAATAGGCCATACTTATGCTCAAGATTACTTTAATCGCTTATGAATATTTTAATCGTTGATGATCATCCTTTGTTTCGTCATGCTTTAATTCAAGCAGTACGTTATAGCCTGCCACAGGCACAAATTCATGAAACAGCTTCGGTTGATGAGTTTTATGAGCGTTTGGAAAATGGGGCAGAACCTGACCTAGTGTTACTCGATTTAAATTTACCGGGTGCTTCAGGTTTCTCCGCTCTTGTTTATGTAAGAGCTCAGTATCCTGCTATTCCAATTATTGTCGTTTCTGCGCATGAAGAAACTTCAATTATTCAGCGTGCAATTGCGCATGGCGCGATGGGTTATATTCCTAAATCGGCTCATCCAAGTCATATTGGTGAAGCGATTCGTCAAGTTTTAGATGGCGAAATTTGGTTACCACCAAACCTACCGTCAAATCTTAATCTTGATCCGAGAGCGGCAGATGAAACTGCTTTAGCGGAACGTATTCAGTCTTTAACCCCTCAGCAGTTCCGTGTTTTGATGATGGTTGCTGAAGGTTTGCTAAATAAACAGATTGCCTATGAACTTGATGTTTCAGAAGCAACCATTAAAGCGCATGTAACCGCTATTTTTAGAAAATTAGGTGTACAAAATCGTACCCAAGCTGTATTGGCAATTAGCGCATTAAATATTGAAGATAAGAAAATTTAAAAATAAAAAAAGACCTCAATTGAGGTCTTTTTTTATTTTCCACTTAGGCAAGGCAATCTTGCTTAGGTGTGAGGCTGTCGCAGTATAGTGGGTTAAGAGCACATTGCAAATCATCGATCTGTTCTTGGGTTACATAGCCTTTACTTTTTAAATATTCAGCTACACGGTCATCACGCAAGCTTAAGAAAGCTGCATCATAAACACCTAAATCAACAAACAGAGCAGCTGTTTCCAGACTGTTGAATCGATCAAGGAAAATGTCATTGCCATACATTAAGAAGATATGGTCGAGTTTTGCTTTTTCATCAACATGCAGACGTTCAGCAAGTTGATGTGGAGGTGTTTTAATAAACAGTAAGTCAGAAAGCTCATCAAACTGAGTCATATCTAACTGGTTTTCGCCAAGTTTGACATGACCTAGCCAAGCTTTGAAAACTAAAACAGCGCCACCACGTAGAAGCATACTCCAGATTTGATGACGTGTGTCATGGTCAAGATTTTCACTTTCAGCACTAAGAACTTTTAGAAAATTCTCTTCCTGTTGAGCTAACTTATCAAATAAACCTAAACCTTGAGGATGATAAGCAGCAGGTGCAAATACATCAAAATTTAGATCATGAAATACATTAAGCGCGAGTGGTACAGCACACTGATAAATTGTATTGAGTGCTTTGATATGCGATTCGCTAAGCTTGCTATGAGGAAAAATAGTTTGCCAATCTAATTCTGGAAGTAAGGCATTAGCACTATATTGACGATAAAACTGTTGAGATGAAAGTTGCCCTTGCGGGTTGTTATCAGAAATATTCATGGCAGTTGTCCTTTGCTTTAATTCAAGAGCTGGCTATAGGCAGAAGTAAGTTCAAATATAAAATACGTTTGGAATATTTATGTGCTATGAAGAATGCAAGTAGAATACGACTAAAGTCTTATGCGGTGTTTTTAAGTAAATAATATTTTTAAAAAACATTGGTTTATTAAATTGTAACTAGGTGTACACGTGTTCACTTACAAAAAAGGTGAGCTTTGCCATAGGAAAGTAAGCATTGGAAACTTTGGTCAATCATTCATGGCCTAAAAGAAGACTTTTTGAGCAGTTCTGCCTATTTGCTTAAATTAACCACATAATTTTTGCCAAAAAATATCTCCCAAACCTATAGAAAGCTTGGGAGATGAAAATAATTAGTCAGCTGTGTTGGCAATTTTAAGTCCAGATAACCAAGCTCTTAATGAGGCAGGTTTAAGTGGTTTCTTCAGTAAAACGATATTTAATTCTTTTAATTGCTGTGGTAACTCAGGATGAGAGTCAGCAGTAATTAAAGCAACTGGAACATCGTGTTGACGATTTTGATTAATAAAATCAACACCAAGTTGATTGTTATTTAAGTGTTGGTCGATGAGCCAAACCTGAATATTCTCTTTTTGAATAATGTCTAAAGCCTGTTCAGGTTCAGTAGCTTTGAATACCTGATAACCCCATCGCCCTAATAAACTACTCATACCCTCTAAAATCGTTTCGTCATTATCTAAGCACAAAATACGGTACGCTTTGGTTTTTAAAGGCACAGCTTGTACAGCTGGTGTTGTAACTTTTGGTGGCTCGACAATAGGTACCTCAATCATGAAGCATGAGCCTTTGCCCAACTCTGAGTAAACGTGAACTGGGTAATTGAGCAAGCCAGTCATACGTTGTACGATCGCAAGCCCTAGTCCTAAGCCTTGTTCACCCCAAGGTGATAAATGCCCACAACGTTCAAATTCTTGGAACAGCTTAACTCGTTGTTCTTCGGCAATACCAGGGCCAGTATCCCAAACGCCAATTCGAATATGATTCGGCTGCTGGGCAGAACGGAGCACACCTACGACTACTCGGCCTTTGGCGGTGTAGCGTAAGGCATTGCTGACAAAGTTTTGAATAATACGACGAATCCACTGTGGGTCGGTATCAATCCAGAAAGATACATCATGAACTTTCAGTGAAATGTTTCGCTGTGCAGCGATCGATTTAAACTGCAACTCAAGGTCACTGAGTAAATCATGCAAAGGATAAGGCTGTCTTTTTGGCTGAATACTGCCACCTTCTAAACGAGCGATATCGAGTAGGGCAGACAGCATACTTTCGGCACCATAAAGTGCTCGGTCAAGTTGTTGTAACGTTTGGCGGTCTTCTTCTGTCGAAATACTTTGCTCAAGCACGGTACTAAACAGACGAGCTGCATGCATAGGTTGCAATAAGTCGTGACTTGCCGCGGCAATAAATCGACTCTTGGACATATTGGCCATATCGGCTTGCTCACGTGCAAGTTGTTGCTCAGATAAAGCATCAGCAAGCTGTTGAGTTCGATCTTTTACGCGAGCTTCAAGTACGGCTTCGTTCGCACGGAAAGCGGTAATATCAGCAAATGTGGTGACAAAGCCACCGCCTGAAATTGGGTTGCCTCGCATTTGAATTACGCGGCCGTCTTTACGGATACGTTCAAACTCATGAGCGCTGCCGACTTTCATCCAGTGAAGACGTTTGCGCACATGTTCTTCGACTGAACCGGGACCACATTCGCCACGTTCAGCATTATAACGAATTAGGTCGGCAATAGGACAGCCCACATAAACAAGGTCTTTTGGATAGCCAAATAGTTTTAAATATTGATTATTCCACGCGACCAAACACATATTTTTATCAACTACACTCACCCCTTGGGTCATGTGGTCAATCATGGTCATGAGCAGATTTTGATTAAAGCGTTGCCATTGTGAGGCTTGGTCTAAAATATTAGCGACTTGGCCTAAAGCGAGGCCGTTATTGATCATTGCTGTGGTCAGTAATGTACGTGCAGAAGCTGCACCGATAATACCTGCTAGATATTGCTCGGTAAAACGCCACCACATGCCATTGGCAATCGTATTTGGATTGAGTGTGAGATGGTTTTGCTCACAAAAGTTCTCGAATGCTTGTGTGGTTGGCTGCTCACCTGTAATTCTTTTGGCTAAGGCAAATAGATCACCTACTTTTAAGCGAGCTGCGTCATGTGGAAGGTAAGTTAAATCGGTAGAGGTATGCGGTGAAGGTAAAGGCTTGGTTTCATAATAAAAAAAGCTTTCTGCCTGAATTTGTTCAGCAACACTTGGACGATAAATTTTTGAAATCCAGATGTATAACAGAATATTTAAACCGAGCGACCAAATCACGCCATGAGTTAAAGGAGCAAATGACTCAAAACCAAAAAGTGACTCTGGACGTAAAGCATTTATGCCAAATGGGCCGAAGAGCAAAATACTTTGTGCAGTTTCCTGATAGGCTTCTGGTAAGCTACGTAATATAGTTGGAAAGAGTAAGGTGTAACTCCACATTAAAAATCCAACGATGAGTCCAGCGTAGACACCTTGACGACTTCCACCTCGCCAATACAACCCACCAATCAGTGCAGGTGCAAACTGAGCTACAGCACTAAACGCCAATAATCCAAATACTGAAAGCTGGTTAATATCATTAAAGAAATGGAAAAATAAGAAGCCGAGTAGCATTACTGCGACAATACTAATACGACGGCTGAACTTCAGAACTTTAGGTAAATGTTTGTCGTGACGCGACAGCAATTTAAAACGCCATAAGGCAGGCATAATTAAATCGTTACTGAGCATGATAGACAATGCAACTGATGAAACCAGTAACATACCTGTCGAGGCTGAAAAGCCGCCCAAAAAGGCCAATAAAGCGAGCCACTCTTGGTTATAACTTAAAGGTAAGGACAGCACAGCCACATCGGGTACGGTCAGGAATTTTGGTGCAGCATGCAAAGCCCAACTTGCGATTGGAATAATCGCAAGAATAGTCAAAATGAGATAAACCGCGAACCACTTACGAGCACCACGAATATGCTTTTCATCGCGTAGTTCAACCACTGCCACGTGGAACTGACGTGGTAAACAAATAATCGCTAAGCCTGCCAGCAAAGTTTGAATCCAGAAAGTTTCAGGGACACCAAAGAGCTGTACTTCCTGAAAAGTCTGATTCACATCAGAGGTCATTTGGCTCAGGTTAGCTGGTGATTCAAAAATAAAAAATAAAGCCACGCATAATAAGGCAAATAACTTCACGAACGACTCAAATGCAACAGCAAGCATAAGGCCGCCATGTTGTTCGGTGTTTGCAATTTGCCGTGTACCAAAAATCATGGCTAAAATAGCAAGCACACTGGTGAGCAATAACACGCTATTGGTCGTGGTATGAATGTGCGAGTTTTGCTCCATAATGACAGAAGTACTTAAAGCAATGGCACGGAGCTGTAATGCGAGGTAAGGAATAATCGCGATAACGGCAAGAATAGTGACTAAAGAGGCCAGTACACCACTTTTACCATAGCGTGCTGCGACAAAGTCAGCGATCGAGGAAATCGCATGGTGCTGACGAACTCGCCCTAAACGCCGCCAGATGTCATAACCAAACCAGACAAATAAAAGTGGCCCTAAATAAATAGGTAGGAAGATAACGCCTTCTCGAACGGCAGCGCCAGTTGCGCCATAAAATGTCCATGAAGAGCAGTAAACACCTAAAGTTAAACTAAATAAAAACATGCGGCCACGTGTGCCGAGACGACTGGCATGCTTCTCACCAAAAAAAGCACAGACAAATAAAAGCGCAATATAAAGAGTGAGAACCCCAATAATCAGCCAGCTGTTCATATGACCTACGTAAGTGAAACCTTGTGTCTATCATAACCTATGCCGAAACAAAGCTATAAATTGATTAAATTTTAACGACCAAAGTCTAAGTTACGACTAAGCTGGAATCTTGCTAACTTTAATTATGAAAAAATACATTAAAAAAAGTGACCAAGGTTGGGCACTAGGTAAGGAGTTTGGTTATGGATCAGAGCCAAGTAGAACAGATTCTACGTAATCCAAAGTTTCAAAAAATGGTCAAGAAAAAAAGTGCATTAAGCTGGACGCTCACAATCATCATGTTAGTGCTATATGTGGGCTTTATGCTACTTGTGGGCTACAACAAAGAATTTTTGATGAGTTCCTTTAGTGGTGGTGTAACGACATGGGGTATCCCGCTAGGTTTAGGAATTATTGTTTTATCTTTCCTACTCTGTGGTGTCTATTCCTATATCGCAAATAATACCCTTGACCAATTGAGTGAAGAAGCGTTGAAGGAAGTTGAAGCCATCACGCACGAGAAAGGACTACACTAATATGAAATGGAATTCATTAAAAGCGAAAGCCCTAATGGGTGCAGCATCGCTATATTCAACTGTTGCTATGGCAAGCCCAGACTTAGGTGAAGCAGAGCAACAAGCAACCAACTGGCATGCCATTATCATGTTTGTCATCTTTGTTGGTTTCACACTGTTCATTACTAAATGGGCTGCAAAACAAACTCAATCAGCACAAGACTTCTATACTGCGGGTGGGGGAATTAGTGGTTTCCAAAATGGTTTGGCGATTGCAGGTGACTATATGTCAGCGGCGTCTTTCCTTGGTATTTCCGCAATGGTGTTTAGCTCTGGTTTTGATGGCTTGCTTTATTCACTCGGATTCATGGTCGGTTGGCCAATCGTTTTATTCTTGGTAGCAGAGCGCTTACGTAACCTCGGTAAATATAACCTTTCCGATGTCGTTTCATTCCGCCTTGAAGAAAAACCAGTTCGTACTTTAGCTGCTTTGAGTTCACTTGTTGTGGTCGCGTTTTACTTAATTGCGCAAATGGTAGGTGCAGGTCAGCTCATCAAATTGCTATTTGGTTTGAACTACAACATTGCGGTTGTCATCGTTGGTCTATTAATGATGGCATACGTAATTTTTGGTGGCATGTTGGCAACCACATGGGTACAAATCATTAAAGCAGTGATGTTACTGAGCGGTGCGACCTTCATGGCATTTATGGTCATGAAAGCAGTTGGATTTAGCTTCAGCAATATGTTTACCCAATCAATTGAAGTATTTAGTAAAGTTCATAGCATCAGCTTTGAAGACGCTTCTAAAATTATGGGTCCGGGTAAACTTGCAGCAAACCCAATTGATGCCTTATCTCTTGGTTTAGCACTCATGTTTGGTACAGCAGGTCTTCCACATATTCTTATGCGTTTCTTCACCGTGAAAGATGCAAAAGAAGCGCGTAAGTCGGTTGTAGTTGCAACAGGTTTCATTGGTTACTTCTATCTTTTAACTTTCATTATTGGTTTTGGTGCGATCCTGTTTGTATCAAACAACCCACAGTTCCTTGATGTTGCAAAAATGGCTATGACAGGCAAGCTTGAGCTTGTTGGTGGTAACAACATGGCAGCCGTGCATTTAAGTGACGCTTTAGGCGGTGACTTATTTATGGGCTTCATTTCAGCGGTAGCGTTTGCAACGATTCTTGCTGTTGTTGCTGGTTTAACACTTTCAGGTGCATCTGCAATTTCTCACGACTTATACGCTAACGTATTTAAGAAAGGTCAAACTACTCCAGCTTCTGAACTCCGTATGTCAAAAATTGCAACACTTGGTTTAGCAATCTTTGCCATGATTTTGGGTATCTTGTTTGAAAAGCAAAACGTAGCGTTTATGGTGGGCTTAGCGTTCTCTGTAGCGTGTTGTGCAAACTTCCCGATACTTGTTCTTTCAATGTTCTGGAAAGGTTTAACTACTCGTGGTGCAGTAATTGGTGGAGTGGTTGGTTTGGTAACCGCAGTTGTACTGATTATCTTATCTAAAGCAGTTTGGGTAGATACGTTAAAAATCTCTGATACACCAATTAACCCATTCAACGGTCCTGCGTTATTTGCTATGCCATTGTCGTTCCTTTGCTGCTGGTTCTTCTCCGTGACTGATAACTCAGTACGTGCGAAAAAAGAACGCGCTGCTTTCGATGCACAATATGTACGTTCAATGACAGGTATTGGTGCTTCTGGTGCATCAGATCACTAAAATCAAAACGTATTAAATATTTCATAAAAAGCCCTGCGGGGCTTTTTTTGTTTCTCCCATATAGTTATTAATAAGAAGCTCCTTAATAAAGAACAACTTGTTTATCCTATTTTTTGTACAGTATGATTTTCTATAATTCAAAACATAACGAAAAAATGGAAAATAATTAAATGCGATCTATCATCGAGTTCTGGGCAAGCTTTCGATTGCTGCCTTCGGCATGGTTGCTGTTTGTGCAATTCATTTTACTTATTTTGGCCATGCTGACTTTTGATAATGAGGCATATAGAACCTTCACTTGGGCGTTGGGAGTTCTTGCTTTACTTATTATTGCTAAGGTTATTCGTCAAACTCCGATGTTTACTTTTTTAGGTCTCACATTTGTAAGTGGAGCAATTCTATCTTCAGCATTTATTTTATTAGGCTATGGCAATTTAACGATCCAAATTTTTGCCCATACTTGTGAAGCTTTAGCTTATTTTTCGGCAGCTTATGGTTTATTTCGTTATATGTTTGCCGACCGATATTTAACACGAGATGAACTGTTTGCAGCCGCAGCTGTTTTTACATTAATTGCTTGGGGTTTTGCGTTTTTATACAACATTTGTCAGCTATTAATTCCCAATAGCTTTCAAAATCCAAACCATGTACATCACATACAAACCTGGCTAGATTTACTGTTTTTAAGCTTTAGTTTGCAGTCAGCAACGGGGCTGTCTGACCTAATGCCTCTTAGTCCACCAGCACGTGTTTTAGCAATGCTACAAATGTTTTGTGGGGTGATGTATCTAGCACTTATCGTTACGCGTTTAATTGCATTACAGTACATCTCACATGCACCCAAAAAGAATTCTGATAAATAAAGAAGGAGATGTTTCAATTTATTTACACCTTTGTAACTGCAATATTCTTTAAGTTTATTTAAAGTATTATCAGCTTTCTCTATTGAAAGATATAGCTTTATTCATTTCTGAATGTCTTTATTGGCTTTAGGCCTGTCATTTTCATTAAAAATAACATGGAGGATTTATGCCTTCCAAACAAACGAGTTGGTTCGCAAATGTTAATCCCAATGTCTTTTTGGGTACGGTCATCATTATTGCTTTGTTCTTGGCAGTAGTTGTGATTGCTCCGAGTTCTTTCGAACTTCTAACGCAGCATTTAAAACAGTGGATCACTGATTCATTTAGCTGGTTTTATGTTTTATCGGTTGCTTTTTTTCTTATTCTGCTCATTTATATTGCCTGTTCGTCGATTGGACGAATTAAATTAGGGCCCGACCATAGCCAGCCTGAATATGGTAACGGTTCATGGTTTGCCATGCTGTTCACTGCGGGTATGGGTATTGGCTTAATGTTTTTCGGTGTTGCTGAACCTGTCATGCATTATGTCAATCCACCAAGTGGAGATGCACAGACCATTGATGCAGCCCAGCAAGCCTTACGTGTGACTTTTTTCCACTGGGGCTTACATGCGTGGGCAATTTATGCAGTGGTTGGTTTAGCATTAGCATATTTTGCTTATCGTCATAATTTACCCCTAAAGACCCGTTCTGCTCTTTATCCACTCATTGGTAAAAAGATTTATGGGCCTTGGGGTGACAGCATTGATATCTTTGCGACCATTGGTACCGTATTTGGTGTAGCGACTTCTCTGGGTTTTGGTGTTACTCAAATTAACTCTGGTTTACATTATTTACTCGGTATAGAGCAAAGTACTCATATTCAAGTTTTACTCATTATTTTTGTGAGTATTTTAGCTTCATTATCTGTGTTCTTAGGACTTGATAAAGGAGTCAAACGTTTATCAGAGCTAAACTTAGTTTTAGCCTTAATCTTATTAGTATTTGTTTTTATCGCTGGGCCTAGTATTTATTTACTGCAAACTACTATTCAAAACACGGGTCAGTATATTTCTAACCTATTTACCATGACATTCAATTTATATGCTTATCAGCCAAATGGATGGATTGGGGGATGGACTATTTTATATTGGGCTTGGTGGATTTCATGGTCACCATTTGTGGGTATGTTTATCGCAAGGGTTTCACGTGGACGTACTATCCGTGAATTTATTGTGGGTGTCCTACTTATTCCGACTGGTTTTACCATTATCTGGATGGGTTTTTTAGGAAATGCTGCATTATTTAGTATTATTCAGGAACATCAAACCACTCTCATTCAGGCTGTTCAGCAAGACTCTTCAGTTGCATTATTTGAATTTTTAGGACACTTACCTTGGTCTGGTGTCATGAATGTTATTGCAACAATATTAGTTATTCTTTTCTTTGTGACTTCGGCTGACTCTGGTGCGCTGGTTACTGATTACTTAACTGCAAAAACTGATAACTCACCGACGTGGCAACGTTTGTTTTGGACAGTACTCATGGCAGTGCTGGCTATTATTTTACTTTTAGCAGGTGGACTTGCTGCATTGCAGTCTTCAATCATTATGAGTGCATTACCATTTACTGTGGTCATGCTTTTAATGAGCTGGGGATTAATAAAAGCTTTGCATCTTGATGTCACGAAAATGCAAGCAATTCAGGAAGCTCGAATTACCCCACGTGCAATTCATAATCCGAGAAGTTGGCAGCAACGTTTAGGCCTAATCATGCACTATCCACATAGTGAAGAAGAGGTTAAGCAATATATTGAAAAGCAAGTTTATAGTGCTTTTGAAAATATCAAGCATGAGTTTAAGCGTCGTCACCTTGAGGTATCGATTAGTGAAGTTGAAGATGGTATGCAACTTCGAGTCGATCACCATCATGAAATTAATTTTATTTATAAAGTTGTTTCACGTGAAACAGTACCACCAAGTTTTTTAATTGGGCGTACAGAAGCTGAAGACGGGCAATATTTCCAAGCCGAGGTATTTTTGAGAGAGGGCGGACAAAACTATGATGTAATGGACTGGACTCAAGAAGATTTGATTCAGGATATTATTGACCAGTATGAGCGTCATTTACATTTCTTAAATATCGTACGAAGTTAGCGACCATAAAAAAAGGACTCGATAGAGTCCTTTTTTTGAATTCAATTTCTAAATTAAATTAGAAACGGAATTTAGCATTTAAGCCGATAGTTTGAGTATCGTTGCTTGCATTTTTAACGTCAGCTTTCATGTAAGACGCACCAACAGCTACTGCTGGAGTGATGAAGTAGTTTACGTTACCACCCCAAGCTTGGCGGAATTCACCAAGGTCGTTACCTTTGATGTTTGCTACGCCGTCGTTACCGATGAATGCAGCACCAACGCTTAACTTAGGAGTTAAGTAAAGGTCAGTTTTTAAACCGTATTGGTTTTCTTGACCGAAAGCACCAGCAGCTTCAAAACCGATTGCCATGTTAGTTCCGTCGATTGGACCTACATATTTAGCACGAGCTGTAACAGCATCTTGATCGTTTTGGATTGCAGCAGTTTGGTTAACAGCAGAGTAGATACCGTTGCTGATGATACCGAAGTTATCTAAAGCGAATTGATTAGCAACGCTTGTATAACCAACAGTCATCAAGAAGTTAGGTAACAACATTGCACCAACTTCTAATGCATAACGGTCGCCTTGGTCATCACGAGAAATCGCGTTTTTACCATCAACGTCAGTGTGGTTATAAGTAGCGCTAGCATATACAGGAAGGTAAGGAGTTGGAACGTATGCCTCACCTTTAACACCGTATGTACCTACACGGTAGTTTAAGCCGTTGTTTTGGTCATATTGTTGGTAGCTGTAACCTAAAGACACGCTAGAAGCTTGGTTCAAGAAAGCTGCTTCAGCTAAAGGACCTTTAGTGGTATCAACATTTTTTAAGTAGTATGTACCAGCAACGTCACCAGTGAAGTTTTTATCGTTTGCAGTTGTGTCAACATATTCAGATTGACCTTGAACTTCAAATTGATAAGCATGAGCACCGGTCATGGCTAATAATACAGCAGTGGCTAAACCAAGTTTTTTCATAATCATTTCCAGCGTTAACAAGAGATAAAGCTGGGGTCATTGTATTGTAACAATTTATGAAGTCAATAATAGTTGAATTGTAATGTTAAGGAAATTTGACACTTATGTTAAAAATGGTTAAATAACCATCAATCGAATTGGTTTATGTCAACCAACTAAAAAAATTAGCATTAACAAGAAGCTAAACCTTAAGCTTCATATGGATTTAACATCAAATGATTTAAAAATAATTACATTTATAATTGGAAAAAATGATTTTATTAATCGGTTTTAACGTTAACTAATGTGTCGATTTGCTTATTAAATAACCACTCAAATATTGTTCTTGTTTCAGTTTTTATAAATTTTGAGTAATGGTTAACACTATTTTGATAAGTTTATCTAAATAATATATCTATTTTGAATTATTATATAATTGAATAAGGCAAAAAAAATACGTTTTTAAATCAAAAAAACGATTAAAAAATTAATTCTGATCAATTTAATCAACTTTACAAAATTAGAGATAAGTCACACAATTCAATTGCAAAGTTTACTATCTAACATTTTTAAAGTTAGTAAGACTTTACCAGATACGATGTGGCATCACATCAGACTTTACGAGCTCAGCTTTCCCCAAGGTTGAGCTTTTTTTTATCTATAAGAAAACATTAATATTTGTTAAAAAAATTACATGAAATTTAACGTTTTTCCTTTGTATAAAAATAAATCCAATTTAATGTTGGGTTTCTGATGTTTGGAGAGCCATTTAACAACAAAAGCAGGTTTTTATAGAATTATGAAGCTTACTGTATTTGTAAAATAGAGATTTAATATAGTCATTCCATCATTTACATATTCGATGAGATATTTTATGAAATGTAAAGATGACGCCCTTAATCATATTACCTGAGCTTTGTTGCTGAACTTCTGTTCAGTAAAGTGCTAGGATGCGCATTACTTACTTCATTCTTTAGCAGTGATTATGGTAGGACATTTACGGAGTACCAACTAGAAATGTCAGGATTACGTTCAGAACATATCAGTAATCGACTATTTTTCTTTATGTTGGTCATTATTCTGTCGTTACTGTTTATGGCTGTGCCTCTTATTGTCAGTAGTTATCAAGAATATTTAAAAACCAAACAAGCTTTGATTGAAATCAAAAGCTTAAAATTAATTGCTGAAGTTGCAAATAAAGTATCAAAAGAACGTGCACCAGCAAATAAATTAATGTCGAGTAACTCTGCTGACTTTCTAAAAAACCAACAGAATTTAAAACAATATCGTTTTAGTGTTGATCAACAAATTGATGAAACGATTCGAGTTTTAAGAGAAGAGGGCTATTCGGATTTAGCTGATATTTTAAATACTAAATTTAAGAGTGACTTAAAGAGCGCACGTACAGTTGTAGATGATTATGTTGCTACACCCCAGCAGGCGAGAACTTCCGAAAAGCTTGATAATGCAATTTTAGCGATGTTTGGTGCTTGGGATAGCTGCCGAGATGTGTTGCAAAAGCTGATGTTACAGTTAAAAAGTAAAGACAGCCAAATTAATAACTATTTTACTTTGATTGTTGTATTAACCGATATGCGTGATCAGGCTGGTCGCACTGCATCCAATGTTATTGCACCCATTACTTTTAAAGAAACGATTCCCAATGACAATCGGGCCCGTTCTTTGCAGACTCAACAACAAGCACGATATTTATGGGCGCTTGTAGACACATTACAGTCTGAACAGGCTAAGACTCAAGAATATCATCGGCTTTATTCAAGAGTTAAAACTGAGTTTTTGGATAAAGGCGTGCCTATTGTTGGTCAGCTTTTAGATGAAAGCCAAAAACACGAGGCTTATCACTTAACAGCTAATCAACTTACCGACCATATTGTTGGTAAATTTACCACCGTTATTGATTTACAAAAGTTTCTACTTAATAAGAGTGTCTCAATTGCGGTTCAAGAGAAATACTTAGCAAAAAAGAAATTCTTTCTGACTTTACTTATTTCGAGCATATCTTTAGCGGCTGCTTTACTCACTTTAATTTATGCGAAGAGAAGAGTCTTTGAACCTCTTATTCAAGCGCGTACTTTAATTCTTGAGCTGTCTCAGAGCACAGACTATCCAGTAGATGATTTGAATTCTAAAAAGGGTGAGTTTATTTCACTGTTTGAGGCAATTGATCGTTTGCAAAAAATGCTTAAGCAAAGAGATGCATTTGAATTTCAACTTAAAAATATAGCCAATACAGATCCTTTAACTGGTGTATCTAATCGTTTGGCTCTAGCAGAATATTTAAAAATTGTTGAGAGTTATCCAAATAAATTTTCAAAAACCTGTTTGATGATTATTGATATAGATCGCTTTAAAGATGTGAATGATCAATATGGTCATATTGTGGGTGATCAAGTCATTAGCCGTATTGCAGATCAGTTAAAAGCGAATGTGCGTGCTTCAGATTTAATTGTTCGTTACGGTGGTGATGAGTTCTTAATCTTGTTAGAGCAGATACCGTTTTTAGATGCGCGTCTATTGGCAGAGAAAATTCGTATTGCGATTTCTTTAGAAGGAATTGATTTATCTGGCTCGGATGAAAAATTGCATATCTCTGTCAGTATCGGTTTTGCGATTGGGGCGACAAGTTGGATGGAGCTATTAGAAAAAGCAGACCGTTCACTTTTAAGAGCTAAAGCTCGGGGTCGAAATGTCGTAGAGGGGTAAAAAAGCCGGAAACTAATTTCCGGCTTTTTTAAATTTCTTATTTCAACATCGGTTTCAAGAAACGACCCGTATGGGAAATCTCAACCTCAGCCACTTGTTCAGGTGTACCTTCGGCAATGATCATACCACCGCCTGAGCCGCCTTCAGGACCTAAGTCGACAACCCAGTCCGCTGTTTTAATCACATCAAGGTTATGTTCAATCACCACAATGGTATTACCCTTGTTACGTAGCTCATGCAAAATATCGAGTAGCTTGGCAATATCATGGAAATGTAGACCTGTTGTTGGTTCATCCAAGATATATAAAGTTTTACCCGTATCTCGTTTAGCTAACTCACGTGCGAGTTTTACACGTTGGGCTTCACCACCAGAAAGTGTAGTTGCAGCCTGACCTAAACGAATATAGCCTAAGCCCACCTGAGTTAAGGTTTCTAAGCGGCGGTGGATGACTGGAATGGCACTAAAGAATTCAGCAGCATCTTCAACCGTCATTTCTAAGACATCAGAAATGTTTTTGCCTTTATAGCCGACTTCAAGCGTTTCACGGTTATAACGTTTGCCATGACAGGCATCGCAAGGTACATACATATCTGGTAAGAAGTGCATTGCGACCTTAATCATGCCGTCGCCTTCACAGGCTTCACAGCGTCCACCTTTCACGTTAAACGAGAAACGGCCTGCACTATAACCACGGGCTTTCGCTTCTGGCGTTTGAGCAAATAACTCACGGATTGGTGTAAATAGCCCTGTGTACGTTGCAGGGTTAGAACGTGGGGTACGTCCAATCGGGCTTTGGTCAATATCAACGACTTTATCTAGATGTTGTAGGCCATCAATTGAGTCAAACTTTTCAGCTGTTAAGGTTGTTGCACCATTGAGCTGTGTTGCGGCCAATGGAAGCAGAGTACGGTTAATCAGTGTTGATTTACCCGAACCTGAAACACCAGTCACACAGGTCATAATGCCAAGAGGAATGGTTAAATCGACATTTTTTAAGTTGTGGCCTGCTGCACCTAAAAGTTTGATGACTTCATCTGGACGTGGCGACTCAGTGCGTTTTTTTGGCACTTCAATTTTGAGTTTGCCAGAAAGGTATTGTCCTGTGAGTGAGTCGGCATGTTCAGCCAATTCATCATAAGTTCCTTCAGCAATAATCACGCCGCCATGTACACCCGCACCCGGCCCGATATCAATAATATGGTCGGCTGCACGAATGGCGTCTTCATCGTGTTCAACAACTAATACCGTGTTGCCTAAATCACGTAAGCGAATCAGGGTTTGTAATAAACGATCGTTATCACGTTGATGCAAACCAATAGACGGTTCATCGAGTACATACATGACGCCCATTAAACCTGCACCAATTTGTGAGGCTAAACGGATACGCTGTGCTTCACCACCCGATAACGTTTCGGCAGAACGAGCTAAACTTAAATAGTTAAGTCCAACACTCACCAAGAAATGTAAACGTTCACGAATCTCTTTAAAGATTTTATCGGCGATTTCACCTTTAGCACCTTCAAGGTTTAAATCTTGATAGTAACTTTCGGCATCGCCAATTGACATGCGGGTAATGTCAGCAATCGTTTTGTCTTTTACACGAACATGGCGTGAAATTTCATTTAGACGTGAGCCATCACATGCATCACACGCTGCATTAGAGAGATATTGAGCTAAATCATCACGTACATAGTTACTTTCAGTTTCACGGTAACGACGTTCAAGGTGCGGCAAAATCCCTTCAAAAGGTTGCACGCGATTATGTTTACGACCACGTTCATCGATATAGCTTAAATCGATTTTTTCTTTGCCAGTGCCTTGTAAGAATTTCTTTTGAGTGTCTTTATCTAACTGGTTCCAAGGCGTATCAAGTTGAAAACCAAAATGGTCTGCAACTTTTTGTAGCATTGAATAGTAATATGGACGTTGACGATCCCATCCACGAATTGCTCCTTCACTAATTGCAAGATCAGGATTTGGAATGAGCTTTTCAGAACTAAAATGACTGCGTGTACCTAATCCATCACAAACAGGGCAGGCACCGAATGGGTTGTTAAATGAGAATAAACGTGGCTCAAGCTCTGCCACAGCACGGTCACATTCAGGGCATGAGTGCTTTGCAGAAAAAACACGATCTGGGTGTTCGCCATTCATCCATGATAAAACAGCAATATCGCCACCTAAACGAAGTGCGGTTTCAAATGATTCAGCAATACGATTGCCTAAATCATCACGCACTTTAAAACGGTCAACCACAACTTCGATGGTGTGTTTTTTCTTTTTGTCGAGTTCTGGTGGCGTATCAATATCAATGATTTCACCATCTACACGCGCGCGAACAAAACCTTGGCCTTGTAGTTGTTCGAACAGGTTACTGTATTCACCTTTACGTTCACGAACCACTGGGGCAAGCAACATGAGTGCTGTGCCTTCCTCAAGGTTTTTTACCGCATCGACCATTTCAGAAACGGTTTGCGCAACCATCGGCAAGTCGTGTTCAGGGCAATATGGTGTACCAACACGTGCATAAAGCAAACGTAAATAGTCATAAATTTCGGTAATCGTACCCACCGTTGAACGTGGGTTATGACTAGTAGATTTTTGCTCAATGGCAATTGCTGGGGACAAACCTTCAATCGAGTCGACTTCAGGCTTTTCCATTTGCGATAAAAACTGGCGGGCATACGCTGAAAGCGATTCGACGTAACGGCGCTGTCCTTCGGCGTACAAGGTATCGAAGGCAAGAGAAGATTTTCCTGAACCTGATAGCCCCGTAATCACCACAAATTTATCGCGTGGAATATCGAGTGACACATTTTTTAAGTTATGGGTACGTGCGCCTCGAATACGGATATGACTTTGGCTCATAAAACATCTCAATTATGTATTAATGAAAATTTAGGTGTCGATTGATCAGCCGCAGGGAGGTGTGACTGGTTATAAACAACAGACCCTATATATGATAACGATTTAAAATTGTTCAAGTGCTACAAAATGATTTAAAGCGACAAATTGTGACGGTTAAACGACAATCGACAAAATTTGTTTAAATAAGCAGATTGTATTTTTAACACTCCTCGTTCTACATTTCTACTCTGAACAAAATTTTAACGCGTAACATAATTTCACTAGACGACTGGTCTATTAGTGGGGTATGGTGCATGCATGAAACGATTAAACAAAAGCGAAAGCACGCGACAACACATTTTAGATACCAGCTTTGAGCTAGTACTACGTAAAGGGTTTGTCGGTGTTGGTTTGCAAGAAATCTTAAAGGCTTGTGACGTACCTAAAGGTTCGTTCTATCACTACTTTGCTTCGAAAGAGGCATTCGGCTGTGCCTTGCTAGAGCAATACATGGCTGACTATAAAGTTAGAGTAGAACAACTTTGGCAACACAGTGAGCAAAGTGCTCATGCGCGGTTAATGGCCTTATGGCAGGCATGGATTGATGATCCGGTAAATGGTAGCTGGGCTGAAAACTGTCTGATTGTGAAACTGGCAGCAGAGGTTTCTGACTTATCAGAAGATATGCGCCAAATACTGAATGACGGTGTGCATAAACTGACGCAACGTTTGGCTTTGTTACTCAAAGACGGACAACAAGAAGGGTCAATTCCAAAACACATTGAGCCTTTAAAAACTGCGCAAGTCATGTATCAGTTATGGTTAGGTGCCGCTTTACTCACAAAATTGTCGCAAGACAAAGCACATTTACACCTAGCCTTAGAAACGACCCAACAACTCATAAAACCGATAGAGGAATAAAGCATGCGAAGTATTATCCATCGTAATTTTGGCGAACCTGTAGAAGTTTTAGAGCAGGCGGATATGCCAAAGCCAGAACCAAAAGCAGGCGAAGTGCGTATTAAAACCATTATGTCTCCAATTCATAATCATGATGTATGGACAGTACGTGGAAGCTATGGTTATAAGCCAACTTTACCTGCGATTGGTGGTAGTGAAGGCGTTGGTATTGTTGATGCCTTGGGTGAAGGCGTTACTCATGTACAAATAGGGCAGCGTATTGCAGTGGCGGCTGTACATGGAAGTTGGGCTGAATACTTTATTGCACCAGCTCAAGGCCTTATTCCTTTAAATAATGAAATTGATGATGAGACAGCAGCACAGCTGATTGGTATGCCAATTAGTGCGCTTATGCTTTTAGACTTTGTAAATGTTCAACCGGGTCAATGGCTCATTCAAAACACGGCAAATGGTGCAGTCGGTAAAACAGTTGCCATGATTGCGCAGGCACGTGGTTTACCAGTGATTAATCTGGTTCGTCGTACTGATGCAATTGCTGAGATGCAAGCATTAGGCATCCAATATGTTGTTGCCACCGATCAGCCGAATTGGAAAGAGCAAGTTAAACAGATTCATGGTGACCAACCGCTGATTGCTGGTGTGGACTCGATTGGTGGCAGTGCAAGTGGTGAAATGCTGAATTTACTCAGTGAAAATAGTCTATTGGTTTCGTTTGGCAGTATGACTGGTGAAACCATGCAGATTTCATCTGGTGATTTAATTTTCAAACAAGCGACAGTAAAAGGTTTCTGGGCAAGTGTGGTCAACAAAGAAATGCCAGCAGAACGTAAAAAGGAACTGATCGTTGAGCTGCTAACGCTAGCGACTCAGAAAAAATTAATTCTACCTGTAGAAGGCGTGTTTAGTTTTGATGAGATTAAAACAGCTGCCCAAAGAGCAACGCAAGGTGCTCGACAAGGCAAAGTATTGTTAAAACCGTAACACACTAAAAGATCAGTCGAGAGACTGATCTTTTTTCATATCTTTAAAATAAAAAGGAAAACCGTATGGTCGGACAAATACTCATTGCGCTTATAGCCATATTACATGTCTATATTTTAGTGTTAGAAATGTTTTTATGGGACAAACCTTATGGCATGAAAGCCTTTGGAAATAATGCTGAAAAAGCAAAACTCACTAAAGTCATGGCACAAAATCAAGGGCTTTATAATGGCTTTTTAGCTGCGGGTTTATTTTGGTCTTTATTGGCTGATGCGCCGTTTGCCACATCAATTGCTAACTTCTTTTTAGGTTGTGTACTGATTGCAGGTATTTATGGTGGTCTAACTGCCAGTAAAAAGATTATTTATATTCAGGCAGTTCCTGCATTGATTGCTTTAGTCGCTGTTAATTTTCTTTAAAAAGCGCACAATACAGCGTTTTGTTATGGAAATGATCAGGTAGGATCGGCACATGTGGGCGTTATTTTTAAAATGTATGTTAGGGGCTGGGGTTGTCCTCATTATTTCGATTTTATCGAAAAGTAAGGCATTTTATATTGCAGGTTTAGTCCCACTTTTTCCTACTTTTGCTTTAATTGCTCATGTGATTGTTTTTCAGCAAAAAGGAGCCGAAGCATTACAAAAAACGGCTCTGTTTGGTCTATGGTCACTTATTCCTTATGCCATTTATTTAGTTGCGGTTTACATGCTAGCAACACGCGTGTCGATGTGGTCGTGTCTGGGCTTGGCAACCTTATGTTGGGTGGTCGCTGCGGCAGGTTTAATTTATGGGTGGCAGTTGTTTCAGCATTAAAAGATTAAGAGAAACCCTTAATCTTTTAAATTGAAGTATTTTTTATGACTGCTCAAGAACACGCGTTCTGAGCATGCCTTCAACTAAATTAATCATTTTTTTGCGGGAAAGAATTCGTGGCAATTGAGACGTTAAATAATTGCTACATCCCACTACAACCGTCGCTTTATTTTTATCTAATGCTCGAACTGTAGCAGAGACAACATCATCTACTGTAGAGCTTTTCATTCCACTGGTATCAGCATTTGCGACCTGAGTAAAATTGGTTTCGGTATTGCCTGGGCAAACAGCGATAAACTTAACACCCGAAGTGCCATATTCCCCTGCAAGTGCTTCAGTAAACTGCAAAACATAAGATTTAGTTGCGCCATAAACAGCAATATAAGGGAGAGGTTGAAAGGCACCTGTCGATGAAATATTAATCATGATGCCTTTTTTGTTCGAAAGCATATGTGGCAAAAACAGATAACATAAAGACGTTACACTGCTGATGTTAAGTGTAATCATTTCTTGATAGGTAGAAATCGATTGATCAAGGAACTTGGTCCATTTTCCAAATCCTGCGTTGTTAATTAAAATTTCTACCGATAATTTTCTTGCCTGCACTTCATTAAATAAGGTTTGAGCTGAATTGGGTTGAGCTAAATCTAAAACAATCACTTCAACATTTACGCTATATTTTTTTCTCAGTTCATCGGCTAAATCATTTAGTTTTTCTTCGGAGCGTGCTGTTAAAATCAGGTGGATTCCTAAAGATGCAATTTTTTTAGCATACGCTTTACCTATTCCTGAAGATGCTCCTGTTATTAATGCTGTTGAATTTTTAAATGTAGAAAGATGAGCGCTCATTTTATTTATCCGTAATACATGAAGTCCTTACGATAAACCTTGTCCCTAAGGACAGAGTCAAGCGCTAAATTCAAAAGCTATTTTTAGATTTTTATGCATCATTTTAAGCAGAAATTTTACTGGCAATATAAGTTTCAATAATCTCATCTTCCAGTTGTTTTAAATCTAGTTGCAAACGATTTAATGCTTCTTTTTGTTCAATAATTTGTTGATTCTTTTTTTGAATAAGTTGCTGCGCAATTTCTACCGGAAAGCGATTATTTTTATATTTTAAAGCTGACAACTCATAAAGCTCAGAAAGGCTAAATCCTACTGCTTGTGCAAGGCGAATCATCTTAACTGATTTGACATCAATCTCTTCATAAATACGATAATTGCCTTTTCTTTTTGCGACTGGCAGTAAGCCTAATTTCTCATAATGCCGAATGGCTTTAGGTGTGGCTCCAGTTAAAGATGCTAATTCGCCGATATACATACTTATCTCGCATTTTATTAAGAATCGATCAGGTATGAACAAACTGATCGATTCTTTTAAAGTTTTAAATATGGTCTAAACCTAACCATTGTCTTTGATGGTAGGCGCTATCCCAAAATAACCACTCAAGTTTTGCACCCATCGTGTAAGCGGCATGCATTTTTTCTAGTGTGTCTGCATCACAACGTGCTGCGACTTTGTCTACAGTCGCAATCACATTACGAACAGCCGTATGGAACTCTTCGCCAGCATAGGTATCAACCCATGCTTGGTAAGGATTATTAGCAACTGATTTGCTTACAATATCTTTACCAACTTCAGCGTAAATCCAGAAACAAGGTAAAAGTGAAGCAAGTACAACAGGGTAGCTTTCTGACCAAGCCGTTGCGGTTAAAAATGAAGTGTAATGATGGCCTGCCAAGGTTAATGGTGTATTTTGAAATTCTTCTTTGCTTACGCCAAAGTTTTTCATGAAGTCATCATGTAAGCTACGTTCAACCACAATTGCAATTTTTGCGGCATCAGAGAACTGCATAATATCGTCAGCATCAAAGGCTTTGGCTGCTGCAACAGCAAGTACACGGCCATACGCCACTAAATATTGAGCATCTTGAATAACATAATGACAAAATGCTTCTTTATCTAAAGTACCGCTAGCAAGTTCCTGATTAAAAGGCAGGTCGAGAATTTTTTGATATAAATTTAAATTACGTTGCCAGAGTTCTTGAGAAAAAAGCATAAATTCATTCCATTTAAAATAAGACAGCTGAACCAGATTTTAAATCAATTTTAAAATACAAAAATAATAATAATAGATATATCGAAAGAAAATATTTAATACGATTAACCAGTTAATTAAGAATTATAAATTTCTTTATTAAACAGAGGGATAAAGTAAAGAGAATAACGGCACAAAACAACATCGTTTTGTGATTAATTATCGATATAATAACCGCGGTTTTAAGAAAGATTAAATTTAGTTCTTGGTATAGGTCTGATCCATGAAGCATTTCCGATTTTCGATATTTTTTACGGTGGTGTGTTTAGCACTATCCGCGTATTGGGGTTTTACCCATGGGCCTGAAGCTGGCGTGTCTACCATGCTTAAAGCTTTAACCATTACCGCAATTTTAGCTGTAATGGAGGTTTCTTTATCTTTTGACAATGCTGTCGTGAATGCATCGGTTTTGCGTAATTGGGATCCGTTCTGGAAAATGATCTTTTTAACGGTGGGCATTTTAATCGCCGTTTTTGGTATGCGTTTGATTTTCCCTGTTGTGATTGTTGCAGTAACCGCAGATATGGGGGTAATTGAAGTTGCAAAACTGGCACTCAATGATCCGAAAACTTATTCTGAGCGCTTAATGGCGCACCACGCTGAAATTTCAGCTTTTGGTGGAACATTCCTGTTGTTGGTTTTCCTAAACTTCTTCTTCGATGATGGAAAAGAAACGCATTGGTTTAGATGGCTTGAATCTAAACTTACGAGTTTGGCTAGCGTACCAGCAATGTCAGTATTCCTTGCTTTAATCGCTTTAATTGTGATGGCAGGTTATGTAGATGATCATCAACGTTTAGCCGTGACCATGGCCGGTATTTGGGGCATTGTGGTTTATATTGGCGTTGAAGTATTAAGTCACTTACTAGGTGGTGAGCCTGAAATTGATGAAAATGGTAATGCTGTATTACAAGATGGCTCGGGTGCTGCGTCTGGTGTGGTTAAAGCTGGTTTAGGCGGTTTCTTATATCTTGAAGTATTAGATGCATCATTTAGTTTTGACGGTGTGATTGGTGCATTTGCAATTACCAGCGATGTTGTTGTGATTATGCTGGGTCTTGCGATTGGTGCTATTTTTGTTCGTTCAATGACTGTTTATCTTGTTGAAAAAGGTACGCTAGATGCTTACGTGTTCTTGGAACATGGTGCACATTATGCAATTGGTGCTTTAGCATTCATTATGATTGCAAGCGGTACGGGTGTGCATGTACCTGAAGTGGTCACAGGGTTAATTGGTGTAGCGTTTATTGTGTGGGCTGTCATTGCTTCAATTCAATATACCAAGCGCGAGCAAGAGTCGCCTTAAGCTAATTTTCAGTAAAGTTCGATATTATAAAGAGGCTAAATGCCTCTTTATTTTTTTAAGCCGAAATCGTTATTTTAAATCATCTCTCCCGTATTTTTAGAAACGAATCGGCTTATAATTTGCCTAGTTTGATAACGTGTATTGATATGATGAATGCTTTGGAACGCCGCTCAACTTTTGCTTTAAGTAGTATTTTTGCGCTACGCATGTTGGGTTTGTTCATGATTATTCCTGTCTTCTCTGTAGTCGGGCAGTCATATCAATATGCGACTCCGGCACTTATTGGTTTGGCCGTAGGTGTATATGGTCTAAGTCAGGCGATTTTACAAATTCCATTTAGCTTGCTGGCTGACCGTTTTAGCCGTAAACCGCTTGTAGTCTTTGGCTTATTGCTTTTTGCTATTGGTGGTGCAATTGCGGGTTTATCTGACACGATTTATGGCGTCATTATTGGCCGTGCCATCGCTGGCGCTGGTGCGGTTTCGGCAGTGGTCATGGCACTTTTAGCTGATGTGACGCGTGAAGAGCAGCGTACTAAAGCCATGGCTGCTATGGGCATGAGTATTGGTTTATCTTTTGTTGTCGCGTTTAGCCTTGGGCCTTGGCTCACAAGTCTTGTCGGTATTTCTGGTCTATTCTTTGTGACCACAATTATGGGCTTAATCGCGATTTCGATGCTATTGCTTGTACCTAAAGTGACCCGCCATCATCGTAATTATCAGCAAGGCTATATGGCGCAGCTTAAGCAAGTCATTCAAATGGGTGATTTAAACCGTTTACACGTTTCGGTTTTTGCATTGCATTTATTGCTGACAGCCATGTTTATTTATGTGCCTTCACAGCTGATCGAGTTTGCGCATATTCCTCTGGCGAGCCACGGCTTGGTGTATTTGCCACTGTTGGTGATTAGTTTATTTTTTGCATTTCCAAGCATTATCATCGCTGAAAAATATCGCAAAATGCGAGGCATTTTCTTAACGGCAATTACAGGCATTATTGTGGGGTTGCTGCTTCTCATATTTGGTTATCAGTCTAAATATGTCTTGCTCGCAGGCTTAGGTATTTTCTTTATTGCCTTTAATGTAATGGAGGCTTTATTGCCTTCTTGGTTATCAAAGTCTGCTCCAATTCAGTCGAAAGCTACCGCTATGGGTGTAAATGCCAGTAGCCAGTTCTTAGGTGCTTTTTTTGGTGGCACGCTAGGTGGTCAATTATTGATGTTACATAATACTGCGATTGGATGGAGTGTCTTAGCAGGGATTGCTATAATATGGCTGCTAATTAGTTTTGGTTTAGCTCAGCCGCGGTATCTGTCATCTATTGTGTTGCCATTACCGCAAGTGCAACAGGTGAATGAGTGGACCACACAGCTATTGGCAATTCGTGGTATTGAAGAAGTTGTGGTGATGCCTGACCAGCAGGTTGCTTATATTAAAGTCGATAAACAGACTCTTGATGATGCTGCACGACGTGATTTAACGCAGTTGTTTGGTAAAGAGGTAGCCATTTAAGCATAACTCTTATAAAGTAAAACATAGAAATTATAGGATGAAGACAGCTAATGCGTGGTGTAAATAAGGTTATTTTGGTTGGTACTTTGGGTCGTGATCCTGAAACAAAAACTTTTCCAAATGGGGGCTCGTTGACCCAATTTTCGATCGCGACAAGTGAATCTTGGACTGATAAAAATACAGGTGAACGTAAAGAACAAACAGAATGGCACCGTATTGTTTTGCATAACCGTTTAGGGGAAATTGCTCAGCAGTTTTTACGTAAAGGTTCTAAGGTTTACATTGAAGGTTCATTACGTACACGTCAGTGGACAGATCAAAATGGCCAAGAGCGTTATACGACAGAAATCCGTGGCGACCAGATGCAAATGTTAGATGCTCGTCAACAAGGTGAACAAGGTTTCGCTGGCGGTAATGATTTTAATCAACCACGTTTTAACGCACCTCAACAAGGTGGCGGTTATCAAAATAATAACAACCAAGGTGGCGGCTACGGTCAAAACAATGGTGGTGGTTATGGTAATCAAGGTGGTTTCGGTAATGGTGGCAATAGCCCGCAAGGTGGTGGTTTTGCTCCTAAAGCGCCGCAACAACCAGCATCTGCACCAGCTGATTTAGACGATGATTTACCGTTCTAATCAAAGTTTCAAAAAAGGCGAGTTTATCTCGCCTTTTTTATTATTCAATTCCCAGCAAACGTAGAACTGCCGTGCCAACAGCAGCCAAACAAATCACCAATAACAGCGGTACTTTTTTCCAAACCAAGAACAATGCTAGTGTCACCCCAAATATACGCGCAAAACCTGCGAAATGTTGGCCTTCAAAAAATGTAGTGGTCACCGCAATGGCACAGAGCAAAACGGTTGCGCCATTTGAGAGTAAAACTTGGTATTTTTCAGAAAACGAAAACTTGGCACCTAAGTGAAAGCCAGCAAAACGAATACTGTACGTTCCAAGTGCAAGTAGAGCTATTCCTACAATAATAAGTAACTGTTGACTCATTTCCTTCTACCCCATATCAAGCCAAAAAGCGAAATCAGAATTGGAAGTCCTGAGGCCAAAAAAGGTGTAGTCATCAGCGCTAAAGTTGATCCGGCAAATGCAGCTTTCCGAGTCGATTTGTTCTTTAAAGCATTAAAAGTAAGTGCAATTAAAATGGCAGGGAAAATTGCATCTAAGCCAAATGTTTTAGGGTCTGGAATAGCACTTCCAATAAAATAACCCGCCGTGACACCAAGTGGCCAAGTCAGCATAATGCCTATACCACACAACCAATAAGCAGCTTTTTTTGTCTCGAAGTCAGGTTGTGCCATGCCAAACAAAACGCTTTCATCGTTCATGATGTGAGACCCAAAATACTGAGAGAATTTACCTCGGATTAGTTCATTGACCGCAATACCAAAAGGTAAGTGCCTTAAATTGACGAGTAGTCCTGCAATTGCAGCCGCAATTGGGCTACCACCTACAGCCAAGAATCCAATAAAAATAAATTCAGCAGTTCCTGCGAGCACAAAGACAGATAGGCAAAGCGGGATCCAGAGCGTTAAGCCATAACTTGCAGCGAGTGAACCTAAAGACATACCAACCACACTGGTTGCTAGACACACAAAGAAAATCGAGCGGGTTGTGTCTTTACTAAGTTTTTTAATGAGAGCGTATGTGGACATAGCATGATATAACGAACGATTTTCCATTATAATGAATAAGTCTGATTGTTTTGTCAAAACGAACGATCGTTTTTTTTATAGAACGGATGTTGTGAATGTCTCAGCCAATTGAAATTATTGCCAAAGGTTTAACGCGTGAACGCCAAAGAGCAGGGCTTTCATTGGCAGAAGTTGCTCGACGTGCAGGTGTTGCCAAATCTACACTTTCGCAGTTAGAGGCCGGGCAAGGTAACCCAAGCATTGAAACCTTATGGGCACTTTGTGTTGCGCTCAATATTCCATTTGCACGCTTGATGGAAGAACCAAGCAATCAAGTGCAAGTCATTCGCTGTGGCGATGGGCCAACGGTGAGTTCCGAGATTGCCAATTACAAAGCAATTTTGTTGGCGACTTGTCCACCGCATGCGCGCCGTGATGTATATTTATTGATTGTGGAGCCGGGTGAAGACCGTCTTTCAGAACCTCATCCAGTTGGTTCTGTGGAGCACATTATTGTGGTCGAAGGCAAAGCTTTAGTAGGTTTAATTGATGAGGCAGTTGAGCTTGGAGTTGGGGACTATATTTGTTATCCAGCCGATCAAAAGCATATATTTAGAGCCTTAGAAACAGGAACAAAGGCGTTATTAATTTCTGAACAAAACTAAAGAATTTCAAGCTCATTAAAATAAAAACTAAAAATTACTTACCCTCATCCAATATAAAAAGGGCCAATTTTGCGTATAAATTTTGCAATTGGCTCTCTCTTTTATTACAAAAATGGCTCTCGTTTCTTGAGTGCCGAAACGACAAATTAAAGCCATTGGAAGTATGCATACGGAAGCGCCGGATAAGCTCAGTGAATTTTCTGTTTTAGGAATTGAGCAAAACGGCTAAATTTTTAGGGGATATTTTTTGGCTTCGGAGGATTTCCGAGTCTAGCCGATATCCTCCATATATTAAGGAAAATGATATGGCAGCTCATCAAAATGGTTCTGAAGCCAATCACTCCCAAAGTTTAAAACATGGACTTAAATCACGCCATCTAACCATGATCTCGATAGCAGGGGTTATTGGTGGCTCTCTCTTTGTTGGCTCAGGCAGTATCATCTACAACACAGGTCCTGTGGTTTTCTTAACCTATGCTTTAGGTGGACTACTCGTTTGGTTCATCATGCGTATGCTAGGCGAGATGGCCGTTTTAAACCCCGATAGTGGCTCTTTTTCAACTTATGCGGACCGCGCAATTGGTCGTTGGGCAGGTTTCTCAATTGGGTGGTTGTACTGGTGTACGCTGGCAATGCTCATGGGGTGGGAAGCTTATGTGGCAGGTAAAATTTTAAATAATTGGTTCCCGTTTATACCGATCTGGGTCTATATGGTTGTCGTGATTGGTGCCTTAGTCGCAGTCAATTTACAAAACGTAAAGAACTATGGCGAATTTGAGTTCTGGTTTGCACTCATCAAAGTGATTGCGATTGTGATCTTCTTGGTGATTGGTAGCTTAGCCATCATGCATTTGTGGCCTTGGGGTAATCCAGCTGCATCTGGTATCAGTAATTTAACCTCTCAAGGCTTTATGCCTAATGGTGGTTCATCCGTTATTACCGCCTTACTTGGGGTCATGTTTGCCTATATTGGCGCTGAAATTGTGACTGTAGCAGCGGCAGAGTCTGCAAACCCATCTAAAGAAATTCGTAAGGCTTCGAACTCAGTGGTTTGGCGAATTATTTTATTCTACGTCGGTTCAATGTTTGTTGCGGTATGTCTGATTCCTCACAACAATGAACTTTTGAAAGATTCTACTTGGGGAACTTATAGCGTTACGTTGTCTGCGCTTGGTATTCCGGGTGCGCGCCATATCGTAAATTTTGTGGTTCTGACCTCGGTATGTAGCTGCTTTAACTCAGCGCTTTATACGTGTTCACGTATGTTGTTCTCATTATCTAAACGTGGTGATGCACCGAAAAGCTTTGGCTCTGTAAACAGTAAAAGTAGTCCGTGGGTGGGCGTGATTGTGTCATGCTTCTTCTCTGTAATTGCTGTGGTTTTAACTGCAACCAAGAGTATGGATGTGTATGACTTTTTCATGCTAACAACAGGTGCAGCAACACTGTATGTATACCTGACGATTGCTTATTCTCAGCTTCGTATGCGTAAAAAGTTAGAAGCTGAAGGCGTGAAAATTGACTTTAAAATGTGGATGTTCCCTTACTTAACTTACGTGGTGATCTTTGCAATTATTGGTGCAATTCTTACCATGCTGATTGAAGGCACCTATTTTAAAGAAGTGATTTACACTACAGCATTGTTCGGCATTATTGTGTTCTTCGGTTTGCTGTCTGAAAAACTGGGATGGGGGAAAGAGCGTAGAGCGACTCATTTAACTCATAGCCATGAAGAAAAGTTAGTTTAAATTTTTAAATAAAAAAGAGCCTCACTGTGAGGCTCTTTTTTATTTATTAATATGGAAAAATCTTTAATTCAGCGTAGGTACGCCTGCTTCACGTAAGCATTGAAGCAAGACGCCAAAAGCCATCACCATATCTTTTTCATTTACACAAGCGAAGCCCATGAGCAATCCACGTTCTGCATGTGCATGCGACTGCATGTAGTACTGAGACAGTGGTCGAACTTTAACACCACGTTCAAGCGCAGTCGCCGCAATCGCGACATCATCGCAAGCGTTCGGTAGTTTTAAAACCAGATGTAACCCTGCGGCCTCATCATATTCATGAATAAATTCGGGGCCAAGGTAGCGTTGAATTAAGCTCACCAAGTAGTCGCGGCGCTTGCCATAGAGTAGGCGCATACGGCGAATATGCGCTTCGTAATGGCCTTCACGAATAAATTCAGCTAAGGCTTTTTGCTCAAGCAAATGGCCCCCACGGTAAAGCTCGGCTGCCACAATACGTAGTGGTGAAAAAAGTGGTTTAGGTACGACCAAATAACCAATTCTTAAAGAGGGGTAAATGGTTTTACTAAACGTGCCCATGTACAGCACAGGCGCATCATTTTCTAAGCCTTGCAAAGACGGATACGGTTGACCTGAAAAACGAAACTCACTGTCATAGTCATCTTCTACAATCCAGCTATTATGCTGGCGTGCAATTTCAATCAGTTTGCGTCGTCGATCTAGACTTAAATGTGAACCCAGCGGATATTGATGTGATGGTGTGACAAAAATGAGTTTAGGCGGCTTTGCCGGATTTTCTTCAGGAATAATACCTTCAGCATCGACAGGCATCGGTTGAATATCGAGACCATTAATTCGTAAGGTATTACGCATTCCCCAATAAGCGGGATCTTCAAGCCAGATTCGATCACCAATATCACTCAGTGCACGCGAGACTAAATCAATCGCTTGGTGAATGCCTTCGGTAATAATAATCTGGTCTGCATCGCACTGAACCGAACGTGCAACACGTAAGTAATCTGCCAACGCACTTCGAAGCTCGATACAGCCACCAGCGTTGCTATAAATCAGGCGGTTAATGTCCGGTTCTCGGCTTAGGCGTGCTTGAATACGACTAAAAATATGATGTGGAAACTCAGTCACATCGGGCGCTCCTGGCACAAAAGCTCCCCATTGGTGTGGCGACGCTGCTGCATAGCCTAATAAGTTAGAACCACGCTGCGAAAGGGCATAAGAGCTTTGAACTTTCGGGCTTGAAACTGCTTTTTTCTTATTTTGAGTATTTAAAAAACTCTCTGGTAATTTTTCGGCAACCCATGTGCCATGACCTGTACGGGCTTCTAAGTAGCCTTCAGCTTGTAGCTGTTCATAGGCGGTAAGCACTGTATTTCTAGAAACATGAATTTCACTGGCTAAGTCGCGTGACGCAGGTAGACGAGTCTTGGGCTGGATGACTCCATCAATAATGGCACCACGCAGGCAACGGAAAAGGCGTTGATGTAGTTTCCCTTCAGTGTCCTGTTGGAGTCGTTGTAGCAAATGATCTCCAAGTAAACTACGCAATTGGCTCTCTCCTACAGTTAAAAAGTGGCTCTCGTCAGTTGGCGTCAGACGAGCGAAATTACATGTATAGGCAGTCGTTGTAAAGCACCCTGAAAATTAAGCACAGGATGCAAGAAACCAAAGCTGCAACTGATGATGAAAATATGAGGGAATCAAATGGATAATCAACATTCTGCACTTAACGCACGTAAACAGCAAGCAACTCCACGTGGTGTAGGCGTGATGTGTCAGTGGTATGCGGAAAAAGCTGAAAATGCCACGCTTTGGGACAAGGAAGGCAACCAATTTATCGACTTTGCTGGTGGTATCGCGGTTTTAAACACAGGCCATCGCCACCCTAAAGTGATTGCAGCAGTAACTGAACAACTTACTAAATTTACGCACACTGCCTATCAAGTAACACCTTATGAAAGCTATGTGGCTTTGGCTGAACGTATTAATGAGCGTGCGCCAATTGCTGGTCCTGCGAAGTCAGCGTTTTTCACTACAGGTGCAGAAGCAGTTGAAAATGCGGTGAAGATTGCTCGCTCTTATACAGGTCGTCACGGCATTATTACTTTTGGTAACGGTTTCCACGGTCGTTCGTTTATGACTATGGCAATGACAGGTAAAACCGCACCTTACAAACGTGATTTTGGTGTAATGCCAGCGGGTGTGTTCCACGCACGTTACCCTGTACCTGCTAAAGGTATTTCTGTAGACGCAGCAATTGAAAGCGTTGAAGATATTTTCAGTGAAGATATTGCACCACATGATGTTGCAGCAATCGTACTTGAGCCAGTGCAAGGTGAAGGCGGTTTCAATGTAGTACCAGCTGAGTTCTTAAAACGTTTACGCGCAATTTGCGATAAGCACGGCATTTTACTTGTAGCTGACGAAGTGCAATCTGGTTTTGCGCGTACTGGTAAATTGTTTGCAATGAACTATTACGAGACTAAAGCAGACCTTATCACGATGGCGAAAAGCTTGGGCGGTGGTTTCCCTATTTCGGGTGTTGTAGGCCGTGCAGAAGTGATGGATGCACCAAACCCAGGTGGTCTAGGCGGTACTTACGCAGGTAGCCCGATTGCGGTTGCAGCTGCGCACGCGGTAATTGATGCGATTGAAGAAGAAAACTTATGCGACCGTGCAAATGAATTAGGTGCTGAGTTAGTCGCTACCCTTAAAGATATTCAGCAAGCAACAGGCGACGTCGTAACTGATATTCGTGCTTTAGGTTCAATGGTTGCAGTAGAGCTTGAAACGGCTGAACAAGCAAAAGTTGTACAAAACTATGCAATGGAAAACGGGTTGTTACTTCTTACTTGTGGTAAATACGGTAATGTAATTCGTTTCTTATATCCATTAACCATTCCTGCTGAGCAATTCCGTCAAGGTCTTGATATTTTGAAACAAGGTTTTGCGACACTCAAAGCAGGTAGTGCAAAAGCAATGGAGCAATCTGCATGATTCAAAATAATTTGCAGTATTTATTAAAACATCCTGATATTGCATTAGAAGCACCTGCATCAAATGACTATATCGAGGTGAATGATGCTGCTACGGGTGAAACTTTGGCATGGGTGAAAACCTATGACCGCGCAGGGGTTGAAGCCGCAATTAACCGTTCGGCAAAAGCGCAGGCTGCTTGGAAAAAGCAAACTGCCTTGGCGCGTGCTGATGTGCTATTGGCATGGTACAACCTCATGCTTGAGCACAAAGAAAATTTAGCTCAAATTTTAACAGCTGAGCAAGGTAAACCATTGGCAGAAGCACGTGGTGAAATTGGTTATGCAGCATCGTTCATACGCTGGTTTGCTGAGCAAGCGCGACGTATTGATGGTGAAGTCTTAACACCTACGTTACCAAACCAACGTTTGCTCGTGATTAAACAAGCAATTGGTGTTACTGCTGCCATTACGCCGTGGAACTTCCCAGCTGCCATGATTACGCGTAAAGCAGGTCCAGCGATTGCTGCGGGTTGTTCAATGTTGGTTAAACCAGCAGAACAAACACCGTTAACTGCCTATGCACTTGAAGTATTGGCTTTACAGGCAGGCTTACCAGCCGATGTTTTAATTAACATTAGTGGTGATGCGGTTGAAGTCGGTAAAACACTATGCGAAAGCGATATTGTTCGTAAGTTAAGCTTTACAGGTTCAACCCAAGTGGGTCGTATCTTGATGCAACAATGTGCGCCAACTATTAAAAAGCTTTCACTTGAACTCGGTGGTAATGCACCAGTTGTGGTATTTGACGATGCCAATCTTGAACAAGCTGTTCAGGGCATTATGGCAAGTAAATATCGTAACAGCGGTCAGACTTGTGTTTGTGCTAACCGTATTTATGTTCAAGACGGTATTTACGATGCGCTGGCAGACCGTTTGGTTGAAGCTGTGTCTAAGCTGAAAGTTGGCGATGGCCGTCAAGAAGGTTCAACTCAAGGACCTTTAATTGATGAAGATGCGATTGCAAAAGTTCAGTCTCATATTGCAGATGCAACTGAGAAAGGTGCAACCGTTCGTATTGGTGGTCAGCGTTCGGCACTTGGCGGTACATTCTTTGAACCGACTGTGTTAACTGGCGTAACGCAAGACATGAAAGTGTCTAAAGAAGAAACCTTTGGTCCGCTTGCACCGCTATTCCGCTTTAAAACTGAAGATGAAGCAGTGGCAATGGCGAACGATACCGAGTTTGGTTTAGCTGCTTATTTATTTACTCAAAGCACAGCTCGTCAATGGCGAGTGGGTGAAGCACTTGAGTATGGAATGGTCGGCATTAACACGGGTGCAATTTCAAATGAAGTTGCTCCGTTTGGTGGCGTAAAACAATCAGGTCTAGGCCGTGAAGGTTCAAAATTCGGCATCGAAGAATATGTCGAAATGAAATACCTCTGCGTAGACTTATCTGAGTAAGGAACAAAGCGGGTTCGTTTTGTTCTGAACGAAAACATGCAGTTATGCTGTATGTGATGTTTCACAAAAACCGGTCATGCCCATTCATGACCGGTTTTTTTATTTAAGTCGGTAGATATCCTTCATGGCTTTCGGGTAAACGCCTGAGTTCTTCAATCAGTGTTTCAATGAGTTTTTCGACCACCAGACGTTGGCCTTTTCTAGACACATAAACCAGTTGTAGCATGCCAATATTCGACTTCCAGTCAGGAAGAATATGCACAAGTGTGCCTTTACGAATTTCAGATTCGACAGTTAAAAAGGGAAGATCGGCAATGCCTAAACCATCCATCACAGCATAGTAAACACCTGCCAAGTCATTACTTTTGATTCGTGGTTGGTAAGGCACATCAACCGATTCACCATTTCGAATATTGCATAAATGCCAAATATAATTTTGCTTTTGCGTGCCTAAGCTAATACTTGGAAAGTCTTGTAATTCAGAATAATGCTCAATGGTTCGGCCTTGTAGTAATTCAGGCGAAGCCACTAGACAGTGGTCGGTTTTAATTACATCCCGAACAATTAAATTTGAATCTTCATTGGGTTCGAAATTGGTTCGAATCGCAAGATCGATGTCATCATGCAAAATATCTACTCGACGGCTCGTTAGCTCAAGCGATATTTCAACTTTAGGATAAGTTTTTAAAAACTGATTTAAAATTTTTCGAATTTGAAAATGCATCATTAAAGGTGGGCAGCTGACTTTTACTACTCCTTGAGGCTCACTTTTTTGCTTTAACAAAACGTTTTCTGCGCATTCAACTTGGGCAATAACTTTGCAGCATTCCTCATAAAACTCTTGGCCTAAATCTGTCACTTTAAAATGGCGAGTTGTTCTTTGAATGAGGCTAACGTTAAATTTATTTTCAAGGTCAATAATGCGTCGGCTGAGTTTGGACTTACTAATATTTTCAGCTTCACTGGCCGCACTAAAGCCGCCGTGTTTTACGACTAAATAGAAATAATAAAAATCATCAAAAGAGCTTATCAATGTCCGATCAATCCATTTAAATTTAAGATTAGAGCGCTTAAGCACTCTAATCTTGTCAATAGAACTTATTTTTGTGAGGTATTAAAGCTATAGCTTGTCATTAGGTTGCGGTAATCAGGAATATGATTTGAGAAGAGAGCACCTAAGCCTTCTACGTCATTACGCCAGTCACGGTGTAACTCACATGCCATGCCAAACCAAGTCATCAGCTGAGCACCTGCTTTTGACATACGGTCCCAAGCAGCATCACGTGTTAATTCATTGAAAGTACCAGAAGCATCGGTAATCACAAACACTTCAAAGCCTTCAGCGAGTGCAGATAAAGCTGGGAATGCCACACAAACCTCAGTGACTACACCAGCAATAATCAGTTGTTTTTTACCTGTCGCTTTAACTGCTTTTACGAAGTCTTCATTGTCCCAAGCGTTGATTTGACCAGGGCGTGGAATAAATGGTGCATCTGGGAAAAGTTCTTTTAATTCTGGAACTAAAGGACCGTTTGGACCATTTTCAAAACTGGTCGTTAAAATAGTCGGTAAATTAAAATATTTTGCTGCATCTGCAAGCGCTAATACGTTATTTTTAAATTTATCTGGTTCGATATCTCGAACTAAAGAAAGTAAACCAGCTTGGTGGTCAACTAAAAGAACCGCAGCATTATCCTTGTCTAAACGGACGTAATCTTGAGCCATTTTTATATCCTCATGTTATCAAAATGAATAATTAAAAATTATTAAGTAGGTCGTTAGTGCCTAAAATTATGCTAGTTGAGTTTGTTGTCGTGATTAAGTCTAAAAAATAGGATTAAGAATTTTAAAAATAGGACGATCTTTTGAAGCGTACCTCAAACTTTAAGATTGTCTCATATATGAAATAATGTGTTGCTAAACCTGATCTATAAACTGCAATTATTGAGGCGTAAAATCAATCCCAGTTCAAGAAAATCCTACATATATAGGAGAGATCAGATGAAGAAATTTCTTGGTGCATATCAAAATAACCACATGCATTGGGTTGGTGATGGTTTCCCTGTATATAACCTGTTCTCTTATGACCGTTTAGGCCAAACCCTAAGCCCATTTTTGTTACTGGATTATGCAGCGCCTTATAACTTCTCACCAACCACCGAACAACAAGGTGTCGGGTCGCATCCTCACCGTGGCTTTGAAACCGTGACGATTGCCTACCAAGGTGAAGTAACACACAAAGACTCAAGCGGCGGCGGCGGAACCATTAAAACGGGTGACGTACAATGGATGACTGCAGGTGCAGGCGTGTTACATGAAGAGTTCCATTCTCCTGAATTTGCAGAGCATGGTGGTCTGTTTGAAATGGTGCAATTGTGGGTAAATTTACCTGCTCATTCAAAAATGACCCCTGGAAAATACCAAGCAATTGAAGCGAAAGAAATTCCAGACATCGCGTTAGATGAGCACGGTAGTCATTTACGTGTGATTGCGGGTGAATATGCAGATTCAAAAGGTGCCGCAACGACCTTTAGCCCATTAAACGTATGGGATGGTAAGTTAGTCAAAGGCCAAAAACACACCCTTTATGTGCCTGAAGGACATACTACACTTGTTGTTGTTTTAGATGGTGCAGTGGTCATTAATGATACCAACCGTCTTGAAGGTAAAACCGTTGCGATTTTATCTCGTGAAGGTGTTGAGTTTAGTTTAAATGCCGAAGAAGACACTAAATTCCTAGTGTTGACTGGCCAACCACTGAATGAACCAATCGAAGGTTATGGCCCATTTGTGATGAATACCAAAGCCGAGATTATGGAAGCGATTAATGATTTTAATCGTGGAAAATTTGGTTCTCTCATGCAAGAAGCATAAATTGTTTATTTGAGCTTAATTAGCTATTCAAGCAAAGTAATAAAAAGCCCGCTATCAAGTGTGAATAGCGGGCTTTTTCGCTGTAAAGTTTCTATTTTTATGATAGATATCATTATTGTTTGGGCATTGTTTTATGTGACTTGGTTCTCATTGTTGTGGTGGCATGATATCGCAAAATGAGTGTTTTGTAAAATATTTGATATAAATTTAGTTAAATTATCTCATTTTATTTAAAAGAATTTTTTTTAAATTTTTAAAAAATATAAAGTTTTATCGACTTATTTTCTTTTGTAAATTTTTATAAATAAATTTGCATTCATCAGAGAAAATTTTTCTGTATAAATTCATGTAAAAAATAAAAATCTGGTAGTTTTTAATACGGTGTTTTTTTTAGGTATGAGTGATAATCAAAAAAATTCTCGAAAAATGGGACATCATTTTGGATATCGCAATTATTGGTAGTGGAATGGCAGGACTTGCAGCAGCAAGAATTCTGAAAGATGCAGGACATACAATCACGATATTTGAAGCACTTCCTGGCCGGGGAATGGATAGCCACAGCATTGAGTTCGATGGTGGGATTATTGATGCGCCATTGCGTGTTATGAACCCGCATCTATGGAAAAATACACTCAGCCTTGCTGCACATTTAGGTATTAAAACTTTTCCAGTTCGTACCTATATGTCTTGTAGCTGGTTATTTGAAGATCGTACTGAAACATGGTTAACCACATCTCGTAGCCGTATTGGTAATTTCCCGATTATCAATAACCGTAAAGGCATCCAGCAGTATGGCTGGCGTCTTGTGAAAGGGATGTTGCAATTAAAAACTGCGATCCACCAGTTTTTCAAATCTAAAAATCAAGATATTACTCTCGCTGAATTTATTAATCAGAACGACATAGAAGAAGTATTCTGGCACGGTGTTGTGATGCCAGTGCTCTATACCATTTGTACATGTAACCCAAAAACAATTGGTGACTGGCCTGCAAAAAACCTTCTTGAGTTTTTGCGTCATTTAACTGATGGCGACATGCTATTGCGTATGAAAGGCGGTACACCTGCATTTGTAGACAGCTTAATTAAAGGCATCGATATCCATAGTGGTTCGGCAATTAAGAAAGTTGAGCAACAAGGCGAAAAAGTACTGGTTGAAAATGCGCAAGGCGATAAGGGCACATATGACCGCGTTATTGTGGCGACACCAACATCTAAGATTGAAGAGTTCTTAAACCCTGAGCAGTTTGCAGATGATATGAATCTGCTTAAACAGTTCCGTTTTGAGCAAGGTGACTTAGTTATTCATACAGACGCGACAGTCATGCCGCCACGCCGTAAAGACTGGTCAGTGCTGAGCTATATGATGGACCGTAAGTTTACTCGTCAGCAGTTTACGGTTTGGATGAATGCGGTTGAGCCATCACTTGTAGGTAAAAATCCTGTATTCCAAACTTGGCGTCCAGTGACTGATATTGACCCTAAAAAAATCATTTCAAAAGTGACCTTAACGCGTGCAGTTGTAGACTCGCAAACCATTGCTCTAAACAAAGAGTTACAGCAACGTCATTTAGAACCAAATCGTAAAGTATTTTACTGTGGTTCATGGTCATGTGATGGCTTGCCAATTTTAGAGTCAGCCGTGACTTCTGCAATGCACATTGCTGAAATTTTAGGTGCTCCTTTACCATTTGTAGGTTTAAAACCTCAGGTTGAAGTTGCCCCAGAACTCGGTTACTAAAATTGTGAAAACAAAAGTTCGAGCAGCTCTTTCTCGACTCATTCCTCATAAATATGCAATTGATGCATCAAGTTTGGGGGATGATGGAGAGCTAGCTTGGACAAATTTGGGTTTTTGGAAAAATACCCAAAACTACCCTGAAGCTTGTCGCCAATTGGCCGACCATTTGGCACAAGCTGTCAATTTAAATTCAAAAGATTATTTACTCGATTTAGGCTGTGGACAGGGCGCGAGTTTATTGCACTGGTTACAACACTATCAGCCCAAAAGTATGAGTGCCGTTGAGCTACAAGCTCAATGTGTGAATAAAATTCAAAAACTTATTCCTGAAATAAGCCAGATTTTTTGTGGTTCATTTTTAAATTTAAAACAATTTAAATTCAAACAACCATTCGATGTGGTGTTGTGTATTGATGCGGCTTATCACAGTCATTTAAATTCATTTCTAGATTCGGTCACCCCAGTTTTAAATTCAAAAGGTCGATTAGGTTTTCATTACTTAATGCGTGCAGAGTCATGCCAAAACATGACCATGCTACAAGAACAAAAGCATCGTTATTTACTCAAAGCAGCCGATGTCACTTGGGATGCGGTACCAACTGAACAAACTATAAGAACGACTTTGCAACAGCAAGGTTATGCAGATATTCAAATTGAAGATTTATCCGAACAAGTATTATTAGGTTTTTCAGAGTATATTCAAAAACAGCAAGGACAATTTCAGAGCCGAGGGTTGGCAAATTTTAAAATTCAAATGACTGCAAAGTTATGCCAGCAACTCTACCAAAGTGGATATGTCCGTTATATTCAAATAACAGCAATAAAAAAATAGGAGGAGCCATGTCAGCCAAATATCAAGGATCGTGTTTATGTGGAGCTGTGAGCTATCAAAGTGAAGCAGCGCCACGTTATAGCTTTAATTGCCATTGTCGAGATTGCCAAAAAGCCACAGGTTCAGCATATGCACCAATTGCTTTTTTTCACCAATCTGAATTGAAAGTAAGTGGCGAGCTTAAATATTTTGAGACCGTAGGTTCTTCTGGCCGTTCCATTAAAAGAGCGTTTTGCCCGACATGTGGTTCTCAGCTTTTTGGCTTACCTGAAATTGCCCCTGAAATGATTTCAATACGTGCAGGTACGCTTGATGACCCGAGTCTCTATCAGCCTAGAGCAGAGGTGTTTGTGAGCCAAGCCTACGCTTGGGATACGTTGAACCCAAACCTTAAACACTTTGAAAAAATGATAGAGAAGAGTAAGAAATAAGGCTTAATTAAAAAAACCAAATATTGCCAAAGCACAGATTAAAGTAAAACTGCCAAAGGCTAAAAATAATATAGTTTTTCTAAATTTTAGCTGAGGCATTTTACTTACAATGATAATAAGGCATGCAAGTATGATCACTAAAGGTTGAAAAAGATTTGATGGTAGAGTAGACATCTCGTTCCTTGTTATTTTTAAATATATTTTAGAAGTAAATTAATAGATTCATTATAGTGTTTTCTTATTTAATTGATGAACTGAACTTCTTCATAAATTCATATTTTCTTTTTTTATTTTCAAATATAGGCAAATTAAGCTTTAAATTTAAAAGCACTATGTACGCTTTTTCGTACATACATTCGGGAAATTGGCGTCTTTTTATGACGCGATGAATTGCCTATGATGAACTCATCAGGAACAGGAAGTTCCGAAACGTAAAACAACAATAATAAGTTTAAGCATCAGGACGTGAGGTATTACAGGATGTATACCTAGTAACGAAATACGAAAAAAGCCCAACAGGATGTTGGGCTTTTTTTCATTTCTTATTAAAGAATTTATTTCACACTGAGGATAATAGATTCACAAGCCAGAATATAAAACCTACAGACAACAAAAAACCCCATAAATCAAATATTCATGAGGTTTAATGATGGTGCCGGCACACGGATTCGAACTGTGGACCTACTGATTACAAGTCAGTTGCTCTACCAACTGAGCTATGCCGGCAATGTGGAGTGAATTTTACAGTTTCTTAAAAAAAATACAAGCCAAAAAATGAGCATTTGAATTTTTTCTATCAATTTTTAAGCGCTTATGCGTTTGAGCTTTAAAAATGGCCTAAGGTTTCAACATATAAATAAAAGAATCAACACGTTCACCACTATTTAAAGTGACTTGAACAGGTACTCTTTCGTACTCTTCACCTTCAAAGTCATCCAGTAATTTCCAATTTGCATCTAGATGTTCCGAGCTAAAAACAAAGCCTTGCACTTGGTTAGCACTATCATCGAGTACAATTCCCGGATAGCCTAAATCCGCGCCCCAACCTTCATTACGTAGGGTTCCGTTTACCCAACCTTCCGACCATTGTCCGCCAATATTTTCAAGTATATGGGCATTAGGACGGCCGGGACCTAAAGTGCCATAAACAAATAAATTCGACATGTGAATTTCCTTTCATGTATCAATTAATACGCTTTTGCGTGTTTTGTATAAATTACTAAAAATATTCCAAGTAATGACAGTACTACCGTTAAGCCTACAATGGCGTTCCAGCCGCCGTGTAACCAAAACCAACCACCTGCCGAACCGACAATACTTGATCCCATATAGTAAAACAGCAAGTAAAGCGAACTGGCATGAGCTTTGGCTTGTTTGCTTTCGGCACCAACTGAACTACTGGTAAGTGAATGGGTAATAAAGAAACCCGTGGTAATAAATGCAATGCCAATAATAATGCCGAAAAGAGAGCTGAGCAGGGTCATGAGGCTACCCACAATCATGAGCGCAAAGCCACTCATCATCATGGTTTTTTTACCAAAGCGATCGGCTAATCCACCTGCCAATGATGAAGACACCATCCCAAAGCTATATGACAAGAAAATAAGGCTAATTTGAGTCTGACTCAGTGAATAAGGCGCGCCGCTTAAACGGAAAGTCGCGTAATTAAACAGAGTCACAAACACACTGGTGAGCAAGAAACCAATCGCAAACAGGCGTAATAATTTAATATTGCTTAAATGAGCACGCCACATTTGTATGTGAAAGCCTAAATTCAGCCCTTTTTTCTGCACAAAATTACGCGAAGCAGGCAGTAAGTTTAAAAAGGCAATTGAGCAAATAAAACAGATTGCCCCAAGTAAGCCTAAAGCGGTGCGCCATGAAAAATATTCAACCAAAATACCCATACCGACACGGCCCATCATGCCACCAAAGGCCGTACCTGCAATATACAACCCCATAGTTTTACCCAAGTGTTCAGGTGCAATTTCTTCAGCAATCCAAGCCATCGTCACTGCGGGTACACCACCGAGCAGCAAACCTTCTAATGCACGCGCCATCAGCAAACTGTGCCAGTTAGGGGTAAACATTGAGACAATATTTAAAATTGCTGCACAAAGCATGGATGTAAAGATTACACCACGACGACCAATCGCTTGTGAAAACGCGCTTGATAGCACAATCGAAATCGCTAAAAAGGCAGTCGTTAATGACAGTGCCAAAGAGCTACTCGCAGGACTAATCTGGAAACTTTGGCTAAATGCAGGCAACAGCGGCTGTACACAATAAATCAGTGAGAAACTGGCAAAACCTACGAGGAATAAGGCGAAACCTGCGTGTTTATAAGCTTTGGTTCCTTTGTGAATCCACTCGCGGGAAAGCAGAGAAGTCGCTTCAGTGTTTAAAGTGCTGGGTGTAGATGAAGAGCTCATATCATGACCATGACAGAAAGAAAGAGCAGTGCTTGGGGGCATGCTGCATCGATAAAATTCGATGAATTAAAATTAGCAATTTAGAAGGTATTTTTCTAATATATTTAACAATAGATCATAATACGTTTTATATATAGCAATGGAACTCAGACATATACGCTACTTTTTAGCAGTAGCAGAAGAAAAAAACTTTACCAGAGCTGCGCAGCGTTTAAACATGAGTCAGCCGCCTTTAAGCATGCAAATACGCGATTTAGAAGAAGAATTAGGCGCAGATTTATTTATTCGTTCACCACATGGAGTGGAGCTGACCGAAGCTGGGCTTGCCTTTTTAAATGCGATACAGCCAGTACAGCAGCGCGTAGAAGATGCAGCAAACCTTGTTAAACAAGTGGCAAATGGCGAAGTAGGTCAACTACGATTAGGGTTTACAGGTACTTCAATGCTGAACCCTCTCATTCCTAAATGCGTTCGCTATTTTCAGCAGCAATATCCGAAAGTAGATTTAAAGCTTGAAGAAGCCAATACCTTGTTGCTCATCGACCTATTGCTTGAAGACCGTTTAGATGTGGCAATTATTCGCTCACCCCGTAACATTCCAGATAGTCTCATTCTTCAAGAATTATTAGCAGAACCACTCATTGCGGCTTTGCCTTCCGAGTCTTTGAGTTTAGATGATTCAACGCAAGAAATTGATTTAACTACACTGCGAGAGCTTGATTTTATTGTCTCGCCACCATCCATTAGCGCAGGGCTTTTTGATGCGATTAAACAAGCCTGTCATGAGCGTGGCTTTGAACCGAAAATCGGACAAAACGCCCCGCAAATTGTGTCGATTTTATCGTTGGTGTCAGCAAACTTAGGGGTGTCTTTGGTACCTGAGTCGACTAAACAATTGCAAATACAGGGGGTGGCTTATCGCTCTTTAAAAGCACCTGTACCTACGGTGGGTTTAGGGCTTGCCTATAAAAAACATGCCCCTTCACAAATGGCGATTAACTTTGCCAGTGTGGTGCAAGTGGCTTGTCACCACGCCGATGAAATAGATGAAATTGGCTAGTTTGATTTCGGCACTTTATTCATTAAAAAGATGCCTGAAATAATGAAAATTGCTCCATATAAAAATGATAAAGTCGGCTGTTCATGAATGAAAACCCATGCCATAAGCGCTGCAAAAATAGGTTCGGAAAGCTCGGTGACTTGTACCTTTGCGGCACTCATATAAGACAACGCCTTGGTGGTACAGAAAAAGCCGAGTATGGTTGGCAGCACAGCTAAACCAATCAAACCTAAAACAATGTCAGTATTAAAATGAATACTATGCAAGTTTATTAAAAACGGAACGGCAAGATAAACGCTGCCAAAGAGCAATAAATACTTGGTAAGAAACAGCCCGCCGTTTAATTTGAACTTTTTAACTAAAACTGAAAATAGGCCATAACCCGTGCCAGCAATTGAGGCATTGATCAGCATTAAAAGGCTATTTTCACCTTTCCACGAAATGATACTAATACCAGCAACTGCTAATAATGTTCCAATAAGAGAGTGAATATAGATGCTTTCTTTTAAAATAAACCGACCAAAAAATAGGGCAGAAATAGCAGCCGAAGCCATGAGTACCACCACGACATTGGCGGCAGCACCGTGGTTATAGGCAATGGTTTCAAAAAAGAATAGCGAGAAAATCCCTAAAAAGGCACAGATGGCAATTTGAGTAAAAACACTGAGCTTGCTTGGCGTGCTACTGATGTAGGCAATCTTTTGGCTCACAGGCACTTTAAATAAAAACACGCTTAAAAAGAAAAACGCGATAATGGTTTTTAAAAAGGCAATGTCTTGTGGGTTTAAACCGCTATGCATGAGTAATTTACTAATCACACCAATAGAAGCATTTAAAGCTGCTGCACAAAGTGCAAATAGGGTTCCAATAACAAGATTATTCACTCTTATAATTATTCCTAAGTTTTACGCATGAAGTCTACAATATTTTTTGGATGAATATTCAACAAAAATAACCAATTAACGCTTGGTATTTTCAACGATTTATATTGAATTGATTTAATAAATTTTTATTTAAGACTAAAAGCATTGTAAGGGACTTTTGTTTCAAAGAATTGTGATTTATAAAACTTACTCATATTATATAATTAGTTAATTATTAAAGAATTTTAAAAATGATTAAATCTATTATTTCAGGTTGTGCGGTTCTTACACTTTCGGCTTTGGCGGTCACACATGCAGAGCTTTCTTTTGCACAAGAATTACAACAAGGCTGTAATAAAGTGAAGCAATACGCGAGCTTAGGTAAGAAAAACTACGACCAAAAACAGTATAAAAAAGCGCTCGAAAACTTCCAAAGCCAAGCCTCTTGGACTGCATTTTGTAAAGCCAATGAAGATGAAACCACAGTTAAATTTACCGACCGTGATATTGAAGTTGCCAACAATAACGTGGGCTTAGCCTACGCCAAATTGGGTCAGCCACTGTGGGCGAGAGCATGGTTTATGCTCGATGAAAAATCAAAGTCGAGCCTGTTTAATCTTCAGCAGTTACCAGCCCCTAAAGCGTCAAATGACTTATCTGGTGAGTATGTGCGTTACTCAGGTTTTGGCGAGTGGGATCACATCACGGTAAGTCGTAAACAGGGCCAATATGCGATTGGCTATTCAGGTGTCTATATGGGACTTAGAAGCTTAATTTATGGCCCGAACATGGGTCAGTTCGATACCAAAATGCCGACCAATGCCAAACAAACCATTTATAAAGATGAAGACTGCCGTATTCAGCTCGACTTTAAAACCAATGCGAAATTAGGCAATTACATTCAAGTTAAACAAAACGAGGGCAACTCGGGCTGTGGCTTTGGACATAACGTTTATGCAGATGGCACTTATTTAAAAGTTGAGTCTGCAAAATAAGCTTAAAACTCTAGGAACTAAATAATGAAAAATATATTTGTACGTTTACTACTTCTTTCGACGGTTATTTTATCTGCTCAGGTTTATGCAGATGTAGCAAATACAACATGTAAAGAAGTGAAATTCCAAAAGGCCGATGAAGCGTGGAGTGGGCACTACTATTTACATGGTGTGATGGAAGTTGGTTCGGAACTTCTACTTCAGCCCGATGGCAAGTTTAAATGGATGCTTGCTGTGGGTGCTTTAGACCAATATGCCGAAGGTACATGGTGGAAAAACGGTGACTGTATTGGTTTAAAGCCAGAGGCTAAATTTAAAAAGGGTTTAAGTATTTTCCCTGAAAGCCTAACGATTTCAGATAAATCTTTAGAGGCGATCTGGGACGGTGGACGCCAACAAGGCACATATAGCAAAGACTAAATAAAAAAGTCCGACACTGAGTCGGACTTTTTTATGGCTTAGATATTAGTGGTTGACCGCAGCAAGTTGCTGAGCGTTATAGCGCGCGCCCATGTTTGGATATCTCGCAATAATCGCATCGATTTCTGCCAAATCTGCCGCTGTTAAATGAAGGTCTACAGCGCCCGCATTTTCCACAAGGCGTTCGATTTTACGCGTACCCGGAATTGGAATAATGTCGTCACCTTGCGCCAAAATCCAAGCCAAAGCCAGTTGAGCTGCTGTCGCGTTTTTGCTTTGGGCAAAGTCGCTAAATGCTTGCGCCAAGCTTTGGTTATTTTTCCAGTTATCGCCTTGATAGCGTGGCAACTGACGACGGAAATCGTTTTCGTCTAGGCTGCCCACATCAAGTGTATTGGTGATTAAACCACGCGATAACGGTGAATACGGGACAAGGCTAATACCTAACTCGCGAATGGTCTGTAAATGGGTTTGCTCAAACTCACGAGTAAGTAGCGAGTATTCATGCTGAACCGCTGCAATCGGGTGAATCGCATGCGCTTTACGAATGGTTTCCGCCGACGCTTCACTCAGTCCTAAATAACGCACTTTACCTTGTTTGACTAAGTCCGCCATTGCACCAATGGTGTCTTCAACTGGAATATTTGGGTCAATGCGATGCGCATAATACAAATCAATTACGTCTGTATTTAAGCGTTTTAAGCTGTTTTCGACCGCAACTTTAATCCACTTTGGAGAACCGTCGATATAAGACTCTAAAGAGTTTTGTGGGTTAAGGTTGTCTTCTTTATAACGGAAGCCAAATTTGGTCGCCAAGAACACTTTGTCACGGTGTTTTTCTAAAACTTTTGAAAGCAAAACTTCGTTTGCGCCGTTGCCGTACATGTCGGCGGTGTCCCAAAAGTTAATGCCGAGGTCTAATGCTTTTTCTAGAGTGGCAATGCTTTGTGTGTCGTCTGAGGCACCATAGGCAAAGCTCATTCCCATGCAACCTAAACCAAGTGCTGATACTTTTTCGCCTGTTTGTCCTAAAGTTCTATATTTCATTTTTCACACTCTTTTTGCAAAATCACTTGAGTAGAAAAACTATAAAATGCTTTGGCTCAAACTGACGTATAACATTCAAACCAATAATTATAAAATTCAAACAATCTGTTTTTAGGCTACACAGTCTTCGCGGAATTTTTTAGGCGAAAAGCCGGTATTTTTCTTAAAGAAGTTGGTGAAATATGCTGAATATTCAAAGCCTAAGCTATAAGCAATTTCAGAAATATTCCAACTGGTGTGTTGTAGCAGCGCTTTGGCTTCTTGCGTAATGCGCGAACTAATATGCTCGGAGGTGGTTTTGCCTGTGGCTTCTTTTACAGCTCGGTTTAAATGGTTTACATGCACCGACAAGCCATAGGCATAGTCATTTGCAGTTTTGAGTTTCAGCTGAAAATGGGGCGAGTCAATTGGGAACTGGCGTTCTAATAACTCAAAGAATAAATGGCAAATCCGAACCGCAGCATTACTATGTTTTTCAAACTGTTGGGTCGGTTGCATTTTCATGGCTTCATGCACAATCAGGTGCAAATAGTTTCTTAAAACGTTGTATTTATGAATATAGTCTGAATTTATTTCAGTCATCATCTTTTTGAAAATAAATGAAATTTCTTCAACTTGTTGGTCATTTAAAAAATACAGCGGGTCGCCGTCGACTTTAAACAGCGGTGAGTCTTTTAAAAAACTTTGTCTTGACTCTTGGTTTACAAACTCTTCGGTAAATAGACAAAACCAGCCTGCCTGTTCAGGCGAATTAATTTCCCATGCATAGGGAACCATGGGGTTTGAAAACAGTAAAGCAGGGCGGTCGACTCGTATCCAGCGGTTAGCGTAGTGAAGTTCACCTGTGCCTAAAACCAGTGAAATTTTATAATAATCGCGGCGGCTATAAGGCGTGAGGAACGAGCAGGCATCGCGTTGGAACACGTTAAAATGTCCAAACGAGGTCGATGGAACCGAGTAATCGCTATCTCTGGTTAAAGAAAAGCGGCGATAAAAATCATGTATGGTTTCCATGTCTTTGCCTGCATGCGTTATCAATTTATTTAAAGTTATAAAATTCAAACTTTATTTACTGTAGCTTTTATTTATAGCGCGATCAATCTGTTCATTTAAACAGGTTTGAAAATGAATAATTTTTATAAATACTCTGGGTAAGCAATGTAAGAGGACGCTACGCATTCGAAGCCCATTCTGCGGTAAAGCGTAACCGCTGGGGTGTTATCAACGTCGACAATTAAGTGGGCAACTCGTCCAGTTGCAACAATCCGATTCACTGCAAATTTTAAGATGCGCTCGGCAAAACCTTTTCGGCGATAAGCAGGGAAGGTATATGTGCCGCCAATAGAAACGAGTCGATCGGTTTCTATGCCTAAACGTACAACCGAAACGATTTGTTGATCTGCTTCAAGCACAATAATTTTTTGTTGTTGAATTAGAGATGCCCAATCAGGTGTTTCATTTACTGAGCGCTCATTATTGTATTGATGTTGATATTCGTTAAGGCGGGCAATATCCGAAATTTCAGCTAAGCGGCCTTGAGCTTCAGAAAATTGGCGTGAGCAGACCATGATCCATTGATCATACTCTCGTAAAATGCGTCCTTTTTGTTTTATCTCGGCATGTAATAAGTCTCGCCTGATGGCGGTGGTTACGATCCGACGCGGTTGAAGCTCTAAAATGGATTTGCATAGTAATGATCCAGATGATGCCTCTGAGGGAACCCAGAAGCAGGTGCCCCCAGCAAGAATGACCGCGACTCCTAATAGTTGCTCGGCGTTTTGTGGGGCATACAAACGTAAGAGTTGCCACTCGGCATTGGTAGCTTGTGTTTGATTAAGAAAGGCCATTGCTCCAATAGAATAATTGGACCGATCATCAAGCCACTGAAAGATAATTTGATATTCTTCTGAACTGGTGGGAGGTCCTTTTATTATCATTATTAATTACCTATTCAGATGATGAACTCAATCATAGTTCACTATCCTACATTTTTATTATCATGACATCGTTAAATTTAAGTTGAAGGTCTTTTTAGGTTAAATATCTAATTGAATAAACAACAATAATTATTTAACTAATTTCTATTCAACCTTACATTGACACTCAAAAACGTGCGGATTATCCTTTGCGTGCTGGCCTACATTGCCAGTGAGCTTTTGACAGAGCTGGAACAAAAGGCGCACAACAACGTATTATTTCGTTTTGTGCGTTCTCTTAAGTCACGCCTTTATGGTGAGGCTAGGAGGGGCACGCTTGCGTGCGCTGGTTTCCTTTTGTACCAGTCTGTCAACCCTTCTAGTCTTGCCACCATTATTTGACAGTAATTGGTAAGACTCTTCTAAATCAAAAGGAGTTCGCCATTATGCGTACTATTTCATCTCTCTCATTGGCAACCTTCGCCAAAATTTTTACATCTATATCGCACTGGTCTTTAAAACGGTTTAACCGACTCTAGGTCTTAAGCCATAGGTCACTACGACTAAAAAATCATAGCAACAATAAAACCCGAGATAGGCGAGCACACCATTTTTGTGCGGCTTTTGCACGCCTGTATTTAGCGCTCAATTTAAGAGTGACGGCATTTCTATCTCATTTATTTACAACAAAAAATTATTTTAAGCGGTATACATGAAAAATTTAGACGCTTCACGTAGGGCATTACACGTGATTGATACGGCAACAGATTTATTTAAACAATATGGCTTTAATAAGGTCGGGGTAGACCAAATTATTGCCGAATCTCAAATAAATAAAGGCACCTTTTACAACTACTTTCACTCTAAAGAAAGATTTATTGAAAGGTGTTTAGTCGCGCAAAAAGAGCAGTTACAAGAAAAAGTGAGTGTGGTGAGTGAGTTTTACCAAAATGCAGATTTGTCTGATCAACTCAGGCAAATTTACCTATTACATGCTGACTTAAAAAGCGCGTATTACCTGCTGTTTAAGGCGATTTTTGAAATTAAAAAGCTTTATCCAAATGCGTACCAAACCGCACTCAGATATAGGCGGTGGCTTAAAAATGAAATTTTTTGTTTGCTCATGGAAACCAAAAAAACAGTTTCCTATGCAGAGGCGGAGATATTTGTATTTATGATTGATGGCACAATTCTGGGCCTGTTAAGTTCAGATGAAGAAAGGGAAAGAGATGCTTTGCTTGAGTATTTTTTAAAAAGGGTTTGATGGGGGGAAGGCCCGACGGGAGTTGGGCCTATTTTTTAAAGTTTAATAGTGGTTAGCTATATCAATAGTTCAACAAGTTTTAAATTAATATAAAATTATAAAGACTATTTAATATAATAAATTATTTGAGTAGAATTTGATCATATAGACTTTAAATAAGCTTAAAAAATATTGAAGGAAAAAAATGAATTTTGATTTTAAAATACTAACTGACGAAGTATCTAGGGATGACTTATTTACAGATAAAACCCATGAAAAATCAGCTGATACTTTATTTAAAGTAATTAGTGCTTCCGAAAAAAATATTACTATAGGATTAGAAGGTGCTTGGGGAGCAGGAAAATCCACTGTAATAAATATGTTCAATCAAAAATTACAACAAGATAAGGATCAGAAAACATTATTTTTCTTGTTTGATGCATGGGCTCATAAGGATGACCCATTAAGAAAAATTTTTTTAGAGTCACTCATTGAAAATATAAAATTAGAAAATTCGGATAATAAACCTTTAGATAAAACTCATAAAGAAATTATTGGAAGAGTTAAAACCACTGATACTACAGTACATAAAACTGTTTCTCCTTTAGGTAAACGCTTAGCTTTTAGCGCGATGATCGTCCCTTTAGGTACTGTTTTAATAAGAACTGTAAAGGTTGAAGACTTGGGATTGTTTTTATTTCATAACACTATTAATTGGATGTTTTGCTTTAGTTTAATATTAGTTTTAGCTCCTATATTAGTTATGGTACATTGGTTTTTCATGGGGGAAGATCAAATTCCTGAACAGAAAGGATTTTTAATAGGTAAGAAAAAAAATTGGGATTTTTTTACAAAAGAATCAACTGAGGTTATAAAGCAAGAAACAACAGAATATGGAGAGAAAACCTCTATCGAATTTCAAAAATATTTCGATGAAATCATAAATATTGCATTTAAATCATACAATTATAAGCAAGTTATTATTGTAATTGACAATTTAGATAGAGTAGACCCAGAGCAGGCAAAAAGTGTTTGGTCTACCTTGCAAACGTTTTTTCAAGGTAGATCATTAACTACAAACAGTACTCAAAATAATAAAATAATATTTGTAGTACCTTATGATAAAGAGGGTTTCTCCGCTATTTGGTCAAAAGGAAAAAATGAATCTAATGATGATGGAATTGCTAGTTCATTTTTAGATAAATGTTTTCAAGTTCGTGTTGAAGTCCCACAGCCAATTAGTTCAGGGTGGTTAAATTATTGTGAACAGTGTATTAATCAAGCTTTAATTGGCTGGAGTAAAGAAAAAAAATTAGAAATTAAAGAAGAGTATTCTAAAGTTTTAACTTCAAAGAATATTATTCCTACACCTCGCCAAATTAGATCATGGGTTAACCAAGTAGGGATGAATGGTTATAAATGGAAAGACTCTGTTTCACCGAAAGCATTGGCATTATATTCATATGAAAGATTAAACCTTTCAGAGAAAATGCTGTTAAATGAATTACTAAACTCATCATCACAAATTTATAAATTTAATAATGATTTGAATCTAATCTATGAAATTGCTGGTTTACTATTCGGTGTAAGTACAGAAAGAGGGACAGAAATACTACTTAAAAATATGATTGAAAAGTGTTTTGAAGATATTGAGAAAAATAAAGGAAAATTAAAAGAAATTGTTGAAAAACATAAAGTCGTTTTTTGGTTATATTGGGATAATATAAAAACAAATATTTTTTTAAAATATAGCACTTTTGAGGATGGTGAAATAAATAATCTTACAGATTATGTTACTTCTGAATTAAGTGATTATGATATCAAAAATGATTTAAGAACAATATTCAGTATTTGGACAGGAACTTCAGAGAAAGAATGGAAGTTAAATAATGGTTGGGGTTATGCTGATACTCTGAATAGTTTAATTAGTAGTTTAGGAAAGGAAGATGCAGACACGGAGTGGTTAAAAATTTTTGTAAAAAAACTTTGTAGCCATGTTATTGGTGAGATAGATACACTAAGTAAATATACAATTGTTGAGTTGAGGAAGCTTTTAGATTTATTGATTTCCTATAATAAGCCAATTGATTCAGTAACTTATAATAAATTAAATAAAGAAAATTGGTCTAGATGGATTAAATTAGTTAATGAGTCTAATTTGATTTTTCCTGAAATTCTTCCAAACTCAACTGAATTTGATAATTGGCGAGAAACCATTTTTAATAATCCTACCCAATTGTTGAGTGAAGATTTCAGTTTGTTGATATCATCTTTAAATATTGTTAAAGAAGCGATTAAATGGCGTAACTTCATGGAAAAAATGTCAAACTTACTAGGTTCTTTAAATTATCAACAAAGAAGTTTAAATATTGATAAACTATACGAACTTAGTTATTTGCTTATATGTAAATTTGATAATAAAAAGTTAAAAGACTCTATAAAATCTTCAATATTTTTACAGACAGTTCAACAAGAGGATTTAAATTTAGTCCCATCCCTAAAATATCTTTTAGCGTTAGTATATGATGATGAAATAATAACAACTACAGATCTAATTAGAACTGAAATTAAAGAATATTGGTCTTCTGGGGATGATCAAAAGTTAAAAGAAACAGTAGAATTTTTTGGGAAAAATTCAAATTTAAAATTAATTAATCGTATGGCAAGAGATAGTGATAATAAATTAGCCCAGTATATTTTGGCTAAAAATTATATAGATGTAGCCTTTACATCAAATAGTGATGATTTTAGATTTATTGATGAGGTCTGTGAAAATATTAAAGATGAAGAGTTTAAGAAGAATTACATTGAAAGTTTATGTAATAATTCTTTAATTGATAATCAGCTGACTAACTTTCAAGAAAGTCCAATTGTTTATGCTGAATGTTTTAAATTGTTGCTGAGTTTTGGAACAAATGATGTTAAACAAAAAATATTATATGTGATTAAAAATATTTCTACTGCTTTATGGAAGGAAGATTTAAGAGAAGATAAAAAACTACTCAATTTATTTGAGCATGATTTAAATTTAGATCATAAGTTTTCAGAAGCTTTTGCTGATTGGCTAGCTTTTAGTATGCTTAATAAAGATGTTCATCAAGATAAAGTGTGGGCATTGTTTCATGTAATTGAGCGAAAAATTCTTGATAAGCAAAATGTTTACGGAAGTTTAAAAAAGATTTTCTTTGAGAACAATTCAATTCAATGGTCAAGTGAAAGTGTTCAATATGTATCAGAATTCTGGACAGATATAAGTGATATTGATGTTCAATACATTATTAACAAATTAAACCTTTGGATGGATTCTAAAGAATGGGAGCAAATCGAATGGCTAACGGAATTACTTGATGAAGTAAGTTTAAGAAGTGAAATATTAGAATCTAGAGTGAAAGAAAATATTGAGAATGAAGAAAACCCATCAGAGGTAAGACATATGCTTGAGTCTTTATTGAAGAAAATTGTTGTAGAACAAGTCACTAATAATTTATAAAGTTAAATAACCAATCTTAAAAGGCTTAAACTATTTAAATTTAAGCCTTTTAAGAAATTCTATTTTTAGCTTTCACTCAAAACCATCTGTTTAATCTTAACGGCCTTTTCAAAATGATCTAACTTATGCTCCATAATCCACCAATGTGCTGCTTCCATGAGTAGCTCAGGGTTATCATTCTTATTTTTAAAAAAAGCATAAAAAGACAGACCGACATTGTCTCCCTTCTTTTCAATTTTATCGTCGCATCCCTTAATAAAAATTTCTCTTAATTCATTTCTCATAATTAGTATCACTTTAAGTCTATAAAACTAAGACGGCTTATTTTGCTCGCCCCATTGGCACATCATATCTAACAAAGGAATTAAAGATTGCCCTTTTTCTGAAAGACGATACTCAACCTTTGGCGGAATTTGAGGATATTCCTTGCGAGTAATCAGTCCATCTCTTTCCAATTCTTTAAGCGTATTGCTAAGTGTTCTAAATGAAATATTGCCAATGCAGCGTTGCATCTCATTAAAACGCATGACATTTTTTTCATACAGCCAATACATAATAATCATTTTATATTTGCCATTAATCAAAGAAAGGGTATAGCCAAAACCCGTATCTTCTAATGGTGTATATGAAGGAATGCACTCAGTCATTTTTAAAATCTACACTATCTTTTAGTATAGTATATAACATAAATTACCGTACTTATATTTAGGAAAGCACACTTCTATAATCGATTTATCAACTTTCCGATAAGAGTGTTTTCATAATGAAAAAGACATTAGTCATTGTTACCCATCCTCACATAGACCAATCTGTTGTAAATAAAAGATGGGTAGAAGAACTAGAAAAACACCCAGACCAATTTACGGTTCACCAAATTTATCAAGCCTACCCAGACGGTGTCATTGACGTTGCCAAAGAACAAGCACTAGTCGAAGAACACGAAAATTTAGTATTTCAATTTCCAGTGTATTGGTTTAACTGCCCACCGCTTTTGAAACAATGGATTGATGAGGTTGTGACTTATGGTTGGGGGTATGGTTCAACAGGTGACAAACTTAAAAATAAAAAGTTTATGTTGGCTTTGTCTGCGGGTGTGCAAGAAAAAGTTTATTCAGAGTATGGTGGATATAACCTTTCTTTAGAGCAAATTTTTACTCCATTTAAGCTAACAGCTTTATATGTTGGGGCAGACTATCAACCGCTTCATGCATTTTATGGTATAGACACAAACCCATCAGAAGATGACGATGTGCCGACTCAACAAGACATAGCGGATAATGCGGTTCAGTATGTTCAGAAGTTATTAGCGTTGTCTGAGTAAGCTTAAAAAGGAGGCCTAAACTTGAGAGTTTGGGCTTCTTATATAGAAGATTTTTAAAAAATTACATTAAGGTTTTAAGTTAAATATACAATTTATTTATGATATAAATGTCCGCTAAATATAGATTAAATTTAAAAATTTATGACTATTCTTGATATTAAAGAAAAAGAAAATACCCTTATAACTGACGATGCTCATGAATTAATATGCTACGCAACAATCAGTGAAATAAACTCATGGAACGATGTTGCTAACCTATATTCTGAAATTAAGCAGAAGCATTTACCTAAAAAAGTATTATTACTTTTAGAAGATATTGGGCAATGTGAATACACCTCCATGCATGCTTCAATGGGAGATGGGCTTTATTTTGATACTACAGAATTCGTTGAAGATGACAGTGCAGCAAGTTGGGAAAATACTCGACCTTTAGAGCTTCAATATCATATTGAACAATTATTAAAGCCAGAAAATTATATAGACTTTAATAACTTGCCTAAAAAATTTAGCTATAGCGATGAAGATCAAGCAACTCTGCTACAGATTAATGCTGAACCCGACAAAATTTTAGATGCCGTTATTCAAGTAAAGTTAGTCAATAGTCCAACTGAAACTCAAAAATTTGCAGCCTGCCTCAATGGATATTTTAGTTGTGATTTGAACCCTTTTGAGTCTTTTAGCTTGATTGAGTATTTAGATCAAAACTATGGCTTAGAGTATGTGGGTTTAGGGGCAAGCTTATTATTCTTTATGAAAACACCAAAATTTGATGCAAATAAAACGCCTCAATTAATTAATGAGTTGAGCAACTTTTATCAATTCAATCAAACAACGCATCACCAGCTAGAACAACATTTATCTCATCATGAATATCTTATTTTGCCTTATGTAGAGTCATTAGAAGTGTTCGATTTGGATTAAGGCTGATTAGGGAAATCTGATGGACTTCTTTTTGAGTTAGGCAATGGACCTTAAGAAATAGATTTTTAAATCGTTTGCAAAAACCAATTTTGTCTATAAGTTGAAAATACAATAATACATCTCTGGAAAAACTATGAATATCGCGCCTTTTCCATTTCAAATTACAAACTGGGAAGAAATTGAAGTCACTGAATATAACGGTGAAACAGGAAAAGCTTATTGGAAAACCCAATTTTTTGGTGAAGAAGGAAATAAAATTAGAGTAAGGCTTGTAGAGTACTCAGCAAATTACTTAGCAGACCATTGGTGTGAAAAAGGGCACATATTATTTTGTCTAGAAGGCGAGCTAGAAAGTAGATTGAAAGACGGGCGAATATTTACTTTAACGTCAGGCATGAGTTATCAAGTCGGAGACAATTCAGAGCCACATCAGTCTTTTAGCTTAAATGGTGCGAAGTTACTTATCGTTGATTAGATTTATACAAAAAACGCAATCAAATAAAGGGATAGAAATCTCTATCCCTCATCAAGCATCTTAATTTGCCAAAGTTGTCATGGCATTAACCAAGCTTGTAATCCCTGCATAAATATCTTTTAAGTTAGCTTGATCATCCATATAGGCAGGGGTAGTAACAAATAAGTTTTGTTGATCGACTACACAGTCTGAGGTTTGACAAACATGGTGAATTGAACCCGTTTTTCCGATTTCCTTAACCATATGAATGTCAGAGCCTAAAGTAATAGTTGGGTGTAACTCTCCAAACGTAAGTGCCAAGAGTGCAGGGGAAATACAAATTGCCCCAATAGGTTTCTTGCTCTGATGAAACGTTTTTAAAATTGAAGCTACCGTACCATGTACACGTGCCTCTGCGCCTTTAAATGCAAAAGTTGATAAGTTTTTTGCGACACCAAAGCCACCCGGCAAAATAAGACCATCAAATTCATTTGCATCGAGTTTATGAAGTAGTGAAATTTTACCTCGGGCAATTCTTGCCGCTTCTTGTAAAACATTTCTTCGCTCAGTCAGGTTGATTTCACCGCTTACATGGTCAATAACATGAAACAAAGGCTCATCAGGTGCAAAAATTTGATATTCAATATTGGCTGTATCTAAGGCTAATAGGGTTAAAACAGATTCTCTAATTTCAGAACCATCTAAATAACCACAACCCGATAAAATCACTGCTACTTTTTTCATTTGCTTGCTTAAGAACCTTTTTTAAATATGCAAAAGATCTTAAGTTTTCTTCTAAAAATTTTTTATACGCAGATTTGCCATAAATTCGCCCTAAGTGAGCATTTTTGTTTTGCGTAGCTCACGTGGGGTAATCCCAAACAAATTTTTAAATTGTTCAGTAAATCGAGATTGAGATTGATAGCCACATTCAAAAGCAATATTGCCAATACTGTTATTGGTGGTTTGAATAAGATGCAGCCCATGGCCGAGTCGTACTCTATTACGAATGTCCTGAATGCTGTTTCCTTCACTTTTAAGTTTTCTTCTTAAAGTCGATGAACTCATAAAAAGTTGAGCCGCGATAAATTCAGCGGTGAGTTCAGTAGACAAATGATCAGAAATGAAGGCCTGAACTTTTTCACTCAAGCTTGTATTCATGTTGAGTTTAGCAATGTCGGTATAGCCCGAATAATAAATAAGTTCTAAAAGCTCCCTTTTTCTAAATTTAAACGCAGAAGGAGGGGCAACTAAAGAGAAGTCTATAAACTGATACAGGGCACTTTCTAAAAGAGAATTCAGCTGGCCTTGAACATAGTTTTGAGAAGTACCCACGTTTTGAGGCAAGTCATTAAAATCTTCAAAATCAAACTCGATAAGAAGAGCGAAATATTCTTCTTGATCTGGAATATTACGCATATCAATGCTGGAACTGTTGGCTAAAAAAATAAAAGAACCAGCATCACATTTAATATTTTCAGTTTTTCCAAGTTCTTTAAATCCACTTAATACAATTATGAGTAAGGGTTTAGAAATCGGAACGTTTGTGATTTTTTGCTCTTGGCAAGCTGAATAGACCGTAAAAGGTAGGTTTAAGTTGCTATGCTCGAGCAGGCTTTTTTTAGCTAAAGAAATAAGATTCTTCATTGAATTTAAGTGCTTAATAAAATTTAGGCGTTGTGATGGATATAAAAATTATCAATATTTTTTTGGCTATTTTTAATGTTTGAGCCAATAAAAAAGCCTAAACCGATTAAGTTTAAGCTTCTTTAAATTTGAATTCTGGCGGTGAGAGAGGGATTCGAACCCTCGATACGCGCAAACGTATACACACTTTCCAGGCGTGCTCCTTCAGCCACTCGGACACCTCACCAAGGCGTGCGATAGTAACTAAAAAATCAGGTTCTGCCAAGATTTAAGACGAGCATTACAGAAAAAAAATAATAGAGGTGATAAGATTGCGCTAAAAATCTATTGGTTTAATTACACAATGCAAAATACGGCCAAAAAAGCGACCTTGCCTGCCACGGCTTTGGCAGCTCTTGGGGTGGTCTTTGGAGACATCGGAACGAGTCCGCTCTATGCCTTGAAAGAGTCCTTCCATGCTGCCCATGGTTTGGGAATTCAGCCTGAAAACGTATTAGGAATTTTATCCATTATTTTTTGGTGCTTAATGCTGATCATCAGCATCAAGTATGTCGCAATTGTCATGCGTGCAGACAACAATGGCGAAGGCGGTATCATGGCCTTACTCGCATTGAATTTGCGTAAAGCAAAAATTGCCGACAACAAAAAAATCTACATGATTGCTATTGGCTTTATTGGGGCATCACTGTTCTTTGGTGACGGTATTATTACCCCTGCAATTTCGGTATTGTCCGCGGTCGAAGGGTTGTCTATTGCAACCAACGTTTTTGACCCGTTCATTATGCCAATTGCAATCGCCATTATCATTACGCTGTTTTTAGTGCAAAAACATGGTACGGCCTTTGTAGGAAAGTTCTTTGGTCCAATTACACTTGTGTGGTTTATCTCTTTAGGTGCATTAGGCCTTCACAGTGTTATTCAAACACCGATTGTACTCGGCATGTTTAGTCCGCATTGGGCAATTCAGTTTATCTATCACCATCCAATCATGACGTTTTTTGTGATGGGTGCCGTGGTGTTAACAGTAACGGGTGGTGAAGCTCTCTATGCCGACATGGGACATTTTGGACCAGTTCCGATTCGTCTTGCGTGGTTCTTTGTAGTGTTGCCATGCTTAGTTTTAAACTATGCAGGACAGGGCGCATTGTTACTTCGTGACCCTGCGGCAATTGAAAATCCGTTCTATTTACTGGTTCCTCAGTGGGCACTTTACCCAATGATTATTATGGCGACTATGGCAACAGTGATTGCCTCTCAAGCTGTAATTTCAGGGGTATTTTCTCTTGCTCGCCAAGCGATTCAATTGGGTTATTTACCACGTTTAAGTATTAAACATACCTCTGAGTCTGAAGAAGGTCAGATCTATGTGCCGTTCTTAAACTGGTTACTTTTAATCGCAATTATTATTTTAATTCTGATTTTCAAAACCAGCTCAAACTTGGCAAGTGCTTATGGTTTAGCAGTAACTTTAACCATGCTCTGTGACACGATTTTGGTTTCTATCTTTATCTACTCGGCGTGGAAATGGAGCTGGCCAAAAGTGGTGTTACTGATTATTCCATTCTTCATTTTAGAGTCGGTTTTAGTCGCAGCAACTTCACTTAAAGTGCTATCAGGTGGTTGGGTGCCGTTGCTCATTGGTGGTATTGCAGTCACTATCTTAATGACATGGAAACGCGGTCGTGAGCTTACCTTTGCTAAACTTGAACATGACACATTGTCTTTAGACTTGTTTGTGAAAAGTATTGGTAATAGCGTGCACTGGGTACCGGGTGATGCCGTGTTTATGACAGGTACACCAAACGTTGTACCGCATGCTATGTTGCATAATATCAAGCACAACAAAGTACTGCATCAGCGTAATATTCTGGTCACTGTGGTGATTGAAGATGTGCCTTTCGTAGCACCAGAAGAACGTATTACGACAGAAGCTTTAGCTGAACATTTCTACCGTATTAAAATTTTCTATGGTTTTAAAGATGAAATGAATGTGCCAAAAGCACTCATGAAAGCTTATGAGCAGTTAGGTCTTGAATACGACTTAATGCATATCAGCTTCTTTATTTCGCGCGATCGTATTGTTCACTCGGTGGGTGATGGTATGTCGCCATGGAGAGAAAAGCTGTTTATTTCGATGCAGCGTAATACCAGTCCGGTGAGTGACTTCTACCAAATTCCAACCAACCGAGTGGTGGAGTTAGGTAGTCAAATCGAAATATAAAATTTGATGTAATAAAAAAACCAAGACATAAGTCTTGGTTTTTTTATGGCTCTTTTTATTGAGCTTGTGCCATTGGTGCATCTGCTGGTAAAGCACCATCTTTTGCCATTGGGTCCGCAGACTGGTTCGGGTTGGCTGGTGGCGGTGGAGTATTTGGGTCTTGTGGCGCTGGAGCAGCCATATCACCGCCCGCTGGAGGTGCTGGTGGTGCATCTGCTGGAGGAGCAGGAGGTACATCAGCTGGAATAGGAGCACCCGTAGGGGCTGCACCTGTTGGCGGAGCAGAAACAGGTTGTACTTTCCCACTATTCACTAAATCACTAATAGAGCCAGGCTGGCCATTGACGGTTGTAGTGACTTTTACTTTAGACAAACTTTCTAAAGTTTCACCTGGTTGGACCGCAGGTTCAGCTAGGGCTGCCATACTGCACAGTCCAGCAATTACGCCAATACCAATAATCTTTGAATGGATCATTAAATGGACTCCGTTTATATTTTTATCCAAATTTGTGGAGCTAACCATGTCATAAGGCATGAGGGCTTTTCAATGAAAGATACGCAATTAACCCAATTCAATAGTGAAAGTTCCTCACAATCCCAACAGATTGTTACGTAAGGGGAAATGGAGTTACAAAAAAGATGACCATGTTTTAACCATTTGAAAGATAAGCGATATACTTAAAAAAGCAGGATTGTTAAGCTGCGTGTGGACAGTGGTATTGATAGAAACATGGCAAGCAAAAAAAGTAGTTCAGGCATCTTCGGTGATTTTTCTTTAAGCGAGCATTTTGGCAAAATTGTACTTGCCGGAGTGGCAGCAGGAAGCTTTGCCATCGCTTTTGGTGGTGAAAAAATTTCACAATGGTTTTCGCCTTTAAGTACTAACTCGACTTGTCTAAATCAGTTTTATCGTGAAGTTCCACCTGCCCTAAATAAAGAAAGTTTAAAAAAAGACAGTTATGCGCTGTGTTTTAATGGCTTCAATGTTCTGTACTCGGGTATGTCTAAAACGCCGTTATGGTCAGCTGAATATCTAAGTCCTGAACGTTTAAGCACTAAAATTAAACGTGAAGATAATTTCCACGAAGAAACACGTGTTCCAGAGCGTCACCGTTCATTGTTAAGCGATTATCGTGGCTCAGGCTATGACCGTGGGCACATGTCTCCAAATGGTGATATGCCAACTAAAGACTCGCAATACGATAGCTTCTCGCTCAGTAATATGGTTCCGCAGGCCCCTAAAAATAATCAGGAAGTTTGGCGTAAGCTTGAAGACGCTACACGTGCTGTGGTTACTAAGCAAAAGCAAGATGCCTATATTGTGACGGGACCAATTTTTGAAGGGCAACGACTCAAAACGATTGGGCGTGGTGTTATTGTTCCAAGCGCTGTATATAAAGCTGTTTATTATCCTAAAACGGGTGCAATTGGCGCTTACTATGCGCCAAATAACAACTCGCAGCAGGTCAAAGTTGTGAGTGTTTGTTATTTGGAAGAAAAGTTAGGAATTAACTTATTTCCCCAACTTACCGAACAACAAAAACGTAATGTTTATCGTCTGCCATTAACATCTAGCCAAGTTAAGCCAAATCAGAAATTAGATTATTTGCACTGGGATGGAGAAAGCCAGTGTGAACAAGATTTAACTAAAGATCAGATTCACGCATTACAAGATCAGTTTAAAAAGCAAAAAAGTACGTCTTCTGAACCTATGGAATCAAAAGTTCCAAGTATTGATGAAGAAACTAGAAAGGCGATTGTGAAACAATTAGTAGAAGCCTTGGTGAACTATTTCTTGCAAATCATTAAATAACTCGCATGTAAACATTGTTGCACAGTTCTTATTCAATACAATAAGATGAGCATACAGATCTGTATGTTTATCCATTTATTCGAATAAGGACAATAACAATGTTTGCCTCGATGTTTCTTTTTTCTTTTGCTATGTCTATTACCCCGGGTCCCGTCAATACCGTCATTTTATCGACCAGCTTAAATCATGGTTTAAAAAGATCAGTTCCGTATATTTCAGGCGCTACCATTGGTTTTACTTTGCTTTTGATTTTTATGGCGTTTGGCCTGCAAAGTGTATTAACTCAATTTCCAGTTGTCTTAAAAATTCTTGCGATTTGTGGAACGCTCTTTGTTTGTTATATCGGGATTAAAATTATTCTTTCTGCTGCAAATATTTCTATTTCAAGTGATCCTGTCGAACAGATCATTATTCCCAATTTTAAAGATGGGTTCTTGTTACAGTGGCTTAACCCTAAAGCGTGGTTAGCTTGTGTATCGGGTATAACCATGTTTACCAGCATTGAAAACCCGCAGGCGTTGCCGATTTTTATCGTTATTTATTTTTTCACCTGTTATGTGTGTTTGTTCTTTTGGGGATTCTGTGGTGATAAATTTTCAGTGGTGCTAAACCAAGGCAACCGTTTGAAATATTTTAATATCTTGATGGGCGCTTTTTTAATTTTATCGGCACTTTTAATTTTGATTGATTTTTTTTAAATTGATCGTATTACACTGTGAAGATATAACAACGAGACACACTTATGTTTAAGCCATTTGAAAAGGGTACCGAGTCTTCTTCAATTGAAGATTTAACATTAGAAAATGATGTCGATTGCGTGAGCATTTATGGCAATTTGCAAATTACTAAAGACAAAGTCGGCTTAGAGCAGGCAAAGGCATTGCAGAGCTTTTTAAACGATGTGGTTGCAGCTTTGGAAAAAGAAGAATTGCCTGAGAAAATTGAACGTCCAGCTGAACAAGAAGTGAATAATCCGTTTTTATAATTTATGCATTCTATGTGTGATGTTGAGCATAGTCATGCTGCCATACAGTCTTTAGTACCCGGTTAGGTGTTAGTGAATTTGTATAGACATTTGTTACTTTTGAAAGCCCAAAAGTAAGCAAAAGGCTTTGTTGAGCAGAGGGCACTTCCGTGTACCCCTGCTCAACAGGTGACATCCATGTCACCCACCGCGATAGCAGATTAAGGTTATAGATATAAAGAATTAATCTTTATCTCCAGCAACCACTTTATAAATAATCGCACCAATCACAGCACCTAAAATCGGCGCTACCCAGAACAACCACAATTGACTTAAAGCACCAGTTTGAGCAAAGAATGCAACACCTGTACTACGTGCAGGGTTCACCGAAGTATTTGTCACTGGAATACTGATTAAGTGAATAAGTGTTAATGCAAGACCAATTGCAATAGGCGCAAAACCAGCAGGTGCACGACCATGCGTTGATCCTAAAATAACAATTAAGAAGAAAGCAGTAAGGACCACTTCAATAATAAAAGCAGAACCTAAACCAAATTTATTTGGTGATAAATCACCAAAACCATTTGAAGCAAAGCCGCCTACACCAGTGAAGCCAGCTTGTCCTTGAGCAATAATATAAAGAACAAATGCAGCAGCAGTCGCGCCGACTACTTGTGCAACGATATAAGGAATTAAATCTTTAATATCAAAACGACCGCCGACCCAAAGACCGACACTCACCGCGGGATTAAAATGTCCACCAGAAATATGCCCTAAAGCATAAGCACCAGTGAGTACGGTTAAACCAAAGGCAAGGGCTACACCTGCAAAGCCAATACCAAGTTCAGGGAAAGCTGCGGCTAATACAGCGCTACCACAACCACCAAAGACTAACCAAAACGTACCTAAGAATTCAGCAAAATATTTATTCATTGTGATTACTCATCTATTGATCTATTTTTTAATTAGTGTGAAATATGTCACAAAAAATTAAGCATGTGACTATATGAAATTTTTGTTTTCAGTGTTGTTTTAATCAAGAAAAGATTTGTAAGTTTTGGTTGGTTATTCTTTGTCTAAAAAATGATCTCTCCATTGTTGTGGTGTTTGATTGGTCCAATGTTTAAAAGCTCTTTGAAAAGCACTTTGTTCTGAGTAACAAAGCAAAAGGGCAATTTCTTGTAAACTTAAATGTGGGTCTTTTAAATATTCGGTTGCCAGCATAAAGCGAACTTGTTGTACACGCTCTTGAAAGGTGGTGTTTTGCTGTTGTAAATGTCGTTGGAGCTGCCGAACCGAAAGTCCTAACTGTGTTGCAATATATTCAATTTGATATTGATCCTTTTGTAAGCCAGTCAAAATTGAATGCTGTAAGCGCTGATCGAGTTGGGTTGAATTTGGTAATTGCTCTAATAGCGCTTGTGCTTGCTGAACCAATAGCTGCTGTAATGTATGGTCGGCGCTGCTAAGTGGCTTATGAATTTCTGTAATTGGAATGAGTAACTCAGTACGCGGCTGGTTAAAACGAACAGGGCATTGAAAGTACTGTTCATAAACCCTGATATTTTTAGGGGCAGTATTTAAGAAACGTACCTCATGTAAATGTACATCTTCATGAGACATAAAAAGACGTAAGAACTGAATGACCAGCGCAATCGCGATTTCATCGGTAAGTTGAGTGGGGTGTAGCTCAGTCGCTTCCCAGCGGATAGAAGCATATTGTCCCTGTAGTTTAACAACTAATGGACTTCCGTCATAAATTAGGCGGTGAAAGTCATGATAACGAATCAAAGCTTCCCCTAAGTTATCGCAAGAGAGTGCAAGGTAGGCAATAATTCCTAAGTGTTTGGGTTGTACATATTTGGCAATTTCTAGGCCTAATCCTGGCTTGGGGTCGAGTTTATAAATCACTTCTAATAGATCACGCCAAACCACATAGTCAAAGCGTTCGAGATTTTGAACTTGTTCTAATTGCTCAGGAATCACTAACTCATTTGCTTCACAATAAGCTTTTAATAGATGTCCCAGTCCTCCATACACCGAACCTGTATAATTTTTTAGTTGTGGCATCCGTGACCACCTCTTTCTTGTCGTGATTTGTCAATGAAACCATAAATTCTGGTCAATACCTAGCATAACGAATTTTATATGCTGAATAAAAAGAAAAAGGAGTAAGGCGATGTTAAAAGGGTTTATTACAGGAATTGCAGTGGCAAATGCATTTGAATGGATGGCACACAAATATATTTTGCATGGTGTGCACCGTGCTGGACAACCGCGCTATAGCCCAGTGCCCAGAAGCATGGAGTCACACTGGGCACACCATCGTGAAGTACGCAAACAGCAATTTCATGATGATTGCTATGTTGAGGGCGTTGGCAACTGGCGAACTAAAAATGAGTTAATTTCACTTGCCGTAGTGGCAACAGTCTCAAGTGTAGTTTTCTATCCATTTTCAAAAGGTATGGCACTCGCGGCTTGGTACAGTGCTGGTAATTATTATTATATTCATCGCCGTGCACATTTAGAGCCTGACTGGGCAAAGCGTAAAATTCCGTGGCATTACGACCATCACATGAACTCTAATCAAGACGCTAATTGGTGTGTGACTAAGCCTTGGTTTGATTATGTGATGGGAACACGTGTGGTGTCTTCGGCAGATTTAAAAGAACAAAACCCTTTGGGCATTCGGTTACCTACTACGCTTGCTAGACCGCTGTCTCAAGCAGTAGAGAAAATCTTTCCTGCAAAATGGGTCGAGAAAAAAGAAAAACCTCAACTCGTTAGCGACATAAATTCGGTCGATGGTGCTGCATAAAAAATAAAGGGGCATATCGCCCCTTTAAATATTAATAAGCTTACAAGCGCATTTCGATACCTTGTTCAGCTAAATATTGTTTAGCTTCTGGAATCGTATATTGGCCAAAGTGGAAAATACTTGCTGCCAATACTGCGTCTGCACCACCTTGTAAAATACCGTCTGCAAGATGTTGTAAGTTGCCCACACCACCCGAAGCAATGGTTGGAATGGTAACGCGATCATTAATGGCACGCATTAAAGCAATATCGTAACCTGCTTTAGTACCATCGGCATCCATACTGGTAATGAGTAACTCACCCGCACCGTAGTCAGCCATTTTCACAGCCCATTCAATGGCATCAATACCTGTTGGTTTACGACCACCGTGAGTAAAGATTTCCCATTTGTTATCACCGGTTTTTTTGGCATCAATCGCAACCACAATACATTGCGCGCCAAAGTGCTGAGAAGCTTCTTGAACAAATTCTGGGTTAAATACGGCAGCTGAGTTAATACTCACTTTGTCTGCACCTGCATTTAATAATGCACGAATATCTTCAACCTTACGTACACCACCACCAACCGTTAATGGCACAAATACAGTCTCGGCCATACGTTCAACAGTACGGTAAGTGGTGTCGCGTCCATGATGTGTAGCGGTAATGTCTAAGAAAGTAATTTCGTCTGCACCTTGTTCGTTATAGCGACGTGCCACTTCAACAGGGTCGCCAGCATCACGAATATCGAGGAATTGAACGCCTTTAACTACGCGTCCGTTATCAACGTCTAGGCAAGGAATAATACGTTTAGCAAGCATAGCTTTTTCCAAAAATAATCGCCGTTGGTGAAAGTTCCTACACAGGCGCTACACCTTCATGGAGGGAAGAGGTATTCTATCAAACTTCACAGATGTTTTTTGCAGGTTTTCCATGTCGGTTTATACCCCGTTGAGTTTAGATGAAGTTCGCACCTTTGCTGCACCTTATGGATTAGAGGTGTTGGAGCTGAACCCAATTCAGGGAGGTATTCAAAACACCAATTATTTTTTGGTTGATGTAAACCGCAAACAGTATGTACTTACCGTGTTTGAAGAGTTAGATGCACAGGGGGCAGGTGAACTTATTCCTGTACTTGAACAATTGGGGACTCATGATGTACCCGTTGCTGTACCGTTAAAACATAGCGGGCAAGCGGTTCACGTGATTGCAGAAAAGCCTGCACAGATTGCACCACGTCTCATGGGGCACCATCCCGTGCAAACCACAGTAGAACAAGTTGCAGCAATTGCAGATGCACAGGCGAAACTGCATGTGGCTTTACAAGACTTTCCGCTTGAACGTGAATATAGACGCGATCATCAATACTGGACAGGCGTTGCAGAGCAGCTTAAGCCAAATATGACTCAAGAAGATCAAGCTTTACTTGAGCAGGTCTATCAAGCTTTTAATACTAAAACAGTGCAGTATTCAAACCGACCAACAGGTTTTATTCATTCAGATTTGTTCCGCGACAATACATTGTTTGAAGGTGATCAATTACAAGGTATTTTAGATTTTTACGAGTTAAATCAAGATGAATTGCTGTTTGATATTGCGATTACCATCAATGATTTTTGTACCGAATATCCAGCAGCACATTTAAACTCAGACAAAGTGGCAGCTTACTTATCGGCATACCAAAAAGTTCGTGTGCTTACTTCAGATGAACTGGAATGTTTAGATGTATTCTTAGCAATGGCAGCATGCCGTTTTTGGTCAATGCGTTTGCAAGTTGCTCAAAAAAATAAAGAAGAAGGACGTACAGGCGACGACATTTTGCAAAAAGACCCGCAAGAAATGCGAGCAATGATGCAAGACCGTTTAAGTCATGTAAAAGCATAAAAGGAATAAAGATGCGAGATCAGGGGCGTTTAGTCGAATGGTTCGACGAAAAAGGTTATGGCTTTATTCAGCCGGATGATGCTGAAAAAGAGCGAGTCTTTTTGCATATCAAAGATTTTGCACGCCCCGGACCTCGGCCAATTATTGGTTGTGCACTAGAGTATTTGGTCATTTTAGATGAGCGAGGTCGCTTCCGTGCCCAGCAAGTCACTTATTTGAAGGCATCACAAACGCGTAAAGCTTCAAAGTCAGCAAAAACAGAATCTTCATTTCAGGCAAAACCATGGTCTGCCATGCAAATGGGCATCGTATTTTATTTTGTTCTAATGGGCATTATGAGTTTTATCCATGTTCTGCCAGCTTATACCTTATTGTTTATCTTAATGATGAATGGCTTAAGTTATTGGCTATATTCACAAGATAAAGAAGCCGCACAACTAGGCAATCGCCGTATTCCTGAACAGACTTTACATATTGTGAGCTTTTTAGGTGGTTGGCCAGCTGCATGGTGGGCACAACAAAAACTGAGACATAAAACACAAAAACAACCATTTCGTAAGATTTATTTTTGTACCATATTCCTTCATTTACTTTTGATTTTGTGGCTAATTTCTCCTTTAAACGTTTTGCGGGGATCATAAAAGTAAATTGTTTTATTAAACTTGAGAGGTATAAAAATGAATAGTTCTATCGACCAAGATCCGAATCGTACTTTAACACTTATTTTGTATGTACTTTATATTGTTGCCATTTTTACGGGCGGCTTACTTGCGATTATTGCTTTAATTATTAACTACGTAAAACGTTCCGATGTACAAGGTTCAATTTTTGCGAGTCACTTTACTTGGCAAATCAGAACATTCTGGTGGTATCTCGTTTGGAATATTATTGCCTTTTTACCGTTTATTTTCTTGTTTTTTACAGGTGAAAATACCGATTTATTTGCAGGTGTTGCGATCTCATCGACCGTATTCTGTGTGGGCGTCATTACAGCGGCATGGATCTGGATCGTATATCGTGCAATTCGCGGTCTGATTGCATTAAACGACAATCGTCCGATGTATCAATAAATCATGATTATTGAACATGTGCATTTGAGTATAAAGCCTGGGCAAAGTGAAGCATTTCTTAAAGCATTCGAGCAGGCAAAACATATTGTTTATCTAATGGAGGGCTTCAATGCTGTCCAACTCATTAGACATGCAACTGACCCACATCATTATATTCTAATGATCTCTTGGGATGAGATTGAATATCATACCGAAGGGTTTAGAAAGTCTGAAGCTTATCAGGAATGGAAGAAATTGCTTCATCCATTTTATGATCCAATGCCGACGGTTGAGTACTACGAGCCCTGCATTTTATTAAAGAAAAAATAATAGATAAAAAAAGAGAGCGTTAAGCTCTCTTTTTTTTATTCTCGAATTCTTTTAGTTTTTTTTAATGGGTAACTTAAGTTTTAACTCACTGAATAAAACACCTAACACCACTAAAGCACCGCCCAAAAGAGCAATAACTGGTAATCGCTCACCTGCGATTCGGCCAATAACTCCTGCCCAAACAGGCTCTCCTGCATAAATAATCGCAGCACGTGAAGGATCAACCATACGCTGAGCCCAATTCATCACAAATTGAATCAGTGCACTTGCTAAACCTAATGTAACAGCAAGGAGTACAAGCGGCCATGAAAATGCTGGAATCGTATGCTCGCCCACCACAGGCATAACTGCAAACGAAAGTAGAGACGCGACAGCAAGTTGAATAATGGTTACACGGCGCAAATTTACCTTTCCAGCAAAGTAACTAATAAAAATAATTTCTAAAGCAATCGCAACTGAGCCAAGTACTGTTAAAAGCTGCCCAAAACTTAATGAAATTTGCTCAAAACCATTACCTGTTAATAAAACAAGACCAGCAAAGGCCAAAGCTGCTCCCACCCAAGTCATGACATGTGGCATCTTTCTAAAGATGAGCCACATTAAAATAGGAACAAGTGGAACATAAAGCGCCGTTAAGAAAGCTGACTCACTACTCGGAATGGTTTGCAGGCCAATCGTTTGAGTTCCATAACCGCCTACAATCACTACACCAATTGCGGTACCAGCACCTAAGTCTTTTAACGTAACGCCTTTCATGCTCTTGAATGAAATAAGCAATAACGTTAGCGCTGCTACAGCAAAGCGGCAGCCTACAAAAAACATAGGCGATGTAAAATTCAGTGCATATTGCACTGTAAGAAATGTTCCGCCCCAAATCATAGTAATCAAAACGAGTGCTAACTGAGGGGCTTTGCTTGAACTCAAAGAAATTGGTGGCATACTCAAAATTAAAATAAATTGTGCAATATACTGCACATATTGCGCTATTCTTCAGTTTTGTGCAATATATTGCTCAAATTTTCTTTACTACCTATTCTATGAGCCAGTCGAGTACCGTTTTACAGCATGTCGGCACAAATATCCGTTCACTAAGAGATGAGCGTGGTTTAAGCCAACAGGAATTGGCAGATCAGGCGGGTGTAAGTAGACGTACCATTGCTGCTTTAGAAACAGGACAAGTCAATATCAGCTTGGCTAAACTCGACGCGATTGCGATAGTGTTGGGGGTAGACTTTAGAACGATTGTGAGCGCACCCGAGCATAAAGAACAAGCCTTGGTTAATGTACTTGCTTGGCAGGGTGAAAAAGAGCAAAGCAAAGCAACATTACTGGCTTCAGTTCCATCCCATAGCCAAGTTGAGCTTTGGACATGGTCACTGGCAGTAGGGGAATCTTATATTGCTGAAGCAGACCCAGAAGGGTGGCAAGAACTGATTTATGTATTAGAAGGTGAGCTAACGATACAATTTGCAGATAGCTCAAAAACTATAGCTGCTGGCTCTTCAATTATATATGCTAGTTCAGTAACTTATACGTATGTGAATAGCGGTAATCAAATACTTAAATTCATTCGTAATGTGGTGTATTAACTTTAAAATCTTTTTTAAAACTATATGAAGTATTCGGTTTTATATCTTGCATTTATCTTATTTAAAAAGTTGTAAGTTTAGTTTTAAACAAAAAACATGAAGAACAATAAATAAGACAAGTTATGATATTTCTTGTGTAATGAAATTATTTTTAAATCGTTTTAACAGAAAAAAGATAGAGAAATGAAGTTTTTATTAAGTTCGCAAGATATTCAGAACTATAAATTTATCTGGAATATTTCTAAAGAAAATTATAAGAAACAAAGAAGTAGTATGTTTCTTATGTTTTTATTAGTGGTATTTGCAGCATTTTTTACGACTTTATTACCATACTTGCTAAAAATTATTATCGATTATTCTGCACACGAATATAACTTTTTACTCAATATTCAACTCCCATTTAATTTTTTATATCTACTTGTACTTGCCTACGCGACCGCATGGTTAGTCAATGAGTTATGCCATTGGACGCAAAATATTTTTGGGGCTTATTTGATGGTCGATTTCAAAGGATCATTAATTTCTGCAGGCTTAAAAAATTATTTAAATCTTAAAAAAGATGCACAAGATCAAATCGAGGCTGGAACAGTAATGAGTGATCTTGAAAGAGGAAGTACTGCTTTTGGTGAGATTAATTTAACGTTAACTTTTTATTTAGGACCAATTATTTTCCAATTGGTAATGATTTTTGCGGTTTTGTTTACAACCATTAGTTTACTTTTCAGTATTAGCTTTTTATTGGTCGCTATTATTATTTTTATCGTTTCCTTTTATATAAATAAAAGAAGTAGTTCACTATTCGATGCTATGTATGAAAAAGACAATTTAGTGAATAGTCATTTAATACATCAAATATCTAACTCCTATGAAATTAAAGTAAAAAATGCAGTGCCGTTTCAGTTATCGAAATTTAATGACACTCTAAATTTATATATCACAACTGCAAAAGATAGGAATAAGAAAATAGGATTATTGATGATTTCTCAGTTGTTTATGATCTTTCTATTCTTACTTATTTTTATGTTATTTACCGTATTTCTTTCAACTGATAAGCAATTGACAGCTGGGGCTTTCGTATTGATAAGTACTTATATTATTCAACTCACCAATCCATTTTTGGCTGTTTCGCAAAGTTTGATGCGGTTAAATGGTAACTTTGTGGCCTTAGCAAAATACCGACAGTATTTTAATCTCAAGAAAGAGCAATATACGTCGTCTACCATTAAACATTCCGAAGTCATATTTCAATTTATAAATGCCAAATTTTCGTTAGGAAAAAGAGCAGTAGACCATTTTAATTTAACAATTTTGGCTAATAAAACGTATGTCGTGATTGGTCAAACAGGGCTAGGTAAAACTTCTCTGATGAATTATTTAATGGGGGTATATCAGATTCAGTCAGGGCAGCTTTTTTATAAAAATGTCGATATCAGTCATAACTTTTCTAAGCATATTTTTGATGAAGTGGTCTATGTTGCTCAGCAACCTGTTATTTTCCCTTATTCTTTAAGAGAAAATCTGGTTTATAACTCTCAGTATATATATGAAGATTCTTACTTAATTCAGATGCTTGAGCAGTTTAAACTATCGCATATTTTGAAAAAGCATCATTTAACGCTCGATGATGATCTAACTGAAATTTATAAGAATTTTTCAGGGGGAGAAAAGCAAAGAATTTGTATCCTTCGAGGTCTTTTAGCACGCCCACAACTCATCATATTAGATGAACCGACCGCAGCTTTAGATGTAGATACTGCAAAAGATATACTTGCATATATTCAGCAAGTTGTTCCGTCCGTGATTATGATTACGCATTCACCTTATGCAATGGAGATTGCAGATGAGGTGATTGATTTAGAAAAGTTATTAAATTAAAGATTATTAAGTAATAAAAAAGAGCCTAAACAGGCTCTTTTTTTACATCTTAAAAATTAAAGACGGTTTTCATCTAACAGAAGCTGAGCTTCACGAAGATTTAAAGTACCTTCATAAATTGCACGACCTGTGATTGCACCTAAAATGCCCGGTTTGCCTTTTAAGTTACGAACGTCATCAAGGTTAGTTACGCCACCTGAAGCAATCACTGGTAAGCCTGAGTATTGAGCCAAGTTTACAGTCTGCTCAACGTTTACCCCTTGCATCATGCCGTCACGCGCAATGTCTGTATAAACAATGCTAGACACGCCTGCATCTGCAAAACGTTTTGCTAAATCAGTTGCTTTAACATCAGTAACGTTTGCCCAGCCGTCAGTTGCAACCATACCATTCATGGCATCAATACCAACAATGATGTGGCCAGCAAAGCGCTTACAAGCTTCTTCTACAAATTCAGGCTCTTGAACTGCTTTAGTACCAATAATGACAAAAGTCACACCAGCTTCTAAATAGTGTTCAATCGTTTCTAATGAGCGAATACCACCACCAATTTGAATTGGTAATTCTGGCTGAGCTTTAGCAATTGCTTCAACAACAGGTTTATGAATTGGAGTACCTGCGAAAGCGCCATTCAAATCAACCAAATGTAAACGACGTGCGCCTTCATTTACCCAATGCTGGGCAGTTGCAACTGGATCGTCAGAGAAAACGGTATCGTCTTCCATACGCCCTTGTTTTAAACGCACACATTTACCATCTTTCAGGTCAATTGCTGGAATGATTAGCATGCTTTCGCTCCTTGCTTCATCATGTTTATGAAATTGTGCACATCTTAGCAAAGTATTGATCAATCGCTAAGCCTTAGAAAAGACTTTTATAACTTTACGCGTGAAGTGCGGTTTGAATCGTTTGTGAAATGTGAGCTGGTAATAGGTTTTGTTTACGAAGCTCTAAAAACACTAGTAAGGCAGCATAGGCATCGGCAGAGGCATAACTGATTTGCTGTGGTGTAAGTGGCTTTTGTGCCCAATTTGATGTTCCGACTTTCTTTGACTTTGAAAGATACTGTCCAAACAACAGTGCTACGGCTTTTTGTACACCCATTTGCTGAGTAAAACCAAAGTGACTAAAACCTTTAGCAAGGTCAACGCAGCTTTCAAGCTCTATGCCTTTTTTATGAAAAATGTGCTTATCATTTTTAAGACCAAAGCCGGCTTTAATTTGCTGAGGGTTTGACAAAATAGGCTGCAAAAACTTTAAAGTCGATGAGTTTACATGAAATAAATAAGCTTTATGTTCAGTGGCAAGCTGAATCAGATGTGGACCTGTCGAAACTTCACCCACCCGAAAAGTCGGTTTAGATTCCGAATCAAATCCTAAAAAGATCGCTGCTTTTAATTCTTCTTCAATAGTTTTGCATTGCTCAGTATTTTCAATCACCACAATATTTTGGTGGTTAAGATTTTTAAAAGGTGGAAGCTGCTGAATAGAGGCTTTATCAAGGAGGGAAGGGACTTCGGACATATTTAACAGCGTACAAATAAATTGAGCTATTAGCTTTATATATGAATAAAGCCTAGAGAACTAGGCTTTATACGCGACTTTAAAAATTATTGAGACTGAGATGGCGACCCAATGATAACGCTTTCGCTTTTTTCAACATAGCCTTCATAGGTAGGAGCCATGATTGTGGCAACAATAGCAAAAATTACTGCAAGTGGAATAAGTGCAATATAAATCCAGCCTAAAACACGTTCCCAGCTTGGCGTTGGACGCTTCGGTCCATAATCATTAGGACCTTCAGTTCCTTTTGCACAGAATAAATAAATGGCAAGGCCAATATTCACGATGGGTACGAGCATGAGTAAAGATAACCAACCTGTATTATTACGGTCATGCAAACGGCGAATAGTAAATACGAAGCTAATATAAATACCGACGATATAGAGAATGGCAATGGAGACTAAGCCCGGCGCAGTAAAGCCTGGAGCGCCCTCATTTTGTGTAAGACCGAAAGTAAAAATAATAAGTAGAACAACAGCAGCGAGGGTTAAGGTAAATAGAAAGGTCCAAGCAGCATATGAGAGTCGTCCAAAACGACCATTCGCCTTAAAGGGTGAATCCTGCTGAAGTGATTGATTTTCAAAAGGTGAATTCATTGTGTTTATCCTGTTCATTTGGTTTTATTTAAAAGTATAAATATTCAATATTCTGTTGAATAAAATATCATTCTATAAATGATTGCTTATTATTATAAATAAAAAAAAAGATCAGGCCATCTAGACCTGATCTGTTTAAAGCTTTCGTGAAATTAAATATTCCATTCCACAAAGTTTTTAAGTAACTGCAATCCAGCAGTATGGCTTTTCTCTGGATGGAATTGAGTCGCAAATAAATTATCTTTGTGAATTGCTGTGCAGAAGTTCACGCCATATTCGCATGTTGCAGCTACAAGCTTTTCATCTTTCGGTTCAACATAGTAACTGTGTACAAAGTAGAAGCGAGCATCTTGTTCAATGTTGTTCCACATTGGATGGCTTGGGTCCATTTGGTGAACTTGGTTCCAGCCCATGTGTGGGACTTTCAAACCTTCCATTTGAGGGAAGTGCTTTACTACACCGTCAAAAATACCTAATGCGTCTACACCGCCATTTTCTTCAGAACTTTGTAGTAAGGCTTGCATGCCTACACAAATCGCAAGAACTGGCTTATTAAAAGCAGCATTGCGTACGACTTCATCAATACCTGCTTCACGCATGCCTTGCATACAGTCACGCATTGCCCCAACACCCGGGAAAACAATTTTGTCGGCTTGTGCAATTAATTTTGGGTCGTTAGTTACATCGACTGTAGCGCCCACATGCTCAAGTGCTTTAGCTGCTGAGTGTAGATTGCCCATGCCATAATCAAGTAACGCGATACGTGTCATTAGAGGCTACCTTTTGTCGATGCAATCGTGTTTTCAGCACGTGGATCAACTTCACATGCCATACGTAAAGCACGAGCTAGTGCTTTAAATACACTCTCGATTTGATGATGGCTGTTTTTACCTTTCAAGTTATCGATATGTAAGGTCATAAGCGCATGGTTTACGAAACCTTGGAAAAACTCGGAAAATAAATCCACATCAAAAGTACCAATACGTGCGCGAGTAAATGGAATATCCATAAATAAACCCGGACGACCAGATAAATCTACGACAACACGAGATAAAGCTTCGTCTAATGGTGCATAAAAGTGACCATAGCGTTTTAAACCTTTTTTATCACCTAAAGCTTGTGCAAAAGCTTGTCCAAGCGTGATACCGCAGTCTTCTACGGTATGATGATCATCAATCTCGAGGTCTCCATCACAATGAATATCGATATCAAATAAGCCATGTCGCTTGATTTGATCAATCATATGGTCTAAAAATGGAACTCCGGTGTTTAGTGTGCCTTGACCAGTACCATCGAGATTTAAGCGAACTCGAATTTTGGTTTCATTGGTATTTCTAACCACTTCACTGATACGTTGCGTCATGGACACGTTCCTCAAAAAAACGTCAAAAATGATTGGATGTTAACGACAATTTCGCTGTGACGAATTCGTGACAGCATCATAGTTTGCTCAGGAGGGTTAATCAATGCCTATTACCGTACATGCTTATAGTTCTCTAGATAATTCAGAGATTCGTGATCAGCTTGAGCGTTTGTATGATACAAGTCCGGAGTTTGGTGACGGGCACGATGCGATTGAACAACTTGAACAAGATTTACAGCAGTATACCACGCTATACACTGCGGAATTTAACACCAAAATTATAGGTGCAATATGGTCTTCAGGACAAGGTGAAAGCAAGGTTCTTGAATATATTGTTGTGCATCCTGCTAACCGTGGTCGTGGTGTCGCTGAGCGCTTAGTTGAAGAAGCTTGCCGTATAGAAGAATCAAATGGCGTTAAAACTTTTGAACCGGGATGTGGAGCTATCCATCGTTGTTTAGTACATATTGGTAAACTACATACCTAAAAGCCTATTTTTAATGTAACTGTGATTTAAAAATAATCACTTGTTACAAAAAATGCGGAAGTTACTTGACGTTAACTAATAAACATTGTTTAATACGCCCACTTCGGCGTGATAGCTCAGTAGGTAGAGCAACGGATTGAAAATCCGTGTGTCCCCAGTTCGATCCTGGGTCTCGCCACCATTATTTGTGTTTTCAATCCCTGATCCCATCAGGGATTTTTTTTAAGTATAAAAAATATCCATTTAAATCAGAAACTCAGGATAATTGTTGACTATTGTTCTGAGATGCGGCTTAATACAGGCCATCGGCGTGATAGCTCAGTAGGTAGAGCAACGGATTGAAAATCCGTGTGTCCCCAGTTCGATCCTGGGTCTCGCCACCATATTCGAAAAAGCCCCATACTTTAAAGTATGGGGCTTTTTTCATGTCTGCTGATTTAATAAAAAATATGAAGATCGTGCCTGTGTATAAATCTCATCTTATCCACAACTAAACAGGGTTATCCCCAATATTACCTTCACTTTCTAAAAAAGGCTCAACTGAAAACTTGTCTCTACTCGTGAGGACTATCATTAATGAGTCGTTTGCCTAAGCACACGGCTTCTACTTCGTCGTAACCGAGCTGTTCGTAAAAGTTCAATACATTCAAATTATCTTTACGCACCAATAATTGAAGTTTTGGGCAGCCACGAGCGATGAGGCGCTTCTCAAGTTGCTGTACAAGCGCTGTAGCGATGCCTAAGCGTTGTTGGTGGGGATGAACAGCCAAATAGTTAATCCAGCCTCTATGACCGTCGTAACCGCCCATGAGCGTACCAATGAGTTGCTCATCCTTAATAGCAACTAAAAATAAATCATCTTGTTGTGAAACTTTTCTGAAAATATCTGTTTCAGGACTATTCCAAGGGCGGGTGAGACCGCAGCTTTCCCATAAATTAACGACATCATCCAGATCTGCATTTGTAAATTGGCGAATAATGAACATGCGGATTTCTACTTTTTGTTTTGATGTGCTGAAAAGATAAAATAAAAATATGAGTTTGAGCAGTGTTTATTAATAATTTAAACAAATAAAAAAGCACCCCCGAAGGAGTGCTTGAATTAAACCAGTGATTTAAGCTGATTTTGCAACAGTTGCTGCTTGAAGCATTTGACCTGTTTCTTCGAAGTTTGCATGCCAAGACAATGCTTCACGAAGTAAGTGAGGAGTATGTCCACCTTTGGCACATGCACGATCAAAGTAGTCATTTAATGCATCACGATAAAGTGGGTGTACACAGTTGTCGATAATAGCGCGAGCGCGTTCACGAGGTGCTAAACCGCGTAAGTCTGCTAGACCTTGCTCCGTCACTAAAATATCAACGTCGTGTTCGCTGTGGTCAACGTGGCTCACCATTGGCACGATAGAGGAAATATCGCCGCCTTTAGCAATTGATTTAGTCACAAAGATCGCCAAGTGTGCGTTACGCGCGAAGTCACCTGAACCACCGATACCATTCATCATTTTCGTACCACATACGTGAGTTGAGTTCACATTACCGTAAATATCAAACTCAAGCGCAGTGTTAATGCCAATAATGCCTAAACGACGAACTAATTCAGGATGGTTAGAAATCTCTTGCGGACGCAGCACTAATTTGTCTTTGTAAGCTTCGATATTGCCAAAAACTTTTTCGCCACATTTCGCTGAAAGGGTAATTGAACTACCAGAAGCAAACTTCATTTTGCCTGCATCAATGAGTTCAAAAGTACAGTCTTGTAGTACTTCTGAGTACATGATCAGGTCTTCAAAATCAGAATCTTTTAAACCTGTTAATACAGCATTCGCAATAGAGCCAATTCCTGCTTGTAATGGACCAAGGTTTTTCGGTAAACGACCTTCTGCAACTTCTTTGTTAAAGAAAGCAATTAAGTGGTTTGCAATACCTTGAGTCTCATCATCTGGAGGAGTAACTGTTGATGGTGAGTCATGCGTATCGTTAAATACAATACCTACAATTTTTGCAGGATCGATTTGAATTGCTGTTGTACCAATACGCTCATCCACTTTTGTTAATGGAATTGGAGTACGTGTTGGACGGTAAGTCGGAATGTAGATGTCGTGCAAACCTTCAAAGCTTTCGCTTAAAGATGTATTGATTTCAACAATCACTTTTTCGGCAAAAATAGCAAAACTTGCTGAGTTACCTACAGAGGTAGTCGGGATAATGCCGCCATCTTCAGTAATTGCAATTGCTTCAATTACTGCAACGTCTGGACGTTTCAATTGTTGGTTGCGCATTTGCTCAACAGTTTCTGATAAGTGTTGATCAATGAACATGACTTCGCCGTTGTTAATTGCGCGGCGTAAAGTGTTGTCTACCTGAAAAGGCATGCGACGAGATAAAACACCTGCTTCCGTGAGTTGTTTGTCTAAGTCATTACCTAAGCTAGCACCCGTAATTAATGTGATTTTTAACGGATTTTTCTTTGCATGCTCTACAAGTGCCTGTGGAACAGCTTTAGCTTCACCGGCACGAGTAAAACCACTCATACCAACGGTCATTCCATTTTCGATGAATTGCGCAGCTTGTTCAGCACTGATGACCTTGTCATGAAGAGAAGCTAGGCGAATACGACTTAAAGACATTGGACATCCTCAATATTGTCAAAACATACGGGATTTTAGCTATGAAAAAATGAAAAGTGCATAGGTGTTAGGCTAAGGTCTAATTTTTTAAATAAATGTAGGTATAATTTATTTTTATGATTTATATTTTATTGATTTTAAATATTTTTTATAAAATTTAAAATGACGCTTTAAATGATCATTCGATCAAATTAAAAGCGCTCACTTAAAGTTTGTTTAATTTTTTCTAACGGATTTGTCGTAGTATTTTCTTCAGCCGCTGGTTTTGGGATAGGTAACGAAATAATAACTTCTAAACCACCTTGTTCACGGTTGTGAATTTGAATCTCACCTTGATGAATATCGACAATACGTTTAACAATTGCAAGGCCTAAACCACTACCTTGAATTGTTCTAGCAGCGTTACCTCTAACAAAAGGTTGCATTAATTCTTCAATTTGGTCCTCGGGAATGCCTTCACCATTGTCGGCCACCGTAATCAAAATATGTTCATTTTCAACTTTTGCACTGAGTTCGATTGGCTCTGCACCATAACGCTTTGCGTTATTAATTAGGTTGGCAATGAGACGTTTTAGTGAGAGGCTACGTGCAGGAATAATCGGTACATCTTGCATCTCGAAACGAATATCAAGCGGTTTAAACTGAACAATTAATTCTTGCAATAACATATTGATATTGGTGTCTTTTAATTCTTCATCCGAACCGTCGCGCATATACGAGATGAACTGATTTAAAATCGCATCCATATCATCTACGTCATAAACCAAGCCTTCACGAAAAAACTCATCAGGCAACATTTCTGCCGTTAAACGAATACGTGTAAGGGGCGTGCGCAAATCATGTGAAATACCGGCCAACATAATCCGTCGTTCACGCTCGGTTTGATCAAGCGTATATACCATGCGATTAAAGGCTTGGTTTACTTGGCGAATTTCTAGTGGACCATGATTGGTATCTAGGTAAGGCGCTGTTCCTGACTTACTATATTCATTGGCAGCATTTTGCAAACGACGCAAAGGGCGGTTCATTTGTCGAACCAAAATCAAAATAATGATGGCTGAGGCTAAAGGAACACCCACAACCCAACCAATTAATAGTTCAGGGCTATAGTTTGCATATGTTTTTAGAGGTTCACGGACCCAATTACCATGCATTTCAGGAGTTTGAATCCAAATACGAGGACTTGGTTTAAATTGGAAGTAAACCGTAACATCCTTAGTGCCAATCTCATTGGCTAGTTTCTGCTCAACGTGATTAGTAAAAAACTCGGCAATAACTTTATCGCGGACACTAGGATATTCTTTAGGGTCGGTTATGTATTCAATACCAACCCGATTACGTAACCAGGTATCGATATCAACTTCGTTATTACCATGTAAAATACGAATATTAGGGTTATTGACCAGTTCTAGTTCAACAGCCAGATAACGGGCATGTTGTTGAATTTCTGGTAAATAGAGAGTGCGCCAAAAAAACCACAATGACATAAACAGGCTAAAGAACACCACCAGCAGTACCAAAATAGTGGTACGCATGGCAGCAGAACGTGGCTTAATTTTGTCGAGAAAACGTTCCCACCTCGTCCGTTTACGCTCTGAGTACGTAACGTAATCGGTAAAGTTTTGTGGTGGAATTGGCTCTAGAGTCACTCTATTTTATCTCAAACTTATTCAGCACCGTCTGGAACAAACACATAACCCACGCCCCACACAGTTTGGATGTAGCGCGCACGTGCTGGATTATCTTCAATCAGACGACGTAGACGAGATACCTGAACATCAATAGAACGTTCCATTGCACCCCATTCACGACCACGAGCCAAGTTCATGAGTTTGTCACGTGTTAATGGTTCGCGTGGATGCTGTACCAAAGCCTTCAATACCGCAAACTCACCTGTAGTCAATGTAACGATTTGACCTTCACGAGTAAGCGTACGTGTAGATAGATCTAAAGACCATGGGCCGAAACTAACTACTTCAACTTGTTGGCTTGGAGCACCTGGAACTTCACGAACTTGACGACGTAATACTGCGCGAATACGTGCTAGAAGCTCATTAGGGTTAAATGGTTTTGGTAAATAGTCATCTGCACCAGCTTCAAGACCAGCAATACGGTCAGAGTCACTGCCACGAGCAGTTAACATGATAATAGGAGTATCAATGTTTGACTGACGTAAGCGTCGGCAAATACTTAAACCATCTTCAACGGGTAACATGAAATCGAGAACGATAAGAGAAAATAACTCACGTTGTAATAAACGATCCATTTGCGAAGCGTCGTGGGCAGTTTTTACAACAAAGCCTTTATCTTCTAAAAAGCGTTGCAAGAGGGTACGTAAACGCACATCGTCATCGACTACTAAAATGCGCTCGACACGATCCGTTTCGTTATGTACGGTTTCAGGATGTTCAGCAGGTACAACTAAACTCATGATGTACTCCCTTTTAAAGTCATAATTTATATATTATTGGGGCGCTCAGGCTTATTGCCAGCAAGCCCTCAGTATAATGCCGATGTTCTTGTTAAGACTATGTATCAATTTGCTCAAAATTACAATTTTCGTAGGTGCTTGAAACCAAAAAACAACATCTTATGCCCATAATTTAGCAAAGCCCACGATAAAAAACCAAATATTCAATCATTCGTTAGATTTTTATCGATTAAATTTTAATAAATATTTGTTTCAAATAAATTATTTAAAAAATTTCTCTTCATTTATTCTTTAGTTTTTACAAGTATTGTTAGATGTTTTATTGATGAGTGGCTCAAAATTTATATATAAAAAGAAGAAAAATGAAGATTTTATACCTTCTAGCCATGTATCAATATGTTCATTTTCTCGTAATTTGTATTAAAAAATTTAATTGGATACTAGAAGAGTTGCTACAACTCATATTTTTAAATAAAGTTCGACTTGAAAAGTAGAATGACAAATAGATCAAGTTTTAAAAGAGTTTTTTTAAGATAAGAATGTGAAAAATTCATAGTCAATACAAAAAAACGTTTTGAATACGCAAACAAGTGTGGATTTTATGGGCTTGGTCTTTATAATCATTGCTTTTAAACTTTATCCTTGTGGGATCAAACACGATGACTGACTTAGTTCAGCAGTTGGCAAGTGAGCTTGCCGTACGTCCAAACCAAGTAGAAGCTGCCATCCGCTTAATTGACGAAGGTGCCAGTGTTCCATTTATTGCCCGTTACCGTAAAGAAGTAACACAAGGTTTAGATGATACGCAGTTACGCCAATTAGATACTCGTTTAGCGTATTTACGTGATTTATATGAGCGCCGTGAAAAGGTCATTCAGTCATTGCAAGAACAGAATAAATTGAATGATGACTTATTGGCGCGGGTGAATGCAGCCGAAACAAAAAATGCTTTAGAAGAAATTTATGCACCGTACCGTCCTAAGCGTACGAGTAAGTCTTTCAAGGCGAAAGAAGCGGGTCTAGGACCAATCGCTGAAAAAATTATTGCAGAACAAATTGACCCAACAGAAGCATTGGCTGGTTTTAGTCATGAAGAATATCCAGATGTTGAAAGTCAGTTAGATGCAATTCAGCATATTCTGATTGATGACTGGGCACAAAACATTGCGCTGACTACAGAATTAAAAGCAACTTTTGCAAAAACAGCAGTATTAAAAAGTACAGTTGCTTCTGAAGAAAAGAAAGAAGTCGGTAAAAAGTTCCGCGATTACTTTGAATTCTCTGAAGGCTTAAACAAACTACCTTCTCATCGTTTATTGGCAATGTTACGTGGCCGTCAAGAAAACGTACTTGGTTTAAAAGTAGATGGTGAAGATGATGCACCTTTGGCACGTATTGAAACTGAATACAACCTTGATCAAGTTCAGCCACAAACTCGCCAAGATTTCTTAAAGCAAACTGCAAAATTATTCTGGTTAGGTAAAGTTCGTCCTCAAATCGAGCATTCATTGCTAACAGAAAAACGTCTTGCTGCTGAAGCAGAAGCAATGCAGGTATTTGCTGAAAACCTTCGTCATTTATTGTTATCTGCCCCAGCAGGTAGCCGTACAACTTTAGGTGTTGACCCTGGTATCCGTACAGGTGTGAAACTGGCTGTCGTAAGCGATGCAGGTGATGTACTTGCTCATAGCACGATTTATCCATTTGCGCCTAAAGAAGACAAAGAAGGCTCAATTGCTGAATTGGCTCGTTTGTGTCGTGAATATAACGTAGAGCTTATTGCGATTGGTAACGGTACTGCGAGCCGTGAAACAGAAGCTGTAGTTGCAGAAATGATGGCTGCAAACACAGACCTTAAATTAACACGTGTGACTGTAAGCGAAGCAGGTGCATCTGTTTACTCTGCAAGTGAACTTGCTTCGGCAGAACTTCCAGAGCTTGATGTTTCAATTCGTGGAGCAGTTTCTATTGCTCGCCGTTTACAAGACCCACTTGCTGAGCTTGTGAAGATTGATCCGAAATCGATTGGTGTAGGTCAATATCAACACGATGTAAATCAAACTGGTTTGGCAAAAACACTTGATGCGGTAGTTGAAGACTGTGTGAATGCTGTTGGTGTTGATGTAAATACTGCTTCACCAGCAATCTTGGCTTACATAGCAGGTTTAAACAAAGCAATTGCTCAGCAAATCGTTGAATACCGTAAAGAACATGGTCGTTTTGATAACCGTCAAGCGTTGAAAAGCGTACCTCGTTTAGGCGAGCGCACTTTTGAACAAGCGGCTGGCTTCTTACGTATCCAAAATGGTTCTGAACCTTTAGATGCTTCTGCTGTTCACCCTGAAAGTTATGGTCTTGTTGAGAAAATTGTTGCGGCGAAAGCGACGACAGTTAAAGACATTATTGGTAATACCGAAATCATTCGCCAAGTAAAAGCTGATGAATTTGTTGATGACAAATTTGGTTTGCCAACAGTTCAAGACGTATTAGCAGAACTTGAAAAACCAGGCCGTGACCCGCGTCCAGAGTTCCGTACTGCTAAATTCCGCGAAGATATCACTGAAGTGGGTCAATTGACTGAAGGCATGCAGCTTGAAGGTGTAATTACCAATGTCACAAACTTTGGTGCCTTTGTTGATATTGGTGTACATCAAGACGGTTTAGTTCATATCTCTGAATTAGCAAATGAGTTTGTTTCTGATCCGCATAAAGTAGTTAAACCAGGTCAGATTGTACAAGTACGTGTGATGCAAGTTGATGCTGAGCGTAACCGTGTGAACTTGAGTATGCGCGCAGAAGGCGCAGCTCCTGTTAAGGCACAGCGTCCACCGCGTCGTGAGCAAAATAACGATCAGCGTTCTGAGCGTAAGCCACAAGGTAAGCGCCCTCAACAGCCGCGTAAAGATCAGGTTGAGCGTCCACAACGTAGCAAGCAAGAAAAACCTCAAGAACAAAAAATTGGTGGTTTTGGTGCATTGTTATTACAAGCGGGAATTAAAGGTTCTAAATAAGAGCCTTTAGAAGACCTAAAGAAGCCTCCCAAACGGGAGGTTTTTTTATTGTTTCGTAGTTTGCTTTAGTGAGCGTGGAATTCGTTTTTTCATAAATCGCAGTGGTAAAGATGAGGTGAATCTTAAGATCAACAAAAACGTTGTGAAATCTACAATCAACTATACAACGTTATAGCATAACTCAACTTTAACCCTTTTCAGTTGTCAGACAATATCGACAAAGCCTTGAAGTAAGTTCCTCACTTTCAGGCAGTTACATTAAAAATTGATTATTTTTTTATATTATAAATGGTTGTTTTTATGCCGGCTTTAGAACTGAAAAATAGATTTCATTTAAACGATCTACTCTCGGGAGTGGTCGTATTTCTCGTGGCGTTACCCTTATGTTTGGGTATTGCCTTAGCCTCAGGCGCTCCAATCATTTCGGGTATTATTGCCGGGATTGTTGGTGGAATTATTGTTGGCCTACTGAGTGGTTCTCACATCAGTGTCTCTGGCCCAGCAGCAGGGCTGACTGCGGTCATCCTTGTACAGTTAGATCAATTAGGCGGCAACTATGCCGCCTTTTTATTGTGTATTGTATTTGCAGGAATTTTACAAATTCTATTCGGAATATTTAAGTTAGGTTTCTTTGCTAACTTTATTCCAAACAACGTCATTTTAGGATTATTGGCTGCTATTGGTGCCATTCTGATTGTGACTCAGCTGCCATATTTATTTGGGCTGACTGACTTTTCATGGAAAAACGTTTGGACTGCTACACCTGATACTTTTCTTCAGCACTTTGATGCTGGCGCAGCGCTTATTGGCTTACTGAGTTTATTTTTAATTTTAGCTTGGGATAGCAGCCCACTTAAAAAGTTGGCCATACCTTCGGCTTTAATTGCTGTGGTCATTGCAGCAGTTTTAAATTTTGTGTTAATGAATATCGGCTCGCCTTGGGCAGTACAAACCAATAATTTGATTCAACTACCAAACATATTGCAAGCGCCGCAAGAGGTATTGGTTTTTCCAGACTTTAGCTATCTGGCTGAACCATTAATTTATACCGGAGCAATTACACTCGCGATTGTGGCGTCTTTAGAGACATTACTAAACCTAGAAGCCGCAGATAAACTTGATCCTCAAAAGCGTTCATCTCCACCTAACCGTGAACTGTGGGCACAAGGCGCGGGCAATATTGTTTCAGGTTTAATTGGCGGCATGCCAGTCACTTCAGTCATTGTCCGCAGTTCTGTAAATGCAAATACAGGCGCACGTAGTAAATATTCCACGATTATTCACGGCATATTATTGCTACTAGCAGTTTTATTCTTTGTTCAACTCATGAACATGATTCCATTGTCTGCACTTGCAGCGATATTAATCGTGACTGGTTTTAAACTGACTCATCCAAAGCTATTTAAACAGCTTTATCAAAAAGGCTGGAAACAGTTTTTACCTTTCATTATCACCCTTGTTGCAATCTTGCTGACAGACTTATTAACCGGAATTTTGGTGGGTCTATTTACCAGTAGTGCGTTTATTTTGTATGGCAACTTCAATAAAGGCGTTCGTGTTTATAAAGAAAAGCATTTACATGGAATCGTGACCCGTATTGAGCTTCCATCACAGGTAACTTTTCTTAATCGTTCAGCGCTCATTTCTGCATTGGAACATGTTCATAAAGATCAGCAGTTAATTATTGATGCGACTCAATGCGATTCGATTGATCCAGATATTTATCAGGTCATTCAAGATTATCAAAATGAAACGGCAGTTAAGCGTCAGGTTGATTTGAAGCTTATAGGGTTTAAACAACACTATGAAGAAGTAGATGATGCAGTTCTTGATATCTACATTAGTACTAGAGATTTACAGCGTAAATTAAGTCCGCAGCAGGTGGTTACTTTACTTAAAGAAGGTAATGAACGTTTCGTAAAAAATGAACGTTTACAACGTGATATTTACCGTCAAATCCGTGTCACCGCAGATGAAGGTCAACACCCGATTGCGGCTGTTTTGGGATGTATGGATTCTCGTGCGCCTACCGAAATGATTTTTGATGTAGGGATTGGTGATCTATTTAGTTTAAGGATTGCCGGTAATATCGCAGGTCAAAAAGTACTAGGCTCGCTTGAGTTTGCCTGTCAGGCCAAAGGTTCTAAAGTCATTTTAGTTTTAGGTCATACCGACTGCGGAGCAGTGACTAGCGCATGTCAGCTAAGGTTACAGGAAAAACAAGTTTCTGATGTCAAAGAAATGCCACATATTCAATATGTGCTTGGACCACTCATGCGTTCGGTAGAAAGCGTATATGACATTATGCAACCGCGTGAGTTAAACAAAGCTTTTATTAATCAGGTGACAGCAATGAACGTTCACTACAACATCCAATATATTATTAATAACAGTACAGTACTTAAAGACTTGCTAGACCGTGGTGAGATTGCAATTATCGGTGCGATTTACGATGTTAAAACAGGGCATGTGGAATTTTTAGATGCGTAATCTTCTTTCGTCTAAATTTAAGCAGTAAATTGATTTTATGAATAATAAAAAGCCCCTGATAAGGGGCTTTTTATTATTCATTTTTATAGCTTAAGTCTTGAGATGCGATAAGTTGTTGCTCTTTATGTTCAATCTTAGAGATATTTTCTTGGTTTGATATTGATTTTAATACTTTGAGATCTTTCAAGATATTATTTAAAAATTCTTGATAAGCTTTTTTAGTCAGAATCTGTTTAGCTAGGAGCGATCCTTCAGACTTTACTGCATAATTTAAGCTTATTTTCCGTAATAAATTTAAAGAAAAAGGGGGGCACAAAAAAGTATCAAGTGCTAGTTGTGAAACTTTACTCCAAGAAAGCTTTAATTTTTTTCTTTTAGATATCACATAAAAAATATTAATCAGATTTAAAAAATAAATTGTACTAACAGTGATAGCTAGAATCACGTAATTCAACTTTAATAAAAAAATTATAGGTAATAATATAAGAATCAGTATAAATAAAATAATATTGACGAATTGAAGGGGTTTTAGAGTAGCTGTTATGAGCTGAATATTTTCTATATCCTCACGAGAGAGTGCCTGATTTTTGAAATCATTTAGTCTCCATGAGCATTTGAAAACAAGTTGATAAGGTAAAAAAAACTCAAAAATTACTAGATATTTACTAAGAAAGTTTAACTTTTTAGAAATGAATTGTGCTTTAAAAGAGTGTTTAAGGCCTTTTTTAATAATGAATTCATTATAAAAATAAAGGTAAGTTGAGTCATATATATAGAACCCAACTATACCTAAAACCAAAAGAGATTCTAAAGAAAGATACATTTATGATTTATTTCTTTTGAAAAGCGAGCTAATCCATCCACCTACAGCAATTACACCTACAGCAATAAATTTCCAAGCTGCTGCAAAGAATGCCGCAATTACAGCCCAAAAACCTTTTTTAGTTGCAACAACTGCTGCGCCACCTGCAATTAAGGCTGCTAAGCCATATCCAGCAATTTTATCGCCTTCTTTATATTCAGCGTATTTCTCACCAAAGTTATAGTCAAATCCCTTTAAACTCTTTTTAAACTCATCAATATTCTGTGTAAGTTGTTCTTCATCAGATACAAGCGTTGCGCTAGTTACACCTGTACGGCCTAATATGCGAATCGTGTAATTGATTATTTCTGAATTATCTTCTGAACGTACTTTTAAAGCCCATTCTAATCGTTTGGTTTGATTATCATAATGGGGAGGAACTGCCCAGCCTACAGTATAAAGTTTAGGTAATCCTAAGCGAGTTCTTTCTTCATTGGATGGGCCATCTGATTCTTTAAGTTGTTTTAATAACGCATCGGCATCAATTTTTTCATCATCTTTTACATAACCAGATGGATCAAAATTAAAGGTTGCCCACCATGTTTCATTTGGTGAAACAAGAATATTTGTGCTTCCATCCGTTAGATTTCCAGTAAGTTCTAAAAATTTATCTGAATTTTTGGGATCTAGAAAACCTTCATCTTTAAGTGTATTTAGGGTTGCGACATTAGCGACATTTTCTTTTTTGGGTCCTATATGCCAATCTAGTTTAGACATTGGATTTTCATTTGTTTGCGGTGTCGATTGATTATTGGTAGTAGTTTTTTCAGTATTTTCTGATGCATGTACACCACAAGGAATAGAAAGAGTTCCGAGTGTTGTAAAACTAATTGAAATTGCATAAACCAATGGGCGTATTTTTTTTGAGTGTAAAGGATTTAACATGAAGTTCTCACAATGAATTTTAAAGTTCAGCTTTATAGCAATTTATTTTTTGCGTCATTTATTTGTTTATATTAAATTATTTTTATTTAAAATTAAAATATTTATTAAATTTAAAGTAGATATTAGATAGACGGTTCAATAATTATTATTAATACGACATAAAATATTTTATTGGAAATCTAGATTTTGCTCATAAAAAAGCAGAACCAGTGTGTTCTGCTTTTTTTATTTTTAACTCATCTTAATATGCCAAATTACCAATGTTCACCTGGGAAAATTCGTGCATAAGCTTTTTGTGCCCAGTTCAATTTCTCAGCTTTTTGGCCTTTTGCTGCATCAGAACTTGGGAACAGGCGGAAACCAATCGACATAAACATGTTGTTGATGCCCGGCGCGACTGAATATGTCATAGACGCCAAACGACCTAAGTTCGTCGCAATACGTTTTGGACGTTTCACAATTGCATAAGCAATTAAGTCAGCTGCTTGTTCAGGTGAAAGGGTTGGTACGTATTTATAAATTTTGGTTGGTGCGATCATTGGGGTACGCACTAAAGGCATATAAATTGATGTGATCGCAATTTTATGCGCATGAACTTCGGCAGAAAGACAGCGACTAAATGCATCAAGCGCAGCTTTAGAAGCGACATAAGCAGAGAAGCGTGTTGCATTTGCTAATACGCCGATTGAACTAATATTAATAATTTGACCGTCTTTACGTTGAATCATGTGAGGCAAAATATTAAGCACCATTCGTACAGCGCCAAAGTAGTTTAATTGCATGGTACGTTCAAAGTCATGGAAACGATCATAAGACTCATGAACAGCACGACGAATAGAGCGACCTGCGTTATTGATTAAAATATCAATATGATCAACAGAAGCTAAAATATCTTTAGAAACCTGATCAATCATGTCCATGTCGTTAAGATCACATGGGAAAATTGATGCCTGACCGCCACGGCTTTCAATATCTGCTTTCACTTCTTCTAATGTTTCTTGAGTACGGGCAACCAGTAAAACATGCGCACCAGCGTCAGCAAGTTTGTTCGAAACCGTTAAACCGATTCCACTTGAGGCACCTGTCACTAAAATGACTTTACCTTGTACCTTTTCTTGGAACAGAGCTTCTAATTTTTTATTCACAGCATTTTACCTAAGTAGGGGCAGGGGCTATTTATTCCGGTATGTAATTTTTATTTTTTACAACCGTTGGTTCATCCTGATGAACTCCTAAATATTGCCCTATCTTAATAGATGTATAAAAATTGTCTAGTGTGTAAATATATGAAATTTAACAATTTATTTAGAGTAAAAACTCTAAATTATTACCCTAATCCATTAATTATTGTGAAGGGTTAAATCAAATGAAAATAAAAAAGCCTCTATATTCCAGAGGCTTATTTGTTAGTTTAAAAATTATACAGATGAAAGTGCTTGTTCTAAGTCAGCAATTAGGTCATCAACATGCTCAATACCGATAGAAAGACGAACCATATCTTCACTTACGCCGGCAGCTTTTAGTTCTTGTTCATTGAGCTGGCGGTGAGTGGTTGTTGCAGGATGACACGCCAGACTTTTCGCATCACCAATATTCACCAGACGAGTAAATAGCTGTAGAGCGTCAATGAAGCGAGTACCCCCTTCACGACCATCTTGAACACCAAAGGATAAAATTGCAGAAGGTTTACCCTTTACATATTTTTGCGCAAGTTGGTGTTGTGGATGATCTTTTAAGCCTGCGTAATTGACCCATTTTACTTTTGGATGATTTTGCAAATATTCCGCGACTTTCTGTGCATTTTCAGTATGGCGTTCCATCCGTAAATTAAGCGTTTCTAGACCCTGTAAAATTAAGAAAACACTGAGCGGGCTAATAGCTGCGCCTGTATTGCGTAATGGCACTACACGTGCTCGCGCAATATAAGCGGCCTCACCTAATGCTTCGACATAGTTCACACCATGATAGCTTGGATCTGGTGTATTCAAAACTTTAAAACGCTCGGGATATTTACCCCAAGGAAATTTACCGCTATCGACAATCGCACCGCCAATACTATTGCCATGGCCACCAATATATTTAGTAAGCGAATGGATAACGATATCGGCGCCATATTGAAATGGTTTTAATAAAGCAGGGGTGGCAACCGTGTTATCGACAACGACAGGTACCCCATATTCATGTGCAATTTTTGAAATTTCTTCTAGATCAATGATATTACCGAGCGGGTTACCAATTGACTCAACAAAAACAAGTTTAGTTTTATCATCAATTAAGTTACGCAAGCTTTCAGGTTTTTGATAATCAAAAAAGCGAACTTCAATCCCTTGTTTTGGCAACGTGTGGGCAAATAAGTTATATGTGCCACCATATAAAGTTGAGACAGAAGCAATATTATCTCCAGCTTCAGTAATGGTCTGAATGGCATAAGTAATGGCTGCCATTCCAGATGCTAAAGCTAAAGCACCAATGCCTCCTTCGAGTGCTGCAAGGCGTTGCTCAAGTACAGCAGTGGTGGGGTTCATAATACGAGTATAAATATTACCTTGTACTTTTAAGTCGAAAAGGTCTGCACCATGCTGTGTATTATCGAAGGTATAAGAAGTGGTTTGATAAATAGGAACAGCGACCGCTTTGGTTGTTGCTTCAGGAGTGTAGCCTGCGTGAATGGCTAAGGTTTCGTCTTTATAAGTCATGATTACTTTATCTTCGTGAGTTAAATATTGAGCGAGTCTAGCCTAAAATTTATATAGAAAATTGCAGAAATTCTGGTTTGTTTTCCAATTTTAGGAATAAAGATAGAAAAATATACGCTGAAACGTTGTATAAATCTTATACATAAACATTTTGCAACTTATTGAAAAAGAAAATTGTTTGATAAATCCGTACGATGGAAATCATAACTTCAAGTCGTTAGTGTTTTCATCGTATAATACGCGCGATTATTTTATCGCTTCTTGCGATGTATTGGTTTTTCAATTGAGGAGTCCTGCGTGGCCCAATATATTTATACGATGAACCGAGTGTCTAAAATGGTTCCGCCAAAGCGCGAAATCTTAAAAGACATCTCTTTATCATTTTTCCCGGGTGCCAAAATTGGTGTTCTCGGTTTGAACGGTGCGGGTAAATCTACCTTGCTTCGTATTATGGCTGGCGTAGATAAAGATTTCTCTGGCGAAGCTCGTGCACAACCTGGAATTAAAATCGGCTATTTAGAGCAAGAGCCGCCACTTGATCCAACGAAAGACGTTCGTGGTAACGTTGAAGATGGCGTACGTGAAGCTTTAGATGCTTTAGAACGTCTTGATCAGGTATTTGCAGAATATGCAGACCCAGATGCAGATTTTGATGCGCTTGCAAAAGAGCAGGAAAAATTAGAATCAATTATCCATGCTTGGGATGCGCACAACCTAAATAACCAGCTTGAAATCGCGGCAGATGCCTTGAACCTTCCAGCTTGGGATGCAGATGTAACATTACTTTCAGGTGGTGAACGTCGTCGTGTAGCGCTTTGTCGTTTATTGCTTTCTAAGCCTGACATGCTTCTTCTTGACGAACCGACGAACCATTTGGATGCAGAGTCTGTATCTTGGTTAGAGCGTTTCTTGAAAGACTTCCCTGGCACAATCGTTGCGATTACGCATGACCGTTATTTCCTTGATAACGTTGCCGAGTGGATCTTGGAGCTTGACCGTGGGCATGGTATTCCTTACCAAGGTAACTACTCTTCTTGGTTAGAACAGAAAAATGCTCGTTTAGAACAAGAGCAGAAACAAGAAGAATCTTTTGCTAAAGCATTGAAAAAAGAACTTGAATGGGTTCGTTCAAATGCGAAGGGTCAGCAAAAGAAAAACAAAGCACGTATGGAACGTTTTGAAGAGCTTAACTCTAAAGAATTCCAACAACGTAATGAAACGTCTGAAATCTATATTCCACCTGGCCCTCGTTTGGGTAATAAAGTTGTGGAAGTGGAAGGCATCAGCAAATCATTCGATGGTCGCTTATTGTACGAAAACTTAACGTTTACCGTGCCTCCAACAGCTATTGTGGGTATCGTTGGTCCAAACGGTGCGGGTAAAACCACTTTATTCCGTATGATGACTGGCGAACAGCAACCGGATACGGGTACTGTGACTTTAGGTGAGTCGGTTAAAGTGGCTTACGTAGGTCAGATTCGTGACACCTTGGATAACAATAAAACGGTTTGGGAAGAAGTTTCTGGCGGTTTAGATATCCTGAAAATTGGTGATTACGAAATCGCATCACGTGCTTATATTGGTCGCTTTAACTTTAAAGGCCAAGATCAGCAAAAACGTGTAGGTGAATTGTCTGGTGGTGAACGTAACCGTTTACAACTTGCGAAGATCTTACAGATGGGCGCAAACGTGATCTTACTGGATGAGCCATCGAACGACTTGGATATTGAAACGTTACGTGCGCTTGAGGATGCAATTCTTGTGTTCCCAGGTACGGTAATGGTGGTATCGCATGACCGTTGGTTCCTTGACCGTATTGCAACACACATCTTGTCATTTGAGAACGAACAGCCAGAATTCTACACTGGTAACTATGCAGAATATGAAGCTTACCGTCAGTCACGTTTAGGCGAAGATGCATCTCAAAAACGTACGAAATACAAAAAGATTACGGGTTAATTATCCGTAAATGAAAAACCAGCCTAAGGGCTGGTTTTTCTGTTTTTATGAGTCAAACTCTTATTTATTAAAGTCACCTCTTAAATCTGATCAGATAGGAGAGGGTTCTACTGTAATCACATCAAATGCCATTGCTAAAGGATAAAGCGCCATACGTGTTACACGTTTAAACGTATTTCATCTTTTTGCTGTAAGGCGATTAGTTAAAGTTTTGAAATTATCGACTCGGCTTTTAAGGTATTAGTGATTTGCTAAACTTCTTTTTTATAACTAATTGAAGTGAAAGGATATAAAAGCTGCATTTATATTTTTTACAATTAGGCAGTATTTTTTTGAAATCCTAATTTTTAAATTTTTAGTCACGAAAGAAAATTTAGGAACAATTTGATTTACAAGAACTGAACCTATAAATCAAAATTCTGTAATTTTATTACATGTAGATTGCCTGCTATAGTAACTCTGTGCAATTTACTGTCATGGTGTACCGTTGGCACGTTCTACAGTTTTTATGTCCGTCTTGTTTAGTTTGCTTATATTCCAAAGCTTATGGAATGTGGCAGCAGCATTTTGTGTGCATGAAAATAGGGGAACAGCATTACAACATTTTGGTCATCATGCAGATTTAAATGTGTATCAATCTTCAGACCATATGCAGACTGAACATGTGGGTATTGTAGAAAATTCTGATAATGCTCCACTAAGTTGGCAAGATCATCATGATCATTTACCTTCATGTTTTCATGTAGTCATGACTGATAACGCCAAACAGGCTCAAGAACCTGTTGTATATGTACATGAGCGTTCACAAGTCTATTACTGGTCTAATTTTTATAAGTCTCCGTATCTTGGAGACTTAAATCCCCCTCCTGTTTTAACCCCGCTATAGGTGGGGTAGCCGAAAAATAACCCACTAGAAATTTATTTATTTCAAAGGGTTAATTATATGTGCAAACAAGGCACGGTAGTCCTCTATGTGGATTACTCATTTAGATATTCACGTCTTTACTCTACTCAAAAGGCAGAATATAAGTTTTCATCAAATTTTTCTGAAGAACAGAAATATCATCTAAACAAAACAGTTACCTTGTCTCTGAGTATTCACAGTGATGGGGGATTATGGAAATGAATATTTTATTTTCCCCCCGTGTTCGAACTGTGAGTTCCAGAGTTATTGGTTTTGTTTTGGCTATTATTCTCGCTTTAAGTTTTAGCAAATGGCATTTTCAGGCGGCATTTGTAGAACATATCTTATGGGTTTTTGGATGGCTATTTGTTGGTATCGGAGTAATGGGAAGAATATGGTGCAGTCTTTACATTTCCGGATTTAAAAATGCCAAGTTAGTGACTGACGGCCCATATTCTCTGTGTCGAAATCCTCTATATCTGTTTAGCTATTTGGGAGGACTCGGAATCATGTTGATTACTGAGACTTTCATTTTTCCCATATTATTCACGCTGTATTTCTTCTGTTATTACCATTATGTCATAAGCCAAGAAGAAGCTTTTTTAAGTGAAAAATATGGAACAGCATATTCAGATTATGTAAAAACAATTCCTCGTTTTTTACCCAGTTTCCAAAATTTTAAAGAACCAGATTTTTATCAAGTTTCACCAAAGCACTTTCGTATTTTTTTGACTCAAGTCGTTTGGTTTATCTGGATTGCTGCGTTGGTCCAACTTTTTGATGAGCTGCGATCGCATGGTGTTCTTCCTTCATTATTTAGTTGGTTCTAGTAAAAAGTGAAATGTGCATGCTTTTCAAAGAATCGGAAGAGTGTACTGAATTGATGAATCGAGGCATGCAAAAAAATTATATGTATTTAAGGATTAACTCCTTAAATACATTCGGAATATTTAGATTAGGTGATTATGATGTTAATTAAATTAAATATAAAATCGGCTTTGATGGTTCTATTTCTTTCAACGAGTTTGGCTCATGCTGATGGAGGATTAATATTCCTCGAAAAGAATATTAAGTCTCAGCAAGAAACAAAAGCTAAAACGGAAAAAAGTAAGAATCTTCATTTAACATGTAAACGTAAATAATTTTTATTTTTGCAGAAAGCTAATTATTTAATAATTAGCTTTCTAGCTATAAAGATAAATATTTTTAATGGCTTATTTATCTTTAATCCAAGTTATACGGTATTGTTTCTATGTTGGCATTCAGAGATGTAATTTTATTACATGCTATGAGCCTGCTATAGTGCCCTTGTTCAACTTTTTAGTTTAATGGTGTGCTGTTGCCACGTTCTGCACTTTTCATGTCCGTCTTGTTCTGTTTGCTTATATTCCAAAGTTTATGGAATGTGGCAGCGGCATTCTGCGCCCATGAAAATCAGGAAAAAGCATTGCATCATTTTGGTCATCATGCAGCGTTGAATTATGAAATTTCACAGCATAGCCATACTGAAAAGACTGACGTCACAGGGACCACTCACAAAGCTCCTTTGAACTTGTCTGATCATCATGATCATTTACCTTCATGTTTTCATGTTGTGATTGTAGAAGCGCAAGAAAAAATTATTTCACCGTTAATGCGGTCATCTGAGCTCAAACAACAATACTATTGGTCCAATTCTTATAAGTCCCCTCATATCTCTAAACAAGATCCGCCTCCTGTTTTAACCCTGCTATAGGTGGGGTAGCCGAAAATTAGCCCACCAGAAATATTATTTATTTCATAGGGTTATTTTATGTCTATTTTTTTATACGAAAAACGTTTCGTTAGTCTGAGTTCATCTTGGGTACTTAAATCATTAGTTGTTGCTGTTGCACTTTCAGCTAGTGTGATAACAACTGCTGCTAGTTCAAATCAAAATCTTGCTGAGAACACTCAAGCGCAGCGCGTACAGAATGTTTTAACGTTCGACCAAGTACTTGATCAAGTTAAGCAGTTTCAGACTCAAACAGGAATTTGGCAAGCTCAACAAGATATTGCAGACAGTAATATCAAGCAGAGCCAGCTATGGGAAAATCCTACTGTTTCAGTACAGCAAACGGGTTTTAACTCTGGAAAAGATCAGGAGCTTGAACTTGGTATCTCCCAAAAGCTAGATATTTTTGGTGTACGCTCCGCGGCAAAAAAACTAGCAACTGTCCAGCAAAATCAAGTTGAGTTAAATCAGGTTTTGTATGACGCTCAACTGAAGCTGGCTGTTAAATATTTATGGTCACAAGTATCAATTTTAGAGCTTCAACATGAGGTTGCAAAAGCTCAGTTAAGAACAAGTCAAAACTTTCTTGATGCTACGCGTTTACGCTTTCAAGCAGGCAGTATTGCTCAGGTTGATTTAGACCGGACTTTAATGACGCATGTTGAAAATCAGCGTTTATATCAAGAAGTTGAATTATCACTGAGTAGTGCCAAACGAAAACTGGCGAACTTATGGGGTGAGACGGAAGATAACTTCACCTTACGTCCAGATATCAAAAGTGCTTGGCCTTTAAAAAATGAAGGTGATATCGATCAATACTTAAAACAGAATTTGTTAGAACAGTCCATGCGGCTTCAAGCAATACAGCAAAATTCTGAAATTAATTATTTAAAAGCAAAAAATCGCCCTACGCCTACGGTAAATATGGGGGTAGTTCGTAGTAAAACTGCAGATACAAATAGTACTGAAAATCAGATTCGAGTAGGTATTGCAGTTCCCTTAAATATTTTTAATCGTCAACAATATGCCCTGAAAATTGCTCAAAGCAAACTTGACTTAATTGCCCAGCAGCAAAGTTTTTATAAAAAGCAAAGCTTAGATTCTATACGCACCTTACAGTACGAGTTGGCTGGTTTAAAGCAGCAATATAACTTGATGAATGAACAGCAGATTCCTTTATCAGAAACGGTACAGGAGAAAATGTTGCTTGGTTTCAAAGTCGGTAAATTCGCAATTACTGATGTTCAGCAATCTACCCTGCAATTACAAGAACAAAGGTTGAAAAAAGTTCAACTACTTAAATCTGCTTGGCAAAAAGCAATTGAAGCAGAAAGTTTAGCTCTCGGGATCGATCCTAATATGGTGATGGCTGGGGATGCATTAAATCAAATTAATCAAAATTTATGGCAAGACACTTATAAGTTGCCGACAGTTGGAGGGGCAGAGTAATGTCAGTTAAAAAAATGAAAAACCAATGGCTTATTGCTATTTTGCTCCTGATAGTTTGTCTTGTTATAAGTGCTTGGTTATTTTTCTCAGGGAAAAAACAGCCTAATACTGAGAAAAGTGAAGAAGGACATACAGAAGGTGAAGCAGGCCATGGTGAGTCTGAAAAAGAGGAAGGAAGTTTAAATCTGACTTCTAAGCAACTGGTTGAATATGGTGTGAAGTTAGAGCAAGTAGGACGTGGAGAAGTTGAACAGAGTCTTTCTTATCCTGCCAAACTCGTTGTAAATACAGACCAGCAAGCACATGTCTCTTCTACTTTTTCTGCACGAGTGGATAGTGTAAATGTTGCGCTGGGACAACAAGTTGAAAAGGGTCAGGCGCTTGCGACTTTATTTGTACCAGATTTGGTCGATCAACAAGCTAACTTAAGCATGGCACAAGAAGCGCTCACATTAGCTCAGCAAGATTATCAACGTGAAAAGCAATTGTGGGAACAGGGTGTTTCAGCACGTCAAGATTATCAGCGTGCTTACAATGCTTATCGTCAGGCGCAAATTCAGGTACAAGCTGCAAATAGCCGATTAAGTGCCTTGGGAGCGAATCGTTCAAGTAGTGGTCGATATGTTTTAACAGCACCTTTAAGTGGTGTAATCAGCAATAAAGACATCGTCATTGGTGAGCAAATTGGCCCTGAAAAACAATTATTTGTGATTGATCGCCTAGATCAGCTATGGGTTGAGTTTGTGTTACCAAGTACAAATACCAATATTCAGCCTAATCAGGAAATTGAATTTAAATCACTGCAAACGAATAATATTTTCAAAGCGCAGGTACAAAGTTTAACGTCAGAAGCGGATAGTCAAACTGGTCGATTACAGGTTCGGGCCAAGGTGCTGACACCTTCAAAAGAATTACGTCCTAACTTAATGGTCAACGTGTTACTGAAACAAAATAATGCAGCGACGGTATTACGGGTTAACAAGGCAGCGGTACAACAGATTGATGGAAAGAATGTGGTCTTTGTTGCAAAACAAGAGAAAGACAAAATTCATTTCGCTCCAGTTACCGTAGAGTTAGGCAATTATTCTTCAGATGCACAATGGGTCGAGGTTAAATCCGGAATTACTGAAAAGCAGCAATATGTAACTCAAGGTAGTTTTTTGCTCAAGTCCGAACTAGAAAAAGGGGAGGCTGAGCATGGACATTAATAAACCTGATTTGCCAGAGGCTGAAGGTTTGTTTGATCGGATCATTCAGTTTTCAATTAAAAATGCCATTTGGGTCATGATGTTTGTCATTGCTTGGATTGGTGTTGGAATTTATAGCTACCAGAAACTTTCAATTGATGCCGTGCCAGATATCACCAATGTGCAGGTACAAATCAATAGTCAGGCCAATGGCTTTACGGCACCTGAAGTTGAGCAAAGGATTACTTATCCGATTGAAAATGCCATGTCTGGTATTCCAAATCTGGAACAGACGCGTTCAATTTCCAGATATGGTCTTTCTCAGGTCACGATTATCTTTAAAGATGGTACAGATATTTACTGGGCAAGACAGTTAATTAACCAGCGTTTACAAGAAGCTAAGAGTGCTTTACCCGATAGCATTGATCCGCAAATGTCTCCAATTTCAACTGGACTGGGTGAGATTTATCAATGGGTGGTAAAAGCAGAGCCAAATGCAAAAAAAGCAGATGGTTCAGCCTATAGCGCGATGGATCTGCGTGAAATTCAAGACTGGATTATTCGTCCTCAGTTACAACGCGTACAAGGGGTAGCCGAGGTTAATAGTATTGGGGGATATAACAAAACCTATGTGGTTTCACCAGATCTGACGCGGTTACAGCAGTTGCAGATTCCACTCACCGACTTACAGGATGCGCTTCAAAATAACAATGAAAACCGCGGTGCTGGATTTATTGAAGAGAATGGTCAGCAACTCACAGTTCGTGTTCCGGGTATGCTGACGTCGATACAAGACATTCAGAACGTTACGGTCGCTACGAAAAACGGTTTACCTATACGGGTTGCTGATGTGGCCTCAGTATCGATTGGTCATGACTTGCGTACTGGTGGTGCTACCTATAATGGACAGGAAACTGTTTTAGGTATCGCCATGATGATGATGGGGGAAAACAGTAAAACTATTGCCAAAGCGATTGATCAGAAAGTTCAAGAAATTCAAAAATCACTCCCTCAGGGTGTCGTGATTGAGACAGTCTATGATCGTAGTAGTCTCGTAGATAAAGCGATTAAAACAGTAGCCAAAAATTTGATTGAAGGGGCGATTTTAGTCATCGTTATTCTTTTCATTTTTTTAGGAAACTTTCGCGCCGCTTTAATCACCGCTTGTATTATTCCGTTGGCAATGCTTTTTACCTTAACAGGTATGGCCGAACAAAAAATCAGTGCTAACCTCATGAGCTTAGGAGCTTTGGACTTCGGGATCATTGTGGATGGGGCAGTTGTTATTGTTGAAAACTGTATTCGGCGTTTAGCTGAAGCACAGCATTTAAAAGGTCGTTTATTAACACGTTCAGAACGTTTTACAGAGGTCTTCCTCGCAGCTAAACAGGCACGACGCCCATTAATATTTGGTCAGATCATTATTATGGTCGTATACCTACCAATTTTTGCTCTGGCAGGCGTAGAAGCAAAAATGTTCCATCCTATGGCAATGACCGTTGTCCTAGCGCTATTGGGAGCAATTATTTTATCTGTGACCTTTGTGCCGGCAGCTGTCGCTTTGTTTGTTACGGGTGAAGTGAAGGAAAAAGAAAGCCGTTGGATGATGACCTTGAAAAAAGGTTATGCAGGCTTACTCGATAAAGCATATGCCTTTCGATATGTTGTTGTTACAGCAGCGGTCAGCATCTTGATTTTAACAAGTGCAGTTGCAACAAGAGTAGGAAGTGAGTTCGCACCTCAGTTAAGTGAAGGTGATTTTGCATTGCAACTCATGCGTGCTCCAAGCACAGGCATAGAAGAGTCGCTTAAAATTCAGGAGAACGTCGAAAAGCAGTTACTGAAAGCCTTCCCCGAAATTAAAGCCATTTTTGCCAGAACAGGAACAGCCGAGGTTGCTACCGATGTCATGCCTCCAAATATTTCCGATGGTATTGTTCTATTAAAACCACATGATCAGTGGCCAAACCCTAAAGAAACAATAGATGAATTGCGTGCCAGAATGCTGCAATTCGTGAACCAGATTCCTGGTAATAACAGTGAATTCTCACAACCGATTGAACTACGTTTTAATGAGCTTATTTCAGGTGTACGAAGTGATATTGGCGTGAAAGTTTTTGGGGATGATATGCAGGTCCTCAATCAGGAAGCAGAGAAAATAGCCCAACAGCTACGTAGTATTCAAGGTGCTAGTGAAGTCAAAGTTGAACAGACTGACGGGTTGCCATTACTGAATGTAGATGTTGATCATGCATTAGCTGCCCAATACGGTTTATCAGTCAAGTCTATTCAGGATATTGTTGCAGCCAGTATCGGTGGGCAGAGTGTAGGACAAATTTTACAGGGCGATAGACGTTTCGATTTTGTGATTCGTTTACAGGAAAACATGCGTACGCCTCAGCAGTTAGCTCAGTTACCGATTCGCTTACCAAACGGTGGTTTGATCCAGTTACAAGACGTCGCTAAGGTTGAGAATATTCTAGGCCTTGCTCAAGTAAGCCGTGAAAATGGTAAGCGCCGCGTCATTGTGACAGCAAATGTGCGTGATCGTGACCTTGGGTCTTTTGTACAAGAGATGCAAAGCAAACTGGCACAGCAAAAGCTACCTAGTGGCTACTGGTTAGGTTATGGAGGACAATTTGAAAATCTTGCTTCTGCTACAGCAAGAATGCAAGTTGTCGTACCAATGGCACTCATCATGATCTTTGTGTTGTTGATGGCTGTATTTAGTAATTTTAAAGACAGCTTACTGGTGTTTAGCGGAGTTCCTTTCGCTTTGTCTGGTGGATTAGTAGCTTTATGGTTGAGGGATATTCCACTTTCCATGTCTGCTGGGGTCGGTTTCATCGCTTTATCGGGTGTTGCAGTATTGAATGGTTTGGTCATGCTCACGTTTATTAAAGAACTGAGAGCAACCTTAGATGTTCATGCAGCAACTTGGAAAGGAGCGGTCTTACGATTACGTCCGGTATTAATGACAGCATTTGTTGCTTCACTTGGTTTTATTCCGATGGCTTTGGCTACAGGAACCGGAGCAGAAGTGCAACGACCTTTGGCAACGGTCGTAATCGGTGGCATTATTTCATCTACGATATTAACTTTGGTTTTATTACCAGTCATTTATCGATGGATGAATGAAAGCAAAACGAAAAGCACTGAGCATTCATAATGTCATCGTTTTGAGATATCTTTTTTGATGATAGCGTCAATTCAAAAAAGTGTTTGAAAGAGGTAAAAGTAGAGATGTATCTATCATTACTTTTACCTCTCCATAAAGATAAATAATAAGGAGTCCGCAAAATGGGTGGACAACATGGTCATGATCATAGTCATGCTGTAGTGACTGAAGGTAATGCTAAGAAATTAATGATTGCTTTAGCACTCACCTCAACATTTTTAATTGTTGAGGTTGTTGCTGGTTTAATCACGCAAAGTTTGGCATTACTCTCCGACGCTGCACATATGTTTACTGATGCTGCTGCTTTGGCAATTGCTTTGGTTGCAATTCAGATCGCAAAGCGTCCAGCCGATAATAAACGTACTTTTGGTTATCAGCGCTTTGAAATTTTGGCTGCATTATTTAATGCACTCATGCTTTTCGTGGTGGCAATTTATATTTTATACGAAGCCTATATCCGCTTCTCTCAGCCACCTGAAATTCAAAGTGTGGGCATGCTCATTGTGGCAACCATTGGTTTGGTGATTAACCTCATCTCAATGAAAATCCTCATGTCGAGTGCCAATAACAGCTTAAATGTAAAAGGTGCTTATTTAGAGGTATTGAGTGATGCGCTAGGCTCGGTTGGCGTTATTATTGGTGCAGTTGTGATTTACTTCACCAACTGGTACTGGGTCGATACGATTATTGCGGTACTGATTGGTTTTTGGGTATTACCGAGAACATGGGTTTTACTTAAACAAAGTATCAATATTTTGCTCGAAGGCGTACCCGAAGAAGTCGATATCGAAAAGTTACGTGCAGATTTATTGTCTTTAAATGGTGTTGAAAGTATTCACCAACTCAAGGTATGGGCGATTACGTCTAAAAACATCCATTTAACCGTGCACTTATTTGCGCCTGAAGCTGACCGTACTAAGCTCTATCAAGATGCTGTTGAAATGCTTTCTCATGAGCATGGTATTGGTGAAGTGACATTGCAAATTGAAGATGATGCTGAGATCAATTGCCAGCATATCGCTCAACATGCTTCACATGAACATGATGAGACTGATAAAGAACATTCACATCAGCATTAAGCTGATGTGAATACTTTTTTAAATTTCCCATTCGTGATTGCAGTCACGACATTTCCAGTGTTTTTGTGACTGCATAAATGCTTGCATAGACAATTTAAAGTCCGGCAAATCACGCCAGAACATAAAACCTGCCCCTAAAGTCACAACAAAAACAACGACCGTTGCAATTTGTAGAGAAGTGCCAGCACCATTGCCAAAAATCCACATAAAAATACTAATCACAACCAAGAGTAATAGTACAAAAATGGCAGGAACTAAAATCACTAAGCTCTTAGGCACAACAGGCTTGGCACTGTTAACACCTTGGCTTACAGGCATAATTTTAACACTTTGACATTGAGGGCAACGATATTGCATGACAGCTCCACATTAAATTTGAATCTATTCTAACGGAAATGCAGAGAAAGGAAAAAATTTGTAGGGCTTTAGAAAAGTGAGGTGATGATTAGATATAAAATACTTTTTTGAAACAAGTATATATATAAAAATGATGATTTATGCGTACACATAAAAGTTAAAATAATACTGTAGAGCATGCTAATCTAGATAAAAACCAAGTGTGTTCAACACTGGGAATGAGCTGAAAAGCTGATTAATAGGATGTGAAAGAAATATAAAAAGGAGAGGGACTTGGGTCAAGAAGATGACAATAAGTCGAAGCCTATAACGACATCAACAGTTTCAGGGAACCCTGACCCTATAAAACTGTCATTCTCACGCCGTTTGCTGCATAAGACCTTGCAACATGCTCATGATGCCGTCGGATTTGCTAGTGATACGACACGTAATCTTGCAGAGGTTGCAGATGCAGCCTTAGATGCTTTAGACCATGTAACAACTCATACAAAGCGTGGAGTCGTTGGCATGACCAATCTGGCAGCAGGAACTGTTAGAGATATGGTGTCTGAAACCAGTGAAACTGCGCGTCAGGTTGCGTTAATTATGGCCCGTACTTTTCTAGGTAAGAGTACGCTGAATTTATATTTGCCTGAAATGCTGTTAAACAGCCAAATTCGTAAACGAATAGATCGGTCAGAAATTGATGATATTAAAGTTCAATGTGGCAATGATCGGTTTCAGGTTGAAATCGATGGGCACTATCACCGTTTCCTGTATCGGCTTAGTTTAGATTTTCGGGTATTAGAATGCCGTATTGGGCAAGAAAAATTCTTACGCTTACGCCAAATGGATGAGAGTCTCGATGTGCAAATTCGTCATGGTGGAACATTGTCGAATTGGGCAGTCCGTCGAATTGGGCGAGTCGGTTTTGAAGTCATTAATATGTTGCCTATACCATCGCTGATTAATCATTTAATTCGTGATATTCCAGGCATTCAGCGTGATGGTCATCGTATGTGGTTTATTGATCTTGAACAGGCAGGATTTATTGACTTCATTAACAACCGTTCATGGATGGTAGAAAAACTTTTAAGCTTGACAGACTTTAGTATTTTACCGGGGCTCAATATTTTGAGAGAAAGCCGTGAGCTTGTGCAGCAACTGGTAGATCAATTTGAAATAAAAGGTCTGCGTGTTCAATCAGGTCGTCTTGAAGTCCAAGTTGGAATTGCGAATTAAATTATATTGATGAAAAGCTGATTGTTGATCAGCTTTTTTATTATCTAGATAAGAAAAAAGCCACTGTCGTTATGCAGTGGCTTTTTAGAATTTGGCGTCCCTACGGGGATTCGAACCCCGGTTACCGCCGTGAAAGGGCGATGTCCTAGGCCTCTAGACGATAGGGACTTATATGAGGCTAGTTACCTGCGCGCAGTAAACTGCTTTCCTAAATTCTCGGCAAAGATAATTAATCTTTGCTTTTCCTCGAATTTAGTGGCGTCCCTACGGGGATTCGAACCCCGGTTACCGCCGTGAAAGGGCGATGTCCTAGGCCTCTAGACGATAGGGACGTTTCAGAGGTGGGCGTATATTAGGTCGATTTAATAAAAGTGTCAAATAGTTTTCTGAAGAAATATTAAAAAAAACAGTCAAGCGATTAAAAATAACTCAAATTGTAGAAAATATAGTCATTTATGGCTAATTTTTATTGAAAAGGTTCGATAATGGCTTTGATAACTTCGTGATGTTGTAAGTAACCAACAATTTCATGGGGCTGGTTAGCAAAAGTAAAAATTTCTTGATTAATGATGGGCGGGGTAAAATCAAAAGGTGCTTCACTTAACGGGAAAGCAGTTAAAAAATCATCTTTTGAGTAGAAATTATACCAATCACCATTGAGGCATTTTGGTCGTTCAATCGGAATGGGAAGTTTACTTTGGATCACCCGAAAAGAAAGTGGTGAAGCCAAGGTAACAAAGCGTTGTACTGAAAAATGATAAGCCGGATCTGATAACAAGTGAAATGCGATCACAGAGCCCAAAGAGTGTGCGACTACAATGCACTCTTCATCATCATGCATTTGTTTTAAAATTCTTTGGTGAACTTCGTACATAAAATCAGGATTAGATAAGTACATGTAAGTTTCAATCAAGAATTGTTGAATTAAACTCTCATGTAGTTTGGGAAAATTATTTAAAAGAACCACCATTTCTTTAAGAACACGATCTTTTACTAACTGTGAAGTCAGATATAAACGTTCTGATAAGCTTTCTGCAGGTTGATCAGGAGAAAGGGGGAGATGGGGTACAAAAGGAGTATGCTCCTTAGGTGTAGAGGCTTGCTGGTTTAAATGGATAGGTAAATGAAAGTTAAAAGATTTTGGAAGTAAGGTGTTTAGGTCTAATTGATTGGATAATTGATATTTCGTCATTAAATCGCCATAAAATGGCATATGTATATGTAGATCTCTTAAATTAACTCTACAATGTAATTGTTTTAAGCCGAGTTTAAATACTTTTAGCCAATGCTCCTTTAAACGATGTGCGGTGTAATTCTGTTGATTCATCCCATGGATAAATATAATTTTCATTGTAGGCAAAGAATTGTTTTTAATATAAATTTTAATCTACAACGGTAGATTCTATAAAGCCAGTATCTAGGCAAAAAAAAGTGTAGCTTTTTGCTACACTTTTTAATTACAAGCACTTAAGCTTTGTCGCGATAAAAAATAAAGTAACTTACATAGCATAAAGCAGTAAAAATTAAGCAACCTACAAAACCAGCTCGCATTTGAGGGTCAGCTGCCATACTTAAACAGGTAATAAAGCAGAAAAGAAAACCTAAAATTGGAACGATAGGGAATAGTGGTGCCGCATATTTTAAATCTTTAACTGTATGACCTGATCTATACCATTGGCGGCGGAAATTGAACTGACTTAAACAAATACTCATCCAGACAATAACCATGGTAAAAGCTGCAACACCGAGTAAGTTTTTAAAGATGGTTTCAGGTGCAAACTGTTCCGATAACAAACCTGGGATTGCGCCAAACATGGTAACAACCAGAGCCACAATAGGTGTTCCACTTTTTGAAAGTGTGGCAAATACACTTGGAAGGAGTTTTTGTTCTGATAAAGACCACATCATACGTGAAGCTGCATACAAACCTGAATTTGCAGCTGAGAGTAGTGCCGTAATAATTACAAAACGAATGATGTCATCAGCATATGGAATCCCGATGTAATTAAATACAGTAACGAAAGGACTACTACTTACACTTTCACTGCTTAAGCCTGCAAGCTGGAAAGGAAGTAATGCGCTAATCACAATAATGGTGCCTACAAAGAAAATAAGAAGACGCCAGATTGCAGCATTAATTGCTTTAGGGACGTTCTGTGCAGGATCTTTCGTTTCACCAGCAGCCACACCAATCAGTTCTGTTCCAGAGAACGCGAAATTCACAATCAGCATGGTCGTAAAGATAGGGAGGAAACCGTGTGGGAACCAGCCTTGGGCAGTTAAATTACTAAACAGAGGAGCAGTTTGAGCGCCATGAAAAGGAATTAAACCAAAAATGGCTAATAACCCAAGCACAATAAAGGCAATAACGGTAACGACCTTAACCAGTGCCAGCCAGAACTCTGACTCAGCGAATACTCGAGTTGAACTAATATTTAGTCCAAAAATAGTTACTGCAAAAATAAGTGTCCAGATCCACATTGAAATTTGTGGAAACCATTCCTGCATCAGTAGAGCAGCAGCGGTAAACTCGGTTCCTAGCGTTGCTGTCCATGTTAGCCAGTACATCCATGAAATCATGTAACCTGTACTTGGGCTAATGTACTTTTGCGCATATGCACCAAAAGAGCCAGAAACAGGCATATGGACAGCCAGCTCGCCTAAGCAGAGCATAACCATGTAAGCAATCGCACCCCCAAGAATGTAGGCAATAATTGCGCCAATAGGTCCAGTTTGTGAAATGACTTCCCCTGAACCTAAAAATAAACCAGTACCGATTGCTCCCCCTAGCGATAACATCACAAGGTGGCGAGTACTCATGGCTCTTTTTAAAGGTGCAGTACTGTTCTGATGCTGAGCATCTAGTTGATTGTCAGATGGCTGCATATTACACATTGAGAGAATTTGAGAAAGACGCTATTTTAGATAAAATAGACAAATGTGCAATCAAGAAGGTGTCAAAGAATAGACAGGAAGGTGACGAAAGAGTCTTTAAAATGAATTTTTCAAAAAGAAAATGGCGTCCCTACGGGGATTCGAACCCCGGTTACCGCCGTGAAAGGGCGATGTCCTAGGCCTCTAGACGATAGGGACTTGATGAGGCAAACACAAAGGATCTTGGTGGAGCCAAGCGGGATCGAACCGCTGACCTCTACAATGCCATTGTAGCGCTCTACCAACTGAGCTATGGCCCCAGTTTGTGTGAGCGCAATATTAGGGTGAATGCGCCCACACGTCAATAAAAAAATGAATTAAGCTTCGCTAGTTGCTTCATTTTTCGGCAATTTTAAGCTTTCATTGAGTTTTTCCCAGATTTTTACTTCTTTTTTGCTCGGTGCACCAACAATTTCTAATGCATGTCGTAAACGAGCAAAGGTTAAATCAGGGCCAAGCGTAACCATTGATTGCATCACTGGTGTAGAACTGGTTGAGCCGGCAATTGCAATAAAGAACGCTGGCATAAAGTCACGTAATTTAATACCCATCTGATTTGCCAAGTCCATTAAGGTTTGGCTAACCGTGTCATTATTCCAAGTAAATTGACCTTCAAGACGCCAAATTGCAAATTGTAAACTTTGACGAACTTGTTCTTGAGTCAATTTTTTACTTTCAAACATTTCGGCTGTAATTTGTGGCATATGGTTAAAGTAAAAACCAGCCCAATTCACAGCTTCAGAAATTAAATTAATACGCGGTTGAATAGCGGCAGCAATGTCTTCTAAAGTGCTGCGATCACTTTTCCAAGTAAGCAAACGGTCTAATAGTTGGCCTGGTGTTAAGCCTTTAATCCATTGGCCATTTAACCAATTGAGTTTTTCGACATCAAAAATTGGGCCACCCAAAGATACACGTTGAATATCAAAGTGATCCATCATATCTTGAAGGGTAAATACTTCACGCTCATCTGGCATTGACCAGCCCATACGGCCTAAATAGTTGAGTAAGGCTTCTGGTAGAACACCGATATCGCGGTAGTAGTTAATTGATGTTGGGTTTTTACGTTTAGATAATTTTGATTTATCTGGGTTACGTAATAATGGCATGTGGCAAAGCGTTGGCATTTCCCAGCCAAAGTATTGGTAAAGCAACTGATGCTTCGGTGCAGATGGAAGCCATTCTTCACCACGTAATACATGCGTGATTTCCATTAAATGGTCATCAACAACATTGGCTAAATGGTAAGTTGGTAAACCATCTGTTTTAAGAAGGACTTGCATGTCGACTTGTGCCCAAGGAATTTCTACTTCCCCACGGAGTAAGTCGTTAAATTTACATACACCTTCTTCTGGTACTTTCATACGAATGACATGAGGTTCACCCGCTTCAAGACGGCGAGTGACTTCTTCTTGAGAAAGCTTTAAGCCACGGCCATCATATTTTGGTGTTTCACCACGTGCTTGCTGTTCAGCACGCATTTGATCTAGTTCTTCTGCTGTCGCGAAACAGTAAAAAGCATGACCTTTTTCAACAAGTTCTAACGCGTATTGCTTATAAATTCCCATGCGCTCTGATTGGCGATAAGGCGCGTGAGGACCACCCACATCTGGACCTTCAGACCAGTTTAAACCTAACCAACGTAAAGAATCTAAAATCATTTTTTCAGATTCTGGTGTAGAGCGAAGTTGGTCTGTATCTTCAATTCTTAAAATAAATTCTCCACCATGTTGTTTCGCAAAACACATGTTGAATAAGGCAATGTAGGCAGTACCAACATGAGGGAAACCAGTAGGAGAAGGTGCAATACGAGTACGAACTTTCATAGATAATGGGTCAAAATAAAAATTGAAACTATTATAACGAAAAAGCCCAGTATTCTGACGTTTTTATTTAACGGCAGACTGGGCTTAATTTGAAACGATGAGGGGCCGTTTCAAATATTAAGAAGTATGTGGCTGGAAAATTGCCTGAACAAAACGTGAAAAACGTTCATGCTGTGCAGCAAGAAAATTTTGAGTAGGTGTCACACGAATAGTGTTAAGTACTTTTAGCTCATCATCTGTAGAAGGTAAAGCTATAGTATTGCGTTTTTGTTGGTCTAGCGCTTTTTCAATAAGCGAAGACTGACGGTCGGAAACGCCTTTGCTCGGTGTATCTTTGAGTGCTGCGGCAACAGATAATTGTGATGCAAAACTGAGCACCAAACCCAAACTCAAAGCTTTTCCATACTTAGTTTTCATTTTTACTCATCCCCTCAGTACGTACATTTCGTCTATTTTTTGAGTTTAACCAAATGTAAATTACGGTAACGCTACGATTCAAACATAAATTTTAATAAAAAAGTAGAACTATGTCACACTTTTTACAAAAAACACCTTTATTTCACCTTGGTATCTTTCAAATGTAGCCTATCTGTATCCATTACGTCTCATTATTTAACAAATTAATGTGTAGATAAAGTGAAGACTATAAATAAACTATAAGAATAATTACAAAACTTTTCGAAATTATGAATAAAAACTAAGCAAAATTTATATCGTTTAAAGTGATTAATAAACCTTGAATTGTTATAAGTATTTGATGGAAAAATGAAAACATAAAAATATAGTATAGTTTAAAAATGAAATTGGTTTTTATAAATGAAAAGAATAGCAATAATTGCGGTCGCTACATATATGGGGTTAGCCGTAAGTGCAGTACAGGCTGCGACTACATTTTTAAATGTTTCTTATGATCCAACTCGCGAATTTTATCAAGAATATAATCAGGCTTTTGGAAAGTTCTGGAAGCAACGTACAGGTCAAGACGTTGATTTTAAACAATCCCATGGTGGCTCTGGGAAACAGGCTCGAGCTGTAGCGACAGGCCTTCAAGCAGATGTGGTGACTTTGGCTTTAGCGAATGATATTGATGAAATTGTTAAAGCGGGATATATCCAACCGAACTGGCAAAAAGAGTTTCCTAATAACTCGGCACCTTATACATCTACGGTTGTATTTTTGGTTAGGAAAGGTAATCCAAAAAATATTCGTGATTGGAATGACTTAACTAAACCTGGCGTTGAAATTATTACGCCTAATCCGAAAACGGGTGGAGCACCGCGCTGGATTTATCTTTCTGCATGGGGATATGCTTTAAAACAGCTGGGTGGAAATGATGCCAAAGCAAAAGAGCTGGTTAAAAAACTTTATCACAACGTCAAAGTGTTAGATTCTGGGGCACGTGGTTCGCTGACTACATTTGCTGAGCGTGGAATTGGAGACGTTCTACTCTCTTGGGAGAATGAAGCATTATTGGCAACTAAAGGGCTTGATAAAGATAAATATGAAATTGTTTATCCATCCATTTCAATTTTGGCAGAGCCTTCTGTTGCGATTGTAGATAAAATAGTCGATAAGGATGGTAACCGTACTTTGGCAAAAGGCTATCTCAACTTCTTATATTCACCTTTAGGGCAAGAGTTGGCAGCTAAACATTATTTCCGTCCACGTAATCCTCAGGTCGCTGCAAAATATGCCGCACAATTTCCAAAAATTAAATTATTTACGATTAATGATGTTTTTGGTGGGTGGGCAAAAGCTCAGCAAACTCACTTTGCCAATGGAGCCATCTTCGATCAGATTTATGAAGGGAAATAGTAGAGATAAATATATTTAGAGTAGCCGTTTAAAAATTACTTAAACTTTTAATATTGAAGCAAGTGAACCTGAAAAGGTGAGCTTGCTTTTTTTATTTTGCTTAAAAAATGCAAAGAAAACGGTTTTCTCTATGAAAAATTAATATTTTCCTACAAAAAGCCGTTTGGTGTTCATCATAAACAAGGTGATAATGTGCAGTTACATTTTTACGCTATGATTTAACTCCTATGTCGCATATTTCTGTCTTACTTTTTGAGACCGTTGAAAGCTTATTGGCAGATCGCACAACAGGGGTGTATATCGATGCAACCTTTGGACGAGGCGGGCATACGCGCTTGTTATTGTCGAAACTCGATGAAAATGCCCGAGTATATGCTTTTGATAAAGACCCTCAAGCTTTGGAAGTTGCAGCTGCCTTGGCACAAGAAGACCCAAGATTTACCATTATTCATGCAAGTTTTGCTGAAATTAAAGAAAAAATGCAGGAAATTGGGGTGCAAAGCGTTGATGGGATTATGGCTGACCTAGGTGTGTCTTCTCCTCAATTAGACCAAGCAGAACGTGGTTTTAGTTTCATGCAAGACGGCCCTTTAGACATGCGCATGGATAATTCTAAAGGCTTGACGGCTGCTGAATGGTTACTTGAAATTGAAGAAGAACAATTGGCTAATATCATTTATCAATACGGTGAAGAACGATATAGTCGACGTATTGCGAAAGCAATTAAACAAGCCGGAAAATTAGATACTACGGCACAATTGGCTGAACTTGTAAAAACAGCTCATCCAAAATGGGAAAAGCATAAACATCCAGCTACGCGTACTTTTCAGGCAATCCGTATTGCTATTAACAAAGAACTGGATGATATTGAAGTGTTTTTGCCGCAAGCTGTAGACTTGCTTAAACCAAAAGGACGTTTGTCGGTGATCAGCTTCCATTCGCTTGAAGACCGCTTGATAAAACAGTTTATTCAAAAAGAATCAACTTTGGCCGAGGACTCTGGTTGGGGTATGCCAGAGCAGCAGATTGATACGAGAAGATTAAAGAAAATTTCGCGGGTTCGTGCGAGTGAACAAGAAGTAAAAGCGAACCCACGTTCACGTAGTGCATGGCTTCGGGTTGCTGAACGCTTGGAACAAAAAGGCGAGTAATGAAAAGCAGTGATGAAATCGAAACCACAGGAAAAAAAGTGGTCAAAAAATTCGTAGTGTATGCAGTCATGGTGGCAGTGGTTTTTATCAGTGCCATGATGGTGGTATTACAGGTGTTTGAGTATCGTCATGATTATAGAGAGCTAAGCTCTTATATGCGTGAACGTGACGATCTCAATGCTGAATGGGGACGTTTATTGATTGAGCAGCAAACGTTTGGTGCTACTGCTCAAATTGGTACACGTGCTGTCACACAATTACGAATGTTTTCGCCACCTGCTGCAGAAACGGTGGTAATTTCTTTACCGATGACTCCAGAGCACAATAAGTAAGGCCTTGCTGTATGGTAGATAAGCGAACAAAGCAAACACGAAAAAAACAGCAGTCTATTTCGGAAAAACCAAGTCTTGCCTTTGATATGTGGCGGTTTTATCTGCTCTGGGCAGTGGTACTACTGTGTTTTGTGGTATTAATTGCGCGTGCATTTTATGTTCAAATCATTAATAAGGACTTTTTACAAAATAAGGCCAATGCCAATATTTTGCGTACTGAACGTATAGAAGCTATGCGTGGGGTGATTAGCGATCGCCACGGTGTGCCTTTAGCGATTAGTAGTCCAATCATGAAAATTGTGATGGATCCGCGTGATTATTTTGAAACCAAACATTTATACGATCAGATTACGGCTGAACTAAAACAAGATCCAAAAAATCGTAAATTAAAACGTCAGCTACCTGATAAAAATTTAAACCTAGATGAGCTTGCTGATGTAGTTGGTGTTGACCGTGCTGATCTTAAGAAGCAGATGAATGCGCGTCCGCGTTCTCGCTATCTAGTTTTGAAAAAAGAAGTTCCACCGCAACAAGCTGACCTTATTATGAAAGGCAACTTCCAAGGGGTCTATGCGGAGAAAACTTACAAACGTTATTATCCGCAACCACAGCCGAATGCCCAAATTATTGGCTTGACCAATAGTGATGGAAAAGGTGTCGAGGGCTTGGAAATGCAGTTGAATAAACAGCTTTCTGGCGTCGATGGCGAACAAAAAATTATTCGTGATAAGCGCGGTAATCGCTTAAAAGTTTCTGAAGTAATCCGTGAGGGCGAGCCGGGTGAGAACATCACTTTAAGTATCGACTCTCGCTTACAGTACATTATGTACCGTGAATTGACGGCCGCAGGCGTTGCGAATAATGCACGTTCAGCAACGGCAATTGCAGTTGACGTTAAAACTGGTGAGATTTTAGCAATGACCAGTTGGCCATCTTATAACCCAAATGATAAGAATGGTTTGTCTAATAAGGATGCTATGCGTAACCGTGGTGCGATCGATATGTTCGAGCCAGGTTCAACCATGAAACCATTCACGATTTCATCTGCTTTGGAAACTGGGCAATATACGCCGAATACCATTGTAAATACCTCACCCGGCTCAATGCGTCTGGGTTGGCATACGATTCGTGATACCCATAACTACGGGGCTTTGACTGTAACTGGTGTCATTATTAAGTCATCAAACGTAGGTTCTGCAAAAATTGCATTATCACTTCCGAAAGAGACATTGCCGACCTTCTTTAAGCGTGTTGGATTTGGTAAACGTTCTGCAGTGAAATTCCCGGGTGAAAGTGCTGGTTTAGTACTTCCTGTAAGTAAATTAAACTCTTCTCAAATTGGTACCATGGCTTATGGTTATGGTCTAAACGCAACTATTCTTCAGTTGGCACAAGGCTATGCGATGCTTGCAAATCATGGCGTCGAAATGCCATTAAGCTTGCATAAATTGGATCAGGCACCTAAAGGTGAGCAGGTTTTAAATCCTAAAATTGCTGATCAAGTCTTGTTAATGCTTGAGCAAGTGACTATGCCAGGTGGTACGGCGACACAGGCCAATATCCCGGGGTATAGAGTAGGTGGTAAAACAGGTACCGCTCATAAATTACGTGCGGATGGTAAAGGCTACTCAAATAGTGAATATCGTGCTTTATTTGCAGGCGTTGCACCAATTAGTGACCCGCGTTTAGCAGTTATCGTGGTTGTGGAGAATCCACAAGGTCGTTACTACGGTGGTTTGGTTGCTGCACCAGTTTTTGCTCGTATTATGCAAGAGTCACTGCGTTTAATGAACGTACCGCTTGATAAGCCACTTAATACTCCACAGAATCCTACTCGCAGGTAAGCTATGACTGTTTCTTTTCAAGAAATTAATCCAATCGAGATTGATGCACAATGGCCTCACCAGCCATTTCATGGCTTTGGTTTAGATAGTCGTAAAATCGAAACAGGCCAAATTTTTATTGCGTTGACCAGTTATAGCCAACCTGAAAAAACACGTACATTTGCTGAAGCAGCTTTAGCAAATGGGGCACTTGCTGTAATTAGTGAAACCGAATTAGGTGTTGCAAATGAGTGGGTATGCCCTGATGTGCGCCAGCGTATGGGTGAGTGGCAAAAACGTTATTTACAACAGACTGATACAGTTAAACCATTAAGGATTATTGCTGTAACAGGGACGAATGGTAAAACGACTATTTCTCGCTTAATTGCTGAGTTAATTAGTTCACAACAGCAGCGCTGTGCAGTGATGGGGACAACTGGTAATGGTATTTTGCCAGACTTGACTCCTTCTACGCATACCACCCTTGATGCTCTGCAATTGCAAAATGAATTACATGCTTATGCTAAGCAGGGTGCAACTTTTGCTTCATTAGAAGCGAGTTCGCATGGTCTTGAGCAGGGGCGACTAAATGGCTGTGAGATTGAAATTGCTGTTTATAGTAACTTAAGTCGTGACCATCTTGATTATCATGGCACTTTAGAAGCTTATGCAGAAGCAAAGGCTCGTTTGTTCCAATTTAATTCATTAAAAATTGCTGTTATTAATTTAGATGATGCACATGCAGATGTAATGATTAAGTCTGCTCAGAATAATCCAGCGCAACCTAAAATTTTGACTTATTCATTAACTCAAAATACAGCCGATTATTACATTACCGATTTAAGCTATAGCTTGACTGGTGCAACCTTTAATCTGGTATGTCTGCAAGCTTCATTTGCGGTAGAAAGTCCGCTATTAGGCCATTTTAATGTTGAAAATTTGATTGCCGCGCTCATAGCTGCTGAGCAAGCTGGTTTCGATTTACAAGCATTAATTAATTTTGTTCCTAAATTAATTGGTGCCCCAGGCCGAATGCAAGTCATTCGTGATGATGAGCGATTGTTTGTAGTCGATTATGCACATACACCAGATGCATTAATTCAAGTGCTTAAGACCTTAAAGCGACATGTCTCTAATGAGCTTTGGGCGGTATTTGGATGTGGTGGAGACCGTGACCGTGGTAAGCGTCCACTCATGACTCAAGCCGCTTTAGATGGTGCAAATCCGGTTATTTTGACTTCAGATAACCCAAGAACAGAAGACCCTGAACAGATTTTTACTGACATGAAGCAAGGAATCGATTTTTCAGGGCACCGTATGCATGAAATTCATGATCGACGTGAAGCCATTAAATTTGTTGCAGAGCAAGCTCAAGCTGGTGACATTGTGGTGATTGCCGGTAAAGGACATGAAAATTATCAAGAAATTAATGGTGTGCGTCACTGGTTTGATGATGTGGTTGAAGTGCGTTCTGCGATTGATGCACAACATCATACGGTAGATGCTGCTTACCCTGCACAATAGGAAAAATTATGCATACTTCAACCACCAGTACCGTGCCTTTGGAACCGTGGACAGCTCAACAATTACAACAGGCAACGCAGGGTTATTGGCATAAAGACCAGATCCCTCAAACTGAAATTAAACGTATTTTGACGGACTCTCGTCATGCGGAAACTGGGGATGCCTTTTTAGCACTAAAAGGTGAGCGTTTTGATGCACATGATTTCGTTGCACAAGTTGCAGCAAATGGTTGTCAAATTGCGATTGTTGAACGTCCATTAGATATTGATATTGCTCAGCTTGTGGTTGCTGATACTCGTTTAGCTTTGGGGCAACTTGGTAGTTATCGCCGTCAACAGAATGCTCAATTGAAAGTGATTGCTTTAACGGGAAGTAGTGGCAAAACCACCACAAAAGAAATGCTAGGAAGCATACTGTCACGTTTAGCACCTACACTCATTACGCGAGGCAACTTAAATAATGACCTTGGCGTGCCGATGATGCTGCTTGAGCTTCGCAAGGAACATCAATACGCGGTGATGGAACTTGGTGCAAATCATCAAGGTGAAATTGATTACACATCAAAACTCGTTCAGCCACATGTCGCGGGCATTTTAAATATTGGAACTGCTCATTTAGGTGAGTTCGGTGGACGTGATGGCATTTGCCGTGCTAAATCGGAAATCTATCGTCATATTTTGCCTCAGGGCGTTGCTATTGTTCCGCAACAAGACGATTTCACTGCCGAGATTCGTGAAGCAGCCAAAGATCATCAAATTTCTAGCTTTGGTATAGGTGGTGATGTATTTGCTACAGAAGTTGAGCTGCTACCACAGTCTGCCAATTTTCAGCTACATACACCTCAAGGTACTAGCCTCGTAAGATTGCCTTTTGCTGGTGAGCATAATGTACAAAATGCAACGGCAGCCGTAGCGTTTGCTCTGGCGCTAGGAATTAGCTTAGAAGATATTGTAAAAGGTTTGGAGCAAGCACAAGGTGCTAAAGGTCGTTTGAACTTTATTCAAAAAGCGCCTTACTTATTTATTGATGATACTTATAACGCCAATCCAACCTCTATGCGTGCTGCGGCACAAGTATTACTTCAGCAAAATGGCATTAAAGTCATGGTGATGGGTGATATTGGAGAGCTTGGCGATAGTAGTTGGCAAGAGCATCACGACTTAGGTCGAGATCTTGCAGAACTTCCTTTAGACCATATTGTTGCAGTTGGGCAGTTTGCCTCGGCAGCTCTTGAAGGTGCAGGCCTTCATTCTAATAAATTGAACGCATTTCAGACTCAAGCTGAGGCGCTTCCATTTTTAATCAATCTAATCCAAACACATCAACCCCAGTCCATGAGTTTCCTGTTTAAAGGTTCTCGCTTTACTCATATGGAAACGTTGATGGCTGATTTGATGGAGAAACTTTAAATGCTGTTATGGTTGTTTGAACAACTTGCGGGCTATCACAGTTCGTTTCAAGTGGTTCGTTATTTAACATTACGTTCTTTACTCAGTGTATTAACGTCACTGACCATTGGTTTGGTTCTCGGACCGATCATGATTCGTAAATTACAAGCGTTAAAATACGGTCAGGCAGTAAGTTCGTTTGCTCCTGAAAATCATGCCAAAAAAATGGGTACACCAACCATGGGCGGGATTCTAATCCTGCTTTCAATTGGTATTAGTACTCTGTTGTGGGCTGATTTATCTAATCCGTATGTTTGGATTGTACTTGGTGTGATGGTTGTGTTTGGTGCGGTTGGCTGGGCAGATGACTGGATTAAAATCCGCTATAAAGACAATGCTGGCTTACCTGCTCGTAAGAAATTCTTCTGGACTTCTATTGCGTCACTCGGTGCTGGTATTGCGTTATATCTAATTGCAACTGAACAATCTAATGCAGAACATACTGCAAATATGTTGGATTTATTGATTCCTTTCTTTAAGAATCTTTCTATTCCACTTTCTATCGTTCCTTTGGGTTTAGCATTTATTGTATTCACTTATTTAGTCATTAATGGTGCATCTAATGCGGTTAACTTAACTGATGGTTTGGATGGTTTGGCCATTATGCCAGTGGTTATGGTTGCTTCAGGTTTAGGTGTATTTGCTTACTTATCTGGTGACATCCGTTTTGCTAATTATTTGCATATTCCATATGTGAAATATACTTCAGAGCTGGTTGTAATCTGTTCTGCCATGATTGGTGCAGGCTTGGCGTTTCTTTGGTATAACGCACACCCAGCGCAAGTCTTTATGGGTGATGTGGGTGCTTTAGCTCTAGGTGCAATGCTTGGAACAATTGCTGTGATGGTGCGCCAAGAAATCGTATTTGCGATTATGGGAGGTGTTTTTGTGATGGAGGCTGTTTCGGTATTCCTGCAAATTGGGTCGCTACGGATGAGGAATAAGCGTGTCTTCTTGATGGCACCTTTACATCATCACTATGAAAAACAAGGCTGGAAAGAAACTCAAGTGGTTATTCGGTTCTGGATTATTACGATTATACTAGTCGTATTAGGCTTAATGACCTTAAAATTGCGCTAGAAATTATTTTGGTGTCAATATAAAGCCAGTTTCTACTGGCTTTTTTTATTGGAGAGGTAAATGACAAAGGTTGTTGGGCTAGACCAATTATCTGTAATTAACCAAAAAGTGGTTAGTGATGGGGAAGTATTACCTCAAGTTGTACTTAAAGATGGTAGTAAAGTACAAACTGGAACAGTAGCGACGATGTTGCATAATATTGATTTGTATAATGCAGGGCAGAGAGGCCAAATTGAAGAGGAATTAAAAATTGCGATTCCGACTTTAATTAAAATTGGTTTATTTGATTTGTTTGATGTAGATGAATGGATTTCTGGAACAAATGCAGGCCGCACCTTTGTTGGACTACACGCAAAGACTTATTTGCAACAAAAAGAACAAGAGAATAATTAAACGTGGCTAAGCAAATTTTAATGTGTCCTGTGTGTCGTCAGTCCCTGAATTTAACTGAACGAACTTGGCGATGTGAGCAAGGACATAGTTATGATGTAGCTAAACAAGGCTATGTCAATTTACATGTTGTGCAACATAAACATAGTAAAAACCCAGGGGATACACCTGAGTCAGTAGATGCGCGCCGTGCCTTTTTACAGGATGGCTATTATCAACCTTTACAGCAAGCTGTAGTTGCTTTGCTAAAGCAGCTTAAAGCTAAATCAGTACTTGATATTGGTTGTGGTGAGGGTTATTACACAAGTGCAATGCAAGATGCTGTTGAGCAGTGTGTAGGTGTAGATATTGCGAAAAATGCTGTACAACGCGCAGCAAAGTTAAATCATAACGTGACTTGGGTTGTTGGTACGGGAGCGACTTTACCGGTAATCGATCGAAGTGTGGATGTGTGTACCAGCCTTTTTAGTCCAATTCCACAAGCAGAAATTTTACGTGTGCTAAAAGATGATGGATATTTAATTGTTGTCACACCTGCAACTGAACATTTATATGCGATGCGTGAGGCACTGTTTGAGCAGGTCAATCCGCACACACCGCAAAAGTTTGTTGAACAACTGCAAGATTTATTTGAGTTGAAAGAACAGCAAACTATAGATGCCCCTTTATTACTTGACCAAGAGGCTTTAAAAAATCTAATCGCTATGACGCCATATGCATATAAGGCCTCTCCAGAGCGTCGAATGCAGTTAGAGCAGCACTCTCAATTAGAGGTAACGGCATCTTTTCAAATCTATCTTTTTCAAAAGCGTAATAAAAAAGCCATCTAACGATGGCTTTTTTATTTTACTCAATTTGGTTAATCAAGTTTTCTAATTCATCTTTGTCACGCTTCGGTGCTGCTCCTTGTGCAGGCTTCATTGCTGGAGGCGCTGCCTTAGATGGAATTACAATTTCTTCGCCCGGTAAATCATCGAAGTCATTAGTAGTGTTTTTAGGCTGTGGCGGTGCAGGACGATAAAGTGGTCGAGCCAATGGCGGCGCTGCGCGATATGTTTTCTTATCGCCAACTTCACTTGCGACATCTTGTTTTTCACGAGAAATAGGTGATTGAGCATCTTTCTCTAAACGAACCCAAGACGCTGGAGTACCTTTAAGTGATTGATCCATAAAGTTAATCCAAATTGGTAATGCGGCAATACCACCATACTCGCGACGACCAAGTGTCGTTGGTTGGTCGAAACCAACCCAAGTAATAGCGACTAATTTGCCATTAAAACCTGCAAACCATGCATCTTTTGCATCGTTTGTTGTACCTGTTTTACCACCCAAGTCACTACGGCCAATTTTAAGTGCAGCACGACCAGTACCATGCTCAATTACATCACGTAAGATATTCGCCATATCATAAGCAGAGCTTGATTTTAAAATGCGCTGAGCTTGTCGATATTGGCTGTTATTTTTATCTGTTTGTTTAAGATTAAGCTGTTTTGCTGCTTTTTCTTTCTGCTCCAACTCTTTATTGGTCACTTCAACAACTTGATCATCAGGTGTGGTTGCTTGAGCATCATCTGTTGTTTCAGGGGCATTAATACATGGAATACATGCATATTCTGGTTTAGCTTCGTAAATAACTTTACCGTACGCATCTTCAATACGTTGGATGAAATGTGGTTGAACACGGTAACCACCGTTTGCGAAGGTTGCATAACCCGTTGCCATTTGAATTGGTAATACTTGAGGTGTACCTAAGGCAATAGTGTAGTTACGTGGAATTTGATCTTCTTGTAAACCAAAATCCATGAATAATTGGCGAGTACGTTCAATCCCTACAGTCTGCAAAAGTCTTACAGATACAGTATTACGAGATAAATACAAAGCACGTCGTAATGGGATCATGCCTAGGTAACGACCATCAGAGTTCTTTGGTGTCCACTTGCCAATGGTAATCGGACTATCGTTGACCATGGTGTAAGGTGTCATACCGCGCTCTAGTGCCAAAGCATAAAGAAATGGCTTGATGGTAGAACCCGGTTGACGCCAGCCTTGCAAAGCACGGTTAAATTTTGATTGATAAAAATTATAGCCACCAACAATCGCTTCAATTGATCCATCATTTGGATTAATTGCAATAAGCTGGCCTTGAACTTTTGGTACTTGAACTAACGACCATGCAGTCTTAGCTTCATTTGGACGTAAGCGAATAATATCTTTCACTTTAACAATTTGAGATGCACGTGAAGGTGCTCCACCTACGCTATTTGCATTACGATAGGGGCGGGCCCATGACATACCAGACCATTGCACAGTGACGGTTGAACCATCTTGCATTAAAGCTTCAAACGAGTTGCTATTTACTTTGGTCACTTCTGCGGGGTAGGTATTAGCATAAGCTCTAAATTGGCTTAATGGTTTATCATGTGCTTCTGCGCCACGCCAACCATGACGTCTGTCATAAGCCTCAAGACCATCTTGTACAGATTTCTCTGCAATAGCCTGACGTTGGGCATTAATGGTTGTATAAACCTTATAACCTGAGTCAATTGCTTGTTCACCAAAATGTTTTACAAGCTCTGAGCGAACCATTTCACCAGCATATGGATGAATATTATTTAAGTCGCGGTTGGGCATATTCAAATTGATAGGCTCAGCCACAGCTTTTTGATATTCCGCTTGAGAAATATAACCGAGTTGCAACATACGGCCTAAAATCCAGTTACGGCGTTCAAGTGCACGTTCAGGATTAACAACAGGGTTATATTTGGATGGCGCTTTTGGTAAACCTGCAATCATTGCCATTTGAGCAATGCTAAGTTCATTAATGCTTTTGTTATAGTAAATTTTGGCTGCTGCTGCGATACCGTACGCATTTTTCCCCAAGAAAATCTTATTGACATAAAGACTTAAGATGTCTTCTTTAGATAAGTTTTGCTCAATTTTTCGAGCCAAAAATATTTCTGTAAGTTTACGTTTTAACGTTCTCTCGGGACTTAAATAATAGTTTTTTGCGACCTGCATTGTGATAGTCGAACCACCCGTTTGCACATCGGAACCAGTCACACTCTCGCTTAAAGCGCGTCCTAAACCTTTAAAGCTAATACCGCTATGCTCAAAGAAAGATGAGTCTTCTGCAGCTAAAAATGCATGAATAAAAGCAGGAGGAATTTGTTTGTATTCAACCGGTATCGAAAGTTTACCACCATACTCAGCAATAAGTTGATTATCGGCTGTATAGACTTGTAATGGTTTTAGAAGTGGTGCTTTCTTTAATGAACTCATTTCCGGGAGGGTTGGGGCAATATAGAGATACATGCCATAAAATCCCATCGGAAGTGAGACTAAGATAATAATAATGATCAAAAAAATTGGACGCACGAAGCCCAAACTGGATAGCTTTTTCATGATAAGTAAGCTTTAATAAGATCGAATACAAACTAATTGTGGTCAGTATAGCCTTTAGACATGCGGATTGTTAGATGAGATATTGTATCCGTGTAAAAATAAAGACCGAGATTGTTGGTTTGTAATTTTTTTTGGGGATAAAAAAATAATAGGACAATAGTGTGCTCAGGTTATATCGTAAACCTAATAAGGGGTTAATGGGCGTCGATATTAGTTCGACTTCTGTTAAGTTGTTAGAGCTCTCTGTCAAGAACGGTAAATATTGGGTTGAAAGCTATGCTTTGATGCCTTTACCTGAAAACAGTGTAGTTGAAAAAAATATCTTAAATCCAGAAGCAGTAGCGGAAGCATTGGAAAGGGCGATTAATGTAGCAAATCCCCAAACTAAAAATGCGGCAATTGCTGTTCCTACATCGACGGTTATTCATAAAACTATCGAAATGGATGCGGATATGAGCGATGATGAACGTGAAGTTCAGATTCGTGTAGATGCGGAGCAGTATATACCGTTCCCTTTGGATGAGGTGAGCCTAGATTTTGAGGTTCTACCTGACCGTCTCGCGAATTCAAATCGTGTAAATGTACTCTTAGTCGCAACAAGAACGGAAAACGTAGAAACGCGCGTTGAGGTTCTTGAGTTGGCAGATTTAAATCCTAAATTGGCTGATGTTGAAAGTTATGCTGTTGAGCGCGCATTCAGTGTGTTTGCTGATAGCTTGCCTATGGGTGCAAATACGATAGGGGTTTTAGATATTGGCCATACCATGACAACATTGTCTGTCATGCAAAACGGCAAAATTATTTATACCCGTGAGCAAGTTTTTGGCGGAAAACAACTTACGCTTGAAATTCAAAGTCGTTATGGTTTGTCTTTAGACGAAGCAAGTCGAGCGAAAAAAGATCGTTCTTTACCAGATGACTATGAAATTGAAGTATTAGATCCGTTTCTAGATGCTGTAGTTCAGCAGGCAGCCCGCTCTTTACAGTTTTTCTTTTCTTCATCTCAGTTTAACGAAATAGACCATATTCTGCTTGCAGGCGGAAATGCGAATATTCCAGGTCTTGCCAAGCTTTTGCAGCAAAAATTAGGTTACCGTGTCACTATTGCCAATCCATTTTTACAGATGGGTTTTTCTCCTCAAGTCGACGTTCAAAAAATTGAAAATGATGCCTCATCTTTAATGGTGGCGTGTGGCTTGGCTTTAAGGAGTTTTGATTAATGGCAACAATTAATTTACTACCTTGGCGTGAAGAGCTGAGGGAGCAAAGAAAAAAACAATTTATAACGTTATGCTTTGGGGTGGTTGTGTTAGGAATTACAACCGTATTTGGGGGGTGGTTCTATTTTGATCATAAATTAGATGATCAAACGCAGGCAAACCAACTTATTACAAGTACTAACCAAAACCTTGATCAGCAATTAAAAGCATTAAATGGTTTACAAGAACAACGTGATGCCATCATTGAGCGTATGAAATTGATTCAAGATTTACAGAGTCAGCGTCCAGTCGTGGTAAGACTGGTTGATGAGTTAGTAAGAGTCACGCCGCCTGCAATGTATTTAACGAAATTTAGCCGAACTGGGGATAAATTTACGATTGAAGGTAAAGCTGAAAGTCCAAATACGGTAGCTGAACTACTGCGTAATCTTGAAGCATCTCCTTGGTATCGAAATGCTTTTATGAACTCTTTCTTGGCGACTGAAGATAAAAAAGATAAGGCAGCAAGTTCTCTTCTTCCTAGGGTAGAAGATAATTACGGTAGTTTTGTTGTGACTGTCGATTTAGGGGAAATGGGCGTGACCACAGCTGATAATAATGCTGATAAACCAGCCGTAGCTAAAGATACGGGGGCAGCAAAATGAGTCAAGATGAACTTCACGAGTTATCATTAGAGCAATCGGCTTCAAAGAAAAAGAAATTTAATCTCGATAAATTCCTTCAACAATTTAATACGCTGGATATGAACAACTACGGTAGTTGGCCCATATCTGTAAAAATTACTTGCTGGATTTTTATTTTCTTTGCTGTATTAGCCTTGGGTTATTTTGTTGCTATTCAGCCAAAGCTACAAGCAATTGATAATGCTCAAGCTCAGGAAACTAACTTGTTAAACGAATTTCGAGAAAAAGATTCGAAATTACGTAATTTGCAACAGTATCAAGTCCAACTTCAAGAGATGCAGGCAAATTTTAATCAGCAATTAGAGCAGTTGCCTAAAGAAACCGAGATTCCTAGTTTGGTTGAAGATATCAATTTAACGGGTGTGAAGTCTGGATTGAAATTTAAAAATATTCGCTTAGAAAATGAAGTAAAACAGGAAGTCTTTATTGAACAACCGATTTCGATAGAAGCCACAGGTGATTATCACGCCTTTGGAGCTTTCGTGAGTAGTATTGCTGCGTTGCCGCGTATCGTAACCATGCATGATTTTACTGTTGATGTATCTCAAACTAAAGACAGCAAGTCAGATATTCCTGTATTGAACTATTCTATCAAAGCGAAAACCTATCGCTATGTAGAAGCAACAGATACAGCGAAGCAATCGACCCAAACTCCAACAACACCTGCTTCAACTAGCACGGCTGCTCAGCCGAAATAGGAGAGTTATGATGAAAATTAAGCAAATTACTCTTTATATTTTGGCTTGTGCTGCTCTTGTAGGATGTGATTCAAGAATTGATGCAGTCAATCAGCAAATGGCAAATATCCGTAATCAACCGCCGCTAGCTATTGAACCAGCACCTATTTTTACTCCTGTACCACAATTTAATTATGCTGCTCATCAATTGAAAAGCCCATTTATGCCAAGCTCACTGGCTGCTGAACTCAAAATTATGGCTGGAAAACGGGTTTATCCAAATTTCTCACGTACGTCACAGCCATTAGAAAGTTATGCACTTGAGGCTTTAAGTATGAAAGGAAGCATGCGGAATAGTCGTGGTCAAATATTAGCTCTCATCCAGACGCCAGATCAGCAAATCGAACGCGTACAAGTGGGCAACTATATGGGCATGAATCAGGGCCGTATTACCCAGATTAGCCCGACTCAGATTGATTTGGTCGAGATTGTGCCAGATGGTCGAGAAGGCTATGTCGAAAGACCGAGAACATTGGTCTTGATTGGGCCTGCACCCTAATATTTAGGGAATAACAACGAAAAAGTATTTTTAAAGATTATTTATTGGGGATGGTCAGACAATGAATCAGGTATTCCGTCAGTTTTCTATGGGGGCTGTAGCGATTGCAATTATGCAGGCTGCATCTGCACAGGTCAGCATGACCAATATTGTACCAACGCAAATTGCAGGTCAGGGTACAGAAATTAGAGTCATGTTTAATGGTTTGCCTCCACAGCCACAAGCTTACCAACTTGAAAATCCTTCGCGTTTAATACTAGATTTTGATAAGGCACAACAAAGTTTAAAGCAGTCTAAAATTGCTGTTGCAACGAATGAAGCAAGTTCCGTTGATGTGACTTCAGATGATGTGCGTTCACGCTTAACCGTAAATCTAAAAGATGCTGGTGCTTTTACAACGCGCGTGGAAGGCAATACTTTCATTCTAAAAATTAATTCAGCTCAAACAACGAATAAGCCGATACCAGCAGCTACCGCACAACCACAAGGTGTTTCAAATATTGGCTTTCAGCGTGGTAGTCAGGGAGAAGGTTTAGTTGTTGTCGATCTTTTGGGAAGTAATACGCCTGTAGATGTTCAACAACAAGGCAGTAAGGTTGTTATAAGAACATTAGGTACAAAGATTCCGACACATTTAGCACGTCGTTTAAATGTAAATGATTTTGCAACGCCCGTATCAAGTATTGATGCTTATAATGAAAAAGGTGCTGGTGTAATCACAATTCAGTCATCTGGTAGTTATGAATATATGGCTTATCAAGCTGAAAATAAGCTCACAATTAGTTTGAAACGTCCACAAGATAAAAGTACATCAGCTTCGTATAAAGCACCAAGTTATTCTGGTAATAAGCTTTCATTAGACTTCCAAGACATTGAAGTGCGTCGTGTATTACAGTTGCTTGCCGATTTTACAGGCATCAATATGGTGGCTGCTGATAGTGTGCAAGGTAACATCACGCTACGTTTGAAAGATGTACCTTGGGATCAAGCACTAGATATTATTTTAAAAACTAAAAATCTTGATAAACGTCGTAATGGAAATGTAATTTGGATTGCTCCTGTTACTGAATTAATTAAAGCAGAAGATGATGAGGCAAAAGCCTTAGCTCAAACGATTAAGTTAGCGCCAATCCAAACAGATTATATTCGTTTGAGTTATGCGAAAGCGACTGATGTGCTTAAGTTGATTGAAGATACTCGTAATGGTAAAGGTGCAGTTGCAAATCGTACCGCAAACTCTGATTCTCTTGCGTTGGAGAGTTTATTAAGTTCACGTGGTAGTGCTGTTGCTGATAGTCGGACTAATACTTTGATTGTAAATGATACAGCACAAAATATTGATAAAGTTCGTAAAATGATTGAACTACTTGATGTGCAAGTTAAGCAGGTGATGGTTGAAGCACGTATTGTTAGAGCTTCTACGTCATTTACTAAAGAACTTGGAGTAAAGTGGGGTATTCTTTCACAAGGTATTACTAATAATAAAAATTTATTGGTTGGTGGTAGTGAAACAACTTTATGGAATTTACGTGACCCTAAAAAAGATGAAACTACTGGAGGCTATAAATATACCATCGAACGTCCAGATAACTTAAACGTCGATTTGGGAGTCTCTAATCCGGCGGGAAGTATTGCCTTTGGTCTTATCAGTATGTCTGACTTTATGTTGGATCTTGAACTCTCAGCTTTACAGGCTGATGGTTATGGTGAGGTGATTTCAACCCCTAAAGTCATGACTGCCGATAAGCAAACTGCGAAAGTTGCCACAGGTCAACAAGTTCCTTACCAATCAACAACCAATTCTGGTGCTGGTTCAACAGTAACAACGTCATTTAAAGATGCGCTCTTAAGTCTGGATGTTACGCCTAGCATTACGCCTGACGGTAAAATTCAAATGAAATTAGATATTTCAAAGGATTCTGTGGCGGGTGAAGCACCAAATGGTGAGTTAATTCTGAATAAGAATAATATTAATACCAATGTGCTGGTTGATAATGGAGAAACCGTCATTTTAGGTGGTGTATTCGAGCAAACAACGACAAATACCCAAACTAAAGTTCCTTTCTTTGGGGATATTCCTTTGGTTGGGCGTTTATTTAGAAAAGATGTAAAGTCTGATGATAAACAAGAGTTACTGATTTTTGTAACACCACGAATTGTTAATGACACTTTGGCGAGAAATCATTAATATATTTTTCAATGAAAGCAATTGAAATAGGTGGCGCCTTGCCAAGCAAAGCGTTTGAAACCCTACCAAATATTTATTTGGTAGGGCCCATGGGGGCAGGAAAAACAACCGTTGGACGTCATTTAGCAGAACTATTAGGGCGTGAATTTTTAGATAGTGATCATGAAATTGAGCGCAAGACAGGGGCAACTATTCCTTGGATTTTTGAAAAGGAGGGGGAGGTTGGGTTCCGAACTCGTGAAACTGTGGTTTTAAATGAGCTGACCTTACGTAAAGCGTTGGTGTTGGCAACAGGTGGTGGAGCAATTACCCAAGCGCCTAACCGAGAATTTTTAAAGCAACGCGGAATAGTTATTTATCTCTATACACCTGTCGAATTACAATTACAAAGAACCTACCGCGACAAAAACAGACCATTATTACAAGTTGAAAATCCTGAACAGAAATTGCGAGACCTATTAAAGATCAGAGACCCTTTGTATCGTGAAGTTGCACATTATACGATTGAAACGAATCAAGGCGCTGCACGTGATCTCGCACAAAAGATTTTGCAACTTATTCTATCGAACAAGCTAAAATAGACAAACTGACTAGTGGTTTTATAAATTCATGCAAACATTACATGTTGAATTAGGCGAACGCCGTTATCCTATTTTTATTGGTAGTCAACTTGACCCGAAACAATTACTAGAGCCTTATATTCATGGTCAACAGGTCATGATAGTCAGTAATGTGACGGTTGCGCCTTTATATTTAAGCCACTATCAGGAAGCTTTAAAAAGTTTAGGTAAAACAGTTGCGACTTGTATTTTGCCTGATGGTGAAAAATACAAAGATATTCAACATCTAAATTTAATTTTTGATGCATTACTTGAAGCTGGTTTTAACCGTGATTGTACCGTTTTAGCTTTAGGTGGCGGTGTGATTGGAGATATGGCTGGTTTTGCATCTGCTTGTTTCCAGCGTGGAGTTTACTTTGTTCAGGTTCCTACCACATTACTTTCACAAGTAGATTCAAGTGTTGGTGGAAAAACAGGAATCAATCATCCGCTTGGTAAAAATATGTTAGGTGCTTTTCAACAGCCGCAAGTTGTTCTGGCTGATATGGCGCAACTCAATACATTACCAAAACGTGAACTTTCAGCAGGTTTAGCTGAAGTGATTAAATATGCTCTTTTAGGTGATGTCGATTTCTTGGTATGGCTTGAAGAAAATATGGATGGGCTTGTTGCGAGAGATGCTAATTTACTTGCAGAAGCTGTCTATCGTTCATGTGCTCACAAAGCGCGTATCGTTGCCAATGATGAAAAAGAACAAGGTGAACGTGCTTTACTTAATTTAGGCCACACTTTCGGTCATGCGATTGAGTCATATCTTGGTTATGGTACTTGGTTACACGGTGAAGCTGTTGCAACCGGTATGGTTATGGCAGCAGATTTATCACAGCGTTTGGGCTGGATCTCAAATGAAGATGTAGAACGTACAAAAAAAATCATTCAACGTGCGAATTTGCCGATATCATGTCCACAAATTCCATTGGATGATTTCCTTGGATACATGGCGCATGACAAAAAAGTTCTCAATGGGCAATTACGGTTGGTGTTATTAAAACAACTTGGACAAGCTGTCATTACTAAGGACTTTGATGTCGAATTGATGAAGCAAGCTATTTTGGCAAATCAACACGGATAATAGATAAGGTAAAGCATGACTGTATCACGTACATTTTGGCAGAATGTTCAACAATATATCTGGTTGGTTGGTGGTATTGCCTGCTTGTTGCTGGCTTTTATTTTCTGGGTAATTACCGATAGCAAGAAGTTGGTTGAAGTTGAAAAGTCAGCTGATTCTGATGCGCCTGTTCAAATTCAACCAGAGAAAGTTGCTACGACACCTAACTTGGGTGCTTTAGCTGATGAAGTTCGTCCACTTGATCTAACAACTCGTACAGTTGCATCTGGTGAGCATGAACCAGAGTTTCGTGGTACGAAATTTATTAACGAAAATAAAAAACAATGGACGCTTGAGATATTTAGAGCATCTGATGAAGACATTATTAAAAACTTTTTAAAAAATCGTAGTGATCGTAATAAATTTATTTATTTTCGCTTAAGTGGTGAACAGCAAGCGGAGCAGTATGTTTTGGTTTATGGGATCTTTAAACGCTCAGACGATGCAATTCAGCAGTTAACACAGATTAACCTACAATTGCCTGAGTCTATTAAGCCTCAGCCACAACAGTTCTCAAGTTATGCTCCTTTGGTCAATGATTTGGGTGCAGATGAGATGAAAGGTGGAAATAATCAGCTTTATGAGGTTCGTCTGCGTCCAGCCGCTCTACCTACAATTGATGAATCATTATTGATGGCGGGATCAACTAATGCCGCAGTCAATGTTCAGCCGAAAGCTCCTGCAACCAATTCAGCTACTAAGACCACTATTGTTCGCCGTGATGCTCAAGGAAATGTAGTGGATGTACAACAATCGAATTCAAATATTGATCAACCGAATAAGCCAGCTCAAACACGTTCAAATGATATTCAATAAAAAATGCCTCAAATAAGGGCAGTAAAAGGAGATAATTTGTTCAATAACATGCACAATATTAGTGCAAAATAAAATCCAATAATATTTTTTGACCATATCTGGTGCATATTTAGTCATTTTTTGGTGTGATAACGCGAATAAAATAGATATATTTATATTGAATATAAGTACTTAGATTAATTTTTATTATATGGCACACTTTTTGCTTTATTGTTGTGCTTATTAATGTGCTGCAAACTATTTTAGCCCTCTAAGAAGTGAATTCTATGCAGAGTCGTGGGGTCGAGCTGCTTTAAAAGAGTGCGAAATAAGTCAAAACATTTTTCTAGCAAAAACCAGTGTACGTAAAAATGGAACAGCGTATATTGGCTTATCAGCCCAAAATTTTTTATTTGCGAAACATTGAGCTAACTATCATCGGTAGGCACTATCGCAAAAAGAAGTTGTTTGTTTGACGCTCGAAAGAGCCTTATTGAAAGAAGGGTACGCTATGCACATGCCATCGCCTAATACTGTAGCTCCCGCTCAAGGTTTATATCAGCCTGATGAGTTTAAGGATAACTGTGGTTTTGGACTGATTGCCCATATGAAGGGTGAATCAAGTCATCATCTAGTAGAAACCGCGATTCACAGTTTAAGTTGCATGACGCACCGTGGTGGTATTGCCGCAGATGGCAAGACGGGAGATGGTTGCGGCTTATTATTGGCGATGCCAAAGCAATTTTTCCGTGATGAAGCAAAAAAACTAAGTGATATTACACTCAGTGAAATTTTTGCTGTGGGTACGGTATTTTTAAATATTGATCCAGCATTAGCACAGCACTCTAAAAATATTTTAACGAAAGAAATCGAGTCAGAAGGTTTACGTGTTCTTGCTTGGCGTATCGTTCCTACAAACAACGATGCATTAGGTGAAATTGCGCTTCAATCTTTACCAGCTTTTGAACAAGTCATTGTGAACTGTCCAATGGGTGTAACTGAGGTTGAATTTAACCGTAAGTTATTCTTGGCGCGTCGCCGTGCGGAACAACAACTCCAAAAAGATCCGCTATTTTATGTGACTACACTTTGTTCAACAGTCATTAGCTATAAAGGCTTGATGATGCCTGCGGCAATTGCTGAGTTCTATACAGACCTGGCAGATGAGCGCTTAAAATCGCATATCGTAGTATTCCACCAACGTTTCTCTACAAATACATTACCGCGTTGGCCTTTGGCTCAGCCATTCCGTTACCTTGCACATAATGGTGAAATCAATACCATTACAGCAAACCGTAACTGGGCATTGGCACGTACGCCTAAATTTGAAAACCCATTATTACCAGGTCTTACTGAGCTTAATCCGATTGTAAACCGCACAGGTTCAGATTCTTCAAGCCTAGATAACATGCTTGAGATCTTGGTGGGTGGCGGTATGGATTTATTCCGTGCATTACGTATGCTCGTTCCACCAGCTTGGCAAAACGTTGAAACTTTAGATGCAGACTTACGTGCATTCTATGAGTTCAACTCTAAGCATATGGAAGCTTGGGATGGTCCTGCCGGTCTTGTTATTCAAGATGGTCGTCATGCGATTTGTATGCTTGATCGTAATGGTTTACGTCCTGCACGTTGGGTAATTACCAAAAATGATTACATCACCTTAGCATCTGAAATCGGTGTTTGGGGCTATGAACCTGAAGATGTAGTTTCTAAAGGCCGTGTAGGCCCGGGTCAAATTTTGGTAGTTGATACCCTAACAGGTAAAGTACTCGATACTAAAGATGTGAGTACACATTTGAAAAACATGCGTCCGTACCGCGAATGGCTACGTGATCATGCAATTCGTTTAAAAGCAGATCCAGAACTTGAAGAACAACTTATTGATAAAGGTTTAACTGGTGAGGCATTAAAAGTAGCTCAAAAAATGTTTATGGTGACATTTGAAGAGCGTGACCAGTTATTACGCCCAATCGCTGAAAGTGGACAGGAAGCTGTTGGTTCTATGGGTGATGATACACCTATGGCTGTATTGTCTCGTCAAGTACGCCACGTGACAGATTATTTCCGTCAACAGTTTGCACAAGTAACAAACCCACCAATTGACCCGCTACGTGAGTCAATTGTAATGTCGTTAGAGACCTGTTTAGGTCGTGAGCAGAATGTATTTGAGCAAGGCCCTGAGCATGCTGATCGTATCATCATCTCTAGTCCAGTATTGTCAAATTCAAAAATGCAGCAAATCCGTAGCATTGAGCGTCCGGGTTACGAAGCAGTTGATATTAATTTAAACTATGCCGAAGAAGAAGGTTTGCAAGCTGCGATTACACGTATCTGTGAAGAAGCGGCGCAAGCAGTTCGTGATGGCAAAACTTTAATTGTCTTAACAGATAAAAAGATCAGCCAAGGTTTATTACCAGCAAACGCAGCACTTGCAACAGGTGCGGTACATCATTACCTCATCAAAACTGGTCTGCGCACTGATGCAAACATCATGGTTGAAACTGGTTTTGCACGTGATCCGCATCAATTTGCGGTATTACTTGGTTTTGGTGCAACCGCTGTTTATCCATATCTTGCGTACGACGTGATCAATGATTTGATTGCTAAAGGTGAGCTTTTAGGTGACCCAATCCATGCGCAAGCAAACTTCCGTAAAGGTATTGAGAAAGGCTTGCTAAAAGTTCTTTCAAAAATGGGTATCTCTACCGTTGCTTCTTATCGTGGTGGTCAGCTCTTTGAAGCAGTAGGTTTATCATCTGAAGTGGTAGATCAGTGTTTCTTAGGTGTTCCAAGTCGTATTCAAGGTGCAACATTTGCTGACCTCGAAAAAGACCAGAAAAAATTAGCAGCAACAGCATGGTCAAGCCGTAAACCAATTGATCAGGGTGGTTTGCTTAAATTCGTATTTGATAAAGAATACCACGCGTTTAATCCAGATGTGATTAACTCATTACACAAAGCGGTTCGCTCTGGTAAATACGAAGACTTTAAAGAATATGCTGAGTTGGTGAATAATCGTCCAGTAGCGACTATTCGTGACTTATTTAAGTTAAAAACAACCAATTCAATTCCAGTTGAGCAAGTTGAATCAGTTGAAGATATCTTGCCTCGTTTTGACTCGGCTGGGATGTCTTTAGGTGCGCTTTCTCCAGAAGCACACGAAGCAATCGCAATCGCAATGAACACGATCGGTGGTCGTTCAAACTCTGGTGAAGGCGGTGAAGATCCTGTTCGTTACGGCACAATCCGTAACTCGAAAATCAAACAAATCGCATCTGGTCGTTTCGGTGTAACACCTGCATATTTAACTTCTGCTGAAGTATTGCAAATTAAAGTTGCTCAGGGTGCAAAACCAGGTGAAGGTGGTCAGTTACCAGGTGGTAAAGTAAATGGTTTAATCGCACGTTTACGTTACTCAGTACCGGGTGTGACACTGATTTCGCCTCCACCACACCACGACATTTACTCAATTGAAGATTTGTCTCAGTTAATTTTTGACTTGAAACAAGTTAACCCGAAAGCCATGGTATCTGTGAAGTTGGTATCTGAGCCGGGTGTAGGAACAATTGCTGCGGGTGTTGCAAAAGCTTATGCGGACTTCATTACCATTTCAGGTTATGACGGCGGTACGGCTGCATCTCCACTTTCATCAATTCACCATGCGGGTTCTCCATGGGAATTAGGTTTGAGTGAGGCGCATCAAGCACTGCGTGTAAATGACTTGCGTGGAAAAGTGCGTGTACAAACTGATGGTGGTTTAAAAACTGGTCTTGATGTGATCAAGGCAGCAATTTTAGGTGCTGAAAGCTTTGGCTTTGGTTCAACACCAATGATCGCTTTAGGTTGTAAATACCTCCGTATTTGTCACTTAAATAACTGTGCAACTGGTGTTGCGACTCAACAAGATCATTTACGTCAAGAGCACTATATTGGCGAGCCAGAAATGCTCATCAATTTCTTCCACTTCATTGCGGAAGAAACTCGTGAATGGTTGGCAGCATTAGGTGTGTCTTCATTAAAAGACTTGATTGGTCGTGTGGACTTGCTTGAAGTATTGCCGGGTGAAACTGAAAAACATGCGCATCTTGATTTAAGTGCACTGTTAACTTCACATCCTTCTGCTGAAGGTAAAGCGCAGTACTGTGAAGTACAAGGTAATGCACCATTCGATAAAGGTGTATTGGCTGAGAAAATGGTTGCAGAAATGCTTCCTGCAATTGAGTCAAGTGCGGGTGGTCAGTTCAACTTTAATGTTGTGAACTGTGACCGTTCAATCGGTGCTCGTGTATCGGGTGAAATTGCTCGTCGCTACGGCAACTTGGGTATGGAAGCACATCCAGTTGTAATGAACTTAACTGGTACAGCTGGCCAGTCACTTGGTGTATGGAACGCTGGTGGTTTACACATCCGTCTTGAGGGTGATGCAAACGACTATGTAGGTAAAGGTATGGCGGGTGGTCGTATTTCGATTTTCCCACCACAAGGTTCACCTTTCCAAACACAAAACACAGCAATTATTGGTAATACCTGTTTGTACGGTGCAACTGGCGGTAAGCTTTTTGCAGCAGGTACAGCGGGTGAGCGTTTTGCGGTTCGTAACTCTGGCGCATTTGCTGTAATCGAAGGTGCGGGTGATCACTGCTGTGAATATATGACAGGTGGTGTTGTGACTGTACTTGGTAAAGTAGGTCATAACTTCGGTGCGGGCATGACTGGTGGTTTTGCTTATGTACTTGACCTTGATAATGACTTCGTAGATTACTACAACCATGAGTTGATTGATTTAAATCGTATTTCAACAGAATCTATGGAAGATCATAAAGAGTTCTTACTGCGTATTATCGATGAGCATATCAAAGAAACAGGTAGTGCTTGGGCTTATAAAATCCGCAATGAGTTCGACTTCTACAGCCGTAAATTCTGGCTTGTAAAACCAAAAGCTGCTAACTTGCAATCGCTTTTGAAAACTACACAAGCTGACCCACAATAATTCCACGACTGCAAAGACATAGGCAGGTGCGGGCAACAGTGAAATCCGCGCCTACCCACGGAGAGAGACATGGCAGAACGCCTAAATAATGACTTTCAATTTCTGGATGTACCACGTCAAGATCCAGAGAAAAAAGATATTACTGTCCGCAAAGCAGAATTTGTGGAAATTTATAAGCCTTTTACTTCGGAAACAGTCACTAATCAGACTCACCGTTGTTTAGGTTGTGGTAATCCTTATTGCGAATGGAAGTGCCCAGTACATAACTACATTCCGAACTGGTTAAAACTGATTGCTGAAGGTCAAATTTTCCAAGCTGCTGAGCTTTGTCACCAAACAAATACCTTACCAGAGGTATGTGGTCGTGTCTGTCCACAAGACCGTTTGTGTGAAGGTGCTTGTACCTTAAATGATGGTTTTGGTGCAGTAACGATTGGTAATGCTGAAAAATACATCAATGACACAGCTTTTGCTTTGGGCTGGCGCCCGGACATGTCACATGTGAAATGGACGGGTAAAAAAGTTGCAATTATTGGTGCAGGCCCAGCAGGTCTAGGCTGCGCAGATATTTTAGCTCGTGGTGGTGTTAAGCCAGTTGTATTTGATAAACGTCCTGAAATTGGTGGCTTGCTGACATTTGGTATTCCAGAATTCAAAATGGAAAAAGATGTCATGAAACGCCGCCGTGAAATTTTCACAGGTATGGGCATTGAATTCCGTTTAAATACTGAAATTGGTAAAGATGTCACTATTGATGAATTACTTGCAGAATATGATGCAGTATTCATGGGTATGGGAACTTATACCTACATGAAGGGGGGCTTCCCTGGTGAAGACCTCGATGGGGTTTATGACGCGCTTGATTTCTTGATCTCGAACGTAAATCGTTGCCAAGGTTGGGAAAAAGATCCAAGTGAATACATTAGCTTAGACGGTAAAAAAGTTATTGTTCTAGGCGGTGGTGATACCGCTATGGACTGTAATCGTACTTCATTGCGTCAAGGTGCTCACGATGTAACTTGTGCATACCGCCGTGATGAAAGCAACATGCCGGGTTCTGCACGTGAAGTGAAAAATGCCTACGAAGAGGGGGTGAAATTCCTATTCAATCGTCAACCAATCGAGATTGTTGGTGAAAATGGCAAAGTAACAGGCGTAAAAGTAGTAACTACGCAAATGGGTGAACCTGATAGTCGTGGCCGCCGTAGCCCTGAACCAATTCCGGGTTCTGAAGAAGTTTTACCAGCTGATGCAGTTTTACTAGCGTTTGGTTTCCGTCCAAGCCCAGCAGACTGGTTTGGTAATGTGAATATCAATCTTGATGGTTCAGGCCGTGTTGTTGCAGCTGAAAAGCAAGAATTCAAATTCCAGACATCAAACCCGAAAATCTTTGCTGGTGGTGATATGGTACGTGGCTCAGACCTAGTCGTAACTGCGATTTGGGAAGGTCGTCAAGCTGCTGAAGGTATCTTAGATTACCTTGGCGTTTAATAAATTAATTTGTTAAATCACTCAAAAAAGCCTACTTTAAGTAGGCTTTTTTTATTGTCTACCATTAGTCAGTTTGATATTTTTGGCAAATACAATAAGCTTTTTTGCTCTTTTTAGTGCTTAAATCCCAAGACATACTCAAAGCTTCCTTCTTCAATACAATAGGTGTTGAGTATGAACATCGCAGGTATGACGTCAGAAAAATCATATTTAAATCGTCGAAAAGCGTTGGGTATTACAGTACGTTGCCTTGAGTTTAATCCTCAAGCAATCAAACGCTATTATTTTGCGAACTCGCCTTTAATGTCTCATTTTTTAACTGCACTCTCGTCAACATTTCCAGTAGGAGAGCAGTTTTTTGTAAATAGTGTGCGTAATGTGCGTGACAAAGTTTCAGACCCTCAACTTCAGGCACAAATTGCAGCTTTTATTGGGCAAGAAGCGATGCACTCGAAAGCACATGGTGAATTTAATGAGGCTTGGCGCCGTGAAGACTATAATTTGGACCGTTTTCAAGCGTGGCTAAATGAACGTGATAAATATTTAAGAACAATTCCACCTAAGCTACAGCTGGCACTGACATGTGCATTTGAGCATTTTACGGCTTTGCTTGGTGGATATATTTTACAGCATCCCGAACTACTAAAAACTTTAGATCAAGATGCGCTGAAGCTTTGGGTTTGGCATGCTATTGAGGAAATTGAACATCGTTCAGTTGCATTTGATGTCTATCAACATGTCTATGGTGATGACCGTATTCGTCGATTATTAATGCGTAGTGTCACTACAGGATTTGCAAGTCTCGCTTTCTATGGGACAACTCGTTTATTTTGGCAAGATAAATGGAAAAGCTTGCCTAAAATAGGTGGAAATATTTTTGGCGTATATTTGCTTGTTAAAATGCTTATACAACTTACACCTGAATATTTTGCTTATTACAAAAAGGACTTTCATCCGAGTCAAACAGATTATGGCCATATGGTCGATTACTGGAAAACCTATTTGGCTGGTGAATATCAAATGACAAGTTTCCAAGAAGAAACAATGCAACGACCAAGCTAAAATAAAAACCGGATTTAAAGATCCGGTTTTTTAAATTTATAAAATAAAAGCAACACAATAATGCCAAATTCATCATACAATCGAGACAAGAGGTTAAAAATATAAAGAAAAACTTGAGGATGAAGTGACGATGAAAACGTTTAAACAACTGGTAATCGCGACAACACTTGCAAGCACCTTACTATTTTCCGGCTGTGGCTATAATACTTTACAGGTCAAAGATGAGGCTGTAACAGCGGCGTGGTCTGAAGTACAAAACCAATATCAACGTCGATCAGATTTGGTACCAAACCTTGTAAATGTAGTTAAAGGCTATGCTAAACATGAAGAGCAAGTATTAACAGAAGTCACTCAAGCACGTGCAAATGTTGCAGGTTTGAAAGTTGATAAAGAAGTATTAGAAGACCCAGCATTACTGGAAAAATATCAACAAGCACAAAGCCAGTTAACAGGTGCACTATCTCGACTTATTGCTGTTTCAGAAAATTACCCAGATTTAAAAGCCAACACTCAATTCCAAGAATTACAGGTTCAGCTTGAGGGTACAGAAAACCGAATTGCTGTGGCACGTAATCGTTATATTACAACTGTTCAGGACTATAACTCTTATGTCCGTCAGTTCCCGCAAGCCGTAACAGCAAAAGTGATTGGTATGCATCCGAAAGCTAATTTTTCTGCAGAAGCATCGGCTCAACAGGCTCCAAAAGTTTCTTTTGATTAATTCAAAATAGGAATGAGCCGTATGAGAAATACGATATTACTTCAGTTTAAGCAAATTAAGGTGTTTGTTATTACCTTAATCGTGCTCTGCTGCGGTGTACTGTTTCAGAGTGCGGCTTGGAGTGAGAATAATATTGCCACCGCTACAGATGAAACTGACACGGTGATGGCTGGTAAAATTATTCAGCAGCAGCAAGCTCAAGCATCGAAGCCTAAAGTAAATGAGCAGGCTGCTTCAAGTGCCGCGCCTCAAGCTCAGGTTGCGAATGACATGGCTGATGGTGAATCAATTCGTGGTTTACCTACATTAAATCAGCCTGTCATTGATCAAGCCAATATTTTAAGTGAAGCTGAAAAGGAGCAACTTAATCAGAAAATTTTAAATTTATATCAGCAAGGTAAGGCACAAATAGGTATTGTGATTGTACCGACTACGGGCCAAGAAGATATTTTTGATTATGCTTTGCGTGTCGGTGAGAAATGGCAACTTGGTTCAAGTAAACGTGATAATGGATTGCTTATCGCAGTTGCAATTAATGATCATAGAATACAAATTCTAACTGGATATGGTTTGGAAGGCGTATTGCCAGATATCGTTGCAAGCCGAATTATTCGAAATCAAATTACACCTTACTTTAAACAAGCCCAATATGCACAAGGCTTAAATGCTGGTGTCGATGAAATTACAAGAGTTTTAAATCTAGATCCGGAAGTTGCTCAGCAAGCTGCCCAAGATTTAAAAGAGCGCCAACATCAGGCTGCCGAAGAACAACAAGCCAAACAAACAACGCTGACGATGGCATTGTTTATTCTTATTGCCGGAATTGTAGGTTCATTTATTGTTGGTCGACCTCTTAGTGCTTCTACAGCAGGTGTTGCTGCCGCGGTAGCAGGTTTTGTTAACGGTGCAGGCGTGGTCACTAGTTTATTACTTGGATTTGGTATCTTCTTTTTACTCATTACCTCAATAGCCCAACTTATTTTACAGGCTATTTTAAGTGGTTCTGGTGGTGGTCGCGGAGGTGGCGGCTTTGGTGGTGGAGGTGGCGGTTATGGCGGCGGCGGCGGTCGTTTTGGCGGTGGAGGTGCTTCAGGGTCATGGTAACAAAATCAGAAACAACACAAATTATTACTCAACCCAAAATTGAGGAATCTGTAGAGCCAAGTTTAAAACGTTGGTTTAAGCATCTTTGTTATTTCCCTGCTAGTAGTCGTTATTTTAGTAAAAAAGATAAACAGGCTATTGCTGAAGCTGTTCAACAAGCTGAACTTGGTCATGTTGGTGAAATACAGGTCGTTATAGAAGGACATATTCCTTGTTCACAAGCGTATAGACAAAATACGCGCTTAAGGGCACAACAACTATTTGCAGAACTTGGGGTTTGGGATACTGAGCTTAATAGCGGTGTGCTGCTCTATTTAAATTTATGTGAGCGAACAGTAGAAATCATATTTGACCGCGGTATTAGAAACGCGACGACTGATCAAGTGTGGCCAAAGATTTGTGAGTCTATTGTTCAACAGCTCAAACAAAAACAGTATCTACAAGCTGTAGTAATTGGGGTTCAGCAAATTGGCGATGTGATGTCTCGCTTTTACGATGAGAATATGCCAGATCAAAATGATGAATTGGGAAATGCACCGATTATTATTAATTAGCTTATCTGCCTAAAAAATTAGCTTTTTTAAAAATTATTCCAAATATAGTGGCTGACAAAAATTGTCATATATTTATCTGCTTTTAAAGAGATTTTTGTCGCATTAAATAGTAAAAAAAAGAAGTAAGTTATGAAGTGGTTTTTATTGGTGATTCAATCCTTAGAAAGTTTTAGTGACAATTTTTGTCAGTTATGTGCTTAATACATGACTAAAATTAATTTTTATAAATCTTAACTTGCTGTTTTTAAATGAAAATAAAAGTTGGCATGGTTAATGCTATATAGCTGGTAGCTTAAAAAGCTTATATAAAAACATATATACAATCTTTGGGGAAAAGGCTATGAATGCACAAAAAGGTTTTACATTAATTGAACTCATGATCGTGGTTGCGATTATTGGTATTTTAGCTGCAGTTGCTATTCCTGCTTATCAGGACTATACGGTCAAGTCAAAATGGGCATCTAATATTGCTGATGTAGAAGGAATTAAACAGGCTGTTAAAAATTGCTTAAGTGACCAAGCTGGTGATGGTACTAAGTGTTCTACATTAGCACAAGTTAAAGCGTATGGTTTCTCTGGTTCTGTGTTGCCAACTCCAAATTATGCTACAGCTCCTGTTACTTTAGCGGGTGCTGCACCAAGTGCACCAGCAGCAGGTGATGGTACAGTTACTATTAGCTTCACTGGTGTTAGTGAAGTTAAAAGTTTGGTATATGAGGGAGTTTGTCAAATGAATACGGGTGGTAATATTGATTGTACAGCTACTTCAAATGATACTCTAGGTACTTATGTGAAAGGTACTAAGCGTTAATTTATATTTAATTAAAAATAAAAAGCGCCTTAACTAAGGTGCTTTTTTATTCCTTAAATTTGCATACGAAGTTTATCTACCTAAATTGCGTTTAAAATTAGCTTAATCTCCTTTATTTCTTGTTAAAATTATCCTTCTCTATTTCCATGTATAATCCTTTTCAAGTTTTTGGCTTATAACCTGTCTTTATGCAAGTATTCTTTCTGTTCCTCGCAGCAATTCTGCTGGGTTTTGCGTGGTTATCACCATTTCACTATAACCCTTGGGTGATGTTTTCTAGCGAAATGAGTACCTTTGCAGCAGGTCTAAGTGTCTTAGCTGCGCTTTTTTATCAAAATATTAAAATTCCGCGTGCACAATTATTGCTTTTACCATTTGCTTTAATTCCAGTGGTGCAGTGGGCTTTGGGATTAGTTTTTGATTTTAGTACAGCTTTGTTAAGTTCACTTTATTTTTTAGGCTTCTGGTTTATGGTTGTAGCGGGTTATAACCTATCATTAGAGCCACAAAAAAGAGATGAGATTTTTATAGGTTTTAGTTTACTTACTGTTATTGTTTCAGTTGCAACGAGCGTTATTGCAATTTGTCAGTGGTTAAACGTTGATACACATTTTGCACATATGCTGCATTTAATAGGTAACCGTCCATACGGAAATTTTGGCCAACCTAACAATATGGCAACATTTCTTCTCATGGGGTTAATAGGTTGTTTATTTTTATATGAAAATAATAAAGCATCAGTTTGGCTACTTTTTCCATCAGCACTGATTATTTTATTTGCAGTTGCCTTGAGTCAATCAAGAACCTCTTGGATTGTTGTTCCATTTTTACTTATTTATTGGGTGATTAAAAAGTATAAAAAACAAAAACGTTTTGGAGCAATTCAGGGCATTTTGTGGTGTTTTAGTTTTTTTATGATCGCAGGTCTAATTTTACCTTATCTAACTCAATTTATTGAATTATCTACAAATACACAAATAACAGAAACTAGTACATTAGTTGCTAGAGCAGGTTCTGGACATGAGCGGGTTGGAATATGGATGCAAATATTGCATGCTATCACTCAACATCCCTGGTTTGGTTATGGATGGAGTCAGACTAGCGTAGCAGGCATTGATAGTATCCGATTTGGGACAGTGCATGTATGGTTCAATAGTGCTCATAATGTGCTATTGGATTTAATCGTCTGGAATGGTATTCCAATTGCTGCAGTAATGATTGCTTTGTTTGTTTGTTGGTTGTTTTGGTTAAATCAACAAGCGAAAGAAACGATCTCAATTATCGCGTTTATGATGGTCTGTACAGTACTTATTCATGCGATGTTAGAATTTCCACAGCGTTATGCTTATTTCTTGCTGACATGTGGCTTTTTATTGGGGCTAATCCAAGCCCAGTCTCCGATATTGAAAGGCGTTGTACTAAGCAAACACCTTCTGCGTTTAGTATGGGGCATAAGCTTGGTGCTTATAATCGCAATTTGGCGTGATTACAACGTATATGTCATCAATAGTAACTTACTATTTAAAAACAAGCAGCCAAATGCTGAGTTTATGGGAAGCGATCGAATTTTTGTTTTAACTCAATTTGCTCAACGTTTAAAGTGGATTGCACTTAATCCTAATGTAACTTTATCTGAAGCAGAATTAATTCAATGGGGAAATTTTGTGAAGAACAAAGCAACTCCCTATAATTTACGTAAATATGCTCAGTTACTTGCTTACAATGGAAAAGTAGATCAAGCAGAGCAACAAATATTTATTTTGCAGCACCTTTATGGACAGCAAATAACACTGCCGCAATTACTAAAAGATAAATAAAAAAATCCCCTTGTTCTCAAGGGGATTTTTTTATGGGAAATTACATTTGGCTCTGGATATAATTTTCGATACCAACGCTACCGATAAGGTCAATTTGAGTATCTAACCAATCCCAATATTCTTCTTCTTTTTCTAGAATTTCTTGTACCAAATCACGTGTCACATAGTCTTGTTCTGTTTCCGCTAAAGCGACTGCTTTTTGAATGGCATCAATGTTTTCTTTCACTTTGCGAATATCACATTGCAGAACTTCTTCTGTATGTTGACCAATATATAATTTGCCTAGATGTTGAAGATTTGGAAGGCCTTCTAAAAATAAGATACGCTCAATAATTTTGTCAGCATGCTTCATTTGACGAATTGATTCTTTATATTCAGCAGAACCGAGTTGTTCAATCCCCCAGTCATTAAACATGCGAGAGTGTAAAAAGTATTGGTTAATTGCAGTTAAATGATGATACAGCACTTGGTTAAGCTGATTAATCACATCACGATTGCCTTTCATTGTAGCTACTCCAAAACAATTTCTGCCTTAATCCAATTAAGGCAATCTATGAGTTCATTTTAGTGAACAATCATGGAGATGGCGAGTAATTTATAGAACAGCAAATGAAAATCGCAATCAAAAACAACACAATATTAGTAAAGGTGAATTTCCTTCCAAAAAAACCGCTTGAATGAGGAACAATGAACGTTCCGCAAAAAGCGGTGGAGGAGTCAATAATTTACTGTTAAATACTAATTTTTATTATGCAGCTACAGAAATACGAGCAGCAATTTCAGCTAATTCATCACTAATAATAGCACGTGCTTCTGGTGCACAGCGTCCGCAGCAAGTACCAAGATCAAGCAAATCACGAATTTCACGATAGCTTTCAGCGCCATTTTCAATAGCGTCTTTGATATCTTGATCTGTAATGCCACGACACAAGCAAACGTACATGGGAGTGATCCCCAAATATAAATGCGATAATTGATATTATTGATAATTATTATCGTTTGTCAATGAAATTCATTTAAAATCTCATTTATCTTTATTGGGATTTTGGATAAAAAAATACCACCTAAGCGGAAATCTGAGAGTTGTCTAGATTTTTAAGCACGGTGGTATTTACGTTTTTCACTAAATATTTAAGAATTAAATTGTTATCTTATTGATTAATAATAACAATGCCGTCCATTTCAACTAATGCACCTTTGGGTAAACTTGCTACTCCAAGTGCAGCGCGAGCTGGATATGGCTGAGCAAAATATTCACCCATGATTTGGTTTACAAGTTGGAAGTTAGATAAATCAGTGAGAAAAATATTGAGTTTTGCAATATCTGCAAGTGAGCCACCTGCAGCTTCACATACAGCTTTAAGGTTGTCAAATACGCGGCGAATTTGAGCTTCAATGCCTTCTACAAGTTCCATACTGTATGGGTCTAAACCAATTTGCCCTGATAGATATAATGTATTACCCACTAAAATGGCTTGAGAATATGTGCCGATAGCAGCAGGGGCATTTTCAGTATGAATGACTTGACGGGACATTTGGTTCTCCTTGATTAAATCTTTTTCCATCATAATCGATGATACGTTTTGACAAAAGTATCATCGATTTAATTAATTAAGTGATTTTGGAAAGTTAGATTTTAGTAAAGCAGAACAAATTTTAGCTAACTTTGGAAATTTCAGCCTGTGGAGCAGGGGCATCTAAGCGTTCAATACGTGGGAATCCGTAGTGCATGCGTAAATCACGAATAACCTTTGCAATATGTTTACGATTGTTCACCACAATATTGAAGAAAGTTCGTTGCTCGTTGGAATGTACCATTTCTACCCCTGCATTATTTTTACGGCATTGATAGATAAGGTCTGATACCTGCTCATCATTCATGGCCATATAAATTGCAAGGTAGGCAGTAAAGCGTACATCATCTACATCATCTGCTTTCCATTGAAGCGGCATGATATTTTCTGGATGCAAATGCTGTTCATGCAGTAAATTATGACAACGAATACGATGCACAATTAATCCACGGCGTGTTAAGTGACCTTGAATGAGATCGCCCAAAACTGGATTGCAGCAGTGAGCATATTTAACATCGATGCCTTCAGTACCCTGAATTAATCGGTCTGAATTTTCTACTTGTGGATGTTTGTCGTTTGCAAACAAATGATTGGCTACGAGTTGAGGAAGTAAGTCTCCAACTGCGATTTGCTCGAATAATGCATCTTTATTATCAATATGACGCCATTGTAAAAGATCTAGCCAATCTGCTTCTGAAAGATCATTGATTGAACGGTTAAAGAGTTTTAATGCTCGTGAAAGTGCCTGTGCACCCACTAAACGTTGTTCTTCAATATCTTGATCTTTGAGTACATGTTGTAAAGCACGGCGGGCTTTTTGAGTATTAATGAAGCTTAACCAGTCCGGATTTGGAGTTGCTAAAACATCAGTAATGATTTCAATCACCTGTCCACTGATCAGGGGGGTTGAAAGTGGTTTAATTTCACCATCAACTTTTGCACCTACTGCATGATTACCCAAGAAAAGGCTTGCTGAATAAGCAAAGTCAACTACCGTTGCGCCTTGTGGTAATTCGTGTAGTTGCCCATGTGGGGTGTAAACCCAAATTTTTTCTTGATGTAAGTAATCTAATAAATCATTAAAAGTTGTTTTAGCACATTCACCGTCAATGAGTGTATTTAAGTTCTGCATTGATGCCTGAATGGCAGACCGGCAAGTTTGTGGAGCATTTTCACCGAGTACTACACCGAAACGTGCGGCTTTACGCATGAGTTCAGTTTGAATGGTGAGTGATAGTGTGGTTTTTTCGCCTTTAAGCTTGATTAATAAAGACTGATTACCGCCAGGTAATGGGCGTCGAATATGGTCTTGGTATTCGATAACTTGAAAATTTTCTTTTAATGCTGCAAATAAACGGTCACAGTCGGCAACTGACTGTAAAACAATTTCAAAGGCATGGCTATGGGTAAGCTCTTGTAAATCCATCTCGCTTTTGACGAAATGGCGTAATAGTTCAATATTATTATTTTTCTTTTTAATACGGCCTTGAATATGGTAGTTATGCAGAAGCTCTGCTAGATTTTGTTCCCAAATGCTTTGGTATTTACATCGTTCGGGTTTGGTTTGGAGTAATGCATTCTGGACGTTATCAAACATATCTAAATCAAGATTTTGATAACATAAATTTTCAAGATTATCAGCCATTTCATTCATGCCGACTAATCTTGCCATAGGTACAAAAATATCAAAAGTTTCTTGCGCGATACGAGCACGTTTATCGGGACGCAAAGCACCTAAGGTTGTCATATTATGATAGCGATCGGCTAGTTTAATAATAATGACGCGTGGATCTTGTAGTGTTGCTTGTAGAATTTTTCTGAAAGACGCAGCTTTGTTGTATTCTTTATCACTTGATTGGCTTAGCTTGGTCACGCCATCAACTAGCTCTGCAACAGTTTGGCCAAATCGCTCAGTAATATCTTCTTTGGTATATTGAGTATCTTCAATGACATCATGTAAAAGGGCTGCCATTAAAGTTTCAGCGTCCAATCGCATATTAGCTAAAATACAGCTAACAGCAATAGGATGTAGAATATAGGGTTCACCACTTTTACGTGTAATACCAGTGTGTGCCAGATCTCCAAAATCACAGGCAGCAAGCACTTTCTCGACTTCACTTACGGATAAGTAAGGTTCGATAATTAATTTGAGCTGTTGCTTGGCTTGGCTGACCTCTTCGCCTGGCATAGACCACCCTTTTTCTGTTGCTTAAAAAACTAAATCTATCTACTTCTTAATGAAAAGCATATTGCGGAACTTGTCAATTTTTTCGGTTGAAAAAGTGTATTTTTTTTTCAATGAAAATAATTGTTTTTGCCAATATGTTTTAAATATGAAGAAGCCAAATAAAAAACCATCGCAAAGAAACGATGGTTTTTTATAGAAACAGGAGTAATTAGAAAGAAAAACCTTCTAAATTCAAGCTGTTTGTAGAAAGGGCAAGATCAAGACTCGAAGTTTGATAATCTTGCTCACGTTGTTTAAGAATTTCTTTCGTTACGTGACCTACAGCGATTTCACGTAAAGCAACAACTGTCGGTTTGTCGTTATCCCATTCTACAGTTGGCTCCATGCCTTGACGTGCCAATTGACGAGCACGTTTACTTGCAACGAGCACAAGCTCAAAACGGTTGTCTACATGATCTAAACAATCTTCAACGGTGACGCGTGCCATAAAAGTTCTCGTTCTGGAATGGTAAATTTGAACAGACTAAATAGTATAAAAGGCTTTCGTTCTAGACTCAAGTTATTCCTGTTTTGGTTGAGGAGTAATCAAGTCTTGGATTAATGCTTGGTGTCTTTTTGCTTGCTGAGATAGCACCAAACGGTTCGCTGTAATCACAGCTTCAAGCTCATGTAAGGCTTTATTAAAATCATCATTGATAATGATGTAGTCAAAGTTCGTATAATGCTGCATATCTTCAACAGCACAGCTTAAACGATGTTCGATCACTTCAACTGAATCTGTACCGCGATTAGATAAACGCTGACGTAAGTCAAATTGAGTAGGTGGTAAAATAAAGATTTGTTTAGATTCAGGAAACAGCTTACGTACTTGCTCTGCGCCTTGCCAATCAATTTCAAGCAAGACATCATGTCCTTGAGCTAACTGTTGTTTTACGGTTGCTTGCGAAGTGCCATAGTAGTTACCAAATACTTCAGCGTATTCAATAAATCCATCTTGGTTAACTTGGTCTAAAAAGTCATCTTTTGTTGTGAAGTGATAGTGAACACCATCTAATTCACCTTGTCGTTGACCTCGGGTAGTATGCGAAACTGAAACATGTAAATTGCTTACACGGTCAAGTAGGGCTTTCACCAAAGATGTTTTGCCCGTTCCTGATGCAGCAGAAACGACAAACAATAGACCCGACATGATATTTTTCCTGATATGATAAAATATCTTCGCTATTGTAGTGTACCGTGCGTTTAAACTGAATAGTTTTAACTGCAAATATTTAAGAGAAGTTCCCCTGTTTTATTAATTTTGAGGCTGTTATGGAAATTGTGTTAGCTAACCCGCGTGGTTTTTGTGCCGGTGTTGATCGAGCCATAGCAATCGTCAATCGGGCTTTGGAATGTTTTAATCCTCCTATTTATGTACGTCATGAAGTTGTACACAATAAATTTGTGGTAGATGACTTGCGTCAAAGAGGCGCGGTTTTTGTTGATGAGCTGGACCAAGTGCCAGATGACTCAATTGTTATTTTTAGTGCACACGGTGTTTCAAAAGCAGTCCAACAAGAAGCGGAACGTCGAGGTTTAAAAGTTTTTGATGCAACTTGTCCTTTAGTTACTAAAGTGCATATTGAGGTCACTAAATATGCTCGTGAAGGAACAGAAGCAATTTTAATTGGTCATGAGGGTCACCCAGAAGTTGAAGGTACGATGGGGCAATATGACAAATTAAAAGGTGGGGATATTTATCTGGTAGAAGATGAGGCTGATGTAGAAGCCTTACAGGTAAGACATCCAAACAAACTTGCATTTGTTACGCAAACGACTTTATCTATTGATGATACAGCGAAAGTTATTGATGCATTGCGTGCGAAATTCCCAAATATTCAGGGACCACGCAAAGATGATATTTGTTATGCAACTCAAAATAGACAAGATGCGGTACGTGACTTAGCTGAAAAATGCGATGTCGTACTGGTAGTTGGCTCACCTAATTCATCAAATTCGAACCGTTTACGTGAGCTTGCTGAACGTATGGGGAAAGCTGCCTATCTCGTAGATAACGCCGATCAGCTTGAACAATCATGGTTCAATGAAACTTGTAAAATTGGTGTAACAGCTGGTGCCTCAGCTCCAGAAATTTTAATTAAGCAAGTCATTCAACGTTTACAAGACTGGGGTGCTCAAGCACCTAAAGAGCTTGAAGGACGTGAAGAAAATATTACTTTTAGTCTTCCTAAAGAATTACGTATTCATGTAACACAAGCATAAAATGTGACTTATTTAACATACTGATTTTAAAAAGTTAAACAGATAATTGTGATGTGACAGTTATCTGTTTTTTTATACCCTTTATCTGGTTTGTATTCGTTTTGTAAAACTAAAACGTAAAATTTATATAGAAATAAAAAATTTTAAGTTTATTTGGGGTTATGGGGATGAGGGGAATTATTCCGCAAGAAGGGTTCACCTTAATTGAGCTCATAGTGACAATTGTGGTTATGGCAATTATTGCTGTGATGGCTGAACCAATGTTTAGGGATATGGTGAATAACCAAAATTTGAATAGAAGTTCAGAAGATCTAGTTTCAAGTATAAATCAGGCACGTATGAAAGCTATAGTTGAGCGTAGACAAGTAAAAGTGCAATTAAATTCTACGTATGTTGCAGATAGTGACAATCAAATCAATTGGGTACCAAGTGGAAAAGCTCAATTAAAAACAGGATCTAATACTTCTATAGTATTTTTAATGTCCGGTTTGGTAAAAGATTCAACCGGAGATACAACTTTTGAAATTTGCAATACGGCATCTGGTAATAAATCAAAAATTATTAATATTTCAAGAATGGGATCAATTCAGTCGATCACAATGGGGACGTGTTCATGAAGAGCCTTGGACACCAGCGTGGTATGGGGATGATTGAAATTCTAGTTGCTTTGCTGATTTTGGCAATTGGAATTTTAGGCTTTATTGCTCTGCAGTATAGAGCGTTAGAGGCAAGTGCAGAAAGTACATCGCGGGTACAAGCAATTACATTGGCGCGCGATCTTGCCGAGCGCATGAGAGTTAATCGTAATTCTTTAACTGTATATAACCAGCAACTTCAAGATGCCAGTAAACAAACAGACTACGCTAAAAATTGCTTTCAAAACAATTGTACTGATACAGAGCTAGCTGATTTTGATGTTGCTCAGGTTGTAAAAAGTGCATCTTCTTTTGGTATGACTATGAATATGATTGCCTGTCCCCAAACTAACAATCGTCAATGTATTTATATTGCATGGGGAGATACTAGTGCAACGAATGGCACTGGTGTAGGAGATTGTACTCAAGATACTTCATATAACAATAATTCAACGTGTGTGATTATGGAGGCCTATTAAAATGAAAAAAAATCAGGGTTTTACATTAATCGAACTCATACTTTCGTTAGCTTTAGGTCTCATAATTACAGCGGCTGCAATATTATTGTTTTTGACTAGTCAAAAAAGTTTATCAATGCAGATAGGTGTTTCCGATGTACAGGATAATGCTAATTTTGGGCTTAACTATTTAACCCAAGATATTCGCCTTGCGAATTTAAATAATCCTAAAGCAGTTATTAATGATCAAACTGCGTACGGCGGTATCGTCTTAACCTCTGCAGTTAACTCAGCTAAAGATGCTGCTAATGAGCCTCTTAGTAATCTTTATAAAACCATTGTTGGTGTAACAGCCGGTACTAACTTACTTTCACGTAGTCAAGGCGATAGTGTTGGTAGTGGTAATACTTGGACTGGAGCATCAAACGTCCAAAGTAATGGAAGTGATATTGCCAGTGACCAACTCGTTATTCAATATGTACCGCAATATACAATTGATACAAAAGGTACAGCAACTCAAGCTGACGATGAATATATAGGTGGTACAGATTGCGAAGGAAACAACTTGAATTTTCCGCTTGCAAGTGGACGCCAAGTTATAGTTGAACGATATTTTCTACGTAAAGATGCTAATAATACTACTGATGAACCCAATCAACCCTTAGCACTAGCTTGTGATGCCGGTTATTACCCATTAACGGGTAATCCAACTGCTATCACGCGTTATGGGGATGCGGGTGAAATTATAATGAAACGCGTAGATTATTTCCGAGTTTTACTGAATGTTCAGGGGAGTTCAGGGCGACGTTATATTTCAATACATGATTATTTGAGTTTAACAGCTCCTCGTCCACGTATTGTTTCGGTACAAATTGGATTATTAACTCGTTCATTGCAACCAGTCGGTGCAGAAGTAGCAATTAAAGATGATCAACAATTTTCAGTATTGGATCAAACGATTACAGTTAAAAAGCCTACAAATTCTACAAAAAAATATGTGCGGCAAGTGATATCACAAACCATCGCTTTACGTAATGTAATCGGGGAGCGTGGTGAATGAAACTGAAGCAGAGTGGTTCAGCGTTAATTGTTGTACTCATTTTTTTAGTCGCAATTATGATTATTGGTACAATAGCAATTCGTAAAGGATTGATTAATCTAAATATAGCAACAAATAGTCAAGTTCAACAATTGATATTACAAAATTCGGATGCTTCTTTTTTTCAGATAGAGAATCCAACTAATCTAATTCAAAGCTTAAGTGCGACAGGTTTATTTGGTTATATCAGCAATGCAAATGACAAAAATAAAGAATTGGTCTTTTGTTATCGCGGAGATCAAAGCGACTTTTTTAATATTGGTCGTGCAAGTTTAATGCAATGGGTGGATGGAAATAGTGCACCTACTAATAATGCTTTAGGTACAGATGGTTATTGTGATGCAGTTGATACAACCAATAACTGGTTTACCAGTGGTCGTAAGGCAGTCATGACTCAGGTTGCAGTCAAATTCTCCACTGTGGGGGAAGATGACCCTTTTTATGCTCGAACTCGTGGCCTTGATGAAAAAGAAGGGCAAGTCCAAGAGGCGAAACGAGTCAAAGTATTTGCTGTGTCATTGATGCCAAGTTTAAGTAGCGTTAATCGTGCTGATATTAACAAGTGTTTACAACAACACATGAGTGAAGTGACGCTCCCAGATGGAACGGCAGCGCCAGATGTTACTAATAAATCCGACTTGGATAATCCTTTAAAGTCAGTAGCAGAGTGCTTAACCAGCTTAAATGTCCCATTCACTACGAACGTCACTGAATACACTATTGCACAAGATTTTAACTAATTGGGGAAAATAATAATGGATAAGAAAGACTTAAAGTTTTCATATCATCCAAAACTTCTAACAAGTGCAGTAGCCGCTTTATGTACTGGGTTAGTAGCGAGCAGTGTAAGTCAGGCCAGTGATATTGATATTTATCAAAAAGCAAAAGCTGGTGATATTACTTTAATGTTTGTATTAGATATATCGGGTTCTATGGGGTATCCACAGCTTCAAAGTGATGCTAGTGCCTGTGATATCCCAAGTAATGTTGTGCAGACGGGTTATAGTAATGTTTTGTCTAGTAATGGTGTTGCCGAATATAAGCGCTATTATTGTACAGCTACTGCACCAACTTATTATTATATGAAGTATGGATCATCTTGGTATAGCTGTGGTAATTCGAGTTCGCAAAGTGATTGTACAACTAAATTAAAGAGTGCTCCTTCTACTAGTGGTTTGACCTCAATGTCTGCAAACTATAGTACTTATTACTATAAGGCTGGTCCTAATACTCAATATCCTGATCGTATTACTCGTGTAAAAGATGGCATGATTGATCTGCTTAACGGTAATACTAGTAAAGGAATCTTACCTGTTTCTGATGATAAATTAATTGGTCTGACGACTTTCTCCCGTCCAACACAATTTAATACTGCTGGTGAGCCGACTGCTGCAGACAATTTAACTGGTCAAGTTCGTATTCCTGCTCGACGTCTGGATGCCGTCGTAAATGGTAAAACTCAAAGAAGAATATTAATAGAAGAAATTGCAAAACTTGGTGCTAGAGGCGGTACTCCGACAGCTAATGCTTATGCAGAGGCAGCTGCCTCCTTAATGGGTACCACCACTCAAGGAGTAACTAATAGTGGTTTCAACTATGCTGGTACAGGTGCAACCATTGGAGGGAGCTATGTACGTCCCGATAGCATTGCTACACAAATGACAGGTAGCACTACACAGTGTAGTGGTCAAGGTATTTATGTTTTAACTGATGGTGATCCAAATGGAAACTCTTCAGCATCGGGATTAATGAAGAAAGCTTTAAGCGGTAAAACATTTGCTTGTACAGATAGCGATACAGGTTGGAATTGTATTCAACAGTTTTCACAATTTTTACTAAACAATGGTAGTAACCCTGTTGGCTTAAAGATTAAGACTGCTGTTGTTGGGTTTGGAAGTGATTTTAATATTATTCCATCTTTTAATAGATCGTTGTCTGTAGCAGACAACTTAGCAAATATTGACAACTCTAATGCATCAGCAAATCAAAAAGAAGCTGCAAAATGGGGTGTTAATGCAAGTGGTGGTTGGTATTCTGGTTCAAGCTCTCAAGATGTTGTAAGTAGTGTAAATGCATTTCTAGGAGATCTAGGGTCTGATATTCCGGCTGTAACTACAGGATCACCTACAATTCCTAAAGATAGTCTTAACCCTGCGGTATTACAAAAGCAAGCTTACTTTCCTCAGTTCCAACCAACTCCAGATAAAAACTATCAACTTTGGGCAGGTAATCTCAAAAAATATGCAGTGGTTAATGGGATTTTAAAAGACCGTGATAATACTACTTTAATTAGTACAGCAACTGCTACAAAGGGGCAAATACTTCCAAATCGTGATTTTTGGGCATATATCGATAGTGATACTACAAATGATAATGCCGACTCTAATACACCTGGAAGTAATAGCTACACCCTAAAGGGAGGAGCTTGGTCGCAGTTGCTTTTAACAATGAATCAAACAACACAAGAAAATCGTAATTTGTTGACGAATAGAGGGGCAGATGGTTCAACAACTACAACTCTAAGACAAATTAAAAAGTCTGATTTAACAGATACGACTTACCAAACTGATGGAAAACGTGGTTATTTGATGGCGTTGCTTGGGTATCCGATGACTGTGACTCAAGCAAAGGATCCTGATCATTTAGTTCTTAATGCCGCGCCGTCTACTGCTTTAAGACAAATTGGTGCGTTAATGCATTCCTCACCACTACTAATTACCAATAGTGGTCAAATTACATATACAAATGGCGTAATTGATACTCAAAATCGTGAAGACTATGTTTTATTTGGTACAACACAGGGGCTTTTACATATAGTCAAAGCTGGCAAGAATGATAGTAGTTCTGTAGATAGTAATGGCGGAAAAGAAGTATTCACCTTTGTTCCAAATGAGATGGTCGAAAAACAACCCGAAGCATTTCTGAAAAACGATGCCATGAATGGAGGAGTCGATCAATTATATTATGGTATTGATGGGCCGTGGGCTAGTTATACTCAGTATGTATTAGATAGTAGTCGAAAAGGGCTAACTGTCGGTAAAGGTTATGGTTCTCAAGAAGGTAAGCAGATCGTATATGGTGGCTTGCGAATGGGTGGGCGTAGTTATTATGCGCTTAATTTGCAAGATATGAGCAATCCAAAGTTATTATTCCAAATATCTCCTGATGAACAGAAAACTTATTATAACGGTTCAAGCAATACCTATGCCGCATTAGACAATATGGGTCAAAGTTGGTCTAAACCAAGTATTGGTTGGGTAAATTGGAAAAAAAGTGATGGTAAAACTACTGAACGTAAACGAGTGATGTTTGTTGGCGGTGGTTATGATGAAGGCTATGAGAGTGATACCTATAACCCTAGCATTAGTAAGGGGGCAGGTGTATATATGTTTGATGCTGACAATGGAAATCTACTGTGGTGGGCTAGTGCTAAAGCAACAACAGCTCAAGGTGCTGAAGCCTACACTCAATCCGATAATTTAAAATATAGCGTAGTAAGTGAAATTCGTACCGAAGACCGAAATGGTGATGGTTTGATTGATCATCTTTATTTTGGTGATTTAGGTGGACAACTATTCCGTATCGACTTAGATAATACTGCTGCAACCAATTCAAGTTTTGCTAAGCCACCAAAATTGTTACTGAATTTAAATAATGGTGCGGCTAGTCCACGTTTTTATGAAATGCCTGCATTCTCGGTATATGACTATAATGGTACAACATTCGCTGTTGTTTCTATTGGTAGTGGCAATCGTAGTAAACCTTTAGCTCAATATGCATCTGGCCAAGGTTATAATTATGATGCTGTATATAATATTTATGACAAAGATGTAGCAGATAGAAATTTATATAAAGCTGACTTCGTATATCAAACTCCAATCACAAATACGAATCAAATGGGGGAAATTACTAATTCAAACTGGAATACTTATGATGATGGTGCCGTCGCTTTACTTTCTGCTACGCGTGGATGGTTTTATCAATTTAAGTCCGCCAATATTCAAGATGCTAAAGTATTTGCAACACCAATTGTATTAAATCATCGTATGTTTGTTTCTACTTTTGATGGTGGAAAAGCGGGTATGTCTGGAGATTGTGGAGCAGGAGTAAAAGGAGAAAGCTTTTTAAGTCAGTTTTGTATGCCTTTTGGACAATGCAGTAAATCGACCCTAGCAGCTAATAATGATAGTGTTCAGTGTGCACCTGGTACTGATTGTTCACAGGGTGCAGGTATTCAAGATACTACTGTTGTAGATGATAGCGGTGATGGTGGCAGCGGCGGTGGCGGCGGCAGCGGTGGCGGCGGTAATGGAAGTACTAATAATAAGAACTATTGTGTGAATATGGGTAATCGTGGTGTTACCACTATTGGCGGTATTATTGCCTCGAATAGTAGTAAGATGTGTTTAATACCACAGCGTTGGTATGTCCGTTAGAAAGGAATAAGTGATGAAACGTAATTTCACGTATTCTTTAGGCTTTACTCTTATTGAGCTAATGATTGTAGTCGTGATTGTTGCTATATTTGCCGCAGTTGCAATACCTTCATACCAAGCCTATGTTCTACGAGCGGATGCTTCACGTGCGCAGCAGCAAATGCAACAAATAGCAGTACAACTTGCTCGTCAAAAAGCTAGAAATTTTAATTACATAGGTTTTTCTATTGGGGCTACAGCCCCAGTAACTTTGCCTGTCGGAGCAACTGGTAGTGCTATAAAATATAAAATAACGGTACGCGATGGTGACGATACTACGAAACCTCTAACAGATCCTGCAGCTTTAGGGCAAAACTGGGTGATTCGAGCAGAGGCTTCCGATCCTAATAATTTTACTTATTTGTTTGGTAGTAACGGATTACGTTGTAAAAATAAAGCCACTAGCAATGTTACTTATATAACTTGTGGCACTGGAGCTGAGCCGTGGTAAATAAAATAAAAGGCTTTACCTTAATTGAGCTGATGATTGTTGTAGCTATTATCGCGATTTTAGTGGCGATAGCTTATCCTTCTTATCAAGAATATATCCGTCGTACTAATCGTGCGGATATGCAAACTACGTTGCAACAGATTGCTATGCAGATCCAACGCTACAAAATTGCAAATTTTAGAGTAACGGGTGCAACGAGTTCTGATTTAAATATTGCTACATCTTATCCTATTCAAGGCACACCTCTTTATACAGTCAATTTGACTCCAGTGACGGCAGGGGCTTTAAATGCAGAAACATGGGTATTAACTGCGACGCCGATTGTAAATACTTCTCAGACTGGTGATGGACATATTGTTTTAAATTATCGGGGTGAGCGCTGCTGGACAAAGGGAACTGATATTAACAGTGGTACGGCTTGTGTTCCTTCTGCAACATCGAATTGGGATGGCAAATAAATTTAAATTCAAAACTGCGGATAACTCAAAATTTAATCTTTCTTTCAGGGCGAAAATCACGTAGAATGTCGCCCTCTATGAAAGGGGTTTGAAGTGTTGCCGATGGTCGGCGCAGGGATAATCCGTAAGAATTATAAGGCTTTTATCATGGTTGTTATTCGTTTAGCACGTGGCGGCGCAAAAAAACGTCCATTCTATCAAATCGTTGTGACTGATAGCCGCAATGCACGTGATGGTCGTTTCATCGAGCGTATCGGTTTCTTTAACCCGACTGCACAAGGTCAAGCAGAAAAACTTCGTTTAGATGCAGACCGTTTTGCTCACTGGGTTTCTCAAGGTGCTCAACCTTCAGAACGTGTTGCTTCTTTAGCTGCTCAAGCTAAAAAAGCTACTGCATAATTATTGTAGTAGGTAGCCCATGACACCAACACAGAATGTTCCCGAAGATCGTATTCAGATTGGACAGTTACGTTCAGCTTATGGATTGAATGGGTGGCTCTGGGTGTATTCCAATACAGAACCTATGAGCAACATGTTTGACTACCTGCCTTGGTACATTGAGACCAAGGCCGGTTGGCAAACAATAGATGTAAAACGTTGGAAACCACATGGCAAAGGCTTAGTAGTTGCTTTGAAAGGTGTGAGTGATCGCACTGGAGCAGAAAACTTGGTTGGCGCTAATATCTGGATTGCTAAGTCTCAACTGCCAAAAGCAGATGTAGATGAGTATTACTGGTCAGATTTAAAAGGCTTAACAGTGTTAGGGCTTGATGATGAAGAACAGGAAGTTAACTTAGGGCAAATTCATGAGTTATTTGAAACTGGAGCTAATGATGTGATGGTTGTACGCGCTACACCAGACAGCATTGATTCAGAAGAACGCATGATTCCTTGGCATAAAGATGTGGTGCAACGCGTTGATCTTGAAGCTGGTCGCATTTACGTCAATTGGGGCGTAGATTATTAATCCTTCTTTAAGGATTAACGCAGCAGGAAAATAGAGGAGTCTGCGGTGTTTTTTGCAGTCATTACGCTTTTTCCTGAAATGTTTGAAGCGATTACAGCGTACGGGATTAGCGGACGCGCAGCAAAGCGTGACATTGTACAAGTAACTTGTATTAATCCACGTGATTTTGCTGAAGGGAGTTACCGAAGAGTGGATGAACGTCCATTTGGTGGTGGTCCCGGTATGGTGATGATGGCTGAGCCTTTAGCAAAAGCAATTAACCATGCCAAACAACTTGCTTCGCAAGCAGGGTGTGTTCATGTACCTGTGGTGTATATGTCTCCACAAGGCAAAACTTTAAATGAACAGGCAGTACAGAAGTTTGTCGATTATGACGGCTTGATTATATTGTGTGGACGTTATGAAGGTGTCGATGAGCGTTTGATCCAGCATTATGTTGATCAGGAATGGTCAATTGGAGATTATGTTTTATCTGGCGGTGAACTACCTGCTATGGTGTTGCTTGATAGTATTATTCGCCGTTTGCCGAATGTAATGTCAGATGAGCAATCAGCGATACAGGATTCTTTTGTAGATGGTCTTTTAGATTGTCCTCAATATACTAAGCCAGACCATTTTGAAGGTTTGGATGTTCCTGAAATTTTAAAGTCAGGACACCATGCTAATATTGAAAAATGGCGATTTTTGCAGCGATATCAACGAACTCTAGAACGCCGACCAGAGTTGGCTGAAAAAGTTGAGTTGACTAAGCAACAAAAAAAATGGCTAAAAGATATAAAAGAGAATGGTGGTAATTTTTAATTGCTGTTCTCAGGAACGAAAGTTCTAAAACAGGACGAGAAGCATTGCTTCGAGTTAAAGCATAAGTCTATTTCATGAATAGTTTTATGTATATTTAAAGGCTCTTTATAGACATATTGTCGTAAAGGGAAAGATAAACGGGTTGATATGCGCTTTAGCCTCTATCCCCAGCGGAATCTCAGACCTCTTCTGACTCCGCACATATTGGAGATTCCCACAATGAGTGGTAAACATCCTTTAGTTCAAGCTGTTGAAAATGCACAGTTAAAATCTGATATCCCTGCTTTTGCACCAGGTGACACTGTTATTGTCCAAGTAAAAGTAAAAGAGGGTGATCGTGAACGTCTTCAAGCATTTGAAGGTGTTGTAATCGCTAAGAAAAACCGTGGTTTGAACTCTGCGTTCACAGTACGTAAAATTTCTAGCGGTGTTGGTGTTGAGCGTGTATTCCAAACTCACTCACCAGTTGTTGCTAAAATCGAAGTGAAACGTCGTGGTGACGTTCGTCGTGCTAAACTTTACTACCTCCGTGACTTGTCTGGTAAAGCTGCACGTATTCGTGAAAAATTACCAGCTCGTAAAGCGTAAGCTTATACCGAGTAAAAAATGCGCCCAGAGGCGCATTTTTTTTGTTTAAAAATTATAGTCCTTGTAGTTTTAAACGGTTGGCATGTTGACGGTAAACCGAGACAGGATCGGCCGCAAAAATAGAGCGTATACCAAGCACTTGGTTTACTTCATCTAAATGGTTCCAGTTGTAGTCATCACGAATAGTTTTACCAAATTTGGCACTACATCTAGAAACTAAACCGTCATTATCTCCTAATGGATCGACAACTAAACTGCTACCAGTTAATGCAATATCAAAAGGATCTAATGGATTAGTCAGCGCTTTATTACCTGAGAACGAATACATATAAATACCTTTCTCTTGATAAGCACCCTCGCCGCAAGAAGTTGTAGGCATACCCATAGGGAATTGAGCATTAAACTGTGCAGAACCTTGAGTAGATAAGCTGTGAGCACCTGCTAATGAATCATGCGGGTAACTTGTTGGATCGAGGCCCTCTGCCCAAGTAATTGCTGCTGAAAACCAGTTTACTAGTGTTGCCAGTTTTGACAGAGGAGTACCCTCAACGTTCAATATGACATCTGCCATTGGAGATCCTTTGTTAGGTGCTCCAATCGTCGTAAGTGAGGCAACTTTTTCTGGCATGATGCCAGCGACATAGCGAATTGTTGGTCCCCCATGACTATGTCCAATCAAGTTGACTTTAGGTTTTCCTGTAATAGCAATAATTTCTTCTACTTGTTGGGCAAGTTGCTCTCCGCGAACTTCGGTTGAGTTAAACGGTGAAACCCTTGTTGCCCATACATTTCCTCCATTACGAGCAAGGTCAGGAAGAATCTGATACCAATAGTCCAGACCAAGTGTATCTGTCCCAACTCTGCTAAAACCAGCCATACCATGGTTAAAAACCAATGGATATTTAGTTTGGGCATAATTTGAGTAGACAAATGAGCCTTTTACTTGCTCTGCATTTGTAGCATGGGCTGCTGAAATGCTCAGTCCTGAGAGCATTGCTGCACAGAAAAATATTAAGTTCCTTTTCATTTTTTACTCACTATTTTTATTTTGTATGAGCAGCAGCTTTATTTTTGCTGCTGGATTAAGATTTGGCTAACTTTGGAATAGAAAAGCCTAGTAGCTAAATGGTAATTCACCTCCTTTGTCATGAACTTTTTCAAAAGTTTGAAGACGAAGTTGTTCCTGTGATGAGCTAAATTGTTGTTGGCGTAGTTGTTGAATCGCTTGATTTTTTGCGCTATCACTCATACTACTATTCAGCACTTCATCACGTTGATTTAGGTAGCCTGTAACTCGCTGTAGCCAAGCATTACGCTGTGTATCTAAAGTTTCTAATCTTTGTGTTGCCTCGGCTCCAACAAGTGCTGTACGCATTTGTCGCAGTTCCTCTGCTGAGCCATTACGGGCTTTAATTTGTTTGGTCAGCGTATGTAAATCATCAAGTTTTGATAGCTCTTGCAGGTTTTGTTGCCAATCTACTGGTAGTTGTTCAAAGCGTTCTTTGAGCTTTTGAGCCTTTTCAATTTCACTTAAAGATGAGTCTTCCAGAATTTTCATACGATCTAATGTGTAGTTCTGATAAACGTCTTCTGTTGAAAATAGGCCTTCAATTTCGGACGCTGAAAAGAAGCGCTTTCTGATATCTTGAATTGAATTAAAAATTTTTTGAAAATAACTTTGATCTTGTTGCTTAGATTGAGGTGTTTGAATGTGTGCAAGTTCTTCACGGTATTTTAAATAACGATTCCATAAATCAATGATTTGTGAGCGAGTTGGTTCTAAATACTGATCTTGTATAAATTTCTCAAAATGAGTTTTAACTTGTTGTAAATTCCCTTCGCCATACTGCGTAATAAAATATTCAAAACAGTCACGGGTTTGGTTATTTACAACTAAATGTTGAGAACTATCAATTTTTAACTGGCAATTAACTTGAGTATCTTGCTGACTTTTACTTAAGTAAGCATTATCACTTGTTATTGAATTTAAAGGTGTTTGATGAGTAGATGTTAAAGTTTTAGTCTCATCCTGATTGAACTGAGGTGAGCTACTTTTCGAGTCGGGGCTTAGCCAATATACACATGCGATGAGACTCAAAATAAAAAATCCGAGCACACACCACAATATCTTTTTCTGCATCCTTTGCATAAAGATATCTTCCTTAAGTTTTAATTTGTTGTTTTTTTACTCGATTAATAATGTGCCATAAAATAAGTGAAAACGCACCTAAATATTCTGAAAATATCTTGCCGAATTTGCTAACATGTCGGCACTTTTCTCTAGCTTTGTGTCCCAGTAAAAATGACGACAAAAAATCAAAAAATTTCTCGTCGCCATATCAGTGGTGTATTTCTTTTAAACAAACCATTAGGCCTAAGTTCAAACGCCGCTTTGCAAAAAGTACGTTGGTTATACCGTGCCCAAAAAGCAGGGCATACTGGTGCGTTAGATCCATTAGCAACAGGTTTACTTCCCGTTTGTTTAGGGGAGGCAACTAAATTTTCACATTATTTACTGGATTCTACAAAGCGATATCAAACCACTGTTCGTTTGGGGCAAACAACAACAACTGGTGATGTAGAGGGCGATATTTTACAAGAGCGTCCAGTTCCTGTTCTTACAGAAGAGCTTATTGAGCAAACTCTAGAAAAATTCAGAGGTGATATTCAACAAGTTCCTCCAATGTATTCTGCCTTGAAAAAAGAAGGTAGACCTTTATATGAACTTGCCCGAAAAGGTATTGAAATTGAACGTGAAGCGCGTCCAGTTACGATTTATGCGCTAGAGTTAGTCGAGTTTACCGAAAATAGTATCACTCTCGATGTAACCTGTTCTAAAGGTACATACATCCGTGTACTCGGTGAAGATATTGGTGAAGCACTTGGCTGTGGCGGGCATTTAACAATGCTGAATCGGACTCAAACAGGACATTTTGAGTTGATCCCAAGTTATACCATTGAATATTTGGAAAGCTTAAACGAAGAGCAAAGAGAAGCATTGTTATTACCAGTTTATGCACCAGTTGACCATTTCTTGAAAATTCAAGTTCCTGAGGGACGTGAAAAATATTTTTGCAACGGTTTAGAAAGCAATATTGATCATTCTGCGGAAGCAGAAGTTTTGGTTTTTTCGGGTGAGCGCTGTTTAGGGTTAGCCGAAATTACTGATAAAAAGCGGTTGGTACCTAAGCGTATCTTAAATTTGTAGTAGATGTAGAGTATAGAGCATGGGCATGGGCATGGAATGGGATGTTATCCTTAGTTTGATCTTTTTTGCGTTTACTGCGGGAGCGATTGATGCTGCTGTGGGTGGCGGCGGACTCATCCAGATTCCCGGTATTATGAGCACTTTCCCAACCATGCAGACTGCAACGGTGATTGGTACTAATAAAGTTTCATCGATTTTTGGTACTGCATCGGCGGCTTATACATTTGCAAAACGAGTGAAACTGCAATGGAAGCTTCTTGCCGTGATTGCGGTTTGTGCTCTCATTAGCTCATTTGCTGGAGCAGCTTGTTTATCACTTATTCCCCAATCGGTTTTACGTCCATTTGTGTTTGTAATGCTGATCGTAATTGCGATTTATACTTTACTTAAAAAGAACTTTGGACAAGTTCATACCGAGCAGAAAATTACTACGAAAATGCTTGTTCTAGCGGGTATTGGTAGTTTGGCAATCGGTTTTTATGACGGTATTTTTGGACCAGGTACCGGTAGTTTCTTTATCTTTTTCTTTATCCGTTTTTTACAAGTCGATTTTTTGCATGCCTCGGCATTGTCGAAAATTGGTAATTTTATGACCAATCTTGCAGCGTTGAGTTTTTTTATTCCTACGGGTCACGCTATTTTGCATATTGGTTTAATGATGGCGGCAGCCAACGTATTAGGTTCTATTGTTGGAGTGCGGACTGCACTCAAATACGGTAGCGGTTTTGTGCGTATTATCTTTTTAGTTTTGGTCAGTATCTTAATTTGCCGTTTGGGTTATCAGATGTTTGTGACTGGCTAAAATAGTATGAAAAGTATGAACTGATTTCAAAACAGCAGTTCATACTTTTATGTATCATTTGAAATTATAAATATAAAAATCATTACAGAAATTTACTAGAAAGAAAACTGTGTAAAAAATAGTCTCATTTTAAGCTACGGAAACCATATAAATTTCAAAGTATGATAAGCATTGAAATAAAAAAGATTTTTTAGCTAAAAATGAGGAAGAGAATGAATATTTTCGAAGCATTAAGAGAAAGCCATGAAAATCAACGCAACCTTTCTGAAAAATTAGTCCAAACACATGGTTTAACCGAAGAACGAAAAGAATTATTTGATGCATTAAAAAATGAACTTTATGCCCATTCGGTTGCCGAAGACCGTTACTTATATATTCCTTTAATGTTTGATGATGTTGGTTTAGATATTACCCGACATGCTTTATCTGAACATCATGAAATGGATGAGTTAGTTGAGCAACTTGAAAAAACCGATATGAGTAGTCCTAGTTGGTTGGCAACTGCGAAACAGTTGAGTGAAAAAGTTCATCATCATTTAAAAGAAGAAGAACATAAATTTTTTCAGCAAGCTGGAAAAATTCTTAAAGATAGTGAAAAAGAAAAACTTGGTAATCAATATTTAAAGGAATATAAGAAGTATAAAAAACAGTAGTAGGATTATATCTATGATGCTGTTTTAGTACTTCTTAGAGTAACCCCAATTGAAGCGAGCATTACGCAAGCTAAAGCCACCCATTGCAGCATACTAATTTCTTCATGAAGTAATAAGAAGCCCGTTAATGCTGCTAATGCGGGTGCCAAACTTGTTAGGGTACCGTAAGTTAATTTATTAAGTTGTTTAAGAGCCATTAAGTCTAGTGCATAAGGAATAGCAGTCGCTAAAACCGCAATAAGTAAGGCTTTACCCCAATACTGTGTTTCAAGTAATGCTGGGCCATTATACCAAATACCAATTGGTAATAAGGCAAGCGCAGATATCGCGATCGCAATTGTTAAGGCATGCATTCCTATATTTTGGGTCACGACCTTTTGACCAAAATAAATATAGAAGGCCCAACATAGACCTGCACCCAGTGCACAAGCAGCACCTACATATGAAAAATGATGCTGTGTTGGGTCTTGCCATGGCACCATGAGCGCAATGCCTAACATAGCAAATGCTACCCAAATGTAGTCACTCTTTCGCTTAATCGAAAGTAGAGCAAGACCTAATGGTCCAATAAATTCTAAGCCTACCGCGATCCCCTGAGGTAGTTTTCCTAAAGACGTATAAAATAAAATATTCATTAGCCCTAAAGATGCGCAATACATTAATAAATCACGCCATTTTAGATAGGGTAAACGAGACCAGATTTTCCACGAACGGAACATGATTGCAACAATAACAGTCGCAAAACTTAATCTTAAAATAGTAACCGTCAGAGGATCTAAAGCTGCAATAAGTTGCTTGGCAAATGAAGCGCTGATTTGATATGAAACCATCGACAAAATCATATATAGCACAGCAATAAATGGAAGATTTTGCATGGAAATACCTTAGCGCTTCATTTGATATTTAAAAAAATAATAGTAGTCAATTATAGCCAATACTACGTTTCAGCCAGCAGATTTTATAGCGTTAACCAGCTGTTTTTTCACGTTGTTGGCGGGCTTTTTGGGTAGTTATGGTACAACCGATAGAAGCGGTAATAATGGTTGCAAGTGCCAACCATTGATTCCATAACAGATATTCCCCTAGGAAAATAAAACCAGAAAGTGCCGCAACTGCAGGTTCTAGGCTCATCAATGTTCCAAAACTTAGAGGGGTTAAACTGCGTAGTGCTAACATTTCTAAAGAAAAGGGAAGTGCACTGGCTAAGATTGCTAAGCCAATAAAATAAAATAGATAAGGCAGTTCTATCACTTGACCAATCGAGCTTGAAAAAAAGGTAATGGGTAATAAGATGCATGCACCCACAGACATTCCTAAACACACAGTATGATTACCTGAAATACCAGAAGGTTTTTGTCCTGCAATAATATAGAGTGCCCAACAAGCACCTGCACTCATTGCAAACAAAACTCCAATCCAGTCTAGACCATGTGCTTGATTAAAAGGGAATAATAAAATAAGCCCAACAATCGCAAAACTTACCCAAACAAAATCGTATTTTTGTCGTGCATGATATAAAGCCACGCTTAATGGCCCAATAAATTCAAAAGCAACCGCAATACCAATTGGTAGGCGTTCAATAGACAGATAAAAAAGTGCATTCATACCAGCAAGGGCACAGCCATAGCTTAAAATTGCTTTCCATCGAACCTGACTAAAATTAATTCGCCAGATCTTAAAAATGAAAGCCAGAATACATGCTCCAATACATAATCGCATTGCGGAAACAGTAAGTACGGGAAAGTTTTGAAATAGGACTTTAGCCAAGGATGCGCTACTTTGAACGCTTAACATGGCAAGAATAAGAAAGCCCAAAGCGTGTAGCTGAGTTTTCTGGCTTGAAATTGACATTTTATTATTAGATCGATTGGTATACTTTTCACATGATAATGTAAATACCCATAAAAAAGCCACAGACATTGCTGTGGCTTTTGCATTTACAGTTCGTATTAGAACAATACGCGCACGCGGATTGTACCTTCAACTTCATGCAACATATCTAAAGCTTCGTGAGAAGCAGAAGCGTCAACATCCATAACAAGGTAACCGATGTCACCTTTAGTCATAAGTGATTGACCAGAAATGTTGATGCCTTGTTCAGCAAACAAGTTGTTGATTTTAGACAATACACCCGGTACGTTTTTGTGGATGTGTAGTAAACGGTGTTGACCAGCAGTTAATGGTAATGCGATTTCTGGGAAATTTACTGCAGAAAGTGTCATACCTTTATCAGAGTAAGCAACAAATTTCTCAGCAACTTCTAAACCGATGTTTGCTTGCGCTTCCATCGTTGAACCACCAACGTGAGGCGTTAAAATCACGTTGTCTAAGCCGCGAAGTGGAGATTGGAATTCTTCACCATTTGCTTTTGGTTCTTTAGGGAACACGTCAACTGCTGCACCAGCAATATGGCCAGATTTGATCGCATCAGCTAAATCTTCAATGACTACACATGTACCACGTGCAGCATTTAAGAAGATCGCGCCTTCTTTCATTTTCGCAAATTGTTCTTTAGTGAAGAAGTTACGTGTAGACGGAACATCTGGTACATGCAGCGTTACAACGTCAGCAGTTGCTAAAAGCTCATCTAAAGAACCAACTTGGCGAGCATTACCCATTGGTAACTTAGTGACTGCATCATAATAAATCACATGCATACCCATGCTTTCAGCAAGAACTGAAAGTTGAGAACCAATGGAACCGTAACCCACAATACCTAAAGTTTTGCCACGAGTTTCAAAAGAACCAACAGCAGACTTGTCCCAACCACCACGATGACAAGCCGCCGATTTTTCAGGAACACGGCGAAGAAGAAGAATTGTTTCAGCAAGTACAAGCTCTGCAACCGAACGCGTATTTGAATACGGTGCGTTGAATACAGGAATACCACGTGCCATTGCTGCTTTAAGATCAACTTGGTTTGTTCCGATACAGAAACAACCTACTGCGATCAATTTATTTGCAGCTTCAAAAACTTCTTCAGTCAATTGGGTACGCGAACGAATACCAATAAAGTGAGCATCTTTAATTGCTTCTTTAAGCGCTTCGCCTTCAAGAGCAGTTTTACGATAGTCAATATTGGTGTAACCCGCAGCGTTTAAAGTGTCGACTGCGTTTTGGTGAACGCCTTCTAACAAAAGGAAACGGATTTTATCTTTAGGTAGTGAAAGATGTTGGCTCATTACGGCTCCGCTACAAAGGCCAAATTTGGTGGCGGTATAATAACATACTGGGCAGCGCTATAGATATTTCGTTTATACCATTGCCTTATGGCAATTTTATCTATGTCTAATCACTTCCGTTTATGGCTTGTCGAACATTTTAAAATATGCTTGGAATATTATTTAAAGTTGTTTTTCTCTAAAAGCTTTATAAAAAAGCATTTATTCGCGTTAAACATGTTTTGTAGTGACAGTATCTCTATTCTGAACTTTATCGCTTGTGTGGTTACATGTAGAATATAGAAGTTCCTTGAACATTATGGCTTTGCTCAGGTGAGAACCCTGAAAATATGAAGTCATAGTCCCACCATAGTTTACTTCTTGCTAGGTCTGCAAACGATGAATGCTCCAGTCGCTTTAACACCTGAGTTACTTACCCAATTAACAGCAATCGTCGGTGAAAACCGTATTAAAACCGATGCTGATAGTCTCGAAAACTGGGGTAAAGATCATACCAAGCATTTTAATCCGAACCCATCGGTCATCGTTTTTCCATCGACCACTGAACAAGTTCAAGCTGTTGTAAAGCTTGCGAACCAGTTTAATGTTGCGATTACACCATCTGGCGGTCGTACTGGTCTCTCTGCTGGTGCGGTAGCAACCAATGGTGAAATTGTCATTAGCATGGACAAAATGAACCAGATTCTTGAATTTTTCCCAGCAGATCGTATGGTTCGAGTGCAAGCTGGTGTTGTGACTGAACAATTGCAGAATTATGCTGAAGAGCAAGGTATGTATTATCCGGTTGATTTCGCGTCAGCGGGTTCTAGCCAGATTGGCGGTAATATCGGTACTAACGCTGGTGGTATTAAAGTCATTAAATATGGCATGACACGTAACTGGGTACTTGGTTTAACGGTAGTTACGGGTAAAGGCGATATTTTACGTTTAAACAAAGGCATGGTTAAAAATGCCACTGGTTATGCATTACAGCATTTGTTTATTGGTGGTGAAGGTACTTTAGGTTTAGTGACCGAAGCAGAAATTAAACTTGAGCGTCAACCACAAAACTTACAAGTTTTAGTGTTAGGTGTTCCTGATTTTGATGCAGTAATGCCTGTATTACATGCGTTCCAAAAAGATATCGACTTAACAGCATTTGAGTTCTTTGGTGAGCTTGCAATGCAAAAAGTTTTAGACCACGGACATGTACAACGTCCATTTGAAACTGAATGTCCGTTCTATGTATTGCTTGAGTTTGAAGCACCATATGAGCCGATACTTGATAAAGCAATGGAAATTTTTGAGCATTGTATGGAGCAGGGTTGGGTACTTGATGGCGTAATGAGCCAGAGCCTTGACCAAGTAGAAAGCTTATGGCGTTTACGCGAAGATATTTCTGAATCAATCGCACCGTTTATCCCATACAAAAATGATATTTCAGTATTAATTACTCATGTACCAGCATTTATTCGTGAGATTGATGCAATTGTTCAAGAGAACTATCCTGATTTTGAAATTTGCTGGTTCGGTCATATCGGCGACGGTAACTTGCACTTAAATATTTTAAAACCTGAAAACTTAACCAAAGATGAGTTCTTTGCAAAATGTCAGGTTGTGAATAAATACGTGTTTGATACCGTTAAAAAATACGATGGTTCAATTTCTGCTGAGCATGGCGTAGGTATGACGAAAAAGCCATATTTAGAATATTCACGTTCGCCTGAAGAAATTGAATATATGAAGGCATTGAAAAAAGTATTTGACCCAAATGGTCTGATGAACCCAGGTAAATTATTTGATCTGTAAGAAAGTAGGTATTCTTAGAACTACATAGTTTCTACAGAGTAACCGACAAAGCCATAGCATCATAAAGCTATGGCTTTTGTTTTTGGTGATAAGAATGCAACGTTTATTTTTAATTTCAGCACTTTGTGTTGGACTTTTCACTGGGTGTGCGACGACCAGTAAATTGATTCCTTTTGTGGGTTCGGAAACTCCGATGCAACAAGTACTTAAAGCTCAACCTGAGATTGTAAAAGAGCATAACAATACCTCAGTTCAGCAAGTATTTAACCGAGTAGAGTCTCCAACAGTTTCCCGTATTATCGTTATACAAACTGGTTTAATGGATGATTCTGTTTCAGCAATTCGAACAGAATATTCATTTAAATTGGTCGATGAAAAGTGGCAATTGCAAAATAAACAAACAAGCTACCAATGTGCGCGAGGAAAAGGTTCTAGAGGGTTCCAAACCCAACTTTGTTCTTAAAAATAAAAAGACGATAAATATATCGTCTTTTTTTATGGGTTAAATTATACGCCGCTTTCTAAAATTCTAATTTTGACATCAACGACATCATTTTTAACGGCTGCATGATGCGCTTGCATATGAGGTGTAGCTAAATGAGCTTCAAGATGAGCCACACTTTCCCATTTTTCTAGCATGACAATCGTGTCAGGCTCTTGCGTCTGGAAACTTGCATTTGATTTGTGATCAATTAAAGGTTCATAACCATGGCAACCATCTTCTGCTAAAACAGTTGGAATGATTTTTTGAAAAGCATCCAATACGTTTTGGCGATGCTGTCCACCTGATTGAGTACGAATTTCTGCAATAATGGTAAGCATGGTTTTCTCCTGATTAAGCTGCTGCAAATACAGTGTTTAAGTGTGCTTTATATTCTTCAACGTAACGATCAACTTCAGGCATTTTAATTACGTCGTTTACAATGAAAGTTGGAAGCGTGCTCATACCTAAAAATTGATTGGCTTTATGAAATGGTAAATAAACACCATCTACGCCCACACCGTGGAAGAACTGATCAGCATCATCAAATGCTTCCATAGGTGCATTCCAAGTGAGTGATAGCATATATTTCTTGTCATGAATTAAGCCACCTGAACCATATTTTTTTGAAGCATCAGAGCGGCTACGACCGTCATTTGCATATAGTGAGCCGTGACCTGTCGTAAATACATCATCAATATATTTTTTTACCGTCCACGGTGCACCCATCCACCAGCCTGGCATCTGGTAAATCACAACATCTGCCCATAAGAATTTTTCTACTTCAGCCTCTGTATTGTAGTCGCTATCTGCACGGGTTACTTGAACTTCATGGCCTAGATCAGTGAGATGGTCTGTTGCCAAAGCCGTGAGTGTGTCATTTAATTCACCATTTGAATGGGCAAATTGTTTGGCTCCATTAATCACTAAAATATTGCTCATGAAAGTTACTCTAATTAAATTCCTAAATTGATGCATACTTTAGTGAACTTACTCTTAGAGAAAAATGCAGTAATCGGAAAAAGATTATTGATTAAAAATCATGAATTATGCATTAAACAATTATTAAATTTTTCACTCTAAACATAAACACTTTACAAAGTTGAATGGAAAAATTTGTTTATAGCCTTTAGCATCAACGTGAAGTTGTGGTGGAGTTGAGTATGAAAAAAATTGGTTTACTCATGGTGTGTAATTTGTTGATTCTGAGCGCATGTACACCGAATACAAACCCGCCTACACCCCAAGCCAATAGTCCGATACAAGCAGTTTTGATTGATCAACCAAACCTTTTAAATAATGCGAGTAATTTAAGTATTTCACAACAAATGAATGCTTTGGATGATGCTTCTAATGCACAAGTAACTATTTTACAAACTGTGCCTAGCGAAGATGCTATATCAAAAACACGTACCGAATATTTATTAAAGCGTGATCAGACCATTTGGAAAATCGTAAATAAAAAACAAAGTTATCAATGTAAACAAGGGCAGGAAACAACAGATTTCCAAGTCAATCCTTGTCCTTAAGGCTGAATCTTTATGATATATGTGGATAACTTCAAGGTTATTCACAATATAAAAATGAGTTGATGCTAAGCAAAATATAGAATTTTAAATGGATGAAACTGTCCGATTGCTGATCAATATAAAAAGTGATATTGTGTCATCCGGCAATTAGGCCAAATGGTAAAAATTACCGAATCTCACGTCATACATTTTTCTTGTCTTAGACACCTTGTGAATACGGTGTTTCACATTCTAAACATGCACTCTCACGGCATATAACAACTTAACTAAAGATTGACTGACCTTACTGTCATCGTCATGACTACATTATTTATTTCAATATGTAGTTGCTGAGACATTTTGGCCGCTATTTTGAAGTGTACAAACTCATGAAAAATATTCAAACGACAGCGTTGAACCGTACAACGTTGATGTTTCCTTTAGCTTTAGTGCTATTTGAATTTGCGGTTTATATTGGTAATGACCTGATTCAGCCAGCGATGTTGGCGATTACTGAAGACTTTGGTGTAAGTGCAACTTGGGCACCGTCTTCAATGTCATTTTATTTATTAGGTGGTGCATCTGTTGCATGGTTACTTGGGCCTTTATCAGATCGATTAGGTCGTAAGAAAGTACTTTTGGCCGGTGTTTTATTTTTTGCCTTATGTTGTTTTTTAATTTTATTAACAAGACAAATTGAACACTTTCTGACATTACGTTTTTTACAAGGTATTGGTCTAAGTGTAATTTCAGCAGTGGGCTATGCAGCGATTCAAGAAAATTTTGCCGAGCGTGATGCTATTAAAGTCATGGCGCTTATGGCAAATATCTCATTGCTTGCACCCTTGCTCGGACCTGTACTTGGGGCCTTTTTAATTGATTATGTGTCTTGGCACTGGGGATTTGTCGCCATTGCTGTATTGGCATTACTCAGTTGGGTAGGGTTGAAAAAACAGATGCCAAGTCAGCAGGCCAGTGTAACTCGGCAACCTTTTAGCTATCTTTTTGATGATTTTAAAAAGGTGTTCACTAACCGCCGTTTTTTAGGCTTAAGTTTGGCTCTACCGTTGGTGGGCATGCCTTTAATGCTTTGGATTGCTTTATCTCCAATCATTTTGGTTGATGAACTCAAGCTAACTAGTGTGCAATATGGTTTAGCTCAATTCCCGGTATTTCTAGGCTTAATTGTTGGTAACATCGTTTTAATTAAAATTATTGACCGTTTGGCTTTAGGTAAAACAGTCCTAATTGGTTTACCGATTATGCTCACTGGGACACTTATTTTAATATTAGGCGTTGTCTGGCAAATCTATTTAATTCCTTGTTTGCTTACGGGGATGACACTCATTTGCTTTGGTGAAGGAATTAGCTTTTCAGTGTTGTACCGTTTTGCACTGATGTCATCTGAAGTATCAAAAGGAACTGTAGCTGCCGCTGTTTCAATGCTATTGATGACGAGCTTTTTTGCAATGATTGAGTTGGTGCGTTATCTCTATACTCAATTTCATTTATGGGCTTTTGTCTTATCTGCTTTTGCATTTATTGCGCTGTGGTTTACTCAGCCACGTTTAGCTTTAAAACGGGAAATGCAGGAAAGAGTTGCCCAAGACTTACATTAAAAAAATACCGGAATTTATATTCCGGTATTTTTTTATTTTACTTAATCTCTTGTTCTAAAAGTTTGCCTTTAAGGGTTAATAATTCAGGCAAGGTTTCTAATAGTAAACTCATTTGTTTTAAAACAAGAGTGTAGCTTTCTGAAAAGTGTTCATGAGTTGTTAGACTTTGAATTTGCTTCAAAGTTTGCTCAAGAAAATTAAAATCAACAGAAGTTTGTTCAAATAAACTTTGGTTAAGAATTTGCTGACAATCCAGTAAGAGCTGTAATACCTGTTGATCCTCAATTTTTTGTCTTTGGCTGCCTAATGCTGCGACATAACTCAACTGGCTATGACTATAAACTAGATAACGAAAGGCGTAATGAATCAGTTCTGGTTTGGGATTGGGCTCAGCACTTAAGCTCGAAATCATATTCGAGAGCTCAATTTGTGCGTTATGTGCAGCACGGCGAATTCTGCGATATTCAATGTCTTGATTTTTACCATGCTGGTATTGCTCAACAATTACATTGAAATAATCCAATGTGGCTTGGCTACTTTTTTTAATATTGTTTGGAATATTACGGAAGTTCCAGTCTGGCCATATAAAGTTAACAGCAAGCCATGCAATAAAGCAGCCTAATAAGGTGTCGATTAGGCGAGGTAAAATAATACTGAAACCTGCGCCTTTTAAGTTGAAAATGAGCAATACCATTAAGGTTGCCATGAGTGTTGCCAAGGCGTATTTCTTCTGGCGTAAGTAGAAAAAGCTAACTCCACAAATAATGGTAAGAATGAGCTGACCTTCAATACTTGGAACAAAATACAAAATAGGGATACCCAATAAAACGCCAAGTAAGGTTCCAATTGTTCTGAGTTTTAAACGGCTTTTCGTTGCAAAGTAAGTAATTTGGCAAACAAATAAACTGGTGAGCAAAATCCAGTAACCGTGCTGGGCAAAAGGTAATAATGAAATGACGTAACCTGCGGCGAACACGACTGCAATTCGTATTGCATGTCTAAACAGGGCCGATTGTGGAGTCAGTTGCTGGCGAATTTTTAAAACAAGGTCAGAAAAATCTTGAATATCATCATCAAGTAAATTGAGATGATCTTGCTTGTTTTGACTTAGCGTTTCATTAAACGGTTGAGCATATTGAAGTTGTTCAAACTGTTCATGCATGCCTTTTAAATTATTAAAAATCAGCTTTAAGTTTTTAACTTCAAAATTTTGTGGATGCTGTTGTATCCAGTCTTTTAAAGAACCTTCCAAATGGTTTAAAACAATTTGTCCTTCTTGAGAAGACTGATATTGCTGGTTATGCAAAATACATTGTGCTAAATCATGGCAAGCTTGAGCTTGTAAACGTAGATTTTTTTGAAAACGGAAAATGAGATCGCTACGGCTAAAATTTTGATGAATATGTTCATAGTGTAGATAGTTAGAGGTGGCCTGCTCATGTATATCGCGGGCAAAAAAGTATAGGTTTAACCAGTAAATACTTTTATTACTGACTCGTGATGCCTTAAGGCGAGTAAGCAGAGAGCTACGTATTTGGTTAAGACTTTGCGCGACTTGCGTATTTTGTAGTGATAATTCAAATAAAAGCTGTTCAACATTTTCTTTATTGTCTGGATCAAACAAGCGTGCTTTAGCTTGAAGTAAGGCCGATATTTCTTCAAAAATTTGCGAAAGCTTATCTTGTAAAGGAAGAGTTGGTTTTAAAAGAAAAAATAAAATAGAAGTTAGACCATACCACAGTGCGCCATAGACAAAATAAGTAGGCTGTTGGTACCAGTGAGCATATTCTCCTAAACCAAACATGCTGTAAATCGAGAGTAAAATCGTACCAAAAGAAATGGTGGCGTAACGCTGGCCTAAGGCTCCCAATAAAATGAAACCAGCACTTGAAATTGAAAGATATAAAATAAATAAAAATTTATAAGGGGCTAAAAAACCAAGAATAGTGCTGACAGTAAAAAAGAGTATGCAGACATAGAGCAGATTACGTAAACGGAGACTTAAGCGATCGTCAAAATCGGTAAGTGCAGCAGCAATTGCACCTAAGGTTACAGGAACGATGAGCTCGTTATGGCCCAACCACAGTAAACCTAAAGTTGTGCCTGTAAGTACAATTAAAATTTGCAGACAGTAAATTAAAATTGAATTCGCTTTAAAACGATTAAATATTTGAGTCAAATAATTCACGGTTTTTTTCTAAATGATAGGGGGCGTGACTAGGGATATTTAAATTTTTTATTACTTGAAAAATATTATGCGCTTTATCTAAAAAAGTCAGTTAATTTTTTAAGATTTTATAATAATTAAGTGAACTAAAGTGCTTAATAAAATAGCAAAATTGTGGATATCTTTTTAGATACCCACAATATGAAAATAATAAGTTATTGGATTACACCACAGGCAATTCGTGCTCCGCCACCACCTAAAGGTAGAGGAGAATCTGAATAGTTATCTCCGCCAGCATGGATCATGATGGCGCGACCTTGAATGTCAGCAAGTTTTAAACGTGGTGCAATAACAGCGGTGGTAGCTACACCATTATTATCAACAACCAATGCTGGTAAGTCGCCCAAGTGTCCTGTAGTTGGTGTACCATGATGTGGCGCTTGATTAGGGTTATAGTGGCTACCCGCAGCTAAAGCGGCACCTGGTTTTCCATCTTTAACAGCAGGGTCGCACGATGCATTTTCATGAATATGGAAACCGCGAGTACCGCTTGGTAAATCTGCTAAAGCAGGGGTAATAATCAGGCCTTTATCACTGTCTTGAAAGCTAATCGTCCCGATTTTTTTACCAATCCCATTGGCTGTTACTTCATTGACATCGACTACTTTTTTGGTGTGCATTGTGGTTAATGCATGAGTCGTATCTGAAACAGTTTTGCTGACCGTGCTACAACCGACTGTTAATAAGGCTGTCAGTGCACATACTGCACTCATTTTATTTAATAATGGCATTATTGGATGTCCTTATAGATATAAAGCTGATTTTTTTATTCAAGCAAAGGCTCGTTAAGCCTACAAGTTAATTTAAATAGTCACTTTGTATCCTGAAACATTTTTAAATCATTGGCTTAATTTTGAGATGGTGGTAAATCATCATTCGAATCATAAATCATAGTGGTTTTTGGCATGGGTTCAGGATCAATGGTTTCATGGAGCCATTCGCGCCAAATCGCTAATAGAACGGCTAAAATAACTGGCCCAATAAATAAACCAACTAAACCAAAACTCGCAATACCACCTAATACACCAAACATAATGAGTAAAAACGGAATTTGGGTTGCACCAGAGATCACAAGAGGGCGAATCACATTGTCCGAACTACTTACAATAAGAACACCCCATAAAACCACGCCAATGGCTTCCATAGTTTGCCCTTGAGAGAACAACCATAGGCCAACGCCTAAATAGGAAACAGGAGTGCCGAAAGGAATGAGTGCTAATAAGAATGTTGCAATCGTGAGTACCATTGGATTTGGTACACCCGCTACGAAATAACTTAATCCAGCAAGTACAGCTTGAGCAATCGCAGTTAAACCCACACCGTAGACAACAGCACGAGTTGTTTCTGAAATTGTATCTAGATAATGGTGAATACGTGGTCCGATCACCATTTCTAAGGCTTTACTTACTTGAGTTAAAATGGTGTGACCATCACGATAAAAGAAGAAAAGCGTTAAAATTGCGAAACCAAGTTTGACGATATTTTTACTAATTTCATTGAGTAATACGCGACCATAACTTAAATGGCTTTGAACCCAAGCTGCAATACTTTGAATTGTACTATTGGGGTCGGTATTTATGTCATTTAGTGTTCGGCTTATTTCTTTACCGACAAAAGGTAAGTTTTTAATGAAGTCAGGTACGCTTAAATGGCCCGAAAAAACTTGGCGTTGCAAGTCGAAATAGAGATTGCGGCCTTCATGCTGCAAAATAAAAATAGCGCATGTGAGTGGAACACCAACAATTAAAATGACTAAGCTAATCATCAATGTGGCATTCAAATTATGACGGTTTTCACCAAAAAAACGCTGGATTCTTAAATAAATAGGCCAAGTCATGTAGGCAATAATCGCAGCCCAAACTACAGGTACAATAAAGTACTTCAGGATGTTAAATCCTAAAAACATCAGGATAAAAAACAACCCAAACAATAAAACGCGCTGTAAAGTAGGAGCGTATTGATGCACGAACAAAAATTCTCTAATTTTTTAAATAGGATGAGGCCATATTAACTGAAAAATGACCTGAGGCAAATTTTAGGCAGAAATGCTAATGTACACATTTCTGCTCAACAAAAATAAAAAGTTATTTTTAGAACCACTCAGATTTATCTTCAATCAGTTTATTTAAAAGTGGCTGCCACTGGCTTTGAATTGCAATAAAGTTTTTTTGTGGTTTATCAAACACACTCAAACCTTGCATTGCTAAACTGCCATAAGCACTACGCTCTGCAATCCACGCAATTGGTTCATGTTCGATTTTTTCAAAAAATTGCTGAATATCTTTTGAACTGGCGCTGTTCGGTTTAACTCGATTTGCAAGCAGTAAAATTTGTACCTTACCTTTGCGTATACGTTTAATGTCTTGCAAATGCTTGAGAAAACGACGCGTACTATCGATATCAAAAAACGAAGGCTGAAGTGGTGTAATAATGGCATGAGCTTCGCTAACCAATTGTTCAGCGTGATCGCCTGAAAGAGCGCCTGGTGCATCAATAATTAAATAATCTAAATTTTTAGGCGCATCGCCAATCGATTTTTCATGACGCCAATCTAGGCTTTGAATCGCAGGTACATTTTCTGGACGTTGCTTCAACCATTGTAAAGAAGATTTTTGGTTATCAGAATCTGCTAATGCTACTTTATATCCTTTTTGTGCCAAAGCTGTTGCCAACGTAATGGCTGTCATGGTTTTTCCGCATCCGCCCTTTTGATTTGCAATAAGTATCGTTTTCATAAATCCAATTATTTTCAGCAGCACATGTGTTTATGTTTTATACCTTAGCATCTTTTTATGCGAAGTAGATGACCACCTTTGACAAAAGTTTAAGCTACTCCGTAATTTTAGATATGATTGCTCATCTATCGCGATGATATGTATTTGTTAAGGAAAATTTATGTCCGTATGGCTGGCCATGCTTATAGGTGCTGGTATTGGTATTATTATTACTACACTCATTTTATCAAATACTCGTAATGGTCGAATTAAGGCCGAATACGAGCAATATATTGCGGAGTTAGAGCTTGAGCATCAACAGGCATTAGCACAAGCACAAAAGAGAAGTGTGAATACAAGCCGCGCCGTATTAAAAGGTAAAATGGCAGAACAATTCGCGCCGATTTTGCCTGAGTTTCAATACTTGCCGAGTGATGCCAAGTTCTTGGGTGATCCAGTTGATTACGTTATTTTTGATGGCTATACCGATTTTAGAGATGGGGACGGGACTGCCGAGGATATCCAGATTATTTTACTTGATATAAAAAGTGGGGGAGCGCGTTTAACCAAAGGGCAGCAGGCAATTGCTCAAGCAATAAAAGAAGGAAAGGTTCGTTTTGAAACGTTACGAATTGATTTTGAAGATTAACAACCTATTTAATTAGGCACAAAAATAGACGAAATTGATCTGTATTGTTACTAAATTCCGATATTTTTTTCATCGCTTAGAGCTACCATAAATTAGAGATCTACTGCATTTGATCTAGCAATATTTGAGGTATAAAGCGATGAAAAAACAACATGTAATGATAGGCTTATTGGCCTCTTTATGTATTAGCTCAGCTTTTGCTTCGACGGCCTCTACTTCTGGTGAATACAATATTGCAAATGGTCTGTTACCGATTGAAAAAGATCAGTCAATTTCTGTGCTACAACCATTTCAAGGCAATTTTAGAATTTTAGGTTCAAAAATTTATAAAAATGATGAACAAGCTAAGTTTTCACCGATTGATTATGCGGTAAGTTGGGGACTGTTTGCTCAACCAGATATTGCTCGTACTATTTCAGTTAAACAGTATGACCGCTATTTGAACTGGAAAATGAGTAAGCTTCCAGTACCTGCTGAGCAAGCCATGCAAATGGTGTCTAATATGCACATCATTCCTGCGAGCCCTGAGATTGCTCAACAAATTAAACAAGTTAAACGCGGTGACTTGGTTTATCTCAAAGGTGAATTGGTCGAAATTAAAGACAAAAATTTAGTTTGGCGATCATCTTTAACCTCAACTGATACAGGTGATGGTGCGTGTGAGTTATTCCGTGTTCAAGCAATTCACTGGGTTGAAAAACAAAATATATAAATTAAAAAGCCTTCTTAATCAGAAGGCTTTTTATAGCGTGCAATAAAATTAATGCTGCTGCGAAGCTTTCCAGTATTTCAACTGGTTCTGTGCTTGTAAGTAGTCAGCCAGTTGATTGACCTGTTCATCTTTATTGGCTTGTTTATCATTGATGTGTTTTTCTTGGTTTTCCCAATATTGATAAAGCAAGCCTTGGATATAACGACCTTGTTCAGTTTTTAAGTCGAGGTCTTTTAACATAGTCAATGCTGAACGAACATTATCAAGTGTACGTTTCTGTTCAAACTCTGTGGTAAGTGTACCTGCTGCATGCATTTTTTCTAGCTCAGTTTCCATTTCATCACTCATTTCAGTAAAGCGACGGTCATAGTCCTCTAATAATGCAATGTCATGCGCATCGTCAGCAGTGGCCGCGAATTTTTTAACAGGTCTTTCATTGAGCTTTTCCATCACCTGATCGGTAGATGAATTTGTCTGATGTTGTTCGGTCTTTGCTGGCTCATCTGCTTTTTTACAAGCAGTCAATAATAGGCTAGAGCTGAGCAAAGACATTAAGATGATATGAGGCGTTTTTTTAAACATAGCTTTCAACCGAACCTATTCTCTATGATTTGACGACGTACTTTTCTGAAAGTGATATGCATATGTGACATATGGAAAATCAATCTGATCTTGTGGGCCTAGCCCTGTAAAATCATAAACAATTTTTTCAAACTGAGCTTTGAGCTGTAATTGATCTTTTTCGGTCATTGCTGCAATAAAACTTGTAGAGAGTAATCTTTTACTCACCACTTGTTCGACAGTACCATGCTGTGATTGCGGAAAAGTTTCTAAACTGTCAAAACTAAATAGATTTTGGTTTTCAAAAACCTTTTTCCACTTTTCACTATGGTAACGCGGTGTATCGCCTTCAAGAGGTAGTAAAAAATCGGCTAAGGCTTTCACCCAGTCTGTACGCTCATCACGCTGATTCCAAACGAGACCTAAATGTCCTTGCGGTTTTAATATTCGATGGATTTCGGTCAGTGTTTCCATGTTGTCGAACCAATGGAAAGATTGAGCGCAAATGACCGCATCAATTTGTTGATCATTTACCGGAATAGCATGGCTAAATGCCTGTAAAGTTTTAATATCAGTATAGGCTTGCTGAAGCTGTTGTAACATCTCGCCAATTGGCTCTACTGCAATAATATTGGCACGTGTTTGTTTTAAGTAAGGTAAGAATTTGCCAGTACCTGAGCCAAGATCAATAACAGTAGAATTTTCATGTATTTGGAGACGTTCTTGCAGCCAACTGACTATTTCTGCTGGATAATTCGGCCTAACTTGCTGATAAAGCTCCGCAGCGGAGCTGAATCCTTTTTGAGCGGCAGGATGTAAGGATTGTGTCATATTTTGCGCTTTTTAATCTGACTGGCATCTATAAAATAAGATACTCCGCAATCATAAATTGGCAAAACACCTATTTTGTTTCATTTTTGACGATATATGTGGGAGTAAATTTTCTTTCGGTGTGAGCATGGATAAGCAAATTATTTTTGAAGACGAACACATTAGAGCCATTTTTTTACAAGGCAATTCTAATACATTAGTTCTCTCTTTTGGCGATTTGATTACCCGAGCGAGTGGCTTATCTATCAATGCTGAAAAGTCTCTAATAAAGTACCAATACAATGTTATTGGGATTATGCCAAAACAAAAATCGTGGTTCCCAAAAGCCAGTATGGTTGAAATGGCTAAAGCCATTTTGCCTATTATTCAGCGTTTTAAAAATATAGTAGGTTATGGCGGCTCAATGGGCGGCTATGCAGCAATCAAGTATTCGAACTTATTAAATATGAATCGAATCGTTGCATTTGTACCTCAATATTCAATTGACCCTGAACAAGTTGAAGACCGACGTTATGCTGAATTCTTTGATGCTGTCGCAAATAAAGACATGCAAATTCAGCTGCAAGATATAGATGCAAGTCGTGAATATATTATTGTTTATGACCCTTACTTTGCCGTCGATCGTGAACATTACTTAAAAATAAAAGAAATATTGCCAAGTTTACATACGGTTCATTTGCCTTTTACGGGACATGAAGCTTTATCTGTATTGGCGAGTTCAAGTCTTTTACATGATTTTATTGAACATGAATTTGATGAAACATATTTCTATCAACACGTTCGTAAAATTAAAAAACAAAGTAAATTCTATTACCGTAATGTACTTGCCAATGTGCTGACTTATCATGACAGTATGTTATTGAAAATCTTACGTCAAAATGATTTTCAATTAGATGAGCGTTATTTAGATAACCCGCTCAAGCAAGCGATTACACGTAGTCTTGTAAAAACAAAGCAGGCAACTGAGCACGATTTTCAAAAGCTTGGAATTAAAATTCAGTACATTCAGCAAGCTGCAACTTATAAAAAAGGTTTGCAGACTCACTCTGGTACAGTCTTGGTATTCAATTTAATTAATTTAAAGCTTGAAGCTTATGCTATAGATGTTGTGCTAGCAAACACATCGTATCTGATCCCGATTGTGACAGAGCAGACTGGAGTTGCACATATTGAATTAAATAATGAAATTTATTTGTTAGGTATGAATGACCGAAAAATTATTAAATTATTCAAACAAGGTGATGCATTAAGCTCGGATATGAGTCCGTTTGTCATTAAACAATATGCTGATTTTTTTGCATTGAGCTACAAGCAATTTAATTTAGATTGTGATGAACAAGGCGTTTGTGACTACATTGAAGGTTCAGTTCAACCATCGCAACAATTTGTACTGACCAGTTATTAATTTTAATTTATTGATTAAATAAAGCCCAAATCTTCAAATTTGGGCTTTATTTTTTGCTCAAAAAATATTTTTTTATTAATTTATTTGTATATAAAATCAAAAGTCATTATTTAAATAAATAATGCGATTAATTTTTAAATAAAGATAGGGTTAAAAGTAGCCATGATAAATTAAGCGAAAAATTATTATATTTAAAAATTAATGGTTTTTAGTTTTATATAAATTAAAGAAATATTGTTGGGTTGTTTAAAATACAATGATTGCTTTGGAGTCTATTAATTAATTGTTTTTTATTGCAATTTTGTTTGTGCTGAGAAGGGGTGCTTAAAATAGCTTCACTATTCCAAGATAATTGCATATTTATTTTTTTCTCCTAAAATGATTTTTTACTAAATTGTCGTTACAGTTTTTTTATATGCAATCATTAAATTATCGGAATAATGATGCATCGCAACATGGAAGTTCTGCACCTTTGAAACGAGCAATGAGTACTCGACATTTGGTGATGATCTCCCTTGGCGGTGCCATAGGTACAGGTCTTTTTTTAGGGTCTGGCGACGTAATTTCTCAAGCAGGCCCAATTGGCGCAATTATCTCTTATTTCTTGGGCGGTTTGATTGCCTACACCGTTATGCTCTGTCTTGGTGAGCTAGCGGTTCATGTGCCTGAGTCGGGCTCTTTCGGTGAATACGCACGACGCTATATTGGTCCGGGCACAGGTTATATGATTACCTGGTTATATTGGTTGACTTGGACTGCCACTTTAGGAACTGAATTTACTGCCGCAGCTTTACTGGTTAAGGAATGGTTTCCTACTACTTCTGTTTGGGCATGGACTTTGTTTTTTGGTGGACTCGTCTTTTTCCTTAATATTAGTTCAACGCGTTTATTTGCTGAATCTGAGTTTTGGCTTGCTCTTATTAAAGTTATAACAATTATTGTTTTTATTACTTTGGGATTGCTCGCGATTTTTGGTTTTATTCCTTATCACGGGCATGAAACAGCGCCATTGTTTAGTAATTTGACTGCTCAAGGTTGGTTTCCGCACGGGTTATTTCCAATTTTCACAACCATGCTGATAGTAAACTTTGCTTTCTCTGGAACTGAGCTTATTGGTGTGGCTGCCGGTGAAGCAGAGGATCCAGCCAAGACTGTTCCTAAAGCAATTAATGCAGCAATTTGGCGCTTACTTATATTTTTTGTAGGGACAATTGTTGTTATTTGCTCTTTGCTTCCATTTCATCTTGCAGGTCTTAATGCAAATGATGTGAGCAGTAGTCCATTTGTGACGGTATTTAACTATATTGGTATTCCGTATGCAGAAGATATTATCCGTTTTGTCATTATTACGGCTCTACTTTCTGCAGCTAACTCTGGTTTGTTTGCTGCTTCACGTATGATGTGGTCGCTTTCAGCAAAAAATCAATTACCTAAAATTTTCGCTAAACTCACACCATCTGGAACACCTATTGTTGCCATTATTGTGACCATGTTTGGTGCTATTCCCGGGTTGCTTTCAGAACAATTTGCCCCAGAAACAATTTTCAAAAATTTGTTGGGTGTTGCTGCTTTTACAATGGTAGTGGTGTGGATCGCAATTTGTGTTTCACAATTTAACTTCCGTAGACAATGGTATAAAGCCGGCAAAACAGCAAAAGATTTACGTTTCGCTGCACCACTTTTCCCTCTTACTCCAATTGTAGGCGGGTTATTCTGTATTGTTACCTGTGTGAGTATGGTATTTGATCCATCAATGCGAGCTGGTTTCGTTTGTTGTTTAATTTTTATCATCTTATGCTATCTCAGTTATTTTATCTTTTATCGTAAGAAAGAGATTGCTCAGAACTAAACTTGGTTTGGTTGAAAAAGGTCCCTCAAGGGACCTTTTTTTATGTCTAAAAATTGAGCTTGGTTCTGATGTTTTATATATTTTTTTTAAAAATGTTTTTTTTATTTTAATAAAAAAATCAAATAATGATTCATAAATTAACCATTTGTCGGAATGTTATTAATAGCTAATTATTATAAGTTTTTAAATAAGTATATGTTTAACATGGTTATTTAATATTGAAGAAAATTTTATATTTCATTTTTTGTTTTAAATTAAATCAAACTAAAAAAATATTATGAAATTTTCTGCAAGTTTTGAGTGTTTTTTGAAATTTTTTGTTAATTAAGTTATTGTTATTAAATGGTAATTTTTTGATCATTTTTAATTTTAATATTTTTTTAATTTCCATAAAATAAAATGATCATGGTTAAAGGTGTTTTTTAGATTGGTTACTTTTTTATTATAAAAAAGATGAGAAATTGATTATTTTTTCTCTGCTTGTTTATTTTAAAATGTTCTAAATTACCTTGCTCTGTGCTATATTTACTTAAAGATTTTATGTCTATATGAAAGCATCAATTATCTGCTTGAGTACCGATATAAAGCTTGCAGTATTAATGAACAATTTTTATTTAAAAAGACTAATGGAGGGATCTATCGATTAGTCAAAAATAATTTTATGGACTTATGGTTTTTCGGTTTATGAACCCGAGTTCTTTTTAACTCCCAAACGGTTGTATCACCTCTTTTGTACTTATTTCCAATCGGCTTGTTTGAGTTGGTTGCGGTGGACTTTTGCTTTTATAAAGACGTTTTTATAAACAGCAGATGAGGCAAAAGAAAGATTGTAAAAGATATCGATATATAAAAGTAAATCGTACTTTTGATATCACAAGATGGAATTTAAAAGGTCTGAAGCTTTAGAAGAGCTGAAGATTTTATAAATAAATCAAGACATTGTTATTGCAAGGTTTTGGTTGCTGAATAATAAAGACTGCGGATTTATCACATCTGAGTCTGTATAGGTAAATAGGAAAAAAGATGTCAGATCTTTCATACGTAAACGAACATAGCGATGCATGGCAAACTTACTTGGCACAAATTGACCGTGTTGCTCCGTACTTAGACCACTTAGCTGAGTTTATCGACACTTTAAAACGTCCAAAGCGTGCGCTTATTGTTGACGTGCCAATCGTAATGGATGACGGTTCTATTCAGCACTTTGAAGGCTACCGTGTACAACACAACTTGTCTCGTGGTCCTGGTAAAGGTGGTGTACGTTACCATCCAAACGTTGATTTAAATGAAGTGATGGCGTTATCTGCATGGATGACAATTAAAACTGCTGTTTTGAACTTGCCATTTGGCGGTGCAAAAGGTGGTATCCGTGTTGACCCACGTAAACTTTCAAATCGTGAATTAGAACGTTTAACTCGCCGTTATACGACTGAAATCGGTCACATTATCGGGCCTCAAAAAGATATCCCAGCTCCAGACGTTGGTACAAATGCCAATATCATGGGTTGGATGATGGATACTTACTCTACAAGCCAAGGTTATACAGTAACTGGTGTTGTAACTGGTAAGCCAGTTCACTTAGGTGGCTCTTTAGGTCGTGTTAAAGCGACTGGTCGCGGTGTATTCGTTACAGGTCGCGAAGTAGCTGCAAAAATCAATTTACCAATTGAAGGCGCGAAAATCGCTGTTCAAGGTTTTGGTAACGTAGGTAGTGAAGCTGCTTTCTTGTTTGTTGAATCAAAAGCAAAAATCACTCACGTTCAAGATCACACTGGCACAATTTTCAATGCTGACGGTATTGATCTTGTTGCATTACGTGAACACGTAAATGCAAACCAAGGTGGTGTTGGTGGTTTCGCTGGCGCGCAAGCAATTGCTGATGAAGATTTCTGGACTGCAGATGTAGACATCATTATTCCTGCTGCGTTAGAAGGTCAAATCACAGTTGAACGTGCTGAAAAAATTAAAGCTAAGTTGATTTTAGAAGGCGCGAACGGCCCGACTTATCCTAAAGCTGAAGATATTTTAGTTGAGCGTGGCATTGTTGTGGTTCCTGACGTGGTATGTAACGCCGGCGGTGTAACTGTAAGTTACTTCGAATGGGTTCAAGACATGGCGAGCTACTTCTGGACCGAAGAAGAAATCAACGAGCGTTTAGACAAGTTGATGGTTCAAGCTATGCATGACGTTTGGAATACAGCAAACAGCAATGCTTGTACTTTACGTACAGCAGCTTACATCTTGGCATGTGAGCGTATCTTAAAAGCTCGTAAAGAACGCGGTATTTTCCCAGGCTAATCTGAGGAAATTACCTTTTAGAAAAAGTGGGCTGAGCAAATATAAAGGATGTATAGGGTTATTTGTTCAGTCCCTTTTTCTAAATAAATTAAATGAAAGACAGTAAGACAGATTAAATAAATTAAATAGATACTGAGGTAAGCATGGAACAGCCAATTTCTGTAACTCGAAGCAACTTTAATGACTGGATGGTTCCAGTTTTTGCACCGGCAAATTTCATTCCGGTACGTGGTGAAGGTTCACGTATTTGGGATCAAGAAAATAAAGAATATATCGATTTTGCAGGCGGGATTGCAGTAAACGCATTAGGTCATGCGCATCCAGTGGCAGTAAATGCATTAATAGAACAAGCAACAAAACTTTGGCATGTAGGTAACGGTTATACCAATGAACCCGTTCTACGCCTTGCTAAACAACTCACTGAACAAACATTTGCAGATAAAGTATTCTTCTGTAACTCAGGTGCAGAAGCGAATGAAGCAGCATTAAAGCTTGCTCGTAAAGTTGGACTCGACAGCGGTGTTGCAGGCAAAAGTGGCATTGTGGCATTTAATAATGCTTTCCACGGCCGTACTTTATTTACCGTTTCAGCAGGTGGTCAGCCAAAATATTCACAAGACTTTGCACCACTTCCAAACGGCATTAGCCATGTTGCTTACAATGATTTAGAAGCTGCAAAAGCGGTGATTAATGAGCAAACATGTGCAGTCATTGTTGAACCGATCCAAGGTGAAGGCGGTGTTATTCCTGCTGACATCGAATTTTTAAAAGGTTTACGTGCGCTCTGTGATGAGTTTGGTGCCTTACTTATTTTTGATGAAGTACAAACAGGTGTAGGCCGTACAGGTTCACTTTATGCCTACATGAACTATGGTGTTACACCAGATGTGTTAACCACTGCAAAAGCACTAGGTGGAGGTTTCCCAGTCGGTGCAATGTTAACAACTGATAAATTTGCGCCGCATTTTTCAGTGGGTACACATGGTACGACTTATGGTGGTAACCCGTTAGCAAGTGCGGTTGCTGGTGCTGTATTCGAATTTATTAATACACCAGAAGTGCTTGAGGGTGTAAAACACCGTCATCAATATTTCCTTGATGCATTAAATACTTTAAATGCTGAATATCAAGTTTTTGATGAAATTCGTGGTCAAGGTTTATTGATTGGCTGTGTATTAAAAGCTGAATATGCAGGTAAAGCAAAAGACATTACAACTTGGGCAGGCGAACAAGGACTACTCGCTTTAATCGCAGGACCTAACGTGGTTCGTTTTACTCCTTCTCTGATTATTCCTGAACAAGATATTGATGAAGGAATTGCTCGTTTAAAAAGAGCTTTGGCAAAGTTGGCTAAATAAAAAAAAGGAAAGCTAGCCATGATGATTGTCCGTCATGCCGAGTTTCGAGACCTTGAAGATATTTATAAATTAGCAGGTAAGTCAGGTGTTGGCCTGACTTCCTTGCCACAAAATATGGATACGCTTTCGGCTCGAATTTCACGTACTCGCAATACTTTAAATGGTAATGTCCATAAGAGCGAACAAGGTTATTTGTTTGTTCTTGAAGATACAGAAGCTCAACGTGTTATTGGGGTAAGTGCAATTGAGGTTGCTGTAGGTTTAATTGAGCCTTGGTACAACTTTCACGTGGGTACTCAAGTTCACGCTTCAAAAGCATTAAATGTCTATAAAGCATTACCGACTCTATTTTTAAGTAATGACAGAACCGGAAGTAGTGAGCTCTGTACATTATTTTTAGATCCGGAACGTCGTGAGAACCAAAACGGTAAATTCTTATCAAAAATCCGTTTTATGTTTATCGCAGCATTTAAGCAATATTTTGAGAAAAAACTTATTGCTGAAATGCGTGGTTTCTCTGATGAAAATGGATGTTCACCTTTCTGGGATGCGATTGGCCACCATTTCTTCAATATGGATTTCTCAACTGCAGACTATTTAAGTGGAATTGGCCAAAAAGTTTTTATTGCGGAACTTATGCCACGTTTTCCAGTTTATGTAGACCTTTTACCAAAGGCTGCACAAGAAGTGATTGGAAAAATGCATCCACATACTTTGCCTGCTTATCATGTGCTTGAGTCAGAAGGCTTACGTTATCAAGGATATGTCGATATTTTTGATGCGGGTCCAACCATTGAAGCTAATATTGATGAGTTACGCGCAGTTAAAGAAAGCCAATTTTTAACAGTCAAAATTACAAATGAAACAACAGTAGGTAAAACACAATACCTTGTTGCCAATGATAATTATCACGACTATCGAGCCATGTTAATGAAGCTTGATCTCGTAGATAGCACTCTAAATTTAACCCATGAACAAGCTGAAAAACTCGGCGTACAAGAAGGTCACGCTGTTCGTGTGTTATCACTAAATCCTATGGAAGTATCCTGATGTCAAACTCTTTATTTATAAACGGTGTCTGGTTACAAGGCAGCGGTACAACATTTGTAAAAATAAATCCGGTTGATAACCAAACTGTATGGTCAGGTGCTGAAGCTACGGCTGCTGATGTTGAGAAAGCTTGCCAAGCTGCACGTACAGCATTTCCTGCATGGGCGCGTTTACCTTTTGCAGAGCGCGTTGCGATTGTAGAGAAGTTTGCAAAGCTGCTTGAAGAAAATAAAAAACATTTAGCAGAAGTCATTAGCCAAGAAACCAGTAAACCCTTTTGGGAAACGTTAACTGAAGTTCAATCTATGATTGGCAAAGTTGCGATTTCGATTCGTGCTTATCACCAGCGGACTGGCGAAAGCTCAACTAAAATGGCAGATGGTGTGGCATCTTTACGTCACCGCCCACATGGTGTGCTTGCAGTTTTTGGTCCATATAACTTCCCGGGCCATTTACCAAACGGACATATTGTTCCTGCATTACTTGCAGGCAACGCAGTTGTATTTAAACCAAGTGAATTAACACCTTGGACTGCTGAAGAAACTGTAAAACTTTGGCAACAAGCTGGTTTGCCAAATGGTGTAATGAACTTAGTTCAAGGTGGTCGTACTACTGGCGAAGCGTTGGCTGCTTCACATGAAATTGATGGTCTATTGTTTACCGGAAGTGCAAACACTGGTTATCACTTGCATAAGCAAATGGCAGGTGCACCTGAGAAAATTCTTGCACTTGAAATGGGTGGTAATAATGCATTGATTATCGATGAAATTGTTGATGTCGATGCGGTAGTTAATCTGGCTATTCAATCTGCATTTGTTTCGGCGGGTCAGCGTTGTACATGTGCACGCCGCATCTTGGTAAAAAATGGTGTAGAAGGTGATGCATTTATTCAACGTTTCGTTGAAGTTGCTAAAAACCTGAAAGTGGGTCGCTGGAATGATGAACAACAACCATTTATGGGGGGTGTAATTTCATCAGTTGCTGCAACAAACATGATGAATGCTCAGCAAAAGTTACTTGAACTGGGTGCAAAAAGTTTATTAGCAATGACTCGTCCACAAGAAGACAGTTCGCTACTGACTCCGGGCATTGTTGATGTAACAGGTGTGGCTGGTATTCCAGATGAAGAATATTTTGGCCCGCTTACGACCATTCAACGTTATGACAGCTTTGATGAAGCATTGAAAATTGCTAATGCAACACGTTTCGGCTTGTCAATTGGTTTGGTTTCTCCAAAACGTGAACTGTTTGATGACTTACTCATTGAAGCACGTGCCGGTATTGTGAACTGGAATAAGCCATTAACAGGTGCTTCAAGTGCCGCACCATTTGGTGGTGTTGGAGCTTCAGGCAACCATCGTGCAAGTGCATTTTATGCTGCTGACTACTGCGCTTGGCCAATGGCTTCACTTGAAAGTGAAAGCTTAAGTTTGCCAGAAAAATTATCTCCAGGGATTGTGTTGCCTTAAACACTAGGGAAAGAAAAAATGAAAGGATATGAAGTAAATTTCGATGGTTTAGTGGGACCAACACATCACTATGCGGGTTTGTCTTTTGGTAATGAAGCATCAACCAAAAACCGCAATAATACCTCGAACCCAAAATTAGCGGCGAAACAAGGCTTATTAAAAATGAAAGCCTTGGCTGATATGGGAATGAAACAAGGTGTACTTGCTCCGCATGAACGTCCACATGTTCCAATGTTACGCCGTTTAGGTTTTACAGGAGATGACATTAGTGTTGTGGCTCAAGCAATGCGTCATTCGCCTGAACTGTTATCATCTTTAAGCTCAGCTTCTCCAATGTGGACTGCAAATGCTGCGACAGTTTCACCTTCGGCTGATAGCCAAGATGAGCGCGTGCATTTTACTGCGGCTAACCTGAACAATAAATTTCACCGTTCAATTGAAGCTGAAACTACAAGCCAAGTTTTACAAGCCATCTTTAAAAATGAACGTCATTTTGTACACCACGAAGCTTTACCACAAGTGGCTTTGTTCGGTGATGAAGGGGCAGCAAATCACAATCGTTTAGGTGGTGATTATGCTAAGCGCGGTATTCAGGTGTTTGTTTATGGTCAACAACATTTAAATAATGGCTTACCGGGACCAAAGCGCTATCCAGCACGTCAAACGCGCGAGGCAAGTGAAGCTATTGCACGTTTGCATCGTTTAGATGATGCACACACTGTTTTTGTTCAGCAAAATCCGGATGTAATTGATCAGGGTGTTTTCCATAACGATGTGATCGCAGTAAGTAACCAACAGGTTTTATTCCACCATCAACATGCTTTCTTAAATCAAGATCAAGCTTTTGCTGAAATTCGTCAAAAAATGGCAAGCATTGGTGAAGAATTTATTTCGATTGAAGTACCTGAAAACCGCGTTACTGTAGACGATGCTGTTGCTACTTATTTGTTTAATAGCCAGATTTTGACTCGTCCAGATGGTGGTATGACGATTGTTGTGCCAGAAGAATCTCGTCAAAATGCAGCAGTGTGGGGCTATTTAAATGACATGATTCAAATGGGCACACCAATTGATGCGATTCAGGTATATGACTTACGTGAAAGTATGCGTAATGGTGGTGGACCAGCATGTTTGCGTTTACGTGTGGCTTTGAACGAAACTGAATTAAATGCTGTAAATCCAAAAGTATTAATGAATGATCAATTGTTTGGAACGCTCAATCAATGGGTTGATAAACATTATCGCGATCGTTTAGCGCAAGAAGATTTAGCAGATCCGCATTTGCTTATGGAAAGCCGTATGGCGCTTGATGAACTCACCAAAATTTTAGGTTTGGGTTCGGTTTATCCTTTCCAAAAATAATGAGGAGGTGACATGCAAGATTTTCTAGCATTAACCTTACAGGGTGAGCAGCCTACAACTCGCGAAGGAAAGCAAGAAAACTTTTCTTGGCGTTGGCTAGGTGAAGGACTTCTTGAATGTACGCCACATGTACAGTACGACAAAGCTGTCGTACTGTCAGCTGGGGTACATGGTAATGAAACAGCACCAATTGAGTTGTTGTCTCAACTTTGCACCGATTTATTTGCAGGGCGTTTAAACCTTGCTGTGAGGTTGCTGCTTGTATTGGGTAATCCGTATGCAATGCGCAAAGGCACGCGCTATGTATATGATGATGTAAACCGAATGTTTTGTGGTGGGTATAAAACTCTACCTGTAACAGAAGAGTCTAAGCGAGCTGAGGTTTTAGAGCAGGCAGTTGCTACTTTTTTTAAAGAAAGTGAGAGTAATGCTAAGCGCTATCACTATGATTTGCACACCGCAATTCGTGCTTCTTTGTTAGCCACTTTTGCTTTATTGCCTTATCAAACGCATGACTATGATGCTGATTTGACAGCGAGTCTTGAAGCTGCCGATTTAGATGCTCTGGTTTATCATCGTGCTGCGGGTAAAACATTTACACATTTTACCAGTGAGAGCTTTAAAGCTGCGAGCGCAACCTTAGAGTTAGGTAAAGCCTTGCCATTTGGACAAAATGACTTAAGTCAGTTTGCTGCAATTGATGAAGTCATTCGTAATGTGGTTTCTGAACAAGTTTTACCGACGCGACATAAATCGAAAATTCGAGTGTTTCAGGTGTCTGATTCTTTAATTAAAAAAGATGAAGATTTTCAAATGAACTTATCGGCTGAGGCTCCAAACTTTTCGACATTTACGAAAGGTGAAATCATTACCATGCAACCTTCTGGGAATTATGTGGTTGAGCAAGATCAAGTCTGGATTTTATTTCCAAACCCAAATGTGAAAATTGGTTTGCGCGCTGGTTTGGTTTTAACTGAAACTCTTTAAATAACTGATTTAAAGTAAATAAAAAAGGGCAATTGATTGCCCTTTTTTATTGCTAGCTTTAATTAGTTAGTACCGAAAAGACCTTTCATGAAAGATTTCTTTTCAGTTTTTTGGGTAGAGCCTTGAGCACCTGCATTTAAGTTTGCATTTGCACTAACTCCAACTGGGGCAACATTAACACCAACGTTTACACCTGTTTGAGCGTTAATCGCGTGCGCTGATTGAGCTGCATTTAATTTTGCTTGAGCATCAGCTTTGGTGTCAGCCACGAATTCTTTTTGCTCAGCTTGATTTTGAGCTACGCGAGCTTTAACTGCATCTACACGTGCTTGAGCATTGGCTTGTTTTTCAGCAGTAAACTCTTTTTGTTCAGCTTCATGTGCTGCTACTTTAGTTTTTACCGCATTTAAATGTGCTTTTGTATCAGCTTTCGCTTCAACGGCTAGATTTTTAGTACCGTTTGCAGCTTTAGTCTCTACATTTTTAGTACCTGTAGCAGCTTCGGTAGCAAAGTGTTTTGTACCATTTGCAGCTTTAGAAGAAAGTTCAGTCACTTTTCCAGTTGTTTTTTTAGTTGCTCTAACTGTAGTGTCAGCAGCAACATGACCAGCATGCTTTGCTGTGCTACCTACAGTGTGTGCAGTACTTTTGACTGTGTTGGCTACGCCACTAACAAGACCACCCGGTTGTACATTTACTTGAGCAGAAGCATCTGCATTAATGCCCGCACTTTGTGCAAAAATAGAAGCAGAAGCAAGAACACTTGCAGTAACGATAGCTGTTTTCATCATTTTCATTGCGATATCCTTCAAAGAATATACCTTTTTAGTGAGGTATTTCATAAACGCAATCGCATCATAGTCAAACCTTGCTTTGCTTAGGAATAGACTTCATCAAAACCTTACAACAGTATTACAGTCACTAAACAGATGAGGGAGAAATTGTGGAGAAAAGAAAATATTAATAATAAAGTGAAATAGATATCGATATTTGACTGTTTAAAAAGCTAATAAAAAATAACTTCTCTCATTTTTTAGAAATACAAATATTTAAACTTATTCAACACGACCATTTTTTTATATCTATAAAGAAGATTTCCTTTTCTTTTTTTAATCGAGATAACGGCATAGTTATTGCTTATTATGAGAATAAAGTGCTTTTTGGCACTTTTTTGAACCATATTCTGCCAGAAATATAAATGCACAGGGCAGAACAGTATTTTTGTTTATTCGGGAAAAAGAATTTTAGTGTTCCTCGGGCTTACATGTTTTATGAAATGAAATTTCACATGACATATATCCCAAGAAATAGCGCTTTATTTCGAATAATCAAAAATAAATAGAGATGTCTATAAACAAAAAAACAGAGATCTTAAATGATGAAAATTATTGCTTCCCTTGTCGTATTACTCGGCTTAGTCGCCGTTGTTCTCTATTTTAAGCCATCAAGCGGTGCATCAGATGTGATGAATTCTACTTTGCACAAGTCGAATTCATCGCAATCAGACACTTCATCTTTACATTCCCAACTTAAGGAGCCTGCTCAACCTAAAAATGTATCTTTAAATTCTACTCAACCTAAACCAGTATCCTCAGATACTGTTCCTTTATATGACACAAAAAGTGATCTTTCTATTCAACCGATTGATCCAGAAAAAGATCCTGCTAATGAAATTAAAACACTTTAAATAATCTAGTTTTCTTTATCCAAGAAATACTGGACGTTCAAATGTTCTTTACCAAAGAACTACGGAGAAAAATAATGCAAAGTAAAACGTTATTACTATTAGGTATATCTACAATATTAAGTACAACAGCTTTTGCTCTTCCTTTGGATTCTAAGGGAGCCAAACAGCAACTAAATCAGGCAGCAAAACAAAAAGTGTCTCAGGGTAAAATCGATTTAGATGCCTTGGTCACCAATGAGTCTAATGACCTTATTGTTGAATATAATATTCCTACGGAAAGCGTGGCTTCAGGTTTGGAACGACGAAGTTATATTGCTTCAAATAAAAAGAACTTACAGTCAAGGTTTAATCGTGGTGTAGGGGTGCAAGTACTTCGGGACTACAACAATTTGCCTTTAGCTTTTTATCGAGTTAGTAATAGAGAGGCTTTAGTTGATTTACTAAATGACCCAAACGTTAAAGCTGTATATCCAAACCGAATTAATCGGGCTACTACGATGGAAAGTTTGCCTTTAATTAATCAGCCCCAAGCTAATACTAAAGGCTTTAATGGTACTGGTTCTAGTGTGGCTGTATTGGATACTGGGGTAAATTATTTACATTCGGATTTTGGTTGTACGGCTGTTAATTCACCTTCAAGTACATGTCGTGTCGTTTATTCATTTGATAGTGCTCCAGATGATGGTGCACTTGATGATAATGGTCATGGTAGTAATGTTTCAGCGATTGTGTCTAAAGTGGCGAGTAAAACAAAAATTATTGGAATAGACGTTTTTCGATCAGATTCAGCCTATGATAGCGATATCCTTGCGGGTATTAACTGGGCAGTAAATAATGCTAAAACTTACAATATTAAAGCGATCAATTTGAGCCTTGGCGTTCCTGGTGTGAAATTCACATCTGAATGTAGCAATAGTAGTTATGCAACAGCATTTGCAAATGCGCGAGCTGCTGGCGTGGTCCCTGTAGTGGCATCTGGTAATGATGCGTTCCCTGATGGAATTTCGTCACCTGCTTGTGTTGCTGGAGCGGTAAGAGTTGGCGCAGTATATGATAGTAATATTGGTGGTGTATCGTGGGGTAAACCTGTGAAATGTACTGACTCAACTACAGCAGCAGACAAAGTAGCATGTTTTAGTAACGGCGGTAGTCTTGTGACTTTACTAGCTCCAGGGGCAATGATTACAGCAGGTGGCTACACTATGGGCGGTACTTCCCAAGCTACACCACATGTTGCTGGCGCAATTGCACTATTAAGAGCAAATAGTGTGACACCAACTGAAACTATCGATCAGACGATTAATCGTTTAAGAACTACGGGTAAACCTATTACTGACCCAAGAACAGGTTTGGTTTTCCCTCGTATTGATTTACTGGCTGCAACCAATGGTTTAACCATTAATTAAATAGCATATTTATAATTTTTTATTAGGTCCAAGAAATTTGAATGGCTATGGCCCGTTGCAGAAAACTGCCTCTGCAACGGGTTTTTTATGGAAAATCTTTAATCACATTTTGCTAAATTGGCTTTACTAAAATTGCTTTGAAGCTTTTTAAAATTATTTTGAATTGCTGGATCTTGAATATTAAAAGTGGTCGAGCTTTTTGTTGTCGAGTTGGTGGCTTGACTTAGTATGCCAGATGAGTCGGGATATTGTTCGGTAAATGATTGAGCTGAAATCAGGCCTTTATTATTAAAAATCCAGTGCTCAGTGACTTGGCCTCCACCTAAGTAACCCGTAAATTCGATCATACAAGCTTGCTTATCATGTTTAATGAGCTTGGCTACATTACCTGTGGTGGTTGGATAAGCTTCAATATTGGTGTCTTGTTCTAAAATCTTTGATTGAGAATAAGAAGAAACAGATTTAGTAGTTGCACATGCAGATAGTGCGATACAGCATAGTGTTGAAAAGAGAAGTTTTTGACTATTCATAAGGCAGATTCCTAGCTCTTTGTAATGGGTAGTATTTCTTTTTAAACGTATACATTTCTATGAGCGCGAAGTAATCGCGCTATTCTGGCTCAATTTTAATTAGTCGTCGTACTAGACTTACTTAACTCACCTTGTTCGATCGGAATATTTTCACCATTTCGGCTACTGGTGATATTTTGTTTAGCTTGTTCTATTTTCTCTTCAGTATATGCTTTTGCAGTATCTACTTTTTGCTGGGCAACTTCTGATTTCTCAGCTGTAAATTCTTTAGTGCTTTGCCATTTTTCACTAATTTTATTTGAGGTATTTTCAGAAGCACCTTGAATAGAGTTCCCTAGGTTTTGTATGCCTTTTCCTGTTTTATATAACAACACACGACCTAAACTTGGATTATCACCATAAGGTTGAGCTTTAGACGTTGTCTCATTTGTAGGTTGAGGCTGTGTTGTTTCAGCAAAAAGCGTCGATGAAGCCAATATAGAGCTTGCAATACATAAAACTTTTAAGGTTTTCATTTGGTTCAAACTCCCCAATGACTGTCAAAATATCAAGTGCTGATCTTACTGTTAAAAATAAACCTTGTGCAGCAATGAGATAAAACCCATACGATTTGATTACGATAAATCATCATTTCAAATATACTTAAATAGCTTATCTAAATTCCTAGAATGATCTGGAGCTTCAGGTGATACAAAATATAGAATTAAAATGGTTATATGATCTGATCATTCTAGAAAAATACCGAAATTTTACAATCGCTTCTGATATTAGAAATATTTCACAGTCTTCTCTGAGCCGCCGTATTCAGGCTCTAGAAAATAGTTTGGGATTTGAGGTTTTTGACCGAGAAACTTCGCCGTTACAGCTCACAGAAAAGGGTAAGCTTTTTGTTCTGCACGCCAGAAATTTGCTAGATGATTTTGAGTTCAATATAGATCGAATTAAAGGTGACAATCATGTTAGAAGTAAAGTCACTATTGCGTCTGCGCATTCTTTGGCAGGTTATATTTTTCCTAAAATTTTAGGAAATTTAAAAAACTACCAAGAAAAGATTTTTCATGTTGAAGCCATTAACGTAAATGAAACCGTAGATTCTCTTAAAAATGGTCAATGTGACTTTATCGCATCTTTTTATGATGATGATCTTATGAATCCACAGTTCTTGTGCCATAAACTATTTTCAGCAAAGCTTTATTTAGTCACTGCACCTAATCATTTAGGTCGTCCCAAATATTCACTCGAAGATGCTTCAGTTCCGCTCATGAATTACACCGACGATAGTTACATGGGTAAAAAAGTAAATAAGTTTCTACAAGAGCATCATTCAGATAAATTTGAGACAAACTTTGTGTCTTCAATGAGTTTATTACTTAAGGACATGATCAAAGGTGGGTATGGAGTAGGGTGGTTACCCGATTACAGTATTGAGGAGGAGCTTGAAAAAAATCAACTTTTGATTGTGCCTTTGAAAGATTCAGTCTTATCTGTAGATATTTACTTATATCGTAGTAGTGCGAGGCTCAATACAGCTTCTGAAAGTTTATGGAACTTTATGAAGGCAATTGATTGGACAATTGCCTAAACCATTTTATGCATAAGTTACATTATCTTTCATTTAGCTATGCAACTTTTGCTATGGGGGAGTTTTGATAGCACGCAATCGCATTTTTAATGAGTACGTCGGTTGTGTCGATGAATAGTTCAGGATAAGCCTCAATACTTTCTTCTAAAATGAGAGGTATTTCTGTACAAGCCAACAGGAATTTTATATTTCTCTTTTTATTGTAAAAATTAATAACTTCATTCATCATTTCTCTAGCTTTTTGAATATTTCCTGCTTTGTATTGGTAAATACTTTGCATTACTTTATTTTGCATTTCAGCAGAAGGAGTAGAGAAACCAATACTATTTTCAATAAACTGGCTTTGATAAAGCTCGGTGTTTATTGTGGCAGATGTGGCAAGAATACACACCTCATCAATTTGACTATCTTGAATAAAATGAACCGCAGACTCAACGATACTGATCATTTTAGTTTGGGTGCGCTTTTGCAGTTGGTTAAACCAGAAATGAGCAGTATTACAAGGAATAATGATACAACCGACTTGTGCTGCTTCTAAGATTTTAAGATATTCAGCCATTTTTTCGAGTGGTTTATCATCATGATTTATAATGGATTGAGTTCTGTCAGGAATATCTGGGATAGAAACTGTAACGACAGGAATATGTTCTTGATCACAATGTGCTGGTGTATTTTTAATAATTTTATTCATAGCATCAATCGTAGCTTGTGGTCCCATGCCACCTAAAATTCCAATTGCTTTATTCATGTTGAACGACTCAAAAAATTCTATAGGTTTAGAATGAGCGTATTTTTATTATGATCATTGCAAAAAGCAGATGGCTTATGCAGGTTTTATTTCTAAATTAAAAATTAATTTAATTTAAAGTATTTGTTTTATAAATATAAAATTTAAATTTCTGAAATTTAGTTATGCTTTTTATGCATGACGATTTTATATAAAGCATAGAATTTTGCATGGATAGTTTGTTTTAGGCAAAAATCTAAACGATAAATTCAGATTTAATCAATTCTAAAAACATATCTCTTGCTTTGTGATTGCTTACATTTTTGTGCCAGAAAAACTGGTTTTGCATAAAGGCAAGATGTTCAAATTTATAGCCTCGAATATTGGTTAAATTTTTATATTGCTCAAAAAGACTCTTCGGCACTAAAGACACGCCAGAGCCTGCACTCACGCAACCAATAATCGTGGCATAACTGGTAATGCTCGTAATTGGAAGCGAAATATTTTTAAGCTTAAGCCATTCTTCAAGAGCAGCTCTGTAAGGGCAGCCCTCCGTCCACATAAAAATTTCCTTACCAATCAAATCTTCTTGGCAGTGGATTTCACCGAAAGATTCTGGGGCAATTAAAATAATTTCTTCTTGATAAATACCGAGCTTATTTAACATTGGAAATTCAATATTACCCGCGACAATTGCACCATCGAGTTTATGCTGAGAAATATCAACTAATAGCTGTTTCCATGTGCCAGTAATAATTTGAATGGAAACCTCTGGATAGCGCTGATGATATTTCGCAAGTAAACTAGGCAGACGAGTTGTGGCAGAAGATTCAATAGCCCCAATTTTTAATGGACCAGAGGGCGGTGCATCAGGGTGAATACTTCGTTTCGCTTCATCGCATAGCGCTAAAATTTTATGGCAATAATTAAGAAAGATTTCTCCAGAGGGAGTGAGTTTTAAACTTTTTCCTTCCCGATAAAACAGCGGTGCACTGAGTTCTTCTTCGAGTTGTTTAATGCGCGTTGTGATATTGGATGGTACGCAATGTAATTGCATTGATGCCTTAGCCATTGTTCCGCATTCAACCACGGTCTGAAACATTTTTAACTGAACGATATCCATATTTTATCATTCACTTTTAATGAATATTTGACTCAATATAAGTTAATTTTATTCAATTATCCATGCGCATATGATGAAAGTGTTCCATTTCATTAGTGCAGATTTAACATGGCAATTTCTCTTGCTGCCGAAACCCAGCCTCCCGCATTTAAGCTCTATTTTTGTATTGCTGTGACCGTCTTTTGTTGGAGCTATTCACCTATTGGCGTACATAGTGCTTTGCATTCATATACACCGCAGCACATTGCCTTGCTCCGCTTTTTGATTGCATCGTTTTTTTTACTACTTTGGGTCATGAAAAAAGGCATTCAACCTTTAAAGTGGAAAGATGTCCCTGCACTTGCTGTATTAGGTTTTTTCTCTGTAACTCTGCATCATTTGCTTATAAATACAGGGCAGCAATATGTAACTGCGGTCGCCTCTAGTATTTTGAGTCAATCCATTCCGCTATTTACCTTCATTATCTCAACTTTGCTTTTTAAAGAAAAAATTCGTTTCAAACAATGGTTATGTATTTTATTGGGGCTTTGCGGCGCCGTGTTGGTGGTCAGTGGTGACCATGGTTTTGGTGTACCTAGTCCTTATAGTTTATTGATTGTTTTAGCTGCAATTGCATGGGGGCTCTACTTTAATTTATATAAGAAATTTGCTTTAAATTACGATGCCTTGAGCATGATGTGCTACATCATCTGGTTCGGAACCATTCCTTTACTTTTTTATAGTGCTCATTTGCCTGATGAGATTTTACATGCCACTTGGCAGGCCAATATGTCAGTTGTCCTATTAGGTATTTTCCCAAGTGCAATGGCTTATGTGCTGTGGGGATATGTACTTAAAAATATGCCGTTAACGATTGCATCGAACTTTCTATATTGCTCGCCGATTGTCGCCATGAGTTTGGCGGTTCTTTTCTTAAATGAAAAACCATCAATGATTGTACTGCTAGGTGGAGTAATTATTGTGGGGAGTATGGTGTGGATGAATTGGGGGAATAGACGTACTATCGAATAAGCTATAGATTATTAAACGATCTGTAGATTGATATTATGTCATGTGCTGCTTACTTTAAGAGAATGAGATGATTGTTGTTACCTTGACCTATAAAAAACCATTAACCGAAGTTGATGCTGTACTCAAAGAGCATATTGCTTTTTTAGATCATTATTATGAGCAAAAGAAGTTTCTGGTGTCGGGACGTCGCGAAAATAGAGTAGGTGGGGTGATTTTAGTTTTAAGTTCTTCGATTCAAGAAGCCGAAGAAATCATGAAAAATGATCCGTTTTATATTCATGATGTAGCTGATTATGATTTTATGTGGTTTGAGCCATCGAAAAGTTTAGAAGAAATTAAAGAGTTGGTTTGAAAACATTAGAGAACTACTTAAACTTAAGTAGTTCTCTATTCTATTTAATATTAATTAGTAATTTTTATTATTGTTCAACGATATAAATACTATTTTCGAATACATCGCCTTTGCTTGTTTTAACTACGCCAACACATAAATTATCGGGAGTTTGAATAAAAGAAACTAAGGATGTATCTGCATTAGTTTTACAGCTTTTTTGCTTGTTTTCATCAAATGCTTTTAAATTTAATTGATGTTGTAAATCTAAAGTGAATACTTGGCTAAGAGCGTTAAATGCTTGATCTGCTTTTTTCATAAATAATAAATTATTATTAGCTTCCCATTCAGATAAAGAAATACGATCCTTACTTACATAGTGATATAAGCGTTTTGTATCTGCATTATTGTCGGCTGCATTTTTAAATTGGGTCTTTAAACCAAAATTTACTTTTACAATTGGCTTTTCACGGAAAGAAAGACGTGAATAAGGCACAATCTTAACTTCAGATGCCTGATTTAAATTGAGTAATTTGATTGTTGGATCAGCTTTATTTTGCGCGAAAGAATCGTTAATTTTTTGATGTATTAGCTGGTCAAATTTAATAGGTTGATTGAGAGAGCTTTTTTCAATGGCTGAACTATTTGCATTTTTATCAATTGCCATTGCGACTCCTACTCCGATAAGACCAAACATTCCAGAAACTGGGCTGGCTGAAGCATTACTAGAGTCGCCAACTAATATTTGGCTGTCTTTTACAAAGTAATCACCTGCACCTGATTCAGTCATTGAAGATAATTGTTCTGAAGAAACAGAAAGAGAGGTTTGTTTACCTGTAGCGGGATATTGAATCGATTTAGTCGTTGCACATCCAGTAAATAGTAATGTTGATATGAGTAATAAGTTTAAGTTTTTCATTGCAATCATTCTTTATTAAGTTAGGTAATTATTTGTTAAAGCTGGCTGAATTATGGATTAACTGAAATAAAAGTAAATAATTGTTATTTATTGAGTGTTTATAAATTAATCAATTTATTATTTTGAATAAAATTAGAAGGTAAAACTATTAAAAAACCATGCTTCCGGTTTAGTTCGGAAACATGGTTTTAAATAAAGCTTAATTATACAAAAATTAATTTCTATATAATCTTAGCCCTGCAACACACTCACATCAGCTACAGCAGTAAACAAGTTACGTAGCTGAGCCAGTAAACGTAAACGGTTTGCTTTCAGGTCAGCATCATCTGCCATTACCATTACACCATCAAAGAATGCATCAATCGGCGCGCGAAGTGCTGCAAGCTTAGAAAGGGCAGCAGTGTAGTCTTTTGCTGCAAGTAATGGTTCAACAGCAGGGGTAACTGCTTGAAGCTCAGCAAATAATGCTTTTTCAGCATCTTCAACCAAGTTTGCTTCGACTACAGAACCTTCTGGTGTCGCTTCTTTTGCAAGAATATTAGCAACACGTTTGTTTGCAGCAGCGAGTGCCGCAGCTTCAGGTAACGTACGGAAGTGGTTAACAGCATTTACGCGCTTGTCAAAATCAAGTGGAGACTTCGGTGCAAGTGCTTGAACAGCTTGAAGTACGTCAACAGCAACACCTTGGTCTTCGTACTTGGCACGGTAACGGCCTTCCAAGAATGCAACAGCATCAGCGCGAGTCTTGTCATGGTCTTTAACGATATCGCCATAGCCTTGAACTGCAAGATTTACTAACTCTTCAATTGTTACATCTAATTCATTTTCAATGATTAAACGTAAAATACCAATTGCTGAACGACGAAGTGCAAACGGGTCTTTAGAACCTGTAGGCGCTTGTCCAATACCGAAAATACCAACAAGCGTATCTAAACGGTCAGCAAGAGCAATCGTTGTACCTGTTTTAGTTTTAGGTAAAACATCACCCGCAAATTTTGGTAAATATTGCTCACCTAAAGCTTCTGAAACTTCAGTGTTTTCGCCTTCAATACGTGCGTAGTAAGTACCCGCAATACCTTGAAGTTCTGGGAATTCACCAACAAGCTCAGAGGTTAAGTCGCATTTAGCAAGTAATGCAGCTTTTTCAGCATCGGCTGTGTTTGCACCAGTGATTGAAGATAATGCAACAGCAAGTTTTGCAATACGTGTTGATTTGTCCCAAAGCGTACCAAGCTGTGCTTGGAATACCATATTTGCTAATTTTTCTTTACGAGATGCAAGCGGTTGCTTTTGATCTTGTAAGAAGAAGAATTCAGCATCAGACAAACGAGGACGAACAACTTTCTCGTTACCTTCAATAATTTGAGTCGGATCTTTAGACTCAATATTTGAAACAGTAATGAAGTAAGGCTGTAATTTGCCTTCCGCATTGATCAAACAGAAATACTTCTGGTTGTCTTGCATTGTCGTAATAAGAGCTTCTTGAGGAACAGCTAAGTAGCGTTCTTCAAAAGTTGCACGTAAAGCTACAGGCCATTCAACGAGGCTTGTTACTTCGTCAAGTAAGTCGGCTGGAACAATCGCAGTTGCGTTCACTTCATCAGCTAACTTTTTCACTTGTTCTTGAATGGTTGCTTGACGTTTTTCAAAGTTCGCAACAACGTAAGCTTTTTCTAAAGCAGCTAAATAGTCATTTGCATGCGCTAAAGTCACTGCTTCAGGTGCATGGAAGCGGTGACCATAAGTCATATTGCCAGCTTTATGATCTTGAATAGTCGCGTCAACAATTTGGTCATCTTTGAGTAAAAGAACCCATTTCACTGGACGTACAAATTCGGTACGGCTTGCCGCAGAACGCATACGCTTAGCAATTGGTAAATTGTCTAATGCAGTTTGTAAAATCTGTGGAAGTAAAGCATCAAGACTTTGACCTTTCACATCTTTTAAATAACAAACTTTTTCAACTTTACCTGCTTGGAAAGTAGAAAGCTGATCAACTGTAATACCTTGACCACGCATAAAGCCTTCGAGCGCTTTAGTCGGTTTGCCTTCTGCATCATAAGCTGCTTGAACAGCAGGGCCATCAAAACGCTTTTGTGTGTCTGCTTGAGCAGCATCGATATCAAAAATTTTAAGTGCTAAACGACGTGGAGCAGCATAAGCTTCAATTGATGCGAAGTTTAAGCCCGCATCTTTTAAACCTTTTACCGTTTCTGCCTGTAAAGCATCACGTAAAGTTTTTAAGCTTTTTGGTGGAAGCTCTTCACAGCCAAGTTCGAATAAAACAGTATGTTTGCTCATTAGTTTTTCTCCGCCTTTGCTGCTTCACTTTCAGCTTGTGCTTTTAGCTGTGCCAATACTTCATCACGTAAGTGTGGTGCTGCCATTGGGAAGCCAAGCTCTGCACGTGCTTGTACATAACTTTGTGCAATAGCACGCGCTAAAGTACGTACACGTAAAATGTAACGTTGACGCTCAGTTACAGAAATTGCGCCACGTGCATCAAGCAAGTTAAAGGTATGAGACGCTTTAACCACTTGCTCATAAGCAGGAAGAGAAAGTTTTGCTTCAATTAAACGGTTTGCTTCTGATTCGTAAAAATCAAACAGTTCAAATAGTTTTTCAACTGGAGCGTATTCAAAGTTATAAGTCGATTGCTCAACTTCATTTTGATGGAATACGTCGCCGTAAGTTACTGTACCAAATTGGCCTTTCGTCCAAACAAGGTCATAAACCGAGTCAACACCTTGAAGGTACATCGCTAGACGTTCTAAACCATAAGTGATTTCGCCTGTTACTGGGTAACATTCAACGCCACCCACTTGTTGGAAGTAAGTGAACTGAGTCACTTCCATACCGTTAAGCCAAACTTCCCAACCTAAGCCCCAAGCACCAAGAGTTGGAGATTCCCAGTTGTCTTCTACGAAGCGGATGTCATGAGTAAGCGTATCAATTCCGATTGCTTTTAAAGAATCGAGATAAAGCTGTTGGATGTTGTCTGGGTTTGGCTTAAGTACCACTTGGAACTGGTAGTAGTGTTGCAAACGGTTCGGGTTTTCACCATAGCGGCCATCTTTTGGACGACGTGAAGGTTGAACGTATGCCGCGTTCCAAGTCTCAGGCCCTAAAGCACGTAAGAATGTTGCGGTGTGGAATGTTCCAGCGCCCATTTCCATGTCGTAAGGTTGTAATACGACGCAGCCTTGTTCGGCCCAGTAGTTTTGTAGGGCAAGAATTAAACCCTGAAATGTATCAATATGCGAGATGGCGCGACTCATGTAGCATCCACGAATTTATGAGAAAAATTGCCCCTAAGTATAAGGATTTTGTAGGGGAGTGGCAAAGGCTTAATCAAAGGAATGCGCGATTAGCCTATTTGTTTTCGGCTTAGCCACTTCAAGCTTAACCAGTAGCAAAAGCCAGTAAATAAAATCATGAGATAAAAACTGTAAATCTTATAAATATCCCACCAAGGAGATGGAAATGACCCGACAAAAAACAAACGTGCAATAGGGCTTATCAAAATCCAGATCGCAGTTGCGCCAATGAAAATACTCATCAGATTTAAACGATTTTTACGGGCGAGTAAATATGAAATGACATATGTGAAAGGAATAACCAGAAGGCCATAAAAAAGTAAATAAAATAAGAAGTGGGCTAGAAAAATAACTCCAATCGAATAAAGGTTGAACTCAGCATTTAATGTCATTACTCCTAAGGCAGATAAACTTAGCAATGGTATAGGTGCAAGCGCAAGTGCGTGAATAATCGTTTTTTTGTTATATTGCAGCATATTAAAAATTATAGAACTGAGAAGAAGTTATGTTGAAATTTTGCTGCAAACTTATTGTTTTATCCAGCCTTTTCTGTAGTCCATGGCTTTACGCGCAAACCGAAACTGATGAGCAAGATGAATACAATCAATGTGTAGACCAGACCATTAAAGAAATGAAGCTTGAAAGTATTAATAATATGGTCGTGTATAGTTGTTCTGAACAAGCTAAAAAGACTTATGAAGAAAAAATTGTTGCTCTGATTGATCAAATTCGTGCACAAAGCGAAGAATACAAACAGCCAGAACGTTACCAAGATATTTTAAAATCTCAGCGACTTTGGAAAGCCTATGTAGATCAGGAATGTAATAATGCAGGTTCATACATTGGCTCACCGATGTATTCATATTGCCCAATGCAAGAGTATGAAAAGCGTGTAAAGCAGCTTGAAGAATACGTTAATTAAGCTGGTTCATTTTAAACGTCATCTCATGACGCTGAGCGTACTTTACTAGATTAAATTTAAGAATGCGAAATGATATTTTTTAAACGATGCCACAAATGAGTCGTTTGATATGTCTGACCGCATTCGGGAAAAACTACAAATTCTTGCTGATGCTGCTAAATATGATGTGTCTTGTTCATCAAGTGGCAGTGACCGTAAAAACAAAGATAAAGGTCTAGGGGATGCTAGCCATTCGGGTATTTGCCATAGCTATACTGAAGATGGCCGCTGTGTATCTCTCTTAAAAATTCTATTTAGTAATGTTTGTATTTTTGACTGCGCCTACTGTATTTCACGTCGTTCTAATGATGTCCAGCGTGCAGCATTTACCGTGCAAGAGGTTGTAGATTTAACCATTAATTTTTACCGCCGTAATTATATTGAAGGCTTATTTTTGAGCTCTGGCATTTTTAAATCGGCAGATCACACGATGGAGCGTATGCTTCAAGTCGTGAAAAAGTTGCGTCTTGAAGAAAACTTTAATGGCTATATTCATCTAAAAACCATTCCGGGAGCATCGCCTGAACTGATTCATGAAGCAGGTTTATATGCTGACCGTATGAGTATTAATTTAGAGATGCCTACCGAGGTTGGACTAAAAACTTTTGCGCCAGAAAAATCACATCAGGAAGTACAAAAAGATTTAGGACTAGTCCGTGACAGGCTTATTCAGGTTAAAGATGAGCGAAAAATCATTAAGCATGTACCGAAATATGTACCAGCAGGGCAAACCACTCAAATGGTAGTGGGGGCCCATCAAGAATCAGACCAAGATGTCTTGTTTATGGCAGACAAGCACTATAAAGAATTTAAACTTAAGCGCGTCTATTTTTCGGGTTATATCCCAATTAATACCGAAAATAATTACTTGCCAGCAGTGGGTTCTGCACCGCCGTTGCTTCGTGAAAACCGACTCTATCAAAGCGATTGGTTGATGCGTTTTTACGGTTTTGAAGTCAATGAAATCGTCAATGAAAAACACCCAAACTTAGACCTTGATGTAGACCCGAAATTAAGCTGGGCTTTAAGGCATCCTGAACAGTTTCCAGTAGATTTAAACCGTGCAGATTATCAAATGATTCTGCGTGTACCGGGCATTGGGGTGAAATCGGCCAAGAAAATTGTGCAGGCTCGTCGTTTTGGAAAAATCCATATCGATTTACTTAAAAAATTAGGCGTGGCCTACCAGCGTGCAAAATTCTTTATTCGCTGTGAAGACAGTCCAAAATTCCAAAAAGAACTTTCTTCAAGTTTTATTCGACAGCAGATTTTAACGCAGGGTTCTTCGAAATATGTGCAGCAACTCTCGCCACAATTAAGCCTTGGGTTTTAGGCCATGTTTAATGAGGAAGTTGCTTACTATTTTGATGGTTCAATAGTTGGGCTACTAAGCTGTGTTTTTCGTGCATTTCAATTTAAAGAATTACAGGTCAAACTCTGTCTGAATGATGCAGCTCAGCATGGCTTATTTGCCGATAAAATTGAGGTTGCAAATAACGAGCAACATGCCGAACGTGTGTGGTCTGCGTTACAAAAAAAGCTTTCATCTTCTTCGTTAAAACAATTTTATTTTGCTTATTTATCTGAATCTTTAGACGCCTATCAGCACTTATTTAATTACTGTATTTATGTGTTTAGTAGTCATTCATCTGTAGAAAAAGATTACTCGCACCCAAGTGTTCTAGCAATTGCACAGTGGACGAAAAAAGTCGGGCGAGAAAAGCATAGAATGGAGGCTTTTATTCGCTTTAAGAAAACTAAAGATGAGCTTTTTTTAAGTTTAGTACGTCCTGATTTTAATGTTTTACCGCTTATTCAGCCGCATTTTAAACGGCGTTATCAAGATCAGCGTTGGCTCATTTATGACGAGCAACGAAAGTTTGGTATTTATTATGATTTAAGTGAAATACATGAAGTTTCACTCGAAGCCTCTGAGGTTGACCGTAATTTAAAAAATGGCATGAGTCAAAGCTTTCAACTTGAGTTAGATGAGCAAGAAGTTTTGTATGATCAACTTTGGAAAGATTATTTCAAGAGCGTAAATATTACAGAACGCCAGAATATAAAACTTCATGTGCAGTATTTGCCAAAACGTTACTGGCGCTACTTAAATGAAAAATTGATGGAATATTAAAGTTTTAAAATAGTAAGAATAACTTCAACAAATTCTCTGAACATTAAAAGATATAATTTAAATGCATTTTATACGGCTTTGGGCGTATACTTTTGCCCGTTATAAATAACGGCATATCCCCAAAGGTGTACTGTGAGTGTTATACAGCGAGAATGGTTACAGATTTTAAAACCAAATTTTAAGGTTTTACCACTAAAAGAACGATTGCTTTGTGGCATTGGAGCACTATGTGGTTTAGCAATTTCTTCCTTAATTAGCTGGTATGTTCTGGGTGGAATTAATGCTTGGTACATCGCGCCTATGGGGGCCTCATCTGTTCTTTTATTTGCAGTCTCAACCAGTCCATTGGCTCAACCTTGGAATGTGATTGTTGGCAATACTTTAGCTGGCATTATTGGCGTTGCTTGTGCACAGTGGATTCCTGATTTAACTACGGCTTTTAGTGTGGCTGTCGGGCTTGCCATCTTTTTAATGATGACTACCGACTCGTTACACCCACCAAGTGGAGCAGTTGCAATTACGGCTGTACTGGGTGGTGCAGCCATCCATAAATTAGGCTTTTATTTTATTTTTTATCCAGTTTTACTCAATTCGCTTCTTTTACTTGGGTTTGCTGTTTTCTTTAATCGATTGATTGGGCGACATTATCCTGTTACCGCACATTTAAATGAGCGAAGTAAGGACCCAACGCCAACTCAGAAAGTGTCGATTCAGCCAAAAGATATCGAATATGCATTAGAGCATCACACTGAACTATTAGATATAAGCCAGTACGACTTAGAAAAAATCATTTTAGAAGCTCAAGAACATGCCAATGAACGCATGGTGAACCAATATATCTGTCAGGATATTATGAGTCATGATGTGATTAAGTTGCATGAAGACGACGATATTCACCAAGCACTCGATAAGTTTAAACAAGTGAACTTGATGAGCTTACCTGTGGTCAATGCAGACAACCATTTGGTAGGAACTTTAGCGCTCTATGAAGTCGTCGAGTGGTTTAAAGGTGCAGCCGATCCAAGAAACTCTTGGCAGCATTATGTAAAGCAGATCATGAGTCGTCGAGTGGTTACTGTACTATCAACTCAACCTATTCAAGATTTAGTACCATACTTTGTTGAAAAGTCTTTTAACTACATTCCTGTTGTTGAAGACCGTAAGCTTATAGGAATGATTAGCCGTGCAGATATGATTGCTGCATTACAGCAACAGTTAAATCGGAAGCTATAATTTTAGAACAAAAAAAGCTACGGTTGATTAGGGGATGCAACCGTAGCGACCAAAATAAACTAAGTTATTTAATGTATTTGTTCTTCTCGTACAGTACGAACAGGCTGTTGATAACCTTGGACTTGTTCAGGCTGTCTTTTAGGAATGACTAACCATAAAACGAGATAAACTAAAATCCCTGGGAAAGCCGCACTCATTACCGAAACCAATACGAAAATAATGCGTAATAAATTTGCGTTCCAACCAAAACGTTCAGCAATACCGCCCATTACACCGGCGATCATGCTTTGTCGGTTCGAGCGATATAAACCAGAATTGGCCATCTAATTCTCCTCAAATATATAAACTACAAGGAATCATTTATTCACTTGTTTAATAAAGATATGGAGATCGAATTACCAAGTTAAAGTCTTAATAAAACTAAAAATGGTTAAAATATGTAAACGATTTAAAGGAATGAAAGAAACATCAACTAAAATGCACTTTTTCAGGGCTAAATCTTATTTATATAGGTAAATAGTTCTTGGATTAAAGATAAACTTGTAACATTGCTGTCGTATTTAAATGATGTATATATCTTTGAAGCAGTCTGGTTTTGTAATAAAGCATTTAGGTTTAATAATTATCCTAGGTATAGGGTTAACTGCCTGTGATGTAAACCATGCGGAATCGAAAGATCATTCCAGCGTATCCACGACAGCTTCAAAGCATGAAAATGACGCTATAAAAAATAATTCGGCAGTAACAACTTTAGATGCTGCTGCTGGACGGACTTTTCTACCAAATAATTCACAAGGTCACTTACAGAAATTGTCGGCCTCATCGTTACAGTATGTTGGACGTTATCATACTCGCATATCTTGTACAGATGCTTTTGCTGATTGTGAGAACGGGGAAGCTGAATATATTTTAAATTTACTAGCCGATGGTTCTGCCTACTGGAATGTAATTCATTACGGACGTATAGGTACTAAAGATGGTGCTAAAAGTGCGGTTGTAAATCAATTGTGTCCTAACTTAACGTGGAAAGTAGATAATGTAGAACATAATTTAATTATTCATTGCCCAGCATCAGATGTGAATTTCTATTTTAATATTGATTCAGAAAGAATTTTATCGGTAAATTTAGAAAAACTCTTTTATAGTGATTATGGCAAGAATCGTGAGTTTCTAGAACAAAATTATTTTGTTCCTACAAAAGCTTATATCCTTAAAAAAGAATAAAGTTAATTTTAATATAATAAAAAAAGAGCGCAATATAAATTGCGCTCTTTTAATTTCAGTATTTACAAATCATTAGTAGTCGAAACTAAAGTGTTCAACTGGTAATGAAGTAAGTGTGCGAGATGTAGTTACCATCGATTCTGCATGACCTTGTGCACGTGGCAATAAACGGTCGAAGTAGAAATCAGCAACTTTAATTTTTGCTTTATAGAATTCAGGGGTTTCTTGACCGTTGCCAGCTTCTAATTTTTCAGAAGCAATCACAGCTTGTTGAGCCCAGAAGTAAGCCATCATGACATAGCCTGAGAACATTAAGAAATCTACAGAAGCAGAAGACACGATGTCGCGGTCTTTACGTGCAGCAAGCATGATACGAACTGTTAACGTGTTCCACTGAGCACAAAGCTTAGTTAAGTCCCAAGCAAAACGACGTAAGTATTTATTACGGGCGTGAGCAGCACAGAATTTTAAGATTTCAGCAGTGTATTCACGTACTACTTTACCTTTTGAACTTAACAATACTTTACGACCAATTAAGTCGAGTGCTTGAACACCAGTTGTTCCTTCGTATAGGGTCGCAATACGTGCATCACGTGCGATTTGCTCCATACCCCATTCTTTAATATAACCATGACCACCGTAAACTTGCATACCGTGGTTGGCTGCTTCTAAACCAAGTTCAGTTAAGAAACCTTTTAAGATCGGTGTATAGAAACCCAGTTTGTCATCGTAGTCTTCAAAAGCAGCTTGATCACCACGTGTTAACGCATCTGTCATTTTGTCAGCAATTTGCGCAGCGTAGTAAATCATTGCACGACCGCCTTCAGCGATTGCTTTTTGAGTTAAAAGCATACGGCGTACGTCTGCATGGTGAATGATTGCATCAGCAACTTTATCTGGATCTTTCTTACCAGAAAGCGCACGCATAGACATACGGTCTTTAGCATATGGAAGAGCACCTTGGAAAGATAACTCAGCATGTGCAATACCTTGAACTGCAGTACCGATACGCGCTGTGTTCATGAAGGTAAACATTGCATGTAAACCTTTGTTTACTTCACCAATTAGATAACCTGTTGCATTGTCAAAGTTGAGTACAGCAGTTGCAGACGCACGAATACCCATTTTGTGTTCGATTGAACCACAAGTTACGGTATTGCGTTCACCCACACCGCCATCTGCTGTAGGCATGAATTTAGGTACGATAAACAATGAAATACCACGTGTACCTGCTGGCGCATCTGGAAGGCGAGCAAGTACGATGTGAATAATGTTTTCAGTTAAATCGTGTTCACCCGCAGAAATAAAGATTTTTGTACCCGTGAGTTTGTAAGTACCATCTGCTTGAGGTTCAGCTTTAGTTTTTACTTGGCCTAAGTCTGTACCACATTGAGGTTCGGTTAAGCACATTGTGCCGCTCCATGTACCTTCAACAAGTTTAGGCATATATGTTTGTTTTTGCTCATCTGTACCGAATTGCAAAATCGTGTTCATACAACCTGAGCTTAATCCTGGATACATGGTAAATGACCAGTTTGCAGTACCCATCATCTCTGATTTAATCAGGTTTAGAGACATTGGCAGGCCTTGACCACCAAATTCTTCAGGATAAGAAAGCCCTTGCCAGCCACCCATTACGAACTGGTCATAAGCTTCTTTAAAACCTTTTGGCGTTTTTACTTCGCCGTTGTCAAAATGGCAACCTTCTTCATCGCCAGATTGGTTAATTGGTGACAGTACGTTTTCACAATAATCTGCCGCACCTTCAAGAATCATATCTACAGTATCTGGATCTGCACTTTCACCATTTGATAAAGTTTTATAGTGAGCAGGATAATCTAGTACTTCATTCATTAAGAAGCGGATATCGTGTAGGGGAGCTTTATATGCTGGCATGGCTTTAATCCTAATTTTGAATCATTGTGGGATTATCTCAATCGATGATTTGATTATTCACTCGCATGATAAAAATACAATGTTAATCACACCCGAAAAGAATGTCAGAAAAGCGAATTTTGTCGAAAATAAATACACCGTAAATTATATTTTCTGATAAAGTCAGGTCTTATACTTTTATGTGAAAAAACAACTAATTTTTTATTTTTAGCAAGTTTTGCTGAAAAGATAAAGCGATAAGGTTTTAAAAAAGGTTATGCATTTAAAATATCTCAGTTTATGTTTATTTAGTTTGGGCTTGACGGCGTGTGCGCAACACAGTGTGCGTCCGCAATTGGCATCTGCGAATTTAGAGCAAAAAGCTATTCAAAGCGTTAACGCGATGTATGAATATCCAAGTTATGATTATCGCGGAAACTTTAAAATTACGGTTGATCCATCACAAATAAAGCAAAATTCAAAAGCTGAAAATACACCTAAGCTTGATGCTGAATTACAAAAGAAAGTCGATCAGTACCTACGTGAGCAAAAGGTTGGCTTAAGTAAAGCACAGAAACAAACCCTCTATGCGGCTATTGCAAATGAACAAGGTGATTTGGGACTGACCTCATCAGCACGTTCTGACAAAGTAAATGCCGTATTAATTAATTTATTAAATGATCTTCAATTTAGCTATGACGGTTCAATTCATTATCGTCAAAAAATGGGTTCATTTAACCTAACTGCCAGATATGAAAAGCCAACGCTATTGGTTCAGGCAAAATTGCCAATGGTGCTTGATTTAGAAAATTATAAGTTTTATGTAAATTACTTCGGTTTAATGCCGTATTTAGTCAATAAAGAAAATCAAAACAATTTAACTTACATTGATTTTTCAAAGTACAAAGACTTCTTTAAAAATGTCGATATGAAGAAGTTTGTTGAATATCTTAAAGCTTCTAGTGCAGTGTCATATCGTTTGGCTGATCCGCAAAACTTACAACGCGTATCTCTGACAGATACTGATCGTAAGGCTGGGGCTGTTGATAAAATTCGTTTGAAAACTACGATTGAAGAGTTGCTTTTAGAAGTTGAGCTGTATGGTCAGGTCAATGATAAATACCTTCAAAAAAGTGTTTTAGGCTTCGATAATGAAAAGATGGCAGAAAAGGTAGCAACTGAGCTTGCTGCTTCTGAAGCAAAAAAAGGAGCGGCTAATAATGAAGAACAAAAAGTTTCTTCCGATGATGCTGCTGCTGTAAGTCAGGAACTATATAGTTTAATCAACGCACACTTTGATGGTGCTCTTTCATCAGATGATGAAGGTGAAGATAATTTAAGTGCGGCGGCGCAAGCTCCAGAAGCTGCAGATGCATCGGCTTCTGAAGACGAAGATGCCAGTGAAGAAGCTGCTGCAGATGGTGTACAAGATGCACAAGCTGAAGATGTTGTAACCCTCACTGAAGATCAATGTATTGAATTAAAAACACTGAAGAAACCTGTTGCTTTAGGTGATATTAATTATTGCCAAGTTTATGGCATTGACGTACTAGACCAGAGCGCTGCAAGTGCTGAAAAAGTTCAAACTAAGTCTCGCCGAGACGCTTTAAAACAAACGTTTGAAGCTTATAACCAAAACCAGTTTATCAATGATGAGGCTTTCAAAGCTTTATGGTTAAAACATAAAGCTGAGATTGAGCAAGCTTTACCGAAGCAAAGAAATCCAATCACGATTGATGTGGCTTTAGATGACAAAGGCCGTGCAGTGAACATGGCTTATGATGTTGCTTACACGCCAGCCGAGTTTAAACATAGCTTCAATATTAAAGCTGATATGCAAATTTTAAACTATGGCAAAGCAACCTCAATTGATCAGCAGCAGCTTAAACAAGCTAAATCTGTAGCTGAAGCAAGTAAAGGTTCTATGCTAGAAAACTTTATTAAAGGCTTTGGTGATAAACTCGGTCAAGGTGATGTGTTAGAGCATCCTGTGGGCACGCATAGTGACGTACAAGATCTAGATGCAAATCTGGCTGTACTTGCAGATAAAACCTATGACGCAACGCATGCCTATGACAAAACTTATAAAGCAGTATTTATTGCCAAATTGACTGCTGAAAAACCGTCATATATTAAGTATTACTCTGTTCAGCAGCTACAAGAAATTGCTGAGGTTTATGCTTACTGGTTCTCGGAAGAGGATACCTATAATCCTCAAGGAAAAGCCTTAGAACGCATTACAGCTTTACAGAAAAAGCATCATCTTGAGCAAGATGAGCAGTTTGACCATGAGTTAGGTCGTGCTGTAGATCATATTGTAATAGAGACCATGCAAGGTAAAGCAGGGCGTGAAGCTTGGCAGAACCTACAGAAGCAATATAAGCAACCAGCCCAACTTTTCTCAAAACAGTATCAGTTAGAGTTTGAAAAACAAAACGGTGTTTCTGCTGAAGAAAAACATTTGTTATCAGAAACAGCTGATATTTTAGGGAACGTTTATGTGGCAGCTCGTAAACAACAGCTTACGGAAAAAACAATTCAGAAGTTAAAACCTGAACATAATGAATTTATTGATTATGAAATTTTCCGAGATGTTTATAAGCAAATGGTCGCTGTTAAAAAATAGTAAATGAGATAAAAAAAGAACCTACTTTAAGTAGGTTCTTTTTTTGTTTATAAGAAATCTTTTAAGTCTGGTTTTACACCATTCCAGATATAAAAAGCTTCAATCGCTTGGCCTACTAACATGCCAAAACCTTCTGCATAAGGCACATTACGTTGTTTAGCTTGATCTAGGAAACTAGATGGCTTGCCATAAGCCATCTCATAAGCATGTTTGAATTGTAATTTTTCAGGTAACTGTAAAGCATCGCCTGAAAGGCTTGCAGAAGTCGCATTAACTACAATATCAAAATTCCCCTCTAAGTCATTTAGGGAAATTGCTTGTAGTTGAGCTTGTGGAACTGCTGTTTTTAAGTCATCTACGAGTTGCTCTGCACGAGCCAGAGTTCGATTTGCAATCACAATCTTTTTAGCGCCAGCTTGTACAAGCGGATAAATAACACCACGAGTTGCACCACCAGCCCCTAAAATTAAAATAGTTGTATTCTCAAGATTCCACTCTAATGCTTGAATTGCGGCAACTAAGCCTTGACCGTCAGTATTGTCACCATGCAATTTGCCATTTTCCATCCATAACGTATTTACAGCTTTAGCAATTTGGGCGCGCTTGGTTAACACATCACATAAAGCAAAAGCTTGCTCTTTAAACGGAACGGTAACGTTCATACCACTTCCGCCTTCTGCAAAGAAACTGCGCATGCTCGATTCAAAACCGTCGAGAGGGGCAAGACGTTTTTGATAGTTTAGATCAACCCCTGTTTTTTCAGCGAAAGCATGATGCAATTCAGGAGAGCGTGATTGTTCGATCGGGTTGCCAATTACTGCAAACTGTTTGGTCATTCTTGTATCCAAAATTTTAAAATGGCATAAAGCAGATAAAGCCTATACTGAATATTCAGTAGGCCTCACTATAAGTCAAATTGACACAAGAAAAAATATTAGGAGGGTTTCAGAAAAGTTGAAAAATAAAAAAGGAGATTCTTTAGGGTGGAAGCCAAAGAATCCCCAAAACAAAAAAATTAAGCGACTTTTTCTTTTAGACCTAACCAATCACGCGGTTTTAAATAGTAGTCAGTTAAACGTTTCTCTGGTGAGTCTTCATCCCACTCAGGACGATATGACCATGCAGCTAAGTTAGGCAAGCTCACTAAAATAGACTCAATACGGCCACCTGTTTGTAATCCAAACAACGTACCACGGTCATACACTAGGTTATATTCAACATATCTGCCGCGGCGATAAAGCTGGAACTCTCGTTGAGCTTCGGTATAAGGTTGTTCACGATGTTTTTCGAAAATTGGCAAAATGGCATTTAAATAACCGTTGCCTACAGCTTGAATATATTTAAAGCAAGTTTCGAAATCCCAGCAATTTAAGTCATCAAAAAATAAACCACCGACACCGCGCTGTTCGTCGCGATGCTTTAAATAAAAGTAGTCATCACACCATTGCTTGTGTTCGTTGTAAACATTGTCGCCAAAAGGTTTACATAGGTCATAAGCAGCTTGATGCCAATTTAAAACATCTTGGTCATCTGGATAAAATGGCGTTAAGTCAAAACCACCACCAAACCACCAAATTGGATCTTGTCCTTCACGTTCTGCAACGAATAAACGGACATTTGCGTGAGAGGTTGGAATATTTGGGTTTTTAGGATGAATAACTAAAGAAACACCGAGTGCTTGAGCTTTAGCACCTGCAATTTGAGGGTGACGTTCTGTTGCAGAAGCAGGAAGTTTGCTAATGTTGATGTGAGAAAACATCACACCTCCTTTTTCGATCACTGTACCATTTTGCAGCACACGTGAACGACCGCCGCCGCCTTCTGGGCGTTCCCAATCATCAATAATAAATTCTGCCGTACCACCGCCAGCTTTTTCTTGTTGTTCTAAACCAGCGCAAATACGGGCTTGTAAATCGAGGAGAAATTCGCGGACACGTTGAATATCTGTGGAAGTCGGATGTTGCATAATGACCCTCAAAGATGATTGATATAAATTAAATACATCAAAACATAAAACCATAAAAAAAGTAAGGGATTTTTTCTAAATCTTGAAAAAATCCCTTAAACATTGTTTTTAAACTATAGACTTGAAATCAAAAATCATCTTTTTGATAAAGGTGATCCATTCTTTCACGTTTGGTTTTTAAATATTGTTCATTAAAAGGATTACGACCTACGGTTAACGGTACACGGTCTACAACGTTAATACCTTGATCTTTGAGTGCCTGAATTTTCAAAGGATTGTTGGTAATTAACTTCACTTCTTTTACTTTTAAGTGGTCGAGCATAATGCTACACATATCGTAACGACGTGCATCGGCAGGTAAATTCAATAGTAAATTGGCATCTACTGTATCGTGTCCCTGATCTTGCAGGGCATAAGCACGAATTTTATTGGTTAAACCAATTCCACGACCTTCTTGGCGTAAATATAAAATTACGCCTTGTCCTGCTTCATTGATGAGTTTTTGAGTCGCTTGCAATTGTGGGCCACAATCACATTTCAATGACGCAAAAGCATCACCTGTTAAACATTCAGAATGTACACGGACTAAAACAGGGCCTGTTGGCGGATTTTCTAACCCTTTAGAAAGTGCCACATGTTCTTCACCTGTTGCTGGATCTTGAAACACAGAAATATTGAATTCACCAAAAGCGGTCGGGAGTTTTGATGTTGCAATGAACTCTATAGGCACAGATTAACTCATCTTTTAACCGAAAACGGTTTAAAGTATAGCGTAATGCTGGGAGATTGGTCGAATTGTCATAATCATTTTGCACACTAAGGTTTTCTTTTTTGTATAAAGAAGACGATAATAGTTGATAAATAGTCAGATTATTCAGGATAATCTGCCAACCATACCCATAATGTATGAGAGACTGCTTTGCATGATCTCGTTCGCAAATGTGGCTGATTGAAGGTGACTTCATTCGATTGTATGATCGACCCATTTTGACCCAGCTTAGGATTTGCCAGGCTTATAAAGGCTTTGCCACATATGTTGTATACCGAAATTCCAACTCAACGCCCTGTTACGCCATTGTTAGATGCAATTGATCATCCTCAACAATTACGTCAGCTCGAGCATAGCCAACTGGTTCAAGTGGCTGATGAGTTGCGTCAATATATTTTATATGCAGCAGGCCAGAGTGGTGGCCATTTCGGTGCTAACCTCGGCGTGGTTGAGCTGACGGTTGCGCTGCATTATTGCTTTAATACACCAAATGATCGTTTAGTTTGGGATGTGGGACATCAAGCGTATCCACATAAAATCCTGACTGGACGTCGTGAACAAATTACCACTATCCGTTCAAAAAATGGTCTAGCAGCTTTCCCTGCCAGAGAAGAATCTGTTTTTGATACTTTCGGAGTGGGGCACTCATCAACAGCTATTTCTGCTGGCTTGGGCATGTCACTTGCACGTCGCTATCAAAATGACCCATGTGAAGTGGTGTGTATTGTGGGTGATGGGGCAATGACTGCGGGCATGGCTTTTGAAGCGATGAATGATGCTGTTGCACATGATGCTGACTTGATTGTTGTACTCAATGACAATGACATGTCAATTTCTTGCAGTACGGGTGGCTTCGCTAAGCATTTAGCTGCAATTTGGGAAAAGGGTCATTTAGTCAATGTAGATGAACATGGTGAGGCTTACATTCAGCCACACCCAAAATGGACTTATAACTCTCGCTTACATCAATCAGCAACCGATGCAGCAGATAATTTATTTAAAGCAATTGGTTTTGACTATTTTGGTCCATTTGATGGGCATGATGTTACTCAATTAGCTCAAGTTTTTAACGCGCTCAAAAAACGTAAAGGACCGCGGTTAGTACACGTTTATACCAAGAAAGGAAAAGGATTTGCTCCTGCTGAAGCAGACCCGATCACTTACCATGCGATTGGTAAAATAAATGCTACCTCAGGTGGCAAAACACCACCAAAGTATTCCGATGTATTTGGTGAGTGGTTGTGTGATGAAGCTGCTCAAGATGAACGTCTGCTTGCGATCACACCTGCGATGTGTGAAGGCTCAGGCATGGTTAAATTTGCCAAGCAATTTCCACAACGTTTCTTTGATGTCGCCATTGCAGAGCAGCATGCTGTAACACTTGCTGCTGGTATGGCTTGCGAAGGGCTCAAACCTGTTGTTGCAATTTATTCAACATTCTTGCAGCGCGGCTACGATCAGCTTATTCATGATGTTGCTTTACAAAACCTTGATGTAACTTTCGGAATCGACCGTGCAGGTTTAGTGGGTGAAGATGGCCCAACTCATGCTGGTGCTTATGACTATGCTTATATGCGTACTGTCCCGAATATGGTGATCATGGCGCCAAAAGACGAAAATGAATGTCGTCAAATGCTCCATACTGCTTATGTCTACAATGGCCCAGCCGCTGTACGTTATCCACGTGGTGCTGGTGTTGGTGTCGAAATTCAAAAAGAAATGACGGTTCTTGAATTAGGTAAAGCTGAAATTGTTGCAGAAATTAATGCAAACAATGATGAGCAAATTACAATTCTAGCGTTTGGTAGCCGTGTCATGGTTGCTATAGAAGCTGGTGAGCAATTTGCACAAAAACATGATGTTGGTGTGCGTGTGGTAAACATGCGCTTTGTAAAACCGCTTGATGAACAAATCATTCGAGACTTGGCTGAGCATACTCATTTATTCGTAACAGTTGAAGAACATGCGATTATGGGTGGTGCAGGTAGTGCAGTGAATGAGTTTATGGCACAAGAACAAATTGTTAAACCTATCATTAACTTAGGTTTGCCAGACTCATTCTTGCATCAGGCTTCACATAATCAAATGTTGCAAGATTGTGGTCTAGATACGAAAGGTATTTTGAACTCAATTGAGAGAGCTTGGCTTAAGCAAAATCAGGTCGTTTAAGCCTTTCACAAAAAATTTGAAACATTTTTTCCCATAAAGCGCATTCATTTGCTAAAATGTATGCGCTTTTATGCATTATTCTTTGTCAAAATCTTCAAATTTGTATTGTAGTGGGTGTTCAATGGAACCTATGGTGGTTATGGCTGCGCGTGCGGCTCAAACAGTTGGTCAAGAGCTTTTAAAAGCGCATCAAAATCGTCATAAACTCGATTTGCAAGTTGAAGAGAAAGGCATTGATGGCCCGGTAACACGTGTAGATCGTTATTTGGAACAATCAACGATTGATACATTACGTAAAAGTTATAAAAACCATAGCTTCTTAGGTGAAGAGTTTGGTATGCAAGAAGGCAAAGGCCACGATGCAGACTGGTGCTGGGTCATTGACCCGCTTGATGGCACGCAAAACTTTATTAATGGTTTCCCTCATTTCTGTATTTCTATTGCAGTTCAACATAAAGGCGTTACTCAGCACGGCGTAATTTACGACCCAGTGCGTGACGAATTGTTCTCTGCAAGTCGCGGTCGCGGTGCGGTTATGAACCAACGCCGTATTCGTGTAAATGTAAAAGATAGCTTAGAAAATACATTCTTGGCAGTAGGCCATCCTTACCGCGCTAAACGTGCTGGTGAGATCGTATCTTATGCAGAACAACATTTCGCATCATTATTAGCAGTGACTCAAGCGGGTGCTCAAATCCGTCGTGGTGGTTCAGCTGCTCTAGACTTAGCTTATGTTGCTGCTGGTCGTTTCGATGGTTTCTTTGAACTTGGTTTAAAACCATGGGACATCGCTGCTGGTGAGCTTATTATTAAAGAAGCGGGCGGTGTAGTTGTTGATGCTCGTGGTGGCAATGATTCACTTGAAAATGGTCAAGTGATCGCATGTTCACTTAAAATGTTAAAGCCATTAATGCAAACTGTTGTTCCCGCTTGGGACAAAGCTGCAAAATAATTTAGAAATAGTTTCTCTGTTAAGACCCTCTTTTTATAGAGGGTTTTAACTTTTTAATGATCGGTAAAATACAAATAATAATAGAAATAACGAGAAAGTTGATTAAAACACATGACTTTTAAATTCTTTCTGCTATAATCCGCCCACGCACTTAAATTTCCGTTCATTACCTGAACATTCTGTTCTATTCATTGTAAGCGCACGCTGTCCATAGAGAGGACCATTTCTTGCGCCCCGATCGCTCAGCGATTCTTCAGGTTCGGCCGTAATCAAGCGTGCGTTTAATCCACATCGTCGTTACTCGGATTGCCGCTGAATAATAAGGTTCAGCTAATTTTGCTTTGCCGCTTTGTGCCGATGTCTATTTTGTACTTATTAAAAATGGAGCACCCATTAGGGTGAAACTCTCTATGAGCAAAACTTTTGCCGAATTTTCTTTGCATGAAACCTTACAACAAGCGCTTGAAGGTTTAGGTTTTACTACCCCGACTCCTGTGCAAGAACAATCTATTCCTGCAGCTTTAGAAGGTAAAGACCTTTTAGTTTCTAGCCAGACTGGTTCTGGTAAAACTGCAGCTTTCTTATTGCCGACATTAAATAACTTGGCTGGTCAAGAAACTTTCGTTCCGTTCAAAGAACGCATGAAAGCAGTAACTCAACCAAATATTTTGGTTATTTCTCCTACTCGTGAATTAGCACAACAAGTAAGCCAAGATGCAATTGCATTTGTACGTCACATGAAAGGTGTTCGTATTGCTGCAATTATGGGTGGTATGCCATTTGCTAAACAAATTCAACAGTTAAAAGGCGCGCAAGTTGTTGTTGCAACACCGGGTCGTTTACTTGACTTGGTAAACCGTCGTCAAATTAAATTAGACCAAGTAGATGCTTTAATTGTTGATGAAGCGGACCGTATGCTTGACCTAGGCTTCTCTGAAGACTTAGAAGCAATTAGCGAATTAGCGGCTAACCGTAAACAAACATTAATGTTCTCTGCAACATTTGCTGATCGTATTATTCGTCTTGCAGCATGCATGATGAAAGATCCAATGCGTATCGCAATTGAAACTGGTCATTCAACCAATACAGATATTACGCAAACATTGCATTGGACTGATGGCTTTGAGCACAAGAAAAAATTACTTACTCATTGGTTAAGTGATGAAAACTTAGATCAAGCTGTAGTTTTTGCAAGCACTCAAGAAGACACTGATATGTTGGCTGAAGAACTTGCAGAAGCAGGTCATTCAGTTGTTGCACTTCACGGTGCGATGCCACAAACAGTACGTAACCGTCGTTTACGTAGTATCCGTGAAGGCCGTGCGAAGATCTTAGTTGCAACTGACGTTGCTGCTCGTGGTCTTGACGTACCAACTATTTCTCACGTAATTAACTTTGGTCTTCCGATGAAGCACGAAGACTACGTACACCGTATTGGTCGTACAGGTCGTGCTGGTCGTACAGGTCAAGCGATTACTTTAGCGACTTATCGTGAACGCGGTAAGATTCGTGCACTTGAAGAATACTTAGAAGCTCGTTTAAGCGTTTCTGAAATTGAAGGCTTAGAGCCATCTCCACCTCCTGCTCGTTCAGGTCGTGATGGTGGTGGTCGTGGTCGTGGTGGCAATGGCGGTGGCCGTGATGGTCGTCGTGGTGGCGGTTTTGGCGGTGGTCGTCGTTTTGAAGGCGAAAGCAACTTCAAACGTCGTGAAGGTGGTCGTGATGACCGTCCACGTCGTAGCTTTGATGACAAGCCACGTGGTGATCGTCCATTCGGTGGCGAAGATCGTCCGCGTCGTGAGTTCAATTCAGATCGTCCACGTCGTGAAGGTGGTTTTGAAGACCGTCCACGTCGCGAGTTCAACTCTGATCGCCCACGTCGTGAAGGTGGTTTCAATGATAAACCGCGTTTTGACTCGAATGATGATAACCGTGGTAACCGTGTAGACTATAAACCACGTCGTGAAAGCGGTTTTGGTGATCGTCCAAAACGTAGCTTCGGTGGTGAAGATCGTCCACGTCGTAGTTTTGATGACAAGCCACGTGGTGAGCGTCCGTCATTTGGTGGCGAAGATCGTCCACGTCGTGAGTTCAACTCAGATCGTCCACGTCGCGAAGGTGGTTTTAATGATAAGCCACGTCGTAGCTTTGATGACAAACCTCGTGGTGAACGTCCATCGTTTGGCGGTGAAGATCGTCCAAAACGTAGCTTCGGTGGTGAAGATCGCCCACGTCGTAGTTTTGATGACAAACCACGTCGTAAATTCGACCGTTAATCTTTAAAAAGATTTAAAAAAAGGCCGGTTAACAAACTGGCCTTTTTTATTTTTCAGTTTTGCTATAAAATAACAAAGTGTGAAGTAGTTCAAATTTAATTGTAATAATGCGTAAAAGTAATCGAAAAAGGGCATCTTTGACATGGTTGAGTAAATTATTACTTCAACATGGTTTGCCATATCTTTTTATTGTACTCGCTTTGTGCAATGGGATTTACTTTGCCTATGCTTTGCTAACAGGCCATTTTGTAGATCAGTTCCAAGTGTTCAATCAGTAAATTCCCTTCAAAAACTAACCTATATTTATACGTTTAGTTGTCTTTGCTTTTGTCAAAATTACAACAAGATTCCCAAAATTCAGTGTTATAGTATGCGGGCATAAAAGTGCAGGAATGATTGCCATTATGAATAATAAAACTCCTCTCTCGACTCAGTCACTCATTGAAGTGAAAAATTTGAGTTTTAATCGAGGGGAACGCGTCATTTATGACAATATTAGTTTAAATATACGTCGCGGTCAGATTACGGCCATTATGGGACCATCTGGTACAGGTAAAACGACTTTATTACGTTTGATTGGTGGACAACTTGTTCCTGATCAGGGTGAGGTTTTGCTTGATGGCAAAGATATTGCTCAAATGTCACGTCAGGAATTGTTTGCCGCTCGTGCGCGTATGGGAATGCTCTTCCAAAGTGGCGCTTTATTTACCGATATGTCGGTTTATGAAAATGTCGCTTTTCCAATCCGTGCACATACCAAGCTTTCTGAAAATTTGATTGCTGAACTGGTTGCTTTAAAGCTTGAGTCTGTTGGCCTGCGTGGAACAGAACAGCTCATGCCTACCGAGTTATCAGGCGGTATGAATCGACGAGTTGCTTTGGCTCGTGCAATCGCGCTTGATCCAGATTTAATTATGTATGACGAACCATTTGCTGGGCAAGACCCCATTGTAAAAGGTGTTTTAACTCGTCTTATTCGTTCGTTACGTGAAGCTTTGGATTTAACCACCATTATTGTTTCGCATGATGTTTCCGAAACCTTATCTATTGCCGATTACATTTATGTTGTAGCGGAAGGAAAGATTCAAGGGGAAGGAACGCCGGAAGAATTGCAAAAATATGCTTCTCCTTTTGTAAAACAGTTCTTAACCGGTTCGGCAGAAGGTCCGGTTGAGTACCAGTTTAGCCATCAAGCTTATTTAGATAACGAGGTTCGTCCATGAATACGATTGCCTGGTTAGGTAGACTCGTTATTGAGCGGATTCGAGGGATTGGTGTTGCGGCACTGATGCTCTTACAGATTATTTTTTCATTACCTTCATCGGGTGGTTTTGGGCGTTTCGTCTATCAAATGCATCGTGTAGGGGTAATGTCTTTACTTATTATTACGGTATCAGGTTTATTTATTGGTCTGGTACTCGGACTACAAGGCTACTCAATATTGGTCAATGTGGGTAGTGAATCAATGCTAGGCACTATGGTGTCTTTAACTTTGCTGCGTGAGCTTGCACCAGTTGTTGCTGCTTTACTCTTCGCTGGGCGCGCAGGTTCTGCATTAACTGCTGAAATTGGTTCGATGAAACAAAGTGAGCAGCTTGCCAGTATGGAAATGATTGGTGTTGATCCTTTAAAGCAAATCGTATCACCACGTCTTTGGGCTGGCATAGTCAGTTTGCCAATGTTAACCGTTATCTTTGCTGCGATTGGTATTGTTGGCGGCAAAATGGTTGGCGTTGATTTTCTTGGCGTTGATGAAGGCTCCTTCTGGAGTGGTATGCAAAATAATGTTCAATTTGGCCATGATGTTGTAAATGGCATCATTAAGAGCATTGTATTTGCTTTACTTTGTACATGGATTGCAGTTTTCCAAGGGTATGCGTGTGATCCAACACCTGAAGGCATTGCGACAGCGATGACCCGTACGGTTGTATATTCTTCATTATGTGTTTTAGGTTTTGATTTCGTGTTGACTGCGGTCATGTTCGGAGGGATTTAATGAAATCACGTACTAGTGAGCTGGCCGTAGGTATTTTTGTCATTATCTTCGGTTTTGCTTTGTTTTTTTTAGCGATGAAAGTAAGTGGTTTAGTTGGTACAAACTTGAGCGATGGCTACACGATGAAAGCTCAGTTTGACAACGTTAACGGACTTAAGCCTCGTGCTAAAGTAACGATGAGCGGTGTAACAATTGGTCGTGTTGATTCAATTACACTTGATCCAGTTACACGTTTAGCTACCGTAACTTTTGACCTTGATGGAAAACTGACAAGTTTTAATGCTCAGCAGTTAAAAGAAGTTCAAAAAAATGCTTTAGACGAATTGCGTTATAGTTCTGATTATACGCAAGCGACGCCAGCGCAACAAAAAACAATGGAACAGCAACTGATCAGTAACATGTCATCCATCACCAGTATTGATGAAGATGCTTATATAATGGTTGCAACCAATGGTTTGTTGGGTGAGAAATATTTAAAAATCGTACCAGGTGGGGGTCTTAACTACCTTAAACGTGGCGATACAATTTCTAACACCCAAGGAACGATGGATTTAGAAGATTTAATTAGTAAATTTATTACTGGTGGTGGCGCAGGTAAAGTTGCCGCTGGTTCATCATCCTCAGCAGAAGAAAAAGCTCCTGCAAGTACTGACAGCAGCGCACAGCCGTCATTTGTTGAGTAAGAGATTATTTGAAGGAGTGGTTCCAGGTGAATAAGTTGTTTAAACAAACCCTGACAGCAAGTATTTTGTCTACTATGATTGCAGGTACAGCTTTTGCTGCACCTTCAGAAGCACCACCTGATTTTATTAAGCGTGTTGCTGATGGTTTGATTGCTCGTTTAAAAACAGATCATGCCAAGTTACAAAACAACCCTGCTTTAGTTAAAACAATCATACGTCAGAACTTAGATCCGTATGTTGACTCACAAGCGTTCACTCGTATTGTGATGGGTACTTATGCGACAAATCAGTATAGTACAGCTGCACAGCGTGCTCAGTTTGAAACAAACTTCCGTAATACTTTAATTGAGAATTACGGTAGCGCATTTGCTAAGTATACAAACCAGACTTATACCATGCGTCCTTATAAAGCGACTGCAGGTAAAAACCCTGTTGTGACTTTAGACTTCAACCATAATGGCGACAAAATTCCTGTGTCGTTCCAGTTGGCTGACAAAGGTTCTCAGTGGAAAATCCGTAACATCAATGTTTCTGGTATTGATTTAGGTTTACAGTTCCGCAACCAGTTTGCTGCAACTGTGAAACGTAATGGTGGCGATTTAAATAAAGCAATTGCTACGTTTAAACCAGATGCAGATGCTGCTGTTAATCAGAACAAACAAAAATAAGTGGGTGAAGAGTGGTTCAGTATCTTAACCAAGAGTTAGTTGTTTCAGGCAAAATCGATTTTGAAAATGCTGAACAACAATACCAAGCTGGATTGGCAATTATTAAAAAGCAGACAAGCTTTCCTCTAATTGTTGATTTAAAACAGCTTGAGCATGGTAATACGTTAGCATTGGCTGTATTAGTCCAATGGCTACGTCAGACTCCGCAGAAGGCTGGCTTACATTTTAGAAATGTTCCAGAGAAGATGCTGAAAATCATTCAAGCTTGCCATTTGCAAGAAGACCTACATTTGGTCTAGTGATGCAAAAATAAAAAAAGCACCTAAATTTAGGTGCTTTTTTTATAAAAATTAATAGGGGGTAAGTGCAGGCTTTAAATCCATTTCTTCCAGCGGAAGTAAATGATAGGGCCAATAAAAAAGCCGACAATAATTAATAGCACTGCGATAAAACTACTTTTACCATGAGCAAAAGGCAATACTTCAGTGTTCATACCATAGATACTCGCGATCAGCATTGGTGGCGCTAACATACTTGGTAAAATCGAGAATCGACGAATCGTATCGTTTTGCTCGGTGTTAATGAACCCAGACGTTGTATCAAGCAAGAATCGTACTTTTTGGAATAAGAACGCATCATGTTCTACAAGCGAGCGGACGTCTTCACTGAGCTCTCGGATATCAGCATCGTAGATGTGACTGCCTAAAGCACGTGGACGAGATAAAAACGTTAAGACACGTCGTAAATCAATTAAACAAAGTTGTGCTTTTCCAAGCATGTCTTCTTGTTGCGCCAAGCGGGTAATCATGTCATCAAGGTCTAAAATTTTCTCACGTTGATGGTTGTTAAGAACCTCAGTGGAGTATTTTTCTAGATCCTTGTGGATATCTTCTAAGATATCCGCAAGCTCATCTAGCTTTGCTTCAAGCAGACCTAATAAAATCCAAGTTGGATCTTTATAATCCATTTCATAGTCGTTACGGCGAGCTCGGGCACGAAATGCACGAAATGCAACGAGCTTTTCACCGCGTAACGTAAATAAGCGATCTTTGTGTAAAATGAATGCTACGGTTTGCACCATGGCAAGCATATGTGATGACTCTTCAGCATCCCCATCGACCTGATAATTTTTATTTTTCGTTAAAAAATAGGTGCTGATATGCAAAATACCGTCATCATCGCGGTAGAATCGAGCAGAAGAAGAAATGTCTTCTAGGGACTTTAGTGTAGGTAAGTTCTGATCGTAGGCATCTAAGACCCATTGTTGTTCTTCTTGAGAGGGTGCAATTAGATCAAGCCATACTAATTCGGGATGTAGATCAAATCCACCATTGATGGTGGCATCTTCCAGACTTCCGCGTTCTGTGGCATAAAAGGCTTCAAGCATGTGTCTTTTTTCCTCACGCAGTCTGATGGAAATTGATGGGTGTATTTTAGACAAGGATTTGCCGAAAAACACTTGCCAATACACTATTTTGCAAAAAAAAACTCTGTCGATAGTCTAGTTTGTCAGCATGACAGTTCAATAAAACGGTTTTTATACTATGAATTCAATTTGCATTTTCTGTGGTTCATCTTTAGGTTCAGACCCAATCTTTCAACAAATTGCTCAATTAACCGGTCAAACTATTGCCAAGCAAGGTAAAACTCTCGTTTATGGCGGTGGTCGTTCAGGTTTAATGGGCGTTGTCGCTGATAGTGCTTTGCAAGCCGGTGGGCAGGTCATTGGCGTCATTCCTCGTGCTTTAGTCGATCGCGAGTTAGCTCATCCCGGACTGACAAAGTTATATGTCGTCGAGAATATGCATGAGCGTAAGACCAAAATGGCAGATCTGTCGGACGGTTTTATTGCGTTACCAGGTGGGGCAGGTACATTGGAAGAAATCTTTGAACAATGGACATGGGCACAATTAGGTATTCATCAAAAGCCGTGTGCTTTTCTAAATGTAGCGGGCTTTTATGAAGATTTGCTTAAAATGGTTCAAGGAACTGTAGATAAAGGTTTTAGTCAGGCACGGTTCGCTGATAAATTGATCGCTTCGGATAAAATTGAGGATATTCTTCAACAATTTGAACAATATCAACCGCCAGCTCCTAAATGGGTTAATGCACATGTTCAACCATAAACGAGGTTAAATCGGTGAAAATAATTACGGTCGCCGCTGCGGTGATCTTAAATGAACACAATGAATTATTACTGGTTAGAAAGCGTAATACACAAGCTTTTATGCAAGTAGGCGGTAAGCTGGAGCCGAATGAGGCTCCAGAAACAGCCATACAACGTGAAATCTTGGAAGAAGTTGGCAGCCCGTGTGTAATACAACAGTTTATAGGGCGTTTTGAGACAGCAGCTGCTAATGAGCCAGATCATACGCTGATTAGCCATTTATATTTGGTTCGATTAAAACAGTCTCCACAAATTGCAGCCGAAATTGCTGAAATGAAGTGGATAAAATTTAATGATTCCGAAACCAAACTTGCGCCATTAACCAAAGAAATAGTAATTCCATGGTGTGAGCAAAACTTATCTGCAATTTAATAATTTTAATATGATGTAGATGAGGCAGCAGCTAGGCAGCTTGCATAAATAGATGTGCACCCTAGCTGTTTTAGCACCAGACTTAAAGCGGAAATTGAACTTCCTGTTGTGATCACATCATCAATAATCAGCACACGACGGTAGCGCCGTTTTTCTTGAGTTATCGCAACAAATTGCTGTTCAATATTTTTAAATCTTTCGAGACGAGATAATCCTTTTTGTGAACGCTCATTGAGGCGTTGGACAGGCTGCCAAACGGGTATTTTTAATTGCTTGCTTAGGAGTTTGGCAAGTAATAATGATTGATTAAAACCTCGCTCAGTTAAACGCTCTTTAGAAATAGGCATAGGTACTATGGCCTGTACTTTAGGAAATTTTATCTGCTGTAAAATTTCAGCAAGTAAGGTTTGGTAATGTAATTTTTGTTCATATTTAAACTGCTGAATTATGCGGTTAATTGGATAGGTATAATGACAGGCCACAAGAACAGATTGATCATTACGCTGAACTGTCTGGTTAAGCCATGGTAGTTGTTCCCAACATTCTTTACAAAGAGAGTGCTTACCCCGCGTTCCTATTTCACATAACAGGCAAGGGGACAATAACTGAAAAAGATATTGAGGATTGAACAACTTAAACATAAGCGTATCGGGGCGCTTCAGGTAGCCAGCGTTTCAAGAGGGCATCAGCTTGTTGTGGATAGTCCTTTAGAACCTGTTGTGCAACATAATGCGCTTGACTCAGTAAATGGTCATCTCGTTCTAATCGCGCGACTCTAAACCCCATATCACCTGTTTGTTTGGTTCCTAATAATTCACCCGGACCTCTTAGTTCAAGGTCTTTTTCTGCAATCACAAAGCCATCATTACTCTCTCTTAAAATCGAAAGTCTTTCCTGACCATTTTGTGAAAGTGGTGGTTTATAAAGAAGAACGCAAAAACTGGCTTTTGCACCTCGTCCTACACGGCCACGTAATTGGTGTAGCTGTGAAAGTCCTAGACGTTCAGCATTTTCAATGACCATAATTGAAGCGTTAGGTACATCTACACCCACTTCAATGACAGTTGTGGCAATCAAGAGTTGTAGTTCGTTATTTTTAAATGCTTGCATAACAGATTGCTTTTCATCAGCTTTCATTTTGCCATGAACTAAACCAATATTAAGTTCAGGAAAGCGCTCTCTCATTTCTTGATAGGTGGCTTCCGCGGCTTGAGCATCTAAAGTTTCGGACTGTTCAACCAGAGTACATACCCAGTAAGCTTGTTTGCCTTCTCGACAATTTGTAGCAATTCGATTTAGCACTTCTTCACGACGGTCTAGCGGAATCGTGACTGTCTGAATTGGTGTACGACCTGGTGGTAATTCATCAATAATGGATGTGTCTAAATCGCCATAAGCACTCATTGCTAATGTTCTAGGAATTGGCGTTGCAGTCATGACCAATTGATGTGGAGTAAGTTGTTCAGCGCCTTTATTGCGTAGAGCTAACCGTTGGTCTACCCCAAAACGATGTTGCTCATCAATAATCACAAGACCTAACTTTGCAAACTCAACATTATCCTGAAATAAGGCATGAGTACCTACAATCAGTTCGGCATGACCTTCTTTAATTTGTTGTTCAGCTTGTGCTCGCGCTTTACCTTTTTGTTTGCCTGATAACCAAGCGACCGTAATACCTAAAGGTTCAAACCAACGTTTAAAGTTTAAATAATGCTGCTCTGCCAAAATTTCGGTAGGCGCCATTAATGCAACTTGCCAATCTGCTTCTAGGGCATGACATGCTGCAACTGCTGCAACCAAAGTTTTCCCTGCGCCTACGTCACCTTGTACTAAACGTAGCATAGGCTGGTGTTGTTTTAAATCGCTTAAAATTTCTTTGGATACACGCTTTTGTGCATTGGTCATTTGAAAAGGTAAGGCTTCTAACAGTTTTTTTGCCAGTACCTTACTACTTGGGAAAGCGGGTGAGGCAATTTGACGAATATAGGCCCGTCGTGTGAGAAGGCTAATTTGGTGTGCGACCAGTTCTTCAAAAATAAGACGCTGCTGTGCGGGGTGAGATCCTTCGGCCAATTGGAGCATATTGGCATCGACAGGTGGCTCATGAATGTAATGTAAAGCTTCTTTGAGCGCGTATCCATTTGTATATTGTTTAGGAAGCAGCTCAGGTAGAGCATCACTATGATGCTTCAAAGCTTGTTTAACATATTCGCGTAATTTAGGTTGTGTTAATCCATCAGTACTCGGATAAATTGCTGTGAGCTGCGTTTTTGGCAGAGGCGTGTGTTCATTAATGAGCTGAATTTCTGGATGATAAAGCTCAAGTCCTCGTGCACCTACGCGAACTTCACCAAAAATACGTAAACGGTTACCAGGTTTTATTTTATCGGTTAAGTTTTTATAAATATGATAAAAACGTAAAGTCACCTTACCAAATTCATCTTGTATTAATGCAGCCACAGATTTACGTTTACCTGGAGGGAAATCAACAGATTTGACTTCACCCTCGAGTAAATAACTACGACCAACCACCAACTGATTCATAGGAATAATGGTACTGCGATCTTCATAATCACGGGGCAGATGAAACAGTAAATCATCTGTGGTAAAAATATTTAGTTTTTCGAGTAGGGCTGCTGAAGCCGATCCAACGCCTTGTAACTGATGGACTGAAGTCATGTCCCCTCAACGAGTTCTCTATGCATATATTATTTATCGGTTATGGTAAAACATCTCAGCGTGTTGCTAAACAACTATTTGAGACAGGACATCAAATTACCACAATTAGCCGTAGTGAAAAAACAGATCCTTACGGGACAAACCTCATACAGGATATTTTTACGCTCGATTTAAGTGAAATTGCGCCTGTAGATGTAGTTTATATTTTACTTTCTCCAGACGATAGTACAGTTCAAGGTTATCATCATACTTACGTGGATAGTATTGAGCCTATTCGACAGGCCTTAAAATCACATCCAGTCAAAAGATTAATTGTGGTGTCATCTACGCGGGTATATGGTGAAAATTCTGGTGAAACGATTGATGATGATAGTCAGATTCATCCGAATGATGCTCAAGGCCATATTCTTCATAATATGGAATTGCTATGGCAGAAATACTTTCCAGCTCAATGTGTGATTGTACGTCCCACAGGGATTTATGGTGCTTCGGTTGATCGATTAAAACGAATGGCTGAAAACACACAAACCTATCCAAATATTCACTATAGTAATCGTATTCATATTGATGACTTGGCAAGATTTTTAGCATTTTTAGCCGATTATGAAAAACCGCATAAGAGTTATCTTGTTGCCAATAATGCCCCTGTACCATTACATGAAGTCATCCTTTGGTTTCAGAGTCAGTTAGACTTACCGCTGCTTACTTTAGATTCAGCTCATGTTTCAGGTAAAAAAATATATGCGAAACACTTATTTGAAACAGGTTTTCAACTTGAACACCCAATTTGCTTTAATGACTATTTATTGTGTTTAAATGCTCATGGTACAAATCAAAATTTAGACTAAACTTTAAATAACAATAGAAATACCTGAAGAGGCAAATAAATTGCCGATAAAGATAAAAATGTTGAAAGTGAAGAAATTTTATTTAGCGCTTATTTTGAGTGCAACGTCTGTTGCGAGTTGGGCAGAGGATCAGTTGTGGTGTACATATGATCCTATGGGCACCCAAGGGGATATAACGCGTCGTTTAAATGACATCCGATTATATGCTCAGCAATATAATGTCAAATTCAAAGTTGTCAGCTATCAAAAAGAGCAGCAAGCCATTCAAGCTTTTGACGATGGTAAATGTTCAGGTTTAGCAGCTAGTAACTTTAATACTTATCAATACAATCATTTTATGGGAAGTAGCTCTGGGATTGGCCTTATACCTAATAACAGGACTGCTCGAAATTTATTGCAGCTTTTAAATCACCCGACAATTGAGAAAAAACTCATTAATCAAGACTATGAAGTAGTTGGTATGATTCCCGTAGGAACTGCCTATATGGTCATGAAAAACAAAAAAATATCGAAAGTGGCTCAGCTTAGAGGTCAACGAGTCGGTGTATTAGCCAATAATCCGCCACAGCAGGCGTTGGTGAGAAGTGTAGGTGCACAGCCAGTCTATGTTGATTTATCCAATGCGATCACTCAGTTCCAGCAAAACAAAATCGATATTATGCCGGCACCGATTTATGGGCTTTTACCATATAACTTACAGAAAGATTTTGGGCCAGACACTCAGGTGATTAACTTTCCATTGGCTTATTTGGGGGTAAATCTAATTATTAAGCCTAAATCGTATCCTGCCAATTTTGGCCGAAAAATTCGGTCTTGGTTTGCGCAAAATAGTCAATTATTAACGAATCGAGCGATACAGTGGGAAAACCATTTGCCAGCTTACTATTGGGTAGATGTTTCTTTTTACGAAAAGCAGAGCTATGACATTATGGTGGCCAAAATACGCAATCAATATGTGCGTTCTGGATATTACGATGCTTACTTTGTTGAATTGATGAAGCGCTTACGTTGTATTGATGATCCACGTTACTTCGAGTGTTCAATGCCTCGATAAAATAAAAGGCAACTTAAGTTGCCTTTTATTTTGAGTCAAACTTTAAGATTTTTTACGTTTTAAACGACGTTTCGCTTGTTGAGAGGCCATTGCTTCAAGTGCTTCTTTTAGTTCTTCATCAGTAAAGGTCGTGATGTGCTGCAACATCTGCAATGTTACTTCATCAAGTACTAACTGTGCGCCTGCTGCCATTTGACGGAAATTATCGTCAAACTCAATCTGGCCTTGATCATTAGTACGGATGTAATTTTGCTGAGTTAAAACTTTAATAAAGCTTTGGAACAATGCTTTGTCAAAGAACTCTGGAGAATTAAACTCGTAAAGAACAGACAAGCGTTGACCTAACAAATGACTTAACTCTTCAACTTGTTTTGCTGAAATATTGCCTGAACCACGCTGAGTAATTAAAGCTAAAGTCATGTAATAGCGTTCTAGACTTTGCTTAACAGGTGTTGCCAATACAACAAGTTGATTGTGCTCTTCAGTGTTTGGTGCAGAGCTAATCAAGTTACCTTCTTCATCTTGATGAATAAGGTTTGATTGAACCAATGCATCTGCATATTGTTCAATCTGTTCTTTAAGCTCACTGCTTTGCCACTTAAGGAATAGTTCAGCTTTTAAGAATGGATAAAGGGTATAGATGACATTACTTAAATCAGCACGACTGATTTTACCGTTATGCTCAACAAGCGATGCAACCAATGAAGGTAAAACGAAAGCATGCAAAATGTTATTACGGAAGTATGTAAGCAGAACTGCTTGGTTATCTTCAATCGCAATAATATCGCCCAGTGCATGCTGTACACGCTTAATTAATTTTAGCTTTAAGCCGTAAGCAATAATTTCCTTGCCAGATAGTGGTGTTACTTCTGTACGCTGATCGTATGGGAAATTCGATGCTAAATTGCGGTAAGCTTCAAGCTGCTTAATACAGATTTCTTCATCAAGGGTATGCTTTGGAGTAGCAAGCAAAATAATTGAGAGTAAAGAAACCGGGTTAATGACTACCGCACGGTTAATATTTTCTAAAATTGCATGTGCAGAGCTATTTACAGCATCTGAAACGGCTTGAGGGATTGGATCGTCATTTTTCTCGATATAGACATTTTCTGCGTTATGCTGTTTAAGCAAATCATCAAGAAAAACGGGTTCACCAAAGTTAACGTGTACCTTACCGAAAATGCGTTCAATTTTTCGTAATGTTTTAACAATACCAAAAATAGATTCAGCTTCTTTTGGCTTACCTTGCATTTCGCCAACGTAAGTCGAACCTTCCATCAGGCGCTCATAACCAATATAAGTTGGTACAAATACAATTGGCTTTGTACGGCCACGCAAATGGCTATGAACCGTCATGGCAAGCATACCGGTTTTCGGTGGTAATAAACGACCTGTACGCGAACGACCACCCTCAATAAAGTATTCAAGTGGCGTATTGCGAGAAAGAATGCTGTATAAATATTCTTTAAATACAGTTGTATAAAGACCATTACCACGGAAAGAGCGGCGAATAAAGAAAGCACCACCACCACGTAAAAGCTGACCTACGAAAGGCAAGTTCAAGTTGTCACCAGCAGCAATATACGGAACCATTAGGCCGCGTCTATAAATCACATAAGACAATAATAAGTAGTCAATATGGCTGCGATGACACGGTGTATAAACAATTTCGTAATCTTTCGCGAGTTCACGAACCGTACTAAAGTTATGAACCTCTACGCCGTCATAAAGCTGAGTCCATAGTCGTGTTAATGCTAAATCTGCAAAGCGAACTGCTGAGTGTGAATAGTCAGATACGATTTCATTGACATAACCAATCGCACGACGTTCTGCTTCGAGCATGCTAATTTTGCCGCGAATACTCTCACGTCGAATAGCCTCTTGCACGTCACGAGACTTTACAACTGACTGCATGACATTACGGCGATCTGATAAGTCAGGGCCTAAAACCACTTCACGTTGACGGTCAAGATAGTCATTTAAAGTGCTAACAATATAAGTCGCTGGTGAAAGGTTCGGATAATGCTGTTGAGCATATTCAACGAGGTCACGTAAAGACTGCGGTTCATGGAACTCCAAATAAGATTGGCGACCATGTAAACCGATATTCACAAGCTGCTTAACTGTACTTGGTGTTGCCCATGTGTCTGAGAACAAGAGCTTGAACCAAGAGTCTTCTTTATCTGGAGAACGACCCCACAAAACGGTTACTGGAACCAGTTCTATATCGAGCTCAGGATTTGCCTGTAAAACTTCAATCAGTTTAATTAAGCGAGGTGGAAAAGCATGAGGAGGGGGATTTAACAGGTTATTTTCATCATTATGCTGTAAAAATAAAACTGATGCTTTTTCCTGATGAGAACCGATCACTAACGGATCTAATGCAGGCTTTAAATTTAAACGGCGAGTTTCCCCATCCACCACTAAAGCATTGCTGCGAGAATGGTTTTGTAAGACATAGCACACCACTTTTTGGCGCTCAGTCTTTGCTTCAGTTTCCGTTGTTTCTGATACTGGTTCAGTAGGAACTTCCCCAAGAACATGTGGTGTTACCACGAGGTCAAGTAGCTTACTCGAAAGCCGACGATACATTTGACCAAACCCACTCTTGGACATAAGAACTCCTACTTCTTAAAGACAAATCCCGGCACCAAATGCAGAGGGTAATTATTTTGAGGCATTTATTAAAAAAAACAATATGCTACTTTCTTATAAATTATAATGCTTTTGGCATTTTTTATCGTTAAAAATCGTATTTTTAGCTGTTTTAAGGGCAATGTTCGTCAGAAGTTGACTGATTGTTCCATGTACAAATAGTTTTTTATGGCACAATAGATTCTACACATCTGTCTTTTAATACCAATTTTGCCTGCAATATGAAGGTATCTCTCATGAATGCGTTAACCCAAGAACTGGTTGAGCTGCTCACTTTAGAAAAGCTTGAAGAAAATATTTACCGTGGAATTAGCCGTAATTTGGTCGGTAAACGTGTTTTTGGAGGTCAGGTTTTAGGTCAGGCTTTACGTGCTGCCTCTTATACAACTGACCGTCCTGCGCATTCAATGCATGCTTACTTTTTATATGGTGGCGACATTAATGCTCCAATCATCTATGAAGTAGATCGTTTGCGTGATGGGAAAAGCTTTGTCAGCCGTCAAGTTCGGGCAATCCAGCATGGTCGAGTTATTTTCTCGGCAATGGTGTCTTTCGCCAACCCTGAAGAAGGTTTGAACTACCAACATTCAGAGCCGGAATACCCAGCTCCTGAGACGTTAAAGTCAGAAAGTGAGCTTAAAGAAGGGATTCTTAATTTTGTACCAGAGAATGTCCGTGCAAGTTTCATGCGTGAGCGTCATGTTGAAATTCGTCCGATTGACCCAGTCAATCCATTTCAACCTCAGCCGGAAGCGCCGTTCAATGCGCACTATATCCGTACTCATGATCGCATTCCAAAACAGCTAGATGACATCGCTTTACATCAAGCAATTGTGGCATTTTATTCAGATTTTACTTTAATGACTACGGCTTTAAGACCTCATGGTTTAAGCTATATTTCTCCAAGTTTGCAATGTGCCAGTATTGATCATGCCATTTATTTCCATCGCCCACTTCGTGCTGATGAATGGATGCTTTATGACATGGAAGCCACAGTGAGCGCAGCTTCTCGCGGTCTAAACTTTGGCCGTATGTGGCAAAATGGGCAGCTCGTTTGTAGTACGGTGCAAGAGGGTTTGATACGTTTGCGGGAAATTGAAACTCAATAATTAATAATGAGCCATCTAAAAAGATGGCTTTTTTATTTTTAATTCAAAGCATGTGACAAAAAATTGCTCGAATGAAAATCAAGCTCATGTCATATTTGCAAAAGTATTGCCTACTGAAAAAAATAACGTTGATATGAACTTAAATACACAAATTCTGATTGCCGCGATTTTAGGTTTAGCCTTTGGCTTCCTACTCACCATGTATCCTGATACTGCTTTTGTAAAGCATAGTTTATATGGCTTGGGTATATTGAGTAGTGTTTTTATTGGGCTACTCAAAATGTTGCTGGTGCCATTAATTTTTAGCTCGATTGTAGTTGGAGTTTCAAATTTACAGGCAGGCGGGCAGCTAGGTCCAGTTTGGAAAATCACTTTTTTATGTTTTATCACCACCACCACATTGGCCTTAATTTTGGGTATTGGCTGTGCTCATTTATTTGAGGTGGGCCGAGGCGTGGATATTTCAATTTTTCAGGCATCAATGCAAAGCTATCAAGCACCAGATAGTTTAAATCCAGCAACTTTTTTTACTAACTTTATTCAAAATACTTTAATTAATCCCTTTAAAGCATTTAGTGACGGAAATGTTTTAGCTGTTGTGGTATTTGCACTATTTGTTGGTTTTGCATTGGTTCAAGGTGGTGAGCGCTTTAAGAGTATTCGTTTATTGAGTCATCAGTTTTTTGAAATGATGATGATGCTGGTTGGATGGGTCATGAAGCTGGCACCATTAGGAATTTTTGCATTACTTGCTAAATTAATGGCGACAGAAGATATTTCAGTATTAAGTCGCTTGGCAGAGTTTGCTGTTGTGGTAACTGGAACCACTATTTTTCATGGTGCTGTTGTTTTGCCATTACTGCTTTGGATTGTTGGTCGTATGAGTCCTTGGACTTTTTTCAAAGGTACACGTACAGCCTTAATTACTGCATTTGCAACAAGTTCTAGTTCGGCAACGATGCCACTGAGTATGAAATGTACGCAGGAAAATTTAGGTGTTCGTCCTCAAACGGCAGGTTTTGTTATTCCACTAGGCTCGCAGCTTAACATGGATGGTACAGCTTTATATGAAGCTGCCGCTGCGCTCTTTGTTGCAAATTTAGTTGGACTAGACTTAAACCTAACTCAGCAAATTGTTGTGTGTTTAACTGCGATGATTGCATCACTTGGAGCACCGGGAATTCCGAGTGCAGGTATGGTCACCATGATTATGGTATTGCAGTCTGTGGGTCTACCAGCCGAAGCAATTGCTATTTTACTTCCAATCGACCGGTTGCTCGATACAGTAAGAACGGTGGTAAATGTGCAGGGCGATATGATGATTAGTGTGGTTGTAGATCGATATACCAAAGAGAATGATATCAGTATCTGATCACGCAATAAAAAAGCAGGATTTATATCCTGCTTTTTTTATTTTTAAGCGGCTTGTAGCTCGGCTCTTTTTGCTGCTGGAGATTGAGATAAATAACTTACCGCATCTTCAGTGCTACCTTCTTTAACTGGATCATACCAAGGCATGAGGTAATCAATTTGCTGAGCAATAAGCCAAAACGGATTTGGTAATACCTGATTATCCTTACGGCTAATCTTATACCATTCTACAGCAACCCAAGCTGGAAAAAATTTAGATTTGGCAGCATCGGCAAAGCGAGGATCTTGCTTCATGATATGTGCTGCGCCATCTACCCATAATCCTAGCACAAGGGTAATAACTGCAATGCTTAAGTAGTAACGTGGAATATATCCGCCACCAAGATGACGATATAAATCAAAGGCTACTGTGCGATGTTCAATTTCTTCAGAACCATGCCATTTAACCAGATCGACCATTTCAGGATCTGCACCTAGTTCCTCCCAACGGTTGTTATAAAGCGCATATTTACCGAGTACACAGGTCATATGCTCAACAGTTGCAATAACACCTAAACGAAATAAATCCCATTGTTCCTGCAAGAACTGAGGAACTTCTTTATCAAAAGGTTTATCTGCCAGGGCAGTGGTAAATAGATAATTCATAATGTCCAGATTTCTCTGGATATCAATATTACGTGCACTTAAATATTCTTTATTGGCAGAAGTATGTGCATTTGCATGCATAGCCTCTTGGCGAATAAATGCTTGAACGTCCTGTTTAAGTTTTTCATCGGTAATGCGAGGTAAAACTTTGTTATATAAACGGCAGAACCAGAACTCTCCAGCAGGCAAGATATTATTAATTTCATTAATAAAGTAACTTGCAAACGGTTGGTTTGGAATCCAGTCTACAGGCGTGTCTTTCCAATCAAATTTCACCTTGCGTGGAAGAATTTTATAATCAATAGAAGAACCTAAAGCCTTATTCTTCAAAAAAGATAGCAATTTCATCATTTAGTCCTGATTTTTAACTCGATGAAGTTATAACGAGTATAAAAAAAGCCCCTGCATTTGTGTTTAGCAATAGGGGCCATTTGAATATAAATTTGATAAAGAAATTGTATCTGTTATGACGATTTACTCTTCAGCATCCTCATCGCTTGCTTCAGGAATCGCATCAACGTCAAATTCTGGCTCTTGATCAAGCGTAAAATGTAAGCGTCCAGCCATTACACTAGCGAGTTCTTCTAAGCCTAGTTTGTTCAATGAAGAGAAAAGCTGAATCGAAAAATCAAGCTTCATTTTTTTCAGTTGTTGTTTAACTTCAAGCAAGACTTTGTTTGCTGGGCCACGATTAAGTTTGTCTGCTTTAGTTAAAAGAATATGTACAAATAGATGGCGTGAATAAGCCCACTCCAGCATCATCATGTCAAAGTGCTGTAAAGGGTGGCGAATATCCATAAGTAAAACTAATCCTTGTAAGCTTTTACGATGGATTAGATAGTTCTCTAATTCTTTTTGCCATACACGTTTCATGTCTTCTGGTACGGCAGCATAACCATAACCAGGAAGGTCAACTAGGCGTTGATTAGGATTACCTAGGCTGAAGAAGTTAATCATTTGTGTACGGCCAGGTTTTTTTGAGGCGCGTGCAAGTTGTTTTTTGTTGGTTAAGGCATTAATAGCACTAGACTTACCAGCATTTGAGCGTCCTGCAAAAGCAATCTCGTAGCCACTATCTTCAACACAAAGTGCCAATTTAGGTGCACTCATTAAAAACTCAGCTTGGCGTAACCAGTTCAGGGATTGTACGGCATATTCCGTTATCGCTGGATCTGGTTTCTTTTCATAACTGATCTTTTGTTTGGGTGCGAGTCTGGCTTTGGTGTCTTTCGATTTTTCACTACGACGCATAAAAAATAACTTTTTAAATGAGAGGGCTCGCGCCTAGTATAAAGGAGCTTGGTTATTCTTGCTAATTTTCAGTAAGCTTGCTTGCAAAGATAAATAGAATTACGAAGTTTAGATTTGCAAAAAGTCTATCGGAGAGGTATTTGAAGCAGATCTCGGCTTTTGTAAGACTTCTCCAAGTGTGTATTGGTCTAAGCTTTGATAAAAACTTTCTAAAGCCTGATCGAGAATTCCTTTTAAGCCACAATGAGAGCGCAAAACACATGGTGGTGTATTGCATTCAACGATTTGGTTATCACCTTGTAATATACGAACAATTGCACCCAAATTTGAGTTTAGTGCATTAGGATTTAAGCGAATTCCTCCACCTTTGCCGCGAATGGTAATAATCCATTCTTGCTTGCCCATGAAATGAACAACTTTAACCAGATGGTTTTGCGAAACATGCAAATCTTTCGCGATTTCTGCAATCGTATACGGTGCATCACTTGGGCGAGCGACGTATATTAATATTCGTAAAGCATAATCGGTAAATTTATTAAGTTGCATGATCACCAAAAAACTAAAGGTTGACGGACGATCATCTTAGCCTGAAAGTCTAAAGAAGAAAACTTTCAGGCCGGAGCTTTTTATATTAGAGCGTTAAAGGAGCTGAAACTTGTACTTGATCACCAACTCTATAGTGCTCAAGTAAAATATTAGCAACGGAAAATTCAGTATGATTTTCTTCTGGCTGCACCTCAAAGTGGTACGCATTATTTTCCTGAGCTTCTGTAAATTTAAAAGCTTTAGGTTGCTCAAGTTGTTGATCGGGAACTTGTACTTTTACAGAAATAAAAGCATTAGCTGGGCTAGTCAGTACATCTTCATGATCAGTCGCTTTTAACGTAAAGCGCTTGCCAGACTCAAGTGGGTCAATTTGTGTAATTTCAAATGAACGCCAGCCAGCCCATCCACCTTTTAAGCTTTCAAGCTGTTCATATTTTTGTTTTTCAACGCCAATTAAAATATCTGCTAACTGTAAGTAAGCTTGTTTCCACGCTTCAATCAGTTCTGACTCAAATGGAACATTTAAAACTTCACTAATTGAATGAAGTAAGTTGTCTCCAACAATTGCATATTGATCTGGTTGAATATCTAAACTTACGTGCTTAGTGGTAATACGCTCAACTGCTTTGGCAAGCACTGTAGGATTTTCAATATTTTCAGCATATGCGAGTACTGCTGCTGCGAGGGCGCGAGGTTGGCGTAAGCTTGTCTGGTCATCTAGGTTAAAAACATTTTTTAATTCAGGACTGTTATTTAACATCCGCTTATAAAAGTATGTAGTCAGTGTAACGCCGTGTTCACGCAATACAGGTACAGTAGATTTTACGAGTTCAATTTGTTGTGGAGTCATGGCTAGACCTTAATTATCTGGCTTTATAAGATGTATTTAAAATACATCTTATAAAAATTAATCGCAATAGTTTTCTTAATAAAACCATAAAAAATTTAAGGGATATAAAATCCCTTAAAATAAAGTGCTGATTTAAATGGTCTATTTTCCAAATAATGAGCCAAGTAATCCGCGTACCAATTTCTGTCCTGTACTGCCGCCCAAAGTGCGTGCAGCGCTTTTTGCAAAAGTTCCCACTATATCTTGAGTTAGTTTTGCTCGTTCTTTTGCAGCACGTTCTTCTTCCTTTTGCTGTTCTCGTGCTAAACGTTCTTGTTCCTTGGCTTGTTGCTTAGCTAAAGCTTCTTGCTCTTTAGCAAGCTCAGCATCCTGTTTTTGCTGCTCACGTTCAGCAACTTTATTTTGGAGCATTTCATAAGCGCTCTCACGGTCTACAACTTGTTCATAGACACCAGCAATAATACTTTGGGAAATTAGGGTTTTTCGTTCTTCAGGTGTAATCGGTGTAAAAGAGGAGTAGGGGGGCATCACCCAGCCACGCTCTACAATTTGTGGAGTACCTTGTTCATCTAGGCAACTAATGAGGGCTTCACCTACCGCTAGCTGTGTAATCGCTTCATCCACTTTGAAATTAGGATTAGCACGAAACGTATCTGCAGCAGTTTTTACTGCCTTTTGATCTTTCGGAGTAAATGCGCGTAGAGCATGTTGTACGCGGTTACCAAGCTGACCCAAAACACTTTCTGGTAAATCAAGTGGATTTTGAGTAATAAAATAAATACCGACACCTTTAGAGCGAATTAAACGTACAACTTGTTCAATTTTCTGTTGTAAAGCTTGACTGGCATTATCAAATAACAAGTGAGCTTCATCGAAGAAAAACACGAGTTTTGGTTTATCCATATCGCCAACTTCTGGAAGCTGTTCAAATAATTCGGAAAGCATCCATAATAAAAAAGTAGCGTATAGCTTGGGTGTATTCATTAGCTTGTCAGCAGCAAGAATATTGATATAGCCGCGGCCATTAGCATCGGTTTGTATAAAGTCCAGAATATTTAAAGCTGGCTCTCCAAAGAACTGATCCCCACCTTGGTCGGCAAGAGCGAGCAAATTGCGCTGAATTGCTCCTAAACTGGCTGGAGATAAGTTGCCGTACTCAGCTTTAAATTCCGCTGCATGTTCACTCACAAAAGTAATCATGGCTTTTAGGTCTTTAAAGTCGACTAACAGCAATCCTTGATCATCTGCGATGCGGAAAACAGCAGATAGAACACCTTCTTGAGTGTCATTTAGATTGAGTATACGTGCCAATAAAATTGGCCCAATTTCAGAAATAGTGGTTCGAATAGGATGGCCTTGTTGCCCAAATAAATCCCAAAAAATAACGGGATTGGCAGCAAAAGGAACGCTATCAATTTGTAGAAGCTTTAAGCGTTCATTAAATTTATCTGAAGTCTCTCCAGCTTTTGCTAGGCTAGAAACATCGCCTTTTGCGTCGGCAAGAAAGACGGGAACACCGATTCTAGAAAAACTTTCTGCAAGAACCTTTAGAGTGACTGTTTTACCTGTACCCGTAGCACCTGCAATTAAACCATGCCGGTTAGCAAATTGAGAAAGCAAAACAATTTCTTTAGAGGTGTCATTAATATTTTTAGCAATAACAATCGGTGTACCCATATATTTTTATCCTTCGGTGTGAGTCACTGTTGATCTTGTCGTTTTACAAATATTTCAGCGCATTTTCGATATCTTGAATTAAATCTTGCGGATCTTCCAGACCTATACACAAACGAACCAATAAACCTTGTTGTAAATGTGTATTTTCAAGTTTTCGCATCATTTTTAGATCATAAAGCATGACAAGACTAACTGGACCACCCCAACTAAAACCAAGTTTAAATAGCTTAAGAGCATCGCAAAAGCGACGTATAGCTGAAATATCATAATCAGGTTTAAATATGACACTGACTAATCCTGCACTCTTACCTGTAGTGCAAATCTCTTGCCAATATTGATGACCTGGGGAAGCTTTATCACTTGGATGTAGAACTTGTGCAAATTGAGGCTGTTGCTTTAACCATTCCAATAAAGTTTTCGCGTTATTTGATTGCTGTTCATATCGTAGTGACATGTGGGCAAGGCTACGTTGAACTTGAGCTGTATCATCGCCAGATACTGAAATTCCTAAAATGGCATGCATTCGGAACAAACGATGATGTAACTTCTCATCACGTGTTACAACACTTCCCATTAAAATATCACCACCACCACTTGGATATTTTGTTAGCGCATGAACAGTTAAATCTACTGACAAGTGCTCATCAGAGAAATCAAAAGCATTAAATGCAAGTCCAGCTCCCCAAGTATTATCTAAAGCAGTTGCAACTCCATGTGCCTTTGCTTTTTTAACTAACTCTTTAAGATCAGGGAATTCGAGAGTGACAGAACCTGCTGTTTCTATCCATAAAAGTTTGGTTTTTTCAGTTGGTCTAAAGCTTGAGGCATCAATTGAATTATAAACTTTGACGCTAACACCATATTGATCTTTTAAGTAGTTTAGATGCTCCAGATTTGGACCATATATATTGTCTGGTACCCAAACTTCATCCCCTGTTCCTAAAAAAGCAGAGTTAACTAGATTTATTGCAGATAACCCACTTGGTGCAAGTAAACAGTATGAACCACCCTCTATTTGGGCAATATTGTCGCCTAAGGTAAACGTTGTTGGTGTGCCGTGTGTACCATAACTGTAGTCATAAGGATTGGTCCAATGACGGTCAAAAAGGTGCGCAGTCGATTTAAAAATAATAGTCGATGCACGAAATAAGGGAGGTTGCACGGTCTCGATGAATTGAGGTGCTTTTCGTGGTGCATGAATGAGTCGGGTTTGGAAATTGTTATGCTTTTTCATGGGGCGCTATGCTTTAAATAATAAGGTTAGATTAAGAGAAAACTCACTTATTCGCTAGATTTTTGATTAATTCTAAGATGTTTCGTTACTGCTGTAACATTCACTAAAAACTTGGCTTTATTTTTGCAAAGATCAAACCAACATTCTAACAACAATAGGTTTAAGCGCATGAAGTCGCATTTACGTGTTCACTATTTTCAACATATTGCTGGCGAAGGGTTTGGAAGTTGTTATTCATTTTTAAAAGCTCATCACGCCACTATTAGCTCTACGGAGTTCTTTGCACTTCCGGTTGATCGGTCACTTGAAATAGAAGCTTTACCACGAATTGAAGAGGTAGATTTACTATTAATCATGGGTGGAACCATGAGTGTAAATGACGAGGCAAACTATCCATGGCTTAAAATAGAAAAAAGATGGTTGCGTCGATATTTGGCGGCAGGAAAACCTGCTATAGGACTTTGCCTAGGTGGGCAGTTAATTGCAAATGCATTAGGTGCAGCTGTTAGTCGCAATCGTTATCAAGAGCTAGGATGGTCGACAGTTCAAAGAGTTGCTAACTTACCCCAAGAAAGCTTTCCGCTACCTGAAGAAATCAATGTGATGCAGTGGCATAGTGAAACATTTGAAATACCTAAAGGTGCTATACGTTTAGCTGAGAACGTTGCTTGTCGTAATCAGATGTATCAGATTGGGAAAAATGTATTAGGTTTTCAATTTCATCCAGAGATGACACCGGCAGCTTTAGAACTCTTACTTGAAAATGAAGAGGAGCTATCTATTTTTGACGGTGAATATGTTCAATCGGCAAGTGAACTGCAATATTCGGAAGCACAAAAATTTGAACAGGGTAATCAACTCTTAAATAAAGCAATCGAGTTTGTAATAAATGCATAGAATGAATGACTAATGCTAGGCTAAAGCAGGATTTGAACAAAAAATAGAAAAAGAGAATTGCATAAGACTTAAACAATCGTTATAATGAGCGACCCTCAAGAAGAGGGCATTTACTGCGAAGAAAGTAGTAAATGTGCATTACAGTCGTGGCATCGATCACGACCTTGGTGATTATCACTGCCTTTGACACTTACCAATAGGTGAGATGCGTCAAAGGTGATTCTTTATATATTTGGCTTGGAGTTTACTGGTATGTCTAACCAGAGAATTCGTATCCGTCTTAAGTCTTTTGATCATCGTTTGATTGATCAATCTGCTCAAGAGATCGTAGAAACCGCTAAGCGTACTGGCGCACAAGTTTGTGGTCCAATTCCGATGCCTACTCGCATCGAACGCTTCAACGTTCTTACTTCACCGCACGTTAACAAAGATGCGCGTGACCAGTACGAAATCCGCACCTACAAACGTTTGATCGACATCGTTCAACCTACAGATAAAACTGTTGATGCATTGATGAAGTTAGATCTTGCAGCTGGTGTTGATGTTCAGATCGCTTTGGGTTAAGGCTTTCGGTTAATTAACGATTAGTTAATTAGGCCGCTTTTTTAGAGGTTTATGCACATGGCTATTGGTTTAGTCGGTCGCAAATGTGGTATGACTCGCATCTTTACAGATGCTGGTGTTTCTGTACCTGTTACAGTCATCGAAGTCGATCCAAACCGCATTACGCAAATCAAAACACTTGAAACTGATGGTTATCAAGCTGTTCAAGTAACTACTGGTGAACGTCGCGAATCTCGCGTAACTAACGCTCAGAAAGGTCACTTCGCGAAAGCTGGTGTTGCTGCTGGTCGTTTAGTTAAAGAGTTCCGTGTTACTGAAGCTGAGCTTGACGGTCGTGAAGTTGGCGGTACTATTGGCGTTGATTTGTTCACAGTTGGTCAAATTGTTGACGTAACTGGTCAATCAAAAGGTAAAGGCTTCCAAGGTGGTGTTAAACGTTGGAACTTCCGTACCCAAGACGCTACTCACGGTAACTCAGTTTCTCACCGTGTATTAGGTTCTACAGGTCAAAACCAAACTCCTGGACGCGTGTTCAAAGGCAAAAAAATGGCTGGTCACTTAGGTGATGAACGCGTAACAGTACAAGGTCTTGAAATCGTATCTATTGACGCTGAACGTTCTGTTTTAGTTGTTAAAGGTGCAATTCCTGGTGCAACTGGCGGTGACGTAATTGTACGTCCTACCATCAAGGCCTGAGGGGAAATACCGTGAATTTGAAAACTGTTTCCGGCTCTGCTGTTGAATTGTCTGAAGTTGCTTTCGGACGTGAATTTAACGAGGCTCTTGTACACCAAGTTGTTACTGCTTATTTAGCAGGTGGTCGTCAAGGTACTCGTGCTCAAAAATCGCGTGCAGACGTTTCTGGCGGTGGTAAAAAACCATTCCGTCAAAAAGGTACTGGTCGTGCTCGTGCGGGTTCTATTCGTAGCCCTATCTGGGTTGGTGGTGGTAAAACTTTTGCTGCTCGTCCACAAGATTGGTCTCAAAAAGTAAACCGTAAGATGTACCGCGGTGCAATGCAATGTATCTTAGCTGAACTTGTTCGCCAAGATCGCCTTGTATTAGTTGAAGAGTTTGCTGTTGCAGCTCCAAAAACTAAAGAATTGCTTGCAAAACTTAACGACTTAAATGCTGCTCGTGCATTAATCGTTACTGACGCTGTAGATGAGAACTTATATCTTGCAGCACGCAACCTTCCGCATGTAGATGTGGTAGATGCAACTGCAATCGATCCTGTAAGCTTGATCGCGTTTGATAAAGTTGTGATGTCTGTAGCTGCTGCTAAGAAAATTGAGGTAGAACTCGGATGAACAACGAACGTATCTATCAAGTCCTTAAAGGACCAGTCTTCTCAGAAAAGGCACAAGTTTTAGGTGATACTGTTGGTGTTCAAGTATTTAAAGTAGACATTAATGCTACTAAGCTTGAAATCAAAAAAGCAGTTGAAAAACTTTTTGGTGTAGAAGTTGTTAAAGTTAACACAACTATTACTAAAGGTAAGACTAAGCGCTTTGGTCGTACATTAGGACGTCGTTCTGATGTTAAAAAAGCATACGTCACCCTGAAAGCCGGCCAAGATGTTGAAATGGCTGACTTGGGCGATACCGCTGAAAGCGCAGCGGAATAAGGACGAAAATTATGCCGATTCAAAAATGTAAGCCAACGTCTCCAGGACGTCGCTTTGTAGAGAAAGTGGTTCATGACCATCTTCACAAAGGCGCTCCTTACGCACCGTTGGTTGAAGCTAAAAAACGTACTGGTGGTCGTAATAACAACGGTCACATTACTACTCGTCACGTTGGTGGTGGTCATAAACAACACTACCGTATCGTTGACTTCAAACGTAACAAAGACAGCATCCCTGCTGTTGTAGAGCGTATTGAATACGATCCAAACCGTACAGCACATATTGCTTTATTGAAATATGCTGACGGTGAGCGTCGTTATATCATTGCACCTAAAGGTTTACGTGCTGGCGATAAAGTACAATCTGGTAACGATGCTCCAATTCGTCCAGGTAACTGCTTGCCACTTCGTAACATGCCGATCGGTTCTACACTTCATAACGTTGAACTTAAAATTGGTAAGGGTGCGCAATTAGCGCGTTCTGCTGGTGCTTCTGTTCAGTTGTTGGGTCGTGATGGTTCTTACGCGATTATTCGTCTTCGTTCAGGCGAAATGCGTAAAGTACACGTTGAATGCCGCGCTGTAATTGGTGAGGTTTCTAACCAAGAAAACAACCTTCGTTCATTGGGTAAAGCTGGTGCTTCACGCTGGCGTGGTGTTCGTCCTACCGTACGTGGTATGGCGATGAACCCGATTGACCACCCACACGGTGGTGGTGAAGGGCGTAACAAAGGTATTCAACCTGTAAGCCCATGGGGTCAAAAAGCTAAAGGGTACAAGACACGTACCAATAAGCGTACGACTAAGATGATTATTCGCGACCGTCGCGTCAAGTAAAGGAATCTGACTAATGCCTCGTTCTCTGAAAAAAGGCCCATTCGTCGATGCGCACTTGTTCGCTAAGGTTGAAGCGGCTGTTGCTAGTAACTCTCGCAAGCCGATCAAAACTTGGTCTCGTCGTTCGATGATCCTTCCAGATTTTGTTGGTTTAACAATCTCTGTTCATAATGGTCGTAATCACGTTCCAGTAATTGTTACTGAGCATATGGTTGGTCATAAACTCGGTGAATTCGCGCCAACTCGTACCTATCGTGGTCACGGTGTTGACAAGAAATCTAAACGTTAATAGGTGTCATGATGGAAGTAACTGCTAAATTACGCGGTGCCGCTATCTCGGCACAAAAAGCACGTTTGGTTGCAGATCTTATTCGCGGCAAATCTGTTGCGCATGCTTTAAACATCTTAAACTTCAGCAATAAAAAAGCTGCTGTTTTAGTAAAAAAAGCATTGGAATCTGCGATTGCAAACGCTGAACACAATAACAGTTTAGATGTTGACGATCTTAAAGTTTCTACGATTTACGTTGATGAAGGCATGAGCCTTAAACGTATTATGCCACGTGCTAAAGGCCGTGCAGATCGTATTACTAAGCGTACTTGTCACATCACCGTTAAGGTAGGGGTTTGATATGGGTCAGAAGGTTCATCCAATCGGTATCCGCCTAGGTGTTGTGAAACGTCATAACGCTAACTGGTATGCGAATCCGAAACAATACGCTGAATACTTGCTTAAAGATCTTCAAGTTCGTGAGTTTTTAACTAAAAAACTTAAGAATGCGATGGTAAGCAATATTCTTATCGAACGTCCATCAGGCGCTGCTAAAGTAACTATTAGCACAGCTCGTCCTGGTATCGTAATCGGTAAAAAAGGCGAAGATATTGAGAAATTACAGCGCGAACTTACCAGCATTATGGGTGTTCCAGCGCAAGTAAGTATCAACGAAATTGATCGCCCAGACTTAGATGCGCGTTTAGTTGCTGAAGCAATTGCTTCTCAATTAGAAAAGCGTGTTATGTTCCGTCGTGCTATGAAGCGTGCGGTTCAAAACACTATGCGTGCTGGTGCTAAAGGTATCAAAGTTGAAGTGTCTGGCCGTTTAGGTGGTGCAGAGATTGCTCGTACAGAATGGTATCGTGAAGGTCGTGTACCTTTGCATACGTTACGTGCAGACATTGACTATGCAACTATGCGTGCAGAAACAACTTACGGTACGATTGGTGTTAAAGTTTGGATTTTCCGTGGCGAGATCTTAGGTGGCATGAAACAAGTCATGAACCCTGCTCCTGCTGAAGATCGTCCAGCTAAACGTGGTCGTGGTCGTGGTGAAGGTCAAGAGCGTCGTGGTCGTCGCGGTGACCGTGCTGCTGACAAGGGAGAATAATCCATGTTGCAACCTAAACGTACCAAATTCCGTAAAGTGCATAAAGGCCGTAACACTGGTCTAGCGCATCGTGGTAGTACAGTATCATTTGGTTCGATTGCAATTAAAGCAACTGAACGTGGTCGTATGACTGCGCGTCAGATTGAAGCTGCACGTCGTACTATTAGCCGCCGTATTAAGCGTGGTGGTAAAATCTTTATTCGCGTATTCCCGGATAAACCAATTACTCAAAAGCCTCTTGAAGTGCGTATGGGTAAAGGTAAGGGTAGCGTGGAATACTGGGTTTGCCAGATCCAACCAGGTAAGATCCTGTACGAAATTGAAGGTGTGAACGAAGAATTAGCGCGTGAAGCATTTGCTTTAGCTGCTGCTAAACTTCCGTTTAAAACCACTATCGTGACTCGGACGGTAATGTAATGAAAACTAAAGATCTACGTGAAAAATCGGTAGAAGAGTTGAAAGCTTTGCTTGATGAGCAACAGCTTAACCAATTCCGTCTTCGTATGGCGAAAGCAACTGGTCAGTTGGGTAAATCGCACGAAGTGCAAGTTGCTCGTAAGACAATTGCTCGTATTAAGACACTCCTTACCGAAAAACAGGGGAACGGACAATGAGTGAAAAAACAGTCCGCACGTTAACCGGCAAAGTCGTAAGTGACAAAATGGATAAATCTATTGTTGTTCTTATTGAACGCCGCGTTCAACACCCGTTGTATGGCAAGTCAATTCGCCGTTCAACTAAGTTACACGCTCATGATGAGAACAATGTTGCTAAAATTGGCGATGTTGTAACCATTAAAGAAAGCCGCCCAATTTCTAAAACTAAAGCTTGGACTTTAGTGGAAGTAGTTGAAGCAGCTGCTGAGTAATTCGACGTTCTTGTTGCATCATCGGTCAATTTCGAGTACTCTTTGAGCCTTTCGAAATTGTGACCGGTGATGCTCGGTTTTGGAGTAGGGCAATGATTCAAACCGAAACTATGCTCGACGTAGCAGACAACAGTGGTGCTCGCCGCGTACAATGTATTAAAGTACTTGGTGGTTCACATCGTCGTTATGCTTCTGTTGGCGACATTATTAAAGTTACTGTAAAAGAAGCAATCCCACGCGCACGTGTTAAAAAAGGTGACGTGATGAATGCGGTTGTAGTTCGTACTAAATTCGGCATTCGTCGTCCAGATGGTTCTGTGATCCGTTTTGATGATAATGCTGCAGTTATCTTGAACAACAACAAAGCTCCGATTGCTACTCGTATCTTCGGACCAGTGACTCGTGAACTTCGTACTGAACAGTTCATGAAAATCATTTCATTGGCTCCTGAAGTTCTATAAGAGGCAATCATGGCTAAGATTAAAAAAGGCGATCAAGTTATCGTGATCGCAGGTAAAGAAAAAGGCAAACAGGGTACTGTATTGTCTGTTTCTGAAGACCGCGTTAAGGTTGAAGGCCTTAACTTAGTGAAGAAGCATCAAAAGCCTAACCGTGTAACTGGCGCTGAAGGCGGTGTAGTTACTCAAGAAGCTTCGCTTCATATTTCAAACGTGGCAATTTTAAATGCTACAACCCAGAAGGCTGACCGTGTTGGTTACCAAGTGATTGATGGCGTGAAAACTCGCGTTTATAAATCAAATGGTGAATCAGTGGCGGTAGCGAAGTAATAGGTTGAAAAGGCAATGGCCAGACTTAAAGCACGTTACAACGATGAACTTAAAGCAAAGTTACAAGAAGAACTTAGCATTAAGAACGTGATGGAAATTCCACGCATCACAAAAATTACCCTAAACATGGGTGTAGGCGCAGCTGCAACTGATAAGAAATTATTAGATGGCGCTGTAGTCGACATGCAATTAATTGCTGGTCAAAAACCAGTAATTACACTTGCTCGTAAATCTATCGCAGGTTTCAAAATCCGTGATGGTTGGCCGATTGGTTGTAAAGTTACTTTACGTGGCGACCAAATGTACGAATTCTTGGACCGTTTGATCTCAATCGCAATCCCTCGTATCCGTGACTTCCGTGGTTTCTCTTCGAAATCATTTGATGGTCGTGGTAACTACTCAATGGGTTTGAAAGAGCAAATCGTTTTCCCTGAAATCGATTTCGATAAGATTGATCGTATTCGTGGTATGGATATTACTATTACTACGACTGCTCGCACCGATGACGAAGGCCGTGCGCTTATGCGTGCATTCGGCTTCCCGTTCAAATAAGAGGTCGATATGGCTAAGAAAGGTATGATTAATCGCGAATTGAAACGCGAAAAAACAGTTGCTAAATACGCTGCAAAACGTGCTGAATTAAAAGCTACGATTGCAAACGTAAATGCAAGTGAAGAAGAGCGTTTCGAAGCGATGTTAAAGTTACAAGCATTGCCACGTAATGCATCTCCGGTACGTCTTCGTAACCGTTGTGGTTTAACTGGTCGTCCTCATGGTTACTTCCGTAAGTTCGGTTTAAGCCGTAACAAATTACGTGACACAGTAATGCAGGGTGATGTACCAGGCGTTGTTAAGGCAAGCTGGTAAGGAGCGACTAAATGAGTATGCAAGATACCGTTGCCGACATGCTAACACGTGTTCGTAACGCACAAATGGCTAAGAAACAAACTGTTTCTATGCCTTCTTCTAAGTTGAAAGTTGCAATTGCAAACGTACTTCAACAAGAAGGTTATATTTCAAATGTAGAAGTTGCTCAAGAAGAGACAAAATCTACTTTGACAATTACTTTAAAATATTTCGAAGGCAAACCAGTTATCGAAATGGTTAAGCGCGTAAGCCGTCCAGGTCTTCGCCAATACCGTGGTAAAGATAAACTTCCAAGCGTTAAGCAAGGTTTAGGTATTGCAATTGTTTCTACAAGCAAAGGCATCATGACTGATCGCGCTGCACGTGCTGCGGGCGTTGGTGGTGAAGTTATTGCTTTTGTTTCTTAATAGGTGATTCCTCATGTCTCGTGTGGCTAAAGCCCCAGTAACTGTACCTAATGGTGTAGCAGTTACTCAGAACGGCCGGCAGGTCGAAGTGAAAGGCACTAAAGGTACATTGTCTTTCAACCTGCATGCGCTGGTCGAGCTAAAACAGGAAGAAGGTAAACTTCAACTTGCTCCAGTTAAAGAATCGAAAGATGCTTGGATGCAAGCTGGTACTGCTCGCGCTGTATTGAATAACCTTGTAAAAGGTGTTAGCGAAGGCTTCGAACGTAAGTTGCAGCTAGTTGGTGTTGGTTATAAAGCTGCGGTTAAAGGTACTGTTGTAAACCTTAACCTTGGTTATTCACACCCAATTGACTACGCTTTACCAGAAGGTGTAACAGCGGAAACTCCAACTGCTACTGAAATCATTTTGAAATCAGCAAACAAGCAGTTGTTAGGTCAAGTAGCGGCAGAAATCCGTGCATACCGTGCTCCTGAACCATATAAAGGTAAAGGTGTTCGTTATTCGGATGAAGTCATTCTTCGTAAAGAAGCTAAGAAGAAATAAGGCGCGAGGTTCTTATGAACGAAAAGAAACAATCCCGTTTGCGTCGTGCGAAAAGCACACGCTTGCACATTCGTGCATTGGGTGCGACTCGTTTGTGTGTAAACCGCACTCCGCGTCACATCTATGCTCAAGTTATTTCAGCAGATGGTGGCAAAGTTTTAGCGCAAGCTTCAACTTTGGATGCATCTTTACGTAGCGGTACTACAGGTAATGTAGATGCAGCTACTAAAGTAGGTGCTTTAATCGCAGAACGTGCGAAAGCAGCTGGTGTAACTAAAGTTGCATTTGACCGTTCTGGTTTTAAATATCATGGTCGTATCAAAGCCTTGGCTGATGCTGCTCGTGAAAACGGCTTGGAGTTCTAATCATGGCTAAAGTTGAACAAAACGAAGGTCTTGTTGAAAAGCTGGTTGCCGTTGATCGTGTAGCCAAAGTTGTTAAGGGCGGTCGTATCTTCTCTTTCACAGCATTAACAGTTGTGGGTGATGGTAATGGTCGTGTTGGTTTTGGTCGTGGTAAAGCACGTGAAGTTCCAGCTGCTATTTCTAAAGCACTTGAAGCTGCTCGTCGCAACATGATCACTGTAGACCTTGCTGGTACTACTTTACAACACCCTGTGAATGCTCGTCATGGTGCAAGCCGTGTATACATGCAACCTGCTTCAGAAGGTACTGGCGTAATCGCTGGTGGCGCAATGCGTGCCGTTCTTGAAGCTGCAGGTGTACATAACGTACTTGCTAAATGTTATGGTTCTACTAATGCTGCTAACGTAGTAAACGCAACTTTTAAAGGTTTGCGTGATATGACTTCTCCTGAGAAAGTCGCTGCGAAACGTGGTAAATCAGTAGAAGAAATTCAAGGGTAATCAATCATGAAAACGATTAAAGTTACCCAGACTAAATCTTCTTCACATCGCTTGAAAAATCACAAGCTTTGCTTACAAGGTTTAGGTCTGCGTCGTATTGGTCATACTGTAGAAGTGCAAGATACGCCTTCTAACCGTGGTATGATCAACAAAGTCTACTATATGGTTAGTGTAGAGGAATAAGCCATGACTCTGCGTTTAAATGAGCTTGCACCTGCAGAAGGTGCAAAACGTGAACACCGTCGTTTAGGCCGTGGTATCGGTTCTGGCGTTGGTAAGACTGGTGGCCGTGGTGTCAAAGGTCAAAAATCACGTAAAAGTGGTGGCGTTCGTCCAGGTTTCGAAGGCGGTCAAACAGCGATTTATCGTCGTTTACCTAAATTCGGTTTCACTAGCCAAATCGCTTTAAAAACTGCTGAAGTACGTTTGTCTGAGTTAACTAAAGTGGAAGGCGACATTGTTAGCCTTGAAACTTTAAAAGCTGCGAATGTTGTTCGTCGCGATCAAATTCGTGCTCGTATCGTGCTTTCTGGTGAAATCACTCGTGCATTCACTGTTCAAGGTGTTGCATTGACTAAAGGCGCTAAAGCTGCAATTGAAGCAGCTGGCGGTAAAGTCGAGGAGTAATCTCGAGTGTCTATGTCTCCTAGTTCTTCAGGTCATGTCAACATGATGAAAGGTCAGCCATTTCATGTGAAATACCGTGAAATTATTCGCCGGATGAGTTTTCTAATCGGTGCATTGCTGGTCTTTCGACTAGGAGCGCATATTCCAGTACCAGGCATTAATAATGCTGCGTTAGAAAATTTATTTCATGCAAACCAAGGAACTATTCTTGGGCTATTCAATATGTTTTCTGGCGGTGCTTTAGAGCGAATGTCTATTCTTGCTTTAGGGATCATGCCTTATATTTCTGCATCAATTATTGTGCAGTTAATGTCAACAGTGATTCCTTCTCTTGAAGCCTTGAAAAAGGAAGGGGAGCAAGGTAAGCGTAAAATTAACCAATATACGCGTCAGGGTACATTATTACTTGCAGTGGTTCAGGCAGTAGGTATGTGTGCAGGCTTAATTGGTCAGGGTATTACTCTGTCTACGGGTCTTGCATTTTATATTCCTGCTGTTACGTCACTTATCGCTGGAACTATGTTCTTAATGTGGTTAGGTGAACAAATCACTGAAAGAGGTATCGGTAATGGTATCTCAATGATTATTTTTGCAGGTATTGTTGCTGGTTTGCCTAAATTAATTATGCAATCAGTGTCATCTGTAGATAATGGTCAAACAAGTTTGATTGGTCTTGTCATCTTTGGTCTTTTGTCTCTTGGTGTATTGGCTGCGATTGTGTTTATTGAAAAAGCACAGCGTCGTATTCCAGTAAACTATGCGCAAAAACAACAAGGTCGTCGTATATTTACAGCTCAGCAAACACATCTACCATTAAAAATTAATATGGCTGGTGTGATTCCTGCGATTTTTGCAAGCTCTTTATTGTTGTTCCCAGCTAGTTTGGGTCAATGGGTAGGTAGTGCAGATCCGAATGCTGGTTTAATTAAGCGTAGCTTACAAGATTTAGCTCTGGTATTGTCGCCTGGACAGCCTTTGTATTTGGTGCTCTTTGGTGCGTTAATTATCTTTTTCTGTTACTTTTATACGGCTTTAGTATTTAGCCCTAAGGAAGTATCAGAAAATCTAAAACGCAGCGGAGCTTATGTGCCTGGTATTCGCCCAGGTGAGCAAACTGCTCGTTACTTAGATCATATTCTTAATCGTTTGACGTTCATTGGTGCGATTTATATTACAGTCATTTGTTTAATGCCAATGATTTTACAGAGTTCTTTTGGTATTCCATTCTATTTAGGTGGTACCTCATTACTTATCGTAGTCGTTGTTGTTATGGACTTTATGGCTCAGCTACAAGCGCATTTAACTTCTCATCAATATGACAATCAAACATTAATGAGAAAAACGACTGCTCATCCTAAGGGATAAGCGCACTTAGAGGTTTCATCATGAAAGTACAAGCTTCTGTAAAGAAAATTTGTGGTAGCTGTAAAGTTATCCGTCGTAATGGGGTTATTCGCGTGATTTGTAGCGCAGAACCTCGTCATAAGCAGCGTCAAGGTTAATCTAATCAAGACCTGTTGATTTCAGTAGGCGAATTGGGTTAATATCCGCCCCTCAAGATTTTTGTGGGGCGGTTGATTATCTCTACTGCCTTTTTGGAGAAAAGTGAATGGCTCGTATTGCCGGTGTAAACATTCCGGATAACAAGCATGCTGTTATCTCCCTCACTTATATCTTTGGTATCGGTCGCCATACTGCTAAGAATATCTTAGCTACAGTTGGCATCACTGAAACTACTAAGATTCGTGAGTTGGACGATGCACAGCTTGATGCGATTCGTGCAGAAGTTGCTAAGGTTCCTACCGAAGGTGACTTACGTCGCGAAATTTCCATGAACATTAAACGTTTAATGGATTTAGGTTGCTATCGTGGCCTTCGTCATCGTCGCAGCTTGCCTGTCCGTGGTCAACGCACCAAAACTAACGCACGTACCCGTAAAGGTCCGCGCAAACCGATTAAAAAGTAAGATTTCTGGAAGCTAAAAGATGGCTAAAGATACTCGCACACGCAAGAAGGTCACTCGTACCGTCTCTGAAGGTGTTGCACACATTCACGCGTCTTTTAATAACACCATTGTTACGATTACCGATCGTCAAGGTAATGCATTGGCTTGGGCTACCTCAGGTGGACAAGGCTTCCGTGGTTCACGTAAATCAACTCCGTTTGCTGCTCAGGTAGCTGCTGAAGTTGCTGGTAAAGCAGCTTTAGATTACGGTTTGAAAAACCTAGACGTCCTTGTAAAAGGTCCTGGTCCAGGTCGTGAGTCTGCGGTTCGTGCATTAGGCGCAGTGGGTTATAAGATTAACAGCATTACCGATGTGACTCCAATTCCTCACAACGGTTGCCGTCCACCTAAAAAACGTCGCGTGTAAGGAGAAACATTCATGGCTCGTTATATTGGTCCAAAATGCAAACTCTCTCGCCGCGAAGGGACAGACCTGCAACTTAAATCTGGCGTTAAACCATTTGACGTCAAAACTAAAAAAGCTAACAAAGCACCTGGTCAACATGGTCAGGCTCGCGGTGGTAAGCAATCTGAGTATTCACTACAATTACGTGAAAAACAAAAAGTCCGTCGTATTTACGGTGTGTTAGAGCGTCAATTTAGTAACTACTATAAAGAAGCAGCTCGTGTTAAAGGCGCAACTGGTGAGAACTTGTTGAAATTGCTTGAAAGCCGTCTTGATAACGTTGTTTATCGCATGGGTTTTGGTTCTACACGTGCAGAAGCTCGTCAGTTAGTAAGTCACCGTAGCATTACTTTGAATGGTCGTCGTGTAAACATCGCGTCTATTCAAGTTAAAGCGGGTGATGTAATTGCGGTTCACGAAGGTGCTAAACAACAATTGCGTATTAAAAACGCGATTGAATTAGCTGCTCAACGTGGTATTCCAGCTTGGATTGATGTTGATCATTCTAAACTTGAAGGTACGTTTAAAGCTGCACCAGATCGTTCTGATTTACCTGCTGAAATCAACGAAAGCTTGATTGTAGAATTGTATTCTAAATAATCCTTGAGGTAGCAATAATGACGCGTACTGCAAACGAGTTTCTCACTCCGCAAGCGATCAAGGTCGAAGCGGTAAGCGGGACCTCGGCAAAAGTGATTCTAGAACCTTTAGAGCGTGGTTTTGGCCACACTCTAGGTAATGCTTTACGTCGCATTCTATTGTCTTCTTTACCTGGCGCTGCTGTGGTTGAAGTAGAGATAGAAGGTGTCGAGCACGAGTACAGTACTTTAGAAGGCTTGCAGCAGGACATCGTCGAGCTCTTGCTGAACCTAAAAGGATTGTCTATTAAGCTGTTCGATCAAAATGAAGCTTATTTAACATTAGAGAAACAAGGTCCTGGCGATATTACTGCTGCTGACCTTCGTTTACCTCATAATGTTGAAGTGGTTAACCCAGATCATTTAATTGGTACTTTGAGTGCTTCAGGTTCATTAAAAATGCGCTTGAAAGTTTCTCAAGGTCGTGGTTATGAAACATCTGATTCTCGTTTCCCTGAAGGTGAAACACGTCCAGTAGGTCGTTTGCAATTAGATGCTTCTTATAGTCCGATTAAACGTGTTTCTTACACCGTTGAAAATGCGCGTGTTGAACAACGTACCGATTTAGATAAACTGGTAATCGACCTTGAAACAAATGGAACGGTTGATCCGGAAGAAGCAATCCGCAAAGCGGCAACAATCTTGCAACAACAAATTGCAATTTTTGTTGATCTTCAGAAAGATCAAACTCCAGTTGCTCAAGAACCTCGTGAAGAAGTTGACCCAATCTTGCTTCGCCCAGTAGATGATCTAGAGCTTACTGTTCGTTCTGCTAACTGTTTGAAAGCAGAAAATATTTACTACATTGGTGATCTCGTTCAACGTACTGAAGTTGAGTTGTTAAAAACTCCTAACCTTGGTAAAAAATCGTTAACAGAGATCAAAGATGTTTTGGCATCGAAAGGCTTACAACTCGGTATGCGTCTTGAAAACTGGCCACCAGCTAGTCTTCGTATGGACGACCGTTTTGCCTATCGTAGCCGTTAATTAAGTAGGACTATCACCATGCGTCATCGTAATAGTGGTGTGAAATTAGGCCGTACAAGCAGCCATCGTAAAGCGATGTTCCAAAACTTGGCTAATTCTTTATTTGAACACGAGTTGATCAAAACAACTGTTCCTAAAGCTAAAGAATTACGTCGTGTTGCTGAGCCTTTAATCACTCTAGCAAAAAACGATACTGTAGCAAATCGTCGTTTAGCATTTGCTCGTACTCGTAATGCTGCAACTGTAGGTAAATTATTTACCGTACTCGGCCCTCGTTACAAAGAACGTAACGGCGGTTATCTACGTGTTCTTAAAGCGGGCTTCCGTGCTGGTGATGCAGCACCGATGGCTTACGTTGAGCTTGTAGATCGTGAAGTGAATACTTCAGCTGAATAATTGATATTATTCGAAAAAGGCCGGCTTTATGCCGGTCTTTTTTATTTTCTAAAAGCTATAAAAATAAAAAATTGTCCCAAAGTGACATAAAAAAACGGATAAATGGTCAAACTTGACATTGTGTATTGTCAAAATTGTGCTTTAATAAAGTTATATTCTCAACAATGGGTATAAAAATAAAATGGAAAAGCAAGTTGATATTCTAATCATTGGTGCCGGCATTTCAGGAATCGGAGTTGCTGCCCATCTATCTAAAAACTCTCCGCAGCGCCAATTTGAAATTTTAGAGCGTCGTGAATCTTTTGGGGGCACTTGGGATCTTTTCCGTTATCCTGGTATTCGTTCAGATTCAGATATGTCTACATTTGGTTTTAACTTTAAACCATGGTGTAAAGCAAATGTACTGGCTGATGGTGCTTCAATTAAAGGTTATTTAGGTGAAGTAATTGATGAGTTCAAATTAAAAGAAAAGATTCACTTTGGTCATCGTGTGCTTTCTGCAAATTATGATTCTACTTCAAAGAAATGGCATGTTGTTGTCGAGGATAGCAATAAAAAGCAACAGACTTGGGTAGCTAACTTTGTTGTAGGTTGTACTGGTTATTATAATTATGACCAAGGTTATGCTCCGACTTTCCCTAATCAAGATGCTTTTAAAGGTCAACTCATTCATCCGCAGCATTGGCCTGAAAACTTAGACTATACAGGTAAAAAAGTAGTAATTATTGGTAGTGGTGCTACAGCAATTACTCTAGTTCCTGCAATGTCGAAAGGTGGGGCAGGTCATGTGACGATGTTACAGCGTTCACCAACTTACATTGCAACAGTTCCTTCTATTGACTTCATTTATGAAAAAACTCGTAGATTTATGTCTGAAGAAACAGCTTATAAATTTACGCGTGCACGTAATATTGGTATGCAACGCGCAATTTACGCATTGTCACAAAAGCACCCTAAAACAGTTCGTCGTTTACTCTTAAAAGCAATTGAAATGCAGCTTAAGGGTAAAGTGGATATGAAACATTTTACGCCTTCTTATAATCCTTGGGATCAGCGTCTTTGTGTAGTCCCTGATGGTGATCTATTTAAGATTCTTCGTGAAGGTAAGGCAAGTGTTGAAACTGATCAGATCGAGAAATTTACAGAGACGGGTATTCAATTAAAGTCAGGCAAACACCTTGATGCCGACATCATAGTGTCTGCAACTGGTTTACAAGTCCAAATTATGGGTGGTGTTCAAGCTAAAGTTGATGGTAAGCCAATCAACTCCTCAGAACATATGCTTTACAATGGTATTATGCTAAGTGATATTCCAAACATGGCAATGATTATTGGCTATGTGAATGCATCTTGGACATTAAAAGTTGATATTGCAGCTGATTATATTTCCCGTCTATTAAACTATATGGACAAGAATAACTATGATGAGGTTATTCCAACGGGTAATAAAAACGAAATGGAAGAAGATACTGTAATGGGTAAATTGTCTTCTGGTTATATTAGTCGTGCAGCTCATGAGCTTCCAAAACAAGGTAAGCATGCTCCATGGCAAGTAACCAATAATTATCTTGAAGATAGAAAGTCATTACAAAATGCTAAATTTGATGATGGCATTCTTCATTTTCACAAACATTCAGATGTAAATACACGTAAGCCAAAGCTAGTGTCTTAAGATTTGAAATAAAAAGGAGGCAAATAGCCTCCTTTTTTTATGCTTGGTATTAAAGTGTTCTAGAGATTAGCTCTTTCATAATTTCATTGGTGCCTGCATAAATACGGTTTGCTCGGTGGTCAATATAAGCACGAGCAATTGGATATTCCAGCATGTAACCATAGCCACCATGTAATTGAAGACATTCATCGACTATTTTCGAGAACATATCTGAAATTTTATATTTGGCAGCTGCGGCAGCTTCGATACTCAACTTTTCTTCAAGTTGTAATTCCATACAACGATCTAAATAGGTACGGCAGAAATCAATTTCAGTACGTAGTTCTGCGAGTTTGAAACGTGTATTTTGGAAAGCACTAATTGGCTTGCCAAATGCTTTACGATCTTTTGTATATTGAACAGTATGTGCAAACGCTGCTTCTGCACCAGCTTGGCAGATAATAGCAACCAACATACGCTCCCAGGCTAATTCTTTCATGAGCATAATAAAGCCCATGCCTTCCATGCCTAAAAGATTTTCTTTAGGAACACGAACGTTATCAAAGAAGAGTTCACATGTATCTTGACCTTTCATGCCAATTTTGTTGAGTGGTTTACCTTTAGTAAAACCAGCACGGTCAGCTTCAACAATAATAAGTGATAAATTGGCAGAGCCTTTATCACTGTTGCCTGTTTTACAGACCACGATGGCCATATCACACAAGTAGCCATTGGTAATAAATATTTTTGAACCATTAATCACATATTCATCGCCATCAAGAACGGCTGTTGTTCGAACAGCTTGTAAATCTGAGCCTGTTCCTGGTTCTGTCATGGCAATTGCGGTCACTGTTTCACCAGTTGCCATTTTCGGAAGCCATTTTTGCTTTTGTTCTTCGTTTCCAAAGTTATTGATATAGTTGGCGACAATATCAGAATGTAGTGAGAAACCTGTACTTGAGTCCATCGCGTATGCTTGTTCTTCGATAAGAATCATACTGTATAAGCGGTCCACACCTGAGCCACCGTATTGTTCTGGCATGGTGGTGCATAGTAAACCTAATGCACCAGCTTTATTCCAAAGATCTCGGTCCACATGTTGTTGTTTTTCATATTTTTCAGTATTTGGTACAACTTCTTTCTCATAGAATTTACGTACCGTTTCACGAAAAGCTTCATGTTCTTCGTTAAATAGATGGCGAGGTAACATATTTGGAATGGGACGAATAGCACCAGATTGCATTGTATTTCTTCCTTGGTTTGGGCTTGATGTTATAAGTCTAAACATAAGGCAAGCTCATTAGGTCTAACAATGTGATGAATGCTCATTTATAGCTATGAAGTGATAAGTTTGGTCAATTTGAGATTTTTAGCGAACTTTCTTATGTGATCAGGTAAACTAGGCGCACTATCAACGCAGATGGGGAAATAAATGTCTGAAGAAATGACCTTGGAAGAACGTAAAGTAGTTTATCGCGCACGCCGCGGTTTAAAGGAAATTGATGTCTATTTTGACCCGTATGTGAAAAATTATTATTTAAAGGCAGATCCAGCAGAAAAAGCATTGTTTGCTGAATTAGTAGAGCAGGAAGATCCTGATTTACTTGACTGGTTTATGGAAGTATCTGAACCGCCGCGTACAGAATTACGTGATTTTATTCATAAATTAAAGCATTATGTTCATGGCTGATTAGTTTTGATCAACCAATTGAATTTTAAACTGAAATATAGCCGTTTTTCGATTATATTTCAGTTTTTTATTGGCCTATGTTTAGCAGCTCTGTTTTATCAGCTGATACCAATACTCTGGTGGTTAGTTACGGTCTGTTTATTATTTATAAGTTTTATTTTCTTTTTAAAGCGACCACAGCTCGTTCAAATTGCTTATTTAGATCAGAAATTATGGTCACTTAGCTTTCATTCAGAACAAACCATTTCTCGTGTAGAAATTTTAAAAATAATTGATTATCAGATTTTCATAGTGGTCTATTTTAAGGGTGATAAAACATTAACTTCTGTTATTTGGTTTGATCAAATGTCCTTATCTCAATGGAAACAGCTTAAGACTTTAGAAAAATTCTATTAATTGTTAGACAATTCTACATTTGTATATTTATTTAAAAATATTAAAAATCAATTAATTAAGATTTATTTCTATTTAGAAAATATAAATTGTCTAGTTAAAATACAGAAAAAATAGCAAGAAAGCTAATTGTCCGACAATTTCTCAATATGGTTATTATTCTATCGGTTAAAGTACAAACACCAACGTAAAGTGTGTCGGAGGTCTCAAATGGAGATGCCAACATGGTCGTTCTTGGTCATTGCCATCATTCTGGCAGTGGTGATAGGAAGAGCAGGAACTTTACTCAGGGAACATCTTAATAAAGCTAATCTTAGCAAAGTTAAGAGACAGAGGATGCAAAGGTCGTCGGTCAGTCAATAGTTTAATTGATTAATCGATTCATTTCATCAAGTGTCCGGTTTTTACTGGGTGCGAATGTAGTAAGGAGGTCTCTCATGGAGATTTCAATGTGGATGTTTCTGTTAATTGCAGTTGTTATGGCTGTAGTAGTAGGAAGAGCAGGAACTTTACTCAAGGATTATATAGAACAACAATAATATAAGCCGTTAAAAGCTTATCCCAGTTAATAAGTAGCATGTGCTGAACCGTCGCAATGCTACTTTTTTTTGCCTAAAATTTTTGTTTACCTGAAAAACTGTCAATTTTATCTGCTGTGAAGTGTGTCAAAGTATAAGCGCTACAATTAGAGTAATTACTCTTTTATTCAAGATATGCATCTGCTAATGTACATCTGAAAAGGAAAAAACAAATTACATCGAGGACAGGAAGATGTCTAAAGTCCAAAAAATAAGCCAAGGTTTGGCGATGAGTTTTCTTGCAGCTTCAGTTTTATCAGGTTGTTCATACGTCGTGAAAAGCGGAGCAAATGTTGCTTTAGGTTTTACGGAAAAGCACGTCGTTCCACCTATTTTGGCAATGCAAGATGCTGAAATGGTTTGTAATACTGGTAGTGCTTTAACTCCTGCAATCATGTCGACTAAAGGGATGGGTGCAGATCCTACTCGTGTTGCTGTCTTAATGTATGCTGCTTCAGGTGTATGTGCGGAAAACCAAGCATTAGAACAGGAGTTACGTTATTTGCGCGCTTCAAAAGCAGGACAAGTAACAGAAGCTCAAGATGCACGTATTGCGCAGAAGCGTTGGGCTGCAATTGCTGCAGAGCGGCAATATACGGGCTATAAATTATTCGCTGATCGTTGGGAATCTAAATATAAGTACCATTTAGGTGACTCTTGTCCAACTATGCGTAGCGATACCGATCAGACTGTATATCTACTTGGAATGATCAGTGGCCTTCAAGCGGTGACAAATGACATTAATTCAGGTGGTTCTGTCAATGTTCCGAAAGATATTGCTGCTATTGTAGAACGTGGCATGGTTTGTCTTGATAACCAAAAGTTCTGGGGAGCACCAAATGCAACACGTGCGGTGATCTGGACTTTATTACCAGGGGCTAACGAAGGTAAGCCAGACCCGTATGAGACGTTAAAGCAATCTGTGCAAATCGGTGAGCAAAAAGGTGTTCGTTTATCGCATGCACTCTACGCTGTAGCTGCTCAAGCGAGTGGTGACGACGCCAAAATCCGTGATGCATTAAAAACTTATGCAGCATCTCAAGCAGATGATAAACCAGTTAATCCGAACTTTAAGTTAATCGATAGCATGGCTGGTTTAATTGTTCGTGGTATTTCTGACCGCTATTGGACTGAGCATACAGGCGTTCGTACAGGTGACGGCGGTATGTCTCATTTCTGGGATGAGAAAAACGAGGGTTCAGCAGAACTGGATGAGTTATTTGACGGTGGGGCTGCATCAGAAGTTCCAGCAGACTCAGCAACTGCACCTGCACAGTAAAAAGATCTGAAGAAACTAACTCCTTGCGTTGCTACTTATTTTTCGTATTAATCGTAAGGAGTCTAGTTTTAAAAGGAGTGTGCTATGAAGGATCATGTACTCAATAAAAAAGTGCTTTTGGTCGCAGGGTGCATTTCTGTTTCTGCATGTCTACAAGTATTTCCAGATTATTTTATTTATTGGCGTGAAAGCTTACTTGGTGAGTTTTGGCGTTTGTGGACAGCGCATTGGGTACATGTGGGGTGGATTCACTTCCTTTTAAATATGATGGCATTTGCATGTTTGCCCTTCATATTTCCACATACCAAAGTGTGGCATATCTTAATTCTTCTTTTTCTTCTACCACCATTTATTAGCTTGGTGTTCTATTTTTATTTACCTTATATCGATGCATATGCCGGCCTATCTGGTGTACTTCACGGGCTATATACAGCCGTTGCTCTAGTTTATTTGCAATATCGCAAAGAACGGAATTTTGCATTGTTAGTTTTAGGGCTAATTATTGCCAAACTGGTTTGGGAAAACACCTTTGGACAAACGGGCACTGCACAACTGATTGGTAGTCCTGTTTTAACCGAAGCTCATTTGTATGGTGCGATAGGCGGTGCGATCTTTGGGGGATGCTATTGGCTTATACAGAGATTCAAGTAGGAAGATTGACAATACAAACTGTTAAAAAAGAGATTTTAGTCATTCTTTATTGATAAAGTTTGATGCAAATTTGATCGTTGAATAAAGGGATTGGTAGAAAGGGGATGGACGATACCCCTGACCAAGGAAATTGCATGACTCAGAGCCTTTGTTATGAGGGATTTGAGAGAACAAAATTGGAATATTTATGCAAGAATATCAAGAAAAAAGATCTGGATTAGGTCTGCTGGGTTATATATGGAACGAATGGATCTCAACATTCGTAATCCTCATTTTGCTATTAATGACGCTGATAATTGGTACCGGGGAAATGATCCACGGGCAATTATTACGTATCGGGGAGCGCCTTTATGGTGATCCTGCGATAGGCATGCAATATTCATTTTTGCGTGCTGAACCTGAAAAGCCATCTTGTGATCGAAATCCAAATATTGATGCTCAAGTAAAAGAGCAAATGAAAGCGAATGCATCTGATGATTTCGCAAGCTTCTTTGGTGCTGCCTCAGAAAGTGATGTCCGTGCATCCTTACAAGCCGCACAGCAGCAATGTGAAGATAAATATAAAGCCTACGATAAAACTATTAAATATATTGAGGCAAATCCGGGAGTACGTACATACCGTACGATTGAAACGGGTTTCTTCGGTATATTTAAATTTGGTACAGAGAACCGTGCCATTTTACTGGTCTTTATGGTTTTAATTTCTGCAATTACTGCATCATTGAAATATCACCATATTGGCTTGCGTAATCCAGCAACAAAAATTGATTACAAAGTGTATTCTCTCTTTATGTTGCTTGGTAATGCACTACTAAGTTTTTCTGTGATTAGTCAGTATCGTTCTGTCATTAATTCTGGGGTAACACCTACTTATGAAACAGTAACGATTTACTGGATCTGGATGATTCTGTTTGTTGTTCTGAGCTTAATTAGTCTGTATCAATTATTTGTTTCACCTCCGCCAAAACGTGAAGGCGGTAACATAGGCTTAGCCTTACTCTCTGTGCCTTTATATGCTTATATGGCACTAATTACAGGTATTGTCTTCACATTCTTTATGGACTATCCAATGGGGCAAGGGATTTACCTTGGTTTATTGGTTGAGTTCTCAGGTATCTTCTTAAATCTTGCCTTATTTATTTGGGCAGGTATGTTGCTTACACAAACACGTGTTATGGACTTGTTCTTAAATGTACTTCGTCCATGGAACTTAGCGCCAGAAACCTTAACTTGGTTAATTCTGATTGCTGCTGCCGTACCAACAGCTTATACAGGTGCATCAGGGATTTTCGTTATTGCAGCCGGTGCGATTATTTATAAGGAAGTTTGGAATGCAGGTGCTCGCCGTCAGTATGCACTTGCTGTATCTGCAATGTCAGGTTCATTAGGTGTTGTGGTACGTCCATGTCTATTGGTCGTTTTAATTGCCATGTTAGACAGCCGTCATGTTACATCTGATGAATTATTTGGACATGGTATTTACGTATTCTGGTTAACTGCATTTATTTTCTTGGGTGTATCTCTTTTCTTGGCAGAAGAAAAGTTCCGTGTGAACTCACCGAAAGTAGCACTTCCAGGCATGGCACGAGCTTTCGTACCCGTTATTCCATATATCTTAATTACAGTTGTTGTTCTTGCATTTTATAAATATGCATTAGATACCGGAATGAACGAATTTACTGCACCAGTAATTCTGCCACTCGTGCTGATTGCGATGATCTTGTACGATAAATTGGTGATGCCTAAAGAGACACCAGCTTTAAATATTCATGAAGCAATTGTTCGTGAACATGAGAAAAAATCTCCGTTCTTGCAATCGCACGATCCGCATAGTTCGCAGTTCCGTCTTGGTTTTGGTGGTGCATTGCGTTTTGCGACATCAGAAACAGTTGGGCATATCGGTGCCTTAATTATTTTGATGGCATTGTCTGCAAGTGTAGGTGGTTTAATTGAGCGCTCTGAAGTGGTTGAGTTATTACCAACTCATTTAGGCAGTATCTATATATCACTGGCATGTATTGCATTGTTACTTGCTATTATCGGTATGTGTACAGATCCATTTGGTGCTGTAATTTTAGTAGCAGCAACGATTGCTCCTGTAGCTTACGAAAATGGTATTCATCCAATTCATTTCTGGATGATTGTATTGGTTGCATTCGAATTTGGTTATGTAACACCACCAGTTGCCTTAAACCATCTATTAACACGGTTATCCGTTGGGGATGATGAGGTCAATGCTGCGGATGCGGAAGCGAAAGAGAAATACACAAGTTTCTATTATCGATATGAGCGCTGGTTATTACCAATTATTGTCTTGTTCTCATCGTTGGTATTGGTAACTTATGCTCCATTAGTACTGAAACTTTTTGGTTGGTACAAATAATTTAAAATGTAGAAACCTACTAAAAACACTCTCTTTAAGGGGGTGTTTTTTTATGGTGAGTTTTTAAATAAGCCAGTTTCTAATTAATAAAAAAAGCTAGTTCAAGGTGAACTAGCTTTTTTACGTTATCTTTAGATTTAGGCAAAAGCTATTGTTGTTTAACCTGAGCTTCGAGCAGCTTTACTTGCTCTTCTTTTAGCTTAATAAGTTGATCTGCATCAGCATGTTGAGCTTTTAAAGTCGCTTCCTGATCTTGTAATTGATGGTTGATATCATTGAGCTTAGAAACTTCTTCTTTTGCTAAAGATTCTTGAGCTGGAACAGGCTGTTTGAGCACATCTTCATTCACAAGCTGCTGAGAACTAGCAGTTTGCGGTTGAGCTACAGGTACGGAACTTGCTGGTGCTGTAGGTTTTTCAGGAGCAGGTGTCGATACAGGATGAGGATCGACTATCGGTGCTGGCGATTCAGTTTTTTTAAAAAACCATTGTGCTGCGAAAAAAAGCACTGCCAGAATGCTTAAGCCCCCAATTAAAATCCACAAGAGTTTTGAGTTTTGTTTTCTTTGTAGTGGCATCTCTAAGACCTTTAGTCAGAACGACGAGGCTTGAACTGTATTACTCCAACTTCATCAGGTATAGCAGGTGTTTCCGGTTCATCAACATGAGTCGGACGATTTTCGCTATAACCGCATTCGATACATTCAATCCATTCGTCTTCAGCGGTGGTTAGCATGACAATCCGATCTATGGCTTCACATTTTGGACATTTAGCCCCAGCAATGAAACGTTTTTTCATCTTTATCACCCTAACCACACGATCAATTTAGGCCCATAGTTTAAGCGGTTTTGTTGTCGTTCGTCCAACCTTGATGACGTAACAATGCATCAATTTTTGGTTCACGACCACGGAAATTGACAAATGCTTCAAGAGCAGTATCTTTCCCACCTACAGCTAAAATTGCTTGACGGAATTCTTTACCCGTTTGAGTATTGAAAATACCTTCATGTTCAAAGCGGTCAAATGCATCACTTGCTAAAACTTCTGCCCACTTGTAAGAGTAGTAACCCGCCGCATACCCGCCTGCAAAAATATGACTAAAGCTATGTTGGAAGCGGTTGTAGTCAACAGTTGGAACTACTGCGTACTGCTTGCGAATATCATTTAAAGTCTGCTGAATTTGCTCGCTATTCAACGCAGGAGTCTTGGTGTGAATAGTTAAGTCAAACAGTGCAAATTCAAGTTGACGTAAAGTTTGCATACCAGATTGGAAGAAACGCGCATTTAATAAAGCATCAAGTAATTCTTGAGGTAAGGTCTGTTTGCTCTCAATGTGCTCACTTAAAACATCAAGACTTTCTTTATCCCATGACCAGAATTCCATAAACTGACTTGGTAACTCGACTGCATCCCAAGCGACGCCGTGAGTACCTGCAACCGAGATATTATCTACTTCAGTTAACATATGGTGTAAGCCATGTCCAAACTCATGGAACAAGGTAATAACTTCATCATGAGTCAGTAAGGCTGGCTGATTACCCACAGGTGGAGTGAAGTTACACACCATATAGCAAATTGGTTTTTGTAGACCATGAACAGTTTGCATACGTGAGCGGAAGCCACTCATCCATGCACCGCCGCGTTTACCGGTACGTGCATATAAATCAAAGAAGAACCCGCCAACCACTTGGCCTTGGTCCTCTAACTCAAAATAACGAGCATCTGGATGCCAAACAGGAGCTTCACGTTCAACGATATTAATGCCGTATAAGCGCTGCACAATATGGAATAAACCCTGAATGACTTTCGGAGCAGGGAAGTAAGGCTTTAATGCTTCTTGAGACAAATTGAACTGTTGCTGTTTGAGTTTTTCAGAATAGTAGGTCGTGTCCCAAGGTTTGAGCTCGTCAATTCCATCTTGTTTGGCAATTGCTTGTAGCTCAGCAACTTCTTGAAGAGCAGGTGTACGTGCATGCTCAGCTAAGTCCGCTAAAAAGTCGTGAACTGTTTTGACATCAGGTGCCATTTTGCTAGCAAGAGAATATTCAGCGTAGTTATTGAAACCAAGTAGTTTTGCCATTTCTTGGCGGAGGCTCAAGATTTCTTCCATAATTTTGCTGTTATCAAACTCTGTTTGTTCAGACTGATCTGATGCACGAGTGACATAAGCTTTATAAAGCTCTTCGCGTAATGCACGGTCATCGGCATAGGTCATAACTGCAAAATAAGCAGGGAAATCTAAAGTTGCTACAGCTTGGTCAAGCTCGCGCTGTTTACCGTACTGCTTTAGTAACTCAACATTACTTTCTGGAAGACCTTTTAACTGGTCTTCTGTAAGTGGTTTAAAGTAAGCCTGTGTCGCATCAAGTACATGGTTTGAGAAGTCAGAAGAAAGCTGTGAAAGTCGTGCAGAAATCTCTGCGTAGCGTTTTTTCTCTTCACCTTCTAAAGCAACCCCAGAAAGTTTGAAGTCACGTAATGCGAGGCGGATCGCACTTTGTTGAGCAGGACTTAGCGTTGAATAGCTCTGACCATCATGAATGTATTGATAAGTCTGGTATAGCGCCGTGTGTTGGCCAAGCTGAGTGTAATATTCACTTAAAGCGGGTAAGAGTGACTGATAGACTTCTCTAGTTTCAGCATTACTCATCACTGCATTTAAATGTGACAACACTCCCCATGATTCACTAAGGTTATTTTCAAGTGCATCAATTTGTTCAAGCACGGCAAGTTGCTGATCTGTCTCGGATGGTGCAGCCGTAAGGGTATTTAAGAACTCTTGTCCTGCTTGAATTGCTTGTTGAATGTCTTGTTTTAAATTATCTAATGTAATTTGGTCAAAGCGGGGAGTAGGTAGAGTCGCTTGCTGTAAAGTCATTGCTAATAGCCACATTATTTTTTAAACATAGTATTAGATGTAGGTATTGTTAGGCAGGAAATCAAGCTTAAATTGAAAATAAACGTTCTAAAAATATTAAGCCCCCATGTTTGGGAGCTTAATAACAAAGAATAGAAACATCTATGAATTAGTCAGCCTTAGATTTGGCATTCGACTTTTTCTTTTTTGGTTTCGCTTTTTTCTTTACTTTTTCTGGCTTGGCCTCTGCTTTCGTAGTGGTTTTTTTACCAGACTTTTTAGTATATGAACTTGGTTTACCTTTTTCCTTCTTTTTACGGACAGGTTTTTCACCATCATTCGAAGTGGTAGGTGGTTTACCAAAAACTTCTTCAGTTGCTTGGGTTGATGTTCTGGTTGTACGTGGGGCACGACTGCGAACTACTCGTCCAGCATGGGTGACTTGCTGAATAAGTTGAAAATCGATCTTACGTTCTTCCAGATTTACACCAGCAACCTGAATCTTAACTTCATCACCTAAACCAAAGACCTGACCACGATTTTGTCCAATAAGGTTTTGACTCGCTTGATCATAAATAAAGAAGTCATCGCCAAGCTGGCTAATATGAATCATGCCATCGACATATAAGTCTTTAAGGGTAATAAATAGGCCAAATTCAGTGACAGCACTTACTATACCAATGAATTCATCACCTAAGTGCTGTTGCATATAGTGGCACTTCAACCAAGTCGTTACACTGCGAGAGGCTTCATCTGCACGGCGTTCGGTTTGAGAGAAATGTTCACCAGCATCGTCTAAAGCTGCACCCGAGAGTGGGGACGGCTTTTGTTTTAAATGAGCTTTAATTGCGCGATGTAATAATAAGTCTGGATAGCGACGAATTGGGGAGGTGAAATGCGTATAAGCTTCATAAGCTAAACCATAGTGACCGGCATTTTTTGCACCATAGTAAGCTTGCATCATTGAGCGTAATAACACTGCATGAATGCTTGGCGCATCAATGCGGTCTTTAGTTGCCTCAATAACTTTTTGATAATCAGCTTGAGTTGGTTGGTCAGGGAACGGTAAGCCAAGAAGTTTTACAAAGTCTTTTACTTTCTGAATACGTGAGAACTCAGGCGCTTCGTGTACGCGATATAACATTGGAACATCATGTTCTAATGCATATTCAGCCGCAGCCACGTTAGCAAGCAACATGCATTCTTCAATAAGTTTGTGTGCTTCATTACGTGTGCGAGGCAAAATTTCTTTAATTCCACCTAGCTCATCAAAAGTCATATACGTTTCAATGGTTTCAAATTCCATTGCATGACGATCAGCACGTAAATTTTTCAAAATCTGATAAAGCTGGAAAAGCGTATTGAGCGATTTGTGAATATCACGATCTTTTGGAATTGCGTCGGTTGCGCCGTCAAAGTATTGCGCTACCTGCGTGTAGGTCAAACGAGCTTTTGAATGCATGACCGATGGATAAAACTCATAACCCGTTACACGACCAGTACGGGAGAGTTTCAGGTCACAAACCATACATAAGCGATCTACATGCGGGTTAAGTGAACATAATCCGTTTGATAATGCTTCTGGTAGCATTGGTAATACAAAATGAGGGAAGTAAACCGAAGTACCACGTTCTTCCGCTTCCTCATTAAGAGCTGAATCTAAGCGCACATAATGGCTCACATCGGCAATTGCAACTACAACGCGATAACCCCCACCTGGACGTTTTTCTGCATACACGGCATCATCGAAATCTCGTGCGTCTTCACCATCGATTGTGACAAGCGCTAAATCTCTTAAATCAACTCGACCTTCACGGTCTTGTGCAGAAGGTTCTTTAAAACTTTCAGCTTCTTTTATAACTTCATCTGGAAATTCGTAAGGTAAGCCAAACTCAAGAATGGTCTGCGGGATAATAATTTCGGTATCCGCTTTATCTGCCATAGATTGAATAATATGCGCTGTTGCAAACTCTTCACGGGTTGGGTAGGTATCTATAGCAATACGAAGCATGTCGCCAACATTTGCGTTGGCATGTGCAACTAATTCTTTTTCTAATGGAATCGGTTGGTGCTGATTTGGATTATTAGGTTGAATAAAGTATTCACCGTCGTGTATAGACAATTTACCAATTAACTGTTTTACACGGTGCTGTAGAACCTCGGTAATGAAACCCCACGGTTTACCTTTACGGTCTACTGATGTCTGTCGAACTCGAACCCGATCACCATTAAAGACTAAGCGTAATTCACGTTCAGGAAGTAAAAGGTCATTTTGGCCGTCAATATGAGCGGTACCTAAACCTTTACTATTAATATAGACAGTCGCTTCATAAGTGGGTTGGTCTGCCACCAACTGAAACTTAAACCCGTCTTTCATGATTTGACCATCACGAACCATTGCACTTAAGCGATGACTAAGAGCTTCGATACTTTTCTGGTCTTGAATATAAAAATGGTCAACAAGTTCTGCATGGGATTGTGGTGTCTGCAATTGCTCCAATGTATCTAAAATAAGAGTACGGCTTGGAATCGGATTGTCATAACGTTCAGCTTCAGCTTTCGCTTCGGGGTCAGCCCAGTTTTTTGTCATGTCTTTTGGTTTCACGCTTGGCAGATAAGTTTAGCATAAGTCATGCAGACCCGAACTGCACGTTTAGGTTTGCAATAATGTGTATGCACTACTGTATTTTAATGAAGAAATAATATCTATCTTAACAAGCGTTTGATCGAAAAAGATGAAAATAATAAGGAAATTGCTTAAAAAATAATTCATTGAACTAAAAAACAAGAAAATTTCACTATGATGACTTGAACAATAGGGTTTTAGTTTGTATTATGGCGGCTCGTTCCGGTGAGGTGGATGAGTGGCTGAAATCACTTCCCTGCTAAGGAAGCATACCTATTACTGGTATCGAGGGTTCGAATCCCTCTCTCACCGCCATTTACTTAATGCGCTCATAGCTCAGCTGGATAGAGCACTTGGCTACGAACTAAGGGGTCGGGAGTTCGAATCTCTCTGAGCGCACCAAGTAAAATAGAACGAATCGCTGAAAGGCACACAAGTTACGCGCTCATAGCTCAGCTGGATAGAGCACTTGGCTACGAACTAAGGGGTCGGGAGTTCGAATCTCTCTGAGCGCACCAACTTGAAGAATTAACCGCTTTTATAGCGGTTTTTTTGTGTCTGCTATTTAGTAATTTTTAAAAATTTAAATTTATAACTTTTTAATTATATTAGAGATAATCATAAATGAATCTGGCTTTATTTGATTTTGACGGCACGATAACCCATAACGATACTTTTAGTTTGTTCCTTAAATTTTCTTTGAGCAGGAAAACTCAAATACTTGGTGGTATTCGACTTGCACCCTATATTGCGGGCTATAAGTTTGGCTGGGTAACGGATAGAACTATACGGACCAAGCTTTGTCAGGTGGGATATGTTGGCTATAATGCCGATTCTCTGAAACATATAGGACAAGAGTTTGCTAACAAAGTAATTCCTACCTGTATTCGTGAAAATGCACTAGAACGTATTCTCTGGCATAAACAGCAAGGGGATCAAGTTGTTGTTGTATCTGCTTCGTTAGGGGTTTATTTAGAAAGTTGGTGTCAGTCATTAAACTTAGATGTTATTTGTAATCAACTTGAGATACATAATGGTGTCTTGACTGGTAATTTTATTAATGGTGATTGTGGTTATTTAGAAAAAGTAAATAGAATAAAAAATAAATATGATTTAACCAAATATTCTACTATTTATGCTTATGGTGATACTCCTAATGATTATCCGATGTTAGGGTTAGCGCATAAGAAATATTATAAATGGCAGGAAATGCATTAATATTAATTAATCTTTAAAAATATATACAAAAATAAAGCCACTATAAATAGTGGCTTTATTTAATTTTATTAAAGAGTGTGTAAAGAGCTATCTAAGAAATTATCAGTAAGTAATGATTGAGGAACTAAAGTATGAACCGTATTTGTTACGCTTGATACTGTAGAAGTTACTCCTCCTAAGTTACCTGTTAATCCACCTAATAGCCCAGAAATAACATCTGAGCTACCTGTGCCAGTTACACCACCAGTTAAGCTACCCACGATATCTGTTACGATGCCAATAGGATTGCTGCCAGCTGTACCGCCAGTTACGCCACCAATGATATCGGTAACTGTACCAAGTGCATTGCCACCAGTTAAACCACCAAGAAGATCAGTAACTACACCGAGTGGGTTATCGCCACCAACACCACCAGTTACGCCGCCAATAGCGCCAGTCGCACCACCAAGAATGTCAGTTAAAATACCAGTCGCAGTTGTACCATTTGTAATGAGTGTGTTGACAATACCAGTTGCATGATCAGTTGCACCTTGGATATTACCGCCCACTAAATCAGATACAACCTCAAGCGCACCATTCACTGTATCGTGAGACGTTTCAAAAGTTAATGTGCCAAGATGAGCAACATCGGTAACAGGGTGTTCCGTTTGAGGAAGCACACCAACTACAGTGTCTGCAACAGTATTAATTGCTGTATTAATAATACCAGTTTTTAAAGTTTCCACGCCCTGAAGAACATCGATACCACTTTGGACCACATCAATTACTGGAGATATAGGAGATGTGCCGCCACCAATAATACCGCCAGTTACACCGCCAAGGATGTCAGTAACTGTACCAAGCGGGTTGCCGCCAGTAACACCACCAGTCAAGCCGCCGATAGTGCCAGTTACACCGCCAAGAATGTCAGTAACAGTACCAAGTGGGTTGCCGCCAGTAACACCACCAGTCAAGCCGCCGATAGTGCCAGTTACACCGCCAAGAATGTCAGTAACAGTACCAAGTGGGTTGCCACCAGTAACACCACCAGTCAAGCCGCCGATAGTACCAGTCACACCACCAAGGATGTCAGTTACTGTACCAAGTGGGTTGCCGCCAGTAACACCACCAGTCAAGCCGCCGATAGTGCTAGTTACACCGCCAAGAATGTCAGTAACAGTACCAAGTGGGTTGCCGCCAGTAACACCACCAGTCAAGCCGCCGATAGTGCCAGTCACACCGCCAAGGATGTCAGTTAAAATGCCTGTTGCAGTTGAACCGTTATTAACAAGTGTCCCAAGAATACCTGTTGCAGATTGAGTAGCTCCTTGAATGTCGCCACCTACTAAATTAGATACTGTTTCTAATGCGCCATTGACTGTATCGCGAGAGGTTTCAAAAGTTAGAGTGCCAAGATGAGCAATATCGGTAACAGGATGTTCCGTTTGAGGGAGTACGCCAACTACAGTGTCAGCAACAGTATTAATTGCTGTATTAATAATACCAGTTTTTAAGCTTTCAACGCCTTGAAGAATATCAATGCCGCCTTGAACTACATCAACAACTGGAGAAATAGGAGATGTACCACCACCAATCAGGCCGCCGATAGTGCCAGTTACACCGCCAAGGATGTCAGTTACTGCACCGACTGGATTGCCGCCAGTGACACCGCCAGTTAAACCACCAGTCAGACCGCCGATAGTGCCAGTCACACCGCCAAGGATGTCAGTTACTGCACCGACTGGATTGCCGCCAGTGACACCGCCAGTCAGGCCGCCGATAGTGCCAGTCACACCGCCAAGGATGTCAGTTACTGCACCAACTGGATTGCCGCTAGTAGCGCCGCCAGTTAAACCACCAGTCAAGCCACCGATAGTGCCAGTTACACCGCCAAGGATGTCAGTTACTGCACCGACTGGGTTGCCGCTAGTAGCGCCACCAGTTACACCACCAACAGCACCTGTTACGGTACCGACTACACCAGAAACTAAGTCTGTTGTGTGAGAAACGGTATTGGTTACAGTTGAAACAACATTAGAAAGTAAGCCTGATGTTGAAACATTTCCAGTAGCAATATTTATATCAGAAACGTTTACGTTAACAGAGGAACCTGTATTTACAATTGGGCTTACCGATATAATATTACCCAAGTCTTGGGTAACTTTTGATATCGAAGTTACTAGATTTTTTAATAAGAACATGATGGTCTATTTCCTGTGTATTTATGTATTTTTAAGTAAGTATTTATTTATTACGTTAGGCAATTATTGAGATATGCTTCTCAATAATTAAAAATTAGTATTGGGTACATCTCAAAAAGTGTCAATGCATATTTCTACTCAAATAATTTGATACTTATAATGTTTTGACAATTAGATATTCACTTTGATTTAGACATAAAAATAATAATTTTTTTTATAATATATGGTTTGAAGATCAATGTATTTTTTCCTATTTTTTTGATTATTTTTTATAAATATTAAAGCTAAATAAACTAGCTAATAAAAATATTTATGGGCAGGTAGAAATATTTTATTTATATAATCCTGACTAAAAAACTATACTTTTATTTTTACTCATTTGGCCAAAATGCCCAAATTGGGGTGTAGCCGTAAAGAACTTTAATTGAAAAAAAATATTTCAAACCGATTTCATAGCTAAGCAGACTACATTCCTGAGCGAGATCATACCTTTGTATTTTCTAATGGCTAAGAACTAGACGTTCGATGACGAAAAGATGAAAAATGTCTTTCTAAAATAGAAAAACTGCGTATAATGCCCTCCATCAAGTACGCGCTCATAGCTCAGCTGGATAGAGCACTTGGCTACGAACTAAGGGGTCGGGAGTTCGAATCTCTCTGAGCGCACCACTTGAAGAATTAACCGCTATTTATAGCGGTTTTTTTGTGCCTATTTTTTTATAGTTTTATTAAAAAAGCTGGTGCTCATGGCAACCAGCTCTAAACGATAGTACAAAATATTGATTAGCCAAATGTTTTAAAGCGGCTTGAATCATCAATAAAGGCTTTTTCTCCAGCATTTCCTTCAATAGAACCAAAAACTAACTGAGCTCTTAGCTTCCATTCAGCTGGAATATTGAAAGCAGTATTAATTTTCTCATCAATAATTGGGTTGTAGTGTTGCAATGAAGCACCAACACCTTGTTCAGCTAATACGTTCCAAACTGCAAATTGAGCGATTGCTGTTGAGTGCTCAGACCAGATTGGAAAATTATCAGCATAAGCTTCAAACTGTTCTTGTAAGCCTTTAACCACGTTCTGATCTTCATAAAACAAAACTGTGCCTGCACCAGCGGCAAAACTTTGAATTTTTTGTTCTGTTCCAGATACAGCTTCAGCTGGGATAATACTTTTTAAAACTTCTAGAACAGTATCCCAGAATTTTTGATGTGATTGTCCAAATAAAATAACAGCGCGAGATGATTGAGAGTTAAATGCAGAAGGACTATGTCTGATAGCTTCTTGAATTAATTTTTCAATTTCGTCGTTGGTTTGGCTTAAGTTATTTCCAATTGCATAAATAGAGCGGCGGTTCTTAATGAGTTCTAAGAAAGAAACTGCATTTGAAGGCTCTAGTTCTTGAATGGCTTTAACAGCCACATCTTCTTGAGTTGCCGATTTTTGATTTAAGCCAAATAGTTTTGCAAAGAAAGACATGACGAATTCCACTAAAAGAGACAATAGAAGCATTCTATAAATTTAAGAATATGAAATAAGCCTTATAAATATGAATCTATGTTCTATATATGAAACGAGTAAGCCGCTTGCACAACTGAAAGTCTTATAAGTTGAGCAAAAATAAAAAATCACTTTTGATTCATTTTAAAGCGTAGATGAATATGCTCTAATAGTTTCGATTTATTCAATATTGACACATTGTGATGACCGAGCAAAAAAGCGCTTTATCTTTACGTTATTATTTAAATTTAGAAGAGTCTCAAGACGGGTTTGGCTTGGTGACGTTCGGAAAGAAGCAATTCAGCCGTTTTTTAACCCCTGTTATTAGTGTTGCAATCATTATTTGGGGGCTTTATTTAGGTTTCTCAGGTGTTGGTCGTTACTATGTTGCTTTAGGTGTTTTTTTCCTAATTATGCAAGGTTTAATGCGCTATTGGCTTTTACCAATGATGTTTAAACGTCAGTTTGTACGTTATCAGTTTGGTAAGAGTGAGCAGGGAATCGATTTATATCAGGATTATTTTGAACTTTATGCTGCGGGTCGTAAACAAGTTGTACAGTATGGTGACGTACAAACTTTTGCCATAGGTAAATTGACTTATATGCTTGAGCTAAAAAATAAGACGGTCATTATTGTACCTAAACGTGCTTTTGCTCAAGCTTCAGATCAAACCGTATTTGAAAATACATTTAAGAAATAAGTTATTGGAATTATTAGTCGCAACAATATAAAGGAAGCCTCATGAATACACGTCCTTCAAAAATCGTTTGCGTGGGCAGAAGTTATGCCGATCATGTAAAAGAGCTGAACAATGCAATGCCGGGACGACCAGTATTGTTTATCAAACCGCCAAGTAGTTTGATTGGTTTAGATGAAGGTATTTCCTGGAATCCATCTTGGGGTAGTTGCCATTTCGAATGCGAATTTGTTTTACGTATTGATAAGCCACTAAAAGGCGAAACTGATCCGCAAAAAGTATTGCAAGCTATTGGGGCGGTAACTTTAGGGTTAGATTTAACTTTGCGTGATATGCAAAATGAATTGAAGGATAAAGGCCAGCCTTGGGAAAGAGCAAAAGCATTTGATGGTTCATGTGTACTTGCGCACTGGGTAGATGTAAGTGAAATTACCAATTGGGAAGAGACTAAGTTTACTTTCCATATAAATGATGAATTACGTCAAGATGGTAATACAGCCTTGCTTATGTTTAACATTGCTTACTTATTGATTGATATAAATCAGGTGTTTTCACTTGAACCGGGCGACGTCATTATGACAGGTACGCCAGCAGGTGTAGGGCCGTTGAATGCTGGTGATCAGTTAAAAATGACTTTGAAAGGTGCTACTCAAGATTTTGTTTGGGAAACTTTTGTTAAAGCATAATTTGATTTAGCTCATTAAGTTTTGAACCCTATTATTGAACTGATAATAGGGTTTTTTATTGCTCTCGACATTAAGTTATTGATAGAGCTTTCGGAACTGGTCTGGGGTAAATCCCATCCAGCGTTTAAACATATAAATAAATGCTGATGCACTGGCATAACCTAAATCAAAAGCGATGCTTTCAATTGTTTTTCCTTGATTGAGCATAGTCATTGCTTTCATAACTTTTAATCTTTGTCTCCATTCATGTAAAGACATGCCTAACTCTTTTTGACTGTAACGAGCCAAAGTCCTTTCAGTCATATTTATCCGTTCAGCGAGTTCTTGCAAAGTACTGTTATCGGCAGGGTTGTGATGTAAATCATTTAAAACTTTTGCTAAGGCTGGATGGTGAGTTGTTGGTAAATAACTACCGACTAATTCAGCTTCTATGAGTTGATCTAATAGAACCTGAAGTAGACGTAAATATTCAACTTGAGTTTCATCCTGATGATATTGCCTTAAGTGGTCTAACAACGCAGGTACAAGCGGTGAAGTTAATAATATTCCTGCTTTCTGCGGTAACTTTTGGCACAGACTTTCGTGAATATATAAGGTTGCATGGGTCACTTCATTGCGATTAATTCCGCTATGTTTAGTATAAGGTGGTAGCCAAATCCCGTAAGGTGGCGGTGTTAAATAGTTGATTTGATCAATATTAACTTCGAGTACACCACTAAAAGCATAAATAAATTCACCCCATGCATGTGCATGTTGAGGATAAACCGTTTCTGCTGGCTCATTTCGCACACGAAACCAGAGTAAATCAGGAATTGAATTGTGAGCGGGAATTTCTAGAAAATCTTGCACACGTTGAGCTGATTTTTTCATCTATGAAAATTGCCTGAAAATGCAAATAGCTTGTCTGTTTTTCACTATATCATGCAAATACGACAGTTCTATAGTCTGATTTTTCGCTATAAATAAAGGTATTAAATGGACGAGCGCAAAAATCTGGATACCAGAGCTTCGGCTTTAATGGTGCTTTTATGCATGATTTTAGGACTTCAACAAGTGGTTCTAAAAATAGCGGCTGCAGATATTACGCCGATTATGCAAATTGCTTTACGTTCTGGATTATCTGCACTTTTAGTATTGCCTTTATTGTGGCGTGATAGTTCTATCCATCTGTTTTCTTATCAACAATGTAAAGCTGGTGCGCTTGTTGCTTTATTTTTTTCATTAGAGTTCTATTTCGTAACTCAAGCCTTAAAACTCACCTCGACTTCCCATACTGTAGTTTTACTCTATACCGCTCCAATTTTTGTCGCATTGGGACTTCATTGGAAATTTCCTACTGAGCGCTTGAACCGAGCGCAGTGGGCAGGCATTACTTTGGCTTTTATGGGAATTATTATTACATTTTATCCGACAGCTACAACTCTAAATGGCGCAGCATTAGTGCAAGTTTTATTGGGTGATTTATATGCACTTATGGCGGGAATGGCTTGGGCATTAAGCACCATTATTGTTCGCTTATCTTCTTTGGCTCAAGCCCCAGCAACGCAAACCTTGTTTTATCAACTCACGGGTTGTTTTATTTTATTAATCTTAATCGCTTTTGCGACAGATCAAACCACAATTCATCTTACGAAATTGACATTTTTAAGTCTGAGCTTTCAAACATTGATTGTATCTTTTGCAAGTTTACTACTATGGTTTTGGCTATTAAGAAATTATTTAGCCTCACGTTTAGGCGTATTTTCCTTTCTGACGCCATTATTTGGTGTGCTTTTTAGTGTGTTGTTCTTAGATGAAAAATTAGAAATCAAATTTGTAGCTGGAAGTATTTTGGTTTTATCAGGAATCATTATTATGAGCTTAAAACAGGGCCAACCAAACAAAGGCTAAACCCTGTTGTTCATGTATATTATTTCTCTTCAAAAATCGTTGAAAGTGGAATAGATAGCTTTGCAGCTAAATAGTCGTTTGATTCAACTAGTGCAGGGCCAATTCTTTCCATCCATTCGTCGTCGTCATGCACATTGAGTACATCTAGACGTAGGGGAAGTGGATAAGGCAATGCAGTGAAGAAGCTCCAGAAGTCGACTTGAGATAAATTGCGAACTAAAACGTATTCATCTTTATCTGTGCGTTTAACTAAATTTTGCTCTTCAAGTAAGACGACATAAGCGGGCCAACGACCAACTTCACCGCGGCCTAAAATACCTAATGCTTCTTTATCGCTTACACTTTCACCAAGTTTCTGCTTTTTATAAAAGAGTTCTAAAATATCGAGTAGCATGAGTACTGGATGTCTTTTTTGCTCTTTACCTGAATGGAAAGCGGTAAGGGCAAAACTCACCTCGACCCCAAGCAAAACAATATTCCAAGATAAGAAAACCCATAGTAGGAAAATAGGTACTGCCGCAAATGCACCGTATATGATTTCATAACTGGTGAAGTTGGACATTAAAAAGCCAAATAAGTTTTTGAGTATTTCAAATAATACAGCACTTAAACATGCTGCAATTGCTGCTGAAAATAACGGGACCGTGCGGTTGGGAATGGTCCAATATAAAATAAAGAATCCCAATACAGTAAGAACAAAAGAAATGAGCCAAAGTAGAAAGGCGCCATCAAGTTGATAACCTGTAAAGTTATTACTTAATAAGTTCATTGATGCAACGGTTGATGAAATAACGAAAGCACTACCTAAGATAATGGGGCCAAGCGAAATAATGGTCCAGTAGCGCATAAAACCTACAATGCCACTACGAGTTTCTTTCACTCTCCATATGCGATTAAAGGCAGTTTCAATTGTTGTCAGCATTAAAACTGTCGTGACAAATAGGAACAGCACACCAATTACAGTTAAATTACTGGATTTTTCGGTAAATGCATTGAGTGCCTTATCAAATGCAATGGTACTTTTAGGTAAAAAGTTACTATAGATTAAGTGCTGTAACTGTTGTCTAGCAGGTTCTAACGCTTTAATTGAAGAAATAATAACTAAAAATACTGTTAGCATCGGCACAACAGCAAAAAGAGTTGTATAAGTGAGAGCGCCAGCTTGTTCCCGGCAGCGATCAGCTTCAAAACGCTTAATCACGAATAAAATAAATTGAAACCAGGTCTTGTTATAAAAAGGAAGTCTCTTCAAAAAACGTTCTAACATGCGTCATCTATCCCGATTTTTTTAATCATGATGTGGGTGATTGATATTCACCAGTGTCTTCGGTCGAGAACACTATCGTTGATATGGGTAAACTTTAACTTAAAGAATAAAAAGTATTCTGAAAGTTCCGTATGTATCATCGTAACAAAACATCATAAAAAGCTTTTACCGATATTTGTTACTGTTGCCCTTAAAAATCAATCACCTCTAAAATTTCATAGAATTGGCTTCGCCAAAAAAATAAAAAATACCGTATAGTGTTCTTTTTAACAAAATTCATGAAAGCGATGCAACCTTACATTCTTGTGCTTTATTACAGTAAATATGGTTCTACTAAAGAAATGGCGCATCTTATTGCAAATGGTGTTGAGTCTGCTGGGGTTGCTGTAAAAATAAGAACAGTACCTAATATTGCAACAGTTGTAACAGAGGCTGAACCGAGCATTCCTGAAGAAGGCGATATTTATTGTACTTTAGAGGATTTAGCTAATTCTGCTGGCTTGGCACTAGGGTCTCCAACTCGCTTTGGTAATATGGCGAGTGAAATGAAATATTTCTGGGACCAAACGACAAGTCTCTGGCTCAATGGTGCATTACATAATAAACCTGCTTGCGTTTTTACTTCTTCTGGTTCAATGCACGGTGGGCAAGAAAGTACTTTATTAACAATGTTACCGCCGTTATTTCATCATGGCATGATGATTTTAGGTTTACCAAATTCTATTCCCGCCTTATCAAATACGAAAACAGGCGGAACGCCTTATGGTGCTAGCCATGTGAGTGGTCCACGTCATGACCAAGGTTTAAGTCAAGATGAAAAGGTTTTATGTGAAGCGCAAGGTAAGCGTTTAGGTGAAATCGTAAAAAAACTTCATTCTTAATTTTTATAGTAATAAAAAAGAGCGGAAATCCGCTCTTTTTTATTAAAACAATTTTATTCTTTAACAAAAGTTACTGTGCCATCAGTAAGTGATTTAACTCGCGCTAATGATTCAACGCGGTAACCTTTTTCAAGCAATAAATCACGGCCAGGTTGGAATGATTTTTCAATCACAATACCAACACCTACAACTTCTGCATTTGCTTGATGAATTAAGTCAATTAAACCAAGTGCAGCTTGACCATTTGCTAAAAAGTCATCAATGACTAAAGCTTTATCGCTTGAGTTGATGTGCTTGTTTGAAATAGCAATGGTACTTTCAGTTTGTTTAGTAAAACTAAATACTTTGGCGCGATATAAATCGTCTTTTAAAGTGAGCGATTGATATTTGCGAGCAAAAATCACAGGTACACCAAGTTCTAAACCTGCCATGATTGCTGGCGCAATACCTGAAGCTTCAATGGTAATAATCTTGGTAATCCCTGCATCTTTGAAGCGAGCGGCAAATTCTTTACCAATCTGCTGCATGAGGACAGGGTCAATTTGGTGATTTAAGAAAGCGTCGACTTTCAACACTTGATCAGATAGAACGATACCTTCTGTTAAGATTTTCTGTTCTAGTGCGTGCACGGGAGAATCCTCTAGACGGATGCTTTTAAAGCAAATGCGTATTTTAAAAAGCATCCGAAAAAATGCAAGCTTTAATTCGTTTTACCGCTATAACTTGTTAATAACAAACCATAAGATGTTTTGCCATCAATATGGCTTACCTTAACTGGTAAGTAGTCTAATTTAGGTGCTAACCAGAAAATTGTACTGCGATCTGGTCTGCCATGTTCTAAAACCACTTTTACTGTATCAAAGGTGCCGTAAGAGGTTTTAACTTTTTCGTTGCCTTGTTTTACAAAACGGCGGTTTTCGACTTCTTTTGCATCTGCAAGAGGGTAAGAAGATTTAAGTGAACCATTTTTTAAATCTTCACGGACTTGTAATTCAGCATTTAGCTCGTCAAGTACGCCTGGCTGCCAAGCAAATGAGCGTGCTTTATCATCTTTCTTAGTGCTAATTGTCTTATTACCAGGGTTAAAATTAATATTCATAGTGTTGTTATGAATTAAAATTTTACTGGTACGGCTAAAGCTTTGTGAACTGATTTTACCATTAGCAAAACTAAATTTACTGGTTTCACTCGCAGAAGCGATTCCACCTGCTTTTGCAGTGAATAGATAAGTCCAGTTATTTCCTTGTTGACTAAGTGCGCGTGTTGCTGAACCCATGCCTTTATTATTATAGGTAAACTGATAATTTGCCTGAAATGGGCTCATGGCAAGTGCATGGCTAGAGAAACTTGCAATAAGCAAAGTTGTCGAAATACCAGTTGCGATGCTGAATGATTTCAGAAATTTTGTTGCCATAAGTAAATATCCTTGTACAGACTGAAAGGTCAGTGCTGATGCATCTATGACTTTTGCATATTATGCCTGTTGATCATGGAGAAAAAATCAGGATTTATGCTAAATATGTAATCTCTTTGTGTTTTTTAGCAGCAAATTTCTTTAGCTCATACAGTTGTTATGCATCTTTTTGCTGTATTGGCGTAATCTCAGAGTCTTCTAGTTCATCTTCAAAATCGTCATCTTGATCTTTGAAAAGTAAAGCTGCAAGGTTCACATTACCAAAGACGACCAATTCTGCTTCACGAACCCGCGCATAGTTAATATGAACTTTGCCTAATGTTTCAATAATACTGGCTTTCTTACCGAACCAACGGTTCAGGTCTAGGAAGATAAGATCATCTTTTTCTTGGGCTACGTTAAAACGTTCCAAAATCATGCCCAAAGGATCTTTTTTTAGAATTTTGTGATAGTAAAAAATAGCAGCTTTTACAGCAATTTTTTGCCAGAAATTTTTATATTTAGCTTCTACTATTTGTGTATTACTAATCTGTTCAAAAACTATTAGTTGCTGTTCTTTATTAAATTCCATCTGAATCAGTTTTAAGTCAACAGATAAAGTCGTCTCTAAACCTTTGACATGCATTGTGGCATAAAGCCTTAACCAATCGTGATAAAGGTCTGTATGCAAATCATCTAGAAATTCGACATTATTGGTAACATAGCGTTCTAATGTCGCGTTTAGAAAAGTTTGCGACAATGTAAAATCTCTTTCTTCCTCAATGAATGCTTCAGCTTTGCGGTAGACTTTATGAAGACGTTTGACTAGTGAGGAAAATAGCGTTTGCATAAAAGAACTTCCAGAAGATGAATTATTAAAGAAACAACACACTCTTTATTATGTTAAAAACACGTTTTGATATTGCAGTGTAACAAATTTAATTGATACATTTTCACAAAATGAAAATGGATAAAAACTCATATTTGAAGTGAATCACACTTTTATCCATATTTGAATATCAGTTTGTATTTTGTTCGGTATCAGTACCGTGGGGAAAAGGCATTTATATGCTTTTAAGATTATGTTGAAAAAAAGAAGTCTTCCTATAGAGCCTTTTCTTTATTGGTGGCAAGACCGAGTCTTTATTGTTGCAATAATACTCGCAATCTTGTTGCATACTCTTGTGCTGCTTATTCATTTTGCTATGCCTGCGCCGTCAGAGCAATCCACAAAAGAAATCGCTATATCTATTCGTCCTGCTGAGGATGCTGTTAAGCATGCAGATTTTTTAGCGCAAGCAGACCAACAAGGTTCAGGAACTTTTAGAGAGGCTCATCGGATGTCTAGTAATTCTCCGACGCCTATGACAACTGATGCTTCGACGGGAGAAGCCCAGTTAGAAACTTTAGAAAAAGTACAGCAACAAAGAGAACTTAAGTTTGAAGAAAAAGTACTCATGACTGTGTTGAGTTGGCAGAAACAAGCTGAGGAGAGTCAAAGAAAGAAAGCACTTGAGCAATTAGAAAGCCAGTTTCAAGCTAAAGCTGCAATGGTCGCGAGCCTAGAAGCTCAATATTTACAACGTCAGCAAGATTTCAGTCGTCAACAAAAAATAAAAACAGTCGATGGTATTCAAGCCAAGAAAGATGCTTCAGCAGCTTATTTAGATAAGTTCCGTGAAAAGGTGGAGCTTTACGGTAACCGTTATTATCCAGAAGAAGCAAAACAACAACAATTAAAAGGTGAAGTTCGCCTTATGGTGATTTTGAATGCTCAAGGGGGCATTCGTGCAATTCGTTTACTTGAAAGTTCAGGACATTCAGTTTTAGATGAAGCTGCAAAAGCTTCTGTACGCCGTGGTGCGCCATTTGGTCGTTTTGATAGCAATATGAAAGATATTTCTGAGCTACGTATTATTCGTACTTGGCGTTTTGATCCAGCTGAAGCTGAATTCGAGGTACATTAATGAAAAATGTGGATAACTTGTAGGATATCCACATTTCAAAAATAAATTAGAAAGCTGATTCTGTTATGAATCGTTTCAAGGTGAAATTTCTGATTCCTGATAAGGATTAGCAATATTGAGTTTAGCTAAAATTTCAATTTCTAAGCCTTCCATTTCTTCGGCATCTTCATTGCTTGTTTCATGGTCATAACCAAGTAAATGTAAAACACCATGAACCAATAGATGTGCAAAATGATTTTGAGCAGTTTTCTTCTGTTCCAAAGCTTCTTGTAATACCACTGGAATACAGATCACCAAATCACCTAATGGAAGTGCATCAAGCATTGGTAAAACTTCTTCTGGAATATCACTTGGGAAGGATAAAACATTGGTAGGTTTGTCTTTTTCTCGATATTGCAAGTTAAGTTGATGGCTTTCTTCCAGATCAACACAGGCAATACCAATTTCACAATCTTCTTTGTAGCCAACGTGACGTAAAGTGGTTTCAATAATTTTTTTGAGTTGAGCTCGTTTGAGCTCTAACTCAGGTGATTGAAAGTCTTGTTGTAAACTTAAACTGATTTTCAAAGTGAATCCTTAAGCATCCTGATGTTGCAAGTCTGCTGCTGTATCGTTTTCGGCGACTAATGCTTCTTGGCGTGCTTTACGTTCAGCACGTGCTTCAGCATTAAGACGCTGTTGTTCACCATCCCAACCTTCATACGCTTCAACAATTTTTTGAACAAGTTGATGACGTACAACGTCACGAGAATGGAAACGGGTAATATGAATTTCTTTAATATTCTCGAGTACACGAAGAGCGTGTGCCAAACCAGATTGTTGGCCTCGAGGTAAATCTACTTGGGTAATATCACCTGTAATCACTGCGCGAGAGCCAAAACCTAAACGGGTCAAGAACATTTTCATTTGTTCAGGTGTTGTGTTTTGGGCTTCATCCAAAATTACAAATGAATGATTAAGAGTACGACCACGCATATAAGCAAGAGGAGCAACCTCAATCACTTGACGCTCGATTAGTTTGGCAACTTTTTCAAATCCGAGCATTTCGTAAAGGGCGTCGTAAAGAGGTCGTAAGTATGGGTCGATCTTTTGGGTTAAATCACCCGGTAAGAAACCAAGCTTTTCTCCTGCTTCTACCGCAGGACGTACAAGTAAAATCCGCTGGATTTCGTTGCGTTCGAGCATATCTACGGCTGCGGCAACTGCTAAATAAGTTTTACCTGTACCAGCAGGGCCGACACCAAAAGAAATATCGCTTTGTAAAATACGTTGTACATAACGTTTTTGGTTGGCACCACGCGGATTAATACGGCCTTTTCGAGTCTGGAAATAGACATCCATTGGTGCATCATGCTCATCCATCTCTTCACCAACCAGCTCGAAATTACGCTCGGTTTGAGAAGATTGAATGAGTAGATGCAACAAGTCAGCACTGATTTGCTGGGATACCTCAGACTCTTCATAGAGTCGCTGCAATAGTGCTTCGGCTCTCCCAACAGCATGTATCTCACCATCTATGTGAAAAACATCTCCACGATGAGTAATTTTGACATCTAAACGCTGTTCAATTTGCTTAAGGTGCCCATTATAGGCACCCAAGATGCTCTTTAAACGTTCCATTGAAACTTCAGGAAATGTTACGGTACGTCGAATCGCTGCAGTCAAGAGAAAACCTTTCAGTAGACTTTAGAATACCTCTACATTACGCCACGTCAGGCTCAAGATTCAAGAGCTCGCCGTAAACTAAATTTAAAGTTTTAATTTCAGTAATCTCGATCTCCGCAAAGCGACCCACCCATGAAGCATCACCTACAAAAGTGACTAGACGAGTATTGTCTGCGGTACCTAATAAAATATTAGGGTCTTGATCAGATACTTTTTCAACGAGAACACGTTCAATTTTGCCAAGCATTGCGTCAGTTTTTTCAATACTAGACTGTTTAATCACTTTTTGAACTTGGGCTAAACGCTCTTTTTTAACGTGTTCAGGTGTTGTATCTGGCAAGTCTGATGCTGGTGTGCCAGGACGTTTTGAGTAAACGAAGCTGTATGAGTGGTCGAAATCTAAGTCTTTGATAAACTGAAGTGTTTCTGCGAAATTTTCATCAGTTTCTCCAGGGAATCCAATAATAAAGTCGCTCGATAAATGCATGTCAGGGCGTATTTTACGTAACTTGGCAATCTTATCGATATACACATCAATAGTGTGATTTCGCTTCATGGCCTGTAGAACATCGTTAGATCCGCTTTGTACAGGCAAATGTAAATGTGAAACCATTTGAGGTAAATCTTCATAACACTGAATAAGCTCATCAGAGAACTCAAGTGGGTGTGAAGTTGTATAACGTAGTCGTCCAATACCCGGAATTTCTGCAACGAGTCGTAACAATTCAGGGAAGGTACAAATGCCACCTTCGAATGTTTCACCACGGTAGCCATTTACATTTTGACCCAGCAATGAAATTTCACGGACACCTTTTTCAGCAAGACCAGCAATTTCTGCGAGTACATCATCTAGTGGACGAGAAACTTCCTCACCGCGTGTATATGGCACTACACAGAAAGAACAATATTTAGAGCAACCTTCCATAATAGAAACGAATGCTTTAAAGCCTTCTACGCGTGGTTCAGGTAAAAAGTCGAATTTTTCGATATCTGGAAAAGAAATATCAACCAGTTTGATTTTATCTTTTTTCGGTTTTTCTACTTGAGCATTATGCTGATCAAGCATTTGCGGTAAGCGGTGGAGTGTTTGAGGACCAAAAATCATGTCCACGTAAGGCGCACGTTTTTGAATGTTGTCACCTTCTTGAGACGCAACACATCCACCGACACCAATCACAAGATCAGGATTTTTATCTTTTAATTTGCGCCAGCGGCCTAATTCACTGAATACTTTCTCTTGTGCTTTTTCACGGATAGAGCAAGTATTCATGAGCAGAATGTCTGCTTCATTAGGATTTGACGTTAAAACGTAGCCGTGAGAATCCCCTAAAAGGTCTGCCATACGGTGACTGTCATACTCATTCATCTGACACCCTTGAGTTTCAATATAAAGTTTTTTTATTGAAACATCAGTGGTGTGCGTTGGCTGGGTAACAGTGTTTTCTGAGGCAGCTTTGGCACCATTGGGAATGAAGGTTTGAACCGTCATGCAGGCTCCTAACAGATCGATCTAGTTAAATAATAAAACAACCCAAAACGGGTCAAACCCAACATTATAACAGTATTTGAGCTGAACAGATAAAATTAAACTGCCATAAGCGAGCTATGATTTATGGAGATAAATGACATAAATTTTAATGATGTTGAATCAGAGAGTTACATAACACAACAAAAGAAAGCACGAAGAATAATTAAACTATGCCTAAAGGTGGATAGTCAGGGTTTAACACATTTATGAGACCAAGTAAAAAGAGCTCATCAAACAAGAGTCGTGTGATGAAAAATAAATATGCACATCGTGGCTGGTTAGGAGCTGTGTGTTTACTTGGTTGTTCATTGTCTTATGCAGCAGAAGAACAATTTAATGATGCATTAAATGCCGCAAATAGTGGTAATACAGCCTTGTTAGATCAATATCAGGCTGCAATGCAAAATGATGTATTGGGTTATTATCCTGAGTACTGGAAATTAAACAGCAATCTAGGCTTTCAATCTCCAACATCAATTGTAAGTTTTGCCCAGCGCTATCCTCAATCTGCTATGGCAGAAAAGCTTGCAGCAGACTATGTAGAAGAAAAAGTAAAACAAGCTGACTTTGTGTCTGCTCAACCACTTTTATCTTATGTTTCTAACCCTGATCCAGCCGAAAATTGTGCTTTAGCGCAGGTGAGAGCTAAAAGTGGTGATGCATTAGTATTTGCTGAATATAAAGATGTTTGGTTGGCAACAGAATCTCAACCAGAATCATGTGTTGGGCTTGGTCGTATGATGATTTCTAGTCCATTAATGAGTACTCAAGATAAGCAACAACGTCTTTGGGTACAGCTACGCTCTGGTCTATCTGGACAGGCACTTGCTACTGCTCAAAGTTTAGGAATAAATCTTTCTTTGGCTCAGCTTAACCAGATTCAAGCAAATCCGCTTAACTATTTGTGGACTGCCCCAAAAACTAATGATGCTGATTATGCTTATCTGATTTTTGCATTGGGACGTCTAGCAAATAATGACTTGGGAAATGCTTTTGCAAATGTGCAGCGAGTAGCACAAGGCACTCCCGAGAATGTACAAAAATATCTATATCGAACCGTAGCTTATATTGGCGGAACTACGGTCATGAAAAATAATTTTAACCGAGAAGTTCTTCAATACTTTGATGCGAGTTATGGCTACCCTTTAAGCCCTGAAGAAGCTGAAATTTATGCACGACAAGCAATTCGCTTTAGTGCATGGGAAAGCTTGATTCGTGCGATTGATAGTATGTCTGTTTCACAGAAGCAAGAAGATCGCTGGCAATATTGGTTAGCTCGTGCGACAGAACAGCGTGGTGATAGTAATTCTAAAAATACGGCACAACGTATTTATAAGAAACTCGCTGAAAGTGGTGATGATTATCACAACTTACTTGCAAAAGACCGTTTAGGTGTACGCTATAATCATCAACCTTATAGTGATGAGCCAACTGCAAGTGATTTGCGCCGTTTAGATCAAAATATTCACTTTAACCGTGCATTTACTCTGAGACGCATTAACGCCAATCCGACTTATACAAATCGCGAATGGAACTGGGCAGTCCGTCAGGCCTATCTCCAACATGATGATGGTTTATTATTAGCTGCTGCAAAGCGTGCTCATGATATGGGTTGGTATGACCGTGCAATTTATGCAGCGGATCGTACAACTAATAAACATAATGATACCTATCGTTATGTCACTCCACATAAGACTAATGTCGTAAGTCATAGTTACAATGCTGGAATTGATCCAGCTTGGGCTTATGGTTTAATGCGTCAAGAAAGTCGGTTTGTTACCTCGGCACGTTCCCATGTGGGGGCAGGTGGCCTGATGCAAATTATGCCTGATACAGCAAAGTTGATTGCTCGTCAGATGGGGGAGACATATAATCCGGCGGCGTTGAGTGAAATGAATACCAATATTCGTTATGGAACATTTTATTTATCAATGATTCAAGGTCAGTTAAGCAATAACCCTGTTTTAGCGACAGCGGGTTATAATGCTGGTCCGAATCGTGCAAGACGTTGGCAACCAGATTACCAACCGATTGAGGCTGATCAGTATACGGAAACCATTCCATTGCTTGAAACAAGAGATTACGTTAAGCATGTCATGACGAATGCGACACACTATGGAGTGGTATTGGGTCAAGGCGCTCAGTCATTAATACAGCGTATGAAAGTCATTCCAATGCGGTCATCACCTTAATTTTAGATGATGAATGATGGAACATTCTTTTAATTGGCATAACCAAGTTTTAATTAAATGAAATATAGATATTTAGGACCTCAATCAATATCACAACTTGCATGGTGGTTGATCTGTGCAAGCATTGGATTGATGAGTTCTGCTTTACATGCGGAACCTGTTAACGTGCAAGGTTATGTCATGCATGTACAGATGACGCCTGCTGTCTGTTCGTTAGATCCTTCTAAACAGAAGCAGCGTAAATGTCTTGAAGGATATTCACTTACAATTACTGGCTTAATGCCGGAAACTACCCGAACTGACTGTTCAACAGAAAGTTCTGCTGCACTATCACCATTACAAGCTAAAGTTGTTGCTCGTGTTATGCCAGACAATAATGCTCGCGTGCAGCTTTGGAAAAGTGTTGGTGGCTGTGTTCCTATGAATGCGAGTCAATATTTCCGTACGATTATTAACTTTGCCGAGCGGTTAAAAATACCTGCTAATTTAACAAGTTCTAGCAATGTAGAAATGCAGCAATCTACACTACGTCAGCAGTTTACGAAGCTTAATCCAAGCATGCCTCAAAATGGTATTCGTTTTAATTGTCAGTTATCTCGTTCTGATGTTGTGCTCACAGAAGTTAAAGTCTGTTACACCGTAAATGGCCAATATAAACAGTGTTCAAATCATGTTGTCTCGAATTGTCCAAGTGAAATTACAATTAAAGGTAGTTACTAAGCGAGCTACCATTTCATAAAAAAATGCTGACCATACATTGAATCTATTTGTAAAAATTAATTTGTATTTTCTATCAGACTTTTGGTGAAAATGAGTCGCTTTTACATGCATCTGCAACTTCTTTAGAGTACAATCTTTGCCGTTTATGATGATTTGGTTAGATAGAATCGCTATTTAGCCCGATTAAGGACACTCATTGGAGACAATTACATGAAGCAACCCGTTCGTGTTGCCGTGACTGGCGCTGCAGGTCAAATTGGTTACAGCTTATTATTCCGTATCGCAAGCGGTGAAATGCTAGGTAAAGATCAACCAGTTATTTTACAATTGCTTGAAGTTCCAGTTGAAAAAGCACAACAAGCGCTTAAAGGCGTAATGATGGAACTTGATGACTGTGCTTTCCCTTTATTGGCTGGCATGATCGGGACTGATGATCCTAAAGTTGCATTTAAAGATGCTGACTATGCATTATTAGTTGGTTCTCGTCCACGTGGTCCTGGTATGGAACGTGCTGACTTGTTAAAAGTTAACGGTGAAATCTTCATTGGCCAAGGTCAAGCTTTAAACGAAGTTGCTAGCCGTAACGTTAAAGTATTAGTTGTAGGTAACCCTGCAAACACTAACGCTTATATCGCAATGAAATCTGCTCCAGATCTTCCAGCGAAAAACTTCACAGCTATGTTACGTCTTGACCACAACCGCGCGTTGACTCAAGTTGCTCAAAAAGCTGGTGTTGCTGTTGCTGACATCGAAAACTTAACAGTTTGGGGCAACCACTCTCCAACAATGTATGCTGACTACCGTTTTGCAACTGCAAACGGCGAAAGCTTAAAAGACAAGATCAACGATCCAGCTTGGAACAAAGATGTATTCCTTCCAACTGTTGGTAAACGTGGTGCTGCGATTATCGAAGCGCGTGGTTTGTCTTCTGCTGCTTCTGCTGCTAACGCTGCAATTGACCATATGCGTGATTGGGCGCTTGGTACAAACGGCAAGTGGGTAACTATGGGTATTCCATCTGATGGTTCTTATGGTATTCCTGAAGGCGTTATGTTCGGTTTCCCTGTAACAACTGAAAACGGTGAATATAAAATCGTTCAAGGTTTAGAAATCGATGAATTTAGCCGTGAGCGTATCAACTTCACTCTAAACGAGCTTGAAGAAGAACGTGCAGCAATTGCTGACATGGTAAAATAATTCATTACTTTAATGAATTAAAAAGCACTCTCTTGTAGGGTGCTTTTTTATGTTTGAAAATTTATAACTACACACAAAAAACAACAAGAAAATATAGACATAGATATGCAACTAAACCCTATAGTTGTTAGATTATGGAAAAGAAGTTATAGGAGAATAACAGTGTTTGAACAGCAACCGACATTACGACTTTTATTTGAACAATTGGGATTAGATGCTGACGAGGCCAGTATTGAAAACTTCATCAAAACGCATCAATTGCCTGCTGAACAGAAATTACATGAAGCACCCTTTTGGTCAAAAGGACAAAGTGATTTTTTAAAAAGTCATTGGGAAAAAGATGATGAGTGGATTGTCGTCATTGATGAACTCAATGAACAGTTACATGAAGATAGTCTCAAAAAATAGCAAAATAAAAAGGCCTGTTTATTAGCAACAGGCCTTTTAAAATTCATACTTTAATGAGTTTTTCGTTTTAATAAATCTTTGTACCATGACTCATGGCGTACTGGATGAAATACCGGATGTTCATGAACCAGCTCAAGATCACATTGAGTTGTAGATACATATTTAGTAAGCCAATGCCGAGTGAGGGCAGGTTTTTCTTGTGCTGCCGAAGCATAAGCCAAGAAGAAATAGATATCTGCATGCTCATGATGCGATAGTGGTTTCAAAATTTGCTGAGTAATGAGTGCAAAGCGCTTTTCTTTATTTAATTCAAAATAAATCATATACGCTTTAGCTAAATGCAATGATAAATTTAAATATAAATTCATTGGCATCTCGTCATATTCAATGCGAGCTTGTTCGAGCAAAACTATAGCTTCTTGCAAAAAATGAATTTGCTCTTGGCGAACGCGGCTTAACATCGCGAGTTGCATACGTAAATCTGCACGTTCCAAAGCAAGCTCAGGCGTATTTTCCGTTAAATAGAGTTGGTCTGTTTCACCAATTCTGGTCACAATTGCTTTTGTTTCAATAGACATACGCCTTCGCCCTTTTTAATCAATAGCTCTTATATCGGGGTCATTTGAGAAATTTAAAGAGCACTCATCTAACCCCAAATTGAGTTTCCACTACGAAGCCATGCTGTAATTGATAAGCGCTGCTGTTTAGAAACTAAAACTTCGTGCAATAAGTTACTTTGAAATACAACTAACCGATTAGGTTCAGGTTTAACAATATGCCAATTTTCATTTTTATCTTGTAACCTTAATTGTCCACCCCAGTCTTCTTGCCATTCAGGGTGTAAATAATAAACACTAGAGATAATACGATCATTTTTTTGCTGAGGATTATCGCGGTGTAATGCATAAAATTCACCTGCATGGTAACAGGCGAAATGAGCTTCTACCTCTTTAATTCCTAAATAAAATGCTTGATTTAGACTTTGCGATAATAAACTTAGCGTTTCAATATGTTGTTGGGCAATCGGAAGCTGATCATTAATCCATAGAATATGGTCACTCCGAATATTGCTTACCACGCCGTTTTGAATACCAGCTTCTCTGAATTCATCCATATGGTGGCTACATTCATTTGCAACCTGAGCGCGATATTGATCTGAATAAGCGTGATCTATAATTGCAAAACCATGTGCATTTAAATCATCTAAAATTTGATCCAGATTCCATGAATCAGGAAGCGAGTGAGAGTGCATATAACCTCGAATAGATCGTAAAAATATCAAGCAGCTCTATTTTAGATGATCACAACCTTACGAAAGAATATTTTTTTCATGTTAAACTATTTGTTGAATTGAGGAATTAAAGTCAACATGAATTACCGTCACCATTTCCATGCGGGCAACTTTGCAGATGTTATGAAGCATGTGCTTTTGCTACAGCTTCTTAATCGTTTAAATGCCAAAGATAAACCTTATCGTTATATCGATACGCATGGAGGTGCAGGAAAATATGATTTATCTCAAGCACCTGCGCAAAAGTCAGGAGAATTCCTAACAGGTATTCATCGTCTTGTTCAGCTTTCAGAAATGGAAAAGCGCCAAGCTCCTGAAGCAATTCAACAATACTTAAAACTTGTTGAAGAACTACGCTCTCAAGAAGGTAAGGGTAGTTATCCTGGTTCTCCTTGGTTTGCATTACAAGGTATGCGCGAAATTGATAAAGCGACTATATTTGAAATGCAACGTGATGTTTTTCAGCAATTACGTCATAACATTCATGACAAACGTGCAGGTTTGCACGAGCGCGATGCATATGAAGGCTTACTTGGTGTAATTCCACCGAAGGAAAAGCGCGGTCTAGTCATGATTGACCCGCCATACGAGTTAGAACGTAAAGATTTTCCGCAATTAGTTGAATTGTTACAACAAGCTTATAAGAAATGGCCAACAGGCGTTTTTGCAGTTTGGTATCCAATTAAAGACCGAGCGATGATTGAGCGTTTTGAAAAGAAAATGTTCAAAACAGGAATTCGCCGTCAGTTAGTTTGTGAAATTTGTGTATGGCCAGATGACACTCCTGTAGGTCTAAATGGTTGTGGTTTATTGGTAATCAACCCGCCTTGGCAGTTCTCTGAACAAGCCGATCAAGCCCTACAATGGTTATTCCCTCACTTACGTATGCAAGAAACGGGTGGTCACGCCGCTGTACGCTGGTTAGTGGGTGAGTAATAATTAATCTAAATCAATGCACATGTTTGGAATAGAAAATAATGACAAATGCGCCTAAACCAGAGCAAGATTTAACTCATAATGAACATTCTTTTGATGGGATTACGTTCGAAGTGGTTGAAGAGGAAGATAATCCGGAAGGACAAAAAGTAAAACGTCGAGGTATTTATCTTTGGCCTAACTTAATTACTACAGCCGCTTTATTGTCTGGTTTCTATTCCATCATTGCGAGTATGAATGGCGAATTTACTCAAGCAATTTATGCCATTTTTATAGCAGCATTGTTAGATGGGTTAGATGGTCGAGTTGCCAGAGCAATTGGTGCGCAAAGTGCTTTTGGCGAGCAATATGACTCTTTGTCAGATTTGTTAGCCTTTGGTGTAGCGCCAGCAATGCTAATGTATAGCTGGAGTCTGCATGATTTGGGCCGTATAGGTTTAGCTTGCTGTTTTGTTTATACTGCTTGTGCGGCTTTCCGTTTAGCGCGTTTTAATGTTCAAATTGGAGTAGTTGATAAACGTTACTTTATTGGTATCGCAAGTCCACTTGCTGCAATTATTATTATTTCACTTGTATGGGTTGCGCGAGATTACCCATTCATTTTCGATTTGCGTGATATTGCGATTCAAGTGATTAATTCGGTAATCATGGTGGTGGTTGGACTACTTATGATTTCAAACATCAAATACTATTCATTTAAGCAAATGGATCGTAAGCGTGTTCCTTTTGTAGTTATGTTGCCAGTAGTACTGATTTTTGCAGCAATCACTTATAATATCCCAATGGGTATTTTGATTGTTTCAATAATCTATGCTCTATCGGGCTTTGTTACCACACTATTAGCTAAAAAAAATAACGAGACTATCAGAACATAAATTATATGAGGTTCAGTATGCCGAAGTTGATGAATCAGATAAATCAATTGCAGCAGCTGGGCCTCAACTCAAATGGGGGCGTTGTATATCAGCCTTCTAGAGGCTTTTTCAAAGTTGTTTATCAAGGTTTAATCCTTCCTAACTTACCTGCGCCACTTCGTTATTTTAATTATATTAGCCTGATTGGACAGCCTAGAATTCCCCTTTGTTATAACGCAAACAGTATTGTGACTTCTGCGATTGATACAGCAACAGTATTGGTCAGTAGTAGTTTACACAGTGTAGATCACTTAAAAATTTATTCAATTCGAAGACAATGTCAGCTTAATCCTAATTACTACCAATTTGATAAAACTGATCTTATTGAATGGCAAATTCCTCAAATTCATCTTAAACGAGTGGATTCTGAGATGAGCTGTGATCTAGTTATTCAAACTCCTTCCAATATTTTGAACTCATCTGCTTTGCAATGGGGAATATCAGACTATTGGACAGTTCTTTGTCATTGTGAAGGTGAAATCTTATATAAAGGGCAAAAATATGAAGTGAGTGGATTAGGGCGATTTAAACATGCTCGAGCATTACATTTACCCTTTCTATCTTTATGTTTTTACACATATCAAGTGATTAATCTCAATGAAACAACCCAAGTCACTCTGACCCAAATAAGAAACCAATGGAATATCGTTTTGTGCTCACGCTTAGATATTCAAGAAATAGGCAAAGAACCATTAACTTTTACTGAAGATGTTAATTTTCATATTTATCGTGTTTATCCAAAAGTTCAAACACCTTTTGGAAGAGAAATGTACTTACCTCGAGAGTTCTCTTGGCAATGTAAAAAAAATGGCAAAGTTATTTTTGAGCTCTATGCTGAAAGTCGTGGTGATTATAAATTTGGATTGGCCGCTGGATATATAGGAAGTTTCAGCTACCAGTTAAGCTGGAATGATCAGTGTCTTCAGGGAGAGGGTGGATATTGTGAATATATCGATTGCCGGCCTTTAAGATGGCAAGAGAAGAACCAGAATGAAAAAAATCTCGATAAATTGCTGCTTTTACAACCATGTTTATATAAAAAATGAATATTTTTACCATTTTTGATCAAAAAGCGAACTGTTGTTGCTCTAATGTTTAAAAAGCTATTGCAAAGGGATCTTAATGCTCTATAATGCACATCCATCGGCGGTGATGCAGATAGAAACTTGTTGAAAAACAGTTACTTGTGATTAAGTTGGTTGCTTTAAGTGATGAATTTGATGACAAGGTGGTTTAGAGAATAAGTTTTAAAAAATATCGAAATTACCTGTTGACTTTTAAGAGATTAAGAGTAATATAGCCGACCTAGCTTGCTGGTGACGAACCAGGAAGAAGATCATTAAGAGAATTGAAGAACAACTTGTGTGGATTTTTACTGATTGATTAATCGAAATAATTTTCATTGATTGATTGGTTTAAATTACTCGAAGTTTATTTGAGCGAAATTTAAGTCAGTAATTGATGAGCCAGAATTGGTACCTTGTCTTTAAATAAGGTACAAAATGATTTTAACTGAAGAGTTTGATCATGGCTCAGATTGAACGCTGGCGGCAGGCTTAACACATGCAAGTCGAGCGGAGAGAGGTAGCTTGCTACTGATCTTAGCGGCGGACGGGTGAGTAATGCTTAGGAATCTGCCTATTAGTGGGGGACAACATCTCGAAAGGGATGCTAATACCGCATACGTCCTACGGGAGAAAGCAGGGGATCTTCGGACCTTGCGCTAATAGATGAGCCTAAGTCGGATTAGCTAGTTGGTGGGGTAAAGGCCTACCAAGGCGACGATCTGTAGCGGGTCTGAGAGGATGATCCGCCACACTGGGACTGAGACACGGCCCAGACTCCTACGGGAGGCAGCAGTGGGGAATATTGGACAATGGGGGGAACCCTGATCCAGCCATGCCGCGTGTGTGAAGAAGGCCTTATGGTTGTAAAGCACTTTAAGCGAGGAGGAGGCTACTTTGGTTAATACCTAGAGATAGTGGACGTTACTCGCAGAATAAGCACCGGCTAACTCTGTGCCAGCAGCCGCGGTAATACAGAGGGTGCAAGCGTTAATCGGATTTACTGGGCGTAAAGCGCGCGTAGGCGGCTAATTAAGTCAAATGTGAAATCCCCGAGCTTAACTTGGGAATTGCATTCGATACTGGTTAGCTAGAGTGTGGGAGAGGATGGTAGAATTCCAGGTGTAGCGGTGAAATGCGTAGAGATCTGGAGGAATACCGATGGCGAAGGCAGCCATCTGGCCTAACACTGACGCTGAGGTGCGAAAGCATGGGGAGCAAACAGGATTAGATACCCTGGTAGTCCATGCCGTAAACGATGTCTACTAGCCGTTGGGGCCTTTGAGGCTTTAGTGGCGCAGCTAACGCGATAAGTAGACCGCCTGGGGAGTACGGTCGCAAGACTAAAACTCAAATGAATTGACGGTACGCACAAGCGGTGGAGCATGTGGTTTAATTCGATGCAACGCGAAGAACCTTACCTGGCCTTGACATAGTAAGAACTTTCCAGAGATGGATTGGTGCCTTCGGGAACTTACATACAGGTGCTGCATGGCTGTCGTCAGCTCGTGTCGTGAGATGTTGGGTTAAGTCCCGCAACGAGCGCAACCCTTTTCCTTATTTGCCAGCGAGTAATGTCGGGAACTTTAAGGATACTGCCAGTGACAAACTGGAGGAAGGCGGGGACGACGTCAAGTCATCATGGCCCTTACGGCCAGGGCTACACACGTGCTACAATGGTCGGTACAAAGGGTTGCTACACAGCGATGTGATGCTAATCTCAAAAAGCCGATCGTAGTCCGGATTGGAGTCTGCAACTCGACTCCATGAAGTCGGAATCGCTAGTAATCGCGGATCAGAATGCCGCGGTGAATACGTTCCCGGGCCTTGTACACACCGCCCGTCACACCATGGGAGTTTGTTGCACCAGAAGTAGCTAGCCTAACTGCAAAGAGGGCGGTTACCACGGTGTGGCCGATGACTGGGGTGAAGTCGTAACAAGGTAGCCGTAGGGGAACCTGCGGCTGGATCACCTCCTTAACGAAAGATTGACGATTGGTAAGAATCCACAACAAGTTGTTCTTCATAGATGTATCTGAGGGTCTGTAGCTCAGTTGGTTAGAGCACACGCTTGATAAGCGTGGGGTCACAAGTTCAAGTCTTGTCAGACCCACCATGACTTTGACTGGTTGAAGTTATAGATAAAAGATACATAACTGATGATGTAAGCTGGGGACTTAGCTTAGTTGGTAGAGCGCCTGCTTTGCACGCAGGAGGTCAGGAGTTCGACTCTCCTAGTCTCCACCAGAACTTAAGATAAGTTCGGATTACAGAAATTAGTAAATAGAGATTTCGGTCTTGGTTTATTAACTTCTGTGATTTAAGTATCACGGTATTAAGCATGACCTGACGAAGGCGTGTTTATTCATTAACAGATTGGCAAAATTGAGTCTGAAATAAATTGTTCACTCAAGAGTTTAGATTAAGCAATTAATCTGAATGAATTGAGAACTAGCAAATTAACTGAATCAAGCGTTTTGGTATATGAATTTAGATTGAAGCTGTACAGTGTTTAAGTACACAGACAACAGATAGTGGCGATGAAGAATCGCACGGACAACACTCACTTGTAGGTGTTGACGACTGTTTGGGGTTGTATAGTCAAGTAATTAAGTGCATGTGGTGGATGCCTTGGCAGTCAGAGGCGATGAAAGACGTGATAGCCTGCGAAAAGCTCCGGGGAGGCGGCAAATATCCTGTGATCCGGAGATTTCTGAATGGGGGAACCCACCTACTTTAAGGTAGGTATTGCAACATGAATACATAGTGTTGCAAGGCGAACGAGGGGAAGTGAAACATCTCAGTACCCTTAGGAAAAGAAATCAATTGAGATTCCCTCAGTAGCGGCGAGCGAACGGGGATCAGCCCATTAAGTTATGTGTGTTTTAGTGGAACGCTCTGGGAAGTGCGAACGTAGAGGGTGATATTCCCGTACACGAAAGGGCACACATAATGATGACGAGTAGGGCGAGGCACGTGAAACCTTGTCTGAATATGGGGGGACCATCCTCCAAGGCTAAATACTCCTGACTGACCGATAGTGAACCAGTACCGTGAGGGAAAGGCGAAAAGAACCCCTGTGAGGGGAGTGAAATAGATCCTGAAACCGCATGCATACAAGCAGTGGGAGCCGACTTGTTCGGTGACTGCGTACCTTTGTATAATGGGTCAGCGACTTATATTCAGTAGCGAGGTTAACCGTATAGGGGAGCCGTAGAGAAATCGAGTCTTAATAGGGCGTTTAGTTGCTGGGTATAGACCCGAAACCAGGCGATCTATCCATGAGCAGGTTGAAGGTTGGGTAACACTAACTGGAGGACCGAACCCACTGTCGTTGAAAAGCCAGGGGATGACTTGTGGATAGGGGTGAAAGGCTAATCAAGCCTGGTGATAGCTGGTTCTCCCCGAAAGCTATTTAGGTAGCGCCTCGGACGAATACCATAGGGGGTAGAGCACTGTTTCGGCTAGGGGGTCATCCCGACTTACCAAACCGATGCAAACTCCGAATACCTATGAGTACTATCCGGGAGACAGACTGCGGGTGCTAACGTCCGTAGTCAAGAGGAAAACAATCCAGACCGCCAGCTAAGGCCCCAAAATCATAGTTAAGTGGGAAACGATGTGGGAAGGCATAGACAGCTAGGAGGTTGGCTTAGAAGCAGCCACCCTTTAAAGAAAGCGTAATAGCTCACTAGTCGAGTCGGCCTGCGCGGAAGATGTAACGGGGCTAAAACTATGTGCCGAAGCTGCGGATTTGACATTAGTCAAGTGGTAGGGGAGCGTTCTGTAAGCCGATGAAGGTGTATTGAGAAGTATGCTGGAGGTATCAGAAGTGCGAATGCTGACGTGAGTAACGACAAAACGGGTGAAAACCCGTTCGCCGAAAGACCAAGGGTTCCAGTCCAACGTTAATCGGGGCTGGGTGAGTCGACCCCTAAGGCGAGGCCGAAAGGCGTAGTCGATGGGAAATTGGTTAATATTCCAATACTTCTGTGTAATGCGATGAGAGGACGGAGAAGGTTAAGTCAGCCTGGCGTTGGTTGTCCAGGTGGAAGGATGTAGGTATGTATCTTAGGCAAATCCGGGGTACTCTATACTGAGATCCGATAGCAAGCTGTACTTGTACAGTGAAGTGGCTGATACCATGCTTCCAGGAAAAGTCTCTAAGCTTCAGTTACACAGGAATCGTACCCGAAACCGACACAGGTGGTCAGGTCGAGTAGACCAAGGCGCTTGAGAGAACTCTGCTGAAGGAACTAGGCAAAATGGTACCGTAACTTCGGGAGAAGGTACGCTGTTGTTGGTGATGGAACTTGCTTCCTGAGCTGATGACAGCCGCAGAAACCAGGCCGCTGCAACTGTTTATTAAAAACATAGCACTCTGCAAACACGAAAGTGGACGTATAGGGTGTGATGCCTGCCCGGTGCTGGAAGGTTAATTGATGGGGTTAGCGTAAGCGAAGCTCTTGATCGAAGCCCCAGTAAACGGCGGCCGTAACTATAACGGTCCTAAGGTAGCGAAATTCCTTGTCGGGTAAGTTCCGACCTGCACGAATGGCATAATGATGGCGGCGCTGTCTCCAGCAGAGGCTCAGTGAAATCGAAATCGCTGTGAAGATGCAGTGTACCCGCGGCTAGACGGAAAGACCCCGTGAACCTTTACTGCAGCTTGACACTGAACTTTGACCTTACTTGTGTAGGATAGGTGGGAGGCTTTGAAGTTGGAACGCTAGTTCCAATGGAGCCGTCCTTGAAATACCACCCTGGTAATGTTGAGGTTCTAACTCTGTCCCGTTATCCGGGACGAGGACCGTGTCTGGTGGGTAGTTTGACTGGGGCGGTCTCCTCCTAAAGAGTAACGGAGGAGTACGAAGGTGCGCTCAGCGTGGTCGGAAATCACGCGTAGAGTATAAAGGCAAAAGCGCGCTTAACTGCGAGACCCACAAGTCGAGCAGGTACGAAAGTAGGTCTTAGTGATCCGGTGGTTCTGTATGGAAGGGCCATCGCTCAACGGATAAAAGGTACTCTGGGGATAACAGGCTGATACCGCCCAAGAGTTCATATCGACGGCGGTGTTTGGCACCTCGATGTCGGCTCATCTCATCCTGGGGCTGAAGCAGGTCCCAAGGGTATGGCTGTTCGCCATTTAAAGAGGTACGCGAGCTGGGTTTAGAACGTCGTGAGACAGTTCGGTCCCTATCTACCGTGGGCGCTGGAAATTTGAGAGGATCTGCTCCTAGTACGAGAGGACCAGAGTGGACGAACCTCTGGTGTACCGGTTGTGACGCCAGTCGCATCGCCGGGTAGCTATGTTCGGAAGGGATAACCGCTGAAAGCATCTAAGCGGGAAGCCTACCTCAAGATAAGATTTCCCTAGGAATTTATTCCTCTAAAGAGCCGTTCGAGACTAGGACGTTGATAGGTTGGATGTGGAAGCATAGTGATATGTGAAGCTGACCAATACTAATTGCTCGTGAGGCTTGACTATACAACACCCAAGCAGTTGTATATAAAGCATCAATCGATTCATAAATCTACAAAGAAACTTGATTTAGTTATTCCACTAGATAAAATGAACAAGTCAGATTCAATCAGCCCAATCTGTAAAGATTTGGAAAACGCTTCGGCAAATAATAAGACCAAAGCAAGTATCCATAAACAGTTGTGCTGGCGACCATAGCAAGAGTGAACCACCTGATCCCTTCCCGAACTCAGAAGTGAAACCTCTTAGCGCTGATGGTAGTGTGGGGTTACCCATGTGAGAGTAAGTCATCGCCAGCTCATTATTCAAACACCCCGGTCTCGAAAGAAACTGGGGTGTTGCTTTATGCGCGGAATAAAAGTGGAAAGTTAATTCCTAATCCTTTAGAGATTAAATTTAATTCAATTTATAAAGAAATAAAGCTATTCTGAAACTATTCACCTTGTTATAAATTTAATATGCAATGGATCTTAGTTAAAACTTTTTCGTTTCCGTATGAGGCACAAATTGCAAAAACTCAATTAGAGGCTTTTGGAATTCCTGCTCGTATTGAAAATGAACATACAATTAATATGGACTGGTTTTATTCAAATGCATTGGGTGGAGTTCGTTTATTAGTACTAGAAAAAGATGTTGATGATGCGAAAGCTTTCCTTGAAAAAGATTTTAGTGAAGACTTAGAGCAAGAATTTGGAAAAAATAAAGAGCAATGTCCTAACTGCGGAAGTTATGATATTGAAGCCTACACACAAGGGAAAAAATCAGCCTTTGTGGCTTTTATGTTCTTTGGTTTACCTTTATTTTCTTTTAAAAATGGTAATAGATGCAAACAATGCCAATATTTTTGGAGTTAGTGATTGATAATTACTTCAATTTATTAGGGTTTATTATGAGGAAAAAGCCAAAATTGGAATTTGGTTGAAAATTGATCTATAACAAAGAATATTATAAAACTATAAAAAATTATAAAGGGAAAGAATGTTATGGAATATAAAGGAAGTTGTCACTGCGGACAGGTGAAGTTTGTCGTAGAAGGTGAGCTAATAGAAGTTTTATCTTGTAATTGTTCCATTTGCCAAAAGAAAGGGTCTTTACTTTGGTTCCTACCCACTAATCAAGTTACAGTTACTTTAGATTCTCCTGATATTTTAGCGAATTACACTTTTAACAAGCATGTGATTAATCATCATTTCTGTAAAAATTGTGGTATTCATCCTTATGCTCAAGGTACAGATGCAGAGGGTAACTCTATCTTTGCGATTAATGTTCGATATATAGACGACATTGACTTAGATAAAATAAAAATAAATTATTTTGATGGATGCTCAGTCCAATAATTATAAGGATTTATTCAATGACAACTAAAAAACAATTAACTTCAACAGAATTAGATTCACTGCTTGAATTATTAAAGAAGAGATTTGAAAAGAACACACATCGCCATAAAGAAATTGATTGGACAAATGTACGAGCTAAATTATTAGAATCGCCTGAAAAATTGTGGTCATTGCAAGAAATGGAAAATACTCGAGGAGAACCTGACGTTGTCTCTTACGATCAACAGAAGGATGAGTATTTATTTGTAGATTGTTCTCCTGAGAGTCCAAAAGGTCGTAGGAGTCTTTGTTATGATCGAGAGGCTTTGGAATCTAGAAAAGATCATCCTCCAAAAAACAGTGTAATAGATCTAGCTAATGAAATGGGAGCTGAGCTTCTCACAGAAGAGCAATACCATGATTTACAAATGTTAGAGGAGTTTGATCTTAAAACATCAAGTTGGCTTAAAACTCCTGATGAGATTCGACGGTTAGATGGAGCTATTTTTGCTGACCGACGTTATGGTCGGGTCTTCATTTATCATAATGGAGCACAGTCTTATTATGCTGTGCGTGGTTTTCGTTGCTGCTTAAGAGTATAGGCGTTGTGCATAAATAAAAATAATTCTGTTTGATGTTTTATGCCAAGAAAATGGAGATTCTTGCAACTTTTGATTGACTGTAAACATGACAAGATATGTTCAGGAATTAAATAAAAACATCAGGACATTTCTAAACATGCAACTCAACCCAATTTACTATAATGAACAACACATTGCTTTTGCTGACAATGTTCGCCGATTTGTACAAAAAGAAATGGCACCTTTTGTTAATGAGTGGGATGAAGCTGAGACATTTCCTAGAGAGCTTTATAGAAAGGCAGCTGAAATTGGGCTATTGGGTTTAGGTTTTCCAGAAGAATATGGCGGGATTCCTGATGCAGATCCATTTTATTCATTACTCGCTGGTATTGAAATGGCAAAGGCAGGTTCTGGCGGTGTGCACACTTCACTCATGGTACATACAATCGGTGCCCCTCCCATTCAGCATTTTGGAAGTGAGGAGTTAAAGGCTAGAGTTCTCCCAGAGATTGTTTCTGGTAAAAAAATTTCTGCTTTAGCTATTACAGAACCTGGTGGTGGCTCGGATGTCGCTGCATTACAGACTAAAGCTATTCGTGATGGTGATTACTATATTGTCTCGGGTGAGAAGACGTTTATCACATCGGGAATTCGTGCAGATTACTATACTGTTGCAGTGCGTACAGACCCCACAAAAACAGGAGCTGAAGGTATTTCAATGTTGTTCGTTGATGCGCACAGTGAAGGAATTACTAAAACACCTTTAAAGAAAATGGGATGGTGGGCTTCTGATACAGCTCATTTGCATTTTGATCAAGTACGAGTACCTGCATCAAATCTGCTCGGCAAAGAAAACGCTGGTTTTAAAGTTATTATGAATAACTTTAATATGGAGCGGTTCTTCTTGGGAGTAGTGGCTTATGGGTATGCATTAGTCTGTTACGAAGAAGCTTTAGAGTGGGCGCAACAACGGAAAACTTTTGGTAAGAGATTAATTGATCATCAAGTGGTTCGTCATAAATTAGTAGATATGGCAACGCAATTAACCTCAACACGGGCATTGCTTGAAGAAACTGCATGGAAAATGACTCAGCCAAAACTACAAGGACCTGAGTTGGTGGCTCAAATTTCGATGCTGAAAAATGTTGCGACTCGTACTATGCAATTTTGTGCTGATGCAGCTGTACAGACATTAGGTGGTATGGGCTTTATGCGAGGAACCAAGTCGGAACGTATTTATCGTGAAGTGAAGGTCAATATGATTGGTGGTGGTGCTGAAGAAATTATGAAAGATTTGATTAGTAAGCAGTTGGGTTATTAAGAAGTGGGCGGTATAAGTTTTATACCGCCCTTGGATTTTAAATTAAAGTTGAGTTAGCTCTTCAATAGTTATTTGTTGTATTTCGAATAATGGTTGTTTTAGTAAGGCATTTAAAGATCTTAATGAATCAAATTGATTTTCATAGAATAGAGTGTCAATTCTTAGTTGTTGAGCCGATTCATGGTAAACTAAACCTAAAGACGTGATCAATTCTTGTAATAAAGTTGGACTGTCGCTTAATTCTGAGAGAGAACCTGTTAAAGTTTTAGGTAATTCATTAAAGAAATTCGTAATGGTCTGTTCTCTCCAATACTCTTCTTTAAAATTAAAATCGAACAAAGGATTATCTGACTGACTTGTCAAAAGTACTGAATTTGTAGCGGTTTCAGCATAAACATATTCATTTTTTTCTCGTAATAAAATTACAAAAAAAGGTTTACTATCATCAATGCTAATGAGTTGAAAATGTAAAAGCCCTGATAATTTAGCGAATTCAAAAGCATCTTCTTCACTCATTTCCGGCAGACTTTCACCGTCAAATTCTTCACCTGTTTTTTCTAAAATGAAATTGTCGATTTGTTCATATAGATCATCTGAGGCGTACCCATTAAAAATATCAAAATTGCATAAATCATGATCGTATAAAGCTTGAGCAACAAGAGTCTTATAGGTTTTCTCAGCTTCAGTATGATCATTATAAATAGCTTTGATTGAACCTAAAGTTGCTTCATCAGTCATATACCATTCATCGTTATAACCAAAGTCATTATAACGAATCATATATTTAATATTGCTCATAAGTTTTCCCCTGTTTTTAAGCAAGTTTTGTCTTTAGTTGTTGTAGTTTTACTGCACTTGGTGGTACAGCTATTCCATTATCCATCCACATCTCAAATCGCATTGGATTAAAGAAAGTATCTGGACTGATATCAAAATCGATCAATCTAGCTTTTGATTTCCCCATCATGGGTAAAATGGTATTAATAAACCAACTATTATGGGTAATAAGTAAAGATTTTAATTGACCTGTAGCAGATAGAGGAGAAAGCAATGTGGCTGATAACTTTGGATCATCGATTACATCACAATGGAATTTTTCTAAACGTTTGGCTAGTCCCTCTGTAGGTATATCTTGCATAGCCGAAACAAAATCCCCAATTGTTGGAATAAATCGATGATGAAAGTCAACTAATAGGTGGTCTCTTTCACATAGATCTTTAACTTCAATACTTTTACCCATGCTATTGTCGAAGTAATGCCCAAAAATGGGAATAATAACTTCTTGTATACCCCAAAAAGTATGTAAGATCCGGTGGCGATTATCTGTACATAACATTTTGGTACTGTCGATTAGAGCGTGAATATTAATATAATCTTCAAGCTCTCCCCCACGACGTTTGACCGAAATATTGGCGTGTTGTACTGGATTCATTAATGTTTCTTATAATCATTTGATATTTAATGATAATAACAGTTTGGATGTGGAGCGTGAATATAAAAAAAGATATTAACGTCAAGTTATGTCGTCTATTTTTAAAATTTATGACTGAAAATTAATAGAATTTTTGTTTGAGAAAGAATTAGTGATCTTAAGTTTAAATTGGCTGGAATTTTATTTCTCCTTCCACATTTCATTTAAAATTGCCCAACGTTCATGATCTTTCCAAGTTTTTCCGCCAATACGAAGATATTGGCGAGAAAAGCCTTCTTTTATGAAACCAGCATTGGCAACTAGTTGAATCGAGACAATATTATCAGGTTGTATATTTGCTTCTAACCTATGTAAATTTAAATTTTTGAATGCTTCATTGAGTAATAATTTGAGGCCTTGCGTCATATAGCCATGACCTTGATAGGGATGAAATGCTTCATAACCTAAATAGGCTGAATGAAAATGGCCTCGTATAATATTTGAAATATTAAATGTTCCAGCAATAGCATGGCTTGTTGTTAAACAAACAAAATAACGATGTTCCTGTTCTAAATATGTTTGAAAGTTAGCTGGAGGGTAGGTCCAAGGTTGATGCAATTGCATACTGTTTTTATATGCTTCTTTAATTTCAGCTAAGTCATTTATATGAGGTTTACGCAAGTAGACAGAACTCATTTCAAAGCCATCTCCCAAACCATTTCTGTTAACTCATCAATTTTAACTTCACCCTCAGCTTTATACCAAGTTACGGTCCATGAAATTGCACCGCCAACTAATCTTCGCCAAATAAAGGCATCATGCTTTACCTTGCCTTCAGTACGTAATTTTTCAATCACATCTATCCAGATTTGCTCATATTCATTACGCATTTTTAAAAGATAATCTTGTTTTTCTTTTGACAAGGCAAACCATTCATAAACCAAAACAGCCATGGCTGCACCAGTATCTCCAGTAATTGAAATGAGTTCAGCTTTAATAAGGGCACGTAATTGTTGTTCTGGATTGGTAGATTGGGCTGCCGCATCTTGTAAACGAGCAAGATTGTAAATAATGGTTTCCTCCATCACATGAGCGAGGATGTCATCTTTACTTTTAAAGTGGTGGAATAAGCTTCCCGACTGGAGTCCAATAAATTGAGCAAGTTCGCGTACAGTAGTTTTGTCATAGCCTTGTTTATGAAATAGATAGGCAGCTCCTCGTAATAAGCGACCACGTGGGCTGTCATCAAAACAAGAGATATTTGGAATCTGTTCAATTGAAGTAGCAATCATGCGAAAGCCGAATCCTTTATATAAAAATACTTAACAGAAAAGTTTGCCAAACCTCATCATGTTTTACCTGAGCTGTCGAGTTTGGCAGTTTTGGTCAATTTCACAATAACATTTTGCTCTTTACAAACCAAGCGCTTGATTGGTAATGTTGAGTGTAATTTTTAAACAAAATAATGAGAAATAAGATGGCAAGTAATCAACAGGATGATGAGCGTGTCGTAAAAATAGGTTGTGCCTCAGGTTTTTGGGGAGACACCAATACTGCCGCTTTCCAATTGGTACATCTAACCGATATTAATTATTTGGTTTTTGATTATTTGTCAGAGATCACCATGTCGATTATGGCAAAAGCGAAGATGGTAGAACCAAAGCATGGTTATGCTTTGGATTTTGTCAGTCGAGTGATGGCACCTCTACTTAAAAAAATTGCAGAGAAAAAGATTAAGGTAATTAGTAATGCTGGTGGTGTTAATCCATTGGCGTGTCGAGATGCCTTGCAAAAAATAATTAAAGAATATGGTCTAGATCTGAAAGTGGCTGTGATTTTAGGCGATGATCTTTTAGCGCAGCATGAACAACTTAAGCAGCAAAATATTCAGGAAATGTTTAGCGGTGAAGCTTTGCCAGAACAGGTGGCGAGTAGTAATGCTTATTTAGGTGCGGTGGCTATTCGCGATGCTTTGAATTTAGGTGCAGATATCGTGATCACTGGCCGTGTGGTTGATTCTGCTGTGGTGCTTGCCCCTTTACTTCATGAGTATCAATGGTCTTTAGATGACTATGATAAGTTGGCACAAGGCTCACTGGCAGGTCATATCATTGAATGTGGTGCGCAATGTACAGGTGGTAATTTTACCGATTGGCAATTGGTGCAGGGCTTCGACAACATGGGGTTTCCAGTGGTTGAAGTGAGCGAAGATGGCTCATTCGTTGTGACTAAGCCTCAGGGAACAGGTGGTTTGGTATCTACTGCCACGGTTGCGGAGCAAATTGTTTATGAAATAGGTAATCCTCAAGCATATTTATTACCCGATGTAATTGCTGATTTCAGCCACGTGCATTTAGAGCAAATCGGAGAGAACCGAGTCCGTGTGACGGGTGCAAAAGGACAAGCACCGACTGTGCAATATAAAGTCAGTGCGACTTATCCTGATGGTTATCGGGTTTTAGTGAGTTTCTTAATTGCAGGACGTGAGGCACCACAAAAGGCACAAGTCATTGCCGATGCGATTTTGACTAAGTGCGAACGTGTTTTAGCAATGCGCTCAGTACCTCCATTTAGTGAAAAGTCTGTTGAGATTCTAGGTATTGAAAGTACTTATGGAGCACATGCTCAGGCTTTAAATAGTCGTGAAGTGGTGGTCAAAATAGCTGTAAAACACATGTTTAAAGAAGCATGTATGTTCTTTGCATCTGAAATTGCACAGGCTTCAACAGGTATGGCTCCAGCCTTGGCAGGAATTGTCGGAGGTCGACCAAAAGCATCTCCAGTGATTAAATTATTTTCATTTTTAATTGATAAAAATCAGGTCAATGTCGAAATCGATTTTGATGGGAACCGCTATCTGGTTGAGATTCCTCGGGGCATTTATACAGAGCAATTCAATACTTTAGCAACTGGTAAAAGTGCGGTATATCAAGGAGATGAAATTGAAGTTCCTTTGATTAAAATTGCGCATGCCCGCAGTGGTGATAAAGGTAATCATAGCAATATCGGGGTGATTGCACGTAAAGCAGATTATTTACCATGGATTCGTGCAGCACTAACTGAACAGTCTGTTGCAAGCTATATGCAACATGTCTTGGATGCTGAAAAGGGACATGTATTTCGTTATGAGTTACCGGGTTTAAATGCACTAAATTTTATGTTGGAAAATGCCTTGGGTGGCGGTGGTGTTGCAAGCCTACGTATCGACCCACAAGGTAAAGCATTTGCACAACAATTATTGGATATGCCTGTCAAAGTTCCGGCACATCTTTTAGAAAAATAAAATGAATGGATGAAACAAAGATGAGTTATCAATCAATTTTTAGACCAGATGCTTTCGCTAATAAAGTAGTCATTGTGACAGGTGGAGGCTCTGGAATAGGACGCTGTACTGCACATGAGCTTGCAGCTCTTGGCGCTCAAGTGGTGATTACAGGACGCAAAATTGAGAAATTAGAGAAAGTTAGCCAAGAAATTATAGAAGATGGTGGCTTAGTTCATTTTATTGTTTGTGATAACCGTGAAGAAGAACAAGTAAAAAATATGATTGCTGAAGTGATTGAGAAATTCGGTAAATTGGATGGCTTGGTGAATAACGCGGGTGGTCAGTTCCCCTCAGCTTTAGAGAATATCTCAGCAAATGGTTTCGATGCAGTCGTGCGTAATAATTTACACGCAACTTTCTATTTAATGCGTGAAGCTTATAACCAATGGATGGCTAAACATGGTGGCAGTATTGTTAACATGACTGCTGATATGTGGGGCGGCATGCCAGGAATGGGACATTCTGGCGCTGCGCGTTCAGGGGTTGATAACTTAACTAAAACAGCATCAGTTGAGTGGGGGAAATCTGGCGTTCGTGTAAATGCGGTTGCACCGGGGTGGATCGTATCATCCGGTATGGATAATTATAGTGGTGATTTTGCCAAAGTGATTATTCCAAGTCTTGCTGGCAATGTACCACTAAAACGTATGGGAACTGAGTCTGAAGTTTCATCGGCAATTTGTTATTTACTGTCCGATGCTGCGGCTTTTGTTTCTGGTTTGACGTTACGCATTGATGGCGCTGCATCGCAAGGTACGCGTATGTATCCACTGGCTGATGCGACAAATAGTCAATCTTATAATGGTTTCCATCGCGCGTTTATTCCTGAAATTTTTAAAAAAGATAAGACTGATAAAGTCGAGCAAAGCAATAATTCAGGCTCGGAGTGAGGAATAAAAAAATGACCATTCTTCAATCCGAAATTACTGCTGGTAGTGAACAGTATCAAAAAAATAAAGAGGCGCTGCTTGCTCAGCTGAGTGAAGTCCGTGCAATTCAGCAAAAAAGCATTGATAAATCGTATGCTGCTAAACCGAAATTCGATAAAAAGGGAAAGATTCTGCCGCATGAGCGTGTACGGTTATTACTCGATGCTGATTCTCCTTTTGTTGAGCTTTGTGGCTTGGTTGGCTACAACATGCATGATGACAAAGATGGCTCCGAAGCTGGTGGTGGTGTAATTGCTGGCATTGGTTTCGTCAGTGGTGTGCGTTGTCTGGTCTCAGCAAGTAATAGTGCAATTAAGGGTGGGACTATGTCTCCTATGGGCGTACAGAAAACTTTGCGTTTACAAAAAATTGCCTTAGAACAAAAACTCCCGCTGATTACGCTGACTGAAAGTGGTGGTGCTAACTTAAATTATGCAGCTGAAGTATTTACCTACGGTGGTATGACTTTTGCCAATCAGGCACGTCTTTCTGCAGCAGGTATTCCACAGCTTGCAGTGGTACATGGGAATGCAACGGCAGGAGGGGCTTATCAACCAGGTCTTTCGGATTATGTCATTGTAGTACGCAAACAAACCGAAATGTTACTTGCAGGCCCACCTTTACTTTTAGCAGCAACTGGTGAAGTCGCTACAGCGGAGGAATTGGGGGGAGCGGAAATGCATGCGCAGGTTGCCGGAACAGCAGAATACTTAGCAGAAAATGATGCCGATGGGATTCGGCTTGCACGTGAAATTTTTGAACACCTGAACTGGAAAGAGCAAATCAAACCAGTTGATGTGACTTATAAAGAGCCTCGTTACGATACCGAGGAACTATTGGGTGTTATCCCAAGTGATCCTAAACAACCATTTGATATGAAAGAAGTGGTTGCACGCATTATTGACGATTCAGATTTTCTAGAATTTAAGCAGCAATATGACGATTTAACGGTGTGTGGCTGGGCAAAAATTGGAGGCTTGCATATCGGTATTATTACCAATAATGGTCCGATTACCCCTCAAGGGGCAGCAAAAGCAGCTCAGTTTATTCACTTATGTGAACAGACTAACCGGCCGTTATTGTTCTTACATAACACTACTGGCTTTATGGTGGGAACCGATGCCGAGCAAAATGGCATTATTAAGCATGGCTCAAAACTGATTCAAGCTGTTGCCAATTGTACTGTACCTAAAATTTCAATCGTTGTGGCAGGGTCATATGGTGCTGGTAACTACGCAATGTGTGGTCGGAGTTTATCGCCAGATTTTATTTTTGCTTGGCCAAATTCGCATGTTGCTGTAATGGGCGCTGCACAAGCTGGAAAGGTGCTACGCATTGTGGCTGAAGGAAAGCAAAAAGCTTCCGGTCAGGAGCCTAATCCGCAAATGCTCGATTTTCTTGAGCAAAGTACGGCCATGAAATTGGAGCAGCAATCTACCGCGCTTTTCAATACAGCTATGCTACATGACGACGGCATTATCGATCCGCGAGATACTCGGAAATTATTAATTTTCCTTTTACAAACCATTTATGAAGCACAGCAACGAGAGCTAAATCCAACTCGTTTTGGTGTGTCCCGTTTTTAATCAACCTTTACCGCAATTAAAAAAATTAATAGGAATAGCACCATGAAATTTACTGCCGAACATGAAGCATTACGCCGTACAGCTCGTCAATTTGTTCAAAATGAGCTGAATCCACATATTCCAGAATGGGAAGCTGCGGGACGTTTCCCAATCCACGATGTATTTAAAAAGATGGGTGATCTTGGTTTATTGGGGATTTGTAAGCCTGAGGAAAATGGCGGTTTAGCGTTAGATTATTCCTATAACCTTGTGGTTGCAGAAGAAATTGGATATGCGGCTTGCGGCGGGGTGCCTTTAGCTATTGGTGTACAAACGGACATGGCAACACCTGCTTTGGCACGTTTTGGTAGTAAAGAGTTACGTGATGAGTTTTTAACACCAGCCATTGCTGGGGAATATGTTGCCTCAATTGCAGTATCGGAAGTGCATGCTGGTTCGGATGTTGCTGCTATTAAAACGACTGCTAAAAAAGATGGCGATGACTATTTCATTAACGGCAGCAAAATGTGGATTACCAACTCATTACAAGCCGACTTTTTCTGCCTTTTAGCCAACACATCTGACGATAAACCTCACGTCAACAAGTCGATGATTATTGTGCCAACAAAAACTAAAGGGATCAGTTTTTCCGAGCCACTTAATAAATTAGGGATGCGTTCAACCACCACAGCGCAAGTTTATTTAGACAATGTCCGTGTACCTCAACGTAACTTGGTTGGTGTTGAAGGTATGGGCTTCATGATGCAGATGATGCAATTTCAGGAAGAGCGCCTATGGGCTTGTGCCAATGCCATTGGCGGGTTGGAAAATTTAATCCAAAAGACCATCGACTATACAAAAGAGCGTACCACTTTTGGTCAACCCCTCATTAATAACCAATATATCCATTTTCGTTTTGCTGAACTCATGACCGAAGTGGAAGCGCTTAAAGCCTTAACCTATCAAGCTTGTGAACAGCATATTGCTGGGGAAGATGTGACCAAGCTGGCATCTATGGCAAAACTAAAAGCAGGACGTTTAACCCGTGAAGTTGCCGATAGCTGTCTGCAATATTGGGGTGGTAACGGCTTTATGTGGGATAACCCTGCATCACAGCTGTACCGTGATGGTCGCTTAGGGTCTATTGGTGGTGGGGCAGATGAGATTATGTTGGGGATTATCTGTAAGTTAATGGACATTCTGCCTAAAAAGCAGAAATAAAAATAAGGAATACACCATGACACTTTCGACATCTCTACAAGCCCTAGATCTTGATGACAGCATTCAATTAGAACAAGACGGCAGTATTCTATATCTCTGGTTAAATCGACCAGAGAGCCGTAATGCCATGAACTTGAAGATGGTCAATGCCATTCAACAAGTCTTTAATGCTATTCGCGATGACCTTTCAATTCGTGCGGTAATTATCCGTGGGGAAGGCGGAACCTTTTGTGCAGGTGGTGATATTAAAGATATGGCTGCTTTACGCGTTGAAGCAACTAACGTTGGTAGCCTGCAACCTTATACTGATTTTAACCGCCGTTTTGGTGCCATGCTTGAACAGGTTGAAGCCGCACCGCAAACGGTTGTGGTGATTTTAGAAGGTGCTGTTTTAGGGGGGGGATTGGGTCTGGCATGTGTTTCCGATGTTGCGATTAGTCGCGACAATGCCCAGTTTGGTTTACCTGAAACGGGACTTGGTGTAATTCCTGCACAAATTGCTCCTTTTGTGGTGAAACGTATTGGCCTGACTCAGGCGCGTCGATTAGCTTTATTAGGCATGCGCTTTGAAGGACATACAGCACTAAGTGTCGGAGTGATTCATCAAATTGCACATAATGAAATCGAACTAGAGCAAGCTCTAGAGGAAACCATTCAACACATTAAACGAGCAGCTCCTCAAGCTTCACGTGTGACTAAAGCACTGTTACATCGAACGCTCAATGAACCTTTAAATGAATTGCTGAATGATGCTGCACAGCAGTTTGCTCAAGCAGTAGGTGGGGCTGAGGGACAAAAAGGAACAATGGCTTTTATCCAGAAACGTTTGCCAAACTGGGCTGATGAGTCATAAGAGATAAGGATAAAAATAATGAAATTTTCAAAATTACTGATTGCCAACCGTGGTGAAATTGCAGTTCGAGTCATGCAAACTGCTAAGGCAATGGGCTATCAAACTGTGGCGGTCTATTCCGATGCAGACCGTAATGCTCGTCATGTGCAAGAGGCTGATGAAGCTGTCTATATTGGTGCTTCAAAAGTATCTGAGTCTTATCTTTCAATTGCCAAAATAATAGATGCATGCAAAAAAACAGGTGCTGATGCTGTTCACCCCGGTTATGGTTTTTTGTCAGAGAATACTAATTTTGCTCAGGCATGTATCGATAACCAGATTACCTTTATTGGGCCTACTGCTTCTGCAATTGAGTTAATGGGCAGTAAACGCCTTTCAAAAATTGCCATGATTGAGGCGGGCGTCCCTTGTGTACCGGGCTATGAAGGTGACCGACAGGATCTCGAATACTTAGCAGGACAAGCCGAACAGGTTGGTTTTCCAATTATGGTCAAAGCTTCTGCGGGTGGTGGTGGTCGTGGAATGCGTTTGGTACAACAATCATCCGAATTGATTGAAGCTTTACAAACTGCGCGTTCAGAAGCTGAAAATGCATTTGGTTCAGGTGAGCTTATTTTAGAAAAAGCAGTCATTGCTCCGCGCCATGTCGAAATTCAGGTTTTTGGTGATACTCATGGCAATTATGTTTATTTGTTTGAGCGTGATTGTTCAATCCAACGCCGCCATCAAAAAGTAGTTGAAGAGGCGCCGTGTCCAGTGATGACGTCTGAACTACGTAAGCAAATGGGTGAGGCAGCTGTAGCAGCAGCAAAAGCATGTGCTTATGTCGGGGCGGGGACAGTTGAGTTTTTGCTTGATGCATCCGGTGCATTTTACTTTTTGGAGATGAATACTCGTTTGCAGGTCGAGCATCCGGTAACCGAACTTATTACGGGACTAGATTTAGTTGAATGGCAGTTACGTGTAGCGAATGGTGAACAATTGCCTTTGCAACAACATGAATTGATGTTAAACGGTCATGCAATCGAGGTGCGTTTGTATGCCGAAGACCCACGTCAGGATTTCTTACCACAAACAGGAAAGGTTTTACGATGGCAGCCTGCAACTTTACCAAATGTGCGAATCGATCATGGCATGTTAGCAACCGATGAAGTCAGTCCATTTTACGATCCGATGGTGGCGAAGGTGATCGCATACGGTAAAACCCGTGAGGATGCGATTCGCTTACTGGCTCGTGCCGTAGATGATTGTGTTTTGCTAGGAGTAAATAGTAATAAACAATTTTTGGTCAATTTATTACGTCATCCAGTTGTTGTTGCAGGAGATACCAATACAGCGTTCATTCAACAGCATTTTCTAAATGACAGCAGTTTACATAAGCAGGTTCTATCTTTAGAAACATTAGCGATTGCAGCGGCATTATTTAGCCAAAGTAACGGTACGGCAGTGTGGCAAACTGGCTTAGGTGTGCCATTACCATTAAAACTTAAATATGATGATCAGCAAATTCAATTACTGCTTTCATCTGTAAATAACACATTTACGGCCCAGTTCTGTGATCAAACAGTTTGCATTGAAGTACTTGAGAGAACGCCAGATTACCTAGTTTATTTAATTAATGGTGTGCGTCGCCGTGTCCAATGTGTATTAGATGGTGATCAGCTTTACTTAGATCGAGAGAATGGCAATGTTGCAATTCGCAACGTAACTTATGCTGCGCCAGAAACAGTTGATGCGGCTGGTGATGGCAAAATTCGTGCACCAATGGATGGTGCTGTAGTAAATATCTTGGTCAATCAAGGTGATCAAGTGGTGAAAGGTCAGACCTTACTAGTGCTTGAAGCTATGAAAATCCAGCAGCAGATTAAAGCTGATGTAGATGGGATTATTGAAGAAGTTTTAGGCCAACAAGGGCAGCAAGTTAAAAAACGGCAAATGCTATTTAGTATCCAAGTATAAAAAATACCGCTCTTATTGGGCGGTATTTTTTTATAGCCGTGTGGGTTATTCTCCATCTGCCTCTGCAATCACTTGGCTTGCTTTTTTTAGACTGTAAAGCAGTTGCCCTAAAAGTACATCTCTATTACTTAGGGTAACCATCACCATCGGGTGATGGATCGCTGGAATGGCCGTTAAAATGGCTTTGCCATTATCTGCATCTAAGGTGATGTTATTACAGCCGGTCAGTTGAATTTCTTTTAAAAATGCAGTGACCATTGCCAAAATAGAACTACTCACCGCAGCTAATTTAGTGGTGTTATGATAGTTCTTATGGCTGACTGTTGCTAATTCAAACCCATCTGAAGAACAAATCATCACAAAGTCTACACCACGTGTATTCATCAGAATTTTTTGGGCTTCACTTTTTGCAAGTTGTAGCAATTGTGTTGGAGCGGTTCGTTTTTGAACTGGAATACTAAGCATGATCTTTCCCTTGAGATGTTGCGCCTACCTTAACTTCAAGTGATGCAATTAATGATTCAACCATCATTGAAATGTGCTCTTGTTCTCTTGCATCAATAAAAAATAATGGATATTGAAGTTCATTTTCTGTTAACCAATTACGATACTGCTGAAGTGAAGATTCTTTATTTTCATCAATATGTGTAATACCAATCGCAATATTATTATTATAGTTTTTAAAGGTTTCCAAATAGCTTTCTAGCTCGCTAATAGCACTTGGGCTGTTATGATCTAACAGAAGAATAATACCGATTGCGCCTTCACAAATAACTGACCAGATAAAATCAAAACGGCTTTGTCCAGGTGTTCCATATAAGCCAATTTTAACTCCATCATCTAGTGTAATTTCACCGTAATCAATTCCGACTGTTGTTTGTGATTTTTGATGGCTTTCTACATCTGTATTAAATGCTTCTGTTCCTAAAATTGGAATTTCAGATAGCGATTTGATCGCTTCTGTTTTTCCCGCCCCCATGCTGCCCGCAAAGACAATTTTATATTGCTGTATAATCATACTGTTCCTTAAAAACCAAAACGACGTCTAATTTTTCCTATGAAATTTTTAAAAAAATGACTTTCACTATTTGAGCCTTCTGAATTCGTTTGAGGAGCGTATGAACACTTATTTGCAGAAACATATTGTCCGTTATTTGCCATTAAGCAAGCCGTAATAAAACGTAAAATAACATCGATTGGTTGGTTAAGTTGTTTTGCTACATCAGTGACTTTTGCTCCCTGAATAAAGCAGGCAGAGAGCTGAAGGCTAATTTTTCTATATTCTTTTTGATAGGGTTGCGGCCAATGATCTATTTTGAAATAACCATCAGCCGAAGCTAAATTTTCAAATTCATTTGAATACCAGATGAGATTCCATAACCAATCTTTTAAGTAATAACCTTTTTTACGTGAAACCTTTGTAAAGTCTGAGGTTTTGGCAAAAGCAAAATTAAAACTCATATTGGTATGTGCTTTTTGACGAGAAGGTTCTACCCAAGCGACCTGAGTCCTGTTATCAATAATAGCGAGCGTACCTTTATCATCAAATAAATGTAATTTGGTATTTTCCTGACTATGTAAACTTTTTATAAATTGCCCATCTATGAGAGCCATTTCATTTGATAAAGCTGACGTAGAGTTAATAGCAGTAGATTCTAAAGAGGCTAATACATTTTTTTGTAGCCAAGATAGAAGGGGCTCTGACTTTTCTAAAGGAAAGTGTAAAGTATGTTCATATATAGAATTTCCATTTTGTGAAGGTGTTTTGGTAATTTTTAAATAAGGAATTTTTTTCTTTTGAAGAATATTTTGAATGTTATCTGCATCAAAAAAGTTTTCGTTAATGATTAATAAATCAATATTATTATTAGAAATGTTAACCCAATTAATCCCATATTGATTGGATATTAAATTTCGGATTAATATTTTTAATTCATCTGAAACTTTTAAGCTTAAACCTGAAACTGCAATATTTATGCAATGACTATCCATAGTATCATTTTAAGTTTTATTAAATAGTGTAGTGATTTTTTATGCTCTTTATAATTAATATAAAGAGCATAAATTAAATCAATTAGCTGAAGTCTAGCTCTTTTTCAAATGACTTTAACTCATGGCGAGCCATAGCCAAATTTGCTTTAGTACGATCAAGTACTAAATAAAGAAATAAGTTGTTATTACTCTCTAATGGACGAATTAAGTGATAAGCCTTACCCAATGTAATTAAAATGTCCTCAATATTGTCATTTAATTTCAATGCATTAGCGATATTTCTTTTTGCGCGAATGACTTCTGTATTTCCAGCAGCCGCCAATTCTAAATCAATTTCCCCACCGCCTTGAGTTGCAAGTGATAAACCACTTTCTGAATCAACAAGTGCAGATGCAACAAAACCATCAATTTCAGTTAAGCTATCTAAAGAAAGTTTAGCCATTTTTATCTCTCAGGATTATAAAATTATAGTTACTACTTTTTATTTAAAAGTAGTTAAAAATCATTATATTTCTACCCAAGTTTAAGTCAATCAAACAAGTTTAAATTAAAATTGATGTTTGGGTAAGTAAGTGACCAAAAATGTCATATTATAAAAAATATTATAAGAAAATTTATGCATTATACTTTTAATATTGTGCTCAGGTTTGCATTATATAATTTTCATTCAAAATTTAATAATTGTAATAGAATGTTAAAATAATATGGGATAATAAATTATGTTTTTAAAATAAAAAAAGAGGAACTATTTGTTCCTCCTTTAATGTTTATGATGAAATTAAACAAGCTGAGTATAAATACAGTACAAATAACCCAAGATTGCTAAAGCAACTACAGGAGCAATTATCTTTGACCATGTAGGAACTGAAGTTTCGATTGTTTGTTCTTCAATATGCAAATCTTCGTGGGATGGTTGGGCTTGATGAACCATTTGGTTAAACTCCTTCATTGTTGTATCCAATGATAGCTCTTCTTGCTCAACAGGTTTAGAACCAATTAACTCTGTTAGGTGATTTGTTGACCAAACCCAGTCTTCCGCTTGGCCTGATAAATGTTCAACTTGACCTAAGATGAGCTCTTTCAATCCATTTTGACCGAACCCACCAGTGTCATCAAGCTGATTCAGCTCTGTTAACTGTAATGTGAGAATTTCAGAAATACTTTGTTCGAGCTCAGTATTTTTTAAAACTGATTGATTGTGTTTAGATGTAGTTAGATGGCGCGCTACTTCTTGAATATATAGTGGATCAGCAGTTTTTATTTCATTATAAATTTTACTATCATCTTGACGCCATAAGCTGATTAACTTGCCAAGTGTTAGCACGTTAACTTCATCAATCAGCTTATTCTTTTCATTTGCTGGATATTGATTTAAAAGCTGAGGCTTCTGAATTTTTATTTGCTCAGCAAAGTATTGGACTAAATCAAATGCCATACTTTATTCCTCTAAATTTAATCTAAAATTCTTAATGTTGGTTTTTTCTTGCTCGATGTTGTTTCAGTTGATTCTTGTACTTCTGGCCCCATTACATTTTCTGCAGGAGTGACATTGGCATATTCTTCTGGATCAAAGAATAAACCCTGACCATTTTCACGTGCATACAGGCCTAAAACAGCTTGAATAGGCACATAAATATTTTTGGAAACTCCACCAAACCGTGCTGAAAAAGTAATAGCATCATTGGTAATCAATAATTGATGTACAGCATGTGGAACAATGTTTAAAACGATTTGACCATCTTTGACAAATTGTTGTGGTACATCCGTATGTGGCTGTGTTGCATCAACAAGTAAATAAGGTGTGAGTTTGTTGTCGCAAATCCATTCATAGATTGCACGAGCAAGATAAGGACGTGTAGGGGTTAATTCAATAGTTTGCTCAGACATATCACACTATTCCATATTTAATTGTTCATTGTAACGGGTTTTCTCTTGGGCCGTCATTGATTTAACAAAAGAAGGGCGGCTAAAGATACGTTTACAGTACAAAAATATAGGCCGACACTGCTGCTTTGGTAAATCAATTCCCATGCTATTCAGCCTCACAAAAATTGGGGCAAGCATACAATCCAAAATTGAAAAATTTTCCGACATAAAGTAAGGAAAATGCTGAAATAGTGGAGTAAGAGAAATTAAGGTCTCACGTAGTTCTTTTTGGGCTTTTTGTTTTTGTTCTATATTTAAAGTATCTACATGTTTGAGCATATGATCAGCCAATTTGAACCAATCATTTTCAAGACGCCAAATATATTGTCGTTGTTCTGCGCGTGCCATCGGCGCATCGGCGTAAAGTTTACTCTGACGATATCGGTCATCAAGATATTCAGCAATAATGGGTGCTGAGAATAATTTCAGGTTTTGCTCAAGGAGCATCGGTAATTGGTTATAAGGGTTTAGACTTGCTAAATCCTCATCTTCGTGATCAGTTATGATCAATTGATATTTAATTTGTTTTTCTGCTAATAAGAAACGAATCCAGTGAGAACGGAAATCATCAGCATGGCTGTAAAGGGTAATCCCCTGAATAGAGGTATTTTCGACCGACATATCACAAGACGACGTGGTTGAGTGAATCGATTAGAATACTAAAAATGCTCTAGGAAATCACGGTTCTAAAGAGATAGTTTTTATATTTATAAGTTCTTATCTGTTGGTTCTGTTTTTATAATAAAAAAGCCTTGGAAAAATCCAAGGCTTTTTGTCCGATTCGGTAAACGAATTAACGTTTAGAGAATTGAGGACGTTTACGAGCTTTACGTAAACCAAGTTTCTTACGTTCAACTTCACGAGCATCACGAGTAACGAAACCAGCTTGACGTAGAACAGGTTTTAAAGTTTCGTCAGCAGCGATAAGCGCACGAGTAATACCGTGACGGATCGCGCCAGCTTGACCACCGATACCACCACCTTTAACAGTGATGTAAAGGTCAAACTTTTCAGTAACTTCTAAAAGTTCTAAAGGTTGACGAACAACCATACGAGCAGTTTCACGACCGAAATATTGCTCTAAAGTACGGTTGTTAATAACGAGTTTGCCTGTACCAGCTGACAAGAAAACACGTGCAGTTGCGGTCTTACGGCGACCTGTACCATAATTAGTAGCCATGTGCTGTATCCCTTAGATGTCCAAAACTTGTGGCTGTTGAGCAGCATGCGGATGCTCAGTACCAGCGTACACTTTCATTTTTTTGATCATTGCATAACCAAGAGGACCTTTTGGTAACATGCCTTTAACCGCTTTTTCAAGAACAGCTTCAGGTTTGTGAGCAATTAACTTCTCGAAGTTAGTCTCACGGATACCACCAGGGAAACCAGTATGGCGATAATATTTCTTATCAAGTGATTTTTTACCAGTCACTTGAACTTGTTCAGCATTAATCACAACGATGTAATCGCCAGTGTCAACGTGAGGAGTATAAGAAGTTTTATGCTTACCGCGTAAACGACGAGCGATTTCAGTCGCAAGGCGACCTAAAGTTTTGCCAGAAGCATCAACAACATACCAGTCATGTTGAACTTCAGCTGGCTTAGCGCTGAGAGTTTTCATTAAACCACTACCTATTATAGTTGGTTTGGACTATGGAATCTGTCCAAACAAAAGGAGCGAGCATTCTAAACGAGTTTGTCCAAAGTCACAAGAAAAATCCAGTTTAAGGTAGATAATTTAATCCCTAATCCGATGAATGTAGGATATGTTAAAATAATTCAAATTTTAGAAATGTGTCGGGGGTGATTGTGCTGCCTTTATATGTCACTTCCGGTGAGCCTGCCGGTATTGGTCCAGATATTTGTTTAAGTCTGGCGAAACGAGTTGATGAACGTCCGGTTGTTGTTTTAGCTGACCGAAATTTATTGCAACAACGTGCTCAAAAGCTTGGCTTGGATATTAAGTTTTTAGAGTATACCGGACAGACTCAATCATCTTTACAAGGTGAGCTTTATATAGAGCATGTTGCATTAAAAACAGAAGTCACTGACGGTCAATTAGACCCAGCTAATGCTGCTTATGTATTAGAGCAACTAAGTCGCTCAGCTGATTATGCAATGTCAGGTAAAAGTGTAGGTGTAGCTACTGCGCCGGTACAAAAATCAGTCATTAATGATGCAGGAATTTTGTTTAGTGGTCACACCGAATATTATCAAGAGTTTGCAGGTATAGAGCGTGTTGTCATGATGCTCGCCACTAAAACCTTGCGAGTTGCTTTAGCGACTACACATTTGCCTTTAAGAGATGTAGCAGATGCAATTACCAAACAACGCTTGCATCAAGTAATAGATATCTTGCTTCATGACTTAAAAACTAAGTTTAAAATTACCGATCCAAGGATTTTGGTGTGTGGCTTAAATCCTCATGCGGGTGAAGATGGTTACTTAGGTCGTGAAGAGATTGATACCATTAATCCGGTTCTTGAAACTTACCGCTCTCAAGGCATTAAAATCAGTTTAAGTATGCCAGCAGACACTTTATTTACTCCTGAACATCTTAAAAATGCTGATGCTGTTCTTGCCATGTACCATGATCAAGGCTTACCTGTGCTAAAATCACAAGGTTTTGGTGAAGCAATTAATATCACATTGGGCTTACCGTTTATTCGAACTTCAGTCGATCACGGTACTGCTCTGTCTTTAGCTGGGACAGGTTTGGCAAAAAGCTCAAGTTTAAATGTCGCTGTCGATTTAGCTTTATCGTTGGCCGCGAGTTAAATTTTTCATGTTGGAAATGTTCTATGTATCAAATTAATGCCCTAAACCCGAAAGATGAAGGGCATAAAGCTCGTAAACGTTTTGGTCAAAACTTCTTACATGATCAGCGAGTCATTGCCAAAATTGTGCGCTCTGTCAATCCGCGTACAGGCGATAATATTGTTGAAATTGGTCCGGGCTTGGCTGCATTAACTTCTCCTTTAATTGGAGAGTGTGATGCTTTAACAGTTGTTGAGTTAGACCGTGACTTAGCAGCGGGTTTGCCAGAGCGTGTTCCACACCCAGAACGTTTAACTATTGTAGAAGCTGATGCATTAAAATATGACTTTAGTGAACTCGTAAAAGATGGTCGACCATTACGTGTAGTAGGTAATTTACCTTATAACATTTCAACACCACTACTTTTTCATCTCTTGGAATTTGGTAGCAAAGTCAAAGATATGCACTTTATGCTGCAAAAAGAGGTGGTTGATCGTATTACTGCTGAACCAAATACAAAAGAATATGGTCGTTTATCGGTAATGATTCAATATTATTGCCAGCCTACATTTTTATTTGAAGTTCCTGCAGGCGCATTTAATCCACCACCAAAAGTAACGAGTGCAGTATTCCGTTTAGTTCCTTATGAACAAAAACCGATTGTCGCAAAAGATGAGAAAGCTTTAGCTCGTTTGGTTGCACACGTGTTTACACAGCGCCGTAAAACTCTAAGAAACAGTCTTAAAGGTATGCTGGCAGAAAATGGCTTTGAGAAAGCAGGCGTTGACCCAATGGCTCGTCCAGAAACTCTGACACTTGCCGAGTTTGTCGCTTTGGCAGATCAAATGGTGGCATAAATGACCAAGCGCTATAACTATATCATTGGAGATGTTCAAGGTTGTTTTGAAGCACTCAAAGCATTGCTGAAGGAAATACGTTTTGATCCTGACCAAGATTTTATTTGGTTCGCTGGTGATTTAGTTGCACGTGGAGAAAATTCTGTAGGTGCACTTCGTTTTATTAAAAAACTAGCCGATCGTGGCGCAGCTGCAACCGTCTTGGGTAATCATGATTTAACACTGGTTGCTTGTGCTCGTGGTCTTAAAGAAATTAAAGAGAAAGATCGTACACAGGATGTTATTGATGCTGTGGATGGTGATGAACTCATCGACTGGTTACGTAAACAGCCATTATGTTTATTTCCAAATGAACAAACTGTGCTAACACATGCTGGTATACCTTGTATTTGGGATGCAAAAAAAACGGCTGCTTTAGCGAAAGAAGTTGAAGCTGTATTAGCACATGATGATCTGTCTGTATTAGATGCTTTTTTAGCTGAAATGTATGGTTCAAAACCAGATCTTTGGACAGATGACTTAACTGGTAATGATCGCCTACGCTGTATTACCAATTATTTAACACGCATGCGTTTAACTAATGCAGAAGGTACTTTGGAATTTAGTTTTAAAGATACTTTAGATGCACCTATGCCAGAAGGTTATTTACCTTGGTTTGAATTTCCAAGTAAAGCTGCACAAACACATCAAGTATTCTTTGGTCATTGGGCTGCTCTAGAAGGCAGAACAATCAGTGAACATATTCAGAACGTAGATGGTGGCTGTGTGTGGGGTAAAAACTTAATTGCTTATCGTCTTGAAGACCAGCAAAGTTTTTCAGTAGTTAATCCTGTCATGTAATAAAAAAAGCCGCATAAGCGGCTTTTTTCTTTTTTAAGATTTATTCTAGGCGAATCCAAATTTGATTGCGGCCTAAAGCTGAAACTCCAAGATAACCACGCATGTGTAGACGGTTACCATTTGCACTGAGTTTGGCTTTTAATCCGTAAACTTTGCCAGTATTTGGATCTAGAATTTTACCACCAGTGTAGGTTGTACTATCCACTTGTTTTAAACCAGTCGCGATATCTAAACCTACAATATGCTTATTGGTATAAGGCGCTGGGCAGTTATCACAAATTTCTTTTGGTGTATAACCCGGACGCGGTGTAATTTTTACAACTTTTCCTGAATAAGTACCATTTGCCTCTTTTCGTATTTCTACATGAGCCTTAGGCGTACCAGTTTTATCGTCAATCGTTTGCCACATACCAGTAATATCAGCTGCAAAAGTAGCTGAATTTATCCCCAATAAGAGCAACGCTCCAACAAAAAATTTCCCCATAATCAAAAATCCTTTTAGATTTGAAAAGATCATCTTATTTCTAATTGATCACTGGTTCAATGTTTATTTGAACTACTTTTTGATCAGGAAATTCCTACAGATAACATGAAAGTCGGTAGCCATATGGCGGTAAATACACCATTTAAAGCCATACCAAAAGCGGCATAACGACCCGCAACAGGGCCACGTTGCCAAGCTTGAGCTGTTCCAATAGCATGTGCGGCTAAACCTAGAGCTAAACCTGATGCTCTTTCATCATGAATATGTTTAAGTAAAAATGGTGAAAATGCTGCACCAATAACTCCGGATAAAATCACAATTAACGTGACTAATGTTTCAGGGGCATGTAATAAAGTTGCGATGTTTAAAGCAATAGGTGTAGTTACAGCGCGTGTAGCAAAAGCCAGAATAGTAGGCTCAGACATATGAAGTAAATAAGCGAGTCCCATGGGTAAAGCAACGGCGCTAATACTTGCAAAAAACAAAATTCCAATCACTGATTTAAGAGGTAGATCGTCATATCGCATTGCAGCCAATGGTATCGCTAAAGCAACTGTGACATAACCCAGTAGATGGCTGAATAAATCATTTACATAAAGTCGGTATTCTTCATAAGGAACTTTCAAGATTGACAATAAACCAATCACAATGAACATACCGAAAACTAAGAGAGGGACTTGAGGGAAACGGCGGTTTAAAGGTTTTGCACAAAGGTAGCCAACTAGAGTGATCAAAAATCCATATAAAATCATAAACATTTTATTCTCCTTATAACCAGTGTTTGGCCATTTTTGCATAGACCCACAGCGGGATAAGGGTGCTCACCACTAGTACAAAGAGAAATAAAGGAATTTCTTTGCCCATATGCACCAGCATAATTAATGATCCTGCACAAATAGGTAAAAAAGCAAAACCACTTTCTTTCATGATTTTATTGTTGGTGTCGACTAGTCTTAAAGGAATTTTCTTAAACTTGCGCCAAACGAGCAAAATGATGAGTAAACTAATTAAACCGACTAAGTTTCCTAATTCTGGATGACCAAAAGTACGCATAACGACGACTGAGCCTTCACGAAAGCCGATAATAAGTAGAAAAGTTCCTACCCATGCTGCCCAATCTATACTTTTGATCTTATCCATATTTTTTATCTCTAAAAGTTTACTTATCAAGTTTTAACTGATCTAGTTCTTGATTTCAAACTCTTCTAGTGGTCGTTTAAACTGACTCGCTCGTTCACCTAATATCTCATCTATAGGTAATTTGGCTTGGCGAATTAATTGCTCGAGCTTATGAGGGGCTATTCGTATATCAATATGTAATAGACCTTCATCATCATAATGTTCAGATTCGATAACGTTTAAAGCATAAAGCTGGGTACGCAATTTGCCATAAGCAGGTTTAAGTATTAATGAGAATTGTTGAAGTTGGCCCATTAAGCATTCTTGAACAGCTTGACGTAGTAAATCTAGACCTAAACCTGAATGTGCAGATACATAAACGCGATCAGGAACATGCGGCTCTGAATAAACAATTTTAGCCTCTTCACCACTTAAATCGATCTTGTTGTAAACACGAAGGACAGGGGCATCTGCGCCAATTTCTTTTAACACACCTTCAACAGCTTCAATCTGATCCAGCATTTCATGGCTACTGCTATCAATTACATGTAAGAGTAATGTTGCTTCAAGCGTTTCTTCTAAAGTTGCCTTGAAAGACTCAACTAAATCATGTTGTAGGTTTCGCACAAAACCGACAGTATCTGCGAGCACAACAGTACCAATACCATCCCACTCTAAACGACGTAAGGTTGGATCAAGTGTTGCAAACAGTTGGTCGGCTGCATATACATCACTTTTCGCTAAAATATTAAATAAAGTAGATTTACCAGCATTGGTATAACCCACTAAAGATACGGTTGGAATTGAAGCTTTTTGTCTGGCTGCTCGTCCTTGTATACGAGTTTGATGGACTTTCTCTAACTTGTCTTTTAACTGAGTAATACGTACACGAATGAGACGACGGTCTGTTTCGAGTTGTGTTTCACCAGGACCACGTAAGCCAATACCACCTTTTTGTTGTTCAAAGTCAGCAGACCAACCACGAATCAGGCGAGTTGATAAATGTTTAAGCTGAGCAAGTTCGACTTGTAATTTACCTTCATGGGTGCGGGCACGTAGGGCAAAAATATCCAAAATTAAACCAGTACGGTCAATGACCCGACATTTTAATATTCTTTCTAAATTTCGTTCTTGAGCAGGTGATAATGCATGATCAAAAATAACCAGCCCGGCTTCTAATTCTTGAACTTTCTCGGCTATTTCATCGACTTTACCTGAACCAATAAAAAATTTAGGATTTGGCTTATTACGTTGTACTTTAACGTGCTCAAGAATATCCGCACCAGCAGACTGTGCAAGTAGAGCAAACTCTTCGGCATCCAAATCGTCTAATAATTGTACAGACACACTCACTAATATTGTGCGCTCACCGCCTTGATGCCGATCAACTAATTCCACGTGGCTATAAATCCTGAAAAGGGTAAAACTTTATTCTAGAGGAAACTTGAGTAAAAGGGGAAAGGGTTTACTCTTATCCTTTAGATTATCTACATGCATTTTATTTTTTATTTGCTTCTATCGCATAGCGATGCAAGTTAATTGCGAAACGTATAGAATGGCTCGAGATAGGTATAACAATGATTGATCGTTAGTGAAATTTTATGGCTCAAACGCAAAGTATATTAAATTCAACGTTAAAGAAATTTTCTAAAATAGGCTTGTACGGAAAGAAAGTTACTTCAGCAACTGCGGCAATCAGTGAAGGTTTTTATTTAGTTTATCGTCATGGACTCTATAAGGATCCAAATAATCCTGTTAATACACGATACGTCCAATATTTTTGTCGCCGTTTATGCAAAGTCTTTAACCTCGATGTTCAAGTGCATGGAACGATTCCTAGAGAGCCAGCTTTATGGGTAAGCAATCATATTTCTTGGCTTGATATTGCTGTCTTAGGTTCGGGTGCGCGCGTGTTCTTTTTGGCTAAAGCTGAAATAGAAAATTGGCCTGTTTTTGGTAACTTAGCAAAGGGTGGCGGTACTTTATTTATTAAGCGTGGCTCTGGTGACTCTATTAGAATTCGAGAGCAAATTGCTGAATTCTTAAAACAAAATATTCCAGTATTATTTTTTCCTGAAGCGACTACTACAGATGGTCATTCTGTTAAAAAAATACATGGTCGTTTACTCGGGGCTGCTATTGAAGCCAAGCGCCCAGTACAGGTGTGCTTAATTTGCTATGTAAACCGTCATGGTGAATTAGATAATGTTGCACCATTTATTGGTGAGATGTCATTTGTTGAACATATTCAGCATGTGCTAGAAATGCCGAAAGTAACAGCTCATCTACTGACCTTGCCTCCTATCTCGGTCGAAGGGCACGATGTAAAAAGTCTGACTCAAGAAGTCCAACAAAAAATGGTAGAAGGTTTGGCTCAATTACATCAAAAAGTACTTAAGCCAAAAAGTTAATTACATAAACCCTTCGAGAGGTAGCCATGAAAGAAACTTCATGCCTGCCTTTTGCCACCATTTCATTTCTGGTTCTTTTTTATAAATAACAGGCCCTTTAGAGGTTTCTTGTTGCCAATAAATATTGTTATTTGGGTCGAGCTTTAATTTATAAGCATATTTATTTAAGTTTTCATCCATCGTATGGTGAATTGTTTTTGCTAGCGATGGGCTATCTAAAATTACACCAATTTCAGTATTTAAATAAGCAGAACGTGGATCAAAATTGAATGATCCAATAAAAACCTGTTCATCTAAAGCCATGAGTTTGGTATGTAAGCTTGAACGACTTAAGCCTTTCATGTTTACTTTAGCCTTAGTTGCCAACTCTTCCGTATTTTTATTTAAATTACGTTTATCTGGGGCTGGTAAAAACTCATAAAGTTGTACGCCATTTTTCAAAAGTTCTTTTCGATATCTACCATAAAAAGCATGGACTACAGCAACGTCATTTGCCTTAAATGAGTTTGTCAAAACTCGAACTTCTACACCTTCTTTCGCAAGCGTACTCAAAATTTTAGCGCCTTGCTTTTCAGGAATAAAATAAGCAGAAATCAAATCAACATTACTTTCGGGCTTTTCCAAATGGTTAATCAATTGGAAATTTAAATGCTCTTCTTTTTTTGCTTTTGACTTAATTTTATCAGGGGAGTCTTTTACGACCTCTGCCTTAACCCAGTCAAATTGAATGTTATGGTCTAGCCATTTATCAAAAGCATGCGACTTAGAAGTTAAGTTAAGAAAGTTTTGAACAGTTGCCTGTTGATAATGAGCATCGAGTTGTTCTTTTAAACTTTCATAGCGTAAACGGTGTTGTTGAGCACTAACAATGCTCTGGACCGAATAGGCATATTCATGATTCCAGTAATCATCAAAAGAATTTACGATGTCATCAACAGCAGCACCAACTAACATGACATCAACATCAGAAAATTGGTAATTATCACTGACGTTATAATATTGATTTGTCATATTACGCCCACCAATGAGCGCCACCTGATTATCAGCAATAAAGCTCTTATTATGCATACGACGATTGATACGCTTTAAGTCTAAAATCATATCCATCGCGCGGTATTCGCGAAAACGGTAAGGGTTAAATAATTTAACTTCAATATTTTTATGCTGAGAAAGGGCCAGTAAAACCCCTTCCATTTTTTTAGCGTTATTATCATCAATCAATAAACGTACTTTAACGCCACGATCTGCAGCACGAATAATCGCATGTAAAGCTAAAGCGCCGACCTTGTCATTATCCCAAATATAATATTGTAAATCTAAAGTCTTTTCGGCTTTATCAATCAACCTTAAACGAGCCGCAAGTGCTTCTAACGGATCATTTAACAGATGATAACCCGTTAAATTTGGATTTTGTTCCCGCAAAGGTGTAATAATTTTTGCAAGTGAAGTTTGAGATGTATCGATATCTCGTGCATATTCAATCGGCTCTGCACGATGTTTGGGTAAAGTGCTACAACCTGTCAAAGTCACAGCAAAACTTGAACAGACAACTAAAGAAGCTTTGATCAAAAAGCCTTTAGCCTGTTGATGAGTTTGAAGCTGTTTGGAATGAAAGGATTGTGCCATAATCAATACATACGATAAGGTGAGCTAGAGTATAATTCGTGCATATTGAAAGATAAATATTGAATTTGATTACTAGCAATCAATATAAGATAAGTCGAGAATCGTAATGTGGAATCCAAATTCAATCATCTTTTGTTTTTACTTTATTTTTTCAATACTTGCCTTGTGGGGCATTGTCGAAGCTTGGATTCATCAATCACGTACAGAAACAATTCATCCATTTAAAGCTTTTGTTCACTTACTTACTTTTTATCTATCTTATCTTCTTATTCCACTTTGGTTCTTTAACTTATATGCAGGTTGGATAGGATATTACTCAATTCACCAAACCATTTTTATCTTTTTATTAAGCGGTATCCTCATTTATGCACGTTTTATAGAACCGCATATGGTACGTGTTGATGTTCATCAATATCGTTTGAATCCGGATCGCCGTTTTAATAAGCCTGTAAAAGTTGCTTTAATTGCTGATTTACATATAGGTTTATTTTCTGGTCACGAACGACAACTCAAAATCATTGTGAAAAAACTCAATGAGCAACAACCTGACTTGGTGGTTGTGTCAGGCGACTGGACCTATGAACCAGAAGACAAACTAGTACAAGAACTGGCTGTACTCAAAGATATTCAAGCTCCAGTCTATTCAGTTCCTGGAAATCATGATGAACAATATCCAGGACCACCTATCCAACAATTATTAAAAGATGCACTTTACTACAATGAAGTTATGGATATTGAAGGTAAAATTGTTGAGTTTGACGAATTTCGCTTAATTGGTATTGGTGATCTATGGGCGGGAAAAACCGATATGCGTTCAATGCCAAACTTACCACAAGATAAACCGTGGCTGATCCTCTCTCATAATCCAGATACAGTAGATATGGTTCCCAAATTACCCAATCGACCTTTGATGTTATCAGGACATACTCATGGGGGACAGGTTGAGCTTCCGTGGGTAACTAACTACATTATGAAAAAAGTATCAATTTTAGGTCACAAACGTGGCTTTTATTCACACGAGCATGCTGATGTATTTGTTACCGTAGGAACAGGTATGGTTGGCATACCTTTAAGATTTCGTGTACCACCGACTATTGATATTATTGAACTTGTATAAAACAAAAAAGCCAATCACGAAGATTGGCTTTTTTTAAATAAGAAAATTAAGGAATAATGACGATTGCAACACGACGATTGATTGCCCGATTTTCATTGGTTGTGTTTGGTACATATGGTTGAGTTGAACCACGTCCAATAACATAAATATTTTCCTTTTTAAAACCACGAGTCAAGAAAAGGTTAGCAACACTTTGTGCACGCTCTTCAGATAACTTCTGGTTATATTCAGGATTACCTACATCGTCAGTATGACCAACAATTTTTAACTTATTCAAATCATATTTATTTAATTGATTTGCTAAGCGTACAAGTTCTGCTTCATGGCTTTGTTTCAACGTTGCATCATTAAAATCAAATAATAAACGTTCTGGTAAACCTAGAGTCCAGCCTTCATTAGTTAGAACAAAACCCTCTTTTTTTAGCATTTTTACTTGACGATATTTCAAAGGGCCAAAACTCAAGCAGCCTGCAAGAGCAATGCACAGCAATGCAATAAAGGAGAGTTTTAAAGATCTTGTATTCATAGATTAGCCTAAATTTAATTCTCTGGTTTATAAATAAACCAATGTTGCTCAGAAGTCTTAGCCTTATACATCGCCTGGTCGGCTTGCATAATAAAATCTTCTGGACTAGACGCAAATTGGGATAAAGCAATCCCCACACTAAAACTGAAATAAATCGTTTGATCATTTAGATGCAAAGGTTCTTTACAGCTTTCGAGTAAATTTTCAGCAATAGATATTAAATGATCAGCATGACTAATGGAATGCAAAATGACCGCAAATTCGTCGCCGCCTAGACGGGCAATAAAATCTTGATGCCGTAAACGAGTCTGTAATCTTTTGGCCATTTCTTTTAAGACTTCATCACCAGCTAAATGTCCGAACTGGTCATTAATTGCCTTAAAGTTATTATTATCTATAAATAATAGAGCAGACTTGTTGTCAAAATCCTTATCTTCAAACATATCTAACAATATTTGATAAAAATAATGTCTGTTTGGTAGTAACGTGAGTTGGTCGTGATGAGCTTGAAAAGATAGTTTTCGATTTTCCTTTTGTAACTGATTATCCCAAATTTGAATTTCTTCAAGCAACTGATTAAAAACAGTATTTAAATCTTGAAACTCTTTAATACGGTTATATGGAAAGCGAAGATTATAAGCTTTCTGTTCACTTACGATTTGAGCAATATTGGTAAGAGGATAAATCGCCTGCATAATTTGACGATAAGTTAAATTCACTGACCACCATAGTGCACAAACAATAAATAACATCGCGATCGCTAGACCGACCATAATCATCTTTAAAAATTGCAATATTTTTTCAGAGCTACCAAAAAGCGTTAGCTCGCCAACATTCTGTTGGTGATGATAAATCGTTAAATGTACAGGCTCATTTAAGAACCAATGATTAAACCATCCTTCCAAAACGGAAGTTTGACTAGACAACTTAAAACTTTGTGCAATTAAATGATGTTCAGAATCATAAATATGAATAGCTCGAATAGAATGATCATTCGTATATTCATTTAAGATCTGTTCTATTGTGATCTTGTCATTAAACACTACAGCAGGTTGAATACGCTCAAGAAGCGTATGACTAAGTAATTGCAAATTTTGCTTTGCATAAGTTTCCATAGTAAAAACGGAAATAGATACAAAGGTAAAAGAACAAATAAAAAAAGTAATCGCAAAAATCGTAAATTGAGACTTTCTAAAAAGAGCATGTAGAGAAGTGGACTGATACAACTTAGATATCATGGCCCTTACTCCGCATTCTTAGCCAAGAGTAATACCCTTGGATCAATATGGACCTTGGAATGGCTTAATGCATCTAAGTTAACTTTAAAAGTGGTGTAATTATTTTGATCATATAAACAAAAGATACTACCAACTTCACATTCTGGATTATTAATACTTAAAGAAAGCAAAGAACGATATGGATAATTCTGAATTAAATTTTGTTGTTGTTGAGGGGAAGTTGTAGAAAAGTAAACAGCTTGGCAATGTGACTTGGGGAAATCTTTAACATTAACTGTTTGTACACGATAATTATAAGATAATTGTTGAATATAAGACTGAAAAGTAGAAGTAATTGAAGCATTATCAATTACACAAAGAGTAGGGGTGCTTACATTCTCCCATTTGCTATAACTTAAAATAGATAAAGTTAGCACATAGAAGTTATGTTTTGAATTGGCATACGCAGGCCCACTCGTAGCAAGCACTACAAGTATGCAGAATAATACTTTCTTAGCGGAATGCCACATGGTGAGTTAATGCCACATCAATTGCATGAATAATCTATTCTACATGAAGTTGATTAACTAAAAAAAGTTTAATATCTCATCTAATTTCTACTAAAAAGCCTAAAAAGTGACCGCTTGAATAATAAAATATAAGAAAGGTATTGCAACTGGCTCTTAATCCTCTATAATGCACATCCATCGGCGGTGATGCAGATAGAAACTTGTTGAAAAACAGTTACTTGTGATTAAGTTGGTTGCTTTAAGTGATGAATTTGATGACAAGGTGGTTTAGAAAATAAGTTTTAAAAAATATCGAAATTACCTGTTGACTTTTAAGAGATTAAGAGTAATATAGCCGACCTAGCTTGCTGGTGACGAACCAGGAAGAAGATCATTAAGAGAATTGAAGAACAACTTGTGTGGATTTTTACTGATTGATTAATCGAAATAATTTTCATTGATTGATTGGTTTAAATTACTCGAAGTTTATTTGAGCGAAATTTAAGTCAGTAATTGATGAGCCAGAATTGGTACCTTGTCTTTAAATAAGGTACAAAATGATTTTAACTGAAGAGTTTGATCATGGCTCAGATTGAACGCTGGCGGCAGGCTTAACACATGCAAGTCGAGCGGAGAGAGGTAGCTTGCTACTGATCTTAGCGGCGGACGGGTGAGTAATGCTTAGGAATCTGCCTATTAGTGGGGGGACAACATCTCGAAAGGGATGCTAATACCGCATACGTCCTACGGGAGAAAGCAGGGGATCTTCGGACCTTGCGCTAATAGATGAGCCTAAGTCGGATTAGCTAGTTGGTGGGGTAAAGGCCTACCAAGGCGACGATCTGTAGCGGGTCTGAGAGGATGATCCGCCACACTGGGACTGAGACACGGCCCAGACTCCTACGGGAGGCAGCAGTGGGGAATATTGGACAATGGGGGGAACCCTGATCCAGCCATGCCGCGTGTGTGAAGAAGGCCTTATGGTTGTAAAGCACTTTAAGCGAGGAGGAGGCTACTTTGGTTAATACCTAGAGATAGTGGACGTTACTCGCAGAATAAGCACCGGCTAACTCTGTGCCAGCAGCCGCGGTAATACAGAGGGTGCAAGCGTTAATCGGATTTACTGGGCGTAAAGCGCGCGTAGGCGGCTAATTAAGTCAAATGTGAAATCCCCGAGCTTAACTTGGGAATTGCATTCGATACTGGTTAGCTAGAGTGTGGGAGAGGATGGTAGAATTCCAGGTGTAGCGGTGAAATGCGTAGAGATCTGGAGGAATACCGATGGCGAAGGCAGCCATCTGGCCTAACACTGACGCTGAGGTGCGAAAGCATGGGGAGCAAACAGGATTAGATACCCTGGTAGTCCATGCCGTAAACGATGTCTACTAGCCGTTGGGGCCTTTGAGGCTTTAGTGGCGCAGCTAACGCGATAAGTAGACCGCCTGGGGAGTACGGTCGCAAGACTAAAACTCAAATGAATTGACGAGTACGCACAAGCGGTGGAGCATGTGGTTTAATTCGATGCAACGCGAAGAACCTTACCTGGCCTTGACATAGTAAGAACTTTCCAGAGATGGATTGGTGCCTTCGGGAACTTACATACAGGTGCTGCATGGCTGTCGTCAGCTCGTGTCGTGAGATGTTGGGTTAAGTCCCGCAACGAGCGCAACCCTTTTCCTTATTTGCCAGCGAGTAATGTCGGGAACTTTAAGGATACTGCCAGTGACAAACTGGAGGAAGGCGGGGACGACGTCAAGTCATCATGGCCCTTACGGCCAGGGCTACACACGTGCTACAATGGTCGGTACAAAGGGTTGCTACACAGCGATGTGATGCTAATCTCAAAAAGCCGATCGTAGTCCGGATTGGAGTCTGCAACTCGACTCCATGAAGTCGGAATCGCTAGTAATCGCGGATCAGAATGCCGCGGTGAATACGTTCCCGGGCCTTGTACACACCGCCCGTCACACCATGGGAGTTTGTTGCACCAGAAGTAGCTAGCCTAACTGCAAAGAGGGCGGTTACCACGGTGTGGCCGATGACTGGGGTGAAGTCGTAACAAGGTAGCCGTAGGGGAACCTGCGGCTGGATCACCTCCTTAACGAAAGATTGACGATTGGTAAGAATCCACAACAAGTTGTTCTTCATAGATGTATCTGAGGGTCTGTAGCTCAGTTGGTTAGAGCACACGCTTGATAAGCGTGGGGTCACAAGTTCAAGTCTTGTCAGACCCACCATGACTTTGACTGGTTGAAGTTATAGATAAAAGATACATAACTGATGATGTAAGCTGGGGACTTAGCTTAGTTGGTAGAGCGCCTGCTTTGCACGCAGGAGGTCAGGAGTTCGACTCTCCTAGTCTCCACCAGAACTTAAGATAAGTTCGGATTACAGAAATTAGTAAATAGAGATTTCGGTCTTGGTTTATTAACTTCTGTGATTTAAGTATCACGGTATTAAGCATGACCTGACGAAGGCGTGTTTATTCATTAACAGATTGGCAAAATTGAGTCTGAAATAAATTGTTCACTCAAGAGTTTAGATTAAGCAATTAATCTGAATGAATTGAGAACTAGCAAATTAACTGAATCAAGCGTTTTGGTATATGAATTTAGATTGAAGCTGTACAGTGTTTAAGTACACAGACAACAGATAGTGGCGATGAAGAATCGCACGGACAACACTCACTTGTAGGTGTTGACGACTGTTTGGGGTTGTATAGTCAAGTAATTAAGTGCATGTGGTGGATGCCTTGGCAGTCAGAGGCGATGAAAGACGTGATAGCCTGCGAAAAGCTCCGGGGAGGCGGCAAATATCCTGTGATCCGGAGATTTCTGAATGGGGGAACCCACCTACTTTAAGGTAGGTATTGCAACATGAATACATAGTGTTGCAAGGCGAACGAGGGGAAGTGAAACATCTCAGTACCCTTAGGAAAAGAAATCAATTGAGATTCCCTCAGTAGCGGCGAGCGAACGGGGATCAGCCCATTAAGTTATGTGTGTTTTAGTGGAACGCTCTGGGAAGTGCGAACGTAGAGGGTGATATTCCCGTACACGAAAGGGCACACATAATGATGACGAGTAGGGCGAGGCACGTGAAACCTTGTCTGAATATGGGGGGACCATCCTCCAAGGCTAAATACTCCTGACTGACCGATAGTGAACCAGTACCGTGAGGGAAAGGCGAAAAGAACCCCTGTGAGGGGAGTGAAATAGATCCTGAAACCGCATGCATACAAGCAGTGGGAGCCGACTTGTTCGGTGACTGCGTACCTTTGTATAATGGGTCAGCGACTTATATTCAGTAGCGAGGTTAACCGTATAGGGGAGCCGTAGAGAAATCGAGTCTTAATAGGGCGTTTAGTTGCTGGGTATAGACCCGAAACCAGGCGATCTATCCATGAGCAGGTTGAAGGTTGGGTAACACTAACTGGAGGACCGAACCCACTGTCGTTGAAAAGCCAGGGGATGACTTGTGGATAGGGGTGAAAGGCTAATCAAGCCTGGTGATAGCTGGTTCTCCCCGAAAGCTATTTAGGTAGCGCCTCGGACGAATACCATAGGGGGTAGAGCACTGTTTCGGCTAGGGGGTCATCCCGACTTACCAAACCGATGCAAACTCCGAATACCTATGAGTACTATCCGGGAGACAGACTGCGGGTGCTAACGTCCGTAGTCAAGAGGAAAACAATCCAGACCGCCAGCTAAGGCCCCAAAATCATAGTTAAGTGGGAAACGATGTGGGAAGGCATAGACAGCTAGGAGGTTGGCTTAGAAGCAGCCACCCTTTAAAGAAAGCGTAATAGCTCACTAGTCGAGTCGGCCTGCGCGGAAGATGTAACGGGGCTAAAACTATGTGCCGAAGCTGCGGATTTGACATTAGTCAAGTGGTAGGGGAGCGTTCTGTAAGCCGATGAAGGTGTATTGAGAAGTATGCTGGAGGTATCAGAAGTGCGAATGCTGACGTGAGTAACGACAAAACGGGTGAAAAACCCGTTCGCCGAAAGACCAAGGGTTCCAGTCCAACGTTAATCGGGGCTGGGTGAGTCGACCCCTAAGGCGAGGCCGAAAGGCGTAGTCGATGGGAAATTGGTTAATATTCCAATACTTCTGTGTAATGCGATGAGAGGACGGAGAAGGTTAAGTCAGCCTGGCGTTGGTTGTCCAGGTGGAAGGATGTAGGTATGTATCTTAGGCAAATCCGGGGTACTCTATACTGAGATCCGATAGCAAGCTGTACTTGTACAGTAAAGTGGCTGATACCATGCTTCCAGGAAAAGTCTCTAAGCTTCAGTTACACAGGAATCGTACCCGAAACCGACACAGGTGGTCAGGTCGAGTAGACCAAGGCGCTTGAGAGAACTCTGCTGAAGGAACTAGGCAAAATGGTACCGTAACTTCGGGAGAAGGTACGCTGTTGTTGGTGATGGAACTTGCTTCCTGAGCTGATGACAGCCGCAGAAACCAGGCCGCTGCAACTGTTTATTAAAAACATAGCACTCTGCAAACACGAAAGTGGACGTATAGGGTGTGATGCCTGCCCGGTGCTGGAAGGTTAATTGATGGGGTTAGCGTAAGCGAAGCTCTTGATCGAAGCCCCAGTAAACGGCGGCCGTAACTATAACGGTCCTAAGGTAGCGAAATTCCTTGTCGGGTAAGTTCCGACCTGCACGAATGGCATAATGATGGCGGCGCTGTCTCCAGCAGAGGCTCAGTGAAATCGAAATCGCTGTGAAGATGCAGTGTACCCGCGGCTAGACGGAAAGACCCCGTGAACCTTTACTGCAGCTTGACACTGAACTTTGACCTTACTTGTGTAGGATAGGTGGGAGGCTTTGAAGTTGGAACGCTAGTTCCAATGGAGCCGTCCTTGAAATACCACCCTGGTAATGTTGAGGTTCTAACTCTGTCCCGTTATCCGGGACGAGGACCGTGTCTGGTGGGTAGTTTGACTGGGGCGGTCTCCTCCTAAAGAGTAACGGAGGAGTACGAAGGTGCGCTCAGCGTGGTCGGAAATCACGCGTAGAGTATAAAGGCAAAAGCGCGCTTAACTGCGAGACCCACAAGTCGAGCAGGTACGAAAGTAGGTCTTAGTGATCCGGTGGTTCTGTATGGAAGGGCCATCGCTCAACGGATAAAAGGTACTCTGGGGATAACAGGCTGATACCGCCCAAGAGTTCATATCGACGGCGGTGTTTGGCACCTCGATGTCGGCTCATCTCATCCTGGGGCTGAAGCAGGTCCCAAGGGTATGGCTGTTCGCCATTTAAAGAGGTACGCGAGCTGGGTTTAGAACGTCGTGAGACAGTTCGGTCCCTATCTACCGTGGGCGCTGGAAATTTGAGAGGATCTGCTCCTAGTACGAGAGGACCAGAGTGGACGAACCTCTGGTGTACCGGTTGTGACGCCAGTCGCATCGCCGGGTAGCTATGTTCGGAAGGGATAACCGCTGAAAGCATCTAAGCGGGAAGCCTACCTCAAGATAAGATTTCCCTAGGAATTTATTCCTCTAAAGAGCCGTTCGAGACTAGGACGTTGATAGGTTGGATGTGGAAGCATAGTGATATGTGAAGCTGACCAATACTAATTGCTCGTGAGGCTTGACTATACAACACCCAAGCAGTTGTATATAAAGCATCAATCGATTCATAAATCTACAAAGAAACTTGATTTAGTTATTCCACTAGATAAAATGAACAAGTCAGATTCAATCAGCCCAATCTGTAAAGATTTGGAAAACGCTTCGGCAAATAATAAGACCAAAGCAAGTATCCATAAACAGTTGTGCTGGCGACCATAGCAAGAGTGAACCACCTGATCCCTTCCCGAACTCAGAAGTGAAACCTCTTAGCGCTGATGGTAGTGTGGGGTTACCCATGTGAGAGTAAGTCATCGCCAGCTCATTATTCAAACACCCCGGTCTCGAAAGAAACCGGGGTGTTTTTTATACATAATGAAAAATAAATATAAAAAACAACTCTAAAAGAACATTTGTACAGGTGCTCTGTTCTAAAAATTATTAGTGGGAAATGAATAAGAGCTAACTTTAAAATTAAGAAAGCTCTTTTAAATGTATTATGTTAACTGTCTACGAGCATGTTTTAGAGCGGTGCGCAGACCCTCTTCGAGAGTGGGATGATAAAAAGGTTTTTCTAAAATGTCATTTAAAGTTAATCCTTCACCAATGATCCAGCTTAATAGGTGAGCCATATGTTCTGTTGCTTCTGTAAATAACTCGGCACCAAGTAGTTTTTGAGTTTCTCGTTCTATATAAACTTCAATTGCACCTTTATTTTTTCCGAGAACAATAGCTCTTCCTTGTTTTTCGTAAGAAACTTCGCCCGTAACAAATTCTACTCCATTATCTTTTAGCTGCTTATAACTTTGCCCTACAATTGCCATTTCTGGATGACTGAATACTATTCCTAATGGAGTGAGGGTCTTAACTGGATTAACTTGTGGATAATTCAAACAGTTATAAACAACTTTTTTCCCTTCATGCGCTGCTTCATGTTGTAAGGGTGTTGAAGTATAAGCATCTCCTACAATAAAAATTGGATACTTATCTAACTGTTTTGTCTTTGCATCTATGGGTAATAACTTAATATCAATAAAAGATTTATCAATATTATCTAGCTTTAGGGTATCAAGTAGGCTTGAACGGCCTGTTGCAGATAACACATACTCAGCTTGAATAGATTTTTCTTTTTCATCAATTTTATAATTTAATATAACGCCATTAGAAGTAGACTTAACTGCGCTAGGTAATATCTCAAATAAAAAATTTAACTCTTTACTTAACTCTTGTTGAGCAAGTTGCTGTAATTTAGAGCTAGTAAATATTCCAATTCTTTTACTACGAGCAAATATAGTTGTTTCTACACCCAAGCGATGCATGGCTTGGGCAATCTCTAGGGCAATTACTCCACTTCCAATAACAGCAATAGATTTAGGTAGAGTGCCTAATTCAAATATTTGGTCTGTAGTAATAAGGCGATCACCTAATTCTTGTTTCCATGTTTGATCATAATTAGGAGTGGAACCAACCGCCAGAATAAAGCTTTTTGATTGATATTGTTTACCATCCACTTCAATAGTTTTCGAATCAATAAAACGTGCTTTACCTGAAATTTTATGTTCAGTTGGCCATTGCTCTACATCTTTAAGGGTCGCCTTCGTAAAGCGGTCACGTAAGGTTCTTACATGTTCCATAACCTGATCAGTATTAATATCCACTAAAGCATTCAACCCAACTTGTTGAGCATTTTGTATGTCATACATACGATTTGCTGTAGAGATGAGAACTTTACTTGGCATACACCCTACACGTGCGCAAGTAGTATCCCATGGTCCATCATTTATAATTAAAATATTATTGGTATGTTTAACGGCTTCTTTATATGCGCTAATACCAGCAGTACCTGCGCCAATAATAATAATATCGAACATTGTAGTTAAGCTATGCTAATAGATATTTAGAATATATAGAAAAACCCTCTTGAACAGAGGGTTTGGTTCTAATTATTTAGCTTTAAAATGTAAATTTTTGCTCAAAAGGTGATTTTAAAGTAGTTGAAACAGTTCCATTTTGATTAATAGACTGACCTTCAATATTTATACTATTAATTACATGTTTGAAATTTAATATAGTTCCATTCGGAGACTGTTTAAAAGTGAAAATATTTTGTCCTTCCAGATAGATGCTACCATTAAATTTCTGTGTATTCGTTGTTGGAGATTGATTCTCAACGCGACTTCCTTCAATACCAGTAATACTTGGTAAACTCAATACTTGATTACCACTGAGTTTTACTTGATATGTCGCATTATTCGTATTGCCTGGAGTCGAATTTACAACAAATGAAATTGGTTCTGCGTAAGGAACATTAGGGTTATCATTGATGAGTACGTTAAAACCTGATCCCCCTTGAATTACATATAGATCACCATCAGTTGATGTATTATCTTTATATACGCTCATCGCACCTGTAGTGATCTCTTTTTCAGTTGGTTGACCTGTTTGTGGATCTTGAACTGTGGCCGTTGTAGTAATTTTATAATCACTTGTCGTTGAGTTAATTAATACAAATCTTTTTTGCTTGGTTTGTTGGAGTCCCCATGATTGTTGGAATGGGTATGCAAAAGCTCCAGTAATAGTTACATCTTGGAAATTTTTATCCTTATTTTCATTTTCAAAAATATAAATTCTCGTATTAGATTGATATTCCTGTAGATTTGGTGAGATATTGTCAGATGCTAGTTTAATATTCTTTAAATCATCTGCCGTAATATCAAAATCCCAATCATTATAACCTGTAAGTAATGATTTTATTTCTTCCCCTTTAAAAACGTAGCAAGCGCGATAGTCTGTAGTACTATTAATAAAACATTTGTCACGATAGTGATCAGAATATTGAGTGAGATCTACTTTTCTAATATCTAGAGTTAATTTTAAGGGTCCTTGTGCGAAAGTATCTAATGCATGATCGATATAACCTTTTGATAAGTTTTCATCATTAAGGTCATAGGCACCAAATAAATATTTTCCTTCTTGCTGTACGCTTTTTAAAACAGAAGTAGCCAACTCTTGATCTGTTGATGGCGTGGTTGGTGTCGTTGTAGAGCCAGAATTTAAATTTTGGTTATAGTAGCCATCACCGCCACCTCCACCACAAGCTGTCAAAAAAGCAGCCAGAGTAATCCCACATACCCCATGAGTAAGTTTCATCATTATCCCCAATTAAAATGATAAGTTATTTAAAATAATTTTTTAGATTTATAAAATAACATAGATTTCATGAGGTTGCTCATTATATTTATGAGCGGTTAGCTAATCAAATTCTTGTACCCATAGTTACTCCAACCGTAGGTTTTACTTGCAGTGAGGAGCATGCTGTAAGAATTAAACAGCTTAAAAGTGCGAATATGAACTTATTCATAAAAATTAATAAATGATTCAACAAAAGACTTAAATACTTTAGATTAACATTATTATTAGTTCTGTTGAATTTGTGCAGACTTATGCAAAATAAGTTTTTCAAAAACCCTACTTTAAGGAACAAATAGGGTTTTATAGAATATTAATTTCTTAAGATTAATCGTCTAACAAATCCATTTGTTTTGCTAATTGATAAAGATTGTTTGAACGGTTTCCTGTACGGCAGAACATAAGTACAGGTTTTGGAAGTTCATTATAGTGATTTGCAAAAGTACGGACATCAAGCTCAGTAATTTGACCTGCAACTATAGGTTGGTAAACGTAATCTAGACCTGCTTGACGTGCTGCTTCTTCAATTTGAGCACTTGTTGGTTGCTCTGGACCGCCTTCCATATCTGGTCGATTATTGATAATCGATTTAAATCCTTTTTCTACAACTTGCCCCACATGTTCTGGACCAATTTGACCTGCGAAACCAACATTATCTGACATTTCGTCACTCCAAAATTTAATAAAACCTCTTATGCTGTATCATAGCATTAAGCTTAACCTGAGATACAAGACACTAAAACGTTGTTCCTACATAGATAAAAATTATGTAAAAGAACAGCTATAGATTTTTAAAAGGCGATCAGGATGTTTTTTGTAAATTCATTACTTCGACCATAATGCCACGGAGCACATATGCACGCTTATACGGTTGAGCCTTTATATGTTCCATGTGATCAGGAAATGATCGCAGCTGACTTTTATATTCCAAAAACAAATAATAAATCCGCGGTAATTATCATGGCACATGGTTTTGCCGGATTACGTCAATTCAAGCTTATTCAATATGCCCAGCGTTTTGCTCAGGCAGGCTATGCCGTTATTTTATTTGATTATCGATATTGGGGAGGGAGTACAGGTAAGCCACGAGAGATGATTTCTATCAATTCTCAACTTGAAGACTGGAAGACCATTATTCAATACGCCTCCACTTGTAAACTTATAGATAATCGAAGAATTGTTTTGTGGGGCACATCTTTAAGTGGAGGATATGCTTTAAGTCTAGCTTCTGAACTGAAAAATATTCAGGCCATTATGGTGCAAATTCCATATGTAGATGGTGCAGAAACTGCAAAACTATATCCGTTACAGCGTTACCCACAAGCTTTGAAGCTATCGAGCCAAGATTATATGGGTTCAAAAATGGGTCTTAATCCAAAGAGATTACCTGTTGTTGATCAACTTAAATTATGTTTTATGCCAACAGCAGATAGTTACTATGGGTATTTGTCGATTGTAAATCCAGATTATTATTGGAGTGGCGAAGTACCAGCACGTGTCTTTTTTAATTTGATGCGTTACCGTCCAATTCAACTCGTACGTCAGATTAATATTCCCGTTTTATTTATTGCTGCTCAGCATGATTCTTTGATCCCGATTGAGTCTAGTCGTGAAGCTGCGACTAATATTGCACCTTTTGTGAGTTATCATGAATGGGATATGAAACATTTTGATATTTATCATGGCTCATGGTTTGAAAAAGCAGTGACGACCCAATTAGAATTTTTACATCAGCATATAGGAGTGATGTAAATGATTATTGTATGTGCATCGTGTGGTGCAAAAAATAGAGTGCCAGAGGAAAAATTTAGCGCGCAACCGAGTTGTGGCCAATGCCATCAGCCATTACTTCCGCTTGCACCGATTGAGTTAAATGAACAAAACTTTAGTAACTACATCACAAATAGTGATCTGCCTATTTTGATAGATTTATGGGCAGAATGGTGTGGACCTTGTAAAATGATGGCGCCACATTTTGCACAAGTTGCAAAACAGAATCCACGTGTCATTTTTGCCAAGATTAATACCGAAGAGTCTCCTCGCTTAAGCCAAGCATTTAATGTGAGAAGTATTCCTACCCTTGTATTAATGAATAAAACCACAGAAGTTGCTCGAATGAGCGGTGCATTACGCGCGCCTGAATTGCAACAGTGGCTAGATCAACAACTTCAAACGAATTTCGGGAGCTAAGGTGTCAGAAGCTTATACCAAACCAGAAGGAATTTTATCCTTACAAACGATTGCCATGCCAGCAGATACAAACTGGAGTGGTGATGTGTTTGGTGGGTGGATCGTGTCACAAATGGACTTGGCTGGAGCAATTCACGCGGAGCGTTTTAGTCGTGGACGTTGTGCTACGATTTCCATTAATCAGATGACCTTTTTGGTTCCGGTAAAAGTAGGCTTCGTGATTAGCTGCTATACCAAAATCTTAAAAGTGGGTAATACCTCTATTCAAATGCAAATTGAAGTTTGGGATAGTCATGATGATTCTCGTGCTCCAATTCGTATTACCGAAGGGGTCTTCACTTTTGTCGCTGTTGATGTAAAAGGTAACAAGCGCCAAATTCCAGAAGAGTCGAAACAAAAGTTTTTAGAAACTCAATAAAACGTATTATAAAGCCTGAATATCAGTATTCAGGCTTTAATTTTTATCGCTAAAACATTGTATTAGAGTTTTTACTTTGCTCTGGAATGTTTTGTATCACATCCCAATGCTCTACGATTTTTCCATTTTCTACCCGGAAAATATCAACAATTGCTCTGCCTCGATCTTTTTCGTTTTCAGTAGAATGGACATGTAAAACAACCAAGTTGCCTTCTGCGATTGCACGCTTAATTTCATTTTTTGCTTGTGGATTTTTCTGGAATTTCTCAGTAAAGAAATTAACGAATGGTGCTTTCCCATCAGGAACATTAGGATTATGTTGTATATATTCATGACCAATATAACGGTCGGCATATTCTTTAACTTGATGCTTTAAAAAGACACCTTCATAGAAATCGGTTACGATTTTTTTATTCTGGGCGCTTATTTTATCTGCTGCCTCAGTTTTAGTTTGAATAATTTTACTGGTTTTGTTTGTAGGTTCGGCAGCTTGAGTAGCCATTGCTGTAAATATAAAACTGGTAAATAACGAGGATAAAATCAGTGTTCTTTTCATTGTGACCTCAAGATATAAATTTGTAGTTTTATATCTTGAGGTAAATAACAATCTAAAAATATTTTAAATTAGTTATCATTTCTTACGTTTAGGTAACCATGCCCAGAGCATTTGGCATTGGATTGGTTCGTTGCCTGCATCATCGATGACAGTAACAGGAATGACAAGTTCGCCTTTTTCATGATCAGCAATATATTTTTGCTGTTCGATAGAGAGCGTAGCCGTTGCTGTTAAACCACCTTCAACCACTTTTAAATAATCAACATGTAATGATTTGATTAATAAAATACGGTTATCAGGAATATGTAAACCCGTTAAAAAACCTGTTGCAGTCTCTGCTAAAAGTGCCATTGCAGCAGCATGAACACCTTTAATATGGTTCTGCATGTTTTTATGGTTTTCTAAGCGAACAGTCACATGGTTTACATCTACTTCTAGATAGCGAATATTGGCTGTACCCACCATTGGCACAATACGGCCAAATGCCTTGCTCCAAAGCGTACTTCGAACACCTTTAGGAAATTTTGAAGTTGCTTTTACCAGTTTTAATAGTCGATTGGATTGAGACATGGGATTACCTTAAATTTGAATGTCACTAAAAGATATTAATCTTTAAAGTTATTAAACTGTAATGGCACACCAAATTGTTGTTCACGTAAAAAAGTCATGACTTGTTGTAAAGTGTCACGTTTTTTATCGGTTACACGGATTTTGTCGCCTTGAATAGAAGATTGCACTTTAACGCCGCTTTCTTTAATGGCTTTATTAATTTTTTTTGCTGTATCAGAGTCAAGGCCATCTTTAAGTTTAATGACTTGTACAAAATTTTTACCTGAAGCAGCAGCTTTTTGCGGATCTAGTGCTTGCACATCAATTTTACGTTTATAAAAATGGTTTTCTAACATGTTATAAACTTGTTCACACTGGAAATCGCTTTCAGTGCTGATTTTTATCTCTTTATTTTTTTCGTTTAGTTCGATAGAAACATCGTGACCACGGAAGTCAAAGCGTGTTGCAATCTCTTTTTGTGTGTTTTGAACCGCATGATTAACTTCAAATAACTCTAATTCAGAAACAATATCGAAAGAAGGCATGGTTTAGACCTTTACAAAGTGAAAGAATATTTGAGATGCTAAGAGGGTTTTCTTCATTTGCCAAGTGTTGTTTACATCAAAGGAGTGCACAATGATCCGTAAACAAGAAATTACAACATTTGAGTTCCCAGAAAATGCTGTTATCTGGGATGTCCGTGATTCAAGTGCTTATGCAGAAGGGCATGTTAAAGGTGCGATAAGTCGCCCGATTAATGATTTAAATGCTGATATTTTGAGCCAAGTCGCTGCGGATCAGCCGATTTATATTTTATGTGGTGGTGGTAGCAAAGCTCCTCGTGCAGCTGAGAAACTAGAAGACTTAGATGCCTCGCGTGAATATGTCGTGCTGATGGGGGGGACGCGTGCAGCTCGTGATGCAGGTTTACCTCTAGAGCAGGGCGCATAAAAAAAAGCACCTTCGGGTGCTTTTTTATTGGAACTAAATTTTCTCAAGCGCACTATTGAGATTTAAAATAAGGTTTCTTTGGTTTAACTTTCTTTTGAAAGCGTCGAGTACTTAATTTCTGTAATAGACTTTCCGGGACAGGACAAGTCTCTCCTAAAATTTGGGCGACAAGTACTTCACTGCAAAGCGGTGCAAATAGAAAACCTTTTGATCCTAACCCTGCAAAAGTTGAAATACGACTTTCACTCTGCATTTTACCTATCACAGGGAAATAATCTGGGCTTTGGGCCCGAACCGCTGCTCGACCTTGCCATTGTTCTACAGGTGGCAATTGTTTTGCATAAGTAGGGAATATGCTGTGGATTAATTCAAAGTTATGCACATGGTCGTCGCTAAGTACATCTTGATCTTCTCGGTTCGGATAGAAAGATGCCCCTAAAATGAGTTGAGATGAGTCAAGCTGCATGCAGTAGCCACCATAGCTATATGCTTCATGCAAAGGTAGAGGTGCAAAAGAGTTATTAACCCAGCTTACTTGTCCACGTATTGGCTTTAAAGGGGGATAGTTCTCAAATAAAGCGGCACTTTCTCGGGCACAGCACACCACAACATGATCTGCCTCTGCAATAACATCATTATTAGTCTTTAATTGAACTGTATTGTCAAAAGATTTGAGTGCCGTGATATTAGCAATTTTTAATTCAATACCTGAATGGTACAAAATTTCATCACGTAACTGGTGTGGAGAAACTGCTCCAGCCTCATTTAATACAATATGGGGATAGTCCGATTCAAGTGAGCTTGTTTGATGCGTAACAATATCAGCAGGATATTGATCAGCAAGATCGAGAAGATCTTGGGTATTTTTTAATGCCATTTGCTGTATTTGAATTGGACGAAATGCTTGAAATTTTTTATAGAAATTCAGCGCATGTTGCCAGCTTAAAGTCATTAGATGCTCATGACTTTGTTCAATTGGGCAGAGCTTTGGGTTGAGCAATGCTAGAGGGTTACCAGAAGCTCCTGATAAAGGCGCTGTACGCTCGAATAGGGTAACTTGGTGCCCACGCTCAGCAAAAGCCCATGCTGTGCTTAAACCAGCAATTCCTGCGCCAATAACGGCAATATGCTGCTGTTTAAAATTGAAAGTATGGTTATCTGGTTCTAGTGCAGTGTCTTCACTTAACGGTGCTTTCCACACTGCTTTAAGCATTTCACGTTTATGCCCGAAGCCGCGTGGACGTGAAATATCAATGCCATGAGCTTTTAGCCCACGTTTGAGAACACCCGCTACACTAAATGAAGCAAAGGTAGTGCCATAGTCAGAAAGACGAACAATATTGTTTAAAACGTTTTGTTCCCACATGTCTGGATTGCACGAAGGTGCAAAACCATCTAGGAACCAAGCATTCACTGCTTTCGTTTTTACCATACTTGGAAAAATATCTTGTGCATCTCCTAACCATAGGTCGATGCTAAAACGTTCCTCGGGAAAACTTAAACGATGGCAGCCAGCCAGAGGTAAGGGATATTGTTCAATAAGTTGTTTAGCGAGCGGTTTAAGTTCATCCCATACATTGAGAGCACGAATGAGGTCTGTTTTACTTAATGGAAATTTTTCTACACTAATTGCATGTAAATGGCTGTGATTATTAGGACGGACCTGTTGCCAAAGTTGCCAGAGTGCAAGAATATTTAAACCAGTACCAAACCCGGTTTCTCCTACACTAAAATATTCAAAGTCTTGTAAATTGGCTAATCTTTCTGATAGGTCATTGCCATTTAAAAATACATGTCTTGTTTCAAGTAGACCATTATCTTTAGAAAAATAGACATCACCAAATTGTTTGGAAATGGGCACCTCAATACCATCAATAGATACCCAATCCAGCTCAGCAGTTTGTATACGATTTGATTTGTTCATTCGGTTTAATAAGTCGCTCAGGCTTACCACTGACGACGACGTTTTGTATGAATATAACTAGCGATAAAGAAACCAAGGAGTACACCACCCGCTAGAGTTACCGCACCATATAAAAACATTTGTGCGCTACGTTCGCTCTGTAAAACTTGTACCTGAACAGACAAGTTATCGTTTTTTAGCTGTAGCTCTTGGTTTTGTGCAAGTGCTTCAAGGTTTGCATGTTCTAGCTGTTTAAGGCGAGATGCTTGATCTTGAACTAAAGCTTTGATTTTTGCATCTTGCTGCTGCTTATTCTTCGCGATTTGTTCTGCTGTAAGCGGCTGTGTTGTGGCTGCCGTCGTGGTAGCAGCAGGTTTAGCTACAGTTGCAGAAGTAGGTGCTGGTTTGGCCGCCTGAGTTGAAGGTGTAGTTGTTGGTGTTGCTGGTGCTGGTGTCGCAGCAGGTTCAACTGCGCCAGCAGTTGAACAGATCAAACACAAGCCAAGAAAGCTTTTGGTTGCAAGCTGCATGCGTTTACCCTTTTGGAAATGCTTTATTAAACGATTTGACATCAATATGGCTATAGATACCTTCTTTCAGGAATGGTTCTTCTTTTAACCATTCATCTAAAGCTTCACGGCTATCAAACTCTACGATCATGGTACTACCATAAAAACCAGCCTGAGGGTCATTCGGATCTTTAGGCATAGCTCCAGCGGCAACAAGACGACCTTCATCATCAAGCTTTTGTAAACGTTCGATGTGTTGAGGGCGAACTGCTAAACGTTTCTCTAGAGTTCCTTCGTTATCGGTACAGCTTAGAACAAAAAAAGGCATGTCATCGTATCTCTATAATCAAACCGAAATAACATTAAGCTTCTGGTGACTTAAAATGTTTACGTAAAATAATGAACTGAATAATGATAAATGAAAACATGACGATCATGTCACCAAATGCGGTAAATTCGCCCCAATATTTTCCGCCGTGAAATAAAAACGCGAAGAAAATATGTAAACCAGACATGACGACAAACATTGCAGCCCAAGCAAAATTTAAGTTTTTCCAAGCTTTTTCACTTAGGTCTAAAATCGGGTCAAATAATCGTTTAATAAGCGGCTTACGTTCTTTACCAAACCAAGGTGAAACCAAGAAAGCACCAGCAAATACCAAGTTCAAAATTGCAGCTTTTAAACGAATATAAAAATCATCGCTTAACATGAGCGTAATACCACCAAAAATAACGGTCATAAACAATACAAACCATTGTTGTTTATCTAGACGGAATTTTTGGAAAATAAATAAGGCGCCATATACCACAAGCATTGAAATAATTAAGCCTGTTGTTGCGACAAGAATATTATTGTTATTTACACCGCCAGCGGAACCGATCAGTTTAAGCAACGGGTGATGAGCATTTGCAGGATCAACAGTTTTATATAAATAGAAGAAAATAATTAATGGAACAAAGTCCAGAAGTGCTTTCATGTTAGAGTATCTGATCAGGTTTGGTGAATGGCATAGTATAAAAGATGCAAGGCATAGATTTACATACACATAGCAATATTTCTGATGGAACTTTGTCTCCGGAATTGTTGGTGCAAGCTGCTGTGGATGTGAAGTTGAATACTTTAGCACTCACGGATCACGACACAATGGACGGCTTGCAACGTGCGAAAAATGCTGCACAAGCTTATGATTTACAAATTATTTCTGGTGTGGAAATTTCAAGCCAATGGTCTAGACCAAGTACAAAAAAAAGCTATGGTGTACATATTGTGGCTTTGAACATGCAGGATGAAGCACCAATTTTGGAAGCATTAGAACAACAAAAAAGAATTAGAGCGCAAAGGGCTGAAGTTATTTGTGAACTATTAAAAAAGTGTATTGGTTTTGATATTTACCAAGATGTGCTTGATAAAGTTGAAAATCAACCAGACCGTATTACCAGAACCCATATTGCCAAAACCTTGGTTGAAAAGAATGTGGTGAGTCGTCCTCAACAAGCTTTTGATCGTTTTTTAAAAGAAGGTAAGCGCGCCTTTGTAAAGTTTGAAGGATTGGGCTTAAAAGAAACAATAGAGGTCATTCATAACAGTAAGGGTTTGGCAGTTTTAGCTCATCCAACTCGTTATGATTTGTCGGCAACCAATACTCGATATCTGATTGAGTTATTTGCCAGTTGTGGTGGAGACGCTGTGGAGTTGCCGCCTCCTGTAGATCCGTTATCTACTCGCCAAATGATTGATCGTATGATTGATCAGCATCATTTGGCTGTTTCAATTGGCAGTGATTTTCATGGTGAAAATATGCCATGGATTAAATTGGGTAACACCCCTAAGCCAAAGAGTGACCAGCAGGGTATTTGGGAGCGTTTTCGCTAATACAGCTCTAGAGCAAGTTATTATCTTGAGCTTGAATTGGAGGAGGCGTTGGTTTTCCCAGCGTTCCTAAGAGTTCAATTTCGATATTACGTACCATTGCATCTAAAGGTAAATCATTACTTTGAGTACCGAAAGGCTCTTCAATTTCAGAGCTTAGAGCATCTAAACCTAAGAATGTATATGCCAAAATTCCGACTAATAAAGGTGTTGCTAATCCAAGTAAAGAACCTAAACTAAATGGCAACATAAAGCAGAAAAAGTAAACAGTGCGGTTGAGCAAAACTGAATAGGCAAAAGGTATAGGCGTATTTGCAATACGGTCACAGCCAGTCTGTACCACACTTAAATCTGCAACATTTTTATTCATTTGAGCATAAATAATATCTGAGATTTCGCCTTCTTTAAGCGCTTGTAATAATTCCCACTGAATAAGGCTAAGCGTATATTGTGGCGCATTATTTTGTTGATATAACTGGGTTAATGCTTGTTGACTCATGCCACTAGTTTGAATTAACTCAGTTGGGTTGGCTGTTTGGCGGCGTAAACGGTCACGTAATACGTTCGCAAAAACAATAACATGGTGAATGACACGTTCGCGGCGAGCTTGAGTTAAAATACGGCAGTCACGATCAAAATGACGTGAAGTCGCGATCAGGACACCCCATAGTTTGCGCGCTTCCCACCAACGGTCATAACATGCAGTATTTTTAAAACCTAAAAAAATAGAAATGACAACGCCAATTAGGGTAAAACTAACTAAAGGAATTTCTGGAAAACGGTAGAGATTGATATATTCAACTCCACCAATGATTGACGAGATCAACATGAGTACCCCTAAAGAGGGTAGAATTTTTGGTAATATCGTCCCTCGCCAAGAGAATAAAACTTTAAAAATACCAGGCTGTTCACGAACAATCATTTTATTTTAAACGTCGCTATTTTTGTTTTTGATATTCTAAGCTTAGTGAAGCTTTGTCAATATCATTGAACGGCTATTGGGATGGGGTTGAGCAGTTGTTGTTCAGCAAATGAAAAGCTACCTTCTGGTGAGATAATAAAATGGTCCAGTAAAGGTATTTCAACCAACTGACAAGCCTGCTGAAGTTGCTGTGTAAGTTTAATATCTTCAGGAGATGGCTGAGCGGAACCAAAAGGATGGTTATGTGCTATTACCAGTTGGCAAGCATGTTGTTGTAAGGCATAACGTAAGGTTTGATTCACTGAGACTGCACAGTGCTGAATTGATCCAAAAAATAATTTTTTAAAATGCAGTTTTCTTAATTCAGCATCTAAGCAAAGTACTGCGAAGACTTCTTGTTTTTCACCTTTTAATTCATAGCGCAAATAATCCAAAACTAAATCAGAAGAGTGAAGACTAAGATTATTTTTCTGAAAGTGATGATCGAGATAACGCCGTCCAAGTTCTTTTACGGCCAGTAATTGCGAATACTTGGTGGCTCCAATACCATTAAATTGAGTCAATTCATTGAAAGATGCATCAAAAACGGCATTTAGGCTTCCAAATTGTTGAATCAGTAAGCGTGCGAGTTCAACTGCTGAATGTTGGCGTGAACCTGAGCGAAGAAAGATCGCAAGTAATTCAGAGTCAGAGAGGCTTTGAGGGCCTTGCTGTAATAACCGTTCTCTTGGCCGTTCTTGTTCTGGCCAATTTTTAATAGAAGTATTCATATTCCCCAGCAATATTCTGCTTAAAATTTTATTTTGTTTGCCCAATCAATCTTGGGTCTGCGCGTATTTAATGCTATTGTGAGCGCCACTGCAACAGTAAGGTATCCTGTTCGTGAGCTTTGATTTAAGTGTTATTCCTCATAAAAACATTGTTTTAGCCGTTACAGGTGGAATTGCTGCCTATAAGAGTGCCATTTTGGTTCGTCGTCTTAAAGATTATGGTTTCGACGTTCGGGTTGTGATGACACACGGGGCTCAAGCATTTATTACCCCTCTAACGTTTCAGGCTCTTTCGGGAAATCCTGTACATACCGAACTCTTAGACCCTGAGGCTGAAGCTGGAATGGGCCATATTGAGTTGGCTCGTTGGGCTGATTTATTACTGGTTGCGCCTGCAAGCTGTGACACTCTGGCTAAGTTTGCTAATGGTTTAGCAGATGACTTACTCAGTACTCTATTTTTAGCGACTAAAGCACCTGTGTGGGTTGCCCCAGCGATGAACCAGCAAATGTGGGCTGCAAAAGCAACACAACGTAATTTGCAAACGCTAGTTGAAGATGGCGTGCATGTGATTATGCCAGATTCAGGTGAACAGGCTTGTGGTGATGTGGGGTTAGGCCGTATGCCAGAACCAGAAGAAATAGCCCGTCAAGTGGCTGGTTATTTCCATCAAGCCCAACGCGCCATTGCTGAAAAATTTGGTTTGCTGGCTGGTAAGCGAGTTGTGATTACTGCTGGACCAACACGTGAAGCGATTGACCCAGTTCGTTATATCTCAAACCATAGTACTGGAAAAATGGGCTTTGCTTTAGCGGCTGCATGTTATGCGGCAGGGGCAAAAGTCACTTTAATTGCTGGTCCTGTAAGTTTAGATACACCAAATGGTGTTCAACGTGTCAACGTTGCATCTGCACGACAAATGTTAGATGTCAGCATGAACTCACTTGAGACTGGTTGTGATATTTTCATTGCGACAGCGGCAGTGGCCGATTATCGCGTTGCGGAAGTCGCTGAGCACAAGATTAAGAAAGCAGGGGATGAACTGAATGTTTCCCTTGTGAAAAATCCGGATATTGTGGCAACCATTGCAGCTCAGGAAAAACGTCCATTTATGGTGGGCTTTGCTGCCGAAACGCAGAATGTTGAAGAATATGCAGCAGGTAAACTGGTTGCTAAAAAACTAGACATGATTGCGTGTAACGATGTTTCTCGTGCTGATATTGGTTTTGCTTCGGATGAAAATGCGATGACTGTTTTCTTTGCCCAAAGCTACCATATGAAAAAGCGTGAGTTAGAGAAAGCATCTAAGCAAGAAATTTCTCAACAATTGGTTGAAGCTATTTCGGATGCATTACGCCGTAAATAAATTTTGAGCTTAATAAAAAACCGCGAATAAATCGCGGTTTTTTTATAGGCTTATTTAGACAATCAAGGAATTTCATCTTCAAATTCAGGTTTAACCTGAACGATGAAGTCTTGACGGTTAAGACCACGCCACAACGCAAATGCTGTACCGATATAAATCGAAGAGTAAGTACCCACAAAGACACCCACAAACATTGCAACAGAGAACCAGTGTAAGCCATCACCGCCCAAGAACATCATTGCAAGTACAACAAGCAATAAGGTCATTGAGGTATGAACTGTACGACGTAAAGTCTCAGTTAAAGCAATATCCACGATTTCACGTGGAGTCGCGCCGCGAATCTTACGGAAGTTTTCACGGATACGGTCTGAAACAACGATGTTATCGTTAAGCGAGAAGCCAATCACCGCGAGTACCGCAGCTAATACGGTAAGGTCAAATGGCCATTGGAATAATGCAAATGCACCAATAATGATGATGATGTCATGGAATAAAGACATTACCGCACCCATCGCGAGTTTAAACTCAAAGCGAATGGTCACGTAGATCAACATTAATATAAGTGCAAGAGCAACCGCTCCAGCCGAACGAACATAAAGCTCATTACCAACCTGACCGCCGACAGAATCCACTTTATGAACTTCAGCAGCGTTATTTGGTAATTGCACAGCTTTGGTAATCGCGTTATTAAGATCTTCAACCTTAACTTCTTGTACCGGCATACGTACGAGTAAGTCTTTATTACTACCTAGCGTTTGTACTACCGCATCTTTAAAACCAGCTTTGTCGAGAGCCTGAATAACTTCAGTCTGATTTGCTGGTTGCGCATAGTTAAGCTCGGCAGAAACACCACCTGTAAAGTCCAAACCTAAGTTAAGACCTTTAGTCGCGATAAAGAAAATACTCGCTAAAGTAATAAGGATCGAGAAGATTGCTGCTGGTTTAGCAATCTTCATGAACGGGATGATTTTTGCATCATCCGGACGACCATATTGTTTTGAAGGTTGTTGAGTCACTTTAGTCATCATAGATCTCCTTAAATGCTCAACTTTTTCAAATTACGGCGTTTACCATAAATGAGCTGTACGATTGCACGTGTTACTGTAATTGCAGTAAACATCGAACACACAATACCAATCATTAATGTTACGGCGAAACCTTTAATCGGGCCTGTACCAATTGCAAATAGAATGAATGCAACGAGGAACGTGGTTAAGTTCGAGTCAAAAATGGTGTTATAGGCTCGATCATAACCTGCCACAATGGCCTGTTTGGGTGAGGCACCCCAGAGCATTTCCTCTCGAATACGCTCACATATCAGTACGTTGGCATCGACCGCCATACCAATGGTAATAACGATACCAGCAATACCTGGTAAGGTCAGGGAAGCCCCTATCCAAGACATCACGGTTAAAATCATTGCCAAGTTAACAACAAGCGCAAAGTTCGCAATTAAACCGAATACGCGGAAGAATACGATCATCCAGATTGCAACAAGCAAGAAACCGATTTGAGTTGAGAGTACACCTTTATCAATGTTTTCTTGACCAAGGCTTGGACCAACAACACGTTCTTCAACGAAGTACATTGGAGCAGCTAAAGCACCAGCACGTAACATTAATGCAAGTTCAGATGCTTCTTGAGGAGAACTTAAACCAGTAATACGGAAAGTTGAACCTAAAACAGCTTGAACTGTTGCAGCATTAATGACGACAGATTCGGTATATGGCGTACGAACTTCTGTTTGAGCGCCAGTTTTTGGATCTGTAACGTAAGTAATCTTTTGCTTGTTTTCGATGAACAATACCGCCATGCGTTTACCAACAGCATTACGGGTTGCATCTGACATGAGCTTACCACCAGCACTGTCGAGTGTAATATTTACTTCGGCACCGCCAGAGTCTTGGCTAAAGCCAGAACTTGCATTTTGAACACGTTCACCAGTCAAGATACGGTTACGTTGCAACAAAAGTTGACGACCGCTATCTAAAGATTGATAAGCAAAAACTTCTGTACCCGGAGGTAAAGGTTGACCGTTATATTTACCCGTATACGGGTCAATATATTGATCATTTAAGTCAGATACCAAACGGAATTCGAGGTTAGCAGTACGGCCTAAAACACGTTTAGCTTCTGCTGTATCTTGAACACCTGGTAATTCAACGACAATACGGTTGCTACCCTGACTTTGTACTAATGCTTCTGCAACACCAAGTTCGTTAATACGGTTACGTAGTGTTGTTAAGTTCTGATTGACTGCATATGCCTGAATTTCTTGACGACGTACATCGGTATAAGAGAGTTTTAAGGTAGAACCTGTCGTGCTCGCTAATGCCTGTTGGGTATATTCATTACCATTACGGCGTAAAAAATCCATTGCTGCATCACGATCAGCGTTGTCAGCAAATTGAACAGTGATCACATTATTATTTAACGCAAGATTGTTAAATTTAATTTTGTTTTCACGGAACTGACGACGCAAATCAGTGGCAGAGGTTTCCATACGTTGGGAAATGGCTTTGTCCATATCTACTTCTAGCAAGAAGTGGACACCACCACGTAAGTCCAAACCAAGTTTCATTGGTTTAGCCCCAATTTTTTGCAACCATTCTGGTGTAGTTGGTGCAAGGTTTAGGGCAACAACATATTGATCACCTAAGTCACGGCGTAATACTTCTTTTGCTTTTAACTGCGCTTCAGAAGAGCTGACACGCAAGAGTGCAGCATTATTTGTAAAAGTATTATCGTGGCTCGCAATATTTGCTGTTTTTAAAATTTGCTCTGCTTTTTGCACCACACTTTGATCAATTTGGGTACCAGCTTTGGCACCGGAAATTTGAACTGCGGGCTCATCCGGATATAGACTAGGCAGTGCGTATAATGTACTGACTACCAGAACAACCAGAATCAGTAAATATTTCCATGCAGGGTAACGCATTCGCTTTCTTCTTAAATGAAAAAGCCGTGCTAAAGCACGACTGTTTTATGATTAAAGGTTATTTAGAGTGCCTTCAGGTAATACAGAAATTACGCTGGCACGCTGAATTTTTACTTCTACACCACGGTTAAGTTCAACAACCGCATAGTCACCTTCAAGTTTGGTTACTTTGCCCATTAAACCACCAGCAAAAACAACTTCGCTACCTACACCTAAGCTTTCGATTAAAGAACGGTGTTCTTTTGCGCGTTTTGCTTGAGGGCGCCAGATTAAGAAATAGAAGATTGCAACGAATACAACAATCATCAAAATGTTTGGCAAAAGACCCGGGCTTTGGGCTGCTGCTGGAGCTGCATGTGCAGTAGAAATGAACAAGCTCATTTTAATTTCCTAAAGTTAAAAAATATGAGTCAGATACCTGACATAATCCTAATTCGTTTTGCAATTTACCTTGTCTTGCGGTTGAGCGCAAATCTCGCTTATTCATCGACAGGGCAAGGTGGAACTTCTAATCCGCGGCGGGCATAAAAGTCCTGAACAAATTCATCAAAAGTGCCATTATCTAATGCATCACGCATACCTTCAGTTAAACGTTGGTAATAACGTAAGTTATGAATGGTACCAAGCATAGATGCTAGCATCTCTCCACATTTTTCAAGATGGAACAGATAAGCACGGGTAAAGTTCTTACATGTGTAGCAATCGCAGTGTGGGTCAAGAGGCCCTTGGTCATGACGATATTTACTATTACGAATACGTACCAGACCATCAGTGACAAAATAATGACCATTACGTGCATTACGAGTCGGCATTACGCAGTCAAACATATCGACACCACGGCGCACCGCTTCAACGATGTCTTCAGGTTTACCTACGCCCATTAAGTAACGAGGTTTGTCCGCTGGCATTTTGTTTGGAAGATAATCTAAAACTTTGATCATCTCTTCTTTTGGTTCACCTACAGATAAACCACCAATTGCATAACCATCGAAACCAACTTCAAGTAAGCCATTTAAAGATTCATCACGTAAGTCTTCATACATGCCGCCTTGAATAATGCCAAATAAGGCATTTTTATTTTTAAGCTCATCGTGGTGATGCGTTTTACAACGCTTTGCCCAGCGTAAAGAAAGCTGTAATGATTTTTGTGCTTCTTCGTGTGTAGCAGGATAAGGCGTACATTCATCAAAAATCATGACGATGTCAGAGTTCAATACATGTTGAATTTCCATTGAAATTTCAGGCGATAAAAACACTTTTGAACCATCGATTGGAGAACGGAAAGTAACACCTTCTTCCTTAATTTTACGCATAGCGCCAAGACTAAATACTTGGAAGCCGCCAGAGTCAGTCAAAATTGGCTTATTCCATTTAATAAAGTCGTGCAATCCGCCGTGCTGCTTGATTACTTCAAGGCCCGGACGTAAATATAAATGGAAGGTATTACCTAAAATAATTTGTGCCTGAATATCTTCAATATCACGCGGCAACATGCCTTTGACTGTACCGTAAGTCCCCACTGGCATAAAAACAGGTGTTTCAACAACACCATGTTCTAAAGTTAAACGACCACGACGGGCACGACCCGACTGACCTAATTTTTCAAACTTCATCTAAAAATCCTGAACAATAGCAAGCAATACCTTAGGGCAGTGCAAGGGCGAAAAAACAGTTCGCTGCTAAATAAGGGCTATAACATGATGAGCTTTCAAACAGGAAGACCAATTTAAAAACACAAATAGCCCTAAAAATAAGAGGGCTATTTTCCTTGATTCTGCCAAGTAGTTCTACTACTAAATGTAGCTGGCTATAAAATAGGTCAATTTTCCGATTGAATGACCATTTTTTTATTTAGACTAAAAGTTAGGTTTGTAGTCAAAATTGTCTGTAGCCAAATTATCGCGGAAAGGACGAATTGCTTTTTTAGATAACGTCACTGTATTAATCAGATTATTTGGGAACACTTCAATCTGGTTGTTAAATACTTCGACGTTGCGGTTAAAAATGCTGATTGCAGCGCCAACATTTTCGTTTTGTTCCTGAATATCATCCATCATTTTGCTATAGAGCATATCTGCTTTTAGTTCAGGATAGTTTTCAACCACGACATTTAGGCTACGGATCAGCTCTTTGCTCATTTTTTCAATCTGCTGTAATTGAGCAATATCAGTATGATCGACATTTAAACTGAGAATTTGCTGACGTAAAGCAGTCACTTTTTCTAAAGTCGATTTTTCAAACTGAGTATATTGATTGAGTGTGCTTTCTAGTGCTTCAAGTGTTTTTACTTTTTGGCGTTCGAAATTTGCAACCTCAGCCCAAGCGCGCTTGGTCGCGTTAAAATAACGCACAATGTTGTTACGAATGTGGATGCCCCACGCAATCAGTACGACGAAAATCCCCAAGAAAATGAATAAGCCTTTCATTTTCACTCCTCTTATTTTTATTCCCTCGTTGAGCCTTTTAACTTCTTATTTTTTTAATAAGTTGCTAGTTTGGTACTACGAGAGATTTATTTAATTAAATTAAGCATGAATTGTTGAAATTTTTCATATTGCGGCATGGTCATGGTACGTAAATGTCCACGTAATGCTGGAATATCATGAATTTCACTACGTTTACTGGTGGTTTGAAAAAGATCTTGCTCACCGAGATAACATAATATTTGCTCTTCATGATGATAAATTAAATCACCTTTAAAATGTTGAAAAAAATCATGAAGTTTTAAAGTTAGACTTGGGCTAATTTCTTTAGCTAACTGGTGTTGGTCAGTACCGAAAATATTGAGCTCTTGGTTAATCAGAATGTCAGTACTTTGCCATTCGCTTAAGTAGGGTGCAAAAAAGCGAGAACGTTGATTACTTACGGCAATACCTAAGGCTGGTATTTGAAAAATAAAAGCACCCCATAAATCTTTATGAATCTCTTTTACTATTTTTTTATCGCTGTTCTGATCTTGAAGAATAGGTAAGCTATTTACATAGTGATATTTAAATAGCAGGACTTGATGATCTGTAATGTCATCATTCCATGTCACTGAAGCAAACTCTGTAATTTCATTTGCTTCATTGCCTCGATTAAACAATGGGAAATATTGTTTTAGTCTGCTCAAGACTAAAATGGGTTGGGCTTGAATTGGAAGATAAGCTGGTAAGTGTTGAAACTGTAAGCCATAACGTAAAGCGGTCATACGTTGCTCTAAATAGTGAATGACTTCGCTTAGAGGTTTTTGCGGTTCATAGAGCAAATAGGCCAGAAAACCAGTTAAAAATGCCCATAAGAGACTCAAAATATATTGAATATGAGGATGAAAAAAGTATCCAAATAATAAAGTCGTAATACTGCAAATACCTAACAAAAACGGCAATACATTAACAAAACGAAGGTTATGATCTTCACGCCATGGATGTAACGCGTTTAAGAGCTCTTGATCTGTTTGTGACTTTTGTCCCGCGTCCCAAAGTCGAGCAATATTACGAAAGACCTGTGTATTTTTTTTACGTCTTATATGAAGTGCTTGTTGTACGGTATCAATTGGCATGAAATTAATGAGTTGATTATCATAAAGTGCTAACTCTAGATTATCTTTTAAATTGAAAGAGATAAATAGAAATACCAAGACTATTTTTATTTTAATTATAGAGGCTGGGTTAAACCTAAAATTAACTTAGAAGGTTTAACCCATTTATAAATTTTAAACTTCTAATTTATCAATTAGCATTGCATCGCCATAACTAAAGAAACGATAGCGGCTTTTAACTGCATGTTCATAGGCAGCCAAAATGTTGTCTCGATTCGACAATGCTGAAACTAACATGAGTAGGGTAGATTCAGGTAAATGGAAGTTAGTAATTAAACGATCTACGATACAGAACTCATAGCCCGGATAGATAAAGATCTGCGTATCACCATTCCACGCTGCGATTTTTCCGCCGTGTGCTTGAGCTGCACTTTCTAAGGCACGTGTTGCGGTTGTACCGACAGCAATGACTTTATTGCCGCGCGCTTTTGTCGCCAAAATTAAATCAATAGTTTCTTGAGGAACATCACACCATTCACTGTGCATAACATGATTGGTAATGTCATCAGTACGAACAGGCATAAATGTGCCAGCACCGACGTGTAAAGTCACAAAAGATTTTTGAACATTTTTTTGCTCTAACTTTGCTAGTAACTCTTCGTCAAAGTGCAAGCTTGCTGTTGGGGCAGCCACACTGGCAATTTTTTCTGGGTTATGGAAAACCGTTTGATAGCGTTCAGTGTCAATTTCTTCTGCTTCACGGTTAAAGTAAGGCGGAATAGGTAACTGACCATATTGCTCAAGTACAGGCAAAATTGGCTGCGAAAACTCAACGACAAATAAGTTTTCATGACGACCACGCACAATCACAGGAATATTATCTGTACCTACATAAAGCTCGGCACCAGCTTTAGGAGAGTTACTCGATTTGATATGACAATAGGCAGTGGTGTGGTTCAACATACGCTCAACCAAAATCTCAATCGCACCGCCTGTCGAGCGTTTTCCTTTAAGTCGAGCTTTCATGACTTTGGTGTCATTCAGCACCAACAAATCACCTTCTTCAAACAGATCGATAATGTCTGTGAACATGTGATCGTGATATTGACCCTTTGAATCTAGGTGCAATAACCGTGAAGCACTACGTGATTCAAGAGGGTAACGGGCAATAAGTTCATCAGGTAATTCAAAGGAAAAGTCAGACAGTTGCATATTTAGAAAAAACACCGCAAAAATTGGGCCTAGTATAAACTTTTTCGCTTTTTTATGGCTGTGCTTCTGATCTAAATCATGAAAAATGTTTAAGTGATCTAAAAGTGAACGATAATATTCACTTAGGGTTTGACAAGTTTTACAAACGCGCTAATATACGCAACACAAACATACTTCCTCTCCCGAGGTGGTGAAATTGGTAGACGCGGCGGACTCAAAATCCGCTGTCAGAGATGACGTGTCGGTTCGAGTCCGACCCTCGGGACCATATTCAGAATCGTAAGATTCTACGAAAACCCCTAAGCTAACGGCTTAGGGGTTTTTTGTTGGGTTAAAATAACTGCCTATCAATTATAATTTTATCTTTTATTGTTAATTCTTAATTTATAGAAAGTTTAGATCTCTTATGAAATTTCATTTGGGAGCTGATTTGTGAAAATAAGTGATGACCTATAATTTTGGTGGAATAAATAGATCTGTCCTTCATTCAAAGTCTTGAGCTGTAAATTTTGATTAGAATATAAAAGACAAGATAGGGTATATGATTTAGGTAGGATTATTTTTCTACTTATTATTTTACAATTAGAGAGTAATTTATGAATAAAAAAATGATAGGGGTAATCTTCGGATTAATCATTTTGATTTTTGGATATTTATACGCTTCACCTTATATCATCTTAAATAGTATTAAGAATGCATTGAAAGATAATGATAGTGAAAAGGTTTCTGCTTATATTGACTATACAAGCGTACGCCAAAGTCTGAAAGATCAGATGAATGCTTATATGTTAAAAGAGATCACAACTAAAGAAGCAAATGGTTGGGAAGCTTTAGGTGCAATGATGGTTTCAACTTTGGCCGAAAAGATGGTCGATGCGGCAGTAACACCTGAAGGTATGACCTTGATGCTACAAGGGAAGGATCTTAAAAAAAGTTTATCTGGTAATAGAGAGGATACGCCTAAAGAACGAACAGATATCTCAAAGATAGAATACAGAACTCGGTATTTATCAATAAGTATGTTTGAGGTAACTTTTAAAAATAAAGAGAATGGTTCGGATGTAAAAATCATTATGGAGCGTGATGGTTTAAGCTGGAAAATAAAAAAGATTGTTTTGCCGATGGATGAGATAAAGTCTAAACAAAAACTAGAGCCAACAACAATTCCCACAGTAGAAAAAATACCAGAATCTGAAACTCCACAAATGATAGAGCCATCGACAACATTTAATTTCTCTGGTGTACAGAAGGGGGCAAAACTTGAATCTTGTTATCATGATCCATGTTCAATTATGCGGGTTATGGAGTTCAAGTTAATAAAGCAAACACCTACTGAATCAAATATTGAGTTAACAGTTGTAGGTGGTAGTCGAGGCTGGGATGCTAAAAAAATAGAATGGAACCATGAAGCTCATAAAATCCAGATTCAATGCTCTATCACTAAGCCAACATTACAGATTGAAGACGAGGTAACAATAATACCTTTAAATGATTCTGGGGTGCCCGGAGTATTATGGTCAGATGCCGAAACTTATATGCAAGCATGCCATAACTACACTGGAGACATGGGAGCTGGCATTCAACAGTATGGTTATAATGTACAAGATAGTTAAATTAATAATATAAATAGTAATCTGAAAAAGGCCAGTTTATTGGCCTTTTTTTAAACAATACTTTTAATCAGCTTTTAAAAATTCTGAACTCGCATTTCTAACATCTTACAACTCTCTAGCTTCAAACATTTGTTGTATTTTTCTCAAGCATACCCACTTTATGTATCTGAAAACCTTTAATTGAAACTTCACATTTCTATTTTGAAAAGAACGTTGCTCTTTTTATGTACTGTGTTAAAGTTTGTATTAGATCATAATGATTATAAGTACATTTCTTGAAAGCGGTTCCGACCAACAACGACAAAATCTGTGAGGCGGGCAAATGACATTCCAGCGTTTAGAACTACATCAGATCGAGCAGTTAAGTGCTTGTAGAATATCACTATTACTTGGATTAAATGCCGAGCAGAACTATATCGAGCAATTTTTCCGATTTAGTCTTCGCCTGTTGAAGTGTCAAAAAGCCTTATTAACTTTTAATCAGGAACCTTACTTTTGGCACCGTTGCCCTGAAGGTATAACTGCAATTTCGTTTAAGCCTTCGAAACATTTGAAACAGTGCTTTGCTAAACAACAGATCATTAATCATCTACATCCTTCCTATCAAAACTTAACCAACTATTTAAAAGAACTAAACATCGAGTGCAGTAGGGCATTGGCTGTACATCTTTTACATCCCGATAAGACTTCGATGGGCTTTGCTGTCTTTTTTGATGATGATGCAGCTACCTTTGAAGAAGATGATATTCAATTGCTGCTCGATTATTGTTCTACGTTTATGCAACAGGTTGAGTTGAAGTTTAACTATGAAGAATTAAACGAACTTTATGAACAACAGGTTGCGATTAATTCAAGTAAAACAAAATTTTTCTCGATTATTTCACATGATCTGCGTGCCCCGTTTCACGGACTGCTTGGGTTTTCAGAAGTTCTTGCCAAAGAGCGTGAAACTTTAGATGAATCTAGTATTCAAAATATTGCAGATTATTTATATGAAACCTCGCAATCGACCTATAACTTGCTTGAAAGTTTACTGACATGGGCCATGGCAGAGGGTGGACGTTTTGTATATCACCCAATTAACTTTAAGCTGAGACAAGTGAGTAATATTGTTTGTGATGTACTGCGTACCTTAGCGATAAAGAAAAATATTGAACTGGTTAATGATGTGCCGGAAGATTTAAAAATCTATGCTGACATTAATATGATGACTTCTGTGATTCAAAACTTGGTATCAAACGCGTTGAAATTTACCGATATTGATGGCTCAGGCAAAGTTTTTATAGAAGCTAGGCAAGCTGATAAAAATATAGAAATAACAGTTCGAGACACCGGTTTGGGTATGACAGAACAACAAATCAAAAATTTGTTCCATCCACGTATTACAGCCAGCTTTAAAGGTACGGCAGGCGAGAAAGGCGCTGGTTTAGGTTTAAGCCTTTGTAAGCGTTTTATTGAAATTAACCAAGGGCAAATTAATGTTGGTTCCAAAGAGGGCGTAGGAACAACATTTAAGGTTTTACTACCTTCTGCTCAAGAAAGTCATGACGCACTAACCGAACATCATTCTTCGCCAGAAGCAAAATTAGTCTAATCCCTTTTCCTACCACTACTCGAACTGCTATAACTAAAAAGAGAGTACGAGGAAAAGAGCTTTTTATATGAATGTGGAGCAGTTACAAAAAACATTGCGTGCTAGTCAGTACGCTGAACAAGTTTTAGGTTTGCATCAAGCTGTTTTAGAACAAGATTATCAAATAGATCAATTTGCTGCACCGCTCTCGACCGAACAGATTTATCAATTTGTCCAAACTACATTAAATGGAATTGCTGACGAAATATCTTGGATGCGTGGATTACGCATTTTACGTAGTCGTTTAATGTTTCGTTGGATTTGGCAGGATGCCAATCAGCTTACCGATGTTGTGACACTCACTCGTGAACTTTCTGACTTTGCCGATGCTAGTATTTGTGCAGCAAAAGACTTTGCACGTGTTGCACTTGTGGCGAAACATGGTGAACCTGTGGGCTACTCTGGCAAAGTTCAAGATTTAATTGTGGTTGCCATGGGGAAGCTTGGGGCGCAAGAGCTTAACTTATCGAGTGATATTGACCTGATTTTTGCCTTTGATGAACAAGGTGAAACCAATGGTCGTAAATGTATTGATGTACAGCAGTTCTGTATTTTATGGGGACAAAAACTTATTTATTTACTTGAACACATTACTGCCGATGGTTTTGTGTTTCGAGTTGATATGCGTCTACGCCCTTGGGGCGATGGCTCGGCATTAGCGATTAGTCATGCAGCTTTAGAAAAATATTTAAGTCAGCATGGTCGTGAGTGGGAACGCTATGCGTGGATTAAAGCCCGTGTTGTGACTGGTGGTAAAGAAGGACAAGACTTGTTAGAAATGACACGTCCTTTTGTATTCCGCCGTTATGTTGATTACACCGCTTTTGCCGCTATGCGTGATATGAAAGCCATGATTGAGCGTGAAGTTCTGCGCCGACATATTGAAGATGATATTAAGCTCGGGGCGGGGGGGATTCGCGAAATTGAGTTTATTGTTCAGGTCTTCCAGCTTATTTACGGCGGATCTAAACGCGAGTTACAAGATCGTCAGTGCTTAGTCAGTCTAGAGCACATTGGCGAAGCAGGGTTGTTAGAAAAGCAGGCGGTATTCGAGCTTAAAGATGCTTACTTGTTTTTACGCCGTGTTGAACATGCAATTCAAGCGCTCAATGACCAGCAAACTCAGCTATTGCCAGAAGAAGTGGAGTTAAGACAACGCATTATAGATACCTTAGGTTTTGTTAGCTGGAATGAATTTATTAATGTTCTTGACGAGAAACGTCAAAAAGTTAAAGTTCAATTTAAACAACTGATTGAGGATACAAGTTCTAATGCTGCAACTGAAAATTTTGGGCAGTTAGAACAACAGCTAGATGAAGTGCTAGATGATAATGCGAAAAATCTGATTCATGAGTTTTGGCATGGGCATGCACTTAAAAAACTTCCTTCAAATGCGGTACAGCGTTTAAAAACGTTCTGGCCTCACTTGATTGAAGCGATCTTACAGTCTGAACAACCACAAACTGCACTGTTGCGTTTAATGCCGCTGATTGAATCAGTCATGCGTCGAACTGTGTATTTGGTGATGTTGATTGAAAGCAAAGGGGCATTGCAACGCTTAGTGAAAATGGCGACGGTGAGCCCGTGGATTTGTGAAGAGCTAACGCAATATCCGGTGCTGCTGGATGAGTTCTTGTCGATGGATTTTGAGTTGCCAAAACGTAAGGACTTGGAAGACTCATTACGCCAGCAGTTACTTCGTATTGAAATTGATCAAGTCGAAGACCAAATGCGAGTACTTCGCCTATTTAAAAAGAGCAACGTGCTCACGGTTGCGGCAAGTGATGTATTAGCTGAAAGCCCTCTTATGAAGGTATCTGATGCACTAACCGATATTGCTGAAGTGAGTGTTAATGCAACCCTATATTTAGCTTACCAGACCGTAGCAAAACGACATGGTTATCCTAAAGATGTTGAAGGAAAGCCCTGCTCACTCGACTACAAAGCCTTTGCTGTCATTGGTTATGGCAAAGTGGGTGGCATTGAACTGGGCTATGGTTCTGATTTAGACCTTGTCTTTATCCATTATCTAGATGAACAAGCTGACACCGATGGAACTAAGGCTATTAGTGGCTTTGAGTTTGCCATGCGTGTTGCTCAAAAGTTCATGTCCCTCATGACCACTCAAACGCTTGATGGTCGTGTCTATGAAATTGATACACGCTTAAGACCTTCTGGTGAGGCTGGTTTATTAGTGACCAGTCTGAAAGCCTATGAACATTATCAGTTGAAAAGTGCATGGCTTTGGGAGCACCAAGCACTCGTTCGAGCACGCTCTATCGCTGGTGATGAAACGCTGTGCCAAAAATTTGAAATATTTCGCCGCGAGATATTGACTCAATCTAGAGATGAGGCTTATGTTCGTGAGGAAGTGTTGAAAATGCGTCAGAAAATGAAAGACCACCTAGGTTCGTCTTCTGAACAAAAAAAACATGGTATTTTTCATTTAAAACAGGACGCAGGTGGTATCGTAGATATCGAATTTATGGCACAGTATGCTGTACTTGCATGGAGCGGGACGAAACCCGATCTCGCCCATTATTCTGATAATGTAAGAATATTAGAAGATGCTGCTAAAGCAGACTGCTTATCCAGTGAAGATGCCACAGCATTAATTCGAGCCTATCTTAGTGAACGTGCCGAAAGCCACCGCTTAGCCCTTGCAAATCAATCCATGCAAGTCAGCGCAGCGGACTGGCGTAGTACCCGTGCGGTCGTTTGCAATTTATGGCAAAGATTAATAGACCCAACCGCCTCGGTTGAGTTGGATAGTGAATGATTTTATAACAATTTGGAGTGTTCCATGAATTTGGCTGATCGTGATGGTTTTATTTGGCAAGATGGAAAATTAATTGATTGGCGTGATGCAAAGATTCACGTTTTAACCCATACATTACACTACAGTATGGGCGTATTTGAGGGTGTTCGTGCTTATGAAACGCCTAAAGGTACTGCCATTTTCCGTCTTCAAGACCACACAAAACGTTTGTTAAATTCAGCAAAAATTTATCAAATGAAAGTGCCGTATGATCAAGCAACGCTTGAACAAGCACAAATTGATGTTGTTCGTGAAAATAAATTAGCTTCTTGCTATTTACGCCCATTAATCTGGATCGGTTCAGAAAAACTTGGTATTGCAGCAACAAATAACACCATTCATGCCGCTGTTGCTGCATGGGCGTGGGGTGCATACCTTGGTGATGAAGCGATGGCTAAAGGTATTCGCGTTAAAACTTCATCATTTACTCACCATCATCCAAACGTGACTATGTGTAAAGCAAAAGCATCTGGTAACTACACGTTGTCAATTCTTGCTCACCAAGAAGTTGCACACTCAGGTTACGATGAAGCAATGCTCATGGACCCACAAGGTTATGTATGCCAAGGTTCAGGTGAAAACGTATTCTTGATTAAAGATGGCGTTTTACACACTCCAGATATCGCTGGCGGTGCACTTGACGGTATTACACGTCAAACTGTGATGACAATCGCTAGAGATCTTGGTTACCAAGTTGTTGAGCGCCGTATTACACGTGACGAATTCTATATCGCAGACGAAGCATTCTTCACAGGTACTGCTGCTGAAGTAACACCAATTCGTGAATATGATGACCGTCCAATCGGTTCGGGTACCCGTGGCCCAATTACCACTGAAATCCAAAAAACTTACTTTGATGCGGTTCAAGGTAGAAATCCGAAATATGAACACTGGTTAACTTACGTAAAATAAGTTAATCCGTTAACATAAAAAGGCGAACTTTAGTTTCGCCTTTTTATTTTTGGGTTAGGGAGCTTTTATGCATATTGTCTATGTCTCTGATGGTAAAGCAGGGCATCGTTCACAGGCTTTGGGTTTATTTCAGGCGATGCAAAGACAGCAGGCAAATGCAACTTTTGAAGAAGTTTCCATTCATGATTTGCCTATTATTTCCTTAATCAAAGCACTTTTCTCTTCAAAAAAATCTTTGTTTAAACAAGTGCCCGATTTTATATTTGGAGTCGGAAGCCATACTCACTTCCGTGTCTGGTTGCTAGGCAAAATTTTCAAAAAGGCCAAGACTGTTATTTTAATGAAGCCGAATTTGCCGATTGCTTGGTTTGACTATGCCGTAATTCCCGAGCACGATGGTATTCCAGCAAATAGCCGCGTTATTGTTACTCGCGGTGCATTAAATCCAATTCGCAATGAAAACCGCCATCAAAAAGCCAGAATTTTAATTGCATTGGGTGGTTCATCTAAACGACATCAATGGAACCAAGAAAAAGTATTATTGAGTGTTCAACAAATAGTTGAGCATAATCCAAACTCTGAAATTATTTTAACGACCTCACGTCGTACCCCTGCAGAATTTATCGATATTTTAAGACAGCAAAGCTTCGCCAAGTATTTACAGATATGTCCGGTTGAGCAAACCCCTCAAGGTTGGATTTTTGAGGAAATGCAAAAAGCAGAAGCGGTGTGGGTAACAGAAGATAGTGTTTCTATGATTTATGAGGCACTTACTGCGGGTTGCCGAGTCGGTGTGATTGCAATGGATAGGCTCAAACAAGACCGTATTACCAATTCGGTCGATGTGCTGCTAGAGAAAAAGTTTATAGCGAATGTATATGACATAAACTTGCTTCCTGAAGGACAGCTCCTACAGGAAGCGGATCGAGTCGTGCATCAGCTCACTAAATGACATTGGCTATCGTCATGACCTTTATCATAGTTGACCGTTTCTGATGTTGCTAAAATTTCTCTTGGATATGTTTTGAACTTTGCATTAAATAATGATCTGTCTTGAGAAATATTTTTACAGTGAATTCCTCGCATATCTAAAACTGTAGGTAATATATTAATTGAACTTATAGGATTGCTTTGTTCTTTAGAAAGAGTACTCGCCATTTCTGGATGATGTTGCTTCCAAGAGTTTGAACTCCACATAATTAAAGGGACATCAAAATTATTTTTCATGTCTAAATGCAGTGAGCTATTTTCTTTACACTCTCCAAGGTTTAATCCATGGTCAGATGTATAAATTAAGTTGGCATCTAGATTAGTTGCTTTTAATTTTTGAATGACTTCGTTGAGCAAGTAATCTGTATAAAGTACCGTATTGTCATAGGTATCTTTAAATTTATTAAATTGCGGTGGATAGCGTTTTGTAAAATCTGCATGTGAGCCGTAAAGGTGTAAAACAATGAATTTATGATGTTTTTTCTCTGCTAAAGCTCGGTCAAATGATTTGAGTAGCTCTTCATCGTAATGCGTTTCAAGTGATGCTGAATATGAATGTTGCGTCAAAAATTGGGTTTCTTGAGCAGAAGATGCATAGGCTGAGACAAGAGAATCATATTCTCCATATTGAGCTTGTGCGCTAAACCAATAAGTTTTGTAGCCTGCTGCATTGAACGCATTTACAATAGAAGGACTTAAATTATCAGTTCCGTTGAGCTTTCCTGTTAGTAAGGTTGGTACAGACTTACTGGTCATATAAGAACCTGAAATCGTATTATTAAATAACCATAAATCTTTCTTATATTTTGCTAGATATGGTGTTGTATTATTTTTGGTATAGCCAAATAAACTTAAACGATCGCGTCGAGCACTTTCCCCAATAACCAATACTGTAATGGTAGGTCGAGTTTCTTTAACTTGTGTGCACTCAATTTCGTTTTGTGTGGCTATGAAGTCTTTTACACGATTTACTTCAAGGCTCGCTGCTGGTAAACCGAGCACTAAATTTAAAGGATAAGATTGTTTAAAATGACGATATACATTTAGGAAACCTTGCTGATGATCAGGTGCTTTAAGGTAGCGTTGAATTGGCGAAAAAATAAGACATAAAGCTAAAATACGTACCCATATTGGAGTGTTTAGTCTTTGATTTGGAATAAAATGATAAAAGAAAGCCAAAGGAATGATATAGGCAATAATCAAACCAATTGCTAAAGGAATATCTAATGTCGATAAATAGACTCTGCCTTCAGTTGTGGAACTTCCCAAAATTGTGAGCCATACTGAAATTTCAGTTGGGGCGTTATAGGTAATTTCGTAATAAAGTGCAAAAGGAGTTAGAAGGTAAATAGGTAAGCTAAGCCAGAAAAAACGGCGGTAATGATAAATTAAAAAAACGAAAAAAATAAGTGGATATAAGGCTTTGAAAAAACCATCACTGGAAATAATGAATGATGGAACAAGCAGCATAAAGCAATAAATAAAGAACCATAACTTTCCTGTTTTGAATCGAAAAATCACGCTAAGCTGTTCCAAGTGTAAAAGCGCGATATCATCCTATATTTCGCTAACAGGGTCTACATAAATTCAGGCATGATATAATATTTTAGTTCATCTCCAGAATTGATGGAATTATAGAGTTTAGAATGAAAATATTGCATATCGCAAATTTTGGCTTTAATAAACAAGGCGCACATTTTTACTGCACAGACCGTAAAATTTCTGCCGGATTAATTGAAAATGGCCATTTTGTTTATGATTTTAGCTTTCGTGATATGGCACGAATGGGGACGATTTTTAAAACAAAAAAATTGGGTGCCAATTGGGCCAATAAGGAAGTATTAAAAGTCGTCAATAACATTGAGCCTGATTTGGTACTTATAGGTCATAGTGATTTGATGAGTCCAGATGTTCTCAGACAAATCAAAGAAGCTTATCCAAATACTAAAATTGCATTTTGGTATGTTGACCCGCTTTATTTAGAGAGCAAACTTGGTTTTGTCAAAGCATTCTCTCCATATTTGGATGCTATCTTCTGTACAACGGGTGGTGAGTATCTACAGAAGTTAAAGCAGCCACATTTAAGCGTAGCTTATTTACCTAATGTTGGTCATCGTAATGTAGAAATTCTGCAACAGTTTTCAAACGCTAAGATTGATAAGACATTTATCTTCTGCGGTGTGGTTTATAAAGAACCTGAGCGTGAAAAGTTCTTAAAAGATTTGGCAGATGCTCTACAACAAGGTCATGTAAACTATCAATATTATGGTTGTTTTGAGCAACCTGGCGTTTACGGGAAAGCTTATTATAAGGTTTTGTCTGAAACAAAAATGGGACTTAATTACTCACGCCGTAATGACGTAACCTTGTATAGTTCTGACCGTATTGTACAGCTGACTGGTAATGGTTTACTCACCTTTAGTCCAAGAATTCCTGGTTTTGAGAAACTCTATACTGAGCAGGAAGTGGTTTACTTTGATGATCAATTTGATTTGGCTAAAAAGATCCAATTCTTTGATCAAAACCCAGATCAGGCTGAAAAAATAGCGAAAGAGGGCTGGGAGAAAACACGTAGATCTTTTAATGCTAAACGCATTACCCAATATATGGTTGAAGTGACATTTAAGCAGCCCCTTTCAGAAGATTATGAATGGTCACATGAGGTTTATGCATGATGTGGTTTTTGTACGTTGCGGTAGGCCTACTAGCACTTGCTGCACTGTTATATGTGCTGGGTAATTACACTTTCTGGCTTCCGTTTCGTTCGAACAAACTACCACGCATTGTGATGTTGCATCAGGTTACCCCTAAAGATGCAGCCTCTGGTATGAATATGCCTCCTGAAAAGTTTGAACAACTTTTACAGTTGTTGAAGCGTAAAGACACTACTTTTTGCTTTGTCTCTGAGCTTGAACAATACCGCAATCAAAAAAATGTGGTTGCTTTAAGTTTTGATGATGGCTTTATGGATAACTATCTTTATGCCTATCCACTACTTAAAAAATATAATGCAAAGGCAACCATTTATTTGGCGACGCAAATTGAAGGTATTGAAAAGCTCACTCACGATCAAATCCACGAAATGGCCAACTCTGGTTTGATTGAGTTTGGTGCGCATACTCAACATCATGTCAACTTACTTAAGCTTGATGATCAAACGGCTTACAATGAGATGCTTCAGTCTAAGCGTGATGTTGAAGCGTTAGTTGGAAAATGTCCGAGCTTTGCTTATCCATTTGGTCGTTTTAATGAAAAGCACCAGAAAATGGCCCAAGAGATTGGCTTTAAAAATGCAGTATCAACTCGAAAAAAAATCGAGGTATATGAAGCAGATAACCAATTTAATATTCCACGTGTCAGCACGCATGGTGCCATGAATGCTTTACAGATGCGTATCGCCCTTGCTAAAGGACGTTATAAGTTATGAATAAAATTCCATGTAGTGTTTATATTGTCACTTTAAACTGTGGTGCTTGGTTAGAGCGAACTTTGCAAAGTGTCAGTGAGTTTGATGAAGTTATTATTTTAGACTCAGGTAGTACTGATAATACTTATGAAATTGCAAAGCGCTTTGAAAATACCCAAATTTCTCATCAAGACTGGCAGGGTTATGCTGGGCAAAAAAGTTTGGCCTTAGCAAAATGCCGAAATGATTGGGTGCTTAACTTAGATGGCGATGAAGTCTTATCGGAAGAGTTAAAACAAGAAATTGTTGAGACCATTCAACAGAACAAGCTTGATGCATTAATCACTCCAATTAATGATGTGTTTTTAGGTGTCCCTAATAGTAAACATACTAAAAAACATGCGAAGGTGCGTTTTTTTCGCAAGTCTAAAGGACACTATGATCTAGCCAATAAAGTTCATGAAAACGTGATCGTAGATGGTGAATCTCAGCGTGCTCAACATGATATTTACCATTATGGCGAGTCGAGCATTTTCGTTAAAGTCGAAAAAAATAACCAATATTCCAACCTCAAAGCACTAGAGAAATACCAAAAAGGAAAGTCTCCAAGTGTCGCTAAATTGGTTCTGGTAATGCCAGTGACTTTTCTAAAGTCTTACTTTATTCGCCGTAGTTTCTTAAATGGTTGGCGTGGTTTCGTAAATAGTATGATCAACGCGTTTTATGCTTTTCTAAAAGAAGCAAAGCTATTTGAACAGACTATGAATAAAGATAAAAAATAAGTAGGCAAGCGATGAAGATTGTTCAGATTATGGCAACAGATGGTGGAAAAATCGGTGGATTAGAAAAGCATACTTTTCAACTCTGCGCAGAATTATCACAAAAGCAAGAAGTCCATTTACTTTTAGACTTAAACTATCGAAATGTAATACCTCAATTAGAACATCTTCATTGTCATTATTTTGATTTTTCTAAAGGAAGAATGAATATCAGTCTTCTTTATTCACTTTTTAAAGAAATTAAAAAAATTGCTCCTGATATTATTCATGCTCAAGGCGGAAAAGCATCAAAAATGTTGAGTTTTCTTCTGCCTTTTTTAAAAGTACCAAGTGTGGCAACCATTCATGGTATGAAAAATAACATGCGTAGTTATCGTCATTTTAATGAGGTCATTACTGTAAGTCAGGCTGTTGCAGATAAAGTTAGTGAATATCGATCAGTTCATGTTGTTTATAATGGTGTTGCTCAGGAAAAAAGATTGAGTGCCGATATACCTAGAACAACTCTAAAAAAAGCTATCGCAATTGGCCGATTAGATCCAGTAAAAGGCTTTGATCGACTTATAGAAGCATGGCAAGGTTTGGAGATTCACCTAGAAATATTAGGTGAGGGACCTGAGCATGAACGTTTAAGTCAGTTAATTCAAGATCTGCATTTGCAGGATAAAATTAAATTAGTGGGTTATCAGCAAGACATTTATCCGTATTTGGCAGCAAGTGATTTAGTGGTGGTATCTTCCTTGAGAGAAGGAGGTCCATTAATTGTTGCGGAAGCATTATTGGTACATAAACCTGTAATTGCCACTGATGTGGGGATGGTAAGAGAATTTATTCCAGAAAAATATATTGCAAAAGATAATACTGCATTGGAACTTAAAAAGTTAATTGAAATTGCTAGTGAAAACTTTGAGCATATTCATTATGAGTTTAAGCCTGCGTTTGATAAAGCAGAAGCTGAATTATCTTTAAATGCAATGGTTAATAAAACACTAAATATTTATAAATTAGCGTTGCGACAACAACGCTAATTATCTTTTTTGGTCAAACGGATTGCATCCACAACAACGAAATTGGAATGTACATCAATAGTGTGACATCCATCATCTTCTTTGTTCCATTCAGGATATATTGTTTCGTACAGTCTTTCCTCATATTCTTTCGGACTTAATTTTATGATTTCTTTAAGCTCAATATGTCCACCATAACGCTTTAAAGAGTCTTGACTTGGACGAACCAGTTTATTCCGATAGACAAAAGGTTTTCCAGCCATCCTATATTGAATTTTTCCTTTACATACTGGGTTCATTGGGTGTTCTTGCCAGTTTGGATTTAAGATATCTTCAGTAAAGAATAGATCTAAACGGTCACCAAATTTCTTACAATCGCGACGTGTTGAGGTAAAAAGGTACCATAAGCCTTCATGGTAAAAAGGTGTGCTGTCAACTGCTTCAATATTTTCTAGAAGATTAGAATGTTTTTCCCATTTCAGTGGAAATTCAGTACATTTCCAAAGTTCAACTGTTTTGTTGCTAAAAGTCTCTGGCACCATGTACCAAGTATTATCTATTTTAAATACACAAGGATAGGATAGGTGATAGTCGAGCTTTAAAATAGCTTTAGGTGCTGTGTATGTACCATCTTTAAAAACTTCTAAGACAGAAAGAAAGCCTACAGGATGTTCATCATCAACTTCTTCAAAGAAAATGAAATGACGATCATTTTCATAAGCATAAAAGCTATCTGCAAATGTAAATTTTCTAGGTGAGTGGATTTCAAAGAGTGAATCTAATTGTTCAAGTGCTGTAAAAGGTTGTTCTAGCCAGCCAAAACGTATATACCAATGAGAATTATAAGATTTTGCTTTTTTTGCTTGTTGGTATTTGTACCATTTTTTTTGGATTAGGCGATTTAGCATTAAATTTTACACTCGATATAACTATAATTAGATAGACTATCCCTGACTCATTTTAACATTTGAATGAAATGAAAAAATATTTAATCAGTATTGAATCTACGAATAGTGAACGTTTAAAAAAGCTGTACTCTCAGCCAACATTTTACAAATATCGCGATGAATTTAAGCAATTTGGGGTTATAGGGAAAAATTTAAGTGTTAGTGAGTATTTTCAGCAGGGTGTAGCAGGTAAGAAGAAACCGATGACACCAGGTGAGCTTGGTTGCGCCATGTCACATATAGCTGCCTTAAAAGATTTTTTAAGCTCTGATGAAGAATATGCCATTATTTTTGAAGATGATGTGATTGAACGTTTTGAAATTGATTTCCAAGACTTAGAAAAACATATTCATTCTTTAAACTTGGGTCCCTGCTTTTTCCTAAGCTTGGGCGGTATCCAAATGAAAATATGCAATCGCGTTCGTGGAAAGTTTTTACCTGAAGAGTTGTATGGCCAAAAAATTCTAAAAGTTGATTATGATTATCTTGAAAAACTAGCGTATGCGTATGCTTATGTTGTAGATCGTAAAATGGCGCAGATGTTAGTGGATTATCATCAGCCGATCAAAATTTATGACCATTGGCAAGATCTTGTTGGTCGAGGTGACTTTAGCTTCTACGTCAGTTTTTTATTTGATCATCCGATTATTGAAAATAATGATGCGTTAAGTTACTTGGAAAAGGAAAGAAGTCTAGTTACACATGTTTCACAAGATGATAGTGATTTATTACGGTACTTAAGAGTTAAACTAAAGAAATATATACTTAATAAATATATAATTTAGTCATTTTCTTGGGGTTTATTATTAATTTTATGATTAAGCAAAAAAATATTATTATCGGGTCAGCAACTGGATACAATGCTGACCTTATCTCTTCTTTTGTATATTCTTTGGAAAAAGCAAACTTTGATGGCATATTGGCTTTAATTATATATAAAGAGCAAATGACAGAATTTGTAAATGCATTTTCAGATATCAAAAATTTTAAAATTGAATTTAAAGTTTCAGCAATTGGAAAGTTTAAATCAAAGTCAAAATATTCAGGTGTTTATAAATTTAAGTTTGTAAAAAATATTCTTAAGAAAATTATTGGCTTAACAGTAAATGAGACTATTCCTGAATCAAAAATTAGGGGTCTTAAAATTACAGGTTATCCGCATGTGAGCCGTTTCTTTGAATACAAAGAAATTGTAGACAGCCATCCTGATGCTTCACATGTATTACTTAGCGATGTTCGAGATGTTTTTTTCCAAAGTAATCCTTTCAAAAATCTTGGCAAGGGTCTATTTGTTGGGATGGAAAATCCGGATTTCACCATAGGTACTGAGCAATATAACCAAAAATGGATTTTGGATGCATATGGAGAGAGTTTTTATAACATTGCAAAAGATGAACAAGTTTCTTGTTCAGGGGTCACTATTGGTGATCATGAATCAATTAGAGTCTATATCAATAAAATGATTGAAGAATTCTGCAAGCAGCCATATCAAAAAATGTCTGAAAGAATTTATGATCAAGCCATGCATAATAAATTATTAATTACTAATAGTTTAAGTGATATAACTCGCTGTCAGCCATTTGAATCAATTATTGTAACTTTAGGGTTATATCCAATAGAGCAAATTGCAGTTAATGATCAGGGATTTATTATTAATCGCAATCAAGAAATTATTCCGATTGTCCATCAGCATGATAGACATCCGGAACTACTTAAGTTATGTGAGAACTATATTAGAAAGTAGGCTTAGAATTATCTAAAGCTTACAAAGGGAGGCGGATATTAATTTTTATCCGCATTTCCTTTAAGCACCATATAAATGAGTGCAACAAAAATAAGTAATGCGCCTACTAGGCTACTTACGCAGAAATAAAGAATACGTTGGTTCGTTGTTAAATTGAATAATTCATGAGAAAGGATATAGCGCATAAAAAACCACTGCGCAAGAGAGAATACAATTACGATTAAAGCATGTCGACGTACATCAGGGCGCATTGCCATAATGAATCACCAAGGGAGAAAAAGTGGTGATATTATGCCATTTGCCTACTCTCATCTCAATAGAGCCTAAATTGAGTTAATTGTGTAGAAAAATTAAAATTATGAACAAATTATGAATTTTTATTAACATTAATAAACATTGAATTCCATTTTTTATCTGAGATTTTTTAGTAAATTTCTGTACTTATTTGGATATGTGTTTAATGCAGTCTATTGATTTTGTAATGATTTGGGTAGACTCAACCGATACGAAATGGCAGCAAGATTACGCATATTATAAATTTAAAGAAGTAAATAAACAGGTTACATCACTTAGTGATGAGTGCCGTTATCGTGATTGGAATAATCTCCATTTTTGGTTTAGATCTGTTGAGAAATTTTGCCCTTGGGTACGAAAAATTCACCTTGTTACCTGTGGACATTTCCCTGAATTTTTAGTCAAAAATCATCCGAAGTTAAATTTAGTTACCCATAATCAAATTATAGAATCAAACTGTTTACCTACGTTTAACTCTCATGCTATTGAAATTAATATTCATAAAATAAAAGGGCTTGCAGAGCATTTTGTATATTTCAATGACGATACTTTTATTAATAGACCTTTAGAGCCAGAATTTTTCTTTCAGAATGGACTACCTTGTGATGGTATTCGGCTACAGCCTTTGATGGTTGTTGGTGAGGAAAATTTTTTAGGCGCTGTTGCTTTGACTGATGTTGCAATTATTAATAAATATTTTGATAAGAGAAAACTATTTCGAAAAAATCCTTACGCTCTTTTTAATCATCGATATTCTATAAGCAACAATTGGGATAATTTTTTAAGTTTATATAACCGAAAATTCTCAAGCTTTTATAGTACTCATTTACCTCAGCCATTTTTGAAGTCGGTTTTTGAAGAGGTTTGGAAAAAAGAAGAAAACTATTTGAGAGAAGTATCAAGTCATCGCTTTAGACAACCTTTAGATGTTAACCAATATTTGTTTAGGCTTTGGCAGTTATGTTCTAATCGTTTTTGTCCTGTAAATATCTTTGAGCGCGGACAAAACTTTAATTTAAGATTGCAAAATCTCTCTGAAATTAATTATGTGATTAAGAATGAACAATTTCCACAAATTTGTCTAAATGATGATGAGCATGTGGTTGATTTTGAAAAATTAAAATTAGAAATTATTAAAATTTTTGAACAAAAATTTAATACAGTCTCAAGTTTTGAAAAAGAAATATCCCATTGAAACTACTTAATAAAAAACCCTGCTTAAGCAGGGTTTTTTATTTAAAATCTAAAAATTATTTAGATTCTTCAGCTTTTGGCTTTTCACGTAAACGAATGCCTAAGTCACGAAGCTGGTTAGCTTCAACTGGAGCAGGTGCTTGAGTAAGTGGACATTCAGCAGTTTTCGTTTTAGGGAATGCAATAACGTCACGAATAGAAGTCGCGCCAGTCATTAACATTACTAAACGGTCAAGACCAAATGCTAGACCACCGTGAGGAGGAGCACCGTAACGAAGTGCGTTAAGCAAGAAGCTGAATTTCTCTTCCGCTTCTTCATCAGAAATACCAAGCGCTTCAAAAATCGCTTTTTGCATTTCTAGTGTATAAATACGTAGAGAACCACCACCAACTTCAGTACCGTTCAATACCATGTCATAAGCAACTGAAAGTGCTTCACCTGGATTGTTCTTCACTTCTTCTACGCTTGATTTTGGTAGAGTGAATGGATGGTGAACAGAAGTCCATTTGCCATCGTCAGTTTCTTCAAACATTGGGAAGTCAACAACCCAAAGTGGAGCCCACTCACAAGTTGCAAGATTCAAGTCGTGACCAATCTTGACACGAAGAGCACCCATTGCATCATTTACAACTTTAGCTTTATCAGCACCGAAGAATACGATATCGCCATCTTGCGCACCAACACGTTCCAACAGTTCGAGTACGATTGGTTCAATGAATTTCACGATTGGAGATTGAAGACCTTCAATTCCTTTAGCGAGTTCATTAACTTTGATGTAAGCCAAACCTTTTGCACCATAGATGCCAACGAATTTGGTGTATTCATCAATTGCGCTACGTGGCAATGAAGCTGCACCAGGAACGCGTAAAGCAACAATACGACCTTTAGGATCTTTTGCAGGTCCAGCAAATACTTTGAACTCTACTTCTTGCATTAAGTCTGCAACGTCAACGAGTTTCAACGGAATACGCATATCAGGTTTATCTGATGCATAGTCACGCATTGCATCTGCGTAAGTCATACGTTGGAATTTATCAAATTTAACGCCAAGAAGTTCATCGAACATCTTCACAGTAAGGACTTCCATTAAGTCCATGATCTCATCGTCACTCATGAACGATGTTTCAACGTCGATTTGAGTAAATTCTGGCTGACGGTCAGCTCGCAAGTCTTCATCACGGAAACATTTCGCGATTTGGTAGTAACGATCAATACCACCCACCATCAACAATTGTTTGAATAATTGTGGTGATTGTGGAAGTGCATAGAAACTGCCATTTTGTACACGACTTGGTACTAAGTAGTCACGCGCACCTTCAGGAGTTGCACGTGTCAAAATAGGTGTTTCAACGTCTAAGAAACCATTATCTTCGAAATAGTTACGAATAAGATTGGTCAATTTAGAACGGAAGCGTAAACGATCCAACATTTCAGGACGACGAATATCTAAGAAACGATATTTCAAACGAATTTCTTCAGAAATATTGGTATTTTCATCATTTAAAGGGAATGGAGGTGTTTCTGAAGTGGCAAGAACTTCGATGTCTTTACCCAAAACTTCAATTTGACCACTCACCATATTGGCATTTTCAGTACCTTCATAACGGCGACGAACACGACCTGTAATTTTTAATACATATTCAGAACGTGCTTTATCTGCTGTTGCAAATGCTTCTGGAGTATCTGGGTCAATAACCACTTGAACGAGACCATCACGGTCACGCATATCAAGGAAAATAACACCGCCATGGTCACGGCGACGATGTACCCAACCGCATAATGTAACGGTTTGGTCGATTTGGGCTTCAGTTAAAGAGCCGCAGTAATGAGTTCGCATCATGATGAAGATTATCCAAACTATATTGGCTGAAAAGACGGATGCGTAAACCGCGCACCGTCAAAAAAGTAAGTTTTCGATTATGCCCTGTTGAGTGGCATGCGACAAGAACTAGATCAAAAAACAGCTATAATTTAGCTAAAAATGAGCAATTTGGCAGCAAGTTTACCTATTCATCCCATTCTTTGTTGTCTATCTAAAAACAAGAATAATAAGCATCCTAAACTAAAGGTACTTAACCAACCCTGCATGAACTCATTGATGGATCGACCCGTGAAATAATAGGTATCGGTATGCCAAACCTCGTGAGGAATGTAACGGGCATAATCCCAAAGAGAAAATAAGCCTAAAAGTGTAGATAAAGTAAACAGGAACCAAGCAAAAATTTTAACTTTACGGCTTATTTTCCAGTGCTGTTTATATTTGTGATAGTAATGAATACTCATCCAGCCTAAAAAAGGTAGTGCCAGTGCAGAAGAACCGAGCTGAAGAAGGCGATGCAAAGGATACGGGCGGCCAAAGAAGTGAACCGTTTGGGATAAAAAATCTTGAAAGATAAACGTTCTAAAGTCAGAGTGGGTAAGACCATCCCAAATGAGATGAGTGGCAATACCGATAATGAGCGCGAATACAACTCCAATAAAAAAGTATATAAAATGTTTAATAGAGTCTAATTTCAAATCATGTTGAATGCCAAAAAAACGGTAAACCGCAGGCCTATATAGAACATACCAAATCGCGCAGAACAATAAACCTAATGCAAGGTTTGGATAGAGTAAACCTTTCCATTGATGCGTCAGCATGCTGGATTGAACTGTAAATAGGCGATAAAGATCAGGTGTCATACTGCCAATCGCTAAGGCGGCAATAGGTAGTATATTTCTGCTTAATTTGGCAATTGGTGGTGCAATAACAGCATGAGAGATTGTAAAAGGCATTGGAAACGGACGCTTCTCACATCATCAAAAACAACGAGTCTAACGAAACATACCTTGGGTTAATGTTTTTTATTGCAAAACGTTTGGAATGTTATAATATAACAAAAAAATACGGGTCATTCATTATGCAGCTCAAAACACAGCTTTTTGTTCTTTCATTATTATCATTTTCCATTCAGCAAGTAATGGCAGCGGATGATACAAATACTAAGGATGAGAAACCTGCCGAATTGGCAACAATTAAGGTTAAGGCAGAACCAGTTAACAACACGTCTTTGGCGGAAGGGGCAACAAGTATTGGTAATGCCTTAAATGGTCAGACCGGAGTTTATGCGGCTCAATATACAGGTGGGGTGAGCCGTCCAGTCATTCGTGGTCAAGATGGTACACGCGTCAAAATTGTACAAAATGGTGGCGATGTAATGGATGTTTCATCTGTATCGCCAGACCATGCTGTTACTGTCGATCCAAACTCTGCCCAAGATATTCAGATATTAAATGGTGCTGAAGCCTTACTATATGGTGCAGGTTCAGTTGGGGGACTGGTAAATGTTGTTGATGAAAAAATTCCAACAGCTGTGCCAGATAAGGGTTACCAAGGTAAAGCCAGTGTTCGCTATAACTCGGGTAGTGACGAGTTGCTTTATTCGGGACAAACAACAGTTGGTTTAGGCGACCATGTTGCGCTACGTGTTGGTGGTTTAAAGCGCGATGCGAATGACTATATCTTGCCTAAAGATTTGCAAACAGACGAGCGTCGTCAAGATAGTACTTTTGCTGATTCTAAAAATTATAATGCTGGACTGTCTTGGATTGGAGACCGCGGCTTTATCGGCGCTTCATTTAGCCAACGTCATGATCAATATGGCATTCCTGCTGAGAATGAGCTTTTTGGTTCATGTGAGCGTGATGGCTTGCATCTTGTGTGCGGTTCAGATGATCCAACCGATCATGGGCATGACCACGAACATGATGCTTCATGGATTAATCTCAAAGAAAAGCGTTATGACTTAAAAGGTGAGTTAAAAGATCCGTTTGCAGGTTTTGCTAAAGTTGCAGCGCAAGCAAGCTATACAGATTATCAGCATGAAGAAATGCATGGTAGTGAGGTAGGAACAACTTTTAAAAGCAAAGGTGTAGACAGCCGAGTTACACTAGAAAATAATGCTTGGGCTGGTTGGACAGGGCAAATTGGCGCGCAATATACCCAACAAAAACTAAATATTGTTGGTGATGAATCCATTATGGACCCAAGCAAAACCCAGCGTTATAGCGTGTTTGGTTTGCAACAAAAACAAATCAATAACGTCAATCTTGCAGTTTCTTCACGTGTTGACCACCAAACTATCGACATTGAGTCAGATCAAAAGAATTACACGGGTACTGGATATTCGGTTGCTGGTACTGCAAGCTGGGAATTTGTTCCACAATACAAATTGTCCTTCACAACGTCACATCAAGAGCGTTTACCATTTGCCCAAGAGTTGTATTCAGATGGTGTACATATGGCGACCAATACCTATGAGTTGGGTAATGATGACCTGAAGAAAGAACGCTCAAATAATGTCGAGTTGGGTTTGCACTTTGATAATGACCTTTTGAAATACAATGTAAGCGTTTTCCACAACCGTTTTGATAATTTTATTTATGCCAATACCTTAGATGAGTTCCAAGGATTCCGCCTCATTGAATATAGTCAAGATGCAGCAAAATTTTATGGTGTCGATGCTGACCTAAGCTATCAAATTTCACCTGTATATAATTTAGGGTTATTTGGTGACTATGTCCGTGGCAAAATTGATAATGAAAATGCACCGCGTATTCCTGGTGGACGTTTAGGAACTAAAGTCAAAGCCGATTTTGGTGATGGTTGGGATGGTTCTGCCGAGTATTATCATGTATTTAAACAAGATGATATTGCTAATTATGAAACCAAAGGGCAGAGCTATAACATGCTGAACTTGGGCGTTGGATATAATGGTAAATATAGCAACATTGGTGATTACCGAGTGTTCTTGAATGCCAATAACTTGTTAGATAGTAAAATTTATCAGCATGAGTCTTTCCTCGCAAATGTTCCACAAGTCGGACGTAATTTTACTGTAGGTGTAAACTTTAGTTTCTAAGGCCTAACACGAAACTAAACTTGAAAAATCAAGCTAAAAGACCTAATTTGAAATGATCAAGTTAGGTCTTTTTTATGCGTATTTTTCAGCGAATTCATCAAAAAATAAATTGGTCAGGGCGTCGTTATATGGCGGTATTACTTTGCGTTGTTGCTATTGCATATGTTGCATCGGCAATTTACCACACAGTAAAACCATTACCACAGGGCATTAACTTTAGTGGCAAGCTTAGACATGCCGATGTCAAATTTTTAGCAGATAAAACCTATCTGGATGCCAATGGTCAACAGAAACTTGATCAGCATATTTTCGATGAAATCTTGAAAATGATTGATGAGGCAAAGACTACTATTGTGGTCGATATGTTCTTATTCAATTCAGAGGTGGGGGATTCAAAAATAAAGCAAAGACCATTGATGCAAGAGTTAACCGATGCATTAGTGAGTAAGAAAAGACAAAACCGTCAAATTCAAATTGTACTAATTACTGACCCCATTAACTCGGTTTATGGCGGTTTAAGTCCTGAGCATTATCGTCAGTTACGTCAAGCTGGGGTTGATGTTATCGAAACGAATCTGATCCCTTTACGTGCATCTAATCCACTTTGGTCAGGGTTTTGGTATATCTGTTGTCAGAGTGTTGGAAATAACCCTGAAAAGGGCTGGTTACCTAACCCATTTGGTAATGAAAAAATTACGTTACGAAGTTATCTGAACTTATTCAATTTTAAAGCCAATCATCGTAAAACATTAGTTGTTGATACCGATGCTGGCTGGAAATCATTGGTTACGTCAGCAAATCCACACGATGGTAGTTCTAGACACTCTAATGTTGCGTTGGTTGTAACAGGAGCCACTGCTTCTGATGTTCTCCAAACAGAGGCTGCTGTTGCACAAATGTCTGGAAGTAGTTCACCCTCACTGATTTTAGGTGACTTTGAAAAAGATATAACCAAACCTCAAGTTCAAGTGTTAACGGAAGGTGCGATCTATGAATCTGTGCTGAAATTAATTAACTCGGCTAAACCGAAAGAGCATATTGATTTAAGTATGTTTTATTTGTCTGAACGTAAGATTATTCAAGCTCTAAAAAATGCACAAGCACGAGGTGTGATTGTTCGTGTTTTACTTGATCCAAATAAAGATGCATTTGGAAGAGAAAAGAATGGTATTCCAAACCGTCAGGTTGCTTCAGAGTTACATGCTGCGGGCATTCCAATCCGTTGGTGTGACACGCATGGTGAGCAGAACCATAGCAAAATGATTGTGAAATATAACGACCAGCAAGCTGAGTTGATTGTAGGTTCTGCCAATTTCACTGCTCGTAATTTAAAAAATTACAACCTTGAAACGGATATGCTGGTTATCGGCAAAGTTCAAGATCAAGTTTTTAAAGATGCTCAGGATTACTTCAATACTTCATGGTCAAACTTGCAGGGGAAACAGATGAGTGTCGATTACGCGAAGTATGCCGACGAGTCTAAAGTGAAATATTGGATTTATCGTTTTATGGAATGGTCAGGTTTGTCGACTTTCTAATGACCATCTTTGGAGTTTTCCAAAAATGGCTTGTGCCTAGAGTCATCCACAACCTGCCCAAAATCTGAGATTAGATTGTTTTTGCAATAAAATTAGATAAGCGAAAACAGTGAACAGGTTTTGTGGATGACAAATGCTTTTGGTTACTTTGGGCGAAACCAAAGTAACGAATTAGCTACTACAAGTAGAACTTAAAGCGGTAAGACCCCGTCGTGCTAATTAAAAAAATATAGAATAAAATTTTGAATAATTTAAGGCGCTGGCGGAATCAATTGATCTAAAGCCTTATCATCTAACTTTTCTATTTCACTCAAATCAGTCTTAATTTTCCACTGAGACTCATCATCCACCGGATTTGGTAAACGCGCCTCAAGCCAATCACAAACGACATCAGGGCTAAACTCAGGGTGATTACACTGAATAATCCACGATAAAAAATCTTTGGCTTCACCATTCATATAAGGTGGTGGTGAAACAGGAAAGAATAAGGTTGGTAGACGTTCATTTGTCGAGAGATAATTTAAAACATGGCCGAGTTCTTGTACGGTTTGCCATGCAAGTGGGTGTTCTACATCAATACTGAACTTAAACCACCAAGCGTGTTCGCCATCTGCTCCATGAGCCATAATACGGGCTTCTTGTACACTTGGAACTTTGCAGAAAAATTGATGAAGACGTTCAAAACTGATTTCAGACACAGCAATTGACCTAGCTTGGAAAATGCTAATGGTAGCATAGATACAGATTCTTCATATTTTCTTTATAGTCATTACAAACAATATCAATCAAGCCTGTTTTATTCATGGTTTCTCCTTGACTCTCTTTTAATCTAGCTCTATATCAAGACAAAAGGGATGCACCATGAAAAAGCCAATCGTTCTTGTACTTTCAACTTTAATGTTGGGTATATCTGCTACTGCGATGGCGGATTCAAATAATCGCTGGGATAATTATCACGGCAACGATAATCGACATTATGATCAGCGTTACGACCATCGCGATGAACATAGAGGACCGGGTTGGGTCAAAGCAAACCGTGGTGGTGAATATGTCGTAGTCAAGCGAGGGGAGCGTATTCCTGTAGAATACCGTGATCACCGTTACTTTGTTTCAGACTGGCGCGCACATCGTTTATATGAGCCACCACGTGGGTATCACTGGGTGAAAACGCCGAATCAATATTTATTAGTTGATTCACATCACCAAGTTTATCGTGTGCGTTAAGTGTAAAATATAGAATATTAAAAAGGCCTCAGTATCGAGGCCTTTTTTTATGCTAATTCATCATCTTGTGGCTGAGGAGTTTTGAGTGAGACTGGGGTCTTTGAATGCTTTTCTTTCATGACCGATGGATAATTCCATGAAGCAAAACGAACTACTAAAATTGAAATCGCTAAAATTAAAATTGAACCAGTAATAATGACTTGATCGATATCCGCTTTATGGTCATGTTGAATATCGGAAATGAGTAGGCGGGTTAAGGCTGTAATTGCGACATAAATAAGAAAGCGTACAGGCATGTGATTGGTTTTAAAGTAAATTCCAACCATTGCGCCAAGTTCTAGGTAGATAAATAATAGTAAAATATCATCAATTGATGCATATTTTTTGATAGTTAAAATTTCAAAAACAGTATGTGCCGCTGACCATGCCACCATACAGCCGATAATGAATAAAGCCAAATAATGAAAAGCCTCAACAGCATAGTGTCCAAATCGGTCGAGCGTTCTTTCAAACTTTTTAGGATCAGGCATAGTAAAATCTTTTTTGATATGAGTATGCCTAGAAAATAAACAAATTTTATGCCAATAGAAATAGTAAATACAAAATAAAAAACGCCTGAGTAATCAGGCGTTTTTTATGAAAAATTTAATTATGCTTGATTGGTAAAGTAGTCTTCACTAAAGCCCATAATTAAGTCAGCACCCGCTTTAATTTTAGCAATACGTGCATCAATATCTGGCAAGATACGTTCAACAAAGTATTGAGCTAAAGCAAGTTTGTTTTGGTAGAAATCACCAGACTTATCTTTAGCTGCAGCAGAAATTTTTGCAAACATATAAGCGAAGCTGAGTAAGCCCACTGCATGTAAATAATCAACAGCAGCAGCATTTGGGAAGTCTACGTTTTCAGCAGCTTGCTCAATAATAAACTGAGTAATCGCTTCAATTTCAGTTGCAGCATCTAATGTTGCATCTTTAATGAAATTCAAATCTGTGTCTAGGTCATTTGCAAAGTCACGAATCTCAGTGATGTATTCAGCAATGAATGCGCCGCCACATTTAATAGTTTTACGACCAATTAAATCTTGAGACTGAACGCCATTGGTACCTTCGTAGATTTGAGCAATACGAAGATCACGAATACATTGTTCCATACCCCATTCACGAATATAACCGTGACCACCAAATACCATCTGAGCATCTAAAGTTGCTTGGAATGCTGTATCTGTGAGGTAAGCTTTTGCAATTGGTGTTAAAAGCGCAACGCGATTATTGGCTTTTTTCACCGCTTCTGCATCAGTTGAGAACTTAGTGATATCGAGCTGTTGGCCTACATAAACAGCAAATGCGCGAGAAGCTTCGTTGTTGGCACGTACGTTAAGTAGCATACGACGTACATCACCATGTACTAAAATGCTGTCAGCAGGTTTATTTGGTGATTGAACGCCCGCAGCACTACGACCTTGTAAACGGTCAGTCGCATATTGAGCAGCATTTTGATAAGCAAATTCAGAAGCACCTAAGCCTTGAATACCCATTGATAAACGTTCGTAGTTCATCATCACGAACATTGCAGCAAGGCCTTCGTTTTCTTTACCAACGAGGTAACCTTTTGCGCCATCAAAGTTCATCACACAAGTAGCAGATGCTTTGATACCCATTTTATGTTCAATAGAACCTGGGCCAACATGATTACGGTCGCCTAACGAGCCATCTTCATTTACTAGGTATTTCGGAACAATAAATAGTGAGATACCACGTGAACCCGCAGGAGCATCTGGAGTTTTAGCAAGTACCAAGTGAATGATATTTTCTGCTAAATCGTTGTCACCGCCAGTAATAAAGATTTTAGTACCAGTAATGTTATAAGTGCCGTCTTCATTACGTTCTGCTTTAGTTTTAATAATACCTAAGTCAGTACCGGCATGTGGTTCGGTTAAGCACATGGTACCTGACCATTCACCTGAATAAATCTTAGGTAAATACGTTTCTTTTTGCTCTTGAGATGCATAGCTACTTAAAGCCATACCTGCACCCACTGAAAGAAGCGGGTAGAGCATGAAAGATGGGTTTGTCGCAAATAACATTTCATCGGCAAGAACGGTCAGCATTTTTGGCATGCCTTGACCGCCCCATTCTTCATCTGCGCCTAAGCCAATCCAGCCACCTTCTGCATATTGACGAAATGCATCTTTAAAGCCAGCAGGAGTAAAGACTTCGCCGTTTTCGTAGCGAGCGCCTTCTTCATCACCAGTACGGTTTAATGGATGAGTCACGTTCTGAGCAAATTTAGCCATTTCTTCTAAAATTGCTTCAGCAGTTGCAGCATCTACATGAGCGAGTTTCTCATTAGACTGCCAAAATTGTTCTGCTTTAAATACATCATTTAAGATGAATTTCATATCAGCTAAAGGAGCATTGTAAATTGGCATAATCGTTCACCTTTTTTATGCACATCGACCTGTGCTAGATATCCTGTAAAACGAAATGGATATTGAATTTAAAGTCTAAATTTATCACTGATTTTATAAAAAAAGGACCGTCAAAACTGAGCAGTCCTTTTTTAGTTTTTAACATTGCATATCGCAACTAACTATGGTTAGAAAGCGAAATGTTCAGCATCTAATGACATCAATGGGTCTAGACCACCAGCAATCACGTCTACATGAGAACGTACGCGTGGCAAGATTTTCTTGAAGTAGAAGCGAGCAGTGGTAACTTTCGCGTTGTAGAAATCAACGTCAGTTGTACCTTCTGCCAATTTCTCTTGTGCTACAAGCGCCATACGAGCCCATAGATAACCTAAAGTCACGTAACCAGCGAAGTATAGGTAATCTACAGCAGCAGCACCCACTTCATCCGGATTTTGCATTGCACGCATACCGATTTGCATAGTGAGATCGCCCCATTCTTTGTTAAGCGCAGCAAGTGGCTCAACAAATTCTTTCATGGCAGCATTGTCTTTATTTGCTTCTACAAACTTATGAACAATCTTGGTGAAATCACGAAGCATTGCACCTTGAGTTTGTAAAACTTTACGGCCTAACAAGTCTAGTGCTTGAATTTCGGTTGTACCTTCATACAAGCAAGCAATACGTGTATCACGTACGATTTGCTCCATGCCATGCTCAGAAATAAAGCCATGACCACCGAAGACTTGAACACCATGCTTAGCAGACTCAGAACCTGTTTCAGTTAAGAATGCTTTTGCAATTGGAGTCAATAAAGACAAGATGTTGTCAGCAAACTTACGCTCTTCTTCAGTTTCGCCTTTTTCAACGATATCTGCATATTGAGCGAGTAAGTAAACAAGTGCACGACCGCCTTCAGCAAATGCTTTTTGAGTTAAAAGCATGTTGCGAACAGCAGGGTGAACAATAATTGGATCTGCTTCTTTTTCTGGAGCTTTAGGACCAGAAAGTGAACGCATTGCTAAACGATCTTTCGCGTAAGTTAAAGCACCTTGGAAAGATGACTCAGACGCTGCTAAACCTTGAACAGCAGTACCAATACGTGCTGTGTTCATGAAAGTGAACATACAGTTCAGGCCACGGTTTTCAGGTCCAATTAAGTAACCTTTAGCTTGGTCAAAGTTAATCACACAAGTTGCGTTACCATGAATACCCATTTTGTGTTCGATAGAACCACAACGCACTGCGTTACGCTCGCCCACAGTTCCATCTGAATTTACATGGAATTTAGGAACGATGAATAACGAAATACCTTTAGTACCTTTTGGTGCACCCGGGAGGCGAGCAAGAACGATATGGATGATGTTGTCAGCCATGTCATGTTCACCAGCAGAGATAAAGATTTTCTCGCCAGAAATTGCATAGCTACCATCTGCATTTGGTTCTGCTTTAGTACGGATAATACCTAAGTCTGAACCTGCATGAGATTCAGTTAAGCACATCGTACCTGTCCAAACACCAGAAACAAGGTTAGGTAAGTAAGTATTTTTTTGTTCATCAGAACCATGATGTTCTAATGTACGTACTGCTCCGTGAGATAAGCCTGGGTACATACCCCATGCCCAGTTAGAGCTACCAACCATTTCTGAAATTGCGATACCTAAAGAGTTAGGTAGGCCTTGACCGCCGTATTGTTCTTCTGCTGATAAAGACGGGAAGCCAAGTTCAATATATTTTTGATAAGCTTCTTTAAATCCTGTTGGAGTAGTGACTACACCATCATTCCAAGTACAACCTTCGCGGTCGCCAACTTGGTTTAAAGGAGAAAGTTCATTTTCACAGAAGTCTGCCGCAGCTTCTAAATATTGATCAACCAATTCACGGCTTACGTTACCTTGGAAATCAGGTAATTTTGCATAGTGCTCTTCTGCATTTAATAATTCATGCAAAACGAATTGCATATCACGTAAGGGCGCTTTGTATTGTGGCATATCGGGTTCCTCAATACTGGTGAAACCAGAGTTATAATCCTAATCTACGATAATGTGCCATAAGAGGCACCTTGAACCATTACATCGTGCAACAACTTGCATAACTGTACAAGCACCTCAGGGCCTTTACTTTGTGACTGCAAAGTCAAGAAAAAAATACTTGAACTATGTAAGTGCTTTGAGTGTAAACACTTTTAGTGAAGTTTAGATGAGACAAAATAGTCAAAATCGTAAGTAGTTATGTACATAAAAAAAGGCGCCTAGAGGCGCCTTTTGCTTTGTTCGTTTATGCGTTATTTTGCTTGAACTGCTGCTGGAGCAGGGGCGTTAACTGGTGGTTGAGGGCGCTTTGGTTCAAAACGTAAGTTACACGTACCTTCAAGTGTTCTATCTCCAACTTGAACATTTACAGCTTGACCATTTGCTTTGCCTTCACATGCTTTTTGAATCTGTTCAAAACGAGCTTGACGCTCTGCGCGGTGCTGCTCCCACGCTGCTTTTTGTTCAGGGGTAAATTCACGGTGCTTCATACGGTGATGACCATCTCGTGGACCATCTTGCATCATGTCATGTTCTGGTTTAGGAGGTTGATTCATTGATTGACACGCAGCCAAACTACCCATAGTTACAATTGATGCACTAAATAATGCAATTTTAGCAGTCATTTTCATATCTAAAGCCCTTTTAATGTTTGTTTCCACATACCTTAAAGATTAGATAATAAAGATGAAGAAACAATGGAGAGTTTTTCTTTTGGTTGTTAGTTACAATGAAAAATATAGGGTAAAAATGAGAGAGTACTTTTGAACGTACTACGTGTTCCAATTGCATTGCGGCTATTTTTAACAGTCTTGCTGACTACATTGTTAATTGCAACCGCAAGTTTGAGTGTTCTGCACTGGACGATGCAAAAGAACTTTGCCAAATATGTGGCCGATGTTGAAATGCAAAAGCTAGATCGGCTCATGACCAATCTTGGAAATGTGTATAGCGTTTATCATGATTGGGGAAATGCAATTCAGGCGCAAATCTTACAAATTGAAGGAACGGCAGCGCCAGACGATTATGACCGTCTTTCGCAGTGGTGGTTAAGACGTCAATATGATATTGCGATTCAGCAGCATTCGTTCGATGAACACACGCTCATTAATGTTTCTCCAGATGGAGCGACAGCAAATAAAAATTCAATTTTTAGTGATGAAGAGCTACGTACATTAGAAAAGAACTTACCTTCAGAATATCAACCATTTGAAGGCTTAAAATTTCCATTAAGCGCAAACCAATTCCGTCCGCGTGATGATAAAAAAGGTAATTCAAAAAAAGGAAGTCTTAAAGATATTGAGACACAAAATGGCAAAAAGCGCTTTATTGCTTTGCCAGACCGTTTGGGCTTAAGTTCTCGTTTATCTTTATATGATGCCAAACATCAATTTGTAGTTGGTGAACCTCCATCTTCAGATCAAATGTCTTATCGTCCCATTATCGTCAACAATGAGGTGGTAGGGTACTTAGGACTAAAACCAGTTCTAGATAAAGAAGATGCTTTAAGTATTAATTTCTTTAGTAATCAAAAGCGTTATTTACTTTTAATTTATGCTTTAACTTTACTATCGAGTTTAGTTGCAGCACTTTTAATGGCAACTTATTTTAAAAAGCCAATTCAACGTTTATTAAATGCAACAAAGGAGTTAACGAAAGGTAATTACCAACATCAAGTAGTGATTAAACGAAATGATGAACTTGGTGATTTATCAACTCAATTGAACCATTTAGCCGAGATTTTACATCAACATGAAGAATCACGCCGTCAATGGGTTGCAGATACATCTCACGAGTTGAAAACACCGTTGGCTGTATTGCAAGCGCAAATCGAAGCAATGCAAGATGGTATTCGAAAGGCAACTCCTGAACATCTTGATGCCATGATGAGACAAGTTTCAAGCTTAAAGAAACTTACTCAAGACCTAGCAGATCTAGCACAGGCTGATGCTCAGCAACTTAAATGCTACTTAGGTTCAGTGAATCCGTGGGATGTTGTATTACAAGAAGTTGAAAACTTTAGACCTAAACTTGAGCAAGCAAATCTGGAAATTAAGGTTGAAGGTGAAGGGGTATCTTTACTGTTAGATCGTGATCGCTTTAAACAAATTATTGTTAATTTAATTAGTAATAGTATTCGTTACACAGAAACAGGTGGCAAAATTCATATTCATACAAGTCAAACTGCTCAAGAGTGGACTTTGTATGTTGATGATAGCCCGTTTGGTTTAAGTGATGAGCAACTATTACGTTTAGGTGAGCGTTTTTATCGAGTAGATGATTCGCGTACGCGTAGTACAGGTGGAACAGGATTAGGCTTGGCTTTATCTTGTAAAATTGCGCAAGCGCTTGGTGGTACACTAAGTTTTGAACACTCTCCGTTGGGTGGTTTACGCTGTGTACTTACCTTTAAAAAGCAGAGTTAAATAAAAGGAAAAATGGCCCATGAAGCATGTAATGTTGGTTGAGGATGAAGTTGAGTTAGCGCATCTGGTACGTGATTATCTTGAAGCTGCTGGTTTTGAAGTAAGTATGTTTCATGATGGTCAAGATGCTTACACGAGCTTTCAACAACGGAAACCTAATTTAATGATTCTGGACTTAATGGTTCCAAGAATGGATGGTTTAACGATTTGCCGTAAAGTACGTGAACAGTCAGATTTACCGATTATTATGGTGACTGCACGTACTGAAGAAATTGATCGAGTTTTAGGTCTCAATATGGGTGCTGATGATTACGTTTGTAAGCCATTTAGTCCAAAAGAGTTAGTTGCACGTGTACAGGCCGTTTTACGTCGTTTAGAGCGTAAGGCAGAGCCAGAGCAAAATGATTCCTTCCGTATTGATAAAGCTCAGCAAAGAATTTGGTATCAACAAAAGTCGTTAAGTTTAACGCCGACAGAATTTCGCCTACTTGAGCTATTTTTAGAACATGTCGGACAAGTTTATTCACGTGCGCAATTATTAGACCATATTAATCCAGACAGCTTTGATGTTGCTGACCGAGTTATTGACAGCCATATCAAAAACTTGCGCCGAAAAATTAGTGAAGCAGCTGAAACTGGTAACCGTCATGAATGGATTCAAGCTGTTTATGGCGTTGGTTACCGCTTCGAGTATCCAGAAGAGTAAACTGTTCAGAAAAGTTATTCTGTGGATAACCACAATGTTATCCACAGAAAATGTGGATAGTTTTCAAAGATTATGTATAAATTATAATCTTGGTATGATTAGGGACTAATTGCCAAATTTCATCTATATCAACATTTCTAACTGCGATACATCCTAAAGTCCACTCTTTGTGTGGCATATAACTTGAACTAAAAGGTATCCATAAAAAGGACTTTGGGGCAGATCCATGGATCATGATATTCCCACCTGCCGGCTGATTATGCTGTTTAGCATAGGCAACATCTTGTGTATTAGGATAGGAAATATGCAATGATTTATAGAAAGCACTTTTGGGATTGCGCCAGTCTATAGAATAAATACCTTCAGGTGTTTTACCGTCATTTTCAAAGTTTTTATGCCCTTCAGGGTTGAAGCCTAAACGAATAGGGTATCGACGAATTACTTCCTGATCACTTTTAAGTAGAAGTATGCGTTGATTTTTAAATACTTCAATTGAGGTTATAGGTTTTGTCTTTATAAGGTGAGATATCTCATTACTTGTGAGTTTTTTATGAGAAGAGACAAAAGTAGGTAAATATTTTTCATACTTATAAAAAGCAATTCCAAGTGGAATGAATAGAAGTGTACAAATAATGATAGGTCTAATTTTCATATATTATTCTTTAATGTTTAAGAAACTCTCTTAAGCGACTTAAGAGAGTTTTAGTTTTTTAATATTAAGACGAACAACTTACCGCTACATCAGGCACATCACTTGGTAAAGGGCCTAAATCTTCTGGTTTTTCCAAATCTGGCTGTCTTGTATAAGGATGATTGAGTAACTTAAACAAACGGTCTACCTCACTAAAATCATCTCGCTCCGCTGCTTCAATCGCTCGCTGTGCCATATGATTACGTAAAATATAAACTGGATTTGCTTGTTGCATGTTTGCATCAAGTTCATCTGTATCTTGATGTTCACGAATATTTTCATATTGGCTAAGGAACTCGTCGAACTGTCGAATATCGAGGCAGTCATCACGTAGAGCCTTATACTCTTTATTTTGCAGTCTAATAAAGCTTTGAGTGTAATCTAGCTGCTCGGTTTGTAAGATTCTTAAAAAAGCAAAACAACAATCAAGGCTATCTTTATGGAAATGAGGAAGTCCCATTTTTTTGCATAAACCAGTGGTGTAATGCTCAATAAAAGTCGGTTCAAATTCTTCTAGACAAGCGGCCAACGCTTCTTTGAACTGCTCTTTATGCTCAGTTTCGGCAAGTGGAATGAGATTATTTAACCAAGTCCATAAATTCCAGTGCGCAATACTTGGCTGGTTTTGATAGGTATAACGACCTTGATAATCGGAATGGTTGTTAATCCAGTTTGGACGGAAACGTTCCATAAAACCGTATGGGCCAAAATCGAGTGTAGAGCCCGTAATATTTAAGTTGTCAGTATTCATTACGCCATGAGCAAAACCGACCAATTGCCATTTGGCAATCATGATGGCTGTATTTCTAATCACAGCTTTAGCAAAAGCTAAAATAGGCTGAGCTTCTTGCTGGCATTCTGGATAGTGCCATTCAATACATTTTTGAGTGAACTCTGTTAATAACTCAGGTGCATATTGATTGATCCATTCAAAATGACCTAAACGAATATGACATTCAGATGTTCTGAGCAGCATTGCACCCGGTTCTAATTTTTCACGCTGTACCCCTTGAGCAGAGCTTGTAAAACCTACTGCATGACTCGAAGTGACTCCTAAAGCATTTAAGGCATGACCTGCTAAATATTCACGAATAACAGAGCGTAAAACTGCTCGACCATCTCCCATACGTGAATAGGGGGTAGGGCCAGCACCCTTCAAATGCAAATCGATAGTTTGGCCATTTTTATTCAGAATTTGTCCAATGAGTAGACCACGTCCGTCGCCTAGCTGACCTGCCCATTGCCCAAATTGATGCCCTGCATAAACCATTGCTAAAGGTGGAAACTCTGAGAAAGTCCGCTGACCACTGCAAATTTCTACCCATGCCTCTTTTTCTTCATCCGTCCATTGTAGTTCTTCGGCTAAAGCCAAATTGAAATGCCCAGCTTTCGCACCACGAAGAGGAGTGGGCTGCTGTATATGAAAAAGCTTAGGATTGAGTGATGAATAAAGCGGATTAAAGTGCATAGACTGGACTAAATATTTGAGGCGAACTTCACTATACCATAGTTAAAAACCAGCCAAAAAAATAGCGCCTGTAAAGCATGGCTTTTACAGGCGCTATTTCAAACTAGAGTCGTATTAGTCTGGTACGACGTTAGTGTTCTTTTTAATGTTGCGCATTAAAGTTTCTAAACACTCACGGTGGTGACTCAAACGATGTTCAAGCAATTGGAAATCAACCTTTAACTTATGATCCATTCTATGAATCTTTTCAGCCATAGCTGCTTTCTTCGCTTGTAACTCTTGTTCTTTGAGTTTCGCCCAGTCATTTAAAGTGTGGGTAAATGCTTCATATTCTTGAGCAATGCGTTGCTTCATTTGGCTCATGTCCGCATTTACATCATGGCCATAAATAGCAAGGTCTTGTTCAGCATATTTAAACTTCATTGCCAATTCTGCTTTTTTAATATTAAAGCTTGGAATACGACGTAAGTTCTTTGCTAAACCAACTTTAGAACATGTCCAGATTAACCATTTAGTTGGGTCATATTGCCACCATTTCACACCATTACGATAATCGTATTGGAAAATATGGTGATAGTTATGATAACCCTCGCCCCATGTTGCAATCGCTAACCAGAAGTTATCGCGTGCTGAGTTTTCATCGGTATAAGGGCGTTTACCAAACATATGGCAAAGTGAGTTAATAAAGAATGTTACTTGATGGCTAATGATTAAACGCAATAAACCACCGAGAAGTACAACTCCCCATAAGTCGCCAGTTGCCCAGCCAACTAAACCTAAAATACCCACATGAACTGCTACAACCATTAGACCGTAGTATTTATGTTGGAACATCACTAGTTTGTCATTGAGCAAATCAGGTGCGTTTTTAAAGTCTGGCTTAGATGGAGAATGATCGCGGATCATCCAACCCATATGGGCATACCAGAAACCACGTTCAATTGAGTATGGATCTTCATCCACATGGTCAACATGACGGTGATGAGTACGATGACCAGATGCCCAAAACAGGATACTGTTTTGTACAGCAAATGTACCTGCAATCATTAAAAGAATTTTAAGTGGTAATGACGCTTCATAAGCACGGTGTGCCCAAAGACGATGGTAACCAGCAGTAATCCCCATGCTACTTAACGCTAAAAGAAAAAATAAGCTTACCCATGCGCTTACACTAAAATCATAATAATACGCATAAATCGGGATTATGATTGCAGCAAGAATTGGTAAACCAATTAAGGTAATGCTAGCGGTCCAGTTAATTGGGGCCTTGAGTGGGGCGGAAGTCATATCCGGCAGCGCTCCTAGAAACCTTGTTAAACAAGGTAAAAAGACAAAACGACATAGCAAAACCAATCATCAAGATTTATTGCTATTTTGAACATTATATTAGCATGTGCTTAGTGAGAATCACTAATATTATTGTACAGATGTACTGAAAGAACCGTAACAGAATTAAACCATGCTTGGCAACATTTCAGATAGGAGAAGTTGTGTAATGAAAATACAGCGATTGAGAAAAAAGAATAGCATTGATATTGCAAAGAAATTGCCATTGAAATGTCTTTTCATCACAATCAGCCTTGTATTGGCAGCATGTCAAAGCACGCCGCAAAAAAATATTCAAAAAGGCCATGTAAAGTCTACACACCATATACAAACCCAAGTAGTCAAGAAGAAAGTGAGCCCAGAAGGTGTTCAAGACATTGATTGGCAAATTACTCAGATCAATGGGCATAAGGCAAAATTCTTTAACCAATGGCCGACTCTTTCATTGAACTCAGCGGTCAAAACTGTGTCTGGTCATACGGGATGTAACCGTATTTTTGGTCGATATACTTTCGACTTCAACCAAAAGAAACTAGATATGGAAGTTAATGCCGGTCATTCGAGTTGTGATGGCGCTTTGGCTCAAGAAGCAGAATTAGTTGATTCCTTACAACGTATTCAACGCTTCCAGTTGGTAGGTAATACCTTGTATTTACTTGATCAGAACGGACAACGCCTGATTCAGGCAGAGAAAAAATAAAAGGTGGTTAATACCACCTTTTTTCTATTTAAAGCGCTTCGAGCATTGTTGTAGGAATATCTGTAATTAAACCTTGAATATCTAAATCACGGAGCCTTTTGGCTCTTTCTACATCATTTACTGTCCATACACTAATGTTTAAACCTGCTTGATGAGACAGTTGAATCATTTCATCTGTAGCAAGTTGGTCATGCCAACCAATATGACCGCAACCATATTGATGAGCGAGTTCAATTGCTGTGGCTCCAACTGGAATTTCAACTAACAAACCGCGCTTAAATTGTGAGTTGATATCACGTAAGGCAGTTAAAATTTGAAGATCGAAACTTGTGATAGTTACGACTTTTTCATAACCCTGTAATTCAGACTCAAGCTTTTGAACTAACTTTTCTGCAAAAGCCATATCTCTGACAGCTTTAACCTCAACTTCAATATGATCGAAGTTATCAAGCAGGTTTAAAACATCTGTAAGAGTGGGTGTTGGCTCTGAATTTGGCCAGTTGGGCCAGTTTTGGCGATGATCAAATGTTAAAGCTTGAGCCAAAGTGGACTGCTCAACAATTTGGTCGACTCCAGCTGTACGTAAAAAATTATCGTCATGAATAACGACCAATTCTTGGTCCTGAAGCTGACGAATATCAAATTCGACACCACGAATACCTAAGTTTTTTATGTGCTGAAAACCACCTAATGTATTTTCAGGAGCTTCTCGGCGTGCACCACGATGACCAATAATGCGCATAATTTTCTTCTATTCAGTTATTGTTGGTTATGGTCTCTTCAAAAGTAGAGACCATACTTAAGTTAGTCTATTTTTAAATAATCTCATTAATATTTTTTTGCCAAAGGACTTCTTGTCCACCTTCGGCACGCTGTAGAGCACGAGATGCGACAAATAACCAGTCTGATAGACGGTTTAAAAGTTGGAGCGCCGTGGCTTGAATATTTTGATCACGCGTTTGTACTGACATGAGTGACCGTTCTGCACGACGGCAAACAGCACGCGCTTGATGAGCATAACTGCAAGATAAAGAGCCAGATGGCAGAATAAACTCTTTCAGCATAGGCAAATCTTCATTCATACGGTCAATTTCTTTTTCCAGAAACTCAATACAAACGGGCTGAAGTAAATTGTAGTTTGGAATACAAACTTCGCCACCTAAATCGAAAAGCCAATGTTGAATTAGGCTTAGACTCTTGTCCCAATCTGCTTTATTGGTCACTTGGCTGGTCGTGATTTGTGCGCGTAGTACACCAATAATCGCATTGAGTTCATCGACATCACCAAGTGCCGCAATTCGTAAATCATCTTTGGCAACACGAGAGCCATCGCCTAAACCTGTTGTACCTGAGTCGCCTGTGCGTGTATAGATTTTACTTAAACGGTGTCCCATGATGGATATCCTGAACATAAAAAAGGGGATAATGTCGGTCAAAACATTACCCCGAAACTGGAGTTAAGAAAATATTTTTATAATAAAGATTTGCTTAGTAGCTTAATGTCACACCAGCTGATGCAAGGCGGCCACTGGCAATATAGTATGAGCTAACCTCTGTATTCCATGCTGTCTTATATTTCGTATCATATAAATTTTGAATATTAGTAAAGATTTTGACATTTGGGTTCATTTGCCAATAAGCGTTAAAGTCAAGAGTAGTATAGCCAGGGACATCTTGTGTATCTTTTGCTTTGCCTTTTGCAACAAAAGCTGTGTTGAAACCATATACACCATTATCCCAGCCAATATTCATATTGAAGTTTTGACGTGGACGGTTTGGAGCATCTTGATCAGTTTCATCATTTTTAGGTTGGACATAAGCATATTCGGCATTAATAAACCAATTATTTAATGACCACTTTAAGCCTAGCTCAGCACCAGTTATGGTTGCTTTATCAATATTATAAAATACGTAATTTGTTGCGGCAGAAGATACCATTAAGTTATCAACTTTAGTTTGATAAACCGAACCATATATATTGAAACCATGATTTAGTTTTTGATCAAATCCAAGTTCATATGACACACTTTCTTCAGGTTTTAAATCTGGGTTTCCACCCCACCAAGCTGGTTCTGTAATAATTTGCCCTACAACTGGTGCACGAAAAGCTGTGCCAATATTTGCATATACACTAGTTGTTGGGGTGATAAGAAGACGTCCAGCAAGCTGTCCGACAGTATGTGTACCAAATTGATCATTGTCTTCTACACGAATACCTGCTTGGGTATTGATACCATTATGTTGATATTGGTGTTGCAGATAATAGCCAGTCGTCTTATTAGAATTATCAAATCCTGTATCGCCACTATAAGCAACTACTTTCTCGGCAGTTGTTTTATTATGTTCTATACCAAATAAAAGATTTTGGCTTGGTGTAAATTGCCATTTAATATTTGAATCTATCTCTTGCTGCTTTGTATTTACAATTGATGGGTACGCTGCTTTTATTAAATTATATTGGTCTTCAAATTGAGAAAGACGTGTGTTCCAAATAATATTGTTAGTTAAATTAAGACGGGCATTAACATTGTATAAGCGGTTAGTAAAATCATAGGCTTGCGGTGCACCATAAGAAAAAAAGTCACCAGTACCTTTATTTTCTTTGATTTCAGCTGATAAACCATATTGCTCTTTATCAACACCAACTTTAGCTGAATAACCTTTTTGATCAAAGCCAGCTTTACGTTCGTCATTGCTAATGATTTGATCACCATCTGTTTCAAAACGTTGACCACGAATTTGAGCATAATAACCGTCTTGGGCTAAATCTATACCTAAAATAGATTTATAAGTATCTTTTTCACCAGCTTCGATAGTAGTAAAGACTTTATTTTCTGTAGGAGTTTTCGATATTAATTGAATTACGCCACCAATAGCATCAGTACCGTATTGAACTGATGCAGGACCTCGTAATATTTCAATTTGTTTAATATCGCTTGTATCAAATAATTGGATATTTTGACCTGCTACAGTTGCTGTATTTGAACGCATGCCATCTTGTAAAAATAGAGTGTGTCCAGCACTTGCTCCTCGAATAAATACAGAAGCTGTTTGGCCATAACCGCCTGTTTGATGAACAGTTAAACCCGCTTCTTTTCTTAATAAAGAAGGTAAGTCTGCAATAGGATTCTGCGCAATGGTTTTTTCATCAATCACTGAAATACGCGCCGGAACTTCACTCGCTTTTTCTGCGCTTTTTGAAGCAGTCACTACAATTGGATCGAGCTGAGTTGTGGTAGTTGTATCTTCAGCAAAAATAACAGGTGAACACCCCATCGCAATAGCGATAGCCCCCACCAGACGGGTAGGTTGAAAAGACTTAGACATAACATGCTCCATACATTCACCCCACGTGAATGATCGGGTAGATAGATGAAACAAGCAGGTCTCCGGACTTCAGCGCCATAAATCATTTATGGACATATTCACCTTCCCACATCACTGCAGTGGTGTAAGTCGATCTCGACTTAAAAAATATGCTTTACATTGTTACCGTTGCGGGGGCAGTGCCGGACTTTCACCAGCTTCCCTAAAGCATCAATTGCTTACACTTGCTTCCATTTGAACGCAGTATAAAGTGCCGAATTACTTCCGACAATGTCATTTAGACCAATTCCCAGAGAACTTTTACGCAAGGGACAAAAATTGCATTACAATGGCGTTTATTTTAAAAAATGGTTGTAGTTTAGGCAGATCATGAGCCCATCAAACCAAAAACGTACACGAGCAAAAATCTGTGGAATTACTCGTAAGCAAGATGTTCAAGCAGTAGTCTCAGCTGGAGCAGATGCGATAGGTTTTGTTTTTTTCCCGCCAAGTCCAAGAAATGTAACAGTTGAACAAGCACAAGAATTAGCAAAACTTATTCCGCCTTATGTACAAATGGTGGGTTTGTTTGTAAATGCGAGTGCCACTGAAATTCAGGATGTACTTGATTGTGTTCCCCTAGATGTATTACAACTACATGGCGATGAAACTCCAGAACAATGCCAAGATATTGCTCGCCATTGTAAACGTCGCTGGTATAAGGCGATTCAGGTCAAACCTGATCTGGATGTAGTTGCTGAAATTCAAAAATATCAGGCAGCTGGTGCCAGTGCTGTATTGCTCGATGCATGGCATCCTGAGCTTAAAGGGGGCACAGGTCATCAGTTTGACTGGTCTAAATTCCCGAAACTTGATATTCCATTAATTTTGGCAGGTGGTTTAACCCCTGACAATGTCATTGACGCTATTCATACTACCGGTGCTTTTGCAGTAGATGTGAGCGGAGGCGTAGAGTCCGCAAAAGGTATAAAAGACCAACAACTCATTGAACGATTTATGCAAGGAGTCCAACGTGGATCAGCAAAATAATGTGATTGACTATACCCAATTCCCAGATGCAAATGGGCATTTCGGTATCCATGGCGGACGTTTTGTGTCAGAAACATTAATGGCGGCATTAGAAGATTTAGAAAATCTCTATTCCCGCATGAAAAATGATGAACAGTTTCTGGCAGAATTCGACCGTGACCTCGCCTACTATGTAGGTCGTCCTAGTCCACTTTATTATGCTGAACGATGGTCAAAAGAGTTAGGTGGTGCGCAAATTTATCTTAAACGTGAAGACCTGAACCATACAGGCTCACACAAGGTAAATAACACGATTGGTCAGGCATTATTGGCAAAGCTTTCTGGCAAAAAACGTATTATTGCCGAAACTGGTGCAGGGCAACATGGTGTAGCAACAGCAACAATTGCAGCACGTTTAGGTCTTGAATGTGTTGTGTATATGGGTGCTGAAGACGTTAAACGTCAAGCAATGAACGTTTATCGTATGCGTTTGTTGGGTGCTACAGTTGTACCTGTGCAAAGCGGTTCTAAAACATTAAAAGATGCCATGAACGAAGCAATGCGTGACTGGGTAACCAATGTTGATAGTACTTACTATGTGATTGGTACAGTTGCTGGACCACATCCATATCCTCAATTGGTTCGTGACTTCCAATCTATTATTGGCCGTGAAGCACGTAAACAGATCCTGGAGCAAGCAGGTCGCTTACCAGATGCGTTAGTTGCATGTGTGGGTGGCGGTTCAAATGCAATGGGCTTGTTCTATCCATTCTTAAATGATGCCAACGTGAAAATGTATGGCGTTGAAGCTGCTGGTTTTGGTATTGAAACTGGAAAACACTCTGCACCATTAAATGCAGGGCATGTTGGTGTGTTGCATGGTAACCGTACTTACCTCATGAGTGATGCACAAGGCCAAATTATCGAGACACATAGTATCTCGGCAGGTTTGGACTATCCAGGTGTTGGTCCTGAACATAGCTTCTTGAAAGATATGAAGCGCGTAGAATACGTGCCAATTAATGATACTGAGGCGCTGCAAGGTTTCCGTGATTTAACCAAGATTGAAGGGATTATTCCTGCGCTTGAAAGCTCACATGCAATGGCGTATGTCTCTAAGCTTGCACCAACCATGTCTAAAGATCAGATTATTATTGCCACTGTTTCAGGCCGTGGTGATAAAGATTTAATGACAGTTGCACGCATTGATGGCGTAGAAATGGTCGAAATGTAAGAGGATACAATGCCAAGTTTGTTTATGGTGATGTTAGGCGGGCGTCATGCACGTGCTAATACAGAAGTCCATGATGTTGTCATGGCGGTAGGAGATACTTTGGAAGAAGTTTATCCTCAACTTAAACAGGCTTGGTTTGGTGAGGCTCAAGGATTACATATCGATGCTTGGGCCAAGCTCTCTGGTGTTAACTCTCAAGGGCAGAACTATCAAATCCAGTTTTCTGATGCAGCGCCGTCAGCTTCAGATCTAAAGTTGTATTTGATTAATCTGGGTGGCTATACACCTAATGCTTTTGGTGAGTTACATAGTTATCATTTGGTAGTTGCACCTAATGCGGTAAGTGCAAAACAATTAGGTAAACAGTTTATTGATCAAGAGTGGTATAAGCCACATACCGACCGTGTAGTGGATATTGATGATTGCATTCCGATTGACCATATTGCAGGTCGTTATATCCAATTAGTACAAGGTGAGTTCAATCCAACGTGTTGGGAAAACACTTATTTACTTCTCTAAGTGTTCTTAAAAAAGGCTTAAAGGCAAAAATAAAATATAAAAAGTTGCTGATCTCATGTATAGCTCTCTCAAATCGCAACTTTTTTCTAGCACTATTTACAATTCATCTGCTTAGACTAGAAGCTCAACATAAGCTCTTTGGAGTAATCAAAATGGGTCTTCTAGATGAAGTAGGTAAAATTGCTGGTGCAATTATCGCAGAACAAGGCGTCGATAAATTAGATCCAGATGCAGGTTTTCTAGAAAAAGCAGCAGGTGCCTTTGCTGGTTATGAAGCAGCAAAAATCGCTGAGAAAAAATTGGAAAATCAGGACAGTAACGAGCAAGAGTCAGAACCAGAACAAGCAAATGATGATGATGCTTAACTTTTAGAAATTGAATTGCACTTAAATCATGAGTTGAATTTGATTTTGTTGATGGATTGGGTCATAGCTACTGCAATAGACCCTCAAAGAGTTTAAGTTATCGTATATCGATTTAAGTGAATAATAGAAAAAGAGCATATCAATATGCTCTTTTTTTATGGCTCAACAAAACTTATTTGAAGATCAAAACAGATAAGTAGCCAATTGGTTAGTGATCAGTCTATTATTAGTCAATAGATGAGCAGGAAATCAACGGATAATAAATAATGGATTTAATTCAAGAAAATGGACAGCCTCGTTATGGGCGTTTTGAATCTGTACCGTCGACCATTCATGTACAACGTTATATTTATAAAACACCTTATGGTAAAGCCTTAAAGGGCTGGCGGAAGCAATTAAAGTATAAAAAATTTAAATTCTGCGGCATTCAGCATAAGCACTACAGTATTGGTTTAGCAATTGCAGATATTGGTTGGGTTGGACATGGGTTTTTCTATATCTATGATCATGAAACAAAGCAAGTCATTGAGTGGAATGCGATTCAGCCCTTAGGTCATAAAACTCATCTTGATGAACAGCCGTTATTTAATCAAAGCTATTTTTCTAAATCGCCTTATCAGATCGATATTCAGCATGCCAATGGTGTGCGATACATTCGGGTGACTAAATATGGTGAAATTTGTTTGAGTGCCCGTATTTTTTGTGCGGGGACAGATATCTTAAGTTTGTGTACCCCAACAGGTATTAATGGTTGGACGTATACCCAAAAGCAGACCACTTTGGCTGTTGAAGGTATGTTCATGAGTAAACAAAAACAACTTGTGCAATTTGATGAAAAGACATTTGCATCATTAGATGATACCTGTGGTTTTTTACGTCCTGAAACAGCGTGGTTTTGGCTTTCATGTAATTTTTGGGATGAGCAGGGGCGACGTATTGGGTTGAATTTGGCTTCTGGGGTTAATGAAAGTTTTGGTAATGAAAACTGTTTATGGGTGAATGGCGTTTTATTTCCACTTACAGATGTTTTATTTGAAAAAATAAATGATGAGACATGGAAAATTAGCTCTTTAGATCAAAAGCTTAATCTGCAAGTCCATATTGGTTGGTGTCGATACGAAAACATTAATTTAAGGATGATTGGAAGTCAGTTCAATCAGTGGCAAGCTAAAATTAGCGGCAGTATTGAACATGAGGCAATTGATACAATCACTTGCAATGAGCAATACGGGCTACTAGAACAACATTATGCAAAATGGTAACAAGCAGGTTATAAACCTGCTTGCCAAAATGCTTCACCCGCTGCGATTGGGTCATTTGTTTTTTCTAAAGTCTCGATCCAAACAGGATATTGACGAATAACTGGATGTTGGCTTGGGTGAAAATCTTTTTTAAACCAGTCCAGATATTGTTTTTTCATGGCGGTTAATGTGCCATTTTTTCCAAAGAACCAAGGTAAACCTTTGAGTGTCATCGATAACCTTTCTTTAGGGCTAAAGCCATCACATTTCAACATAATGTTGGTTCTATAGAGTGTAAAACCAAACATGAGTACAGTTGTTAAAACAAGTACAAAGCGACGTGTTGACTCTGGAACTTCGCCCACCTGTCTCATAACATCAAATGCAACATCTCGATGTTCCATTTCTTCAATGGCATGCCATGCAAATAATGCACGAACATAAGGATGTGCATTTTCTAAAGTTTTTTTATTGCTATAAAAAGTTTCCGCCATTAATGCTGTTAAATGTTCAGCTGCTGCTGTCATGGCAATATTGTATTGTGGTGAACGTTGGGTAAGCTCAAAACGGAAAATTCTTTTAAGTGTGCTTGTGAACTCATCTACAGGCATACCTTGCTCTTTCATGAGCTGATTCATTTTGTCATGGGCAATACCATGTTGAGCTTCTTGTTTAATAAAATCTGCCACTCGCTTTTGTAGTCCTGGGTCATCAATTTTGTCACGGAACATTCGTACACATTCAATGAAGTAACGCTCTCCGTCTGGAAAGGTTAAGCTGAGTGCATCAAACATACGAGTCAAAAAGGGATCGTTATTAAACCAAAATCGTGGTGCTTCATTTAAATGAAAATCTAGATCTTTGCGAACCACTGGCTCGACCTGATAAGAAACATGTGCGTTCATCTTTGTATTTCTCGCAACTAAGCTTTTCCTTAGTATGTCGTGAATGGTCGGCTTTGTTTTGACAGTTATCGCCAATTTTTATACAGTTTGCGACAAGATGGCAGTAAAAAAAAGGAAACGCCATGCAAGAATTTACGATCTCTAACGGATACTTTTATCTTTGGAATACGTATTTAAAAGATAAGGGAGTCGCTTGGCAGACACTTAATTTAAATGACACTCAAACTCGCCAAGTTCAAAATATTTTGTCTGCCTCTATTGATGCTCAATCTTCTTTGCATCTTTTCATTGAGCTTTTAGAATTGACCGAATCTCGATTGCAAGTGACCAATTTGGCTTTAGAAATGGCAGCCTGTATTACACCTGCCAACTTTGGGGTGCTGGGTTACATGGCATCTAGAAGTGATACTTTGGGGCAAGTGGTTCAGTATATTGCTAAGTTTCACCGCTTAGTCATAGATGGCGAGCAAGTTGTACCTATACAAATTGAGCAAGATGCTTCTAAAATTCGATTGTATTGGCCTTTAGTTGATGCCAGTAATATTGTACTTAGTGAGTTAACTTTAGCAGCAATGGTACAGCTCGCTAAAGAGATTGCTCCCTTACATGATTTTCTTTTACAGCATATTGAATTTGTACATCCACCTCGAGGTGCGCTCGTTCATTATCAACGGTTCTTTCAGTGTAAATTGTCATTTGACCGACCTTACTATGCATTAACTTTTGCAAGTGAAAGTTTAAATGTTCGTCCCCAGCATGCAGACCCAACTTTAGTACAGCTTTTAGTAAAACAAGCCGAAGAAGCTTTGGTTCAAAGAAAAGTACATACCGATTTAGTTCAGCAAATACATTGGATCGTACAAGAATATTTCAAGCATAAACAGCAAGCACCCAAAATAGAAGATATTGCCATCGAGCTCAATGTTTCAGTGAGGAGCTTGCAACGCCAACTACAGGCATTAAACACTTCATTTAAATTAATTTTAGATGCTGAGCGTATGAAGCGCTGCGAGATATTGTTAAGTCAAAATGAAAGTCTTACAGCAATTGCTGACCAGTTGGGTTATTCCGATCAGTCTGCACTTGCAAGAGCACATAAAAACTTAACAGGACAAACGTTACTCACTCGTAAAAAGCAATTGCAACTCGCCCATAAAAATACAGAGTAATAGAGTTTTTGATGTTTTTTTGCTCAAATTGCAAATAAATAATGACTCAAAAATAGGAAGCTTTGATCATTGAGAAAAGTTTCAAAATATTGATAAATGTACGCCATGGGTTGTATGAATCATACAATCGAATATCGCCATAACGTTAGACCTGTTCAATGAGCAAAAAATAGCGTTAAAATGCGATGTTCTTGTATTTCTACAAACAACTCCTCAATTTTAAATAATTCAAGGAAAGCACAACCCTATGTCACGTCTTGCCACCCGTTTTGAAAAGTTGCAGTCCCAACAGCGTAAAGCACTTGTATCTTACGTCATGGCGGGTGATCCACAGCCACAAGTAACAGTACCGTTACTTCATAAAATGGTTGAGGCAGGAGTAGACGTCATTGAGCTTGGTTTACCATTTTCAGATCCAATGGCTGATGGGCCAGTAATTGCGCTTGCGGCTGAACGTGCACTTGCAGCAGGGACTAATACCTTAGATGCATTGAACATGGTAAAAGAGTTTCGTGAACAGGATCAGGAAACACCTGTAGTTTTAATGGGTTATCTCAATCCTGTTGAAGTAATTGGTTATGAAAAATTTGTTTCTTATGCGAAACAATGTGGTGTAGATGGCTTATTACTTGTGGACTTACCACCAGAAGAGTCAAAAGAATTTGGTGCAATCTTAAAACAGCATGATATGGACCAAATCTTCTTACTTGCACCAACTTCAACCGATCAACGTATTCAACACGTAGCAAATCAGGCAAGTGGGTTTATCTACTATGTTTCACTTAAGGGTGTAACAGGTGCAGCGACTTTAGATACTTCTGAAGCGGCTGCGCGTATTGAAAAAATCAAGAGTATGACTAACGTTCCAGTTGGCGTTGGTTTTGGTATTAGTGATGCTGCTTCCGCGAAAGCGATGGGTAGTGCTGCAGATGCTGTGATTGTAGGTAGTGCTTTCGTTAAATCTTTTGCAACGTTGACAGCTGAAGAAGCTGTTGAACAGACGGTGAATAAAGTCAAGGAGCTTCGAGCAGCGCTCGATGAGTTAGTATGAATCAAGAAGTGAAATCAGGGAAAGTTCTTAGCCCTTCGACACCATGGACACAACGACCAGTTCCAGGTATTGAAGTTGCAGATGAGCAACAGACTCTCAAAGCAACATTTACTGAGCCGACTATTGAGTGCCCTGAATGTCATGCTTTAGTGACACGTACAGCTATATCTTTTAACGCGTATGTATGTCCACAGTGTGACGAACACTTAAAAATGAAAGCTCGCGATCGCTTAAACTGGTTCTTCGACAATGTTGTGACTGAATTAGGTCAAGAGTTTAGCGCGAAAGATCCATTAAAGTTTGTTGATAGCAAACCGTATCCAGAACGTATGCGTGAAGCGCAAACTAAAACTGGTGAAACGGAAGCATTAATTGCCATGCAAGGTAACTTAAATGGCGTAGACATGATTGCATGTGCTTTTGAGTTCGACTTTATGGGTGGCTCAATGGGTACTGTAGTAGGTGACCGTTTTGTTCAGGCTGCTGAGCTTGCAATTGAAAAACGCCAACCATTAATCTGCTTTGCAGCTTCTGGTGGTGCGCGTATGCAAGAAGGTATGTTGTCGCTTATGCAAATGGCGCGTACTTCTGCTGCGATTCAAAAATTAAAAGATGCTGGTTTACCTTATATCGTGGTGTTAACACATCCAGTTTATGGTGGTGTAACAGCTTCTTTAGCAATGTTGGGTGACATCCATATTGCAGAACCTAAAGCAATGATTGGCTTTGCTGGTAAACGTGTAATTGAGCAAACTGTACGTGAAACATTGGAAGAACCGTTCCAACGTGCTGAATATTTGCTTGATCATGGTGTAATCGATCAGATTGTTCATCGTCATGCTTTACGTGATACTGTATCTCGACTTGTATCGAAATTGATGAACTTACCTTGAAACAACAAGCTCCACTTTCAACAGACTCTTTAGATACATGGCTCAATTATTGGAGCCATGTTCACGTTACAGGGATCGATCTTGGTCTGGAACGTGTTATTCCGGTGGCAGAAAAATTAGGCGTGACTAAACCCGCTGCTAAAGTTTTTACTGTTGCCGGAACGAACGGGAAAGGTTCAACCACAACTACACTTGCATCTATATTAAAAGCGCAAGGCTATAAAGTTGGGTTGTATCAATCACCGCATATCTATCGTTTTAACGAACGGGTCAAGTTAGGTGGAGTCGAGGTTGATGATCAAAGCCTGATTGATGCTTTTGTGCAAGTTGATCAGGCTCGTCGTGATTGCGATTTAAGCTTATCTTTTTTTGAAGCAACCACTTTGGCTGCTTTTGTCATTTTTAAGCAACAGCAATGCGATGTATGGGTGCTTGAAGTCGGTTTAGGTGGGCGTCTTGATGTCGTCAACGTCATTGATCCTAATATTGCTGTAATCACCAATATCGGTCTTGATCATACTGACTGGCTAGGCGATACCATTGAGAAAATTGCTTTTGAAAAAGCAGGTATTATTCGCCCTGATATTCCAGTGATTTTTGCAGGTGAACAATCTTTACCTCAGGCTATTCAAGATAAAGCCAATTCTTCACAAGCGACGCTATATGCAATCAATAGAGATTATTTTTATAAACTCGCCAGTGACGGAAAACACTGGTATTTTGCAAGTGAAGGAACTACTTTAAAATTACCACTAGGGTCACTTGCAATTGAAAATATTGCAGGGGCAGTGGCTGCTGTATTAAATAGCGGACTTGAAATCTCGCAATGCGCGCTAGAGCAGGGTATTGAAAATGCACGCTTAGCAGGTCGTTTTGAAGTGCGCCAAGTTGATGGAAAAACCGTAATTTTTGATGCCGGACATAATCCACATGGTGTTGAATTTTTGTTAAAGCAATTGCGAAATTTCTTAGAATACAATAAACAGTACACAGAAGTTGTCGCAGTATTTTCAATGCTGGCAGATAAAGATATAAAATCAGTAGTGGATTTATTGAAACCTACTGTTTTACATTGGAAAATTGCTGAGTTGAATGTGCCGCGTGCTGCACCGATTCAGCAGTTGAATGACGCCCTACAAGGCCAGACAATACAACAATTTGGCAATATCAAAGAGGCTTTTAAATCAGCGCTTGAGCAAACAAATAACAATCAGCTGATTTTAGCCTGTGGTTCGTTTCATACTTTAGAAGCGATTTGGGAGTATTTGGAAGAATGTCAATGAATAACAAACAACGCTGGATGGGTGGCGTTGTTTTATTAGGTGGTGGTGTTTTATTGGCAGCATTACTTCTAAAAGGAAATGAAGAAATAAAACATGTGGGCGCTGAACCACAGACCTCAACATCACCGAAATTACACGCTAAACCAAAGCCATCAGCACAAGAAGGGCAGATGGTACAGCTACAACCGCTTGCAGTGGATGTAGAAACAGAAAAACGTCTTCTTGAAGAACAACGCCGTTCTCGTGAAAAAGCTGTAGCGGAACAAGAGGCTCGTGCTGCCGAATTCTTGGCAATGCAACAACAGGCAGAAGCAGATGCAGCCCGTAAAGCTGCTGCCGAATATGCTGCAATTAATGCTCGCCGAGCTGCTGCTCAAGAAAGCTCAGATAACATTCCTCCTGAAGTTGCAGGTTCTGATGGAAAGACAAAAGGACAGCAAACTGATACAAAAAAGTCAGTAGATACAGCTAAAGCAGAAGCCGATAAAAAAGCGGCTGAAGCAAAGAAGCAAGCAGAAGCCGACAAAAAAGCCGCTGAGGCAAAGCGTCAGGTAGAAGCAGATAAAAAAGCTGCAGAAGCCAAGAAGCAAGCAGAAGCTGATAAGAAAGCTGCTGAAGCTAAGCATAAAGCAGAAGCCGAGAAAAAAGCGGCAGAAGCTAAACATCAAGCCGAGGCAGACAAAAAAGCTGAAGCTAAGAAGCATGCTGAAGCAGAAAAGAAAACAGCAGAAGCTAAGCACAAAGCTGACGCTGAGAAAAAAGCTGAAGCTGAGAAAGCGCGTGAGCTGCTTGAAAATGGCGATAAAAAGTGGATGGTACAGGTTGCATTGGCTGCCAATCAGGCAAATGCAGATGCTGTTGTCTCTAAACTACGTGCTAAAGGTTATAAGGTCACGACAAGTCCGACCAGTAAAGGTATCCGTATTATGGTTGGACCTGCGAAAGACCGTGATACCGCAGATGCAGCTCGTAAGAAAATTACGTCTGACTCCAGTTTAAACATGAAGTCAGCTTGGGTCATTGATTGGGTGCCATTAGATCAGCGCTAATCTGATCTAAGGTTGATTCAAGATCTAATTAAGATGGATTCGACAATTGTTGTTGAATCCATTTTACATTTTCAGGGGTAAATAAACGGTCAATATTTTTCCAAATAATATGATAACCGTATCCGCCTTGCTTCATTTCTTTGACTGCATCATCAATTGCCCAATGTTCAAAAATAATTCGATACATCGCTACGCTAGCACCAGTACGGTCTGAACCGTGGTAGCAGTGTAATAAAACACGTTGATTATTTTGTTTAGCAATTTTAATTTGCTGCATGACTTCTAACAGGTCTTGTCTGTTAATTGCCCATGTGTCGATAGGAACGTGAACAAGATTAAATTTTTCATTTTTAAATACTAATTCATCTGAGTCTTTAGCTCTTAAATTAATGATAGTTCCGATTTCATGACGTTTTAATTCGGGAATCATTGCAGCATTTGGTTGTTCGCTACGAAAAACATCATTGCTCACTTGGTAAAAGTTATGTGCTTCGGAAACTAAAGTTCCCCAATCTTTAGGTCTTTGCTCATGTGCAATGCTTTCATGTTGCATACATCCCTGTAGGTTTAGACACAGAACAAGGGCGATGAGGGAGAGTTTTTTCATGTTTGATACCGTCGAAGCTCATGAGGGTCATGGGCACAAATAATTTCAATCGTTGGCTCATGTTGAGCCAAATGCTGTAATTTTTTAAGGTTAATAAGACGCTTTTCATTATCTTCTGCAAACGTTTTTTCCAGAAGCGTTAGCGATCTTAATTTATTTTCAGGATTTAACTCTAGATGTGAGTAGTAAGCATCTCCGCAGAACAACAACCACTGATTTTGTTGTTTGATGGCAATACCACAATGTCCAGCGGAATGGCCTAATAATGGCACCATTAAAATTTCATCTTGGAATAACGGAAAACCTTTTACTTTTTCAAGATTAAACCATTTTTCACCTTGCTGATATTCAACGAAATTCCAGTATCGATGCTGATTATATTGATTGGTTCTATAGCGAAGTTTACCTTTAAAATTAGGTAATTGTGCAGCATTATATTCAGTGGCTAAGACATGAACTGTGGCATGAGGAAAGTCAGAAATGCCACCTGCATGGTCAAAGTCGAGGTGAGTCACAAAGATGTGCTGTACATCTTTAGGATGAAAACCTAGTTTTTGTATTTGCTGGATTGCACTGAATTCAAGATTCGTCTCAATTTTCCCCAAACGTTTAACTAACGAGCCAAGGCGTTGTTGCATGTGTAAATAGTCTTGCAGACCAAATCCTGTATCAATGAGTACAAGCCCACGGTCCGTCTCTACTAAAAGACAATGGCATACAACTTCGGCTTTCCAGCCTTTCTGCCCAAATAAAGGTGCACAGACAGGACACATACTGCCGCATTTTAAATGATGAATTTTATGGATCATGATTATTGTTTTTTGAACAAACTCCTTGGAAGTTATAACTGATCTCGACACTAAAAACCATGTGTATTCAATAATGAAAAAAAGCCATCGGGTGAGATGGCTTGGAGATGGAAACATTTGGTTCTATGTTTGGGCTAGTTTTCTTTATGCTTTTTTTATTATTGGTTACGCAGTTTGCTTGTCTTGAAAATAAGCATTTCAGATGCTTGCCTACGCACTACGTTTGTCTTGCGCCTCGATTAAAGCCTTTTTAAAGGCTTTAATCTAACTCACAGCATAGCTGTTCGTCTTGCGTTCAGAGCGAGCGATGCTCGCTTTATCCTCACTCATCAGGTTGGGGTGTGAGGCGCAAATAAGGTTTTACTGCGGTATAGCCTTTAGGGAAGCGCTGTTTAATTTCTTCTTCATCTTTTAAAGAAGGAACAATCACAACATCTTCACCTTGTTTCCAGTTCGCAGGCGTAGCCACTTTATGCTTATCTGTTAATTGTAATGAATCCACGACACGTAAGACTTCGTTGAAGTTACGACCAGTTGAAGCAGGGTAGGTAATAATTAAACGAACTTTCTTGTTTGGATCAATAATGACTAAAGAACGAACTGTAAGTGTTTCACTCGCATTTGGATGAATGAAATCGTAAAGTTCAGACACTTTACGGTCTTTGTCAGCAATAATTGGAAAATTAACCGTAGTATTTTGAGTTTCGTTAATGTCGTTAATCCAGCCTTTATGCGATTCAACATCATCTACAGATAGGGCAATCGCTTTAACATTACGTTTTTCAAATTCGTCTTTTAATTTTGCTGTATAACCTAACTCTGTTGTACATACAGGTGTATAGTCAGCGGGATGTGAAAATAAAATGCCCCAACTATCGCCTAAAAAATCATAAAAATGAATTGTGCCTTCGCTTGATTCTTGTTGAAAATCAGGGGCAGTGTCTCCTAATCGTAATGTCATGATCTTTCCTCAGTTGCTTAAAATTTGTTATGTGTTGAAATGAATATGACGCAATTTATTTATTATTAAAATTATTGTTTTTTTATTTTATTATGAATTTTTTATATAAGTGTAAATATATATGACTAAAACTCACTAATTTAAGAACTGAATCAATGTAACTTTAAGATAAATTTGCTAAATTAGATTTCTCGGAAGTTGTGTTCAATAGATGAGCGTTAATATTGAGTTTTTAGGTGCCGGACATATTCAGCGGCCTTAGAGAAAGGTTGAAACCGTTTGTCTAACTATCAGATTTTTTTTATGGGTTTTGTGCAAAACCCTTGTACTTCAAATTTCTGGCACCATAATAAACGACTGAGAAAAAATTTATTCATTTGACCAAGCAAGATTTAGAGAGTTTATCCATGTTGGCAAGTCTGATCGGAGGTATCTTCGGTACAAAAAATGAGCGTGAACTCAAACGCATGCGCAAAATTGTTGAGCAAATCAATGCGCTCGAGCCGACGATATCAGCTTTAAGCGATGCAGACTTATCTGCAAAAACTCCAGAATTCAAACAACGTTATAACAATGGCGAAAGTTTAGATAAGTTACTTCCTGAAGCGTTTGCAGTTTGTCGTGAGGCAGCAAAACGTGTAATGGGCATGCGTCACTATGATGTGCAATTGATTGGTGGTATTACTCTACACGAAGGCAAAATTGCCGAAATGCGTACCGGTGAAGGTAAAACCCTTATGGGTACTTTAGCGTGTTACTTAAACGCATTAAGTGGTCAAGGCGTTCATGTGATTACTGTGAACGATTACTTGGCACAACGTGATGCTGAGTTAAACCGTCCATTATTTGAATTTCTAGGTTTAAGCATTGGTACAATTTATTCAATGCAAGAACCGTCAGAAAAAGCAGCGGCTTACCTTGCTGACATTACCTATGGTACCAACAACGAATTTGGTTTTGACTACTTGCGTGACAACATGGTGTTTTCTTTGGCAGAAAAGAAACAACGTGGTTTGCACTATGCCATTATCGATGAAGTTGACTCAATCTTGATTGATGAGGCGCGTACCCCATTAATTATTTCTGGTCAAAGTGAAGACTCTTCACACCTCTATACTGCAATCAATACGATTCCACCAAAATTACACCCGCAAAAAGAAGAAAAAGTTGCCGATGGTGGACATTTCTGGATTGATGAAAAGCAGCGTTCAGTTGAAATGACTGAAATCGGTTATGAAACTGTAGAACAAGAACTCATTCAAATGGGCCTGTTGGCTGAAGGTGAAAGCTTATATTCAGCAACAAACTTAAACCTTGTTCACCACGTGTCTGCTGCTATTCGTGCGCACTTCTTATTCCAACGTGATGTTCACTATATTATTCATGATGGTGAAGTGATCATTGTTGATGAGCACACTGGTCGTACAATGCCGGGTCGTCGTTGGTCAGAAGGTTTGCACCAAGCAGTTGAAGCAAAAGAAGGCTTGGAAATTCAGCCTGAAAACCAAACTTTAGCAACAACTACATTCCAGAACTATTTCCGTCTTTACAAAAAGCTTTCAGGTATGACAGGTACTGCTGATACTGAAGCTGCGGAAATGAAAGAGATTTACGGTCTTGATGTTGTCATTATTCCGACTCACCGACCAATGATTCGTAATGACCAAAACGATTTAATCTACTTAAACCGTAATGGTAAATATAATGCGATTATTCAAGAAATTATGAATATTCGGGAACAAGGTGTTGCACCAATTCTAATTGGTACGGCAACCATTGAAGCCAGTGAAATTCTATCTTCTAAGTTGATGCAAGCTGGTATTCACCACGAAGTGTTGAACGCTAAACAGCATGAACGTGAAGCAGATATTATTGCTCAGGCAGGTAGCCCAAATGCAGTAACAATTGCAACCAACATGGCTGGTCGTGGTACAGATATTATCTTAGGTGGTAACTGGAAAGCCAAACTTGCCAAATTTGAAAACCCGACAGCAGAAGATGAAGCTCATCTGAAAGCACAGTGGGAACAAGATCACGAAGATGTATTGCAAGCAGGTGGTTTGCACATTATTGGTTCTGAACGCCATGAATCACGCCGTATTGACAACCAGTTACGTGGTCGTGCGGGTCGTCAAGGTGACCCTGGTGTTTCTCGCTTCTATTTATCTCTTGAAGATGACCTGATGCGTATTTTCGCAGGTGACCGTGTTGTTGCCATGATGCGTGCAATGGGCTTACAGGAAAATGAAGCGATTGAACACAAAATGGTAAGCCGTTCTATCGAAAATGCACAACGTAAAGTTGAAGCACGTAACTTCGATATTCGTAAGAACCTATTGAAATACGATGACGTGAATAATGAACAACGTAAGATCATTTATTCACAACGTGATGAAGTTTTAGCGGAAAACACTTTACAAGAATATGTTGAAGAAATGCATCATGAAGTCATGCAAGCCATGATTGCTAACTTTATTCCACCAGAGTCAATTCACGACCAATGGGATGTAGAAGGCTTGGAAAATGCTTTACGTATTGATTTAGGTATTGAGTTACCAGTTCAGGAATGGTTAGAGCAAGATCGTCGTCTTGATGAAGAAGGTCTAGTTGAACGTATTAGCGATGAAGTGCTTACACGTTATCGTCAACGTCGTGCTCAAATGGGTGATGAGTCGGCAGCAATGCTTGAACGTCATTTCGTTTTAAATTCTCTTGACCGTCATTGGAAAGACCATTTGGCTGCAATGGATTATTTGCGCCAAGGTATCCACTTACGTGGCTACGCGCAAAAGAACCCAGAGCAGGAATACAAAAAAGAAGCATTTAACTTGTTTGTAAACATGTTGGGCGTTATTAAAACTGATGTTGTGACTGATTTGTCTCGTGTACATATCCCAACACCAGAAGAGCTTGCAGAAATGGAAGCTCAACAACAACAGCAAGCAGAAGCAATGAAGCTTTCTTTTGAGCATGATGATGTTGATGGCTTAACTGGTGAAGTGACTGCTTCTCAGGAAACACTCAATGAGTCGGTTGATAACCAACAAATGTTCCCTGTTCCTGAAAGTCGCAATGCACCATGTCCATGTGGTTCTGGTTTAAAATATAAGCAGTGTCACGGCAAAATTTAATTTGCTTGATAAAAAAAAGCAGAACAATTGTTCTGCTTTTTTTTGGTTTGTAGTAAGCCTGTGAATAATGTTTGCAGTTTTAAGCATTAAATGCTATTTACTTCTCATCCAGAGTGTATGTTGGAAAGACAATGAAAAAAGTATTACAACCCTTATTTTTAGCTGTTCTTGCTGTGCCAAGTTTTGTTTTCGCAGCAGAAACAACTTCAGCCCCTCAAACAACAACGGTTGCTAAAGTTCGTGCAGCAACTGGTCCAACTTCGGCTCAGGCTGTAGTGAAGCAAGAAAATACGACGGTAATTAGCCCTCGTACAGGTATTCGTTATACATTGGGTAATACAGGTAATCGCCCAATCATTTTACAAACTGCTGCGATTGCTCCAGCAAACTCTGCAAACATTAATCGTATTGTTGCAACTAACCCAGCGTTGTCTGCGAAAAGCCAAGAAAAAGCAAAAATTGCTTTAATTGGTGAAGCCGCAGTTGCGGGTGCAGCAGCTGTAGCAGCAAATAATGTAACTGCTCCAGCGGCGACAAATGGTGTTGCGCCAGCAAACCCTGCATCAATGAATTAATTTTCATATATAAAAAAGCCGGTCAATTTTGAACCGGCTTTTTTATATTAGGGTGTTTGAAAATATTTAAATCTGATTATTTACATCGTCATTTTTTGTTTCACGTATTAATAAAAACGCGACCAATGATAAAAGTGATGCTGCTGTCAGATAATAACCAACTGCATATAAACCATAAGTTTCAGCAAGTTTTGTGGCAATCAGTGGGGCAAACGATGCACCAAAAATACCAGCCAAGTTAAAGGTTAATGCTGAACCTGTATAACGAACTGAAGTTGGGAAAATCTCTGAAAGAACTGTACCAATCGGGCCATAGGTCAAACCCATAATTGATAGGCCAGTACATAAGAAAAGAAAGACGATGAGCGTATTTCCAGACTCTAACATGCTAGAGAAGAATAATCCGAAGATCGCAGCAGCGATACATACGCCAACTGAAGTGGCTTTACGTCCAAATTTTTCTGCAAAAATAGCAGATAAAGGAATGAATGCTGCAAAACAAAGTGTCGCAAAAAGTTGAAGTTCTAAAAACTCACCACGTGCATACCCCAGTTTCGTCGTTCCCCAGTTAAGCGCGAACACTGTAGTGAGATAAAACACAACGAATGTACAGATCGCTGCAATCGTGCCGAGAATAAGCTTACCCGTATGTTTCGTGACAACTTCTTTAAATGGAATATTAACTTCTTTTTGTTTATCTAAAACTTTCTGGAAAGCTGGAGTTTCATGGAGTTTTAAACGGATATATAAACCAACAATGACCAAAATTGCACTCGCAATAAATGGAATACGCCAGCCCCATTGCATGAATGCCTGTTCAGGAATAGCCGCACTTAAAAGTAAGAATGATCCAGTTGCTAAAATAAAACCAATAGGGGCGCCAAGCTGTGGGAACATGCCATACCATGCACGCTTACCTTCTGGTGCATTTTCAGTTGCAAGTAGTACAGCGCCACTCCATTCGCCTCCTAAACCTAAACCTTGTCCTAGACGGCAAGCCGCTAGTAGTAAGGGAGCCACAATCCCGATTTGTGCATAAGTTGGAAGTAGGCCAATACATACCGTTGATATACCCATGGTCAGCAAAGCTGCCACTAGTGTTGCTTTACGGCCAATACGATCTCCTAAGTGACCAAATAGTGCTGCACCAATAGGACGGGCAATAAAGGCAATCGCAAAGGTTGCCAGAGACTGTAAGACTGCGGCACTGCCACTGCTGGCAGGGAAAAACAGATGTGGAAAGATAATCACGGCAGCAGTTGCATAGATATAAAAGTCGAAGAACTCAATGGTTGTACCGACTAAGCTTGCAAATAAAACTCGTGCTTTTGAATTAGTGGCTACTACAGGAGCAGCAGTCGCAGAGGTTGACTCCATATAAGTCCTTATATCAATTAAAATTTATTTTTAGTTTGCTATCCTTTTTTAAAAGATAATTTTCTTAAAGAATAGCGTGAAAGAACATCATCCATGACTCTTTCAGGATCACTGAATATGAGTGAAAAATGGACTAAATAACGTACCAATAGATTGCAAGAAAGTGTGCTCCTGCACCTAAAAGCACAAAAATATGCCAGATTGCATGGGTATATCTTACCTTTTTTAATGCGTAAAACAATGCTCCAACAGTGTAAGCTAAGCCCCCAGTAATTAAGAACATCAAAGCATCTTTACTTAAATAAGTACGCATATCATCCATTACAAAAACGGCAAGCCATCCCATTAGAACATAAGCAAGTAATGAGATTTTCTGAAAACGGTGAATGAAAACTAACTTGAAAAGTGTACCAATTGCAGCAATCGCCCAAAGTGCGATAAGTAATATATGTGCTTTGGATGTAGGTATCGCAATACTTAAAAACGGGGTATATGTTCCTGCAATTAAGTAATAAATAGCAGTGTGATCGAGTTTTTTATACCAGTAACGTAAGTTTTGGGTTTGCGCAAAGTGATAAAGAGTCGAACTGGTAAAAACGAGAATTAGGCTAAAAGCGTATACCCACAAACCTACCCACTGAGCAGTTGAAAGATAAGATCCTTTTATAATTAAAAGGATAGCGGCAACCACGGCCATAATAACGCCAGCACCATGGCTATAGGCATTAAAAAGTTCTTCTTTGGGGTCGTAAGTTTCTAACACCGATTTACTCATAAGTTTATTTTTTTGATTAAAAATACAAATGTATAGAAATACAAAACAGTCGTAAAGTTATTTTATTTTTAATCCTATACCCTTTAAACTTTCAGTTTATATGAGTCACCATTCTTTAGGTATATCTGTGTCGGTTTTCTCCTTTGAGCAAGAACAGCAATTCTTTCATGAAATCAAACAAATGCTTGATGAGCAGAGTTTTGAGCGTTTGATTTTGAGCCAATATAAAGGAGAGTTGGCACAGCTAGAAAAAATCACTTTCCGCATTGTAGAGTTAAATGGGAAAAAGCAGCTTTCAGCTTTATATCATTATACTACTCAAGATGTGACCAAAAACTATACCTTTGAAGAGGGTCTAGAACAGATCGCAACGTTGATTGTTCAATGCAAACAAGCAAATTTATTTTCAACTCTGCAAGAAATTCAGCTTAAAAAAAATAAGAAAAAAGCCATGCTTAACATTGGGAAAAAACAAAGTACGAATACGGCTCCAACTGTACAAGCGCATGATCGTGAGAAACAGCGTTATGTACAGCAGAGTAGTGCATTTTTAAAAGAGCTTGGTATTACTGATGAGAAAGCTCAAATCATTCCAAGTATGGCTCGTAAATGGAAGCAAATTAATAAATTTATCGAAATTTTTGCGAGCGCGTATGAACAAATTGATGCAGAGCAAAAAGAATTACGCATCGTCGATTTTGGTTCAGGGAAAGGTTATTTAACTTTTGCTTTGTATGATTATTTACAGGAACAACAAAAGATTCCTTTAATTACGGGTGTAGAGCTGCGTCGTAACTTGGTGGAGTTCTGCCAGAATGTGGCAGACAAAGTGCATTTTAATCATTTGGACTTTTTTGAAGGTGATGTACGTAGTTATCAGCCAGAAAAGCTAGACGTTATGATTGCTTTGCATGCGTGTGATATTGCGACTGATTTTGCCATTCATACCGGAATTCGTTTGAACGCTTCAATGATTATGTGCGCACCGTGCTGTCACAAAGAGTTGCGTCCACAACTACATAGTCCTGAAGTTCTACAACCGATGCTACAGTTTGGTATTCATGCTGGGCAACAAGCTGAGATGTTAACTGATACATTACGTGCGTTACTTTTAAAAGCGTATGGTTATGAAACTAAAGTTTTTGAGTTTGTATCACTTGAGCATACCAGCAAAAACAAAATGATTTTGGCAACAAAACGCAAGAATGTTTCACAACCTGATGCGAAGATTATGGCTCAAATCCAAGCATTGAAAGAAATGTACGGGATTAAAAAACATACCTTGGAACTGTTATTACAAGATCAATTGCCGATCGAAAATATTGGCTGCAAATGCTAGGAAGATGAGTGAATGTATAAAGTTATAGCGGATGATTGGGAGCAGCTTGAGAAAGATGCAAAATACATCCGTGAGCAAGTCTTCATTCAAGAGCAAGGCATTGCGCCTGAAGATGAATGGGATGATTTTGACGCCACTGCTGTGCACTTTATGGCGTATGACAAAGAGCAGCCTATCGCTACAGCACGTTTGTTACCGCAGCATAGTGTAGGGCGTGTTGCTGTTTTAATGCCTTATCGAAAGCAGGGTATTGGTAAAATTTTAATGCAGCATATTATTGACTATGCGCGTAATCAGAAACTGCCTTATTTAAAGCTTTCTGCGCAAACTTATGTGACAGCTTTTTACGAAGCTTTAGGTTTTCAGATGCAAGGTGAGGTTTACCAAGATTGTGGTATTCCACATATTGATATGACTTTAGCGTTAAGTTGAGATTCCTTTTTAGAAATCTCAACGTTGAATTACTTCATCGCATTCCAGTTTTCGATAGCTTGTAAACCAGTCTCTAAACCAACTTCATAACTATAACGAAGCTTTTTCGGATTTGTGGTTAAGCGGCCTGCCATATTTTTAAGAGGCGGTGGACACACTTCTAAAATTTGCTGGTCTGGGTTTTGACCACGAACAAAATCTACCGAAGCGTTATAACGGGCACAACGGTTCCGTAAACTGCTTGCAAAACCATAGTAATGTTTAAACGCATATTTTGCGAGGAATTGGTCGCCTCGGCTACTGCCCTTAAAGTAATTTTTAGGGCGAGTGCGTAAAACTAACAGCTTTTTAACGCCACTTTGCTGTGCTGTCCAGCGAACGGGTAAGGCATCTGCAACGCCGCCATCAAAGTATGGTTCACCCATAATATCGACGGGATGACGCGTTAAAACCGGAATTGAGCTAGAAGCACGCAGTGCATTTAACAGATTATCTTTACCAGCACGAAGATACTCAGCATGACCTGTTTTAGCATGCGTCAACACCATATAAAAATCTGGATTTTTGGCAAAAAGGCTCTGTTGATCAAGAGGATGTTCTTTTTCACCAATTTCCCACATCCATTTTAAATCAAGTAAATCGCCACCTTTAAAGAAGCGCTTATAATCGATAAATTCAGGACGCAGTGAATGGTCAACATAAAATGTTAAAGTTCGGCCTTGCTGACCTGCTAAGTAGTTAGCCACATTGGTCGAACCGGAAGATACACCAACATATAAGTCAAAAGGATTGAACTGTTGTTGTAGAAAAGCATCAAGTACACCACTGGTAAAGGCACCACGCATGCCTCCACCTTCTACAACTAGTGCATTGCGGGAAAAATCTGTCATTTGAAAAATATCTGATTACTGATGTGAATGCTGATGTTCTTGCATGTCCATTCCAGGCATGTTGTCATGCTGACTTTGTTGATCTGTCGATTTTTCAGCTTTTTGTTGCATTTCGTGCTGTTGAGCTTTGCGCTGAGCACCTGGCATATAGTCAGGTTCATTACTCATTGCTAAATAGAAAAAGCCAAGGAAAATCGCACTTAAAACACCAACGATCAGAACAAATTTCCAGCCTAAAACTGCTGATTCGGAAGAATTTTTATCGGACATAAGGATTTCTCGAATGTGCTGTAGAAGCACAAAAATGAAGTCTATTTATAGCATATTTAGGCTGTAGGCAGAAATCTTAAAGGGCATAAAGAACATAAAGAAAAACCCATATAAATAAAATATATTTATATGGGTAAGGTTTATGCAGTTTTTAAATATTCATTACGTCTAAGTTATTGAATATTTTGCTTCTGCTCAGCTTTGGTTTTTAGTAATGCTGGTGGTGTGAATCTCTCACCATATTTGGTAGCTAACTCTTCGGCGCGTTTTTCTGCTTTCTCAATACCATATTGATTGAGGAATTGAATCGCTCCACCAGTCCAAGGGGCATAACCAATTCCAAAAATAGAACCGACATTGGCATCAATAACCGATTCCAATACACCTTCTTCGTAACAACGTAAGGTATCTAAGGCTTGTACAAACAAAATACGATCAATCATATCTTGCTCGGAAATATCGTGATCTTTCTGCCAGCGGTTTAAGCCTTCCCATAGGTGTTTTTTACCATTTTCAGGATAGTCATAGAAACCTGCGCCAGCAGCTTTACCTTTACGGTTTAACTCATGAATCATGGTATGAATCACTTCATCTACTGGTGTTTTCGGTAGCTCTTTGCCTTCGGCTTGTAAAGCTTTACGTGCTTCGCTAGCAACATGCTCGGTTAAAGTTAAAGACACTTCATCTTGAATCGCTAGTGGTCCCACAGGCATGCCTGCTTTCAGTGCTGCCATTTCAATACGTGCTGGGTGGACACCTTCGGCAAGCAAGCGCATACCTTCTTGAATGAAAGTACCAAACACACGACTGGTAAAGAAGCCACGGCTATCATTGACAACAATTGGTGTTTTTCCAATTTGCTGTACAAAGTCGTAGGCTTTCGCAAGTGTCTCTGCCGAGGTGTTTTTACCTTTAATAATCTCAACCAACTGCATTTTGTCGACAGGGCTAAAGAAATGCAGACCAATAAACGCTTTATCATCTTTACTTGCTTGAGCTAAACCTGTGATTGGCAGGGTTGAGGTGTTTGATGCCATTACGCCATTAGGCGCTAGGTATTGTTCGGCTTCTTGAGTGACTTTCGCTTTGAGTTCTTGATTTTCAAATACAGCTTCAATAATTAAATCACAGCCTTGAAGGTCTTGAGCTGACGCTGTAGCCGTAATGAGCGATAAAACCTGATCGCGTTTTTCTGCGGTCATACGGCCTTGTGAAACACGTTTATCTAAGAGTTTTTGTGAGTAAGCTTTGCCTTTCTCAGCATTTTCAACAGATACATCTTTAAGTACAACAGGAATGCCTTTAATTGCTGTTGAATAGGCAATGCCCGCACCCATCATGCCCGCACCTAACACACCCACTTTAGTGGCTTGCCATTTTGCAACGTCGGCAGGGCGGCTTGCACCAGACTTAATTGCATTTAGGCCATGCCAGAAAGTGCCAATCATATTTTTAGAAATTTGGCCTGTTGTAAGTTGAGTAAAGTAGCGAGACTCAATACGCAGTGCAGTATCAACATCGACTTGAGCACCTTCAACTGCGGCAGCCATAATTGCTTCAGGAGCAGGGTAGCAGCCTTTGGTTTTGTCTTTTAACATGGCTGGTGCAATTGCAAGAACTTGTGCAACTGTCGGAGTTTTTGGATCGCCACCCGGAATTTTATAACCCTTCACATCAAAGGGCTGTTGAGATTTCGGATTTGCCTTTATCCAAGCAATTGCTTTATCTAAAAGCTCTTGTTCATTTTCAGCTGTGTCATGAATTAAACCTAAAGACTTGGCTTTATCAACACCGAACTGTTTGCCTTCCATTAAAAATGGGAACGCATTTTGAAGTCCTAATAGGCGTACCATACGGACAATACCGCCGCCGCCTGGTAGTAAACCTAAAGTAACTTCTGGCAGGCCAAATTTGCTTTTCGAGTCATTGATTGCAATACGGTGATGGCAACTTAATGCAATTTCCCATCCACCGCCCAGTGCCGTTCCATTCAATGCTGCAACAACTGGAACACCAAGCGTTTCAATTGTACGTAAATGACCTTTTAGCTTTTCAACCATATTGAAAAACTCAGTTGCATGTTCAGGCTGAACTTGAATTAGCTCATCTAAATCACCGCCTGCAAAGAACGTTTTTTTAGCTGAACGGAAAATAACCCCTGAAAGTTTTGTTTCTGCTTTAAGTTTCTGAGTCGCTTCATCGAGCGAGTCACGAAACTCAGCATTCATGGTATTTGCAGATTGTCCAGTTGAATCAAGCGTTAAAATGACAATATTGTCGGCATTTTTTTCGTATTGAATTGCACTCATCTTTTATATCCCTAATTTTTATACGCGTTCAATAATGGTGGCAATACCCATACCACCGCCGACACAGAGCGTCGCTAAACCGCGCTTTTTATCTTGTCGTTCAAGCTCATCAAGTAGGATGCCTAAAATCATGGCACCGGTTGCGCCTAAAGGATGTCCTAAAGCAATTGCACCGCCATTTACATTGACTTTCTCAGCAGGGACATTGAGCTCATTAATAAAACGCATCACGACAGCTGCAAATGCTTCGTTGACTTCAAATAAGTCAATATCATCAATTGTTAGTCCAGCTTTTTCCAAGGCTTTACGTGCAGCAGGTGCAGGACCAGTTAGCATGATGGTTGGGTCGGTACCAACGAGAGCAGTCGCCAAAACTTTAGCGCGTGGTTTTAAATTTTGTTCTTTGACTGCTTTTTCTGAAGCCAGTAAAACGAGAGCTGCTCCATCGACAATGCCTGATGAGTTACCTGCGTGATGAACATGATTTACTTTTTGTGCTTCTGGATATTTTTGTAAAGCAACTGCATCAAAACCCATTTGTCCCATCATTTCAAAACTTGGGTTGAGTTTTGCAAGGCCTTCGAGTGTGGTATTGCCTTTAATAAATTCATCTTTTTCTAAAATCACCACACCTGCGTGATCTTTGACTGGCACAACTGATTGATCGAAATAACCATTTGCTTGAGCTGCCGCTGCTTTTTGTTGCGACTTTACCGCAAAACTATCAACATCTTCACGGCTATAGCCGTCTAAGGTTGCGATAAGATCAGCTCCGATACCTTGTGGAACAAAAGATGATTTAAGGTTGGTTTCTGGATCTAACGCCCATGGTCCGCCATCAGAACCCATTGGAATACGCGACATTGATTCAACACCACCAGCAACCACTAAATCTTCCCAGCCTGAGCGAACTTTCATTGCTGCCATGTTGACAGCTTCTAAACCTGAAGCACAAAAACGATTAATTTGCACCCCAGCAACATCATCATTCCAACCCGCTGCAATGGCTGCTGTTTTAGCAATATCACCACCTTGATCACCAATTGGCGTTACGCAACCTAGAACAATATCGTCGACTTTAGACGTATCGAGTTGATGGCGTTGCTGTAATTCATTTAATAAAGTGGTGAGTAAGGTAATTGGTTTTACTTCGTAAAGAGAGCCGTCTTTTTTTCCTTTTCCGCGTGGTGTGCGAATGGCATCAATAATATAAGCCTCGCTCATAACAGTTCCTTTTTTATTGCTTAAAATTTATTTGTGTTTTGAGTGTACTGGTTTTAATAGCGAGTGCAATGACGATAAGCGCACCAGTCAGGTGATGATTTTTGCCAATAGAGATACAAAAAAGCCCAAGTTGAACTTGGGCTAAATGTGAAACTAAAGAGATTTAAGTATTAGTGGTAACCGTGTAGCTGACGATATAAACCAGGAGTTACACCAGTCCACTTTTTAAATGCACGGTGGAAGGTACTCGTTTCACTAAAGCCTACTTGTTGAGCAACATCTTCAAGTGTTAACTCAGGGTTGAGTAACAAGTGAATCGCAGCATCTCGACGTAGAGCATCTTTTACGCCTTGATAGCTTTTACCTTCAGCAGCTAAGCGGCGGCGTAAAGTTTGCGGAGATAAATACAGCATTGATGCAACGTCGTTAAGCGTTGGCATTTCTTCACCAATTTGACTCTTGAGTACGTCACGAATACGAGAAGTCAGCGAGTTGGTGTTCTTGAATTTTACTAAAAGCTGAGCAGGGGCTGCTTTCAAGAACTCTTCTAGCGTTTTTTCATCTTGGCGGATTGGTAAATCAAGATAATCAGCTGCAAAGGTTATTTCAGTACGTGGTGCATCAAACTGCATAACTGGTGCAAAGAATAAAGCATCATATTCATCTGCATGTGCAGGGCGCGGATAGCTAAAATGAACACGTTCTAATGGTAAGCGACGTTCAATAAGCCATGATGCTAAACCATGCCAAATCATGAGCATACTTTCAGTAATGAAATGATCTGGATCTAATGTTTTTGGAATGAGAGGAACCAAACGCGCTTCGTGTTTGTCACGTTCAAGTGTTACCGACCATTCATCACCAAATAACTTGTAAAATTGAGATGAAAGTTCGAGAGCTTGTCCCAAAGTTTTTGCATGAATAATCAACTGACACATAATGGCAAAAGTGCCCAAACGACGCGGTTGTACATCAAAACCGACGTGTTCGTCTTGGGTGACCATCCATAGCATTTTTATAAAACGGGTATATTGTTCTGGTGAGATTCGAGCTTTAGGTTGACGTAATAGTTCCGCTTCGATACCCACATGTGAAAGTAACGTCTCGACATCCATGCCAAGGCGTTTTACGCCTGTCAAAGCCGCATTCACGAAGTGGATGCTAATCGTATCGCGACTCATATTGAATCCTTCAGTCTCTTTGATGTTCACTTTAAATTGACCTAAATGACCGTCTAAAAAAATAAATTGGCGATTTACAACAGTGTAAAAGCACTTTTTACATGTTAAATTGCCGAAATGATCAAGGTAAATGGCTGAACATGACATTGTTTTAGAATATTTGCTTAACTAATATAAAAGAAAATTCGAATAATAGTGGTTAAAAATACGATGAAGACAGCATTAAACGGACTTAAAGTTCTCGATTTCTCGACGCTCTTACCTGGACCTTTTGCCACAATGTACTTAGCCGATATGGGCGCAGAAGTTATCCATATCGAATCTCCATCACGTCCAGATCTTATTCGGATTATGCCGCCCTATGCCAATGGACAAGCGACTGCACATAGTTATTTAAATCGAAATAAACAGTCGATTGTTCTCGATTTAAAAGATGCTGCAAGTATAGATCTGATAAAAGCCAAGATTTCCGAGTTTGATATTGTCATAGAACAGTTTCGGCCAGATGTTATGCGCCGTTTAGGGCTAGACTATGCAACACTTGCAGAAATTAACCCGCGTTTAATTTATTGCTCAATTACAGGTTATGGACAAACTGGAAACTATAAAGATCGAGCTGGGCACGACATTAATTATTTAGCTTTAGCGGGTATTGCAGGTTATAGCGGTCGACAAGATAGCGGCCCGCCACCGCTTGGCATTCAGGTCGCCGATATTGCAGGCGGATCATTACATGCAGTTATTGCTATTTTGGCTGCGGTTGTCGAACGCAGTCGTAGTGGTATGGGACAATACATTGATATTTCGATGACCGACTGTGTGGCGAGTCTAAATAGCATGGCAGCATCAGCCGCACTTGCAGGTCAAGTTGAGCAGGCGCCAGAGCAGGGTATGCTCAACGGTGGCATTTTCTATGACTATTATATGACTCAAGATGGTCGTTATCTTTCTATAGGTAGTCTTGAGCCACAATTTATGGCTGGTTTGTCTGCTGCATTAGATTTACCCGTGCTGTTACAAAAAGGCGCGTCATTAGATATCCAAGATCGAAAAGAAGTGAAGCAAGCCATTCAAGAAAAAATTAAAAGCAAAACATTTAAAGAATGGCATGAAATTTTTGCAAATCTGGATGTTTGTGTAGAGCCAGTATTGAGTTTGAGTGAGGCTTTAAACTCGCCATTAGCACAACAACGTGGATGGATTGTGGATGTTCCTTTGCAAAATAATACGACAGATACAGAACCACAGATCGCATGCCCAATTAAGTTTTCACGTTCACAAATGCGATATTCCTTTGTAGGTCAAAAGCTTGGCGAAGGACAATGGTAATGTCTTAGGGCTATTTCTTATACAGTGTGTATTAAGATTATTATCTGATTAATCAATTGATTAACATTTTGAATAATTTCTTTACATAAAATTAGCGTAACCTTTATAAACAAAGACATAAAAGGTACGTAAACATGAAAACGCATAAATCTTTGATGGTTTCCTGTTTATCCGTTTTATCAATTACTCTTTTTGTTCAGCATGCACAAGCTGCTGCTGCATTTGACCCAAATGGTTCTTGGATGTTGGGTGATTGGAACGGGCAACGCACAGCGTTGCAAGCACAAGGTTATGATTTTTCTTTCGGATATACCGGTGAATATGCCGGTATTTTAGATTCAAAGAATACATCTTCGCATGGTAGTGCTTATACAGGGCAACTCGCTTTAGGTTCGCATTTGGACCTAGGTAAAATTTTAGGGTGGCAAGATACAGAAGCTCAAATCACGTTAACTTATCGTGATGGGCAATCGCTTTCTGAACATTCTCCAGCTTTAGCTGGACACATTAGTTCTGCACAAGAAGTGTGGGGTCGTGAGCAAACTTGGCGTTTAACTGATTTATGGATTAAGAAAAAATTCCTTGATCAAAAGTTAGATGTGAAAGTTGGTCGTTTTGGTGAAGGTGAAGACTTTAATAGTTTTGACTGTGATTTCCAGAACTTGGCACTTTGTGGTTCACAAGTGGGTAACTGGGTTGGCGACCAATGGTATAACTGGCCAGTGAGCCAATGGGCAATGCGTGTTAAATATAACGTACAACCTGATCTATATACGCAAGTCGGTGTATATGAATATAACCCAGAGAACTTGGAACGAGGCAAAGGCTTTAACCTGAGCACAGACGGTTCTCACGGTGCAATTATTCCGGCAGAAGTAGTTTGGTCACCTAAATTAGGTGCACAAAGCATGGCTGGTGAATACCGGTTAGGTTATTACTACAGCACTGCTGATGCCAAAGAAATTACCAATCCAACCAAAACATCACATAAACAAGGTGTTTGGGTAACTGCAAAACAAAAACTATTCCAACCAGCTGACCAAACTGATCGTGGTTTAACAGGTTTTGTGAATCTGACTTTCCATGACTCAGATACCAATAAAGTCGACAACATGCAAAATGTAGGCTTGGTCTACAAAGGTTTGCTCAATCAACGTCCTCAAGATGAATTAGCACTTGGTGTTGCTCGTATTCATATCAATGATGACTGGAGCGATATTCAAGCCAAAGAATATGACACTGAATACAATACCGAGCTTTATTACGGTATTCATGCCACTAACTGGCTAACTATTCGTCCAAATGTGCAATATGTTCGTCATGTTGGTGCATTAAAAAATGGTGATAACACTTGGGTAGGCGGTATTAAATTCTCAACCGTATTCTAAGTAACTATTCCGAAAAACGGATTGTCGATGGCTAAATCATTAATTGAAGTATCCAGACCTTCCGTTTTTTTCTTTATGCCTGAATTTTGTTTTAGATGTATTGGTGATGCCATTTCTCTATAAGGTTTTTGGCACATCTTTCCGATAAAAATGATGATTGATAAGAGGTGGTTTATGAATCAACCTTCTTCAAGATCAGGTTTAACGACTTTTACCGTAATCATTATTGGGTTATTGGCGTTATTCCTGCTAATTGGAGGTATTTGGCTCGCTACACTAGGCGGTTCAATTTACTACATTGTAGCTGGAGTCTTGCTTCTCATTGTTACATGGCAACTCTACAAGCGCGCTTCAACTGCTTTGTGGGTTTATGCCGCATTAATGCTAGGTACCATTATCTGGAGTGTCTGGGAAGTTGGAACAGACTTTTGGGCGCTTGCACCACGTTTAGATATTCTAGGTATTCTTGGTTTATGGTTATTGATTCCGGCTGTGACTCGTGGAATCAACAACCTTGGATCAAGTAAAGTTGCCTTATCTTCAACTTTAGCGATTGCAATCGTATTGATGGTTTATTCTATCTTTAACGATCCGCAAGAAATTAATGGTGAGATTAAAACACCACAACCAGAAACTGCTCAAGCCGTTCCAGGTGTAGCAGAGAGTGATTGGCCAGCTTATGGTCGTACTCAAGCAGGTGAACGTTATTCTCCACTTAAACAGATTAATGACCAAAACGTCAAAGATTTGAAAGTGGCTTGGACACTACGTACTGGTGATTTCAAGACAGATAATGATTCGGGTGAAACAACCAATCAGGTTACGCCAATTAAAATTGGCAATAACATGTTTATCTGTACAGCTCATCAACAGTTAATTGCGATTGATCCAGCGACTGGTAAAGAAAAATGGCGTTTTGATCCGAAGCTTAAAACGGATAAATCGTTCCAGCATTTAACTTGCCGTGGTGTAATGTACTACGATGCAAACAATACAACTGAGTTTGCAACGAGTCTTCAAAGCAAGAAATCTAGCTCTACACAATGTCCACGTAAGGTATTTGTACCAGTCAACGATGGACGTTTAGTTGCTGTGAATGCTGACACTGGTAAAGCATGTACTGACTTTGGTGAAAATGGTGAAGTGAATTTACAAAAATTCATGCCATATGCTTATCCAGGTGGATATAACCCAACATCTCCTGGTGTTGTGACAGGTTCAACTGTCGTAATTGCAGGTTCTGTAACAGACAATTATTCAAGTAAAGAGCCATCTGGTGTAATTCGTGGCTACGATGTTAACACTGGTAAGCTTCTTTGGGCATTCGACACGGGTGCAGCAGATCCAAATGCAATGCCAGGCGAAGGTACGACCTTTGTTCATAACTCGCCAAATGCTTGGGCACCTTTAGCATATGATGCCAAACTTGATATTGTTTATGTTCCAACAGGTGTAGGTACTCCAGATATCTGGGGTGGTGACCGTACTGAGTTGAAAGAACGTTATGCGAACTCAATGTTAGCGATTAATGCTTCAACTGGTAAATTGATATGGAACTTCCAGACAACCCATCACGATTTGTGGGATATGGACGTACCATCTCAACCATCTTTGGCAGATATTAAAGACAAAACAGGTAAAACTGTTCCAGCAATCTATGTATTGACTAAAACAGGTAATGCCTTTGTTCTTGACCGCCGTAATGGTCAGCCAATTGTTCCTGTAACTGAAAAACCAGTTCCACAAACAGTTAAGCGCGGTCCACAAACCAAAGGCGAGCATTATTCAAAAACTCAGCCATTCTCTGACTTGAACTTGGCGCCACAAGACAAATTGACTGATAAAGACATGTGGGGTGCCACAATGCTTGATCAGCTCATGTGTCGTGTATCTTTCAAACGTCTAAATTACGATGGTATTTATACGCCACCATCTGAAAACGGTACTTTAGTTTTCCCTGGTAACTTAGGTGTGTTTGAATGGGGCGGCATGTCGGTTAACCCTGACCGTCAAGTTGCTGTAATGAACCCGATTGGTCTGCCATTCGTAAGCCGTTTAATTCCTGCTGATCCAAACCGTGCAGAAACTGCAAAAGGTGCAGGAACTGAGCAGGGTGTACAACCGATGTATGGCGTACCTTATGGTGTCGAAATCAGCGCATTCTTATCTCCGCTTGGTTTACCTTGTAAACAACCAGCTTGGGGTTATGTTGCTGGCGTAGATTTGAAAACGCATCAGGTTGTATGGAAAAAACGTATTGGTACTATCCGTGATAGCTTGCCAAAACTGTTCCAATTACCAGCTGTGAAAATTGGTGTTCCTGGTTTAGGTGGTTCAATCTCTACCGCAGGTAATGTCATGTTTGTTGGTGCAACTCAAGATAACTACATCCGTGCCTTTAACGTTACGAATGGTAAGAAACTTTGGGAAGCGCGTTTACCAGCCGGTGGACAAGCAACACCAATGACTTATGAAATCAATGGTAAGCAATATGTTGTAATCATGGCTGGTGGTCATGGTTCATTTGGTACAAAAATGGGCGACTATTTAGTAGCTTATGCATTGCCAGATAACAAATAAACCTTTGCTATAAAAAAAGCCCAGATTGATCTGGGCTTTTTTTATATTGATTTATATTAAAGCTTATCAATAAAACCGTTATTAAATATGCAAAAAAAGCATTTTATTGATGAATAAAAGCTCGCTATGCTATCCGCCTTAATAATGAATCTACTAGCCATACGCCATGTATTTATATACCGATTTCGACCAGCAGCTGGTTAATGAACGAGTTGCTCAGTTCCGTGATCAGACTGAACGCTATTTAGCTGGCAAACTTTCTGAAGATGAATATCGTCCATTACGTTTGCAAAATGGTTTATATGTGCAACGTTATGCGCCTATGCTGCGTATTGCTGTGCCGTATGGCTTAATGAATTCTAAACAATTACGTAAAGTTGCTGAAGTTTCAACTGCTTATGACCGTGGTTATGCACATGTATCTACACGTCAAAACATTCAGTTAAACTGGCCTGCACTTGAAGATGTGCCAGATATTTTGGCTGAACTTGCAACTGTACAAATGCATGCCATTCAAACCAGTGGTAACTGTATTCGTAACACAACAACTGACCAATATGCAGGTGTAGTTGCTGGTGAAATTGCAGACCCACGTCCAACATGTGAATTGATTCGTCAGTGGAGTACATTCCACCCAGAATTTGCATTCTTGCCACGTAAGTTCAAAATTGCTGTTTCTGCACTTGAAGAAAAAGATCGTGCAGCAACGGCATTCCACGATATTGGTGTTTACATCGTGCGTAATGAAGCGGGTGAAATTGGCTATAAAATTATGGCTGGTGGTGGTTTAGGCCGTACCCCAATTATTGGTAGCGTTATTCGCGAGTTTTTACCACGTGAAGATTTAATTGCTTACTTAGAAGCAGTTCTACGTGTTTATAACTTGCATGGCCGTCGTGATAACAAATATAAGGCGCGTATCAAAATCTTGGTTAAAGCATTAACGCCTGAAGTGTTTGCACAGAAAGTTGAAGCTGAATTCGAACATACACGCGAAGCATTGAAAATTCAGCCAGAAATCTTGAAAAAACTGGATGAAGAGTTCACTCCGTTTGATTATCAAGATTTGGCAGATGAAGACTTTACAGCTTTATTTGCTGAGCATCCAAAATTCAAACAATGGTTCAATATCAACACGCATGCACATAAAGTGAAAGGCTATCGTATTGTTACGATTTCTCTAAAACGTGCAGGTATTGCACCGGGCGATATGACCACCGAAGAAATGAACTTTATTGCAGATCTTGCTGATAAATATACTTTCGGTGAACTTCGCACGACTCACGAACAAAACATTGCTTTGGCAGATGTACCTCAAAAAGACTTGTTTGATGTATGGCAAGCACTTGAACAACAAAATATGGCACGTGCACATATTGGTTTCATTACCGACATTATTAGTTGTCCGGGCGGTGATTTCTGTTCACTTGCAAATGCGAAATCAATTCCAATTGCTGAAGCAATTACACGTCGTTTCGATGACTTAGACAAAGTTTATGATCTTGGTCATTTAGATCTAAATATTTCTGGTTGTATGAATGCTTGTGGTCACCACCACGTTGGTAACATCGGTATTTTAGGTGTAGATAAAAAAGGTGCTGAGTTCTACCAAATTACATTAGGTGGTAATTCGGACCATGATGCCTCAATCGGTGACATCTTAGGGCCATCATTTGCAGCAGATGCTGTGCCAGACGTAATTGAGGAAGTATTAAATACTTATCTTGATTTGCGTACGGAAGGTGAGCGTTTTGTTGATACATATCGCCGTGTAGGAATTCAACCATTTAAGGAGCGTGCATATGCTTAATACAGCTCTACCAGTGCTTTATAAAGATGGCACGATTGCAGACAATACTTATCAAATCATTGCTGAAGATGGTGTCGTTCCTCAAGGTGATGTTGTTGTAACAACAGCTCAACTAGACCAGTTAGCTAACGTTCAAGGCAAAAAAGCTTTATATGTGACTGTAAATGATTCACCTGAAGATCATACATTTCCATTAAATGAACTTGATGCAATCTTTATTGAGTTTGCAGGTTTCGGCGATGGTCGAGGTTATTCATTCGCTGCATTATTGCGTCGCCAAGGTTTCCAAGGTGAACTTCGTGCAACAGGTGATGTGTTTAAGGATGTACTAAACTACTTAAAACGTTCTGGTTTTGATAGTTTTGTCGTAAAAGAAGGCAAAGACGTACAAGAAGCTGCGGCAGGTTTGCAAGATTTTACCAATCCGTATCAAGCTTCAACTGCTGTGCCAAAAGCGAGCTACCAAACTGGTGCTTAAGATATGCTGACATAAAAAATCCCGCAATTTGCGGGATTTTTTATGTTGGAAATTAAGTGTCTAATTGGCAATTAACCATCCATTTTATGCCAAATTGATCGGTAAAGGCTCCATACAATGCACCCCAGAACGTTTTTTCTAGAGGCATTTCAATTTGGCCATTTACAGATAGCTTATCAAAAAGCTGCTTTGCTTTCTCTTGCTCGTCCTTTTCAAGATTAATTGCGATGTAGTGATTAGTGCCTTGGGTAAAAACACTGTTAGGTGCACAGAACTGATCATTGGTATCTGATGCCATAAGCACCGTGAATTCGTTAATGGGTAAAGACACATGTAAAATCAGGTTTTTATTGGCTTCTGATAAGGTTACACCTTCGGGAGCGGGCATATCACCATAGCGACTCAGCATGGCAAACTCTCCACCAAAGACTGATTTATAAAAGTTAAACGCTTGTTCCGCCTGACCCTGAAAGTTGAGATAGTGATTGAGTTGCATTGTTATTGTCCATTGTTGTTTTCGTTTAAAAGAATAAGTTAAAACTTAAAAGTGATTTTGTGGGTCATTTTTTGTAGTTTTTTCATAAAAAAATCCCACTGAAGTGGGATCTTAAAATAATGAATTTAGATTAAATGAGTTTAATCGCAACGGCTGTTGCTTCTCCACCGCCAATACAAAGTGCAGCAATACCTTTTTTACCACCAGTACGTTTAAGTGCATGAATCAGGGTAAGAATAATACGTGAACCTGTTGAGCCTACTGGGTGACCTAGTGCACAAGCACCGCCATTGATATTCACTTTCTCTGCATCAAGTTTGAAATCATCAATTGGACACATTGTAACCATGGCAAAGGCTTCATTAATTTCCCAAAGATCGACATCTTGAGCATTCCATCCTGCTTTTTTAAGAACTTTTTCAATGGCACCAACAGGAGCAATTGTAAATTCTGAAGGATGCTGAGAGTTTGAAGCTGTTGCAATAATTTTTGCCAGTGGCTGTAAACCATGTTGAGTAGCAACCTCACTTGAAGTTAATACTAATGCAGATGCACCATCCGAAATAGAGCTTGCGTTTGCTGCGGTAATTGTACCGTCTTTTGCAAAAGCTGGTTTAAGCGAAGGAATTTTGTCGATCTTTGCATTTAAAGGTTGTTCATCTTGATCAACAACGACATCACCTTTACGGCTAGGTACGGTAACAGGAACGATTTCATCTTTGAAATAGCCTTCGGTAATTGCAGTTTGAGCACGTTTTAAAGAGCGAATTGCAAAGTCATCCATTTGCTCACGTGTATATCCACGAGTATTTGCCATATCTTGAGCAAAAGAACCCATTAAACGACCAGTTTCAGCATCTTCAAGTCCATCAAGAAACATGTGATCCTTAATTTCGCCATGACCCATACGGTAGCCAGCTCGTGCTTTTGGTAAAATATAAGGGGCATTTGTCATCGACTCCATGCCACCTGCAACCACAATTTCAGCACTTCCTGCTTTGATCATATCGGCTGCTTGCATCACAGCTTTCATGCCTGAACCACAAAGTTTATTAATCGTCACTGCACCTGTAGAGTCTGGTAAACCAGCTTTACGCATCGCTTGACGAGCAGGGCCTTGTTTTAAACCAGCAGGAAGAACACATCCCATAATGACTTCTTCAACATCAGTAGGCTGCAAACCTGCTCGTGCGATTGCTTCTTTAATTGTTACTGCACCTAGTTCGGGAGCAGTTAGACCAGACAGTGATCCTTGAAAACCACCCATAGCAGTACGAGCACCATTAACAATTACGATGTCAGTCATTGTTGTAATCTCCGATTGTTCTTTATCTCAAATTAAGAAAACATTAAAACTTAAGCAGTATATTGCAAAATGGGGATAGTATTGGGTTCTGCATTAGACTGTAGAGTTCTAACAATTTTGAGATTCTTCTAAGCGTACGTGCCCCATTTTGCTGAGAATTAATTTAAAATTTTTAAGTTGATCATAAGAACAATAAATAAAACTGCCATTAGACTCGATTGGAAGTCCGGAATTGCCCTGAAAAACAATACTATTTTGTTTTTTTCCAAAACGTTGTAATTTCATAGAACCATAATGATGATTAAGATCTATGGAGGTTAATAACTCTTCATTTAAGTCATGTTGTAGATTACGATTATTGTCTACAAAGCTAATGAGTTGACTATTCCAGTTCGTATTACAAATGAATTGATCGGAACTGGGACACAGAACAATGTTTGTATGCCTAACAATCGCGTCATATTTAGCTTTTTGTATATGAATTGTGAGTACACGCGGAGTATTTTTTAATTCTGCAGATGCCATAAATTGATGGTATAAAGGAATGGCTATAACTGACATAATTACAATAATTACGAGGGTTATAGAGAGCTCAACTATAGTAAAACCAGGAGATTTAAACATTAAGAAACCTTAATATATGTATAAATAGAGCAATTTTATGTTTTCTGACAATGATTTATATTATTTTTTATAATAAGGAAACACAAAATTAAATAAGGGTTATCAGTTGACTAGAATACTGGTAAAATCACCGCAAGCGAAACAAAGAAGTTGTTCATATTTGCTAGTTGAGTAAAAAATTACCGAATTACAACGGAAATTGTAAGTAATTTTGTCAATAATTTACTTGATTAAAATTATCAAGCACTTGGAAAGTTTATCAAGTGTTTGTATGATTCAAATGTGAATAGCTTAAAAATAATACTGGGGTAAAAATATCTCAGGGGCCAATAAATTTAGGCTGAGCTTGAACAACAATTGTTATCTCTGGAGGATATCCATGAAATTGAGTCGTATTGCACTTGCTACTATGCTTGTTGCTGCTCCATTAGCTGCTGCTAATGCTGGCGTAACAGTTACTCCATTATTGCTTGGTTACACTTTCCAAGACAGCCAACACAATAATGGCGGTAAAGATGGTAACCTAACTAACGGTCCTGAGTTACAAGACGATTTATTCGTTGGTGCAGCTCTTGGCGTTGAATTAACACCATGGTTAGGTTTCGAAGCTGAATATAACCAAGTTAAAGGTGATGTAAACGGCGCTTCTGCTGGTGCTGAATACAAACAAAAACAAATCAACGGTAACTTCTATGCTACTTCTGATTTAATCACTAAAAACTACGACAGCAAATTTAAGCCGTATGTATTATTGGGTGCTGGTCACTACAAATACGACTTTGATGGTGTAAATCGTGGTACACGTGGTAATTCTGAAGAAGGTACTTTAGGTAATGCTGGTATCGGTGCGTTCTATCGCATCAATGATGCTTTATCTCTTCGTACAGAAGCTCGTGGTACTTATAACTTTGATGAAGAATTCTGGAACTATACAGCTCTTGCTGGTTTAAACGTAGTTCTTGGTGGTCACTTGAAGCCTGCTGCTCCTGTAGTAGAAGTTGCTCCAGTTGAACCAACTCCAGTTGCTCCACAACCACAAGAGTTAACTGAAGACCTTAACATGGAACTTCGTGTGTTCTTTGATACTAACAAGTCAAACATCAAAGACCAATACAAACCAGAAATCGCTAAAGTTGCTGAGAAGTTAACTGAATACCCTAACGCTACTGCACGTATCGAAGGTCACACAGATAACACTGGTCCACGTAAGTTGAACGAACGTTTATCTTTAGCTCGTGCTAACTCTGTTAAATCAGCTCTTGTAAACGAATACAATGTTGATGCTTCTCGTTTGTCTACTCAAGGTTTCGCTTGGGATCAACCGATTGCTGACAACAAAACTAAAGAAGGTCGTGCTATGAACCGTCGTGTATTCGCGACAATCACTGGTAGCCGTACTGTAGTAGTTCAACCTGGTCAACAAGCTCAATAATTTGAGTTTCTGAACAGTAAAAAAGCGACTCGTTAGAGTCGCTTTTTTTATTACGATTTTTCAAATATTTTTTCATTTTTATATCTCCTAAAGAATATCTATTCAGTTAATTGTTTATAAATAAGTTTTTACCAAACACCTTTTTTTAATTGCTGTTTAGTATCTTGTCTATCTCGACGATGCTGTGCACGAGGTTTTTCTGTCTCATGCATGCCACCTTTTTGAAGTAAAGGGGACAGAGCTACGTGGTTACGGACCTTAATTTTTGGCATTTCTTTAATTTTCATGTTTTAACCTTTAATACATAAAACTTGTTTAAGTGTATGAACCACTTCAATAAGATCTGATTGGTTCGCCATGACTTCATCAATATCCTTGTAAGCACTTGGGATCTCATCGACAATGCCACTATCTTTACGGCACTCAATACCTTTGGTTTGCTCAATTAAGTCTTGTTGATTAAAAAGAATTTTTGCCTTGCTACGGCTCATTTTACGCCCAGCGCCGTGAGAACATGAACAAAAAGACTCAGGATTAGCTTTTCCTCTAACAATATAAGAGCGTGCTCCCATAGAGCCAGGAATAATTCCTAACTCATCTAAACCTGCTCTAATCGCCCCTTTCCTGGTAACTAAAAGATTTTCACCAAAATGGGTTTCTCGACTTACATAATTATGATGACAATTAATTGCTTCTTTTGTCATTTGAAATGAGGGGAGGATAGGTCGGATTGCTTCTAAGACTAATCGCATCATTTCTTTACGATTTTCAAAAGCATATTCTTGGGCCCACTCCACAGCTTCTACATAATCATTAAAACTGTTTGAACCTTCAGCAAAATAACTTAAGTCTTTATCGGGTACATGTCCAAAGCGATGTTGTGCTTCTTTCTTGGCGAGCTCAATAAAATAAGTACCAATGACGTTCCCCAGTCCTCGACTACCTGAATGTAGCATTACCCATACATCTTGATTTTCATCAATACATAACTCTATAAAGTGATTACCACCTCCTAATGTGCCTAATTGTTTTTGCCAAGTTGCATCAAACTGCCGAAGCATGCGGACTAGACCTGGATGTTTTTTTACAATCGGTTGCAACCGCTTTTCGAGCGGAATAATACTCGATGCTTTAGCTTTGACCTGCTTATGTAAAGCAAATCCAACTGGTACTTTACGTTCAATTGCATCACGTAAACGACTCAAGTTATCAGGTAGCTGTGAAGCCTTTAGACTCAAACGAATTGCATTCATTCCACAGCCAATATCTACACCGACTGCTGCTGGAATAATGGCATGTTTAGTCGGGATGACACTTCCTACAGTCGCACCTTTTCCTACGTGAACATCTGGCATAACAGCAATATGTGAATATATAAATTGCAGCTGTGCCATTTTCTTGAGTTGTTCGATACTTTCACTGTCTATATCTTGAGTGAAAATTTTAACAGGGACACCATAGAGTGCCTCTTCGTTTAATATTTTTTGTATGCCCATAATTTTTCTCTTATTTTTCTGTCCGAATAGGCATAAAAAAACCTAGCGAATGCTAGGTCTTAAATTCGAGCATTCGGACAAGTGAATTAAATTTGTACACTTGTCCGTGAGCTGACATCGTGCCAAATCGTTACTGTGTTTTACCTTGTAGTGTTGGCATGATGTCCTCCTTTTTTAAAAAGTGCCGTTGAAAATCTGAACGGCATTTTACCTGTTTTTAACTAAAGATCAAGTTTTTGACGTTTAGATAGTTTTAATTGACTCTTTAAACTTACTATTAATCTTGCTCTGGCTTTACATCCATTTGGTCGTAAGGGATTAACTTAGTTTTATTTTTCCATTTATATCCGAGCCAAATTACTAAGAATAACGGTATGCTGATATAGGTGGAAAGTAAGCCCATCCAGTCAATTTTTCCGCCCAAAACAGCTTGATAGTTTTGTCCAAGAATAATGATAGAACAGAGAATAAAGGCAAACCAAGGTGCAAATGGGAAAAACTTAGCGCGGTAAGCTAAATCTTCAAGTTTATACCCTTGAGCAATATAACCTTTACGGAAACGATAATGTGAAATTGCAATACCTAACCAGACAATAAAGCCACACATCCCTGACATATTGAGTAGCCAGTTAAAGACTTGTTTTTCCCCAATAAAAGTCGTTAAGAAGCAGAATGCAGCAATAAATGTAGTTGCATATAAGGCATTCATTGGAACACCACGATTGTCGAGTTTGGCAAACCATTTCGGTGCACGACCTTGCTGAGCCATATCAAATAACATACGGGTAGAAGAATACATACCTGAGTTACCTGCCGACAAAATAGCAGTCAAAATAACTGCATTCATTAAGCTCGCAGCGAAAGCAAAGCCTACCTTTTCATAAAGCAAGGTAAAAGGAGAAAGGGCAACATTTTCTGTTGTCGCGGCTTGCAATAGGTTTGGATCATCATAGGCAATGAGTGTGCCGATAATGAAAATACACAACACATAGAATAATAAAATTCGCCAGAAAATCTGTTTAATTGCCAGTGGAATTGTTTTCTTTGGATCTTTCGATTCGCCCGCAGCAACACCCACCATTTCAGTTCCTTGAAATGAGAATCCTGCAATCATGGCAACCCCAATCATGGCCTGTAAACCACCTACAAAAGGTGCATCTTTGTAGGTCCAGTTGCCGAATGTCGCCACTCCAGGTGTCAACATCACTTTAATAATCATGGCAATACCAATGATAATGAAGGCAACAATAGCGATAACCTTAACCATTGAGAACCAGAATTCGCTTTCGCCAAATCCTTTTACACTCATTGCGTTAATCATGAAAATGATAACGAGGAAAAGGGCACTCCAGTAAAAACCGGGAATATCTGGAAACCAGAATTTCATAATAAACTGTACAGCAACAAGTTCAAATGCAACCGTAATTGCCCAGTTGTACCAATAATTCCAGCCTAGAGCGAAACCAAAGCCATCTTCAACATAGCGACTGCCATAGGTAAAAAATGCACCAGATGTTGGGGTATGAGTCGCAAGCTCACCTAAACTGGTCATTAAGAAGTAAATCATAATACCAATAAGAGAGTAAGCGAGTAGAGCCCCACCAGGGCCTGCGTTTGCAATGGTTGATCCAGAAGCAAGGAAGAGACCTGTACCAATGGAACCACCAATGGCGATCATATTCAGATGACGAGCTCCAAGCTTTCGCTGGAGTTTTTCAGGAGCATGTGTTTCGCTCATGGAGATTCCTTACATAGTTTGTTATGCACAGGCATATAACACCTTAAAGCCTTGAAGATCAGTTTTAATCTCACACTGACCAAAGTGCTTCTCAATTAAGATCGGATAGTTTAAAAAACGGTTTGCTACAATCCATAGCTCACCCGATGCCTTTAAATGTTTTTTAGCGTTCTGGCAGAGTCCTTCACTTGCATCATAGTTGGTATGAATACCTTGATGAAAGGGAGGATTACTGACAATGGCATCAAGTTCTGTTGGGGCGTCTGCAATTCCTATAACAGGTTGCAATCTCAACTGGTCTGAACCTATTCCATTTCGACTAAAAGTCATTTCCGTTGACCGTAAAGCGAAAGCATCAATATCTAAGGCATGAATAATATTACTTGAATTTATTTTTGCCAAATAACAACTGATAATTCCCGCACCACACCCGAAGTCGGCAATTCTACCTGATTTCATCTGATTAAGATAAGGGAGTAAAACAGCAGTTCCCACATCTAGATGATTTTGACTGAAAACCCCCGGTAGAGCACAAATGGTAAGTTCATGTCCATTTGCTTGAACAGTATAGGTTTTTAACCAGCTTTCAAGAGGTTTGAGCTTTTCAGTTTTCTCAATTTTTAAATGCCATAACTGACAATGTCGAGCGCTATCAAGTTTAAGAATTTTGCCAAAACTTTGTAGTTGTTTAGCAGCTCTTTCAACACCACCTTTTTTTTCACCTACTAAAAAAACTGATTGGCCAGTTTTTAGATGGCTCATCACCACATGCAATATATAGTTTAAAAGCTCTTTTGATTTTGGAACAAAAATTATAGCCTGATCAAATTCTTGTGATGGAAACTCAACCGAGAAATGTGCTGTCGTGCCTGCATTAACAAAGCCTTGATAGTCCGCATAATTCCACGTCCAGACTGATGCATCAACCCCAGATGGTAATTGACTGACTAAGGCATCATTGGGTGCATTAATCAACAAGAGTCTACCTTTTAAATAGTCTTGTTGTCTTAATATCACTTCACTTCTAGGATCCATGTACATCTCTCATGAAGAAGAATGCCCAGTGGAAACTGGGCAGTAATCAAAAAATTAAAAAAGGGTTATTTATGTGTTTCAGGCAGCACAACATTTAAAATTAATGCCGCAATACCGCCTGTTGCTACACCAGAACTAAAAATATTTTTAAATAACTCTGGTAAGTGTTCCAAAATTTGTGGAACTTGAGCAACACCTAAACCTAGTGCAAGTGAAATCGCGATAATTAAAAGGGCACGACGGTCTAAATGAATAGATGAAAGAATGTTAATGCCTGAGGCAGCAACCGCACCAAACATTACCATAACTGCTCCGCCTAATACCGCCTGTGGTACGGCTTGTATTACACCTGCTACAGCAGGGAATAGACCTAATAGAATGAGTAAAGCAGCAATCCAGATCCCTACGTAACGACTTGCCACTCCAGTGAGTTGAATTACACCATTATTTTGAGCGAAAACAGAACTAGGGAAGGTGTTAAATAATCCTGCAAGTAAAGAGTTTGCGCCATTCACTAACACGCCACCTTTAATGCGTTGCATCCACTGAGGACCATCTACAGGTTGGTTTGAAAGTTTACTGGTTGCTGTGACATCACCAATTGCTTCTAATGAAGTCACCAGATAAATGAATGCCATTGGAATAAATAAGCCCCATGAGAAGCTTAAGCCAAAGTGCATAGGTGTCGGAATTTGAATAACAGGAGCGTCTTTTAGACCAGAGAAATCTAAATAACCCATGAAACCAGCAAGAATGTAGCCAATAACTAAAGCAATCAAAATAGCCGAGCTTTTAATCCACACTACGCGAATGCGATTTAAAACAATAATAATAGCTAGAACTGTACAAGACATTATAAGGTTATCAGAACTTGCAAAAGTATGGTCTTGCATGGCTTGGTAACCACCACCCATACTAATGAGGCCTTCTTTAATAAGCGTTAAACCAATCAGCAGTACAACAATACCTGTCACAAGCGGAGTAATAAGTCTTTTTACCCATGGCAAGATTTGTGACACACCCATTTCAATAAATGAACCAGCAATCACCACACCAAAAATAGCAGCCATAACCTGATTTACTGGTGTACCTGCGGCAACCATTGCACTCCCAATACCAATAATTGGGCCAATAAAGTTAAAACTAGTACCCTGAACAATGAGTAGACCTGCACCGAAAGGACCAACTTTTTTGCATTGTAAGAAAGTTGCAATTCCTGAAATGACCAAAGACATGGATAAAATCATGTTGGTTTCGGTACGTGAAACACCCAAAGCTAAACAAATAAGAAGCCCAGGTGTAATAATTGGGACAATAATTGCAAGCAAATGTTGAAAAGCAGCTAGAAAAGCCACGAAGGGTTTTGGTCGGTCATCTAGTCCATAAACAAGGTCAAGATGGTCTGGTGATGGTTGATTGGACATGGGAGTAAATACGCCACAATTTCGCAAATTGGCGCTATTCTAATCGAGATACCTATCTTTACAAAACGAAATACAGGCTATTGGGAAATTTTTTTGTCAATGTCAATAAACTGTCACTACTCAAGAGTAGTGTTTTTCTGTATAATTTGCCCTCAAATTTCAGGCGTTTCTAATTTTCATGTCAGATATCAAAAATCTCCGTAATATCGCAATTATTGCGCACGTCGACCACGGGAAAACCACACTTGTCGATAAACTACTTCAGCAATCAGGTGCTCTCGGTGACCGAGCAGGCGAGATTGAGCGTGTCATGGACTCGAATGCGCTTGAAAGTGAACGTGGTATTACCATCTTAGCGAAAAACACTTCTATTACTTGGTTGGATAAACGTACTGATACAACTTACCGTATCAACATCGTGGACACCCCGGGACACGCCGACTTCGGTGGTGAAGTAGAACGTGTTATGTCGATGGTTGACTGCGTATTACTTCTTGTTGACTCTCAAGAAGGCCCAATGCCACAAACTCGTTTTGTAACGCAAAAAGCCTTTGCTCGTGGTTTGAAGCCAATCGTTATTATCAACAAAGTTGATAAACCAAGTGCACGTCCAGACTGGGTAATCGATCAAGTATTTGATTTGTTTGATAACCTTGGTGCAACTGATGAGCAATTAGATTTCCCAATCGTTTATGCATCAGGTTTACGTGGTGTAGCGGGTCCAGCTCCTGAAGAACTTGCAGAAGACATGACTCCGTTGTTCGAAACGATTGTAGACATCGTTGAGCCACCAGCAGTTGACGTTGATGGTCCATTCCAAATGCAGATTTCATCACTTGACTATAACAGCTTCGTAGGCGTTATCGGTGTTGGTCGTATTCAACGTGGTTCAGTAAAATTAAACACTCCTGTTACTGTAATTGACAAAGATGGCAATACACGTAACGGTCGTATTTTAAAAATCATGGGTTACCACGGTTTAGAACGTATTGATGTAGATTCAGCATCTGCTGGTGACATCGTATGTATTACTGGTATTGATGCACTTAATATTTCTGACACAATCTGTGATCCGAAAAATGTTGAAGCATTACCAGCTTTATCTGTAGATGAACCTACGGTATCTATGACTTTCCAAGTAAACAACTCTCCGTTTGCTGGTAAAGAAGGTAAATTCGTAACTTCACGTAATATCCGTGAACGTCTTGATCGCGAATTAATCCATAACGTAGCTTTACGTGTTGAAGACACTGACAGTCCAGACCGCTTCAAAGTTTCTGGTCGTGGTGAACTTCACCTTTCAGTTTTAATTGAAAACATGCGTCGTGAAGGCTTCGAAATGGGCGTATCACGTCCACAAGTAATCATCAAAGAAATTGATGGTGAAAGACAAGAGCCTTACGAAAACGTAACGTTTGACGTTGAAGAACAGCATCAAGGTGCTGTAATGGAACAAATGGGTCATCGTAAAGGCGAAATGACTAATATGGAAGTTGACGGTAAAGGCCGTATCCGTATTGAAGCGACTGTGCCTTCACGTGGTCTAATCGGTTTCCGTTCTGAATTCTTGACCATGACTTCTGGTACAGGGATCATGACTTCAAGCTTCTCGCATTATGGTCCTGTTAAACAAGGTACTGTTGCGAAGCGTCAAAACGGTGTATTGATTTCTATGGTTCAAGGTACTTGCTTGGGCTATGCATTGTTCAGCTTACAAGACCGTGGTCGTTTATTTGCTAAGCCACAGTTGGAAGTTTACGAAGGTATGATCGTGGGTATTAACTCTCGTTCAGACGATATGGTTGTAAACCCAACTAAAGCGAAACAATTAACTAACGTTCGTGCATCTGGTACAGATGATGCTTTAACTTTAGTACCTGCAATTGAATATACGCTTGAACAAGCGCTTGAATTCATTGAAGATGACGAGTTAGTAGAAGTAACACCTAAATCAATCCGTATCCGTAAACGTTACTTGACTGAAAACGAACGTAAACGTAACCGTGATAAATAATTTTTCTTAATTGAAAAAGAAAAAAACCGCTAAATTAATTTAGCGGTTTTTTTAATTGTTATATTTGAAATTAAATTAACCTTAAATTCATATTTTTCTTCTAAACGAATATGTTGTTAAAGTGTGAGATAGTTTTCTTTTTTTTGATAAAAATATTAAATTATCAATATCATGGCGAGTACTATCTAATTCGATAAGATGCCAATGAAAAAGAAAAATATGACGTGTTTCTGCCCCCGACATCTGGAGATGTTTAGATGAGTATTATTCAAGAATTTAAAGAATTTGCCATTAAAGGCAATATGATGGATTTAGCCATTGGTGTGATTATTGGTGGTGCTTTTGGCAAAATCGTGGACTCTTTGGTGAAAGATATTATCATGCCAATTATCAGTGTAATTACTGGTGGTGGCGTTGATTTTACACAAAAATTCATTGTGTTAGGTGCAAACCCTAACAATTTACAATCTTTAGATGCCTTACAAAAGGCAGGTGTCAATGTATTAACTTATGGTAACTTCCTGACCATTTTAATTAACTTCCTTATTTTGGCTTGGGTTGTATTCTTAATGGTGAAATTATTAAATAGACTTCGCCGTGATAAGAATGAGCCAGAAGCTCCAGCTGCAACGCCTGAAGACGTGCAATTACTGCGCGAAATTCGTGATGAGTTGAAAAAGAAAGCTTAAGCAGATTTCAAATAAAAAACGGTACCTAGCGTACCGTTTTTTATAGTTATTTTATCGAACTTCTCCAATTAAGAATCTTTCAGTAATTTCATAGCAATTAGAAATAATATCTTGAGTAGTTTGATTATCCGTACAATTCTGTAAGTAATATTCAATTAGAATAGAATTAGAAGGCTCATCGTTATGATATTTAGAAACATTTATGCCAAGTTTTGAAAAATCTTTTTGAGCCTGAAACTCTAAAATTCTGTGTACTCGATCAGACTGTTGTTCAGTTACTGTAGGGATATAAATTTTAAGGGTTTTATCATTTTGTTTAATAATTAAATTTTCTTTAATTTCTTTAATATTATTAAAGAGAGTAAAATTTTTGTTAAATAAATCTTCGACATAATAGTCAAAATCAATGAAATCTAATAAATAAAAATATTGATCGTATTGGTAACTATTACCTTGGAAGTAAGTATTAAAATTATAACTACCTTCAAACTCTCCAGTTCCTTCCTCTTGTACAATAAAACTGTATTCAGGATATTTCTGGCTAAAATTAAGCATATCTTTTTCAAGGCTATACCATTTTACTTCATTTTCAGAGTTACCATCTAAATTAAAGGCATATTCAGCTTCATGATGTGAATTTGATTGTGCATCATCATATAACGCTTGAATGATCTTACGTGTTTCATCACGATTAGCTGGGCGTTTTTCTTCATGCACCCAAACTCGTAAAGATACATATGTGTACATCCCCATTTAAAATTCCTTAGATAAGTAAAATATTTATTAAAGTTAAAAATAAATTCATTAAACTAAAACTACTTATAATTCATTTTATTAGCTTGTAAAATACAATTTATTTTATGCTTAAAGAATACCAAAATGAGAGTATTCTTAATAGTCTTTTTGCATTTAAGTTATCTTAGAAGACTAATTTTTAAAGGATATTAATATTAAACTTATATTAGTAAAGGTAAGTTATTATGAATCAGCTATTTGTATATGGCACTTTATGTCCGAATCAAGCTAATGCTCATATTTTAGAACAAATCGATGGTCACTGGATAAAAGCCAGTGTAAGAGGCGTGATTCATATTTTAGATTGGGGTCCAGACAAGGGTTTAAAAGCACTTGAGTTAGATTCGCAAGCCGATTGGATAGATGGTTATGTGTTTAGCACAGAAAAACTTGCTGAAAACTGGCAGATGCTGGATGATTTTGAAGGTTTTCAATACCAGCGTGTCATCGCAGATGTAAAACTAGAGTCGGGTGAATATATTAAAGCCTGGACATATCAAATGAATGCGCAGGCTCAAGCTTCTGAAAACCATAATTAAATTAATGGAATCAGCGTAAGCTGCCCATTCGGAATTTAACTTCTAAAAGATGATAGCCAAACTGGCTTTTAATAGGACCTTGCAACACGCGTTCAGCAGCTGTAAAGACAACTTTGTCGATAATAGGTACTAATTGACCCTTTTTAACTTCGCCAAGTTCACCGCCACGTTTAGCTGAATTGCAAGTGGAATATTGCTTGGCAAGTTTGGCAAAGTCTGCACCACTTTGTAGCTTCTTTTTTAGCTGTTCAGCTAAGTCTTTATCTTTGACTAAAATATGTCGGACAATTGCTGTTTGCATGTTGTCTTCCTCCAAAAAATTAAGGCTTTCTCAGCTTTTTAAGTGGTTGGCACTGTGGGCAAAATACACTGGCACGCTGCCCGAGTTTTAAGTTTTCTAATGTGGTTTCACAGTTAACACACATTTCTCCAGCACGACCATAAGCAAGAAGTGTTTGCTGGAAATAACCATTTTCACCCATTGCATTACTGTAATCGCGTAAAGTTGAGCCACCTAAATCAATTGCCGATTTCAAAATTCGTTTAATCTCGACAACGAGTTTTTCAATTTGTTGCATAGTCAAATCGCCAGCAGGCTGAGCTGGGTGAATGCCTACATTAAATAAGCTTTCTGTTGCATAGATATTGCCTACACCAACCACTACATGATTATCCATGAGTGCAATTTTTATGCCGACAGATTTATTCTTGAGCTTAGAAGCTAAATATTCTGCATGAAAATCAGTACTTAAAGGTTCTGGTCCCAAAGTATCTATGAGTTTGCCTTGAGTTTCAGGGTTAAGCCAAAGGATGCAACCGAAACGACGAGGGTCATGGTAACGTAATTGCTGATCTTCAAATTGAATAATCAGGTGGTCATGTTTTCTTAGTTCGTCATTTGGCTCGGTCAGACGAAAGCTTCCTGACATTCCCAAATGCCAAAGCATTTGATCTTGTTCAAACTCTGCCAGAATATATTTTGAACGTCGATTTAACCCAATGATACGTTGCCCAACAAGTTTTTGAATGTCGTCTGGTATAGGCCAGCGTAAGCTAGAGTTGCGGACTTCTACACTTTGAACTTTTTGATTCAATAAGGGAAATAAACTGGTTTTGGTAGTTTCTACTTCGGGTAACTCAGGCATGCCAACTCGCAGAATTAACAGATATACTGGATTAATCAAGTATAACGTGTGGTATGTAATATTTCAGAGAATACTATGTCAGATATTTTACCATTAAGCTGGTTTCAACGAGAAACTTCAGAAGTAGCTTATGATTTGATCGGCTGCGTATTGTGTAAGAGGCAGCCCGATGGTCAAGTCATTCGTTGCACAATTAGTGAAACAGAAGCTTATTTGGGCGTTCGAGATAAAGCTTGCCATAGTTACAATGATAAACGAACAGCTCGAACTGAGGTAATGTATGGCCATGGTGGTACGATTTACATCTACCTAATTTATGGCATGTATGAAATGCTTAATATTATTACTCAAACAGAAGGTGTGCCTGAGGGAGTAATGATTCGGTCTGTATTTTTAAGTAATGCTTCAACCAAAAAAGAATATAAGCTTTTAGCTGGACCGGGCAAACTGACGCGTTATTTGGGTATTGACCGTAGTTTAAAAGGTCAGACTTTAGGTAAAGAATCTGGACTATGGATTGAAGCAGCCACTACACAACCAAAAGTTGTTTTAACGCCACGTATTGGAATTGACTATGCTGAAGAGGCAAAAGACTGGTCTGAACGGTATTGCTGGAAAGATCATCCTTCGTTAAGTCGTTAATCCAAATTTAGAAATCAATTTTTAAATCGTAAAACGAGTGTTCCAGATTTACAACTATGTGGGTCGAATTCAATATCCAGATAAGACACCACTTTTTGTTATGATAACTACAATATAAATAAAGGAAATAAGCATGTCCTTATTACGCTTAGACCGACTTCATTACTGTATTTTGATGAGTATGGGCTGTATTTCTAGCTCACTTGTTTGGGCAGAAGACCTAAATTCAGACGTTGCCAAATTGCCTACTTTACATGTGGAAGCAACGCGTACCGATACCACTTACTTACAAACACCTGCTTCAGTTTTTCGAATAGATGCACCTCAAGCTGATAGCTCTTCACAAGTGAATTTAACTGAAGTTGTGAAAGGTATACCGAGCTTACAGATTCATAATCGTGAAAATTATGCGCAAGATTTGCAGCTATCTATGCGTGGTTTTGGCGCACGTTCTACTTTTGGTGTCCGAGGTATTCGTCTATATTTGGATGGTATTCCCGCAACAATGCCAGATGGGCAAGGCCAAACCTCTAATATTGATTTAAGTAGTCTAGACCATGTTGAAGTTCTAACGGGACCTTTTTCTTCACTTTATGGAAACTCATCGGGTGGGACAATTTTAACGTCTACTAAAGAAGGGCAAGGGAAAGACTCAATTGAGCTGAGCTATTCGGGTGGTAGTCACGATAAAAGCCGAGCGGGATTAGTGCTACAAGGTGGAGCAAAGGGTGCGAATGAACCAAGTTATGTTATTAGTTCATCATACTTCGACACTGATGGTTACCGAGAACATAGCGGTGCAGATAAAATCTTAAATAACGCCAAGCTCAGTTGGAATCTTGATGATGGTAGTAAAATCAACTGGGTGACTAACTATGTCAAAATTAATGCAGACGATCCGCAAGGCTTAACGCATGACCAGTGGAAAGCGAACCCAAAGCAACAAGTGCCTTTTTTAAAGCAATTTAATGTCCGTAAAGACATTGAGCAAACCCAAACAGGGGTGACTTGGTCTAAGCCAATTAATGATAAAAATGAACTCTATGCCATGGCATATTTAGGTAATCGACAAGTCACTCAATATCAATCTATACCTAAATCGACACAAGATGCCAGTATTAATCATGCCGGTGGCGTGATTGATTTCGAACGTAATTATTATGGTGCTGATTTCCGTTGGACAGGTAAAGAGTTACTTCCAAATACCACTGTAAGCCTCGGTGTTGCACTTGATGCGATGGATGAAGATCGTAAAGGGTATGAAAATTTTAACTTGGTAAACGGCCAACCTTCTTACGGTGTTAAAGGTAAATTACGTCGTGATGAAGATAATACTTTGTGGAATATCGATCCATATTTACAAGCTTCATGGCAGTTCTTACCAACATGGCGTTTAGACACAGGTATTCGCTACAGCAATGTGCATTACAAATCTAAAGATAACTATTTAAGTAATGGCGATGATAGTGGTAAGACTGATTACGATAAAGTTTTACCTTCTGCTGCTTTAAGCTGGCAAATTCTACCTGAGCTCATGGCATATGTAAGTTATGCCAAAGGTTTTGAAACACCAACCTTTACTGAAATGGCATATCAAACTGATACGACAAAGCCAGGTTTTAATTTTGACTTAAAACCATCGACCAGTGATACCTATGAAGCCGGTTTAAAATCACAAAACCAATTAGGTGATTTTACTTTGGCAGTTTTTCAAACTAAAACCAAAAATGACATTGTTTCAGCAGGAAGCTCAAACGGACGTTCAACCTTCCGTAACGCAGATAAAACTTTGCGTGAAGGAGTAGAGTTCGCATGGAACAAAAAGTTGTGGAGAGATTTAACAGCAACTGCAAGCTATGCCTATTTAGATGCAACTTTTGATGCTGATATTCCAGCTTTGGGAAATATTGCTCAAATTCCATCAGGTAATGCGATTCCGGGTATTGCTAAAAATCAGGCTTTTGTCTCTTTAGCTTGGCAACCGAGCCACGGCCTATATGGTGGTGTAGATGTACAGTATATGGACAAAGTATACGTGAATGATACCAACAGTGACGCAGCGCCGAGCTACAGTGTAACTTCAGCAAATATTGGTTATGCATGGGATCTTGGCGACTGGAAAGTCAAAAGCTTTGCTCGTGTAGATAACTTGTTTGATAAAAATTATGCAGGTTCAGTGATTGTGAATGACGGTAATGACCGTTACTTTGAACCTGCTGATGGGCGTAACTGGAGCGCAGGTTTACGTGTAATTAAACAATTCTAGGAATTTAAAATGGCAAAATTATTTGAAACGGTTAATTTTGATTCGCTACAACTGGTCAATAGAATTGTAATTGCCCCAATGTGCCAGTATTCGGCAACTGATGAAGGCGAAATTACCTATTGGCATGAACAGCAATGGGCAAATTATGCGTTGTCTGGGGCTGGTCTATGTATTGTGGAAGCTACTGCTGTACAAGCGGAAGGTCGAATTAGTTATGCAGACCTTGGACTTTGGAATGATCAGCAACGTGACCAGATCAAAACTTTATTAGGAAAAGTTAAAACACTTTCTCCTATGCCATTTGGAATTCAGTTAGCGCATGCTGGACGTAAAGCATCGACTGAAAAGCCTTGGTTAGGTAAAGGCCAAATTGCAAAAAATCAGCCACATGGCTGGCAAACAGTTGCTCCAAGTACAAGTACCTTTTCAGTTCACGATGCAGCTCCACATGCATTAACAATAGATGAAATTAAACAAGTTCAACAAGACTTTGCAGCTGCAGCAAAACGTGCAGTTGAAGCGGGCTTTGAGCTAATCGAAGTACATGCGGCGCATGGCTACTTGTTGCATCAATTTTTATCTCCAATTGCTAATCAACGTACTGACGAATATGGCGGCTCTTTAGAAAACCGTATGCGTATGACGCTTGAAGTACTTCAGGCAATTAAACTTGCTGTTCCTGCAGGTTATCCTGTAGGGGTGCGTTTATCTGCAACTGACTGGATGGATGGTAACGAACAGTGGGACATTGAGTCTACGGTTGGTTTATCAAAAGCCTTAGAGCAGCTGGGAGCCGCTTATATCCATGTCTCTAGTGGTGGCTTACATGAACACCAAAATATTACCATCGGGGCAGGTTACCAAGTACCATTCGCGGAGCAGGTTAAAAAACATGTATCTATTCCTGTGATTGCGGTAGGTCTTATTACTGATCCACAGCATGCTGAACAAATTTTAGAAAACCAACAAGCTGATGCCATTGGTCTTGCACGTGCAATGTTATATGACCCACGTTGGCCATGGCATGCTGCAGCTACATTGGGGGCAAAAGTCAAAATTGCTCCTCAATATTTGCGTTGTCAACCACATGGCTTAAAACAGCTTTTTGATTCTTTTTAGTTTTTAAATATGCGGGCAAATTAAGATTTGCCCGTTTTTCTTTTGAAATGAGTGAGGGCATTGTTTGTGGTTTTTCAGGTAATCTTACCAATTTTGATTTTATTATTGATGGGGTACTGTAGTGTTCTCATTAAATTGGTGACACCTGAGCAAATTAAGGCTCTTAGCGCATTCGTTATTAAAATTGCGCTTCCTGCATTTTTAATCCAATCCTTAGCCAATAAAAATTTACAAGATATTTGGCACCCAGCTTATTTTATTGCTTACGGTGGTGGCTCTTTAATCTTATTTTTTCTGGCTTTTATCATTTATCGAAAATATTTTAAAAATAGCCTGACACATAGTGCAGTCATATCGATGGGCGCTTCTATGTCAAATACAGGTTTTATGGGTACTGCTATTTTGACTATGCTCATGGGTAGTCATGCTGCAATCTATATATCTTTAACTTTAATTATTGAAAACTTATTAATTGTCGCTTTAATGCTTATTTTGGCAGAAGCGGGATTACATCAACAGCAGCGGCTTTTGCCTTTACTGAAAAAAACATTCATAAACTTAATTAAAAATCCTGTAATTATTGCAATTTTGGTGGGGATGAGCTGTATCTTGCTAGGTATTCATCTGCCTTCAAAACTTGGGCAAGCTTTAGAACTTTTAGGAAGGACAGCTTCGCCTCTAGCACTATTTGCTATTGGCGGCAGCTTAGTTGGTATAGGTATTACCGCCGTGAATTTACAAAGTGTATTGTTGGCTGGGTTTAATGTCATTCTTATGCCAGTTGTGATTTTTGGGTTATTCCTTTTATTACCAAACGTCAGTCAAGAGATGTTATATGCTGGAACATTAATTGCGGCACTTCCAATGCCAATTGCTTTTGGTATTTTTGGGCAAGCATATGGTTTAAATGAAAGAGCATTAACACCTTTGATGATAAGTACCATTATTGGTTTTATTGGTGTAAGTGGGCTTATCGCTTTGTGGTGGTAAAAGATAAGCCCCATACGGGGCTGTTGTTTCTTTACTATTTTTTAGGTGCAGGCTGTGTAGGGGCGGCTGCAGCTTGTTTATTCTTCTCAGCAATAATCTTTTCGACTGAAGCTAAAGATTCTCTAGCATTAGGAACATTTTGGTTAGCAAGTTCAGTAAAAATCTGTTTTGCTTGAGGCAAGTTCTGAGGAATGATATTGCCATTTGCCATCATAGTCGCTAAAGCCATAGACGCTGGTGCATAACCTTTTTGTGCAATTGCTTGTAAAGCTTCAATGCCTTGGCGTTTCATTAGCGGGTTTTTATTTTCAACCCCTTGGCTAATATCATAAAGAGCTTTGACCTGAATAGCAGGGTAGTTTCCTTTTCGAATTAAAGGCGCTAGCTTTTGTAAAGCAATTTGATGAGACTGTGGCTTTTTCTGAGCAAATAAAATGGTCGCAATTTTTACCGTTGCATCATCAGAGCCTTGAGCTGATGCTTTTTGCACATATTGGCTAAATTTATTACTATCTTTTGCAACGCCTAATTCACCCGTTTCATAAATCTGTGCAAGTCTATAACTGGCCTGAGCATAACCTTTGTTTGAAGCGTCTTCATAATATTTTAGAGCTTTGGCATTATCTTTAGGGGTGCCTTGTCCCATTTGCGTCATATAACCTAAGTTATAGATCGCTTGAGCATTTCCTGTCTGTGCAAGGCGCTGCACTTCTTGGAAAGCAGCAGGATAATTTTTTGCCGCATACAATTGTTCAGCCTGTTTAAAGACATCATTTTTTGCCACAGATGCTGTAGTGTCTGCCGCAAAAATGGACGAACTTGAAATGGCGATTAGGCTGGCGATGAGTAATTTCTTCATTTCTTTTTAACCTTTTACTTCGTAGCTACATCATTCCGTCGATGTATTGAATCAACTCAACTTCTCATCATAAATAGTGATGCATGAAAGTAAACAGCCGATTTGTATATAAAACGATGTCTATAAAGCAAACTGTGGAGAAAAATAATATGCCACTCTACTTCTGAGAATGGCATATAGACTTATTTTACTGACTTAAGTAATGCTTCAATTTGTTTTGCATCACTTGGTACACCAGAGATTCTTTGCCCATCTTGCAAGAACAGGGTTGGTGTTCCATCGATATTTAATTTTTGGCCTAGAGCGATATTCTTTTGAATTGGACTTGAGCAACTTTTGCTATTAGTTGGCAATTTGCGGTTAAGCATATAACTGGTCCAAGCTTCAGACGGGTTCTTTGAACACCAGATCTGATTTGAAACTTTTTCAGCATTGGGGTGCAAACTGGTCAGCGGATATAAGAATACATATACCGTTACGTTATCAACCCCAACCATATTTTGTTCTAGACGCTGACAGTAAGGACAATCAGGGTCACTGAAAATATAAAGAGTACGTTCTCCTTTACCTTTTACATATTTAATCGCTTGGTTGAGAGGTAGGCTTTTAACATCAATTTTACCCAATTCGGCAATTCGTTCTTCTGTCATATTTTTTTGTTGTTTGATATCAACTAAATTGCCTACAAAAAAGTATTTAGCATCTTGATTGGTATAAACAATACGACCGCTTGTATACACTTCATAAATACCTTGCACAGGTGATTGATAAACACCTTTTACAGGTAAGTCTGGGTAATTTGTTTTCAGATTTTGTTCAAGTGTTTTGACATCAGCATGAGCAGAACCGAAAAAAGCCAGACTCAACATGAGTGTAGCAAGTTTAGTTTTCATATTTTTTCTCTTAGATTTCAATCTGGATTATGATGGCATAGAAAAATTAAAAAATTGATGCCCTAATTAAATGAATTTATTAGAATTTTGTATCTATAGAAAAGCCCGTAGGGTCATCCACGGGCTTTTTATTTGTTAAATCTGATTATTGTGGTCTAGCAACATCACCACTTAAAGCTTCCGGTAAATCGAGAACTTGAAGGCCGAGTTCAGCTAGAGCAGCTGGTTTTGCAACCACTAACGCAATATATCCGTCAGTGGTTGGGGTACTATTTACTACTTCAATATCGTTATTTAATTGAGTAGCTGGAGCAGGTGCTTCACCTGTACCTTGAACTAGATGCAACCAGTGTTTTGGTTTTGCTTTAAACCAAAGGCGCGCCACAATTTCCTGACCTAAGTAACAGCCTTTATCGTAATTGACGCCTTCACGTTGATGTAAACGTAATTCTTGTGGTTGGAACTCATGTTCGGTCGCTTGAGCAATCCATGCTTGACCTGTCATGATGGCTTGTTTTTGCCATTCGGAAATATCAGTTTCTGTAGAGCTGAACTCAGTGTGACCATTCACAACTTTTGGAAACACAACGCCTTGTTCACTTAAGGTCATTTTTGAAAATGCGCCATATTTTTTAATATGCTTAGCAAACTCTTCAGCTTGATCTTGAGTAACAACAATCTCAAAACTTTCAGCGTTAATCTTTTTCAACCATAGGCCAAAATGAATACGGCCTTTAAGATCACAAATGGCTGTATAGCGTGTTTCATTTTCAGCTAAACGCTCAGTATCGACAGTCACTTGGCCTTGTAAAAACTTCTGTGCATCTACACCGTTTAATGCATATGAGGAGAAAGCGAGCAGACTCATGATTAATCTCAAATTCAATATGTTTCTTTATGATTGCTGACTATTTTGCTCCATTTTTATCAAAAAATCAGCCTTAGTTTTCGTAATTTAGTTTTGTCAGAAACTGGTTATATAAATGGAAAAAAACACCAAAAATATACGTTAAATGAAATTCTAGGGTTTAAGCTACTACACATAATTTCTATAACCTAAATGGACTTAAAATAAGGAGAACATAATGGCAACAGGTACAGTAAAATTACATCGCGTATTTAAAGCACCCGCTGAACGGGTTTATCGTGCTTTTCTCGATCCAGATGCTTTAGTTAAGTGGATGGCACCTCACGGTTTTACTGCGAAGGTTCATAGTTTTGATGCAAAAGTGGGTGGCTCATATAAAATGAGTTTTACCAACTTTTCAACAGGTTCAACACATTCATTTGGGGGAACTTATGTTGAACTCGTTCCAAATGAATTAATTCGTTATAACGACCAATTTGATGACTCAAATTTACCTGGTACGATGCAGGTCACTATTACATTAAAAACTGTATTGGTAGGCACAGAAATTCACATTACCCAAGAAGGCATACCAGAAGTTATTCCTGTGGAAGCATGTTATTTAGGTTGGCAAGAATCTTTATCTTTATTGAAGTTGTTGGTGGAAGCCGAGATCCCAGATCAGTAATCGCCTTTTAAAATTTTAAATATTAAATAAGAAAAGAGTGAGTAGAGAGGCTACTCACTCTTTTCTTTTTAAGTACATTAAAAGAGAACAAAATATTAAATCTGTTTATAAAGCCTAAACAATGAGGCGTTCTAGTGAGAAAAAGAGATGAACATACAAATTAAAAGAATTTATGAACAAGCAAGTACCGAGGATGGAAAACGAATATTAGTTGATCGGCTATGGAGCCGAGGGATAAGTAAAGAAAATGCTCATTTGGATTTATGGTTAAAAGAAATAGCTCCCTCAACTGAGCTACGTAAGTGGTTTCATGCAGAGTCTGCAGTACACTGGGATGAGTTTAAACAGCGTTATTTAAAAGAACTAAGAAGCAACCCAGCAGTTAAAGAGTTACAAGACCTTGTGTCACATCATAAAGTCACGCTTTTATATTCGGCAAAAGATGTGGAGCATAACCATGCGATTATTTTAAGAGACTATTTATTAGAGGAAGAGAAGAAATGAATATATAAATTTTTTTTTGGTAAAAGTCTTTTATTTAAAACTTTAAAAAATGAGTCATATCTCGCATAATATACTTTTTGAGATTTTTTTATGTCTTTGCCAAATTGCCCAAAATGCCAATCAGAATATACCTATCAAGACGGCGACTTATTAATTTGTCCTGAATGCTCACATGAGTGGAAGGAAGGGGAAGCTTCAATTGCTGATGAACAAGAAGTGATTAAAGATGCAAATGGTAATGTCTTGGCAGATGGTGATAGTGTCACTGTGATAAAAGACTTAAAAATTAAAGGTTCATCTTCGGTTGTTAAAGTGGGAACAAAAGTAAAAACAATTCGTTTAGTTCCAGATGCAAGTGATGGCCATAATATTGATTGCAAAATTGATGGTATTGGTCAGATGAAATTAAAATCTGAATTTGTAAAAAAAGCTTAATTTGTTAATTTTAATTACATTTTGGTAGGGGCGCTCATCTAGCCTCTACCTTTTTAACTTTCAACATCCTTATAATTTTATTACGATAATGTATAAAAAGTAGTCTATCCAAAATTACACACCTCATTTATATTGTCATCAATAACAAATAACTTTCGTCCAGAATAATAACGAAAGTCATACCCACATCAACAAAAAAACGAGGTTCTTATGGCAGGATGGTACGAGATTTCACAAGCGAGTGATGGACAATATCGCTTTGTACTCAAGGCTGGTAATGGCGAAATTATTTTAAATAGTGAGCTATATAAAGCGAAAGCATCAGCAGTCAATGGTATTGAGTCAGTTCAAAAAAATAGTGGTGACGATGGGCGATATGACCGTTTAACTGCAAAGAATGGGAAACCTTACTTCAATTTAAAAGCAGCCAATCATCAAATTATTGGTACAAGTCAGTTCTACGCGAGCGAAGCATCACGTGACAAAGGAATTGAATCGGTTAAAACCAATGGATCTTCGACAACCATTAAAGATTTAACAGTTTAGATTAGACGTAAATTTTATAAGATAATAAAAAAACTGCTTCATTTAAGAGGCAGTTTTTTATTTGAGGACGATAGGACAAAATTTAATATTATGGGGCAGCATGAATGCCGCCCGTATGGCTGCGGTAACATGGACGTACCGTCAGTCATACAAATGGTTGTTACTTTTGCCGAAACAAAAGTAAGGTTTTGCCTATATAAATAACATTTGTATGCCACTACCATTGGGGGCAATGACATAAATGTAATTAACGCGCTAACTTAGCTACAAGTTCTTCTTTAGTTAAATTGCTCGCTTCAGCATCGCGGCGACCTTTATATTCAAACATACCAGCATCAAGACCTTTTTCACCAATCACGATGCGGTGTGGAATACCCATTAACTCAAGGTCAGAGAATTTAACGCCTGGACGTTCGTTACGGTCATCAAGTAATACGTCAAAACCTTGAGCTTGAAGTTCTGCATAAAGTGCTTCAGCTGCTTCAAGAGTACGAGGTGATTTATGTGCATTCATTGGAACAATTGCGATTTCAAAAGGAGCAATCGCTTGTGGCCAAATAATACCTTTGTCATCGTAGTTTTGTTCAATTGCAGCTGCAACTACACGTGTTACACCAATACCGTAACAACCCATTGTTACTGTAAATGGCTTACCATCTTCACCTAAAACTTTACAACCTAAAGCTTCAGAGTACTTAGTACCAAGCTGGAAAATATGACCTACTTCAATACCGCGTTTAATTTGGATCGTGCCTTTACCATCTGGAGATGGGTCGCCTTCAACCACATTACGTAAATCAAAGACTTCAGTGATTTGCGCATCACGTTCCCAGTTTACGCCCACAGCGTGTTTGTCAGCTTCATTTGCACCAGCAACGAAGTCAGAAAGAACAGATGCAGCGCGATCAACAATAACAGTTAAGCCTTTTTCAACTAAACCTTGTGGACCTGTAAAGCCAGCCGTTAAACCAAATGCTTGAAGTTGCTCTTCAGTTGCAAACGTAAGAGGGACACCAACTAAAGGATGTTTCTCAGCTTTAATTTCATTCAGTTCGTGATCGCCACGTAAGAATAGGGCAACTACAGGAACATTGCCTTTTTCATCAGCAACACCTTGAACCAATAATGCTTTAACAGATTGTTTCGGATCAGCATTTAGAAATTGGCAAACATCATCAATTGTTTTTTGATTTGGTGTTTCAACCAATTTAAATTCTTGTGCAGGTGCAGCACGTTCACCAACTAAAACTGCCTCAGCCATTTCAACGTTTGCTGCATAATCAGATTCAGTTGAAAATGCGATGTCATCTTCACCACTTGAAGCCAATACATGGAATTCATGTGAAGCTGAACCACCAATTGAACCTGTATCAGCTTGAACTGGACGGAAGTCTAAACCTAAGCGAGTAAAGATACGGCTATAAGTGTCGTACATCACGTCATAAGTTTCTTGTAATGATTCTTGAGTTGCATGGAAAGAATAAGCATCTTTCATAATGAACTCGCGTGAACGCATTACACCAAAACGTGGACGAATTTCATCACGGAATTTGGTTTGAATTTGATAGAAATTTACAGGAAGCTGTTTATAACTTTTTAGCTCGTTACGTGCTAAATCGGTAATTACTTCTTCATGTGTAGGACCAAGCACAAACGGGTTGTCGTGACGATCTTTGAAGCGTAATAATTCAGGGCCGTATTGTTCATAACGACCTGATTCTTCCCACAAGCTTGCGGGTTGGGTCACGGGCATGAACACTTCCATAGCACCTGAACGATTCATTTCTTCACGAACAATCGCATCAACTTTTTTAAGCACACGTGTTCCCATCGGCAGCCATGTATATAAACCTGATGCCAATTTACGAATCATCCCCGCACGTAACATGAGCTGATGTGAAATCACTTCAGCATCGTTTGGGGTTTCTCTCAACGTTGCAAATAAAAAGCGGCTTGCGCGCATGGAAAAAGTCCTAAAAAAAGTTAAGCGTTATAAAAACGCAGATTATACGATAGTCGCTGCATTATGACATGAATCGTCGAGTTTGACGCAGCAGAAAGTTTTTCAAGTCATCCAGATAAGTGAAAATGACTGGTACAACTACTAGTGTCAACAGGGTAGAGGTGATTACTCCACCAATAACAGCATGAGCCATTGGTGCACTTTGCTCTCCACCTTCACCCAAGCCTAGAGCTAATGGAACCATACCCATGACCATAGCACTTGTAGTCATTAAGATTGGGCGTAAACGGGTTTTACCCGCTTGTAAAATAGCATCATAACGACTTTCCCCATGTTCCATGGACTTTTTAATAAAGTCGATAAGTAAAATCGCGTTTTTGGTTACCAGCCCCATGAGCATAATGATGCCAATAATCGAAAATAGATTTAGGGTACTTCTAAACAAGAAGAGGGCAAGAAATACCCCAATCAATGACAGCGGTAAAGATGCCATAATCGCAGCTGGGTGAATAAAACTATTAAACTGAGAACCCAACACAATATAAATAAATACGATGGAAAGCGTAATAGCAGTTAATGCATAACCTGCAGACTCGGCCATGTCGGCATTAGCCCCTTGGGTATTGAAGGTATAACCAGCAGGCAACTTAAATGCTTTTTGCATTTTATCAATATCTTTACCGATATCTCCACTTGGGCGTCCAGATGTATTAGCTTGAATGAGTACTTCACGTTCAAGATCGCGTCGATTAATTTGTGACGCGCCGAGTTTTTCCTCAGTTGTTGCTACCGCACTCAATGGAACTAATATTGGTTGTCCATTTGCACCAGTTTTGTTTGAGTTGAGATATAGATTTTGAACGTCCTGAGGAAGCATGCGTTTGTCTTCATTTAACCGAATATTAACGTCATAGGTTTCGCCGTCACGGTCTTCCCACGTTGTGACATTATCGCCTGCAATTAAGGGACGGATTGCATTGGCAACTTGGGAAACAGACAAGCCTAAGTCACTTGCCAATACACGATTAATATGAACACCTAAAGTTGGTTTTGGCTCTTTTAAAGAGCTTTCTAAATCGACTACACCTTTAATTTTGCCCATTTCAGTCATAAACCGATTTGAAATTTTTTGCAGCTCATTTAGGTCAGTTCCCTTAATGGAAATCATGATAGGTTTTTGACCACCAGAAACTGAATCTTGAGCAGCAGCAACGGAAGTAACATGAATACCCGCTACGGTTTGCAAACGATCACGGAACTCATTGTTGAGCGTTGCTAAGTCTGAACTACGTTCTTGTTTTGGTTTTAAAGTCACTCCTAAACCCGCATGGTTTTTCCCAGAGTTTATTGTGCTATTTACAACCCCGTAGGTAGAAACAACATCAGGGAATTGCCTAATAATTTGATCGACTTGATGTAGTTTGGCTTGGGTATATTCCAAAGAGGAATCGACAGGAGTCTCGAACTGAATACGAATTTCGCCTTTATCTGGGACTGGTACAAATTCGGTTCCAATAAGCTTTGATAAACCTAAGGCAGCGAATAGTGAAGCAATCGCAATAATGACTGTAATAAAACGAAAGCGCAGAGCAAGCTTCAACAACTTTTCATAAATATGGGTAAGGCCATCTAATAATTTAGAAATACGATTAAAGAAACGTTGTAGTCGACTTTCTTTTTTCTTTACTGGGTCTTTCCAATGTGCTGAAAGCATTGGGTCGAGTGTAAAACTGATAAACATGGAAATAAGAACAGCTGTACTTACAGTTACCCCAAACTGGTAGAAGAAACGGCCAATTAATCCCCCCATGAAAGCAACAGGTAAAAATACTGCCACAATGGTAAGTGTGGTTGCGAGTACGGCTAAACCAATTTCTTTGGTGCCATCTAAAGCCGCGGTGACATGGTCTTTGCCAAGCTCAGTATGTCTAACTATGTTTTCTCGAACTACAATCGCGTCATCAATTAACAGACCAATACTCAGTGACAGGGCTAACAGCGTCATCATGTTAATACTGAAACCAAAAGCCCAAATGAAGGTTAATGTTCCCAGTAGGGTAATCGGTAAAGTTAAACCTGTAATGACGGTAGAACGGAAAGAACCCAAAAAGAGTAAAACAATTAAAACTGCTAAGCCTGCCCCTTCAAGAATGGTACGAACTACATCTTTAATTGAAGCGCGAATACCTTTGGAGCTGTCTGCCACGACTTTATAATTTAAACCCGCAGGCATTTGAGCTTTTAGCTTCTCTAACGTTTGGTAAGTTTTATCGACGACTTGAATTACATTAGCATCGGAACTTTTTAAAATGTCGACTGAGACAGCCGTTCTTCCGTTATAAAAAGCACTGGATTGCAGTTCTGCTTGAGTATCTTCAATAGTTGCCACTTGTTTTAGAAAAATAGGGGAACCATTTTTATTGGCAATAACCAAATCACCAAAACCAAAAGGATGAATAACTTTTGATTGAATCTGTACAACGAGTTCAGAATTCTTTTGCTGTAAAGTTCCCGCAGGGACTTCTATATTTTCATTTTTTAGCGTGTTAATAACCTGATCAATGCCAATACCGTAGCTTTGCAATTGTTCAGGATGGATTTTTATACGAATTTGACGTTTAGCATCGCCAAGTAGATTGACATTACCTACACCAGAAACGGTTTTAAGCTGAGGCACAATTTTTTTGTCTACGTATGAACTTAATTGAGCCAAGCTCATCGTATTCGACTCAAACACCACCGACATAATTGGGCTAGATGAAGGATCGTATCGTTGCACAATCGGCGTATCAATTTCATCACGAAATTGAGCGATAACTGGAGCAATTTTGTCGCGCACATCTTGTGCTGCAATTGCAGAAGAGGTATCAAGATTAAACTCGGCAATCACCATCGATGACCCTTCACTTGAACGTGAAGTAATTTGTTTAATGCCTGAAATCGTATTGATTTGGTCTTCGAGTTTTTTTGTAATATCCGACTCAACCGCTTCAGGTGAGGCACCAGCATATTGTGTGGTAACCACTACAAATGGGAAATCTACATTAGGAAACTCTTCAACCGTCATGCGTTTCCAAGAGGCTAACCCGAGTACCATTAAGCACAGCATCATCATAATGGTAAAAACGGGGTACTTCACACTGATTCGGGTAAACCACATAAGCTATTTGCTACCTTATTTATTTTTTTCGGCTGTAAGCGTTACTTTTTTATTAATGTCTGAGTCTTCAAACTGGATACGACTTACCTGATCTGTACTTTGTAAACCTTGTACCAACGCGATGTTTTCGTTGTAACGTTGCTCAACTACGTGAATTTTGACCTTTTGAATGGTTTGATTGCGTATTACCCATACGAAAGGATCTTGTTGCAGGTTTTGAATACTATCTAAAGGAATGGTTTGTCCTTGATTGCGATCATTTTGCAAAATAATGCCATTAATAAATGCGCCGATACTGAGTGAATCAATTGCTTCTTTAGGGCTCGCAAAGAATTCAATTTGTCGACTATCTTGGTCCGCTACAGGTGAGACCCGAGTCAGTATTGCGTGTAATTTTTTTGAATTTCCCTGAATCTGATATTGAATAGAGCTACCCACTTTTAGTGCAGATTGTTGCTCAATAGGCAACTTTGCTTGTATTTCTAATTCATCAGGATTAACGATTTCAAATAGTGTTTGTCCAACTGATACAGTTTGTCCCGGTTCAACTTGTCGTTTAGTAATAACACCTGAAATAGGGCTGGTAATAATGCCATCCTGATCCGCTTTTTTAGCAATATCGACATTGGCTTGTTGAGCTCGAACACTTTCAAGTTGACCCTTATAATCCATCTGACTCTGTTCAAAATCCACACGGGCAATAAAGCCTTGATTGAGTAATCTTTGTTTTCGATTCATCAAATTACGTGAAAGCTCTGCTTGTGCCTGAGCAGAAGCAAGATTAGCTTCTGCTTGAGCTAAACGCGCAGCATTATCTTGATTATTCAACCTGACTAATACTTGGCCTTTTTGTACTTTTTGACCTACATTTGCATTAACGGATGTTGCTGTCGCACTGACTTGAGCTTGAATAGAACTTTGTTGTACTGCACGAATAGTTCCTGTAAAAGACGTCTGAGTAGCTACAGAGCCTTCTTTTACAGTAATTAAATCTTGAGGAATAAGTTCAATTTTTTTAGGTTCAGATGCTGTTGTTTTTGGTGCTTCTTGCTGATGACATGCAGCTAAAATCAAACTCAGGCTAATTAAGCTTAATTTAAAAAAAGTAGAAGGGGTAAGATGCGTTGTGCGCATACAGCATCATCCTGTAGTTCAAATTTTATTTTGCCCCTATTCTTGATAAAGCTGTGCGCTTATTCAAGCTTTTTTAAACGTTCGATAATATTTTCATACTCATTGTTAGTGTGATTATAATTTTTTGAAAGTAATTCAAGTGTTTGTTTAACCTTGAGAATATTGGTTAGATTGTTTTCAATCAATGCTTTAAGCCTCTCAGGAACTTTTTCACCTTTACGAAAATATTCCATTTCCTGACGTTTAAATAAAATTTTATCTTGTTGCAAGTGGTTGAGTTGTTCTTGCTGATAATTCATTTGTTTTTTAATTGCTAATAGAGCTTGGTCCCTTTTAATCACAGCAGTTTTACTATTGCTATATGCCTTTTTTAATTTGTTATCTTCTTCTCTGTATCGGGCTGATAATGCGCGTTGTGACGATTGATTTAAATCGGTCTCTGAATTATAGGGGTGATTTCTTTTTATCACCTGCATATTTTGGTCGAGTGCTTCATAACCATGACGGATATGTGCAGGCGTTACGGATGTACTGATATTGGCAATCCCATGTTGGTCATAATAGCGATACCAAACAGCTTTAGGGGCATCATTTGCGGCAAACGTTAGGGAAGATAAAAACAGTGCTCCACAAGAAGCAATGCCTATAAATACAGACAAGCAGTTTCTATAAAAGGCGTATTTCACCCGCTTATTCATAAAATTCCCCAAAAAAAGAAAGCTAAGCCGCTTATTTTTAAATAGTTAATCTTAAATATATTAGTTATTATTTAACTGAATAAAAATATTAATATTATAAAAAAAATGATAATTTTTTCGAAAGTGTGATGAGGTTAAAAGTTATTGTTTATAAATGAGAAAGTAGACAAAAACCTTTCATTGAAAATAGAAGTATAGATATGTTAAAAATGCGTATAAATCTGTAAAAACAAATTTAAGTTAAATTGCATTTATATTTTATGTTATGGGGATGGAAGATTAAATGGAAGATGCGTTCCAAAATCTGAAAGTAATGGTTATTGATGACTCAAAAACTATTCGCCGTACAGCAGAAACATTATTGCAACGAGAAGGTTGTGAAGTGATTACTGCTGTCGATGGATTTGAAGCTTTATCTAAAATTGCTGAAGCGAATCCAGATATAGTTTTTGTAGATATCATGATGCCTCGTTTAGACGGTTATCAAACTTGTGCTCTGATTAAGAACTCTCAAAATTATCAGAACATTCCCGTTATCATGCTCTCAAGTAAAGATGGTCTATTTGATCAGGCAAAAGGGCGTGTGGTAGGTTCAGATGAATACTTGACGAAACCATTTAGCAAAGATGAATTGCTAAATGCGATTCGTAATCATGTAAGTTCATAATTAAGTAATTTAAGGGCAAAGAAATGGCACGTATTCTTATTGTTGATGACTCACCAACAGAAACTTATCGTTTTAGAGAGATCTTAACCAAGCATGGTTATGATGTACTTGAAGCATCTAATGGTGCGGATGGTGTAACTTTGGCAAAAGCAGAACAGCCTGATTTAGTGTTAATGGATGTTGTAATGCCTGGTGTAAATGGCTTTCAAGCAACACGTCAGATTACTCGTGATGAAGACACTAAGCATATTCCAGTTGTTATTGTGAGTACTAAAGATCAGGCAACTGACCGAGTATGGGGAAAACGTCAAGGCGCGCTTGATTACTTAATTAAGCCGATTGAAGAAAAGCAATTGATTGATGTAATTAAACAATTTCTAAATTAACTCATCCATCCATAAAAACATAAACGGCGGGTCTAAGCCCGTCTTATAGGATCGAGTATGGCCGCGAACGGATTTATCGAGTTACTTCGTTTATCTAAACGAGGTAATAAGAATTACGCTTCAGTCCAAAATGAAGCAGAGCGATGGTCAGGAATTGCTTTTGAAATGAGAGGGCAATACTTCGTCGCACCACTTGGGGAAGTGTCAGAAGTTATCTATCCACCAAAATATACACCTGTTCCAAATACCCAAAGTTGGGTAAAAGGATTGGCAAACATTCGGGGAAGGTTACTTTCGGTTTCAGACTTGGCACATTTTATTTCAGGGCAACGAAGTGCATTTTCGGCTGCCCAAAAAGTGTTATGTATTAGCCATCAAGATCAGTATGTGGGACTGGTTGTTGATCAGGTTTTGGGGATCCAACACTTTAATAAAAAAAGCTTTTTTTCTCAAAGTTTAAACTTGGAGGAAAATTTAAAAGAATATTGCCAAGGTTATTTTCACCAGCATAATCAGCACTGGCACGTCTTTTTATTTAGTCGACTATTGCAAAACCCACATTACATGAATGCATCGACAAAATTTATAAACTAATTTTTATGCTGTTAATAAACAGTATATTTTTCTGGGGAGAAGCTGTATGGGCTTTAAACTTAAAAAGAAAAGTGGCAATCGTAGTGTAAACGAAAAATCGAATGTCAACTTTGTTGCGAAAATCCAGTCACAAATTGAGCAATATGCCAGTTTATTTGGGGAAAGTAAAAAGTCCAAGCCTATCCTTTATGTAGCATCTGTATGTTTAGTAGTAGCTTCAACTTCGCTTGCTTATTTATTCTATAGTGTACCTCGCCATAACGAATTAACACGTAGTATGGGTGAGCTGCGCTTATTATCACAAACCATTTCTAGACAGGCTACGGAAGCAACAGCTTCTGGATCACCTGAAGCGATGAAAGAGTTGGTTGCATCGCGTCAACTTTTTGCCAAAAATATAAAAAATGTCGAAGACATTTATGGTACATCTTCAAAAGAATACAAAAAAGTAGCTAGCCTGTGGAAATCTTTGGCTTATGACATTGATTTGATCTCGTCACAACAGGACGTAATTAACCAGTTATATAATATGAATATCTCGATTAGTGACTCTATTCCTGAGATTCAAGCTGAATATAACTTGATGGTTGATAAGATGGTTCGTGAAAAAGTATCAAGTAATCAGGTCGTAGTTGCTAAAAACCAGGTATTTATTGCGGAACGTATTCTACGATCTATTAACTCCGTTTTCGTTGGTACAGAGAACTCTGAGAACTCAGCGCATGACTTTAGTGTCGATATCGAGACTTTTGGTGTGTACTTAGATGCGCAGCTAAACGGAAATGCTGAATTAGGCGTAGCTAAAGTTGATTCTCCTGAAGTGCGTGAATCTTTGGAAGGCATTAAAACTGAGTACGATAAAGTTTTAAAATCTGCCGCGACATCAGTTCTTAAACATACCAACCAGATCGTAAACGTTCGTCAATCATCTAGTGAGATCTTCTCTCAATCTGATGCAATGTTAAACGCATTAGGTGATCTTTCAGATCAAACACAATACGGTTGGCAGGCTTTTGCATTAGTTGCATTGCTTACATTATCGCTTCTTGGCTTAATTGGTTCTGTCTTAAAACTTTTATCACTTCGTAGTAAAGCAGATAAGCAGCGTGTAGCGACATTACAAGAAGAATATGATCGTAACCAGAATGCGATTTTACGTTTACTCGATGAAATTGCCGATCTTGCAGATGGTGACTTGCGTTCATATGCAACGGTATCTGAAGACTTTACTGGTGCGATTGCCGACTCGATTAACTTTGCGATTGACCAATTACGTGACCTCGTATCTCGAATTCACGAAACTTCTCAAGAAGTTGCTCGTTATACACAAGATACTCAGAGCATTACTAACCAGTTAGCAGAAGCATCTGAGCACCAAGCACAAGAAATTGCGGGTGCATCAACTGCAATGAACGAAATGGCATTGTCTATTGACCAAGTATCTGCCAACGCTTCTGAATCTGCCAATGTAGCACAACGTTCGGTATCTATTGCATCTAATGGTGCACAAGTCGTAAACCGTTCTATTGAGGGTATGGATACCATTCGTGAACAGATTCAGGAAACTTCAAAACGTATTAAACGTTTGGGTGAGTCTTCACAAGAAATTGGTAACATCGTATCGCTTATTAACGATATTGCAGACCAAACAAACATTCTTGCATTAAATGCAGCAATTCAAGCATCTATGGCTGGTGAAGCAGGTCGTGGTTTCGCCGTGGTTGCCGATGAAGTCCAACGTCTTGCAGAACGTTCTGCTTCAGCAACTAAACAGATTGAAACGCTTGTTAAAACGATTCAAACGGATACCAACGAAGCCGTAATCTCGATGGAACAAACGACAACTGAGGTTGTTCGTGGTGCTAACTTGGCGAAAGATGCGGGTATTGCACTTGATGAAATTCAAAAAGTATCGGGTGACTTGGCAAACTTAATTGCGAGCATTTCTGATGCTGCAAAACTTCAGTCAGCATCTGCGAGTCATATTGCCGCAACCATGACAGTCGTACAAGAAATTACTTCACAAACAACAACAGCAACCTTCGATACTGCTCGTTCTGTATCTGAATTGGCGAACATGTCGGAGTCATTACGTGAGTCAGTAACGGACTTTAAATTACCTGACTAAATTGGGGGATGAGAATAGCTATTCTTATAATAGCTATTCTTTTAAAAGTATGAGCAGCGCCAGACAAATATTGGGGAAATAGCTATTTTTCTGGTGTTGACTCTGTAGTTTTCCCCACTCAGGGGGTAAGCAAAAGAAGCCTTTGCTATGAAAGAAATATTAAAAACTTTAACTGAAGCAATGACTCTACCTGAAGATAGCTATTCTGAACAAGATGCTGAGTTTCTTGAGATTTTTGTCGAAGAAATTGATGAAATTTTTGTTGATTTGCAGCCATTGTTGAATGAATGGATGCAGTCTGCAAATACTGCTACGCTCACTGAAATTCGCCGCCATTTTCATACCTTAAAAGGTTCGGGGAGAATGATTGGTGCTAAATCTTCGGCCGAGCTTGCTTGGACAGTTGAAGATACGCTCAATCGAGTAATCAATCAAAGCCTTAAGCTGACTCCAGCTATTCAAGGCTATGTTCAGTTAGTGTTTAAGTTCTATTTCCTTAAATTAGTAGATAACTTTAAGCAAAAACGAGCACATGCAGTAGATTTTAGACCGCTTATTTTATTAGGCCAACAACTACAACAACAGCAAAGTTTAGAACCTGCTTTAGAAGAGCTTTTACAACTTTCAAATACGCTTACTGCCGAAACAATCACTGGGCTTGAGCTAGACTATATTGAGCAAGATTTATTGGCTGAGCCAATTGTTGAAGATGTACATACTGAAATTGAAATAAATCTAAATGAAACTTTAGCCTTGTTTATGGAAGAGGCGGAAGAGCATTTATCGACAATTAATCAGTTCTTAAATCAAGAACTACATCAGTATGATAGCTACAATGCTTTAATACGTGCTCTACATACTTTGCGTGGCAGTTCTGCAATGGCGCAGGTTGAAACAATTTTTGAAGCCAGTACTAAAGTTGAGCACTTATTTAAAATCTTATTGCAAGAGGAGCTTTCTTCTAATTCAGATGAGATTTTATTATTACAAGAATATCGTGAGTTTATTGGCGAGAGCTTAGAACTGCTATCTAGCAATAGTTCAAGTGAACAGCTTGAAGCGAGATTGGCGCAGTTTAATCAATCATGGGATGCCTACGTGGAGCAACATGGTGATCGAACTGATCCATTAATGCCTTCACATGGTTTGGTGTCGCAATTATTGCTGCTAGATGTTTCTGAGTTACTAGATGCAGAATTAGATTTTGAGAAAGGAATTCGTAACGAGTTTCCTGGTTATCTTGAACGTCTAAGTGAACAGGCTGATCTGTTGCTACAGCATACTCACTCTCAAGCAATGCTTGGGTTGCATGAATATACGAGCCAATTGAAAGACAGCTATAATATATTGCTTGATAAACCTGTCTTGTTGCAATCAGACTATATTTTTGAAATTTATCAGAAAGCGCATCAACAACTTATTCAATTGTTCGATGCTTTAGCTGCTGGTCAGCGAGTCGGTATTGTTAAGCAACATCAAAATATTCTAGAAGAATTAAAACTTTATACGTTACATACGCCGAGTATTCAAAACGATTTACCTCATCAGAATTTTACTTTTGATGAGCCACTATTCAATACTGAACTAGAACCAGAAGTTATTACGGTAGAGAATTTATCAGATTCCGCCGACTGGACCGTATTAAACCAGAGTGTACAGCAAGATCGTCAGTATATTTCATCTGTACAGGTAAATCGAAACTTTGATCCTGACCTTTTGGACATTTTCCTTGAAGAAGCTGATGAGCTACTTGAGGGAATTGATACCGATCTCAATATTTGGGTAGGTGAGCAAGAAAACTTTGCAGCTCTGAACAACTTAATGCGCTATTTGCATACCTTGAAAGGGGGAGCAAATATGGTTCAGGCGACTTATCTTGGTTCGATTACCCATGAATTAGAAAGTATATATGAGCGTTTAATTCAAAAGCAGTTAGTTGCAACCTCACCTTTAATTGATTTTATTCGTTTGATTCAAGATGACTTGGCCGATCGTCTACAAATCATGCGTGAAAAACAGCTAGATTATGCGGCTCCTTACACAATTAATGCGTTAAAACAAGCGGGTAAAAACTCTAACTTCCAACCTGTGCCTGAGGTTGAAGTATTTGATACTGAAAGTGAGATATTCTCTGAACAAGAGGTGGTGTCTCAAGTATTAATAAATGAGGTACCAGCGGAAACAGAAGTTGTTGTTGACGAATTAGAAGCTCATCACGATCAAGTATTTGATACCGTTGTTACTGAATTGGCTACGCCAGTTGAAGTAATAACATCAGTTGAATCCTCGCAAGAGAATGAAGCTGTAGTTGACGAAGAAGATATTACCGTTGTTGTTGAGCAGACATTCCTAGAAGAAGCTGCTGAATTGTTAGAAATGGCTGATGTGCTATTGAAACAATGGTTTGATCAGCGTACGAACCGTAGTATCTTGCTTCAGTTACAAAGAGCCGTGCACAGTTTGAAGGGTGGTGCACGCATGGTCGGTTTAGAGGCCGTGTATGCAATTGCTTATCAACTTGAAAATACTTTTGAACAGTTTGCACTGCATCACTTCAACTCGAATATTTATGACCATCTGCTCGAAAGTGCAATTGCATGGCTAAAAGATGCAATTTTCAAGCACAACTACCAGCATTTCGATGGACTACAACAAAGTTTAGAAAATATTCAATTCTTTGAAACGAATATCCAAATTCCAGCGAAGTTAACGAAAGCTGATTTGTTTAGCTCAGAACCTGTGATGACCTTTATACAAGGTGATGGTACCGAACCACCACCAATGATGGGAGTATGGGAGCAAACAGAACGTCTGGATCAAAATAATGAAATGATCCGAGTTTCAGCAGACTTAATCGAGAAGATGATTGATTTGTCAGGTGAAAATTCGATTAACCGCTCGCGAATTGAAATGGATTTAAGTCAGTTTGGTCATACATTGGTTGAAATGGAATTAGCTATTCAACGACTTGCCGATCAGTTACGTCGAATGGAAGGCGAGTTAGAAACACAAATTATTGCCAAACATGGTATTGAGCATTCTCGTTATACCGACTTTGACCCTTTAGAGATGGACCAATATTCATCTTTAAATCAGTTATCGAAATCTCTTGCTGAATCTGCTTCGGACTTAGTCGACTTTAAAAATACGTTGTCTCACAAGATCAGAGATACAGAAAGTCTGCTTTTACAACAGTCACGAATTCAGGCAGAAATTCAAGAAGGTTTGATGCGAACACGATTAGTTCCTTTCTCACGGTTACTACCGCGTTTACAGCGAATTGTTCGTCAGACCTCTACTGCGTTGAACAGACCTGCTGAGCTTTTTGTAAATAATACTGAAGGTGAACTAGACCGTAATATTTTAGAACGCTTGGTAACACCGCTTGAGCATATGCTCAGAAACGCAATTGACCATGGCTTAGAAGACAGAACACAACGTCAGCAAGCTAATAAACCTGAAGCTGGGCGTATTGAACTTAATATTCAACGTCAAGGTACAGATGTGGTCGTTGTCTTTAGTGATGATGGACAAGGTATTGATGTAGAAAAAGTACGTCAAAAAGCACTGCTTGCGGGTCTGATCAAACCGGAACAGCACTTGGAACACCAAGATATTTTACAACTGATTTTCCATCCAGGTTTAAGTACAGCAGATCAGATTACTCAAATCTCTGGGCGTGGTGTTGGACTCGATGTTGTACAAAGCGACATTAAGGCTCTAGGTGGACATGTTAGCGTAGACTCTGTTTATGGTAAGGGAACAACATTTACTATTCGTGTACCAACTACAGTAGCTGTAAGTGATGCCTTAATGGTGAAAGTGGCAGATCAGCAATTTGCGATTCCACTTGCTCAAATCGACCGAATTGTTCGAGTTTCACCAGCTTCTTTAGAACATTATTTTGAAAGTCCTAAAGAGCTATTCGAGTATGAAAATAAAAGTTATCCATTACGTTATCTTTCAGAATTTGTGGGTAATCAACCAATGCCACGTCTAAATGGCATGATGTATTCATTACCTGTCTTAATGATTAAAGCCAACAATGGCCAAACTGTGGCTTTACTTGTTGACCAGTTAATTGGTTCTCGAGCACAAATTGTAGTGAAACCAATTGGACAACAGTTCGCTAGCATTGGGGCAATTGCAGGTGCGACTATTTTAGGTGATGGACAAGTTTGCTTAATTTTAGACGGACAAAATATTGCGCGACAAATTCAGTCTACTCCGCGTCATAAACAGCTTAGTGAAGCAGTATATAGACAACGAGAATCTGACGAGCGCCGTCTCGTTATGATTGTCGATGACTCGGTAACTGTACGTAAGGTAACGTCTCGATTACTTGAACGCCAAGGCTACGATGTTGTTACGGCTAAAGATGGTGTGGATGCCATAGAGCAGCTAGAAAACATTAAGCCAGATCTAATGCTACTTGATATTGAAATGCCGCGTATGGATGGTTTCGAAGTACTGAATCTTGTACGACATCATGATATGCATCAATACATGCCAATTATTATGATTACGTCCCGAACAGGTGAAAAACATCGAGAACGAGCATTCTCATTAGGCGTAAGTCAATATATGGGTAAACCTTTCCAAGAGGAAGAATTACTAGAGAATATCGATGCTTTACTTGTAGCGTTTGAAAGTGAGGTCAAATCATGAAAGGTAGTGTAAATACATCTCTGATTGGTAATATGGACCAACAAGAGCTACAGCATCTTATTACGGTTTCAACTGGTTTTATTGATGCCTATATCATTGAATGTAATGATCAGGTACCTATGCTGTTGCCACAAAATATTGTCTTATCCGCTATGGACGTAAGAAATGGCGTAAAACATATTGAGTGGCATGATGTAAAGCTACCTATCTACTCGGTTCATAACACAACTGATCAATATGCTGTAGCCTTGGTAATTGAAGGTGAAGATATTAGTCAGCGTTTTGCATTAATGTGTAAAACAATGCCACTTTCTGTTCGTCTACGTATTTCTGAAATTGTCGATGAAATAGATGAGCATCAGGAAGCTGAACAGCATCCAACAGTATTTAAATATGTACGAATGCAAGATCGACGCTACCATATACCGAACCTAGAATATATTGAAAAAACTTTAGGTTTATAAAGTAAAAAGGAACTCAAATGAGTTCCTTTTTTTATGATGACTCAGTTAGCTTGTAAGTTCATAAAATACAGCTAAAGATTTTAAATCTTTAACTAACTTTGCTAGTAGTGATGAATGTAAAAAATAAGCTAAATCAATTGCATGTTATATTATATTTAAATACAATATATTTTTTGATATAAAATGATAAATATATTGACTATGGATATTGCTGCAATTAAAAACTTCATACAAAAAAATAAAGTACGACATCTATCAAATAAGGTTCTACATACTCATCCTTCACCTAAAATGTGGAAAACAGATTTAAATGAAGAAGAAAATAATCACTTACTACTGCATACAGATGCTCAATATAAGTCCATAAACTTATACTTAGGTATTCCATATTGTATTCCTACTGATCCTCCCCATTGTGGATTTTGTCTTTTCCCTACACAAGATTATAAAGGTAAGAGGGAGATGGACTATTATCTGGATTTTTTAAGTAAGGAAGCGCACTTATATAAAGAGTTTTATCAGGGAGCTAAGCTTGAAAGTTTATATGTGGGAGGAGGTACACCTAATTTGCTTCAACCTAATGATTATATGAAACTGACTAATGTTGTATCTTCTCTTTTTCCCGATGCTGGTATATCTAGCCCTATAGAAATGACATTAGAAGGTATTCCTCAACTTTTCAATGAAGATAAAATAAGAGCAATTAAGGATGCTGGTTTTAATCGTGTCAGTATGGGAGTGCAACAGGTTAACGATGAACTAATTGCTACAAGTGGCCGAAAACAAACAAGAAAGCAGGTTTTTGATGCAATTGAGCTATTTCATAAATATTCTTTATCTTGTAATGTCGATTTGATTTATGGTTGGCCAAATCAAACAGTTGAAGCAATGCTAGGAGACTTGGAAAGTATTGTTCAATCAGGAATAAAACATATTACTCACTATGAGCTTAATATCGCTGGCCGTTCTGACTTTGCGACAAAACAAAAGCAAAATACGCCATCTATTGAGAAGAAAATTGAAATGTATAACATTGCAAAACAATTTTTAATTAGCAAAGGTTATAAACAAAAGACGGTATATGATTGGGAAAAAGAAGATAATAACCTATTAATTTCAGAGAAATATTTATATGAAGATAATCTCAGAGATTGTTTAGATGCAAACGGCCAAAGTAAAATGACCACAATGAGTGGGATAGGTTATGCAGCCGTTAATATGAGATTGCAACCAAACTCATCAAGCATTAAATCTGTCTCAGCAATGAACCATCGAAATCTAACCGAATACTACAATGCAATATCATTGAATAAACTTCCTGTTGAACGCATGTTTATTCATGATACTGAAGACGTAAAGTTAATTTGGATATTTCAAGCATTGCAAGAAATGAAAATTAGCACTAAAAAGTACGAGAAAATTTTTAACAGTGATATTAAACTTGATTATAAGCTTATTTGGGATGCATTAGTTGAGGAAGGCTGGGTAGAGTACGGTGATGAATATATTAAACTGATTAATGAGGGTGAGTTTTATACTCCGCTTATTCAGTCATTATTAAGTCAACCGAGAATAAAATCATTGCAACAGTAGAAAAATAAATGTCAATTCATAAAGAGCTGCATATTTTAAAAACGGATGATGATTGTGAATTTGCCTTATGGGAAGTTTATAAAAAAGATAATCCTATGGTGAAGAAGCAAGCCATTTTTTTATCTCATGGAGCATTTTCAGATAAAACTGTTTGCATGGGTATTGCAGATTATTTGGCAAGAGAAGGCTATATCTGTTTTATTTTAGAATGGCGAGGGCATGGCACTAGTCCCAAAACAGATCTTCCCTTTAATTTTGAAACTGTTGCATTATATGAATACAAGGCAGCATTTCACTATATTCATGATCATTTTAATATAACTTCTTTACACTGCGTAACGCATAGTGGTGGAGGTTTATGCTTAACAATGTTCTTGATTAACTATCCAGAATATTTGAAAAATATTAAAAGTATTACTTTGGTTGCTTGCCAAGCATTTGGTGCTATAAATAACTCATTTGATTTTATTAGGTTATTTTCTGCAAAACTAGTAACTAAAGGTCTAGGTCAGATTCCTGCTAATAAATTTAAGCTAGGTCGTTTAAATGAAACCTATTATACGATGCGGCCTTGGTTTAATTGGAATTTAAAGCAAAATTTTATTAGTGAATTTAAAAATATTGATTATAAAGAATTTATGAGTTCTATAAGAGTTCCAATATACTCTATCTCTGGGAGTGGTGATAAATTTATTGCCCCTGTTAAAGGTTGTTATAAATATTTAAAAGCCTTTGAAAATGAAAACAATGTATTCTGTGAATTTGGCTATGCTAATAATAACTTGGAAAATTATTCTCATAGTCGAATCGCACTGAGTCAAAATGCGGCTAAGGAGGTTTGGCCAACTATATTGCAGTGGATAGATAAGCATTCAGAAGAGGTCCTACAACAATTCTAAAATCATCTATCTAATTTAACGAATGAAAATCTTATTTCATGTTCTTAAAAAAAGAATAATGAAAACTGCAAATAATAAAAAGCACCCTAATATAGGTGCTTTTTTATATTGATCACTTTTTTAATATTTTAAGCTAGTAAATTTTCTAAAATTTGCTCATAAATATCTGTCAAAGGATCAAGATCGTTTACATCTACATGTTCATTAATTTGATGAATAGTAGCGTTAAGTACACCCAGTTCTAAAACTTGTGCGCCTGTTGGAGCAATGAAACGCCCATCAGATGTACCACCACTAGTAGATAGCTCAGTCTCAGTACCAGTTACATTTAAAATAGCAGTTTGAGCAGCGTTAACTAATTCACCTACTGGTGTCAAAAATGGCAGGCCAGATAAATTCCAGTCAATCTCATATTGTAAACCATGCTTATCTAAAATTTCATGCACACGTTGCTTAAGCTGTTCAGCTGTAACTTCTGTTGAGTAACGGAAGTTGAAAGTCACTTCTAAAGTACCCGGAATAACGTTAGTTGCACCAGTGCCTGAGTGAATATTTGAAATTTGGAATGAAGTTGCAGGAAAGTATTCATTTCCATTGTCCCAAACAGTTTGGCATAACTCTGCTAAGGGCGCTGAAGCTTGATGAATTGGGTTACGTGCTAGGTGAGGATACGCCACATGACCTTGTTTACCATGAACATGCAATACGCCATTTAAGGAACCTCGGCGACCATTCTTAACAATATCACCTAATTTACTTGTGCTTGATGGCTCACCGACCAAACACCATGTAATTTTTTCATTACGCTCTTCAAGTGTTTCAATAACTTTAACTGTACCGTTAACAGCAGGGCCTTCTTCATCTGAAGTAATTAAAAAAGCAATTGAACCTTTATGATTTGGATGCTTTGCTACAAAGCGTTCAGATGCGACCACCATTGCTGCTAACGCAGTTTTCATATCAGCTGAACCACGACCATATAATTTGCCGTCACGAATTTCTGGTGCAAATGGGTCTGAATTCCATGCTTCTAAACGACCTGTTGGAACAACATCGGTATGTCCAGCAAAACAAAACACAGGGCCTTCAGTTCCACGACGAGCCCATAAATTATCAACATCCCCAAAACGCATTGGTTCAATATGAAAGCCAGCTTTCGCTAGGCGATTAGCCATAATGGTTTGGCAAGTATGGTCAATAGGAGTAACAGAAGGCTGTTGTAAAAGTTCTAAGCTAAGCGAGAGAGTGTCTGAGTGGTTCATACCGGAAATTGCATGCTGAGTAGGGGAAATATAGTCCGATATAATAGGCGAATCTCTGAAGGTTGGGTATTTAAAAATAAAAAAACCTTATCGAAGCGATAAGGTTTTCCGAAGCTGTGCATAACTTACATTTTATTCTCAGTTTTTTGTGCGGTATTACTTACAGCATCACCAGCTTTAGAGACATCTTTACCAAAACCCTTGAACGTATTACAGCCAGTTAATACAAATGCAATCATTACAGACGCGACTAAAACTTTTTTCATCATTTTCTCCGTTTAAATTTAATAATGAAGTAAATTTAGATTAAAAAACAAACGTAAAAAGAAACATGACTATTTAATAGTAAAAACGTTATAAATTGTTTCTAGAAGTCTATACCTACTTGTAAAGTGGCATTTTTTCGTTGCCAACATGGCCTAGGCTTAATAGTGAAGGATGTCTGAACATATAAAACTGGGTGACTTCGTTATTTTTGCAATATAAGCCATCAGTCCACCAATAAGCCGTATTTGAGCTTACCTGTTTATTAGGGCAAAGCCATTCATGTCTTTCTAGACGATAAAATTTAGAGTCAGGAATATTTGTGCCCCAATATCCGAGACGACGGTTTGAATTGATCCAGTCCGGAATAGGTTGCTCTTGAGCCAAATTGAGTGGTAGATAAAGCTGACCTTTAAGAACAGCAAAACGTTGTTGAATTTTAAAATCTAAAGCTTCTGAAAATTGAAATTGCTTATCAGTGAAGTGATAAAGCTTTGTACTCAAAGTATCTTCTCTATTTAGGCCAATCCATTGTTCTAAATTTAATTGTCCTTCGCCCAAATAATATTTTAGAGCAACTTCCCAATGCTCAATTTGTTGAGTTTCTTTATTTAAAACCAAAAAATCGAGTTCACCTAACGTCTTAGCCCCCTCAATTTTTTGAATACTATGGCCTAATAATTGATAGGAATGATATTGGTCTTCCTGTAACCAAAACCAAAGTAAGTTCTCAAAACGTAAACCTAAACGCGTGCTTTTAAGGCGAGACATAAACAGGAGTAAAGGTTCAGGAGACTCATCTAGTTGTTGCAAACGTGGTAGATAGTTTTGAAAATGCTGTCTCCAAGTCAGATCAGAATGAAGTTGAAAGCTATGCTGAATAGCGAGACTTTGAGGAAGATGGCAAAGTAAATTAGGGCTAGCAATCGTAAATGCTAATTGTCTTACCATTGGGTGATTAAACTGTAACCATGGTTCGAAATAGGATGTTTTAACTGAGGCAATATTCATACGTTTAGTACTCGAAATAATTCATCCCAATTTCATGGTTGATCAACAAAACAATACCAGAAAAACACTTTATACTACGATCAACAATAGCTTAAGGTTTATATATGCGAACATTGTTTTGGCGAACTCTGGTCGTGATTTTTATCACGCTTGGTATTATTGGAGCAATTTTACCAGGCATGCCGACAACAGTGTTTCTTATTCTGGCTGCTTGGGCTGCCTCAAAAGGATGGCCTCAAATGGATGCATGGTTGTTAAATCACCCGAAATATGGGCCAACTCTACGTGACTGGCGAGCAAATGGCACAGTACCACGTAAAGCGAAATGGATTGCCAGTATTATGATGACCTTAAGCGGTATTTTAATGCTGTTTACCACTGCACCATTTTGGGTGAAAGTTTTCACTGATACTATCATGCTCGTTGTTGCAATTTGGTTATGGCTACGCCCTGAGCCAAAATTAAAAGATTGATAATCTTTTAATTTTGGCGCAAGACAAGCAGTGAAGCTGCGCGTAGATAAAAGAAGATTGATAATCTTTTATTCATGACACCCGACAAATTTCCCATTTCATTTTATTAAAGCTCAAAATAGAGTTGAGTTCACATAAGAGAAGAAATTCCATGTCCCAATTTAAACTTGAAGATGCAGATATTCTTATCGATTTAGCAAACCAAACTTTAAACCTTCCTAAGCATAATAAGTTTTATGTAGTTTCTACAGGTAAGAATGGAATAGGGGAACAAGAAAATACTGGGAAAACTCCACGTGGATGGCATCGGGTTGCCAAAAAAATTGGTATGCAAGCGCCTAAGAATGCAGTTTTTATTGCACGTAACCAAACAGGTGAAGTTTATAGCAGTGAACTTGCCGCACAATTCCCAGAGCGAGATTGGATACTGTCACGTATTCTTTGGTTAGATGGTTTAGAAGAAGGCTTTAATAAAGGGGAAGGCCACGACACCATGCAACGTTATATTTATATTCATGGGACACCGGATAAAGAACCGATGGGTATTCCAATGTCACATGGATGTATTCGAATGCGTAATGAAGAAATCATTGAATTGTTTGATTTAGTCCCTGAAGACGCTCTTGTTTATCTGTCTGAACAATCTTTAACCTAAATTATGATTTTAAATATTCCTGTTTTATTCCTCGAATGATCAAAATATTAAAATAAGTGCTTAAATAAAATACAAAAAATTGTTTTTTACTTAATAATGACTTATTTTTAATCATTCATTCGCATTTTTTTGAAAAGTTGTCGAAAAGCGTTTGACACCTGTTAAAGATTCTCTATAATGCACCTCACAAACGATGAAGACGTTAAGGGCGCTTAGCTCAGTTGGTAGAGCGTCTGCCTTACAAGCAGAATGTCGGCGGTTCGATCCCGTCAGCGCCCACCAAGCCTTTACGTTAAGCTCTCAAGTGCAGCGGTAGTTCAGTTGGTTAGAATACCGGCCTGTCACGCCGGGGGTCGCGGGTTCGAGCCCCGTCCGCTGCGCCACTTAAGACTTAACATCGTTTACCCCACAATTGCGATATTGTGAAAGTGCAGCGGTAGTTCAGTTGGTTAGAATACCGGCCTGTCACGCCGGGGGTCGCGGGTTCGAGCCCCGTCCGCTGCGCCACTTTTATAAAACGCTTTTGCAGGGCGCTTAGCTCAGTTGGTAGAGCGTCTGCCTTACAAGCAGAATGTCGGCGGTTCGATCCCGTCAGCGCCCACCATAATTTGTGACCATACTTTATTTATTTAAAGTATTGCAAGTGCAGCGGTAGTTCAGTTGGTTAGAATACCGGCCTGTCACGCCGGGGGTCGCGGGTTCGAGCCCCGTCCGCTGCGCCATTCTCTTGATTCCCTGATCTAGAGGATGTAATCTAAAAAGGCTACTTAGTTGTCTTTTTAATCAGGGCGCTTAGCTCAGTTGGTAGAGCGTCTGCCTTACAAGCAGAATGTCGGCGGTTCGATCCCGTCAGCGCCCACCATATTTTTTTAAAGTTAAAAAATATATACACTAATTTATTTAGTGTTTTTTTGTTTTTATCATTCTAGTTTTTATTTCCCTACTTTATTTTTAGTCAAATTTCTCCTTTCTAAGCTCTGAATTTAACCATTAAATCAAAATAGTATCTTTAAGTTGTTTAAAGCTGCTATATCTTAAAGAACTAGCAGCTTTTTTTTCAATATTAATACTCGTTTAGAATCCAACCACTCGCATACGCAAAGTATTCACGTAGCCAAGCATTATAGCGAGTGATCAACGGAGTTTCGGCAGCAACTGTATAAACATGGGTGTAGCCTTGTTTCTTTGCAATAGCTGCAGCTCGTGGGGTGTGGAAGTCACTTGTAACAATGGCAATTGGTTGATCAATACTAATATGAGCTTGCTCAAGTAGTGGTTTGCTGTTTCTAAGGTTAAGCTCAGTACTTGTACTTTTGTCTTCAAGAATCATTCGTTCTTTTGCTATATGAAAACGTTGTTCCAAGTAGCGAGACATGACTAATGCTTCGGTTTCTTTTTCTGAAAAATCTAAACCACCTGTTAAAACAACTTTTGCTTGAGGTTGTGAAAGGGCGACAGGGGCTGCTGTATCGAGGCGTTTTGCAAGTATGGCAGAAGGCTGTCCATTTTCGACACCACTTCCTAAAACAATAATTGCTTTCACCGCTGGAATGTTTTGGCCTGTATCTTTATTGTTTTTAATAAAATTAAAAAAATAGCCTAAGCCAATGAGCCAGATCCAGAAGCATAACCACCCAAAACGCCAAACTGAATGCAGGCGATAGTGGTAAAAGAAAAAACGTTCCAGATGATAATAAAATAATGCATAGAGGCAAAAAAATGCCCCTAAGACTAAAGGAACAATGGTGCCTACATGAATTTTATTTAGAAAAGCTAGAAATAAGCCGTCTAAAAATAAAATCGAACCAATGATGGCTAAGAAAATTCGAATCCACTTACTGACTTGCATTGAGTTTACAGTTGCAATTTAAATTGCAGACAGTGTATGCAAAATCGTTCCAAATTCAATGCTGATGGTAATAAAAAGCCGAGTAAAGCATTTTAGCAACTACTCGGCTTTATTTTTATTGAGGTTTAATAAACATCACGGCGATAACGACCTTGTTGTCTTAGCTCATCGAGTTGTTCTTCACCCAAAATATCAATAAGTGCTTGATCGACTCCGCTAGCCATTCCTTCAATACTTCCGCATACATAAAGAACGGCACCTCGTTGAACCCAGTTGGCCAATTCTTCTGCATTTTGTCTTATTAAGTCTTGAACGTACATACGTTGTTCTTGATCACGTGAAAAGGCTAAATCAAGTCGTTTCAATATTCCCATTGTTTGCCAAGCTTCAATGGTTGATGCATAGAAGAAATCATGAGCGCGTTGGCGTTCACCGAAAATTAGCCAGTTTTCAGTATAGTTATGACGAGTTCGAGTATGAAGCAAACTCATTAAACCTGCGATTCCTGTTCCATTACCCATACAAATAATTGGACGATTATCATCAATTAAATGGAAAGATTCATTGGTACGAATACGCAGTGCAATACTCTGATTAATTTCTGTGTGTCGAGTTAGCCAGCCAGATCCTAAGCCTAAATCGCCAGATTCATCGGACTGCTGGCGAACAACTAAACGAAGGACTTGTTGAGAAGGAATGCTAGCAATCGAGTACTCTCGAGTTGGTAGAGTAGGGAGCTGTTCTAATAAATGCTCCAGATTAGCAAATGGTTCAATTTCACCGGTTAAGTCTTTATTCCAAAGTGCTTTCTCAATAGAGATTTGTAGTGAGTCTACAAGTGCATTTTTAAGTATATGATGCTCCTGTAAGAATGCATTAATACGTTCAGGACTATTTCCCGGTTGTATTTCAGCAATATCTCCTGCTTGCCATACAGCTTCATGTTTGGCAGTCAGCTCAATATTATAAGCAGGTTGACCTAGACTATTAGGATTGAGCAAGTCACGGTGTTGTAATGTCCAACTATCAAATACTTTTTCAAGATTAACAGCATGCAAATCCAGTTTAGTTGCTTTTGCAAGAGCCTGATTCCAGTTTTGAATATGTGTAGGATTTGCATTATCTACTTCGATCGTCTCAAAATAGGCTTTTGCTCCATTATTTTTAAGCCATATAGCTACTGTGTGACCAAAACTACAATAAGTGTTGGGGTATTCTTTCGAGCCTAAAGCTAAAACGGCATAGTTAAGGTGTTGAAGTTCTAATTTCGTTTTTAATAGCTTTTTAGCAAAACTAGAAGCTAAGTCCGGTGCCTCTCCAGTACCATAAGTACTAATCACAAAAAGAATCTGTTCATACTGTTGTAAATCAGCTTCAGTTAACTCTTGTATAGATTTAACCTGAACAGGTTGATGTGCTTCTTGTAAGCTAGTTGCGGTACTCCACGCGAGTTGTTCTGCCACACCAGTTTGGCTAGCATAAGTAATTAACCAAGGTTTAGCATTTTGGTCGATGTAATGGCCAGCTAAAGATTGGCGAGCTGCTTGGGTTAGTTTTTTCTGTTTACGGCGTTTTAGATAAAGCATCCATCCAGTAATAAAGAACAAAGGCATTGCTAAAGACGCAAGCATTGCTACAAATTGATAAACTGGTCCAAAGAAGCTGCCACGATGTACAGGTAACATGCTGCTCATGATTTTTTGATTAAGCTTTTTATCTTCATAAAGCTCCATCTTTTCAATATTGGCAGTTTTATAGTTATAGACAGCTTGGTTGCGTGCACGCTCGTGTTGTGGTGTTGCATCTACAAAACTCAATTCAACTTTTCCATCGTCTTTTTTCGGTAGGTTCAGTGTTAGAGTTGAATAGTCGCGTCCGATTTTATTATTAAAGCCGCTCCAGGTCTGGTTGAGGGCAGTAATCAGTTGAGCGTTATCTAATTTAGCTTCAGTAGAGGATTTGTCTTTATTACGTCCAGCTCCACCATGTCCTTGCATTTTGGGTTGTTCTACACCTAATACTTTGAACATACCGCTACGCCACCAGTCATATGACCAATATAAACCTGTACAAGCAAAAAGAAGATAAAAAACAATTACCCATGTGCCTACAACAGCATGTAAATCCCAAATAAAATTTCGACCTTTAAGTTTGGGTTTAACAGCAAGCCATTGACGTGCAGAGTGTTTCTTTGGCCAACGTAAATATAATCCGCTCAAGACAAAATAAATGAGCATGAGGGCACAAGCACCAGTAATTTGCTTACCGAATTCTCCAGCAGTTAAGTTACGGTGAATTTGTTGTATGAATAAAAGTAACTCACGACCTTTAACATCAGGCAGTACTTGTGCTGTGTAAGGGTTGACCATCATATTGTAGCCACGACGTTCGCCTTCTTTTTCAATGTTTACAACAGATGAGGCGGTAGGGTCTTTGGCTATGGTAATGCTATTAATTTTAATTTCAGGCTGGGTTGTTGCGAAATGTTGGTAAAGTTGAGCAGGGGTAAGCTTGGCGGAGCTTTCTGCTTGAACTACATAACTATCTGTATTTACCCATTTTAAAATTTGTTGATCATAAGAATAAATTGCGCCTGTAACTCCCATAATTGATAAGATGAGGCCAGCACTAATACCTAGAAACCAATGAATTTGAAATAAAAACTTTTTAAACATGGTCGAAAAATGTAAACATGATGGAGATCTTGTAACCAATTATAGCCGAAGATTGAGTAGATAATATGGATTTTCTAGATAATATTAATTTTCATTATCATTTATTTTTCGAATAATAAAAAAGCCTCCGAGGCAGGAGGCTTTTTTATTGAGAAGAAATTAGAGAGTTTTTGGCTCACCTACAGTTTCTTTCAAATGCTTACGAATTGTATTAAAAGAAAAGTTTTTAGTATCCATACGTTTAGGCAAGATATACGCACCTTGTTGTTCTTGGCCTTTAGGATCTTTCACTTTAAAGTTAACTAAAATGAAGTCAGGGGTGTTGTACCATTCATAGATGTTTTTCCATCCAATCGTTCCCACACCTTCTTGTAAGCCCATTTGCTGGCGCATTACGATACCGTGCGGTTGTACACCTAAACGAATGCCTTTGATTTCCTGTACAGGAAACTCATTCATCTTACGCTTAACATACCATTCCAAGCCATATTTACGGCCAAGGTAATAAAGTACTACACCAACAATGGCAACCCAGCAAATCACTGTAGAGTAGTTCTTAATAAAAATAAGGCCTAAAATCGCAAGGGCTAAAATGACGCCCATAATTGCCCAGATTTTTGTGCTGATTTTATTGGTGCTGCGCCAGATAAGAAGCTGTGCATTACGTTGTTCAGCTTCTGTTACCTCGTAAGGAACAGGCTGAAGCGTATAAGCATATAAAGTTTTCGCGGTCATAGTGCAAATAACAAATTGTAAACTGTTTTAAGTTTAGCATTAATTGGCATAAGTCAGGAAAGGATATTATGCCAATTTCATACTAAATTCCGAGTCAATTTTATAATGAAGCAAGTTCGCTGGCATCATTATCTTGATCATGACTTAGTCGTTGTTTCAACATACTAAATCGATTTAAAACACTGAGCATCAGTGATAACTGCTGTAAAATAATGAGTGACTTTTGGTCTTCCTCATCATTTTGGCTTAAACGTTGACGTATTGTTTTAAGCATATTTTGTGCTGTCAAATCAGGCATTTCATCTCTTAATAACGCACCTTGTATATCGTCTAACGCTTGATCTAGAACTTTAAGAACTGCTTGATCTTGAATCTTTTCCCGATGTGCTCCAAGTGCTGCGATATAACTTAAAAATGTATGATTGAGACATAAAAATTCAAATATATCTGACTTGCGGGTAGGGTCAAAGTCCGGCTCTGTCGCTAAAGTTGAAATTAGTGAAGCGACCTCAGCATCGGTATTATGAGCAGCGCGGCGAACAATACGATAATTGAGCGCATGGTTATGTCCCTCATGGTATTGCTTTACTACTTCCGCTAAATAATTACATTGTGCTTGTAAGGAACGTCGAATGCTGCGGGGTAGGCGACGGAATTTCCAGTCAGGCCAAATGAAGGTGACACCGAACCACGCTAAAGCACATCCAATTAAGGTATCTACAAATCTAGGAATAGCTGCAGCGACTGCTGAGCCATCTAAGTTAAAGTTAATTAATGCCAAAATTGTGATGAACGCGGTTGCTTGGGCATATTGCTTACTGCGTAACTCGAAAAATAGTACGCCGCTTAAGACCAGCATGACTAATTGTCCTTCGACAGAAGGTACAAGGAATACCACGCTAAGACCGACAATAATTCCGACTAATGTTCCAACTATACGTAAACGTAAGCGACGCTTGGTCGCGTTAAAGTTAGGTTGGCTAACAAATAACGCAGTCAACATAATCCAGTAACCATATTCGATTCGAGTGGTTTGTATAAATACATATCCAATGAAAAGAACAATCGATACTCGAATGGCATGACGGAACAGTACAGATTCGGGTGTTAGGTTTTGTTTGATTCGAACAACAATATCATTCCAACCTTTTAAATCATCATCTTTGAGTTGGTTTTCAGCCTGTTTCACTTTGTCAGACTGAATATGTTGTTCCGTTTCTAAGTTCAGTAGTTGTGAGTCAATCGACTTTAAATTTCGGTATAAGGCAAAAAGTGCGTTGACCCAGAGTAAGTCATATTGTTGATCATTTCTTAGTTTTACTAAAGATAAGCGCAAGTTCTCAAAACTCTGCTTAAAGCGTTTGTTATGAATATATGGTTTACGTTGTAAAATACATTCATTTAACTCTTGGCAGGCTTTACCCTGAATCGCCAAAATACGCTGAAATCTAAATAAAATATCACTGTGCTCAAAAATCTTTGCTAACTTTTGATAGTCGATATGGGCAGAGTCCGCTCGTTCATGAATGTCTTGTGCGACAAAGTAATAATGTAGGCTACGACGAGTATCTTTTTGTCCACGGTCACCCTTTAAACGGGTTAAAAGGGCAGTTTTGAGATCATTAAAAATTGTTATCAATTTGCCATTTTCTAATGACAGATCAATCATGCTCTGCTGATAACTCGCAGGAGTCATATCAACATCAAACAAATTGGACTTAGCAAATAGAAAATCGCCTAGTGAGCCATAAGAGGCTGCCAGTTTGTCTTGAAGCTGTCGCACTGGAAACAATAAAAAGCTAATTGTTGCAATAAGACCGTACCATGCTGCACCTACGACCAAAAGCGCTGGCTGTATATACCACTGGTCAAATAAATGGACTCCTAGCATGGTATAAACCGAAACAACCAGACATCCGTAAGAAATTGTTGCGTAGCGACGGCCTAATGAGCCAAGTAAAATCCAGCCAATACAAGAGGCAATCAGTCCTAATGCAAAAAGCATTGGATAAGGGAAAAGTAATTGTACGGAAGCTGCGGTAATGAAGAAACCAATATAGGTATAAATCAAATTCATGATACGCACTGAAAAGCGATCATCAATATCGCTTAAACCAGCTGCGACCACACCTAATGTGAGAGGAATAGTTGCTAGTTGATGGCCTAGAAAATAAGGCACGAACGCAGTTCCTGAAAAGGCAATCAGCATCCGCACGTTATACATAAATGATGTGTTATAAGTCGCTCTTTTTAGGCGTTTAAACCAAGATTTCAAATGAAGTCCTTGCTGATCAACCTGAGTGATAAAGGATTTGTGTATTTCTACATCAATGTTGCACAAATCATACGATAGACAGTGTAAGCTTGTCTGTATGCAAATGAGTGAAAAATGAAATATCGTTATGTCTGAACAAACAGCCCAGCGTCAATATTCTATTGGCTGGATTATGTTGCTCGCGTTACTCACGGCCTTAGGGCCTTTATCTATTGATATGTACTTACCTGCGTTGCCTCAAATGGCTCACGACTTTGGGGTAAGTACGCAAATGGTGGCAAACACACTACCAGCTTATTTTTTTGGTCTAGCCATTGGACAGCTGGTGTATGGCCCATTAAGCGACCGTATTGGAAGAAAGAAACCGCTTTATTTTGGTCTCGCACTTTATGCAGGTGCAAGTTTATTGTGCGTGCTTGCTAAAAATGAATGGGGTTTGATTGCAGCGCGTATTTTACAAGCTTTAGGTGGTTGTGTCGGTGTGGTCATGGCTCGCGCCGCTATACGTGATAGATTGGATGTTCAAGGCTCGGCTCAAGCTTTTTCTAGCATGATGATCGTGATGGGTTTAGCACCTATTTTGGCACCTATGATTGGAGCTTGGATTTTAATCTGGTTTCCGTGGCAAGCGATTTTCATTACGCTTTCAATTGTGGGCGCGATATGCTGGCTATGTGTACATTTCTTTTTCAAAGAAACTTTGGCAATTGATAAAAGACTTAAACTATCTTTATATCAAGTGGCTACCTTATATGGTGCTATTTTCAAAGATGCGAGTTTCCGTTTACCTATGTTCGCAGGATGTTTAACCGGTGCAGCGTTATTCTGTTATATCAGTTCAGCTCCAGCTGTTTTTATGGACCAATATGGCCTAAATCAGCAAGAGTTTGCTTATATATTTGGTCTCAATGCTTTTGGCATTATGCTGATGTCATCGTTAAACAAGCATTTAACAACACGTGTTGAAATTACCAAGCGTTTAAAAGCAGGTTCAATGGTACAAGTAACTGGGGCTAGCATTGTATTAATTGCTGGTTTAATCCCTATGGCACCTTTATGGCTTGTAATGTTAGGACTATTTTTGGCGATTTCAGGAATTGGATTAACAGGTCCAAATGCTATGGCACTTGCAATGTCTAAGCAAGGTGCTCGTGCTGGAACAGCAAGTGCAATTATGGGCAGTATGCAATTTGCTTGTGGATTATTAGGTGGCTTGCTTCTTAACTTTCTTGTTTGGTCTGCATCACTCAATATGGGAATAATGATGGTGCTATTTACTTTAAGTGGCTTCATTGTTGTTTTAAAAGCGACGCAGCAGGCAAAAAGCAAACCTCTCTCATAATTTAAGAGAGGTTTACATAAACTTTTAATCTAGAAAGACTGCGAAATTCTCTACAGGTTCTCTAGGAGTAATAAAGGTATTTACAATATGTGCGGGATCTGCATGACCTAATGCAATCGCACATACTAGATCTTCATCATCTGCTGCCCCTAAAATATCTAAAACTATCGGGTGGAAATGGTTCCAAGCTGCCTGTGGACATGTATCTAAACCGCGGGCCTTAGCAGCCACCATGACATTCTGGATCATCATTGCGATATCCATTTTTGAACCAATTCCCATAGCTTTATTGACTGTAAAGAAAAGTCCGACTGGTGCATCAAACAGTTTGAAATTACGTAACTGTTGAGCAGCCATTTTTTCTCTTTCTCCCTTTTTAATGTCCAATAGACCGTAGAGTCCCCAACCATTTTCACGGCGACGGTCAATAAAAGGTGAAACCCATTTTTCAGGGTAATAGGCAAAAGTTTCTTTATATTGTTCTGCAAGTTCAGGATTTTTGGAAATCTCAATCTGTGCTGCACAGACACGCTCTACCATTTCATCACGTTTTTGCCCCGTCACAACATACACTTTCCACGGTTGAGTATTTGTTCCGGAAGGAGCGCGACTTGCGACTGTTAAAATATCTTTAATGATTTGCTGTGGTACTGGAGTGTCTAAAAAGGCACGTACAGAATGTCGAGAGGTGATAGCCTCGTCAACAAGATGGACTTGTTCCAAACTCATGATTACTCCTGATCTTATTCTCTAAAATCCAATACGTTTTGATGCTTCATTTCACATCTTGAAGTTGCTGCATTTATAAGCAAAAAATATTAGAAAAGAGATATCCTTACATGTATGATGATGCGATTCGTTTAGACATAATGGCTGATTAATTATAATTCGAATATGCCACTTTTGACTTAAATGCACAAAATAGTGCGAGTTTGTCGATTATAAAAAAACAAAGATTAAGCTTGGGTGAGCGAAAAATATTCAATTAGAAAAAAGGTAGAATATGTTTAAAAACAGTACAAAACGGATGACTTTATATAAAAAATAACCAATTTTCATATAAAGTTTTAATGAAAAACATACACAAAAGTTTAAATTTCTGCATAATACCGACTTTTTTACGCAGGTATGATTTCTCCATACTCACGTTAGGAAAAGTAGTGGCTGCATAATAAATACTTTTACAAAAAGATTTTTATGCAGAAGTGGAGAAATACACGAGGTATAAGGAGCTTTACATGAGTTTACCGCTCATCAACAAGCAGTTCATGAAACAAGGATTGGCGATTACCATTGCGACCATGAAAATGAACTTAACTCACGCAACGACTAGGCTAAAAAAAATACAACAGCTTGGTACGCATCTCAACGCACGCTTCTTGAGTAGCAAGGATCGGGGCGCAGATAGTCGCGTTATAGCGCTGGCTTGTTACAGTCTTTGAAATTTATATGCAGTTTAGACATTCGCTCAAAAGTATATGTAAATATGCTTATGGCTTAAATCCAGATTTTTTATAACTCGATTAATTGATGTGAATCATTAAGCGAGCTGATTTAGCGGTGGTCATTTGTTAGTTTCCAAGTTTGTAGCCGAGTCGATGCATGCTGTTCATCCCAATGGGACTATGTTCAGTAATGCGATGAATTCATTTTATTTGAAGAGTGCTTTCTCTCATGCAACCTTCAAAGGCTTAGTGCTGGGCATCATGTTGCTTAAACTTGTGACGATAATTGCTATTCAATTGACATTAAAAGTTTTTTCTTAAATGTACTGAAAAAGTCCCAATTTTGAGGGGCTTTTTTGTTTATTGCAGTATTTTGGCTTGTGCTAATAGCGCATTAGCAAGAACGTAAGCGGAACGAGTATGAATGAACAACTCAATGCGACATTGATGTCGTGGGTAAAATTTTTTAATGACCCTTTATGGGATTTCCTAGTTATTTTCTTGCTGGCTGTCGGTATTTTTTATACGGTCTTAACTGGAGCAGTGCAAATTCGCATGTTCTTGCAAAGTATTCGTGTTATGAAAAGCAGTCGTACTGAAGGCGAAGACGAGCATGGTCTTACACCTTTTCAGGCATTTGTAACAGGTCTTGCGAGCCGTGTTGGGGTAGGTAACATTGCTGGTGTAGCAATCGCGATCGCAATTGGTGGTCCTGGTGCAGTGTTCTGGATGTGGGTAACAGCTGTTCTTGGTATGAGCTCGGCTTTTATTGAGTCTACACTTGCTCAGTTATTTAAAGTTCGAGATAGCAAGAGCAAACAGTTCCGTGGTGGACCGGCTTACTATATTACTCAAGGTTTACGTAGTAAAACCTTCGGTGTAGTTTTCGCACTGGCATTAATCTTTACTTACGGTTTCGTATTTAACTCAGTTCAAATCAATGCAATTGCTAATGCATCTTCACATGCATGGGGTTGGGACAAGGCCAATCTTATTGCTCATTTAGGTGGTGTTGATTTAGAAATCTCTTGGGTTGGTATTGCGCTTGTCGTTATGGTTGCATTGGCAATTTTTGGTGGTATCAAACGTATCGCTAAATTTGCAGAAATGTTCGTACCTTTAAAAGCAGGTCTTTACCTATCTGTTGCGTTATATATTGCATTAAGCAACTATGCAATTTTGCCTGATATTTTAAAGCTGATTGTGACTGAGGCTTTCCATTTTAAGTCTGCAGCAGGTGGTTTCTTTGGTGCTGCCGTATCAATGGCAATGATGCAAGGTATTAAGCGTGGTTTGTTCTCAAACGAAGCGGGTATGGGTTCTGCACCGAATGCTGCTGCTGCGTCTGATGTAAAACATCCTGTAAACCAAGGTTTGGTACAAATGCTTGGTGTATTTGTAGATACTTTCATTGTATGTACAAGTACTGCAATTATCATTTTGGTTTCTGGTGTTTACCATGATGCGGGCTTCGTTGGTGTTGAATTAACTCAACGTGCTTTAGAAACTCAAGTTGGGCATTGGGGATCGGACTTCCTTGCTGTTCTATTATTCTTGTTCTGTTATTCAGCTGTACTAGGTAACTATGCCTACGCTGAAGGTAATGTGCAGTTTATTAATAACAATCCGAAAGTTATGTTCATCTTCCGTATTTTTGTATTGGTAATGGTGTATTTCGGTGCAATTGGTAGTGTTCCATTAGTTTGGTCAATGGCTGACTTGTTTATGGGTATCATGGCGACGATTAACTTAATCGCAATTTTACTATTAACACCAATGGCACGTACTTTGTTGAAAGACTACCGTGAGCAATTAAAACAAGGTATTAAAGAACCAGAGTTTAAAATTAATAAATATCCAGAGCTGAAGAAAAAAGTCGATTCAGATATTTGGTAATTTTCAAAAAAGCCTCTTAGAAATAAGGGGCTTTTTTTTATACACCATAAAAACACTTGAGTATAAATTTTAAACATGACAAATTAAATAAATTCAATACAGCTTTTCACAGAACGAGCAACTAAACTTGCAGTTCGAAATTTAACGTCATAGTGCAAAGATGGGTCATGAAACAGCTTAAATTGTGGATTCTCGGACTTTCTATGGTGTTGGCTGGCTGCCAGACCACCTCACACTTATCTGCCTTAAAACCACAAACGGCAGAGGCATACTCTCGTTTTGTTGACCAGCCCTTTGCAAAAATTAAGAAACAGCAGAAAAAGCCAGTTGTCGCGCTAGTGTTAGGTAGTGGTGGTGCACGTGGATATGCGCACATTGGCGTGATTGAAGTTTTAGAACAGCATGGTATTCGTCCTGATTTTATTGTTGGAACCAGTGCAGGCAGTATTGTTGGGGCAATTTATGCGAGTGGAAAAACACCCGATGAATTGCGTGATACTGCATTGAAAATGAAAGCAGGCGACGTGCGTGATATTAGTATTGGTTTAAAAGGTTTTTTTGACGGTAAAAAAGTTGAAGACTACGTAAATCAACAAGTAAATAACTTACCGCTCGAAAAAATGAAAATACCGATGTATGTGGTTGCAACAGAGCTTAAGCATGGCACAAAAACCGTATTTAACTATGGCAATACTGGGCAAGCTGTTAGAGCCTCTGCATCTATTCCAAGTATGTTTATACCCACTAAAATTGGTAAATCTGAATATGTAGATGGCGGTTTAGTGAGTCCAGTACCTGTTGAAGTTGCCCGTGATTTAGGTGCTGATGTTATTATTGCTGTTGATATTTTGGCCCAACCGATTTATACGGAAACTTCGAATGTATGGGGGCTCTTTAACCAGAATATTAATATTATGCAAGGACGTTTAGCTGCTGAAGAACTTCAATATGCAGATGTCGTGATTCAACCAGATTTAAGAGAAAAAGCCCATATTTTTGATGTGAAAGGCCGCGAAGCCACCATGAAAGCAGGTATAGATGCGGCAAATGCAAAATTATCTGATATTCAGTTTGCAATTGATGAAAAAATAGCTGAACAGAATATTTCCACTGACGGTTTAAGTGCCCAGTCCAAATAAATCAAAAGCAAGTATATGAAAATTAAATAAAAGCCCTGTTCGGGCTTTTTTGTTGAAAAATAAAAGATTTGTATGTGCTGATAAAAATTTTTGTATAGTGGAGCTATGCTGAAAACTCCTCATGACAGATGTGAGAAATTCATGCTATTTTTCAAAAAAATAATTGATTTGTAACATATTGAGGCCGACTAATTAGATGATTCAGCAACAGGTAAAACAAGAGTTTCCAACATTAGAAGATATACATGCCGCTGCAGAGCGTTTAGATGGTTTAGTGGTTAAAACACCATTTGTTTTTTCAGAAACCATTTCTAAAACCCTAGGGGCAGAAATGTGGCTGAAATTTGAAAATCTACAATTTACGGCTTCTTTTAAAGAAAGAGGCGCATTGAATAAACTTTTGAGTCTATCCGAACAAGAAAAGCAACATGGTGTAATCGCTGCTTCAGCAGGTAACCATGCACAAGGGGTTGCTTATCATGCTCAGCGTACAGGCGTAACAGCAACTATTGTCATGCCTAAATCGACACCCAACGTGAAGGTACAACGAGTACGTGAATACGGCGCACGCGTTATTTTGCATGGTCAAGACTTTTCTGAAGCTGCTGCTGAAATGCACCGTGTCGCTCAAGAAGAATCTTTAACTATTATTCATCCTTTTGACGATGCTGAAATTATTGCTGGTCAGGGAACCATTGCGCTCGAAATGCTTGCAGCTGTTCCTGAACTAGACATTTTAGTTGTGCCAATTGGCGGTGGTGGTCTCATTTCTGGTATTGCGATTGCAGCAAAATCGATCAACCCTAAAATTAAGGTCATCGGGGTTCAGTCGGTTGTATACCCAAGCATGGCGAAATTGCTTTGTAACTATCAAATCGCAGTTTCCTTAGGTTCAACCGTAGCTGAGGGTATTGCGGTTAAAACTCCGGGTGAGCTGACGACTCAAGTCGCTAAAGAATACGTTGATGACATTGTCGTTGTCACTGAAGACATGATTGAAGAAGCAATTGCGCTGCTACTTAACATTGAGAAAACAGTATGTGAAGGAGCAGGGGCGACAGGTATCGCTGCAATTATGTCTCGACCAGATCTATTTTTAGGTCATAAAGTCGGGGTTGTTTTATCTGGGGGTAATATTGATACACGAGTGATGGTTTCCGTATTACAGCGTCACTTGACGCGTACGGGGCGTATGGTTCGTATTCGTGTCGAATTACCAGATAATCCAGGTGCTTTAGCGCGTTTAACAGCAATTATTGCTGAGCAAGGCGGTAACATTTACGAACTGCGCCATGAACGCTTTGCTGCCACAAGTCGTGCCAAAGAAAGTGCGGTCAGTGTTGATGTCGAGTTAAAAAGTGCTCCAGATCTGGAACCTTTAATTCAGGCTATGCAGCTTGAAGGTTATATTGTTCGTAAAGAAGAGATTTAAACACAGATATCACTATGATATAAAAGCCGTATATGGCTCTCAAGGGAGTCATATACGAAGCAATTTAAATGGATTAAATTGCAAAAAGGATGAATTTACAAAAAAACGATCAAATCCTTCAATGAAATGGGAAAAACTGACAATTCTCTAAACTTTGCCCTTCACAATTTTAAGGTTTAGGTTTTAGTATTCTCTTCATTGCAAATTTGAAGAAATATAGGGATAACAACACTCAATGTTCAAATCATTTTTTCCGTCTCCACGGTATTTTTTTATATCTGTAGTTATTTGGCTCGCGCTAAATATGGTGCTCTGGTATACAGGGGGAGAACACTGGGGACAGTATGTAGGCTTTCCCCATGGTTATGCAGATGCTGAATTGCCTGTTGGTGTAAGTCGCTTCTGGTCACCTGCTTTCTTATGGTTTTATCTCTGGTTTTTAGTCTCCACAGCAATTTTTGCCGGTTTTTGGAAAATTGTTTCTAATAATCCGTGGCAGCGTTGGTCTATCTGGGGATCAGCATTTATTCTATTTAATATCTGGTTTGCTGTTCAGTCCAGTGTTGCGATTAATGCATGGTATGTACCATTTTGGGACTTAATTCAAAAAATGCTTTCTAGTGGAGGGGGGGATCTCTCAGCACTATATAGTGAAACCCTAGTTTTTCTTTATATTGCAATGGTCGCTGTGACTTTAGCTGTCATTAATGCTTTTTTCACAAGTCATTATGTATTCCGTTGGCGTACGGCAATGAATGAATACTATACGGAACATTGGGAAAAGCTTCGCCATATTGAAGGTGCTTCGCAGCGTGTACAAGAAGATACCATGCGTTTTGCAACCATTTTGGAAGATTTAGGGGTAGAGTTGGTAAAAGCTGTTATTACATTGATTGCTTTCTTACCTATTTTATTTCAACTTTCTAAACACGTTACTGTTTTACCAATTGTTGGTGAGTTAGATCACTCTTTGGTATGGGCTGCAATAGTATGGTCAATTTTTGGTACCATTTTATTAATGGTAGTTGGTATTAAATTACCTGGTCTACAATTTAACAATCAAAAAGTAGAAGCAGCTTACCGTAAAGAATTGGTTTATGGTGAAGATCATGCTGATCGTGCAAAACCTGCTACTTTACGTGAGTTATTTAGTAATGTACGTAAAAATTATTTTAGACTTTACTTTCATTATGCCTATTTCAATATGACGGCGATTTGGTATGGACAACTTGATATTTTGTATAACTTGGTTGTTCTTTTCCCATCTATAGCTGCTGGTAAACTCACATTAGGTTTAATTCAACAAATTGCAAATGTGTTTGGTCGCGTAAGAGATTCATTCCAATATTTAATTAGTTCATGGAAAACCATTATTGAGTTACTTTCGATTTACAAGCGTTTAAAAGCTTTTGAATCAATATTGCATAAATAAATGAAAACCCGCGAAAGCGGGTTTTTTTATAGGTACAAATATTTAATGAGTTGCATTATAAAAATTAAGAATAGGACCAACTAATGATTGCTGAGATTTATCTAAGGTGACTTGAATCTCTTTGTAGTTGAACATGTCCTCATCATCATATTTGGCAATACCATGCGTTTTATTGTTCACTTGTGGAATTTGATAACTAAAAAAAGCCACTTTTTTAGAGGGATGAACGATGGTAATGAGTTTTTTTGGGTCTTTGAATCCGCCAAAATCATCTTCAACACTTTCTTTTAACAGTTCAGGAAAATAAAGCGTTGCATTTGGTAATCCACACCCAACGCAAAAAGAAGAGTCATAAAGCTCTATCGCTTGTTTTTGATCTGGACTCATTGCTAAAGCAAAACCAGTTCCATTCGCACCTGCATTTGCTTGTACATCTTGCCAGTTACGTGGAACCAGCACCAATCCTGTTTCAGGTAATGCAAGAAGCTTGAGTTGTTTTGCATGTTGAGCATCGAGTTTAAAATTAAAATGGCAGCTTTTAGGCGTACAGGTTTCAAAACTTTTAAGTAAACCATCTTCTATAGGGTTTTGTGCCGTTACTCCATAAAAAGGGACTGTAACGCCGTTTAAAAAATTTGCTTCTCCAAGCTTATAGATCTGATTATCTGCTTTGCGTGTTGCAGCAGAGCTATAAAACTTTGGAAAATGAGGAGTAAAGCTTTTTACTTCTGCATAAGCAGTTGAAGTGAGACTTACCAATACTGTGCATAATAAAAAATTTAATTTTTTCATTTTTAGAAAGTAATCAATTTAAAATCTTATATAAATCTAACATATTCTTTTAAACTATAAGGTAATTCAAAATTGAAAACTGTTTTTAATTTCATAATAAAAACAGATTTATAGAGATATGGAAAAATGAAAAATATACTTTCAATTTGCTTTTTAGCAGCAATAAGTTCTTATAGTTTTGCTCAAGACATTAAAGGCATTTCATTTTCTCATCAAGAGTGGGAAATCTATTGTAGTAATACCGGTACTTGTAAGGCTGCTGGCTATCAAAATGAAGACAATGGTGATAATCCAGCTTCAATTTTAATAACGCGTAAAGCAGGGCCAAAACAACCTGTGCAAGTTGAGTTTACATTGTCTGACTATGAACAAAGCATGCCTGCAAATCAGCTTAAAAATATCCATTTTTATATCAATGGCAAAGACTTAGGGCTTGTGGCTGTAGATGGTACTGAGCTGCCAATTATGGGTAAATTAACTAGTTCACAAGCCAATGCTGTACTGCAGCAGTCTAAACAGAAAACTGAAATTGTATTTAAAAATGCGCAACATGAATGGAAAATTTCTGATGCCGGTATGACTGCTGTGTTATTAAAAATGGATGATTTTCAGAAGCGTATTGGGACCGTTGGTGCTTTAGTCAAAAAGGGCAGTGCCAATGAAAATCAAGTGCTGATGCCTGAACCAAAACTAGTTGTAAAACGTATTAAAACGGCAACTAAACCTTACTTAACTTTACAGCCAAAAAATAAACAGTACCAAACAATATACCGTAGCCTGATGGCAGCTAAACCGAATCCGAAAGAAGACGGCTTTTGTGAAGGCGTTTATGGCGGTAATAGTGATGGAGCTGAACCACAAGAAATTGACCTATATAAATTAACCAATCAAAAAGTTCTGGCGACTACATTGTGTTGGAGAGGGGCTTATAACGAAGGGTATGGAGCTTGGGTACTCGATGAGTCTTTAAATGGTAAGGCAACGTTTGTGACCGAGTCCGCTTCAGATTTCGATAGCGGTATGATCAGCAGTTCTCAAAAGGGACGAGGTATTGGAGATTGTTGGGCAAGTGAAGAATGGGTCTGGGATGGCAAGAGTTTTGTGCATACTAAGGATATGTGGACGGGTATGTGCAAAGGCTTGGCCGCAGGTGGGGTGTGGGAGCTTGATCGTATTGAATCAGTCGTAAAGTAAGTATTTTACAGTTACAGAGTCATAACAGGTAACTTTGGTGACTCTGTGATAAAAAGAACAGATTGTTTATTGGAGCTAGACCTATGTCACGTCATCTTTACGCTATTGCTCGCCATAAGTTTTCACATCTGAGTCGTTCAATATGTGTGGCGGCGGCTGTACTAGGTACAACACAAATTGCAATGGCTGGTCCAACGGTCGATCAACTCAGTGATTGTCTGGTTAAAGCGACAACAGCTTCTGATAAAACCACGGTGCTTCAATGGACGTTTACAGCTTTAGCGGCTCATCCCGATTTAAAAGCATTTAGTAATGTAACACCTGAGCAAAAAGACCAGTTAGACCAAAAACTGGCTCAGGTTTTACAGCGCGTGATTGTGGAGCAATGTTCTACCCAAACTAAAGCTGTGATTAAGGCAGAAGGCGTGAAGGCAGTTGGTGAAGCTTTCCAACAGTTAGGTCAAAGTGCTGGTGAAGATATTGTTAAAGACCCAGCTGTTAAACAACAGTTGCAGGGCACATTACGCTATATCGATTTAAATAAATTGGTGACAACGTTTTTAACACCAGAAATTTGGAATAAGCTGGGAATTACAAGATAAAAATCTAGTTCTCTCTTTTATTAATAAAGCCTGCTATTAAATAGCAGGCTTTATTTTAATTAGAATGAATAGAGCTATTTAGATAGTAATTTTAGCGCCTAAAACTTTCACAAACTGTGCTAACCAAGCTGGATGGGCAGGCCAAGCCGGAGCCGTTACTAAATGCCCATCGGTAACGGCATCAGTTACAGCAATGTCTGCATATTGCCCACCTGCTAATTTTACTTCGGCTGCACATGCTGGATAAGCTGAGCAGAGGCGGCCTTTTAAAATGTCTGCCGCAGCGAGTAACTGAGCACCGTGGCATACGGCTGCAATTGGTTTTTTCACTTTATCAAATTCACGTACAATTTCGACAACGCGATCATTCATACGTAAATATTCTGGTGCACGACCACCCGGAATGACTAGGCCTACATAGTCTTCGGTATTAACGGCATTAAAATCATAGTTAATCGCGAAGTTGTGACCACGCTTTTCGCTATAAGTTTGCTCACCTTCAAAATCATGAATAGCCGTTGCAATATGGTCGCCGTTCTTTTTATTCGGACAAACAGCATGCACGGTATAACCTAAACCAGTTAAGAACTGAAAAGGAACCATAGTTTCATAATCTTCAGCATAGTCACCGACTAACATTAAAATCTTTTTAGACATATTTTATTCCTCTTTTTAAAATATAAGTGATTTCAATTTTTAATTTAAATTAGCACAGTCACTGAGCAATTCTTTAGAAAAAAGCCCATTCTTTAGTCGAAGAGTGGCTGAAATTGGGGTGTGAGAATAACAAATACAGTTTTTGATAATTCACTGGTATTAGTTACGTAATAGGCGACATGGATGTCGCCGTTAGGCAGAGGTATCAGGGATGTGCCTTCTGCCTAACAGATGGTTTTGTTACTTTTGCCAAAACAAGAGTAAAGCTATATTTTTTTAACCAAATTTTTGATTATCTAGGAAAGTAATTAAATCTTTATTTGAGTTAATTTCATCAGCTTTTATTTTTGATATTATTTTTATTATACTCATAGCTAAGTAGTATCTTATTTGCTTTAACTCTTTGGTTTCAATATTTATGTTTCCACCATGTGCAATACCACTACGTTTTGCATATAAATTGCACATAGTGTTGTAAACTAGTTTTCTACTTTCAATGTCATCTTTAGCTATTAAAAAAGCAGTATTTTCAGCTAATACTTTTGTAATGGAGTCTTTACCTGTAGTTAATAATGATTCCATTCCAATAGCACAGAATAAAAAGCTCTCATTTAAACTTTCCGAATTAATGGATGCACTATACCAATTTATAGAAACACGCAATTTCTCTAATAAGTCATTGTTAAAGCTGTTAGTTAGTATAGGAAAGCATAATTCTTTAAATTTAGAACCAATATTACTTAGACTATCTATATTATTCCTTTGTGAAAAGCTAAAATCGACATTGTAAATAATTTCATCACTTAGTGCGCTAGTACTTAATTCGTCATAATTTACGCATAATGGTTGAATTCTATCTTTAACTTCATAAGTATGTACTTGAATGTGGAATTTATAACTTTTTGATATATGAGTAATGAAAATAATTTGATTTATGAACTCTTTAGCATCATTTTTACTTTTTTCTTTGGCCATTAATGGGTCGCCAAGATTAGAAACCTCAATAACTGTTTTATTTTTATATTTTTTTATTGTATTTTTTAGCTCTTTTAAAAATATATCTTTGGGATCAAATGTCCCATTTCTTTTTCGCTCATCTATGACTAGTTTTATATTTTTATTTATTTTTTCTGAAAAAGAAATGTTATTTGAGTTTTTTTCATTAAAATTTCCAAGAGTTATATTTTCAAATGAATATATTTTATCGCAGTTTAATCCTTGGATGATGAAATAGAAGAAATTAGTTTGTTGACTATAAATTTTCAGTTCTGAAATAACTTTATTAAACTCAAAAAAAATATCTAAACTACTATTCTGAACATATTCTTTGAATAGTTTTTTTATTTTTTTATCTATAGTTTCCAAAGCTATTAAATCAATTAGATTGGTTGTTTTTAATATAGAGGTAAGAAATACAGTCCAATTAAGAGATGTTTCTATTGAGAAACCGTAACTTATATCGCTTAAAGTAGCAAAGCCGCCTGAAGCCATAGCTGTATGAAAATCAAGCATATTGTCTTTAAAATAATCAAAATATGTAATTATAGATCTTGGTCTATCTATTTTTATTTTATTAAAATCCATAAAAAACCCCACTTTAAGTGAGGTTTTTATCGCATAAAAACAATGAATTAGTCAATAAATCAACCAATCAATTTTTTCATTAATTCATTTACTTGCGCAGGGTTTGCTTTACCCTTAGAAGCTTTCATGACTTGACCAACAAGACCGTTAAAGGCTTTCTCTTTACCAGACTTGTACTCTTCAACCATTTTTTCATTGGCTGCAAGTACTTCTTTAATAATTGCTTCAATTGCACCAGTGTCGGTTTCTTGCTTTAAGCCTTTTTCCGCAATAATGTCATCGGCAGATTTACCTTTCGACTCCCACATAAAGCCAAAGACTTGTTTTGCAATCTTACCGCTAATGGTGTTGTCAACAATACGAGCAATCATGCCACCAAGCTGTTCAGCAGAAACAGGTGAGTCAGCCAAATCTAGGCCTGCTTTGTTTAAAGCACCTGAGAATTCGCCCATTACCCAGTTTGCAGACACTTTACCTTGCTTCGCACCGCCAGCAGCAGCTACAACAGCCTCATAGAAGTCCGCCATTTCGCGTGAGAGTGTAAGTACGTGAGCATCGTACTCAGTTACACCAAAGTCTGCGATAAAACGTGCACGGCGTGCAGCAGGAAGCTCTGGAAGTGCAGCGCGAGCAGCTTCGATTTGCTCATCTGCAATAATCACAGGTAACAAGTCTGGATCTGGGAAGTAGCGGTAATCGTTTGCTTCTTCTTTAGAACGCATTGAACGCGTTTCCATTTTGTTTGGATCAAACAAACGAGTTTCTTGGTCGATACTTCCGCCGTATTCCAAAATTTCCATTTGGCGTTCAATTTCAACATTGATCGCTTGCTCAATGAAACGGAATGAGTTGAGATTTTTAAGCTCACAGCGCGTACCAAAAGGTTGGCCCGGACGGCGTAAAGACACGTTACAGTCTGCACGGAATGAACCTTCCGCCATGTTACCGTCAGAGATACCTAACCAACGTACTAATGTGTGAATCGCTTTGATATAAGCAACAGCTTCTTCAACTGAACGCATGTCTGGTTCAGAAACGATTTCAAGCAAAGGGGTACCAGCACGGTTTAAGTCAATGCCAGACATACCTTCAAATTGGTCATGTACAGATTTACCCGCATCTTCTTCAAGGTGGGCACGAGTTACGCCAATACGTTTAGTCGTACCATCTTCAAGCTGAATGTCGATATGGCCCAAGCCCACAATCGGATTGTCCATTTGGCTAATTTGATAGCCTTTTGGTGAGTCAGGGTAGAAGTAGTTTTTACGCGCAAATACTGAAGCTTGGTCGATGTAGGCATCGATACCCAAACCAAAGCGAATTGCAAGATCAACTACTTTTTCATTCAAAACAGGGAGTACACCTGGCATCGCCAAGTCTACAAGGCTCGCTTGTGTATTTGGGTCTTGACCAAATTCAGTCGATGAACCAGAGAAAATTTTAGAATTGGTTGCAAGCTGAGTGTGAATCTCGATACCAATAACGACTTCCCAACCGTCAATCAATTTCAACTTTTGAGCTTCAGCCATTATGCATTCTCCTCAGCAATTGCCGCACGTTGAGTATGGAAATCGGTATTTTGTTGGTATTGATGAACAATCGACAATAATTGCGATTCTGACCAGTAGTTACCAATTAATTGTAAGCCTACAGGTAAGCTGTCTTTATCGAAACCAACAGGAGCATTAATGGCTGGTAAGCCTGCTAAGTTCACTGCAAGTGTATAGATATCGCCTAAATACATTTCAGTTGGACTTAAGTTCGCACCAATTTTATATGCAGTTGTTGGTGCAGCAGGAGCCGCAATCACATCTACATTTTCAAATGCTTTTAAGAAGTCTTGTTGAATTAAACGACGTACTTTTTGTGCTTTTACATAGTAAGCATCGTAATAACCCGCAGAAAGCGCGTATGTACCAATCAAAATACGACGTTGAACTTCTGGACCAAAGCCTTCTGAACGAGAACGCTTATAAAGATCCATCAAGTCTGCTGGATTTTCACAGCGGTAGCCATAGCGAACACCGTCATAACGTGACAAGTTAGATGATGCTTCTGCTGGTGCGATGAGGTAATACGTCGGTACATAGGCTTCAGTCATGTTGAGATCGATCTCAACAAGGGTTGCACCCATTTCTTCAAGCTTTTTCAAAGACTCTTCAACACGTGCTTTAACGTCTGCATCTAAGCCTGCAACGTTAAAGTACTGTTTAGGAATACCTATGCGTAAACCTTTTACAGATGTGCCATTTAAATTTGCAACGTAGTCATCAACTTCTTTTTTAACCGAAGTCGAGTCTTTTGCATCGTGACCTGCCATTACGTTCATCAGGTAAGCACAGTCTTCGGAAGAGCGTGCCATTGGGCCCGCTTGATCTAAAGATGATGCATAAGCAATGATCCCGAAACGAGATACACGACCATAGGTCGGTTTTAAGCCTGTTAAACCACAGAAAGAGGCAGGTTGACGAATTGAGCCACCTGTATCAGTACCTGTAGCGAAAGGTGCTAAATCAGCTGCTACAGCCGCCGCAGAACCACCTGATGAACCACCAGGAACATGGTCAAGTGCCCATGGGTTACTTGTTGCACCAACATATGAGCTTTCAGAAGTTGAACCCATCGCAAACTCATCCATGTTCACTTTACCTAAAGTGACAAGACCAGCTGCTTTAGTTTTTTCAACAACAGTTGCATCGTAAGGAGAGATGAAGTTGTCTAATATTTTTGAACCAGCAGTGGTTTTAATGCCTTTGGTACAAAAGATATCTTTATGAGCAAGTGGAATACCCGTTAAAGCGGTTGCATTACCGGCTTTTAAAGCTGCATCGGCTGCGTTGGCTTCAGCAAGCGCTTGCTCAGGCGTAACCGTCACGTAGCTTTTTACCAGTGGGTCAATTTTAGCAATACGTTTTAAATAGTGTTCAGTCAATTCGCGAGATGAAAACTTCGCTTGGCTTAAGCCTTCAGCAAGTTCACGAATTGATAAGCGATGTAAATCAGTCATGAGTAAAATTTCTTTACATTCAAAATTGGGAAGATGGATTAATTGACTAAAAGTTATTCAATCACGCGAGGAACAAGATACAAACCATCTTGAGTTGCAGGTGCAACAGCTTGGTATTCATCTCGATGATTACTTTCAGTTACCACATCAGCACGTAAAGGTTGAGGATTGTCAAAAGGACTCTTCAAAGGTTCTACGCCTTCCGTATCAATGCCTTTTAAGGTTTCCATCATGCCTAAAATTTTATTTAGACTTTGAGCATATTCAGCAGATTGCGTATCATTGAGCGACAATCGAGCAAGATTGGCGATTGCTGAAACTGTTTGTGCATTTAAATCTGCTGAATGCTGTGCATCCGATGTAGACATAACATCACCTAATCAGTATTAAAAATTTTCAAAATATCGTGCGTTATAATAAGCGATTGACTTGTTCAAATCATCACATTTAGTTTAAAGTTGCCACCTTGCATCCACATGAAAGTTTAACTGAGAACGAACCGTGATTCTAAAACGACTAATTGGCTTGTTTTCGCCGGATCTAGCCATTGATTTAGGTACAGCAAATACACTTATTTATGCACCAGGCCGCGGCATTATATTAAATGAACCAACAGTTGTGGCAATTCGTCACAGTGGTTCACAAAAAATTGTTGCTGCTGTAGGGCTGGATGCGAAACAAATGTTAGGCCGTACGCCTGCAAATATTTCTGCAATTCGTCCAATGAAAGATGGTGTAATTGCAGACTTTGAAGTGACTGAAACCATGCTGAATCAGTTCATTGGTAAAGTTCACGAAAAACGTTTGTTCCCACCTGCACCTCGTGTAGTTGTATGTGTACCATGTAAATCAACTTTGGTCGAGCGTCGTGCGATTCGTGAAGCCGTATTTAATGCGGGTGCCCGTGATGTGCGCTTAATTGAAGAGCCGATGGCGGCTGCAATTGGTGCGGGTATGCCAGTTGAACAAGCATGTGGTTCTATGGTTGTGGATGTTGGTGGTGGTACAACTGAAATTGCAATTATTTCATTGCAAGGTTGTGTCTATGCTGATTCTTTACGTATTGGTGGCGATGTATTTGATGAGCAAATCATTAATTATGTTCGTAAAGCTCACGGTTGCGTAATTGGTGAAACCACAGCTGAAATTATTAAGAAAGAAGTAGGTATGGCTGTTTCTGATGGTACGACATTAGAAATTGAAGTACGTGGTCGTAACCTTGCAGAAGGTGTGCCTCGTGCAATTACTGTAACTTCTGACGAAATTACTCAAGCGATTTCTGACCCATTACAAAGCATTGTAAGCGCGGTGAAATCAGCTCTTGAACAAACTCCTCCTGAACTTTCTTCAGATATCGCTGAGCGCGGTATTGTGTTGACAGGTGGTGGTGCGTTACTTCGTAATCTCGACAAATTATTAGCTCAAGAAACTGGTTTACCAGTTGTTGTGGCTGAAGATCCTCTTACTTGTGTAACCCGTGGTGGTGGTAAAGTATTAGAATTCTTCGACAACCCGAACCATGACATGCTTTTCGTCGGTTAAGTTTAAGGATTAGGCGGTGCAACCGAATATTTTTTCAAGACAGCCGCCATCTTTCCGCTCGTTCATTATTGCGGTCATTACATGCTTGGTTGTGCTTTTCTTTGATTGGCGTATGCCTTATGTAATTCAGCCAGCAAGGGATGTCTTGTACGCTGCATATAACCCAATTTATGCGCTTGCAAGTTATCCGGTACTGTCGAGAGAATGGCTGAATCAACAAACTAAATCTGAAACACAACTTCGCCGTGAAAACACTGCAATGCAGGCCGAGCTGTTACAAGCTCAGGTTCGTTTGCAGAAGCTGTCAGAACTGTCTGCTGAAAATACCCGATTACGCGGCTTACTTGATACACCATTAATTATTGATGGTCGTATGGAAATTGCTGAAGTAATTGGAACAGATGCCGATCCGCTGCGTCATATCATCATTATTAACCGTGGTTCAATGGATCACCTCAAGGTTGGTCAAACGGTTCTGGATGATAAAGGGATTATGGGGCAAATCATTAATGTGTACCCTCATAGTTCACGTGTGATGTTACTTTCTGATAAAGAGCATTCACTATCTGTTCGTCTAGAGCGTACAGGTATGCGGGCGATTGTTTCTGGTACTGGCGATTTAGGTCGCTTGAAAATGGAATATGTTCCAACCAGTGCAAATATTCAGGTTGGCGATAAAGTATTGAGTTCTGGCTTAGGTGAGCATTTTCCAGCAGGTTACGCAGTGGGTACAGTAGCTAAAATTCGCCGTCATAATTCAGGTGAGTTTGCGGAAATTGATATTACTCCAGCTGCTCAGCTCGCAACGGGGCATCATGTTATTGTACTTTTCTCAGACTCATTAGCGAAGGAGCAGCCATATGCCGATCGCTAAATTGAAACGTGAGAAGCGTAATGATCCATTATGGGTAATTATACTCTCTGTAATCATGGGTTCAGTACTCATGGTTTACCCATTGTCCTACGATATTTCTGGCTGGCGACCATTGTTCATGCTTATGATCATGTTGTTTTGGGTCGTTTGCCAACCAACATGGTGTGGAGTATGGTTTGCATTTGGTATGGGGCTTTTTACAGACTTACTACTTGATGCTCCATTAGGACTAAATGCACTGAGCTTTGTTATTGTTACCTTTGTTACCCGGTTTTTAATACGCGAGCGTCGTATTTTGACTTTCGGTAATTTATGGACAATTGCCACTTTGGTTATTATTGCTCATTTAGCCTTTATGTGGGTGACCCAAACCATGGGAGGTACTCACTTCTCAATTGCTCGCCATTGGCAACCATTAATGACCAGTGTTCTAACTTGGCCAGTAGTTTATTATTGTTTAGCAAAATGGCGCATTTAGTTTTAGCTTCCAGTTCTCCGCGTCGGAGAGAGTTGTTGCAGCAGTTGGGTTTAGATTTTGAAATTTATAGCCCTGATATTGATGAATCTGTTCATGACGGTGAGCTGGTTTATCAATATGTTGAGCGTTTAGCTAGAGAAAAAGCCCAAGCCGTATTAAATATTTTTCCAGATGCCGTGGTTATTGCTGCCGATACAAGTCTTGGGCTTGATGGTCAGATTATTGGTAAACCTGACTCAAAACAGCATGCCTTTGAAATTTGGAAACAATTATCTGGCCGTTGGCATGATGTGTTTTCCGGAATTTGTATTGCGACACAGCAGCAAATCTTGAGTCAGGTGGTGCAAACACAAGTTGAATTTGCGGCCTTAACTACACAAGATATGGAAGACTATTGGGCCACAGGAGAACCTGTAGGGAAGGCCGGTGCGTATGCAATTCAAGGAATTGCTTCGCAATATATTCCCAAAATTCAAGGAAGTTATAGTAATGTGGTAGGACTTCCTTTGTATGAATTTTCACAGTTATTCAAAAGAGTGAAGACATAAGGGGTTGTTGATAATTCTTGATTGAATTGCATTGTCGATGAATAGTGGACAAAGCTACGTTAACAGTCTCTCTGACTCTTTAATAAAAATTTTATAATGCTTTGAGTTTATGTATGTCAGAAGAACTACTTATTAATGTCACGCCTATGGAGTGTCGGGTGGCATTAATCGAAAATGGAACTGTTAATGAGCTGTATGTAGAACGTACAGTTAAACGTGGTTTAGTCGGTAATATCTACAAAGGTAAAGTTGTTCGTGTACTGCCTGGTATGCAAGCGGCTTTTGTTGATATCGGTTTATCTAGAACAGCCTTTTTACATATTAATGATATGGTTTGGCCTCGTTCTCAACCAACGCCTAACGTTTTTGAATTACTTCATCCAGGACAAACGCTTACCGTTCAGGTTATGAAAGATATGCTGGGTACAAAAGGCGCCCGCCTGAGTACAGATCTTTCAATTCCTTCTCGCTATTTAGTTCTCATGCCATATGGTAATCATATCGGGGTTTCTCAGCGTATTGAGTCAGAAGAAGAACGTGAGCGTTTACGTAATATCATCGAAGGTATTCAGGCAGAGCACAATCTACCGGGGAGTGTGATTGTACGTACTGCTGCTGAAGGCGTAGATGATGCTGAGATTGCGCAGGATATGTGTTACCTCAGTAAGTTATGGGAATACATTCAGCGTAAGCAAGTTGACGTTGCAGTACCTTCCTTAATTTTTGAAGAATTACCGCTACCACAACGAATTATTCGTGATTTAGCAAGTGAAGAAACTGCAAAAATTTATGTCGACTCGAGAGAGATTCATGGAAAACTCCGTGAATTTGTAGATGAGTTTGTACCGAATATGCAAAGTCGCCTGATTCATTATCCAGGTGAACGCCCATTATTCGATCTTTATAACGTTGAAGAAGATATTCAAAAAGCGTTACAAACCCGTGTTGCTCTAAAGTCTGGTGGTTATCTAATGATTGACCAGACTGAAGCCATGACGACCATTGATGTGAATACTGGTTCTTATGTCGGTGGTCGTAGTCTGGAAGACACAGTCTTTAAGACGAATATGGAAGCGACTCAGGTTATTGCACGTCAGCTCAGACTAAGAAATCTGGGCGGTATTATCATTATTGATTTTATTGACATGCAAGAAGCCATTCACCGTGAAGAGGTGATGCGTCAATTTGAAAAAATGCTTGAACGTGATCATGCGAAAACCAAAATTACTCAAGTATCTGAACTTGGTTTAGTAGAAATGACCCGTAAACGGACGAGAGAATCACTCGAGCACTTGTTATGTGAGTCGTGTCCAACGTGTCAAGGACGTGGTTTTGTCAAAACAGCAGAGACAGTATGTTACGAAATATTTCGTGAGATATTACGTTATACCCGTGCTTTCGAGTCTACGAGTGGCTTTACTGTTGTTGCGCATCCATCGGTGATTGACCGATTATTAACTGCAGAAGCCCCAGCAGTGGCTGATTTAGAGCATTTTATCAACAGAGTTATTAAATTTCAGGTTGAAAATTTATATACGCAAGAGCAATACGATATCATTTTAAGTTAAAGTTGTAACAAGATATCGCTTAATCCTTGTTACAACTGAAATTTTACTTTCATTCATGAATTTTAAATACTACTTACATACAGTAGCCCTAGACGTTCTCCCTATTTAAAACGTCTTAGCAAACAATAAGAGGTATAACCCATGAATGTAAGTGAAAACTTAATTAGCAACGGTCTTAAACATGTTTTAGAAAGCACGCCAGTAAATAGCTGCTATATGTTGAATGACCAAGGTAAAGAAGTACCGATCACAACTGCAATGATTCGTTCAGTATGTCATCAGTTACTTAATCAGTGTCGAACAATTAAAAAATAAGGGGCCATTTCAAAGCCCCTTAGTTTTTCTTAACCAACCGAATGATGTTTTAGTTGTTTCTCTTCAATAATCTCTTCAAAACGTTGAATCTCGTCTTCAAGATGAGTTAGAAGGTTTTGCATTTTAGGTAAAGCATTTCGACATGCTGTTAAACCTACTTCAAGCTTATCTAAATAGCTCGTCATCGTAATATTGAGTGCTTGCCCGTCCATGACAATAGAAGCTGGGTAAAGCGCATCTAATTTCGCACCATTCCAATAAAGTGGCTCACGTGGGCCTGGTACATTAGAAATCACTAAATTAAACGCTTGGCGCTTAGGAAGCATCCCAGACATGATGTTTAGACCTGCCGGACCATAAACCACAGCACTATAGTTTAAAATCTCATTTGCAGTCATGCGGCTAAAGCGTTGCTTCGAATTTTGCATACTACGACGAATGATTTCGAGTCGTTCTAAAGGCTGGTCTTTATGAGTCCCTAAATTCGCTAGAATCATCGTAATGCGGTTACTCACATCAGAATCATCTGTGCGTAGTGAAGCAGGAACCATGGCAATAAGAGGCTTTTTAGGCAAACTGTTATGACTAATCAGGTATTCACGTAATGCACCCGAACACACAGCAAGCACGACGTCATTAATCGTTACACCAAGTGCTTTAGAAATCTTTCTAAGACGGCTTAATTCAAATGATTGAGCTGCAAAGCGACGTGAAGCACTTACACGCTGATTTAAAATTGAAACTGGAGCTTGAAAAGTCGATACATAGTCAGGATTTTTCCCCATTTCTTTAAAAATGGTTTGTGATAACTCATGCATGACTTTAGGTGTAACTTCAAGTTGTGACTTGATGCCTCCCAAAATACTTTTGATTTTACTGGTACTTGGTTTTGGCACTTTTAAGCGCTTTGTTCTTTTACTTTCTACACACCAAAGGGGAACTACATGTTTTTCTTGTGGGGTCTTGGATAGAGACTTTTCAATTAAGCGCATACCTGCAACGCCATCTACCATGGCATGATGAATCTTAAAGTACATCGCGAAACGATTACCTTCGATTCCTTCAATAATGTCGCACGTCCAAAGCGGTTTTGCTCGGTCAATTAAAGAACTATGCTGCTGCGAAATATAAACCAGTAACTCACGGATTCGACCAGGATGAGGCAGAGCAATATGGCGGAAATGGTGATCGATATCGAACTCTTCGTCTTCATCCCAAAATAAACCATTTAAACGGTTATTAAAGGGTGGTACAGGAATACTTTTTGATTGGCGAATTTCTTCTACTAAATCACGAACAAAAGTTTCAGGGGCATTTTCAGGAATTTCAAATAAAAACAATCCGCCAACATGCATCGGTTGTTGTCTTTTTTCTAGTGATAGAAAAATAAAATCAATAGGGTGTAATGGACGCATAACTTGTTGTGCCTCATGCTTTTTTCTAAGAAGCCCTTAACTGAGCTCTTATTAGAATTATAGAACCGTAAAATTTAGTATATAGCGTTTATTACAGATTAAATATGACTTTGTGTACGAGATATAACTGTAAAAAAAACCACTGATTCATCAGTGGTTTTTTTATACCAGACTATTTTTTTAAGTTGCCTGCGTGTAAGCCACATTCTTTTTGCGTTGCTTCTTCCCACCACCAGCGGCCTTCGCGTTCATGCTGGTTTGGAAGTACTGCACGAGTACATGGTTCACAACCAATAGAAACGAAACCACGCTCATGTAAAGGATTATATGGAATTTCCATCATACGGATGTAACTCCATACTTCGGCGCTAGACCAGTTCGCAAGCGGATTATATTTAATGAGTTGTTTGTCTGGACCAGAGAAACCTGCGTCAGCTTGTACGACAGGAATTTCGGTACGTGTACCCGGACTTTGATCTTTACGTTGGCCTGTAATCCAGCCATCTAAAGTTGCAAGTTTCTTACGTAAAGGTTGAACTTTTCGAATACCACAGCATTCTTGGTGCCCATCTTTAAAGAAGCTAAATAAGCCTTTTTCATTCACCATGCTTTGCACAGCTTCAGATTCAGGAAAGCAAATTTCGATATTAATATTGTAATGCTTACGAACAGTTTCAATAAATTGATATGTTTCAGCATGCAAGCGTCCGGTATCAAGGCTAAAAACACGGAAAGGTTTGCCTAAACGTGAAGCCATATCAATTAAGACGACGTCTTCTGCACCTGAGAATGAAATTGCGATTTCACCTTGTTGGCTTAATGCAAGTTCTAAGATCTCGCGTGGGCTTTTAGCTGCATATTCAGCTGCGAGAGCATCAACAATATCAATAGTCGGAATAACGGTCATGGGTGTTCCTGGCAAAAGGCTTGGGCGCATTGAGTTATGAAAAATATTCTAAAGGATAGTAAATAAATTACTTAGCACTTTAATTTCGATCCTTATGAATAAAATTGATTTGATCAATAACAACGCAAAACTGAAAATCTTAATGGTATGATACAGCAATTTTTAACCAACGTTGGAAGCATTCATGGAAATCGTATGCCTAGATCTTGAAGGGGTTTTAGTTCCTGAAATCTGGATCAATTTCGCAAAAAAAACAGGGATTAAAGAACTAGAAGCAACAACTCGTGATATTCCAGATTATGATGTTTTAATGACTCAACGTCTGAATATCTTAAAACAACATGGTTTAGGCCTAAATGACATTCAAGAAGTGATTGCTGAGATGGGACCATTACCAGGTGCCAAAGAGTTTGTTGAATGGGTAAGTACTCATTTCCAACTTGTGATCTTGTCAGATACCTTCTATGAGTTTGCTCATCCTCTAATGAAACAATTAGGGTGGCCAACAATTTTCTGTCATAAGTTAGAGACAGATGAAGAAGGAATGATCACCGCTTATAAACTACGTCAACCAGATCAAAAACGTGAGTCAGTTAAAGCACTTCACGGTTTAAATTTCCGTGTAATCGCGGCAGGGGATTCATATAACGATACAACCATGCTTGGTGAAGCTGATCATGGCTTCTTATTTGATGCACCTGCAAATGTGATTGCTGAGTTCCCTCAGTTCCCAGCAATTCATGGCTATGATGCATTAAAAGAAGCAATCCGTTCAGTTTCGCAGCGTAATATTCCTGCTTAAGAATGGACAATAAAAAAGGCGCTTTAAGCGCCTTTTTTATATGTGATAATTTTTGGGCTTAGAATTTATAACCAAGTTTTAAGCCATAAGCGATGGCATTGTTGTCAGAGAACTCTGCAACATATTCATCACCACCAGCTTGTGCGCCAGTTTGAGCCTTAGCATCGCCTAACCAGAAGTATTTTACGCCGCCAGCAATGAAGGTTTGTGGAGTAGGGCTATATTGAACACCTAAACCTACGTTCCAGTAACCTTCTGTTGGACCTAAAGTAGTTACAGGGTTACCTGCACCAGAGTCCCAACCTACAGAGACGTTACCTGCCCATTTTTCGTTAAGTTTACGACCCACACCAGCATTAACAGACCATTGATCATCTGCGTATTCAACTAAGTTAAAGCCATTTGGACGACCAATAATACCGCCTACAGCTTCTGAAACTTTACCAAATTTATATGGTTGAATTGAGAAATCTTTCCAGTTCACCCAACGTACGTTAGCAAATGCAACTGTATCCGCCATAATCCCTGTTTGGAAATCAAGGTTAACAGACTGTGGCGTTGTAATGGTAGTTTTGCCTTCAGTATTAATTGCCTGAAGTTTAGAAGCTGGGACATCCAAACCAGCAAGTACTGAAGTAAGACCTGGGAAATTTAATATAGATAAATTTTCATTAATATTCACTTTATGGTCAATTTCAGAACGATAAGTTACAGATGCTTTAAGGGCAATTTCAGGAATTTGATAAGCTGCACCTACTAGCCAACCAGCGCCTGTAGTCTCTTTAATATTCGCATCATAGCCATTATAAAGGCTATAAGCTTGACCACGTAAACTTACATTACCTTTAACTGTTTGTAATACAGGACCTGCATAGAAGTTGAAGTTTTTAGTTGGTTGATAACCAAATACAAAAGATAAGTTTTGAGTATCAACTTTAACTTTAGTGCCACCACGACCTAAATAATTGTTTGCAGCATTAATAGCATTTTGGGTGTTTTGTAGAGCTGTTAGTCCTGCACCTACAGTTGTATTTCCTCCAGCAGCAACTTGTTGTAATGCTCCTAAAACTTCTGTTTGAGTTGGTTTTGTAGGATCACCGCCAGTAGTATTCGTCACGGCTATAAGAGCTGGTGTAAATGCTGCTCCAGATGCTTGAATCAACTTCTGAATTGAGCTGGTTGCCAAGTCCCCTAATGCTTTTTGACTTAAAATAGTATCAGTGCCTGGATTCGAAACGAATACGTTGTTACCTGAATATTCTGCATCTGCTCCAAATGGTTGGTCATAGAGTAAACCAAAAGAGAATTTATCGTTAAGTTGTAGTTTTAATGCAGCACTTGGGAAGTAGTAATCATTACCCATATCGTCAATATTACGACGTGTTGCGCTTGTTCCTGCTTCTTTACCCTCTACAGTTGGGTCTAAAACAGAAATACCAGCTTCAAAGTAATTACCTGGTTGTAAGAATGCAGACATTGACTGTCCAGAGCGATCCAAAGCTGCTGCGAAAACCCCAGTTGCAGGCAGCGTTGCCAAAATCATTGCAGTGCTCAGATGTTTTAATTTCATTTTAATCTTTCCTTGAACTTCAAGACATTTTTTTAAAAGTAACAGAGTTAAACCGTTTAAACTGTGTTGCCTTCAAAGCTTTTAATTACAAGTTTCAAAGCTTTGATAACTCCATGTAACAAAAATAGCATAATTACACTAAGAGTAAATCTGTTATATGAACTGGGGAGTACTCATTTTTTATACAAAAAAAGTCAATAAAGAATGAAATATGGAGAAATTTTTACATTATTAAACTATTTTAAATAATTGATATTTATATTTTTAATCTATTAGTAATAAGCCATGTATTTATGACATTTTTGTCAAAAATCCAAGAAAAATGGTCAAAGATTTTTTTGTAAAAATATGAGTTGATTGATCATGAAGTGAGTATTGGTTATCATTTTTACTGGATAAGTCTAGTTTCTCTACATGTGTATATTATTGATTCCATTTTATATTATTCAGAATAGAGCATAAATCAGTATTTATTTTTTACCATTTGATCAATTTTTTGGGTGTTTTCAGCAGATAAGTTTAACCGTCTAAAATACAAAGAATGAACCAAATTAAAAAGTATGAATACAAGTATTCCGTTTTAGAGTTAAAACAAACCGTTAAAGGGGATATAACTTTTCATCAAATTCTTCAAGTTTGGGAAACTTTAAAGGTTCAAGCTGGTCGAGGTGGGTAAGGTACGTTATATAGTCCTCAAGAATGGTTTTTCGTGCTTCTTGGCTAATATAAGGTACATGATAGGCAATGAATGGTGGAAGAACTTCAAAACCGCTATAAGCCAAGGTACCGCGTTGAATAGGTGATAGATAATGCTCTATTGGTCCGTGAATAGAGTTCTCGCCAAACATATGCGTTCTACCGCCCAGTGTTAAACAGAGCATCGCTTTTTTACACGCCATACCACCGTGGTTATAAAAGCGTTTTCCGCCATAAAAAAGTCCTGAAACGAATACGCGATCAATCCATCCTTTTAAAATTGCTGGGACAGAGGTCCAGTAAAGTGGGAAGTTCAAAATAATCAAATCTGCTCGTTTTACTTTTTCAATTTCCGATTGGATATCAGGTGCTAAAAGATTTTGCTTGGCGGCATTACGTTGTTCTAATGCGTAATTAAAATAGTCGGGTTGATTGAGTTCTAAAAAATCCTCTTTGGAAGCTACAGGGTTGAACTGCATTGCATACAAGTCAGAAACTTCTACATGATGACCTAACTTTTTAAAGGTTTGCTGAGCTGTTGTTTTTAATGAAGCTGTAAAAGACTGTGGCTCTGGATGAGCATGAACGATCAAAATATTCATAAGGTGACCTGTATTCTTTTCAGAAATTGTGCTGTCTAGTGCGATTCACTGGATTCCATTTTGAACAACTATGCATCAATTTAAAAACGTGGCATAGTTCATGAACTGACAGTTTTTACCATTTGACGCCACAATTATGATTGCTAGTGGACCACGCATGAATCCAGAATTACCTGGAACTTATATTAATTTATTAGTCGATATGGTTAAGCGCTGGAATATCTCTGGTGATCAGCTTCTAGATGGAAGTGGCATAACATTAGAACAATTAACCAAACCCTATTGGTATGTTGAATTTAATGCTTTAAACAAACTTCTTGAACATGCTATTGAACTCACTCATGAGCCAGCATTAGCGGGTTATTTGGCTTTGGAAATGAAAGCATCTTGTTATGGTTCGGTAGGTATGGCGGCCATGGTCTGTGCAAATTTAGAAGAAGCCCTAAAAACACTTGAACAATTTATTGGATCACGTTGTGATGCATTTAAGCCAGAGTTAAAACAAGAACAAGATTATATTTACTGGTCTATACGCCAGCCTTTGAAAGCTTTTCAGTTGAGTTCAGATGCTACTATTTTTTTGTTATTAGGTTTTATTCAAATCGCGAAACATCTAACAGGATTATCATTTTTAGGTACCGTTAAGTTAAATATGTCTGAACCCGTCGGTTTTTCAAAACTAAAAGACGAATTGGGTGTAGATTGTTTATTTAATGAAAAACAGAATGTCTGGATTTTTCCAAAAGAATATTTATCGCAGCCTATCCTAACGGCCGACCCGATGCTTGCACCTTTACTGAAAGCACAGTGTAAAAAAGATATAGATAAATTGAAGTTACGCAGTGGATGGAAAGCAGAAATTAGTCACGTAATTAAAAAATTATTGATGAATAGTCAGGGGGAAATGTTAAAAGTTAAGCAAGTCGCTCACATGATGAATATGTCAGAGCGGAGCCTACAGCGGTATTTGGCAACCGAAAATACAAGTTTTTCAGCATTAGTTGATCTAAGTCGAAAGCAGCAGGCACAAGATCTTTTAGAAAATAGTGCAATATCAATTGAAGCTGTGGCTTTAAGTTTAGGTTATGCAGATACATCCCATTTCACTCGCGCATTTAAACGCTGGATGGGAGTGACACCGAAGTATTATCAAACTCAGTTAAAACTAAAAAAATTAGATATACGTGAATAATAAAGAAGACCACAAATTTGAAAGTGGTCTTCTAAATAAGCATTAAGTTGATGGTTCTTGTTTTGATGAAAGTGAATGAATCACTTCAAAATAGCTAGGCGGAACTGGAACATGACCTCGTTCTCTTAATACTTTGTGCATACGCGGTAATTTAAAATATGGCACTGAAGCCATTAAATGATGTTCCATATGGTAGTTTACGTGGATTGGTGCAACAAAACTTCTCGCAATCCACCCAGCTCGTGTTGTTCGAGTGTTGGTTAAAGCAGTATTACTGGTTTGCATACCAGCATGTTCTGCCATAGAGCGAATACGTAAAAAAAGTGGAAATGGGGTTAAGTAAGCTAGAGGCCATAACCAATAAAAACGTTGTTGACCAAATGCTTTTAGAACACCATAAAGTGCCAGATTGGTTGCAATAGCGCCCGTACTGTTTTTTGCAATACTCTTTGCATAGTCCGTGAAATTTTTATGACTGCGGTCTAACCAGATTTGATCATTGGCAACAGTCCATTTCATGATATCTAGATCCATTAAAACTCGACCTAAGCTAAATTTTAATCCAGTCATACCTGTTAAGTCGCGTAAGAATTTACGAGTCAGAGACTTTTTACTGACAGGAAAACCAGCAACTAAAGAAAGATCTGGATCATCTGGAGTAGATGTTTTTGCATGGTGACGAACATGATGTACACGATATTTTTGAAGATCATTCCAGATGGGGCGGGCGCATAGCCATTCACCGACGAAATCATTTATTTTCTTATTTTTGAACAGACTTTTGTGAGACGCGTCGTGCATTAAAATTGCGAGACATAACTGACGACCCGCCAAGATTGCTAAGGCAAGCATACATGCTAATAATTTACCCCAACTCGGTAAGTAATCCCACATCATGATTAAGCTGGCGAATGTTCCACCAATAACAGCCCATGTACTGGCAACAGCCCAAGCACCATAGACATCTGAAGGTTCTGTAAGCTCTTGTATTTCCTCTCTACTAAATAGGTCCGTAACACTTACCTGTGTATTCATTTTTATTCTCCCAAATTAGAGTTTGGTATCTGTATTTTATATTACAACTATAGTCATAAAAATTTAAAAAATGAAATATTTGTTTGTAAAAAAATAAATCAGATGACTATAGATTTAATTCTTGTTCATATATTTTTTTCCAAAGTTTTTGGCCGATTGCGTCTAGCTGTTGTACATCTTGAGCAAATTGATTACGCGCAGACTCATTTACAAATGGTGTTGGTAATAGGGGGTCATTCATGAGCAAAGCAATCGTTTCCCTACCTAAAAGAAGGGCTTTAACTGCTGCATCATTTAAGGAGAGGTGAGTATAGTTCTCAAGCCAGTGTGTGATATCTCGACTATACATTTCATAATTTTTTTCGAGTTGTTTGGTATCCCATAAAGAAAAAATTTGCTTAAGCGTTGATGGCTCGAAGTGCTGAATAATACAAATTTTTGCTTCTTTCTCTAGTCCCGCTAGAACAAGCTCCTCACAGGTTTTTTCAAAACTATAAGCTAAATTGTCTGGGCGGATGTAAATACCCGTTTCTAATTCTTTAAAACCAAATTGACGCAGCACACGTTCACGCTTTTTAAGAGCAGTTCGGTCTATACGGCCAAGTGTGCCTGTAAACACAGCAAGATAATGTTGCTGCCATTCTTTAGTTTGTTTAATACCATTTTTACGATTGAGAATTACTTTTGCCCAATCTTTCGTAGAAGGTGAAAGTTGATAGATTCCGCGTTCTACGCTTTCGATCATACCTTCATTTAATAAACGGGTTGTCGCAACTCGAATACCGTTTTCACTTAAGTTAAACAGTTTGGCGGCCACCAAAATTTGTTTAATCGTAAGTTGAGAGTAAGCAGAGGAAAGAAAGAGATCGATAATCAGATGACGTGCGTTGATTTTAGTATTTTTCATTCTGTTTAAATTTTAAATATAAATGACATATGCTTGAAATAATATCATGTTTATTTGATGTTTTAAGATGGTTTCTTGGCTTGCCTGAGTGTAAGAGCTTTTATTTATAACTAGAAGACGATTTGTTTTTGATTAGATTTTATCTTTTTACGATAGTTAACCTAAGTTTGTCATAATGATGTGATACATTATTGCACTTTAAATAATCGGCCTTTAATTAAAGGCAATAACCAAAATGCTAGAAATGATCTGATATTGAACATGAATTAGGCCAAAGTATTGGTTTATCCATGATATAAAACAACTTTTTAGACCTTTCTAGTGATTAACTTTTTGAGCAAGTGATGGAAAATTTTGAAGTTATAAAAGCACTATTTCTAGGATTTGTTGAAGGTTTAACTGAATTTTTACCTATTTCCAGTACTGGCCATTTGATTTTATTTGGTCATATTATCGATTTCCATTCAGATGGTGGTCGTGTATTCGAAGTAGTGATCCAGTTAGGTGCTATTTTGGCAGTGTGCTGGTTATATCGACAAAAAATTATTAACTTGATTAAAGGCTTCTTTAGTGGCGATGTAGAGTCGCGTCATTTCGCTTTTAGTGTATTAATTGCTTTTTTCCCAGCAGTGATTATTGGCGTTTTAGCCGTCGATTTTATTAAAAGTGTTTTGTTTAGCCCAATTGTGGTTGCGATTGCCCTCATTGTTGGTGCACTGATTATTTTCTGGGTTGAATCTAAACAGTTTGAGCATAAAACATTAGATGCAACAAAAATCACGTTTAAGCAGGCGCTTTTAGTTGGTCTTGCTCAGTGTGTTGCGATGATTCCGGGGACTTCACGTTCAGGTGCGACAATTGTAGGCGGGATGTTTGCAGGTTTATCACGTAAAGCTGCAACAGAGTTTTCGTTCTTCCTTGCGATGCCAACCATGTTAGGTGCAGCAACATTTGATTTAATTAAAAATGCTGATGTGTTGACCTCAGACAATATGATTAATATTGGTGTTGGTTTCGTTGCAGCATTTATTGCAGCTTTATTTGTAGTAAAGGCACTGGTACTTTTTGTTGAACGCCATACGCTACGCGTATTTGCTTGGTACCGTATTGTGCTCGGTGTAATTATTCTGATTGCATCAATGTTCTTTAACTTATCTGCTTAATAGTCAGACTAAGTGAAAAAACCTAGAATCTTCTAGGTTTTTTTATGCCTAAAAATAGCTTTAACTTGCTTATTTATACAAAGTACTACCAAGAAATACTTTTCCCTTTTAGTTTGATTGATATAGTAAATCTTAAATAGCCCGTAAAAAATAAAGCAATGCAACAGAATGATTTGATGAAAAAATTGGTAGAGGCTTTTTTATATTTGGCTCCTCAAGAAGGTCTATATCCTACCTATATTTCAAATATCACTCTTATGAGGGTAGATCATTCCACACAACCTGTTGCTGTATTACAAGAGCCTTCAATTGTTTTAGTCATACAAGGTGTAAAGCGTGGTTATATCGGGAAAGATACTTTTCAGTTTCAACAAGGCCAGTGTTTACTCATCTCGATTGCTATTCCTTTTGACTGCGATACGTTGGTTGAAAATGAACCAATGCTGGCAATTGCGATTAAGTTTGAAGCGAAAATGATGGCTGATTTAGCCACTAAAATGGATAAACAGCAGCAGCCATCTATAAATGAGCTTGAAAAAAGAGATATAAAGCTCAGTTGTGGTTTAAATATTATAGACATGAACACGGTAATATCTGAGGTTGCTTTACGCTTGTTGAATTTACTTCGTTCTAAACAAGATACTGCGATATTGGGAGAACAGATAAAACGAGAACTCATTTATCGGGTTTTGCAGGCAGGTAGTCGTGATTTAATCGAAAATCTTTCGGCGATGATAAGTCGAAATAGTGTGATTTATACAATTTGTGAAATTATTCAAAGAGATTATTATCACAATTTAACGGTTCAGGAACTTGCTAAACAAGCGGGAATGAGCGTCTCTCTTTTTCATCAAGCGTTTAAGAAAGTCACCAACTATTCTCCATTACAGTACATTAAGATTACTCGATTACATAAGGCACGTGATTTAATCTTAAATAATCAAATGGGTGTTGCTGAAGCCGCCTATCAGGTTGGGTATGTAAGTGCTTCACAGTTTAGTCGAGAGTTCAAACGGCTGTTTGGAGTTCCACCTAAATCTTCAATGAATTAAAGTAAATCAATACATTTAAAATATAAACCAAACATGGAGCATATCAATGAGTCTTCCAACAACCATGAAAATTGTTGAAATTACGGTTCCCGGCGGACCTGAGGTCTTAAAACTTCAAGATTCAGATGTTCCAGTACCTCAAGCAGATGAAGTGTTAATTGAGGTAAAAGCTGCTGGAATTAACCGTCCAGACGTATTGCAGCGTATGGGTTTATACCCAATGCCTAAAGGTGTTACGCAAATTCCAGGTCTTGAAGTCGCTGGGGTCGTGGTTTCTGTAGGTGACCAAGTGCAACAGTTTAAAGTTGGAGACAAGGTTTGTGCTTTAACCAACGGTGGTGGTTATGCAGAATACTGTGCTGTTACTGCAACGCAAGTATTGCCAATACCTGAAAATCTAACATTTACACAAGCTGCTGCGATTCCGGAAACATTCTTTACAGTTTGGGCAAATCTGTTTGATATCGGCCGTTTAAAAGAAAACGAAACAGCACTGATTCATGGTGGTGCAAGTGGTATTGGGACCACAGCTTTAGCGATTTGCCATGCTTTAGGGATTAAAACTTTTGCTACAGTTGGAAGTGAAGATAAAGTTGCAGCACTTTCTAACTTAACGACTGCAATTAACTATAAAACCCAAGATTTTGAGCAAGAAATTTTGAAACACACCCAAGACCAAGGTGTTGATGTGATTTTAGATATTGTGGGTGGTTCGTATTTCTCGAAAAACTTAAATCTATTAAAACGTGATGGTCGACTTGTGATTATTGGTTTTATGGGCGGTCGAATTGCAAAAGAATTTGATTTACAAAAACTGATTTTAAAACGTGCAACCATTACTGGTTCAACCATGCGAGCACGTAATAGCCAAGAAAAAGCCCAGATTGCTCAGTCATTACATGAACATGTGTGGCCGTTATTAGCGCAAGGCAAGTGTTTACCGCAAATCTATAAAACCTATGATTTTTCAGATGTACAAAGTGCCCATGCATGTATGGAACAAGGTGACCATATTGGAAAGATCGTTTTAGAGATTAATACCTAATTTAATCTGTGACAGTTTAGGTGAGCGGCATGTTTGCCTAAACTAAAATTTATAATTATTAATTGTGCCTATTTCTATATAAAAATTGCCAAATTCTATTGGCGTGTTGCATCAGTTTCTTGATCTAAATATACATGTACTAAGAAATAATAACTGGCTTAAAGCTGTTATTTCGTTCTTCAATTCTAAAGGATGGTAACAATGAATACCCCAGCATCAAATGATAAAAATCCGACCCCAGATTTGGCAGAAGATAATGCATTCTTCCCATCACCATACTCACTAAGCCAATATACTTCGCCTAAAACAGATTACGACGGTACGACTTACCCAACGCCGTATACAGGTAATAAAAAGGTCTTAATGATTGCAACCGATGAGCGTTATATCCAGATGCAAAACGGTAAGTTTTTTTCTACCGGAAACCATCCAGTAGAAATGCTTTTGCCGATGTTTCATTTAGATAATGCTGGTTTTGAAATTGACGTTGCGACACTTTCCGGTAATCCCACCAAACTTGAAATGTGGGCAATGCCAAAGCAAGAACAGGTGGTATTAGATACTTTTCATAAATATGCAGATAAATTAAAAAATCCGCTAAAACTTGCCGATATTTTAGAAAATGCAGTGGGGGAAAACTCACCATACGCAGCTGTATTTATTCCGGGTGGGCATGGGGTTTTAGCTAAGATTCCACATAGCTTGGATGTCAAAAAAGTTCTGAAATGGGCAGTTGAACAAGACAAATTTATTATTACTTTATGTCATGGTCCAGCTTCGTTATTGGCTGCGGCAGTAGATGAACAACCTGAGAATTATATTTTTAAAGATTATCAAATTTGTGTATTCCCTGATTCATTAGATAAGGGGGCAAATATTGATATCGGTTATATGCCGGGAGCTTTACCGTGGTTAGTCGGTGAGAACCTTGAAAAACTCGGTGTGAAGATTTTGAACACTGGCATTACAGGACAATGTAATAGAGACCGTAAATTGCTAACAGGCGATAGTCCGCTTGCTTCTAATAATTTAGGAAAACTTGCAGCTGAAACGTTGCTAGCTGAAGTGAAGGATTAAACATATTGGTTAAAAAAATAGGGCTTTTATTAAGTCCTATTTTTTTTATAATAAATAATGTATCAGGTGTAAATTTTAAAATGATAAATTATGCAAAATCAGCATAATAAGTAAGAAATAGGAGAATATTAAAATGATAAAAATAGAAGATATAAATCTACTTGGGCAAGGGTATAAGTTGGTATTTGATTTAAGATCATCTTCTTCAATCTTGATGGATAAAAATTATATCAAAAATATACAGAAAACTACGTTGGATAAGGGAACAACTATGGGGCTTAAGGGTGACAAAGGTTTATATGCAACAGCTGAATGGTGGGAAAATATCAGAAATGGCAATATAGAAACTTATTGTGTAAAAGGAGTAATAGTTGAGATTAATGAAGAAAATCCTTTTATAGAGGGGAATATAATGATTACAATTAAAGTAAATGGAACGAATAAAGAAATTTTTCAAGATATAGTTTTTACTAATGAAAGAGAAAAAATTATTAGTGAAGAGCTTTACAAAGCTGGAAATGAGATAGTATCCATTTATATTCTTGATAAATTAAAAGAGGAAGATACTTGTAATTGGGTAGTAGAAGAGATATTGGGCGTTTCTCCATTACTTAATAGAGTTTACATTAAGGATAAAGGTTAAAATTATTTTATGTTAATGGATTGTAGGAGTTTAATATGGGTGAAGATGAAATTAATATTATAGCCTATAATTACGTGGGTTATATTAAATTAAATAAAGATATTATTTTTTCTGCTAATGGTAATGAAAATGATATTATTTATAACCAAAGTGGAGTTAATAGGAGGATTTTTTCGGGATACGTTAGCTTTCCCGAAGTTGAAAAGAACACTTTATTTTATATGAAAGCTTTTTTACTTACTCTTACTGTAGATATACCTTGTAAGGAAGAAATTCATTCTTTAATTAAAATATTTTCATATTGTAAAAACTACTCTTCATTAATTGAAAAATTATCATTAGGGCTAAAATCTAACTCAAAAGGTCTTGTTTTTAATGGGCTTAAAGAAATAATAGGTGTTTTTTACTTGTTGGAAAAAATTGATGACTTGTTTTTCTATGATGGAAGAGAGAAAGCATACAATAATTTTTTAAAAAATCATAGATAAGTTAGATCGTTATAAAATATAAAATGGATAAAGATTAAATAAAATGATAGAGAATTGTGCGTTGATTGATCAAGGATATAAATTGATTTTTGATTTAAAAATATGGTTGGAAAAAAATGGGAAAGATGAGATTAGGTCTACACATGCTTTGACTCTGGATAGTACTACTAATAGTGGTTTAAGTGGAGTGTATGGTTTATATGGAACAAGTGAGTGGTGGGATAATATTAAAAAAGGTAATATAGAAACATATATTGTAAGTGGTGTAATAGCTGATCTTAGTAAGGGAAATGTTTTTGTGGATGATGGTGCAATGATAACTATTATTTCAGATAATAATCAAGATGATATATATGAAGGAGTAGTCTTTACGAATGAAAAGTTGAAGAGACAGTATAGTCATCTTTATTCTATAGGAAATAAAATAGTTGTTTTATATATATTGGATGAGTTAAAGGATAAAGATACTTGGAACCCTTTAATACAAAGTAAATTGGGTGTTTTGCCTATAACAAATAAAATTTATATTAAAGGTTGATGTTCTTTGATTTATTGGTAAATAGGGTGCTTTATAAACTAAGCGCCCTATTTTTATTTAAATATAGTAATGACTTATAAATTAGTGAATTTTAATTCAATCTTATAAAAATATATCTAAAAATAAAGCGATATAAAAACTACACACTTTGATCTTTTGTTGACCAACTCAACTGTTCTTTGTATAAAAAATGTTCTGTATATGTTTTTATTTTTAGTAACTATGAGGTGAATGTAAATGTTTAAATTAATCAATGTATTGAAATTTTTTTGTTTAGCTTTTTTAGGAGTTTTTATACTTTCTGGATGTGAAACAGAAGAAAAAATCAATAGTAATTCAAGCTCTATAGTCTCATACAATGAAGATTTCACAAAAAATCAAGCTCAACTTATCAATAAAAATATGTCAGAACAAAAAACAATTAGTAAGACATCGCAATAGTAAAGATTATAAAATGAGGAAACTTAATTTTTATAACATAAAGCTTTTATTTCTTATCTATTTAATATTGATTTTTAGAACTGCTTATGGGGCTCCAGACATTGTGGCACAAAACTATGCTGCTGCGAACTCTTCTAGTATCCAGTCTTGTACATCAGGATATGAGGTTTTAAGTGGAGATATTACATATAAGCAACCTCTTATTTCAGGGAAATTACCTTATGTATTTAATTATAAAGCACCATTGAGACTTAACGTGGCTGCAGCACAAGATTTTGCGCAACCAGAAAATAGTACATTGGGATGGTATGATAATTATCAATCATCTATTATAGTTCAGGATATATCCGTTAAAACAACTCAGTATACTAGTTCAAGATTGTACTATAAATCTTATGATTCTCAGTACTTTACTATGGAAACGTCTAATCCGGTAACTACAACATTTAATGCCAAAATAATATTTGTACGATTGCCTGGTGAAGCTGTTACTCAAATATTTAAAGAAGAAAATGGTAAGTTTAGTAGATTGTATAGTGCAGATCCTATACAAGAATTAAATAAAAAAGCTATTCAAAATATTATCTGGGATTACAGGCTGGCAATGGGGAGCATCAGGCAATGCAAGTTACACTCAAAGTTATAATAATGATGGATCTATAGCGAGTTTAACGAATAAAGATAATGCATCAGCAATCAATTATTCATTAACTTTTGGGTACGATAAAGATGGTCGTATTACTCTCGTTACCCGTAATAATGGAACCAAGGATGCTTATCCTATGATGTTGTAGATCGTTTACTTAGTGAAAGCCGTACCACAGGTACAGCAGCGACTTATAGTATTAGCTATACCTATGACAAAAATGGAAATCGTTTAACTTTAAATGCTACTGGACAACACATGCAGCCTGCTGCTAGTGCTGCCTATAGCTATACAGCTAATACAAATAAGCTCGCAAGTTTTACAAAAGGAGGTGTAGCGCAGACTTTTAGTCATACTGCTAACAGTGAGCTAAGTTATGGTACTTATTTACCGACTTACGATAATGCAGGCCGCCGTAAAGTAGACCGAGCAAGCACAGATTACTATTACATGAACTACAACCATAAAAATGAACGTAGTTTTAGAGATAAAGTCATTAATGGTGCTGTGTCTACAATGACTCAATACATCTACGATGAACAAAGTCATTTAATTGGAGAATATGACAAAACTGGAGCGCTTGTAGAATATGTATGGATGGGTGACAAACCAGTAGCCGCGATTTATGGAAGTGGTGCTGCAACTAAGGTCTATTACATTGTTACAGACCATTTAAACACTCCAAGACGTTTAGTTGATGGCGTGACATACAGTAGTGTGGAGTTGGGATTCGACAGCCTTTGGTGTAGGTAACCCGACAGGATCAATCACGTTTAACTTACCTTTCCCAGGTCAATATTATGATGTGGGCATTAATCAGTTCTATAACCACAACCGTTTCTATAATCCAGAACTTGGCCGTTATATGGAACCAGACCCGATTGGATTAGAGGGAGGCTTGAATCCGTATGCATATGCGGGTAGTAACCCAGTGATGAATGTAGATCCGAGTGGATTGTCACTTAGACAAATGAATGATTTTGGTTTGTCCATGACCAGAGGGTCTGATTATTCATTAGATAGTATGATCATAAATCAGCAAATTAATCAGTTTAATAATCTGCAAACATTAAATATTGGATATGGACCAAATTATACTTCAGTAAGCTATGACAATTCTTATCAGAATATGTGGGCTGCTACTTATTCTATTTCAGTTGGTGCGAATACCACCCCTATATTAGGAATAGGAGGGCAAACAGGTACTTACTTTACAACAGGTGATAAAGGCTCTATCTGGGAAGGAGGGGATATTGGAGTTTTTGGTACAGGATCAAAAACAGTGGGTTTGGGCGCGGGTATAGGCATAGGTATTGATTACTGGAAAGGTGGTCGTAATAATTTTGATGGCAAAGCGATAACAAATACTTTATGTTTTGCTGTTGTATGTGGAGCTGTACATACTGATACATCTAGAAAGTATGCAGGTTGGGGCTTTTCTATAGGAGGTGATAGTGGAGGTGGTGCAGCTCCAGGTGCTTCATTTACACACTCCACTGATTATACTAAGTCATTGACGATAAGAGACCTGATTCAATTATTAAATAAGAAAGGGAATAAATAAATGGAAATGCAATCTGTTGATGAAAAAATGCAGCAATACTTTCGCTTAATGCGTTTACGTAGAAACTTTGTATTATCAGTATTGGTCATCCCAACAGTTCTCATTATTGTATTGCTGCTGGTGGGAGCGGAAGAAAAATATCTATCTATCTATCTTCCGATTATTATTATTCCTATCATATTGTTTTCTATGTTCAGACTATTAGCTAACGATATATGCCCCTGGTGCAAATCTGGTTTTTTTATAAGTAATATGGGATCGTTTGGTAATGGGATAAAGTTAGTTTTTAGAAAAAATTGTTCTCATTGCGGAATGCCATACAAAAGCACAAAAGACCAAAATATGGATGATGCTTAACGTGTAAGATAACAACAAGCATAGGTTGGGGCATACTCAGCCTATTGCCATATATCTCTATCTTTTTAAAAATATGGCTGTATTGCCAAAAGTAAATTTAAGGAATATTGAAAAATTTATAGAAGATATAATTGATACTCCTTATCTATTATCTTTTTCTACAAAAAGATAAATGTTCATTATTATCTTATATATGGTCTTCAAGTAAACTATTTATATTATATGTGCGCCCTGCGGGACTCGAACCCACGTCGGTCGCTTAGGAGGCAACTGCTCTATCCAGTTAAGCTAAGGGCGCATAATTTTATGATTATAAACAAAAAAGCTATTGCCAAGGCAATGGCTTTTTTCATGTTTTAGGTATTAAAAATTTTGCCATAGTGGCTAATAAAAAGTTAAACCATTCAAAGGTTTTACAATGGTTTATGTCTTATATAAAAAATAGAGTTTATAAAGCTAAAAAATCACAAAAAATTCATGTTTGTCTTTCTATGATCTGAAGCAAAACACGAAAACATTCAAGGCAGCAATCGGATAAGTGAAGCTATTTCCGAAAGGTTGTTTGTTAAAGAATCAGATTTGGTTACAGCATAATTTAAAAGGGTATAGCATGAAAAAAATTGATGAACAGGACTTATCTAGAATTATTGAAATGGCATGGGAAGATCGAACTCCATTTGAAGCAATTGAGCGAGAGTATGGTTTATGTGAAAGTGAAGTTATTCGTTTAATGAGATACAACTTAAAATCGAGCAGTTTTAAACTCTGGCGCAAGCGTATGGCAGGGCGTAAAACCAAGCATCAGCAATTACGTTCACCAGAAGTTGAACGAGCTTACTGTTCTCGTCAGTATAAATATGCGTAAGACTATCAAATATAATCAATAGAAATACAACTGATTCAACAATGAAGAGTAGTGTTGAATCAGTGAAAAAAATCGCGTGAAATATTTACTTATTTGAGCGAGCCTGTCGTTTACATCTTTCAGAGCAATATTTTACTTCTTCCCAGCTACGCTCCCATTTCTTTCGCCAGTCAAAAGGGCGTTGACAATAGACACATATTTTCTGGGGTAGATGCTGTTTTTTCATGATCTTAAAGCTCATCAAGTTGATGAATAAGTAACTTTGCATGCTGCATGACAGAAGCTTTATCTTTCATACGATCAAGGTTTTTGTAGACCATAGCCATTCTGGGATTTTGACGAAATATGGCCTCATGCTGGCTCATAAAATACCAATACAAGCTGTTAAATGGACAACTGTCTGGTTCAGTTTTTGTTTTGACGTTATATGTACAGTGCTGACAATAATTTGACATTTTATGTATGTAATTACCCGATGCAGCATAGGGTTTACTTGCCATGATGCCACCATCTGCATACATAGCCATGCCTAATGTATTCGGTAATTCGACCCATTCATAAGCATCTACATAGACAGCTAAATACCATTCGCAAATTTCTGATGGATTTACACCTGCTAAAAGCGCAAAGTTACCTGTAATCATTAAACGCTGAATATGGTGAGCATAGCCATGTTCAAAGGTATTTCTGAAACACTCGGCCATACATGTCATTTTTGTATCACCCGTCCAGTAATATTGTGGCAGCGGCGTGCTGGCATGAAGGGTATTTTGATCGCTATAGTTAGGCATAGATAACCAATAGATTCCACGCACATATTCTCGCCATCCTAATATCTGACGAATAAATCCTTCTACTGCATTTAAGGGGGCCTGTCCGTTGTAATAGGCTGTTTGAGCAGCGTCACACACCTCTTGTGGCAATAATAATCCACAATTTAAATAAGGCGAGAGCAGACTATGAAATATAAAATCTGAACCATAAACCATGGCATCTTGATAATCGCCAAAGTGGGGTAGGTTGTTAGAAATAAAATGGTCTAAAGCAAGTAAGGCATTTTGACGGGTTGTTGCCCATAGAAAGGAATTGAGATTGCCGATATGTTGAGAAAATTCTTTCTTGACTAGTTGAATAACATCTATATCAATTTGATCATGCTCAAAGGTTAATTTTGGTGGCAAAGGTGGGTCGCCTGACCATGCTTTTCGATTGGCTTGATCAAAGTTCCATTGCCCGCCTACAGGTTGTTGGTCATGCATTAAATAGTGAGTTTGCTTGCGCATTTCTCGGTAAAAGTATTCCATTCTTAGTGTTTTATATTTGTTTGCCCATTGTTTGAATTGTTCTATGGTACAAAAGAAGCGATCATCTTCTAAACAAATAACAGGTAGTTTTAGTGAGTTAGCCCATGAACTTTCGATTTCATGCTGTAAGCGATACTCACCACATTGGGTAACGACGAGAGTATTTGCCGAGAAGTGTTGCTGCTGCAAAGCAATAAAGTCGACTAACTTTTTTATATGACTTTCGCGCTTAAATGTGTGATAACGGATTTTCCAGCCCTGTGCTTTTAATTCTTTTGCAAAGTGTCGCATTGCACTAAAAATCAGCGCTATTTTTTGTGGATGATGAGCAACATAAGATGTTTCCTCAAGTACTTCAGCCATCAAAATAATGTCTTCATTCCGGTTTAAATACTTGAGCGTTGCGAGTTGGTGATTTAATTGATCACCCAGAATTAAACCAAATCGCATATTTTTGCTTCATGAGATGGAACTAAAACTAGTCTAAGTTTTCAGAGATCAATTTTATGTGAAGCAGTGCTTCTAAGTTTATTATTAGTCACTTAGCTATAAAGTCATAGATATAACTTAAAAACATAGAATGCGTGAATAAAATGTGATTTTAATCAAAAAGATACAAATTAAATAAATTGAAGGTGTTTGCCAATATGCGTAAGATTTTTGAAAAATATGTTTTAAGTCTGATCCTTTTGAAGGAGCTATAGAGGCCGTCGGAAGGTTCTTCACTCGAGTATATAAATGGATACCAACAACCTTCCTATTGCTTATATTTTTCAGCAGCAACAACTTTTGGTTGATGCGAATTTTAATTTGCCTTGCCTTAAACAGCAGGAACATGATTTACATATACAAGCAGACCCTCAAGTAATAGCAAGAGATTTCCAAGAAGGTGAACCTATACCAAATGGATATCAGTTCATACCTATTCGCCAACTCTTGCAGTATTGGACTAAACCGCAGTTTGAACAGGCGAGTCGTGCTTTTCAGTTACTAGAGTGGCGTCGTAATCATCAGTTTTGTAGTCGTTGCGGACATAAAACCCAGCAGCATAAGACTGAATATTCTATGACTTGTCCTGCATGTAATTTTAGTCAATATCCTAGAGTTAACCCTTGTGTGATTACTATTATTACACGTGGAGAGAACGAGATTTTGCTGGCCAAAAATGCCAGAAATACGAGCCAGATGTACAGTTTAATCAGAGGTAGGGGAAACCTTAGAAGATGCTGTGCGACGTGAAACCTTAGAAGAAGTTGGATTGCACATTAAGAGTATTCAGTATTTGGCGAGTCAACCATGGCCATTTCCGAGTAACTTAATGTTGGCCTTTAAAGCTGAATATGAAGCGGGCGAAATTGAAATTCAGGAGAAAGAGCTCAGTGATGCTCAGTTTTTCAAATTTGATGAATTACCTGAAATTCCATTTAAAGGCAGTATTGCGCATGCAATGATTATGCATGTTATTCATGGCACACCTGTCGCTGATGATACGAAACAGTGGCTCTAAATAGACATTCAAATATAGTTTTAATCTTATCGTCTTAAACAAAAAAGCCATTGTCGAGACAATGGCTTTTTTCATGTTTTAAGTACAAGGGTTCAGATTATTGTTCTTTAGCATTAAGTACTTTAAACAAAATAAACATAAGAATAATCCAGATCGGAATCATCATCACAGACTCTTTAAAGCCTTGGCTCCACATGATGTAGAGTACAACAGCAATGAAACCTAAAACCAAATAGTTACTAAATGGTGCCCAAAGTGCAGGGAAGTGAGTTTTTTGACCGAGTTTTTTCATTGCTGATTTAAACTTAAGGTGAGTCATACTGATCATCGCCCAGTTTAATACCAATGCTCCAACTACAATGTACATTAAGTGGCTTAGTGCATTTTCAGGTACAAAGTAATTTAAAAGAACACAGCCAAAAATGAGTAATGCAGACAACAAAACTGCTGGTACAGGTACACCTTGTTTATTTACTTTCTTGAAAATTTTAGGCGCATTACCTTGTTGAGCTAAACCGTAAAGCATACGGCTATTGGCAAACATCCCACTGTTATAAACAGAAAGGGCAGCGGTTAAAATAATAAAGTTAAGTAAGTGTGCAGCCCAACCAATACCCATTTGACTAAAAATCATAACAAATGGACTTTTATCGAGACCGCCAAGGTCTAATTGGTTCCATGGCACTAAAGAAAGTAAAATTGCCAATGACCCGATATAGAAAATCAAGATACGGAAAACAACTTGATTAATTGCTTTTGGAATGGTTTTTTTCGGATCTTTTGCTTCTGCAGCAGCCATACCAATCAGTTCAATACCACCAAAGGCGAACATCAAGAAAGCCAACATGTAGAACAGGCCACTAAAGCCATTTGGAAAGAATCCGCCATGTGTCCAAAGGTTGCTAAATGAAATGCTTGAACCTACATCTGCTGTAAATAGCAAGTAAAGTCCAAAAATAATCATTGAGATAACCGCAACAACTTTAATAATAGCGAGCCAGAATTCGGACTCACCATAAAATTTGACGTTTGTTAGGTTAATTGCCGTAATCACGACAAAGAAAAATAAGACAGACGTCCACGCTGGAATATGAGGCCACCAATAATTAATATATTTGGCTACCGCAGTAAGTTCGCTCATCGCGACCAGAACGTAGAGTATCCAATAATTCCATCCAGCTAAAAATCCGGGAAATTTACCCCAATATTTATAAGCAAAATGGCTGAACGATCCTGCAACAGGTTCTTCAACAATCATTTCTCCCAGGTGGCGCATAATTAAAAAAGCAATTAAGCCACCAATGGCATATCCTAAAATAATGGATGGTCCCGCAGATTGAATCACTTGCGCCGAGCCTAAAAATAATCCGGTACCAATTGCTCCACCCATAGCAATTAATTGGATATGTCGATTTTTTAGTCCTCGTTGCAGTGTAGAAGATTCGTTGGTCAAAGGTCTTCACTCACTATGAATAAGTAAATTATTCTAATAGATGGATTTATTTTAGCCTAGACTACAAATTAACAAGCGGTGACTGAAAAGTAACACTAAAAAATATTTAAAATCATTAACTTGCTTTTAATAATTCAAAAATGATTGAAAAATATTCTAAAAATATATTTTTTGATAGACTCTTTTTTTCATGATTTTGCTTAATTCGGTCATTGCGAGCATGAATCTAAATTCTCAAAATAAGTCTGCGTCAATACGATTGATGTATAAAAGTATAACGCTATCTCTAGATCACAAAACGATTTAAGATGAAGCGGATGACTAAACAAGTCTGTTTGTTTTGAGATATAAAAACACAATAGTAAGGATAACAGTTGATATGAGCTCAGTACCGCAAATTAAAATTCCAGCAACTTACATGCGTGGTGGAACCAGTAAAGGTGTATTTTTTAAACTTGATGATTTGCCGGAAAGAGCTCAGGTGGCAGGTCAAGCAAGAGATCAACTCTTACTACGTGTCATTGGTAGCCCAGACCCTTATGGAAAGCAAATTGATGGAATGGGTGGAGCCACTTCAAGTACGAGTAAAACCGTTATTCTGGCTAAAAGCACACAGCCAGATCATGATGTCGACTATTTGTTTGGGCAGGTTTCAATTGATCAGCCTTTTGTGGACTGGAGCGGTAACTGCGGTAATTTAACTGCTGCGGTTGGCTCATTTGCGATTTCAAATGGTTTGGTTGATGCAGATCGTATTCCAGAAAATGGCCTATGCACGGTTCGAATCTGGCAAAAAAATATTCAGAAAACCATTATTGCACATGTGCCTATTACCAATGGTCAAGTTCAAGAAACCGGTGACTTTGAACTAGATGGGGTGACTTTCCCTGCCGCTGAAGTTCAAATTGAGTTCTTAGATCCTGCCGATGATGGTGAAGAAGGCGGCGATATGTTCCCAACAGGGAATGTTGTTGACCAACTAGATGTTCCTGATATTGGTCGTTTCCAAGCGACATTTATTAATGCAGGTATTCCAACCATTTTTTTAAATGCAGAAGATTTAGGATACCAAGGTACAGAGTTGCAAGATCATATCAATAGTGATGCAACTGCGCTGGCACGTTTTGAAAAAATTCGTGCGTATGGTGCAGTTCAGATGGGTTTAATTAAAGATATTTCAGAAGCAGCTGCGCGTCAGCACACACCAAAAATTGCTTTTGTCTCTAAACCGAAAAACTACACAGCTTCAAGCGGTAAGTCCGTTTCAGAAAACGATGTCGACTTACTGGTACGTGCTTTGTCGATGGGTAAACTGCATCATGCGATGATGGGTACAGCAGCTGTAGCAATTGGTACTGCTGCTGCGATTCCGGGCACATTGGTAAACTTAGCAGCTGGTGGTGGAGAGCGTGAAGCAGTGCGTTTTGGACATCCATCTGGAACATTACGTGTTGGTGCTCAAGCTGAACTTACAAATGGCCAATGGGTGGTAAAAAAAGCCATTATGAGCCGTAGTGCACGTGTCTTAATGGAAGGCTGGGTTCGAGTTCCGGGCGACAGTTTCTAAAAGTTATTTAAATGAAAGAGCCTCTCTACTATAGAGAGGCTCTTTTGCATGTGGCATCCATAACACATCACCCACTTTTTACAATGAATCGTGTATGATGTAGTACACGAATGTTTCATAACATTTAATAAAATTTCTCTACTGATTTTACGAGGCGACTGTGTCATCACTCTCTCAAGTTAATGCGGATGTTTTAAAACAAGCTCAACAACGTATTCAACAAGATTTATTGACAACACTCGCTGCATTTTCAATTCCTGAACCTTTAAAAAACGCAGTACACCATGCCGTTATGCTTGGTGGAAAACGTGTTCGTCCAGCTTTATGCTACGCCACAGCTTCTTTACAAGATAATCCAAATTTTGCTGCCGCTCGCCGTGCTGCAGTTGCAGTTGAACTTATTCATTGTTACTCGCTAGCGCATGATGACTTGCCTTGTATGGACAATGACTTGCTTCGTCGTGGTCAGCCAACGTGTCATGTAGCATTTGGTGAAGATACCGCTTTACTTGCAGGCGATATTTTACAGTCGATGGCTTTTGAGGTTTTAGGGAGTCGTTTGTTTGATGAGCAAGGGCAGGGAACTGATGCTGCAATTGTATTAAAGCAAATTCAAATTTTAGCAACAGCCAGCTCTAAAATGGTTTGTGGACAGGTTTTAGACCTACAAGCTGAAGCTAAACAAATTTCTCAAGATGAATTAGAAAATATCCATCGTAATAAAACGGGAGCGCTTATTCAGGCGGCTATTATGATGGGGGCAGTGACACTTTTCTCTGGAACGGATCAGGCAATTTCAAAATTGCGCCAGTATGGACAAGCGATTGGACTGGCTTTTCAGGTGCAAGATGATATTTTGGACATTACCTCAAGCACTGAAACTTTAGGTAAAACTGCGGGTAAGGATGAACAAGTACAAAAGTCGACTTATCCTGCTTTAATGGGACTTGAGCAAGCACAGGTTTATGCAAAAGAGTTGCATGACCAAGCTTTTGAAGCTTTAGCGCATTTTGGTGAAAATGCAAAAGAATTAGTTGAGATTTCACAATTCCTTTTAGCCCGTACCAACTAATATAAAATCAAATTAATAATCCTGCTTGTATTCATATTCAATGAATAAAGGAGATAAGAATGAATGGTGATCAGCTCCATCAAGTTGCAATAGAGATTGCGTGTAATCTTCCTTTTAGTGAGCAAAGCCAACCCTTTGGACCAGAATGTGACGTCTTTAAAATTTTAGAAAAGGTGTTTTTATTAGTAGGGGAAGGAACGGGCACAAAAATGATTACTGTTAAATGTGATCCATATAAAAGTCAGGAATATCAGGAGCTTTATCCTTTTATTATTCCGGGGTATCACATGAATAAAAAACACTGGATCTCTATTACTCCGCATAAAAACCTAACTCGTGATTTACTTCAAGATTTGATTCGAGATTCTTATGACTTAGTCGTAAAAAAGCTACCTTTGAAAGATCAAAAAAGATTAAACAACCAATAATACTCAATATAAAAACGGCGACTTGATGGTCGCCGTTTTTATTTCAATGATTTATTGAAAGCAAAGAAATTAATTATGCTTTCCCATAATGCCACGGATTGTATTTAAAACATCGGCAGGTAACACAACAGTTTTGGCATTGCTCGATTTAGCTATGTCTTGCATTGCTTTAACGTACTGTTCACCTAATAGGTAAGCGACAGGTGTTTCTTTATCACCGACTGCGCTTGTTACCATTTCAATCGCTTTTTGAGATGCTTCTGCTAAGACAACTTGTGCTTCTGCATCACGGCGAGATGCTTCTAAACGACCATCTGCTTCTAAAATAGCAGCTTGTTTTTCACCGTCAGCTCTAGTCACTGTAGCACGACGTTGACGTTCAGCAGCAGCTTGAGCTTCCATAGCAGCTTGCATGGTTGAAGATGGCTGAATGTCTTGAATTTCTACAGTTTTTAAAGTGATACCCCAATCCGAAATATCATCAGAGATTGCAGCTTTGAGCTTCGCTTTAATGTGATCTCGTGAAGACAGTGCATCATCTAGATCCATTTCACCAACAATAGAACGTAATGAAGTCTGTACAAGGTTTTGAATGGCCCATGTATAGTTTTCAATACCGTACACTGCTTTTTCAGGGGTTGTTAAATTGATATACGCTACTGCATTCATAAGCAATACAGCATTGTCACGGGTAATCACTTCTTGAGATGGAATATCCAGCACAATATCTTTAGTGGTGACTTTATATGCCACTTCGTCAATATAAGGAATAACGAAGTTAAGCCCTGGATTAAGCGTAGAATGATATTTGCCTAAACGCTGAACAATCCATTTATAACCTTGAGGAACAATACGTACCCCTTTAAAAATGGTAACTGCGACAAAAGCCAAAAAGGCTAAAACAATAATGGTACCAACTGGCATGAAAATAACCTCTCTTTATCTTTAATGTTTATGAAGTACTGTGGGGCTGAACAATTAAGTCATTACCCGAAATATCAATGACTCGAACTCGATCACCGACTTTCACAGGGGTGGTGCTTCGACAGTTCCATTCATCTGCCCCTAAAATAGGCATTGGGAAACGAACAATAATTTGGTCATGAGCGAGTTCGGTTTGAATCACCATACCAATTTGCCCAATGGTGGCTTCACGAGGTAAACCCGCTTTAGTTTTATCAATCGACAATGGTTTAATAAATTTGAACCAAAGAATAGTGCACAGCACCGATAAAATAATCCACAATACAATTTGTGTTGTGAGGCTAATATCTGGAAATAGCCAATAGAGAAAGCAAACCATAATGGCTGCAATACCAAACCAGAGAGCGGCAAAAGCAGGGATAATCAGCTCAGAAAGAATAAGTAAGATACCCAATACAAACCAGTGCCAAGGTTCTACAACAAACTCCATAGATCTGCTCTTTTATATATCTTTATGATGGGTAAAAGTGATCTCATATCACTTTTACCACTGTAGCAGATGATGGTAGGTGTGGATAGAAAAAAACCACCTCAATTAAAATTTAGGACGTGGTGCTGGCTTAAATGCGGCAGGAGATTTTTTGAAATTCGCAATTGCAGTTTCAATTTGACGAATTTGACCTTGAGCAGCTTTCTCACCCTCTAAAATAGCTTCATTGCTTGATTTTAAATCGAGTGTACCTAGGTGTCCGACTTTAGGTTGGATGACTACGTTTGCTAGCTTTAACTCTTCATTAATACTTTGTTGACCCATAATATTAATGGTTTGATCAAGCAATCCCCACATATTCGCTGGGCGATTCCCTGCCGGACGTGCTGAAATATCAACCGCAATCACGATATCTGCACCCATATCACGTGCTGTTTTTACAGGAATTGGGCTAACTAATCCGCCATCTACGTACTTTTGATTGCCAATAGTAGCAGGTACAAATACGTTTGGAATACTACAAGACGCGCGTACGGCTTGACCTGCATTACCTTTAATGAAGTCAGCTTTTTGACCATTATCAAGACGGGTTGCTACTGCTGCAAAACGAATTGGGAACTTCTCAATCGGCTTGTTGCCAACGTTACGGTTCACATAGTCTTGTAGCTTTTGCCCAAGAATAATACCTTGGCGATTAAGCGTTAAATCACGAATATCAGATTCTTGCAGTTTAAGTGCAAGATTTTGGAGCTGATAAGGTGTTTGTCCGCTGGCATAGATACTTCCTACGAAACTGCCGGCACTTGTACCTGTAACAATTTTAGGCTTAATACCATGTGATTCTAAAACCTTGATAACACCAATATGTGAAAATCCTTTTGCTCCACCGCCACCTAAGGCAAGTGCGATTACTGGTTCGCGTGCTTTAACTGAAGTGGTGGGTGTTGGTGTTTTGCTGAACTTATCACAGCCGAATAGGGCTAAAGAGATAAATCCGATACTGGCAAATTGAGCAATTTTCATCTTTAAAAAAACAATCTATGGCAAGATAAATTAAGATGGCTCATCAGACCAGATTCGTTCAATTTTTGCTAGGTTTTTTTCACAAGATTTTGTAAAGGCTCCGCAAGCCAATTACGATTTTTCGGTGATATTTTTCCTTTATAACGCTCAAAAATCTTTTGTAGATCTTCATCATAGTTGCCACTTGGATTTAAGTGTCCTATGCAGTGAATAGTTTTACGATCATAATCAAAAGAAAACATCACAATCGGAATATTGGCTTTTGCAGCAATATGATAAAAACCACTCTTCATTTTTTTTGCTTTCTTACGTGTGCCTTCAGGTGCCATGCCAATCCAGATTTTGTCATAGTCTTGAATCGTGGCTACTACTTGTTCCGTCAGTCCATTGGCTGAGTCACGTTTTACAGGAATAACACCTGCCCAATCTAGAGCGCGTTTAAACAGTGGCTTAAATAGACTGTCTTTGCCCAGTACCGTAATTTGAATACCCAATCCAAAAATGGCAAGAAAACCATACCAGCCATCAATATTAGATGTATGGGGAGAAATAATAGCTACTGCTTTAGGAAAGTTGGGTACTTCACCTTCTATAGTCCAACCTTGAGCCAAAAAAAGTTTCTTAAATAATGCTCGACTTAAAGCATTACCACGTTGAGGTACCTCTGGAGGGAGGGTAGGGAAATGTTGTTCCATATTTTTAAGTTTTAAATCATCCTTTGTTTTATCTTAATCTTTTGAAATCTGTGCTTCATTGGCAAAATGTAAGACCACGCATGGTATTTCATGTGATTACCGCACAAACAAATAAAAGTAGGTATATATGTTTCGACAGCAAAATCTTTACCTTTTGCTATTTTCTCTATATTGGGCACAAGGTTTGCCAGTTGGTTTTATGACACATGCTTTGCCTGTCATATTAAGAGCTCAAGGTGTATCACTTGCCCATATTGGTGGTTTTGGGCTGCTCATGTTGCCTTGGTCAATCAAAATATTTTGGGCACCGTGTGTAGATCGACATGCGATTTCACGCTTAGGACATTATCGAAGCTGGATTTTACCTACTCAGCTTTTGACGGTGGCCGTACTTTGTGTTTTATCTTTCTTCCCCATTCAAGCCTTAGATCAGCCGCTGTACTTATTTATATTTTTCATTGCTCTGTTATTTATGAACTTAACAGGCGCAACGCAAGATATTGCTACCGATGCTTTAGCTGTCAATTTATTGCAACATGATCAGCAGCATTGGGGAAATACTTTTCAAGTGGTAGGTTCTCGGCTTGGTTTTATCGTGGGTGGGGGAGCTGTGCTGTGGTGTTTAGACTGGTTGTCATGGCAGCCGACATTTTTATTATTAGCTGCTTTAGTCTTTATCAATACTCTACCAGTTTTACTATTTAAAGAACCTCTTCATAGTTCTCATTCTACTAATGAATCTAGCCAGCCAAATTTAGTCACCAAAATTAAGGCTTATTTTAGTTATTTTTCTCAAAATAAAGAACTTAGATCTTGGTTAATGGTACTTATCACTTTTAAAGTGGCCGATGGCTTAGCTGGGCCGTTACTCAAACCCTTAATGGTAGATATAGGACTAAGTTTTACCCAAATTGGTGTTTACATCACTATGCTAGGTGCTGTAGCTGCTTTAGTGGGTGCATTTATTGCGGGTTGGGTGTTAAAGCACTTTTCTAGACCAACTACATTAATTAGTTTTTCAATATTAAAAATCATGAGTTTAGGTGCTTATGTTTATTTGGCTTATGCTTACGAGCAAAAGATAAAAATAAATGCATGGCTTATCTATACTATAAATGCTTTAGAAGATGCCTTTGCCGCCATGCTACTGGTTGTAATGTTAACCTTAGTCATGCATTACAGCCGAAAGAACTATGCTGGCACCGATTTTACTTTTCAGGTTTCGGTCATGGCGACCGTAAGTGGTGGGCTTTATACTTTGAGTGGTGTTATTGGAGATGTATTTGGTTATTTCCATTATTTGATAGCTATTGTCACTATTGCTGTACTATTTTTAATTCCTATTTACGTATGGAAAGCAACAAAAACTGTATAAAAAATGACATTAAGTCGATGAAATAAAGAGACTTAAATCAGCTTAAGTTATGTTAAAAAATGGCGGTTATGTATTTAGTCATTCTTTTAAAAATGTATATTTTTAGCTATTCAAATGGCTTATTAATTGTGCCATCTTGTTTGAGTAGCAATTGGAAGCTAGATGGAGAAAAGGGATGCGGATAACAAGAAAAATCATGTGAATCAATCGATTTGGATAAGAGAATATTCAATTAGACTGTATATTAGCCTAAAGTCTAAAAAAGAATAATGAAATAATGATTTAATCATTCTATAAGATAAGAGAGTTGTGTAGGATTCGTTACAACATGAAGTTAAGGTAAAAGTTCTGTAAACAAAAAGCTGTTTTGATTTTTTGATTTGGAATTTTTAATCTTACCCAGCGTTAAAATTGGTTTTGATTGCGGTAATAAAATTAATGCAATCAAATTTGGAGAAGAGTTGATTTTTTAGTGCTCAATGGTCACACGAATCAACTTGGCATGGATAAGCGACATAAAATATATTTTTAGGAGTTTTTGATGGATCTATTCCTTAATCGTAAATCGTTTGTTGTTAAAAGTTTAGCTATTACAGTAACAGCTTTAATGATGAGTGGGGCAAATGCGGCAACCTCTGAAAAAGAGGAAATTCAAAAACTTCGTCAAGAAGTTGAAGCATTAAAAGCATTAGTTAAAGAGCAGCGTCAGGTACAACAGCAGCAACAACAAGTACAGCAACAACAGCAAGTACAGTTAGCTGAAGTTAAAGCGCAACCACAACCAGTTGCCGCGCCAGCTTCGCCATTAGCTGGATTTAAATCTAAAGCTGGTGCTGATGTAAACCTTTATGGTTTTGTTCGTGGTGATGCTAACTACATTATCGAAGGTGCAGATAATGACTTTGCTGACGTTAGTAAGACTGATGGTAAAACACACGATAAATTACGTGCGACTGCTAAAACTACACGTCTTGGTTTAGATTTTACTGCTCCAGTAAATGATGCCAAAGTGGGCGGTAAACTCGAAGTTGATTTTGCTGGTTCAACAACAGATTCAAATGGTTCATTGCGGATTCGCCATGCTTACTTAACGTATAATGACTGGTTATTTGGTCAAACGACATCTAACTTCTTATCAAGCCATGCACCAGAAATGATCGATTTCTCGACAAACGTTGGTGGTGGTACTAAACGTGTACCGCAAGTACGCTATGGTTACAAGTTAGGACCAACTACGCAATTGTTTGTTTCTGCTGAAAAAGGCGATAGCACTTCTGCGGCAACTGGCGATAGTATCAAGTATAGCTTACCTGCATTAACTGCTAAAATTACTCAAGGTTATGCAGACGGTAGAGGTTCTGCATCAGCTCGTGCTTTAGTGGAAAATTATAAATCATCACTTGGTGATGATAATAAAACTGGCTGGGGTATTGCTGCGGGTACAGACTTTAAAGTTTCTGATCCTCTAAAACTATTTGCTGATGTTTCATATGTAGTTGGTGATAGTAGCTATTTATACGGTAGTAACGCTGCCTATACATTGGTAAATAACAATATCGAGCAAAATAAATTTGTTGCTGTACAAGTAGGTGGTACTTATAAAATTCTACCTAACTTACGCTCAACTTTAGCATACGGTGCAGAATTTGCTGATGATGGCACGGATTATGCTAAAGCATATACAGCTGGTAATGAAAAAGTTCAGCAAGCGTGGATCAACGTTATCTATTCACCTGTTAAGCCAATTGACTTAGGTCTTGAATATATCAACGGTAAGCGTGATACATTTGCGGGCCAGTCTTACAAAGATAACCGTATTGGTTTAATGGCTAAATATAGCTTCTAATTTTTCAAAGATTTAAGTCTGAAAAAGTCGAGGTTCTAGTTAACCTCGACTTTTTATTTGTAGTTGAGTTAAATAACACTAAGCGCTTAAAAATGGTTTATACCGATCATTCTAGTATTTAAGTCATTTTTAAGTTTCAATTTTTACATTAGAAGATCATAAAAAAGGTCGTAGTAACCAGAGATGCTGAGTTTTTTTTCTAAATTAAGAAATAAGCAGATTTCCCTGTTTATGTTCAACGTCATTATAGCCATTTGGTTAGGAGCAATTCTAAATATTGGTTTTTATAAGAAAGTTCACTTATTAACACCATATTTAGGTATAAAAGCAACCTTATTTTTAGCGGCTACCGTAGTGATTGTTGTTGCTACCTATTATGCAGCTTTACAAATTTTAAACTGGAAATGGACAGCCAAATTTTTTGCCATTTTGTTGGTATTTATTGGTGGATTTAGCTCATATTTTGTAAATACTTTGGGTGTGATTGTTTCACCTGACCAAATTCAAAATATTGTACAAACAGATGTCTCTGAAGCTACAGATTTACTTTCTTTGCGTTTTGCACTCTGGACTATTTTCTTTGTTGTTTTACCTATATTTTTGATTACTCAGGTCAAACTCAAATCAGAAAAAATATTTCCACTTTTACTTAAAAAAGTACTTTCAATTGCTCTTGCATTTGCGGTCGTAGGTGGTTTGCTGTTTACTTATTATGTCGATTTTGCAGCAATATTTAGAGAGCATCGTGACTTAAAAGGAATGATATCACCTCAGAATACCATTTCTTCGGTCATGTCTTATTACCGTAAAAAAGCACCTAAGAAAAATCTTCCACTTGTGAAATATGGTGAAGATGCTCATCAAGTGCAACAAACTCAGAAAGATTTACCCAAGCTTATGGTGCTTGTAGTGGGTGAAACCGCACGTGCTGAAAGCTTCTCGCTTAATGGTTATGCCAAAAATACAAATCCAGAGCTTTCTAAACAAGATATTTTAAACTTTTCACAAGTGACATCCTGTGGTACGGCAACAGCAGTTTCTGTGCCATGTATGTTCTCTGGTATGTCACGTGCTGATTATGATGAGCAGTTAGCGGGTCATCGCGAAGGATTACTGGATATTGCTAAACGTGCAGGCTATCAAGTGACTTGGATTGATAATAACTCAGGTTGTAAAGGTGCATGCGATCGCGTTGAACAATATCAAATTCCAGAAGAGTTAAAGCAAAAGTGGTGTAAAGATGATGAATGTCTTGATGGCATTCTGGTTGATAGCTTAAAACAGTATTTGGCTTCTATTCCAAAAGATGATAAGCGTCCACGTTTAGTTGTATTACATCAGATGGGTAGCCACGGGCCAGCATATTACAAGCGTGCACCTGATGGGTTCCAACCATTTAAACCAACTTGTGATACCAATGCGATACAGGGTTGCTCGCCAGCTGAACTCGTAAATACTTATGATAATACAATCGTATATACAGACCATGTATTGAACCAAATGATTAATACTTTAAAAGAAGTATCGAATTATCAAACAGGTTTCTGGTATTTATCTGATCATGGTGAGTCTACAGGTGAACATGGTATGTATTTACATGGTTCACCATATTCAATCGCACCGAGCCAACAAACGCATATTCCAATGATTATGTGGTTCTCTGATGGTTGGAAACAACATAATCTTGCTCAAGTAAATTGTTTAAACAAACAAACCAAACAAAAGTTAAGTCAGGATAATTTATTCCCAAGTTTGTTAAGTTTGTTGGATGTAAAAACTCAGGTCATCAACCCTCAACTCGACATGTTGCACTCTTGTGCCAATGTAAACTAAAGCGAGCCTAGAACATGACAAAAATCTTGATGATTGAAGATGATTTTATGATTGCAGAGTCAACGACTACGTTGCTGCAATATCATCAATTCGAGGTGGAATGGGTCAATAACGGTTTAGATGGTTTGGCCCAACTGGCAAAGAATAAGTTTGATCTCATTCTTTTAGACTTAGGCTTGCCAATGATGGATGGTATGCAGGTGTTAAAGCAGATCCGTCAAAGAGCAGCAACACCAGTCTTGATTATCTCTGCACGTGACCAGTTGCAAAACCGTGTTGATGGTTTAAATCTGGGAGCAGATGATTATTTAATTAAGCCTTATGAGTTCGATGAGTTACTCGCTCGCATTCATGCATTATTACGCCGTACAGGGGTAGAGGCTCAACTTGCGAGCCAAGATCAACTCTTAGAAAGTGGTGATCTGGTTTTAAATGTTGAACAGCATATTGCAACATTTAAAGGGCAACGTATTGATTTATCAAACCGCGAGTGGGCAATTCTGATTCCGCTTATGAGTCATCCAAATAAAATTTTCTCGAAAGCTAATTTGGAAGATAAGTTATATGATTTTGATAGTGATGTGACTAGCAACACGATTGAAGTATATGTCCATCATTTAAGAGCAAAGTTGGGTAAAGACTTTATTCGAACGATCCGAGGGTTGGGTTACCGTTTAGGTCAATCATAATTTAAGATTTCGGGACTTCATGAACGTGCATTATTCACTAAAAAAGCGACTGATTTGGGGCACCTCAATCTTCAGTGTGATCTTAGGTTGTATTTTGATTTTTAGTGCATATAAGGTTGCACTTCAAGAAGTCGATGAAATTTTAGATACTCAAATGCAGTACTTAGCCGAAAGAACGGCTGAGTACCCCTTAAAAGCAGTAAGTAGCAAGTTTGACTTACATCGAACTTACCACGAAGAAGATTTATTTTTAGATATCTGGGCTTATAAAGATCAGGCTAATTTATCTCATCATCTGCACTTATTGGTTCCTCCTGTCGAGCAAGCTGGGTTTTATTCACATAAAACCGCTGAGGGTGTAGTCCGAACATATGTTCTACCGTTAAAAGACTATCAAATTCAGGTGAGTCAACAAGAACGTGTTCGTGAAGCTTTCGCATGGGAGCTTGCGGGCAGCATGTTCATTCCTTATTTAATTATTTTACCTTTTGCGATATTTGCCTTGGCCGCTATTATTAGTCGTGGTTTAAAACCAATAGATGATTTTAAAAATGAGTTAATGGAACGAGATTCTGAGGAATTGACACCAATTGAGGTGCATAATTATCCTCAGGAGCTTTTGCCTACCATTGATGAAATGAATCGTCTGTTCGACCGTATTTCTAAAGCACAAAATGAACAGAAGCAATTCATTGCAGATGCTGCTCATGAATTACGAACACCTGTTACTGCACTGAACTTACAAACCAAGATTTTGCTAAGTCAGTTTCCTGAACATGAGTCGTTGCACAACTTAAGCAAGGGATTGGCACGTATTCAGCATCTGGTTACACAGCTTTTGGCACTGGCAAAGCAAGATGTAACGCTTAGTATGGTTGAACCTACCGGCTATTTTCAGCTTAACGATGTGGCTTTAAATTGCGTTGAGCAGTTAGTTAATTTAGCCATGCAAAAAGAAATCGATTTAGGCTTTGTGAGAAATGATCCTGTTGAGATGCATAGTATTGAACCTACTGTGCATTCGATTATTTTTAACTTAATTGATAATGCGATTAAATACACACCGCATCAAGGCGTTATTAACATTTCAGTTTATACCGACCCAGATAACTACGCATGTATTCAAATTGAAGATAGTGGTGCAGGTATAGACCCTGAAAATTACGATAAGGTACTTAAACGTTTTTATCGAGTACACCACCATCTGGAAGTAGGAAGTGGTTTAGGTTTATCAATTGTAGACCGTGCAACTCAAAGACTTGGTGGAACTTTAAGTCTCGACAAGAGTTTAGAGCTTGGTGGTCTTTCTGTTTTAGTGAAGTTACCTAAAGTACTACATGTAAATGAAACAAGAGCTTAACTAAGCTCTTGTTTTAATTGTTTTTCGAACTCAAAGCGATGAATACAAATCGCATAAAATAAAATATTGACTGCCCAAACGACCCAACCAGTCCATAAGTTATGACTCAGAAAATGTGCTCCTCGCATCATTTGTGCCCAGCCCATCATAAAACCCAATAAAATGCCTGCAATTAAATAAAAGTAAGCACGTTTAGGTTGTTCAAGGCGATAAACAAAATAACCAGTCATGATGATAAAACCAGCGCTAGCATGACCACCCGGGAAACAATGTCCGTGTTTCGCCGTGAAGTCCCAAATATAGCCACCTAAACTGTTAGGATGAACCATATTCCAAGGGCAGGCATGAGCGGATTGTGACTTGAGTAGACCAACAACACCGCTACCGATCATACTGACAAAAAACATATAACCATATTGCCAGCGATATATTTTTAGCTTTTCTACTTTAAATGAAGCAAGCCAGAGGCCAAAAAACATAATATAAACCGCAGTAATAATATCTTTTACGATTTGATGATTAAGTCTTTCAAGATACCAATTTTCCCGATTAAAAAATTGACCAGTTGAATCAATCCAAGGTTGGATAAGATACATATCAATTTTTCCACCCACTGGAAATACAAATAAAAGTATAAAAAAACTGATGGTAAGAAAAATAAGCTGAAGCTGAAAAAAATGTTTTTGTTGATTCATTGTGTTGTAACATCAATTTAAGCGTGAATTGAAGGCATTACATAAAATAAAACTTAAATTGTTCTTAAACTATTTAATATTTCATCTATAAATCTTAAGATAATATTAAAATTAATATATTTTTCAATATTCTAAATTGATTAAATAAAGACTTAAAAGAATATTTTTTAATCAATAATTAGTGTTTTTATTTAAGAAGTTTTACTTATATAGCGCATTATGAAGCAGGATATTTAAATCCTGCTTCATAATCGCTGAATTAAAACATACCTTCTTCAGAGTTGGCAGAGATTTTATGAATAGATAAATCTGCACCTCTAAACTCATCTTCTTGAGATAAACGAATACCAATAGTTGCTTTAAGTAAGCCATAAACAATAAAGCCACCAGCGAGTGCAATGGCAATAGCGAGTGCTGTTCCAATCAACTGAGAAATGAAAGATACGCCGCCTAAACCACCCAGCCACTTTTGACCAAATAAACCTACGGCAATACCACCGAATGCGCCGCAAACACCATGTAGTGGCCATACACCTAGTACATCATCCACCTTGAGTTTATTTTGAGTATAGGTAAATAGGTACACAAACATTGCACCAGCTGCACCACCAATAACAAGCGCACTGACTGGATGAACAATGTCAGAACCCGCACAGATTGCAACTAAACCTGCAAGTGGACCATTATGTAAGAAACCAGGGTCATTTTTTCCAATTGCATTTGCGGTAATGGTTCCGCCCACCATTGCCATGAGTGAATTAATAGCGACTAGGCCAGAAATGGCATCAAGACGTTGAGCGCTCATTACGTTAAAGCCAAACCAACCTACAATCAAAATCCATGATCCAAGTGCCAAAAATGGAATAGAAGATGGTGGGTGAGCACTTACGCGACCATCTTTCTTATAACGACCAGAACGAGCACCTAATAAAATAACCGCAGCAAGTGCGATCCAACCACCCATGGCATGCACCACAACTGAACCTGCAAAGTCGTGAAAAGCTGCACCAAAAGTTGTTTCTAACCACTTTTGTAGACCGTAGTTACCATTCCAGACCATTCCTTCAAAAAAAGGATAAACCAGACCAACTAAAGCGAGTGTTGCAATTGCTTGCGAACGCATTTTGGCGCGTTCAGCAATACCGCCTGAAATAATGGCAGGAATTGCCGCAGCAAAAGTGAGTAAAAAGAAGCAACGCATTAAGTTGTAGCCATGATCACTTGCTAGGGCTGTGCCGTCATGGAAGAAATGCTGGCCATAAGAGATGTAGTAGCCAACAAAGAAATAGGCGATTGCAGAAAGGGCAAAGTCAGTCAGAATTTTACTAAGCGCGTTCACCTGATTTTTATGGCGAACCGTACCAAGTTCCAAGAATGCAAAACCTGCGTGCATGGCAAGAACCAAAACTGCACCAAGTAATAAGAAAAATAGATCTACATTTTGCATAGCATGCTCGAAAAAAGTGCTAAATTCCATTTTGGAACAAATCTGGGTCTGTAAATTGCACCAAAATAGATTTAAGGAATCTAAAAACCTAAGTTTGTCGAAACAAACTCAATTGCATAAAAGTGAATATGCAATAAGCGCACCAATTTGGATTAAATAAGTAGTTTTTGGCGATAAATGGTGCGTTGATTTGGTTAAAGAGGGGCAGTTTTGGCGCTTTTTACGTTACAAGTCATCTAATACGCTCATAAATTGACCTGAAAGAGTTCGTTCTCAAAGTTTAAAAAGAGTCACCCATTTTTATTAATGATCTGACCAGACCGATTGTGCGACTTCAATAAAAGCTTTCGCAGCGGGACTCATATGCTTTTTATTTTTGACTGCGAGACCAATAGAACGTTTAAGGTTTAGTTTAAAAGGGCGTTTAACCACGTTGGGATAAAGTGAGAGTAACTCTTTGGTGAGCACCATATCAGAGACAATCGAAATCCCTAACTGGTTATGGACCATGCTGACGATACTTAGAATTTGTGAAACATAAAATTTGATGTCTGGTTTCACATTAAAGTTTTTTAAAATTAATTCGACCTGATGTCGACTACCCGCCATTGTCATAATAAAAGGGCAATTTTCTAGCTGTGCTGGATCAATATAGAGTTGTTGCGCGAGCGGGTAACTATTCGGAATTAGGGCCACAAAACGATCTTCAATTAAAGGGAATGTATCGAATCGCTCATCTGGCATAATCAAGAAACCGACCTCAATGCGCCGTTCTAATAACCACTGGGCAACTTCTTTATCTTCACCTTCATCAATATAAATTTCGATTTTTGGGTAACGCTGCCGAAAGGTTTCTAAAATTTCAGGTAATAGATAAATAGAGGATGAAGCCCCAAAAGACCCTATACGTAATGTTCCTTCATTTAAACCGTGGATGGCCGCCACTTCTTTTTCTAATGTATCGGAAATACTCAATAACTCTTTTACATGAGTAAGAAGCTGCTGACCTGTCGTGGTGAGTTCAATATCACTTTGGGTTCTTGAAATTAGGTTAATGCCCCATTGTTGTTCTAATGATTTAAGTGCATGAGAAACTGCCGACTGTGAAATTCCCAGCTTTTCTGCAGTAGCAGTGAAGCTTTTTAGTTCAGCAATGAGTGCAAAAATTTCAAGCTGGGTAAATGTCATGTTGTATTTGTTATGAGTAAAAACTCATTTTATCATGAGTTTTCATTATCTTTAATATATGAGTAAGCCAAGCGAATTGCCAAAACAGCAAGCCCTAACAAAACTCGAGTAAAGAAATGAATAGTATTGTTTTATCTCTCTTTCCTTTAGTTGCATTAATTGCATCGGGATACTTATTTAAAAAATATCGTTTTTTTAGCGATGAGTTTTGGGCTGGGGCAGAGAAGCTTAATTACTATATTTTATTTCCCACTTTACTTTTTAGTACGCTATCGACTGCAAAAATTGACTTACAAAGCTTAAGTACAGCCATTATTGCGATGTTGATTGTGGTTTTAGCAGTAACTGCCTTTTTATACATACTCCGAATGTTTTGGCACATACCGCCTGCACGTTTTGGTGTGCACGTACAAAGTATGGTTCGCTTCAATACCTATATTGGTTTGGCTTTAGTGACTTCGCTTTTTAAAAATGAAGGAATGGCAATTCTGGCAATTTTATTGGCGCTTTGCATTCCACTTGTAAATATTATTTCTGTGCTTGCTTTAACCTCTAAAGAACACATGGCAATTAAACCTGTTTTGATTGCACTCCTTAAAAATCCTTTAATTGCATCGTGTGTAGTTGGGGCAGCAGTCAATGCACTTCAAATCCCGATTTGGGAAGGTTTTACTCAGTTTATTAAGCTTTTTTCAGTGTCGAGTTTGCCACTAGGTTTGTTATGTGTTGGCGCAGCTTTACAGTTTATGCAAATTAAAAAAGATATTGTGGTATTGGCAGCAGACACGTTTGCACGACTTTTAGCAGTGCCTGCCTTGGCTTACGCTGTCTGCATGTGGTTTGGTTTACCAAGTTTGCAAACACAAATTTTAGTCATTTTCTTTGCACTACCGACTGCTTCTGCTTCATATATTTTAACCAAAGTTTTGGGTGGCGATAGTCAGCTTATGGCAGCTGTGATTAGCTTTCAAACTTTATGTGCTGCCGTGACTTTGCCACTGGTGATTTGGTGGATTTCTTAAGGCATAAATTTTAGGTCTCTTAACACTTAAAGAATGCTAGCTACCTTCCTCATATAATTATTGCTACACTTTTTTCTTTTTTAGGTGGATAAGTATGTCCTTTGATCTCAAAGTGAGCTTGCAGCAAAGGTCTGAGCCGTCTGCACAGCAGAAAAAACTGAATCGCCTGATTGATAAAATAGAGCAGCAAAAAGTTAGCCTAAGCACATGGCAAAATGCACAAGCCGAGATTCAACAGCACATTCGGCAAAAACTGATGCCTGTGTATAGCGATTTGCATGAGGTCTTATTTCAGCAGTTAGATCAACTCTGGAATATGTTACATAGCCATGAGTTTTCCAAAGTGGATATGCAACAACTCGATGAAAAAAATGCCCAGCTTGCACAAATGTTGAAGCGCTCCAAAATGCTATCTACTGAACAGTTAGAGTTAGTAAAGCAAATCGATACCTTTTATCAGCAACATGCACAAGAGTCGGTAAAAAAGAATAAAAAAGCTCAGCCAATAGAATTTGAATATGATGAAAGTACTGAGCAAAGTGCAGAGTTAGGAGAAGACTTTGAAAAGTATGCTGCCGAGCAACAACAAGTGCGGGAACAAGCCAAACAGCAAAGACAACAACAAAAACGTGAACAAGCCGAGCAAATGGCAGCACAGTCACTCAAAACAGTTTATTTAAAAATTGCCGCGATGATTCACCCAGACCGTGAGCAAGATGAAACTAAAAAATTAGAAAAAACCGAGCTGTTCCAACAAGCAAGTCAGGCCTATGAAAAGCAGGATTTGTTTTATTTACTCAAACTCCAATTACAGCTTGAACAGAATAAAGGGTTAGGCGCTAAAGAATTATCTGCGGAGCAGTTACGGTTTTATAAACTGGCTTTAGATGCACAAAGTCAGCAGCTTGAAAGTCAAATTGCTGAGATTTTGGATTCTTTTCAGTTGGCAAAGAATGTAAAAGCAGAGCATGTGCATATTAGTGATGTGTATAAAGCTATAGATACTGATTGTGCTGAGTTAAAACAGCAGGTGAAGTGGGAAAAGGAGCGTTTAAAGCATATGAAAAAGGTGAGTGGGATAGAGATGTTGTTGGGGCATGGGGTTGTATAATTTATTAGGTCTAGCTCACTTCAACCTTTCTCTAGAAATAGAGGGAATATTCATTATTAAATTTATGAAGATATAAAATCAGATGTTTTCCCCTCCTTGTAAGAGAGGAATTAACTGAGGGCTAACTTAAAATTTGATTTAATAGTTTTGGTAACTCTTCGAACTTTTCAAACCAAATAATATTGACGCCAAGTTCAGAAAACATTAATTCTTGTAGATTATGATGTCTTTCAAGAAAAGCCGATTCTAACTTTGTTGAGTTTTTCACCTTTTTTGAAATTTCAGAAATATTAATTCGTTTTAGAAATGCAAAATGTTGAATATTTTCATTTCCAGTTTGGGCAATCTCAAGTAGTCGACGTAAATTAGGATCATCCATTGATAACCCAATCATAATACAAGTATTTTCTTTTAAGGTTGATAGCTGGATTAAATTTGACCAATGATAGGGATTAGAATACATACGATGGTATCCCTCTTCTGAAAAAATTAAGTCCATTTTTTCAAAAGAATTATCATTAGATAATTCTACATTCTGAGGTATAAATCCATGTACATGGTATATAGGTAATTCTTCATTACTATATTTGTCGTTATCTAAAAAAATAGATCTATATATTAAGTTGATACTATCTAAATGTTGTTCAAATAAATTATCAAAATTGTAAGTAATTACAGATTTAACTTTTGCGCCTGTTCTAGTTGGAATACATAATTTACCGATAATATTTATTAGTTCAGACTTCTTTATCTCTCTATTATAGAGGGTTTTTTGTAATTCTTTTATAAAGCTTTGCGAATCTTGATTTTGAGTAAAGAAACCAGTACGTAAATATCTTGCGGAAAGTAATGCTGAACTTAAATAGTTTTCTGAAAATGTTTTACTAATATGTTTAATAACTTCTATATATTCACTAGCAGGCATATTACTAAGTTCTGGAGTATCACTACTACTATTAATTAGGTAGGTAATAAATAAACTTGATATTAATTCATCCCAGCTAGGTAGATTAGCACTACATGACACACCTGCACCTAGTAGTAGAGAAGTCTTTCCACTGTTTTTATATTGGGATTTTAATTCTTTTAATAAATTGTCCCTTTTGATTTTCCAATTTTCTTTTTTTGAAAATACAAGATTTTGGAGTTTCACTGAAAAGAGTTTATCTACAATATCATTAATATCATCTGTTAGGTCCGTAAGAATATTATTTAAAAAATTTTTACTATAGACTTTTAAATTTAATTCTGAGTTGGGATATGAACTTAATATTTTTTTCTCTAATGACAAAGCATCATCATCATCTAATAAGGTAATGAAAATTATAGAATTAAATTGATCTTTATTTATTAGATTAAAAATTAATGACTGAGCTTTTTTTAGTTCAAACTCTTGATCTATTTTTTTTCTAATATTTTTATAGTCATTTACTAGTATCTTTTCTAAATCAGCAAAAATTTCTATACCACAAGGTGCTTTATGGTTTTCAAAATCGGATTCTAGGATTAAATCAAATTCATATGATCCAGTATTTCTGTGCTTATATTTGATTTTATTCTTATCAAAATATTTATCTAAAATTGTTTCAATCAAAATGGAAGTATCAACTTTACTTATTGATCCATTTTTCTTAAAAATTTCGCTAATTAAATTATCAATATTCATATTGCAAAAAGAAGCCCCTAAAGGCTTCATTTTTACATAATAAATATTAATTTATCAATACCTTAAAGCGCAGTAATCTGCTTCCTATTCGCTTTAACTTTCTTAACTGAGCAACAAACTCAGCAAGCTTTGCTTTTTCATCCTTAATAACTCCTGATGGGGCTTTAGACACAAAGCCTTCATTTGCAAGTTAGCCCGTGATTTGGTCGGTAGCTTCTAAAATAAGAAATCGTTGAGGTTATATTCTTTATAAAATATAGTGTGAAAATTATAAAAATTAAAAGATCAGATTTATGAATGAAGAATTTATTCAATTATCAAAAGAACTTAAACATAGACCTATTTTAGAGAAGGCTTTAGGTCATTTTCCTAACATACCTTTAGTTGCTATCGATTGTGGCTGTGGCGCTGGCAATGAATCTGCTTATCTACTCTCAAAGGGATTTAATGTTCATGCTTTTGATATTTCAATTGATGCGCAAAAAGTCTGTACTGAGCGATTCAAAGATGATTCTAAATTTATTTTCTATCATGAATCTTTTGAAGACTTTAATTTCTCGTCTGCAAGCTTAATTATTGCTTCATCAAGTCTATTCTTTTGCGATCCAAGTTATTTTTATAGTGTGATTAAACGAATTATAAATGTACTTCCTGAAGGCGGAATTCTGATAGTTGATTTATTGGGGATTCAAGATGAATGGATTACTAGTGAACCTGCAAAATTTATAGGTTTTACTTATCAAGATATAGCCGACTTATTTTTATATGACTTTAATTTATTGTTTCATAAAGAAATTAATGAAAATTTACCTTTATTAAATGGTTGCATAAAATCATGGCATCTCCATATGCTGATTCTACAAAAAAAGTAATTTTTAAAATATAGAAAAACCCAGAACCTGTTTGCACAGATTCTGGGTTTATTCGACTAAAAAAGCTTAAAGCGCAGCAATCTGCTCCATATTCGCTTTAACTTTCTCTAACTGAGCAGCAAATTCAGCAAGCTTCGCTTTTTCACCTTCAACAACCGCTGCTGGTGCTTTAGATACAAAGCCTTCGTTTGCAAGTTTGCCCGCGATTTGGTCGTGTTGCTTTTGGATTTTATCCAAGTCTTTTTGCAAACGAGCAAGCTCAGCTTTAGGGTCGATTAAGCCTTTCATTGGTACAAATACCGATGCATGGCTAACAACGCTAGAGCAAGATAAAGGTGGCTCTTGGTCTTTATTCAAGAACTCAATGCTTTCAACTTTAGCCAATGCTTTGAATAATGCTTCAATACGAATAATTTGTTCGCGTTCAGCATCAGAAGTGTTTTGAAGTAATACTGGCAACAAGCGCGCATTACCTAAGCCTAACTCACCACGAATGTTACGTACTGCACCAATCAAACCTTGAAGCCATTGCATATCTGCTTCAGCTTGTTCATTGATTTTTGCTTGCTCAGGAATAGGGTATTGAGCAGTCATAATCGTTGGACCGCCTTGACCAAGCATTGGTGCAAGCGTTTGCCAGATTTCTTCTGTCAAATACGGCATTAACGGATGAGCTAAACGTAATGATGCTTCCATGACTGCAAGTAATACACGGCGTACTTCAGCTTTACGCTCTTCTGAAACTTCTGCATCGTTCAGAACTGGTTTAGTTAACTCAACGTACCAGTCACAGTATTCATTCCAAATAAAGTCATAAATCGCTTGAGCAGCAAGGTCTAAACGATACGTTGCAAACGCTTGGTGTACAGCAGCTTCTGCTTTTTGCAGACGGCTCATAATCCATTGTTCTGGAAGTTCCCATAGATCAGGGCGCGCTTCTTGACCAACAGTTTGACCTTCAACGTTCATCAGAACGAAGCGAGTTGCGTTCCAGATTTTGTTACAGAAGTTACGGTAGCCTTCAACACGTTTTAAGTCGAACTTAATGTCACGACCAGTGTTTGCAAGGGCACAGAACGTGAAACGAACTGCGTCAGTACCATAAGCATTAATACCTTCTGGGAACTCTTTGCGCGTTGATTTTTCAATCTTCGCTGCATCTTTCGGGTTCATTAGGCCAGTTGTACGTTTTGCAACTAAGCTTTCTAAATCAATACCGTCAATCAAGTCTAATGGGTCAAGTACGTTACCTTTAGACTTCGACATTTTTTGACCTTCACCATCACGTACCAAGCCGTGAACGTAAACAGTCTTAAATGGAACTTGCGATGAACCATCTTCATTTTTCATGAAGTGCAGGGTCATCATGATCATGCGGGCAACCCAGAAGAAAATGATGTCAAAACCAGTCACCAACACATCTGTTGGGTGGAAAGTTTTTAAGAAATCATTTGCTGTGTCTTTTTGTGCGTCGCCAGTCCAACCTAAGGTTGAGAATGTCCAAAGTGCAGATGAGAACCATGTATCAAGAACGTCTTCGTCTTGTTTTAGTTCAACATCAGCCGCGATGTTGTTTTTCGCGCGTACTTCTTCTTCATTACGGCCCACATAGATGTTGCCATTTGCATCGTACCAAGCTGGAATACGGTGACCCCACCAAAGCTGACGTGAAATACACCAGTCTTGAATGTCACGCATCCATGCCATGTACATGTTGCTGTATTGCTCTGGAACAAACTTAATGCGACCATCTTGAACTGCTTCAATTGCAGGTTCAGCAAGCGGCGCAATTTTTACGTACCATTGGTCAGTCAGTAATGGCTCAATGATCACGCCTGAACGGTCGCCACGTGGCGCTTTTAAGTCATACGGTTGGATTTGATCTAACCAGCCTTCAGCTTCAGCTTGAGCAACTAATTTTTTACGTGCTTCAAAACGCTCTAAACCAGCATATTCCGCAGGTGCAGTAATAGTTTTAGAAATTTGTTCGCCAGCTTTGGCAATATATTCAAACTCGCCTAAAACTTCGGCGTTTTTGTTGAAGATATTAATGATTGGCAAGCTATTGCGTTTACCTAGGTCATAGTCGTTGAAGTCATGAGCAGGGGTAATTTTTACACAGCCAGTACCGAAGTCTTTTTCAACGTAGTCGTCAGCAACGATCGGAATTAAGCGACCTGTAATTGGCAATACAATGTTTTTACCAACAAGGTGTGCATAGCGCTCATCTTCAGGGTGAACGGCAACAGCAGTATCACCGAGTAAAGTTTCAGGACGAGTTGTTGCAACGACTAAATAGTCTTTGCCATCTTGAGTTTTAACTGATTTGTCTTCAAAGAAATATTTAAAGTGCCAAAGTGAGCCTTTTTCTTCTTTGCTTTCAACTTCAAGGTCAGAAAGAGCGGTTTGAAGTTTAGGGTCCCAGTTTACAAGACGTTTACCGCGGTAAATTAAACCGTCTTCGTGCAAACGAACGAATACTTCTTTAACTGCGTTTGATAGACCTTCGTCCATCGTGAAACGTTCACGTGACCAGTCTACAGATGAACCTAAACGACGAATTTGTTTGGTAATTGTGCCGCCAGATTGTTCTTTCCATTCCCAAACTTTTTCGATGAACTTTTCACGGCCTAAGTCGTGACGAGTTACACCTTGTAAGCCAAGTTGACGCTCAACAACCATTTGAGTTGCAATACCAGCATGGTCTGTACCTGGTTGCCACAACGTGTTTTTACCCATCATGCGGTTATAACGGGTGAGAGCATCCATAATGGCATTGTTAAAACCATGGCCCATGTGCAAACTACCAGTGACGTTTGGTGGCGGAATCATGATACAGAATGATTCACCGTGACCAGAAGGTTTGAAGTAACCTTGTTCTTCCCACGTTTTGTACCACTTCTTTTCGATCTCGGTTGGATCGTATGTGGTTGCAATATTTTGAGCGGTTTGAGCGTCAGACATAGTAGCTTAGATCGAATATGCATAAAAAATTGCATCTATTGTAGCAAAAAAATGCCTCGAAATTAATGTGCTGAAAACAGATAAACGGTTTTGTATTTTTTTCAAAAAACGGTAGATTTATGAAGCATGGATCACAATTTAATCGTGTAGCGGCACGGCACAAAAATTACAAAAGAATTGATAAGGGATGCAACTCATGAGCTATAAAGTTTTCTTAAAAATTTCCGACTCGACCTATACGCAATTTGCTGCGATTCGAGAGAAATTGCACACTGGGGTAAAAGAAAGCCAATCCAAAGTATTAGGTAATGTTCTTTCCGATTTATCTTGCGAAATTATTGAGCAAGTGTTCTCGGTATTGTTACAGGCAGAGCAAGGCAACTCGGCTATGACTGAGAAACAGCGTCACGAGTCCGAGAAAGTTCTTCAACAAATTTTAGATACTTTCCGAAAGTATATGCCTTGGTCAGTCTCTTTTTTTGGTAATGAACGACTTTTACCTTTGGTTGATTATATGACCTCACTCATGAAAGAACGTGAGCAAGATGTTTATATTACATACCCCATAACCCAACAACTTGTGCAACAAGCTCAAACACTGACCGAGCAAATACGCGCGGGCAATATGCAAAGCGTAGAAGAAGCTTTTCAAACCTTGATTCAAATTGTGGATTTAGGCGTAACAAGCCTAGTACGTGAACCTAAAAAACGTTTAAAATTTAATTTGGTTGTCGATAAAACCCTAAATGGGGTCATTAATATGACAACGCATTTGGGCTATAAACGTTTGGAAAAACTGGGAACGCAGGTTGATCAGACCACAGCAACTCATTATATCAACCACTTTTTGGCCTTCATGCATCAAGCAGCATAATTTAAAAAGATAATAGGAAGTTAAAATGGCCAAACTTGATACTTTGCAAAATAAAGTGGTGTGGATTACGGGAGCATCTTCCGGTTTAGGGAAAGCTTTAGCTGGTGAGTTTGCTCTGCAAGGTGCTCAAGTGATTTTAACTTCACGCCGCTTTGAAGAGTTAGAGGAAGTCCGTGTTGGTTTACTGCATCCAGACCAACATCTATCTGTAGTTGCAGACATTACCAAGCAAGAGCAAGTTCAAGAAGCGTATGAGCAGATTTTAAAAGCCAAAGGCCGAATTGATTGGCTTATTAATAATGCGGGTTTAAGTCAACGTGCTTTGATTCAGGACACCACAATGGAAACTGAAAGAGCCATTATGGAAGTCGATTATTTCTCACAAGTCGCATTAACTAAAACTGTGCTGCCGACCATGCTCAAACAAAAGTCTGGTCGAGTTGTATTTGTGTCTAGTGTAGCAGGCTTATTAGGGACACAATACCGTGCAAGTTATTCGGCTGCTAAAGCTGCTATTCATATGTGGGCCAACAGTTTACGTGCCGAAGTTTCAGATCAGGGCGTTGAAGTTTCTGTGATTTTCCCAGGCTTTGTAAAAACCAATGTTTCTTTTAATGCATTAAATGGTGCAGGGCAGCCTCAGGGCCATCAAGATGAAGCAATTGAAAATGGATTAGAAGCAGATGTTTTTGCAGAACAGTCAGTTAAGGCGTTAATGCAAGGGCAAGAATATATAGTAGTGGGCGGCACGAAAGAAAAATTAGGAGTTATGGTTTCCCGTATGTCCCCGAAATTACTTTATAAAATGATTCGAAAAACAAAAGTGAAATAAAAAAGAGATTTCGCCGTGCTAAATTGATGGAAAACCCACATAGAAGGTTCACCATGGATCAAGACTACCATCGTATCTTAGATGTTGTAACGCGTTTTCAATTGGTCTTTGACAAGAAAAATTGGGATGCGTTTGATGAGTTATTGGCCGATCAACTTGAGGTGGACTATTTCCAGTTTAGAGGAGAACCTTTATGTGTGGTGTCTTGTCATGAATTTAAAGGTTCTCGGCAACAAGCTTTGTCGCATTTACGACTACAGCACAATTTGAGTAATCCTCTTATTCGGATTGAACAAGACCGAGCATGGTTAGAATGTAATTATCAAATTTACCGTTTTTCGGAAAATGATTATTTTCATTCTTTTGGTCGCTATTATTTTACTTTGGCAAAACAACAGGATAAATGGAAAATTACCGGAATTTGCCAACACTTAACTAAAAATATTGGCAATCCACGTATTCACTTTTCTGCTATGGGGCAGTGCTAGTCTTTGACTGCTGTACCATAAGCAAAAACCTCAATCATTCCGCCTTGCATACCGAGTTCGGTTGTACTCAGCCGAACCCCCATAATATGGTTAGCACCTACACTATGTGCTTGTTGTTTTAAACGAATAATCGCTTCGCGGCGAGCACGCTTAACAATACTTTCATAACTGCTAAGACGTCCACCTAAAACGTTTTTTATAGAAGCCAGTACATATTTAAAGTAGTCATGGGAAATGACCACATTACTGCTAATAAATTGGCCCAACTGATCACTGGTCGAAAAACGATTGGTATCAATTCTGATATGGGCAAATTGTTGCTCTTTTTCTAGAAGTTCATTCAAATGTTTTTGTTCAATATGACGGCCAAACGCCCAACCGATACTGAAAAGAATGAGAAAAATAACAAGCTGAAAAATAAGATTGTCCATTTTCTACCTATGCTTTAAATGGGTCTGGTAGATGTGGAGTTTGAGGTTGCACAACGACTGCTGTGCCATATACAAATAGCTCGGAAGCGCCTTGGGCAATGTTTGAAGTTGAAAAACGAATGCCAACAATTGCATTTGCGCCAAGCTGTTGGGCTTTTGCAATCATACGATCCATAGCTTCTTGGCGGGATTCTTCTAAAAGTTCGGTGTAGCCTGTAAGTTCACCACCCACAATATTTTTTAAACTTGCCATGAGGTCACGGCCTACATGTTTGCTACGAACAGTGCTTCCATACACAACATCGAGTTGTTTTAAAATTTGATGGCCTGGAACGCTTTCTAAATTACTTAATAACATTGTTTTTTATCGATCGACATTTCTTAAATATTCAAGATAAAAAATATTCAGATGAGTTGCAATAAAAAAGCCCACCGAAGTGAGCTTTTATGAAAATCAGATTTAAAGCTTATTGCTTTTTCAGTTCAGCACTTGATGGTTGATGTACCACTGTATCTGAAGAGTTTGATTTTAAACCACCACCTAGAGTTTTATATAACTCGATTTGGTTGTTTAAGTTTGCTTGTTGAAGCAATAACAAACCTTGTTCTGCTGAATAAGATGAACGCTGTGCATCAAGAACAGTCAGATAACTATCAATACCAGCACGGAAGCGAGCATTTGAAAGTGTGTAGTTGCGGTTAGTTGCTTCTACCAAACGTTGTTGTGCTGTTAAACGGTCACCAATGTTGGCACGTGTAGCAAGTGCATCATTCACTTCACGGAACGCAGATTGAACTGATTTTTCATAATTAGACAATGCAATTTTCTGATCAGTTTCAGAAATTTTTACATTGGCACGACGAGTGCCCCAGTCAAAGATTGGTAAATCTAAACTTGGGCCAATTGACCATGCAAAACCACCAGACTTAAATAGATCACTTAAGTCAGTTGATGCATAACCAGCTGAACCCGTTAAGCTAATGGTTGGGAATAAACGTGCTTTTGCAGCACCAATATTCGCACCCGCAGCGCTTAAGTTATATTCAGCCGCTTTTACATCTGGACGGTTGTTTAACAAGTCACTTGGTAAACCAGCAGTGAATACATTTTGCTGAGCAACACGTTTTACTGGTTGCGTAGGCAACAAGTTTTGTGCAACTGGTTGACCCACAAGTAAGTTCAACAAGTTTTGTGCTTGGGCAATCTGTGTTTTGTAGTTCGCTACGTCATTACGTGCAGTTTCTACAGAAATCTGTGCCTGACGTAATGGAACTTCACTGTCGATACCTACATCAAAACGTTTTTTGTTGAGATTGTAAGAGTCTTGCTGTGCTTTAAGTGTTTGCTCTGCAAGTCGTAAGTTTGCTGTTGCAAACGAATAATTTAACCATGCTTGAGCAACTTCGCTGATAAGACTGATTTGAGTCGAATCGCGAGCACTTTGAGTTGAAAGATAACTATCTAAAGCAGCATCTTTTAGACTACGAACACGACCCCAAAAATCAAGCTCGTAAGCAGTTACACCCAGACCTACTTGATAAGTAGAGTAGGGGTTATTTGGATTACTGCTTGGAGTAACTTGACGAATCGCACTAGCGCTTGCACCAATAGTTGGAAGCTGATTGTTCTTTGTAATCTGATATTGCTCTTGAGCACGTTCAATATTGAGCGTTGCTGTACGCAAGTCACGGTTGTTGGCAAGAGCCAAGTCAATCACTTCGAGCAAACGAGGATCAGCAAAGAACTGCTTATAACCTTGTTCAGCAATAGACGTACCAGAAGCGCTGTTATATGCATAGCTTTGTGGTATATCGGTTTTCACGACTGGTTCTGGGCCGCGCATGCTTTGACAAGCTGCCAAAGCAAGCGCAAGTGCAGATACCGCAATGCTACGACCTGAAATAGACCATACTTTTTGCATCACGATTTATGCTCCTGAGTGTTTATGGTTTTTGGTTTGTACTTAAAGATACTACGAATCCACACATAGAATACAGGGATAAAGAAGATACCTAAGAACGTTGCACTGAGTACGCCACCAAGTACACCAAAGCCTACCGAGTGTTGACTTCCTGCACCAGCACCTGTTGAAAGAGCAAGTGGAAGTACACCGAAACCGAAGGCAAGGGTCGTCATGATAATTGGGCGTAAACGCATTTTTGCAGCATGTAAAGTTGCATCAAGCAAGTCTTCACCTTTCTCTTGTAGCTCTTTTGCGAACTCGACAATCAAGATCGCATTTTTTGCAGAAAGGCCGATCACCGCAATAATTGCTACTTGGAAGTAAATGTTATTTGAGAGATTTGGATCTCCTTTAATAATCATACCCAAGTAAGTCAATACGATTGCACCAATGACACCAAGTGGTACCACCAGTAAAACTGAGAATGGAATTGACCAGCTTTCATACAATGCTGCTAAGCAAAGGAATACGATTAACAATGAAAGCGCATATAAGAATGGAGCTTGAGCACCTGACTCACGTTCTTCAAGTGATAAACCTGTCCATTCATAGTCGAAACCTTGTAAGCCCATAGATGGTAACTTACCAATAATTTCTTCCATTGCTTTCATGGCATCACCAGAGCTCACGCCAGTTGCAGGAGTACCTTGAATGTTAACCGATGATACGCCGTTATAACGTTCAAGACGAGGAGAACCATAAGTCCATTTGCCTGTAGCAAATGCAGAGAATGGAACCATTTCACCTTTGTTATTACGTACATACCACTTGTTTAAGTCTTCAGGCATCATACGGCTACCCGCATCACCTTGAACATAAACTTTTTTCACACGACCACGGTCAACGAAGTCGTTAATGTATGAACCACCCCATGCAATACGCATTGTATTGTTGATGTCAGCAATGCTGACACCCATTGCGCCAGCTTGAGCCTGATCTACATTAATTTGATACTGAGGTGTATCTTCCTGACCATTTGGACGCACACCCATCAGGCGTTTATCTTGTGATGCAAGACCTAAAATCGTGTTACGAGCGGCAATCAGTTTCTCATGGCCTTGACCACTTGAATCTTTAAGCTGTAAGTTAAATCCGGCAGTTACACCCAATTCAGGCATCGCTGGTAGTTGTAATGGCATGATATAAGATGCGTCTTTAACGATCATATTTAATGCCATACCACGTTTAATTAATGCACCGATTTGAGTTTCTGGTGATGTACGCTTGCTCCAGTCTTTTAACTTAATAAATCCAATACCAGCATTTTGACCCACACCTGTGAATGAGAAACCAGAAACGGCAAAGACAGACTCAACAGTGTCTTTTTCATTCATAAAGAAGTTTGTCATGGTATCAATCACTTTACCTGTGCGGTCAAGCGTTGCATTTGGAGGTAGTTGAACAAGTGTCATTACAACGCCCTGATCTTCTTCTGGTAAGAATGAAGATGGGAGTTTTTGGAACAAGAATACTAAAAGGGCAACTACAACAGCATAAAGAACGCCAGAGAAGATTTTGCCTTTAAGCATGCGACTAACACCATTTTGGTAGCTATGCGACATGCGGTCAAAACCATTGTTAAAGCTTCTAAAGAAACGGGCAAAGATATTATTGCTTGGTTCTTTGTTCGGATCATGCTGTTTTAAAATAGTTGCACAAAGAGCAGGGGTGAATGTTAATGCTACAATTAGCGATAGAACCATTGCTGTTACAAGGGTAATCGAGAATTGACGGTAAATTACACCCGTTGTACCACCAAAGAAGGCCATTGGTACGAATACCGCTGTCAATACACTGGTAATACCCACTAACGCACCAGAAATCTGCTGCATTGAACGAGAAGTTGCCGTAACCGGATCGGTATGGTCTTCGCTCATTACACGTTCAACGTTTTCGACTACAACAATTGCGTCATCGACCAGAAGACCGATTGCTAATACCATAGCGAACATGGTTAAAGTGTTAATCGAGAAACCGAAGATATTAATAACAGCAAATGTACCTAATACAACTACTGGAACTGCAAGCGTTGGAATAATCGTTGCGCGCCAGTTTTGTAAAAATAGGAACATGACGATGAATACCAAAATCACAGCTTCAATTAATGTGTGTACTACACTTTCAATTGAAAGACGGATGAATGGAGTCGTGTCATAAGCCAATTTATCAGCAAGACCTGCTGGATAGTTCTTACGTAATTCAGATAAACGTTGTTCAACTGCAGCAGCAGTATCAAGTGCGTTCGCACCTGTTGCAATTTTAATTGCAAGACCGCCTGCTGGTTTACCATTAAATTTTGAGTCGAACTGGTAGTTATCAGAACCTAACTCTACGCGAGCAACATCTTTTAAACGAACTTCAGCACCAGATGCTGTGTTCTTTAAGAAGATATTTTTAAACTGCTCAGGAGTCTGTAACAAGCTTTGTGCGTTTACTGTTGCGTTAAGTACTTGACCTTGTACGGCAGGTGCGCCACCTAACTGACCTACAGCAACTTGCGAGTTTTGTGCTTGTAGCGCAGTCGCAATATCACTTGGAGTGAGTTGATAACTTGTTAGTTTGGCCGGATCAAGCCAAATACGCATTGCGTATGAACCACCAAATACTTGTACCTCACCAACACCAGCAACACGGCTAAGCGGTTCTTTAATTGTCGAGTTTACATAGTCTTTAATGTCTGAGTCTGAAAGGCTGTTATCTGGTGAGTAAAATGCAATAACTTGCAAGAAGCTTGCACCAGATTTAGTAACAGTTACACCTTGACGTTGTACATCTTCAGGTAGAAGAGCAGTTGCAGATTGCAATTTGTTTTGAACCTGAACTTGTGCAATATCAGGGTCAACCCCTTGCTCAAAGTTTAACTGAATAGATGCCTGACCATTACCAGCACTGTTAGATGAAATATAGCGTAAGCCATCAAGACCATTCATTTGTTGTTCAATGATCTGGGTTACGGTATTTTCAACGGTTTCAGCCGATGCACCAGGGTAAGTCGCAGCAATCGTGACTGTCGGTGGTGCAATCGTTGGATACTGTGCAATAGGCATTTTTGTTAGCGTGAGAATACCCGCCAACATAATGACTAATGCAATCACCCACGCAAAGATGGGGCGATGAATAAAAAATTGTGCCATTCAATCTACCCCTTATGCATTTGAAGCTGCTTTCTGTTCTGCTTGAGGTTTACCTGATTGAGCCGGTTTAGCAGCATTTGGTGCTGCACCTTGAGGATTTGCTGGTTGAGCTTGATAAGGTTTTGCCGATACTTCTTGCCCTTCTTTAACTTTGGCAACACCATCAACAATGACTTTATCACCGGCTTTTAAGCCGTTTGTCACAATCCAGTTTTGTCCTTGAACACCTGAGGTTTCAACAGGACGACTCTCAACAGCCCCTTTAGCATTAACAAGCATTGCTACAGCTTGACCTGTAGGTAGACGTGTAATGGCTGCTTGTGGGATCAGATAAGCATTTGGAACAACACCCTGAACAATTTGTGCAGTGGTATACATACCCGGAAGCAATAAATGATTCGGGTTAGAGAATACGGCACGTAATGTAATTGTTCCTGTATCTTGGTTTACAGAAGCATCAGAGAAAGCAAGCTGGCCTTCGATTGGGTAGGTAGAACCATCTTCAAGCTTTAATTTTACTTTCGTGTTGTTACTATTATTCAGACTGCCTTTACTCAATTGTTGACGTAAACGCAATAATTCAGCACTAGACTGATTAATATCAACATAGATTGGATCTAACTGTTGAATTGTCACTAACGGATCAGTCTGATTTGCAGTAACCAAAGCACCAGCTGTTACTGTCGAACGTCCAGATTGCCCAGAAATAGGAGAGCGAATTGTAGAATAACCAAGATCTACATTTGCATTTGTTACTTGAGCCTTAGCTGCAGCAACTTGTGCTTCTGCAACATTAACTTGACCAAGTAAATCATCGTATTCCTGTTTAGACACAGCATTACTAGAAACAAGTTGTTTGTAACGATTTAACTTGGTACGTAGTGAAGCTAGATTTGCCTGTTGTTGTAGGAGAGATGCTTTTGCATTTTCTAACGTTGCGCGGTTCGTTCTAGAGTCAAGCTCATAAAGTGCCTGACCTTCACGAACGTAGCTTCCTTCAGCAAATAAACGTTTTAAAATCACGCCACTTGTTTGAGGGCGAACTTCAGAAATTTGATATGCTGAAGTACGGCCTGAAAGCTCAACGCTTTGTTCAACACTTTGTGGTTGAGCAACAATAACACCTACTTCTGCAGGCGGCATTTTCTGAGCAGCAGCAGCTTGCTGTTTCTCATCGGAGCCTTTGCTACAACCAACAAGTGCGATACTTGTTGCTAATGCGCAAGCAGTAAGGGCTGGTGCCCAAAGCTTAGCCGACATCATTGTTCCACCTCGTTTAGATAAAATCTAAAAATATATTTGTTTTCTACTTAACCTACTTTGTGTTTGTAATAACCAGAGCCAAAGCAGTGCAATCCAAATAAAACCAATGCCCCAACCAGCGAGTACATCTGTTGGGAAATGAACTCCTGCATATATTCTTGAAAGCCCCATACACACAAACCAAAGACAGGAGATCAAAACAATATAAGGAGAGTTAGTGTTGTGCTTATGGCATAACATAATCATTGCCAGACAAGCCAGTGTTGATGCATAAACACTGTGTGCACTTGGGAACGATGCACCGTAACTTTCAACAATATGATATGCCGCAGGAGGTCTAGGCCGGTTAACACACCATTTGAGCAGCCAACCAATGGTGATACTGCCGATAACTCCCAAGCTAATGAAAATAACAGTAATAAATTTTTTATACCATGCTAAATATACACATACTAGAAAGGATAAAAAACATACAAAAGGCATGCCGCCTACGCGTGCAAGAAAGGTAGTTATACTATTAAGATAATCTAAACGATGATGACTCAATGTTTGAACGGTGAGCAAGTCCAAAGATTGAAGACTTGGTACAAAAAGACCAAGAACACCTAATCCTAAAAAAACACAACCAATACAAAGCAATAGATAGGGCATAAACACACCTTTGCTCATTCATATAGTTTTTTCACTATTGAATGCCGTTGAAAGTGTACTTGCCAGTACACTTTTTTTCAAGCCTGATAGATCATCGTAAATTCATTTTGAAATTTTTTTAACATTTGGAAAAACAATCACAACAAAATTGACGAAATTCACATTTTATGTACAAAGCAAAACTCAGTGTTCTGCTTTTTTTCCGCTACTAGCTTGTGTATTTTCTTCGAGTTCTAGTGGTTGTTTTGGTGGCCAAAAGAAATCGCTTGGACGTGTAAGAAAATGGGTCATGACCAGTTTGGCTAAAGGTTTCCATTGTTCAAAGCGAACTCGGCGTGCGCGTAGGGCTACAATAATCGTTAAGGTGAAACTTACGAATAAGTTGGTGAGGCCGATACAGAGCACACCTAAAAACGAAACTATAATCAAACCAATATCAGGGCTACCATTAATGGTCATTAAACCTTGTATGAAGTTCGCTGAAGCAAAGGCAATATGTCGAATATCAAGAGGTAGACCAAGGATGAAACCTATGGTTCCCATACTTCCTAGCATGACACCAAATAGAAAGTTACCCGCAAGTGCACCTAAGTTACGTTCAATATATTCAGCAAAACGATTAAGACGTTCTTGTCCAAATAAACTGCGTAGTCGGCGATGAGCTTTTAAACGTGGTCCAACTTTTCTATAAACAGCCATATTATCGAAATAGCCTGCAATCAGACCCGACAAGAACAAACACACACCTGCAATTGCTGCATGTGGAACTGCTAACGACGTAAAAGGATTTAAGCTATGTAATAAATAGGTTGCTTTGGTATGGGTTAATAAAGGCTCATCTAGGTAAAACTGCCAAGCAAAAGTAATGAGCGCGGCAGTAGGAATCGCAATTGAGATGTTACCCAAAATAGCAATAAACTGAGTTCGAATAATATTGATAATAAGTGCTGCTAATTCTGCAATTTGTGCAGTTTTAGAGCCTTTACGCTGCTGTACAGTTGCAGCGAGTGCAGCAGCGGTCATTGCTGGCTGTTTTGTTGCAACTGTAAAGTGCAGTACGTGAATCAGAATAAAGCCAAGTGAATAGTTCATACTGAACGTAAAGGCTTGCATGAGCGGTGCCATTGTCATTCGTGCAGCAAGAATCTTTAATGTTGCCATGCAGGCAATAATGACACCTGCACCAGCAGCAGCTTTGTACATTCCCCAAAAGCCTTTAGTGTCTGTACTTACATAATGTTCACCGGTACGGCTCGCATTTTCTGTAACCTGAAATGCGATGAGTTCACTGGTGGTGCTTAATAAAGAGCGAACACTTTTTTCACTATAATGGGCTTTAGTTAAGTCCGAAATTAGGTTTCCTAAAGAAACGTAGCGTCCTTCACTGTCGTCTACAACTAGATAAAGTAATAATTCAATTCGGTCTAAACACTGCTCAAGCAAAGACAATAAATAAGTCAAACTTAAACTAACACCGATTCTTTTGGTGGCCCGACGTATTTTTAAAACAACATCTCGACATTGTTCTAACATTACAAAGGCTTGAGAAGCATCTGGAGGTACTGTTACGACAGTGTCATGTTGAGAAATATCTTGTTTTTTATATTTTTCGATAAACTCAATGATTTCGCGGTTTTGTACCAAAAAAGGTGATTCGTATTCAGTTAGTTCTGGTTGAGCATTAATAAACTCGGGATAAAGACCAATACCGCTAATCCGATAAGACAAGACGGTAATAGCCTTAATCATCTCTCGTTGAATAGCGTGTTTTTCATCGACGTTACTATTACTTTGTCCAATAAGTCCGAATAACGTTGCCCAATTTTTATCATCAATATGATTCAACCAGATTGAATCACTTTCTAAATAGAAAATTTTCCCAATCAAAATTTTGAGTTGACTTGAATCTTCAATAAGTGGCAGGAAATGGCCACCGAGTCTTTGCCCAAGCTGATTCCAGAAACCATCTAAAGACAGAATCCCGCTATCTGCATATAAGCTCACTTGCTTATATTGATTAATTAAACGTAATAAAAAGGATTGTAAGAGAGCTGAAGCGGTAGGGGTAAGTAAAAGACTGTCAATAAATGCTTGTATTTTTTGTTGTATTTCCTCCGTATCGTGAGGATCGGATGGCCGTAAAGCATTGACTAAATCAATAAGTATATTTTCATCAATAACAGCTTGAGGATTTTCAAGCTGTTTCTGGATTTTTAAAAAATGATCTGAAAAATTTATATGCATAGGCAAAATAGTATCTACTGTATTCGATGTAATGCAAGCCGAGTTAAATTCATCAATGCCTGACGATAAGGTGTATCAGGTAAGATGGATAAGGTTTGCAGTGCTGCTTCTGTTTCTTCTTGGGCACGACGCTGGCAATAATTTAAAGCACCAGACTTTTGTACAATTTCAATGACTTTTGATAATTGGTCAACCCCACCAGTCGCAATACTACGACGAATAATGGCGTGTTCTTCACCAGTTGAATGTGCTAATGCTGAAATTAACGGTAAAGTCGGTTTACCTTCCATCAAATCATCACCAATATTTTTACCTAATGTTTCAGCATCCGACGTGTAGTCTAAAATATCGTCAATAATTTGGAAGGCATTTCCAAAATGACCTGCAAATAATCTTAAAGGTTCACGATAGGCTTCTTGGCCCGCCAAAATAGCAGCACCTTCAGTTGCAAGTTCAAATAAGCGAGAAGTTTTACCGTGAATAATTTTTAAATATGTTTCTTCGGTTGTATCTGGTTGATGCTGAGATTGAAGCTGTAGTACTTCACCTTCTGCAATTTCACATGTACCTGTTGAGAAGTCTTTTAATAAGGTCATGTTGTTTAAGTCGACCAATAGGTCAAAAGCGCGAGCAATAAGGAAATCACCCACTAACACGGCAGTTTGGTTGTTCCAAGTTGCATTCGCAGTAGGACGACCACGTCGAAGCCCCGATTCATCGACCACATCATCATGCACTAAAGTTGCTGTATGGAGCATTTCAATAATGGCTGCCAGACGCTGTGCATTTGCCATGTTCTCTAAACCACAAGCACGTGCTGCAAGTAAACACATGATTGGGCGCATACGTTTGCCACCAGCTTCAACAACATGTTTACTTACCGACATGACCAAGCCGACTTTTGAGCTAATTCCTTCATTAATCAAGTGATCCATCGCAGCAAAGTCTGTAGCAACAGGAGCGAGAATGTCTTGCTTAAAATCGATGACCATATGAAGAAAAACCCCGTATAGGTAATAATTGGCGTTAGTGTATCAATTAAAAGTGCATTAAACAGGGAAACAAGCAATTGATATTCATCATTGTATATTCATGAAGAGTTCTTTGTTCTTTATTTCGGCAAAACGATGTGTTTCCGACAAAACAATAAATTTTAATAACGTCAACATGAATACAGCTTGTTCTTGTTGCAAGTTGTGATTGGAACTTTATTTTAAATTCTATTCAGAATCAATGAAAAGTACCAAATTCGAATCGAAGCTGTTTTTATTGTGTAAGAATAACTCCTTCTAGTTGTATAGATAAAGATAAAGCACTTGTCGTTTGATCAAATTTCACTTAAAATCTGTCGCCTTGTATAACCCCAGTGGCGTTCGTTTTAAGATCGATATATCCCTTTATCGACACGACGACACGGGCTGATTGGAGTACATTATGTACGCAGTAATCCAAAGCGGTGGTAAACAGCACCGTGTAGTTGAGGGTGAAACCCTTAAAGTTGAATTATTGAAAGCTGAGTCTGGCGCAACTATTACATTTGATGATGTATTAATGGTTGTAAATGGTGACAGCATTCAAATCGGTGCTCCAGTTGTAGCTGGCGCTAAAGTAACTGCAGAAGTGATTGGTCATGGTCGTCACGACAAAATCCGCATTATCAAAATGCGTCGTCGTAAACACTACCGTAAGCAACAAGGTCACCGTCAATGGTTCACTGAGTTGAAAATTACTGGTATTTCAGGCTAATCACGAGGAGTAAGAGACATGGCAACTAAAAAAGCCGGTGGATCGACGAAGAACGGTCGTGATTCAAACCCAAAAATGTTAGGTGTTAAAGTTTACGGTGGTCAAACTGTAACTGCTGGTAACATCATCGTTCGTCAACGTGGTACTGAATTCCACGCTGGTGCAAATGTTGGTATGGGCCGTGACCATACTTTATTTGCTACTGCTGACGGCGTAGTAAAATTCGAAGTGAAAGGTCAATTTGGCCGTCGCTACGTAAAAGTTGAAGCTGTTTAAGTTTTAGCTTTAAAAAAAGCCCACATTTTGTGGGCTTTTTTTATGGAACTTCATTAATTTTATCTTCATCATGATGAATGAAATTCTACAAACAATATGAATAACATAACAAAATATCTTATTTTCTCAATGATTAGCATTGAGTTTGTCGGTTAATATGGGTCATGAAATGAAGAGCTTATTCTGCTTGTTCTAATCAAAGCTCAATAGGTTATCTTACAGCAACTAAAAAGGTGATGACATGAATATGCTTCGTAAAACCATGTGTGCTATTACACTCAGCGCGTCAGTGCTTGCTCCTGTAATGAGTACTACAGCGTTCGCTGCACCAGTAGCAGCACCGGAGCAACAGGCAATTGGGAACTTGGTAAATCAGTTGTCAGGATTACAACGTTTAACTGCCGATTTTGAGCAAACAACGAAATCTAATACAAAAACTGTGGTACAGAAAAAGGGTTTAGGTGCTCAGCATATGAACCAGACGTTTAAGGGGTCTATGAAGGTTGAACGTCCAGGGAAATTTTATTGGGAAACTGTGAGCCCGTCTAAACAGACTATTGTAACTAGTGGTAAAACAGTCTGGATTTATGATCCTGATTTACAACAAGCCGTACGTCAAAGCTTAGATTCACAAGTAGCCGATACACCAGCTTTATTACTCTCAGGTAATACCAATCAAATCATGAAGTCTTATCGAGTGACTCAGCCAGATAAGTCTAAGTTATACTTCACTTTATTTCCTAAAAAAGAAGATGGCGCTTTTCAAAGTTTAACGATTAGTTTTGGTGCAAACAAAGCACCTACGTTAATGGTGCTACAAGATTCTTTAGGTCAAACCACTTACGTGAAATTTAATAATGTGAAAGTGAATGCTTCAATTCCAGCTTCTACTTTTAATTTTACGCCTCCTAAAGGCACCGATATTATTGACCAATAATTATTCTGACTCTTTAAGAAAGCCACCATTTCAGGTGGCTTTCTTTTTATATATCAACCCTAGATACATTTTTTAACCCCGTCTTATTCTTACGCTTTGTATAGTGATAAAAGAGAATATACGGGGATTAACATGCGACTTTACGATAAGAAAATTATTTTCATTCTTCCTATGGTAGCTGCCATGGTGGCAGTAAGTGGTTGTCAGCCAAAATCTGCAGCTAAAGATGAGCAACCTGCATCTAGTGCTTCCGTAAAAGAGGAAAAACAAGTTGAAGTTCCTGTTATTCAGGCAAAAGTAATTCCAGTAAAATTACCAAAGTCTAAAGTTTGTCTTGAAGATGGTTGTACTGAATATGACTTTCAGACAGTACAAACGAATGAAAAATGGATTAATGATTATTTTACGAACCGTATAAAAAAAGCAGACCCGAATGCTTTTGCAAACTTGGCTGATAAACCTGTTGAAGTACCAGAGGGAGAGTCTCGTTCAAGTCAAAGTGCAATTTATGTTCGTTATTTAGGACAAAATTATAATCTTGCAACCTTTGCCTTACAGACATACTCATACTCTGCAGGTGCAGCACATGGCATGTCACATCAAGAATTTGTAAATTTCGATTTATTAAATAAAAAGCACATTACTGTTGCTGAGCTTATTAAGCCAGATGTAGAAAAACAACTTGTTGATGCACTTTTTGATGCGAATACCAACTGGCTTCAAGACCACAATATTACCCGTGAAAAACTGCAGTTAAGTGATAATTACTACTATGGTGCCAATGGGATTGTTTTTGTTTATCCAGTTTATGAATTGGCTTCTTATGCAGAGGGTATGACTGAATTAACACTGCCGTATTTTGAGGCAGCTAAGTTCATTAAACCTGAGTATTTACCAAGTGTGCCAAACTACAACATGTAAAATATGTGGTCTCTTCTTAGAATTGTGTGAAAGCTATTCGATATGAAGATGATCACTATATTTTTTAGTGCTAAGGGCTTACACTATAGCCAGTTTTTTACCCATATTATGATTAATTATGATCGACCCTAAGTTACTCAGAAATAATATTGAAGTCGTTAATGCAGCTTTGGCAAAACGTGGTGTTCAGCTAGATGTCCAAGAATGGGCATCTTTAGAAACTCGCCGTAAAGACTTGCAATCAAAAACTGAAAAGTTACAGGCAGAGCGAAATGCCGGTGCTAAACAAGTGGGTCAGATTAAAAAATCCGGTGGCGATGCTTCTGAAATCATGGCACGTATGCAGGCCATTGGTGATGAGATTAAAGCTGCTGAAGTTGCTTTATCAGAACTACAAAACGAGATTGAACAAAAAGCACTAAGCATTCCTAACTTACCAGATGAGTCTGTTCCAGTTGGTAAAGATGAAAGTGATAACGTTGAAATCTCAAAATGGGGTACACCTCGTCAGTTCGATTTTGAAATCAAAGATCATACTGATTTAGGCGAATGGATGGGCGGCCTAGAGTTTGAAACTGCGACCAAACTTACCGGTTCACGTTTCAGCGTGTTGAAGGGGCCTTTAGCGCGTCTACAGCGTGCTTTAACTCAGTTCATGCTTGATACCCATACTTTAAAGAATGGCTATACTGAAGCTTACGTACCTTATTTGGTTAATGCTGACTCACTTCGTGGGACAGGACAATTACCAAAATTTGAAGAAGATTTATTTAAACTTCAAGGCGAAAAAGAATACTACCTTATTCCTACAGCTGAAGTTCCTGTCACAAACTTTGTTCGTGACGAAATCATTGATGCAGACCGTTTACCATTAAAATATGCAGCGCATACACCATGTTTCCGTAGTGAAGCTGGTTCTTATGGACGTGATACACGTGGCTTAATCCGTCAGCACCAATTTGATAAAGTTGAAATGGTGCAAATTGTTAAACCTGAAACATCTATGCAGGCACTTGAAGAACTCACTGCACATGCTGAGGGCATTTTGCAGGCACTTGGTTTGCCATACCGCAAAATTTTGCTCTGTGGTGGTGATATGGGCTTTGGTGCGATGAAAACTTACGATTTAGAAGTATGGGTTCCAAGCCAAAATACATATCGTGAGATTTCAAGCTGCTCTAATATGGGTGATTTCCAAGCACGTCGTATGAAAGCGCGTTTCCGTATGGATCAGAAGAAGACTGAATTAGTGCATACGTTAAATGGCTCAGGTCTTGCAGTAGGACGTACTTTGCTTGCGGTAATGGAAAATTACCAACGTGAAGACGGCTCAATTGAGATTCCAGAAGTATTACGCCCATATATGGGTGGTTTAACCTTTATTGACTAAGCTTTGCATCTAAATTGTGCACGTTTTTTGCTTAAACATAATCAGATGATTGATGTAGAGGTTTAAGGTGGATATTTTTCCAATCTCTTTGAAGTTGCAGCAGCAACGTTGTCTGATTGTGGGCGGAGGGCATATTGCTTTACGCAAGGCAACTTTATTAGCTAAGGCGGGGGCAATAATTGATATTGTTGCTCCTGAAATTGAAGAACAGCTTCTGCAATTAGTGGCAACAACAAATGGTCAGCATTTTGTTGACGTTTTCTCTGAGAAGTTTTTAAGTACACCATATCGACTCGTCATTGCCGCGACCAATGATCCGCAAGTCAATAAAACAGTCTTCGAGCAATGTGAAGTACGTAATTTACTCGTAAACAGTGTTGACGATATTCCACATTGTCGTTTTATGGTTCCTGCGATTATTGACCGTTCACCTTTAGTGATTTCGGTTGCTTCAAATGGGACATCTCCTGTTTTATCTCGTCAAATCCGCACACAGTTAGAGACATCCATTCCGCATGGAATGGGGAAGTTAGCTGAGTTTTCAGGAAAATGGCGAAATCAGGTTAAAGAAAAAATTTCTAATCCCGATGAGCGCCGTATTTTTTGGGAAAACTTATATGCAAGTCCCTTAAAAGAGCAGGTTTTTAACGATAATTTAGATGTTGCAGATAGCATGCTTGAACAAGCATTGCAGGCGTGGAAAGCACCTAAAGGTGAAGTTTATTTGGTAGGTGCAGGTCCTGGTGATCCAGAACTGCTTACCTTAAAAGCTTTACGTTTAATGCAGCAAGCTGATGTGGTCATTTATGATCGTTTAGTATCTCAACCCATTTTAGAGTTATGCCGTCGAGACGCGACAAAAATATATGTCGGTAAAGCGCGCTCAAATCATTCGGTTCCCCAAGATGGTATCAATGCTTTACTCGTTGAATATGCTCAACAAGGAAAGCGCGTTTGTCGTTTAAAAGGTGGTGATCCGTTTATTTTTGGGCGTGGTGGTGAAGAGATCCAAGAATTATTCCAAGCTGGTGTACCATTTCAAGTGGTTCCGGGTATTACGGCAGCGTCAGGCTGTTCAGCTTATGCGGGTATTCCACTCACTCATCGTGATTATGCTCAGAGTGTACGTTTTCTAACTGGCCATTTAAAAGAAGGTTCTCCTGAGCTTCCTTGGAATGAGCTGGTATATGAGAACCAGACTTTAGTTCTCTATATGGGCTTAGTAGGCTTGGAACGTATTTGTGAGCAATTAATCGCTCACGGACAGCGTCCAGATATGCCAGTTGCATTAATTTCAAAGGGTACAACCCCTGAACAAAAGGTTGTGGTGGGGTCACTTGCTGATATCGCATCTAAAGTGACAGAACATCAAATTCATGCGCCGACTCTCACGATTATTGGTGAAGTCGTACGTCTGCGTGAACAGTTACAGTGGAACTAGTGGGTTAATCATTATCTTCGATAGATTTAATGATTGCCTGAGCTAACCAACAAGTAATTTAAGTGAGTAATTAAGTGATTCATGTTGTTCTATACGAGCCTGAGATTCCTGCGAACACGGGGAATATTATTCGTCTATGTGCGAATACAGGGGCTCAATTGCATTTGGTTAAGCCTTTAGGTTTTGAGCTTGATGATAAAAAGCTTAAACGTGCAGGGCTTGATTATCATGAATGGGCAAGAATGCAGATTTGGGACAATATTGAAGCATGCCTCGCAGACTTAAAGTCAAAAGGTGTTGAGCATGTCTTTCCTCTAACGACAAAGGGTTCTGCAACTCCGCATACAGTTGATTTGAATCGACCTGTGGCTTTACTGATGGGGCCAGAAACACGCGGCTTGCCTGAGCATGTTCGTTTGATGTTCCCTCAAGAGCAGTGGATTCGCTTGCCTATGGCTGAAAACTCTAGAAGTTTGAATTTATCTAACGCAACGGCTGTAATTGTTTACGAAGCATGGCGTCAGCAAGGTTTTAAAAATTTAGGTTAGTTTCCTAAATACAAAAAATAAGGCCCTAAGTGGCCTTATTTTTTTGATCTAATTTTAATTTAAGCTTGTTCTAGTACTTTTTCATCATAGATGATTTGTGCTGCTAAAACTTGCTCAATGTTTGTTTCAGCCCATTCCTTTAATTGGAATGCCATTGAAGCTACATTTTGCCCTAAAGCAGTAAGTGAGTAATCAACACGGATAGGTGAGGTGTCTTGAATTTTACGTTCGATAAAGCCATCTCTTTCTAGCATTTTTAACTTTTGTGACAAGACTTTAGGTGAAATACCCTGAATATTCTTTTTGAGTAAATTGAAGTGCTGCGTTTCTTCCTCAAGAATATTTAAGATGAGTAAAACCCACTTATCTGCAATTTTTTCAAAAAATAAACGAGCAGGGCAATGTTGTTGAAAAATATTGTATTTTAGACATTCATTCATACCATTTACCTACTTATTTCTAAAAAAATATACTAGTTACCAAGTGGTAACTAATTGACACCTAGTTTCTAAAATATATCATAAAATGGAATTTAATAAAACACAGGTTTCTCCCATGTCTAATTCTAATATTGCGGTTGTATATTTCTCTGGTTATGGCCACACGAAAGTAGTTGCTGAAACTTTTGCTAATGAAATTAATGCTCAACTTATCCAGATTGATCAGGAAGGTAATATTACTGAGCAAGATTGGGAAACATTAAACAATGCAAAAGGTATTGTTTTTGGTGCTCCGACTTATATGGGTACGGCACCATGGCAGTTTAAAAAATTTGCTGATGCAACTTCAAAAGTTTGGTTTACACGTGGTTGGGAAGATAAAGTATTTGCAGGCTTTACCAACAGTGCAAGTCTAAATGGTGATAAGCAAGTTACGCTTATTCAATTACAAACTTTAGCATCACAACATGGTGGTATTTGGGTGAGCTTAGGTCTATTACCAGCAAACACCAAAAACGCAAAACGTGAAGATGTAAATAACTTGGGTGGCTCAGTAGGTCTACTTGTTCAGTCGCCATCTGATGCAAGCGTAGATGAGATTCCAACAGGGGACTTAGAAACAGCAAAACTTTATGCAAAACGTGTACAGGGTATTGTAAATAAAATATTTGGATAATAAGTCCATAAAAAAGGCGCTTTAAGCGCCTTTTTTATTATTCATGCTCGTTGTGTTGAGGAGCATTGTATTTAAAGCCTTTGGTCTTGTAAGCAAGATAACCTACACCAACCACAGCCCAAGCTAAGCCAATTTGTAAAGCAAGCTTGTCAATTTCCAACCACATTAGGAACACACTGGCAAAGCCAAGCGTCGGTACAATAATGTAGTTAATAATATCTTTAATAGATTTGTTTTTGCCATCTCTAAGCGCATAGCGCGAAATTACAGAGAAGTTCACAAAACTAAAAGCAGTTAAGGCCCCGAAACTAATTAAGTTAACAATATGTTCAAGGTCTAAAAAGCCAGCAGACAACGCAACTACACCAACAATAAGAATGTTGTAAGTTGGGGTATGTAGTCTTGGGCTGATATGACCAAACAACTTTTTATTGATAACGCCATCACGTCCCATAACATACATTAAGCGAGATACGCCAGCATGTGCTGAAATACCCGATGCCATTACTGCAACCACAGCAAAGTATAAAACTAATGTTTTAAAGGCAATGCTACCAATTGCTGCAACCATCACAGGTTGTGATTCATCTAACGGTTTAAAGTAAGTCGTTGGGTTGCTTGGGAAATACAACTGGATAAAGTAAGTACTTATGATGAAAATGACACCAGCAAGCAATGCTGTTGAAAAAATCGCTTTTGGAAGTGTTCTTTCAGCATCTTTTGTTTCTTCGGCAAGTGAAGATAAAGCATCAAAACCTGTAAAAGAGAAACAAAGTACCGTTGCACCACCAATCAAAGCACTAATAGAAGTCATATCATTCCAAAAAGGAGTGAGTGACCATAATTCAGCTTTATCCGGATTTAGCGTACCATCGGCATATACACCTTGGGTAAGCAAGGTATACACTTGATAAACAAAGTAAAAGATAACACCAAGTTGAATAACTACAATTGTACTGTTAAAACGAGCAACGAAACGTGCGCCGAATAAGTTAATAACAGTCATTAATGCAGTTAGGCCAATTACCCATAACCAATTATTTACTTCTGGAAACAATGCTCTTAAATAAATATCGGCCAAAATGATATTGACGAGTGGTGAAAGTAAATAGTCTAGCCAAGATGACCAACCCACCATAAAACCAACATTAGGATGAATTGACTTTTGGGCGTAGGTATATGCCGATCCTGAAGAAGGATAGCGTTTGATCATGTGTCCATAACTGATCGACGTCAATAAAATTGCAACTAACGCAAAAATATAAGAAGTAGGTACATGACCACCACTTCGTTCTGATACTAAACCAAAAGTATCAAATAAAGTTAATGGTTGAATATAAGCTAAACCAATAATAATGATGTGCCATAGCACAAGATTCTTTTGGAGCTTAGCTGTTGGTTTAGTCCCAGATAAGTTTGTCAACGGCGTTATCCTCATAATCGTTGATCAAGGATCAGCTTGGTGTTAAGGATCGTTTGAGACGAACGATCCCCCCTACATAAAAGATAAAGTGCGCCAATCTATCCTAAATTGATGCAAATTGTCAGTACTTTCGTGGAATTTTTAGCAAATTTTTTGCCATATTTCCAAAGAAAATGATGAATAAAAATTCATAGATATAAAAAAGGTCTGATTTATCATAAAAATCAGACCTTTAAGTTTTAGTTTAAATATCTAAAACTTAAGTTACCAAGCTTTTTGTAAGATCTCGCGTATGTCTTTTAAGCTTGCTTCCTTAGGATTATAAATAATAGAGCCATCATTTAGTGCTTTTTCAGCAACTTCATCAAGCTGAGCTTCAGTAACCTTACCAGTTTCGCGCAAGGTACGTGGTAACTTGGTTAGGCTAAACAAGCGATCACGCATTGCTAAAATAGTCGTAATTGCTCTATCTGCACGTTGGGTTGCTGGAGTTTGGGCATAAATATCTGCACCAGCTAAAGGTAATAGTAACTCACCAATTTTTTGACCATTTACTTGTTTGTTGTATTCAAGCACATAAGGTAAGAATAGGTTCATACATAAACCGTGGGGCAGGTGAGCGACCGCACCTAATGCATGTCCTAAAGAGTGTACAAGACCTACCATCGAATTAGAAAATGCGATACCTGCCATTGTGGAAGCTTGTGCAAGCTCTAAACGACCTTGTGAGTCATTTGGATTTTCTAAAACGTTAAATAAATTTTCACTAATCTTTTTAATACCTGCACTTGCATAAGCATCGCTGAGTGGATTAGCTGCCATACAGGTATAAGCTTCCACACAGTGTGTTAATGCATCCATACCAGTCATTGCTGTCAAGTGAGGTGGCAATGTTAATGTCATGCGTGGATCTAAGATTGCAGCATGTGGCATTAAATAGTATGAAGCAAAGGCTAATTTAACATTCTTTTGTGTATCTGAAACCACCGCAACCATAGTCACTTCTGAACCAGTACCTGAAGTGGTCGGAATCACAAAAAATGGCTTTAACGGTTTTGGTAGGTTGTGAGCGCCAGAATATTGAAGAAGGTCATTTCCACCTTCTGAGACTAAAATATTGGTTGCTTTAGAGGTGTCAATAACAGAGCCACCACCAACAGCAATAATCGCATCACATTTATTTGTGCGATAAGCTTCAGCAGCAAGACGAACTACTTCAAGACTTGAGTCTGGTGGAACATCATCAAAAACATGACCAATCACAGCATCAGTCGTGCTAAATGCAGCTTCAATAGGGTTGAGTAAGCCATTTGCACGGACCCCTTTATCTGTAATGATAAGTGGACGCTTTGCACCTAAAGTTGCAAGTTCAAACGGAATATGTTCTAAAGCAGCATTACCGGCAATGACTTTTACAGGACAGAAGAATTCGTAATATGGTTTAGCCATGTTATGCGCTCCGCTTGAAGTAAGACTTAGCTACTTTTAAGTAAATATTTGCAGCTTCGTTGAATTTTTCTTTTAGGGTGAGTTCGGTTGGATATTGTTTAACTGCAAATGACGCTACCAATTTCGGTAAAATGAGAGATTCCATTTTATTTAGGCAGCGCACTAAACGAATTGCTGCGGATACATCGCCATCAGCAATCATGCGGTCATTTGCAAATGCTTGAGCGGTACTTTCCTGAAAAGAGAACACCAAAAAAGCATGAGTTACATGCTTAAACGTAATGGTTAAATCAGGCTTTTTTTCCGCTCTTTTCAGCAGTTCTAATTGTTTATTTTCTGTCACTCTTGCAAAAAATGCTGGTCCATTTGGGAAAACATTCATTGAAAGTACAAAGTGAACAGGAAACTTAGACACTTCCTCTTGTATTTCACTATCAACCTGACTTGCCATGACTAAGCCTCGACCAACAACGTCCATCATGAGCTTAACGTAGGCAAGTTGCAGAGTGGGCTTTACAGCTTTTGTCGAAATCACTTGCTATCCCTTCTTAAAATTATGCAAAAGCAAATTTAGAGTAATTACTCTAATATATTTTTATTCCATCTCAAAATCATTTATTCAATTTTGACTTCAGGGTCATTAAAGTGACCAGATGTCTTAATATACTCAATAAAGTCCTGACAAAGTTGTTCAAATGATGGATATGGAGTCACCAAATCTTGTATGCGAACCATTTCTAAACCTGCATAACCGCATGGGTTAATGGTTTGAAAACCAGTTAATGCGCAGTCTAAATTTAGGGCTAAACCATGATAACTGCGTCCACGACGAATTTTGAAACCTAAGGAACCAATTTTTCTATCATTTACATATACGCCTGGAGCATCAGGTTTTGCATATGCTTCAATATTATATTTCTTTAAAACATCTATCATAAATTGTTCGGCAAAACTGACTAATGTACGCACATTCCACTTCAGACGATTAAGATCAAACATGAAGTAAGCAACGAGTTGACCAGGTCCATGCCATGTCACTTGCCCACCACGGTCAGTTTGAACCACAGGAATGTTAGATGGAATTAGAATATGCTCAGGTTTTCCTGCCTGACCTTGAGTTAGTACTTCGTGATGCTGGAGTAACCACAGCTCGTCGGGTGTATTTTCATCACGTTGATTGGTCAGGTTTTTCATCAATTCGAATTTGCTTTGATAATCTTGTAAATCGTTCCACTGACGAATAATCAAAGTGGGTTTATCAAGGCTCATTAAACATTTTCCTGTGCGATGTACTTAACAGAAGAGCAACTTCACTTTTAGGTTATGAAAATATGCTCTTGATGAGTTTAAAGTATTTTGCTTAAACGATTCTAAATATTTGTAATTATTTATAATAAGCTTGATAGAAATAAAAATGCCATGACACGAAATTTGTCATGGCATATTAAAATTAAAGTGCAGTTCTGATCTGCGGGCAAGCAGCCAAGTCTGCATACAAAGCATGAACTTGTTCCAATTCATCAAAACGTAATTGTGCGGTTAATGAATGGTATTTGCCTGTACGAGATTCTTGTACTTTTAACGTTGATTGGTCAAAGTCAGGAAAATGTTTCACTAGAATATCAACTACAGCTATACGTAATTCTTCACCCGCATCGCCAATCAGTTTAATTGGATAGTCCATTGGAAATACCCAAAGGTCTTCACGGAGTTCGCGAGATGGAGTGCGGTCTAACATAAGTAACCTCATCATGTGAAACGCCTGCATCATCGCAGGCGTTTGTAGCTCTTTCTATTAAATGGGGACTGGTGCCGAAATTTCAAGATTTCAGAACTTAGTCATTCTCTAAGAAAGAACGCAAGTGTTCAGAACGAGAAGGGTGACGTAATTTACGTAATGCTTTTGCCTCGATTTGACGAATACGTTCACGCGTTACATCAAACTGTTTACCAACTTCTTCTAAAGTATGGTCAGTTGGCATATCGATACCAAAACGCATTTTCAATACTTTAGCTTCACGTTCAGTTAAGTTTTCTAGAACTTCACGAGTTGCTTCTTTTAAGCCTTCTGAAGTCGCAGCATCAATTGGAGAAGTGATGTTCTGGTCTTCAATAAAGTCCCCAAGATGCGAATCTTCATCATCACCAATTGGAGTTTCCATTGAAATAGGTTCTTTAGCAATTTTAAGAACCTTACGAACTTTAACTTCATCCATTTCCAAACGTTCACCTAACTCTTCTGGAGTAGGTTCACGGCCCATTTCCTGCAATAACTGACGAGAAACACGGTTAATCTTGTTAATCGTTTCAATCATATGTACAGGAATACGAATTGTACGTGCTTGGTCTGCGATAGAACGGGTAATCGCCTGACGAATCCACCAAGTTGCATAAGTCGAGAATTTATAACCGCGACGGTATTCAAATTTGTCTACAGCTTTCATCAAGCCAATGTTCCCTTCTTGAATCAAGTCAAGGAACTGTAAACCACGGTTGGTGTATTTCTTCGCAATCGAAATTACCAAACGAAGGTTAGCTTCTACCATTTCTTTTTTAGCACGACGAGCTTTGGCTTCACCAATCGCCATACGTTTAGAAATATCTTTAATTTCAGCAACGCTTAAATTAAGTTCTTTCTCAATATCTGCAATCTTTTGCTGGAATGCTAGAACATCTGGACGAACTTTTTCTAAATGAGCCTTAATTTCAGCAGGAGCTTTAGCAATTTGTTCATCTAACCAAGCTGGATTAGATTCTTGTTTTGGGAAGGATGTACGGAATTGAGTACGATCCATACGACCACGACGTACTGCATAACGCATAATTTCACGTTCATTAGCACGGATTTGTTCGTGAGTTCCACGAATCATTTCTGAAATGATATCAAATAAACGTGGAGTAAATTTAAACATCATGAATACAGTTGCCAAAGACTCAAGTGCTTCATTTGCTTCACGGCTATTACGGCCATGTTTTTCAATAATAGCTTTTGTTTGAGTCCATGCTGCTTCTAATTCAGTAAAACGAACTTTTGCAACTTCTGGGTCAGGACCTGAATCACCTTCAGAGTCATCATCACCTTCAGATTCTTCTTCCTCATCGTCATCATCAAGCTTAACTTCTTTTGTTGATTTTGAAGATGATTCGTCTTCTTCCTCAAGTTCCTCAACGTCTTCCAAAACTTCAGGAATATCTTCATCAGTTTCAGGATCGAGGTAACCAGATAAAATATCTGCAAGACGACGTTCGCCAGTTAAAAAATCATTATATTCTTTTAATACAACTTCAACCGCATTTGGCCAGTAAGCAATTGAATTCAGGACATCACGAATCCCTTCTTCAATACGTTTGGCAATGCTGATTTCACCTTCACGGGTTAATAGTTCTACTGTACCCATTTCACGCATGTACATACGTACAGGGTCTGTCGTACGTCCAGGCTCATTTTCAACCGATGCAAGTACGGCAGCAGCTTCTTCTTCAGCAACTTCATCTGCTGTGTCAGTTGACTCACCGAACATAGTATCGTCAGATTCAGGTGCACGCTCGTGTACAGGAATACCAACGTCTTGAAGCATCTGAATAATGTCTTCAATCTGTTCGCTTTCAGTAATCGAGTCCGGCAGATGATCGTTAACCTCAGCGTAAGTTAAGTAACCTTGTTCTTTGCCTCGGCTAATCAGAGCCGCTACTTGAGAAGTAGGGGAATGCATATCGCTCATCTTTGCTTACTCTTTGTTGAATCTGTGGCAGTGAAAAACCGTGCATGATAGCACAATTTGCTTGAAATGTTTTGGCTTTGATCGATGACCGTTAAATAAAAAATATCTTTGAATTCACGACTATTTTTTGAATATTGGGCTAAAATCATTTTTTTCAAGTTTAAATCATAGAAAAATTTGTATAAATCTTCGCTTATCGAAAGATTATGGTGTTTTATAAATACACAATTTTTTGGGTGAAAAACAGTACAAATGAGCAATTAAATGAAAAAAATATAAATAAAACTTGACAAGGAAAAGTAAGAAAGATAAATAGCGGCTAGACCCATTCACATTTTTTCATTATGAGGTAGTTTTAGTGTCTTCTACAGATTTTGAACTAGATGATAACTACGGCGATGATGATGATGTCGGTTTTGATGAGTCATCAGGCAAAATCAGTGCAAAAGAATCGTTGGAAAAACGTAGATTAATTGATGATCTATTGGCACAGCGTCGTTTAGAGCGTGAGTTAAAAGATTTCGATTATGATTTAGACGATGATGATCTTGATGATGAAGACTGATCAAAACTAAATAGGGCATCGTCGGCTTAAGTGCTATGCTATCGTCAATTTCTTTTAAAGTCAGGTAACACAATGAGTGCATTAGATTTAGACCAGTTAAGTGAATATCTAGATGGAGACCACAATGAGTATGGTCTAGACTTTGCTGCAACTCATGGTTTTTTGTGTGCAATTGCAGTAGGTCCTCAATTTGACCGTTGGTTAGATGAATTATTTGATAGTAATCATAAAAAGGTTCCTGCAGAGATCATTCAGCAAATCAAACTTTGGTTAGAGTCGATTCGTCAAGATTTAGCAAATGAAAATGGAATTGAATTTCCATTTGAAGTTGAGGAAGCGGATGTTGAGTCAAGTCTAGGCGATTGGAGTGTTGGGTTTGTTGACGCAATGTTCTTAAACGAAGAAGCATGGTTTGCTCCTGAGTATGAAGAACAATTGGTTGATTTAACTTTACCGATCATGGTTTTTAGCGGAATTGATGAAGAAGATCCACAGATGGAATCTTTCCGTCGCAATGGACAGTTAATGGATGAACTGGCAGAAGAAATTCCAGATAATTTGAATGAATTATATTTGATGTATCACACTCCAAATTAATTTATTAGAAGAAATAATAAATAACGTCCTTTCTAGGGCGTTTTTTATGTTTTAATTATTTTTAATACATAATTAAATATAATATTTTGACATTAATTTTATTTCTATATAATCACGTGCAAATTTTTTGATATCAATTTCTTAATCAAAAAATTAATTTATTTCGCCATGAATATTTTTATTGGTGATATGAAAATCTTTAATGCTTTAATAACGTGATTTAATATGAAAATAATTTTTAAAATTACTGGCATACTCTCAGTAATATTACTTGTAGCCTGTGGTAATGAAAATAGCAAAAGTGTCAGTGAAGAAAAAATTGCAGAATCAACCCAAAATCAAGTTGCTTATAAAGTAATCTCTGGTACTGCATTTTCAACTTCTGCTTTAAATGGGGTAAATGTAACAGCAATTTGTAAAGATGGGTTTGGTTTTAAAGATAATGTAATTGTTAATGCACAAGGACAATGGCAAGGGGAAATAGACACCAGTAAATTTCCTTGTCGTTTAGAGGTGAAAGCTAATGGGCAAACTTATCATAGTTATATCGACCATGAGGGAAGTGTAAATATTAACCCGCTTACGGATATGGTTGTTGCTTATGCAAGTAACCAGGTTCCTGTAACGTGGTATCAATCTGGAAGTATAACTAAAGAAAAGTTAAATTCGGCAAATTCTGCTTTGGTAGCTGAACTTATTAAAAAGGGATATGGTATTAATAATGATATAGATCTATTTAATGCTGAGATGAAAGCAAATAACCCTATTCCTCAAGCTATTCAAGAGTTGTTGGAAGCTATTAAGAATAATGGAAATATTAAAGACTATGATGCACTGTTAATGTTAATTAAAGACGGAAATTTATCTCAAATACCTGAGAAAATAGAGCTTCTAAATAATAGTGTAGCAAAAGTTTTTGGATTTAATAAAGATGCTTGCCAAGCACTTCCGAAAACAGAAAATATGGAACAATATAATAAATGCTCTGAGAAGGTTATTGATGATTTTTCAGAAAGTAATTTAGTTGCTACTGATTCTGATGAAAAATGTATTTTAGTTAAACAAGGCAATAAAGTAAGTTTAACTAAAGGGAATCAAACAGTATCAGCATTATTAGATAAAGAGCAAGAAGATGGCCTTGACTTCACTTTTGATGAAGGTGAACTAGAAATTGTAGATCTTATAATTAATACAGGGCCTTACACAGATATAAATACTTATAGTCAGATTGGATTAGACTTTTCTGGTGATGGGAAGTTGAGGGGTGTTGTTGGAAAGTCTCCAACAGTGCCTTCAATGAATTGTGCTAGCCCAGAGTTTAAAAAGCTAATGGAGCTTTATAAGTAAATTAAAAAAAGGGCATCATTTGATGCCCTTTTTTTAATTATAAGCGTTTGCGCTTAGCTGCGGCAATTTGTGATTGGCGCATACGGAAGCCAGCTTTTTGTTTTTCAGTTGTTTTGTCGATGCAATACACGCATGAAACACCATGTTCATAGCTTGGTAGAGCAGACTCTTCTGGAGTTAAAGGCCAGCCACAAGCATGACATTTAATGTTTGCACCTTCTTCAACACCATGTGTTACAGCGGTACGTCCATCAAATACGAAACATTCACCTTCCCAAAGGCTTTCATCTGCTGGAGTTTCTTCTAAGTATTTAAGAATACCGCCTTTTAAGTGGTAAACCTCTGTAAATCCTTCTTGAAGAAGTAAAGATGTTGATTTCTCACAACGAATACCGCCAGTACAGAACATCGCAATTTTTTTGTCTTTGTGTTGTTCTAACTCTTTTTTAACATACTCTGGAAACTCACGGAATGTTTCTGTTTTAGGGTCAATTGCACCTTTAAAGGTACCCGCCTTATATTCATAATCATTACGTGTATCGATTAGAATAACATCATCACGTGCGATTAAATCGTTCCATTCTTTAGGATCAAGATAGTGACCAACTAAATCGCGAGGTTTTACTTCCACGCCTAAAGTTACAATTTCTTTTTTAAGTTTAATTTTCATTTTACGGAAAGGTTTGTCGGAGCTATGGGACTCTTTATATTCCATCGCTTTAAAACCTTCGTTTAACAAAAATTGATGAATTTTATCAATTGCCTCACGGTCCCCAGCCACGGTACCATTAATTCCTTCGCCTGCTACAATTAGAGTTCCACAAAGGTTGATTGTTTTCACTAAGTCTAAAAGACGTTGTTGAAGATCGGCAGGATCTTGAACTTCTTTAAATTGATATAGTGCTGCAACAACCCAACCCGCGGTCGCTTGCTGTTCTACAGGTGCAAGCTGTTCTACAGTAGCGTTCATGGAAAACTCCAAATGTATTAAGATAGAAATTTAAGGCGCATATTTTAGCGCGAAAATGAGTAATAAGCGAGAAAACCATAAAAAGTATATGGTTTATTTAAGGAGTTTGTTTTGAGTAATGATCATCGAACGCTCTCTCTCACCCCATGTGCAGGGCGTTGTTCAACAGTTTTTGGTGATCAGGTATGTCGTGGTTGTCGCCGTTTTAACCATGAAGTCATTCAATGGAATACTTATACAACAGAGCAGCGTTTGGCTGTCTGGAAGCGCTTAGATGATCAATTGAACCAAATCTTGGTACCTATGCTGCCTCATGCAAATCTCCAGCATGTCGAGGGTTTTATTCTAAGTAAACGTGTTCGTTTGATGGAAGAGGCGAGTAAAGGCCGTAAGCTTTATCATGCCTTAAAAATCTGTGAGAAAAATAAACATCTTGCCTCAGAAAGTGGTTTAGGTATTTTAGATTCTCAAGTTAAAACAATTTGGGATGAATTTGAAAGACGCGTCTTGGCTTTGGCTAAAGCAAGTTATGAATTGGCTTGGTTAAGAGCTGATGGTATTAGTCATCACTTGTTAAATATGTTTGAAGAAGAATAATTTTTAAAAAACTTATTTATAAAAAAAGCTGCCAAGAGGCAGCTTTTTTACATTAATGTTCTTTCGAATATTAACGCTTGATGTCACGTTGTACTTCACCAGTGTAAAGCTGACGTGGACGACCAATTTTGTAAGGGCCGCTGTGCATTTCTAACCAGTGGCTGATCCAACCAACTGTACGTGCAAGAGCGAAGATTACAGTAAACATTTCTGTTGGAATACCAATCGCTTTAAGGATGATACCAGAGTAGAAGTCTACGTTAGGATAAAGTTTACGCTCAACAAAGTACGGGTCGTTTAGTGCAATGCGCTCAAGTTCCATAGCAAGTGCTAATTGAGGATCATTGATACCTAAAGCTTCAAGTACTTCGTCACAAGTTTGTTTCATGACTTTAGCACGTGGGTCGAAGTTTTTGTAAACGCGGTGACCGAAGCCCATAAGTTTAACTTCTTTGCGCTTAACTTTTTCCATGAATTCTGCAACGTTTTCAACGCTACCGATTTCATCAAGCATTTTAAGAACTGCTTCGTTTGCACCACCGTGAGCAGGTCCCCAAAGAGCAGAGATACCAGCAGAGATACATGCATACGGGTTTGCACCAGTAGAACCAGCAAGACGAACTGTAGAAGTAGACGCGTTTTGTTCATGATCAGCATGAAGCGTGAAAATACGATCCATTGCACGAGCAAGAACAGGATTAACTTTGTAATCACGGTCAGCAGGAGTAGCAAACATCATGTGTAAGAAGTTTTCCGCATAACTCAAATCGTTACGTGGATAGATGAATGGTTGACCTACTGTGTATTTATAACTCCAAGCAGCAAGTGTTGGAATTTTTGCAATTAAACGAATTGCAGTGATTTCACGGTGGTTAATGTCTTCGATGTCAAGATTGTTGTGATAGAACGCAGATAATGCACCAACAACACCAACCATGATTGCCATAGGGTGAGCATCACGACGGAAACCATTGAAGAAACGGCTAACTTGATCGTGAACCATAGTGTGAGCACGAACTTTCGTATCAAACTCAACTTTTTGTTCAGCAGTTGGTAGCTCGCCATTTAATAATAAATAACAAGTTTCAAGATAGTCTGCTTGAGTTGCTAGTTGGTCAATCGGGTAACCACGGTGTAATAAAATACCTTTGTCACCATCAATGAAAGTAATTTTAGATTCGCATGCGGCTGTCGCCATAAAACCAGGATCGAAAGTAAAATGACCTTCTTTCAGTATGCTGCTCACATCAATTACATCTGGACCTAAAGTGCCACTGTAGATTGGTAATCCAATTTCTTTGCCATCAAGATGTAATACGGCTTTTTTGCCATTTGCTTCAGACATTCAATAGATCTCCTGTCCTGGTGAATGATTATCTGACTCGAAATCCTAATTTTCTCATGTGCGAATCAGACGGTGTCAAAATTTGCTATAAGATTAGTGAGTACTGAAATTTTGTCAATTATACTTATGGATAAAAAATGACGTTCCCACAGAGAGTTAGTCATTAAGACCCGAGCAAAAAAGTCAGTAAAATCACTGCATCGGGATGGTATCATAAGTCAATTCAATAAGAACGTGCAGAAAAAAAATGAAGGGTGAGTACAATTGTAAGCAAATTTATAAATAAAATATTAGAATCAGAATTGGTTATAAAATGCCAATTCGCTTAAAAAAATCATAAAACTCAGTCTGTAATTTTAAATTGTGATTCAAAAATAACCTAATTATCACCATTTGATAATTCCAAAAGTTGTACTTTTTTTAAGTTTAATTGTTTAAAAAATAGCTTATTGATCATGTTGGAAAAATTAAAACTCATTTTTTGTAAAAATAGTGCTCATTGTTAAGAGTCAAGTGGCTCTTTATTGCTTTTAATATAAAAAGGGTGTTAATTATTTTTAAAATAAAGTCATTAAAATTAGGGTGTAAGCGCAATTTTGGTTTATCCTTTTGATTAGACTTGATGAATTATTAACTTTATCTTTAGTCTAAAACGCACTTATTTTAAATAAAGCAGTAGAAAAGATTTTTTTTATAAAAGATGAGATTAAACAAGCACATGTTTTGTTTAATTTTAACTTTGGTATAGGGAGGATCGCTGTTTGGCTATGTGAATGATTCTTATTTAATGAGTTTTTGCGGAAAAGGCAAAGTGGATTGTTTGTATTTTGATATTTCGCGTTTTATAATTCAGTGTCGTTTATAGGTTAGGCATGAGCTGTGCTTGCCTAACAATGCCAGCTTTCCTTGGAATTAATTCAACAAACTCCGGTCGGAGTTTCTACCTACAGGATGCCCGCTGTGAAAAGCAACAGACCTGTCAATTTGTCCATGGGTCAGGTGTTAGCGGTAAATTTACGCTCACCCGTGGCTATTGCATCAATTTTACACCGTTTATCAGGTGTCATCGTTTTCTTATTAGTACCAGTTCTATTATGGATTTTAGATAAATCATTATCTTCGCCAGAAGGATTTGACTACGTTAAAAATGTCGTTTTCGGAAATATCCTTGTACGTTTTGTCGTGTGGGTATTTGTAGCCGGCTTAATTTTCCACTTTATTGCTGGGGTTAAGCATTTGCTTGCAGATCTAGGTTTTGCTGAAGAACTGCAAAGCGGTCGTATTGCAGCGACAATTTCATTGATCTTATCTGTGGTAGCCATTATCGCAGCCTTTGTATGGATTATGTTCTAATGAAAAGTGCTACAGGTTTAACAGGTTCAGGTTCTCGTGATTGGTTTATCCAGCGTGTAAGTGCTGTAGTATTGGCAGCTTATACTGTTGTTCTTTTGGGTTGGATTCTCTGCAAAGGCGGATTTGACTATCAACAATGGGCTGGCTTCATGATGACATTACCAATGAAGATTTTTTCTTTATTGGCAATTTTGTCGCTTATCGCACACGCATGGATTGGTATGTGGCAGGTTTTCACTGACTACGTCACTACTCGTCAAATGGGTCCTTCAGCGAAAGGTTTACGCCTTGTACTGACTACGGCTGTCATTATTGCAGTGTTTGTGTACGCAATCTGGGGTATCCAGATTTTCTGGGCGAATTGATAGGAAGATATCATGGGCGCGATAACCCCTAAAGAAGATTATTCAAATATTCAAAACCTCACTTTCGATGCTGTTATCGTTGGTGGTGGTGGTTCTGGTATGCGTGCATCTTACCAACTTGCTCAAGCAGGTTTGAAAGTTGCAGTACTTACTAAAGTTTTCCCAACACGTTCACATACAGTTGCTGCTCAAGGCGGTATCGGTGCGTCGTTAGGTAACATGCAAGAAGATAACTGGCATTTCCACTTTTACGACACAGTAAAAGGTTCTGACTGGTTAGGTGACCAAGACGCAATTGAGTTTATGTGTCGTGAAGCGCCGAAAGTTGTATATGAACTAGAACACATGGGTATGCCGTTTGACCGTAACGCCGATGGTACAATTTACCAACGTCCGTTCGGTGGTCACTCTGCGAACTATGGTGATAAACCAGTTCCACGTGCTTGTGCTGCTGCTGACCGTACTGGTCACGCATTATTACACACGCTTTATCAAAGCAACGTGAAAATGGGTACTCAATTCTTCGTTGAATGGATCGCTCTTGATTTGATCCGTAACGAAGCAGGTGATGTACTCGGTGTAACTGCAATTGACCAAGAAACTGGCAACATCGCAGTATTCCAAGCTAAAGCAACATTGTTTGCAACTGGTGGTGCTGGTCGTGTTTACCGTGCATCAACAAACGCTTATATCAACACTGGTGACGGTCTTGGTATGGCTGCTCGTGCTGGTATTCCATTACAAGATATGGAATTCTGGCAGTTCCACCCTACAGGTGTTGCGGGCGCAGGCGTATTGTTAACTGAAGGTTGTCGTGGTGAAGGTGCAATCCTTCGTAACAAAGACGGCGAACCGTTCATGGAACGTTATGCACCGACTTTAAAAGACTTGGCTCCACGTGACTTCGTATCACGCTCTATGGACCAAGAAATTAAAGAAGGTCGTGGTTGTGGTCCAAAAGGTGATTATATCTTGCTTGATATGACTCACTTAGGTGCTGACACAATCATGAAGCGTTTACCATCTGTATTTGAGATTGGTAAAAAATTCGCAAACGTAGACATTACTAAAGAACCAATTCCAGTAGTACCAACAATCCATTACCAAATGGGTGGTATTCCTACGAATATGCATGGTCAAGTGTGCTTACCAGAACCTGGTACAGACAACTACACTAAACCTGTAAAAGGTTTCTATGCAATTGGTGAGTGTTCTTGCGTATCAGTACATGGTGCAAACCGTTTAGGTACTAACTCACTTCTTGACTTGGTTGTATTTGGTAAAGCTGCTGGTGAGCACATTATCGACTACGTAACTAAGCACCATGGTGATGAATATGCACCGCTTCCAACAAACGTATTAGAGCAAACTTTAGAGCGCGTGCGTAAGTTGGATGACTCAACTACTGGTGAAAATGCTCAAGAAGTTGCTGATGCAATTCGTGATATCGTTCAAGATCACGCGGGTGTATTCCGTACTCAAGCTTTACTTGATAAAGGTGTTAAAGAGATTCTTGCTCTTGAACCACGTGTACGTAACATTCACTTGAAAGATAAATCTAAAGTATTTAACACTGCGCGTGTTGAAGCGCTTGAAGTTGAAAACTTATATGAAGTTGCAAAAGCTACATTAATTTCAGCTGCTGCGCGTAAAGAATGTCGTGGTGCGCATACGGTAGTTGATTATGAATTACCAGCAGATCACCCAACTTATTCATACGGTCGCCGCGATGATGAGTGGATGAAACATACTTTATGGTATTCATCAGATAACCGTTTGGAATATAAGCCAGTGCGCTTCAAGCCGTTAACTGTTGATGCAATTCCACCAGCACCACGTACATTCTAATCGGGAGTATAAAGATGAGTAGAGGTACTCGTACATTCGAAATCTACCGCTATGATCCTGATAAGGATAAAGCGCCGTACATGCAAACTTTCAAACTTGAATTGACTGATAAGCACCGTATGTTGCTTGATGCATTGCTTGCTTTGAAAGTTCAAGACGAAACGTTAACATTCCGTCGTTCATGCCGTGAAGGTATTTGTGGTTCGGATGGTGTGAACATCAATGGTAAAAATGGTTTGGCTTGTTTATGGAATTTAAACGACCTACCTGAGAAAATTGTAATTCGTCCATTGCCAGGTTTGCCGGTTATTAAAGATTTGGTTGTTGATATGAACCAATTCTATGATCAATATGACAAAATTCAGCCATTCTTGATCAATAACCAACCAGCCCCACCTAAAGAGCGTTTACAGTCTCCTGAAGAGCGTGAACACTTGAATGGTTTGTATGAATGTATTCTTTGTGCATGTTGTTCAACTTCATGTCCATCATTCTGGTGGAACCCTGATAAATTCTTGGGTCCTTCAGCATTGTTGAATGCATACCGTTTTATTATCGACTCTCGTGATACTGCAACAGCAGATCGTTTGGCTCGTCTTGACGATCCATTCAGCTTATTCCGCTGTAAAGGTATTATGAACTGTGTGTCAGTATGTCCTAAAGGTTTGAATCCAACAAAAGCAATCGGTCATATCCGTAACATGTTGTTAGATCAAGCGGGTTAATTCTGCGCAAATAGGAAACGCACATCCTTGATGTGCGTTTTTTTTTAACTTTATAATACGCACCTTATACTTTAGTCGGTAAAATAGGGGTTTTTATATAAAGCACCATATATTAATAGATAAAATTGGATATGTATTTCGCCAATTTATAGATGGTATGTGTCAAAAAAATCAATCGTTCGTTAAGAACATGATACGATTTGCCACAAAGTTATAGGTGAAAAAAGCGTATACTAGTGAAATTAAATTAAGTGGCACGATCTTAGATCAGTGCTTAATTTTTATGGTCAAAGTCATTTTAGAAAAGTTAATTGTATAGTTAATTTTTCTAAAAAGATTTGCAAAAAATTGCTCGGTTTTAATCGAGTATAAGGTGAGTGATGATGCCATTGAGGGCGTTGTGATTCATTAATTACCTATGGAGTTTTCTCTCTAGGTAGTATGACGCCCCATGGTCGTAAAGACCTGTTGGGTAAGTAGTGTCATTTTTACCGATTTGACATTATGCATCATGGGTGTGCTTAAAAGGCAGCCTGTAATATTTTTTGCAATAGGAAATGGGTCCACAAATGCAAGAAGTTGCTGACGCATTGCGTCTTGACACTGAACTTTCCGCTGATAGTGCAGCGTATATTGAAGAACTTTACGAGCAGTACCTGACTTCCCCAACCTCTGTAGCTGAGGACTGGCGCCAATATTTCGATAAATATCCAAAAGGTGACCAACCACACAGCGCTGTGCGTGAGCAATTCCTATTACTAGGACGTAATGCTAACCGTGTTCAACCTGTTGTACAAAGTACTGTAAGTACTGAGCATGAGCGTCGTCAAATTGGCGTTTTACAGCTTATTGCTGCTTATCGCAATCGCGGACATCAAAAAGCTAAATTAGATCCATTAGGTCTTGCTAAGCGTGAAGATATTCCTGATTTAGATCTTTCAGCACATGGTTTAACCAAATCAGATTTAGACACAGTATTCAACACAGGCAATCTTGAAATTGGTAAGAGTGAAGCAACTCTTGCTGAAATGATTGAAGCAATGGAAGCGATCTATTGTAGTTCAATCGGTGTTGAATACATGCATATCGTGGACACAAAAGAAAAGCGTTGGATTCAACAACGTCTTGAAAGTGCCCGTGGTAAGTTCAATTACTCAAATGATCAAAAGAAAGGCTTCTTAGAGCGTTTAACTGCTGCTGAGGGTCTAGAAAAATATCTTGGTAATAAATACGTCGGCGCTAAACGCTTTGGTGTTGAAGGCGGCGAATCTTTTATTCCTATGGTAAATGAGATTATCCAGCGTGCTGGTGCTGTAGGTTGTAAAGAAGTTGTTATCGGTATGCCACACCGTGGCCGTTTGAACCTTCTTGTTAACATTATGGGTAAAAACCCTGCGGACTTATTTGGTGAGTTCGAAGGTAAATCAATTCATAAAAAAGGTTCTGGTGACGTTAAATACCACCAAGGTTTCTCAAGTAATGTAATGACTCCAGGTGGCGAAGTTCACTTGGCATTGGCATTTAACCCATCTCACTTGGAAATTGTTGGTCCTGTAGTTGAAGGTTCTGTACGTGCACGTCAAGTACGTCGTAGAGACATCGGCGGTGATGACGTATTACCAGTTATTGTTCATGGTGATGCTGCATTTGCAGGTCAAGGCGTGAACATGGAAACCTTCCAAATGTCACAAACTCGTGGCTATACGGTTGGTGGTACGGTTCATATCATTGTGAACAACCAAGTTGGTTTCACAACTTCTGATCCGCGTGATGCACGTTCTACAGAGTACTGTACAGACGTTGCTAAAATGATTCAGGCACCAATTTTCCATGTAAATGGCGATGATCCTGAAGCAGTTATCTTTGCTACTCAATTAGCACATGATTTCCGTCACGAATTCCGTAAAGATGTTGTTATCGATTTGTTCTGTTATCGCCGTCGCGGCCATAACGAAGCAGATGAGCCATCTGGTACACAGCCATTGATGTATCAAGTAATTGCGAAGAAAGCAACTACTCGTACACTTTATGCTGATCAACTTGTACAACAGAAAGTACTTGATCGTGCTGAAGCGGATCAAATGGTTGAAGATTACCGTTCTGACTTAGAAGCGGGTAATCATGTAGCAAACGCATTGATTCTTGAACCAAATACCAAAATGTTTGTTGATTGGACTCCATATTTGGGCCATGACTACACAGACGATTGGGATACTTCATTCGACTTGAACCGCCTTAAAGAATTGGGCGAGGGCATGAGCAAACTTCCTGAAGGGTTTGTAATGCAGCGTCAAGTTCAAAAAGTAATTGAAGATCGTGTGAAAATGCAAACTGGTGAAACTCCTTTGAACTGGGGTGCAGCAGAAACTTTAGCTTATGCAACTTTATTAGATGAAGACTATTTAGTTCGTATTACTGGCGAAGACGTGGGTCGTGGTACCTTCTCACACCGTCATGCGAAATTGCATAACCAAGCTGATGGTTCAACTTACATTCCACTTTGTCATGTTAAAGAGAACCAACCACGTTTTGCGATTTACGATTCTTTATTATCTGAAGAAGCAGTTCTTGCATTCGAATATGGTTACGCAACTACAATTCCTAAGAGCTTGATTATTTGGGAAGCACAATTTGGTGACTTCGTAAACTGTGCTCAAGTTGTGATTGACCAGTTTATTGCTTCTGGTGAGACTAAGTGGGAACGTGTTTGTGGTTTAACAATGTTGTTACCACACGGTTTCGAAGGTCAAGGTCCAGAGCATTCTTCAGCTCGTTTAGAACGTTTCTTACAGTTATGTGCTGAAGATAACATGCAAGTGATCACTCCAACGACACCTGCACAGATTTTCCATGCATTACGTCGTCAAGCTGTACGCCCAATTCGTAAGCCATTGATCGTAATGTCACCAAAATCTTTACTTCGTCATAAACTTGCAACTTCTACTTTAGAAGAACTTGCAAATGGTTCATTCCAAACTGTAATTGACGAAATCGATCAAATTAACAAGTCAGATGTAACTCGTCTTGTACTTTGTGGCGGTAAAGTTTACTACGACTTACTCGAAAAACGTCGTGAACAAAACTTAACTAATGTTGCAATCGTACGTATTGAACAGTTGTATCCATACCCAGAGCAACGTCTTGCGGAAATCTTGGCTGCTTATCCAAATGTGAAAGAACTCGTTTGGGCACAAGAAGAGCCGAAGAACCAAGGCGCATGGTTATTTATTGCACCGCGTTTATATGACGATATCTTAAAATCTGGCAAACAAATCCGTATCAGTTTTGCAGGTCGTGAAGCTTCTGCTGCACCAGCTTGTGGCTCACCGTACTTGCATGCAAAACAACAAGCTCAGCTAATTAATGATGCATTGGCAATCGAAGCTGAACAATCAGGAGATTCTCAATAATGGCAACCGAAATTAAAGCACCGGTATTCCCAGAGTCTGTTGCAGATGGCACCATCGCAACTTGGCATAAAAAGGTGGGTGAACCTGTATCACGTGATGAAGTAATCTGTGATATTGAAACCGACAAAGTTGTTTTAGAAGTTGTTGCTCCTGCAGATGGTAGCTTGGTTGCAATCATTAAAGGTGAAGGCGATACAGTTCTTTCTGACGAAGTTATTGCTCAATTCGAAGCTGGTGCTGGTGCAGCGGCTGCTGCTCCTGCGGTAGTAGAACAAGCAGTTGCTCAAACTCAAGCTGGTGCAGCTCCTGTTGTTGAACGTACAGAAACTGTATCTGATCAAGCTCCTGCGGTTCGTAAAGCTTTAACTGAATCTGGTATTGCTGCTGCTGACGTACAAGGTACTGGCCGTGGTGGTCGTATCACTAAAGAAGATGTTGCAAACCATCAAACTAAACCAGCTGCTAACGTTACTCCGTTAAGTGTTGCTGTTGGTGAGCGTATCGAAAAACGTGTTCCAATGACTCGTTTACGTAAGCGTGTTGCTGAGCGTCTTCTTGCTGCAACTCAAGAAACTGCAATGTTAACTACATTTAACGAAGTTAACATGAAGCCAATCATGGAATTGCGTAAGCAATATAAAGATGCTTTCGAAAAGCGTCATGGTGCTCGTTTAGGCTTCATGTCATTCTTCGTTAAAGCAGCAACTGAAGCGCTTAAACGCTACCCAGCTGTAAATGCTTCAATTGATGGCGACGATATCGTTTATCACGGTTACTATGACATCGGTGTTGCAGTATCTTCTGATCGTGGTCTTGTTGTTCCAGTATTACGTGATACTGACCGTATGAGCTATGCAGAAGTTGAAGCAGGTATTGCTGCTTATGCTGGTAAAGCACGTGACGGTAAATTATCTATCGAAGAAATGACTGGTGGTACTTTCACAATCACTAACGGTGGTACTTTCGGTTCATTGCTTTCAACTCCTATTTTGAACCAACCGCAAACTGGTATCTTGGGTATGCACAAAATCCAAGAGCGTCCTATGGCGGTAAATGGTCAAGTTGAAATCTTGCCAATGATGTACTTAGCGCTTTCTTATGACCACCGTATGATCGATGGTAAAGAAGCTGTAGGTTTCTTAGTAGCAATCAAAGAGTTGTTAGAAGAGCCAGCTAAACTCATCCTTGATCTTTAATTTCTTCGAATAAATACCTACCAGGGTAGAGCGATCCTCTATCCTGGTTTATGGAGATAAAAATGTCTCAACAATTTGATCTTGTTGTCATCGGCGGTGGTCCTGGTGGTTATGAAGCTGCAATTCGCGCTGCTCAACTAGGTTTTAAAGTCGCTTGTATTGAAAAACGTATTCACAACGGTAAGCCTTCTTTAGGTGGTACTTGCTTAAACGTAGGTTGTATCCCTTCTAAAGCTTTGCTTGATTCTTCTCATCGTTATGAAGATACAGTGCATCACTTAGCTGATCACGGTATTACAACTGGTGAAGTGAATTTCGATCTTGCAAAACTTCTTGCTCGTAAAGACAAAATTGTTGACCAATTAACTGGCGGTATCGATCAATTGCTTAAAGGCAACGGTATTGAGTGGTTAAAAGGTACAGGTAAATTACTTGCTGGTAAAAAAGTTGAGTTCGTTTCTCATGAAGGTGAAACTCAAGTTTTAGAACCTAAATACGTAATTCTTGCGTCTGGTTCTGTGCCTGTAAATATTCCTGTAGCTCCTGTAGATCAAGACATTATTGTTGATTCAACTGGCGCATTAAACTTCCCAGAAGTACCTAAGCGTTTAGGTGTGATCGGTGCTGGTGTAATCGGTTTAGAGCTTGGTTCAGTATGGCGTCGTCTTGGTGCTGAAGTTGTTGTATTTGAAGCAATGGATGCATTCTTGCCAATGGCTGATAAAGCTTTGGCAAAAGAATACCAAAAGCTTTTAACTAAGCAAGGTCTTGATATTCGCGTTGGTGCTAAAGTTTCTGGCACTGAAGTTAATGGTCGTGAAGTGACTGTTAAATACACTCAAGGTGGCGAAGAAAAAACTCAAACTTTTGACAAGTTAATCGTTTGTGTTGGCCGTAAAGCATATGCAGAAGGTTTATTGGCTGAAGATTCAGGCATTAAATTAACTGAACGTGGTTTAGTTGAAGTAAATGATCACTGTGCAACTTCTGTAGAAGGTGTATACGCGATTGGTGACTTGGTTCGCGGTCCAATGCTTGCTCATAAAGCAATGGAAGAAGGTGTAATGGCTGTTGAGCGTATTCACGGTCACGCAGCTCAAGTGAACTATGACACAATCATTTCTGTTATCTATACACACCCTGAAGCGGCGTGGGTAGGTTTAACTGAAGAGCAAGCTAAAGAAAAAGGTCATGAAGTAAAAACTGGTCAATTCGGTTTTGCTGTAAATGGTCGTGCTTTAGCGGCTGGTGAAGGCGCAGGTTTTGTTAAGTTCGTTGCTGATGCAAAAACTGACCGTTTATTAGGTATGCATGTCATTGGACCTGCAGCATCTGATATCGTTCACCAAGGTATGATCGCTCTTGAATTTGTATCTTCAGTTGAAGATCTTCAGTTGATGACTTTTGGTCACCCAACATTCTCTGAAGTTGTTCATGAAGCTGCACTTGCTGTAGATGGTCGTGCAATTCACGCGATTCAACGTAAGCGTAAATAAAATTAAAGAGCGGTTCTCCGCTCTTTTTCACATTCGATGGTGTGATTAAAAAATCATCAAGTTGATAGACGTAGACAGCAATTTGCATATACAACATGAGAATGTTGCGCAAATTGAAGACAACAAACAAAGTTAAGTAGGTAACTAAATGAACTTACATGAGTATCAAGCTAAAGCGTTATTGAAAGAATATGGTATGCCGGTACAAGAAGGTATCTTGGCAACCAATGCAGACGAAGCAGTTGCTGCATTTGAACAGCTTGGTGGTAAATTCGCTGTAATGAAGGCGCAAGTTCATGCTGGTGGTCGTGGTAAGGCTGGTGGCGTTAAAGTTGCAAAATCTAAAGAAGATGTTATCGAATTTGCAAACAATATCATTGGTACTCGTCTTGTAACGTATCAAACTGATGCAAATGGTCAGCCAGTAAACAGCATCATTGTTGCTGAAGACGTATATCCAGTTGAGCGTGAGCTTTACTTGGGCGCGGTTGTAGACCGTTCTAGCCGTCGTATTACTTTCATGGCTTCTACAGAAGGTGGTGTAGAAATCGAGAAAGTTGCTGAAGAAACTCCAGAAAAAATTATCAAAGTTGAAGTTGATCCATTAGTTGGCTTACAACCATTCCAAGCACGTGAAGTTGCGTTTGCTTTAGGTTTGAAAGACAAACAAATCGGTCAATTCGTAAAAATCATGACAGCTGCTTACCAAGCATTTGTTGAAAACGATTTTGCTTTATTTGAAATTAACCCACTTTCAGTTCGTGAAAATGGCGAAATTTTATGTGTAGACGCGAAAGTAGGTATCGACTCTAACGCGCTTTACCGTTTACCTAAAGTTGCTGCTTTACGTGACAAATCTCAAGAGAATGAGCGTGAATTAAAAGCATCTGAATTTGATCTTAACTATGTTGCTTTGGAAGGTAACATCGGTTGTATGGTTAACGGTGCTGGTCTTGCAATGGCAACTATGGACATCATTAAACTTTATGGTGGTCAGCCTGCAAACTTCCTTGACGTTGGTGGCGGTGCAACTAAAGAGCGCGTAATCGAAGCGTTCAAAATCATCCTTGCTGATACATCTGTACAAGGTGTTTTAATCAACATCTTCGGTGGTATCGTACGTTGTGACATGATTGCTGAAGCAATTATTGCAGCGGTTCAAGAAGTAAACGTAACTGTTCCAGTTGTTGTTCGTTTAGAAGGTAACAACGCTGAGTTAGGTGCTAAATTACTTGATGAATCTGGTTTGAAATTAATTTCTGCGAACGGTTTGTCTGATGCCGCAGAAAAAGTTGTAGCTGCAGTTAAAGCGTAAGGGGAGTATCAATCATGAGCGTATTAATTAATAAAGACACTAAAGTATTGGTACAAGGTTTTACTGGTAAAAACGGTACTTTCCACTCTGCACAAGCTTTAGACTACGGTACAAAAGTTGTTGGTGGTGTTACTCCAGGTAAAGGTGGTACAACTCACCTTGACTTACCAGTATTCAACACAATGAAAGAAGCTGTACGTGAAACAAATGCAGATGCATCTGTAATCTATGTACCAGCTCCATTCGTTTTAGATTCAATCGTTGAAGCGGTTGATTCAGGTGTTGGCCTAATCGTTGTGATCACTGAAGGTGTTCCAACAATCGACATGCTTAAAGCAAAACGTTATTTAGAAACTAACGGTAACGGTACTCGTTTAGTTGGTCCTAACTGCCCAGGCGTGATCACTCCGGGTGAATGTAAGATCGGTATTATGCCTGGTCACATCCACCAACCAGGTCGTATTGGTATTATCTCACGTTCAGGTACATTGACTTATGAAGCGGTTGCTCAAACAACTAAGCTTGGTTTAGGTCAGTCTACTTGTATCGGTATTGGTGGTGACCCAATCCCAGGTATGAACCAAATTGAAGCTCTTCAATTGTTCCAAGACGATCCAGATACTGATGCAATCATCATGATCGGTGAGATCGGTGGTACAGCGGAAGAAGAAGCTGCTGAATTCATCAAATCTAACGTGACTAAGCCTGTAGTAGGTTACATCGCTGGTGTAACTGCTCCTAAAGGTAAGCGTATGGGTCACGCTGGTGCGATCATTTCTGGTGGTCAAGGTACTGCTGAAGAGAAATTTGCTGCATTTGAAAAAGCAGGTATGGCTTACACTCGTAGCCCAGCTGAGCTTGGTTCAACTATGTTGCAAGTATTAAAAGAGAAAGGTTTAGCTTAATAGCTTCCTTGAAGCTTTAAAAAATACCGCATCTGAAAAATGATGCGGTATTTTTTTGCATCATTGAAAAGTAGCATAAAATGAAATAAGAAATAATAAGTCGAAAAAAAGACAAAAAAATACGCAATGATTGGGGTGATCACTGCGTAGAACAACGAATCTGTTAAAAACAGTTTCGGCTTAAGGAGAAATGTCGTGAGGTTCATATCAACCTACTTAAGCTATGTTAGTTAAGGTTTAATATTTCTTCATTAAGGTTCGCGTTAATTAGTGTTACTTCACGTTAAAAGGGTAAGTGCATGTGAATCATTATAAATATATTAAAAATGTAAAAGTTTAAACTATTGAATCTTAATATAATTATAAAAAAAGCCCCGTAGGGCTTTTCATTTATATGTTAACTCTAGAGTTAAAACTTAAATAAGCCTAAGCCATCTTTAACTTCATCTAAAGTTTGTTGAGTAATGATTCTGCATTTGTCAGTACCTTGACGTAAAACATCCATAATATAGTCAGGATCTTTAGCAAGTTCTTCGCGACGTTCACGAATAGGTGTAATTAATTCTTTTAACACACCTTCAAGACGTTTTTTAACAGTACCGTCACCAAGACCACCGCGGCGATAATGTGCTTTTAATTCTTCAACTTCTTCTTTATTTGGATCAAATGCATCTAAATAAGTAAATACAATATTTCCTTCAACTTGACCTGGATCTTCAATACGAAGGTGATTTGGGTCTGTGTACATCGCATTTACAGCTTTTTTAATGTCTTTGTCAGAAGCATTTAAAACAATAGTATTGCCTAATGATTTAGACATTTTTGCTTTACCATCAAAACCTGGTAAACGAGCCATATTAGAAAGTAAGGCTTTACATTCAGGTAAAAGGTCTTGACCAATTTGGCGATTCACACGACGGACCACTTCATTGGTTTGTTCAATCATTGGAATCTGATCTTCACCCACTGGTACTACAGTTGCTTTAAAAGCCGTAATATCAGCAGCCTGTGCAACAGGGTAGCAAAGGAAACCAGCAGGAATGTCACGTTCAAAACCACGCATTTGAATTTCAGATTTGATGGTTGGGTTACGTTCTAAACGAGCTACAGTTACAAAGTTAAGATATAACATTGTAAGCTCATTCAATGCAGGTAAACATGACTGTACGCAAATCGTGGTCTTAGTTGGATCAATACCAACTGCTAAATAATCTAGAGCAACTTCCAAAATATTGCGACGTACTTTATCTGGGTTATCTGCATTGTCAGTTAGGGCTTGTGCATCTGCTAATAAGAGATGTTGATGATGGCTATCCTGTAAACCTACACGTGAACGCAAAGAACCGACAAAATGCCCAAGATGAAGTTGTCCGGTTGGGCGGTCGCCTGTCAAAATAATTGGACGCTGATCAACATTACTCATTATTTATTCCACTATCGTATTGGCTTAATCAGGGATAGTAAGCCCTGTAATATAAAGATTGGCATTATTGTACGGGAAATAAAATTTTTTCGTCAGCGATTGGTTAAACTTTCTTAAAATAATATTGTGAATTTATTCGGTAAAATTACAGAAATTAGAATATTTCATCTTACAATAGTCAGATAAATACAAACTTGGATAAGAAATGGCAAGTGGCTTACTTTTATTACTAGATGATATTGCAACAATTTTAGATGATGTCGCTTTAATGAGCAAAATGGCAGCAAAGAAAACTGCTGGTGTTTTAGGAGATGATTTGGCTTTAAATGCACAACAGGTAACAGGTGTACGCGCTGATCGTGAACTGCCTATTGTGTGGAAAGTCGCTAAAGGTTCATTAGTTAATAAGCTTATTTTAGTACCTTTGGCTTTATTAATTAGTGTGATTGCTCCTTGGCTGATTAACCCGCTATTGATGCTAGGTGGCTTATTTTTATGTTATGAAGGTGTTGAAAAGGTTCTTCATACGATCATGCATAAAAAAGCTTCGACCTCTGAAGAAGCAGAAAAAGAGTTTAATAATGAAGAGTTAGATTTAGAAGCCTTTGAAAAAGAGAAAGTAAAAGGAGCTATTCGAACTGACTTTATTTTATCTGCTGAAATTGTTGTTATTTCTTTAGGTACGGTTGCTACTGCTGCTTTAATGACAAAAATAAGTGTCCTTAGCATTATTGCTGTTGTGATGACGCTAGGTGTTTATGGCTTGGTTGGTGTGATTGTTAAAATTGATGATTTAGGATTATATTTAACAAAACAAGCTGCTTCTTTCAAACAGACATTAGGACGTGGGTTACTTGCTTTTGCTCCTCTTTTGATGAAGTTACTTTCTATTGTTGGCACTATTGCAATGTTTTTAGTAGGTGGAGGGATTATTAACCATACGATTCCTTTACTTCATCATATTACTGAAGATACGGTCGATCATTTAGAAACTATACCTGCGGTCGGAAATATTATTGGTGCTTTAACACCAACATTGATGAACTTTGTGATAGGAATGATTGCTGGTGCAGTTGTATTAATTATCGTAAGTTTAATACAAAAAATTTGGCCTAAAAAAGCATCGAACTCTTGATGCCATTCTAAAATAAGAGGGAAATTATGCGTTGGAGAGATCGTAGAGTCAGTACCAATGTTGAGGACCGTCGAGGTGGGGGCGGTGTTAAAGCAGGCGGTATTAGTATTATTGGTTTGGTCGTAGCATTTGTTGCATGGAAATTTTTTGGCGTTGATCCACAAATGGCCTATCAGGCAACGCAGCAGGTTACTGCTTCACAACAATCAAATGAAACTGCACCGCAAACTTTAACACCTGAGCAAAAAGAAGCTTCAGATTTTGTTGGAACAGTATTAGCTGATACAGAAGATACCTGGACACCTATATTTAAACAGTTAGGTAAAACTTATACGCCACCAAAGTTGGTTTTATTTAGTGGAATGACTCGTTCAGGTTGTGGCACTGCTCAATCTGCAATGGGACCCTTTTATTGTCCGGCTGACCAGAAAGTTTATATTGATACTGAATTTTTTAAAGATATGCGTGAGCAAATGGGTATCTCGGGTGAGCAAAATAAATCAGAGCTCTCTCGCCAAGATCAGGCAGGTGATTTTGCACAAGCCTATGTTGTTGCGCATGAAGTAGGTCATCATGTTCAAACCTTGCTTGGTATTTCTTCCCAAGTGCAACAAGCTCGTTCGCAAGTCAGTCAGAAAGAAGGTAATCAGTTATCTGTTCGTCAAGAGTTACAAGCAGACTGTTTAGCAGGTATATGGGCAAATCATAATCAACAGCGTACTCAGTTTTTAGAAGCGGGCGATGTTGAAGAAGCAATGGATGCTGCTCAAAAAATTGGTGATGACTATTTACAAAAACGTGCAACAGGTCAAGTTGTGCCTGATAGTTTTACCCATGGCACCAGTGAGCAAAGGATGCATTGGTTTCAGGTGGGGTTAAAGTCAGGTAATATTAATCAATGCGATACTTTTAATAACGCTATTTGAACTACAAAGATGAGTTTGCCATAGGTTCAGGTGAACTCATTTTTTATAATCTCTCTGATTCATAATTAATGTTAAGAAATTTAACTAATTGCTATAGTGCTTAGCGTAATTCGTTAAACTTATATTCTAACTTTTAATTGCTTGGGCACATATGAAGTGCCCATTTTTTCGCTCTGTTCAGTTTAGCTGTCTAGGTTCTTATTTGGTCATTGACCCAGAAGAAGGGTGTTCATGGGTAATTTTTTCTTATTACAAGCATTTACGGTTGTATTTGCCTTATCAATTGCAACCACTATATTCAATAAGCGTATTTTAGGCTTTCCTCAAGCGATTGGCGTACCTCTTGTTTCTGCAATTTTTGTCTTCATTTTGCAATGGGGCGCCAGTCTCTTAAATGGTAATCAGTTCATTAGCATTAATATTCATAATATTGAAAATGCAGTTCGAAATATTGATTTCTATGACTTTTTAATTAATGGTGTTATTTGTTTTATTCTGACATCTTCAGCACTTAAATTTAAAATTTCAGATTTAAGAAGTTATTGGAAACAAATTAGTATTTTAGCAACGATTGCACTCGTTATCTGCGCAGTATTGTTTGGTGGTCTACTTTATGGTTTCCAATTGTTGATTGGTCATCATGTACCAATATTGGTTCTTCTGTTGTTAGGTGCAGCCTTGGGTGCAACAGACCCCATTGGTATTAAGGGCGTTTTAAGTTCGATTCGGGCACCCCATCATCTTATTGTGAAATTAGAAGGCGAATCTTTATTTAATGATGCGATGTGTATTGCATTATTTATGACACTACTTAATGTTTTACAGGGTGAACATTTTTCATTAGTTGCAACGTTGGAAGCTTTACTTTATGAAATTGTGGTTGCCATTGGTATTGGATGGGCGTTTGGTATAGGAACATTACGTCTATTACGTGGTAAGCACGAAATGGAATCCTTGATTTTAACGACGGCATTGCTGGCCAGTGGCGCATATCTGGTGGCTTTATTTGCCCATGCATCTGCACCAATTGCTTGTGTGATTGGGGGGTTAATTGTTGGAAATAAATGGAAAGAAATTCGTGAAGAACGTGAGATTAGAGAAGTTAACCATTTTTGGCATACAGTAGAAGGAATTATCAATTCATTCTTATTTACTTTAATTGGTCTTGAATTATTTATTCTAGATTTAAACTTTAGTCTGATTTTGGGTGGAATTGTTGCTTTCCTTATTCTGCATATTTCGCGTTTTGCGGCAAACTTTATGTCTTTTGCCTTCTTCCCAACAATGCGAAAGACCAAAAGTTACAATGGTAGTTTAACCATTTTATCTTGGGGAGGGGTTCGGGGAGGCATTTCACTTGCTTTAATTTTAGCAGTTGCAAATATTCCCGCGCTTAGCCCTTATAGTAGTATTCTCATTGGATACACCTTTATTAGCGTATTATTATCTGGTGTAGTGTGTGGTCTGGGCTTACCAGCGGTAATGAATGCCTTTTATTATAATCCAAATGAAGAAAAGGAAGGGCTTAAAGGTTTTTATCAAAAACTATGTCATAAAATGAACCGCCGTGGTTTTCAATATGTAGTTGGAGAAGATGCGTTGGGAAGAGAAACAATCACAATCTTTAATCCAGATGTTATTGTTGATCAAAAAACTGAAGATGGTATTGCAACTATGCACGATCCAAATAAGTTACAAGAAGTAAAACGCTTTGAAAGCCCTGATAATTTTTAGAAAAACTTAAAAGTGCATTTAATTAAAATTAAAAAGTATGGTTTTAGTGTAATAATAAAATATTCACTAAGGCCATTTTTTTTCTATATATATCATTAATAATATATTTTATTTTGTTTAAATATTAAAGGTTGTTATATAAAGATTTGAATTGAGATAACTTTCAATAATTAAAAGCTAAATTTGTTTTATATATAAAACAATTTAATTTATGTTTATTTAAAATTATAAGAATAAGAACGAGAATTTTATTTATATAAAATTTGTATTAATTAGTTTTTTTTCTTTGAGGACTTTAGTATTTGTTTTTTTTATTTTAAAGTGGTTAATGTAAAAATGATCACATTACTTAATGTTTTTAAGTTGTAGGTCAAAAAACTCAAAAACGTTAAGTGAAAAAAATTATCATAAAATCATTTAAATCAATAATATAAAAGGAATATAGATATGCCTGAAATACAAATTATTGCCAAGGAAAGTCATAATACCTTGTCAACAATAAAAGGGACTTCTGCCAAACTCTCAGAAGCTTCGGTGGTATTGGTAAAAGTAGCTGCTAGTGATGTATTAGTAGTGAATAGGGAGGGTACCAATGCAGTAATTCGTCTTAAAAATGGCGAAACTATTGTTATTGAAGACTTCTTTAGTGGCACAACTGAACCTGCTGACAATAGTCTTGTTTTCCAAGACCAGAGTGGACAGTTGATTTGGGCAAAATTTAAAGATGCTGAAAATGATGCGGATGCAGACAGCGATGCAGATGCGGATGCTGACAGCGATGTGGAACCGCAGGCCCTGTTAGGTGAGGATTTACCAGCAGCATTACCAGCAGAAGCTCCTCAAGCGTTAGTATCTGATGTTATTTATCAGCCTATTTCTTCAATTGAGCCGTTACTTTATCACGATGCTGGTTTGAATCCATGGTTGTTGGCAGCCATACCTTTGGTTGCTGGTGGTATTATTGCTGCTGCGTCCAATAGTAGCAATGATTCTTCAAATCCTGCGGATACTACTCCTCCAAACACAAATGGTGTTACTTTTTCAGTTGATCCTATTACTTCAGACAATGTCATTAATGCTTCAGAAGCATCAGGCAATGTTACGGTTACAGGTGTATTGAAAAATGTTCCATCAGATGCGGCCAATACGGTCGTAACTGTTGTAATTAATGGGGTTACGTATACAGCAACTGTCGATAAAGTAGCGGGGACATGGAGTGTAAGTGTACCGGGTAGTGGTCTGGTTGCAGATGCAGATAAAACGATAGATGCCAAAGTAACGTTTACAGATGCGGCAGGTAACAGCAGCAGTGTTAACGATACACAAACTTATACAGTAGATACGACAGCACCAAATGCGCCGGTACTTGATCCGATCAATGCAACAGATCCAGTGACAGGGACAGCAGAGCCAGGTTCTACGGTTAAGGTGACCTTCCCAGATGGCACGACAGCAACTGTTGTTGCAGGTCCAGATGGTACCTGGTCAGTGCCGAACCCGGGTGATCTTAAAGATGGTGATAAAGTTACAGCAGTGGCGACAGACCCTGCTGGTAACCCATCGTTACCAGGTACAGGTATTGTAGATGCGGTTGCTCCAAGTACAGATGGAGTTAATTTCACAATAGATTCGGTAACCGCTGACAATGTCATTAATGCTTCAGAAGCATCAGGCAATGTTACGGTTACAGGTGTATTGAAAAATGTTCCATCAGATGCGGCGAATACGGTCGTAACTGTTGTAATTAATGGGGTTACGTATACAGCAACTGTCGATAAAGTAGCGGGAACATGGAGTGTAAGTGTACCGGGTAGTGGTCTGGTTGCAGATGCAGATAAAACGATAGATGCCAAAGTAACGTTTACAGATGCGGCAGGTAACAGCAGCAGTGTTAACGATACACAAACTTATACAGTAGATACGACAGCACCGAATGCACCGGTATTGAATCCGATCAATGCAACAGATCCAGTGACAGGGACAGCAGAAGCCGGTTCTACGGTTAAGGTGACCTTCCCGGATGGCACGACAGCAACTGTGGTTGCAGGCCCGGATGGGAAATGGACAGTACCAAATCCAGGTGACTTGACAGATGGTCAAACAGTGACTGCAACTGCGACAGACCCGGCAGGCAATACCTCATTGCCAGGTACGGGCGTGGTTTCAGCAGACATCACTGCACCAGTAGTGGCTTTGGATGATGTGCTCACCAATGACAACACACCAGTGTTAACGGGTACGGTGAACGACCCGACAGCGACGGTGGTGGTGACTGTCGATGGTGTGAACTATACAGCGACCAACAATGGTAATGGCACCTGGACACTGGCAGACAATACGCTTCCAGCATTAACAGACGGTCCGCATACCGTGACTGTGACTGCCACTGATCCAGCAGGCAATGTGGGTACAGATACAGCGGTATTGACGATTGATACCACTGCACCGAATGCACCGGTATTGAATCCGATCAATGCAACAGATCCAGTGACAGGGACAGCAGAAGCCGGTTCTACGGTTAAGGTGACCTTCCCGGATGGCACGACAGCAACTGTGGTTGCAGGCCCGGATGGGAAATGGACAGTACCAAATCCAGGTGACTTGACAGATGGTCAAACAGTGACTGCAACTGCGACAGACCCGGCAGGCAATACCTCATTGCCAGGTACGGGCGTGGTTTCAGCAGACATCACTGCACCAGTGGTGGCTTTGGATGATGTGCTCACCAATGACAACACACCAGTGTTAACGGGTACGGTGAACGACCCGACAGCGACGGTGGTGGTGACTGTCGATGGTGTGAACTATACAGCGACCAACAATGGTAATGGCACCTGGACACTGGCAGACAATACGCTTCCAGCATTAACAGACGGTCCGCATACCGTGACTGTGACTGCCACTGATCCAGCAGGCAATGTGGGTACAGATACAGCGGTATTGACGATTGATACCACTGCACCGAATGCACCGGTATTGAATCCGATCAATGCAACAGATCCAGTGACAGGGACAGCAGAAGCGGGTTCTACGGTTAAGGTGACCTTCCCGGATGGCACGACAGCAACTGTGGTTGCAGGCCCGGATGGGAAATGGACAGTACCAAATCCAGGTGATTTGACAGATGGTCAAACAGTGACTGCAACTGCGACAGACCCGGCAGGCAATACCTCATTGCCAGGTACGGGCGTGGTTTCAGCAGACATCACAGCACCAGTGGTGGCTTTGGATGATGTGCTCACCAATGACAACACCCCAGTGTTAACGGGTACGGTGAACGACCCGACAGCGACGGTGGTGGTGACTGTCGATGGTGTGAACTATACAGCGACCAACAATGGTAACGGCACCTGGACACTGGCAGACAATACGCTTCCAGCATTGACTGATGGTCCGCATACCGTGACTGTGACTGCCACTGATCCAGCAGGCAATGTGGGTACAGATACAGCGGTATTGACGATTGATACCACTGCACCGAATGCACCGGTATTGAATCCGATCAATGCAACAGATCCAGTGACAGGGACAGCAGAAGCGGGTTCTACGGTTAAGGTGACCTTCCCGGATGGCACGACAGCAACTGTGGTTGCAGGCCCGGATGGGAAATGGACAGTACCAAATCCAGGTGATTTGGCAGATGGTCAAACAGTGACTGCAACTGCGACAGACCCGGCAGGCAATACCTCATTGCCAGGTACGGGCGTGGTTTCAGCAGACATCACTGCACCAGTGGTGGCCTTGGATGATGTGCTCACCAATGACAACACACCAGTGTTAACGGGTACGGTGAACGACCCGACAGCGACGGTGGTGGTGACTGTCGATGGTGTGAACTATACAGCGACCAACAATGGTAATGGCACCTGGACACTGGCAGACAATACGCTTCCAGCATTAACAGACGGTCCGCATACCGTGACTGTGACTGCCACTGATCCAGCAGGCAATGTGGGTACAGATACAGCGGTATTGACGATTGATACGACTGCACCGAATGCACCGGTATTGAATCCGATCAATGCAACAGATCCAGTGACAGGGACAGCAGAAGCGGGTTCTACGGTTAAGGTGACCTTCCCGGATGGCACGACAGCAACTGTGGTTGCAGGCCCGGATGGGAAATGGACAGTACCAAATCCAGGTGATTTGGCAGATGGTCAAACAGTGACTGCAACTGCGACAGACCCGGCAGGCAATACCTCATTGCCAGGTACGGGCGTGGTTTCAGCAGACATCACTGCACCAGTAGTGGCTTTGGATGATGTGCTCACCAATGACAACACACCAGTGTTAACGGGTACGGTGAACGACCCGACAGCGACGGTGGTGGTGACTGTCGATGGTGTGAACTATACAGCGACCAACAATGGTAATGGCACCTGGACACTGGCAGACAATACGCTTCCAGCATTAACAGACGGTCCGCATACCGTGACTGTGACTGCCACTGATCCAGCAGGCAATGTGGGTACAGATACAGCGGTATTGACGATTGATACCACTGCACCGAATGCACCGGTATTGAATCCGATCAATCCAACAGATCCAGTGACAGGGACAGCAGAAGCGGGTTCTACGGTTAAGGTGACCTTCCCGGATGGCACGACAGCAACTGTGGTTGCAGGCCCGGATGGGAAATGGACAGTACCAAATCCAGGTGACTTGACAGATGGTCAAACAGTGACTGCAACTGCGACAGACCCGGCAGGCAATACCTCATTGCCAGGTACGGGCGTGGTTTCAGCAGACATCACTGCACCAGTAGTGGCTTTGGATGATGTGCTCACCAATGACAACACACCAGTGTTAACGGGTACGGTGAACGACCCGACAGCGACGGTGGTGGTGACTGTCGATGGTGTGAACTATACAGCGACCAACAATGGTAATGGCACCTGGACACTGGCAGACAATACGCTTCCAGCATTAACAGACGGTCCGCATACCGTGACTGTGACTGCCACTGATCCAGCAGGCAATGTGGGTACAGATACAGCGGTATTGACGATTGATACCACTGCACCGAATGCACCGGTATTGAATCCGATCAATGCAACAGATCCAGTGACAGGGACAGCAGAAGCCGGTTCTACGGTTAAGGTGACCTTCCCGGATGGCACGACAGCAACTGTGGTTGCAGGCCCGGATGGGAAATGGACAGTACCAAATCCAGGTGACTTGACAGATGGTCAAACAGTGACTGCAACTGCGACAGACCCGGCAGGCAATACCTCATTGCCAGGTACGGGCGTGGTTTCAGCAGACATCACTGCACCAGTAGTGGCTTTGGATGATGTGCTCACCAATGACAACACACCAGTGTTAACGGGTACGGTGAACGACCCGACAGCGACGGTGGTGGTGACTGTCGATGGTGTGAACTATACAGCGACCAACAATGGTAATGGCACCTGGACACTGGCAGACAATACGCTTCCAGCATTAACAGACGGTCCGCATACCGTGACTGTGACTGCCACTGATCCAGCAGGCAATGTGGGTACAGATACAGCGGTATTGACGATTGATACCACTGCACCGAATGCACCGGTATTGAATCCGATCAATGCAACAGATCCAGTGACAGGGACAGCAGAAGCCGGTTCTACGGTTAAGGTGACCTTCCCGGATGGCACGACAGCAACTGTGGTTGCAGGCCCGGATGGGAAATGGACAGTACCAAATCCAGGTGACTTGACAGATGGTCAAACAGTGACTGCAACTGCGACAGACCCGGCAGGCAATACCTCATTGCCAGGTACGGGCGTGGTTTCAGCAGACATCACTGCACCAGTGGTGGCTTTGGATGATGTGCTCACCAATGACAACACACCAGTGTTAACGGGTACGGTGAACGACCCGACAGCGACGGTGGTGGTGACTGTCGATGGTGTGAACTATACAGCGACCAACAATGGTAATGGCACCTGGACACTGGCAGACAATACGCTTCCAGCATTAACAGACGGTCCGCATACCGTGACTGTGACTGCCACTGATCCAGCAGGCAATGTGGGTACAGATACAGCGGTATTGACGATTGATACCACTGCACCGAATGCACCGGTATTGAATCCGATCAATGCAACAGATCCAGTGACAGGGACAGCAGAAGCCGGTTCTACGGTTAAGGTGACCTTCCCGGATGGCACGACAGCAACTGTGGTTGCAGGCCCGGATGGGAAATGGACAGTACCAAATCCAGGTGACTTGACAGATGGTCAAACAGTGACTGCAACTGCGACAGACCCGGCAGGCAATACCTCATTGCCAGGTACGGGCGTGGTTTCAGCAGACATCACTGCACCAGTAGTGGCTTTGGATGATGTGCTCACCAATGACAACACACCAGTGTTAACGGGTACGGTGAACGACCCGACAGCGACGGTGGTGGTGACTGTCGATGGTGTGAACTATACAGCGACCAACAATGGTAATGGCACCTGGACACTGGCAGACAATACGCTTCCAGCATTAACAGACGGTCCGCATACCGTGACTGTGACTGCCACTGATCCAGCAGGCAATGTGGGTACAGATACAGCGGTATTGACGATTGATACCACTGCACCGAATGCACCGGTATTGAATCCGATCAATGCAACAGATCCAGTGACAGGGACAGCAGAAGCCGGTTCTACGGTTAAGGTGACCTTCCCGGATGGCACGACAGCAACTGTGGTTGCAGGCCCGGATGGGAAATGGACAGTACCAAATCCAGGTGACTTGACAGATGGTCAAACAGTGACTGCAACTGCGACAGACCCGGCAGGCAATACCTCATTGCCAGGTACGGGCGTGGTTTCAGCAGACATCACTGCACCAGTGGTGGCTTTGGATGATGTGCTCACCAATGACAACACCCCAGTGTTAACGGGTACGGTGAACGACCCGACAGCGACGGTGGTGGTGACTGTCGATGGTGTGAACTATACAGCGACCAACAATGGTAATGGCACCTGGACACTGGCAGACAATACGCTTCCAGCATTAACAGACGGTCCGCATACCGTGACTGTGACTGCCACTGATCCAGCAGGCAATGTGGGTACAGATACAGCGGTATTGACGATTGATACCACTGCACCGAATGCACCGGTATTGAATCCGATCAATCCAACAGATCCAGTGACAGGGACAGCAGAAGCGGGTTCTACGGTTAAGGTGACCTTCCCGGATGGCACGACAGCAACTGTGGTTGCAGGCCCGGATGGGAAATGGACAGTACCAAATCCAGGTGACTTGACAGATGGTCAAACAGTGACTGCAACTGCGACAGACCCGGCAGGCAATACCTCATTGCCAGGTACGGGCGTGGTTTCAGCAGACATCACTGCACCAGTAGTGGCTTTGGATGATGTGCTCACCAATGACAACACACCAGTGTTAACGGGTACGGTGAACGACCCGACAGCGACGGTGGTGGTGACTGTCGATGGTGTGAACTATACAGCGACCAACAATGGTAATGGCACCTGGACACTGGCAGACAATACGCTTCCAGCATTAACAGACGGTCCGCATACCGTGACTGTGACTGCCACTGATCCAGCAGGCAATGTGGGTACAGATACAGCGGTATTGACGATTGATACCACTGCACCGAATGCACCGGTATTGAATCCGATCAATGCAACAGATCCAGTGACAGGGACAGCAGAAGCCGGTTCTACGGTTAAGGTGACCTTCCCGGATGGCACGACAGCAACTGTGGTTGCAGGCCCGGATGGGAAATGGACAGTACCAAATCCAGGTGACTTGACAGATGGTCAAACAGTGACTGCAACTGCGACAGACCCGGCAGGCAATACCTCATTGCCAGGTACGGGCGTGGTTTCAGCAGACATCACTGCACCAGTAGTGGCTTTGGATGATGTGCTCACCAATGACAACACACCAGTGTTAACGGGTACGGTGAACGACCCGACAGCGACGGTGGTGGTGACTGTCGATGGTGTGAACTATACAGCGACCAACAATGGTAATGGCACCTGGACACTGGCAGACAATACGCTTCCAGCATTAACAGACGGTCCGCATACCGTGACTGTGACTGCCACTGATCCAGCAGGCAATGTGGGTACAGATACAGCGGTATTGACGATTGATACCACTGCACCGAATGCACCGGTATTGAATCCGATCAATGCAACAGATCCAGTGACAGGGACAGCAGAAGCCGGTTCTACGGTTAAGGTGACCTTCCCGGATGGCACGACAGCAACTGTGGTTGCAGGCCCGGATGGGAAATGGACAGTACCAAATCCAGGTGACTTGACAGATGGTCAAACAGTGACTGCAACTGCGACAGACCCGGCAGGCAATACCTCATTGCCAGGTACGGGCGTGGTTTCAGCAGACATCACTGCACCAGTGGTGGCTTTGGATGATGTGCTCACCAATGACAACACCCCAGTGTTAACGGGTACGGTGAACGACCCGACAGCGACGGTGGTGGTGACTGTCGATGGTGTGAACTATACAGCGACCAACAATGGTAATGGCACCTGGACACTGGCAGACAATACGCTTCCAGCATTAACAGACGGTCCGCATACCGTGACTGTGACTGCCACTGATCCAGCAGGCAATGTGGGTACAGATACAGCGGTATTGACGATTGATACCACTGCACCGAATGCACCGGTATTGAATCCGATCAATCCAACAGATCCAGTGACAGGGACAGCAGAAGCGGGTTCTACGGTTAAGGTGACCTTCCCGGATGGCACGACAGCAACTGTGGTTGCAGGCCCGGATGGGAAATGGACAGTACCAAATCCAGGTGACTTGACAGATGGTCAAACAGTGACTGCAACTGCGACAGACCCGGCAGGCAATACCTCATTGCCAGGTACGGGCGTGGTTTCAGCAGACATCACTGCACCAGTAGTGGCTTTGGATGATGTGCTCACCAATGACAACACACCAGTGTTAACGGGTACGGTGAACGACCCGACAGCGACGGTGGTGGTGACTGTCGATGGTGTGAACTATACAGCGACCAACAATGGTAATGGCACCTGGACACTGGCAGACAATACGCTTCCAGCATTAACAGACGGTCCGCATACCGTGACTGTGACTGCCACTGATCCAGCAGGCAATGTGGGTACAGATACAGCGGTATTGACGATTGATACCACTGCACCGAATGCACCGGTATTGAATCCGATCAATGCAACAGATCCAGTGACAGGGACAGCAGAAGCCGGTTCTACGGTTAAGGTGACCTTCCCGGATGGCACGACAGCAACTGTGGTTGCAGGCCCGGATGGGAAATGGACAGTACCAAATCCAGGTGACTTGACAGATGGTCAAACAGTGACTGCAACTGCGACAGACCCGGCAGGCAATACCTCATTGCCAGGTACGGGCGTGGTTTCAGCAGACATCACTGCACCAGTAGTGGCTTTGGATGATGTGCTCACCAATGACAACACACCAGTGTTAACGGGTACGGTGAACGACCCGACAGCGACGGTGGTGGTGACTGTCGATGGTGTGAACTATACAGCGACCAACAATGGTAATGGCACCTGGACACTGGCAGACAATACGCTTCCAGCATTAACAGACGGTCCGCATACCGTGACTGTGACTGCCACTGATCCAGCAGGCAATGTGGGTACAGATACAGCGGTATTGACGATTGATACCACTGCACCGAATGCACCGGTATTGAATCCGATCAATGCAACAGATCCAGTGACAGGGACAGCAGAAGCCGGTTCTACGGTTAAGGTGACCTTCCCGGATGGCACGACAGCAACTGTGGTTGCAGGCCCGGATGGGAAATGGACAGTACCAAATCCAGGTGACTTGACAGATGGTCAAACAGTGACTGCAACTGCGACAGACCCGGCAGGCAATACCTCATTGCCAGGTACGGGCGTGGTTTCAGCAGACATCACTGCACCAGTGGTGGCTTTGGATGATGTGCTCACCAATGACAACACCCCAGTGTTAACGGGTACGGTGAACGACCCGACAGCGACGGTGGTGGTGACTGTCGATGGTGTGAACTATACAGCGACCAACAATGGTAATGGCACCTGGACACTGGCAGACAATACGCTTCCAGCATTAACAGACGGTCCGCATACCGTGACTGTGACTGCCACTGATCCAGCAGGCAATGTGGGTACAGATACAGCGGTATTGACGATTGATACCACTGCACCGAATGCACCGGTATTGAATCCGATCAATCCAACAGATCCAGTGACAGGGACAGCAGAAGCGGGTTCTACGGTTAAGGTGACCTTCCCGGATGGCACGACTGCAACAGTTGTTGCAGGTCCAGATGGTAGCTGGTCAGTGCCGAACCCAGGTGATTTGACAGATGGTCAAACAGTGACTGCAACTGCGACAGACCCGGCAGGCAATACCTCATTGCCAGGTACGGGCGTGGTTTCAGCAGACATCACTGCACCAGTGGTGGCTTTGGATGATGTGCTCACCAATGACAACACACCAGTGTTAACGGGTACGGTGAACGACCCGACAGCGACGGTGGTGGTGACTGTCGATGGTGTGAACTATACAGCGACCAACAATGGTAATGGCACCTGGACACTGGCAGACAATACGCTTCCAGCATTGACTGATGGTCCGCATACCGTGACTGTGACTGCCACTGATCCAGCAGGCAATGTGGGTACAGATACAGCGGTATTGACGATTGATACGACTGCACCGAATGCACCGGTATTGAATCCGATCAATGCAACAGATCCAGTGACAGGGACAGCAGAAGCGGGTTCTACGGTTAAGGTGACCTTCCCGGATGGCACGACAGCAACTGTTGTTGCAGGCCCGGATGGGAAATGGACAGTACCAAATCCAGGTGATTTGACAGATGGTCAAACAGTGACTGCAACTGCGACAGACCCGGCAGGCAATACCTCATTGCCAGGTACAGGTGTGGTTTCAGCAGACATCACTGCACCAGTGGTGGCTTTGGATGATGTACTCACCAATGACAACACACCAGTGTTAACGGGTACGGTGAACGACCCGACAGCGACGGTGGTGGTGACTGTTGATGGTGTGAACTATCCAGCGACCAACAATGGTAATGGCACCTGGACACTGGCAGACAATACGCTTCCAGCATTAACAGATGGTCCGCATACCGTGACTGTGACTGCGACTGATCCAGCAGGCAATGTGGGTACAGATACAGCGGTACTGACGATTGATACGACTGCACCATTAATTACATTGAATGATGTGTTAACCAACGACACAACTCCTGCGTTGACAGGCACGATCGATGATCCTGCTGCGACGGTGGTGGTGACTGTTGATGGTGTGAACTACAACGCGACCAACAATGGTAACGGTACCTGGACACTGGCAGACAATACACTTCCAGCATTGACTGATGGTACGCATACGGTAAGTGTGACTGCCACAGATGTAGCAGGGAACATTTCGACTCCGGCAACAGGTACATTGACTGTTGACTCAACAGCACCGACCCTTGCGATCGGTACGGATGACCTTGCACTTGCGGCAGGTGAAACAGCGAACATCAGCTTCACGTTCAGTGAGCCAGTGATAGGCTTTGATGCAACTGACATTACTGTGGTCGGCGGTACATTGACTGGCTTGAGTACGACAGATGGTGTGACCTGGACAGCAGTCTTTACACCGGATGGAACCGGCACTGCGCCAAGCATTAGCGTTGCGAATGGTAGCTATACCGATGCGGTAGGCAACCCAGGTATAGGCGATGTGTTGGATGGTACAGATGGCTTTATCGTTGATCTGGTTGCACCGGTAGTTGGCTTCACTAATACAGCTACGAATGACACGGCTCCTGCGTTGACAGGCACGATCGATGATCCTGCTGCGACGGTGGTGGTGACTGTCGATGGTGTGAACTACAACGCGACCAACAATGGTAACGGTACCTGGACACTGGCAGACAATACACTTCCTGCATTGACTGATGGTACACATACGGTAAGTGTGACTGCTACAGATGTAGCAGGGAATATTTCGACTCCGGCAACAGGTACATTGACTGTTGACTCAACAGCACCGACCCTTGCGATCGGTACGGATGACCTTGCACTTGCAGCAGGTGAAACAGCGAACATCAGCTTCACCTTCAGTGAGCCGGTGATAGGCTTTGATGCGACCGACATTACTGTGGTCGGCGGTACATTGACTGGCTTGAGTACGACAGATGGTGTGACCTGGACAGCAGTCTTTACACCGGATGGAACCGGCACTGCGCCAAGCATTAGCGTTGCGAATGGTAGCTATACCGATGCGGTAGGCAACCCAGGTATAGGCGATGTGTTGGATGGTACAGATGGCTTTATCGTTGATCTGGTTGCACCGGTAGTTGGCTTCACTAATACAGCTACGAATGACACGACTCCTGCGTTGACAGGCACGATCGATGATCCTGCTGCGACGGTGGTGGTGACTGTCGATGGTGTGAACTACAACGCGACCAACAATGGTAACGGTACCTGGACACTGGCAGACAATACACTTCCTGCATTGACTGATGGTACGCATACGGTAAGTGTGACTGCTACAGATGTAGCAGGGAATATTTCGACTCCGGCAACAGGTACATTGACTGTTGACTCAACAGCACCGACCCTTGCGATCGGTACGGATGACCTTGCACTTGCAGCAGGTGAAACAGCGAACATCAGCTTCACCTTCAGTGAGCCGGTGATAGGCTTTGATGCAACCGACATTACTGTGGTCGGCGGTACGTTGACTGGTTTGAGTACGACAGATGGTGTGACCTGGACAGCAGTCTTTACACCAGATGGAACCGGCACTGCGCCAAGCATTAGCGTTGCGAATGGTAGCTATACCGATGCGGTAGGCAACCCAGGTATAGGCGATGTGTTGGATGGTACAGATGGCTTTATCGTTGATCTGGTTGCACCGGTAGTTGGCTTCACTAACACCGCTACGAATGACACGACTCCTGCGTTGACAGGCACGATCGATGATCCTGCTGCGACGGTGGTGGTGACTGTCGATGGTGTGAACTACAACGCGACCAACAATGGTAACGGTACCTGGACACTGGCAGACAATACACTTCCAGCATTGACTGATGGTACGCATACGGTAAGTGTGACTGCTACAGATGTAGCAGGGAACATTTCGACTCCGGCAACAGGTACATTGACTGTTGACTCAACAGCACCGACTCTTGCAATCAGTGCGACTGACCTGAACCTTGCTGCGGGCGAAAGCACCACAGTGACCTTCACCTTCAGTGAAGCGGTGACTGGCTTTGATGCAACCGACATTACTGTGGTCGGCGGTACGTTGACTGGTTTGAGTACGACAGATGGTGTGACCTGGACAGCAGTCTTTACACCAGATGGAACCGGCACTGCGCCAAGCATTAGCGTTGCGAATGGTAGCTATACCGATGCGGTAGGCAACCCAGGTATAGGCGATGTGCTGGATGGTACAGATGGCTTTATCGTTGATCTGGTTGCACCGGTAGTTGGCTTCACTAACACCGCTACGAATGACACGACTCCTGCGTTGACAGGCACGATCGATGATCCTGCTGCGACGGTGGTGGTGACTGTCGATGGTGTGAACTACAACGCGACCAACAATGGTAACGGTACCTGGACACTGGCAGACAATACACTTCCAGCATTGACTGATGGTACGCATACGGTAAGTGTGACTGCTACAGATGTAGCAGGGAACATTTCGACCCCGGCAACAGGTACATTGACTGTTGACTCAACAGCACCAACACTTGCGATCGGTACGGATGACCTTGCACTTGCAGCAGGTGAAACAGCGAACATCAGCTTCACCTTCAGTGAGCCGGTGATAGGCTTTGATGCGACCGACATTACTGTGGTCGGCGGTACGTTGACTGGTTTGAGTACAACAGACGGTGTGACCTGGACAGCAGTCTTTACACCGGATGGAACCGGCACTGCGCCAAGCATTAGCGTTGCGAATGGTAGCTATACCGATGCGGTAGGCAACCCAGGTATAGGCGATGTGCTGGATGGTACAGATGGCTTTATCGTTGATCTGGTTGCACCGGTAGTTGGCTTCACTAATACAGCTACGAATGACACGACTCCTGCGTTGACAGGCACGATCGATGATCCTGCTGCGACGGTGGTGGTGACTGTCGATGGTGTGAACTACAACGCGACCAACAATGGTAACGGTACCTGGACACTGGCAGACAATACACTTCCAGCATTGACTGATGGTACGCATACGGTAAGTGTGACTGCCACAGATGTAGCAGGGAACATTTCGACTCCGGCAACAGGCACATTGACTGTTGATTCAACAGCACCGACCCTTGCGATCGGTACGGATGACCTTGCACTTGCAGCAGGTGAAACAGCGAACATCAGCTTCACCTTCAGTGAGCCGGTGATAGGCTTTGATGCAACCGACATTACTGTGGTCGGCGGTACGTTGACTGGTTTGAGTACGACAGATGGTGTGACCTGGACAGCAGTCTTTACACCAGATGGAACCGGCACTGCGCCAAGCATTAGCGTTGCGAATGGTAGCTATACCGATGCGGTAGGCAACCCAGGTATAGGCGATGTGCTGGATGGTACAGATGGCTTTATCGTTGATCTGGTTGCACCGGTAGTTGGCTTCACTAACACCGCTACGAATGACACGACTCCTGCGTTGACAGGCACGATCGATGATCCTGCTGCGACGGTGGTGGTGACTGTCGATGGTGTGAACTACAACGCGACCAACAATGGTAACGGTACCTGGACACTGGCAGACAATACACTTCCAGCATTGACTGATGGTACGCATACGGTAAGTGTGACTGCTACAGATGTAGCAGGGAACATTTCGACCCCGGCAACAGGTACATTGACTGTTGACTCAACAGCACCAACACTTGCGATCGGTACGGATGACCTTGCACTTGCAGCAGGTGAAACAGCGAACATCAGCTTCACCTTCAGTGAGCCGGTGATAGGCTTTGATGCGACCGACATTACTGTGGTCGGCGGTACGTTGACTGGTTTGAGTACAACAGACGGTGTGACCTGGACAGCAGTCTTTACACCGGATGGAACCGGCACTGCGCCAAGCATTAGCGTTGCGAATGGTAGCTATACCGATGCGGTAGGCAACCCAGGTATAGGCGATGTGCTGGATGGTACAGATGGCTTTATCGTTGATCTGGTTGCACCGGTAGTTGGCTTCACTAATACAGCTACGAATGACACGACTCCTGCGTTGACAGGCACGATCGATGATCCTGCTGCGACGGTGGTGGTGACTGTCGATGGTGTGAACTACAACGCGACCAACAATGGTAACGGTACCTGGACACTGGCAGACAATACACTTCCTGCATTGACTGATGGTACGCATACGGTAAGTGTGACTGCCACAGATGTAGCAGGGAACATTTCGACTCCGGCAACAGGCACATTGACTGTTGATTCAACAGCACCGACCCTTGCGATCGGTACGGATGACCTTGCACTTGCAGCAGGTGAAACAGCGAACATCAGCTTCACCTTCAGTGAGCCGGTGATAGGCTTTGATGCGACCGACATTACTGTGGTCGGCGGTACGTTGACTGGTTTGAGTACAACAGACGGTGTGACCTGGACAGCAGTCTTTACACCGGATGGAACCGGCACTGCGCCAAGCATTAGCGTTGCGAATGGTAGCTATACCGATGCGGTAGGCAACCCAGGTATAGGCGATGTGCTGGATGGTACAGATGGCTTTATCGTTGATCTGGTTGCACCGGTAGTTGGCTTCACTAATACAGCTACGAATGACACGACTCCTGCGTTGACAGGCACGATCGATGATCCTGCTGCGACGGTGGTGGTGACTGTCGATGGTGTGAACTACAACGCGACCAACAATGGTAACGGTACCTGGACACTGGCAGACAATACACTTCCAGCATTGACTGATGGTACGCATACGGTAAGTGTGACTGCTACAGATGTAGCAGGAAACATTTCGACTCCGGCAACAGGTACATTGACTGTTGATTCAACAGCACCGACCCTTGCGATCGGTACGGATGACCTTGCACTTGCGGCAGGTGAAACAGCGAACATCAGCTTCACGTTCAGTGAGCCGGTGATAGGCTTTGATGCAACCGACATTACTGTGGTCGGCGGTACGTTGACTGGTTTGAGTACAACAGATGGTGTGACCTGGACAGCAGTCTTTACACCGGATGGAACCGGCACTGCGCCAAGCATTAGCGTTGCGAATGGTAGCTATACCGATGCGGTAGGCAACCCAGGTATAGGCGATGTGTTGGATGGTACAGATGGCTTTATCGTTGATCTGGTTGCACCGGTAGTTGGCTTCACTAATACAGCTACGAATGACACGACTCCTGCGTTGACAGGCACGATCGATGATCCTGCTGCGACGGTGGTAGTGACTGTCGATGGTGTGAACTACAACGCGATCAACAATGGTAACGGTACCTGGACACTGGCAGACAATACACTTCCAGCATTGACTGATGGTACGCATACGGTAAGTGTGACTGCTACAGATGTAGCAGGAAACATTTCGACTCCGGCAACAGGTACATTGACTGTTGATTCAACAGCACCGACCCTTGCGATCGGTACGGATGACCTTGCACTTGCAGCAGGTGAAACAGCGAACATCAGCTTCACCTTCAGTGAGCCGGTGATAGGCTTTGATGCGACCGACATTACTGTGGTCGGCGGTACGTTGACTGGTTTGAGTACAACAGACGGTGTGACCTGGACAGCAGTCTTTACACCGGATGGAACCGGCACTGCGCCAAGCATTAGCGTTGCGAATGGTAGCTATACCGATGCGGTAGGCAACCCAGGTATAGGCGATGTGCTGGATGGTACAGATGGCTTTATCGTTGATCTGGTTGCACCGGTAGTTGGCTTCACTAATACAGCTACGAATGACACGACTCCTGCGTTGACAGGCACGATCGATGATCCTGCTGCGACGGTGGTGGTGACTGTCGATGGTGTGAACTACAACGCGACCAACAATGGTAACGGTACCTGGACACTGGCAGACAATACACTTCCTGCATTGACTGATGGTACGCATACGGTAAGTGTGACTGCCACAGATGTAGCAGGGAACATTTCGACTCCGGCAACAGGCACATTGACTGTTGATTCAACAGCACCGACCCTTGCGATCGGTACGGATGACCTTGCACTTGCAGCAGGTGAAACAGCGAACATCAGCTTCACCTTCAGTGAGCCGGTGATAGGCTTTGATGCGACCGACATTACTGTGGTCGGCGGTACGTTGACTGGTTTGAGTACAACAGACGGTGTGACCTGGACAGCAGTCTTTACACCGGATGGAACCGGCACTGCGCCAAGCATTAGCGTTGCGAATGGTAGCTATACCGATGCGGTAGGCAACCCAGGTATAGGCGATGTGCTGGATGGTACAGATGGCTTTATCGTTGATCTGGTTGCACCGGTAGTTGGCTTCACTAACACCGCTACGAATGACACGACTCCTGCGTTGACAGGCACGATCGATGATCCTGCTGCGACGGTGGTGGTGACTGTCGATGGTGTGAACTACAACGCGACCAACAATGGTAACGGTACCTGGACACTGGCAGACAATACACTTCCAGCATTGACTGATGGTACGCATACGGTAAGTGTGACTGCTACAGATGTAGCAGGAAACATTTCGACTCCGGCAACAGGTACATTGACTGTTGATTCAACAGCACCGACCCTTGCGATCGGTACGGATGACCTTGCACTTGCGGCAGGTGAAACAGCGAACATCAGCTTCACGTTCAGTGAGCCGGTGATAGGCTTTGATGCAACCGACATTACTGTGGTCGGCGGTACGTTGACTGGTTTGAGTACAACAGATGGTGTGACCTGGACAGCAGTCTTTACACCGGATGGAACCGGCACTGCGCCAAGCATTAGCGTTGCGAATGGTAGCTATACCGATGCGGTAGGCAACCCAGGTATAGGCGATGTGTTGGATGGTACAGATGGCTTTATCGTTGATCTGGTTGCACCGGTAGTTGGCTTCACTAATACAGCTACGAATGACACGACTCCTGCGTTGACAGGCACGATCGATGATCCTGCTGCGACGGTGGTAGTGACTGTCGATGGTGTGAACTACAACGCGATCAACAATGGTAACGGTACCTGGACACTGGCAGACAATACACTTCCAGCATTGACTGATGGTACGCATACGGTAAGTGTGACTGCTACAGATGTAGCAGGAAACATTTCGACTCCGGCAACAGGTACATTGACTGTTGATTCAACAGCACCGACCCTTGCGATCGGTACGGATGACCTTGCACTTGCGGCAGGTGAAACAGCGAACATCAGCTTCACGTTCAGTGAGCCGGTGATAGGCTTTGATGCAACCGACATTACTGTGGTCGGCGGTACATTGACTGGTTTGAGTACAACAGATGGTGTGACCTGGACAGCAGTCTTTACACCGGATGGAACCGGCACTGCGCCAAGCATTAGCGTTGCGAATGGTAGCTATACCGATGCGGTAGGCAACCCAGGTATAGGCGATGTGCTGGATGGTACAGATGGCTTTATCGTTGATCTGGTTGCACCGGTAGTTGGCTTCACTAATACAGCTACGAATGACACGACTCCTGCGTTGACAGGCACGATCGATGATCCTGCTGCGACGGTGGTGGTGACTGTCGATGGTGTGAACTACAACGCGACCAACAATGGTAACGGTACCTGGACACTGGCAGACAATACACTTCCTGCATTGACTGATGGTACGCATACGGTAAGTGTGACTGCCACAGATGTAGCAGGGAACATTTCGACTCCGGCAACAGGCACATTGACTGTTGACTCAACAGCACCGACCCTTGCGATCGGTACGGATGACCTTGCACTTGCGGCAGGTGAAACAGCGAACATCAGCTTCACGTTCAGTGAGCCGGTGATAGGCTTTGATGCAACCGACATTACTGTGGTCGGCGGTACGTTGACTGGCTTGAGTACGACAGATGGTGTGACCTGGACAGCAGTCTTTACACCGGATGGAACCGGCACAGCGCCAAGCATTAGCGTTGCGAATGGTAGCTATACCGATGCGGTAGGCAACCCAGGTATAGGCGATGTGTTGGATGGTACAGATGGCTTTATCATTGATCTGGTTGCACCGGTAGTTGGCTTCACTAATACAGCTACGAATGACACGACTCCTGCGTTGACAGGCACGATCGATGATCCTGCTGCGACGGTGGTGGTGACTGTCGATGGTGTGAACTACAACGCGACCAACAATGGTAACGGTACCTGGACACTGGCAGACAATACACTTCCAGCATTGACTGATGGTACGCATACGGTAAGTGTGACTGCTACAGATGTAGCAGGGAACATTTCGACTCCGGCAACAGGTACATTGACTGTTGATTCAACAGCACCAACACTTGCGATCAGTGCCACTGACCTGAACCTTGCTGCGGGCGAAAGCACCACAGTAACCTTCACCTTCAGTGAAGCGGTGACCGGCTTTGATGCAACTGATGTGGCAGTGGCGGGCGGTACGTTGACTGGCTTGACGACCACAGACGGTGTGACTTGGACAGCAACCTTTACTCAAGACGGCAGTGCAACTGCACCAAGCTTGAGTGTGGTGAACGGTAGCTATACTGACCTTGCAGGTAACCCAGGTTCAGGTGCGAGTCTTGCAGGCTTAACTGCGGACATTACAGCACCGACTCTTGCGATCAGTGCGACTGACCTGAACCTTGCTGCGGGCGAAAGCACCACAGTGACCTTCACCTTCAGTGAAGCGGTGACCGGCTTTGATGCAACTGATGTGGCAGTGGCGGGCGGTACGTTGACTGGCTTGACGACCACAGACGGTGTGACCTGGACAGCAACCTTTACTCAAGACGGCAGTGCAACTGCACCAAGTTTGAGTGTGGTGAACGGTAGCTATACTGACCTTGCAGGTAACCCAGGTTCAGGTGCGAGTCTTGCAGGCTTAACTGCGGACATTACAGCACCGACTCTTGCGATCAGTGCGACTGACTTGAACCTTGCTGCGGGCGAAAGCACCACAGTAACCTTCACCTTCAGTGAAGCGGTGACCGGCTTTGATGCAACTGATGTGGCAGTGGCGGGCGGTACGTTGACTGGCTTGACGACCACAGACGGTGTGACTTGGACAGCAACCTTTACTCAAGACGGCAGTGCAACTGCACCAAGCTTGAGTGTGGTGAACGGTAGCTATACTGACCTTGCAGGTAACCCAGGTTCAGGTGCGAGTCTTGCAGGCTTAACTGCGGACATTACAGCACCGACTCTTGCGATCAGTGCGACTGACCTGAACCTTGCTGCGGGCGAAAGCACCACAGTGACCTTCACCTTCAGTGAAGCGGTGACCGGCTTTGATGCAACTGATGTGGCAGTGGCGGGCGGTACGTTGACTGGCTTGACGACCACAGACGGTGTGACCTGGACAGCAACCTTTACTCAAGACGGCAGTGCAACTGCACCAAGTTTGAGTGTGGTGAACGGTAGCTATACTGACCTTGCAGGTAACCCAGGTTCAGGTGCGAGTCTTGCAGGCTTAACTGCGGACATTACAGCACCGACTCTTGCGATCAGTGCGACTGACTTGAACCTTGCTGCGGGCGAAAGCACCACAGTAACCTTCACTTTCAGTGAAGCGGTGACCGGCTTTGATGCAACTGATGTGGCAGTGGCGGGCGGTACGTTGACTGGCTTGACGACCACAGACGGTGTGACCTGGACAGCAACCTTTACTCAAGACGGCAGTGCAACTGCACCAAGTTTGAGTGTGGTGAACGGTAGCTATACTGACCTTGCAGGTAACCCAGGTTCAGGTGCGAGTCTTGCAGGCTTAACTGCGGACATTACAGCACCGACCCTTGCAATCAGTGCGACTGACCTGAACCTAGCTGCGGGCGAAAGCACCACAGTAACCTTCACTTTCAGTGAAGCGGTGACCGGCTTTGATGCAACTGATGTGGCAGTGGCGGGCGGTACGTTGACTGGCTTGACGACCACAGACGGTGTGACTTGGACAGCAACCTTTACTCAAGATGGCAGTGCAACTGCACCAAGCTTGAGTGTTGCAAATAACACTTATACTGACCTTGCAGGTAACCCAGGTTCAGGTGCGAGTCTTGCAGGCTTAACTGCGGACATTACAGCACCGACCCTTGCGATCAGTGCGACTGACCTGAACCTTGCTGCGGGCGAAAGCACCACAGTGACCTTCACCTTCAGTGAAGCGGTGACTGGCTTTGATGCAACTGATGTGGCAGTGGCGGGTGGTACGTTGACTGGCTTGACGACCACAGACGGTGTGACCTGGACAGCAACCTTTACTCAAGACGGCAGTGCAACTGCACCAAGCTTGAGTGTGGTAAATGGTAGCTATACTGACCTTGCAGGTAACCCAGGTTCAGGTGCGAGTCTTGCAGGCTTAACTGCGGACATTACAGCACCGACTCTTGCAATCAGTGCGACTGACCTGAACCTTGCTGCGGGCGAAAGCACCACAGTGACCTTCACCTTCAGTGAAGCGGTGACCGGCTTTGATGCAACTGATGTGGCAGTGGCGGGCGGTACGTTGACTGGCTTGACGACCACAGACGGTGTGACTTGGACAGCAACCTTTACTCAAGACGGCAGTGCAACTGCACCAAGCTTGAGTGTGGTGAACGGTAGCTATACTGACCTTGCAGGTAACCCAGGTTCAGGTGCGAGTCTTGCAGGCTTAACTGCGGACATTACAGCACCGACCCTTGCAATCAGTGCGACTGACCTGAACCTAGCTGCGGGCGAAAGTACCACAGTGACCTTCACCTTCAGTGAAGCGGTGACTGGCTTTGATGCAACTGATGTGGCAGTGGCGGGCGGTACGTTGACTGGCTTGACGACCACAGACGGTGTGACTTGGACAGCAACCTTTACTCAAGACGGCAGTGCAACTGCACCAAGCTTGAGTGTTGCAAATAATACTTATACTGACCTTGCAGGTAACCCAGGTTCAGGTGCGAGTCTTGCAGGCTTAACTGCGGACATTACAGCACCGACTCTTGCAATCAGTGCGACTGACCTGAACCTTGCTGCGGGCGAAAGCACCACAGTGACCTTCACCTTCAGTGAAGCGGTGACCGGCTTTGATGCAACTGATGTGGCAGTGGCGGGCGGTACGTTGACTGGCTTGACGACCACAGACGGTGTGACTTGGACAGCAACCTTTACTCAAGACGGCAGTGCGACTGCACCAAGCTTGAGTGTGGTGAATGGTAGCTATACTGACCTTGCAGGTAACCCAGGTTCAGGTGCGAGTCTTGCAGGCTTAACTGCTGACATTACAGCACCGACTCTTGCAATCAGTGCGACTGACCTGAACCTTGCTGCGGGCGAAAGCACCACAGTAACCTTCACCTTCAGTGAAGCGGTGACTGGTTTTGATGCAACTGATGTGGCAGTGGCTGGCGGTACGTTGACTGGCTTGACGACCACAGACGGTGTGACTTGGACAGCAACCTTTACTCAAGACGGCAGTGCAACTGCACCAAGCTTGAGTGTTGCAAATAATACTTATACTGACCTTGCAGGTAACCCAGGTTCAGGTGCGAGTCTTGCAGGCTTAACTGCGGACATTACAGCACCGACTCTTGCGATCAGTGCGACTGACTTGAACCTTGCTGCGGGCGAAAGCACCACAGTGACCTTCACCTTCAGTGAACCAGTGACCGGCTTTGATGCAACTGATGTGGCAGTGGCTGGCGGTACGTTGACTGGCTTGACGACCACAGACGGTGTGACTTGGACAGCAACCTTTACTCAAGACGGCAGTGCAACTGCACCAAGCTTGAGTGTTGCAAATAATACTTATACTGACCTTGCAGGTAACCCAGGTTCAGGTGCGAGTCTTGCAGGCTTAACTGCGGACATTACAGCACCAACACTTGCGATCAGTGCCACTGACCTGAACCTTGCTGCGGGCGAAAGCACCACAGTGACCTTCACCTTCAGTGAAGCGGTGACCGGCTTTGATGCAACTGATGTGGCAGTGGCGGGCGGTACGTTGACTGGCTTGACGACCACAGACGGTGTGACCTGGACAGCAACCTTTACTCAAGACGGCAGTGCAACTGCACCAAGCTTGAGTGTTGCAAATAATACTTATACTGACCTTGCAGGTAACCCAGGTTCAGGTGCGAGTCTTGCAGGCTTAACTGCGGACATTACAGCACCGACTCTTGCGATCAGTGCGACTGACCTGAACCTTGCTGCGGGCGAAAGCACCACAGTAACCTTCACCTTCAGTGAACCAGTGACCGGCTTTGATGCAACTGATGTGGCAGTGGCTGGCGGTACGTTGACTGGCTTGACGACCACAGACGGTGTGACTTGGACAGCAACCTTTACTCAAGACGGCAGTGCGACTGCACCAAGCTTGAGTGTTGCAAATAACACTTATACTGACCTTGCAGGTAACCCAGGTTCAGGTGCGAGTCTTGCAGGCTTAACTGCGGACATTACAGCACCGACTCTTGCAATCAGTGCGACTGACCTGAACCTTGCTGCGGGCGAAAGCACCACAGTGACCTTCACCTTCAGTGAAGCGGTGACCGGCTTTGATGCAACTGATGTGGCAGTGGCGGGCGGTACGTTGACTGGCTTGACGACCACAGACGGTGTGACTTGGACAGCAACCTTTACTCAAGACGGCAGTGCAACTGCACCAAGCTTGAGTGTTGCAAATAATACTTATACTGACCTTGCAGGTAACCCAGGTTCAGGTGCGAGTCTTGCAGGCTTAACTGCGGACATTACAGCACCGACTCTTGCGATCAGTGCGACTGACTTGAACCTTGCTGCGGGCGAAAGCACCACAGTGACCTTCACCTTCAGTGAACCAGTGACCGGCTTTGATGCAACTGATGTGGCAGTGGCTGGCGGTACGTTGACTGGCTTGACGACCACAGACGGTGTGACCTGGACAGCAACCTTTACTCAAGACGGCAGTGCAACTGCACCAAGCTTGAGTGTTGCAAATAACACTTATACTGACCTTGCAGGTAACCCAGGTTCAGGTGCGAGTCTTGCAGGCTTAACTGCGGACATTACAGCACCGACCCTTGCGATCAGTGCGACTGACCTGAACCTTGCTGCGGGCGAAAGCACCACAGTAACCTTCACCTTCAGTGAAGCGGTGACCGGCTTTGATGCAACTGATGTGGCAGTGGCGGGCGGTACGTTGACTGGCTTGACGACCACAGACGGTGTGACCTGGACAGCAACCTTTACTCAAGACGGCAGTGCAACTGCACCAAGCTTGAGTGTGGTGAATGGTAGCTATACTGACCTTGCAGGTAACCCAGGTTCAGGTGCGAGTCTTGCAGGCTTAACTGCGGACATTACAGCACCGACTCTTGCAATCAGTGCGACTGACCTGAACCTTGCTGCGGGCGAAAGCACCACAGTGACCTTCACCTTCAGTGAAGCGGTGACCGGCTTTGATGCAACTGATGTGGCAGTGGCGGGCGGTACGTTGACTGGCTTGACGACCACAGACGGTGTGACTTGGACAGCAACCTTTACTCAAGACGGCAGTGCGACTGCACCAAGCTTGAGTGTTGCAAATAATACTTATACTGACCTTGCAGGTAACCCAGGTTCAGGTGCGAGTCTTGCAGGCTTAACTGCGGACATTACAGCACCAACACTTGCGATCAGTGCCACTGACCTGAACCTTGCTGCGGGCGAAAGCACCACAGTAACCTTCACCTTCAGTGAAGCGGTGACCGGCTTTGATGCAACTGATGTGGCAGTGGCGGGCGGTACGTTGACTGGCTTGACGACCACAGACGGTGTGACTTGGACAGCAACCTTTACTCAAGACGGCAGTGCAACTGCACCAAGCTTGAGTGTTGCAAATAACACTTATACTGACCTTGCAGGTAACCCAGGTTCAGGTGCGAGTCTTGCAGGCTTAACTGCGGACATTACACCACCGACTCTTGCGATCAGTGCGACTGACCTGAACCTTGCTGCGGGCGAAAGCACCACAGTAACCTTCACCTTCAGTGAAGCGGTGACCGGCTTTGATGCAACTGATGTGGCAGTGGCGGGCGGTACGTTGACTGGCTTGACGACCACAGACGGTGTGACTTGGACAGCAACCTTTACTCAAGACGGCAGTGCAACTGCACCAAGCTTGAGTGTTGCAAATAACACTTATACTGACCTTGCAGGTAACCCAGGTTCAGGTGCGAGTCTTGCAGGCTTAACTGCCGACATTACAGCACCGACTCTTGCAATCAGTGCGACTGACTTGAACCTTGCTGCGGGCGAAAGCACCACAGTAACCTTCACCTTCAGTGAAGCGGTGACTGGCTTTGATGCAACTGATGTGGCAGTGGCGGGCGGTACGTTGACTGGCTTGACGACCACAGACGGTGTGACTTGGACAGCAACCTTTACTCAAGACGGCAGTGCAACTGCACCAAGCTTGAGTGTGGTGAACGGTAGCTATACTGACCTTGCAGGTAACCCAGGTTCAGGTGCGAGTCTTGCAGGCTTAACTGCGGACATTACAGCACCGACTCTTGCGATCAGTGCGACTGACTTGAACCTTGCTGCGGGCGAAAGCACCACAGTGACCTTCACCTTCAGTGAAGCGGTGACTGGCTTTGATGCAACTGATGTGGCAGTGGCGGGCGGTACGTTGACTGGCTTGACGACCACAGACGGTGTGACTTGGACAGCAACCTTTACTCAAGACGGCAGTGCAACTGCACCAAGCTTGAGTGTGGTGAACGGTAGCTATACTGACCTTGCAGGTAACCCAGGTTCAGGTGCGAGTCTTGCAGGCTTAACTGCCGACATTACAGCACCGACCCTTGCAATCAGTGCGACTGACCTGAACCTAGCTGCGGGCGAAAGCACCACAGTAACCTTCACCTTCAGTGAAGCGGTGACTGGCTTTGATGCAACTGATGTGGCAGTGGCTGGCGGTACGTTGACTGGCTTGACGACCACAGACGGTGTGACTTGGACAGCAACCTTTACTCAAGACGGCAGTGCAACTGCACCAAGCTTGAGTGTGGTGAATGGTAGCTATACTGACCTTGCAGGTAACCCGGGTTCAGGTGCGAGTCTTGCAGGCTTAACTGCCGACATTACACCACCGACCCTTGCGATCAGTGCGACTGACCTCAATTTATCTTTAGGTGAAAGCACCACAGTGACCTTTACCTTCAGTGAAGCGGTGACCGGCTTTGATGCAACTGATGTGGCAGTGGCTGGCGGTACGTTGACTGGCTTGACGACCACAGACGGTGTGACCTGGACAGCAACCTTTACTCAAGACGGCAGTGCAACTGCACCAAGCTTGAGTGTGGTAAATGGTAGCTATACTGACCTTGCAGGTAACCTAGGTTCAGGTGCTAATCTTGCTGGCCTTGTTCTAGTGCCAACAATTACTGCACATGACAATGTGGATAGTGTAGCTATAGACATTGTTCCATTAACGACAACGGGTATTAATGCTGGTTCTGCAACTTATCTGGCATTGATCGGTGTAACTGAGAATCTCAACGTATCGCTTTTAGGTACTCCGAGTGTGAGCTTCAATATTGCCGCTGGACATACTTCAGATGCAACGATTAGCTATGGAGCTTTATTAAGTTTGTCTGCGCTTAATGACTATAAAATAGTCTTACAAAAACAAGCACCGGACGGTTCGTGGCAGAATGTTGCAGGTGATGCGAGTACTGGATTAATTAACATCGGAATACTCGGTGGTAATGGATTTGGTGCGACTATCACAGACTTAGCAAGTGGTTCTTATAGAGCATTTATGGTCTATACCGGTATAGGTGTAGGATTGTTAGGTACAATGAGTGTGGTTCGCGATGATTATAATCACACAGTAGTACCAACATATACTGCAGCAACAGTAAGCGGTAATGTGCTTACAGATGATGATTCTGCTATATATGGTCCTTCATATACTCCAGATACAATCACTGGAACGACAGTAGTATCTACAGTAGTGGGTGAACAAGTAGGTGCGGTATTAACACCTATTGGTTCTTCAACTCCAGTAATAGGGGCTTACGGAACACTTACGATTTCTGCGAATGGTTCATATAGCTATACACCGACTGCCAACCCTGCCAACATTGGTAAAGTAGATAGCTTTACTTATACCATTACTGATCCAGTATCGGGTGGAACAAGTACAGCTGTATTACACATACAGATTGGATCACCTGATGTAAGTATTACTTGGAATACTGCGAGTCCTGGAACGGATGGTATAACGCAAGTTATTGCAAATGCAGATCAGGCTATTGCAACGGTTGACTTTAGTAACTCTACTGATACACCAGTAGATGTTCCAAGTCCGATCGTCTCTGTAAGTATAATTGGCTCGAATAGCGTATTATCGAATACCTTTACCGTTGGAACAAATGACTTAGTAGATGTACAGGTAGCAGCAACTTATGCAAACCAACCTCTAGTAAGTTTGTTGCCAACCGTAAGTTATGTTGTTCAGCAGTTGGTTGGTGCAACATGGGTTAATACCACTTACACAGGTTCAGCAACTGCACTTGGAAGTGTAGGAACAATTAGTTTGGGAACGGTTGCTTTCCAAGATGCTGTCGAGCATTTAAGCGCTGGTACATACCGTGTTCAATATACCTTGACTGGAGTATCACTTGGTACAACCACTTTGGATACCCAAGTAACGACTACTACAACGCACTTGAACAGTTACTCATCTGACTGGGTTCACGGTAACATTCTTACTGGGGACACAATTGGTGGGGTTGCTGACAGTGGTACCTTTACTGCTGATGGTGTCAAACTTTATGTTCAAAATAGTGTTGGCACTTATGTTGAAGCTACTGGGCAAACAGTTACCACGACAAATGGCACACTTGTGATCAATTCGAATGGTGATTATGAATACCGTGCTAATACTTCATCATTAACATTGGCTAATCCAACCGATACGATTAACTATAAGTTAGTAGCAGCAAATGGTGCTGAGTCGTTCTCATCATTGACGGTTAATCTGACTACTTCTGATTACAATACCCATGTACTTAGTACATCAGCGAACGATACGTTCAATACTGATAATGGTACGATCGGTTTTGGTTCAGATACATTGATTTATCATGTATTAGACGGAAGTACTGCAACAGCTAGTAATGGTGCAACTACAGGTGGTAATGGTGTAGATACTTGGACTAATTTCCATGTGGGTAATGTTGCTACAGATTCTCAGGCTGATTTGATTGATATCAGAGCCTTATTAGATGGAGCACAAACATCTGCTAATATTGGTGAGTATTTAAATGTCACTGTAAGTGGCGGTAATACTACCATTCAGATTGACCGTGATGGGTTAACTGGGGTGATTTTACCTTCAAATAACTTTACTACATTATTAGTCTTACAAGGCGTTACGACCAGTGAAACAGAGTTACTTAATAATGGTCAAATTATCTATTAATAGATAATTAACCAAGTAAAAAAGAGAACCTTAGGGTTCTCTTTTTTTATGTTTAAACAATACGTTAACTTAGCTTTTAAAGAGTTCATGCTATGATGTATTGAAAATTTTATAGAACAACAAATAACGAATAGGGACTTAATTCGAGTGTCGGTATTTTTAGACTTTAAAAGACAACTTAAGCTTTGGTTGGAACATTTCGTTCAGCATGTTTCAGACCTTCCAGAAGAAACAATTTTGTTTATATCATTTGGTCCTAAAGATCAAAGATGTAGTGTCTGGCATACCGAAAAAACAGCTTTTTCACAAGCAACTATACAATTACTCGATTTTATTGATAGACAGTTTTCTCCAGACCAATTTCCAGACTATATAAAAATTGATGTTGCGTACAACCTAGAAAAACAAAGTTGGAGTCAAATAGAACAACTTGTTCATCATCAATTTCATAATAATCATTACCGCAGAGGAATTGCATTTGATGAAGCATGTTCAGTGGTTTTTCTGGAGCAAGAGATTTATGGAAAAGTAATTATTCGAGGTTTGAGTTATGACAAACCTAATTTTTTTGATGAAAACAATCTGAACTATGCAATTAAGCAAAAATATAACGCTACTAAACCACAAATTAGACTACAAGAGCTACAAGATGTTTGGACTTTCGATACCTATGCAACTTTTTATGAAAATGGACAATTCATTAATTTAGCAAGCCGTTATGATGCAAATGGTATTAGAGGTATTGTAAAGAACAAGAAGCAGCATTTTAGAGAGCTCATTGAGAAAAATGCAGCGTTTTTGCACAGTCAGATTCAAGAAAATGGCAAATTCATTTATGGTTATTTTCCTGCTTTTGATCGGGATATCCGCAGCTATAATACGGTACGTCATTGCACATCACTTTATGCACTATTAGAAACTTTCGAAGTACAAGATAAACCTGAATATTTGCCTAAAATAATAAGTGCCATCCAATATGCACTCTCTAACTTTTATAAAGAAAAAGACCCTACAACTGCTTTTATGATTGATGGAAAAGAAGGGGAGTTTGAAATTAAACTAGGTGCAAACGCAGCAGCTATTTTAATGCTAACGAAATATCAGGAAATTACCCAAAAATCTGAATATTTGAAATATGCAGAAAAACTTGCAAATGGTATTTTAAAATTAGTTAATTCAGATGGATTAACTACCCATGTGTTAAATTATCCAGACTATGATTTAAAAGAAAAGTTTAGAATTATTTATTACGATGGCGAAGCAGCATTAGCTTTACTCAGGTTGTATCAAATAAATCACGATAAAAGATTATTAGAAACTGTTAAATTAATGTTTGAAAATTTTATTTATAAAAGATATGAAAAATATCATGATCATTGGTTAAGTTACTGTACCAATGAGCTTACAAAAATATGTCCTGAAGAAAAATATTTTATTTTTGGTTTAAATAATTATTTAAAACATTTTATTTTTATAAGAAATAGAAAGACAACTTATGCCACTTTATTAGAAATGCTCATGGCTGCTTATAAAATGGTAAATCGATTAAAAGAGCAAGGCCATCAAGAGCTTCTTGAACAAGCTTATATGTCAGAGCTAAAAAAACTCATTAAATTTCGGGCTGAATTCCAAACTACGGGTTTTTTCTATCCAGAAATGGCGATGTATATGGATCGTCCAGATAAAATATTACATGCTTTTTATGTGCGACATGATCGCTTTAGAGTAAGAATAGATGATCAAGAACATAACTTATCAGGCTATATAGCCTATGTAAAAGATTTCGAAGGAGAGGAGATATGACTTACTCTCTTTTTGAAATTAAGTTATTGGTACCTCTAGATAATACTAACTTCGATAATGCGGTTTGGAAATTTGAAGTTGATGGAGATACTTCAACTTTATTGCTTATTGATTATGCATTAGAACAATTTCATCAAAAAAACATCGAAGCAAATAAGACCTATGTTGTATCTGAGCAAAAGCCTAAGCAACTTGGTGAACAAAATTTAGGTTTAGAAAAAAATGAATCTTATACATTTGTCGAGCTCTTACAATTCTTAATTTTTACTCAGGCCAATGATGTTAAACATGCGTTAAGCAAGATGCTTTTTGACTCAACTGAACAAGCCCAATTGATTTTGTCTCAAAGAGCAGAGAACTATCATTTAGGATTAAATTCCTCTAATCAGTTGAAAGATTTATTTGGGTTGGTAAACCATGTCTATAGCTATCCAGCGGAACTAAAAAAACTTTTTTTTATTAAAAATCTTTCTTTTAAAAATAAATTATATCAACCGATTATATCTTTAATTGCTCATCCAGTGCTAACCTCGGTTTTATATATCTCCCATCAATTTAGAAAAATTTATATCACTTATCTTGAGGATAACCAGAGCATTGGCTTTTTCTCTTTTTTAGATGACATTCACCGTCTCGAGCATTTGGTTCCTTATTATCACTGTTTCCAAGAAGAGCACGTAAAGGCGAAGAGTTGTACTTCACAGACTGGGATTATTAATATTCTTGGAGATACTTATTTCGGTGAAATGTATACCGAAAAGCGTAAGTCAAGAGGGCAAACAGATGCTCTACAACAATATGGATATCACTTTTCATTTAAAAAAATACAGCCATTTTTAGGTAAAAATGACATAAATATAGCTAACTTTGAAGCTGTTTTTTCTCTAGAAAACCAATCACTATTAAAAGATAAAAAGCCATTCATTCTAAAAGCCGATGCTAAAAAAACATTAGAAGAATTTAAAAGCATTCATCTAAATTATTTGGTGTTAGCAAATAATCATCTCAAAGATTATGGTGATGAAGGGCTTACCTATACATTACAACAATTGGACGAGGCTAATGTTTCCTATATTGGTGCTGGACACAACCAAAAAGATGCTCACAATTACTTTGAAATAGTTTTTGAAAATAAGCACTATGCGATTTTTAATGGTTATTGGCATAGAGACACTGCTTATTTGGATTATGACTTTTATGCGCTAGGGTCAAGAAGTGGAGTCGCTTGTTTAAACGGTGTCTTACTGGAGCAAATAGTTTTTTATAAACAGGCTCATCCTAAACATAAAATTATTGTTATTTGTCATTGGGGAGTCGACTTTAAACCTCCTACAAAAGAGCAAATTAAACTTGCTGGTATTCTTACACAGGCTGGGGCTGACCTGATTATTGGTCATGGTGCTCATACTATTCAGCCAATTCAGCTTATCAACCAAAAGCCAGTGGTGTTGGGTATCGGCAATGCTGTATTTAATAGTGATGGGGAATATGAGCAGCATCATTCTTTGCCATTTGGCTGTATTGCCAGAATAGATTTAACAAAGGATTTGCTTCGACTTTATCCAATTTATACCAATAATTTACAAACATTCTGGCAGCCATATCCAGTAGATATTAATGACTTCTCAAAGGCCAGTACTTATATGACATCTTTACTGACCCATGAGGATTACACGACTACCCATGATAACTTGGGGAGATATGTTGAAATTAAATTTTAAGGGTATTGTTGATAACTCGATAAAATCGTTTGAAGCTGTGATGGGGTAAAACCCAAATTTCTTAAGCCGCCACTGCCTAATTTACACTCAGCACTGGCCATAATATTAGTCGGGGTAGTTTTTGTAGCATTAGGTGCACATACATGTTTCAAGCCGAAAGCGTGGCCCATTTCATGAATACTACCTGCTTGTATATTATAATTTAATCTATTCCAGTCTAATAAAATAAAAGGCTTTCCATTATTACGAAATGTTCGGCTCGTAATATCATTAAACTCTAACTTTTTTGAATAAGCATCGTATATAAAGACAATGACTTCTTTACTTACTGTGCGCTTAGGAAAGCATGCATTGACGCTTGCAGGCATAGATCCTATAGAAATAGGGTGGGGTTGGTTTATTTCATTACCAAGTTGACAATGTAATTTTGAAAAATTGTGATAAGAGATATAACGGTTTAACTTAAAGTTAAAAATTTTGTTTCCTTGGTCGTCTAAATAATATTTATTTAAAATACCAACTTCTTTTCGCATTTGTGCAAGGTTGTCGAAACGTGCAGCAGAAGGATTGTTGGTTGTAAAAACGAAAGTGACTGGAACTACAGGCCTATTATTAGCAGGTTCTTCTATCAATGGCTCTGGCTTTAGTTGAGGAGGAGGGGTTGTACAAGAGGCACAAAGAAGTGTTCCTGTAATCATCAATAAGGTTTTTTTCATATTCATCGCATTATCTCTGCATATTATTCTAAAGTGATTTAAAGTAAATTTTTATATGATATGAACGATGTCAATTTTTATGGATTCCATTTTGACAACTCAGTATGAACTACATCGACAAATTTTAGAAGTCATCGCTCTAATTCCATATGGAAAAGTAGCAACTTACGGACAAATAGCACGTATGGCGGGGTTACCTAAACATGCCAGATTAGTGGGTTATGTTCTTAAACATCTTGAAGCAGATCATCAGGTGCCTTGGTACCGCGTTATTAACTCACAAGGTAAAATTAGCCTAAGTAAATTTAATGAAAAAGGTGAGAATGTTCAGCAGTTAAAGCTTGAAGATGAAGGAGTCTATTTGTTGAATGGCAAAGTGAACTTAAAGCAGTTCGCATGGCAACCTTAAAATTATTAAAGAGAACAAATACAAATGCAGCATTATAAATGGCAGAGTCTAGCCATATTACTATTAGGTTTAACAGTGCAATCGAGTTTTGCAGAGCAGGCTATTTCAGCCCAACCTTTTATAAATGTGAAAGCTTCATCACAAGAAATACACTCGATTTGTCAGCAGTTGAGTCAGAAATGTAGCGATGAAGTTAAGCTGTGGAAACCCAAAAATACACAAGATCAGACTTATTATTTAATAGATGAGACTCCGCAAATTGCTCAAGTTAAAAAGCAGAATAACCAATACACAGTAATAAATGAGTGGAACTTTAAAAATTATGAGCATAGTAATAAAGAGCCACATTCTGATGATTTAGGTCCTAATGGACTCAAAATCTTTCCAGCACTATACCCACTCAATAAAAATGAATATGCCATAGCAGTACTAAATACTTGGTTTACTGGTTACTCTGGAGGAGGACGTTTTGAAGAAAATGCTGATTTTATTGAGCTTAAGCCTAAAGGGAAGTATCAGGTTGCATTAAAAGATATTGCTTTTTCTTCGAATGAAATGATTCGGGCCTGTTTTTCAGAACAAGAGTATAAGAAGTCACCGCATTGCCATGATGAAAAATGGATGACATTAAATATTAGGTTTAAAGATATCGGTCAATCTTACTATTTATGGCAATTAAATTATAAAAATTATTCTTGGGATGCTTTTAAAAGTAAAAAAACAATAACGGTTGAGCAATCAAGAGAAGACGTTATTCCTTTTAAAAAATAGGTGCCTATCTGGCTGAATTAAGCCAGATAGGTGTTTTTTTAGCGAACAATCAAAACAGGGATATGGCTTTCACCTAAAACTTTTTGTGCAACACTTCCTAATACAAGTTTTCGGACACCTGTACGGCCATGCGAACCCATAACGATGAGATCTGCATTGATGTCTTGTGCAGCTTGAATTATTTCTTCATGAACCACAAAGCCTTCAAGTAATTTGGTTTCTACAGTAAGCCCTTCTTGTACAAATTGTTGTTTGGCTTGTTCTAAAATATCGAGTAAGTATGTTCTAGTCCGCTCAATGAGTTCATTGGTTTGACCAGTCTTCACATAAAGATCTGCAATAATTGGATCAAGTGCCATGACCTGTACGATAGTAATTTTACTATTTAATGCTTTTCCAAGTTTTATCGCTTCTTTCATAGCGACCATAGAAGTTTCAGAACCGTCAATTGGTACAAGAATATGTTGATATAACATGAGATTGTTCCTTATTGTAATGATGCTTATTTATTCAATACTTTATACTTCTTTTCTTACGATTTAAATTCGAGCTCGTAATCATTTGTGATTTTAAACAATAAAACTTGAGAATACATTTTATTTGTCTCGTAAATTTTCAATATGAACTGTTAGAGCATCAATATCATCAGTTTGCAAATATTCCCGCATTTTTAAAACTTGTTTTTCATCTAATTCATAAAGCTTTAAAGCGAGTAGTTTTTCTATTTGCTCGGGAGGAAACCGGTATTTAATAATTGTTGCTGGTACACCACCAACAATTGTATAGGGTGGAATGTCTTTTGTTACGACGGCTCCAGTTGCAATTACAGCACCTTCACCGATTTTTACACCTTGCATAATCATTGCACGGCTTCCAATCCAACAACCATCTGCAATTATAGTATCACCAGCAGCTAAAAAACTGCGGGTATCAAAAGGGAAAGTCGAAATCCAGTCTGGTCTATGAAGCTGATTACCACCCATCATAATCACGCACTCAGCCCCAAAACACACAAAATTACCAATATAAAGCTGATCGATAGGTTTGTCTGGGGTCGAAGCTTTGTCGTGTAAATAGCGTACGACACAACGTTCAAAACCTTGATCCCAATAGGCTGAGTAGTAAGAATAATTACCTTTAATATGGATATTCGGATTTTTTACAGTTTTGGAAATAAACTCAAATTCGCACCAATGACGGACTGGTGTGTTAATCAGAGGCGTGTCCATAATCTATTATCCAAACAAAAATAAGCTAAACCATATTAAATAAAAACCCCTCAGGAAGAGGGGTTCAAGAGCAGTATCTTAGAGATATTCTACACTTACAACTTCATACTCAACTTCGCCTTGAGGAGTGGTGATTTTTACTTCATCACCTTCATTTTTACCCAAAAGGCCGCGAGCGATTGGTGAGTTCACTGAGATTTTATTAATTTTAAAATCAGCCTCATCATCACCAACAATTTTATAAGTCTTGCGTTCTTCAGTATCAAGGTTTTCAATCGTTACCGTAACACCGAATACAACACGACCGTTTTGTTCTAAGTCTTTAACATCGATGACTTGTGCAGCACCCAATTTTCCTTCGATATCTTGGATACGGCCTTCACAGAAACCTTGCTGTTCACGAGCAGCATGATATTCTGCGTTTTCTTTCAAGTCTCCATGTTCACGTGCCTCAGCAATCGCTTGAGTAATACGTGGACGTTCAACAGATTTCAGATGTTGTAATTCTTTCTCTAAGGCACTTTTACCTTCAGGGGTCATTGGATAACGTTGCATTTCGGTCCCTCTTAAGTTGAGAAAACACAGTTAAAAAAATGAAAAAATCCCGCCACCGATAAGGTGACGGGACTTATCGGAAAAAAATTAACCTACAGTTAAATCTTGCAAGCGGTATACATCCATTGGCAATTTCACAGCAAAGGCTTGGCAAACCGCTTCTGCACCATTGATAGTCGTTGTGTAATACACTTTGCCTTGTAGGGCAGCACGACGAATCATTGCAGAATCATATTGAGCTTGTTTGCCTTCAGTAGTGTTGACAATAAGGTGTATTTCACCATTTTTCAAGCGGTCAACAATATGTGGACGTCCTTCAGTTACTTTATTTACAGGTTCACATTCCAAACCTGCTTCTTTAAGTACTTTATACGTTCCACCTGTTGCTACCAGTTTGAAACCATATGCCACGAACTTTTTAGCGATATCAGCAATATATTTCTTATCAGATTCACGAACAGATAAGAAAGCAATCTTTTCTTCGCCTTCAGTTGGTAGGCCTGGTAAACGGTCATTTGAACCTAAAACGGCTTTATAGAACGCTTCGCCAAATGTCTTACCAACGCCCATTACTTCACCTGTAGATTTCATCTCAGGCCCAAGCATTGGGTCTACGCCTTGGAACTTAGCAAATGGGAAAACAGCTTCTTTCACAGCAAAGTGAGTTGGAATGATTTCTTTAGTAAAGCCTTGAGATTCAAGTGATTGACCCGCCATACAACGAGCAGCTACTTTTGCTAAAGATTCACCAATACATTTCGATACGAACGGAACAGTACGTGATGCACGTGGGTTTACTTCAAGAACGTAAATATCGTCGCCTTTAACTGCGAACTGAACGTTCATTAAACCAACTACACCAAGTTCTTTCGCCATAGCAACTGTTTGACGACGCATTTCATCCTGAACTTCTTTAGAAAGAGAGTAAGGAGGAATAGAACATGCTGAGTCACCAGAGTGAATACCAGCTTGTTCGATGTGCTGCATGATACCGCCGATTACGACATCTTTACCGTCAGATACGCAGTCAACGTCAACTTCAGTTGCATCATCAAGGAAATGGTCAAGAAGAACAGGCGCTTCATTAGATGCCTGAACTGCTTCACGAAGGTAACGTTTAAGTTCATCTTCGTTATACACGATTTCCATTGCGCGACCACCCAATACATAAGATGGGCGAACAACTAACGGATAACCAACTTTCGCAGCTTCAGAGATACCTTCTTCAGCAGATTTTACAATGCTGTTGTTTGGCTGACGAAGCTGTAAACGTTGAATCATTTGTTGGAAACGTTCACGGTCTTCTGCGCGGTCAATTGCATCTGGAGAAGTACCGATAATAGGAGTACCAGCTTCTTCTAAAGCACGTGCTAACTTAAGTGGAGTCTGACCACCGTATTGTACGATTACGCCTTTTGGCTTCTCAGTACGTACGATTTCAAGAACATCTTCAAGTGTTACAGGTTCGAAGTATAAACGGTCAGATGTATCATAGTCGGTAGAAACAGTTTCAGGGTTACAGTTCACCATGATTGTTTCATAACCGTCTTCACGCATTGCTAAAGCAGCGTGTACACAGCAATAGTCAAATTCGATACCTTGACCAATACGGTTTGGACCACCACCAATGACCATGATCTTGTCACGGTTTGATGGATTTGCTTCACATTCTTCATCGTAAGTTGAATACATATATGCTGTACCAGATTCAAACTCGGCAGCACATGTATCAACACGTTTGTAAACTGGATAAACACCCAAGTTCCAACGTTGCTTACGGAATTGCTTTTGAGAAATACCCATAAGGTTCGCAATACGAAGGTCAGATAAACCTTTACGTTTGAACGAACGGATATTTTCAGCAGTTAGATCACCAAAACCTAAAGTTTTTACTTGAGCTTCTGTCTTAACGATATCTTGAATTTGGATCAAGAACCAACGGTCAATCTTAGTTGCTTCAAATACGTCATCTAAAGAGAAGCCATGACGGAATGCATCTGCTACGTACCAAATACGCTCAGGACCTGGAACTTTAAGCTCTTTTAAAATGGTTTCTTTTACATTTGTTGCACCAGCTTCGATTTTTTCATCGAAACCGCTTACACCAACTTCAAGACCACGTAATGCTTTTTGTACAGATTCTTGGAAGTTACGGCCAATTGCCATGACTTCACCAACAGATTTCATCTGAGTGGTAAGAACTGGTTCTGCTTGTGGGAATTTCTCGAAGTTAAAACGAGGAATCTTCGTTACAACATAGTCGATTGATGGTTCAAAGCTCGCAGGAGTTACACCGCCAGTGATGTCATTTTTCAATTCATCAAGGGTATAACCAACAGCTAGTTTCGCAGCAATTTTTGCAATCGGGAAACCAGTTGCTTTAGAAGCAAGCGCAGACGAACGAGATACACGAGGGTTCATCTCGATCACAACCATACGGCCGTCTTTCGGGTTAATACCGAACTGAACGTTAGAACCACCTGTCTCAACACCAATTTCACGAAGAACCGCAACTGAAGCATTACGCATCAATTGGTATTCTTTGTCAGTTAATGTTTGAGCTGGTGCTACAGTGATTGAGTCACCTGTGTGAACACCCATTGGGTCAAAGTTTTCGATCGCACATACGATAATACAGTTGTCGTTTTTGTCACGAACAACTTCCATTTCGTATTCTTTCCAGCCAATTAAAGATTCATCAATCAATAACTGGTGAGTAGGAGAGAGGTCGAAACCGCGTTCACAAATTTCAAGGAATTCTTCACGGTTATATGCAATACCGCCGCCTGAACCGCCCATTGTAAATGATGGACGGATAATTACTGGGAAACCAAAGCGAGATTGGATTTCCAAAGCTTCTTCCATGGTTTCAGCAATAGCAGCTTTTGGACATTCCAAACCGATTTTGCGCATAGCGATGTCGAAGAGTTTACGGTCTTCAGCTTTTTCAATCGCTTCTTTCGTTGCACCAATAAGTTCTACGTTGTATTTCGCTAATACGCCGTTTTCATCCAGTGCAAGTGCGCAGTTCAATGCAGTTTGTCCACCCATAGTTGGAAGGACTGCATCTGGACGCTCTTTTTCAATGATTTGAGCAACAGTTTGCCAAGTAATTGGCTCAATGTAAGTTGCATCCGCCATTGAAGGGTCAGTCATAATGGTCGCTGGGTTAGAGTTAACCAAAATAACACGATAGCCTTCTTCACGAAGTGCTTTACATGCTTGAGCACCTGAGTAGTCAAACTCACATGCCTGTCCAATCACAATCGGGCCAGCACCAATAATTAAGATGCTTTTAATATCCGTACGTTTAGGCATTATTCGCTCCGTAATTACTGTTTAGATGCTTCGATAAGTTCGATGAAGTGATCGAACAAAGGTGCACAATCATGTGGACCAGGGCTTGCTTCAGGGTGACCTTGGAAGCTGAAAGCTGGTTTGTCAGTACGGTGGATACCTTGTAAGGTGCCATCGAACAATGATTTATGCGTTGCTTTTAAGTTAGCCGGTAATGTTTCTGCATCTACAGCAAAACCATGGTTTTGAGATGTAATCATCACTGTACCATCTTCAAGATTTTGTACAGGGTGGTTTGCACCGTGGTGACCATGATTCATTTTTACAGTTTTTGCACCAGAAGCGAGTGCCAAGATTTGGTGTCCTAAACAGATACCAAATACAGGTAATGTTGTGGTTTCAACAATAGTGTTTACAGCTTCGATTGCATAGTCACAAGCAGCTGGGTCACCAGGACCGTTTGAAAGGAATACGCCATCTGGATTAAGTGCTAATACTTTTTCAGCCGGAGTTTCAGCAGGGACAACAGTAAGTTTGCAACCGCGGTCTGCGAGCATACGCAAGATGTTGGTTTTGACACCATAATCGTATGCAACCACATGATATTTTAACTCAGGTTGTGTAAAGCCCTTACCTAATACCCATGAACCTTCAGACCATTCAAAACCTGTTGGATCACAGCACTCTTTAGCAAGGTCTAAACCATTTAGACCACCAAAAGCGCGAGCTTTAGCAATAGCTTCTTCTTCAGTAATATTTTCGCCAGCAAGGATGCAACCATTTTGTGCACCTTTGTCACGTAAAATACGAGTAAGTTTACGTGTATCAATATCAGCAATTGCAACAACATTGTGCGCTTGTAAATATTCACCTAACGACTGCTCAGAACGGAAGTTACTGTGTAGTAGTGGAAGGTCACGAATAATTAAACCATTCGCCCATACTTTATGGATACGACCAGATTCAACGTCTTCTTCGTTGCAACCAGTGTTACCAATATGAGGGTAAGTTAATGTCACAATTTGTTGTGCATAACTTGGGTCAGTCAAAATTTCTTGATAGCCTGTCATGGCTGTGTTAAAAACGACTTCACCAGTCGTACTTCCCGTTGCGCCGATTGACGTTCCTTTAAAGATCGTTCCATCTGCGAGGGCTAAAATGGCGGGGATGCTCAAACCAAAGCTCCTGAATTTCGGCTGTAAAAAAGCGAGTAGACCTAAAAAAGATAGGCGATGTTCTAAAAAAACATGCCCCTCCTCATCGGTCTGCCCGCTTGTAACTTAACAGCGCATTATACGCATGGAACCCTAAAAAGTCTATTTGTTTTCTATTAAAAAATATAATTCCTTGCTTGCTTTTTGCAAAAATATTCATCCGCTTGTCTGAAATTGATACTTTTGGCAAATTGTCTAACAATCTGGCGGTTAAATTAAGCTAATTCCACTTATTGTAATCTCAGAAAAAAATAAACAATATGAGGAAATAGTATGAGCAATCAAGTTTCAAAAGATATAGCTGAAAACGCTTCTACAGTTGCAGATGTTGTTAAGGCTGAAGTAACCGAAGTGAAAGAAGCTGTTGCTAAAACAACGACCCGTGCTAAAAAAGCAGTGAGTGCTAAAGCGACGCAGGTAAAAGAAGTTGTAGCTGAAAAAACAGAACAGGTAAAAGAAGTCGCTCAAGAAGCAACTTCGCAAGTTAAAGAAGCTATAAATGAAACTCAAGAACAAGTAAAAGTTGTATTGAGTGAAACTGAAGAAAAAATTGAGACTGAGACTCAAGAGTTGAACCAAAACATTCAAAATCAGTTTGCTCAGATTAAACAAGATATTTTACAACGTCTTGATGTGATTAAAGCTCAGTTCAATACGTCTCAAGAAGGATTAAATGAGCTAAAAAATACATTAAAAGCTGAAATTAATGCATTAATTGAAGACTTAACAAAAGTCACCAAAGAACTTAAAGGTGACATTAGCCAAATCTCTTTGAAGCATAAAGATTCTTTAAGTGAGAGTTTGAAACGCACTAAAAATAATGCGGTTGAAGCTTGGAACAAAGCAAGAGATAACTAAGTTTAGCTTCATAAAATTAATAAAAAAGCGAGAATCAATTTCTCGCTTTTTTATTTTTAAAACTGATGTAGCCAATCACGTTTATTGTGAAAATCAGCATTTTGTCCACTATGTTGCATTGCATAGTACTGCATACCATCTTTAGTCTTTAAAACAGCGGTTAAACCTAAATAAAGGTTTGCCCATTTTAAATGATGCTGCTGCATAAACTGACCTAAATCAAGACTTACATTTAAGCCGTAGTGAGTACGCTTGAGATGATTAAGCTCGATATCGTAAGCAACGAGGGGAGGCATGCTTTCCGGATAGCGATATTCTTCAAACTGGTAAGTTTGCCATGCTTGAGAAGGAGAAAGATTAATTTCCCGATAGAAATCTTCACCATGCACGCCAATAAAAATCTCAAAACAAGTCTCTTCCCACAAAAAATCTTGGCGGGGATGAGCTGCAACTTCTTGAGGCCAGATAATAAGTTGGTTTGGATCACGAATCCAAAAACCCACATTTAATGTATGTGGGGTTTGCTGTTCAATTGCGCCAACAACAGAAACAGCATGAAAACGATCAAAAGCTGAAAGTTCGTAACTTGCCATAAAGTAGTCAATAAATTAGTTTGCTAAGTGAGCGTGACGAACAAGGTTAGATAAGTGTTGGTTCTGTTTAGCTGCTTTTTTGTAAAGTAAAACAATTTTACCAATTTTTTGCACAGCTTCAGCACCAGTTGCTTCAACAATGGCATCGATTACAGCAGCACGAGCTTCACGATCTTCGCCAGCAACTTTTACTTTGATGAGTTCATGATCATTCAAAGCACGAAGAGTTTCTTCGATTACAGCATCTGTTAAGCCTTGTCCACCAATCATGACAACCGGATTAAGCACATGACCAATTTGACGTAAACGTTTACGTTCATGAATAGATAAAGCGGCCATTAAAAATACCTGATTTTAAAAACGACTTAGTATAGCAAAAAACTTAAAATCAAATGTACGAAAAACTGTATAAATAATCGATCAACATTATTGGAAAAAAACTGTAAAAGTTATTGAGATTACGTTACATCCGTACTGTAATGAGAGTAATTTTCACGTACAATGAGCAATCAGAAGTTTTTTTGATATTTAGTGAGTTATGGCAACACGCATTACAAACCAAAAATTGTCTAAAAGTAGTCGTGCGTGGATGAGGGAACATCTAGACGATCCTTTTGTAAAAAAAGCACAAAAGGAAGGATATCGTGCACGAGCAGCATATAAACTTCTTGAAATTCAAGAAAAATATAAGTTGATCAAGCCAGGCATGACAGTGGTTGATTTGGGAGCGGCTCCTGGGAGTTGGTCGCAAATTGCTGGGAAACTTGTTGGTAGCAAGGGGTTGGTTATTGCTTCCGATATTTTACCTATGGATGCTTTGCCGGATGTCACTTTCTTACAAGGCGACTTCAGAGAAGAAGCAGTATTTGAAAAATTGTTAAATATTTTAAATGGAAGACAAGTAGACATTGTAATTTCTGATATGGCCCCCAATACATCAGGTAATAGGGCTGTTGATCAACCTCGACAGATTTACTTATGTGAACTTGCTTTAGACTTTGCTCAAAAAGTCTTGGGTCCAAATGGACAATTTGTTGTTAAAGTGTTCCAAGGCGCAGGATTTGATGAGTTTCGTAAACAAGTCGTTGATAGTTTTGATGTGTTAAAAACAGCAAAACCAGCAGCTTCTCGGGCACGATCTAAAGAAGTTTTTTTGGTTGGACAAGGGCGTAAGAAAGCATTGCAATAAAGTTTACTTGCCAAGCTCCTAAAAATTGTGCATTTTGTATCTTTTAGGTTATCCGCAAGCAAGACAATTGCTGTTTTTAAGAAGATCGGCCAAGATTAGGCATGATCAAATTAGATCGATATGGGAATAAAGCTTTGAGCGATTACTTCAAGAATGCCGTATTGTGGCTAATAATACTGGGTGTTCTGATTTTAATTTTCAGTAATATCAGTGACCGCAATAAGCCTTCTGCAATGAAATATTCAGATTTTGTTGCAGCGGTGAATGCTGGCCAAATTAAGCAAGTCACGATTGACGGTTTAAATATTAGTGGTGAAAAAACTAACGGATCTCAGTTTGAAACTGTTCGTCCGCAAGTTGAAGACACTGAACTTATGCCAAGCTTAAACAAGCAAAATGTTGTTGTAGAGGGCACAGCACCACAACGTCAAGGCATTTTGATGCAACTTCTCATTGCTAGTTTCCCTGTACTGTTAATCATTCTGTTATTCATGTTCTTTATGCGTAACATGGGTGGTGGTGCAGGCGGTAAAAATGGTCCGATGAGTTTTGGTAAGTCAAAAGCAAAAATGCTTTCTGAAGACCAAATCAAAGTGACTTTTGCTGACGTTGCTGGTTGTGATGAGGCGAAGCAAGAAGTTGTAGAAATTGTAGATTTCTTAAAAGATCCTGCAAAGTTCAAACGTTTGGGCGCTACAATTCCACGTGGCGTACTTATGGTTGGTCCTCCAGGTACTGGTAAAACGTTATTAGCTAAAGCAATTGCTGGTGAAGCAAAAGTTCCATTCTTCAGCATTTCTGGTTCTGATTTTGTTGAGATGTTTGTGGGTGTGGGTGCGTCCCGTGTCCGTGATATGTTTGAACAAGCAAAACGTCATGCACCATGTATCATCTTTATTGATGAGATTGATGCAGTAGGTCGTCACCGTGGTTCAGGTACTGGCGGTGGACATGATGAACGCGAACAAACCTTAAACCAAATGCTCGTAGAGATGGATGGTTTTGAAGGTAATGAAGGCGTAATCGTTATTGCTGCAACTAACCGTGTTGATGTGTTGGATAAAGCATTGTTACGTCCAGGCCGTTTCGACCGTCAAGTTATGGTAGGTCTACCGGACATCCGTGGTCGTGAGCAAATCCTGAATGTACATTTGAAAAAGTTACCTTCAGTGACTGGTGTAGATGTTAAAGTCTTATCACGTGGTACACCTGGTTTCTCTGGTGCTCAGTTGGCAAACCTTGTAAACGAAGCTGCCTTATTTGCTGCTCGCCGTAATAAGAACACTGTCGATATGCATGACTTTGAAGATGCAAAAGACAAGATCTATATGGGGCCAGAACGCAAATCAATGGTTCTGCGTGAAGAAGAACGCCGCGCAACAGCTTACCATGAAGCTGGACATGCAATTGTTGCTGAGATTTTACCGGGTACTGACCCTGTGCATAAAGTAACAATTATGCCGCGTGGTTGGGCTTTAGGTGTAACTTGGCAGTTACCTGAACAAGATCAGATTAGCCACTATAAAGACAAAATGTTAAATGAAATTGCAATTTTGTTTGGTGGCCGTATTGCTGAAGAAGTCTTTATTCAGCAGCAATCGACTGGTGCTTCAAATGACTTTGAGCGTGCTACGAAAATGGCTCGTGCGATGGTTACGAAGTACGGTATGTCTGACAAAATGGGTGTTATGGTTTACGAAGATGAAAATCAAAATGGATTCTTCGGTAACGTAGGTAGCCGCACAATTTCTGAAGCAACTCAACAACAGGTTGATCAGGAAGTACGCCGTATTTTAGATGAACAATATAAAGTTGCTCGTGATATCTTGGAAAATAATAAAGATATCGCACATGCTATGGTTAAAGCGTTGATGGAATGGGAAACTATTGATCGTGAGCAAATCCGTGACATCATGGAAGGTCGCGAGCCTCAACCACCTAAAGTTTATATTGCTGAAAATCCGGTATCGGCATTTGAACCACCGAAAGATGGTCCATCTACTCCACCGCCATTACCAGCGATGAATTAAGTTAATTAATAAAAAAGCCACATTCATGTGGCTTTTTTATTTGTCTTAAATTCGGCTAAAGCTGAAAAGAAATCAACAGCATGTAAAGTATAGACTTGCTAAAATATCACCTGATTTTGAACCGGAGCTTTTTATGCAGTTAATATCTTTACCCAAGCAGATTTTACAGTGTGGACAGCTTCAACTAGATTTATCTCAGCCACATGTTATGGGTATTTTAAATGTTACCCCAGATTCTTTTAGCGATGGTGGTAAACATAATCAATTAGACCAAGCGATTGAGCATGCGCTTAGTATGATTCAACAAGGTGCGACTATTATTGATATTGGTGGTGAATCTACTCGACCTGGTGCTTCAGAAGTGGCGATTGAAGAAGAAATACGCCGTGTGGTACCTGTAGTTGAAGTTTTGTCTCGGCATAATGTTATTTTATCAATCGACACGAGCCAGCCAGAGGTGATTCGTGCAGCAAAAGCAGCAGGGGCGCATATTTGGAATGATGTACGCGCTCTAACACGCCCTAATGCATTGAAGACCGCAGCAGAGTTAGATATACCTGTAGTTATTATGCATATGCGTGGTGAGCCAACCACAATGAATCAGTTGGATCAGTACACTGATGTAACGTTAGATGTGATGCAGGAGTTGCAACAGCGCATTGATGAGGCTCTAGCTGCTGGAATTCAACAACATAATATTATTATTGATCCTGGATTTGGTTTTGCAAAAAATGCACAGCAGAATTTAAAATTATTAAAAGAATTTTGGAAACTTAATGAATTGGGCTATCCAATTTTATCTGGTCTTTCTCGTAAACGCTTTATAGGTGAGGCTTTGAAAGGTGCAGCTGCTGATCAGCGTGCTGTAGGAAGCGTTACTGGGCATTTGTTGAGTATTCAGCAAGGAGCATCGATTGTAAGAGCACATGATGTGAAAGCGATGCATGAGGCTGTTTTAGTTTGGCAAGCTATGCAACAAGCTTGAAATGTAATCTTGGAAAAGTAGACTAGATCATTGTCTCTTTAAATAAAGTGGAAGAGTGGGTCGGGTAAAAATCTCGTGATTTTTGCGAAAATATGTTATAAGCGGCAAGTTTTTGCTGTTGTGTAATCTTTTGTATGTTCGAAGACCTACTTCTCCCAATGTTTGATGATGAATATTATCCAGATATTTTGGTCGCTGAACTTAAGCAGCTTATTGAACAATTTGCTAAAAAAGTTCAGAAGCCTGCTTTAGCTGATCAAGATGTTTATCGATATGCTCATCAGACTGTAAATGAAATTAATGAAATGAAACCGCAGTTTGAAGATCTGGATTCATCGCTTGATGATAGTGCTGCCGATTACATTGCTGAGGCAATGATGATGGTAGTTCAAGATGCAGGATTTTTAGATCTTGAAATGGAAGAGCTGGTTATGAATCGAGAGTGGTAATTACTCTCGATTCTCAAAATTTTCAATCGCATCTAATAAATGACATGATGCTTTTAAATGTACCTTATCTATTTTTTTAATTTCTAAAATTAAATGTCCATTTTGCTGCTCATTCACATCTGCTAATACGCTTATTCAATAGGTTGTCTTTTTATGTTGTAATGCTTTTAATTGAGTAATTACATCTTGAGATGTTTTGATTAGGTAGTCATCCTGAGTAGAGAGAAACGTATAAAGTGCCAATCATTATTTTTAAATAAGATTGTGCCGTTAAATATATCTTCGGCATCTGCAATTGATATAAAAAGTAGGGTGGAAATAAATATGATTGTTTTTATCATAATTTTTATTTTCATCAGACATAAAAAAACCAGCTTACGCTGGATTCTTTGTAGCACCAAATTCAATAGTTGAAAATGGTGCCCGGGGCCGGACTCGAACCGGCACGCTTTGTGGGCGGGGGATTTTAAATCCCCTGTGTCTACCTATTTCACCACCCGGGCATGTGCGCAATAATAGAGGACAAGTGCGCGATTGGCAAGAGAAAAACAGAGAGTTTGCTTTATTTTCAATCAGTTCTTGTCGGTATTTATATAAATTAACCAGTTTGTGTCATGATTTGTTCATCAAACTGAGATCAGACGTTCATCTTATGTACTTAAGTTTAAAGCACTCATTGCTTAAAACTTAGAGAATTTTATGTCAGAGAAAATTTCACGCCGAGAATTAATTCAAAAAAGTCTACTCGGTTTTGGGGCTTCATCTATGCCTGTTGCTTTCACTGGTTGTAATGATGGTTCCGATGATGAAAGTCCGCAAATACAAGCAGATTTTCTTCATGGTGTTGCAAGTGGAGACCCCTTACAGGATAAAGTCATCTTATGGACACGAGTGACACCTACAGACTCTGGGGTGCGTTTAAAAGTTGTGTGGGAAATTTCAACCGATAATCAGTTTAAACAAAATTTAAAGACGGGGATGGTTGAAACAAGCAAAACTGATGACTTTACAGTGAAAGTTGATGCAGTTGGTTTACAACCAGATATGGTGTACTACTACCGTTTTAAGTTTGGTAGTAAGGTTTCACCAGTAGGGCAGACGAAAACATTACCAACATCGACCTATAAAGTAAGCTTTGCAGTATGTTCTTGCTCTAACTATCCTGCGGGTTACTTTTATGTTTATCGTGAAATGGCAAAACAAAACGTCGATGTCATTATTCATTTAGGTGACTATATTTATGAATATGGGGCAGATGGTTATGCGACAGAAGATGCTGCAAAGCTAGGTCGTACGTTACCTGCTGACAATAATAAAGAAATTATTAAATTAGATGATTATCGCAAACGCTATGCACTTTATCGTCAGGATAAAGATTTACAAGCAGCTCATCAACGCCATCCTTTTATTGTAATTTGGGATGATCACGAGTTAGCGAACGATGCTTGGCGTGATGGTGCGGAAAACCATCAAAGTAACGAAGGGTCTTTCTCAGATCGTAAATTAGCTGCTCTGCAAGCTTATTTTGAATGGATGCCGATTCGTCCAGTTTCTAGTTCTGACCATTTAAATATTTATCGCCAGTTTAACTTTGGCTCTCTTGTCCAACTCACTATGCTAGATACACGCATTATTGCGCGTGACAAGCAACTTGAATATGCGGACTATATGACAGCCTCTGGCTTAGATATTGCAAAATTTCAAGCAGATTTAACAAATCCGGCGCGTACTTTAATGGGATATACGCAAAGAGATTGGTTGGTCGATAAATTAAAGCAATCTACAGCAACATGGAATGTGGTGGGGCAGCAAGTCTTAATGAGTAAAATGTGGATTCCAGCCGAATTGCTGGCATCTTTAGGGCAAATTACTTCAGGGGGAGCGTCTCCTGATACACTTGCTAAGATGAACGCACAAATTACCGAGTTGGTCACTTTAAAACTTCGTTTACAACAAAATGATCCGACATTAACAGTTCAAGAAAAAGCAAGGATTATGACGGTTGCACCATACAATCTTGATGCTTGGGATGGTTACTATGCTGAGAGAGAGTTTGTATACGATAAATTGGCAGAGTTTAATAAAAAGATGATTGTGCTTGCGGGAGATACACACAACGCATGGGCATCTTATTTATATAGCCAAAAAGGAAAATATGTAGGTGTTGAACTGGCAACAAGCTCTGTATCATCTCCTGGCTTAGAAAAATATTTAAGTATTCCATTGGCACAGTTACAGCAGTTTGAGTTTGCGTTTACTACATTAATTGATGAATTGGCCTATTGTAATTTAAATCAACGCGGATACTTGCTCGTTACTCTCGATCAGGCACAAGTTCATTCAGAGTGGGTATTTTTAGATTCAATTAAGAATGCTGAATATCAAGTGGATTCAAGCAGGCAAAATGATATTGTATTGGATCTGAATTTGACGCCTTTAAAGCAAGATCAGAAGACTGCTTAAAGTATGAAAGAATAGGGGGTTACATATGTAGCCCTTTTTTTAGATATAAAAAAACCAGCTTACGCTGGATTCTTTATGACACCATATTCAGTACTTGAAGATGGTGCCCGGGGCCGGACTCGAACCGGCACGCTTTGTGGGCGGGGGATTTTAAATCCCCTGTGTCTACCTATTTCACCACCCGGGCTTTACCAAATTTGGAGGCGGAGGTCGGAATCGAACCGGCGTCCACGGAGTTGCAGTCCGCTGCATGACCACTCTGCCACCCCGCCTACATTTGGTGATGCACATATTAGCAACCTTTACGAAAAAAACAATACCGTTTTGAGCGAAGATGCACATAAAAACAACATCTAGAATAAAATTAGCGAAATTATCATGTATTATTGGCACATTAAATTCATGTCTACCTTGGAGATGTGCTGTGGCATTGGTTTTAGACGGTCGTGCATTAGCAAAGCAAATTGAAGAAAATTTGTCGGTACGTGTTGAAGCTTTAAAAGCAAAAACAGGTCGTACCCCTATTTTGGCGACTATTTTGGTTGGGGATGACGGTGCATCTGCAACTTATGTACGTATGAAAGGTAATGCCTGCCGCCGCGTAGGTATGGATTCATTAAAAATCGAATTACCACAAGAAACGACAACAGAACAATTGTTAGCTGAAATTGAAAAGCTAAATGCCAATCCAGATGTTCACGGTATTCTTTTACAACATCCAGTTCCTGCACAAATTGATGAGCGTGCATGTTTTGATGCAATCTCATTAGCAAAAGATGTTGATGGCGTAACTTGCCTTGGTTTTGGCCGTATGGCAATGGGTGAAGCTGCGTATGGTTCAGCGACTCCTGCTGGCATTATGACGATTCTCAAAGAAAACAATATCGAAATTGCGGGCAAACATGCAGTTGTAGTTGGCCGTTCAGCAATTTTAGGTAAACCAATGGCAATGATGTTGTTACAAGCAAATGCAACAGTAACGATTTGTCATTCACGTACACAAAATTTACCTGAGCTTGTAAAACAAGCTGACATTATTGTTGGTGCTGTAGGTAAAGCTGAACTTATTCAAAAAGACTGGATTAAACAAGGTGCAGTTGTTGTAGATGCTGGTTTCCATCCGCGTGATGGTGGTGGTGTTGGCGATATTCAATTACAAGGTATTGAAGAAATTGCTTCTTCTTACACGCCAGTACCGGGTGGTGTTGGCCCAATGACCATTACAACTTTGATTCGTCAAACTGTAGAAGCTGCTGAAAAAGCTTTAGGTTAATTTATTCACGGCGGCGTCCTAGCATTTAAAGCAAATGTTAGGACTTCGTATGCTACTTTTCTTTCGGGATGAGTAGCGAAGCTACGCAAGACCAAACCGTTGTTGTAATTAATACAGTGGAATTGAACTAACGTATTTTTTAGTAACTAAAGGCTATCATGTTATAAGCCGTAGTTTTAGTCTTGCTCACAATGTAGTTAAGCAAATAGTAATTATAAATTGTTGAGCTTATTTATGAGCTGCACCTTTCAATTGAACAAAGCTCCAGAACATTTACTTCAAGCCTTACATGAAGTCATTCCTCACTGTGAATTAATGGCACAACAGTTGCCTGAAACTCCAATTTCTTTATGGTTGATTCCGCCAGTTTTCCCGACTGATCGTTTAGATGATGAAGTTATTCGTCGTATTTGGAATGACACGCCGTATTGGATTTTCTGTTGGGCATCAGGTTTGGCGATGGCTCAGTGGATACTTGCAGAGCCGCACCATATTAAAGATAAAGTGGTATTAGATTTTGGCGCGGGTTCTGGTGTAGTCGCTATTGCTGCAAAAATGGCAGGAGCAAAACGAGTAATTTGCTGTGACATTGATCAAGTTAGTCTAAATGCTTGCCGTGAAAATGCATTGCTTAATAGTGTAGAGCTCGAATATTTGGACGATTTATATAAAGCTGAACAAGTTGATGTTCTATTGGCTGCTGATGTGTTATATGACCAATGTAACCGCTTTTTCTTAGACGAATTTTTAAAATTTGCGCCAGAAGTTTGGGTGGCAGATAGCCGAGTTAAAAATTTTAGTCATCCAAAATATGAAAAAATTGAAGAAAGAAGCGCTACTACGTGGCCAGATCTGGATGAAGCAAGAGAATTTAGAAATGTAAGTTTTTATAAGACGCTGTAAAAGAACAGCGTCTTTCTTTATTTTATGAACAAGTATAACGAACCACTTTTAATGTGCTTGGGCGAGCTTCAAGTGCTTGGCGAGTCGCGTAATCTTCACCATTATTTAAACTTGGTGTGTTTGATAAACCGAAAGAAGCACGAGTTTCACCAAGTTTAATTCCATACTGCTCATCTTTAGCTGGGTTTGGAATTTCATTGACACTTAAAATTGATAATTTATAAACTTTCTGAGCACCTAACACATTTTGGCAAGCACGTTGTAATTTACGCTCATCAAGTTGCTGGTTACTACGACCAGCTAAAGTATAAGCTAAAGTCGCTGAAGTTTTAGTTTGGTTTTCAATCTGATAGCCAGTTGAACCATTATATTGTCGAGGTGTAGTCTGACAAGCAGTTAAAATAAACATACTACTTAATGCCAAACATAAAATACTTTTGTTCATCAGTATCGTCCTTATTTTCTTATATGAAGTATCTCATAAAATAGAAGGGTTGTTTGTGCTTATTCGCTTGGTTAGAGCCAATATTAACTGACGATATTGGCTCTAATTGTAAAATATTAATGCTCTTTAATTTTTGAATGATGCTTAGTGTCTTTCATAAAAATATAAATGAGTAATGAAATGAAAATCATGACACTGACATAAATAAAGTACCAAGATTCATGTCCAGCCTCTTTGAAACTTAATGCGAAAAACTCTGCTGTGCCACCAAACAAAGTATTGGCAATCGCATAGGGTAAAGCTACTCCTAAAGCGCGAATATGAGCAGGGAAAAGTTCGGCCTTCACTACAGCATTAATTGAAGTGTAGCCAGTCACCATTACTAGACCTCCAAAACATAACCAAAATGCTGTCCAGTAGTTATGCGTGTTTGCAAGTGCATCAAATAAAATGTATGTGAATAAAACACCTGTTATTCCGAAGAAAATCATAAGAGGTTTTCGACCAATTCGGTCTGATAAAGCACCTGCTAAAGGTTGTAGACACATGAAAATAAATAACGCTAAAGTGGTAATTTGAGTAGCTTCAGGTTTAGAAAAACCAGAAGTATTTACTAAATATTTCTGTAAATAGGTCGTGTAAGTATAGAAAGCTAAAGTACCACCAGCAGTTAAGAATAATACGGTGAACGCTTCTTTAGGGTAGTGTTTAAATAAAGCAAACATACCCGATTGTGGTTGGTCTTTTTCAGCTTGAGCATTTTTAAAAGATTGAGTTTCTAGTAAGCCACGACGAATACGGAACACAACAATCGCAAGTAAAGCGCCAATAAAGAATGGAATACGCCATCCCCAATCATGCAATTGTTGTTCGGTAAGTACCATTTGTAAAATGAGGAGTACACACAAGGCAGTGAGCTGTCCAGCAATTAAAGTGACATATTGAAAGCTTGAGAAAAAACCACGCCGATTTTTTTCTGCCATTTCACTTAAATAAGTAGCGCTTGCACCATATTCACCGCCTACGCTTAGGCCTTGTATTAAACGTGCAACAACCAGAAGTAATGGGGCAAATACACCAATGCTTTCATAAGATGGTGTAACTGCAATCAGTAGAGAACCAACACACATTAAAGTAACGGAAAGTGTAAGGCCCGCCTTACGTCCTTTACGGTCTGAATAAATCCCCATAATCCATGCGCCGATGGGACGCATAAGGAAACCTACTGCAAAAATTGCAGCTGCTTGTAGGAGTTGAGCTGTTTGACTTCCTTTTGGGAAAAAGGCATGAGCAAAATAGAGCGTAAATGCGGCATATACATACCAGTCGTACCATTCGACAAGGTTGCCGGCAGAACCGCCCAAAATTGATTTTAGACGAGTTTTTGTATCTAAATTAGAATGTGGAGGTGTTGCGGTAGAAGGTTGATCAACCATGATTCGCTCCATGTTTTGCTTGGGTTGAATGCTAAAAAAGAGAAGATTTATTCTGATTTTTCATATTATCTAGAAGAGTATTTCACTTTATTTTTTTTATGTCTGTAAAACAATGTTTATTATTTAAGCGAAGGAATAAGTTGAATATTTATGTGATTTCAAATCAGTCGACCAACTGGTTTTTGTGATCTTATCTGAAACTTTGGGCTGTTATTTTTTCCCAATTAGTAAAAACTGATAAAGAATGAGCAATGTTTGGAAGAAGAAAACCTATATCCCTTAAAAATAATGATATATTCCAAAGAAAATTTTAAATAAATACAGTTGGACATAATGTCTTAGCATTGTGGACTAGATGTGTGTAGATAATGAAAGGGACATTCAGATGTCAAATTGCCCAAAAAAATATATTGTTGCTTTTGATCAGGGAACAACAAGCTCAAGAGCAATTGTTTTAGACCATGATGCAAACGTTGTCAGTATTGCTCAAAAAGAATTTACTCAAATATATCCTCAGCCGGGTTGGGTTGAGCATGACCCTATGGAAATTTGGGCAACACAAAGTGCGGTATGGGTAGAGGCATTGGCTCAAGCTGGCATTAAGAGTGAACAAGTTGCGGCAATTGGCATTACAAACCAGCGCGAAACTACAGTTGTTTGGGATAAAAAAACAGGCAAGCCGATTTACAATGCAATTGTTTGGCAAAGCCGACAGACGACTGAAATTTGTAATCAATTGCATAAAGCTGGTTGGCAAGAATATATCCGTAAAACAACGGGTTTAGTCATTGATCCTTATTTTTCGGCCACAAAAATTAAATGGATTTTAGATCACGTTGACGGAAGTCGTGAGCGCGCTAAGCGAGGAGAGTTGTTGTTTGGTACGGTGGATACATGGTTAATCTGGAAATTAACCAATGGCGGTGTTCACGTCACTGATTTTACCAATGCTTCACGAACTATGCTGTTTGATATTGAAAAGCTTGAATGGGATGAAAAGCTTTTACAGGCCTTAGATATCCCTAAAGCAATGTTACCTGAGGTACGAAGTTCATCTGAGGTTTATGGATATACACATACCATTAGTGGGCAAGAAGTCGGTATTCCAATTGCGGGAATTGCAGGTGATCAACAAGCTGCGCTTTTTGGACAAATGTGTGTTGAGGCAGGACAGGCTAAAAATACTTACGGTACTGGCTGCTTTTTACTCATGAACACGGGTAAAAAAATTGTCCGTTCAGAGCATGGATTACTCACAACTATTGCATGTGGTGCGAGCGGTGAGGTGAACTATGCTTTAGAGGGTGCCGTATTTAATGGTGGCTCTTGTGTACAGTGGTTACGTGATGAGTTAAAAGTCATTAAGAACGCTAAAGACTCTGAGCTTTATGCAACACGGGTAAAAGACAGTAATGGAGTATATGTAGTTCCTGCTTTTACTGGATTAGGTGCACCGTATTGGGACCCAACAGCGCGTGGGGCAATTTTTGGTCTGACACGTGGAGCCAGCATTGAACATATTATTCGTGCAACTTTAGAGTCCATTGCTTACCAGACAAGAGATGTACTTGATGCCATGCAGCAAGATGCCGAAGAAGAGCTTCGGACTCTCCGTGTTGATGGTGGCGTAACGGAAAATAATTTCTTAATGCAATTCCAAGCCGATATTTTAGCGACACCAGTAGAACGCCCAATAATGAAGGAAACAACTGCTTTGGGTGCAGCTTTCCTTGCAGGTTTGGCGACGGGTTTTTGGCAGGATCTTCATGAGTTGAGAAATAAATCTGCCATAGAAAAGGTATTTGAGCCAAAAATGTCTGCTGAACAATCTGAGCTGATTTATAAAGGTTGGCTTAAGGCGGTTAAGCGTAGTCAAAATTGGGCTGAGGATTGATTTTTTCTTAAATTAATTAAATTGTAGAGTAATCAATTAATGGCTAAAGGTTTGCTAATTCAAATTTGATTATTCTACTTTTTAGATTGTTGTTTCATCAATTTGATGTTTTAATTTTTATAAGATCAACAATAAAAAGAATATGAGAAATGAAAATACAATCTAATGATTATTCAAAAGTATATGATATTGCCGTAATTGGTGGCGGTATTAATGGCGTCGGTATTGCTAATGATGCAGTAGGCCGTGGATTATCCGTGTTTTTATGTGAAAAGGATGATTTAGCCAGTCATACCTCATCTGCTAGCAGTAAATTAATTCATGGCGGTCTACGTTATTTAGAACATAAAGAATTCAGGTTGGTCAGAGAAGCATTAGCAGAGCGAGAAGTGTTGTTGGCTAAAGCGCCACATATTATTGCACCAATGCGTTTTATTATGCCGCATCGGCCACATTTGCGTCCTGCTTGGCTAATTCGAGCTGGTCTATTTTTTTATGATCATTTGGGAAAACGAGAAAAATTATTAGGTTCAAATCTGATTTATTTCAAAGAAGATAGTCCTTTGAAACCAGCTATAACGCGTGGGTTTGAATATTCTGACTGTACTGTAGATGACGCACGTCTTGTTGTATTAAATGCGCTACAAGCTAAAGAGCAGGGTGCCAAAGTCGTGACACGGACTCGATGTGTGAAGGCTTATAAAGAACAAGAACTGTGGTACTTGGAACTACAAAGTGGAGCTGAGGTTTATCAGATACGTACAAGAGCTTTAGTAAATGCAGCTGGTCCTTGGGTTGAAGAAATTATTAGTGAAAACCTAAACTTAAGATCACCTTATCAAGTCCGATTGATCCAAGGAAGTCATATTGTTGTGCCAAAGCTATATGACTGTCATAAAGCCTTTATTATGCAAAATGAAGACCGACGCATCGTTTTTGCAATTCCATATTTAGAAAAATATACCCTCATTGGGACAACAGATCAGGAATATAAAGGTGATCCACAAAAGGTAGAGATTACCGATGTAGAAATAGATTATCTTTTGACGGTCACAAATTCACATTTTAAAAAACAGTTAACGCGAGCAGATATTGTAAGTCAGTACTCAGGTGTACGCGCTTTATGTGATGATGAGTCTGATAACCCTTCGGCAATTACCCGTGACTATACTTTGGCACTACAGGCAGAAAATAATGCACCATTGTTATCGGTATTTGGCGGCAAGATTACGACTTATCGAAAACTGGCTGAGGCTGCTTTAGAACATTTGTCTCCGTTCTTTAGTGAAATGGCAGAGGAGTGGACTGCCAATAAGCCATTACCAGGTGCTGAGAACTGGACCACTCTAGATGATTTAATCAACCAGATTCAATTACGCGTAAATGGAGTTTCTGAATCCCTTGCCAAACGTTGGGCTCATGCATATGGCACAAGAGTTTGGAGCATGCTCCATGAACGAAATGCTATAGAACAATTGGGGCAAAATTTTGGTCACGATTTATTTGAATGTGAAGTTAAATATTTATGTGGATATGAGTGGGCAAATACTGCAGAAGACATACTCTGGCGAAGATCTAAATTGGGTTTAGCGTTTAATGAGACACAGGTAAAAGTGTTAGAAGCTTATTTATCTGAACGTCGACTAAAAGATGATGCCGCATAATAAAAAAGGCCGCATAAAGCGGCCTTTTTTATATTCAGCAATTAGAAGCCAGTTTTCACAGCTTCAAGTAAAGCTGCTTGACGTTCTTTTAATGCTTTTGGTAAGCGCTCACCAAGTTTATTGAATAACTCAGTGTGGCTTTCAATTTCAGTAACCCACTGATCTTTATCTTGAGCTGTGATAAGGTCAAATTCTTCTTTAGAGAACTCAGTACCTTCCCAGTTCAAGTCATCGTAAGTTGGAACAAGGCCAATTGGTGTTTCAACAGCGTTTGCACGACCTTCACAACGGTCAATGATCCACTCAAGAACACGCATGTTTTGACCGAAACCAGGCCATACGAAGTTGCCTTCAGCATCACGACGGAACCAGTTTACATTGAAGATTTTTGGTAATTTATTACCAGCAGCTTCAGCTTTTGTACTTACTTCTTGACCAAGGCTTAACCAGTGATCGAAGTAGTCAGCCATGTTATAGCCAGCAAATGGAAGCATCGCGAATGGGTCACGACGAACGATACCTTGTTGACCAACAGCAGCAGCTGTAGTTTCAGAACCCATAGTTGCAGCTTTATAAACGCCGTCAACCCAGTCAAAAGCTTCAGAAACTAAAGGAACAGTATCTGCACGACGACCACCGAAGATGAATGCAGAAATTGGAACACCTGCTGGGTTTTCCCAATCAGCATCGATAGATGGACATTGACCAGCTGCAACAGTGAAACGAGCATTTGGATGTGCTGCTTTTTCGCCGTTTACGTGAGGTTGACCTTTCCAGTTCGTTAAGTTTGTTGGAACTTCTTTAGAAAGACCTTCCCACCATACTTGGCCATCTTCGGTTACTGCTACGTTTGTGTAGATAACATCTTTATGAAGAGTTGCCATACAGTTCGGGTTAGTCTTGGTATTTGTACCAGGCGCTACACCGAAGAAACCAGCTTCAGGGTTAATTGCATATAAGCGACCGTCTTCACCTGGTTTGATCCAAGCAATATCGTCACCTACAGTTTCGATTTTCCAACCTTCATAACCTGCTGGTGGAATTAACATCGCAAAGTTTGTTTTACCACAAGCAGATGGGAAAGCAGCAGCGATGTAGTGTTTTTCACCTTGAGGGTTAGTTACACCAAGAATAAGCATGTGTTCAGCTAACCAACCTTGTTCGCGTCCCATGACAGAAGCGATACGAAGAGCTAAACATTTTTTACCAAGTAATGCGTTACCGCCGTACCCAGAACCGAAAGACCAGATTTCACGAGTCTCAGGGTAATGAACGATATATTTCTCTGGGTTACATGGCCATGCAACGTCTTTTTGACCTTCAGCAAGTGGTGCACCTACTGTGTGTACACAAGGAACGAATTCGCCGTCTGTACCTAATACGTCATAAACTGCTTTACCCATACGTGCCATTTTGCGCATGCTAACAGCAACGTAAGGAGAGTCAGTTAACTCGATACCGATATGAGCAATATGGCTACCTAAAGGACCCATAGAGAAAGGAACAACGTACATCGTACGACCTTCCATTGAACCTTCAAATAAACCATTTAATTTTTCACGCATAACAGCTGGATCTTCCCAGTTGTTTGTCGCACCAGCATCTTCTTTATTTTGAGAGCAGATGTAAGTACGATCTTCAACACGCGCAACGTCAGATGGGTCAGAATTTGCAAGATAAGAACCAGGATGTTTTTCTTGGTTTAATTTCTGCATGGTGCCGTTAGCGATCATCAAGTCGATTAGACGTTGAGATTCTTCTTCGCTTCCGTCACACCATTCGATTTTTGCTGGTTTGGTTAAGTTTGCAATTTCTTCAACCCATGCTATAAGCTTAGGATGACGAACGAATTCTGGTGCGTTCACTGTGGTCATGGTGAGGCCTATTCAAAATATGTACAACGTACAAGTCTATTCATTGGGGTACAATGAAAGATCAAATAAAAAAGTGGCTGTATTAAAGCATAAAATCATAAAAAAAATAAGACTAAAGACTAACAATTAGATATTTGGGTTTCTGAATGTTTTTTAATGAAAATCATTTGGTTAGAGTTTTTTATACGGTTTATACTTTCATATTTTTATGTTGTATGTGTGTTATTTATTAAAATTATTTTGTTTAAAATCAATAAATTAACTCTTAAATATTTCTTGAGAATTATTATTGATTAAACAAATGAAGATCATTCAAAATTTACATAAAGAGACTTTTAATAGGTGATTTTATATACAAAATAGAATAAACATCCCTATTTACGATAATAAAATGCGGCCCTTAAAACCTCTTTCAATCATCTACAATGAAAAATCAGGATTTCATGCTTCAAAGCATGAAGATGTTTATGAGCAACTGATGACCGCGTTAACAGAACATGATTTTGAGATACAAGTTTTTGAATTAAATGAAAATACATCATTTGATGATTTGATGAATAATGTGATCCATCGGCATTCACAAAATGAAAATAGAGGGGTGGTTGTTGCAGCTGGTGGGGATGGCACTTTAAATGCTGTTGCATCTAAACTTAAAAATACATCTATTCCAATGGGAATTTTGCCTTTAGGGACTTTTAACTACGTTGCTAAAGTTTTAGATATTCCATTAGACCTTTTGAACGCAGTAGAAGTTATTGCCACAGGTACACCTCGATCGGTTCATATAGCAGCAATCAATGATCATATTTATTTGAATAATGCCAGTTTAGGTCTATATCCACTCTTTATTAAAAAGCGCGAACTTTACAATAAATATTTAGGAAGGCTTCCTTTACATGCTTATACCTCAGCTTTAGATGTTTTATTAAGAGAAAATAAATCCATGAAGTTGTCGATAACGGTAGATGGGAAAAAATATCCAGTTAAAGCACCTCTAATTTTTTTTGGAAATAACCAATTACAGTTGTGTGATATGAAACTCAGGATTGCAGAATGTGCAGCACAGGGAAGAGTGGCTGGAGTTGTAATTACAAAAAGTGATAAGCTGAGTTTACTGAATATGCTTTGGCAATGGGTTCAAGGTAAAGTTGAAGATGCAGAAGACGTATATAGTTTTTGTGCAGATCATGTTGTGGTGGAATGTGCAAAGAAATCGAAACTTACAGTTGCTTTAGATGGTGAAATTATAGAAATGAAACCACCTTTAAATTTCACTGTAGAAAAGAATGCTTTAAATATTATGGTGCCGAATGTTATTACATCTGTCTGATTTACACTTTGGCACAGAAAAAAAAGAGTGTTTAGAGGCGATAAGATACTTTTGTATTCAGCAACAGCCTGAAGTGATTGTTGTGAGTGGGGATATTACCCAACGTGCCAGATATGAACAATTTTTTAAATGCCGACAGTTTTTAGATAGTCTCAATATTCCTTATCTTGTGGTGCCTGGAAATCATGATATTCCCTTGTATCATGTCTGGAACCGTTTTTTTTCTTCATTTACCCGATATCGATATTTTTTTGGTGAACTAGAGCCGACTTTAGAAACCGAACATTTCTATATTGTTGGGGTAAACAGCATACGTCGTCGTTATCACACACGTGGGCATATTTCGATTGAACAAATTCAAGATACTTATGAGCGTTTAGAGAAAGGGCCAAAAGATAAAATAAAGCTGGTGGTTTTCCATCAACCTTTTTATACACCACCTGACAATAAGCATGGGATAAAGGATTGTCCGGTTTTGGGAAAAATTGCCTTAGAAAAGTGGAGTACAACAGGATTATTTGGAATGTTGCATGGCCATCTCCATAAAACTGCTGTATATGATTTAACGCAAATTTATGATTTAGAAATAGATCATCCTATTTATGATATTCATGCGGGTACAGCAACTTCGACTCGTTTATATCATCACAATCCGAATAGCTTTAATACAGTTTCAAATGAAGGGGAAATTAATCATTATTGGTTTAATGATGATTTAAAGATTTTTGTATGAAAATTCCTATTATTTTTCTTTCAAGAATGTTGGAATTATCTTTTACAATCTTAATTTTAAGGTAAATATTTAAATAATATAGAATATAAAATTATTTTTAATTTCAATAGAGAAATATTTCTATTTCTCTATTGATTATTCTTTAGGAGCCTAGGTTATATTTGTGGTTGATAAAAAGTCATCTTGTAAATCTCCATTTAATATAACTTTATCTTCTTCAGGGGAATGGTATGTGAGTTGAAAATCCCCTCGTACTCCATCTAAAGAAACTGGACCATCAATGATACCTAAGACTGTACTTGTAGTGTCAATAATAGTTTGTTGGATTATTTTGAATAATATTTCTTTCTCCTTTAAAGGTAAAGATTGATAAAAATTTAAAGTATTAAGCCAATATGGATCTTTCTCTATATTTTTATCAATTTGGGTAGATTCATAAATTTCCTTATAAGTAACTATATAGTCATTTAAAATAACTTCTTTTAACTTATTAATAAAAACTTTCGAATTCATTTATATCTCCTCATTATTTTTTCTTAAGATAGGCTTGATACATCGTCTTATTCATGTTGATCAAGTATTGCAATTGGATATTGGGAATATCTGAGTAAACTCTACGAAGTTCCATAATATCCTTTGCTATAACTCTATGAGATGTTAATGACTCAGATACATTGCGAGCAACAATACCAGCTCTAGGTTTAGCCGTCATATGTCCATTTTATTACTTTTTAAAATAAATAGAGAGAGTTAACCCTCTCTATTTATTGGGATTAAGCATCATTAATCGCATATTCTATTATTCTATTAACCTGATCTTCAACAGTGAGTTTATTGAAGCTTGGTATTTGTGATAGATCACTTAGCAGATCCTTTACAATGAATATTTCAAGAAAATATTCATAAACTTTATCACGGTCATTTATTTTCATTGCTCCGTCTTCAGGTTCTTCTATGACTATCGCATCTGATAGAGTTGTCCAAGGAGATTCAGCATAAATAGTATATTCATCTGAAAAATTCTTTATATTTGATACAATATTAAGTAAGTTCATATAGTTATTTCCCCCCAAATTGAATATCCGCCTTTTCCATTAGGATGGAAAATAGGTCAAAGGACTTCCTGATTTCTAGGAACTAACTGCATTTTACTAGGTTCTACATTATGGTGTCAGGTCCATCCGGCTGGAGAGGTTCTCGGTGCAAGCCCTGTTGAGGTAAGCGATATGTTTATTCCCATATTTTTGATGGTACTTGAAAACTGAGGATCACTTTTCATAGCAGATAATAAATTTTGATTTGCTTCCTGATAATGTCTTGCTCGAGAAATAGCAGTATAAGAAGAATTAGCTCATTTCATAAGCTACGGAGTATGCAATAGGTTTTATTATAGAACAGGTTTATCCCCTAACCATACATACTCAACTAGTGGTACACCATCGGCATTGTATTCACCAATTAGATGGCTGTTTTTATCATAAACGAACTGAACAGCATTAGTTTTCCATGCAGTACTGTTAGCTGTATAAGCGCGAACAGTACGTTCGTTTTTATGCTTATACTTCATGTAATACTGAGGCATAGAAACAATAATATATTAAAAAAGAGCCTTGATAGTTTTTATCAAGGCTCTTTTTTATGATCTTAAAGGTAATAAGATTTAATTTATTGTAATGCAGTTAAAAAGTTCTTAATACTATTGCTTAATTCAAACGTTATTTTTTTATCGATATCAAGATACGAAACAGCGCCTGAGCTATGGCGGATAATATAATTTCCAAGATGATCTTCAGCAATAGCGCGAATCTCTTTTCCTGTCCACCAATCTAATTGTAACTGCCCACCGTAACCCAAGCCTATGCGCGGGTATATCTTGACTATAATAATATCTACTCCTCTAGATTTATCTTTAAAAATATGCTTTTGTTCAAGATTTTTAATTGATCGTTGAACTAAATCATCTAGAGACATCGTCTAATTCCTTTAATTAAAATTTTGGAGAAATAGTATTGCAGTATTGTCCTGAAGATAGACATTCATGTTTTCGAATATCTTCAGGTAACATTATCAATGATAATTTTTCTATAGTATTTAAATTTTGGAATCTTTCTGGGTGCAGTTGTTGCTCTACTAATGGAGTAATAAACAATAATGAACCTAAAGTCCCTAATCGTGTATTTGCACTTCCTACTTCTGTTTGAAAACTTTTAATATTTGAATAACCCTTTGCAGGTAATTGGTCTAATTTTCTTAATTCAGAAATCATGGTTCCTTTTAATTGGTTTCTTACATCGATAGGGAGATTAGGTGCAACTTTAATATCATGTTTGGGCTTAAAGCTACCATCAGCATTCCATATACCTTGTTCAATAAGTTTCGTACCCTGTTTTCGATAAACATGGACTTCAAATGTTCTTTGATTGTTTAAATTATATGAGTCAACTCTAGCATGATAGTTACCACCTAAAGATTGTGGAGCAATTTTTTCAATAGCATTTCGATTATTGCCGACATTATATTCATTTGCTAAGCCTGTTGCATCTACAAACGTAATAGGATTTGCGCCAGCATAGATATAAGGATTTAATCCACCTTTTAGGCCAATACGGTCAGGTTCCACATAACGTCCTAACACTGGGTTATAGAAGCGGTTATGGTTGTAGTGTTGTTTAGTCACTTCATCATAGTACTGACCAGGGAAGCGCAGGTTAAAGTTCACATTCTGAACATCTGGTGTACCTACACCGAATGCAGTCGAGTCCCACGCCCAAACAGTAGTGGTACCATCAGCAGCATCAATTAAACGACGTGGAGTATTCTGTGCATCGCTCGCAATCCAGTAAGTTTTAGCTGTAGTCCCAGAGCCATAGATTGCAGCAACAGGTTTATCACCTAACCATACATACTCAACTAGTGGTACACCATCGGCATTATATTCACCAATCAAGTGACTATTTTCATCGTAAACGAACTGAACAGCATTGGCTTTCCATGCAGTACTGTTGGCAGTATAACCGCGAACAGTACGTTCGTTTTTATGGTTATAAGTCATGTAGTACTGAGGAGCCGTTGCAGCACCACTAGTAGTTTTATCTTCACGACGGTTACCAGCATTGTCATAAGTTGGCGTAAAGCCACCATAGATCAACTCAGCATTAGCGGTATGAGAAACAGGAGCTCCACCGATAGTGGCAAGCTTGTTACCCGTATAGGTATAAGCCACATTGGCTTGCGGTTGTTGATGAGTACTGGTTGCAGCAAGACTTAAACGGTTACCGTTTTTGTCATAAGTGTAGGTAATACCAAAGACACTTGTTGCACCATTTGCACGAGCTTCGGTCAGCAGACGGTCAGCATTACTATAAGTAAAGCTGTCAATCAATCCGTAGAATTAACTATATTTTTTAATATATTCTAGAAGACTTTCTTCATAAAAATCGAAGCACATATTGATATAGTATGCAGCGATATCACAAAGAATAAATAACCACTTTAGCTCAGTAGATGCACTTTCTTGGTATAGTCCATGATGAAAACTTAGACTATCTATTGCTGGATGTTCAATTCTATTAAAAAAGAATTTATATGAATCTATAAAAAAACCTCCTTTAATAAATATTGGAAATGGAGGCAATCTTCCATATTTTTTTATTTCATGATCTATAAATTTTATATCTACTTGTATAAAAAAAATAATTTGATCATTAACTATTTTTTCTAAAATTAAACCATTTGGTATTTTATTTATTGAATATTCTTTACCTAAAAAAAATTGTAGAAAATATGTATATATTTCCCCATTTATATTTTTATTTGATAATATTTTTTTATTAAAGAAATCTATTTTTTCTTTATCAATTTTTGCCCAGTAATTTTGGTATAATTTTATTTGGTAATTATGAAATTTTAAATAGTAATTTGAAGGAATTTCTTTAATAAAGTTAAATTGCTCACTAAAATTAATGATGTGTTCATTTGTAAAGAAATCTGATGGTTTACTAATGCTATAGGAATATTTTATGACATCATTAAATATACTTTCTATTCTATATTTTATATCATCTTTTTCGAAAACTATATTCTCATTTTCATATTTACATAGATTAAATGCTTGCATCAGAAGATAACAGTCTTTATCAAATGTAGTTAAAATTAAAGATTTTTCTAACATTTTTTTAGAATTTTCTAAAAGGAATTGATTAAAATACTTTTTAAATAAATCAACTTGATCCATATTATTTCCCTGCATGTTTAGAAAGATGGTTTAATAAACCATCTTTCGTTGTAATAATTAAGGTACTATATGAAGCATTTCTGGAGCAGGATGGAACATTCCTCCATTACCCGAAGTATTATTATATCCATAATCAAAGCTCCTATTAGGTTTTAATTGAATAGATGAGTCAAAGTTGAAAAATGGTACTTTTAAATAATCACTGAAACTAATAGGGGTAGCACTATATCCTAGTAGACCGGCTTGCGGGTTTAGAATATTGTAGTCAAAGCAATATGGAGTCATCCCAACCAATCCAGTTAGTGTTAAATTCGTAAATGGTAAAGGATTCCACCTTGTATCCCTGCTGACCAATTTCCTCCATATTGCTTTTGGGCTTGAAGTACATACCCTTGTATTTGATTAATACTTTGTCCAAACTTCAAACCTGAAGCATAGCTCATAGGCTTCAATTCCCAGATAGAACCAACTTTTTGTAATGGATTAAAATATGTTAAATCAGCTCGGCCATTTCGTCCCAAGGTATTGAAACTTAGTTCAGATTTCCAGTTAAAATTACCCTTCATATTGTAATTAAAATTAACCCAATTACTGAGAAGATAATGTGCAGTTATACCAACTCTCCAAGCAGGTTGTTGATCTGCTCTTTCAACAGCGCGTCCTTTCTGGTCAACATTAGTAATAGGATTTCCATTTGCATAAGTATAAGGATTCAACCCACCTTCTAAACCAATACGGTCCGGCTCTACATAACGGCCTAATACAGGGTTATAGAAACGGTTATGGTTATAGTGCTGTTTAGTCACTTCATCATAGTACTGACCAGGAAAGCGCAGGTTAAAGTTCATATTCTGAACATCTGGTGTACCTACACCGAATGCAGTCGAGTCCCACGCCCAAACAGTAGTGGTACCATCAGCAGTATCAATTAAACGATGTGGAGTGTTTTGAGCATCGCTCGCAATCCAGTAAGTTTTGGTTGTAGTCCCAGAGCCATAGATTGCAGCAACAGGTTTATCACCTAACCATACATACTTAACTATTGGTATGCCATCGGCATTATATTCACCAATCAAGTGACTATTTTCATCGTAAACGAACTGAACAGCATTGGCTTTCCATGCAGTACTGTTGGCAGTATAACCGCGAACAGTACGTTCGTTTTTATGGTTATAAGTCATGTAGTACTGAGGCGCAGTTGCAGCACCACCAGTCGTTTTATCTTCACGACGGTTACCGGCATTGTCATAAGTTGGCGTAAAACCACCATAGATCAACTCAGCATTGGCGGTATGAGAAACAGCAGTTCCACCAATAGTTGCCAACTTATTACCTGTATAGGTATAAGCCACATTGGCTTGAGGTTGTTGATGCGTACCAGTTGCGGCAAGGCTTAAACGGTTACCATTTTTGTCATAGGTATAGATAATACCAAAGAGGGTATTGATAATTAAGGTAGCAAGCCATAATAGTTACGAGCTCGCTTCTAGTACAAATCTTAATAAGATTAGTTTGAGAGTGTTGGTGTGTATTGATGGTTGATGGTTGAATTTTTTATAGTATTTTCTTTCTGGTATGGATTATCTGATAGGGAGATAGTACGGATTGGCTAATGAAATTAACCAATCCGTTTAGCAGAATATCTATTTTTTGTTTAATAGTAAGTTTTCGTGTAACTTAGTTTGAATTTCTAAATGGCTGCTGAATTCATCAATACTTTCAATTAATTCAATCCAATATAAAGCGCTACCTTTGTAGATTATGCAAAAGAGTCGGCCATTTACACAAAATACATCAACATCTAATTTATTAGATTCAAATTTGAGTGTTGTAGTTGCTAATAGAAGTTCCTCGGTCCTATTGGGAAAACGCAAGGTGTCATCAAAGACTGGTTTACCAGTTTTTAAGTCAATGACGTAAAAATCACTTTCTACTCCATGCGGAAGTCGTTGAACTTTATTAATTGCTCTTATTTGTTTGTCCCATAAGGGTGTAACTTCTGGTGAAAGCTTATTACGAATGTTATCTAAAATCAGCATTTCTAGCTTATTTAACTCATTCAAACCATATAGTTTTTTCTTGAACCAATTAATCATTTTTGATTATCCCAACAGAACCATAAGCTCCACCTACAATAGCACCTTTATATACTAACGGGATTCTATTATATTGCTGAATGTAAGTAGAAGGCATTGCATTAACTTCTTTAAATGTTTTTGGCATAAATTGGTATCTAAATGGATCTGATAGAGCATGTGTTTTTGTAGGAACATAGTTACCGTTCCATTTATTCCCTTTTTGAACCAACCATTTACCAAAATCATTATCTAAAAAAGAAATTCTACTTTCAGTTTGCTTTGTATTTACAAAGCGACTTGGTACCCAATGAGAAAATTCAAAACCTTTCGCAGGTGCCCCCGCCATTGTCATACTACGTACACCGCCCCCAATAGTAGATAAAACAAGTGAGGGTAAACTACCGAAGCTATAGGCAGATGAGTTGATATCTGCTGTTTCAAAACCATAAAACCAATTACTAATAGGCTGTCCTAATCCTAGAGAAATTCCATTCGCAAATCCCATTATATAATTATAAGTAGCCCAATAGTTCGCTTCATCATCTCTTTGAGCATTTAAAAACTTTGAAGTCATTAGAAATAAGGAAAATGGAATTATAGGTGTTTATAGTCCATCATTTAAAAGGCCTATAAAAATTAAGAACTTTTCTCAAGAATTGGTTGGTTTTGAAAATGCTCACAGTTATAGAGATTGGAAATTTTATATAAATCAATAAATTATTCCAGATTTTCAGAGTATTGTTACTTCCTTAAAATTATTCAGAAAGAGAGTCATTTAATTGGATGAGATAAGATGCCTAATAACTTTTTGGTTATTTACTAGTTATTTTTACAATAATTCTCAATAACCTGTTAAAAAACGACCAAAAAAGACAAGTTTTTTTTCATTTTCCCCTTGAAGCCTTTTTTTTCATCCCCACAAAAGTGACATCTAAATATTTTGTTATTGCTCTGGATTAAGGCAATAACGATTAATCAAAAAGACTAAGTCTGATGGAGTTAACTATGAGCAACATTCGTCCATTACATGATCGCGTTGTGATTCGTCGTGTAGAAGAAGAAACCAAAACTGCTGGTGGTATTTTATTGCCAGGTTCTGCTGCTGAAAAACCATCTCAAGGTGAAGTAATTGCAGTAGGTAATGGTCAAATCACTGATAACGGCGTACGTGCTTTGGATGTTAAAGTTGGTGACAAAGTGTTATTCGGTACTTATGCAGGTACAACAGTTAAAGTAAGCGGTGAAGAACTCTTAATCATGAAAGAGTCAGACATCTTAGCTGTATTAGAAGGCTAATCGATTCATAACTCAATTCATTATCAGATTCAGTATTTAAAAAGATTCGGAGTTTAATATGTCAGCTAAAGACGTAAAATTTGGTGATTCAGCTCGCTCAAAAATGATTGCAGGCGTAAACGTACTTGCAGATGCGGTTAAAGTGACTTTAGGTCCTAAAGGCCGTAATGTTGTGATCGACCGTTCTTTCGGTGCGCCGCACATCACTAAAGACGGTGTGACTGTTGCTAAAGAAATTTCATTAAAAGACAAGTTTGAAAACATGGGTGCTCAACTTGTTCGTGAAGTTTCAAGCAAAACTAACGACATCGCAGGTGACGGTACAACAACTGCGACTGTACTTGCTCAAGCAATTTTAAACGAAGGTATCAAATCAGTAACTGCTGGTATGAACCCAATGGATTTAAAACGCGGTATCGACATTGCAGTAAAAACTGTAGTTGAAAATATCCGTTCTATTGCTAAACCAGCTGATGATTTCAAAGCAATTGAACAAGTTGGTTCTATCTCTGCTAACTCTGATACTACTGTTGGTAAACTTATTGCTCAAGCAATGGAAAAAGTAGGTAAAGAAGGCGTAATCACTGTAGAAGAAGGTTCTGGCTTTGAAGACGCATTAGACGTTGTAGAAGGTATGCAGTTTGACCGTGGTTATATCTCTCCGTACTTTGCTAACAAGCAAGATACTTTGACTGCTGAACTTGAAAACCCATTCATCCTTCTTGTTGACAAAAAAATCGGCAACATTCGTGAATTGATTTCTGTTTTAGAAGCAGTTGCTAAAACTGGTAAACCACTTCTTATCATCGCTGAAGATGTTGAAGGTGAAGCGCTTGCAACTCTTGTTGTAAACAACATGCGCGGCATTATCAAAGTATGTGCTGTTAAAGCTCCTGGTTTCGGTGACCGTCGTAAAGCTATGCTTCAAGACATCGCAATCTTGACTGGCGCAACTGTTATTTCTGAAGAAGTTGGTATGTCTTTAGAACAAGCGACTCTTCAAGATTTAGGTACAGCGCACAAAATCACTGTTTCTAAAGAAAACACAGTTATTGTTGATGGTGCTGGTGATGCTGCTGCTATCGCTGAGCGTGTTCAACAAATCCGTGCTCAAATCGAAGAATCTACTTCAGAATATGACCGTGAAAAATTACAAGAACGCGTTGCTAAATTGGCAGGCGGTGTTGCTGTAATTAAAATCGGTGCAGCAACTGAAGTTGAAATGAAAGAGAAGAAAGACCGTGTAGACGACGCTCTTCACGCAACTCGTGCAGCAGTTGAAGAAGGTGTTGTTGCAGGTGGTGGTGTTGCGCTTGTACGTGCTGTAAACGTTCTTGACGGCTTGAAAGGTGCTAACGAAGACCAAACTGCAGGTATCAACATTTTACGTCGTGCGATCGAAGCTCCACTTCGTCAAATCGTTGCGAACGCTGGTGATGAGCCATCTGTAGTGATCAACGCTGTTAAGGGTGGTGAAGGTAACTTCGGTTATAACGCTGCAACTGGCGAATATGGCGATATGTTAGAAATGGGTATTCTTGACCCAGCTAAAGTAACTCGTTCTGCACTTGAGCACGCTGCTTCTGTTGCTGGCTTAATGTTGACTACAGAATGTATGATTACTGACATTCCTGAAGACAAACCAGCTGCTCCAGACATGGGCGGTATGGGTGGAATGGGCGGCATGATGTAATTCAACATCAACGTCTAAATAAAAAAATCCCTGCATTTGCAGGGATTTTTTTTTATTTCATATATAAATTAAGAAAAAGTTAAGTTGATATTCTTAAACTTATAGTCAGGAACAGTAGCTGTAGTTCCTCTTTTTTGTTACACCATGCTTATCCTTTTATAAGCATGGTTTTTTTTAGCCTAATAAAATGATAAGCCACGTCACTGCAATAATAAACAGTGCAACAAACTGTGCAGCACTTCCCATATCTTTGGCATTTTTAGAGAGTTGATGTTTTTCAAGTGATACGCGGTCAACTACTGCCTCAATCGCAGAATTGAATAGTTCTACAATAATTGCAAATAAACATACAATGACCATAAGTGCATGTTCACCACGAGTCACATCTAGGAAAAAGCTAGTAGGGATAAGCACGACATTAATTAAAACAATTTGTCGGAAAGCGGCTTCATTTTTATAAGCTGCTTTAAATCCTGAAATTGAATAACCTGTCGCATTCAAGATGCGCTTGAGTCCGCTTTTGCCTTTGTAGGGAGAATAACTATTCATTCACTTATATTTTTAACACTTTTCATGCATTATATATCGCGGCCCTCAAAAAAAATATTAAATCTTTTTTAAAGATTTTGACTTTATAACTTGATAGAGAAGAAGAGATGAAAAAACTATTTGTAGCATTAGGACTTGTCATGGGTGGCTTACATGTAAGCTATGCAGAGCCTGCTTCAGCTCAGCAAGTACCGGGATATTATAAGCATCAATTTGGTAATTACCGCATCACCTCTTTACTTGATGGCACCATTTATTTAGACCCTAAATTATTCAAAAATTTGAGTCAGGCTGAGAAGACTAAAATTTTAACTAAGTATGCAGCTGTTAATGAGAAGGGCATTCAAACTTCGGTAAATGCATTTTTAGTAGATGACGGTAAAAGTTTGACGCTTGTTGATAGCGGTGCCTCAAGCTGTTTTGGCCCGCAGTTGGGGTCGATTGCTAAAAATCTTGAACTGGCAGGCTATCAACTTGCTAACGTGAAAACGGTTTTATTGACACATTTGCACCCAGACCATGTTTGTGGAATTGCTAAAGATGGAAAAGCAGTATTTCCTAATGCAACGATTTATGCGCATGAACGTGAAGCAGATTACTGGTTAAATCCAGCTTCTGAAAAAACAGTACCAGCAAATCAAAAAGAAAATTATTTAGGTACTGTTAAAAATGTAAAAGCTGCACTTGCACCTTATGAAGCGAAAAAAGCATTCAAAACCTTTAAAGATGGCGATGTCATTCAAGGTTTTGAAGTAATCAATACACAAGGGCACACACCAGGTCATCATAGTTTCCGTTTAAAGAGCAAGGGTCAACAAATTGTCTTTGTAGGGGATATTGTCCACTCACATTCTTTGCAGTTTGATGCTCCAAAAACTGGCGTAGATTTTGATGTAAATTCCGAGCAGGCAATTAACACTCGTTTGAAAATGTTTGCTGAAATTTCAAATAAACAGCAATGGGTAGCTGCTCCACATTTGCCATTCCCGGGGATTGGCCATGTATATAAAGTGAATGCAGAGCAATATCAGTGGATTCCTTTATATTTTAATAACAGTCTTGAGAAGTAAAAAAATGGGGCATTCAATGCCCCATTTTTTATTAAGTATTTAATTATTTTGTTGTTTTCTCAAAATTAGTCACAGCTTGACGGCCAAGTGCAGGATCATCGGTAAAGACACCATCAACGCCTGCTTTAAAATATGCTTCGAACTCTTTTAAAGCACCTGTTGGACAACGTTCAGCAGGTTTATCGCTACATTTTAAAGGTTGTGGTAAAAAGTTGTTTTCTGGGCGGAAAGTATATGGATGTACTTTTAAGCCAGCGGCATGTGCATCGCTAATAAATGAAGTGGTTTGTACTGAACCATCAGTATTGAAATTAAGAATATAGTTTTTGCTTGGGCCAACGCCATTTGCATATTTAGCAACATCTTTTAAGCTTTGTGCTGTGGCCAAATCACCATACGTCTTAGATACACCAGATTCAACAAAGTCGGCTGGTCGAGATGTTTTTGCATCATATAACTGAATGATTTGTGCATGTTTAAGTGTCTTATGAAGGTCAAGTTGATCTTTTAAATATTTTAAATTGCTGACTTCAAAAGACTGCAAATAGATAGGTGCGATATCACGTGTATATTGATACTTGGCTAGAGTTTTAAGAAGTGTGTCCTCCATAGCCAAATTTTTATTTTTAAAATAAGTCGGATGTTTAGTTTCGATATATAAACCAATAATCTTGCCAGTTTTTTTATAATTTGCTTCGGCAAGTTCAATGACTTGTTCGAGCGTCGGAATTGAATAGAGGTCATTGTAAGCTGTATTTGCTGGTCGGAACTCAGGAATACGCTCACGTGCTTTAACTTGTTGTAATTCATTTAAGGTGAGGTCTTCAGTAAACCAACCCGTTAAATTAACACCATCAATATTTTTGGTGGTTTTGCGGTCCGCAAATTGGGTAAGAGTACTGATATTGGTAGTCCCACCAATTTCGTTTTCATGACGCGTAACCAATACACCATCTTTTGTTGACACCAGATCGGGTTCGATAAAGTCAGCACCATCATCAATCGCTTTTTGATATGAAGCTAACGTATGTTCAGGACGTAAAGCGCTAGCGCCACGGTGTCCGATAACTAAAATTTTAGGAAGTTGATATTCTGGTGTAGTTGGTGTCGTCTCAATTTTATCATCGTCATTACAACCGACCAAGCTAACTAAACTTAAGCATAAAAGTGCTTTTCTAAACATAATTCTACTCATATTGTTTTAGTTGAAACGACTCAAGTATTAAGATTTAGTTTGACATGATCATGAAGAATTCATGAATTTTAAGTGACACTAGTTAACTGGTTCTTTATTGCTTTGTTGGAAATATTCAAACGCGCTTTGTTTTTGTCTTAATTACATTTATTGTTTTAATTCTACTTGTCTTTTTTACATTGCTCGTTGATGATCACATGGTCTCAAAGCGGCATTTACTTCTGTTAATTAACGACACTATACCGGGCAGCCATGCTATCTAAATTTTTTATTGAACGTCCTATTTTTGCCAATGTCCTGGCGATCATTGTTATGGCTTTCGGTATTTTTTCGGTCATGAATTTACCTGTAGAACGATATCCAGATATCGCGCCGCCGAAGATTACAGTGTCAGCCAACTATAGTGGCGCAGATGCGCAAACGGTTGAGCAAAGTGTGACTCAAATTTTAGAACAGCAAATACAAGGGATTGACCACTTACTCTATTTTAGTTCATCAAGTGATTCATCGGGACGTAGCCGAATTACCATTAGTTTTGATAATGGAACCAACCCAGACACTGCTCAGGTCCAAGTCCAAAACAGTATTAGCGGTGTCATACGCCGTTTACCCGATGAAGTTCAGCGCCAAGGTGTGACAGTCAGTAAGTCACTAGGTGATACTTTTATGGTAATTGGTTTATATGACTCGACAGGTAAAACGGGAAATATTGAGCTATCAGACTATTTAACTACGCACGTGGTAGATAACCTGAACCGTATTGAAGGGGTGGGTGAAACTGATGTATTTGGTTCGCAATATGCGATGCGTATCTGGTTAAATCCGGACAAGTTAAAACAATATAATTTAATGCCAAGTGATGTGGCCAACGCAATCACTGCCCAAAATACCCAAGTTGCTGCAGGTGCAATTGGTGATTTACCAGTCATTGATGGACAATATTTAAATACAAAAGTGACCGCAGGTTCTCGACTCAAAACAGTGGAGGACTTTAAAAATATTGTTGTAAAGTCGAATAAAACGGCGAGTTATGTTTACTTAAAAGATATTGCACGAGTTGAGCTTGGTGCAGAGAACTACCAGTCCTTTAATACGATTAATGGTTATCCTGCGGCAGGTTTAGGTATTTCGTTATCTTCTGGTGCAAATGCAATTCAGACCTCTAAGCTCATTCATCAAACCTTAGATCAGCTCGCAACTAAATTACCAGCTGGCTATAAGATCGTTTATCCAAGAGATAATACGCCGTTTGTTCAAGAGTCAATTAAGGAAGTTGTTAAGACCCTTGTAGAAGCGATTATTCTGGTTATTTTGGTCATGTTCCTATTTTTACAAAGCTGGCGCGCCACTCTTATTCCGAGTATTACCGTGCCAGTTGTTATTCTAGGGACTTTTGCTGTCTTATATGTGCTCGGGTTTAGTATTAACACATTGACATTATTTGCATTGGTACTCGCCATAGGTTTGTTGGTTGATGATGCAATTGTGGTGGTTGAAAACGTTGAACGGCTTATGCATGAACAGCATTTAAGCCCTAAAGAAGCTGCGATTGAGTCAATGGGTGAAATTAGTGGGGCCTTGGTTGGGATTACTTTGGTTTTAACCGCAGTTTTTATTCCAATGTCTTTTTTAGGTGGCTCAATTGGGGTGATTTACCGCCAGTTTTCCATTACTTTAGTTGCCGCTATGGCACTATCGCTGGTTGTTGCACTTGTATTAACCCCCGCCTTATGTGCATTAATTTTAAAACCGAACTCTGAACCTAAGCGTTGGGCAATTTGGTTTAACCAAAAAATTGATCAACTTAAGAATAAATATATCAAGCTTGTTCAGACGAGTATTGATTACAGTAAATCAGTTATTGTGATTTTTGTTGCGCTCATAGCAGTTTTTACGCTGTTCTATAGTGGTTTAAAAAGTGGATTTATTCCTAAAGAAGACCAAGGTATTTTAAGCGTTCAAATTAAATTGGTAGATAGTGCTCCAATTTCTGAAAGTCAGAAAATCGGTGAGCAAGTACGCCAATACTTTCTGAAACAAGAAGATAAAAATGTTGATTTGGTTCTAATTCGTTACGGTCGAAATAATGCCGGTACCGGACAAAATTTAGCACAAGGCTTTGTTGCTTTAAAACCTTGGGATGTCCGTACTGCAAAAGAAAACTCCGCTGACGCTATACAAAAGCGTGCAATGAAATATTTTAGTCGTTTAAATAATGCTCAAATTAATGTGACCTTACCACCTTCAGTAAATGGTTTAGGCCAAACGGATGGTCTAGATTTTTGGATTCAGGACTTAAATGGTCAAGGTCAAAACTTCTTAGATGGGATGTTCCGACAGTTACAAACTCAAAGTAAAAACTATTCAACTTTCGAAAATTTTGATAAGCAGTCTACCAATAGTAAAGCGAATCTGAATATCAAGATTGATCAGAAACAGGGTTTGGCAAATAGTTTGGAACTCTCAGCAATTAATAATACGTTATCGAGTGCATGGGGTGGAACTTACGTAAATGACTTTATTGATCGGGGCCGTATTAAACGCGTCATGATTCAAGGTGATGCCCAGTTTAGATCTAAACCTGAAGATTTATATAATTGGTCTGTGCGTAATAGCCAAAATGAAATGGTGCCTTTTAGCTCATTTGCGAACTTTAGCTGGGGCGGGGCACCGGAAATTGTGAAACGCTATATGGGATATAGTGCTTTACAGCTACAGGCAGATGTTGCGAGTGGTAGCAGTTCTGGTCAAGCCATGAAGGATGTTGAACAACTCGTAAATCAACAAAAAGATATAGGTTTAGCTTGGACAGGCTTGTCTTTTGAAGAGCAGAAGTCGACGAATCAGGCTGTATGGTTATATCTGATTTCGGCTGGTTTTATTTTCTTATGTTTAGCTGCTTTGTATGAAAGCTTAAGTATTCCTACTGCTGTAATGACTTCTATTCCGCTAGGTGTAGGAGGAAGTGTCATTTTCTCTTATATCTTTGGTTTACCAAATGACGTGTATTTCCAAATTGCACTTTTAACTACGATTGGGTTGTCATGTAAAAACGCAATTTTAATTGTTGAGTTCGCTGCATTAGCTCAAGAGAAAGGAAAGAATGCTATTCAGGCTGCTCTAGAAGGCGCGAGCTTGCGTTTAAGACCGATTTTAATGACTTCTTTAGCCTTTGGTGCTGGGGTGATTCCACTTGTGTTTGCACAGGGTGCTGGTGCGGTGAGCCGTCAAGAAATTGGTATTAGTATTTTAGGTGGTGTGATGTTTGGTACTGTGCTGGTTTTATTCTTTATTCCAGTGATGTACGTGTTATTACGCTCACTGTTTAAAGCGAAAGCTTCGAGTTAAAAGCAAACAATTTAAAATCAGGCATTAAATCAAGTATATTAAGTTTAACTTCTCTTCATATATTTGATTTAGATGCCTCAAGAAAAAAAACTAACACAGCAACAGGTCATCGCATTAGAACGAGATCTGGCTAAATTCGCAACCATGATGGATAGCGCAGTCCGTATTCCTTTTACAAAGCAGGGTATTGGGGCCGATGCGGCCCTAAGTACCATTCCTATTGCTGGTGATGTAGCTGGTTTTGTCCTGACTTGCTATGCCATATATAAAGCCAAGCAAATTGGTGTACCGCAGCATAAGCTCACTCCAGTCATAAAATTGGCTGTAGTCGATGCTGTAGTGGGTTGTGTGCCAGTTGCTGGGACTATTTTCGATATTTTTATACGTCCTAGCAGAAAAGCGTTAGACGTCGTCCATACCCACATTCGTGAAGAATATGCGATTCAAAGTGATATGCATGTTGTGCATCCGTATTTACATGAAAAGCTTGAAAAGAAGCAGCAACAGTCAGCCTTCTGGCGTAACCCTATTGTGAGTTGGCTATGGCTACATATACCCGATTTATTGGGGGGGGTTGTGCTTATTTTGATTGGTTTTGCAATGTGGTGGGGAATCAGTTTTCTTTGGGGACTTGCCCATTCAGCCTAATAAAAAAGCCTCCAACTGGAGGCTTTTCATTCACTGTGTTATGGGCAATCTAACTGATGTAGAGCTGCAACACGCTGTTCGATCGAAGGGTGAGTTTGGAACAATGCAGCCAAGCTAAAGCCTTGTTCTTTACCTTCCGCAATAGCGAACGCTTTCATTTCTTTTGGCATTTGGTCAGGTAACTCTGTTTCTGCCTGTAAACGTAATAAAGCAGAAATCATTGCTTGTTTACCAGCTAAACGTGCACCTGCTTCATCAGCACGGTATTCACGGTAGCGAGAGAACCACATCACAATAGCAGAAGCTAGGATACCGAACACGATATCTAAAACCATCGTAATGAGGAAATAACCCATACCAGGTGCTTCATTGTCTTGACGACCAAAAACATTACGGTCGATAAAGTCACCTACTACGCGAGCAAAGAACATAACAAAGGCGTTTACAACACCTTGGATGAGTGCCAATGTGACCATGTCACCATTTGCAACGTGACCAATCTCGTGCGCAAGCACTGCACGTAGCTCATCTTTGTTCATACGCTCAAGTAGACCGCTTGAAACGGCAACTAAGGCATCATTTTTATTCCAGCCTGTTGCGAAGGCATTAGACTGATATGAAGGAAAGATACCAACCTCTGGCATATTAATACCAGCACGTTGAGAAAGTTCAGCGACTGTTTGCAATAACCAGCTTTCAGCTTGGTTACGAGGAGCATTTGGGTCAATCAGTTCTGTACCAGTAGTTTTTTTAGCCATCCATTTGGACATAAATAGAGAGACTAACGAGCCCACCATACCAAACACAAAACAGATGACTAAAAGGTTGCCTAGATTCAAGCCACCCGCGCCATGGTAACTACCGACACCGAAGAGTGACAAAATAATGCCAGCTACAACCAGTACCGCGAGGTTGGTAAGCAAAAACAAACCAATCCGCATCATTGAGAAAATCCTCTTATAAATAAAATATTATCTGATTTATAAATTATAAATCACTCAGCTAATATGCGGCGCTTAGGGGAAAAATTCAAGAAAAAAATAAGGAATCAATAAATTCTTTAGTGGATAAGAATGTATTTAAATTAAACAAGTTATTTATAAGGCCCATCTAAACACAGAGGTACAGGTAATAGATCATTACAATTTTTAGACAATGGCCTCGTTAAAAGATTAACTGCAATGCATGAGTTGTTTCAATTTACTCGATTCTAATATGCGCAATTGCTGTTGCGTTATTGGTGACATAAGTTCCTGTCGGTGCATCGGTATAGGTACCATCAGCCAAAGTCACAATTTGGCGTGCAGAAGAATATTTAACAGGTTTAGCCGATACTTGTTGTGTTGTGGCGGCTTGAGGTAACTCTGGGCGACTTACAGTCTGGGTAGAAATATTTGAGTTCGTAAAAGATGAAAGGCTTACCCCAGAAGAATATAAGTTCTGATATCGACTGGTTACTCGGCGAACATAATCTTGGGTTTCACGAAATGGGGGAATACCACCGTATTTATCAACGTTGCCTTCACCAGCATTATAGGCTGCGAGTGCCATTTGCGTATTGCCATTAAAACGCTTGAGCAACCAGCCTAGATATTTTGCACCAGCAAAGATATTTTGCTGAGGATCGTAAGCGTTAGAAACGTTAAAGCGACGGGCAGTGGCTGGCATGAGTTGCATTAGGCCTTGGGCACCGACTGGAGAGTGGGCATTTACATTGAAACCCGATTCGGTATGCATGACTGCTTTAATTAAACCTTCAGATACACCGTGCTGTTGTGCTGCCTGCTTAATAATATGGTCAAACGCATTTTTATTTTTGCTATAGCTCGGTAGAACAGAAGCTTCTGAAGTGCCCCAGTTTGTATAACTATGAATATTACTATCAGGATAGTAAGTCACTTTTACTTTCTTGAGTGAATTGTCATAGCTTTTACGGTTAGTCAGTAAAGTACTGCCATTTTTGTCTTGGTAAACGTACATCTGACCCGCAAAAGTCGACGTTACACCGACCGAAAAAGTGGTTATCCCCAGCAAACAAGAAAAAAGATATTGAACCGAATTTTTCATTTTATGTTATTCACAATTTTAAGGTATTCGAGACTTGTCAAAGAGTTTATCAAAAAATATTAAAGAAAGAAGTTTTGTGTAATTTTTTTTATTTTCGCTGTTTTAAAAAATCAAGCTGTTTTGTTCGAATGATCATCAAAAAAAATTAAAAAAAATTTTTAAAATGATTCTATTGACTTGAATAACTATTTGAAAATTAAAGGTAAAAATGATTGGTTAAAAAATGATCAATTTAAATAAAACCCTTAACAGAAGGTGAAAACAGTTTGTCAAGCACGAAGAAATCCACAATTTTATCCACAGGTTTTGTGGAAAACTGTGGAAAAGTCCAAAAAGTAAGCATTTTGCGCAAAAAATGAACTCATCGGTCAAAATGGAGCACGACTTTTGCATCATGCCTGAGCATTATGACGACTTCAAGAATTGAAACTATTCTTTTGATGCGATTCCCGTCTGAATCATATAAAATTGCGCGGTATTTTTATTTATGGGTATATCTCGTCTATGTACGCGCCAGTTGAGTCCAACGAAGGATTTAATTTTAAGCCTGAACTTCCAACAAGCTCGGTTTATTATCGTTTGCTTAAGAAGCTTCGCCGTCAAGTTGGGCATGCCATTCGTGACTTCAATATGATTGAAGATGGTGACAAGGTCATGGTGTGTGTGTCTGGTGGTAAAGACAGTTATACCTTGCTCGACATTTTGTTACAGTTCAAACGTGTTGCACCGATCAATTTTGACATTGTTGCGGTTAACCTTGACCAAAAGCAGCCGGGTTTTCCAGAAGATGTCTTACCACGTTATATGGAAGAAAATAACATTCCATATTACATTTTGGAAAAAGACACTTATACCATTACCAAGCGTTTAACACCTGAAGGTAAAACATACTGCGCAGTGTGTTCACGTTTGCGCCGTGGTTCGCTATACGGCTTCGCTCAAGAAATTGGTGCCACCAAAGTTGCGCTAGGCCATCACCGTGATGACATCATTGCAACTTTCTTCTTGAACTTATTCCATGGCGGTAGCTTAAAGGCAATGCCACCTAAGCTTTTATCGTCAGATAAGAAAAATATTTTGATTCGTCCTTTGGCCTATGTTGAAGAAAAAGACATTATCAAATATGCCGAATTACGTAAGTTCCCAATTATTCCGTGTAACCTTTGTGGTTCACAAGAGAACTTACAACGTGCCATGCTTAATGAAATGCTACGTGAGTGGGATAAGCAATATCCGAAACGCTTACACAGTATTTTTGGTGCTTTACAAAACGTTTCTCCGTCTCAGTTAGCTGACCGTGAGTTGTTTGATTTTGAAGCACTAGATTCTCAGCGTGAGATCGATTTTAAAGACCCTGAAGAACTTAAAAATCGTTTAGATGTAGTGAATTTAAGTTTCGCTGCTGAATAAAATATTTAAACAAGTCAATTAAAGGCACTTTATAAACAAGTGCCTTTAATGTATCAAAACACTAAAAAATGAATGTTCCGTACAAAAAGTCATAGCCCAACCTTAAAATTACATGCTATAACAACGCACAAGCAGAAGTGCTTCATATGATGTTGTCTGGATAGACAACTAACTAGAGAAATTGAACAAATAAATTTGAGGAAGAATCATGCCTGCATTTTTAACTGATGATTGGTTTGCGACTGTCGAAAAATTAACTGCTGAAGCAGGTGATCTTAATTTGCCACCAGCTCTTGCGAATTTGGCAATTAATTTAGTAGTTACAGATGCTTCTGGAAATACCGAATTAGCTTTAGATGGGGGTAAAATCCAAAAAGGTTTGTCTTCAAATGCCAAAACAACTTTAAATATGGATGCTGAAACTTTACGTAAAGTATTCTTAGAGTTTGATATGGCTGCAGCTATGCAAGCATTTATGACTGGTAAAATTAAAGTTCAAGGCGATATGTCTCAGTTAATGGCTTTGCAAACAGCTAAACCAAGCCAAGAACAAAAAGATTTGTTCAAAAAAGTATTAGAACAAACAACAGCTTAAGTTAAAAAGAATTCAAATAAAAAGCTTACCCCAAGAGGTAAGCTTTTTATTTGTACAAACACTGAATTTATCAACTTTTAAATAATAAAAATTAGATATTGATTCGAGGTTGTGCCGTTTTAATATGCTCAAGATAAGCACGAATACGGGTCACATACTGTACCGCTTGTTTGTACCGACCATTTCGCATTTGATTACGCTGTAAGTACTCATAGAGGTTAACCCACTGGTTTGGATCTTTTCCTTGAGTCTGTAAGCGTTTCTGGATTTGGTTGACTGCACCCGGACCCATATTGTAAGCCACAAGGGCATACCAGTTACGATCTGGGAAAGGAATATCATCATACTCACTTAACATGAGATCATAATATTTCGCACCGCCCTGAATGCTTTGCGCTGGATCGCTACGGTTACTTACACCCATTGCCCGAGCTGTACTGTTGGTTAACATCATTAATCCACGTACGCCTGTTGGTGAAACAGACTCTGGCTTGAGATATGACTCTTGATAGCTCATTGCTGCAAGCAAATGCCAATCTAAATCATACTTTGCTGCGCTTTGTTTGAAGCTAGCTTTGTAAATGGGCAGACGTGTACTTAAATCACGTTGAATCGTAGACCAAGACTCAGGTTTTACAACGTTACGGTTATAAAATGAAGCCAGTTGTTGAGTCAGACCATTTTGCTTGCTTTGACAAACAAAACCACTGGCAGTTTGTGTAAGAGGATCATCTGCTTGTTTAAACACCCAGCTTAAATCAGGATTTAATCCATTTTTTTGCAAATTTACGATATCACCACAACTTGCAGAAAAAGACATTAAACCTTTGCTCTCGATTGAGCTTAAGCCTGCGGTCGTCATGGCAAGATTTGCTTTACCTTGCTGGACCCATTTGAGTGCAGTGGCATTATCTGCCACGATTTTGAAGTCTAGTTTTACATTTAAGCTTTGCGCATAGTTACGAGCGAGGTCATAACCAAAGCCATGCAAAAATTGATCTTCTTTAAAAACGGTAGTCGGGCTTTCTACAGCAACTACAGTTAATGTGTTTGTGTTAACTACAGTATTGTACTGTAGGGTTTTTCCTGCATTAATACTATGAAAGGGAAAAAACATAGTGCTGAGTGCAAGGACTTTCAATGGGAGAGAAGAAAATAAAGAGTTAAGGCAAAGCCTCGACCCAGAACTTGAATTACTGTGCATGTTGTCTCCGCTACAGATAATTTATGCCCTAAAAGCCAGACAAAAAGCTGCCATAACTTCTAAAAGTTGATAAATTCAATAAGGGGTGGGCAGTCATGACGTCATTCAAAATGACATGAAATGAAAAAACAGACTTTGTAGAAAATCTACATAGTTTTAGGTTGGGTTAAAAAATACTCAACATTTAAGATGCGCGCATCATAATATTCAAAAAAAAGTTTGTCAAATTTTGAACAATTAAATATCGGATATATCAACATAACACCATGAATTTATTAAGGAAGAAAATTTATACACTTATGGTGTGAGAAAATCGGGTATGAAATGCTACATTTTGTAGCCATCATGTTATTACAACGTGAAATTTGATTTATATACTAGGTAACTGATATAGCTTAAATAACTGAAAAAATAAAATAATTTAGTGATTTTTAGTTCTATTTAATTTGTTTACATTTAAATTAAAGCTAAAAGATACCATTAGAAAAAGTATCTTTTAGCTAAAGTAATAATTTTATCAGTTATATCTTATTAAATCTTCCATAGCATTACACCGGTCTGGTAACCTGCTCCTAAAGACCAAAAAACAATAATATCACCTTTATTTATAAGTGATTTTTCTAACCGTTTTTTGTAGGCAATAAAAAAACTACTTACTCCTGTATATCCATATTGATCTCCAATGTATTCAATTTTTTCAGAGGGAATATTGATTTTATCTTGAAGAATATCAATATTTGATTTCGTAAATTGGGATAGTAAAAAACAAGATATATCTTCAATGTTTAAATTATTTTTCTTCAATAATTTATCTAGTGCATCTGCTGCGAACTCCACACTTTCCAAACCAGTAAATGGTGCCCAATGAATTTTTTGTTCCTTACTGTGATAATTCGTTAGGCCATGAGGAGGAAAAACAATAGTTTTACAAAAACTACTATCTGTTTGGTACATCCTGTCAATAATGCCCGAATCATAGGTATTTTTTTCTAGTATTATGGCTGCCGCTGCATCTCCGACAATTGTTGAAGGAATCACCTGTTTTTCATCTCCAAGCATTGTTAGATGATCAGACCCAATCACCAGTGCGCGTTTATAACTTTCTTTTGATGCGAGCAAAACGGATGCTTGTTCAAGAGCAACGAACATTCCTAAACAATTAGCATTTATATCAAAGCATATACAGTCAGTTTTAATATTTAATTCTGAATGAATCAGTAAAGCATTAGTTGGAGATAGATATTCTAATGTTGTAGAAGAAAATATAATAATATCAATGCTGTCATGTGAAATGTTATAATCTTTTAATAATTGTTTTGATGCATTAACTGCCATTGTAAGCGCATTTTCTTCATCATTAATAATGACATGTCTTTTATTTCTTCCTACTTTTTCAAAAATTCTATTTAAACTATCTTTATCTTCAAATTTATTTAAAAAATATTCATTATTTCTAATTGTTCTTGGGTGATAAGTAGATATTGCAGAAATTTTTATACCTTTCATGATTAATAATCTCTTTTTATATAAAAATATAATTGTGTTTTAATTTTGATCAATTATCGATGGCATTTTATCTACTTTTTAAATTTAATGATTTCTAATTTTATATAAAATAATATGTATAAATTTGGATATTAATATATTTTTAATATTATAATTTGGGTTGTAATAAAAAATAAAATGAATACTCTGAATTAATTACTGATAACTTATTTTTGTTATATACCAAATCATTTTACCTTTAGGTGTTTGAACTTGTATTTCATCATCTACGGCTTTACCTAAACAAGCTTTTGCCATAGGTGACTGCAAAGAAATATAGTCTTTGCGACCATAAATTTCTTCATCGCCGACAATACGGAATTTAGTAGTTTCGCCTTCATCATTTTCTAATTCAACCCAAGCTCCAAAATAAGCTTTACCATCTTGTTCCGGCCGATATTCTACTTTTTGGGCAACTTCAAAAAGTTTGGTGAGGTATCTAATCCTACGATCAATTTCACGTAGCTTTCTTTTGTTGTAGTGATAATCTGCATTTTCTGAGCGATCGCCAAGACTAGCTGCCCAAGACACAATTTTGGTAATTTCGGGGCGTTCTTTTCTTACAAGATCATTTAGCTCATCTTGCAATCGTTGATAGCCTTCAGCCGTTAATAGTTTGCGGTTCGTCATATAGCTCAAACTTTCTTCATATAGATAGTTTCGTTAGAAACCACATCAGGAATTAAAACTTATCTGTAATTGAAAAGGGGAAAATACCCTGAGTAAAGCGTAAAGCTTTTTTATCTTTGTGACTATGTTATCAAAAAGATAGACCAGTATCATATAGTTATGTGAAGCATGAAGGATAGTTAAAGATAATTAACACTTCCCAAATAAAAATAAGTTTAGGCATAAAAGTAGTAAGAGGTAGATAAAAACTCAAAATTAAAGGTTTTTTGTTTTTATTTTGAGCGTTTGGATAAAAACTTAGATAAAAAGGTTTGCCAAGTTGGCTTTTTATTTATATTATAGCGCTCGTTGGAAGCGTGGCAGAGCGGTTTAATGCACCGGTCTTGAAAACCGACGAGGGTGTGAGTCCTCCGTGAGTTCGAATCTCACCGCTTCCGCCAAAATTCTTAAAAAGCCCTTGTTAATGACAAGGGCTTTTTTTTGCTTATAAATTACTAAAAAACTATATCGCTCGATTTCACAAATCTCTAAGTATGGTCTCTCCGGTTCGTGGGTTTGTCAAAGTCACATTTTCAAGCGCCTGAATGGACCAAGAATTATTTTCCTTAATAAGTACAGTAAGAATGAGGGTGTCAATTTGATGTGGACCTTGAGGATGAGCTACTCCTGCACTTAAGCGACTCCAAAAATGAGAAATACAAATATTGTCACTTATGGGAGTGATGTCTATGAGTTCATTCTCTAGTGTTGAGTCGCTATAGATTGTTTCATGAATAGGTTGGTGAAGTGCAATAATTTCCTTAGTACCTTTAACGTAATGACCGAAACGATTAACGAAAGTCGCATCTTGATGAAAAAGAGCAGCAAAGGCCTTCATATCATGATTATTCCATGCGATTTGAAATGCTAAGGAAATGTCTTCTGGGTTTATTATGTGTTGGCTCATATCATTCCCACTATTTAAGTTTTAAGTCCATTTTGAATATATTATAAATGAATGGGCTTCGACATGCTTAAACGGAACAGCTAGTCACAGCTCAGCATGCAAGGACTTATTCCTATAAACACGCCATACTTTTAACGCAAAAAAGTTTAGGGGTGAGCAGTATTAAACAACTATAAGTTTGAGCTATGCGATTGGATAAGTTTTTAGAAAAATACAGATAAAAATATAAGATAAACAAAATTGACTCATAACGAGTTTAATATGATGAATAATCAAACATCGTCTAAAAATTTAAATAAAAATCTTTTTTTTAGGCACTATTTAATTGTTCAGAGCAATACAATTAAGTTTAAAATATGGAGATGTTGTATACAAGATGCCATTTATTAGTTTAATTAAAATTAGAGTTATATAAATCTTGTGAATTATAGGTTTTTACTTGGCTATTTTTGTACGTTTTCCATCCTGAAGACGATGAAAAAATTAAAACATTGCAGCTAAAGGCTTAATTTTTTTAGAAAAGATGATACTAAAGAATCAAGAATTATATATTATTAAATAGACTTTGAAACTAAAACTTTAATCTTGATTTAAGTTCAATTATTTAATTTATGACACATCTAGATTTCTTTAATGAGTCAGAAAAACAAATTATGACTTCATTTGAGCCAAATCAGAAAATTAAAGAGAGTATAAAAATGAACCAGTTTGTAACAAACACGAATAATATTATTCGTGGAAAGTATCATCCGGAATTTTTGCAGTATGAAGTCTTGGCCGATATTTTTGTCCATACTGCACAAACTCTTCCTGATAAAACGGCTTTAATTGAAGCAGATAAAACGTTGACCTATGGTGAGTTGTACCAACAAGCCTTAATCATGGCTCAGCACTTGACGATCAGAGGGGTGAAACCTGGTCATATTGTTGGGTTATGGTTGCCTCGTGGTATCGAGCTTTTAAAAGCTCAATTGGCGATTTGTTTAAGTGGTGCAGCATGGCTTCCTTTTGATATGGATACGCCAGCTGACCGTATAGCAGTATGTCTTGAAGATGCTGAGTCTGTGGGAATGATTACTACAGATGAATGGTATGCACATTTAGAAGAAGTGCCGCAAGCAAAATGGACAAACACTGAACTACAAAAGCCACTCAGTGAAAATATTCCTTTAGCTAAAACAACCCCAGAACAACCTGCGTATATTATTTATACATCAGGCTCAACGGGTAAGCCAAAAGGGATTGTGATTACCCAAAGAAATATTTGTCACTTTTTACGCAGTGAAAATAATGTTTTAGGTATTCAAGAACAAGACAAAGTCTATCAAGGCTTTTCTGTCGCTTTTGACATGTCGTTTGAAGAAATTTGGCTGTCGTACTTGGTTGGTGCAACATTGTGGATTGCACCTAAGTCGCTTGTGAGTGACCCTGAACGTTTATGCCAAACATTAAAGCAAGAAAACATTACCGTATTGCATGCTGTACCGACATTACTTGCTTTATTCCCTGAAGATGTACCTAACTTAAGAATTATTAACTTAGGTGGGGAAATGTGTCCGGATTCACTAGTTGACCGTTGGGCATTACCTCACCATCAAATGTTTAACACTTATGGTCCAACCGAGACTACAGTTACAGCAAGCCTTGAGTCTTTAGAGCGTGGCAAACTCGTTACCATTGGTAAGCCTTTACCAAACTATGGCATGCTGGTCATTAACGCTGAAAGAGAATTACTGCCGCAAGGTGAAACAGGTGAGCTCTGTATTTTTGGCCCAAGTGTAGCAGAAGGATATTTAGGCAGACCTGATTTAACGGCTGATAAGTTCATTGAAAACCCGTGGGCAGAAGGTCCAGACGAACAATCGCTCTATCGTACTGGTGACTTGGCTAAAATTGATGAGTTTGGCCAAGTACACTGTTTGGGGCGTGCGGACGATCAGGTAAAAATTCGTGGTTTCCGTGTTGAACTTGGTGAGATCGAAGCTGCGCTTTGCGATATTGAAGGTATTGGTACAGCGGCAGTTATTCTTCGTCCCGAAGATGGTATTGATCAGCTTATTGCGTTTATTGCACCAGAAATTGATGCGAAACAAGCAATCGAAATTAAAGTACTTCGTCAAAATTTAAGCCAACGCTTACCACCTTATATGGTGCCAAACCGTTTTGAGATTATTGAAGAAGTTCCGCGTCTATTGTCAGGAAAAATTGACCGTAAAGCTTTAAAAGCACGACCACTCACCAGTGTGATTGACCGTAGTGAATCGGACCAACCACAAAACCCAGCAGAAGAAATTTTATTTGGTATTTTGAATCGCTTGTTCCCAAACATGCCGATTAAACTCGATTCAGATTTCTTTGATGACTTAGGTGGTCATTCACTTTTAGCGGCTGTTTTAATTTCGAACTTACGTGAACATCCGGAATATAGCCACTTAACTATCCAAAACTTATATCAAGCAAGACGAGTTGGGGCAATTGCTGCGCTCATGCTAGAGCAACCAACGCCGACTGTATTTGATAGCCAGATTGGACAAGATAACCCGCGTAACCAGACTTATAAGTGGTTATGTGGTATTGCACAGCTAATTACTATTCCTGTTTTAATTTCGATTAATATCTTGCAGTGGTTAGCGCCATTCTTTACCTATCATTATTTTACTGGTGGATCACGAGACAGTATTCCGAATGCAATCGCGATGTCTTTATTGGTTTATATTAGTGTAATTATTGCCAGTTTTGTTGTTTCAATTTCTGTAAAACGACTATTAATGATGGGCGTTGGTGCAGGGCAATATCCATTATGGGGATTGACCTATTTCCGTTGGTGGTTAGCAGACCGTATAGGTAGTATTTCACCTGTCTATCTTTTGTCAGGTTCAACTTTACTTAACTTATATCTGAAAGCGCTTGGCGCCAAAATCGGTCATGATGTTACGATTAGTTCAGTACATATTCGTATGCCATCTTTACTTACTGTTGAAGATGGGGTGAGCATTGGCTCTCAAGTGAACTTGGAAAATGCTAAAGTTGAACATGGTCACTTGGTATTAGGTTCAATTCACTTAAAAGAAGACAGTTATGTGGGCTCTTATGCTGTATTAGAAGAAAATACAGTGTTAGAAAAACAAGCTCATGTAAATGCTTTAACTTCAATTGAATATGACACTGTTATTCCAGCCGGAGAAATCTGGGATGGTACACCTGCTAAAAAGATCGGACATGTGGATGATCACGATAAATTACCAGAGCGTCCAAAATTATCGTTTATTCGTAAAATTGCAGAATATGCATATTATGGAATTAGTGCGTTAATTATTGCGTGTTTGTTCTTTATTCCAATTTTCCCAAGCTTCCTGTTGGTCGACTGGTTAGATGCAAACGTATTTAATATTAACCCGAATGAACATTTACAAATCGCACTGTACTACTTCATTTTAGCGATTCCAGCTAGTGCAATGATGATGATGATTACTGCTGTGATTTCTTCAGTCATTCGTAAAGTTGCATTGCCTCGTCTTGAAACAGGAACCTATGCGGTTCATGGTGGTACGTATTACCGTAAATGGTTTGCTTCGCAAATCTTGGAAACGAGCTTACAAACCTTACATGGCTTGTTTGCGACCATTTATGCGCCAACATGGTTCCGTATGCTCGGTGCAAAAGTAGGTAAAAATACCGAAATCTCTACCGCAAATGGTGTTATTCCAGAAATGCTGGCTTTGGGTGAAGAAAGCTTTATTGCTGATGCTGTAATGCTAGGTGATGAAGAAATCAAAGGCGGCTGGATGACATTAAAATCGACCACCATTGGTAACCGTAGTTTTGTCGGAAACAGTGCTTATATTGCTGATGGTACCGTGTTACCAGACAACGTCTTGATTGGTGTGCAATCTAAAACACCTGATAACGTTGAAATGTACGATGGTCAAACTTGGTTTGGTTCACCACCGTTATTGTTACCTGCACGTGAAGCTGCTGAGAAATATCCAGATCATTTAACATTCTTGCCAAGTATCAAACGCCGTTTAATGCGTGGTTTTATTGAAGGCCTTCGTGTTGTATTACCTGCCGCTCTTGCGATTGGTGTGGGTTATATGATCGTGCTTGAGATTATTGACGTTATTAACAAATACAACATTCCAACTGGTTTGTTGGCTTTAACGCTTGCTGGTTTGCTCTATGGCGTAGGCTGCTTCGTTATTGTTGCGCTATTGAAGTGGATTTTGATTGGTCGTTATGAGCCACGTTCAGCTCCAATGTGGACTATGTTTGTATGGTTAAGTGAAGGGATCACGAGCTTATATGAGTCAGTTGCGATTCCTAACTTCTTAAACTACTTAAGAGGAACGCCAATGTTGCCATTCTTCTTGCGTATTTTAGGTGTTCGCATTGGTAAAGACGTTTATATGGACACTGCTGATATTACAGAGTTTGACTGTGTAAGCATCGGTGACCGTGCTGAGTTTAATAGCTTCTCAGGCCCACAAACTCACTTGTTTGAAGACCGTATTATGAAAATCGGACAAGTAAATGTTGGTAATGATGTCGTGGTAAATACACGCAGTATTATTTTATATAACGCCAACGTGAGCAACCATGCTGTATTAGGTCCATTAACATTGGTCATGAAAGGTGAAAATATTCCGGCTAAATCTGCTTGGATTGGTTCACCAGCCGTGCCTTGGGTTCATAAATAATTAATTGTTGAATTGAAAAAAAAGCCTCTGTAGAACAGGGGCTTTTTTATACTTTAGATAATGCTCATAATGTTAAATAATATTTATCTGAAATCCTCTGTAAGCATCAAATACATCTTCCAAATTTCACGAGATTTAAATTTTTGCATAGCATAAATTTCATAAAAACAATCTTCTATGTCTCCGTAACTTTGCAAAGATAAAAATATTTCGGGCCACTGAATATTATGCTGTTCTTGTCTATATATATTTACTTCTTGCACTAAAATTTTCATCGCTGCAAGATTATTGAAATATGTATAAAAACTATTAGGTTCAGGTCGAAAATTTTCATGTTCTAAAAGTGCTTCACACATATTTAAATAGGTTTTTATAGTTTTAGATGTTAAACCTTGTCGATCTAAAAGAGCACATGGAATATAGTTTTGAAGAATGCAGTGGTCATTGGTTTTATTTAAAAACTTTATAAATTGGTCTGTATACTTAGAATCTTCTACTATAAGGGAGAAGATTGCAAAACCATCCACTTCAACGTAGTTTTCACCATCTAAATCAGTATAAAAACCAGATCCCTTTTCTATTAAGCTAATATAAGTCTGAATTTCAGGATGTAAATTATGATATTGGGCCGCACTATTGAATAATCTATTTGCCCCACAGTCAATTAAACAAGGAATTCCAAGTATTGTTTGATCTTTAATTTCTTGAACTTCAAATTTTAACTTATGACTTTGAGGAAAACCATTTTTAAAAAGCTGATTTATATAATTTAAGACAGCCTTATATGTTTCTTCATTATGTTGGAATGCTAAAATATCTATACTTGCTAATAGATTATTACTAGTCGCTTTAAAATAAAGATTTTCAATCGTAATAACTTCAATTTCAAGTTCACTATTGCTATGGGACACCAATTCTTGATAAAGGTCAAAATTTAACTCTTTGATATAATTTAAATATTCTTTAAACTCATAATTGGGACTATGTGTATATGCCATACACCGTATACCAAACATGAAAATTTTCAAGATATCTTGATCGTGCTTTTTAAAACAAACTTCTGGCTTTTTAAGCCATTTTGAACTGAATCGATTAGGATCTTCTTTATAAAAATATACAGGGAAAATAAATTTTTCTATGAAAATACTTAAGCATGATTCAAAGCCGGTATAAGTCTTAGAGTAAATTGTATTTAACTGCTTAAAAAAATTAAGATACTGTGAAAAGTCAAAAGGATAGTTTGCACAAAAATATATAATCAACTTTCTCAAATCTGTGTGTAAGTTTAATTCGATTTGATAGTTAGGTAAATAAATTGCTCCGATTACGTTTGATTTAGGATTATTCGGATACTTTCTTACAAGTTCAAAGTGACCAATTAAAATATCATTAATCAGTAACTCTGGGTTTTTTTCAAGTAACATTCTTGCGCCTTAGTTTTTTATGGTTGGAATGAATAATATTTAATCGTCATCTATAAATTGACTTAGAAAATATTTAAATTCAACGTAATATGCTTTAAGTGATTTAAAAAATGGGAGCACTTAGCTCCCGTTTTTTATTTTTGCTCATGTTCTTTGTAATATTGGTGTGCTCTCTTAGAATTATGCTTCCAACTTTTAGCAACTTTGGCAACATATGTTGAAAGATCATCCCATGCATCAGCTAAACCAGAGCCACGGGCTACACGAAGCTTAAGGGGGTAATCTTTATATTCAATAAAATGCATTGAATAAAAGCTTTCCTCTTGCTTAGTACTGAACTTTTTATAATGAACACTTTTCATATTAGGAAAGCGTCCCCAAAAAGAGCCATTAGATTGTGGGGTTTTAACAGATTGTTGATACTGATATTTCAGTTTTTTCATTGTTCCTCCTAGGTAACATTACCTAGAAGGGATCCTCTGCAAAGTAGTACATCTTCTTTAATCCTACATATTGAATATTTTGTCACCTATGGACTGCATTGTTGATTTTTAAAAAGCTAAACTATGGTTATCCTGCTTAGCTTAAATCTATTTAAAACAGTATGCTTAAATTCGTATATATTATACATGAGTCAATTTTATATAATGTTCATGTGCTAAGTACATTGTAAAATATCAAAATTAAAAGGTATATGAAGAATTTTAGGGATGTATTTAGTTCATATTTGGAAAGTTAATTCTATGGAAAAAGGTGAGTCTATATCCGCCTATCAAATACAAAAGGAATTTGCAGATATTTTAGTTTCAATTTTTGATAAGGAAATACTTCCACTTATTTCAGATCTTTCATATGTAGATTACGATTTGTATAGTGGGAAACAGCTTCATCAATTAATTAACGAATTTAATAAACTCATCGAAATTTATACAGATTTTAAAGATGAAATTTCTAAAATAATAAGCTTTTTAGAAAAAGCTATTGAGTGTAAAGAAAAAATTCTTTTTGACCCTTTTAGGGAATCAATCTTGGGTTTAAATATTTAAATTTTCTCTAAAATACTAAAGCTTATATCAAATTTTTCAGCTCAATAAGTTAAAACCTAAGCTATTCCCAATATGCCCTTAGCCAAGTCTTATACCATTCATGTTCACATAAGGCAATCAAAGCATGCGAAAGGGTTTTTTCCATTAATATTGGCTGAACTTTCAGCATGCTGAAACTGAAAAATACTTATATTATTTTATTGTTCAATTGCACGTATAGCACCTAAAGCAGCTACTTTTTTCCCCGCCTTTACTTTTGATATATCGCAATTTTGCCAAAGCTCGGGAAGGCAGTTTTCTTTAGCAGCTTCTAAAGCCGCCTCTAAATAACCGGGTAACTCTATTGTTCCTCCTCCTATTACTAATTGTGAAGGATTTAAAAGGTTAATGACTGTGGCTATTCCAAGACCTAAAGCTTGTCCAGCGTCTTTTATAACAGCTAAAGTAGATTGATCTCCATTGTTAGCCATTAATGCTAAATTAGATGGGCTTAGTTCGCATAGTTTGGTAATTGCAGCTCCACTGGCAAGTTCATCTAGACGCTTAATTCCTTCATTACTTTGTACTGGTAAGTAACCTAGTTCACCAGCCCAACCACTAGCTCCCATTAAGGGTTTTCCATTTGTTATGAATGCAGCCCCAATACCTGTACCAATCATAATAATGCCGCTTGCAGCATGAGATGAAAAATCATTGAGTTCAGCATACATAGCAGCTTTTACATCATTTAAGATCATTGTTTTACTACATAATAATTTTAATGCGTTATTTCCTTGCCAACCTATGAATGCTGGAAGAACATCACAATTAACAACGTATCCCGATTCGTTAACTAGACCCGGCACTGCTAGGCTTATGCTTTCGGGTTTAATTCCATGTTTTAAAATAAAAGATTGTAAATGTGATATTAATTCTTCTGGAGTGAATGAAATTCCTGTACTAAATATTTCTTCAATTTCATCACATAATATCAATAACTTAGTGCCTCCAAGATCTACACCAATTTTCTGAGTTTTCATCAAAAGCCATATCTCAAAATTATTTTATAAATTTTAACGTGTCTATATGATCAAGATTTTATAATTATCAGTATTTGTGTAATAAATTTTAAAATTGCTTCCAAATGGAGATCAATTATTTTCCATATATTTCAATCTTATATATAACGGATAGCCCTAATTTTCTGTTTACTTGCTCCACTCATAACCCACTTTTACCAGTAACTACCTGATTATTTATCCTTACTTTTTCATGATCTAATCTAAAACAAATGTCATCTTGCGTGTTGTACTGAAAGGGAACCACTCTCAATTTTATTTGTAGAATTTAATAGAATTAATAAGTATACAATTTTCAAAGTTTTAAATTAATACAAAGCCTCTATAAATAGAGGCTTTGTATTAGGTGTTGTAAGTGAACTTATTTATTCAGTTGCCGTAAAAGCATCATGATAAGTAACTTCTCCTGAAGGAATATGATTGCTGAAACTTATAGCTTGAAAGTATTCATTTGGGACATCAGGTAAATTTAAATCTGGGTATGATTTAAAACCAAATCGACTGTAATAATTTGGATCACCTAATAGAACGCAACCTTTTCCGCCCAATTCTTTTAACTTTTGCAAAGCTGCATTCATTAAAAGAGAACCAATGCCAATTCCTTGTTTATTTGGACATACAGAAATAGGGCCTAGGCCATACCAACCTGTTTCACCTGACGTAATCGTAACTGGTGAAATAGCCACATGACCTACAATTAAGCCATCTTCTATAGCAACCAAAGAGATTGTGAGTTGCTTATGTTTCCGAAGGCTATTCACAATAAATTGTTCGGTATGGCTCGAATGCTCTTCATTTAAGAACGCGGCTTTCGTCAACGCTTCGATATTCTTAATATCGTCGGGTTGTTCATCTCGAATTATAATATTCATATTTTCTTTCTCTTAATAAATAGCAACTTATATCAACGATTGTCTAGTTGAGGGCGGACCGTCTGAAGCCCTAACAATGTAATTTGATAAGGTTGGCTATTTTTAGATTTGATTAAACGTTTTGCTTTTAGCTTTTTAAATACATCTAAGGAACAATCAGATAGCACAAAACCTTCTCGTGTATAGCATTCAACGAAATAAACTGTGCCTGATGCATCACGTTGGTATTTAATATGTCCACCTTTGGCAAGGACATGGAGAGTTCGTTGTTCGAACTTTGAAAGATTCATGTTGGAGCCTTGATAATAATCAAACGTGCAAATAGAGGCGATCAGAAATATGACCACAGAAAAATTGCGACATTGATAATCAACTCAATAGTAAAAATTGAGAGTGATTATCAGATGATTACTATCTCCAACATATAAACCTCTTTTAGAAGGGGGATACTTTTATTCAAAGGATATATTAACTGTATATATCACTTAATCACAAATGTTTTTTATATTCATAGACCATTCATTTATATAAAATCAGGCAACAAAAAATTATGTATGAGTTTTAGTAAATGAAAAAAACAATTTTTAGCCTAATTTTCGCTACTTGTGCAGCTTTTTCAAATAGTATTCAAGCAGAAGAAGTCTATTATCAACAAGAAGATATCGCTTATGCTTTTGAACTAGATTCAATCGAATTTTATTTACCGAGTAAAAGTAAATTTAAAATTACTGCTACCAGAAAACTAGTTGGCGTACCCGAAACAAAGTTTTATACAGGTGATTTTGATAAAGATAATATCGCACAATTTCATATGGCTTTTGACTGTTCACATAAGACGATACAGATTTTAGAATTTATGATTGGTAATAAAAATAATGGTGAACTTAAGTACAAGAGCGATAAAAAGGGCGAAGTAATGAAAGCCACGGGTGACAATGATTTAGCTATGCTTAATTTAGTGTGTGAAAATGCTAAGGCTATAAAATAGTGTCTGTGAATTATAAGGCTTGTTTTTTAATACACGTATATACAATTTTCTTGGCGGCCCACCTTTGAAAAAATGAAGCTAAAGATTTAACAATTATGATACCCGTACAGACATTCTCGGTTTTTGCAATTTTTCTGTTGTTTATTGCGCCATTGATTGGTGTTGTACTAACACTCGGTTTATTGGTGAAAGCACTATTCTTTTGGCGAAAGATGGCTCAAAAGCCTGTGAGTTTTTTTTCTAAAAAGACATTGTTCATTATGCTACTGGCATTGATATGTGACCTGTGGGCAGGTTATTTATTTTATATGAGTGCATCGGTAGAGTATGAGATTGCACTTAAGCAGCATTACAAGGAAAGTCGCAGTCATTTCGTTTTATCTCAAGATGCACAATATGGCGAACTGTTGATTCCCAAAGGGAGCTTAATTAGTCGTTATGATGCTTTTGACAACGGTGAGCCACAAGTACCCTTTAGCTTACGTGGATTACAGGCTGTACGTTTCCCTCATCCTGTACAAGTCGCAGGAATGTGGATAACTGCGATGGAGCCTCCTCGAATGGAATTGGCGTGGGATCAGCAAATAGGCCCAGTTATGCGCTTCGATCCTAAGGAAGAAAATGGTTATGGTAAATGGGTTTACGATAAGAAACGTCCTACTATCACTTGTTCTCGTGGAGATATCGTACTACTTGAAATTCCACTTATTGATTATGATATTGCAAAAGAATTTGGTAAGCCTGAGCCTGATGGAGCTAATGCACGTTTTCGCCCGAGTGAGTGGGGTGTTCAAGAATGTGAAAAAGGTCAGGGGCCAATTAAAGTTAGTCCTGCATATACTGGGACTGCGCCAAAGAAACCTTGGTTTCAACTATCAGACTAACAATATCTCATGTTAAAAAATCTTTATTTAGCCTAATCATTTCAATTGTAGTCTTGTTCTCAATTTTATTTTTAGAATTTAATAGAGTTAATGATTATTCAATTTTTGGTCATGAAAGGTGAAAGTATTTTGGCTAAATCTGCTGGGATTGATTCATCTGCTGTGCCTTGGGTTCATAAATAATAAATTGTTGAATTAAAAAAAGCCTCTGTAGAACAGAGATACATTAAGTAAACAAAAATTTTTTTAATTTAGAAGCACCAATTAAACTCCTTTAATTAAAAAGTTTAATTGGTATAATTTATTTAATCTAATTGATCAATTAGATTTAAATTTTTGTTTTTTAAATGCTAGTTAGGTTGTATATTTTTTCTCCTAGTTGTTTGCTTCTAATATTAATTTCATCTTCAGAAGCATCCCAAAGTGGGTCGATAAAATTTTCTAAAAGAGGGTATTTATGCTCTTCTAATATTTTAATTTTATCTTTCAATTCAAGATCTTTTAATTTTTCATTATTAAGTTTAGATCCTACTAAAATAAGATTACCTATATTTGACATATAAGACGTTTTACTTGATTGACTAAGAAGATGCTCAATCGTTAAGTCAGTGAATTCTCCACTGTATGGTTTATGAGGTACACTTTCTAAAACCATAAATAGAGAGTATTTAATTATATTTTTATGTTTTATATTTTTGTTGTCATAGCTTAATTTCTCAAAGTTTAGAACAAACTCTTCTTTAGAAACGGCTATTTTACTTAATGCTTTTTTAAAATCAATAAATATAGTATTAATATCATTTACATTATTTGTATTATAAACTTTTTGTGCTGTCTCATTATATAAAGTTGTTAAGGTTCCACCTGTTTTTCGGCGACAAACTCCATTGAATTGAAAGTGAAATTGTTCAATTGTAGATACAAAATTTTTTAAGAGTCGCGTTGAAATAATTTCTTTCTTATTTGAAATAAGTAAAGATAATAATAGAGGATAAATAATTTTAATTTTAAGTTCCTGTATAACTTTTAAACTATAGATCAATGGCTTATTTTTTGTGATTTTTTCAATTGTCTCTGGATCTAAAATATTTAAGTAACATTCACTGTTTTCAACTAAATTTTTTAGAAAGTTTTCACAATCTTCTGGTTTTTCACCTAAAGTATCTTTAATGGTAGGAAAAAGTTTTTTTGCAGTAGTGATACCATGTGTAGCATTCCAATAATGATAAAGATATTGATCTACAATGGTTTTATCTTGTTTATCTTTTACAGACTCTAATTTATCAATTAGAGTCTGCCACAATGCTTGAGATTCATCATAATCAACATGTGAATTAGGTAAATTCTTAAGAAGTAAATTTTTTACTAAGTCCGATACATTTAGCTCCTTACCACGAGCATTAAGTGTTTCAAAGATTAAATAAGCATCAACTTCATTGTCTAACAAAATATAAACAAGTTTTAGTTTTAGAATTTTTGATCTCAGTTCTTTTACTTTTTGAATTAAAGTTTCTTTATAAGTAGAAGATTCTTTATTTAATTTGAATTTTTCAAGATATTCATTTAGAAGCTTTTTAACAAGAGTATAAGCATCTTTAATTTTGCTTTCCTCAAAGCTAATATCATTAGAAGATTGGTTTAGATTAATCAGATCATATTTCTGAATTTCTCTCTGAAAATAAGGGTATGAGGATTCTGGAGCTAAAATAAATTGTTTCTTATTATCTGCATCTTGTCCTTCAATATAATTTTGAACTCCTCGAGCTAGCTCATCTTCACCTAATTCTTTAAATTTTTCTCGTATTGCTGAGAGAATAATAGTTATAGTTGTAAAACGTTGCTGGCCATCAACTAATCCAACCATTGGTTTATCAACAATGTAGGCTACAACAGAACCAATAAAATAATTAGCATCTTGATTCTCAACGATATCGGTCCAGAAGTCTTCTACTTCATCCGTTTCCCAAGAATATGCTCTTTGAAAACGCGGTATTTTGAAAAATGTTCCTCTTAACAATTCTTGAATTTCTTTATCTTGTGCTTCAATTTTCATCTTTATTTCCAAATTTGTTGAATCTTAGTTTTCTTCTGTACTTGGAGGAAAACACTTATTCCAAATATTCTTAGTAAGCAAAGGCCTGTCATAAAGACTAATAAATTCTCTTAAATTGGTTAATAAGTAATCTATTTGGGCATTGTCTAATAATGCTATTTGGGAGCAAATAAAGCTTTGCATATCAAGAAAATTGAAATAATGTGGGTTTTTAATAAATCCACTTGAGTTTTTTGAGTTGTAAGTAATATCTTTTAAGGATTTAGTATCTTCGGGCAGGCGACATATGAATGTAATTGGTACATTTAAGAAATTAAGTTCATTTAGAACATCATAGCTATCACTAATTCGTTTATTATCTATACTTTTTAAGGTGACTTCAAAAACACCAATAGCGTTATCATTCTTTAGAAGAGTTAAGTCCCCTGGTTTTTTTGAGGTAGTATTCGTACCTGAAACACTTTCTCTAGTTCCTTCAATAATCATTTTTTTATCATATAAGTAAATAGCTTCAAGCAGGATGCCTATAAAGAATTGAGGGATAGTCCCACCTTCTACAGCTTCAGAAATAAAATTCCATAATTTGATGGCTAATTCTTGTTGTGTATCACCTGTTGCAGTAACAGGTGTAATTGTGAATTTAGAATGTTGATCTGAAAGTTCTTTTAGGCGGAACATGAATAATTTAACTAAATATTCATAGACTTCCGTATTGTTATAGTATTTGTTAATTAAATTCAGATAGTTAACGACAGCTTCAGCTGCCTTTTGTGGGCGCTTTCCATTAGCCCAATTTGAGTCTAGAACAAAGGTATTCTTTGCGACATTCAAAGGATCTGATTTTCCAGAAGGAATCTCAAGTTCTCTTAGCGCTAAAAATATACCTTGCTCAAAAATGGACCGAGGATTACAAGAATAGAAATCATTCAAAAAGTCATAAGCTGGGTTGAGATGTTTACCAACGATAGCAGTTAGCAGGAGGCCTCTGAAACCTTTTGCTTTAATTTGAGGGCTTATTAAATTTTGGAGAATAGAATCAGCGGCTTGGAATAATTCATTTTCTTTAAAATCTTCATTACTTAAATCTTTAATAGAAGAATAAAGATCTAAAACATGATTTTTTGCAGCAATATTTCTTTCTTCTGTATTTAAAAACATTTATATCTCAAGAAATTCTAAAATAACCTTTTTTAGGTTTGGATTGGAAGAAATACGGTAAATCTGTAGTAAATTCTTGAGTTCTAATATATCTAAACGCCTTTCTAAACGTTCTATCTTAGAGATATCGGTCTGAGAAATAGATAACTGAAATGCGACTTCCTTTTGTGAAATTCCTAATCTTTTCCTTTCATTAGATAAGATAGTAATTAAATTCACATAATCGGAATTATAAATAGTTTTTACTTTCATAGGTTTACCAAGCTATCGTGACTTAGTTTATGAATTAATATAAAATATTCGAAATTGGAATATTTTGAGATGTTTTGTGAAGGCGATATCTTTATTTAGCGGTGCTGGTGGTATGGATGTTGGTATGATTTCTGCTGGTTTTTCTGTGCAGATCGCTAATGAGATTGATAGTGTAGCTTGTAAAACCTATATTCAGAATCATAAAAATACAATCCTCATTGAGGGCGATTTGGATAAGAACCTTGATTATTTTAATGATATAACGGGAATAGATTTAGTATTTGGAGGCCCTCCATGTCAAGGGTTTTCTGTAGCGGGTAAAATGGATGTACATGATCCTAGATCTAAGTTGGTTTTTTCTTTTCTAGAAGTTATTAAAAGAGTTATGCCTCAAGCTTTTGTCATGGAGAATGTAAAAGCACTAGGTTCATTAGAAAAGTTTAGTCACATACGTCAAGAAATAATTAAACTGGCATCAGAAATGGGTTACAGAGTATCACTTATTCATTTGAATGCTAAGGATTTTGGTGTACCACAATCTAGAGAACGTATTTTCTTTATTGGTTTAAAAGATAATTTAACTGTTTCTTTAGAGGATTTTAAAGAATATTTTAAAGAAGCTCCCACTATACGAGAGGCGATCTCTCATCTAGGAAAGGCTGGATCAGCTACAAATCCTCATATTACTAATGCAAAAATTACTCTAGCTAAGAACCCTATATTAAGAAAATCACCATATGCGGGTATGATGTTTAATGGGCAAGGTCGACCACTTAATCCCGATTCCTGGAGTAGTACTTTACCTGCTTCAATGGGGGGGAATCGAACTCCTATCATTGATGAAAACCATTTGTATCATTTTGATCAAAGTTGGGTTGAGAAATATCATGAATTATTAATTAATGGGCAGTGTAATTCTAATGTAGTTGTTCCAAATTCATTAAGACGACTAACAGTAGATGAGGCGAAAATAATTCAAACATTCCCTGAAACTTATAAGTTTTGTGGTACCCAATCTAAAATTTTTACACAAATAGGAAATGCTGTTCCCTGTAAATTAGCTGAAGTTGTTGGTTTGGTAATAAAAGCAAAAATAATACATAAAAAGTCCAAAGCTAAAGAAGCTCCCCCTATGCAGGGTTCTTTCATCTTTTAATAAGAAATAAATTTTTGGAGTAGGGGTGGTAAGTTTCATCTCTATTCTTTAAGTCTAGTTTATAGCATGTGTCATAACTGTATAAAAGAACCAATATCAATCAAATATTTATATCTAAGATTCTCCCCCTTTATAAACCCCCATTTAACAATAACTATCTCATTATTTATCCTTACTTTTTAATGATCTAAATTAAAACAAATGTCATTTTGTGTGCTTGACTGCAAAAGGGTTGGGCACTATTCTTTGCCTGCTGGCCTACATTGCCAGTCGGTTTTAGCAGACCGTATATTATCTCCCGCATCAGAGCCATTCCTTCTGAGGAATACTCATATGTGGTAGCCACTCGTTCCTTTCCCGTAGCGGTAGGACGGGAAAGGGACACCTACGGGTGTGCTAGTTTGAGATAATACTAGTCTGCTAACCCTTTCTCGTTCTGCCACCATAATTCTATAAATGTCTGGCAGAACTCCCAATAAAAAGGAGTTGGCTTTGCACATTCTTAATTTCTTGGCAGCCTTTGCCAAAAGCTATAACAACACAACTTAGTTCTTTATGAGTCTGATCGCCATGCGGCTGATGAGGCTTTAAATCGTCACGACTAAAAACTTGCAGCAACAATAAAACTTGAGATGTGCCAAGCACAGTCTTTATGGCTTTGCTATGCCTTTTTTTCAGCTTTTAAAAAGCAAAGGCTTTTATATCTCATTTATATACAACAACAATTTATTTTATAACGGTAAAACTATGCCAAATTTAATTCTCTCAACACGCGCTTTAAAAGCTGTAGAAAATGGAATTAATCTGTTTCATCACAATGGTTTTCACACCGTCGGTGTCGACAAAATCGTGAGAGAAACAGAAATAACAAAAATGACGTTCTATAGTTATTTTCACTCTAAACAACGCTTCGTTGATATCTGTCTCATTGTGCAAAAAGAACGACTGCAAGACCAAGTGATGGCTATGATGGAATATGATTTGGAAACAACTGTATTGGATAAAATTAAGAAACTCTATTGGTTACATGCCGATATTGAAGGGCCGTATTACTTATTATTTAAGGCCATTTTCGAAACTAAAAATAGCTATCCAAACGCTTATCAAACTGCGGTGAGATACAGAAAATGGCTCATCAATGAACTTTATAGCCAGCTCAGATTACTAAAAATAGAGGCATCATTTAACGATGCCAAAATACTGCTATATATGATTGAAGGAGCAATTATTCAGCTTTTAAGCGCACAGCAAACCGATGAAAAGGAGAGCTTACTAAACTATTTTCTAAATAGTTTAACCAAGATGAAAATGTTGAGATGAGTGAATAGAAAACAATACAAACCTTCAAGGCGAGTGATTATTGTCACTGGCCTATAAATTTAGTTGGCAGTTTTAAAGCACTATCATTTTAATGAAAGAAGTTGAAACCAAACCAAATGACTTCAACTCTAAAATCATTAAAAATTAGTTTTTTAGAGCTTTTAAAGCTACTTCTACACTTTCGTATAGGTTTTGAATAGGCACATTATCTTTTGCTTGAATCGTAATGCCAAACAGTATCATGCCAAAGTAATCTGCTAATACATCCAAGTTTAAGCTTTCAGCTACATCGCCATCTTTTTGACCTTGCTCAAGTCTCGCTTTGATGAGAGCAACAGTCTTTCTACGTTCATTACTTAAGATCTCTTGCACATTTTTACTTTCAGATGAACCTGATAATGCTGCGGATACGACTAAACAACCAGTTTTATCTGGCTTGCTATAAAATTGGTCAATCGTTCTGATTAACAAATTTTTAATGCCTTCTTGAGCTGTTAAAGACTCTTGAAGTGCCTCAATTCGATAATTACCAAAGCTTTTTACATAATAATCAACAGCTTCAATAAACAACTTTTCTTTATTTCCAAAAGAAGCGTAGAGACTTGGCGGATTGATTTCCATCTCTTTTGTCAGGTCATTAATCGAGGTTGCTTCATAACCATTTCGCCAAAATAGATTCATCGCTTTGTCTAATGCAGCATCTCGATCGAAATTACGAGGACGGCCACGACCTGCGGTTTTGTTCATTTTGTTCTCCATTTTGTATTGATCACTACAAAAAATCGTTGACTGTATTTTAGCATGATTATATAGTGATCACTACATAAATAATCTTATGCATATTTTAAGGGCTAAAAAATGAATCACAAATTATTTAATCCAGTGACTGTGGGCGACGTTGAACTCAATAATCGTATTGTTATGGCACCAATGACCAGATCAAGAGCAGCACAGCCTAACGATGTGCCGACCGAACTCAATGCACTTTATTATGGTCAACGTGCAAGTGCAGGTTTAATCATTACTGAAGGCACACAAGTTTCTGATGTAGGTAAAGGCTATTCTTTTACACCTGGTATTTATTCAGAAGAACAAATTCAAGGTTGGGCTTTAGCGACTCAAGCTGTACATGAAAAAGGCGGAAAAATTGCTGCTCAGTTATGGCATGTAGGGCGTATGTCGCACTCTTCATTGCATATTAATCACGAGCAACCGATTGCACCATCTGCAATTCAGGCCAAAGCATCTGTATTTATTGCCAATGAAAAAGGTGAAGGGGCAATGGTACCTGCCGAAATGCCAAGAGCAATGGACTTAGATGATATTCAAAACGTTAAACAGGAATTTATTCAAGCTGCTCAAAATGCTGTGAAAGCTGGCTTTGACCTAGTTGAAGTTCATGCTGCAAATGGTTATTTGTTTGATCAGTTCTTATCTACAGATGCGAACCAGCGTACTGATAACTATGGTGGTTCTGTCGAAAATCGTGCACGTTTCTTATTAGAAACAGTCGATGCATTGATTGATGCAATTGGTGCTGGCCGAGTAGGGGTGCGTTTATCACCTTGGGGAACCATTAATGGCATGACAGACCAACAACCCGAAGAAATTACGCTTTATTTAGCTGAACAATTACAAAAAAGAAATATCGCTTATATTCATTTGGCTGAGTGGGACATGCTTCCACATGGTGATACTTATCCAGTGGGTTTCAGAGAAAAACTCCGTTCATTATTCACAAACACATTAATTGTTTGTGGAAATTACTCACTCGAAAGAGCCGAAACTATTCTTGATAAAGGATTAGTAGATGCGGTGGCATTTGGTCGTCCTTTCATTTCCAACCCAGATTTAGTAGAGCGTTTACAGTCAGGTCATTCTTTAGCACCAGCAAAATCTGAATATTTCTATGGTGGCGATGCAACGGGTTATACCGACTATCCAACTGCTGAATAAGCTCACTCTATAAATCAAGGCTAAGAAAATGAATAAATTTTTTAAAGTAATGACTTTGTCCGCAGCAATTGGTGTATTGGGATTAAGTCAAGCAAATGCAGAATATGACCCAAACTTAAAGTCGATAGATACGCCACCAGCCGTTTCACAGCAAATGTTTAATAAAGTGAAATCTGAGGGGTTAGGCCAGTATGCTTATGCAAAAGGTTTATCTAGTAAGTTTATCGAGTCTGAAGGTGTAAAACTTCATTATGTTGAAGGCGGATCTAAAGGCACACCGATTGTATTTATTCATGGTTTTGGTTCGACATGGAAAATGTGGGAACCAGTCATGCTTTCTTATATGAAAGACCATAAAGTGATTGCAATTGATTTACCGGGTTTGGGTCAGTCATCTCCCATACTTAACGATGATTATTCGGCAGAAAATACCTCAAAAATCTTGATTGGCGCAATTAAAAAAATTGCTGGTAAAGGGCCTATCTACTATGTCAGTCACGATTTAGGTAATTCGGCTTCTTATCCACTGGTTGCAAATAACCAAGGCTATATCAAAAAAGCTGTATTTATGGACTCGCCAATTCCTGACCGTGCTATGTTCGAATATCCTGGGTATACCCCAGATGGCCCAGGTTTAGGCTGGCACTTTGGTTATTTCAGCTTTGGTGATATTGCTGAAAAGCAAATTGCAAATGACCCAAATTTATTTTTCTCATACTTTATTAAAACCTATGCAGGGAAAAAAGAAATTTTTACACCTGAGCTACTTGCTGAGTTGATTGAGCCGTATTCGACTCGAGATAAATTAAAAGCAGCTTTTGGATATTACCGTTCGCATGCAGACTCAGTTCGTCAAAATGAAGCATTACTTGCTAGTGGCAAAAAGTTAACCATACCTTCTATGGCGCTTACCGGCCAGAAAGGGGTAAATGATGTTTTGGTTAAAGAGATGCGAGCAAGATTTGTAGCTGATCCAGCCCAATACTCAGCCATTATTTTGCCAGATACAGGACACTGGATGGTGGAAGAAAACGCTGAAGGTGTCGAGAAAAGTTTATCGAACTTTTTATTTAAATAAATATGAAATTCATCGCACTCAGGCTTAAGGCTTGGGTGCAATGAATTATTTATTTTAAATGAGTCATTAATATGAATAGATATTTTAAAAATATTTCCATTTCTATAGCTTTTATTTTGGTTGGTTCTTCATATGCAAATGCAGAATATGATCCAAACTTAAAGTCGATAGATACACCCCCAGCCGTTTCACAGCAAATGTTTAATAAAGTGAAATCTGAAGGGTTAGGACAATATGCTTATGCAAAGGGTTTATCTAGTAAGTTTATCGAGTCTGAAGGCGTAAAACTCCATTACGTTGAAGGTGGATCTAAAGGCACACCAATTGTATTTATTCATGGTTTTGGTTCGACATGGAAAATGTGGGAACCAGTCATGCTGTCTTATATGAAAGACCATAAAGTGATTGCAATTGATTTACCGGGTTTGGGTCAATCATCTCCCATACTTAACGATGATTACTCTGCAGAGAATGCATCGAAAATTCTATTAAGTGCCATAAAACAAATTACCAAGAATAAGTCTATTTATTATGTGAGTCATGACATTGGAAATACGGCCTCTTACCCTCTAGTTGCAAATAATCAAGATTACGTTAAAAAAGTTGTCTTTATGGATTCTCCAATTCCAGATATGGAGACATTCAATCACCCGGGTTATTCACCAAAAGGGCCGGGTTTAGGCTGGCACTTTGGTTATTTTAGTTTTGGTGATATTGCTGAAAAGCAAATTGTGAATGACCCAACTTTATTTCTCTCGTACTTTATTAAAACTTATGCAGGTAAAAAAGACATTTTTACGCCTGAACTCCTTGCTGAGTTGATTGAGCCGTATTCGACTCGAGATAAATTAAAAGCAGCCTTTGGCTATTACCGTTCAAAAAAAGACTCAGCCCTACAAAATGAAGCACTTTTAGCAAATAACAAAAAGTTATTTATTCCTGCAATGGCACTTAGTGGTGAAAAGGGAGTGAATGACGTATTGATTAAAGAAATGAGAGCGAAGTTTGTGGAAGATCCAGCTAAGTTAGAAGCGGTAATTTTACCTAACACAGGTCATTGGCTAATTGAAGAAAACCCTGAAGGCGTCGAGAAAAGTTTATCCAATTTTCTATTTAAATAATCCGTAAAACTTTTACATTCGAATCGATCTTGAACTCGGATGTAACTCAGCTAAAACATCCTTATTCCTATTTGTTCGAGAGAAATGAAAGATGAAAAATAAACTGCCATTCTTGTCTTTATTTTTTGCTTGTCTTACTGCATCAACAGTCAGTTCTGCAAATAATGTGTATGGAGAGCATTTAGAAGGATTTAAATATCCTTATCCGCTCCAATATTTTAATTTCTCGTCCCAACAGCAAAATCTAAAAATGGGATATATGGATGTTCAACCCAAAAAACCTAATGGACAAACAGTGGTGGTTTTGCATGGCAAAAACTTTTGTGGTGCAACTTGGGAAGAAACCATTAGTTTTCTAACACAAAATGGCTATCGGGTGATTGCTCCCGATCAAATCGGTTTCTGTACTTCTAGCAAACCAGATCATTATCAATATAGTTTCCAACAGCTTGCAGAGAACACACATGCTTTACTCAATAAATTAGGGGTTAAACAACCTATTTTATTGGCGCATTCAACAGGTGGTATGTTGGCAACCCGCTATGCTTTGATGTATCCGAAAGAAACAAAATTATTAGGAATGGTCAATCCAATTGGTTTAGAGGACTGGAAAGCAAAAGGGGTTCCATATCGCAGTATTGATCAATGGTATCAGCGTGAACTGAAAGTGAGTGCAGAGTCTATTAAAGCTTATGAATTAAAAACTTATTATCAAGGTCAATGGAAGCCTGAATATGATAAATGGGTAGATATGTTAGCTGGATTAAATGCAGGGAAGGGACATGAAAAAGTCGCTTGGAACTCAGCACTTATTTACGACATGATTTTTACTCAACCTGTCTATTATGAATTTTCTCATCTTAAAGTGCCTACAGTGCTGTATATCGGTACAGGTGACACAACTGCAATTGGTAGTGATATAGCTCCACCTGAAGTTAAACAAAAAATTGGTCAATACAGTGTTCTGGGTAAAGAGGCTGCAAAATTAATTCCAAACGCTGAATTAATTGAATTTGCAGGTATGGGACATTCACCACAAATGCAAAACCCGAAACTATTTCATGAGGCTTTGATCAAAACTTTAAAGAAATACGATTAATGATTTGAAGCAATAAAAGCCCCTCTAAACACGGAGCTTTTATTGCTTATACAATTATTCTTTATACTGCCATGCCTTTAAAAACATTGAACAAACTTCTTGATTGAGTTTTTTCAATTCTTTAGGAGTGGGTGGTGCACCTCCTAGCATTGTTGCAGGATAAGAATATCCCATTACAGCACCCAAAAAGGCTTTAGCAGCTTCATCAGGATGTTCAACTTGAATTAAGCCTGCATTGTGTGCAGTTTCAAGAATATGACTTAAAGACCTCTTAATATTGCCTTGAGTACGATTCTGGATTTTAGGAAGAATCTCTTTCATTTCAACTAAAGCAATAATCAGTAATCGTTGCAGACGAATCGCATCAACATTATAAAAATGAGTTTGCACAGCGTGCCCAATATCAAATAAACGTTGATCTAATCGTTTGTTGCTAGCATCGTGCTGCCCAATAAAAGGAGCTTCCATTTCTGCTTTTAAATGGTCGAAGACTTCAATTAACAGCGCTGTTTTGGTTGGAAAATGGTTATATAAAGTTTGTCGATTTGTACCAGCTTTAGTGGCAATAGCCTCTAAACGTACTTCTAAACCTTGTTCAAGAAAGAGTTCACGTGCTGCTGCTATAAGAGTTGGGCGGATTCGAGAGGGACGTCCTGGAGATTTTTTTAACATATGGTGTTTTCTTGCACATCTTATTTATTTACTTTACAGTAAAGTAAATAAATTGTCCATATTTCTCGGGTTCCCGATATGCCTGATATTCATTTTTTTAGTCGTAAAACCTTGTATTTATTGCCTGTGCTCTTGTTTCTAAGTGGATGTGATTCTGAAAAACCTATTGTTAAAAATAACCAAAAGGTTGGTGTTATCACCATAAAAAAAGAGACGATTGAATCTTCTTATCAGTTAGCTGGAAGAACAGTGGCTTCTGAAATTTCGCAAGTGCGTCCACAAGTAAACGGAGTAGTCGTTGAGCAGTTGTTTAAAGAAGGCTCTCAGGTGAATAAAGGACAACCGCTTTATAAAATTGATTCGTCACTCTATCGCGATAGTGTTGATGAGGCTGCAGGTAATCTTTCTCTTGCTAAAGCAACAGTGAACTCAACTCGTCTGCAAGCTGAGCGCTATAAGGAGCTCATTAAGGTAAATGGCGTGAGTCAGCAAGAACTTGATAATGCATTAAGTGCTTATGAACAAGCAAAAGCTACCGTTGCGGTAAATGAAGCTGTATTAAAAACAGCGCGAACAAATTTACGTTATACACAAGTTACTGCACCTATTTCAGGTCGAATAGGACGCTCTTCAATTACACGCGGTGCTTTAGTCACTTCGGCTCAAACAGACCCTTTAGCAACCATTCAAAAACTTGACCCAATGTATGTCGATTTAACTCAGTCGAGTGATGAATATATGGCGCTGCGTAAACAGCTTACTGAAAATGGAATAAAACCAACTCAACTTTCAGTTCGTTTACAGCTTGAAAATGGTACTACTTATTCGCAGCAAGGTACCTTTAAATTCAGTGATATTGCAGTGGATGAAGCGACAGGAAGTATCACGTTGCGTGCAGCATTTTCAAATCCAAATCATGGTTTATTGCCGGGAATGTATGTGCGCGCAGAACTTGGAACGGGTACGCGGCCTAACAGCATCTTGATCCCCCAAGGCGCTCTTTTCAGAGATGCTGATGGAAACGCGCTTGTATGGGTGGTCGGAAAAGATAATAAAGCTGAACAACGAAAAATTAAGCTAGGAAATGCAATGGATAACCGTTGGTTAGTGATATCTGGCTTGAACGAAGGAGATCAAGTCATTGTTGATGGCTTGCAAGGTTTAAGTGCCGGTATGGCGATTGAACCCACACCAATGAGCTGAGGATACGCTATGTTGTCGAGTTTTTTTATTGCACGGCCTATTTTTGCTTGGGTTCTTTCTATTTGTATTATGGCCTTGGGTACAATTTCTATTTTGACCTTGCCCATTGAACAATATCCAGATATTGCACCACCGGGTGTAAACGTCACTGCAAATTATCCCGGAGCATCTGCCAAAACTGTTGAAGACAGTGTGACCCAGATTTTGGAACAGCAAATTAAGGGTATTGATGGTTTACTTTATTTTTCATCGAGTAGTAGTTCGGCTGGTCAGGCACGTATAAGCTTAAGTTTTAATCAAAAAACAAACCCTGACACAGCGCAGGTTCAGGTACAAAACGCCGTCAATCAGGCGCTTAGCCGACTTCCTCAAGAGGTTCAGCAACAAGGTATTACCGTAACAAAGTCACAGGGTGACAGTTTATTGGTCTTTGCACTTTACGATGAAAGTAACACAAGAACTTCTGTCGATATATCCGACTACATGGTGAGCACACTTCAAGACCCATTAAGTCGCGTTGATGGTGTAGGTGAAATCACAGTATTTGGTGCTCAATATGCAATTCGCATATGGCTCGATCCGCATAAACTAAATAGCTATGGCCTTATGCCTTCCGATGTCAGAACTGCGATTGAAGCTCAAAATGCACAAATTACAGCAGGTGAGTTGGGTGCTTTACCGACTCGTGAAGGACAGGCTTTAAATGCAACAGTAACCGCATTATCCCGTCTACAGACTGTCAACCAATTTGAAAATATTATTTTACGGACTCAAACAAACGGTGCTGTTGTTTTACTTAAAGATGTGGCCCGTGTAGAGCGCGGTGCAGAAAGCTATCAAACCTCTACACGTTTGAATGGAAAGCCAGCTTCAGGTATGTCTATTCAACTTGCTTCGGGCGCCAATGCTTTAGAAACCGCTGAAAGGGTGAAAGCTGAGGTCACGCGTTTAACCGGCTCTATGCCATCGGGGTTAAAAGTTGCATACCCTCGTGACAGTACGCCATTTGTCGAAGCATCTGTAAAAGGGGTGATTAAAACTTTAGCTGAGGCAATTGTTCTCGTCATTATTGTTATGTTCTTATTTTTGCAGAGCTGGCGTGCGACTTTAATTCCAGCTATTGCGGTTCCTGTCGTATTGTTAGGAACATTTGGTGTACTCAGTATATTGGGCTATAGCATTAATACGCTGACTTTATTTGCGATGGTTTTGGCAATTGGTTTGCTGGTAGATGATGCGATTGTCGTTGTTGAAAATGTTGAGCGGGTTATGCATGAGCAAAATCTTGATGCTCGGCAAGCCACCCTAATTTCAATGAAAGAAATATCGGGTGCACTGGTTGGTATTGCGATGGTCCTTGCTGCGGTATTTTTACCGATGGCTTTTTTTGGTGGTTCTGTCGGCATTATTTATCGCCAATTTTCGGTAACACTCGTATCGGCTATGGTGCTTTCAGCCATTGTTGCTTTAACCCTTTCACCTGCGTTATGTGCAACCTTACTCAAACCTGCAAATGAAAAACATAAGCAGAGAAAATTCTTTACTTGGTTCAATCGTAAAGTCGAACAAGGGCAGTCAGGCTATCGTACCAAGTTGCTTGCGGTTTTAGGTAAACCCAAAATATTTATGATCATATTCGTAGGCATTACAGCTTTGTTAGGCTGGCAATATACGCGTATGAATACTGGGTTTTTACCACAAGAAGACCAAGGCTCAGTTATGGTCCAGTTTAGTACACCAGTAGGCACGACACTCGCTGAAACAGAACGGGTAGGTAATCAGATAGCAGATTATTTCCTGACGAAAGAAAAGGATAATCTCAATGTGATTTTCATGGTGATGGGTAGAAATAACGCAGGCAGTGGGCAAAATGTGGGAATGGCATTTGCTGGACTCAAACATTGGGATGACCGAGAAGGGAGTGAAAACACTGCAGAAGCAGTGATTGCTCGGGCAAATTCATATTTTAAGTCACTGCGTAACGCACGTGTTCAGGTACTTTCACCAGCCGCAGTGAGGGGGCTTGGACAATCAAGTGGTTTTGAACTTTGGTTACAAGATGCTGAAAATAAAGGACGTGATGCTTTACTGGCGGCACAAAACACTGTGTTAAAAGCAGCAAGTGCTGATTCTGGCTTAGCAGCAGTCCGTCTAAATAGTTTAGAAGATAAAGCTCAGTTACAAGTCGACATCGATCAAAGAAAAGCCAGTGCACTTGGTTTGGCTCAAGCCGATATCAGTAATACGCTGTCGTCGGCATGGGGTGGATCTTATATTAATGATTTTATCGACCAAGGTCGTGTTAAGCGAGTTTATATGCAAGGAGACGCGATTTATCGTTCCTTACCTCAAGATATTGGGCAATGGTATGTTCGCGGTGCGACAGGTCAGATGACGCCATTTTCTAGTTTCTCTTCTGTAAAATGGCAAATGGGACCCCAAATGCTGCAACGCTTTAATGGTCTTTCAGCTGTACAAATACAAGGCTCTGCGGCAACTGGTGAAAGTTCTGGTGGAGCTATGGATAAGATGCAGCAGTTAGTTGATCAGCAACAAGGCTTTAACCTTCAGTGGAGCGGGTTGTCTTATCAAGAGAAGTTAGCTGGTGGTCAAACCATTTGGTTATATTTAGCCTCAATTATCTTTATCTTTTTGTGTTTGGCAGCACTTTATGAAAGTTGGTCTATTCCTGTTTCTGTGATGCTAGTGATTCCTTTAGGCCTGATTGGAGCTGTAGTGGCTGCAAGTCTAGCTGGTTTTGTGAATGATATTTACTTTCAGGTCGCCATGCTTACTACCATTGGACTTTCTGCCAAAAATGCTATCTTAATTGTTGAATTCGCGGCAGCTAAGTTAGAGGCAGGACAAGCATTGATGGAAGCGATTATTGAAGGTGCAGGTCAGCGATTACGCCCCATTATTATGACATCTCTGGCATTTGTGGCAGGTGTTCTTCCATTGGCTGTATCTACAGGGGCAGGGGCTGTAAGCCGTAAAGAAATTGGTATAGCCGTAACGGGCGGTATGATTTCTGGTACCTTACTTTCTATTTTCTTTGTACCTTTATTTTTTCTTTTAGTTCGTCGTTTAACCAATAAATTAAACGCTAAAAAGGCAAAATAATGTCGCAAAAATAACATTCCAGTTAAAAGTTAGCCCCTCATGCTATTTATAGTATGAGGGGCTCAAATTTTAGTGCTTAGAATGTATTTTGAATAATCACATCGTCGTAAGGAAGTTTACCCACACGTGGGTAAGGCTCGGAAGCCGACTTACCAACGGCAATCATTAAACACACCACATGGTCTTCAGGCAAGTTAACAAGCTTCGCCATTGCGTCAAAGTCAAAACCGTCCATAGGGCAGCTATCTAAACCGTGTTCTTGAGCAAGCAACATGAGGGTTTGAGCAAAAATACCCGCACTACGCATCACTTCGTCACGTTGGGTTTGTGGACGGTCACGATAATACTGGTCAATTGCACCCGCCATAATATTTTGAACTTCTGGTGTCGCACCATCCCATACACGTTTAGCATCGGCTTCCCATGTATTTACTTTTGCACATAACACAATCAGTAAAGATGCTTCTGTAACTTGTGGTTGGTCCCAAGCAATGGCACGAATTTTTTGTCTTAACTCAGTGTCTTCAATAATCACTGGACGCCAATGTTGCAAGTTAAAAGCACTTGGTGCATTTGCTAAAACTTCTTGTAATAACTCTTTCTTGTTATCTTCAGATAACTGAAAAGAAGGGTCGAAGCGTTTAATTGCACGGCGCTTACGGAGAGCATCAATAACATTCATAAGATTTTCCTACTTAAGAGTTGGGTAGCGGTACTTGTTAGTTTTTATAACGTTGAGCTACTTCAGCCGAAGAAAAGTTTGGTAGTAAAGTGATACGTGATTTTTCAAAATTATTCCATTGATTTTCGTCTTTCAGCACAGGAATTGTAATTGTTTCTTTACGATCAAAGCCGATTAGAGCAGCATCCACCAAATCATTGACGTCCATTAATGGCGGAACTTGGCTTAAATCGATACCTGAACGTTCCCAAATTTCAGTCTTGGTTGCAGAAGGCAATACGGCTTGCACATGTACGCCATGATCTTTTAACTCTAAATGTAAGCCTTGGCTAAAAAAATGTATAAAGGACTTACTTGCACCATAAATGGTAGAACCAAATTCAGGAGACAACCCAACAACAGAACCTAAATTAATAATTGAGCCTTTACCTTTACGTACGAGTTGTTCGGAAACCGCATGAGACAAACGAACAACCGCCGTCATATTTAAAGTCATGAGTGTTTCAATTTCTTTAATATCTTGAGTTAAAAAATTTCCGCTAAGTGTAATACCTGCGTTATTTACCAAAATTTCAATATCAGCATCGTTTTTGAGTACATCTTCAATTTTGCTAATGTCTTGATCCTTTGATAAATCGGCTTGAATAAACTCGACCTGTACGCCGTATTTTTCTTGAAGGTCCTTCGAGATTTTATCTAAGCGGTTGGTGTCCCGTGCCACCAGAATTAAGTTATGGCTACGTTGAGCAAATCGGTCTGCATAGACAGAACCAATTCCTGACGAAGCTCCTGTAATAAGTACTTTTGTTTGAGCTGACATGTGATGTCTCCACGCTTTAATTTTTAGATTATGACTGTAATCTAAAATATGCAAGTTTTGATGTCAACCATAATCAATGTATAATTATGACGTATAGGGTGAGTAAAAGTGGGTGCGCCAACATGAAAGTCAGTAAAACTCAGGTAAAAGAAAACCGAGATAAAATTGTTGAAAAGGCGACTCAACTCTTTCGTAACAAAGGTTATGACGGAGTTGGCATTGCCGAGTTAATGTCTAGCGCAGGCTTTACTCATGGCGGCTTTTATAAACATTTCACTTCGAAGACCGACCTTGTCTCAATTACTGTTAAACATGGACTTGAGCAGGTTTTAAAAAGAATAGAAGGTTTAAACTTAACTCAATTTATTCAACTTTATGTGTCCCGCACTCATCGAGATAACCGAGATTTAGGATGTACCTTAACTGCGCTATCATGTGATGCTGCAAGACAGCCAGACGAAGTAAAAGTCGAATTTGAAGAGGGCATTAAGCAACTTATTCAGTTCATTATGAATGAACGAGCAAAACAAGTTTCTTTGGAAGCGCCAGAGTTGAGAAAGCAAGCCATTAATATTCTTGCCCAATCTGTAGGGGCAATTGCCTTGTCTCGTGCATGCCCAGATCAATCAAACCTTAGCGATGAAATATTGGAAAGCTGTAAAGAGAACCTTTTAAAGCTAGCCGATTAAAATTTTTTTATCTCAAACTGGTTTGGCTAAATTGAATTAACCTCGCAATATCGACTGTTCTTTCATAAATAAGTTTTGCCGCATGTTCGCAGGCTTGTTCTAATGTGATGGGACCATTAGTTAGCGAAAATGCAGCCGTAACACCGTGCTCATAAAGCGCTTGATAGCCTTCGCCTAATGTTCCTGCAATGACAATGACAGGAACATTGTGTGTTTTAGCAATTTGACTCACCCCAAAAACTGTTTTGCCACTTAAGGTTTGTTGGTCAAATTTTCCTTCACCTGTAATGACCCAATCCGCGTTAGAGATTTTATGGGTAAGCTGATTGAGTTCAGCCACAACCTTAACTCCAGCCTTAAACTCAGCATTTAAATAACTTTTGGCTGCAAAACCTAAACCGCCCGCAGCACCTGAGCCCGCTTCATCTCGTTTATCGAAACCTAAAAGCTCCGCTGAGACATCGGCAAAATGTGCAAGCGCTGCATCGAGTAACGTTACTTGAGTCGGAGAAGCCCCTTTTTGTGGACCAAAAATATGAGATGCGCCATTTGGGCCGCAAAGCGGATTGGTTACATCGGCAGCCAGTAAAAACCGTGTGTGCTGAATGCGAGAGTCGAAATGTGTTAAATCAATGTGTGACAGGTTGCTTAGAGCGAGGCCACCTGCGGGTAAAACCTTTTGGTTGGTATCGAGCAAAAGAGCACCCAAAGCACTGAGTAAACCTGTGCCGCCATCATTAGTGGCACTACCGCCCACAGTTAAAATTATGTCTTTTGCACCTGCGTCTAAAGCATCCAAAATGAGTTGGCCTGTTCCAAACGTTGTGCTGTGGCAAGCATCACGCTCTGACGGTGGGACTAACTGTATGCCGCTCGCTTGAGCCATTTCAATGATGGCGATTTTTTGATGCTCTAGCCATCCCCATTTGGCTTGAACAGGCTGACCTAAGGGGCCAACCACAGTTTTTTCACGCCATTGACCATTGCAGACTTCTAAAACAGCTTCAATGGTTCCTTCACCGCCATCTGCCATTGGGCAAATCAAAGTTTCTGCATGAGGAAAAACTGCTTGCAATCCTTTGGCAATGGCCTGAGCTACCTTTAAAGCAGATAAGCTGTCTTTAAATGAGTCAGGGGCAATCACAACCTTCATAAATGCTCTAATACGAATAAATTTCTCATTGTTTTATACTGCTTAATGCCAAAAAACCATAGATAAACACATGTAAGTGTCAATTTAAAAACACTTTCACTCTGTTAAGTGTGAAGGCTAATAATGTTTTGATCTGTAAAAACCACAGTTATTATTTTTTTAAATATTTGTTTTAATTAGTATTATTTAAATGGTGTACTTGGGGGTGAATGATTGTAATTGTAAACAATATGGCACATATTATAAGAAGCCTTGAGCCAGCTTTTAAAATATGAGCAATAACATCAAAAGCAGACTCTACTCATCGGTAATTAGCGGGTAGCTTTGATCAAACCATAATTAAATTGTGATTTCATTGAGCCTGTTGAGTGTAAAAGAAATAAGAGGATGAAAAAGTGGATAATTCAGAAGAACAAAAGCACATACAGGAAAATAATAGTTTTGCGCGAATTGAGCCATATACTCATCCTGCTGGTGGGTGGGGCGCACTGCTCAGTGTTGCTCGAAACCTAAAGCGACAAGATATTTTAGGCAAAGGCTCAATTACCTTACTCAACATTAATCAGCCGACAGGCTTTGACTGTCCCGGCTGTGCATGGCCAGAAAAGAAAGACGCTCACGCATTTAACTTTTGTGAAAATGGTGCCAAAGCGGTTGCCTTTGAAGCAACCAGTAAAACCGTTACTCCCGAATATTTTGCAGGGCATACTGTCAGTTGGCTGTCAGAGCAAAGTGACTTTTTCCTAGAAGACTTAGGTCGTTTAACCGACCCAGTTCGTTATGATGCTGCAACCGATAAATATGTGCCTATTTCGTGGGACGATGCATTTAAGTTGATTGCTCAACATTTACATGCACTAGACAACCCAGACCAAGCGGCGTTTTATACGTCTGGCCGTGCCAGTAACGAAGCAGCATTTTTATATCAATTATTTGTGAGAAGCTTTGGTACAAATAACTTTCCAGACTGTTCGAACATGTGTCATGAAACCACAAGTGTCGGTTTGCTCGACTCGATTGGTTTAGGAAAGGGCACGGTCACCCTAGACGACTTTGATCTAGCCGATGCTATTTTTAGTTTTGGTCATAACCCTGGAACCAACCATCCGCGTATGTTAGGTACTTTACGTGAAGTGTCTAAACGGGGTGGCAATATTATTGCGATTAACCCAATTAAAGAACGAGGCCTAGAGCGTTTCCAAGACCCACAAGCACCGCTTGAAATGATGACTAACGGCAGTACACCAATTAGTCGTTATTATTTCCAGCCAAAAATTGGGGGTGACTATGCTCTCATGTTAGGGATGTTAAAGCACTTAAATGAATGGGATAAAAAGGCAATTGCCTCAGGTAAACCAAGCGTTTTTGACCGAAACTTTATTGCAGTCAATACCGTTGGTTTCGATGAAATGATTGCTGAGGTGGAAAGAACTGAGTGGGCAGATATTTATAAGCACTCAGGTCTGTCACCTGAACATTTAGAAAAACTCGCTAAACTCTTTTTAGACTCTGAGCGTTCAATTTTCTGTTGGGGTATGGGCATTACCCAGCACCGTCACGGAACCTCTAACGTACATATGCTGGCAAATTTATTGTTGGCACGTGGTCAAATTGGCAGACCGGGTGCAGGGCTGTGTCCGGTTCGTGGACACAGTAACGTGCAAGGCGACCGAACTATGGGTATTAATGAGTTGCCTAGTCCTAAGCTGCTCGATAGTATTGACCGTGTATTCGGTATTAAATCACCAAGAAAAAATGGGCATGGCGTGGTCGAAACCATTAAAGCTATGGCTGAGGGCGAGGTCAAAGTCTTTATTGGCTTAGGCGGAAACTTTGCGGTTGCAACCCCCGATACCCCATATACTCAAGAAGCGCTTAGAAAATGTGATTTAACTGTTCATGTCGCTACTAAGTTAAACCGTAGCCATTTGGTGTGTGGTAAAGATGCACTTATTTTGCCATGCTTAGGCCGTACCGAAATTGATGAGCAGCTTCACGGCCCACAAGCCATTTCGGTTGAAGACTCAATGAGTAATGTTCACTTGTCAGCAGGGCGCAACGCACCAATTTCTAAAAATATTTTGTCAGAACCAGATATTGTGGCAAGAATGGCAGAAGCGGTACTTCCAGATAGTCAGATTAAATGGAAATGGTACATCGAGAGTTATGACCGCATTCGTGACTCAATTGCTGATGTATTTGATGAGTTCCATGACTTTAATTTACGTGTTTATAAACCGGGCGGTTTTCACTTAGAGCATCCTGCTAATCAACACATCTGGAATACAAAAAGTGGTAAAGCGCAGTTTATGATTACGCCGCTGAGTGAGGTTTATGCCGATAAGGAAAATCAGTACGCTGCAGCATATACCGAAAGTAAGGTCTATACCTTAATGACTACTCGTTCTCATGACCAATACAACACCACTTTATATGGTCTCGATGACCGTTACCGCGGAGTGTTTGGTCAGCGTCGTGTGTTGTTTATGAACCAAGCGGATATTGATGAAGCGGGCTTTGAAGCAAACCAGTGGGTTGATATTGAAAGTGTGTTCTCAGATGGTGTGAAGCGTATTGTGCATAGTTTCCGTATTGTGCCGTATAACATTCCGCGTGGCAGCTTGGCTGCTTACTATCCGGAAACCAATCCTTTGGTGGCATTAAGCAGTCATGACAAATATGCCAAGATTCCGGCTTCGAAAAGTGTTCCAGTGATTTTGCATCCTGGAAATGCACCTGAGCACTTTAACTTGGCAACAGCCGTTGACCCTCAAGATGCAGATAGAAAAGTCAGTAGTCTTTAAATCAAACATGACATTTAAAATGTAACTCAAACAAATGGCGCTCTAAACAAGCGCCATTTTGAAATAAAGGAAATAATTTTGACACCACATGCTTATGGGGTTGAAACCTTACCAGTACAGCGGTTTAACAAAACCGAATCTGAAAATGTTTTAGATCATATTGTGCAAGAGTACCCAGTCGCCTTGGTGTATAACGGTATTTCACATGCGGTGATGATGGCGACACCAACCGATGTCGAATTATTTGCCAAAGGTTTTAGTCTATCTGAAGGTATTTTAACCAGTTTAAAAGAGCTATATGCGCTTGATCTACATCAAAGTGAATTGGGCATTACGGTAGAAATGACCATTTCATCGAGAGCATTTGCTGCTTTAAAACAACACCGCCGTATGATGGTAGGTCGTACAGGCTGTGGTTTATGTGGCATTGAAAGTTTGGAACAGTTTCAGTTAGATGTTCCCAAAATTACAACGCATGCATCAAAAATATGGCTTGAGCAAATTCCGAGTGCTATTTCCCATTTGAAAGCCCAGCAAGAAATTACCGCTTTAACAGGTGGGGCACATGCCGCAGCGTGGGTGGTTGATGGTCAAATCGTGGCTTTATTTGAAGATGTTGGCCGCCATAATGCCTTGGACAAATTAATTGGTTATTTAGCGCAAGAAAACTACGACACCAGTTTAGGTTTTGTGGTCATGACCAGTCGGGCAAGTTATGAACTAATTCGAAAATGTGCCCAGTTGAATATAAGTTTACTGGCTTCAATTTCAGCACCGACCAGTATGGCTATTCACTTAGCCAAACAATCTGGTCTGACATTGGCAAGTTTCTGTAGGGGAGATAGGTTTGTTTTATATACTGACATTTAAAATATATTTGTCTTAAAACAAAGCTCATCTGACATTTCTGTTGCTTTTAAGCTATGGGTAGATTTTATAGATTATGATAAAACTCTACAGGTTCAGAGACAGTCCAAATGTCTTGGGTACAATCACTAAAAGAATGGGCAAAACGTCTAAGAAAACAGATTGTTATGCTTTGGTTTGCATCAAGACATCCTCAAATGCCGTGGTTGCCTAAAGTTATTGCTGTAGTGGCTGTAGCTTATGCTTTTAGCCCTATTGACTTAATTCCAGATTTTATTCCTATTTTGGGCTTTGTAGATGATGCGATTATTTTGCCTATCCTGATTTGGTTAGCACTTCGTTTTACGCCAGAACAAGTCATTTTTGATGCAGAACAGCAAGCGAATGAGTGGTTAGAGGAGCATGAAAAAGCACCACGAAATTATTTAGTTGCTGTACTCATTATTCTAATTTGGATAACACTTGCAGTCATGGCTTATTTTTATTTAGGCGGTGGTTTGTAGATAAGCCAAACTTAGAAACCCTGTGTGAATTTAGCGCCCTGAACATTGTGCTTTACTGCAACTCAAAGGATAATAACGTTTTTATAAGCTATGAGTTGCAGACAATGAAAATCGTCGCAGATGAAAACTTGGCATTTACCGATTACTTTTTTTCAGAATTTGGCGATATTCAACACCATGCAGGACGCACCTTAACGCACGCAGATGTAAAAGATGCTGAAGCTTTATTGGTTCGTTCAGTCACCGCAGTGAACGAAAGTTTAATTCAAAATACCGCTTTAAAATATGTGGGTAGTGCCACAATCGGAACCGATCATTTAGATATTCAAGCCCTAGAAAAGCATGATATTACATGGGCCAATGCAGCAGGTTGTAATGCACAGGCAGTTGCTGAATATGTCATCACCGCTTTGCTGCATTTAGATGCGAACCTTATAGAACAACAAGAAAAATTTACGCTAGGCATTGTTGGTCTTGGCAACGTCGGTAAACGTTTGGCCTATATGGCTCGGTTGCTTGGCTGGAATGTCATTGGTTTTGACCCCTATGTGCAGTTAGATTCAATTGAAAATGTAAGCTTTAAAACCCTATTGCAACAAGCCAATGCCATTTCCATTCATGTACCGCTCACCAAAAACGGTGAACATGCGACATATCATTTGTTTGACGAAAATGCTTTTGCAGCGCTTCAACCTAACACAATTTTAATTAATAGCGCTCGTGGTCCAGTCGTGAAAGAAGCCGCTTTAATGCAAGACATTCAACGTACCCAGCGTAAAGTCGTGCTCGATGTATTTGAACATGAGCCAGTGATATCAGATGAGCTTTTAAATATGTTAGCGTTGGCAACACCGCATATTGCAGGTTATAGCCTCGAAGGTAAGGCTCGCGGTACACAAATGATTTATGAAGCGTTTTGCCAAAAATTTGGATATGACATCAATAAACGTTTTGAAACTCAGTTGCCTGCATGCGAAGACTATTTTTCAGGACATGATTTAAAAGCGGTTTTAAAGCAAAAATTAGCTCAAATTTATGATATTGCTCAAGATGATGCCAATATCCGTGTCTGCGTTAAAGACGGTAAAGTAGAGCAAAAAGCATTTGATTTATTACGTAAAAATTATCCGCTGCGCCGTGAATGGGCAGCACATGGGGGGCCACAGGCATGAGTTTAAGTTATCAACCTACTTGTTCAATTGATGCTTTAAAGGCTCGTGCTAAGCTTTATAACCAAATTCGCCAGTTCTTTGCAGAACGTGATGTCATGGAAGTCGAAACGCCAATTGTTTCACAAGCAGGCGTTACCGATGTACATTTAGCTTCAGTTCAGACTTTGCGTCATATTCATGGCAAGTTGCAGACTCAATATTTACAAACCTCGCCAGAGTTTGCCATGAAACGTTTGCTAGCAAGTGGTAGTGGGCCGATTTATCAAATCTGTAAGGTTTTCCGAGATGATGAACACGGGCGTAAACACAACAGTGAATTTACCATGCTTGAATGGTACCGTCCGGGTTTGGACTTAAAAGCATTAATGCACGAAACAGCCGATTTATTACAAACCTGTTTGCAGCATCGTTTTGGTGAAGTTCGTCCATTTATTTTGAGTTATAAGCATGCTTTTCAGGACCGCTTGGACATTAACCCTTTGCAAGCGACTTTAAAGCAACTCAAAGATACAGCAAATCGTGTGGGATTAAATCTTGATTTAGGTGATGACCGCTTAGCTTATATGGATTTGTTGTTCTCTCATTTTGTTGAGCCAAGTTTAGGTTTTGATGCACCTGTCTTTTTAACTGACTTTCCACCAGAAATGGCGTCTTTGGCAAAAGTGAAAGTAGATGAAGATGGGGAAGAGGTCGCAGCACGTTTTGAGGTTTATATTGAAGGCTTAGAGCTTGCTAATGCTTACGATGAATTGCTCGATGCAGACGTGTTACGTTCACGCTTTGAAGCAGATAATGCAGAGCGCGCCAAGCAAGGGCTTCATGTTATGCCATTAGATGAGCACTTGTTGGCTGCGTTACCTCATATGCCAGAATGCTCAGGAATTGCTTTAGGTATTGACCGATTACTCATGGTTGCAACAGATCAACTTAAAATCGAAAAAGTCATCGCTTTTCCAGCTGAAATTGCCTAAGCGCGAGCAAATAAAAAAGCCACATATTGTGGCTTTTTTATTTGGAGCTTATTTAAATTAAGCTTGTTGAATACCTGCAACAACCCAGTCTTGCTGAGAGCCAACAGGTTTTACAAAGTGCCAGATTTCTGTAAATGGCTGTGGCAAGCTATTTAAATCTTCACTTACTGTACCTGTAAAGCGTACGCTCACAATGTATTGACCATTTTCAGTCGCACTGTCTACAACCATTGCATTTAAGTTACTAAACTCGGCAACGTCCTGATCTTGGTTCTCCATGATGTCGTTATACATAGAGTTATAAAGTTCAGGTGTTAAGTAGCGACGAATTTCTTCGATGTTACTTGCACTATTAATTGACTGAATGTGGTTAAAACGCTGACGAGCAACACGTAAGAAAGAAGCAGGTTCGCTACCATCTGGTAACTGGTTGCCATTACTTGTTGTTGCACCGCCAAACGGAGCTTGAGTTGCTGTACCACCACCAACAGACTGACCAAAAATATTGGTGTTGTCGTTTGAGTTAGTTGGCGCAGCTGAACGGCCAAATGTGTTTTGACCGTTGCTGTTTGGAGCGTAAGGATTATTTGCTGCTAATTTTTTTTTCCCGCCAAATTTGCGGAATACAAAAAAGGCAACAGCCGCAGCAAGTAATACCCATAACCAACCTGGGATACCACCTTTCTTCTCTTGTTGCTGAACAGCTTGTTGCTCGTTATCAGGTTGGGTTACACGTTGTTCAGTTGATGTTGGTTTGTCATCAGCTAAAGCATGTGCTGCAACAGCACCTACGGCAGCACCAGCTACACCAGCTGCAACCATTGAACCAACACCCGGACCAGATCTCTGAGGTGCTGTAGCAGGTTGTTGAACTGGAGCCACTTGACGAGGTTGTTGATATGACTGGCTTGAAGTGGTAGAGCGTGCCATGCCGTGGCTTTTACCACCACCTGCACGTTTTGCTTCAGCAAGAGGAGAAATTGCCAAAGCAGCCATTAAAATACCGGTTATCAAGCCGCGCTGGTGTACTTCCATAGGAAATTCCTGTTTAAAATTAATTTGTAATAGTATTTATGCAGCCATTTACACTAAATTTCAACTATAAAAATATGTTTTTTTATGTCAATTCATCGCTGAGCTGCATCGCTTCGGTTAGCGCTTCATGTAAGCGTGCCACAGCAATCACTTGAACCCCCGGAATCGCTTTTTGTGGGGCGTTGCCTCTAGGTAAAATGACATATTTAAAGCCATGTTTTGCCGCTTCTTTTAAACGTTCTTGTCCATTTGGCACAGGACGAATTTCACCTGAAAGTCCAACTTCACCAAAAACTGCAAGTTGCTGTGGTAATGCTTTGGTACGCAAACTCGAAGCACAGGCAAGTAAAACAGCTAAGTCAGAACCTGTTTCAGTAATTTTTAAACCACCGACAATGTTGACATAGACATCTTGTCCTGTGGTTTGCACACCGCCATGACGATGCATGACAGCAAGCAACATATTTAAGCGGTTTTGTTCAAGACCAAGTGCGACACGTCGTGGTTGTCCTTGGGCATCATCAACTAAAGCTTGAACTTCAACTAAAAGTGGGCGAGTCCCTTCACGACTAATCATAACAATTGAACCGGGAATCGCTTCATCGTAACGACTTAAGAAAATAGCAGAAGGGTTGGCTACTTCACGTAAGCCTTTATCGGTCATGCCAAATACGCCTAGTTCGTTAACTGCACCAAAACGGTTTTTCACAGCACGAATCATACGATAACGTGAGTCGGATTGGCCTTCAAAATAAAGTACGCAGTCCACCATGTGTTCTAAAACACGTGGACCTGCGAGTGCACCTTCTTTGGTCACGTGACCAACAATAAATAACGCCGTGCCACTATTTTTTGCATAGCGGGTTAATAACGCAGCAGATTCACGAATTTGTGAGACACCACCTGGTGCAGATTGGAGCGTTTCTGTGTAAAGCGTTTGAATCGAGTCCAAAATTGCAACAACAGGTTTTTCTTGCTCTAAAACTTCACAAATCCGCTCGACACAGGTTTCCGCCATGACTTTTAACTGATCTGTCGGCAGGTCAAGGCGCTGAGCACGTAAGGCCACCTGAGATAACGATTCTTCACCCGTAATATAAAGTGCAGAGCTTTTTGCACTTGCCATATGGGTTGCGGTTTGCAAAAGAATAGTCGATTTACCAATACCTGGGTCACCACCAATCAGAACCACTGAACCTGTGACCAAACCACCGCCGAGCACACGGTCAAACTCGCTAATACCTGTAGGTAAGCGGGTTTCATGAGAAACCGAGACTTTATTAAGTGTTGTGATATTGGCAACTTGGCCTGCATAGCCACCAATTTTAGGACGCGCACGATGCGCTGTAGTAGGTTCGAGTTTGACTTCAGTCAGAGAATTCCATTCACCACACTCTGAACATTGACCGGCCCATTTAGGATGATCAGCACCACATTGCTCGCAACGGTAAACAGTTTTGACTTTACTCATAAAAAATTGAAATTTTGCTCGATATTATATAAATATAGTTCTTAGGAGGTTTTTCATTCTTTTTCCAAAAATTTTCATAAAAGATAATCTGGAATTTGAAGAGATCTTCTAAGGAACTAATAAGGGAAAGACACCAAAAATAACACGATATAAGATTTTTACAAGTCAGATAGAGTTTGTTTTCAGTGGATATAAAAAATCTAAGCTATTCCCAAGGAAGGTATTTTTACTAAGGTGTATATCTCACTGTTTATTATAAGTATGGCATGGATATTGCTGAAGTGAAAATGAACAAAATAATATGAGTATTGTATTTAAAAAATACAAAGGTTGATATCTATGAGTGCAGCAGAAATTGTTGATTGGGTTAATAGTATTATATGGAGTAAGGCGCTGATTTACTTATGCTTAGGCGTCGGCTTATTCTTTTCTATTTTGACACGATTTGTTCAAGTCCGCCAAATTAAAGAAATGGCCAGACTATTAATAAAAGGTACTTCTTCAGAACAGGGAGTCTCATCATTTCAAGCTTTATCAGTATCTTTAGCTGGTCGTATTGGTGTCGGTAATATTGCGGGTGTTGCAGCAGCAATTGGTTTTGGTGGACCCGGTGCAGTTTTTTGGATGTGGATGGTTGCATTCTTTGGTGCTGGTACAGCTTATGTAGAGTCAACACTGGGTCAACTTTATAAAGTTGAGTATCAGGGACAATATCGTGGTGGTCCTGCTTTTTATTTTGACAGAGGATTGGGTCAACGTTGGTTGGGAATTGTATTTGCTATTGCTGCAATTGTTGCTTGTGGTTTGTTTTTACCGGGTATTCAAGCAAATGCAGTAGGAAAAGCTTTTACTCAGATTACTGGTGAAGGTGCAATTGTTTTTGGTGATGTAGGTGTTTATAAACTTGTTTCTTTAGTTGTCGTAATTGGTTTGCTTGCTATCCTCATATTTGGTGGGATTAAACGAATTGCTCAGTTTGCTGAACTGGTTGTACCTTTCATGGCAATTGGTTATTTCCTCATGGCTGTTATCATTGTTGTGGTTAACATCTCAGATCTTCCAAAAGTATTAAGCCTGATTTTTACAGATGCATTTACTCCAATGGCGGGTCTTGGTGCCGCAATTGGTTGGGGGGTAAAACGTGGTGTTTATGCCAATGAGGCAGGGCAAGGAACAGGTCCACACGCAGCAGCGGCAGCAGAAGTTCAACATCCAGCTCAACAAGGTTTAGTACAATCTTTTTCAATTCACTTTGATAGTATAATTGTTTGTTCTGCTACTGCATTTATGATTTTAATGACAAGCCAATATAATGTTCAGGGGGCTTTAGAAGCAGGTCAATTCCTTGTTCAAAATGTTCCCGCATCGACTGAAATTGGTTCACCAGCATTTACGCAATTAGCAGTGAGCACTATTTTTGGTAGTTTTGGTCAGATCTTTGTCGCTTTAGCCGTATTTTTCTTCGCTTTCACCACTATCGTAGCTTATTACTATATCGCAGAAACAAATCTTGCTTACTTAAGCTACATTACAAAATCACCATCACTATTATTTATTGTGAAATGTTCAATCATTCTTGCTGTAGGCTATGGTTTGCTTAGCGCAACAGGCTATATCTGGGGTATTGGTGATATTGGTGTAGGTTTAATGGCATGGATTAATATTATTGGTATCGTAGTCACTTACTTTATTTATAAACCAACGATTAAAGCACTGAAAGATTACGAAGAACAACAAAAAGCTGGAGTAAAAGAGTACACATTTGATCCTATTAAATTAGGAATTAAAAATGCGACATTCTGGGAAGAACGCTTGAAGAAAAAACAAGAAATAGATGAGCAGTTGAAAAAAACAGGTAGTTAAATTTTAGAGATAACATAACCTATAAAAGGTGGTCATATTGACCACCTTTTTTTATATGAGAGTGATCATTAAATAAGAAACTGCATGTTCCAAAAAAGTGCGTTGTATTGCTATAGGGTTGTGCGTATTATCGGCCATAAGGGTATGTAGCTTGAAATCATCAGCAATACAGACAAAAATTGGTTAGCTGAAAAGTTATCAAAAAATATACATTTAAAAGATACCTGCAAATGGTGCGATATCGTCTTTTTGATTTGAATTTAGCTAACGGACTAAAAAAATTACTGGAGTGTATTCATAAAATGTCGAATCAAAATCTGAGCGACCCTCATGAACAAGGTGAGCTCCATCGTAGTCTTTCCAATCGGCATTTACAGCTGATTGCAATTGGTGGTGCCATCGGTACTGGTTTATTCATGGGGTCAGGTAAAACGATTAGTCTTGCCGGCCCATCTATCTTATTCATTTATTTGATTATTGGTGTGATGGTGTTTTTTGTCATGCGTGCGCTTGGCGAATTACTCCTGTCAAATCTGTCTTATAAATCATTTATTGACTTCACCACAGATTTAATTGGCCCATGGGCTGGTTATTTTGTGGGGTGGACCTATTGGTTGTGTTGGATCACGATTGGTATCGCCGATCTTTCTGCAATTATCTACTACTTACAATTCTTCAATAACGGGCAGCCTTTCTCACCTATGGAAGGTGCAATGATTAGTGTTGCCGCTATTGTATTTATTATGGGCTTGAACCTATTAACTGTACGTCTATTTGGTGAGTTAGAGTTCTGGTTTGCGCTTATTAAGATTCTTGCGATTATTATTTTAATTGCAGTGGGTCTGTGGATGATCTTTACCGGCTTTACTTCTAGTACGGGCGAGGTGGCTTCATTTACTCACTTGTGGGCAAATGGTGGGTTCTTCCCAACAGGGGTGCATGGCTTCTTGGCTGGCTTCCAGATTGCAATCTTTGCTTTCGTTGGTGTAGAACTTGTCGGCACAACTGCTGCTGAAACCAAAGACCCTGAGCGTAACTTGCCTAAAGCGATCAACTCAATTCCAGTTCGTATTATTATTTTCTACGTATTGGCATTGCTTATTGTAATGTCGGTAACGCCGTGGAACAGAATTGATCCGGCAATCAGTCCATTTGTAAACTTGTTTAGCCAAGCGGGTATTGCAGCGGCAGCAATCTTGATGAACTTAGTGGTACTGTCATCGGTGATGTCGTCAATGAACAGCGGTGTATTCTCAACAAGCCGTATGTTGTTTGGTTTATCTCGTGAAGATCAAGGACCGAAAGCTTTTGGTAAATTAAACAGACGTGCAGTACCTGCAAATGCATTGTATTTCTCTGCTGCGTGTTTATTGTTAGGTGCGGCATTACAGTATTTTGTACCAAATACAGTGGAAGCTTTTACACTCGCAACAACACTTTCAACCATTTTGTTCATTTGCGTATGGTTACTGATTATCTGGAGCTACATTCTTTATTACACGACGCGTCCTGAACTGCATGCCAAATCAACATTTAAATTGCCGGGTGGGTTATTTACCTGTTGGATCACGATTATTTTCTTTGTGGGCATGATCTACGTGTTGTCTTTAGAGCCAGACACGTTTAAAGCACTGAAAGTCAGTCCAATCTGGTTTGTTATCTTGATCATTGGTTATTTCTTCTTCTATAAACCGCGTCATAAAAAATAATTAAATTTATTTGTTTATGACTAAACGCCAGCTTTAAAGCTGGCGTTTTTATATTTTAGCGACAGTTTATGTCGTTTGTATAAATGAATTAATCTAGCCTAATAAGAAAAAATGCTACACTTAAAGCAATAAATACAATATGGGGGAATATATGTATAGTATTGAATTGCAAAAACAATCTATGACTGGGGTGGTTGAAAAATATATGCATTTACAGCTTAAAAGTCAGTATATGACTTTAGTTGATTTATTTCGGCAACAAATTCAGGCAAGACTTCTGGCTTGGCAATGTCAGCATAAAGTTAATGTTGCTGATCATCAACTTGATCAATATGAAAAAAGCCTAAATATGCAGCAAAAAAATGCTTGGTTTGAGCAATTAAATATAGAACAACAAGTTGACCAGGCAATAGAATCATTTAAAAAAAAACGTTTTTTAGTATTGGTAGATGATCAACAAATCCAATATTTAGATCAAAATTTTGCTATTACAGAACATTCACTGATTCAATTTATACGTTTAATCCCATTAGTGGGCGGTTAAGTTTTAAGGAAAAAAAATATGCTTACACATGTACAATTGAATGAAATACTTAATAATAATCCTCATCAGGTTGCCGATTTATTTATCCAACAGATTACTACTCAAACAGGTTATCGTAATAGTGTTATCAACAATTTTTGTAATGAGTTAATCAAGCATAAGGAACAAAGAAAAATATTTTTTCGAGCAGATATTCTATTAAAGTTTCTCGTTCATTTTAATCTAATTCGTAAAAAAATTTATTGGGAAAATGACCTTGTTAAATATATTGTTGATGCGTTTAAATTTTTAGGGAAAAATAACAATATCACTCAAGATTTAATTCATGTTATTGAAAATAAAGTAGATTTTAATTTAAGGGAATGTGTAATTGTTGGTTTTACCTCTAAACGTTTAGAACATATACAACAACAAATAGATGATCTAATTGTTCAGGCTAAAATTCAAAAAATGAGTGTTGAAAATGGACAAGATAAGAGTCAATTTATCTTTGAACATTATCAATTACCATTTTCAAATTTTTCAGCCTCTGTTTCAATTTTTACAATGGGGGGTAATCAACGATCTGTTCATTGGGCAAATGAGTTACAAACTGAATTTGAGGCATTACAAGGACAAGAAAAAGCCGATTGGCTGGCATTGTGGCAGCATATTGACAGTACAAGCTCAAAAAAACCAAGTCAAAAATGGTTAAAACAAGCCGAAAAGATTTTTAATACTTCGGTGAAAAATAGCTATCAGGAAAATGTGATTCATTGGATTGAGTTGATCATAAAGCAATCCCCTAAAGATACTCGCCCATTTGATTCAAAAAATGAAAATACATTAAAAGGTTTATTGTGGTTTGGTTTATTTTTACCAAATGAGCAAAAAGAATTTTTAGAACTGGTCACTCAATTTGCACAATTTTGTTATCGTAAAATTTATGGTGTAGGTGCAGCAAGTGCGGTGGTTGGCAATATTTGCTTATTTATTTTGTCTAAAAAAGGTTTTGCTGGTTTAGCCAAGTTGAGTTTTCTGCAAAAGAAAATTCGTTATGAACTAGGACAGAAAGTCATTCGACAAGCTTTAAATGATGTTGCACAAGAGAATAATCTAACTATAGAACAGCTTAAAGATGTAGTTTGCGAAGATTTTGAATTTGAACAAGGCAAATCGATACACACTACACGATGGTCAGATTACGATCTAGTGTTGCAATGTATGAGTGACAAACGCTGTGACATTTTGATTTATGAAGCACAAACACAACAATATATAGATAAAGAACCTAAAGGTTTTAAAACATCAAGTAGTGTTAAAGACTTAAAAAAACAGGTAAAACTAGTTTCTGATGTATTAAATGTAGAAAGTTTACGTTTAGAAGATGCCATGATTAGTCAACGTCAGTGGGACTATAACTTTTGGCAAACTTATATTTTAAATCATGGTTTATTAGGTTGGCTAGCGCAAAAATTAATATGGAAATTACATATTGCAGATCAAACAGTTCATGCAATGTATATTCATGGGCAATGGTTAAATGCACAAGCTGAAATATTAGATATTCAACCTGAACAGGTTGTCACATTAAGTTTATGGCATCCAATCGATTCAAATTCTGATGAAGTAAAAGCATGGCGAGTATTTTTAGCTGAACGAGAAATATTACAAAGTTTTAAGCAGGCGTTTAGAGAGGTTTATGTTTTAACACCTGCGGAAATCAATGCTGAGATCAAATCTTTACGTTTTGCTTATCATTACCTGAAACAGTCTCAATTTAAAGCGATTGCAAATGGACGAAAATGGCATTATGACATTCAAGGTGGTTGGGATAATTGGAATGTTCCGGTACGCCATTTTGTAGAAGCTGATATTCAAGCTATTTTGAATATAGAAACACCACAGGGTAATGAGTTAGTTGGTTCAAATGGGGTCTATTTATATATTAAGACACAAGAGATTTATTTTTCTCGACAAGGAAAAAGTTTAAATTTTGTGGATATGCCTAAATTAGTCTTTAGCGAAGCTATGCGAGATGTTGATTACTTTATTCAAGGCTGTTCAATTGGTTTAGATTTATCTCTGGAATTATCAGGTTTCCCTGATGAGATGCAACAATATTATCATAATGTTTATCGCCAACCTTCAAAAAGTCAGGTGGTACAAGCCCGTCATGATGCCTTAGATTTAATCGTGTCTAAATTGCCGATTGCTGGACAATGTCGTTTAGATGAGCAATTTATTTATGTTGATGGGAAAGTTAAACAATATAAAATTCATTTGACAACAGGGCATATCTTTATGTCACCAAATGACCAATATTTATGTATTGTGCCTGAAAAAACAGTAGAAAAATCGAAACAATCACATCTATTTTTACCTTTTGAAGATGATGCAATGTTAAGTTTGATTTTAAGTAAGGTACTTTTATTGAGTCAAGATGAGCAAATTCAGGATGAGTTGATTACCCGACAGATAAAAGCTGCTTAATTTTATCAAATCTTGTGCAGACAAATAGGAGAACTGTTTGTCTGTTTTTTATTCTTAAAAAATCTCTTTGTAATCTGTTTGGCTTGTTATGGAATCACGGTATACTGCATCGAATTGTTTAAATCAGGTGCTCAGATGCTTCGTGTCATTTGCCTCATCAGTTTATTGAGCAGCAGTATTTTGCTTACAGCTTGCGGTCAGTCAGGAGCATTACAGCTACCTTCTGATCCAAATTATGACAACCGTGCAAAATACTTGCTCTATCGTAATAAAGAATCAAAACAAGTTGTGCAAAAGGATGAAAAGGCTGAACAGCCAGTCGAGTCATCATCAGCTCCAACCCAAACAACTTCACCTTAAGCTTTGAAATAAGGACACATTCATGAGTTTCACCAGCATTAATGGAGTATTGCATGCAGAGCAATGTTCTCTAGAGCAGCTTGCGCAGCAATTTGGCACACCGTTATATGTTTATTCAAAAACAGCTTTTGAAAAACATTATTTAGATATGGACCGTGCCTTTGACTTTATTGATCATCAAATCTGTTTTGCGGTGAAGTCTAACTCAAACTTGGCTGTTCTTAGTGTCTTGGCAAAACTTGGTGCGGGTTTTGACATTGTGTCTGGTGGTGAGCTGGCTCGTGTTTTAAAAGCGGGTGGGGATGCTTCTAAAATCGTATTTTCAGGTTTAGGTAAAACTGAAGTAGATATTGAAACATCACTCAATGTAGGTATTGCTTGTTTTAATGTCGAGTCTTATGCAGAGTTAGACCGTATTCAAAAAGTAGCTGCTCGCTTAGGTAAAAAAGCGCCTGTTTCATTACGTGTAAATCCAGATGTCGATGCAAAAACGCATCCTTATATTTCAACTGGTTTAAAAGAAAATAAATTTGGTATTCCAAGTGATACCGTTTATGAAACCTATCAATACGCAGCTTCTTTACCTAACCTTGAAATTGTAGGTATTGACTGCCACATTGGTTCACAGCTCACTGAAACTAAACCGTTTGTTGATGCTTTAGACCGTGTCATGCTGATGATTGATGAGTTGAAAAAACTTGGTATCAATCTTAAACATATTGATATCGGTGGCGGTTTAGGGGTTTGCTATAAAGATGAAACACCGCCAAGTGTTGAAGAATATGCAAACTCTATGAAACCAGCTTTAGAAAAACTAGGTCTCAAGGTTTACATGGAGCCGGGTCGTAGCATTAGTGCAAATGCGGGTGTGCTTTTAACCAAAGTTGATTTACTGAAGCCAACAAGTCATCGCAACTTTGCCATTATTGATGCAGCAATGAATGATTTGATTCGTCCTGCTTTATATGAAGCTTGGATGGATATTCAGCCTGTTGTACCACGTACCGATACAGAAGAAAAAGTATGGGACCTCGTTGGTGCGATTTGTGAGACAGGTGACTTTATTGGTAAAGACCGCTCACTCGCATTGCAAGAAAATGACTTGTTGGCTGTACTCGGTGCAGGGGCTTATGGCTTTGTCATGAGTTCAAATTACAACACGCGTGGCCGTGCAGCAGAAGTTATGGTATCAGGTGAAAAGAGCTATTTAATTCGTGAACGTGAAACGGTTGAGTCGCTTTGGGAAAAAGAACGTTTATTGCCTGAGGAGTAAATGAGATGTTATTAGAATTTACCAAAATGCATGGCCTAGGCAATGACTTTATGGTGGTTGACCTGATTAGCCAAAGAGCTTACTTAGATACGGCAACCATTCAACGTTTGGCAGATCGACACTTTGGTGTTGGTTTTGACCAGCTTTTAATTGTTGAGCCACCAGATTTACCAGAAGCTGACTTTAAATATCGCATTTTCAATGCAGATGGTTCTGAGGTTGAACAGTGTGGTAATGGCGTACGTTGTTTCGCTCGTTTTGTACATGAACGTCATTTAACCAATAAAACCAACATTACCGTACAAACCAAAGCAGGTATTGTAAAGCCAGAGCTTGGGCAAAATGGTTGGGTGCGCGTAAATATGGGCTACCCAAAGTTTCTACCAAATGAAATTCCATTCATTGCTGAGCAACCAGAAGCTTTATATACCCTTGAGTTAGCAAATGACCAAAACATTAGTATTGATGTGGTCAACATGGGTAACCCACACGCGGTCACTATTGTTCCAGACGTACTCACTGCTGATGTAGCAGGTATTGGCCCACAAGTTGAATCACATCAACGATTCCCTGAACGTGTGAATGCTGGTTTTATGCAAGTAATTGATGAAAAACATGTTCGCTTACGTGTATTTGAACGTGGTGTTGGTGAAACACTCGCTTGTGGTACAGGGGCATGTGCTGCTGCGGTAAGTGGTATGCGCCGTGGCTTACTTGCGAACTCAGTTGAAGTTGAACTTGCCGGCGGTAAGCTACAAATTGAATGGCAAGAAGGTGATGTTGTTTGGATGACTGGTCCAACAACCCATGTATATGATGGGCGTTTGGATTTACGTTATTTCCAAGGTTAATCGCTTAGCCTAAATAGAAGCCTCTTTTCATCAGTTAAAATGATAAAAGAGGCTTTCTTTTATATGTACAATAATTTTTTAATTTCATTACCTTATAAAAATATGAATAATTTAATTTTCTTACCCGGTGCGTCAGGCAGTACTGCATTTTGGCATCCTTTAATTGAAAAATTACCTCAGCAATACCGTACAAAAATTATTGGTTACCCCAGTTTCGGTGATACACCAGAATCTCTTGAGATCAAAAACTTTGAAGACCTAACAAATTATGTGGTCGATCAAATTAATGAAGAATCTATCATTGTTGCCCAATCTATGGGTGGGATTTTTGCCGTTGCCGCAGCGCTACAAAAACCTCATTTGGTGAAAGGGTTGGTCTTAATTGCAACTTCTGGTGGAATCAACCTTAAACGATTTAATGTGCAAGACTGGCGTGAAGCATACCGGCAAACATTTTTAAAATATCCAGATTGGTTTGTTACCACTAATGTTAACTATGAAGAGTTTTTAGTGGATATAAATGTTGAAACTTTATTAATCTGGGATGATAAAGATCCGGTAAGTCCAGTTTCGGTGGGCCAATATTTAAATCAAAAGTTTGAAAAGTCGACTTTATATGTTGTGAAAGATGGGGACCATCAATTAGCAGAAAAACATGCCGATGAAGTTGCAGTCCAAATAGAAAACTACTTAAAAAACTTCATGTAAATCTTTAGCTATTATTTAGCGTGCTATGCGTTAGCACGCTTTTTTTAAAGTTATCTCTTACTGAAAGCTAATTTCAATGCGAACAACATAAAAATACTGCCTGTAATCCGGTCCATATATTTTACAAATTTAGGTTGTTTTAAATAACGTGAAAGTGGTTGCATGGCTAAAATTAATAGACTTGACCATATTATTCCAATCACCACATGAATCATCACAAGTCCCATTACCCAAGTAATAGCCGATGCTTGCGCTGGAATGAATTGCGGAAGAAATGAAATATAGAAAATGCCAACTTTAGGATTGAGTAAATTGCCAAAGAAACCTTTGATAAACCAATTCTCTGAAGTAGAGCGATTGGAATTATTTTCTTGCATATCTGCGAGTCGGCTACGTGGTTTTAAAATCATATTTAAACCAAGCCATGCGAGATAAGCAGCTCCCATCCATTTTAGAATATTAAAAGCTAAATCAGATGCCATAAGTAGAGCGCCTAAACCGCAGGCCACGACAACTCCCCAAGCAATACAGCCAAGACTAATTCCTAGAGCTGCTTGGAACGCTTTAGATTTACCCTCAAGTGTAGCGGTACGAATAATTAAAGTCGTATCTAAGCCAGGAGTAAGCGTAAGTAAAGTAATGGCAATTAAGTAGGGAATGAGTATGGTAGTCATGACAGCAAGGTTCCGACGAATACTTAAAGTGAAGTGTAATATATAAGTTAGATTCATTATGCTGTGCGATATGAAATTTTCATGATCAATTAGTTTTTGGTACACTCAAAAAAAAATGGGCAAATAAATGGAGAGCAATTTGGATTTTGCATTACAACTGCTCTCGATGTGGTTAAAAGAAAGAAAAATTCAAAATCAGTCTGAGCATACAATCACGGCTTATGAGCGAGATGTGAAAAGCTTTCTTGAGTTCTGTGACTCAAAAAAAATTGATTTAAAAAATGTTGAAGCTTCAGATTTACGTGAATATCTAGCTCAACGTGTTGAGCAAGACCAGTTAAGCGCAAGTAGCATGCAGCGTCATCTCACTTCTATTCGTCAGTTTATGAAATGGGCTGAACAGGGCAAATATCTAGAAATTAATCCCACTGACGATTTTAAGTTAAAACGCCAGCCTAGACCCTTGCCGGGCATGATCGACATAGAAACGGTTAATCAAATTTTAGATCAACCCATGCCGGAAAAACCAATTGATCAGCAGCTTTGGTTAAGAGACAAAGCCATGTTGGAACTACTGTATTCAAGTGGTTTACGACTCGCAGAACTACAAGGCCTCACAATTAAAGATATCGATTTTAATCGTCATCTTGTTCGTATTACGGGTAAAGGAAATAAAACCCGTATTGTCCCGTTTGGGAAAAAGGCAAAAGAAAGTCTATTGAACTGGCTCAAAATTTATAAAATCTGGAAAGGGCATTTTGATCAAAATGCTTTTGTATTTATTTCACAGCGTGGTGGTGTACTCACTCCACGGCAAATCGAGAAACGTGTAAAACTTCAGGCACAAAGAGCCGGTGTAAATGTCGATTTACATCCGCATTTACTTCGACATTGTTTCGCCAGCCATATGTTATCGAGTAGCGGTGATTTGCGTTCAGTCCAAGAAATGTTAGGCCATAGCAATTTATCGACTACGCAAATTTATACGCATATCGATTTTGATCATTTGGCTCAAGTGTATGATCAAGCTCATCCGCGAGCGACCAAGCATTAAGTCATTTAAGTTAAATTATTTATCAATACGCGACTTTGATTGCACTAAATAAGGTGAATGTAGAGATCATTTGTATTTATTTACAAATTTGTATAAAGAAAAAGGGTGAAATTACCCAATTGACCATTTTGATCTTTGCACAATTTGTCAGCATATATAGCCTGAAAACGACAAATTTTGAGTCTTTTACACCGTGCTTATGCTTCTTACTAATAAGGTAAATAAAATAAAAAGATAATAAAAATCAATGTATAAAATAGACTTTAAAAAGAATAAAATAGAGGGTAATCATGTATAAAATTTTTTTTATGAACTGATGATTTCATTTTTTTTGTACTGTTCCAGAAAATTGTGACTTGACCGAAATGCCAAACACATTGCAAGATAGGGTACCTAAAAAATTTTAATCGAAGAGTTAATATACTTTTCTCAACATTTACTTTTGCTAGAACAGCCGAGGATTACATGAAGGCTCTTGTTGCTGTAAAACGCGTGGTTGATGCCAACGTTAAAGTTCGTGTTAAGCCGGACAATAGTGGGGTTGACCTTACCAACGTTAAAATGTCAATCAACCCATTTTGTGAAATCGCAGTGGAAGAAGCGGTTCGCTTAAAAGAAAAAGGAACAGTATCAGAAATCGTTGTTGTTTCTGTTGGCCCTAAAGAAGCTCAAGAACAAATCCGTTCTGCAATGGCTTTGGGTGCAGACCGCGGTATTTTAGTTGAAACCACTGACGAAATTGGCGCTTTAGAAGTTGCTAAAATCTTAAAAGGTGTTGTTGATGCTGAAAAACCAGAACTTATCCTTCTTGGTAAACAAGCAATTGATGATGACTCTAACCAAGTAGGTCAAATGCTTGGCGCATTATTAGGTGCTGGTCAAGGTACGTTCGCTTCTGAAGTGAAAGTAGATGGCGGTAAAGTACAAGTGACTCGTGAAATCGACGGTGGTTTACAAACTGTTGAGCTTGCACTTCCTGCAATCATTACAACTGACTTGCGTTTAAACGAGCCACGTTATGCAGCATTGCCTAACATTATGAAAGCTCGTAAAAAACCGCTTGATACTAAATCTCCTGCTGATTACGGTGTTACAGCTGGTACTAAGCTTAAAACTGTTAAAGTTGAAGCTCCAGCAGAACGTAAAGCTGGCGTACAAGTGAAATCTGTAGATGAGCTTGTAGAAAAATTGAAAAATGAAGCGAAAGTGATCTAATACGGAAGGATAAAATCATGAGTATTTTAGTTATCGCTGATCACAACAACCAAACACTTAACGGTGCTACTTTAAACGTTGTTGCTGCAGCACAAAAAATCGGTGGTGATATTACTGTATTAGTTGCTGGTTCAGGCGCTCAAGCAGTTGCTGACGCTGCTGCTAAAGTTGCTGGCGTAAGCAAAGTATTGCTTGCTGACAACGCGGCTTATGCAAACCAATTAGCTGAAAACGTAGCTGGCTTAGTTGCTGACTTAGCTAAAGGTTACAAATACGTTTTAGCTGCTTCTACCACTACTGGTAAGAACATTCTTCCACGTGTTGCTGCACTTCTTGATGTTAGTATGATCACAGACATTATTTCTGTTGAATCTGCGAACACATTCAAGCGTCCAATCTACGCTGGTAATGCAATTGCAACTGTTCAATCTGACGAAGCAATCATTGTTGGTACTGTTCGTGGTACAGCATTTGATCCAGTTGCTGCGGAAGGTGGTTCTGCTACGATTGAAACAGTTGGCGAAGTAAAAGATGCAGGCATTTCTAAGTTTGTATCTGAAGAAATCGTTAAACTTGATCGTCCAGAATTAACAGCTGCTCGTATTGTTGTATCTGGTGGTCGTGGTGTAGGTTCTGGTGAGAACTATCACAAAGTACTTGATCCATTAGCTGACAAGCTTGGTGCAGCACAAGGTGCTTCACGTGCAGCAGTTGATGCAGGCTTCGTACCTAACGATTTCCAAGTTGGTCAAACTGGTAAAATCGTTGCGCCTGAGCTTTACATTGCTGTAGGTATTTCTGGTGCGATCCAGCACTTGGCTGGTATGAAAGATTCTAAAGTTATTGTTGCAATCAACAAAGACGAAGAAGCACCAATCAACAGCGTTGCTGACTACTGGTTAGTTGGTGATTTGAACGCTGTAGTACCTGAATTGGTATCTAAGCTTTAATCTGTACTGATTGAAGTTAAAAACCCTTAGTTTTACTAAGGGTTTTTTTATTGGAAATAGTAATATGAAATGCATAATTGAGACTTGTATCTCATTTGAGGTTTGATTTTTATAGAATAAAAATCACATAGTTTTATGAAGACAAGACCATGCACGTTATGGCGATATGATAAGAATAATATGCAATTAAATTATACAAATATCACTAGATTGGCAGTGTAGATTCCGCACATTACAAAGTGCTTTTATGCTATAGTATACAGCTATATTTTTTTCGATTTTAGTTCACTTTCCGGAACTAAATTTTTTGCAAGATCAAGACATATAAACGGATAGAAATATCTATCTGTAAGAAGGAGTATGCATGAGCGTATCGGAAATCCGACCGATTGCCATTGAGGACGAACTCAAGCATTCATATTTAGATTACGCAATGAGTGTAATCGTATCTCGTGCATTGCCGGATGTGAGAGACGGTCTTAAACCTGTTCACCGTCGTGTGCTTTATGCCATGCACGAATTGGGCAATGACTATAACAAAGCCTACAAGAAATCTGCTCGTGTCGTTGGGGACGTAATCGGTAAATATCACCCGCATGGTGACTCAGCTGTTTATGAAACCATTGTTCGTATGGCTCAAGACTTTAGCTTACGTTATTTATTGGTTGATGGTCAGGGTAACTTCGGTTCGATCGATGGTGATAGTGCCGCGGCGATGCGTTATACCGAAGTCCGTATGACTAAGCTGGCACATGAGCTTCTTGCAGATTTAGAAAAAGACACAGTTGACTGGGAAGATAACTACGACGGTTCAGAACGTATTCCTCAGGTACTTCCGACACGCGTTCCAAACTTGTTAATTAATGGTGCTGCGGGTATTGCTGTAGGTATGGCAACCAACATGGCACCACACAACATGACAGAAGTTGTGAATGCATGTTTGGCTTATGCTGATAATCCGAATATCTCGATTGAAGGATTGATGGAATACATTACCGGTCCTGACTTCCCTACAGGCGGTATTATTTACGGTAAATCAGGTATTGTTGATGCCTACCGTACAGGTAAAGGTCGTTTACACATTCGCGGTAAATACCATTTCGAAGAAGATGAAAAGACAGGTCGTACAACCATCGTCTTTACTGAAATTCCATATCAAGTCAACAAAGCAAGAGTGATTGAACGTATTGCTGAGTTAGTTAAAGAGAAAAAACTTGAAGGTATTTCAGAGCTTCGTGATGAGTCTGACAAAGACGGTATGCGTATTGCAATTGACTTAAAACGCGGTGAAAACGCAGAAGTCGTTGTAAATAACTTATTCTTAAATACCCAGCTTGAAAACTCATTCAGCATCAACATGGTTTGTCTAGACAATGGACAGCCAAAATTGATGAATCTGAAAGATATTATTGCGGCATTTCTTCGTCACCGCCAAGAAGTTGTGACACGCCGTACCATGTTCGAATTACGTAAAGCACGTGAACGTGGTCATATCTTGGAAGGTTTGACAGTTGCCTTAGCAAATATTGATGAAATTATTGAAACCATCAAAACTTCTGCTAACCCTGCTGAAGCGCGTGAGCGTTTACTTGCTGGTGAGTGGGCAGGTGGTGGTGTTATTTCATTACTTGAAAAAGCAGGTGCTATTTCTGTTCGTCCAGATGAAATTGAAGGTGAAGATCCAAATCGTCCATTTGGTTTAAGCGATTCAATTTATCGTCTATCTCCGACACAAGTAGGCGCAATTTTAGAATTACGTTTACACCGTTTAACAGGTCTAGAACAAGACAAGTTACACGCAGAATATACTGAAATTTTGGGTCAAATTGCTGAATTGACTGCAATTCTAAATGACTTCAACTTGTTGATGGGTGTTATTCGTGAAGAGTTAGCACAAGTATTACAACAATATGGTGATGCACGTCGTACCGAAATTGTTGAATCTCGTGTCGATTTCTGCCGTGAAGATTTAATTCCAGAAGAACAAGTGGTATTAACTGTTTCGCAAACGGGTTATGCAAAAACTCAACCACTTTCAGACTATCAGGCACAGCGCCGTGGTGGACGTGGTAAGTCTGCAACCTCTATGAAAGATGATGACTTTATTCAACATCTGATTGTGGCATCGAACCACGCGACTGTACTTTGCTTTACCAACGTGGGTAAAGTGTACCGTCTGAAAGTATTTGAGGTTCCTCAAGCATCACGTGGGGCAAAAGGCCGTCCAATCGTGAACTTGTTACCTTTAGATGCAACAGAAACAGTTACTGCTATCTTGCCTTTAACAGAGTTCCCAGAAAACCACTATGTGTTTATGGCGACAGCTTCTGGTACGGTTAAGCGTGTTGAGTTAGAACAGTTTGCAAACATTCGTTCAAATGGTCTACGTGCTATTGAACTGAATGAAGAAGATACCTTAATTGGTGTTGCGATTACTGATGGTAATCAGCAAATCATGTTGTTCTCTAACGAAGGTAAAGCAATTCGTTTTGCTGAAACTGACGTACGTGCAATGGGTCGTACAGCGAAAGGTGTACGTGGTATGCGCGTGAGCTTCGCAAGCAGTACCTTAAGTGAAGAAGATGCAGATGTTGAAAACGATGAATCAGATGATAATGATGATTCAGCAGATTCAAGTCTAGTAAGCCGCATCGTATCGCTTGTCGTTGTACCTGAGACTGGTGAAGTATTGTGTGCGAGTGCCAACGGTTACGGTAAACGTACTCCTGTAAATGATTTCCCGACCAAGAAACGTGGTGGTAAGGGCGTTATTGCGATTAAAACAAGTGAACGTAACGGTGAGCTAGTTGGTGCAGTTTCTATTGATGAAACTAAAGAGTTATTGTTGATTTCTGATGGTGGTACGCTTGTTCGTACGCGTGCAGCAGAAGTTGCAATGACAGGTCGTAATGCTCAAGGTGTTCGTCTCATCCGTTTAAGCGAAGAAGAAACTCTTGTTGGCGTAGTTTCAATTGAAGCTGTAGAAGACGAAGAAGAATTTCTTGAAGGCGAAGTAGATACGACTGAAACCGATAGTGAAGAAGTTGTATCTAATAATGAAGATACTTCTGAAGAGTAAAACGTTTTAAAATAAAAAAGGAAGCTCAGGCTTCCTTTTTTATTTCTGATTTATTTATTTTGCTGAATGGAAAATAAACACATCATAGTTTCTGTAATGCAAAGTTTTTACTGACGGGTCTTTAGTTGCAAAATTATTAGGTTGGCTTACCACGATCAAATCTTGCTTTTGAGATAAAGCATCTTTGAGCTGCTGTTCGCTCCACAAATACTTTTTAAGTTGTGGTTCAAATAATAAACCATCTTTAATTTCTAAAGAAGCGCTATCAGAGTGAACACTATCCCATTCATTTACAATATAAACAGGCTGTTTAAGCTGTAAAAGGAAAGGCACATCATAAAAATAGTAATTGTAGAAAACTATTTTTGTAGATGGGGTGATGTACTCAGCAAAATCTGTTTGGCCCACATTGTTTTTAGTATCTAAAATACGAACAGCAAAAGGAACCGAACTACATAGAACAATTAAACTCATAAAAATATAGTTTAAATAGCTCACTTTCTGCTTTTTATATAACCATACTAAAACCAGTGGAAGCACAATTAACAGTGTACCAATGGTGTAAATGAATATGGCTTGATGTTGAAAAAATGGTTGATTCGCACGGAGAAAATGTGGGGTGGCCACAATACCAATCCCAAGAATCATAATAAATACAGGAGTACCCCATACCTGTAATTTGGTTTTATAACTGCTTCCAAGAACTTTATTAATCACAAGCGCCAAGAAAATAGTAAGGGGTGGTACAGCAGGTAAAATATAGCCTGCTAGTTTAGAAGGCGGAATAGAGAAGAAAACCGTAACAGAAATAAACCACCATACAAGCAGCGCAAATACACCTGATTGCTTATAATCTTTAAAGACGGACTTAATAGACTCAAATCTACTCGCAAAAAACCAAGGTAAAGAACCGATAAACAAAATAAGCAGATAGAAGCACCAAGGTTGCTTATTATTAAATTCTTTAGAACTGAATCGACTAAATTGTTGGTCAATAAAGAAATAATGTAAAAATTGAGGATATTTGCTTTGTACTGCGTACAACCATGGACTAACAATAAGTAAGAATAGCAAGATAGCCAATGGGTTAAGAAGCGAAGGTATTTTTTTCCATTGTTTTGTGTAGAGTAACCAAGGTAATAAAATCATGCCTGGAATGAGCACACCAATAAGTCCTTTACTTAGAAAAGCGGCTGCACCAGCGACATAACCTAAAAATAAAATAGATTTTCGTGCAGAAATGGTGAAATCAGCAAAGCATAAAACGCTTAATGTAATCCCGGATGCTACTAATAAGTCATGGTTAATATATTGACTACTACCAAAAAAAAGTAGGTTAGTCGCTAAAATAATAACCGTGAGTTGCGCTACACGCTCTGAAATATGTTTTTTTACAAACCAGAATAGACTAACTAAGGTGAGTGTAGCGGCCAAAACAGGTACTAAGCGTAACACCCATACATGCACCCCAAAAATTTCCATAAAAATAGAACTTAACCAATGGAGCAATGGAGGTTTATGCATAAATGGTAAACTATCGATTCGTGGAGTTAACCAATCTCCAGATTCGACCATCGCTCGGCTAATATCTCCGTAGCGGCCTTCATCGGGTACTGACAAAGGTCTTATCCAAGAAAGAACAAGTAACCAGCATGGTAAAAAAAATAATAAAAATTTCGAATTACGAAGCCATTGCTGCATACACAATCCTTAATGTTGAAATGCAAAAAAACGGTTAAGCAAAAAAGTCACGACAGAAGTCAGAACAATTGCAATACACACTAAGGTTGAAACAGGAATGTCAAAATAAAGATTTGAAAGTAAAAGAAAACTTTCATTAAATAAAAAACCTAAGCCTGCAACTAATGTGAATTTTGGTAAAGTCTGACGATGAGCAAGATGCTGTGCTTTAAAAGTGAAAATGCGATGCCCGAAATAGCTCACCCAATAGGCAACTAAAAATGCAAGTAAATTGGCATATTGCAGCTCGACATGCTTCTTAAACAGAAGCATGGCTACACTATAGTGGGTGAGTGCTGCTGCGGCACCAGTAGTGGCAAACCGCGTGAGCTGAAAAATATGAGCAAACATGTTAGAAACTTGAGAAAGTATTTTCAGGCTTTGTGATGGATTTTTCTTGTTTAATATGAGAATGTTCGGATGCAACAATATACTTTGGTCTATTTTTTACTTCCGCATAAATTCGACCTACATATTCACCAACAATACCTAGAAATAGCAATTGTATACCACCTAGTAATGTCATGCCTGCTACAAGTGTTGCCCAACCTGGAACAGAAACACCCTCAATCAAGGTTTTAAGGATAATCCATGTTCCGTAACCCATAGCACCTAAAGCTAAGATTGCGCCTAAATAAATACAAATGCGTAAAGGTAAATCTGAAAAACCAGTTAGACCTGACATGGCTAAGTTAAAGAGAGCTTTTACGTTAAAACTAGAACGACCATGCTGACGTTCTTGCTCAGAAAAATTAACGCCTATACTTTTGAATCCAACCCAAGCATAAAGACCCTTCATATAGCGGTTTTTTTCTGGCAATTGTTTAATTGCTTCAACAACTTTTGCATCTAATAGACGGAAGTCGCCCGCACTTTCAGGGATATCGATCGGAGAACTTAAGTTTAATATACGATAGTAACCTTGGGTTAAAACACGTTTAAGCCAAGATTCAGTAGTACGATTGCGAATACCATACACCATGTCATAACCATTTTTCCAAAGGTTAATCATGGTTGGAATTGCTTCAAATGGATGTTGAAAATCAGCATCAATGAGTAGCGTCACTTCACCTGTTACGTGATCTAAGCCAGCACTTAGCGCTGCCTCTTTACCAAAGTTGCGTGAAAGTTCAAGCACAACCAATGGGTAATCATCAATCATTGTTTGTAGAATAGGAATGGTGTCGTCTTTACTCCCATCATCTACAACAATAATTTCATAGCTAAGATTTTGCTGTTTTAGACTATTTGCTAAAGCAGGAATAAAAGTTTTTAAATTTTCTGCTTCGTTATAGGCTGGAACAACGCAGGATAAAAATGGTTTTGTGTTCATTGCATTGCCCCTAGTCTAGTGAGCTGGATACCATATTGCTGACAATCAAGTTGGAACTGATCCGAACTGAAATATTCATATTCTTGTATTCGGGCATGTTGAATCGGATCTTGATCATTTGATTCTGCAAGCGCTGGATGGCACATAATCAGTAAATGGTCTTTTGCATGTGCAAGCCAATACTGGTTCAGTTCGCCATAGTCAGTTTGCTTAAAATCATAGATGCCGGCAAATTGGTCATTTTGATTAAAATGATATGTTTGACATGCTTTTGCTAAAGAATTAGAACCCAGTGCAGATAGCACGCGAGTCTTAAAACGATAGTGAGGTAAATCTATCGGGTGCTGTAAATTTCGAATCCAACCCGTAAATTTTTTCTCTTTTAACAATTGCAGCAAAATATCGCGTATGAATGGAAATTGATGAATATGCTGATGTCCATCAATAAAATCGGGGTGCTTTCCCATGACTGAAACGAATAAATCCCATTGTTCTTCAATACATTGGGTAATTGATTCACGATTCAGACTTGAAGACCATGCACGTAAAATCAGCATGGGTAAGGAAAAAACAGTATTACTTGAAGCGAAAGCATGGGTAAGATTTAAATGTAAACCGATATCAACTTGATCGCTAAAGGGTTTTAATTTGGCAGCAGCAGTTTCCCATAGTTCAGATTGGGTCATACATGAGGTTGCTTGAAGTGCACCTTGTTCAATTAAATGAATAATTGCATCAGATATTTCTGCATTCATTGCAAAGTCATCTGCGCAATAACACACTTTTGCCATATCCAGATTCCGTCATAGGGCAGGATTACAGAATACTCTGCGTAGCTGCTGAAAAACTATACTAATTACTATGGAGAAAATTTCTTAATTTCAACTTAAAGTTTTCTTAAGGTTTCGTGACAATTGATACAAATTAATACTTTGAATTTATTTATTTTTTTATAAATTTTTGGTCAATTATTTAAGAAATAAGCTTTAACTATAAGATTTTATAGTAAATAAAAATATAATTTATACACATTCATGTACCCTTAAATTTACTTGGAATTTTTTAAACGTGAATGGGCAATAATTAAAAAAATGATTCCAATTGTTGCAAGAAAAATCAATTTAGGTATCACAACATTTAAAGGAACACCCATTTGATTAAGCTGTACAAACATTTGTACACCGTGTGTAGAAGGTAAGCACCAAGCAAACCATTGTAACCATTCAGGCATGGCATGGTGGGGCCATGCGGTACCAGTTAATAAGAAAAGCGGAACTGAACTAAATACAATAATATGTCCAGCACGTTCTGGCATGTCTAAAAGTGAGCCAATCAACATGCCTAATCCAATCACACAACTAATAAAAATCGGAACCGCGACGAGTAAACCAATAAAATTTCCACCGTGTGGATAGTCGTTGAACCACAAGGTAAAACCAAAAAGATAAAAACTGCCTAAGCAACCAATAGTAAACAAGCTGGCAAAAATTCCAGCAAACCGAATAGCTGTAATTTTTTCATGCTGTTCGCGGTAGCTTGCAATCAGCATGGCTAAGCCTAATACAATCGTTTGATGAATAATGAGTGTGGCAACTGCTGGAAAAATATAGCTTCCATAACCTGAAAGGGGATTAAATAAAGGAACCTGATGAATAGAAAGGGTTGGTTGGAAATGAGTACGCTCTCCAAATTTTTCAACATATTCTTTTAATGTGGCCTCAATAGAAGTAGCAAGACCTAACCCAATTTCTTTAGTTTTTAAAAAGTTGGTTGTACTTAAGTATAAGCCAATTCCACCAGTTTCTCCGCGGCGTAGGCTCTGTGTTAAGTTGTTGGGTAAAAGCAAAATACCATCTGCTTTTTGTTCACGTACCATTTGTTCGGCTTCGAGAAAATTCGCAGTGACTTCAACAATTTTTACGTTCGGACTATTGCTGGTTTGTCCAATAATTTGAGAGCTTAAAAGACTTTGTTCTTCGTCAACGATGACGATTGGAATTGATTCAGCACGTTCAGCTTTATAGGCAGTTGGATAAAAAAAGCTATAAAGAATGACTGATAAAATCAGTGTCGTGAAAACCGAACTATTACTAACAATATCTTTAAATGTTTGGGCATAAGCTTTTAAGAATTCTTTCATTGCGCAGCTCCCCGAACTAGTTTTTTAAGTAGCAAGGAACTCAAAATGAAATAAATAAGACAGTAGCCAATCAGTATTAAAAAGGGCGTCATTGAAATAAAAAGTGGACTTCCAATGACCCACTGTTCGGTCTGGAGCTTTGCATAAGGTGTATAAGGAATAATTAAAGACCAAAATTTAGTGAAAATCGGTGCATTATTTAAAGGTAGGGTCACACCAGCAAAACTTAAAGAAGAACCACCGTATACAGCAATAAAACCAAAAGTTTTACTTAAATTTTTGGTGGCAAGAATGACAGTACTACTAATGAGTGCATAAGAAAAATAAAGCAAAAACTGGGCAACTAATAAAAAGCTGAGAGAGCCAGCGACAAACCAACCGCGAATCTCAACCAACCAAAACATCCATAACCAAGTCCAGAGACAAAAAATAAAGCTATAAAGTAAATTTTTAGCCAGTAAGCCGCGGATAAAATTTTCACGGTTAACCCACTGGGTTAAGGTGCCGCGTTTAAGCTCTTGTCCAATAGCAAAAGCCACGCAACAACAGAGTAATAGGTGCAAAACAGCAGGAACCATGAAAGGTTCTAAATAAAATTCATAGCTCATATTTGGGTTATAGAGTGTTGAAATTTTGACGTGCGCTGTAGGAACATCTAAATAGGGGATATTATTTGCTAAATAACTCTGGCCTGCATAGTCTGCTAAAGCATTAAGTGTACTGACCAACATGGCAGAGGAAATCGTATTTCCTACGCTAAAAAAAGATTGGTTAAATGCAATGCTAATTTGAGCGTCTTGAGCTTTTACAAAACGTTTTTCAGCGCCGTCAGGAATAAAAACATAGCCCCAAATTTTGGTTTCATTGAGTAGTTTTTCAGCTTCGGTCGAGCTTGCAGTAATTATTTTAACATCTACCGTATGATTTAACGAAAGATACTTTTCAATATTGCGGCTCAGCTCACTTTGGTCCTGATCAATAATTGCGATAGGTAAATGTTCAGCCTTACCTGCATAAAACATGCTGCTAAACAAAAAAATGATAAAAGCAGGGATGAGTGTCACCATACACAAATCCCATTTATTGCTTCTTAGATAGTTTAGTTCACGTAATATACTGGCAAACATGTTTTATTTTTCTTCTTTAATTTTAAATAGAACACTCATGCCAACCTTTAAGTCTTTGACAGGACGCTCAGGCACTAAATGCAATTTAAAGCTACGAATATCATAGCCACCAGTCTGACGAGTGGTTTTAATCGTGGCAAATTCACCTTCAGCATCAATATTTTTTACTTTAAACATTACGGTTTGATTCAGCGCAGGAATGAATCCTTCTAGCGTTTTGTTTTTATAAACAGAAGCGTACTGATTTTCACCGACATTTAAACTCACCCACAAATCATCATCTTCTAAAATGCTGACAACCGGCACACCTATTGCAACTAGTTCAGAAGGTTTACCATAAGTTTTTGAAACTGTACCTGAAATAGGAGCGAGTAAGCGGGTTTCTGCTTCAAGTGCTTGGGCTTCACTGACAGCTGCTTTTGCAATATCCACTTGAGCATCTGCTGTAGATTTCTGCTGACTGGTACTTCCGCGCTTTGCTCGCGCATATTGTTGATAAGCTGCCTCACTTAACTCTTGAGCAGAGGTTTGGGCTGCAAGCATCTCATCTCGTCTTTGACGGGAAATGACACCTTGTCTATATAAATTTTCTCCACGCTGATAAGTGGTTTTTGCAAGATTTGCTTGAGCTTTCATACTCTGCCAGTTGGCATACAGAGTATCAATATTTTCTTGTTGCGAACCTCGATCCACAGTCGATTGAAGTGCTAAAGCTGATTGTAAGGTTGCTAAGGCTTGTTGCTTTTTGGCTTCTATTTCTGGACTGACTAAACGAACTAGAGGTTGTCCTTTAGAAACTTTTTGACCTTCTTGTAAATAAATTTCTTCAATACGACTTGGAACTTTAGTGCTCACGTGAATCGTTTCAGCCTCAACTCTGCCTTGTAATTCAATAGGCTTTGGTTGATAACTTTTCCACAAACCGAAAATGATCAAACCTAACAAAGCAATAATGACTACACCAATTATTAGTTTAATTTTTGAATTTTTAGGTGGCTGAGTATTACTTTTATTCGACTTTACTTCTTGAGTATTGTCAGTTTGAATATTTTGTTGATCTTGACCTGTTTGCTCTGTATCCGTAACAGGTGAATCTTGTTGAGAAGAAGATGATTCTTGATTCATTTTATGCCCCCTATTAGCGGATATAGTCAGTATGTGGTTGAGTCACATAAGCTTTAAACTGGTCCATAGAACCATGGCTTTGCAATAAGGTTGCAAGTGACATGACATATTTATATGCATTTAAAGCCATTTCTGTTTTTAGAGCACTTAATGCATTTTGCGCATCAATAACTTGTGTGGCTGTTCCCATACCTTCACGGAATGAAAGTTCCTGAATACGTAAGTTTTCTTGAGCTGCACTAATATTTCTTTGCAATAACGTGTGACTTTGCTGTGCTGAATTGAGCTCGTTATATGATTTATTCAATAATCCTTCAATTTCTTGTTTAGTTCGCTCAGTTAATAGTTCTGAGGCATAACGTTTTAACTCGGCCGCATGAATATTCTTATTTTTATCTACACCTGAAAACAAGTTGTACTTTGCCATCACACCTACAATCCAGTTTTCCTTTTCATCTAGTGCATATTCGCCAAAAGCAAATAGACTTGGTTTCTTTGCTGCTTGTTGAGCTTGAATATTTGCATGAGCCAATTGAGTATCTAACTGCATTTTTTGCACAAGACTCGATTTTTGAGCGTAACTACTTAGCAGTGCTTCTAAAGATTGGCTACGAACTGTATTTACAAAAAGAGGAGTACTTAAATCAGCATTACTTTGCTGATGAAGAAGATTGTTTAAACTGAATTGACTGGCATTTAGGTTTGCTTGAGCGTTTTGTAAAGCTCGCTCTGCATTGTTACGAGCAACTTCAAATTGCATGCGTTGACCTTTACTAATAAAACCTTGCTGTTCGAGCTTTAACGCATTGCTATAATGTTTCTGCATTGCATTAAAGTTAAATAAGCTACTCGCGACCAGTTGCTGTTGTAATTGCACATTGAAATAACTTTGTACGACTTCAAACCGCTGGATATCTTGTTGTTGCTGGCTTGAAAGCTCTGAGCGCTGAGCCTGAATGTTGGCTATCTTTTTTGCACTGCTGGTTAAGCCCCCTGTATAAAGAGGCATCACAACTGAAATAGACGGGCGTACGACCTGATCTTCTAAAGTTAAATTGGCGTAGTTAGGAAAGCGATTTATCCCATCATGGATGATTTGGTTTGAACCTTCCTGAATTTGTCCCAAAACATCGGATGGAATGACATTGTTCCACTGGGACAATTTGTCATTTAGCCCTTGGCTTAAATCATTCTCAAGCTTTTGTTTGAAACCACCAAGTGGTACGTCTGTTTCACTGTGAAATGCGTATGCTCTTACGTTTAAATCAACTCTAGGTAACCCTAGGCCTTTGACTGCTTCAGCTTCTAATTGAGAAGCTTGTTGCAATGCTTGGTTGGCTTGGGTGCTATATGAGCTTTTTAAAGCTTGTTGTTCAGCTTCGGCATAACTTAAGCTTTGTGCATAAATAGGCGTTGCAATAAATATTCCCAATACCAAAGCAAGATAATTGGGTTTAAAGAGAAAAGGGCGTATTGACTGTCGATACTGATGTGTTGGCATTTTATATAACAATTTTTGATCATCCCTTATAGTTTAAATTTCTTGTTATTAAATTCAATTATCATATTGTTTATTATACAATTGTATAGAAGCACAAAATGATTTTGAGTTTATTTTACTTGATGGAAAATTATACAGCATACTTTATATATTCATCACAGTATGGGAAACTCCATTCACAAGTCAAGTTGAACTTTATTTAATAAAACTTATAAAAAAATAAGTGAAAGCAAAGAAATAAATAAAATAGTTATTGAAAAAATAAACCTAAATACGTCCTAGCATTGAAATATTTACTAGAGAAGCTGCTGCAAGCTTAAGCAATCTGTGGTTAAATGCCTTTTTTTATTGTGTTTCACTTTACAAGGGAAAAATCATGCGCGCGTACAATTTCTGTGCTGGTCCTGCTGCATTACCTACTGCCGTTTTAGAAAAAGCTCAACAAGAATTGTTGGATTGGCAAGGTAAAGGTCTATCCATCATGGAAATGAGTCACCGTAGTGCTGACTATGTTGCGGTAGCTGAAAAAGCTGAAGCTGACTTGCGTAAGCTTATGAATATTCCTGAAAACTATAAAGTGCTATTTTTACAAGGTGGTGCGTCATTACAATTTTCAGCAATTCCTTTAAATCTGCTTGGTAAAAATAACAAAGCAGATTATATCCATACAGGAATTTGGTCTGAAAAAGCGTTAAAAGAAGCAAAACGCTATGGCGATATTAATGCTGTAGAAGCAGGCATTAAAGTAGATGGTAAGTTCGCAATTTCTGATCAAAGCGAATGGAACTTATCTGATGATGCTGCTTATGTTCACTATGCAGATAATGAAACAATTGGTGGTTTACAGTTTGCAGGTATTCCTGATGTTAAAGCACCACTTGTTTGTGACTATTCATCAAGTATTTTATCTGCTCCATTAGATGTGACCAAGTTTGGTTTAATCTATGCTGGTGCGCAAAAAAATATTGGTCCTGCTGGTTTAACAATCGTTATTGTTCGTGATGATTTACTTGACCAAGCTAAACCAGAAATTCCAAGTATTTTAAAATATGGTGATCAAGCGAAAAATGGTTCTATGGTAAATACACCATCGACTTATGCTTGGTACTTGTCTGGTTTAGTATTCGAATGGTTACTAGAGCAGGGCGGGGTAGACGCTATTCATAAAGTTAACCTTGAAAAAGCTCAGTTACTTTATGGTTATATCGATTCAAGCGATTTTTATAATAACCCGATTGCTATTCCAAACCGTTCAATTATGAATGTACCATTTACTTTGGCAGATGAAGCTTTAGAAAAGCAATTCTTGAAAGAAGCTGAAGAAAATCATTTATTGAACTTAGCAGGTCATCGCTCAGTTGGTGGTATGCGTGCAAGTATTTATAACGCAGTTCCATTAGAAGGCGTTCAAGCACTTATTCGCTTCATGGATGATTTTGCTAAACGTAATGGTTAATTAAATCAAATAAAAAAGCCCTCGAAAGAGGGCTTTTTTATTGTGTAATTTATTCATTAAAAAGGAACAAAACCAAATTGATGAATCATCATCGCGGCTAAGAACATACCTAAAACAAAAAAGCAAAACGCACCAGTATCGACCCTTATACGTGGGTTACTAGTTTGAATGAGGCTGGTGGTTTGTTCAGGTATAATCTTCATTCAATAGCCTAATTTTTAAAATATTAGTGAAATTCAATTAGTTTCACTATTTTTAGCATAAATATTCGCCTGAATCCAGATATTACCGCGAATATATTCACCAATATTAAAGTTTTTGTACAAATCATTTTGGGTCGCAATGCGCACTAATATGGCAGGAAGATCATCTTCTAAAACTAAAGTGACATCATAAAGAGTATATTCTGCTCCCATAAATGACATTGAAGTTTTACCTACAATATTACCTTGGAACCAAGCTTCATCTTCCTGACCAAGATTTTCTCCATATAAATATGCAACCATTTTAGAAAAATCGACTGTTACAGGTTCATGATCTTCCTCAGTTTTTGGTTGCCATTCATTAATGAGCTCTTGTAGGTTTTCAGGTGCAATTCCATTATGTTCAGTCAAAATTGCATTTAACGCACGGTGGTGTTTAATAGAGGCAGGGTCATCTACAACAATGGTTTCACCAGCAGGGACTGGTTCTAACTCATAGGCCCATGCATTAAATTGAACTTGATAAGTTTGGGTTTTGTCATATTGACAACGATTAACACTAAATAAATTATCAAATGCATAAACAGTCGTATTTTTATTTAATCTTAAACTTAATACTGCCTGAGTTGCTGAGTCACAAGTAATGATGCGCTCAATTTGCGCATTATATTGATAAGGACTTTCAAAACTAGGAAATGCTGTTTTTAGTGCGCGCGGCTTTTGATTTTCAACCGCAATAATTTGGTTAATGGTGACATTCTGTCCTTGAGGACCTTGAATCAGCCAAAAAGATTGATCCATCTCATCTTCATGCTGACATAAGCCCATTGGCATTACAGGTGCATCAAGCGCCAATCCAAGCCATTTTGGTACATCTGTCTCTGGATGGGAGGTTAATAGATTCCAATGCTCGCCATGACTACCAAAATTTTGGTCGTTTACCGTAATAACTTCTGGACTGTTTTGATTTTTCATAAGTACGATTGATGTTGGGTTTATCTCACTTGTTATATTAAATCGAGGGTAATTGCTATTTTTCAAGTCAACATGTGTAAATTCTCTTGTAAAAGCACATATTTACTTATCAAAAATCCTTCCAATCAATAAATCACTTGCTTTTAAGAGTGAATATGCTCGATTGTTAAGGTATTGTTAAAATTAAATTTAGAAAATAAGTTTTATATTTAGCGCTATTCTCGAGTGAAATGCATCTGTTAGACTTAGATTTTTAGTGGAAATAGAGAATAACGTGCTGCCATTTAAGCTGTGGGTAGACGCAGATGCATTACCTAAAATTTTGCGTGAAGTCATTTTGCGAGCTTCAGATCGTTATCAGTTGGAAGTAATTTTTGTAGCTAATCAAAATGTCGGAATTACCCCATCGGTCCGTATTAAGTCAATACAGGTTTTAAGTGGAGCCGATCAAGCCGATCAGGAAATTGTAGACCGCATGTCTGAAAATGACATTGTCATTACACAAGATATTCCACTTGCTGCGCAAGTCATTGAAAAGGGCGGTATTGCGATTCATCCCCGTGGAGAAATTTATACCACTGCGAACGTAAAAGCACGTTTGCACTTACGTGATTTTATGGACACGCTGCGCGGCGCTGGTGTACAGACAGGTGGCCCACCTCCAATTTCAGAACGTGATAAGCGTGAGTTCTCGAGTTCACTCGACCAAACGATTTTAAAGCAAAAACGTAAAACTGCTTAGTGAGCCTCTTATGCCATCCCAAACCAACTTGGCTTCAACGTATGTGTTGCTTGTATTTATTTGGGCAACGACGCCTTTAGCCATTGTATGGAGCGTGTCTGACTTACATGTTATGTGGGCTTTGCTGTTACGTTTTTATATAGCATTACCTCTTTCGGTTATCGTGTTATTAGTCTTAAAAACAGCTTTTCCGATTCATAAACAAGCTCTCCATAGTTATTTTGCAGGTTCTTTTAGTTTAATTGGCTCTCAAATTTTTACCTATGCTGCGACCCAATATTTAAGTTCAGGCATGATTGCCCTTATGTTCGGTCTGGCACCTATTATGGCTGGTTTAATTGGTCGTTTCGGGTTTGGTCATCATCTTTATAAACTACAGTGGCTTGGTATGGCGATTGCTGTTTGTGGCCTAGCAATCATTTGCTTAAATGGATCTGGTCAGCACGTGCATCCATTTGGCATTGTTTTAATGTTGATTAGTGTTTTCGTTTATTCATTTTCTATTTTTTGGGTAAAAAAAGTGAATGCCAAAATTCAACCTATGGCTCAGGCAACAGGCTCAATTTTGGTATCTTCACTTTTGGCGAGCTGCCTAATTCCATTTATTTGGCAATATGCACCGACCCATTTACCGCAAGCTAAATCTCTATTTGCTTTAATTTATACAGTGCTTATGGCCTCGCTTGTGGCTATGTTCTGTTATTTCAAACTTGTACAAAATATAAAGGCAACCACTTTATCGCTTACCACCGTTATTACACCTATGTTAGCTATGGTGATTGGTGCTGTTTTAAATCATGAGCACCTTTCGATGATGGTTTTTGTGGGGGCATTTATTATCTTGTTTGGTCTATTCCTTTATTTCTATAAAGACATTCAGGCAAACCGTAATTTTGCTCAACATATTAAATCTAAATAGCAGAAGATGAGGGTAATTTGTTGAGCTTATTCATTAAATTGTTCTAATTCGTAGCTAAATGCATGATCAAATTGATCTCATATCTTAAGTAGTAGAAAATAGCGCAGCAATATAATATTAGGATTGTTAAGGATAGGTCAGAACTTACTGATTTTTAAACCTTAATACTGCATCTAACGATATGGCCAAATAGGAAGTGTAACTTGCACTTCTCTATTTTCCATCAATGACCTTGGATTTAGAAGGTATGTTTAAACCAATCTCACTGTATATAGGGTTGAGATATACTCGCGCACGACGCAGTAATCATTTTATTTCTTTTATTGCATTGGTTTCGATGATCGGTTTGACACTTGGTGTTGCTGTACTGATCACGGTACTTTCTGTAATGAATGGTTTCGACCGCGAATTGAAAAATCGTGTTTTGGGAATGGTTCCGCAAGCGACAGTTTCATCGACGCAAATTCTTACGGATTGGCCTGAACTGGTTAAACGAGTTGAAAAACATCCCCATGTCACTGGAGTTGCACCTTTTACCCAATTGCAAGGTATGTTAACTGCTCAAGGGCAAGTGGCTGGTATTATGGTGACGGGTATTGACCCAAAATATGAGAAGAATGTATCTATTATTCAAGATCATATTGTTGCTGGTAGCCTTGACTCACTGAAAAAAGGTGAGTTCGGTATTGTGCTTGGTAAAGACATGGCCGATTCACTTGGTTTACGTCTAAATGACAGCGTGACACTGGTTTTACCTGAAGCAACGCCATCTCCAGCAGGTGTAGTGCCTCGTTTTAAGCGCTTTAAAGTGGTTGGTATTTTCAGCGTAGGTGCTGAAGTGGACTCAATGGTTGGGTACATTGCTTTATACGATGCATCGACTTTATTGCGTTTACCTGATGGTGCTCAAGGCGTCCGTTTAAAAATGGATGATATCTTTGCTGCGCCTCAAGTTGCTGACGATATTGTGAAAAACTTGCCAAGCAATTTCTATGCAACGAACTGGACCTATACACACGGTAATTTGTTTAACGCCATTCAAATGGAAAAAACATTAGTTGGTTTATTACTTGTACTGATTATTGTGGTTGCGGCATTTAACATTGTCTCTTCTTTGGTTATGGTGGTTACCGACAAAAAATCGGACATTGCAATTTTACGTACTCTAGGTGCGTCACCATCTATGATTACTAAAATCTTTATGGTGCAAGGTACAGTGATTGGAGTGATTGGTACAGTTGCTGGCACGGTTTTAGGTGTAATTTTGGCACTTACAATTAGCGATATTATTTCTTGGTTTAATAATGTGCTCGGACTTAATTTGTTCGATGCCTATTTTGTACATTACTTACCTTCTTACTTAAGATGGCAAGATGTGACAATTATTGTAATTGTTTCTTTACTCTTAAGTTTCTTGGCAACTATTTATCCGGCACTTCGTGCAGCCAAAGTTCAACCTGCCGAGGCATTGCGTTATGAGTAAAATCGTTTTAGAAGCAAAAGAGATTTATAAGCATTTTGATGACGGTAAATCTAAGGTTGAAGTCATTAAAGGTCTTTCTTTACAGGTTGAAGCAGGGCAGTTTGTATCTATTGTCGGTGCAAGTGGTTCGGGTAAAAGTACTTTGTTGCATGCACTTGGTGGCTTAGAGCAACCAACTCAAGGGCAAGTATTTCTAAATGGACAGCGCTTTGATAACTTGGGTGAAGCAGAGCGTGGTTTCCAACGCAATAAATACCTTGGTTTTGTGTATCAATTTCACCACTTATTACCTGAGTTTTCTGCACTTGAAAATGTAGCAATGCCTTTAATGCTTCGAGCAGACAGTCAATTTAAGTCTGTAAAGGCACAAGCTGAGTATTTGCTAGATCGAGTTGGGCTATCTCATCGTATGGACCATAAACCAGGTGAACTTTCTGGTGGTGAGCGTCAACGTGTGGCTCTTGCTCGAGCATTGGTGACTAAGCCTGCGGTCGTTCTAGCTGATGAACCAACGGGTAATTTGGACCGTAAAACAGCTGTGGGTATTTTTGAGTTACTTACTGATCTTAAGAAAGAACTAAACATGGCAATGCTCATTGTGACCCATGATGAGCAATTGGCTCAGGCGGCAGATTCTATCTTACATATGGAAGATGGTTTGTGGGTAAGCGGTTCTTAAAAAATTGTCATTAAATCACATTGTTAAAGCCCACTCAGTTGGGCTTTAATTTTGCCCCTAAAATGATAATGACAAGATTTTGAATGTTTAAAATTATTCTATTGGGGTGGATTGGCGGTATTGCATTAATGGGTATTCATTTATCTTTAATCATGCAATATGGAGAAGTAGCTAAAGTTCTACTTTTACTTACCTTTATTTTTTTTCTTTTTAAACGATCAGTATTTGTTGGTCGACCACTTCTAAAGGCTATGTATTGCCTGCTATGTACAACAAGTCTGTTTATTGTCGGGTATCAATATGCCGAAAATGCACTGATCGAACGCTTACAACAAAGAGAAACGGATCCAAAGAATGTCGATATTATTGTTTATATAAAGAAACTTAGTGAAGAAAAAAATAATAAGGTCCAACAAACTGCACAAGTATTAAACTTATCAAAAGAACCAGTAAATTGGCTGTTGTATTTAAAAAATGATAATCAGGATGGGTTGAAGAGCAATCAAGAACTTGAATTAGGCCATTACTATCGACTATCTGGAAAAACAAAACCTGCTCATAGTTATGCCACAACAGGAGCTTTTGATCAGGAAAAGTGGTTTATTCAGCGAAATATAATGTCTGGATTTACTGTTCAGCATATTGAACCTTTAAGCCTTGATGAGATCTATCAATTAGGATATCAACAGCATTTGAAAGAGCAGCAGTCCTTTTTTAATAGATTTCATTTACATATAGAAAAGCTTCGCTTAACTTTTAGGCATTTATTGGAAAATTCTACGCTCCAACAAAAGGGCCTAATTTTAGCTTTACTGACTGGTGATGAAAGTCTTTTATCAGATGAAACTCAACTACAATTTAAACAATTAGGAATTGCTCACTTATTGGCGATTTCGGGTCCACATGTACTTATTTTTGCCATCATGTTGTCTTGGGGGTGCCACCAACTCATTTGTCGTTATTACCCTCAAATTTATTTATGGAAACCGAAACAGGTTTTGATGGCTGTGCCATGCTGCCTCGGTGTTTTAATTTATACAGCTTTTGTGGGGTTTGAAATTCCTGCATTACGGACATTGTTGTCAGTCTTTATATTTATTTCCTTCTTAATATTAAAACAACCTCTTAAACCATTTGCATTACTGGTATATAGCGCCAGCCTACTGTTGCTAATGGACCCGTTTAGTGTCCTTTCCGCAGGTTTTTGGCTGTCGTATGGGGCCTGCTTTATTTTATTAAGAATTTACCAAACTATAGTGCAGTTACCTGAGCAACATTTTTTAAGTCTGAGTTCAAAACTGATTTTTATGAGTAAGGTGTTAATTGAGTCTCAAGGCAAAATATTTATTGCATTGAGTCCTTTAACCTTACTTTTCTTTCAACAAATTTCTTGGGTTGCTCCATTAACCAATATTATTGCTGTGCCTATTATTGGTGGTGTTATTGTCCCTTTAAATATCATGGCTGCTTGCGCATGGTTTGTAGTAAAACCATTTGGAAATATGCTTTTTCATTTCAATGATATTTTACTCAGTATCTTACTGAATTGTTTGGGCTTATTAGAAAAAATCTCTTTACCATTACAGGGTATAAGCTTGACGCTACTAGCTCTATTTACAGTTAGTTTAGGTATCCTTATTTTATTTTTGCCTAAAGGCGTTTTCCCAAAAATATGGGGATTACTCTGTTGTTTACCCCTAATTGTAGTGAATAAAACGAACCAGCAAATTCAGCTTCATATTTTAGATGTTGGACAGGGGCAGGCTATTTTCTTAGAACATCCTGAACAAAACTGGCTAATTGATACAGGTGGCTCTTACGATGAAAAGATCTTTAGTATTGGCAAAAATGTTGTAGTCCCATTTTTACGCCAACAAGGTGTAAAACAGTTAGATCGTGTTGTGTTGTCTCATCTTGACCAAGATCATAGTGGGGCTTTTCCTGCCATTCAGCAGGAGATTCCTGTAAAGCAGGTTCTCTCAAATGAGCAATCTTCAAATACTCTCAAGCAGTCATTTCAATATTGCCATCAAGGTCAACAATGGCAATATCCTGAGTTAGATATTCAAGTTTTATGGCCTAAACAAAAAGATTTAGTTTTTGTACCTTCTCAACAGAATCAATATTCCTGTGTGATATATCTTCATTTCAAAGGAGTCAGTGATTACCAAAATTTTCTGATTATGGGAGATGCGGGCTGGGAAGCAGAATACGAGCTGTTAAAAGACTATCCAAGCTTAAAAGTAGATGTTTTGGTATTAGGGCATCATGGAAGCAAGCACAGCTCTGCTTATGATTTCTTAACAACCTTAAAACCAAAACTGGCAATTGCATCAGCAGGGTTTGATAACCGTTATGGCCATCCTAGCCAAGAGGTTATCAATCGTTTAAAAACCCTTCATATCCCACTTAAAAGTACAGTAGAGCAAGGGGAGTTAAGTTTTGTTCTGGAAAATCACAAAATGGTTTTACACGACCGACGTTTTGAGCGGATCTGGTTGCGTAGAGTTCTCTAAAGCTTCAGCTTTGAGTCTATTCACAGTTTTAATCGCTTCTGAAGGGTCAACATTATAAACATTATCTAAAGCTGGGTTTGCTTTAAAGCGTTTATAGCTCCAGTGGTAGTGTTCTGGATATTTATGAATGAGCTGCTCAATTGCTTGATGGATGACATAAGTGCCATCGTCAGCAGAGCCTTCATAGATTTTCTCATCCATAGGTTCAATATGCATGGTAAACCCGTCATTTTCATTACGGATCGCATACAGAAATAAAGCTTTCGCTTTAGTTTTTTGGATGAGCTTGGCACTTAAATTACTTGAAGCAAGTGGAACACCAAAATAATTCACCATATCTCCACCAATGTTTGGAGTGTGATCTGGCAAAATGACTGTAGTTTCACCTTGTTTAAGTGCTTTAAAAATTTGTCTTACGCCAGTTTCATCGGTCGGGACGAGATTCGCCTGTTCACGGCTGCGAGCTTCTCGTACGAAACGGTCAGCATCATCATTTTTGACTGGTTTATATAAAATAGTCATTGATGTGAACTGGGCACACCATGCATTCATTACTTCCCATGTACCAAAATGAGGAACAATGAGTACAACACCTTTCTTCGCTGCTAAAGCATCATGAAAGTATTGTTCGCCTTCTATACGATGAATACGAGAAATATTTTCTTGGTTCGATGAACCCCAAATACTTAAAAATTCAAAATATGAGGTTAATTCATTACGTATAGCCTTTTCTGTAATTGCTATACGTTGTTGTGGTGTTAAGTGGGGTAGAGCAATCCTTAAGTTAAGTTCTATACTTTTTGAGGTTTTAGTAATTTTTAAAGTATTTACAAGACCAGCCAATAGACGAGCAATAGAGCGCCCAAATTGAATAGGTAGTCGGCTAAATGTTTTGAGTAATTGATAGTTCATGCTTTTTGAATCTGGTCTAGTCATCTATAGCAGTAAGGTAAGGAGGGAACAACAAATAAAAAAGACAAAAATATTATAAATGAAATCATATTATTTAGACAGTTTTTATCAAATCAACGTATATAATGACATCATTTCGATTGATTTGGATTGGAATTTTATGTCCGATTGGCCACCAAAACCACAAAATGAACCTATAACCCCTAAACAGAACGGACCAGAATGGCAAATCCTTGAGAAAGCTGTAATGGCTTCTGTAGAAGAACAACGCCGTAGTCGTCGCTGGGGTATATTCTTTAAAACACTTACTTTTATTTATCTATTATTTATTGTTGTGTTAATGGGCAAGGGTTGCTCAACCAGCAAAGAAGGCTCAGCAGCAAGTAGTAGCAGTGCTCATCTGGCTGTAGTTGATATTGTTGGAACCATTGATGCTTCAAGTAATCAAGCAGTAAATAGTGAAGATACGAATAAAGCGCTTAAACGTGCTTTTGAAGCTTCAAATAGTAAAGCAATTGCACTTAATATTAATTCTCCTGGCGGTTCTCCTGTTCAGTCGGATGAAATTTGGCAAGAAATTCGCTATTTGAAAAAAGAACATCCTGACAAGAAAGTCTATGCAGTAATTGGTGATATGGGTGCTTCTGGTGCTTATTATATTGCTTCTGCTGCTGATGAAATTATTGTGAATCCATCAAGTTTGGTCGGTTCAATTGGTGTCATTATGCCGAACTATGGCATTACTGGTTTAGCTCAAAAACTCGGAATTGAAGACCGTACTTTGACAGCGGGCACCAATAAAGACATTTTAAGTATGACAAAACCGATCAATCCTGTACAAAGAGAACATATTCAGTCTGTACTCGATAATGTCCATACTCATTTTATTAATGCAGTTAAAGAAGGACGCGGGAAACGCTTAAAATCGAATGACCCTGCTATTTTCTCTGGTCTTTTCTGGACTGGTGAACAAGCAATCCAGTTAGGTGTTGCTGACCGCTCAGGTAACATTACGAGCTTGATGCGTGAACTGAAGCTTGATAATAAAGTTGACTACACGATTGAACGTAACCCATTACAATCTATTCTTGGTCGAATGGGTGCAGAAATGGGTAAAGGCTTAAGTGAGTCGGTTGCTCAACGTTTAGAGACGAGTCAGAACGCCAAGCTACAATAATTTAAATCAGGATAACGGTATGTCAGTAAAACCGGTTATACACTTTGCGCACGCCAACGGTGTGCCATCTATGGTGTATCAAAAATTGTTTGATCAATTAAAAGATGAGTATGACATCATTTATGTTCCACTCATTGGTCCTGACAAACGTTATCCAATTACCGATCATTGGCCTTTTTTAGTTGATCAGGTGATTGATAGTATTGTACGTCAAGCTAAAGGGAGAAAGGTGATTGGACTTGGGCATTCGCTGGGATCAGTTTTAACCTTAATGGCATCTTTTAAACGCCCTGAGCTTTTTTCACAAGTGATAATGTTAGATCCACCTCTTATTTTGGGTAGATACTCTTTTGCTTTTCATATGGCAAAACTGTTTAAACCCAAGATAGTTGATGACATGACACCTGCAGGTTTATCTGCACGTCGTCGTGAACATTGGGAGTCACGTGAGCAAGCGGCTTCTTTGTTACGTCCAAAAGGTTTTTATAAAGACTTTGATGAAGACTGCTTTCAAGCTTACATTGATTATGCTTTGAAAGAAGATTCGGTACGTGGCGGCGTAACTCTCACTATTTCTCGTGAAGATGAAGTTGCGATTTTCCGTAAAAATCCTTCTTGGTGGTGGCTACCTATGCCAAAACCAAAAATGCCTGTACAATTAGTTGTAGGAAAAGAAAGTGCTTTCTTAAAAAGAGGTTTCCCTCAAATGGCAAAGCGTAAAATGGGAATTCCATTTAGTGTTGTTGAAGGAGGCCATATGTTCCCACTAGAGCATCCGATTGACACAGTAAATTATATTAAGAAGCTTATTCATAGCAATTCACGCTAATAAGATTTCTATAAAAAAGGACATGCATGCATGTCCTTTTTTAATTTTCGTTGAGCAAACCTTTTACCAAGATGCAAAACGAATAGGGTGTTCAAGAATTTGATTACGGAAATAGGCTTGTCCATTTTTCCATGTCAGTTGGCCATTACATAACCATTCTGCAACTTGAGGATAAATAAAGTGCTCAAGTTTATGTACACGTTCTGCCAAAGAGGCAACATTGTCATGTTCTTTGACTTCAATTGCAGATTGAGCAATTGCTTGACCAGCATCAAGTTCAGAAGTTACAAAGTGAACTGTACAACCATGCAATCGATCCCCTGTATTTAATACACGCTGATGTGTATTAACGCCTTTATAAGCAGGTAATAGCGAAGGATGGATATTGAGCATTTTACCTTGCCATTTATCGACAAAGTTTGCAGTTAAAATACGCATGAAGCCAGCTAAAATAACAACGTCAGCTTGCCAAGCCATAAGTTGCTGATGCATCGCTTCATCAAAATCGGCACGACTAGGAAAGTCTTTATGCGAAATTACCGCTGTCGCGATATTGGCATTTTGAGCACGCTCTAGGGCATAAGCATCGGCTTTATTAGACAATACACCTACAATTTGCCCTGATAGACGTGCATCTATCAAGGCTTGTAAGTTACTGCCGTTCCCAGAGACTAGAACAGCAATTTTCATCATTCAAAGATCACACGAATTTTTTCGTCTGCACCTTCCACTGATTCAGCATTTTCTTGGATATGTCCAATTTTCCAAGCTTTTTCACCTTGAGCATTAAGCACTTCAATTGCTTTTTCTGCATCATTTGCGTCAACTGCAATCACCATACCTACACCACAGTTAAAGGTACGGTACATTTCAAAACGTTCTACATTGCCTTCGCGTTGTAGAAGTTTGAATAATTCTGGCCATTCCCAAGAAGCTTCATTAATTACAGCTTGAGCGCCATTTGGTAATACACGTGGTAAGTTACCCGGTAAACCGCCACCAGTGATGTGTGCCATAGCATGTACATCAACTTGTTTACAAAGCTCAAGAACTGGTTTTACATAAATGCGAGTTGGTTCCATTGCTACATCTGCAAGAGGGCGACCATCAATCACTTGAGTTAAGTCTACATTCTTAACATCTAAGATTTTACGTAGTAATGAATAACCATTTGAGTGAGCACCACTTGAGGCAACACCAATAAGTACATCACCTGATTTTACTTTAGAGCCATCAATAATTTTGCTTTGCTCAACAACACCTACGGCAAAACCAGCAAGATCGTAATCTTCGCCTTCATACATACCTGGCATTTCAGCTGTTTCACCACCTACAAGTGCGCAACCTGCAAGTTCACAACCTTTACCGATACCAGTAACTACGTTTGCAGCTACATCTACATTTAAGTGACCAGTAGCATAATAGTCGAGGAAGAATAATGGTTCTGCGCCACAAACTAAAAGATCGTTTACACACATAGCCACAAGATCTTGGCCGATTGTGTCATGACGATTAAGGTTAAGTGCTAAACGTAATTTAGTACCTACACCATCGGTTCCAGAAACCAAAACTGGTTCTTCGTAACCTTTAGGGATTTTGCATAGTGCACCAAAGCCACCAAGTCCGCCCATTACTTCTGGACGAGTTGTACGTTTAGCGACTGACTTGATACGATCGACCAGTGCGTCGCCCGCTTCAATGTCAACACCCGCATCTTTATAGCTTAAGCCGGTATTTGGGGTAGAAGTTGAGTTGCTCATAAATGAAGTCTCCGCATTGGCGGCAGATTATAACCTGAATATACGAAACTCTTATGTTATTTATGCTCGAAAATGCTATCTTTAATAAAAATATTTTTCTATTTATAACGATTAAATCAAAAAAGGCTAGATTTTATGCAAGATCGTATGCTGCGCCGTATTTTCTTACTCGCAGGTATTGTATTGCTGGTATGGGTATTATACTTGCTCAAGCCTGTGGTCATTCCATTTCTTGGTGCTTTTTTCCTGGCTTATTTATTTAGTCCACTGGTCGATGTTCTAGTAAAAATTAAGCTCCCTCGTTGGTTGGCAATTAGCATTGTTTTTATCGGTATTGGTGTAACTTTAACTGTAGCTTTGTGGTATTTAGTTCCACTCATCTGGAAACAGCTTGTTTATGCACGAGATAGTATTCCTGCTGGGATTCATTGGATTAATGCAGAGCTATTACCATGGATTTCTTCAACATTCCATGTCCAGCAAATGGAAATTGACACCGATCAAATGTCGAAAGCGGTCATGGATTATGTCCAGACCAATTATAGTGCTGACAGTATTCAGGCTGTTTTATTAAAGCTTGCACAATCAGGTCTGAATTTTATTCAGATTGGCGGAACAATTGTTTTAATTCCAATTATTGCTTTCTATTTCTTGCTTGATTGGGACCGTATGCTACAAAACTTACGTCGTCTCATTCCGCGTCCGTATGAAGCAACGACTTTGCAAATTGTTCGTGAATGTCATAGCGTTTTAGGAGCATTTGTTAAGGGACAATTCCTCGTAATGCTCTTACTCGGTATCGTCTATGCAGTAGGTCTTCAAGTCATTGGATTAGAGGTAGGGCTTATTATTGGTATGGTGGCAGGCCTTGCCAGTATTATTCCATATCTAGGTTTTGCGGTCGGTATTATTGCGGCTGTTATTGCAAGTTTATTCCAGTTTGGAATGGACTGGATGCATTTATTACTGGTTGGTGTGGTTTTTATGATTGGTCAGGCAGTAGAAGGCTATATTCTGCAACCATTCTTACTCGGTGATAAAATTGGTCTTTCGCCTGTTGCTGTCGTATTTGCCGTTTTGGCAGGTGCACAACTTGCTGGCTTCTTAGGCATGTTGATCGCATTACCTGTAGCTGCAGTGATTGTAGTGCTCTTGAAACATTTAAGAGAAAACTATGAAAAGAGTTCATTATATGCACCATCTTCTACATTAGTGATCCAAGAAGGCAATATTGAGCAAATTCATATAGAAACTGAAGATACTAAACTTGATCTTGAAGTTAAAAAACAGCAAGATACAGATACACCGAATCTTTCAGATCAGAAATAATTTCAAGGCCAATTCATTATATGCGTCAACTCCAACTGGATATAGAACCTCAACTTGATGCTCGAATCAGTGATTTTTCGGGACCGGGTTGGGGGCATGTAGTTGATGCGGTGCGTCAACTACATGCAGGTCTAGTCAATAGATTTTATATCTATGGTGGAGCAGGAACGGGAAAGAGTCATTTGCTATCAGCAATTTGTGATTCTTATTTAGAAGTAGGCAAGTCTGCAATAAAAGTTTCTCTGCTTGAACTGCTTGACGCTCCAATTGAGGCAATTACTTGTTTAGAGCACTATGACCTAGTTGCTTTAGATGATATTGAGTCGATTAGTGGTGTGCCTCACTGGCAAAAAGCGGTTTTTCACTTAATGAATAATCATGAAGGGCAACTCGTGTTTTCTTCGCGTGTTGCGCCGATTGAATTGAAATTAGAGTTACCAGATTTACAATCAAGACTTACGCAAGCAGTGAGTGTAAAAGTGCCAAGCGGAAGCTTATATGCTGATCGCTATGCTTTAGTAACCTCAGTAATGTCTAGACGTGGGATCCATTTCGATCAGCAGATTGTAGATTATTTGCTTTTGCATGGACCTCATCAAGCATCTGTATTATTGCAAACGGTAGCTCAATTAGAGAAACTTCTTAAAGGTGAGAAGACGAAGCTGTCAAATGCAACTTTAAGACAAATCTATGCTTTAATTGATGAGTATCAACAATAAAAAATTTAATTTTTAGCTTAAGCCTGTACTTTACTATAAAAAATATTCATCTATTAACTACTTATAATTTAAATTCTAAAGTGCACTAATAAATTTTTAGATAAGTAAAATCTACATATATTAATAGATGTTTAATTAAGCAAATATTTATAAAGCTGCTTATCTAAAATGACACTATAGACCGATCAAAACATCTTGAGAAATTCTGACTCCTGTGACAAAGTACGCACAAAGGATGCGTTTGCAAAAGTTAAAACTTTGCAATATTGACAAAGAAAAATGAAAAAAATAGGTAAGGAGAAGGGTATGCTCAAACGGAGCATTGCTTTTGCATTATTGGCTGCTGCTGGGCACGCTTATTCTGCTGATATTCAAGTCACAAGCTTAGTTGATGAAGATAAAGATGATACGGTATGTACGCTACGAGAAGCTGTACAGTTTCTAAATTATCGTGGTTCATCTAATGCAGCCGATGTAGAAAAATATGCAAATGGTTACCATGGCTGTGGAAATAAAGATGCCTCATCAAATATTATTTTACAGCGTGATAAAGAATATGCATTAAATACCCGAATAACGATTACAGCTCCTCTTACAATTAGTACAGCAAAAAATGATTCTACTTTAGTAGATGATCAACCAGGTTCGCATAACGCGACAATAAAAATGGTGGGTACAGATCAGCTATTTAAGATTGATGATGAGAATGTTGAAAAAGCATCTTTTTCTGTTTCTTTAAGCGATCTTAATTTACAAGGTGCAGGTCCTAACACGACAGCATTAGAAGGCGGGTTGATTTATAACCATGAACAATTAATTATTCGAAATTCACGTTTGATAAATGGTTATGCAACACGAGGTGGTGCAATTTATAACGCAGGTAATTTATCTAATACGACAAATACTGCTGGTGCAGTTACGCTTATCAATAATTTAATTCAGAATAATAAAGCAGCTCAAGGTGGCGTTCTATATAGTGAAATGCCGCTCTATTTTATTACTCAATCTGTAATACGTGATAATGAAGTTACAACGGCAGATAATGCTTTACTTTATACACAAACTAAATTTGCCGATGAAAGTACGGGAGGATATTTAACTTCCAGAGCAATTGGTATAAGTAATAGTACAATTTTTCATAATAAAGGTGGTTTTATTGCGAACATCCGAGACGGAATGTTTGTTAATAACATTACAATGATTAAAAATGATAAAGGGCTATTTCTTGATGCTCCACAAAGTAATGCCTCGGTTTCAAATAGTATATTAGTAGGAAATACTGTTAATTGTCAGGTAAGTACGACTGACAAGGCCGTCATACAAAGTAATTTAGTTACAGCAGAATGTAATCGTAATGCTACTGCAAAGCTCCCTAATATTCTTTATCCCGCGAGTGAGAAGCTGATTGCGGGTGATAGTGATGAAGGTGTATGTGATGTAACCTCTCCGACTGGATTATTATGCCCTTACAATACGCCAAAAGATAGTTTTCTCGGTTTCTTTAGACCACGTTTACTTGAAAGTTATCAAAGTTTATCTGATTCATTAATCATAAATAAAGGACGTCTTTATAGTGATGGTTCTTCAATTGGTTTAGCAAGCTGTGAAAGATATGATCAACGTGGTAAAAATCGTAGTGGTTACGATGAACTTTGTGATTTAGGTGCAATTGAATATATTTTAGATAACCAAATTGCTCCAGTTGGCCAAGATATTAAATATGGTCAAGTTGCAAAATTTAGTATTTTAGGCTCTTTGAGTGAAGCAGATTTGGTCACTCCTGCTACATGTAAACGTTTATTTGGTGAACGTCCTGATGGTAAAGAATGGCAACCTGGATGTCTTAAAGTTATACAAAGTACTGATACACCAATTTCTAAAGGTACTGTTACTTTAGATCAGAATGGAAATGTTGTTTACACACCAAATGGAAATTGGCATGGTGCAGACATTTTTAAAATTCAAGTTGTTACGAGTGTATCAAGATTTAATGATGGTTCAGATTTCCAATATATTACTATTCCTGCAACTGTAGTCCAAGAACCTGTATCTGGCATCGAAGATAAGTCTGTGAGCACAGGTGGAGGGGGAAGTGTGGGTAGTGGATTAATTTTAGGGTTATTTGGATTAATTGCATTACGCCGTTTCAAGTCATAATCAGGGATGAGGACTATGAAGAATTATAAAAAAGCACTAGGTGTGATTGCTGTTATCGCAGCAATGCCTTTAATGGCTCAAACCACAATAAAAGTTACAACATTTGATGATGAAGATAATGAGAACATGAATGCATGTTCTTTACGTGAAGCTATTACAGCAGCAGAAATGCGAAAATCTTATGGAGGATGTGAAGTTCCCGCAATCGATAAGAATTATACAATTCAACTCGAAGCTGGTACTTATACTTTAAATAAAGAGTTAACGCCTAAAGTTGCTTTAAATATCATTGGTAAAGAGGCAACAGATTGGGAGCGGAAAGGGGTCTTAACTAATGACTATCCAGCTCAAAAACCGCTTCAAACCCATATAAATGCTGGTGGAAAATCACGTATCTTTAATACCGCTGTTTCCCAACAACCTTTAGCGTTGACTAATATCATTTTAGAAAATGGCAAAAGTCTTGAACAAGGTGGTGCAATTTATGCTGGTGCGGATATAACTCTAAAAAATAGCCAGATTCTAAATTCGCAAGCTCCTAAAGGTGGAGCAATTTATCTTGGAGGAAGTAATTCTAGTTTAACGATGAATCATTCCTTGATCCAAGGCAATGGTAAGTCTTCTATTGAAGGTAGTATTCTTGCAATGAGTTGTATGTTTAATAACACATACAGCGCACGTACTTTATCGCTTGACTCAAATAGCTTTATAGATAATGGGGCAACAGATTCTATAAGTACTTTTGACTTTTGTGGTAGCCCTACAGCGACTTTTACCAATAATACAATTGCGAAAAATCTAGCCAGTCTTACTAAGGGTAGTATTCTTAAATTTACTGGAGACGCTGATCCATCACAGAATCAAACTAGTAATTTAAGCTCATCTAGTAGTTTAGCATTGCAAAACAATACAATAGTTGAGAATTCTGCAAATACAACTTTCTTATATGATAAATTAGGAAAAAAAGACTTAAATTTTAATATATTAGCATTTAACACTGGTGCTTACGCATGTCGATACTTATTAGGAGCGGCGGCAACTGAAAAAAATACTGGATTAAATTTGAAATTTAATGCATTAAACTTAACAGGTGATAGTCCAAAATGTGATGTACCTACAGAATTAATTCCTACAGGAAATACAAATATTGATATAAAAAATGAAGTCTTTAGTACTTTATTAGAGCCTTTAAAAGATGCAAATGAGAATACTGGTTTTTTACCAATTTATTATCCTAAAAATAATTTCTCAGCAACAGATTTAATTGATGTAGATACTGAAAATAAGGCTACATGTCAAACTCAAGACCAACGTGGATTATCCAGATTAGTAAGTAATACGTACTATTATCAAAATCTAGGAAATATTAAAAATAGTTGTGACATTGGTTCAATTGAATTAATGAAGCTTACAGCAGGTGACTTGGAAGGTTTAGGCAATATCTCATTTACGACTTTATTAGATACTTTTCAGAAAAGTTACGATTTGTATGATAGTTTGCTAAAAGATCCAACTACACCATCAAATTTTGTTGTTTATTATAAAGTTCGTTTAGCTGAATTTAAGGATTTACTTGATAAATTTAAGAATGATACTGCTCATGTAAATACAAAATATCGAGCTATCTATATAGATTTAAAAAACTATGGTTTTCCACTGCCAAGTGAAGATGTGAGTCATGTATTAAAGTTTTTTAATACGACTGATTATAGTGTTAAAGCAGAACCATTAGGTGTTGGGCAGAAAGTAGAAGATTTAACATCTGATACTGAGACTAAGAAAAATCAACGGTGTGAGTGGAATCCGACAGTACAGCAAATCCTCTTTTATCGTGTTGATGATGGTGTTACTTCAAATACAACATATGAATTTTGTAAATATACAATTACTACTAAAACTGGGGAGGAACTGAGTAGTGGGTTAATTAAAGCGAAATTTTCAAATATTGCCCCTGTTTCAGGAGATGGTACGATAAGCTTTAAATACTTAGCTAACGAAATTATTCCACTAAACTTACTAAAATATGCAAATGATGATGGTGATGGACCTGTTAGTACTCTTCAAACGAAACCAAATAAGCCTCAATTCTGGGTAAATGAGAAGGAAGTTGAGTTACCAATTTACTTACCGAGTAAAACATCAAAAGATGGAATTTTTACGGTAGTGAAAGCTGATCGGGAGGGTCCATGTCCAGGTATGGATAGTAAAAATATGTGTTATGGAGGCAATATTTATATTCAAGCAAAAAATGTATTTAATACTTTCAATGATACATTGACTTACTATGTTTATGATGCAGATGGAACTATTTCAGCTAAAGCAGGAACGATTAATTTAGTAAGTACGGCAACTACAACTGATGATTCAAGAAGTGGTGGGGGAGGTATAGGCATTCTCTCTATTGCATCACTGTTAGGTTTGATTGCTTATAGACGTTATCGTAAATAAGAAAAAATAAAAAAGCCTCCATAGGAGGCTTTTTTATTGCTAGTCGGATTTCAAAACAAGCATTTTTATTAGAAATTTAGGTTAGTGTTCTAAATATTTATTGATATATTCTTCGCGTATAGCTGTTCTTTCATCTGCACTTGCTTTGAGCATACGCTGACGTAAATCATTACGCTCTTGTGTACTCATTTTTTGCCAAGCTTCACGCATTTTCTGCTTTTCTGCATCTGGGAGTTGGTTGAACCAATCCATGCGTTGTTGCAGATTAGCGCTTTGGTTCGCTGGTAATTCTTTTAAGCTTTGATAGCGCTTAATTACAGCTCGTTGTTCTTCTTCAGACATAGCATTCCAAGTATCATCTACTTGTGTATTGGCATCTTTAGAAAAAATCCAGAAACGTTCAAAACCCGCAAAACTTGTTTGCAGGAAACTTAATGAACAAAGGATAAGTGCTAACTTTTTAGCTACCATGTTGAACTTTATCCTCACCCAACACCATCAGCATTTCTAAATCTTCAACCATCTGTGGCGATAATTTAGGATTTACAATAACTTGATTTTGTGGCTTTTCGATCAACTCCGCTGAATTTGGTAAAATGACAAAACCAGTAATTGCTGCGGCAAGTGCGAAACCCGTCATTTTCCAGACACTATAGTAAGATGCTGGCTTCTGTTGGATATGGTCAAGCACATGATTCATTACCACTGTTTTATTTTTATGGTGATCAGCCAAACTATCGAGTTTAGACGTCACCTTTTTAGTGAAATCATCATGATTCATTAGAACCTCCCATGGGATTTAAATGTGCTAAGTACTCTCTAAGTCCCTGAATTGCTCGATGATAATGGGTTTTGACACTACCTTCAGTACAGTTCATGATTTGTGCTGTAGTATGAGTGTCAAACCCTTCCCAAGCACGTAACATGAAAGCCTGCTGTTGACGAACAGGTAGTTTTGCAATCGCTTCTCGTATCTCTTCTATCGTTACTGCTTGATCTAGAAAATCTGCTGGATTGATTGCTTTTTCATCGACAACATCAATGATTTCTTCATCATCATTGTCTAGACTAACTTTTTTGAAGAATGAAAATGGATTCGCCCGACGTGCTTCTTTACGACGCCAATCCTGAAGCTTGTTATTTAGAATAGTATAAAACAGCGGATACCATTCTTCAGTACTTCGATCGGCGTAAGACTTGTGTAAAGCAATAAATGCTTCTTGAACCAAGTCCATCGCAATGCCTTGTTGACCTTGGGTAGCACTCTCCATCATCACCAAAGCACGACCAGTAACATCTTGCATAAAAACCTTTAGGCGTTGCTCAGCCGTGCTGGCATGAACACTAGATGCTTCCGATCGAGACTTTTTCGGTGCTAAATCCATGGAGATGGAAAATCCTGTCATTGGACGTACCCACCTTATCTTCAATATATCTCTTATATAACGTTGAAAAGAGGTGGGAGGTTGACAACAATCGGCTATTTTTTAGTAGTGTAAATGATTTTTTTCACAAATATGAGTGATGTAAAATAAATTAACGTTTTATTGGCGTTGGCGAACCATTTCAAAAAAACAAATAGATCCTGCAATTGCTACATTTAATGACTCTTGACCACCGGGCTGCGGTATTGTCACCGACTGCGCATGCTCTAAAGCATAATCACTTGCGCCTTGTCCTTCATTGCCTAAAATCCAAACGCATGGCTTTGAAAGATCTTTTGAATAAAGACTGGTTGAGCGATGAGAACTTGTAACGAAAACAGGAATATCGAATTTAGGAAGAATATCGGTCAATTGAAAGTTTTCAAAGCAATGTAAGCTAAAATGAGCTCCCATACCTGCTCTTAAAACGCGAGGAGACCAGAGGGAGGCAGAGCCTTGGGTACAAATGATTTGTTTAATATTTGCTGCTGCTGCTGAACGTAATAATGTACCTACGTTGCCTGGGTCTTGTACATTTTCGAGAATTAGAGTGTCTAAACTATAATCAATCGTTGATGCTGTTTTAGGTAAATCAATAATAGCCAAACAAGGAAGAGTATTACCTAAGGTACTTAAGTCTTTGTATAGAACTTCACTAATAATAAAAACATGACCCTGATGAAGTTCGATAATTTTCTTTAAATCGTCATGTTCCAATGCCTGTTCAGTGGTAAACAACGAAAAGAGCTTTTTCTGTTGTTGTAACCAAGCTAGGCAAAGGTGAGTACCTTCAAGAACTGTTTGCTGATGCTTTTTTCGGGCGCTATTGAGTTCAATTAAACCACGCAAATGTTTAATTTTTGCATTGTCTTTTGATTCTAAAAAAATAACCGCCATAAGGATATATCCAAAAGGGCGTCATCATACTATATGACGCCCTCTATAATTTAAATTATTAATGATAGCTTGTTACACGTTCCACTTCATTTTTAGAACCAATAATTACTGGAACACGTTGGTGAAGCTCTGTAGGTTCAATATCTAAAATACGAACACGGCCAGTAGTTGATGAACCACCTGCTTGTTCAATAAGCATACTCATTGGGTTAGCTTCATACATTAAACGTAAACGACCAGCTTTCTTAGGATCTTTTAAGTCATATGGATAAAGGAAAATACCGCCACGGCATAAAATACGATGAATATCGCCTACCATACACGCTACCCAACGCATATTGAAATCTTTTTCACGTACAGATGTTTTACCTGCAAGTAACTCTTCAATATATTGCTTTACTGGTTGTTCCCAATGACGCTGATTAGATGCGTTAATTGCAAACTCTTGAGTGTCTGCTGATACTTGAACATTCTCTGTAGTAAGTAAGAATGTTTGAGTTTCTGGGTCTAAAGTAAAGAAAGCTACACCGTTTCCAACGGTTAAAGCCATCATTGTTGATGGGCCATATAACACATAACCAGCAGCAACCTGTTGAGTTCCTGCTTGCATGAAATCTTGTGACTGTGTCACTGCATTTTTTGCAGGAAGAATCGAGAAGATTGTTCCTACGCACATGTTGATATCAATATTACTTGAGCCATCTAATGGGTCGAATAAAACTAAGTATTCGCCGTTTTCTTGCGCAGGTGTAAATTCATCAAGCTCTTCAGATGCAAGACCACCAACATGAGGGTGAACTTTTAAAGCATCAATTAAATAGTCATTAGAAATCACATCAAGTTTTTTCTGTGTTTCACCTTGAACATTTTCATTACCAGCACTACCTAAAATTCCAGCCAATGCACCTTTTTGTAGGGCTTGGTCAATGGTTTTACAAGTCGTAGCAATAGTGTCGATGACTTGGGCCAACTCAGGTGTTAGGTTCCCTTTTTGTTGTTGTAAAAATTGGGACAATGTGAGGTTGGACATAAAAAAACGCTCCTGTGCGCAAGCATCAAAATGAGTCAAATAAATACGTGGCATATTCTAGATGAGAATGCCGGAAAATAAAAATTATCTTACTTTATTTGTGTTGCATTTATGCTTACAAGCTCCATTTTACATGGTATGTTGTTTGCATAGCAAAGGAATGTATATTTAGGAGAATCGAAATGACAACTAAGAAGTTTGATGCGACCCCAACGGCAGGTGAACCAATCAATTTAGAAGAAATTTCGAAAGAAAGTGTTCAGGAAGCTTGGAAAGACTATGAAGCTAAACCTGAATATAAAGCTTTTAATAAGCATGATTTGATTGAGTCGATGCAACATTCAGAAGAAGAGGAAAATAAATCTTCTTAAATTAAGAAAGCAAAAATAAACGCCCATAGATGGGCGTTTATTTTTTAAAGGGATATTTTATTTTAATAGAGGAGGAACTGCCTCATAGTTAATTTCAACACGGCGATTTTCTTTCCAAGCTGATTCGTCATGGCCTGGGTTAACAGGAGCTTCTTTACCATAACTTACAGCTTCAAGTTGCTGTGGATTTACACCATTTGTAATGAGGTAACTTTGAACAGCTTTTGCACGACGCTCACCTAAAGCCATGTTGTATTCACGTGTACCACGTTCATCTGTATGACCTGTCAATGCAACTTTTGAGTTTGCATTTGCCATAAGGAACTGAGCATGGGCTTGAAGTGTTTGATAATCTTCAGCAGATAAATCACTACTGTCGTAATCGAAGTGAACAACACGTTTAGCTAAAGCAGCTTTATTTGCTTCAGTTACACCTTTTGATGAAGCACCTGCCAAATTTTGGGCATTTAATGCAGCATCTTCACTTAAACCTGTCGTGTTTACGGTGCTTGGGTTTGTAGTACCAGCATTTGCAGTCGTTGCTGGTTTACGGCTCGCACAACCTGTCATGACAAGCGCTACACTAAGTAGAGGAAAAGCCAAATATTTGATTGATTTCATCATCATCTCCATCAATGGAAGAAAAAGTTATTTAGGTGCCCAGGCTGGTTCACGTACCTCACCTTGTTCACTTGGTAAATTCATACGGAAACGACCATCAGTGGACATGACAGACAGTAAACCACGGTTCCCTTCACGAGTTGCGTAAACCACCATTTGTCCATTTGGTGAGAAACTTGGTGATTCATCTAAACTCGTAGGGGTAAGAATATTAACAATCCCTGTATTAATATCTTGGATAGCAACCTTATAGTTGCTACCACTTGGTCGATGCACCAGTGCAATTTTTTTACCATCTGCACTTAGAGTGCCACGTGCATTAAATGACCCTTTAAATGTTAAACGTTTTACTGAGCCATCTCCAAAATCATAGCGATAAATTTGAGGAGAGCCTCCACGGTCAGATGTAAAAATAAAAGCTTTTCCATCTGGGGTGTAACGAGCTTCTGTATCAATTGCCGTGTCATTTGTCATACGTTTGATTTGGCGAGTTGATAAATCCATTTGATAAATTTCAGGGTTACCATTCATTGACCCTGTAAATAGCATTGATTTACCATCTGGTGAAAAGCTCGGCGCACCATTCAAACCTTTAAAGCTGGTAAGTACTTCACGTGTTCCAGTAGAAAGGTCTTGTAAGTAAATTGCTGGACGTTTAGTTTCAAAGGAAACATAAGCAATTTTTTTGGCATCAGGAGTCCATGCCGGAGATAGAATCGGATCGCGTGAAGAGAGAACAGTTTTTGGTTGTTCACCATCTGTATCCGCAATTTGTAAAGTGTAACGTTCAGCAGGAGTAGCTGGATTACGTAATACATAAGCGATACGACCACTAAAGTCGCCTGCAATACCAGTCAAAGCTTGATAAATAGCATCACTAACCATATGCCCAGCTTGGCGGATGCGCGAAGCAGGTACATTTAACAACTCATTTAGAAGATATTGCTGTTTTTGTACATCATAAAGTTGGTAATGGACCTCAAACCCATCAGCTGTTTGCTTAATTTGCCCTGTAACAACGTATGGAATACCTGCAGCTTGCCAATCAGATGCTTGAATCTGGTTAATAGCAGCATTTGCAGGTAAGTTTTTCGATGAACTTGTGAAACGTCCTGAACGGTTTAAGTCAGTTTCAACAATTGGATAAAGTCCATTGTCATTATTAAAAGGAACAATAGCGATTTTAGGTGCCTGATCAGGTGCTTTTGCAATTTCTAAATGTAGTTGAGCAAAGGCAGCTGTCGGTGCAAAAGGACTTAATGCTGTAAGCAGCGTTAAGGCTAAAAGGTGTTTGCGGCTCGTTTTCATAGGTTTAAAGTCATTGAAGGCATTTTTGTGACTGTGGATTTTGTAACATAGTTACATGCCTTAAACTATTTAAAGCATGTAACAAGATACTTATTTTGCAGTAAATGTTGAACTGAATGATCTTGCTTCGCGTCTAGCATCAGGATCAGATGGCATAGGGTAAGGCGCAGCAGAACGAATCGCTGCTTCGACACTGGCTTTAACATCTGGGTTGCTAGAGCTAACAATAACTGATAATACAGCTCCACTATCGCTAAGAGTGACACGCGCAGTTGCTTTTTGACCTGATGTTCCTGCTGGAATATCCCAAGCATTTCTAATTTTCTGCTCAAAATCACGCTTCGCTGAAGATGCAATTTTTTTAGCTTCACCCTTTTTCTGAGCAGCTTCTTCCTGTGCTTTTTTAGCAGATGCAGCTTTTGCTTCGGCCTCAGCTTCAGCTTTACGTCTTGCATCTTCAGCCGCTTTTTGCTGTTTCGCTTTTGCGTCAGCATCAGCCTTATGCTTGGCATCCTCAGCCGCTTTCTGCTTTTGAGCCTTTGCGTCAGCATCAGCTTTACGCTTGGCATCTTCGGCAGCTTTTTGGTGTTTAGCTTTTGCGTCAGCATCAGCTTTACGCTTGGCATCCTCAGTCGCTTTTTGCTTTTGAGCTTTTGCATCGGCTTCAGCTTTACGCTTGGCATCTTCAGCTGCTTTTTGGTGTTTAGCTTTTGCATCGGCTTCAGCTTTACGCTTGGCATCTTCAGCTACTTTCTGCTGTTTAACTTTCGCCTCTTCAGCCGCTTTGCGTTTAGCATCTTCGGTTGCTTTACGAGCTTCATGTTTCGCTTTTGCCTCAGCTTCAGCTTTACGTTTTGCTTCTTGCTGTGCCTGAAGTTTTGCATTTTCTGCTTCACGTTTTAGTTTTGCCTCGGCCTCAGCTTTTCGTTTAGCAGCTTCTTCAGCTTTGCGAGCCTCACTTTGCTCATGTTTGGTTTTTGCCTCAGCTTCAGCTTTACGCTTTTGTTCGGCTTCAACTTTTGCAGCTTTTGCCTCAGCTTGACGCTTAGCTTCAGCTTGCTGCTTTTGAGCTTCCTCTAAATGTTGTTGTTCCGCAGCTTGCTTCGCTTTAGCAGCTTCTTCGGCTTTACGTTTTTCCTCAGCTAATTTTGCTTGCTGTGCCTGCTCAGCTTTTTGCTTTTGGGCAACCAGATGTTGTGCTGTGGGCGGAGGAGGAGGAGGTGATGGTACTGCTGGAAGATTTTGAGGAAGATTTTCATCCACAATTGGGCTTAGAACTTCTTCTGCCTGATTTTCTGCTGTAGTTTGTGGCTCAACTTCTTTTGCTAAAGGCGGTGGTAAATCTTCTGGCTTAACTAAAATAGTAGTTAGCTTTTTGGGCTGTTCAGGTGGTTTACTCAAGCCTAAAAAAAGCAAGCCGACAATAGCAATTGCATGAACTCCAAGTGTGAAGCCCAATGCAATCGCATTCTGTTTAAAAGGAGGCTTTTGATTTTTGTTCATAGCTTATTTTAAAGGCTCTGTCAGAAGGCCAACTTGAGTTAAACCTGCTTCTTGTAAACTTGCCATCAATGATACGACTTCGCCGTAAGGGCGCGACTTATCACCATTCACTAAAACCGTAAGCTGTTTGTTTTCCTGCTCAGCTTGCTTTTGTGCTTCACTTAAAACAGATTCAAGCTTTTCACGAGAAAGTGGCTCGTTATCTTTATAGTCTTGGTATTGAAGATAAATATTGCCATCTTTACCAATCGTTACCATGGCTGGCATATCTTTGGATTCAATTGGACGATTATTTGCCTGAGGTAAGTCGACTTTAATACCGCTAGTAATCATGGGAGCAGTCACCATGAAAATAACTAAGAGTACGAGCATTACATCGATATAGGGTACGACGTTCATGTCACTTTTTAATGGTTTTTTTATGCGCTCAAAGCGCCCTGAACGTTGAATAGCCATTATGCATCTTCCTGTGATGAACCCACAGATTGACGTTGCAATAATGCAATCATTTCTTCGGCAAATAATGCGCGGTCAGAGTAGACGCTTTCACCTTTAGCCGTAAAGTGGTTAAAAGCGAGTACTGCAGGAATGGCAGCAAATAAGCCAATTGCAGTTGCAATAAGTGCCTCAGCAATACCCGGTGCAACCGTTGCTAAAGTCACTTGGTCAACGGCAGCTAAACCAATAAAAGCATTCATGATTCCCCACACTGTACCGAATAAGCCGATATATGGGGCAACAGAACCGATACTTGCTAGAGTGCCTAGACCATATTCAAGAGTACTTTGATCACGACTTAAACCAACACGTAAAATACGTTCGGTACCTTCGATCGTTTGAGAGGTAGAAGCATGGCGCTTTTTAAGTTTGAAAAATTCACTCAGCCCTTGATAAAAAATATCCTCAAGACCTGAACGTTTTGAGTTGAGTTGTGCGTTGTTATAGAGCGTATTGAGTTCAGCACCAGACCAGAACATTTTTTGAAAATGTTCATCACCTTGACGTGCCTTTTTATAACCCATATGTAACTTGGCAATCAAATACCAACTAAAGATTGATGCTAACAATAAAATTAGCATGACCAATTGGACGACTGGACTTGCTTGTAAGATAAGGTCAGAAATATGCAGGGTTGATTCAATGTTTGTTGCCATAGTTACATATGCCGGTTGCTTTTTTTAGTCTTGTTCCAATTCTTTACGAATAAGATCACGTATTTCTTCTGGAAGACGACGAGCTACAAGTTCTTTACTTAAACATGCCAATTCAACCTCGCCAGAAGCAAGCAAGATTTCACCACGATAAATATTTTGTTGCAACACAAATGACGCAGCTTTACATGAAACTACACGTGCTGTAACAGTAATTAGGTCATCCATTAGGATAGGACGCATGTATTTTACGTCAATTTTGTGAACAACAAAGTTGTAGTCTTTTTGATGCCAGTAATGATCAACACCAGAAGCACGAAGCCATTCTGTACGGGTACGTTCCATGTAGCGAATGTGGTTGGCATGGTAAACGATACCGCCTGCGTCCGTATCTTCGATATAAACACGAATATTGAATTCAAAATGATTCGCCATGAGAGTATTCCGTTTTAGTTCACTATAGAGCTTTATATTTAAAATATGACTTTGAATAAAACATTCGTTCTATTCAAAAGCCATACATCTGCTTTTAAATACGGGGCAGTTTAGCAGATTGCATACTAAGTCCTATGGCACAACCTTTCAATTGCGATTGCTGTATTTCTAATCTAAAAACGCTACATCTTATAGCTGGCAAGCTTTTTAAGTTAAGAGGGCTTCCATGAAGTTTGAACTTGTTTTGATATATTCGGATAATCTAATACGAATCTGACGTGTAGTTCTGTTCCAGTTTTTAAGGCTTTATTATCTACAATAAAATAGGGGCTATGATTTGGTGCAGCTTGAGTTAAGTCCTGATTTTCTGGTGTTGCACCTAAGAAAACAAAGAATGATGGCATTAATTTGCCATAATAGGCAAAATCTTCACTTGCGCTTGCATTATGATCCAAAACATGAAGTTTTGAGTCTCCAACAACCTTGACTAAAGTTGGTTGAATAAACTGAGTCAGTGCTTTGTCATTCATGGTCACTGGCGCATAAGGTGCAATTTCAACTTTGGCAGTCACATCATTGGCTTGAGCATTATGCTCTATCATGACTGGTAAACTTTTTAAGATATTTGCTCGTATTTGTTCGTTATTAGAGCGGATAGTCCCGACCATATTGACCTGTTCGGGAATTACATTTCCTGCTGTACCACCTTGAATATTCCCAATACTCACTACACCCATACCTTGAGTGAGGTCAGTCCTTCGGCTAATAAGGCTTTGTAAATTATTAATCATTTGTGCAGATGCATAAATTGGATCTCTACCTAACCAAGGGGTAGAACCATGTACCTGCTTGCCGTTGACCTGAATACGTAAATGGTCTGCACTATTTAAAATAGCGCCACCTTTATAATAAAGGTGGCCACTTTGCATACCAGATATGACATGTATGCCAAAAATGGCTTCAGGTTTATAGTCTTTAAAAGCTCCATCTGCGATCATTTTTCTGGAGCCGATTTGATCACCTTGTGTGAAATTATCTATATCTGCTCCACCTTCTTCAGCAGGTTGAAAAACAAAGACAACCGTACCTGATATTTTATCTTTATTGGCAGCTAGAATTTTTGCTGCACCTAATAGCATTGCGGTATGGGCATCATGTCCACAAGCATGCATCACATAAGTTTCTTTACCTTGATAAATTGCTTTTTGTTTACTCGCAAATGGAACACCACTTTTTTCTTCCATAGGTAGTGCATCCATGTCGGCTCTAAGCGCAATAATAGGGCCGGGTTTATTACCTTTTAAAATACCTACAACACCTGTTTTTGCATAACCTGTTTTGACTTGAATGCCATAAGACTTTAATTCTTTTTGAACAAGTGCAGATGTTTTAAATTCCATATTGCCAAGTTCAGGATTTTGATGAATATGTTGTCTTAACTGAATGACCTGATTTTCATTTTGTTGTGCGGCATCTTTGACCCAATCTGCTAGGCTCAGTTGACTCATGAGGGCAAGTGGAAAAATTAAAGCGGCTTTTTTGTACATGTCCTTATCCTAAAAATATTATTTTCCATAAGATTTTATATCTAGATTTCTTATAATTCAGTTTTTAAAAATATTAAAAAATCAATAAGGTATAAATATAGACTTAAAAGGTATAGAGTAGCTAATGTATTGATAAGACAATTATTATTTGAGTTGAGAAGAACAGTTAAATTAAAAAAAGGAAGAGAAAACTCTCTTCCAGTGCTTAGTTTTTAGGCTCAGGTGGCGTCATGCCAAATTGTAAATAAGACTGATTGGTTGCGATGCGTCCTCGCGCAGTACGCATGACATAACCTTGTTGAATTAAATAAGGCTCAATTACATCTTCAAGTGTACCGCTGTCTTCAGCCATAGCTGCTGCAAGCGCTTCAACTCCAGCAGGACCGCCATCAAAACGCTCGAGTAACATGCTCAAATAACGACGGTCTAGCGTATCTAAGCCAGCTTTATCGACATTAAGCATATCAAGCGCACGCTGTGCCATTTCATGGGTCACTTCACCTGTACCTTTCACTTGCGCATAGTCACGAACACGTCTTAATAAACGATTGGCAATACGAGGTGTTCCGCGTGAGCGACGAGCTACTTCTTCTGCACCTTCAACTGTAATCGGTACATCCATAAGGTTTGCAGAACGTGACACAATATGAGTTAAGTCTTCTACAGAATAGAACTCAAGACGCTGCACAATACCAAAACGGTCACGTAGTGGTGAGGTGAGTAAGCCCGCACGTGTAGTTGCAGCAACTAGAGTAAAAGGCGGTAAATCAAGTTTAATTGAACGAGCAGCAGGGCCTTCACCAATCATGATATCAAGTTGGTAATCTTCCATAGCTGGATACAGAATTTCTTCAATCACTGGAGAAAGACGGTGAATTTCATCAATAAATAAAACATCACCTTCTTCAAGGTTGGTGAGCATCGCTGCTAAATCACCCGCACGCTCTAAAACAGGCCCTGAAGTAGATTTAAGGTTGCCACCCATTTCACGCGCAATAATATTGGCAAGCGTGGTTTTTCCTAAGCCCGGTGGACCGAAAATCAGTGTGTGATCGAGTGCTTCACCACGACCACGAGCCGCACCGATGAAAATTTCCATTTGCTCGCGTACAACTGGCTGTCCAATATAGTCGGCAAGTGAAGTCGGTCGAATAGCCCGATCAAAATGATCTTCAGGTTTTTCTGTTCCACTGATTAGACGGTCTTGCATAAGTGTATTTACTTCATCATAGATTTAAGAGCAGCACGAATAATATCGGCTGATTCAGTGTAATCGGCTTTAACCGCAGCTACAGCTTTTTGTGCTTCAAGTGGTTTATAACCTAAAGATTGCAGTGCAGCTTCTGCTTCTGCAACAGGAGAGTTTGCAGCAAATTGAATTTGAGGCATAGTTGCTGCAGTTGAAGTGCCTTGAGCCAAGGTTTTAAAACGGTCACGTAGTTCAATCATTAAACGTTCAGCTGTTTTTTTGCCAACGCCCGGAACTTTAACCAATGTATTAATATCATCATGTTCAATGGTATGAACCAACAATTCAACACTTAATGTAGACAAGATACCCAATGCCATTTTAGGGCCTACACCATTTACTTTTAATAAGGTGCGGAAAATAGTTTTTTCTTGAGCATCGCTAAAACCGTAGAGCTGCTGTGCATCTTCACGCACAACCAAATGCGTCCATAGTGTAACTTTCTGGCCTTTTTGTAATTGGCAAAATGTTGAAAGTGGCGTATCAATTTCATAGCCCACACCATTTACATTAAGTAAGACAGTTGGGGCTTCTAAGGCAAACACTTCGCCAATTAAACATCCGATCATTGAATCTTTCACTTATTTGTTAATGGTTGAATAGTAGATGCCATTTGTTCTAAACGCAAAATGGCTTTTAAAATTTCTTTTCGATTTCGTGTGGATTTTATCCATGTAGGTAGACGTGAAAAATAACTGTTATTACCAGTCTGTTTAGTTCTTTCTCTTAAATTATCTTCAACGAATATTTTTAATTCTTTTAAATGTGCAGGGCTATAAATGTATATGTCTCCATGCCTACTTGAAGTTTTTAGATAAAGTTCAAGACCATAGTGTGTAAAACCAAATTTTTGGTCTAAAACAAAAGCTACATTATATTTTTCAAATTTTGAAAATTTTTGGCATAGATGACATTTAGCTTGAATATACGGAGGGTAAGCTCCTGAATTATTCATCTTTTGATTTGCTTTGAGCCATGACCCACCACAACTTTGGCAACGCTGGTAAGTTGTGGCGTAAAAATGGCCATTGTAACGACTCGATATTGAGCTCTCTTCAGCTTTAATTTGATAACAACAATTTAAACAACTAAAAGAAAAAGTTCCTTGATAAGGCGCATTTACTGGTGACAAAGGACTGTCATATTTTAGGATACTCAGATGAGAACATTTAGGACATTTTACCCACTGATCTGAATACATAAAAGATGATGGATAAAGCCCTCTATCAACATGTCTACTTATCATTAAAACAGACCTATTTTATTACCTTGTAGCTCTTGCGCCAAGCTATAAGCCTGATGATCTGAAAACTTACTAATAATATCGAGTACCTGCATGATATTGCTGTAGTGGTTATTGCTAAAGCGGGCACCGTACAAATGAAGGATCGACATTAAACGTTGTTCTTTAAAGCTTAAAGATTTATGCGGCATGGTTAATGGTACAAACGCGTCAAGAATAGTTTGCAAACTTTGATGTGCAATAATTTCTAAACCAGACTTCTGTGGGTGTTCAAAGATTTTTTCACGCGCCAGATTTTTGGCTGTTTCAATCCCTTTAGCAATATCTGGTGAGCAGTATTGTAAAAGGCTACCTTGCAGCTGACCTGTAATAATTTCATACTGATGTTTGGCAAAAGCGGTAGTGACTTCATCAACTAAACGTTTCATGACACGACCACGTAATGCCGAAATTTTTTGTTGCCATGTACTACTTGGCATTGATAACTCTTCAGGTTGGCCATAATCTGCAATTAAATTCAGAAAAATGGGTTCAACTTCTTGGTAATTCAGCATATTTAAAATAATGCCATCTTCTAAATCAATGAGGGCATAGCAAATATCGTCTGCAGCTTCTAGTAAATAGGTAAGCGGGTGGCGGCAGTAATGGTATTCACCTAATTGAATGAGACCAAGCTGTTCAGCAATTTGCTTTAAAATTTCTTTTTCAGACTGATAACAACCAAATTTGGCTCGTTGATGTGATGGGCGATCACCTTGCGAAGCTATTGTTTTTGAAAGCCAAGGATATTTTAAATATGCGCCTAAGGTCGCGTAAGTTAAACGCATACCACCATCGTCTGGATGGTAGTCAATACGGGTTAATAGGCGTAAACCTTGAGCATTACCTTCAAACTGACGAACATCGGCTTCTTCTTCGGGAGTTAATTTTTTTAGAAAATCATTATGTGATGCATCGTCAAACCATTCACGAATTGCATATTCACCAGCATGACCGAAGGGTGGGTTGCCAATATCGTGAGCAAGGCAAGCTGCTTGAATGATTGCGCCGACATCGGCAGGAGATATCCAAACGGGCAATTCATCTTTTATTTTTTCGGCTGCCAGCATACCCATGGAACGGCCAATACAGGAAACCTCAAGGGAGTGAGTTAAACGGGTATGGATCCCGTCATGCTGTGCTAGAGGGTGAACTTGAGTTTTACGGTTTAACTGACGAAAACTTTGTGAAAATATAATGCGATCATAATCTTTATGAAATGGGCTTCGAGCCAATTCTGTACTGCTTTTTTTACTACCTAAACGAACTGCAGAAAGCAGTTCTAACCAACGCATTTGTTCCATTTATCATTATTCAAAACTATAAAGCCTGATCATGCCAAAAAAAACTTAAAAGCACTAGCGTGGTGCGACATAGTTTGTCTTAGTTCAGGTTTTATTATGTTATTGAATAAACATGAAACAATTTATTTTTACCTATAATGCTTAAAAAAATGATTTTGAACAAAAAACACATCACTTCTTGCAGAATTAGGTTACAGAATACTGATTCTACATCTAGCTGATTTTAGCAAGACACAGTAGAATATGCGCTCTCTCTAAAGTCACATTGCGGTAAGGTTCACAAGACCTGCCCGTGGAGCCAAAATCAACATGTTTATCGTGGCCGGTGCAGCAGCACATTCTTCTTTTAAGAAAGCTCAACTATTAACACGTTTATCGTCAATTAGTTCTGTTCAATCTTTTGACAGCCAATGGGTCTATTTGTTTGATCAAGCGCTCAACGAGCAGCAACATCAATCTGCTTTGCAATTATTAAATGACGGTGAGTCTTTTGAACTTCGTCAAACTGCAAGTGATGAGATTCAGATTTTAGTAACACCACGTGTGGGTACTATTTCACCTTGGTCTTCTAAAGCAACTGATATTTTCAAGAACTGCAATACGCCAGTTCACCGTTTAGAACGTGGTCTTTTATTTACGTTAAAAGGTGTTTCTGAAATTTCTAATGAAGTAAAACAAGTACTTCATGACCGTATGACAGAAACTGTTTTTGCTCAAATTGATGATGCAAAAGCGCTCTTTTCAGAAACAGCTCCAAAACCTTTAAACTCAATTGATATCTTGGGTGAAGGTAAAGAAGCTTTAGTAAAAGCCAACAACGAATTTGGTTTTGCGTTATCTGAACAAGAAATTGATTATTTAACTGAAGCGTTCACTCGACTTGGCCGTAACCCAAATGACATCGAGTTAATGATGTTTGCACAAGCAAACTCTGAACACTGTCGTCATAAAATCTTCGGTTCTGAATGGACAATTGATGGTGAAAAACAACCATTATCATTGTTCCAAATGATTAAAAATACTTATAAAGAATCACCAACTGATGTGTTATCAGCATATAAAGATAACGCTTCTGTAATTGTTGGTTATGACACGATGCGTTTTTATCCAAAAGCAGATGAAAATGGTCATTTTGTCTATAAATATAAGAGCCAAGCCGCTCATATTTTAATGAAGGTTGAAACTCACAACCATCCAACAGCAATTTCTCCATTTGCTGGTGCTGCTACTGGTTCAGGCGGTGAAATCCGTGATGAAGGTGCAACTGGTCGTGGTGGTAAACCAAAAGCTGGTTTAACAGGCTTTACAGTTTCTAACTTAAATATTCCTGGTTTTGAACAACCTTGGGAAGAAAACTACGGTAAACCTTCACGTATGGCATCGCCATTACAAATTATGATTGAAGGTCCATTGGGTGGCGCGGCATTTAACAACGAATTCGGTCGTCCTGCATTAAATGGTTATTTCCGTACTTTTGAACAAAATGTAAATGGTGAAGTGAAGGGCTTCCATAAGCCAATCATGATTGCTGGTGGTTACGGTAACATCCGTCCTGACCATGTAGAAAAAGATGCGATTCAACCAGGTGACTTGCTCATTGTATTGGGTGGCCCTGCAATGTTAATCGGTCTTGGTGGCGGTGCAGCATCTTCTGTAGACAGCGGTACAATGGGTGAAAGCCTTGACTTTGCTTCTGTACAACGTGAAAACCCAGAAATGGAACGCCGTTGTCAAGAAGTGATCGATACATGCTGGCGCTTAGAAGACTTCAACCCAATCGTTTCTGTACACGACGTTGGGGCGGGTGGTCTATCAAATGCAATGCCTGAACTTGTAAATGACCACGAGTTAGGTGCAGTTCTTAATCTTCGTAAGATTCCTTCATTAGAGCCGGGCATGAGCCCAATGGAAATCTGGTCAAACGAAGCACAAGAGCGTTATGTTCTTGCAATTCGTCCAGAGTCTTTAGAGCAGTTCGAAGCAATCTGTGCTCGTGAACGTTGTCCATTTGCCGTGTTAGGTGAAGCAACTGAAGCACGTCATTTAACTGTTGAAGATCCATTGTTCCAGAACAATGCAGTTGATATCCCAATGCAAGTGATGCTTGGTGGTACACCGCGTATGCAACGTTCTTATGAAACAATTGAGCGTAAAGGTAACGAATTTGACGCTTCAAAAGTTGATTTGAAAGATGCGATTTTCCGCGTATTGAAAAACCCTACAGTTGCGTCTAAGTCATTCTTAATCACTATTGGTGACCGTTCAATTACTGGTATGGTTGCACGTGACCAAATGGTTGGTCGTTGGCAGATTCCTGTTGCTGATGCAGCAGTAACGACTACAAGCCTACAAGGCTTCACTGGTGAAGCAATGGCGATGGGTGAACGTCCACCAGTTGCATTGTTAAATCCAGCAGCATCTGCTCGTTTGGCAGTTGCTGAAGCAATTACTAATATTGCATGTGCAAACATTGAACAAATTAGCGATATCAAACTTTCTGCAAACTGGATGGCTGCTGCTGGCCAAAAAGGTGAAGACCAAGCATTGTTTGAAGGCGTGAAAGCGATTGGTATGGAAATGTGTCCAGCTTTAGGAATTGCGATTCCTGTAGGTAAAGACTCGCTTTCAATGCGTACAACTTGGAACGAAAACGGTGAAGATAAAGCTGTAACATCTCCAATGACAGGTGTAATTACAGCATTTGCTCCAGTAACAGATGTTCGTAAAACTTTAACACCTGAACTTAAGAATTTAGAAGATTCAGTACTTGTACGTATTGATTTATCTAAAGGCCAGTTCCGTTTAGGTGGTTCGATTCTTGCGCAAGTATATAAAGCAATCGGTTCAATCACTCCAGACGTTGATAGTTTTGATGATTTCAAAGCGTTCTTTGCTTTAATTCAAGATTGGAACAACCGTGGCTTGATTCAAGCTTACCATGACATCGGTGATGGTGGTTTACTCGCAACTGTTGCTGAAATGATGTTTGCTTCACGTCTAGGTGTTGCATTAGAAGACCAAACTCCAGCAAGTTTATTTGCTGAAGAAATTGGTGCAGTTCTTCAAATTAAGGCAACTGATTGGGACGCTTTACAAGCAGAAGTTGCTGCATCTAGCTTGAAAGATGCAATTGCTGTAGTTGGTCATGTAAACAACACAGATCAATTATCTGTAAATGGTTTGACTTTAGAGCGTGCAGAGTTACAACAGGCTTGGTCTGAAGTATCTCATCAGATCCAACGTTTACGTGATAACGTTGAAACTGCTGACCAAGAATTTGCTTTAATTGCAGATAAATCACATCAAGGCTTAATTGCTAAACCAACATTTGACTTGAATGAACCTATTGAAGCACCGTTCATTAACACACGTCGTCCTAATATGGCGATCTTGCGTGAGCAAGGTGTAAACGGTCATATTGAGATGGCGGCAGCCTTTGATAAGGTTGGTTTCAATACCGTTGACGTACACATGAGTGATTTACTTGCTGGTCGCGTTAGCCTAAGTGATTTTGAAGGTTTAGTGACTTGTGGTGGTTTCTCTTACGGTGACGTAATGGGTGCTGGTGGTGGCTGGGCAAAATCTGTATTGTTCAATGCGAAGTTACGTGATCAGTTTGAACAATTCTTCCACCGTGAAGGTACGTTTAGCTTAGGTATCTGTAATGGTTGCCAAATGTTGTCACAATTAGCACCGCTTATTCCGGGTGCTGAACACTGGCCACGTTTCCACCGCAATATGTCAGAAGTTTTTGAAGCGCGTAGCGTAAACGTTCGTGTTGAAAAATCTGTTTCTGTATTACTTGATGGTATGGAAGGTTCGATTTTACCAATTGCTGTTGCACATGGTGAAGGTCGTGCAGTTGCAAGCGAAGCTAACATAGCAAGCTTGAATGCAGCTAACCAAGTTGCATTGCGCTATGTTGATAGCCACGGTAACCCGACTCAACATTATCCATTGAACCCGAACGGTTCGCCGGAAGCGATTACGGGTGTAACGTCTAAAGATGGTCGTGCAACGATTATGATGCCACACCCAGAGCGTACTTTCCGCGCAATTCAACACTCTTGGAGTCCAGAAGAGTGGACTGAAGATGGTGCATGGTTACGTATGTTCCGTAACGCACGTAAGTTTATTGGTTAATATAAAAATTGAAATAAGCCACCGTAAGGTGGCTTATTTGTATGTAGTACAATGTGAATAGAATAAATAGTAGAGAATAAAAATGAAATCAAAAATCCATTTCCGTGAGTTTGCACTTCTGATGGCATTACTCATGTCTATTGTTTCTTTTTCAATAGATGCAGTTTTACCTGCTTTAGGTGAGATTGGACGAGTTTTTAACTTAAAGAATAATAATCAGACACAATGGGTCATTATTGGTATTTTTTCTGGTATGACGATAGGGCAACTCATTGCTGGACCACTATCTGATGCGATCGGACGTAAACGCATTTTATTTGCTGGGATCATCATTTACTTTTTGGGAAGTTTATTGTGCTTTACCACACAAAGTTTTGAATGGTTTTTAGTAGGGCGCTTTATTCAAGGTATTGGGGTTTCTGGACCTTACGTTGCCTCTATTTCGATTGTGCGAGATAAATATAGCGGTACTCAAATGGCCCATATCATGTCCTTAATTATGATGGTCTTTATGGTTGCGCCAGCGATTGCACCAAGTCTGGGACAGCTTATTATCCATTTCTTTGGTTGGCGTGATATTTTTGTTTTATATATGGTCTACGCCACAGTTGTTGGGACATGGGTGGCTTTACGATTAGAAGAGACGCTACTTCCTGAAAACCGTTTACCTATGCGTTTACAAGCATTTCAAGAGGGCTTTAAAGAAGTCGTAAGTAATAAAACCACCATGAGTTATTTGCTATGTGCAGGCTTTTGCTTTGGTGGATTTATTGGTTATTTGGGAACTTCTCAACAAATTTTTATGCAGCAATTTGGTAAAACTGGGCAAGAATTTAGTGCTTACTTTGCTGTGCTTGCTGGTGTGATGGGAATTGCTTCATTTACCAACTCTAAAATTGTCATGAAGTTTGGTATGCGTCCAATTTGTATTTATGGCTTTCTAGGTTTGTGCTTAATTTCTTTGGTTTTCTTAGGAATTCAACTTTTAGGCGTGGCTGTGTCATTCTGGATGTTTATGCTTTATGCCTGCATTTTATTTTTATTATTTGGAACTTTATTTGGTAATTTAAACGCGATTGCAATGGAGCCAATGGGGCATGTTGCGGGAATGGCATCGGCTATTATTGGTGCAGCTTCGTCTGTATTGTCACTTATTCTTGCCTCTATTATTGGGCAATTATATGACGGGACATTAATACCAATGACCTGTGGTTTTGTCATTTTGTGTGGTTTGGCTTTCGCTATGACAATATATGAGAATAGATATTTAAAGAAATCGGATGCTTAAAATTATAGGGATGAAGATAAATCACTGAATTTTCAAATTTCTTCAAACTAATAGTTGCGTATAGATTGTTGAAGCTCTTGAAGCATTTAAAAAAACGTATAAGAGTATAGACAGCTTACTATTTAACCCCTTATGCTTTATTTGAGGTTGGTTCAATTTTTGCTTTCTCTGTAACAACGATAAAAATCGGAGATCAAAATGATGAAAAACAAAAATCATATAGGAACGATGTCTACAAAGGACAGAGGTTGGCGCTTATTTGGCTTGGCGCTTGCTATTCAAATTCTTTTTATTGGAGCAAATTATTTGGCACTGATGAGCTGACTTTGATTTAGAATCTTTTTTAACGGTATGATTTAAAGCAAGTCCAATAGTTTTGAGTCATTCCACTCATGTTAAAGTTGATTTATTACGTACCTGAGTCACATCTTGAGTCGACTAAACAGTCCATATTTACTGCTGGAGCAGGGGGTATAGGTAACTATGAACACTGCGCATGGCAAGTCAAAGGGATAGGGCAGTTTAAACCAGTCAAAGGTGCTGATCCTTATATTGGAGAGTTGGGAGAACTCGAACAAGTTGAAGAATGGCGCGTTGAAACAATTGTACTTGAAGAAAAGGCAAGTGAGGTTGCGAAAGCATTAAAGGCAAGCCATCCCTACGAAGAGCCTGCCTTTGAATTTATCCAAATTTTGGATATTAGTTAAATTGTGAGAAATCTGGTTTACGTTTTTGCATAAATGCCTGTACAGCTTCTAGCATTTCAGGTGATTGAACGCGTTGCATAAAGATTTCAGCTTCATGATCAATACATGCAATGATCTTATCTAGATCATGCTTCATCAATGCTTTTGTTTGTTTTAGTGAAGCAAGCGGTAATGCTGTTAAGTTCTGAGCAGTTGCCTGAGCGGCTGCATAAGAATCTTCCACCACTTCATTCACTAGGCCTGCTTGTAGAGCAGTTTCTGCATTGAATTTTTTTGCAGTAAACAGTAGTTCAGCTGCCTTGTGATAACCTGCTTGTTTAACCAATAGTTGGCTAGCACCACCTTCTGGAGAAAGGCCAAGGCTTACAAATGGAATTTGGAATAGGGCAGTGTTGTCAGCAAAAACTAAGTCTGCATGTAATAAAATCGTAACACCAATACCAATTGCTACACCTTTTACTGCAATAATAAGCGGCTTTGATAATTTGGCAGCAGATTTAAGGAGTACAAATGGAGGAACTTGACCTGCTGGACCTGCATTAGGATTTTGTACAAAACCCATAAAGTCTTTCATGTCATTACCAGCGGTAAAATCTTGCTCTACACCGCGTAAAACGACTACTCGGACATCTTTATTTTGGTCGGCTTCATCAAGCGCTTGAGCAATCCATAAGTAAAGTTCGCCATATAATGCATTTTTTGCTTCTGGGCGATTTATGGCTAAGGTGAGTACGCCACCTTCTAAATTTGCTTGTAAATGTTGATGAGGTTGTTGAATACAGCTAAGTGTCATCGTACTATCCTTGCTTTAAACCACGTTGTTGATTTTTAGGTTCTCATTATGGCGCATATTTTTTGTAATAAGCGTAACTGGTGAGTTCATAAAAAGTGAAAAACTCATTATGTATACATTTGACTATCTCGTTTTTATAGGGCGTTTTCAACCATTTCATTTGGCTCATATGCAGACAATTGAAATTGCTTTGCAGCAAAGCCATTATGTCGTTTTAGCATTAGGCTCTGCTCAAATGGAGCGCAATATCAAGAATCCGTTCTTAGCAATAGAGCGCGAGCAAATGATCTTGTCAAATTTTTCACCGGATGAGCAAAAACGTATTCGATTTGTACATGTCATCGATGTTTATAATGATGAGAAATGGGTAAAACAAGTCAAATCATTAGTAAATGGTGTAATAGAACCGAACTCAAAAGTTGGTCTGATTGGGCATTTTAAGGATGAGTCTTCTTATTATTTGAGACTATTTCCTGAGTGGATTATGGTTGAACTGGATAGCTTAAAGGATTCTATTTCAGCTACTCCAATGCGTGAAGCATATTATCGTGGGGAAATCCAAACGGAATTTTTTCCAGTAGGAACGATTAAATTTCTAGATGAATTTAAAGAAACTGAAGTTTATGCTGAACTACAACGCAAATATCTCATAGATGATAAAAGTAATTTAAATTAAATCAGTTTGTGGCCTTAATTCTTGAATCAGAAAATTGATAAGAACACGAATATGAAAAGATTCGTTTTTTTTATGTGGGTAGAGGAGAGAAAAAGGACGTGAAGTTCCTGAAAATTTTGTAAGAACTTCAAGCAACTCTCCATTTTTAAGTTCTTTTTCTACTATAAAACGGTAGGTTTGTAATAATCCTGCACTATGTTTTGCTAAGGTGACAGTACCTAAAATATCATCTAAACAACGAATCTTACCTGTGCTTTGATATTCAATAGTTTGATGATTTGAATTGAATAACCAAGGTACATTTTTTCCTGTACTAGGTAACACAAATTGAATGCATTGATGATTCTGCAAATCGTCAAGAGTCTGCGGTGTGCCGAAATTTTTTAAATATTCTGGTGAAGCCACCACAATTAGCTCAGCTTGTTCAAGCTGACGTGCAATCAAATTCGAATCAGCAAATTGTCGTCCACGAATTGCTAAGTCATATCCTTCTGCAATAAAGTCCACATTTTTATTAGTTAGTTGAACATCAACTTCGATGGCGGGATATTGCTGCGAGAATTTTGCTAATAATGGCAATATTCGGTAATGCCCATAAGGTGTCGGTATGCTGAAGCGAATCAAACCTGAGGGTTGTTGCTTTTGGTTTTTAAGTTGTTGCTCAGCTTCTAAAATTTGCTTTAATGCTTGTTTACATTCCTCAAAATACATTTTTCCTTGTGGTGTCAAACGTACTTGTCGAGTCGTTCTCATAAAAAGTGGTGTTGCTAAATGTTTTTCTAATCGGGCAATTGAACGGCTTACCGCTGCTGGACTAACACCTGCATGAAGTGCTGCTTTGGAAAAGCTTTCGTTTTCTGCGACTAAGCAAAATAGCTCTACGCTACTAAACATCATTCTTTTTAGCTGTTGAGCCATTTATTACACCATGTAAAAAATGATTTGAGTTCTGGGCTATTTAAGCACATATAAGTAAACAATAAGATGATTTTCATACCTTGTATGGAGTTATTTTATGAAACTATTTTATTCACCAAATGCCTGTTCTTTAGCGCCACATATTGTTTTAAGAGAGTTAGGATTTCCATTTGAATTAATCAAGGTTGATTTACACCAGCATTTAACAGAAATGGGTGAAGACTTTTACCAACTTAATAAAAAAGGACAAGTACCGTTATTACAGCTTGATGATGGTGCATTGTTAACGGAGGGCGCTGTAATTAGCCAATTTCTTGTTGACCAATCGTCACGAAAAGATTTATTAGCTGAAATAAATACCGCCGATCGTTACAAGACTCTCTCATGGATGAACTTTATTGCTTCGGAAATTCATAAAGCGTATTCGCCATTTTTCAATGATTCTTATAATGAACAATGCAAAAGTGTATATAGCATCATCCTCAATAAGCACTATTCATGGATTGATGAACAACTAAAGGGACAAAAGTATTTAACAGGAAGTAACTTTACGATTGCTGATATTTATCTTTTTGTCGTTACTCGCTGGGCTGATTTTATTGGGCTTGATCTAAAGAATTTTATGTATTTAACAAATTTTATGCAGAGAATCGCCGAGCGTCAAACAGTTCAAGATGCTATTGCAGCCGAATCCCTTTGTTATGAACGAAAATTATAAAAGGAGATGAGTATGCCTTATATCTTAATTCAAATTACTAAAGAAAATGTCTCGTTACAGCAGAAACAACAATTAATTCGAGAAGCAACGGAGCTTATGGTTCGTATACTTGATAAAGATCCTGCTACTACATTTGTGGTCATTAATGAAGTTGAAACCGATAACTGGGGTGTTGCCGGTGAAACTGTTTCTGCGATACGAAAAAGACAAAGTTTGAGTACTTAAAATGCAAAATAACGCTATTAGTGAAATTCAGCAGCAACTAGAACAATATTTTGACGGTCTGTATTTTTGTGATGTGCAACTTCTAAATAATGTTTTTCATCCTGATGCTATATATATCAATGTAACCGAGCAACCCGTACTACGACTTAGCATGGCTGAATATTTTCTGATTGTTGCGAGTCGAATTTCTCCAGCTTCAAAGCGACAAACACGACAGGATAAAATCAATTCAATCAATTTGATTAATGAACGGTTGGCACTAGTACATGTTGAATGCGTTATCCAGCCTAAATATTTTTATGATGCACTTACATTTGTGTTTGAAGATGATCAATGGAGAATTATATCGAAAGTATTCCATTATCAAATTTTAGCGGACTGAATGATTAAGCATCAGCCCAAAAAATAATACGGTTGGAAAAAGGATCGGTGATGCTGAGTTCAAGTGTTTCCCAATCTGTTTTTTCAACCTGAGGTTTAGAAAATTTATAATCTTTTTGACTAAGTTCACTATGTAACTCATAAATATGTTCCCAATAAATACGGATTGCACTATGAGGACTCGCATCTCCAAAATGCTCAGAGAGATGAATGATGCAATCATCTTTGGAGATTTGTAAATACAACGGAAAGTTATCTTCAAATTGGTGTTGCCAATCAAGCTGAAAGCCTAAGAAATCAAGATAAAATGATTGAGCTAACGCGACATCAAAAATTCTTAAAATAGGGGTAATCGAACCAGATTGCATCATTTTTCCTTTTAACGTGTACCAAATTGTTGTGTCCAGTAACTCTTTTGTTTAGCGGACTGATCCGAAGCACAAGCGATTGCATAAGTTGTAAACTTAGGGTTCATTAGGTTACTACAATGTAAAGGGCTTGCTAGCCATTTTGTCATTACTTCATTTAAAGTTTTTTGTCCACTCGCAACATTTTCACCATTGGCTTTACCAAGTGAATTATAAAGTTTTAAACGTGACTTTAAATCTAGTCCTGTTGAGCCAACATGTCCAAGAAAGTTATGTGTTGCCATATCTTGACTATGAGAGAGTGCACCTTGGTATAAGTTATTATTCCAACTCAGCGGCGTAGTTGCAGAAAAATACTGCTGACCACATTGGCGTGATTGCTGGCGAATTTGATTAATAGTATTAAGAATAGCTTGTTGAAAGGCAGGATTTTGTAAATCTTGGCAGCTTATTTCTGTAGGTGATTTCTGAATTTGTGGAGTAGAAGAACTAAGAGTCGGAGGCATACTCGAAGAGTTTACAGAACATGCAGTTAAAATAAGACTACAAACCGATAAAATAGAAACGTTTAGTAGACTCATAATCATGCCTTCATTTGAATTATTTTAATATTTTTATCATACGCCAAATTGAACTGATTGAGTGATTTTTATACAAGAGAAAAGCGAGTATTAGACTCCCTTTTCTCTACGTACGTTTATTAAGCTGATTGTAATGTTTTTAAGTCTTCTATAACTTGTTCAGCATGCCCAGCAGCTTTTACTTTACGGTAACTTTTAACTAAAGTTTTGTTATGGAAAATAAAGGTAGAGCGCTCAATACCCATTACTTTTTTTCCATACATATTCTTTTCTTTAATGACATCAAAGTGATTACAGAGCACTTCTTCTTTATCACTAATCAGATCAATAGTCAGTGCCTGCTTTTCTGTAAAGTTCTGATGAGCTTTTACCGAGTCGCGAGAGACACCATAAATACGAGCGCCCAAAGCATCAAACTGGTCTTTTAAACAAGAAAAACCGACAGCTTGTGTGGTACAGCCTGGTGTTGAATCTTTAGGGTAGAAGTAAATAATCAGCCATTCATTATCGACTTCAGCCAAATTAACTTCGCCGTGTGTAGTAGGGAAAACCTGATTTGGCAGTTGAATATTTTCAGACATTTCTTATCCTTTAAAAGTTAAATTTGATCTAATTCAAGTGGTAGAAAAGCGTATTCTTCATGATAAACAATATCGAGTTTTCTTACAGGAATAGCTTTGTTAAAAATTGGACCATCAATGACAGTGGTATGGAATTCGCCGCCCTCACCACATGGATCAATGCCACGGTTTTCAAGCTCTTCTATATATTCTAAAGATAAAATTTGACCTAAATCTTCTACTTTCATTCCTAGTTTAAGATTAACAGTGACAATTACACTTTTAAATCCAAGTTGAATAAACTCTTCAACAACTTCACGGTGCGGACGCAGCCAGAGTGGCATGCCTAATTTAAGCCCCACTGTTTGAGTGACACGGTCATGCCAACAACCATGTTCAGGCATATCTAAGTCACCTGTAACCAACACCTCTGCACCTTTTTGTTTGGCTTCATTCAGTAAGCTAATGAATTTACTTTCATAGTCATTCCAGCTAGATGAAGCCATAAATATGGGTAAGCCAATTGCTTGCGCTTGTGCTCGAATAATATCAAGTGGCATTGCATGCGAACGAGAACGTTGACCATGCTCTTCCAGCATAACAATTAAACCTATTACCTTGCCAGTTTTCATAGCTTGGTAGAGAGCAAGAGAGCTGTCTTTACCTCCACTAAATGAGACAATAGACTTTTTATCAGTTGCGTTGGTTTTCCATTGTTCTTGCATGGTTTATTTCGAATGACTAAATCAATGCTATTTTAACAGAGCTATAAAAAAACCTGCATAAATGCAGGCTTAATTTGACTCAATAAAAGCTTATTTTTTAGGAGCTTGTTGTTGAGCTGCTTTCATCGCATCTTCAGTTAACTTTTCAAGTTTAGTTGTTAACTGAGGACCCAAACATGCTTTAAGATCACGATTTTGTTGTTGTACAAAAGCTAAAGAACTTGGGCTTTTCTTCGCATTGATTGCGCTTTGAATTTCCCATTTTTGAGCTTCAGTTACTTTACCTTGAGCATCAACTTGGCAGTTACAGAATTTGCTAACTTCAGCTGAACTTAATTTACCGCCTTTTGCAGTTTGGTCTTTACAAACGTTGATTAATGCACCTTTAACGTTAGTGCTTTTATATGCCGCTTGAACTGGGTTTTCAGCTGCATGAGCTGAACCAGCCATAAGTGCAACTGCTGAGAATAAAGATGAAAGAATAAGATTTGATTTTAACAACTTCATAAATTTTACCTACTTATTGCGGTATGTAGCGTGTTGGATCGGTAACACCAGCATCGATAAAGCCTTCTTTACGTAAACGGCAACTGTCACACTTGCCACACGCACGTCCTTGAGCATCTGCTTGGTAGCAAGATACCGTTTGGCTATAGTCTACGCCATGTTCAATCCCTAAACGTATAATATTCGCTTTGGATAAATGTAACAGGGGTGTTTCAAATTTAAGTGGTTTTCCTTCAACGCCAGCTTTTGTTGCTAAACGAGCCATATTGGCAAAAGCATCAATAAATTCTGGGCGACAATCAGGATATCCTGAATAATCAACAGCATTGATACCAATCACAATTGCTTCAGCATTGAATACTTCGGCTGCTGCTAAGGCATATGAAAGGAAAATTGTGTTACGTGCTGGTACATAAGTTACAGGAATGCCTTCTTGTAATTGTTCTGGTACCGCAATGTTATGGTCTGTAAGTGCAGATCCGCCTAAATTTGCTAAATCGATATTAATAACACGATGTTCAACACCAGCACGTTGAGCTAATGCTTTTGCTGCATCGAGTTCAGTGGTCGAGCGTTGACCATACATAAAACTAATAGCAATACATTCATAGCGCGCTTGTGCCCAAGCTAGGCAAGTGGTTGAGTCTAAGCCGCCTGAAAGTAAAACAATGGCACGAGGGCGCATATTTTTCTCCATATTCGGAATAATTTATTTTATTGAGCGATTAACGACCTGATTCATCATTCCAAAGCAGTTTATGTAACTGTAGTTGGAAACGAACAGGCATTTTATCGTCCAGTATCCACTGTGCCAGATCACGTGCTAAACGTGGTAGGCCAACAGCACCTTTTTCAACTGCAAAAGCAGGGGAGAACCAAACGGTACTGACTTTAGTTTGCAGTTGATATTTTTCAACTTGTTGTTTTGACCATTCATAATCTTCACGGTTACAAATCACAAATTTGATTTGGTCATGTGAGGTTAGATAGTCAAGATTGCTGATGAGATTACGATGTTCTTCACCAGAAGTTGGAGTTTTTAAATCGAGAACTTTAGAAACGCGAGGGTCTACTTTTGACACATCGAGGGCACCACTGGTCTCTAAAGAAACGTCAAAACCTGCATCACATAAACGTTGTAATAAAATTAAGCAATTTGGCTGCGCTAAAGGTTCACCACCAGTCACACAAATATAAGGCGTTTTATATTTTTCAGCCGTTTCAATAATGTGCTCAAGTGATAAACGCTCGCCACCTTCAAAAGAATAAGTGGTATCGCAATATGTACAACGTAAAGGACAGCCTGTGAGACGAATAAATACAGTCGGTAGACCAGAGGCATTTGCTTCACCCTGCAACGAGTAAAAAATCTCGGTAATGCGTAAACCAGACGCAGGGTCAGAGACAGGAATTGCAGAGGAACGTAAGGAAGCCATTCTAGAAATACCACATTATATAAAAAATAAAATCTCTACGATCAGTGTTGATCGTAGAGATGAGGAGCGATTAAGGCTCCGCAAGAGAGTTATAACAAATTAGTCAGCGCGTAACAAATCGTTCAAGCTAGTTTTTGCACGTGTTTTTGCATCAACTTTTTTCACGATGATTGCAGCATATAAGCTGTAAGTACCACATTTAGATGGCAAGCTGCCTGAAACTACAACTGAACCTGCTGGTACACGACCGTAATGGATTTCGCCAGTTTCGCGGTCATAAATTTTGGTTGATTGGCCGATGAAAACGCCCATTGAGATAACTGAACCTTCTTCGACAATAACACCTTCAACGATTTCAGAACGCGCACCGATAAAACAGTTATCTTCAATAATAGTTGGGTTAGCTTGTAAAGGCTCTAAAACACCACCAATACCTACACCACCAGACAAGTGAACGTTTTTACCAATTTGAGCACATGAACCTACAGTTGCCCATGTATCAACCATTGTGCCTTCATCTACATAAGCACCAATGTTGACATAAGATGGCATTAACACCACATTTTTAGCTTGGAAGCTACCACGACGAGCAACAGCAGGAGGCACAACACGTACACCAGCAGCTTTAAATTGCTCTTCAGTCCAACCAGAGAATTTAGTTTCAACTTTGTCGTAGAAACGAAGATCACATGACTCGATTGGTTTATTGTCATTGAGTTTAAATGATAATAAAACAGCTTTTTTTAACCATTGATGAACAACCCATTCACCATTGATTTTCTCTGCAACACGAAGTGTACCGTTATCTAATCCAGCGATGGCTTCTTCAACAGCTTGGCGAATTTCGCTTGAGCAATCTGCTGCAGTAAAGTTTGCGCGGTCTTCAAATGCTTGCTCAATGATCGTAGAAAGCTGAGACATGATCTTCCTTCCATAAAAAATTTTAAAGATTTTACACTAATTTGTGACAAGAATCTTTGAAAAAACGTGTTACTTTTTAAGCGAGAGTTAAAGTGGAAAAGCTTATTAGATAATCAAGTGTTTTTTACACAAAAATGATTTGAAAATAAAAATTTAACTCAATTTGTATCAAAAAATAACAGAAATCTAGCAGTTTTTGTATAAAAAAGACTCTATGCTCTTGAATATAATTTTTGTCACAAGCTGAAAAATTAAAAACAGAGCCTTTTCTTGAGGAGAAAACGATGAAAGTATTACGTGTTTTAGTGACAACTACAGCTTTACTTGCTGCTGGTGCTGCAATGGCAGATGAAGCTGTTGTTCATGACAGTTATGCATTCGATAAGAACCAATTAATTCCAGTAGGCGTACGTGCTGAGGCTGGTACCACAGGTTACGGTGGTGCTTTATTATGGCAAGCAAACCCATACGTTGGTTTAGCATTAGGTTATAATGGTGGTGACGTTTCTTGGCGTGATGATGTGTCAGTAAATGGCACTAAATACGACTTAGATATGGACAATAACAACATTTATTTAAATGCTGAAATTCGTCCATGGGGCGCGAGTACTAACCGTTGGGCGCAAGGCTTATATATTGCCGCTGGTGCTGCTTATTTAGACAATGATTATGATTTAGCTAAACGTATTGGTAATGGTGGAACATTAACAATTGATGGTAACAATTATCAGCAAGCAGTTGCCGGTCAGGAAGGTGGTGTTCGCGGTAAAATGAAGTATGAGAATGATATTGCTCCTTACGTAGGTTTTGGTTTTGCACCTAAAATCAATAAAAACTGGGGTGTATTCGGTGAAGTAGGTGCTTACTATACTGGTAATCCAACAGTTCAGTTAACTCAATATAATCTTGCACCTGTAACAGGTAATACTACGCTTCCACAAGATGCAGTTGATAAAGAAGCAAATAAAATCCGTAACGATGACAAATACAAATGGTTACCAGTGGGTAAAGTTGGTGTGAACTTCTACTGGTAATAAATATAAAAAAACGAGCTTCGGCTCGTTTTTTTTGTACTTAGTAAAATAAAAGAGCTTAAAAGCTCTTTTATTTTATTCTTAATTTTTATTCATCTGGATAAGCAATTTTCTTAAGCGCTTTAATATCAGCATCGGGTGAGCATAAAGAAATAAACTCATAACCGTAACCACGTAATAAATGACCTTTACGAACAGCAATCCATGTAGTGTTAACACCAAAGATATCAGTTTTAATTTGCTTTAAACGATAGTCACGTTCTGCATCGTAAGCAACATCGTTGACAATTCCGACGCCCATGCCAAGTTCTACATACGTTTTAATAACATCGGCATCAAGAGCAGACATTACAATATCAGCATCGATTTGAGCGTCTTCAAATGCTTTATCAATTTTTGAACGGCCTGTAAAACCACCGTGATAAGTAATTAGCGGATATTCAGATAGAGCATCAAGATCAATCTTATTGAGCTTTGCAAGCGGGTGATCTTGCGGAGTAATAATACTGTGTTGCCATTGATAGTATGGAATACTTGCTAAGTTTTCTTCAGTTGTTAAAGACTCTGTCGCAATACCAATATCTGCTTCACCTTGTAAAAGCATTTCTGAGATTTCAACGGGGCTGGCTTGTTGCAAAATCAAATGTACTTTAGGGAATAGCTTTTTAAATTGATTCACGATCGGTGGTAGTACATAACGTGCTTGAGTATGCGTTGTTGCAATCGTGAGTGTACCTTCATCCACTTTATTAAAATCATCGGCAAGACGTTTAATATTTTCCGCATCTACAAGCATACGCTCCACAATGCTAAGGAGCGATTGGCCTGGTTCAGTTAAACCAAGTAAACGTTTACCTTTACGAACGAAAAGTTGTACACCTAATTCATCTTCTAAATCTTTAATATGTTTACTTACACCTGATTGAGAGGTGTATAGCGCGGCAGATGCTTCCGTTAAATTAAAATTTTGGCGTACTGTTTCTCGGATAATTCTTAATTGTTGAAAGTTCATTTACACTTTTCCTCGAAAGAGGTGAGGAACGGCTTTAAATTCCGCGAGATGGCTCCTCACCAAATAATTCCTTAAGCAACTTGATCTGCAAATAGATGAAGTTGAGATGCACTCACCCAAACAGTTTGATTTGGTTTAAATGCATGTTGTTTTGCAGCTTCACTGCTCAGAGCAATCTCAATTAAACGTCCATTACGATCTTGTAATTCCGCCACTACTTTTCCAGCAATCCAGACTTCACGTACAAAAGTTGCTTCAATTGTATTTGCCTGAGGTTGCGAATGAATATGTAACTCATCCGGACGGGCAAAAGCAATCACTTTTCCTTGCGGTGCCTGAACTGTAGTCGGTAATTCGATACGATCATTGCCAATACGGATAATACCGCCAGCATGTTCACCTTCAAAACGATTGGCTTGACCCAAGAAATCAAATACAAATGGCGTTGCAGGTTTTTCGTAGACTTCTCGCGGCGAACCAATTTGTTCGACATTGCCTTTATTCATCACAATAATCTGGTCGGCCACTTCAAGAGCTTCTTCTTGATCATGGGTTACGAAAATTGAAGTGATATGCAATTCGTCATGCAAGTTGCGTAACCAGCGACGTAGTTCTTTACGGACTTTGGCATCTAGTGCGCCAAATGGTTCATCAAGCAATAGCACACGAGGCTCTACAGCGAGTGCTCGAGCTAAAGCAATACGTTGACGTTGACCACCAGAAAGCTGAGCAGGGTAGCGGTCTGCTAAAAAGCCCAGTTGAACTAGGTCAAGCAGACGAGTAACACGTTTTTTAATCTCAGCTTCCGAAGGACGGGTCGCACGAGGGCGAACACGTAAACCAAAGGCAATATTGTCAAATACAGTCATATGACGGAATAAAGCATAGTGCTGAAATACAAAGCCGACTTGACGTTCGCGAACATGGACATTAGTTGCATCTTCGCCTTCAAGTAACACTTGACCGCCATCTGCTGACTCTAAGCCAGCAATAATACGAAGTAGTGTCGTTTTACCGCAGCCAGATGGTCCGAGTAGCGCAACTAGTTCGCCCTCTGGAAAATCTAGGGAAATATTTTTAAGCGCATGGAATGCACCAAAGTGTTTTTCAATATTCTTAACTTGAATACTCATGATTTCATTCCTTACGAATCAGTTGAATGCGGTTCTGGTTTGTCTTGATGTAGTTCTAACCAAGTTTTCAATACCAGTGTTAATAAGGCTAAGAAAGCAAGTAATGAGGACACGGCAAAGGCTGCACTAAAGGTGTACTCGTTATATAAAATTTCAACATGAAGTGGCAGGGTATTGGTTTCACCACGGATGTGGCCAGAAACTACCGATACTGCACCGAACTCACCCATTGCACGCGCGTTACACAAAATCACGCCGTAAATTAAACCCCACTTAATGTTAGGCAGAGTGACTTTCCAAAAGGTTTGCCAGCCTGAGGCACCAAGTACAATCGCAGCTTCTTCTTCCTCTGTTCCTTGCGCTTCCATAAGAGGAATTAGCTCACGTGCAACAAAAGGAACGGTAATAAAGATGGTTGCTAAAACAATTCCGGGCACCGCATATAAAATCTTAATGTCATGGTCCATTAACCAGCCGCCTAACCAACCTTGAGCACCAAAAATCAGTACAATCATTAAACCTGCAATAACAGGTGAAACTGAAAAAGGCATATCAATAATAGTGGTTAAAATCGCTTTGCCTTTAAACTGGAACTTGGAAACAGCCCATGCAGCGGCAACACCAAATATCACGTTAATTGGAACGGCAATCGCTGCGGTGAGTAATGTTAATTTCACCGCTGACAAAGTATCTGGATCAATTAAAGCCTGAACATAAACTTCAAGGCCTTGTTTAAATGCTTCAACAAAAACCAAAATAAGTGGCAGCATTAAGCAACTAAGAAAGAAAATCAGTGCAACAGTAATGAGTGTATAACGTACCCAAGTCGGTTCACGAGTCGCATCACGAGACTGTAGCTTCAAAGCAAGTGCATTGCTGTCGGTATGTAGGTTCATGTGATATTTCTCCCTGTACGACGGTTTGCCCAGGCTTGCAGTAAATTAATAGCAAATAAAATAATGAAAGAGAGAACTAACATGACCGCTGCAATGGTGGTTGCACCTGCATAGTCATATTCTTCAAGGCGAGAAATAATCATGAGCGGGGCAATTTCTGTTTTAAACGGCTGGTTACCTGCGATGAAAATTACAGAACCATATTCACCCACGCCACGAGCAAATGCTAAAGCAAAGCCTGTAAATAGAGCAGGTAGTAATATTGGCAAAATAATTTTAGTAATCGTCTGCCAGCGATTTGCTCCAAGTGCAGAAGCAGCTTCTTCAAGCTCGGTTTCGATATCGCTTAGTACGGGTTGAACAGTTCGAACAATAAAAGGAATACCAATAAATACTAAAGCGAGCGTAATCCCGATCGGTGTATAGGCAACCTGAATACCGAGTGGTTCTAAATATTGACCAATCCAGCCAGTCGGTGCATAAAGTGATGTGAGTGCAATACCTGCAACTGCGGTAGGAAGTGCAAAAGGTAAGTCTACTAAGGCATCAACCAGACGTTTTCCGGGAAAGTTATAACGGACAAGGCACCAAGCTAAAAGTAGTCCGAAAACAACATTAATAAACGCTGCAATTAAAGCTGAACTAAAGCTGAGTTGAAGCGATTTTAAAATACGTTCAGAGGTTAAAATTTCCCATAGTCCGTCCCATCCGATGCCAAATGATTTGATAAAGACTGCGGCTAATGGAATAAGCACAATAAAAGAAACGTAGGCGAGGGTGAAGCCCAATGATAGACCAAACCCAGGCAGCACTCGGGATCGCTGCGACATGATATTTCCTCAAAGAGAAAAGCCTGCTGAAACCAGTAAGCGAATAAATAAAGATAAACGGCGCGGTATAAAGCTGGGTATTAAGCAAATTTCAAAGAGAAATGTGTCTTTACCGGATCAATAGATGAGTGGCTACACATCGAGTCTTCAGGAAGTAGATAGTTCAGTAAGTCAGGGAATGGGCCAAAACCAGAAGCAACATTGATATGACCGACTTGCCCAAGATTAATTGGGTTTAATTGCCAAGCTTTAGCAAGTTGTAAAGCATCAAAAAAATCTAACCAAGGATCATTTTCACTAATCAGTAGTGTTGTAGGCACATTAATTTTTAACTGATGAAAATAATCTTTGTAGTCAGTCAAGCTATGGCGGGCAAAGCCTGCTTCACCAAAACGTGCTGGATTTGCAGGAGCAACCAAAATTAGTTTTTTAACTTGAACTTGTAATTCAGGATGCTCAGCCAAAGCAGCAACACTTGTTAAGCAACCGAAACTATGCGCAACAATTTGTACTGGTGCTTGAACTGCTTGAACTGTTTTAACAAATTGTTCAATCCATTCACTTAATACGGGTCTATCCCAGTTTTTTTGCTCAACACGAGAACTAGACACGAGTTGACGCTGCAACCAAGATTGCCAATGTTGATGTTCACTTCCACCTACACCTGGAACAATTACAGAGTGAGTCATGTCTGTTCTCCTTATCCTTAGTACAAAGAATTACTTCTCTGCACTATTGATTTTCACGATTTGATCGAAAACACCACCATTATCAAAGTGTTGTTTTTGCACTTTTGTCCAACCGCCAAACTCTTTATCAATCGTCACGAGTTTCAATGGCTTAAATACATTGCTGTATTTTTTGAGTACAGCTGCATTACGAGGGCGGTAGAAGTTACGTGCTGCAATTTCTTGGCCAGCAGGTGAGTACAAGTAGTTAAGGTAACCTTTAGCGATGGTGAGATTGCCTTTTTTGGCAGCATTTTTCTCAACAACAGCAACTGGTGGTTCAGCTAAAATCGAAAGAGACGGGGTAATAATTTCAAATTTGCCTGGTTGTTCGCGAACAGCTAAATGAGCTTCATTTTCCCAAGCAAGCAATACATCACCAATGCCACGTTCAGCAAAAGTCGTGGTTGCACCGCGTGCACCCGAATCTAGAACTTTAGTGTGCTTATAAATTTGGCGGACATATTCTTGTGCTTTAGCATCGTTACCACCTGGTTGATGTTTTGCCCAAGCCCAAGCTGCAAGGTAGTTCCAGCGAGCACCGCCAGAAGTTTTCGGGTTTGGTGTAATAATTTCTACACCTGGTTTGATTAAGTCACCCCAGTCTTTAATTTGTTTAGGGTTACCCTTGCGTACCAAAAACACGATTGTTGATGTGTATGGAGTAGAGTTTTGCGGTAACTTCTTCTGCCAATCAGTTGGGAGCAATTTTGCTTTTTCAGCAATTTCATCAATATCAGCTGCAAGCGCTAATGTCACAACGTCAGCATTTAAGCCATCAATCACTGCACGAGCCTGTTTACCAGAACCGCCGTGTGATTGCTTAAACTGAATATCTTGACCAGTACGCTGTTTCCAGTAAGTACCAAACTGCTTATTAAAGTCTGTATATAACTCACGAGTAGGATCGTAAGAAACGTTTAAAAATTCTTGTGCTGCAAATGATGAAACAGAAAGAAGCGCAGCAATAACCCCAACTTTTAATTGAGAAAAACGCATGAGATAACCCCTCAAAAATACGAAATGTTCAAAACATGAACGCAGAATAGCGCTAGTCTTTATTCTAAAAAAATAATAAAAAACGAATTTAATATGAAAAATATAGAAATATAAAAAATGGATAAGCTATTCTTAAATCTTGATATATAACAAGTTTCAAAAGTGCTGATTAAATCGGTATAATTTTTTAAAATCAGTCATTTATTAATTAAATGAAAGGTGTTGTATTGTTGGGCGGTTTTTAAGAAAGGACGGACTAAGCATGTGGTGTTTTAAAAATGGGCAACCTGTTGAAACCATTCCGTTACTAGACCGAGCATTTCATTATGGAGATGGATGCTTTACCACAATTCGTATTTTTCAAAATAAGATTGAGCTTAAGGCTCGACACTGGGAACGTCTAAAATTTGCCTCCCAAAAACTAGCTTTAACTGCAAACTTTGACTTCATTGAACAGAGTTTACAGCATCTATATAAACAAAACCTTGTACTCAATGGCACTTTAAAAATTGTAATTAGCCGTGGTGAAGGTGACCGTGGTTATAGTTTGCCAAAGCATGAAGCTGATATTTATGTCTGGTTCTATCCAAAAGCATTAGATCAGTTCCGACCAGACTTTATTAAGTGTGGGGTTTTAAATCAGGCCTTGGGTTTAACCATGCCAAGTCTAGTTGGACTTAAATCTTTAAACCGTCTGGAACAGGTACTGCTAAAAAAAGAAGCAGATCAACAAGGGTGGGCAGAAGCATTAGTATCTGATGTACAAGGTTATATTGTTGAAGGGGTAAGCAGTAATTGTTTTATTCGTTTAAATGATAGATGGATTACACCGGAACTTCGCTATAATGGCGTCCACGGTGTGATGCGCGCAGAAATTTTGGCGCGTATGCAGCACCATGGAATTGCCTGCGAAGTCAGAATAATTGAATTAGATGAAGTGCCACAAATACAGAGTCTATTCTTTTGTAATGCTTTACATCCAATGCGAGTAGTTACTCAAATCGGTGAACAAACTCTAGATTTACAGGCGTGCCTAAATTTATTTCATAATCTTAACTTGAATCAGATTCATTAATATGCCGAAGCCACCTGTGAACGCGAAAGCAAAAAATGCTAAAAAAAAGGGCAAGAAAACAGCATCTCATTTTCCTAAAAAGTTGGTGCTGATTGGCTTTTTTATCGTTTTAATTTCTATTTTTGCTATTTTGTGGTCAAGTTTATTTAAAGCTTATCCTGTTGAAGGGAAAAAGCAGATGCTATCGATCACATCAGGTGAGACCTATTCTGGTTTTATTGATCATTTAGCTAAAGACAACAAAATCCATTTCCCAATTGTACTTAAGCTTTATCAAAAGTTCATGATTCATGACAGCATGAAAGCTGGTGTGTATGAAATCGAACAGGGAATGAGTGTAAGGCAAGTATTAGAGATGTTGTCTAATGCTGATAATGCTCAGATGAACCGTGTTTTGGTGATTGAAGGTACGACCTTTAAACAGCTTATTACTGCTTTGAAAAATGATAAAAATGTAAAAAATACAATACTCGATCTACCTGATGATCAGCTCATGAAGGTGCTAGGAATTCCATATCATCATCCGGAAGGTTTATTTGCGCCTAACACTTATTTCTTTGCAAAAGGTGAGACTGATAAAAAAATCCTAACCGCTTTATATCATCATCAAATGAAAGCCTTAGATACTGCTTGGGCAAATCGTGCACCAAACTTACCTTATAAAGATAAGTATGAAGCTTTAATTATGGCTTCAATTGTTGAAAAAGAAACAAGTGTAGATAGTGAGCTTGGGCAAGTATCTGGTGTATTTGTGCGCCGTTTGAAAATTGGTATGCGTTTACAAACTGACCCAACCGTGATTTATGGAATGGGTGATAACTATAAAGGCAAGATTACTCGCGAAGACTTACGTACACCAACTGCATATAATACCTATACTATTAATGGTTTACCGCCGACACCAATTGCTTTACCTAGTCAAAAGGCAATTGAAGCAGCATTACATCCAGATGACTCAAATAATATTTATTTTGTGGCAACTGGTAATGGCGGTCATAAATTTACAGCAGATTTACAGGCTCATAATCAAGCGGTACAAGAGTACTTATCCGTGTTGAGATCGAAGAAATAAGGAAAAAAGATGTTTATTAGCTTTGAAGGCACGGAAGGGGTAGGTAAAACTACACTCATTCGAAAAATTCATCAGCATTTTGAAGAGCAAGGTAAACAAGTTGTTTTAACCCGTGAACCAGGTGGTACGCCTTTAGCAGAACAAATACGTTCAATGCTTTTGGCGGTGAATCATGATGAAAATATGAGTCACGATACTGAACTACTCTTAATTTATGCGGCACGTGCGCAACACTTACAACAAGTGATTTTGCCGGCTCTAGAGTCTAGCAAAATTGTTTTAAGTGATCGCTTTACCGATGCAAGCTTTGCTTACCAATGTTCGGGTCGTGGTTTAAGCCAAGATAAATTACAGCTTTTAAATCAGAACTTTGTTTCACGTATGCCAAACGTGACTTTCTGGTTAGATGCACCGATTGAACTCGGTATGAACCGTGCACGTGAGCGTGGAGCTTTAGACCGTTTTGAACAAGAAAAGTTAAGTTTCTTTACTAAAGTTCGTGAAGGTTATGAGACCTTATGGAAAGCTGAGCCTGAACGTATTAAACGTTTAGATGCTACGCAAAGTCCTGATCAGGTTTTTGAGCAAGCCTTACAATATTTAGGATAAATAATAAAAGCCACTCTCATATTTGTGGGAGTGGTTAAAAATAATGACAAATCTGCTTAAAAAGAACATAGAACATATTGAGCAATATTTTATGCTATTTTGAATACTGTTCTTAAATCGAAGAAAAACAAGGATGAAAAGTTCAAAAGAAGAAATTATAGCGTTTCTTGAAAAGGAATTTCCCCCAAGTCTTGAACATTGCACGATTGAATCAGTTACGCCTAAAGCAGCTGTCGTTTATTATCACGTAGATCAAAGACATCAACGCCCAGGCGGTACCATATCTGGACCTACCATGATGACTTTGGCAGACTTTGCTTTGTATATCGCAATACTCGGTGAAATTGGAATTGTTGGTTTGGCGGTAACGACGAATTTTAATATTAACTTTCTTAGAAAACCCGCAGGTGATAAAGATCTACGCAGCGAATGTAAGCTCATGAAAGTAGGGAAGAGTCTTGTCGTGGGTGAGGTATGGATTTATTCAGTAGGATTAGATGAACCTGTAGCGCATGTAACCGCGACTTATTCAATTCCACCTAGACCATGAATATTAAATTCAAAAAAGCACAGCAAGAGCTGTGCTTTTTTTATAAGAAGAACAGTTTAAATTTCGGTGTTAACCAATGGTTGTTCTACTGCAAAAGTTGGAGGAGTTAAAACAGTTTTACGAATCTCTTTCGAAGTTTCTGGATAATCGAGCGTGTAGTGTAGCCCACGTGATTCTTTGCGGTGCATAGCACAGCGAACAATCATCTCAGAAACGAGCACAAGATTACGCAGTTCAATCAGGTTTTTACTGACACGGTAATCTTGATAATATTCAGTGATTTCACGCTTTAACATCTCTATACGGTGTAAAGCACGCTCTAAACGTTTTGTAGTTCTTACAATACCAACGTAGTTCCACATGGTCGAACGTAACTCATCCCAGTTTTGTAAAATCACCACATCTTCATCTGGATTGGTTACTTGAGAGTCATCCCAAGTTGGTACTTCTGGTAATTTGAAGTTTTCATCAAACTTATTTTCGATGTCTTTTGCTGCACTCATGCCGTAAACAAAGCACTCAAGTAATGAGTTACTTGCCATACGGTTTGCGCCATGTAAACCTGTATAAGAGGTTTCACCAATTGCATATAGACCTTCAATATCGGTCTGACTATTTGAGTCAACTACCACACCACCACATGTATAGTGAGCTGCTGGCACTACTGGAATCATGTCTTTGGTAATGTCGATACCTAACTCAAGCAATCGTGCATAAAGTGTAGGGAAGTGCTCTTTAATAAATTCAGGTGATTTGTGGGTAATATCTAACCATACATGACGAATACCGAGACGCTTGATTTCGTGGTCAATGGTACGTGCCACAATATCGCGAGGAGCCAACTCTGCACGATCATCAAAACGAAGCATAAAACGTTCGCCATCTGGCAAGCGTAAATAAGCACCTTCACCACGCATGGCTTCGGTAATTAAGAACGAACGCGCTTGTGGATGGTATAGGCAAGTTGGGTGGAACTGGTTAAATTCCATATTGGCTACGCGGCAACCTGCACGGTAAGCCATGGCAATGCCATCGCCTGTGGCAATATCTGGATTTGATGTGTAAAGGTAAGCTTTCATCGCACCGCCGCAAGCAAGTGCGGTAAATGGTGCAAGGAAAGTATGAACTTTTTCAGTGTTTTCATCTAAGGCATACAAACCAATAGCGCGATTTGCCTGATCTGTATGACCTAATTTATGCGACGTGATTAAATCAATCGCAATATAGTTTTCAAAAATAGTAATATTCTTGCGTTCTTTGGCGCGTTCAACCAATGTAGTTGAAATGGCTTTGCCTGTAGCATCAGCAGAATGGATAATGCGGCGCTGTGAGTGACCCCCTTCACGCGTTAAGTGAAGTTGCTCATCTTCATCTAAGGTGAACTGAACACCTTGCTCTAAAAGGAAATCAACAGAAGGGCGACCGCCTTCTACAGTATGTTGAACTGCATCTATTTCACATAAATGAGCACCTGCAATCATCGTGTCATTAATGTGTTGTTGAATAGAGTCAGTTTCATCAAGAACAGCAGCAACACCGCCTTGTGCATAGAAGGTACTTGCTTCAGTCAAAGCAGCTTTGGCTAAAACTGCAATATTAAAATGACTTGGTAACGATAAAGCCAGACTTAAACCAGCACCGCCACTGCCCACAATAATCACGTCAAAGTGGTGAATTGTCTGTTGATTAGGCATGTCCATTCGCATCAATTTAAAACGTCCGCTAATGACACCCCTTTTTACCTAAAAAGGCAAGAGCTTAAGCGCTCTAAGTCACAGAAAAATTGCAATTACCTTAAAAAATTGCAATGTGTAAAATAAACGTGATCATGATGTCTTATAAGTAAACATATTGTTACGCACAATTCCAAAGCATTGTGATACAAAAGTTTTATTCTTATTCTCGTAGACCAATTGTGGGTGAGCACCGAATGAAATCTCGCTATTTACAACAAGGAATGTATGCAGCGGTATTTACAGTTGCCGCTGTTCAAGCAAACGCTGCTGTTGATTTTTCAAACCTCGTTGAACAAGTTAGTCCAGCTGTGGTGAGCGTAAACGTCGTAAAAAAAATGACTCAGGATGAACTGTTACAACAGCAAGTTCCTGAAATTTTAAAACGTTTCTTTGGTAATCAGGTCATCATTCCACAGCAACAAGGTCCTCAAGAAAAAACTGCATACGGTAGTGCATTCTTTATTAGTAAAGATGGTTATTTACTCACAAACCATCATGTGATTGAAAATGCTTCCCGCATTAGTATTACTTTAAATGACCGTCGTGAAATTGATGCAACTGTTGTTGGTAGTGATGAACGTACCGATGTTGCCTTATTAAAGGTCAATGGAAATAATTATCCAGCTTTAAAAGTGGGTAATGTTGACCGCTTGCGAGTCGGTGAGCCTGTTTTAGCGATTGGTTCACCATTTGGTTTTGATTACTCCGCTTCAGCAGGTATTGTCAGTGCTAAATCACGAAATATGAGTGGTGAAACCTCTGTACCGTTTATTCAAACAGATGTGGCTTTAAACCCAGGTAACTCAGGTGGCCCATTGTTTAATCAAAACGGTGAAGTAGTCGGAGTAAACTCACGTATCTTTAGTGGTACTGGTGGTTATATGGGCTTGTCTTTCTCTATTCCAATCGATGTGGCGATGGATGTAGCTGAACAGCTTAAAACCAAAGGGAAGGTTACTCGTTCATACTTAGGCGTTATGATGCAAGATATTGATCGTAACCTTGCTGATGCCTACAAATTACCTAAACCAGAAGGTGCTCTTATCACACAAGTTACGCCAAATTCACCTGCTCAAAAAGCAGGGCTTAGAGCTGGTGATGTGATTTTAAAACTTAATGGAACTTCTGTACTACGCACAAGTGATTTGCTCTATGCTTTAAACAAAGTACAGCCAAATCAAACTGTTCAGTTTGAAGTATTACGTGATGATAAAACTCGTAATATTTCGGCAACTTTGGCAACCGCACCAGATGAAACACCAGCTACAGGTGCTCAGACTTCTGCCTCTAAAGGTCCGGTTTTAGGCATGAGTATTCGTGATTTAGCTGAGCCAGAGAAAAATGCATTGAGCGTAAAAGGTGGTATTTATGTTCAAGATGTTCGCCGTGGTGGATTAGCATCATTGTCAAATATTATTCCGGGTGATGTGATTATTCAGGTTAATAATACTCAAATTTTGAATAGCCAAGATTTTGCAAAAGTTGTTTCTAACTTACAAAAAAATACGGTTGCGCGTGTTGGAATTATTCGCCAAGGCCAACGTGCAATGCTTGGTTTGCGCATCCAGTAAAATAATTTAAAAATGAGCCACCCTGAAAATGGGTGGTTTTTTATTATTTGTATTCGGCATAATGTTCGATCTAGCTAATTTAATTGTAGTTTTAGGTTTAATGATTAAAGTGGGTGTTTTGTGAGCAGTATTTTCGATTTGCATATTCAGGTTCAGCCACAGCATATTGATGCTTTGGGTCATGTTAACAATGTAATGTATGTCCAATGGATGCAAGATGTTGCTGCTGCTCATGTTGAAACATTAGGTGTAGGCGTAACCAAATACCTTGAGCTTAAACATGCAATGGTGGCCGTTGAGCATCATGTGCAATACCGTAAAGCAGCGTTTGAAGGCGAAGAAATTGTACTGCGAACATGGCTCGATGATATCAATGCACTTTACTCATTTCGCCAGTATGTTTTTTATCGTCCTTCTGATCAGGCAGTCTTATTTGTTGGGAATACCAAGTGGGCATGTATTGAAATTGCATCGGGTCGACCAAAACGAATGTCGCCAACTTTTACACAAGCTTATAAGCCCCTTGATACAAGCATAAATCCTTTGGATTTTACTATTTCATATGCTCGTTAGTCGGAAGTATTACATATGCTTTGAATTGTCATTTTTTAGAACATAAGTACAAAGCTCATGATTATTTTGGATACTTTAAAATATCCATCTGCTATAATCTCTCGCAATTTGTTAAACCGCTTTGGCTATGTATTAAAACAAGCTACATAGCACTTTATATTTTCTCAAGGTAGCCCATGGCGCAAGCTAAAAAATCCGTTGATATCAAAAATATCCGAAACTTCTCGATTATCGCTCATATTGATCATGGTAAGTCTACTTTAGCTGACCGTTTCATTCAGATGTGTGGTGGCCTACAAGATCGTGAGATGCAAGCTCAGGTCTTGGACTCAATGGAGCTTGAGCGCGAACGTGGGATTACCATTAAAGCAGCGTCTGTGACATTGTATTACACCCATCCAAATGGGCAGGAATATCAGCTTAATTTTATTGATACACCTGGGCACGTTGATTTCTCGTATGAAGTTTCTCGTTCGTTGGCTGCATGTGAAGGTGCATTATTGGTTGTTGATGCTGCGCAAGGCGTAGAAGCACAATCAGTTGCAAACTGTTATACAGCTATTGAACAAGGTCTCGAAGTTCTTCCTATTTTGAATAAAATTGATTTACCGCAGGCTGAACCTGAACGTGTAATTCATGAAATTGAAGAAATTATCGGGATTGAAGCGACAGATGCACCGACTTGTTCAGCAAAAACAGGTTTAGGCGTTGAAGGTGTATTAGAGCGTTTAGTTGATGTTATTCCGGCACCAGAAGGTGACCGTGAAGCTCCACTTCAAGCGTTAATTATCGATTCATGGTTTGATAACTACTTAGGTGTAGTTTCTCTTGTCCGTATTAAACAAGGTCGTATCCGTAAGGGCGACAAAATGTTAGTTAAGTCGACAGGACAAACTCATCCAGTAACTTCTGTTGGTGTATTTAATCCTAAGCATACTGAAACAGATATTCTTGAAGCTGGTGAAGTAGGTTTTGTTATTGCAGGTATCAAAGACATTTTTGGTGCGCCAGTAGGTGATACCATTACACTTGCAACTACACCAGACGTTGCAACGTTACCGGGTTTCAAAAAGGTTAAACCGCAGGTTTATGCGGGTCTTTTCCCAATCGATTCAAGTGACTTTGAACCATTCCGCGAAGCATTACAGAAATTACAAATTAACGATTCTGCCTTGTTCTTTGAACCTGAAAGTTCAGATGCACTTGGTTTCGGTTTCCGCTGTGGTTTCTTGGGCATGTTGCATATGGAAATCGTACAAGAGCGTTTAGAGCGTGAGTACGATCTCGATTTAATTAGCTCTGCACCAACAGTAGTTTATGAAGCTGTTACCAAAAAAGGTGAGACGATCTATATCGACAGTCCGTCTAAGATGCCAGATGGTTCAGTTGTTGAAGATTTACGTGAGCCAATTGCTGAATGTCATATTCTTGTGCCGCAAGAATACTTAGGTAATGTCATGACCTTATGTATTGAGCGTCGTGGTGTACAAAAAGACATGAAATTCTTAGGTAATCAAGTTTCGATTACTTTTGAAATTCCAATGGCTGAAGTCGTAATGGATTTCTTTGATAAGCTTAAATCATGTTCACGTGGTTTTGCATCGCTAGACTATAACTTCGTACGTTTTGAAAGTTCATCTTTAGTTAAGGTTGATGTGTTAATTAATAGTGAAAAGGTTGATGCCTTGGCTATGATTTGTCACCGTAATGATGCTCGTCATCGTGGTATTGCTCTAGTTGAAAAAATGAAAGACTTGATTCCACGTCAAATGTTTGATGTGGCAATTCAGGCTGCCATTGGTGCGCAAATTATTGCTCGTTCGACCGTTAAGGCGATGCGTAAAAACGTCCTAGCAAAATGTTATGGCGGTGACGTGTCTCGTAAGAAGAAATTACTTTCTAAACAAAAAGAAGGTAAGAAACGTATGAAACAAGTGGGTAGTGTAGAAATTCCACAAGAAGCGTTCTTAGCTGTTTTGAAAGTAGAAAGATAAAAGAAAGGGCTGGGATGAACTTATATTCTCCCAGCCATAAAGCAAGCAGCTAGGCTGCGAGTGAGGTCATGTGGATTTTGATTTTAATTTAATTCTTGTTCCAGTTACGCTGATTTTATTTGCAGTGTGGTTGCTAGATAAGCTCGTTTTTAAACAGCGTGCGAATAAAGGGCGAGAGAACGAAAATTTTGTTATTACATGGGCCTATGACTTTTGGCCAGTTTTAGCTGTTGTGCTTGTATTACGTTCATTCCTTTATGAACCATTTAACATTCCATCAGACTCTATGGTTCCAACTTTAGAGACTGGCGATTTTATTTTGGTTAATAAGTTTGACTATGGTGTTCGTTTACCTATCGTCAATAAAAAAGTGATTGATGTTGGTGAGCCTAAACGTGGTGATGTTATTGTATTCCGTTACCCACCTCAGCCGACTATTAGCTACATTAAACGTGTAATTGGTTTACCGGGTGATCATATTGTTTATGATCATGGGCAATTGATTATTAATGGTCAAAAAATTCCTAAAGTAGCAACTCAGTTTAGTCGTGAAAAAGATGCTTTAGATACACCTACGTCGATTTATCATAAAGAAACGATTGGTGATCATACCTTTACAATGCGTGAGCTTGAAGGCGTAAATGTTGCGCGTCAGGCACCTTTTATCAACTATGTTGATAATGGCAAATATTCGAACCAAGACGGTTTATATTGGGAAGTGACAGTTCCAAAAGGACATTACTTTGCAATGGGTGACAACCGCGATCAAAGTGCTGACAGTCGTTTCTGGGGCTTTGTTCCTGAAGAAAACTTAACAGGCCGAGCTTTCTATGTCTGGATGCATAAAGAACCTGGTTTCCACCTGCCAAGCTTTAACCGAAATGGAAAAATAGATTAAAAACAACCATTAGGAAAACAAAAATGCGTAAGGCACAACAGGGTACTTCGTATTTAGCAATTTTATTTGGGGTGGTCATATTTGCAGTTGCGGCGAAAGCCGTACTTGCAGTTTGGCCAGCATATTGGGATGATCGTGTGATTAATAATCAGATTACTGAGCTTATGCAACAAAGCTCAGCTGATACCACACCCCAAAAGTTTATGACACAAATGGATCAACGACTTGAAATGAACAATATTCGTGACCTCCATTTTAAGGAGATTGCAGAAGTGTTTAATGAGTCTGGTTTAATTGTCAAAAAGAAATATGAAGTAAGAAAACCATTCTTACTAAATATTGATTTAGTTTTAACATTTGAGAAGAGTTTTGACAAAACATCAGTTCAAACTAAGTGATCCTCGCTTACTCAGTCGGATCGGTTATCAATTTAAGCAGCCCGAATTGCTACAGTTAGCTTTGACTCATCGTTCGGTGAGTCATAGGTATAACTATGAACGTTTGGAGTTTTTAGGCGATTCGCTATTGGGGATGATCATCGCCAATTATTTATATCATGCCTACCCACATGAAAATGAGGGGCGTTTAACGCGTATGCGTGCGACTCTGGTTCGCCAAGAAGCTTTAGGTAAAATTGCAAACGATTTGCAACTTAGTCGGTGTTTAATATTAAGCACGGGCGAATTGAAATCTGGTGGTCATCATCGTGAGTCAATATTGGCAGATACTGTAGAAGCGATTATTGGCGCAATATATCTTGATTGTAGTGACCTGAACCTACTCAACGATATTGTGTTAAAATGGTATGTACCTTATTTAGATCATATTGAGCCAACAGATCAACTCAAGGATCCAAAATCACGTTTACAAGAGTATCTACAAGCACGTAAAAAACCTCTCCCTGTTTACGAGGTTGTAGATATTCAGGGTGATGCACCTCATCAGCACTTTAAAGTCGAATGTTTGGTAGATGGTTTACCAAAGATTTATGGTGAGGGGTCAAGTCGTCGTTTTGCCGAGCAGGCAGCAGCGGCGGAAATTTTAAAGTTATTGGAGCAATAACCTGCATGTCGATGCATTCTGATCAAATCAATCCAGATTCAAATGAAAACCAAGATCCAAACAATCTGATTGATCAATTTTTTAGTTCCAAAGGCGTTACAATTCCTTCGGATTTTAAGAGCGGATTTGTGGCGATTGTGGGACGTCCAAATGTGGGTAAATCTACCCTCATGAACCATTTATTGGGTCAAAAACTCTCGATTACTTCGCGTAAACCTCAAACGACACGCCATAAAATTATTGGTATTGATTCACGTGAAAAAATGCAAGCGGTCTATGTAGATACACCGGGGATGCATAAGAAAGAAGTACGTGCCATCAATAAAATGATGAACCGTGCTGCGCATTCTGCACTACGTGACGTTAACTTAGTTTTATTTGTTATCGATGCCTATAAGTGGACTCAAAATGACGATTTAGTGCTTGAGAAACTCAAGAATGCTGAAATGCCTGTTATTTTGGTGATTAACAAAGCTGATACTTTTGAAGATAAAAGAGAGATTCTTCCTCTAATTCAAGAGCGTACTAAGCTTATGAATTTTGCTGAGATTGTTCCTGTTTCTGCTCTACGTGGAGCTAACTTGGAACATTTAAGTGAAACGATTGAAAAATATCTTCCTTATCAGCCACCACTGTATTCATTTGATCAAATTACGGACCGTTCTGAGCGCTTCTTAGCAAGTGAGATCATCCGTGAAAAAATCATGCGTCAGTTGGGCGAAGAGCTTCCATATGATTTAACAGTACAAATTGAATCTTTCAAAACGGAAGAAGAAACTGTTAATGAGAAAACGGGACGATTAAAACCAGCTTGTACTTATATCGATGCAACTATTTTTGTGGATCGTGCTGGTCAAAAAGCAATCGTAATTGGTGAGAAAGGTGCCAAGCTTAAAACGATTGGTATGGATGCCCGTAAAGATATGGAAAAAATGTTCGAACAAAAGATCATGCTTACCTTATGGGTTAAGGTTAAAGGTGGTTGGTCTGATGATGAGCGTGCTTTAAAAAGTTTAGGATATAGTGATATCTAAGAAGCAGGGAATACTGGTATGAAAGCAATTACATCAATATTAGCTATTGTTGGATGTGCATTGATGTTGCAAGGTTGTGTATACAAGCTTGTAACCGTACCAGTAGGTATTGCTTATAAAACAACTAAAGGTGTAGTGAAGGGTACAGCTGCTGTTGTAGGAGCTGTAATTCCTGATGGTGACGACGATAAGAAAGAAAAAGAATCTAAGGAATAGTTTCTTTTTATGATGCGCAATGAAATCCTGCATGGATATATGATTCATCATCGTAAATATCGTGAAAAAAGCCATATTGTGCATCTCTTCACTCAAGAGTATGGGCGAGTCGATGGTATTTTAAGACAAACTCCACCCCCTCAATATCAGCCTATCCGATTACAAGCAACGGGTAAAAGTGAACTGAAAAATTTTACGAAACTGGAAATACTAAATCAGCCAGTTTTCTTTTTTGGTGATGCTTTTTTCGCTGGTTTTTATTTAAATGAAATTGTTTTAAGACTTTGCCCTTTAGAAGAAGCAATGCCGCAAACATTTGAACAATATCAATTAACACTACTTCAACTACAAGAATTGTCTTCGCACGAAAACCCAGATCTCTTTCTTAGACAGATATTAAGACAGTTTGAACATGTCTTGCTTCCTGAGTTAGGTTACGCGATTGATTTTTCAGTTGATAGCTCCCAAAAAGAAATTTTGCCGCATCAATTTTATCAATTTCAAGTGTCTGAAGGCTTTGCTCCAGTCGTTCAGGCAAGCCGTTCATCTCTGTCTGGAAAAGCAATTTTATCTATGTTGGACTATGAGCAAGGTCAGGATTTTTCTCACGAACAATTGCAATTATTAGGTAAACTATACCGTCAAATGATTACATCGCTTTTAGGAGATCGTCCCCTAAAAAGCCGACAATTGTGGATTCAAAACACTCAAACTTAATCGTAATTAGGATTTATTTATGGCTGCATTGCTTGGTGTAAACATAGACCATGTTGCTACTTTAAGACAGGCGCGCGGAACTACTTACCCAGATCCTGTAGAAGCCGCTCTCATTTGTGAACAAGCTGGCGCAGAGGGTATTACTTTGCATTTGCGCGAAGACCGTCGCCATATTCAAGATGATGACGTGCGTCGTATGCGTCCATTGTTAAAAACGCGTATGAATCTAGAGTTGGCTGTTACTGATGAAATGGTCGAGTTTGCAAAAGAAATTCAGCCACAGCATGTGTGCTTCGTTCCTGAAAAACGCCAAGAAGTGACAACGGAAGGTGGTTTAGACGTAGTAGCTAATTTTGAAAAAGTTAAGGCTGCAACTCAAGCTTTAGCTGCATTGGGTTGTGATGTATCTTTATTTATTGATGCAGATTTTGCTCAAATTGATGCAGCAATTGAATGTGGAGCACCTACGATTGAGTTACATACAGGTGCGTATGCAGATGCGGAAACAGAGCAAGACCAACAAGAAGAACTAGCACGTATCGTAAAAGGTGTCGAATACGCGGCAGCAAAAGGTTTAGTTGTAAATGCGGGTCATGGCCTCAATCTAAAAAATATTGCTCCAATTGCAGCGATTCCACAAATTCATGAGTTAAATATTGGTCACTCAATTATTGCTGAGAGTGTTTTTGTAGGTCTGGTGCAGGCTGTTAAAGATATGAAAACAGCAATTCAGGCAGCAGGATAATTAGTAATGTCGAGTATCAATTATGATGAGTTAATGCAGCCTGTATTAGACTTCTTGGGATGTCAAACCCCAAATGAATGGCTGGAGGAAGCCGTTAATAATTTAGATATCTTGATGCAAGATCATGCTAATTGTGAAAAGAAAGCTGCTAGTACAGCAATGAACTTAATGTTCCGCTATAGCTTCTTTCCTGACTTACAAGTAAAACTTGCTCAACTTGTACGAGAAGAAATGCTTCACTACGAACAAGTGCTTGAGCTTATGGCTAAGCGTGGTCAAGAGTGGACTGGTTTAAGTGCTGGACGTTATGCTGGTGGCCTCCGTAAAGAGATTCGTACCTATGAACCTGAAGCTTTAATTGACGTACTTGTGGTAGGTGCTTTTGTTGAAGCGCGTTCATGCGAACGCTTTCATGCACTTGCTCCACGTGTAGATGATGAGTTAGGACGCTATTATCGTTATCTGCTTAAATCGGAATCACGTCATTTCGAAGACTATTTAGCTCTTGCACTCGATGTGGCCAAAACAGCAAAAATGAAAAATCCTAAAGAGGATATTCAGCAGCGTATTGAACATATTCGTGAGGTTGAAAAAAATCTGATATTAACACCAGATGATACTTTCCGTTTTCACAGTGGTGTTCCTGCGTAGTTTTGGACGGCTTTTGTTAAAAAAGTTTACCTTCCAAGGTAAACTTTTTTATTAGATATAATTTATCTAGTAGGATCAAATAACTCTGTTTTTAGTTATTTAATGCACATAATTATTTAATAAATATATTTTTTATAGATTTTAATTTCTCTTAAAATTTTTAAAAAAACTTTTTTTTTTTTAGCCTAATAATAAATATTGTGTAAATATAAAGGCTGATATGTTCATCATGAGTTCAACTAAAATAGTTGATTATTTCCAAGGATATAAGAATGTTAGCATTAGTTACAGGCGCATCGGCAGGTTTTGGTTATAGTATTTCAAAAAAGCTGATCGAGTTAGGCTATAACGTTATTGGATGCGGAAGACGGGCAGAAAAACTAGAAGAACTAAAACAACAACTGGGTGAAAAATTCTATCCATTAGTATTTGATATGACGGATACAGCAGAAAATATAAATAAGATATTTAAAGAGTTACCCAATGAATTTCAAATTGATCAAATTGACTTGCTTGTAAATAATGCAGGTTTGGCATTGGGTTTAGAGTCGGCAGATAAAGCGGAATTAGATGATTGGTACACGATGATTGATACCAATGTTAAAGGCCTTGTGACAGTTACCCGATTAATTTTACCAAGTATGGTAAACAAGAAATCTGGCTTAATTATTAATATGGGTTCAATTGCAGGTACATACCCATATCCGGGTGGTAATGTTTACGGTGCAACAAAGGCTTTTGTAGAGCAGTTTAGTCTAAATCTTCGTGCGGATTTGGCTGGTACAGGTGTGCGCGTGACTAACGTTGAACCAGGGCTGTGTGGGGGGACTGAATTTTCACTTGTACGTTTTAAAGGGGATCAAGATAAAGTGAGTAGTCTCTATGATAAGAAAAACCCAATTTTGCCTGAAGACATTGCAAATACGGTAGCTTGGATTGCATCTCAACCACCACATATTAATATTAATCGTATAGAAATGATGCCAACAACGCAGTCTTTTAATCCTTTAAAAGTGGTTGAAGTAGAAGAATGATTTAAGAAGAAAATATGTTGTTTAGAGTTAAGTTGTATCGTTAAACCTAACACATGCTCTAAGAAAAAATTAAATCCTCTATCAATAGATAGGGGATTTTTTGTAGTTATTGATAAATTTATGGCAAAAAAAAGCCCGCTTTAATGCTGCGGGCTTTTTAGTATTTGGCTCTCCCACCTGGGCTCGAACCAGGGACCTGCGGATTAACAGTCCGTCGCTCTACCGACTGAGCTATGGGAGAATCTGCATGCGATTATAAGGAGATTTTGACAAGGGTCAAGTGAAAATCGTCATGTTTCCTTCATTTTTGTGTTGTATGCTTTTTATTTGATCAGGTTGGGTGGCAAACTCATAAATTACTTGCACTTTAAAAACTGAATTGCTAGATTCAAAAAAGAACAAGCGTTTGGAGAAATCCAAACAGTGTGGATTTAAACCAACTTGCCAGCACTAAAATGGCTAAATCGGAGATAAGTATGAAAACACTTGCTATTGCTTCTATTTTTTCTAATTTTGATTTTTATCAACGTAATTATCTTAATATATTAAATCAACCTGAATACTATTACACATGTGTAGAAGATGCGTGGATTGATGCTTTTCCATTTAAAAAGCAGAGATTGTACTTAGGTGATTTGCTACAACTCTGGTTTAGTTCAAAGTGGAATGTGCGTACTTCATTTAAAGTCTTAAAGTGTTCCAAATTGCTAGATCAATCGCAACCTCTTTATATTTTCCAGCTCGAAGGCGAATTATTATTAGGTAAAAATAAAGTTTTGGCTTGGTCTACTCAGCATCGGGAAGTTGTCGAGCTTCAACTTAAAAATATTTGGGCGCCATATGCGATTGCTCAAACTTGTGGACGTCCAATTATTCCTTACGTCATAAAAAAGGCAGCCGTTTAAAGCTGCCTTTATTCTTTATGGGCGAATGATCATGCAGGTTGCTGTTGCATAAGCATAAAGTTTACCTTCTTCATCAATAATTTTTCCTTCGGAAATACCCAAGTTTTTACTTAAATTAATAACTTTACCTGTGGCAATTAAAGCCTGATTTTGGGGAATAGGGCGGCACATTTTTACATTAAGGTCGATGGTGCCATAACCCACACCTGCGGGTAACATCGTATGAACAGCACAGCCTGTTACGGAGTCTAGGACTGTTGCAGCAAAGCCACCATGTACACCACCTAATGGGTTTAAATGGTTGAGATCTGCTTGTGCTTTAAAGGTTACAGATCCTTCAGAGATTTCAGTAGGTTGCATTGGAATCGTTTTGCTAATACTGGCAGGTGGAATGTGACCTTCAATCATGGCTTGTAAAAATTCGAGACCTGTCATTTCCATAGGATTTTTCATTTTTTGAGTCCCTCAGTAATTAAAGTTCCAAAATAGAACTTGATGTTAAATTAGGCGCTAAAATGCATATTGTCAAGTTGGCAAGTATAAGAAATATGGCTGTTTTATAGTTTATAAACTTGTAAAATGTAGTTGAGTAGAATATTTTATAACCCTAAAAATATAAACTTCTTGTGGAAAATAATAATGAACGGTCAGTGTCTATGCGGTGAAACAACTTTTGAAGTTGAATTAAAAAATCATGATGTACATGCTTGCCATTGTTCGATGTGTCGTAGACAAACTAGTGGTGTCATTATGACAGTTGATGTGGTCAAAGGTAGTTTAAAGTTTATTCAGCAAAAGCATCTTAGCGTATTTAACTCTTCTGAATGGGGCGAAAGAGGCTTTTGTAATACTTGTGGAACAACAATTTTTTGGAGAACGAAAGATCAAAGCTACTGTAATATCAATGTATTTTCTTTAAATGAGCCAATAGAAGACTTGAATTTAGATATGGAAATTTTTATTGATTCAAAACCCGATTTTTATACTTTCCAAAATCAAACAAAAAAATTAACTGAGGCTGAGGTAGTCGCCTTGTTTAACCCAGAATAATTTTAATTATAAAAAAAGGCCTCAATTTTGAGGCCTTTTTTAATTTTACAAATTATTTAGCAGCTTTTTCTGCTTCAATTGAAGCGATCGCAGCGTCAACACCTTCAATCGATTCAGCAGCTTTTTTGATACGTGCTAACGCATCTACAAGTACTTCATCAGCTGTTGCATATGAAATACGCATGAAGCCGCCTAAACCAAATGCATCACCAGGAACAACTGCTACGCCAGTTTCTTCAAGTAACCATTCAGAGAATTCTGTGCAAGACTTTAAGCCTTTTGCACGAATAAGAGGGCGAATGTTTGCATAAGCATAGAATGCACCATCAGCAGGTAAGCAAGAGATACCTTTGATGTCGTTTAAGCCGTTTACAACTAAGTCATGACGGCGTTTAAACGCTTCAATCATTGGTTCTAAAACATCTTGTGGGCCATTCAATGCAGCTTCAGCAGCAACTTGTGAAATTGAAGTTGGGTTAGAAGTTGATTGAGATTGGATTTTTTTCATTGCACCAATGATTTTTGCTGGGCCGGCTGCATAGCCAATACGCCAACCAGTCATTGCATATGCCTTAGAAACACCATTTAAAACAATTGTGCGGTCATATAAATCTGGAGCAACAGTTGCAATGTTGTAGAACTCATCTTCCCAACGAATTGGTTCATACATGTCATCAGAAGCAACAAATACTTGTGGATGACGACGTAAAACTTCAGCTAAAGCTTCTAATTCAGCTTTACTATAAATCATACCTGTTGGGTTAGATGGGCTGTTTAATACCACTAAACGAGTGTTTGGTGTAATCGCAGCTTCTAATTGTTCAGGAGTGATTTTGAAGCGTTGCTCTTCACCACATTTCACAATAACTGGTGTACCTTCAGCAATAATCACCATATCTGGATAGCTTACCCAGAACGGTGCAGGGATGATCACTTCATCACCTTTATTTAACAATGCAAGTGCCAAGTTAAAGAAGCTTTGCTTACCACCACATGAAACCAAAATCTGGTTTGCTTGATAATCAAGATTATTATCACGCTTCAATTTAGCAATAATTGCTTTTTTTAACCCAGGAGTACCATCTACAGCCGTATATTTGGTGAAACCATTATTAATTGCTTCAATTGCAGCATCTTTAATGTGTTGAGGGGTATCAAAATCTGGCTCGCCAGCACCTAAACCAATCACATTCTTGCCAGCAGCTTTAAGCTCAGCAGCTTTGTTAGTTACAGCAAGTGTAGGGGACGGTTTGATAGCATTGACACGATCAGAAAGACGTACGTCCACGGCAATATTCCTCTTATGGGATTAAAAATAAAAAGCATACTATCTTATCGCAAAAATTAGGTAATTTGCGGATGCAGGTATTTTTAGATGTAAAAAAGTTTAATTTAAGAAAGATCTTGTTGCGCTTTTATTCAATTAAAGCTTTTTTGGAAAGAAAGGAGAAAAATACTTTATAATAGGCGGCAATCGAAATTTCGAGACTGAATTATGACTGAGCAACAGCCAAAACAGAAAAAGGCTTTGGTGAAATTGCCATTCCCAATGCCGAATGAAAGTAATCAAGCAGATGATGCTGTACACAACCAAGTGCGTCCGAAGCCAGAGCAATATGCTGATAGAACTTGGATGCCTCCTCGTGGTACTCGTCGCTCAATGGGTAAACGCTAATTTAAATAAAAAACAGGCATATTGCCTGTTTTTTATTGCTGTAATATTTCTTGATAATAGATTTTTTTCTTTTGATACATATGGTGATCTGCGCGTTTTAGCATATCTTCCACCTGTTCATTGTCTTTTGTTGTTGCATGCCCAATAGCGATACTAATTGGGTGACTTGAGTAATATTGATTATCTATATTGAAAAGTTCCTGAATTGTTTGAAGCATCATTAAAACATTCGCTTCGTCTGCTCCGGGCATTAAAACAACAAACTCATCTCCACCAATTCGAGAAGCGGTATAAGCAGTATTTGTGATTGCCTGATTTAGAATATTACCTACACGGCGTAACAACCCATCGCCAATATCGTGACCCAGTTGATCATTGGTTTCTTTTAAACCATTCATATCTAAAAAAATTGATGAAACAGGGCGGATAATACTGCGATTTAAACGATTAAGTTCTTCTGTAAAGAATGCGCGGTTATAAAGTTTAGTCAGTACATCATGTTGCCCTAAATATTCGAGATAATTTTCAGCTTTCTTTCGAGCTGTAATATCTGTGAGTGCAACCTGAACCAGTCCCCATGTCTCTTCATACCCTGGGAATACAGTAAATTGCAGTAGGACATTTCTAATTTGTCCATCTAATGCATAATTAATTGCTTCACGCTTGTGGTGAATATTTCCTTGCCATAGCTCAATCAGTTGCTCTCTGAAGGTTTCTACCATCTCATCGGCAAAAATTTTATGGGTATTTTTTAGCAAAGTGTTTTTATCGGGTGCTTTAAATAAATCGATGGTCGACTGATTAACATCTAAAATCAAAATATCTTCGATACATTGACGAACAAATTCAGGATGTACATCTAAAAAAGTTCTAAAATCTTCTATACCTAATAATCTAAGCTGATCAATTCTGTTTTTAATACGACTAAAATCTTCGACCCAAAGAGAAGTGGGTGAGTAAATAAACATTGACTCTGCTAAACGTCTATTTTTCTCTTCTTGACGGAGTGCGTTTTTGTAAGGAGTAATATCTTCAGTCGTAATTAAAATACGGCTAAAGGTGGCTTCAGAGCCTGGTAAAATTGCCCCCCGTAGTTGTACATCAATAGGTTTACCAGAGAGCGTGTAATTTATAGTAGTACTTGAGAAGTGGGTTTTGCCATTCCATAACGCTTCGAGTTCGTGAATATGGGCTTCAAACATCTCTTTTTTAAAAATAAGATCTAAGTTCGCGCACAGTTCTTCTTGGTTTTTTGCTTCAAAAAGTTCTAAAGCTTTTTGGTTGACTTTGATCACTTTAATTTTATGGGCACATTCAATAATCAGATTTTTATTTTGGCTTAGAAAATCATATAGATTTTCAATCCCTTGGCTTTTCCATAAGTCAAATAACTGTTTAACTTCACTGAAATCCTCAATCCACATTGGAATTGGGGTTAGGTCAAAAATTGAAGAATCTAAAGTTTCCATATGTTTCTTTAAGTATTCAGTTTGTCTCAAAGTATAGTGAGAAAAATTAAGATTTGGAAAGATAAACAGATTAAATCTATTAGAATAATTAAAATAAAGAATATTTAATGTAAGTGAAATAATATAATGAGAAAGCAGAGGTTATCTGCTTAACTCATAAAATGACAAAATAAATTAGCGGTTAATTGGGTGTTCAATGTGTTTTTCACCACGCCATAATTTAATAAAGTCTTGCTCATCGAAATCATATAGTTCCATAAGTGCAACAATAACACTTACGAAAATCATCGCGCCTTCTGAATTACCATGAATATTGAAAATCTTACCATTGAGCTTACCCAAAATATCACTTAATTCATGATCACGGCCTCTGCCATAACGGTCACGAGGATACAATTCTTCATTAAGTACGATAAGTGCTACTGCTTTTTCAGCATTCGATAAATCTGTTTTATCTAAAGCTTCTTCAAAAGACTCGCTACCATGATTAAAGTAAAAGATGACTTCATCATTAATGAAACTTTGAACCATTTTTTGAGTAAGTGTCGGGAACTGTGAAACAGCGTTTTCTTCGACATATGGTTTAAATGATTCAGGGAAAATTACATTGTGATATATGCCCTTAAAAAGTGGAGCAATTTCAGAAACTTTATAACCTGCGATTCCACATCCTAAAGCAGTCACAAAGTACTTCATTTTAGGATGATTTTTTGCATAAATTTTAAAGTCTTCAACATAATGCTCGATTTGGGAGAGTGGCATTTGTTGAATATGTTCATTTAGAGTTGGAATTGCAAAGCTTTGTCCAGCCCAGCCACGACCTACACCTTCAACTGCACCAAAGTGCTGACTAGCAACTCGGGCAGCTCCACTACTGTGTTGCCCGGCAAGATTGCTTCCAAATACGAAAACTGTATCTTCAGGAAGTTCCGTTACAATGCTTTCATCATGATATTGGTATGACATATTCTTATCATTAAATAGAGTATAAGCTCATGTTGCAGTTGATTGCGGGAAGGGTCAATACCTGTTTGCATTTTTCTTTTATATTTTTTATAAGACTGTACTCAATGAAGATGAAAGTTATCAATTTATTTTATAAAGAAGGACTTATAAGAAATTGATATGTTTTTATAGAGTCATAAAGTAAAGGTCTTACTTAAATAACAAAATCAGATGAAATTTGATTCCTACCATTTGCTTTAGCTTTATAGAGGAGATGATCTGCACGATGCAAAGCCTGTTCAATGTCCTGTAAGTTTTTTATAGAGGTGAGTCCATAACTTGCTGTAATTCTAATTTTATTATTCGTAAATACAGTTTGTTCTATCAAAGCTTTAAGCCGTTGTGTCTGGTGTAAAGCATCTATTTCATTTTTAGCCGAGATCAAGCAAATAAATTCTTCACCTCCAAACCGTGCTAATAAGTCATTAGCCTTTTTCTTGTTTAGTATTATTTCACTAACACCTTTTAAAATTAGATCACCTGTATAATGACCCCATGTATCATTAATTGCTTTGAAATGATCAAGGTCGAAGTATATTAAAAAATAAAAACTATTACCAAAATCTATAACCTTATTTTTTTCAAAAAAACCACGACGATTTAATAAATGAGTAAGCGGATCTTGAAAACGTTCATTATTAAGATGATGAATAACATCTTTGACGGCGCATCCACTAATGACTAGAGCAAATAAAATATTTAAGAGGATGTTGGCTGACATACATAGCAGCCACCATACTGATGAGGTTAAGGTAAATTGACTTTGATCTATAGGCTCTAAAAATATGAAGTTAATTCCAGCTCGAAAAAAAGAATATGAAACACTGATCAAATAAAAAATTAAGATCCATTTATCAAATGATTTAGAGGACGGTAATTTTTTTAGTACATGTGGAATTGTAATAAAACCTACTAAACCCAAAGAAATATTTAAAATAATTAATCGTACCCATATTTGGGGCTGTATATATGAAAAATAGGTCAATATAGCAATCGTACATAAACTAATCGCTAATGCTAATTTGTGCCTAAAAGAAACCTTTAACTTCAGACTAATAGCATAGGCACCGAACCAACTGCCTAATAAATATAAAATTGCTGTGAAAGGAGCTGCTAAAGTAAGTTGTGCATTGTTCATTAAACATTGAGCAAATAATGCAATTGAGGGAATGACATAAGCTAAGCCAATCCATAATAAAAAAAGATCAGCTTTAAAAATTAAGCGGCAAAATGTAAAAGCGAGTCCAATCAAAAACAGGCAACTTGGAACAATTAATATAAAATATTGCATATTGATGGAATTCACAGCAATTTTTTTAAATTTTCATATTTTTGAAAGGCATAGAATAAAGTGTATTCATGTGTAAATTCAAGGTTGAGACTTTAAATTATGAAAATATAAAATTTGAAGATATTCACTATATGTAATCAAAAATCTGATTAAAGAACAGAAAAATGATTGTAAATTTGGCTTATTGACTCCATTAATAGCAAATTACGCATATTTATAAAAGAGAGAGAACTGTGAACGAAAATCAACCTTTCGATTTGGTCACTCATTACCAGCCAGCGGGTGATCAGCCACAGGCAATTGAAAAACTGGTAAATGGCGTCGAAAAAGGTTTTCGTAATCAGTTACTGTTGGGTGTGACTGGTTCCGGTAAGACCTATACCATGGCAAATGTCATTGCCCAAACACAACGGCCAACTATTGTGATGGCGCACAATAAGACCTTGGCAGCGCAGCTCTATGGTGAATTTAAAGCCTTTTTCCCAAATAATGCAGTTGAATACTTCGTAAGTTATTACGACTACTATCAACCAGAAGCTTATGTTCCGTCTTCAGATACGTTTATTGAAAAAGACGCAGCAATTAATGACCATATTGATCAAATGCGTTTATCGGCAACACGTGCTTTGTTAGAGCGTCGTGATGCAATTATTGTTGCTTCTGTATCTGCTATTTACGGTTTGGGTGACCCAAATGCTTATATGCAAATGTTATTGCATGTGGTGCAGGGTGATCGAGTGAGTCGAGACGAAATTATTCGCCGTTTGGTTGAAATGCAATATACACGTAATGAGCTTGAGTTCTTACGTGGTACCTATCGAATTCGTGGCGAAATTATTGACATTTTCCCAGCTGAATCGGACCAACACGCAATTCGTATTGAGCTTTTTGATGATGAAGTAGATTCAATTCGCTGGTTTGATCCACTCACCGGTAAGATGGTGCGCAAAGTACCACGTGTAACGATTTATCCGAAAAGCCATTATGTGACGCCAAAAGACAATTTAACACGTGCGATTGATACCATTAAGGATGAACTTCAAGACCAGCTTAAGTTCTTCCGTGAACATGACAAGTTACTTGAAGCTCAGCGTATTGAACAACGTACTCGTTATGATTTGGAAATGATGCAGCAGTTAGGCTATACCAATGGTATTGAAAACTACTCTCGTCATTTATCGGGCCGTCCAGCAGGTGAAGCACCACCGACATTGTTTGATTATGTGCCAGACGATGCCTTACTTATTATTGATGAATCGCATGTAACGGTTCCTCAGATTGGCGCAATGTATAAAGGTGACCGTTCACGTAAAGAAAACTTAGTGAATTATGGTTTCCGTTTACCAAGTGCGCTTGATAACCGCCCTATGAAATTTGAAGAGTGGGAGCGTATTGTTCCAACCACTATATTTGTGAGCGCAACGCCCGCTAAATATGAATTGGAAAAGTCAGAACAAGTGGTTGAGCAAGTTGTTCGTCCTACAGGTTTGATTGATCCAGAAATTGAAGTTCGCCCAGTACTTACTCAAGTCGATGATGTTCTTTCTGAAATTAATATTCGTAAGAATTTAAATGAACGTGTATTGGTGACGACTTTAACTAAACGTATGGCGGAAGATTTGACGTCTTATTTAAAAGAATATGGCGTTAAGGTTGCTTATTTACACTCAGATATCGATACAGTTGAGCGTGTCAAAATTATTCATGAGTTACGTACAGGTGTATTCGACGTTTTAGTCGGTATTAACTTGCTTCGTGAAGGCTTGGATATGCCGGAAGTTTCTTTAGTTGCTATTTTAGATGCAGATAAAGAGGGTTTCTTACGTTCAGAACGTTCACTTATTCAGACCATTGGTCGAGCTGCCCGAAATGTGAAAGGTAAAGCAATTTTATATGCAGATAGAATTACCGATTCTATGCAAAAAGCAATTGATGAAACCGAGCGCCGTAGAGCCAAACAAATTGAGTTCAACGAGCTACATGGTATTACACCTCGTAGTGCTGTTCGTCAGGTCATCAAAGAAATTGATTCAGGTGAAGTGCTTTCAGATGATCAAATTGATGAGAAGGTATTAGAGCAGGCAAAAGCACTGAGTGCCGATGATCGACATATTCTTTCTGATCCTAAACTGTTTAGTAAACATATTACTAAGCTTGAGAAAGAAATGTTAAAGGCATCTAAAGACTTACAATTCGAGCAAGCTGCTCGCATTCGTGATGAAATTGTTCGTTTAAAAGCGCAAATGTTGCAATAAATGGATACATAACACTACATGATTTGTTTAAAAAACAAGCTACTGTAGATGTTTAAGTTATTTTTGTATTCACAACTAAAAGTTGAGGGCAACAATGGCATTTCGAAAAAATGTTCCGCAAGCCAGTTGGCGCTTGGCAAAAATTGCATTGGGCGGGATTGTTCTGACTGGCTTAGCCGTTGGAACATATGCCTACGCCCAGCAAAAACCGCTACCAACTGTCGATAAAGTTGAATTAGACCGTTATTTAGGTGTGTGGTATGAAGTCGCACGTAAACCAGCTTTTTTTCAAAAAAAATGTGCTTACAACGTATCTGCAACATATACCTTAAATGAAAATGGAAATATTGTTGTAGATAACCGTTGTTATGATAATCAAAAACAATTACAGCAATCTATTGGTGAAGCATTTGTAGTGAATCCACCATATAACACTAAACTAAAGGTTAGTTTTTTACCTGAGGCTGTAAGATGGATACCCGTAATTCGTGGTGATTATTGGATTTTAAAACTGGATGAAGACTATCAGACTGTTTTAGTTGGAGAGCCTTCCCGTAAATATCTTTGGGTATTATCTAGAACGCCACATCCTAAAAAAGAAGTAGTTGATGAATATCTGAATTATGCAAAAACATTAGGATTTGATATTCGAGATATTATCCACGCTGAGCACAAAGAGTAAAAAATTGCTCAAGGAAAAACCATGTGAAGACATGGTTTTTCCTTTTGTATAGTGGATAAATCAAGTATTGTATCGCTTCATTTTTATTGAAGTATAAAGAGGTTGGTGATGTTAAAAGGCGTGATTTTCTCTGTCATGGCATCATTAACTTTCGGTGTGCTTTATTTCTATACCCAATTACTCGGCCAACTTGATAGTGAGCAGACGTTTGGGTGGCGTATTATTGCGACTTTGCCATTTTTAACTGTGTTTATGTGGTGGAGTGGTGACTTAAGTCATATTAAAAATATCTATCAGCGTGTTTTGGCAAACCCCTCTTTTCTTTTATTGCTCATCACAACCTCTGTGTTGACTTCGGTACAGCTATGGCTCTTTTTGTGGGGGCCAATGCATGGGCGTGGTTTACAAGTGTCTTTGGGATATTTCCTTCTACCGCTTGTATTGGTGTTAGCTGGTAGTGTGCTATATGGCGAAAAAATATCAAAATTTCAGTGGGTCGCTATTATTCTGGCTATAGTTGGGGTAGGTCATGAAATTTTTCGCTTAGGAAGTATTGCTTGGGAAACTGCTTTAGTTGCCATTGGTTATTCAGCTTATTTCTTATTACGCAAGAAAATTAAAACCGATAATTTAGGTGGTTTTTGGTGGGATCTTGTGATTATTACGCCTGTAGCGATTTATCTGACACATACAGGTGTATTGCCATATGCTAAACTTATAGATCAACCAACCCTTGCTTTGGTCATTGTGGGGCTAGGGGTGCTTAGTGCTATAGGTTTAGGAAGTTATATATTGGCTAGCCGTTTTTTACCCTTAGTGGTATTTGGGTTGCTCGGATATCTAGAACCTGTATTGCTTGCTTTGGCGTCGTTGGTTTTAGGTGAAAGTATTGGTCGAGAAGAGTGGTTTACTTATATTCCAATCTGGTGCGCTGTTTTTGTACTTGTTTTAGAAGGTGCTTTTCATCTTTATCAACAGCAGCAAAAAGCCAAAAATTTGCAGTTGAATATCGAAAAATATCAAAAAAGATTAAAAAATGATGCTCATCATTAGAGCATCAGAATCCAAAAAGTAAGAAAAAGCAAAAATTTAGCTGCTTTAAACAATAAGATAATAAAAAATAATTATAGGTATTTTATGAATTTATGATGAATTTTAGGAAAATCTAGCTACTAACGTCAGCTTTTGATTCATTCTTGCCAATAATTCCATTACAATTACGGGGTTTAAAAAATCACGCCTAGATATAATTAATTAGAGGACGTATCTGTGAGCAAAGACACTATCATCGCCCTGCATGCTGAACACCAAGGTCGTTGGAAAAACCGTGAAGAAATCGCGGAACGTATGATTGCATTAATCGGTCAATTATACCGTGAAAAAAATATTGTCGTATCTGTTTACGGTCGCTCTTTAATTAACCGTTCTGTTATTCAAATTTTGAAGACTCACCGTCGTACACGTGTTGTAGATGTTGAGCTTTCTGTTGTAAATACATTCCCAATTTTAGAAGCTTTAGCAAAAGTTGAAAACATTGGTTCTGCAGAAGTTGATATCGGTAAACTTGCAGTTGAATATAAAGAAAAAGGCGGTGATGTTGACGCGTTTGTTGCTCAAGCAGTTGAGTCAATTAAAGGTAGCGCAACTTCTGAACAACCAAAAGACGTAGTTCTTTACGGTTTTGGTCGTATTGGTCGTATCTTAGCTCGTTTAATCATTAGCCAATCAGGTTTAGGTCGCGGTTTAAGCCTTAAAGCGATTGTTGTTCGTAAGTCTTCTGACGGTGACTTGGCGAAACGTGCTTCTTTACTTCGTCGTGACTCTATTCACGGTACTTTCGCTGGTACAATCTCTGTTGATGAAGAAAACGAAGCAATCATTGCGAATGGTAACTTCATTAAAGTCATCTATGCATCTAGCCCAAGTGAAGTTGATTACACTGAATACGGTATTGAAAACGCGCTTTTAATCGACAACACTGGTAAGTGGCGTGATGCTGAAGGTTTAAGCCAACACTTGAAATGTCCAGGCGTTGCACGTGTAGTATTAACTGCACCAAGTAAAGGCGAAATGAAAAACGTTGTATTTGGTGTAAATAATACTGACATCTTAGATGAAGATAAAATCATCTCTGCTGCAAGTTGTACAACAAATGCAATCACTCCAATTCTTAAAGTATTGGATGACAAATATAAAGTTCTTAATGGTCATGTTGAAACAGTTCACTCATTTACAAATGACCAGAACTTAATTGATAACTACCACAAAGCTGATCGTCGTGGTCGTGCCGCTACATTGAACATGGTTATTACTGAAACTGGTGCTGCTAAAGCTGTTGCTAAAGCATTACCTGCATTAAAAGGTAAGTTAACTGGTAACTCTGTACGTGTTCCAACGCCAAACGTATCTCTTGCTATTTTAAACTTAACACTTGATAAAGAAGTTGATCGTGAAGAAGTGAACGAATACATTCGTCAAATCTCGATTAACTCTAGCCTTCAAGGTCAAATCGGTTATACCAACTCTACAGAAGTGGTATCAAGCGACTTTATCGGTTCTCGTACAGCTGGTGTATATGATGCTCAAGCAACGATTACTTCTGGTAACCGCTTAACTGCATATGTTTGGTACGATAACGAAGTAGGTTATAGCTGCCAAGTATTACGTATTGCTGAACAAATGTGTGGCGTAAGCTATACAAAAATTCCTGCAGAAACTAATGCTTAATTTGATTTAACGTTAGATAAAATATTGTGACAAAAAGACCCAGTTTAGACTGGGTTTTTTTACAACCGTACAAAATATATGCTGATTATTTTTTAAAAATCAATGAGAATAGGATTTAAGGAACAAAAAGAAATAGTAAAAGGGATTGGAATTGCAGCAGTTTAAAAGATTATTAATCGTCTTCTTTTTTATCATCATCGCGAATATATGTGGTGTACTCATCGCCATTTGGGTTTTCAAGCATTTTAATATTTATATCCCGCTGAAAAACCAAGCTGTGGCGATTGATTTACAAGAACCTTTGCAGGTACAGGTTAAAGTCAAAGATGCCTTAAATGTAGATGTAAAGGGTAGAGTAAATGCGAATATTCCTATTAATGAAAAGTTAACCATCCCTCTCACACAGACGTTAACCCCACGGGTCTATTTCGATAATATGGTGCCAATTAGCACTGTTATTCCAGTTAAAGAAACATTAAAAGTTGATCAAAGCCTCCCAATAGATACTAAAGTTCAAGTCAGAGTATTAGGTAAGGACATCACTTTGCCATTAAAAGGTAATATTCCATTAAAGCTTGATGTACCTATTGATATTCAAGTACCACTCGATCAAAAAGTTCATTTGAAGTTTGATGCTCCAGTTAAAACAGTTTTAAAAGAAGATCTTCATATTCCTCTAAATGCTCAATTAAAGACCAATATTCCGATTCAAGGTAGTTTGAATGTACCTGTAAAAACTGCTTTAAATGCTTCAGTAGATGTTAAAAATACTTTGCCAGTTAAAATTGAGCATGGTGAGTTAAAAATACCTTTATCAAGTATGAGCCTTAATCGGGTTAAAGCCGATAATGCTACATCTGTACCTGATCAGAACCAGAATAAGTAGGAAGGTGACTGATGCTTGGTTCAATAAAAAGTATGCTGATCAGTTTTTTTCTGATTATGGTACTCACGGCAATTTTATTTTGGCTTTATTTAAATATACAAGCTTCAGTTGTAGTGTCTGCACATGAGTCGGATATTCGTTTACCGGAGTCATTAGAGACAAAAATTCATGTTGGTAATAATTTACAGGTACAGTCTATAGGTAAACTTGATACCTCAATTAAGATTGATCGTCAGATTTCGGTACCGTTAAAGGGAAGGTATTTGGCTGATTTGCAGTTTGAAGTCGAGACGCCAATTACAGTAAGTGTTGATTATGCGACAACTCTGAAAGTTGATCAGGTTATGCCTTTGGAAACAACTACCGATTTAATTTACCAAAATAAGTTATTACCTAGATTTCCATTAAAATTAAATATTCCTATTAATCTTGATATTCCATTTCAGTTAAAACGTAGTTATACCATTCCCGTTAAAATTGCTTTTAATGGTCCAGTTTATTTTGAGTTTGATGAATCGGTAAATTTACCAGTTAAACATCAGTTTAATCCAAGTTTGAAAATTAATGATGCAATGGAAATGGGCAATATCTCAAGCTTTAATGCCATTATGTATAACTCTGTACAGCACACAAAAGCGAATTTAGATATGAAGATGGATTTGCCTTTACGCAATGTTCATCCATAAGGGATCAATGCATAAAAAGCGACTCTGATCAGCTTTAAACTTTTATCAATATCAAAAGATATAGAATAAGACCTAGGAAAGTTGAATTCTCTCGATTTTCTATTCGAGAATTTTATGAAAATATGGCAGAATAGGGGGTTTTAGAGTTTTTAGAGGATTGGCAAATGCGCTTTGTTGATGAAGCAGTCATTACCGTAGAGGCTGGCGACGGTGGCAATGGCGTAGCCAGTTTTCGCCGTGAAAAATTTGTACCATTTGGTGGCCCAGATGGTGGTGATGGCGGACGTGGTGGAAGTATCTATATTCAAGCTGATGATGATACAAGTACCTTAGTCGATTACCGTTACACCCGTAAATTCCGCGCTGAGCGTGGTAAAAACGGTGCAGGTGCTAACTGTACCGGACGTGGTGGTGAAGATGTGGTTTTAAAGGTACCTGTAGGTACAACAATTGTTGATACAGATTCTGGCGATATTATTGGCGACTTGGTTGAAGACGGCCAAAGAATTCTGGTTGCAGGTGGTGGTGAAGGTGGTTTAGGTAATACTCACTTCAAATCATCAACTAACCGTGCTCCACGTAAATGTACGACTGGTATAAAAGGTGAATTTCGTGAAATTCGTCTTGAGTTGAAAGTATTGGCGGATGTTGGCTTATTAGGTATGCCAAACGCTGGTAAATCTACTTTCATTCGTGCTGTAAGTGCTGCAAAACCGAAAGTAGCGGACTATCCATTTACCACTATGGTTCCAAACTTAGGTGTTGTAGATGCTGATCGTCATCGTTCATTTGTAATGGCCGATATTCCAGGGCTTATTGAAGGTGCGGCAGAAGGTGCAGGTCTAGGAATTCGTTTCCTTAAACACTTGGCACGTACTCGTATTCTTCTACACATTATTGATGTGCAACCAATTGATGGTTCAGATCCAGCGCATAATGCAAAAGCAATTATGAATGAGTTGGCTAAGTTTTCTCCTACTTTAGCCAAACTACCAGTTGTTTTAGTACTCAATAAATTGGATCAAATTGCTGAAGAAAGTCGTGAAGAGTGGTGTCAGCACATTCTAGACGAGTTGAAATGGACTGGTCCTGTCTTTAAGACCTCAGGCTTATTAAGCGAAGGAACAAAAGACGTTGTGTATTACTTGATGGATCAGATTGAACAACAACGCGAACGCGAAGTTGAAGATCCTGAATACGCAGCAGAAGTAAGAGCTTTCCGTGAACAACTAGAAGTTGAAACACGTGAACAAACCATTGCGGCAAAAGAAGCATATCGTGCGATGCGTCGAGCACAACGTCTCGAAAGTATGATGGACGATGATGATGATTTTGACGATGATGAAGACGACAATGATGTAGAAAGCATCTACGTTCGTGACTAAAAAATCGAGGAAAACATGATAGAAGTGGTCGATGGGCAACGTAAGCTCAGTGAGTGTAAACGAATCGTTGTTAAAATCGGATCATCTTTACTCACAGCAAATGGGCAGGGGCTAGATCTGGAAGCTATTTCGCATTGGGCGAAACAAATTGCAGATTTACACAATGCTGGACACGAAATTATTTTAGTGTCTTCAGGAGCTGTAGCAGAAGGTATGGTTCGTATGAAGCTTGCGAGTCGACCCACCGATCTACCCAGTCTACAAGCATGCGCCGCAATTGGGCAGATGGGCCTAATTCATACATGGTCTAGCGTGCTTGAAAATCATAGTATCCGAACAGCGCAAGTGTTATTAACACATGACGATTTGGCAGATCGCCGTCGTTATTTGAACTCATGCGATGCCTTGCAGAACTTGATTGACTGGCGTGTTATTCCGGTTATCAATGAAAACGATACAGTCTCTACTGATGAGATCCGTTTTGGTGATAACGATACCTTAGCAGCAATGGTTGCTGGCCAAGTACATGCTGATTTACTGATCATTTTAACAGATCAGCAAGGCATGTTTGACTCAGACCCACGCCATAACCCAGACGCAAAGTTGTTATCAACTGTGCGTGCCATGGACGATGTCTTATTTGAAATGGCTGGCGGTGGTGGGCTTCTTGGACGAGGTGGCATGGTCACTAAAGTTCGTGCTGCACGTTTAGCTGCCAAGTCAGGTTGTCCAACACTGATTGCTAGTGGTGAAAGTGACAATGTGTTGTCACGAGTAATGGCTGGTGAAATGTTAGGTACATTATTCACAACAGATAAAGACCGTATGACAGCACATCAACAGTGGCTTGCTGCACATTTACAAACAGCAGGTCGCTTGGTCATTGATGATGGCGCGGTTGACGCGATTAAATCAAAACATCGCAGTTTACTCCCTGTTGGGGTCAAAACTGTTGAAGGACATTTTGATCGTGGTGATGTGGTTGAATGTGTAGATAAACAAGGCAAACGTATTGCGGTTGGACGAGTAAACTTTAGTTCTCGTTCAGCTGAAATTATTAAAGGTCTTTCTTCAGACAAGGTTTACCAAGTACTTGGTGAAGCCCGTTCATTAGAAATGATTCATCGTGATCATATGGCGATTTATTAAGTTGTGATAAATCAAAAAAGCTCGCTTCATGCGAGCTTTTTTTGTGGTGTTAATGATGGCAAGATTCGATCTTCACCAACCATAAAAGGATGGGTGGCAAGGCTCAGCATATCTAAATCTTCTGAAGTATTACCATAGGCATAAATTTGATAATAATCCTGCAAAGAATATTGTTCATGTATTCTTAACTTCTTTTGTTCATTACTACAATCTGGCGTTGAATAGTAGCCCGTCATCATGCCATTTTTAATTTGAGTTTCAGTGCAAATTAATTCGATATCAAGTAATTTGCAAAGTGGAGCAAGATAAATATCAATTGAAGCTGAAACCAAGACTACTTGATCACCAAGTAACTGATGTTGTTGTAACTGTGCGAAGATTTCAGGTGAAAGCGTTGAGACGAGCTCTTGTGCATATTCTTCGCCTAACCTTTGCAGTTCAATGGCTGGAGTATTGCTAAACATACTACGAAAAAGTTTAGCTCGCATCGCATGAGCTGGATAAAAATTAAGATAATAGGCTTGAATCCATGGCAGGATTTTCAAGCCTTGCTTCACAATGTGGCGCTTAGATAATGCATAAAAGATGAACCCTGTAAAACTGTCTTTAGTGCACAAGGTTCCATCAAAATCGAACAGGGCGAGGTTTTTTATTATCTTATTCGTTTCGCTCGTTGCATACATGATTCATATCGTCCGTTTACGCGGGTTGCATACCAGTTAGTATTATAGTCACGACTTAATTTAGGCCCAGAAATGACCACTTGAGGCATCATGGCATAGATCGGTTCTTTGCCAGTTTTAGCCTTATAAAGTTTGGTTAATGCAATATAAGTTGTTGTACTTTCAAACTTTTTCTCTTTTTCTAACTTCAGATCATCGCGAAGTTGTCTTGGGGTAATTAAAACATTATTTGCAGTAAATAGTTTCATTAACTCTTTTTCTGACTGACTCTGAACCGCGAGTGGATCACCAGATTTATTGTAAAGTAATAAATCACCATCTAAAGTAAGTTTAGTATCAGTAAGGGCATCGAGCATGCTTTGAAAAGCAGCATTACGGCTAGAGTACATACCTGAGTTATAATCGGCAAAACGGTAAATGGCCTTATCATAGTCTGCTGGATATACCATCAAGCGGTGAATACCATAATATAGACCGCCATATTGCGTATAAAGATCATTTCTGAGGTCTGCAATATTCATGCTAGAACGCTTATGCGCTTTGGCATAATTAATATGAACTTGCATTGAACCCAGTGTAGTGATTGGATTCATTTTCTCACCAATATCTTGTCCAACCAGTTTGGCTGCACCCGTTAAAGCACTAACATGATAATGTTGAGTCATAAAATCAAAAATTTGACGATAAAGTAAGTCGAGATCTTTTTCAGTTTTGACTTTACGCATTTGACTCATGTAGTTGTTATCAGGAGAGGGCTGGGTTTTTAATACTTCTTCGAAGTAGCCTGCGACAGTACCACCAACTTTCTCACCAAGTTTGTCTTCAAACTTTTCATTTAAACGGGTACTGACTTCATCGACCGCTTTTTTACCAAGACCCGGTACTACAGGATTGGCAACAAAGTTAGATTCCTGATCTACAATCGCGACAATACTACAAACATTTTGCTTGGTTTTCGGAATCTTTAATTCCTGCATAATATCGTCAATATCTTTGGCCCATGACTCACGATCATGCACGCGCGATGGAATTAACTTTTTAATTTGTTGGCTTTCTAAATCGGGCTCATCATTTTTTGACCACCAGGCTTTATCTCCACAAGCAGCTAAACTCATGCATACGGTGACTACACCGAATGATTTTAATAAAAAACGGGAAGACAACGGTTTGTTCATGGCGAGGAAAGCACCTGCAAAAAAGATGAGCTGATCAAGCGGATGAAGTATACTATGTTGATCATGAATTGTATGAATATATATGTATATTGGTCCCTATCAACTGTCAAATAATTTAATTGTTGCTCCTATGGCTGGTGTAACTGACCGTCCATTTAGAACACTGTGCAAGTATTTTGGTGCGGGTCATGCAGTGAGTGAAATGATGACTGCCGACAAAACTTTGCGAATGACTAAAAAAAGTCTTTATCGTGCGAATTTTGATGGAGAATTGGCTCCTATCTCTGCGCAAATCGCGGGTTCTGACCCAGAACAGTTAGCTGAGGCTGCTCGTTATCAAGTTGCAAATGGGGCACAAATTGTTGATATCAATATGGGATGTCCTGCAAAAAAAGTATGCAATAAATTAGCAGGTTCAGCATTATTGCAAGATGAGGACTTGGTAGCTCGAATACTAGATACTGTTGTTGAAGCTGTTGATGTTCCTGTGACGTTAAAAACCCGTTTGGGATTTTTAAATGGCCAAGAAAATATTTTACGCGTGGCTAAACGTGCTGAAGAGGCGGGGATTGCCGCGTTAGCATTGCATGGCCGTACTCGTGAAGACATGTATTTAAATACAGCACGTTATGAATTAATTAAACATGTTAAAGAGTTAATCAATATTCCAGTAATTGCCAATGGTGACATTGATAGTCCTGAGAAAGCAAAATATGTACTGGACTATACTGGCGCCGATGCAATTATGATTGGACGGGCTGCACAAGGTCGTCCATGGATTTTCCGTGAAATTGCTCATTATTTAAAAACTGGTGAGCATTTGGCTGCTCCAAATATTGAAGAAGTCAAAGATGTACTTTTAGGACATTTGTCTGAGTTATATCAATTTTATGGTGAATATTCAGGATGTCGTATTGCTCGTAAGCATATTGCTTGGTACACCAAAGGCTTACGTTCGAGTAACGAGTTCCGTCAAAATATGTATAAAGTTGAAACTACTGCTGAACAAGCATTAGTGGTCGAGAGTTATTTTAATCAATTGCTTGCAGAAGGTAATTTGATGAGCGATGTTCAGGTTGAACAAGTTAATTTATTAGCTACTCACTAAAATAAAGCAACCAGTACACGACTGGTTGCTTAAAATCTTTATTTATTCATTATCTAACATTTCAACAACCAGTTGATTGACCAGATCAGAAGCGCCTAATTCGCGTATTTGTGCAACATTACTTCCTGCCCAAAATGCGCTAAAACCATAGTCATGGTGTTTACTCGCAAGAGCATTGAGTTGCTTTGCTAAATCATAAGCATAAGGGTATTCAGGTTGGAGGGGTCGAGTAGGTGAATCAATTTTGGTATGCCAATGGTTTAATAAACCGCGAGCTGGACGCCCAGAAAGGCTAGCACTAATTTGCGTTACAGGTTCAGTAAATAATGCTTTGCGATATTCAGCAGAAGCATTTGAAGTTTGGCATTGAACGAATGCTGTACCTAACTGGACTGCAGTTGCTCCTAAACTCAACATATGTTTGGCCTGCAAGCCAGTCATAATGCCACCCGCGGCTACTACTGGAAGCTTACAATGCTTCACAATCAATTGGACCAAGTCACTGGTTTTAATCGCTGCATCAAAAGTCTGGTTGAAAATTCCTCGATGTCCACCTGCTTCAATACCTTGAGCAATGATGATATCGATACCTGCTGCTTCAATCGCTTGCGCTTCAATCAGGTTGGTGGCCGAAACCATAGTCAAAATACCAGCTTCTTTCAAAGCTTTAATTTGATGCGGATGCGGAATACCAAAATGGAAGCTCACCGCTTTAGGTTTAGTTTCTAAAACAACATTTAAAAAGTGATCATTGTCTAAAAAACTTGGATAAATACAGTGCAACTCTTGAGGAGGTTGAACACCAAATTTTTCGAAATGAGGACGTAAATATTCAATCCATTGTTTTGCTTTTTCTAGGTTAAGTTCTGTAGATTGATGACAGAAAAAATTAACCTGAAATGAGTTTTCGGTGAGTGCTTGAGTTTTTAAAATTTGTTCACGTGCACTTTGTGGAGTATTTGCTCCCAAGCCTAATGATCCAAGGCCTCCTTGATTTGAAACCTCGGCTGCTAGTTCTGGTGTAGAAACGCCTGCCATGGGAGCCAGAAAAATTGGATGTTTAATTGCAAGTTGTTGTAATAGGCTCATTTTATTCACCTCATTTCTTTCACTTCACCATAACGTGAAAATAGAATGAAGAGCAAATAATATTGGCTATTTAATTTTTAAATATTCTAGAACACTATTTAAAAGATCTTTTTATAATGGCGTGACATTAAATAAAGAACCAATCCAGCTTGAAAAAGCCATTGCTAAAATTCCCCATAAGGTAATACGTAAACTGCCTTTAAGTTTAGATGTACCAGCAAAGTAACTTGAAAGTGCACCTAAAATCGCTAATGAAAGAATTCCTGTGGCTAGGACAGCAGGTATAATCCATTGATTCGGGCTGAGTAATATAGCCAGCATGGGTAAAAAAGCCCCAAAAGAAAATGATGCGGCAGATGATAATGCAGCTTGTACAGGATTGGCTGCGGTATTTTCATGAATGCCGATTTCATCCCGAGCATGTGCACCCAATGCATCATGAGTGGTTAGCTGCAAAGCAACTTCTTGAGCCAATTCTTTAGATAGGCCTCTAGAAATATAAATTTGAGTTAGCTCATCTAACTCTTTTTGAGGGTGCTTTGAGAGTTCTTTTGCTTCAATCGCTAAATCTGCTTTTTCAATATCTTCTTGAGATTTTACAGAAATATATTCTCCGGCAGCCATTGATGTAGCCCCAGAAATTAGTCCAGCAATGCATGTAATTAATAAAGTATGTGAGTTAGCTCCACTTGCAGCCATACCCATAATTAAACTAGTGACAGAAATAATTCCATCATTGGCTCCTAATACTGAAGCTCTTAACCAACCTGAACGGTGAATTGCATGATGCTCTGTATGATGTGGAAAAGCCATGTGTTTTGCCTTATAAATGTTTTATAGATGCTATGAAATTTTACAAATTATTGATCAAAAAATATGTCATCATTATAGGGAATTTAGAGATACTAAAGAATAGATCAATAATAAAAATGGAGACTAAACTATTTATATTAAATCATCCTTAACCTAACTTAACGATGTAACTCATTATTTTAAATTATGATATTTATTGATCATTCTAACAAATTACCCTTAATAACTCTAATTTACTGTAGAGGTGATAATGAGAAATAGCAAAACAATAAACTCTATAACGCATTCGATATTACTTATGGGAGTAGTCATTTCTTCAACGGTAGTAAGTGTGTGTTCTGTTTATGCACAAGACCCAGTTACCTCTGAATATAAACCTGGAAACCTCATTTATGATAAATGGGACAGATTCTATAAAATAGAGCAGTCTCAACCTCAAGAAGCAGAAAAAATATTAGTTGAGCTGAGTAAGCTGACCCCTAAAGATATTAAAGTCTGGAAAAGCCTTACTTATTTACAAATTCGGCTCGAAAAAAGAGATGAGGCTTTACAAAGTTTAAGACAAGCAAGAGCTTTAGCTCCTCAAGACGACACTTTAAAATTACAAGAAGCATATTTGCTGAATCAACAGAAAAAGAATCGTGATGCACTGGTTTTATTTAAAGAACTAACTTCATCTTCAGATCCAGCAATCGCTGCGAAGGCAACTCAAGCTGTTAAAAATTTAAGTGGAGGTGAGGTTAAGCCATATTTTGGGGATATCTATTTTGCACCCTCTTATGAGTCACGTTATGACGATGTTATTTTTCCTTTAAAAGTTCGGTACGGTAAAAACATTGACAATGGTCGTGCTCAAGTCTACGGTTTTCTTAATTTAAACCGTGATACTAAATCTCAAGGTGGAGTACGACCTGAAATTATTGATGAAAATGCAGTTACTCTTGGGGTAGGTGCAAATTATCAACCATGGACTTCTATTCCTGTTCGAGCTTATGTCGAAGTTGGCGGAAGTTATGATTTGATTGATCGAAATCGAAAAAAATTTCGTGAAAGTGTAGTTGGAGGGGTAGCAGGTTATCAAGAGTGGTATTCGCAATCTAACTGTAATCATACACTTTGTTTAGATAATTACTTTACTGACCTCTATGGCAATGTCGCGACTTATTCAAGAGAAGACTATAACGTTATTGGAGATTTGCGCTTACGCACAGGTTTAAATTTATATAAAGGAGATAATGGAACTGTGCAGGCTTATGTGAAATTGCATGGCTTAGCAGACAGTAAAAATGAGTATTACAATAATTTATTTGAATATGGGCCAGGTATTTCATGGCAACCTTTTAATTATCAACCGATAAAACTTCGTGTTGAACGTTTATATGGCAACTATTTTAAAGACGTGCCTGTTAATACAAAAGATCATTACAACAATACTCGTGTAGAACTTGTTTTTTATAAGGACTTCTAATCGTATAAATGTCTAAGATTACCAACTATAAAGCTTAATGTTGGCTTATGGTGGCAGGAATGCTGCCATAAGTCAGGCGATACCATAAACCGACGATATAAACCGACCATCGTCCCATATAGTGAGGACCATCAAAGATATAAATTGTTTTGCCTTCATACGCTTTAATCTGAGAAATAATTTCCCAAGGATAGGCTGCTCGAAATTGTCCATTTTTTTTGGTGCGAAATGCTTCTAGTACAATAACAGTTTTATTTTTTCCAAGAGTTTGTTCAAGTTGGTCTAAAATACGTCTGGCTTGTTGAGGGGTTCTTACGCCGACACCTACACCATCTTGGAAAAAGACACCAGCTTGGCTAGGTAGCCAACTTTTAACCCATAAATTATAATTTTCAGGTTCTCTTTCACCACTATAAATGCTCACCCAAATAGGTGCTGGCAGTTTTTCTAGAACATGACCTAGTGTGCTTACCCTTAACCAAGTTGGATCAGCTTCAACTGGAAAATAGTAACCTTTTAAAGATGCATCATTTTGTTCTTGAATAATTTGTGCAGATTTTTCTCCTAAAGCAACAACATTTGCACGTGCTGCTGGTTCATTATATTCACCAGCTAAACCTAATATGAGATTTTTAGCCCAAGGTTGTTGCTTAATTTTCTGTATATCAATGGCTTTTTCCCACTGTGGGAGGTTGGAGTTTGTCCACCACGATTTAGATTCAACGACTGACCACTGGGGAACAAAAGTGTTGACTCCTAAATAATGCCAGTTTCCTTTTGGAGGAGTGGTATTGTTATCTGGTTGCCAAAAAATTCCTTCGATGACTGGGGGGTGTCCATGATTTTTGAACAACCCCGCATAAGCTACTACACTACATATAATTAAAATAATAAAAGCAGTTATTTTAATTGGTATCTGTTTTCTCATTATTACGTCGTAACCAATACCACAAGAAGATCACTATTATCATAATTGCAGAGATAATCACAACCAATAAAAAGAATGAAGATTGTTGAACTAATGGAGCTTTTTGATTACCTACAATTAATTTTTGGAGAACATAGATATTACCGTTTTCTGAAACCAACATTTTGGTCACATTATTTGGAATTTTATGTTGAATGGTTCCCCATAGATGCATGAAAGTTTGTGCACCATTTTCAGAGTCAGTAATGACATCAAAGCGATTATTGTTATAACTCACAATAAAACCGTTTGCTGCTGCTGGCGCATAAATAGTGTTTTGATGCATTGAGACTTGTTGTTGATAAATCTGTTTATTCACAATCACATTAACTGCTTGTGGAGCATTGGGAGAAAAACGTACTAGATTCAGTGGAATTGGAGCATCAGTAAGTAACATTTTTTTAGCGACTTGCCCTAATGTAACCGCAATATTTAATGCACCAGATTGATCATCAATTGCAATTGTTGGTTTGGTTGCTAATGTCATGGAAAGGGCTGCCACCCCATTTTTAAGTTTGTGTGGAAGCTTGACAGTCGATTTGGCTGTATCGACCCAAAGTGAACCATGAGCAGTGGGCAGACATTGAGAGTTGGCAATGACCGAGTTTTCAAGCTTCAAGCTAAAGTTGGTTGTATTAGAAATAGATTTCGCGAAAATGTTGAATTGTCGATTAACTGGGTCAGAGGCAAGATCTGCCGTTTTCATACTACCTGCAAGACCACCATCAAGCCATGCCGTAATGTTTGAACCCTGTAATAGGCCGCTTTGAATACGAAGGGCAATTTGTCCTTGTAGGATGTCAGTAGGCTGCCATACTGCTGGAAAATCGAGAAACAAGTTTTTTTCAGCGTGATTTAAGCGGAAATCTTCAATACCTAAGTCTGCAAGCGTATCAATTTTCTTGAATTGAGCCCAAGCAGGTGCTGAAATTGTAGTTGGGAAAATTGCACTGCCTGTATCAAGCTGCTGTACATAAGCTGGATTAATTAATCCATTAATAGCAGCAGTAAGTTCTTGTGGTGTGTGATAAGTGATAGAGAGGGTAGGAGTACCATCTGTCGGTTTTGAAATTTGTACAAAGGCTCCATTTTTAAGTGGAGGTGTCGATTTTATTATTTCAATAACAAACTTGGTTTCAGGGTTTAAATTGGTTTGTCCAGAATCGATCCATTCAATAGGAGTGACAGAGCTCCAAGAAGTTGCTAGTCGAGCAAGCATAGAGGCTTCGGTAATCTCCTTGCGGTTATATTTCAAGATACCGACAAAAGGAGTAGGTCTTTTCGCTTGGGGGTTAAACAAAGCATCAGGTAAATCTTTTAAGCGATAAACATTTCGAATAGATGTAAAGTCGAGTTGAGAATTACTTAAATATGTCAAATGATCGATATCTTCTGTACAGAATGTATCTTTGGCTTGATTTAAAGAGGTTGGTTTAGAATATTGCTGAATAATAAAATCTAAACGATGGAAACCAGTCTTGCTGGCTGGAATATCAAATTTAAATTGTCCACTCCCATTTAAGGTGGTGTTATAGATGAGCTTATCGTCATATTTTACGAGTAATGTTGTGTCACTTTCAGTGGAATAGTCACTGGAAAACTGAATGTTCTGCCACTCTGCACCTTTTCCAATATAGAAAAAGTAAGGCTCAACGGTATATTTAGTTGATGTACTAATATCGTCTAAAGTCCATGTGTTGGTATGAGCTGGCACAGCTAACATAAGGCAACTGCTAGCAAGGAGTGCTTGTATGAGTGGATAAAGTTTAAAAGTCTTTTTCATTTATTTTTTCTCCTTGCTTCTTTCTGTTTTGTACCACTGAAGTGAATTACCTTGTATTTTATTTTTTAGCATGTCGAATGCGGCTTTAAATACAATAAATAAAAATATTTGTGAGTAACTTACATAAGATAAAACTGAATAAAAATAGAGCTCTGGTTTAACCTTTTCTAGAGAAAGCGTAAACCACATTTGCGCTACATATAGGCAAAATGAAAGGCCCCACAAGAGCGTAAATGGTCCCGGAACTGAAATACCTGCAATATCAAGTAAACCAAGCGTTAACGTAATATGACTCCAGAACAGAGCTGGTACGAAAAGGATATAGCACATGATGTTATTCAGAATTTCAATTCCGATAGGGAATGGTGTTCTGAGCGCTACTGGTAAATATTTACGTGTCACATAAAAATTACCTTGAGTCCAACGTGAACGCTGTTTAACGAATACACTTAACGAAGGCGGATCTTGCTGCCAACCAATTGCATAAGGAACCCATTTAATTCGTTTTTGTCCGATAAAAATTCGGAAACTCATTTCTGTGTCATCCACTAGCGACTTTTCATCAAAACCACCTAAGGTTTCTAAGGCATCACGCCAGATGACGTAGTTAGTGCCCATCAATGTTGATAACTCAAAACGTTGCCAACGTCCACCTTGAAAGATCCATTGGAAAAAGATGAACTCAATCGCAATAAAGCGCGTCAAAATACTATCTTGCCAGTTACGGGTTCTTACTTTGCCATTTACAGCGACTAGTTTCTTGTCTGCAAGTAGGGTTTGTGCGAGTAATCGAACGCAATCGGGTTCAGGAGTACTATCGGCATCATAAACAACAATTAATTCACCTTTAGCATGAGGAAGCCCGTTATTAAGGGTTCTTGATTTCCCTTTGCCCCCCATACCTTTTGGAACATTAACAATTTTTATGCATGGATAAATTTTTGCGAGGCTTTCTGCGATTTCAAGCGTGTTATCTTTAGATCCATCATTAATCAGTAGAACTTCATAAGCTTCGGCTGGATAATCTTGTTGAGCAATTGCATGTAAAGTATCTTCAATCACTACGCCTTCGTTATAGGCGGGAATTAAAACGCTTAAGACCGGCCATCTCTCGGGGATAGGTAGATTTTGTAGTTCTTTTTCAGCTGTTTTTGAATATTTCCACGCTTGATAGCTTAGCCACGCCCAAAATGCTTGTGGAATCCAAATACCTAAAAAGCCAAATAAAAACAGAATATCAATTGGAGCCATTTGTACGGACCCTCCTAATAATAGAAGAGATGAGTAGCAATAATAGAATTAATCCTACTACTAAGGAGATCCATGAAATATAACTACCAAATGTGCCGAGAAGATCTGGATAAGTTGTTGTTAAAATCAGATCTAGAGGAACAACAACTACACTTAAACCAATAAATATATAACCGATAAGATTTGTACGGACATGTTCAGGGGTGCTTACATAATCAATATTATTAAATTTCCACGAAATACCGAGTTGTGGATAACGAATATTGGAAAGAGGTAAGTCGGCTGGAGGATTAATGATAATTTCGTAACCTGAAACATGGCCGTTAAAGTTCTTGGCCGAATAAAATAAATGTTTACCTTGTTTAATTTCTCTGGATGGTATCGGTAAATTTTCTGAATTTAATGGAATAATATAACTACCCGCTGGCTGTGAAATTAAATTTTCATCCCATCCTGTACTTACAAACGCAGCCATTGGTCGTAAACCAATTGCTGTTGAAAATGTTGCCTTCGCAGCAAAATACTGAGGTTGTTCAGTTTTAAATAGTACGATTGGAATAGCGCCTTGGCTTACTGCTTCTTTTAACAAGAAATAGTGGGGGAAACCAAAAACCTCATCTGGCAATATAATGCCGGGTCGAATTCCCTTATGAATAAACTTTTGAAAACTTTCAGAACTGATCTGGTCAAGAGTAAATACAGGCCACCAAGTATCTTGATAAGGGAAGAACATCGAAATATCTTCTGGAGTTTGTACTTCAGTTTTTATTTGTTCAGCTTTAATTTCACAATGATAATATTGCCGATAGAACTGTTGTAAAGTGGCGTCTGGATATTGGCTCGATGCGATCACAATTCCACAAATATTAAGAAGAGTAGACATTAGTTCATCTCCTCAGGTGGAATAACAATAACTTTATATTCAACCTCAAGACGCAGTGTCATAATTTCTCTTAACTTTTTAATAAAGTCAGGCTCTTCGTCAGTTTTTTGCTGACGAATGACAATGCTGTATATGTTCTCTAAATCATCATCAGCAAATTGGAAAACAATTTCATTCGGTTGATGTTGGCTCAAAATCGTAATCATTTCATTTTGAGTGGTTTTCCAGACATCATCTCCTAACATTTCTTTGATTAGACTACGATTAAGAATACTAATGACGAAGACTTCATAATCTTGAACATTATGATGATCGAGTAGCTTAAAAAAACTACGCTGAAAATATTTTAAAGCGCTTAAAGGGAAAATATCTCGTCGATAATTTCGGTCATAACTTTGAATATCGCGATATTTCTGAACGTTAATTTCAATATTATGGCGTACGGCACTTAAAAAAACTGGAATAAGAGGAATAATAAAAAGTAAAAGAAGCTGACGTTCAATATGCGTTTGTGCTCCAAGATCAAGGAGAAAATAAACAGATACGCCAATAAAAGCGAGTAAACCCACAATTAGTGATAAACCAACTTCTAAAAAAGCACCGGAAACTAAAAGAATTAGAATAAAAATCCAGCTTCCTCTAAAACTTACAGGCAGCCACTCATATGCAATCATTCCCATAAATAGATGAGCTGCAATAATCCATAAGACGAGTGTTCTACCTGGGTTCTTTTGTTGCATATGGTTTATGCTACCTTTTTTGTAATGTTAATTTTTTTATACTTTTATAATGACAAGGTCATGATTATGGAAGTTGTTGTTGTTTATGTCCTTTTTAAGTATCTATACTGTTTATTTGTAGTTGAAAGTCCCTTTATAGTCAAATCCCGTTATTATTTTTTAATCAAAAGCAAACATATAAGACGTAATTGTTAACTAAATACGCTTGAATGTTTCAATTGCTTTGAGGCGCGTTTCTTTTAAATCTACAATCGGTTTTGGATAATTTAACCGAAGAGACTTATTCGCTGAATAAGGGTCATGAATAGATTTGTTGCCCAGATGAGCTAATTCTTTTACCCATGTACGAATATAGTCACCATTCGGATCAAATTTTTGCGATTGGCTAATCGGGTTAAAAATTCGGAAATAGGGTACAGCATCTGTTCCAGTTGAAGCACACCATTGCCATCCACCATTGTTTGCAGCTAGGTCTCCATCAATTAAATGTTGCATAAACCATTGCTCACCAATACGCCAATCGATCAGTAAGTTTTTACATAAGAACATAGCAGTAATCATACGTACTCGATTATGCATCCAGCCGGTTTGTAAAAGCTGGCGCATTCCGGCATCAACAATAGGAATACCCGTTTGACCAGTTTGCCATGCAGTTAAGTGCTCTGGGTTATGATTCCATTGAATTTTTTGAGTGTCCTTTTTAAATGGAATATGTTTAGACACATAAGGAAAGTCAAATAAAATATGTTGGTAAAACTCTCGCCAAATAAGTTCATCTAACCATGTTTGCTGACCTTCATTGGTTAAATGAAAGTTACCATGTTGACTGCGGAATAATGCTTGTAAACACTGGCGTATAGATAAGATTCCAATATTTAAATAAGGCGAAAGTTTACTTGTACCTGTTATGTGGGGAAAATCTCGCTCGACTTTATAGTGAGATACCGAGTCTTCAATAAAATGATCTAGTTGTTCTAATGCATATGACTCGCCAACAGGCCATAAATCTTGCTGTTCTGTTGTAATGGATGAACAGAATAGCTTTTCAATTTCAGCTAAGTTTGTATTTTCCACTTCTAGTAAATCGGTTGGAACTTTAGTTTGTTTATTGGGTAAAGGATAACATTGAGGTAAACCACTAGTATCTAGTTTTGAATAGCACACTTTTTTAAAGGCACTAAAAACTTGATAAGGTTGTTCTGATTTATTGCGAATTGAACGCAGAGGAAAAATCGTGCGGTCATGAAATAAAAAAAGTTCTTTACTGTCTTTATTTAAAGTGTCTTGTACAGTTTTATCTCTTTTTAGTTCATTTACTCCTACCTCAATATTGGCATAAACATTTTCAATATTATATTTCTTACTAAAGTCAGAAATAGATTTGGCAATATCTTTCCAATAAGGGATGACCTGAATAACCAGAGGGATGTGAAGAGCTGCCAATTCTTCTTGAAGTTTTTTGAGTTGTCTTAAATAAAAACTAATTTTTATTGGAGCATCGTCGTGCTGTTTCCACTGGTCTGGCGATAAGATGACTAATGCAATTGAATTACCTTGTTGGCAAGCATGCCATAAAGCTGCATGATCGCGCACTCGTAAATCTTGTCGGAACCAAATCAATTGATAAGCATTTGACATGCATAGTCCAATAATAAATTAACTCACTGAATATTATATAAAATAAATGCATAAAAAAAGCAAAGCCGAAGCTTTGCTTTTTATCATCTTGTTAAAGATGAATTAGTGGTGGTGACCACCAGCACCGTGTACATGACCGTGATCAAGCTCTTCAGCAGATGCTTCACGGATTTCTACGATTTCAACTTCAAAAGTTAAGTCTTGGCCAGCAAGTGGGAAGTTAGCATCAACAACAACGTTGTCTCCTTCAACCGCTTTAACTGTAACGATTTGAACGCCGTCATCAGTTTGAGCTTGGAATTGCATACCAGGTTGAATGTTATCAACACCTTGGAACATTTGAGCTGGAACTTCTTGTACTAGGTCTGGGTTGTATTCGCCATAACCTTCAGCAGCTGGTACGTTTACAGTGAATTTATCACCAACAGTTTTACCAGTTAATGCATTTTCTAAACCAGGAATGATATTGCCTGCACCGTGCAAATAGGCAAGTGGTTCACCTTGAGATTGATCAAGTGTTTCACCCTCAGCGTTTGTTAATTTATAGTGGAATGAAACCACGTGGTTATTTGCAATTGCAGTCATGTTTTTGATCCATTCAATCAATTAAAGCGTACATCATAAAGTGAAAAATAAATTTTGTAGACTACAAAATCTCAATCTTTAACACTTTTTCTAATGCGTTTTTACGTATATAGGGATGAACTCAAAAAATTCAACTCAATACAGCTTAATTTTTGGTCGTACTCGTCTTGTAAGTAAATCTTTCACTGTGAGTAGTCCAGCTTGAGTGTATCCGTGAATTGTTGCTTGATGTAAACGGTATAAAGATACGTACATCGTTTTAGCAATATATCCTTGTACACTGACATCCCCAAGTAATTCTCCAACGGCTTTATTACGACTTAAAGACACAAGTGAACCTTTGTCATTAAAAGTGAACATCGGCTGTGAACGTCCATTAAGTCTGGCAGCCATAGCATTAACTAAAAAGCTTGCTTGTTGACTGGCAACTTGAGCGCGTGGTCCAAGAGGAGGGTTTCTTGCATCAAGTTGGCAGTGTGCACAATCACCAAAAGCGAAAACATTTGGGTCAGAATAAGTTTGCAGCGTAGCATAGACCATTAAACGGTTAATGTTGTCACGTTCAAAATCGGTAAAACTTTCAAGAACTCTCGGTGCTTTTACGCCAGCTGCCCATACCGTAATATCACTTTTGAGTTCATTACCGTTACTGAAATAGATGCAATGCTTATCAATTTTTTCAACGCGATGTCGAGTTAAAATTTGGATACCCATTTTTTGGAGCTGTTTTGCACTATGCTCAGCTGTTTTCTCACTTAAAGCAGGTAAAATACGTTCGGAAGCTTCAATCAGTGTGATTTTGACTTGATTAGGGTGGATTTTTTTCAAACCATATCGGTAAAAGTTTTTAGTGGTTTCTATAAGCTCGGCAGCAAGTTCTACACCCGTTGCACCTGCACCAACAATTCCAATATTGAGTGTACGTTGATCTGGTTGATTTTGTGCTTCAATGTACAAATGCAAAAGATCTTGTTGGAAAATATCTGCTTGATTTCTACTGTCTAGAAAATGACAGTTTTCACGTACACCCGTTGTGTTAAAGTCATTGGATACTGAACCAAGCGCTAAAATAAGCGTGTCATAACTGAGTTTTTGAACTTGCGTGTTCTGTTCTTTAGACATTTGAGGAGGGACTAAATCTATTATTTTTTTCTCTTTATCAATTGCAACAAGTGTTCCCAATATAAATTCGTAATGATGTTTTTCTGCATGCGCAAAATAATTGGTTTGTTCTTCGTGAGGGTTTAAGGAACCCGCCGCAATTTCATGAAGTAGAGGCTTCCAGATATGAGTCAAATTTTGGTCGACTAATGTAATTTTGGCTTTACCACTTTTCCCAAAGGTTTCACCGAGTTGTGTGGCAAGTTCTAAACCACCTGCGCCACCACCGACAATGACAATATGAGGTAAACTTTGGGCCATTTTTATCACCTAATTATTTTTCTATAAAAAAAGATGGCTAAATTATGCCATCTTTTATTTATAAAATTTATTGTGCCTCTGTGCACAATTTGATGTTTTTAGTGCGAATCTACAGGGTAGAGTTTTGCTGCACTATGATTACTCGATGAAAAAATAGAGAACAAATTTGAGAACCACATCATGATTTTTTGGAAAATATTGGCTTCTTCAATATGCACATCATTTTCAATTTGTAGACTGCGAATGAGCTGATTGTTTTGATAAATTGAAACTGTTGCCAAGTTCATCGCTTTCATTAACGGTGCTGTTAATTTTTGCTCGTTTAATGCAATATTTACACGAGTTTGAGTCGTTTCTAGTGGAGCAATGGTTTTTAGTTGTTTATTGCTATCAAGAACTTGAATGCGTTGTGTTGCGTAATCAAACGTATTTAAATCAATTGCTGCTGGTTCGGCATACAAAGAAGTCGTGACAATAGTTGGCTGCTTAGTTTCAACCTTAAACATTTTTAAAGTTGATTTAATAACTGGTAACTCAGCAATAAGTTTTTGCTGTGGAATAACCACTTCATCACGTGTATACGCATAAGCAAGATTCATTAACTTATCGGCAATTTCAGCACGCTTCACTGCACTTGCTGTACCTAAAACAATAACCAGTAAACGTCTTTGTGGTAGGTTCGGTGAAAACGAAGGACGTGAAGCTGTAAGCGCTAAGTTATAACCTGCTGCTTTGGTATAGCCAGTTTTTAAACCATCTACAGATGGATCATATTTTAAAGCAAAGTTAGTCGCATGATGAAAACGTTGATTGTAGCTAAAGCTTGGCATTTTTGAATAATGTAAATATTCAGGTGTTTGGTGAATTACTGCCTGACTTAATAAGCTTAAATCATGTGCTGTCGTGTAATGATCAGGCATTGTAATCCCGGCAGGGTTACTAAAATGCGTGTCTTTCATGCCTAAAGCTTGAGCTTCTTGATTCATGCGTTGTACAAAATGAGGCACATCACCAGAAATTTTTTCAGCTAAAGTCACTGCGGCATCATTTGCCGACATCACAATTAAACCTGCCAAAAGCTGATCAACTGAAATTTGCTCGCCCGCTTTGAGGTACATTTGTGATTCGTCCCACTGAACCACACCTACGACAGGGGTTGCAGTAATGACTTGATCTAGCTTTAATTTTCCAGCCTTAATCTCTTTTAATGCAATGTAGGCAACCATCATTTTGGTTAAAGATGCTGGTGCACGTTGCACATGACTATTATGTTCAGCAATGACTTGACCAGATTGAGTATCTACTATTGTCCAAGCAGCGGCCTCGACGCTCTCAGGAGCAATATTAAGAAGGGCAGCATTGGTAAGAGTAGCACAGAAAATACTAAACAGTGTAAAAAGAGATAGGAAGAATTTCACTAGGTGACCTTGACGTTTACTGGCAAATACGGAACACAGATGCACAGCATGCTATGCCTTTTTTTTGTAGAAGGCTAGTCTGAATTGTTGCCAAAAAATACATCTACGCAAGTCGATACAAAAAAGTGATAATCTAAGGTGAAACCGTTCTTATTTTAAATTGAAGAATTTATGTTGCATTATCAAATAGAGTTCGATGATTACAAACAGCATCTTGTTCACGTCACAATTCGTTTTTTAGCGAATCCAAATCAGGAACTATGGTTACCAACGTGGATTCCGGGTAGTTATTTAATTCGTGAGTTTTCTAAGCATATTGAAGCTGTAAAAGCTTACGATGAAGCTGGGCGCATGCTCAATATTAAAAAAACTGAAAAAAATCGCTGGCGTTTATTTAACACCGATCATGAATTAATTACTGTTGAATACGATGTCTATGCTTATGATTTGTCGGTACGTGGTGCTTATGTAGATCAAACTCGTCTATATATTAACCCAGCCTGTGTATGCTTAGGTTTAGATGGACAAGAGCAATCTGCTTGTGAGTTAGAAATCTTTTTGCCTGATGAGTTAAAACACTTTCAATTAGCAACTGGCTTAGCTTCAAAAAGCTTAGTTAAGGGACGTTTTACCTTAAAAGCTGATCATTATGATCAACTGATTGATAGTCCATTTGAACTTGCGGAGCAAACACGTTTTAGCTTCGAAGCTCATGGAATCGAACATGAATTTGCAATTTCTGGACAGCACAATACCAATATAGAACGTTTAAAAGCGGATATTGAAAAGATCTGTGCAGCTGAAATTGAAATGTTTGGTTCAGCGCCATTTAAAAACTATACCTTTATGACGATGGCAACAGGCAATAGTTATGGTGGCTTAGAGCATTGCAACAGTACTAGTCTGATTACACCACGTGATGATTTACCAAAATCGAATGAACCTACTGAACCTTCGAAAGACTATCAACGTTTCTTAGGTTTATGTAGCCACGAGTATTTTCATTCTTGGTTAGTGAAGTTTATCCGCCCAGAAAACTTTGCAAACTACAATTTACATCAAGAAGGTTATACATCGCTACTGTGGATCTTTGAAGGGTTTACTTCATATTATGATGATCTCATTTTATTACGTAGCGGTGTGATCTCTCAGAAGTCTTATTTAGATTTGTTGAAGTCACAGCTTGATCGTTATTTACAAAATCCGGGTCGTTTTGTTCAGACAGTCGCAGAGTCAAGTTTTGATGCATGGATTAAGTTTTATCGTCCAGATGAAAACACCAATAATGCTGGAACTAGTTATTACAATAAAGGCGCATTAGTTGCCTTATGTTTAGATTTAGGCTTACGTTTACGTGGTTCTAGTCTTGATGCCCTAATGCGTCGTTTGTATGAAAACACCCAAAACGGTATTCAGGTTAATGAGCGTACCGTTTTTGATTTGTGCGAAGAGTTAACGGGTGATAGTTGGGTTGAGCAAATTAATCATTTGATTAACACAACGGATGAGTTGCCGCTGGATCAGTTATTCCCTGAGTTTGGTTTAAGTTATACGCTTAAAAACGATAAGATTTTGGCTTATGGTTTAAAGTTAACCGATAAACCTGAAGGTGTATTGGTACAAAATGCTCAACGTGAAGGAGCTGGGGCAAAAGCAGGTATTTCTGCCAATGATGTCATTATCGCAATTGATGGATTAAAAGCGACCACAAAACTTATTGAGAAATATGCTAAGCAAAAGGGTAATTATCAAGTCTTGGCTTTCCGCCGTGATGAGTTGTTGTCGTTTGATGTTACAGGTGAAAGTATAAACTTAACTGAAGTTGAACTTATTATTGAAGATCAAACAAAAGCTGATAAATGGTTAAAAGCCTGAATAACAGTTAAATAGTTTATAAAAAACCGATGTTTCGTACATCGGTTTTTACTTTTTAGTAGATTTTAAAAATTGAAATAGGTGTTATCTTTGAGTTTATTTTGAATGAAAAGTATAATATTTGTCAGAACTCTGAAAGATATCTCATGTAATTTAAGACTGATCTATACCTTAAAAGTTGGTAAACCTAGATGTATTACCATAAGTTAGGTATAAGATTATTATCAATAGATTTAAATTATGTATTATTTCGCTGCGAAATGTCGTTATCACTGGATATTTCGTTGACTGGAAGCCAATGAGAGTCGATACTCTCAGGGTTTTATTTAAGCATATCGGTTCGTAGGCACTGGGCCAAAAGCTCGGTCCTCAAAACTCAATTCAACGGAAGGGGCTATATATGGCTGGTGAAAAGTCAACTATCATTTACACACTGACTGACGAGGCGCCATTATTGGCGACTTATTCGCTACTGCCGATCATTGAGACCTTTACTAAGCCAGCAGGTATCGAGATTGTTAAAAGTGACATCTCTGTAGCTGCACGTGTGCTCGCAGAATTCGCTGACTACCTAAGTGAAGAGCAAAAGGTATCCGACAACCTTGCTGAGCTAGGTCGTCTTACACAAGATCCAGATACTAACATTATTAAACTCCCAAATATTAGTGCCTCTGTTGCGCAATTGACAGCATGTATTAAAGAACTTCAATCTAAAGGTTTTGCAATTCCTGACTATCCGGAAAACCCAGCGACTGAAGAAGAAAAAACTATTAAAGCTCGTTATGGCAAATGCCTAGGTTCAGCAGTAAACCCAGTTCTTCGTGAGGGTAACTCTGACCGTCGTGCTCCTGCTGCCGTTAAAAATTACGCTAAGAAACACCCTCACTCAATGAGCGAGTGGAAACAGTGGTCACAAACTCACGTTTCACACATGGAAGAAGGTGACTTCTACCACGGTGAAAAGTCAATGACACTTGACCGTGCACGCAATGTAAAAATGGAACTTATCACAAACAGTGGTAAGAGCATTGTTCTTAAGCCAAAAGTTGCGCTTCAAGAAGGCGAAATCATCGACTCAATGTTCATGAGCAAGAAAGCACTTTGTGATTTCTACGAAAAAGAACTTGATGATTGTAAAGAAGCAGGAATTTTATTCTCTTTACACGTAAAAGCGACAATGATGAAAGTTTCACACCCGATCGTGTTCGGTCACTGTGTGAAAATCTACTACAAAGAAGCTTTTGAAAAACACGGTAAGTTATTTGACGAGTTAGGTATCAACGTTAATAACGGTATGGCTGGGTTATACGAGAAAATCGAAACTCTTCCAACGTCATTACGTGAAGAAATCATCGAAGACTTGCATGCTTGTCAAGAACACCGTCCTGCACTTGCAATGGTTGATTCAGCAAAAGGCATCACAAACTTCCATTCACCTAACGACATCATTGTAGATGCTTCTATGCCTGCAATGATCCGTGCTGGCGGTAAAATGTGGGGTGCTGATGGTAAGCAATACGATGCTAAAGCAGTAATGCCTGAATCAACATTTGCGCGTATTTACCAAGAAATGATCAATTTCTGTAAATGGCATGGTAACTTCGATCCGAAGACTATGGGTACAGTACCAAACGTTGGTTTGATGGCTCAAAAAGCTGAAGAATACGGTTCTCACGACAAGACTTTTGAAATTGCTGAAGCTGGTATCGCAAACATTACCGATCTTGACACTGGTGAAGTGTTATTGACTCAAAATGTTGAAGAAGGCGATATCTGGCGTATGTGTCAGGTGAAAGATGCTCCGATTCGTGACTGGGTAAAACTTGCAGTAACTCGTGCTCGTAACTCAGGCATGCCTGCGATCTTCTGGCTTGACCCATACCGTCCACACGAAAATGAATTGATCAAGAAAGTACAGAAGTACTTAAAAGATCACGACACAACTGGTCTTGATATCCAAATCATGTCTCAAGTACGTGCTATGCGTTACACACTTGAGCGCGTAGTTCGTGGCTTAGATACAATTTCTGTGACTGGTAACATTTTACGTGACTACTTAACTGATTTGTTCCCAATTATGGAACTTGGTACTTCTGCGAAGATGTTGTCTATCGTTCCGCTTATGGCGGGTGGTGGCATGTACGAAACTGGTGCAGGCGGTTCAGCACCTAAACACGTACAACAACTTGTTGAAGAAAACCACTTACGTTGGGATTCGCTTGGTGAGTTCCTTGCTTTAGCAGCTTCTTTAGAAGAGATGGGTGTTAAAGAGAATAATGCTCGTGCGAAGTTGCTTGCTAAGACACTTGATGAAGCGACTGGTAAATTGCTTGACAACGACAAGTCTCCATCACGTCGTACAGGCGAGCTTGACAACCGTGGTAGCCATTTCTACTTATCACTTTACTGGGCAGAAGCACTTGCTGCACAGAACGAAGATGCTGAGTTAAAAGCGAAGTTTACTTCACTTGCAAAAACTTTAGCTGAAGAAGAGCCGAAGATTGTTGCTGAGCTTGCTCAAGTACAAGGTAAAGCAGCCGATATCGGTGGTTATTACGCAATTGATCCAGCGAAAGTAAATGCTGTAATGCGTCCAAGCGCTACATTTAATGCTGCTCTTGCAAGTGTTGGTGCTTAATTACTAACTCGTGTGAATAGTTTAAAAGCCGGTGTTTATACATCGGCTTTTTTTATTTTTTTATAAAAATAAATGGCATTAAAAAAAGCCCACCTAAGTGAGCTTTAAAACGTAAATGTTTTATCGACCACTACGGCCACGACCACGTGGAGCTTTGGTATTTGGGCGAGTTGTACCATTGGTCTTACGACGTGGTTTCTCACTTTCATCCATTTGCCAAATACGTTTTGTACCAGACTTTTTAACAGAACCATCTTTGTTCTTACGAACCATTGGTTTACCACCTGTACCACCCGGTTTTTTCACATAAGAACGTGAACGATAAGGTTGTTCTGCTGGCACATCTTTAAAGTCAGGGTAGAGTAGAGGTTCAATTTCTTTGGTCTCACCCGGTTCTAGTCCTAATTGAACTAAATCAATTGAACCAATTTTAGTACGAATGAGACGTAAAGTTGGGAAACCTACCGCAGAGGTCATGCGGCGAACTTGGCGGTTACGACCTTCACAAATAGAAATTTCAATCCAAGAGGTTGGAATGTTGGCACGGTAACGTACAGGAGGATCACGGTCCCATACCCATTCAGGTTCACTTACCTTAATTGCTTTTGCTGGTAAAGTCATACCATCATTAAGCTCTACACCCTTACGAAGTTGCTCAAGCGCTTCTTCGGTAACATCGCCATCAACTTGAACTAAATACGTTTTGTATTTTTTATTCGCAGGGTTGGTAATGAACTGATTCAAACCACCATGATCGGTTAAAAAAACTAAACCCTCAGAGTCCATATCAAGACGACCTGCAATGCGTAAAGTCGGGTCATCTATAAAATCAGAGACCGTCATATGCGCTTCGTCTTTACGAAACTGGGAGAGTACGTCATAAGGTTTGTTAAGAATGACGATTTTCATAAAAAATGACTTCTTCTTTCAAATAAGCGGTAAAAACATTGAGCTATATTTAAGTGTGAAATTTGCTTATTTCCCACATAAATCTCAAAAAGGGTTAAATTCGATTAAGCTATTATGCGTTAATAAAAGTTGAAAGTATTGTTTATCGATAATTATTTTTGTTTGGTTAGTTAAATATTATAAAAGGGAGAATCTACACAATGGGTTATCAGAAGATCGTGGTTCCTGCCGACGGTGATAAAATTAAAGTAAAATCAGACCTATCACTGAATGTACCAAATCATCCAATTATTCCTTTCATTGAGGGTGATGGTATTGGTGTAGATATTACACCGACCATGAAAACAGTTGTTGATGCGGCTGTCTTAAAAGCCTATGGCGGTAAACGTTCCATTGAGTGGATGGAAGTATATTGTGGTGAAAAGGCTAATAAAATTTATGGCAGCTATATGCCAGAAGAAACTTTTGAAGCTCTGCGTGAATTTGTCGTTTCAATTAAAGGTCCCTTAACTACTCCAGTTGGTGGCGGTATTCGCTCACTTAATGTGGCATTACGCCAAGAATTAGACTTGTACGTGTGTGTACGCCCTGTACGTTGGTTTGAAGGCGTTCCTTCACCTGTTCAGCATCCTGAACTAACCGACATGGTGATTTTCCGTGAAAACTCGGAAGATATTTATGCTGGTATTGAATGGAAAGCTGATTCTGAAGAAGCCAAAAAAGTGATTAAGTTCCTTCAAGAAGAAATGGGCGTCACAAAAATTCGCTTTCCAGAAGGATGCGGCATCGGAATCAAGCCAGTATCTAAAGAAGGATCGCAACGTTTAGTTCGTAAAGCCATTCAGTTTGCTATAGATAATGACAAACCATCGGTAACCCTTGTTCATAAAGGTAATATTATGAAATATACCGAAGGTGCATTTAAAGAATGGGGTTATGAGTTAGCTTTAGATCGTTTTGGTGGTGAACTCATAGATGGTGGACCTTGGGTTAAAATTAAGAACCCTAAAAATGGTAAAGACATCATTATTAAAGATGTGATTGCAGATGCTTTCTTACAGCAAATTTTGATGCGTCCTGCCGATTATTCAGTGATTGCAACCCTTAATTTAAATGGTGATTATATTTCTGATGCATTAGCAGCAGAAGTAGGGGGCATAGGTATTGCGCCTGGTGCAAATATTGGTGGTGCAATCGCAGTTTATGAAGCAACTCATGGTACTGCGCCTAAATATGCAGGTCAGGATAAAGTAAACCCGGGTTCTATCATTCTTTCCGCAGAAATGATGCTACGTGATATGGGCTGGACAGAAGCTGCAGACCTGATCATTAAAGGAATTGCTGGAGCGATTGCAGCCAAAACGGTGACTTACGATTTTGAACGTTTAATGCCGGGAGCAACCTTATTGCGTTGCTCTGAATTTGGTGAGGCAATTATTCGTCATATGGAAGATTAGAATTCATAAAGAAGTCCTTAATGAGGGCTTCTTTGTTGTTTAATGAATGTTATTTATAGTATTGAAGTTAATACAAATAATAAGCTATGAGTTCGCGGTATAAGCCCAAAGCATACAAGTTAGTACAGTTAAACTTAACAATATTCCACCCTGACCATAATGAGTTGCATAGAGGGGAACTTGTCCAATACTGTGCGTAAGTTTATAGTTCAAAATAGGTCTAATGCAAAAGAAAAACAGCGGTAATGAAAAGATTACCGTGTTACTCATTTTAATGGTAAAGCGGAAATAGTAACTAAATAGCCCTATTACCATTACATATAACAGAGTTTTGAAAAGTACTTCTCCACTGGTATAGACATCTATACCAACATAAACATTAAACTTCCATATAAGAAGGCTAAATGTAGCAATTATTGAAATAATAGTTACTACAACAGCATTTGCTGGGCTTGATACATTTAACATTTTTAAGTTTTAATTGATATAAAGTAATTTATTTAAAATATATATTATAAAAATATATATTTCAGTGACCATTTTTAACTTTATAAAAATCACGAAAAATCGTTATTCAGACTTTTTAAGACTAATGCGAATTTGAGCTTGTTTCTTTAAATACCCATAGCGCAAAGCAGAAGATAATGACGAGGAGTAATCCTAAAATTTGACCATGACCAGAGAGGTAAAATGGAACCTCTGGGATGGTTTGAATGGCTTTATAGTCAAGAACAGGCGATAGCCAAAAGTATGCAAATGGAATAGCAATTAAAAATTGTGTTGTAAACTCAATATGATCGCGTGTTAAAAAGCCAAGAGTAGCCGCTGTGGCAATATAAATAATAATCTTTACAGAGACTTCATAGGATGTGGTGATGTCCAGTGCAAATATAGTTCGACATTTAAATGCTAATAATGAAACGCAGATAAAAGCGAACATCGCTAAGAGCTTCAAAAGCTCATCAATATAATTGTTATTGCTCATGTCTTACTCTATTTTAAGTATTAAAATTATAAATTTTGAATAAATATAGATGAGAGGAAAACACTCTACATTGACAAAATATGACATTTTTTGTCAATAAAGCTGCTTTGTAAATAATCAAGAAATGTAAACGATACTTTTTTTTCGACTCAGATTTAATCGTCAATTTTCATTTTGAAAAAATTGAAAAGCCCCTCAATAAACGGGGCTTTTTTTATTGCATAAACTCAGAATGTTTTGCGGTTTTGGGTGCACCGATTTTCTTTTGGTAGCTTTGGTCTAAGACCTGTATCACCAGTACAAATGCAATTACAAATACAGGAAACAATATAGTTTTCACGATTTGGTTTCTCCGAGAGTTGAGCTGAAAGAAGGGCGTACAGGAAATAAAAGGCAAACCGCAAAAAGAAGAACGATTCCACCCAAAAGAAAGAGGTGGGCATAAGACCAATGCAAATGATGCAAAGTACTAATGACAACTCCACCTAAAAGCTGAGTGCTAGCAAACCCAATAGTGGCAAGGCTCCAAAGTTTTTGATAACGTTGTTCATAAATCTGTAGCAGACTATAAGAACTAATAAATACGGTTGCAGGAGTCAGTAAGCCTGTAAGAAATGAAGACAACGCAAGCAAAGAGATGGCATGCGAAAAGAATGGTAATGCAACGGCTATGCAGTAAATGCCATAAAGCCATTTAATTGCTTGTAAATATCCGGTGAAGCGGCTTAAACAGTACGCCAAAAAAGCGCCTATACAGCTTCCGATGCCATACAGCACCCAAAACGAATTTCGCTGTTGCAATGGAAAATGCAAGGTTCCCGATAAGTAATCCATCCAAAACAAAGAGTGGGGAATATAGGCAAAAGCACTGCACATATAGGCAATAATAATAACCAGTCCCAAGCGTGAATGTTTGATACTTTGAGGGATTTGGCTAGTTGTTTGAACAGACTGCTGTGGTTGATGGTTGAGTAATTGGGAAAGTATCAAACTGCCAAAAATAGAGAGCGCTGCAAAAATGCCCCAGACATATTGAACGGGCATATTTTTAAGTAAGGGAATAATAATAGTGGCAGATAACACACCTACACCAATGCCGCTAAACCCTAAGAAATTGACTTTGAGCCTTTGACTCATTGCAATATTTTTCATGGCAAAGCTTGGTGCCAAAATCATGAGTAGGCCGCCTGCAATTCCTGAAATGGTGCGCCAGAACACGAACCAAACCAATGGCATGTGTATGAAGGCACAGCAGAGTAGGCTTAAACTGCCCACAACTGCCGAACTTACAATGAGTATGGGAATAGATTTTTCTTTAATACTAAACAACACCAACAAGGCACCTAGCAAATAGCCCAGCAAATTTGCACTGCCTAAGAAGCTTGCGAAGTCATGTGTCCATCCGTATTGCACAATCATGATCGGCATGAGGGCAGTGTAGGAAAATCTAAAAACACCAATACCCAAGCAAGTTGCTAAAAATACAAGCAGACTCATTCGATAAAGCGTAGTCATGAGAAATCACTCAATTTTTTTATTATTAAAAGCGAGTTTTATAATCTTTAAAAATGATTTAATATGATAATAATTATCTTATTTTGAGATAGTGGTATGTTGCTTAAGTCTCTAGAGTTTTTTTTAGCGGTAGCAGAGAGTGGAAGTTTTTCACTGGCTGCACAAAAAATGTATACGGTTCAATCGAATATCACCAGTCATGTGAAAAAGCTTGAAGAAGAGTTAGGAGTGGTTTTATTAAATCGCCATAATCCCGTGACATTAACCAATGCAGGGCAGCAGTTGCATAGCTATGCTGTTCAAATGATCGCGCTGCACAATAAAGCGAAAAAAATCTTTCAAGACAGTGATATTGATCCGAACGAAACCATCCGTTTAGGCAGTATGGAAACCACAGCGGCCATACGACTTCCTCAATTGCTGAATGAATGTATGCAGCAATATCCCAATTTGCCGATTGAGCTTCAAACTCACCCAACAGGATATTTGATTAACGCTGTGCAGCAAGGTGAGCTTGATTGCGCTTTTGTTGCCTCGAAATATGTGATTCCTGAGTTATATAGCTATCCGATATGGCAAGAACAATTGGTTTTGGTTTGCCCAAAACAGCAAACCGAGTTTCCTGACATTGCCACGCTTGCAAAGACCAGATTTATTGCATTTCGACAAGGGTGTTCCTATCGCCATGCAATTGAGCTGTTTTTAAATGACCATAGTGTGCCGCCTTCGCAAATCATGGAAATGGGTAGTCTGGACGGTATTGTCAGTTGTGTGGAGTTAGGTGTCGGCTTTGCGCTATTGCCAAAGTCATACTTAACTAAAGTGGCTGATAAATTGTCGTTAAGCTGTTTTGAAATTAATACTGAATCTGCACACTTTACCACTTATGTCGTTGCTCAGCTTCCTGAGACATGGGGGAGCAATTTAAAGCAATTTATTGGTTTTATTGAGCAACAGTTTATACAGAAATGTGCTTAATTTTAATACATAAATGTCCTACTTAGCTTATGCCCTAAAAGTGATATATATGTATTTAAATGTCATTTTATATTCTCATCCAGATCGGCAATGATCTGCATGCTAGAAAATTGTGGAAAAGGGTAGTTTATATAGGCCGGCTATGGTCAAATATGCCCCCTTAAAAGATGACACAAGCAATAATTTGGAGTTTGGGAATGAATATACCCTTAATCATCAATATTGTGGTTTTTGTCGGGTTAATATTTTTACTCGCCCAAACACGTAAAACGGACTGGAGCTTATCTAAAAAAGTTCTTGCTGGCTTAGTTCTAGGTGTAGTGTTTGGTTTAGGACTACATTTGATTTATGGCGGTGGCCATCCGATTCTTGCTGAATCTATTAGCTGGTTTAATATTGTTGGTAATGGCTATGTAAAACTTTTACAAATGGTCGTGATGCCTTTGGTATTTGTATCGATTTTAGGCGCAGTAGCCAAGTTGCATCAGGCTTCCTCTCTAGGAAAAATCAGCGTCTATACCATCGGAACTTTACTATTCACAACGTTAATTGCTGCGCTGGTTGGTGTATTTGTGACGAACTTATTTGGTTTAACTGCCAAAGGTTTGGTGCAAGGTGCTGCTGAAACTGCGCGTTTAACTGCAATTAATACAGATTATGTAAGTAAAGTAACAGACTTAAGCGTACCGCAATTTATTCTTTCCTTTATTCCAAGTAACCCTTTTGCTGAGTTAACGGGTGCAAATCCGACTTCAATTATTAGTGTAGTTATTTTTGCTGTCTTTTTAGGGATAGCTGCGCTTAATCTAATGAAAGATGATGCAGAAAAAGGTCAGCGTATTTTGACTGCCATTCAGACGTTACAGTCTTGGGTCATGAAGCTTGTTCGTTTAGTCATGACCCTTACACCGTATGGCGTTTTTGCGCTTATGACTAAGGTTGTGGCAAGTTCAAATGTGGCTGACATTTTAAACCTAGGTGGTTTCTTAGTTGCGTCATATTTAGGTTTAGCGATTATGTTTGGCGTTCATGCCATTATTTTGACTCTAACAGGTGTTTCTCCGCTTAAGTTCTTTAAGAAAGTTGCGCCTGTTTTAACATTCGCATTTACAAGCCGTTCAAGTGCAGCAAGTATTCCACTGAGTATTGAAGCGCAAACTCGTCGTTTGGGTATTCCTGAATCTATTGCGAGTTTTTCTGCTTCGTTTGGTGCAACCATTGGTCAAAATGGTTGTGCGGGTTTATACCCAGCAATGTTGGCCGTGATGGTTGCTCCCACTATGGGGATTAATACACTCGACCCAATGTGGATTGCTTCTTTAGTGGGTATTGTGACTTTAAGTTCAATTGGTGTGGCTGGTGTTGGTGGTGGTGCAACTTTTGCTGCACTGATTGTGCTTCCTGCAATGGGTTTACCTGTAACTTTGGTTGCGCTGCTTATTTCAATCGAACCGTTAATTGATATGGGCCGTACTGCATTAAATGTAAATGGTTCAATGACTGCAGGTGTAGTGACGAGTCAACTGATGGGCCAAACAGATAAAGACATATTAAATAGTGAAGATGAAATTGAGTTAACTCAACATCATTAATAGTTAGTATAAAACGGCTCATTCATATCTGAATGAGCCGTTTTTTTATATGCTTAAATTGACACTGTGATGTTAATTTTAAAAAAACTGTATCTGTTTTTATTTTAAATAGTTTTAGAAAATGAGCTTATTACAAAAGAGAACACTATCATGAAAATGTATCAAGTCGATGCTTTTACAAAAGAGTTATTTCGTGGCAATCCAGCTGCTGTGATTGTTGAAAAAGAGTGGCTAGATGCAGATTTAATGCAAAAGATAGCGCTTGAAAATAACTTATCTGAAACTGCTTTTGTAAAAATTATAGATTCTGAAAACTATGAAATTCGTTGGTTTACACCAACAGTTGAAGCTGATTTTTGTGGGCATGCGACTCTTGCCAGTGCTTTTGTATTATTTAAAGATTTTACTGACAAGAAGACCATTAATTTTCATGTTCAAAATTTAGGGCTTTTTATTGTTCAGCAAGATGAAGATGGCAAAATCAGAATGAATTTTCCAATTCGTAAGGCTGAAAAAGTGGAAGATTATCCAGCTATTTTACGACAAGCTTTAAGCAAACCATTTAAGGCTGTTTATCAAAATGTTCAAGCTTATATTGTTGAGTATGAATCAGTGCAAGACGTGTTAGATGAGCAGCCTGACATGAACTTACTTAAAGCCTTAGGTAAACGGACAGCTATTACGACTACAGATATGGATGTCGTAATCACTACAAAAGCAGACGAGCACTATGACTGTGTGTCTCGTTATTTTGCACCTGTTGCAGGCATTGAAGAAGACCCTGTTACAGGTTCGATTCATACCGCAATAGCGCCGTTATGGGCAGAAAAGCTGAGCAAAAATAATATTGTGGCTTATCAAGCTTCTAGCCGTGGAGGCATTTTATATTGCAATATACTGAATCAGGAACGTATTGAAATTGCAGGATATGGCAAACTTTATATGCAAGCAGAAATTTTTCTTTAAAATAAAAAGCCGTTTAAATAAACGGCTTTCTTTTCAAAACTTTACTATTAATGTCAGCTTAAATTACCTACTATACTCTTACAACTATTGATTTTTTATTATTCAAATTAATTGGTATTTCTATGTTCATGCAGTTTAAACAACTGACTCTCTCCCTATGTATTCTTGGTTTAAGTGCTGCGTCTTTTGCACAAACGACATTAGTAAAAAGTAAGCAAAATATTGAGGAATATAAATTAGATAATGGCTTTCGGGTAGTGCTTGCACCGAATGACAAAGAAAATAAAATCTTTATTAATACTATCTATTTGACAGGTTCTTTAAATGACCCACAAGGTAAAAGTGGCTTAGCACATTTACTTGAGCATTTGGCATTTAAAGGCACGCAAAACGTAAAGGGTGAAGAATTTCAGCGCCGTTTAGATCAATATACATTAATGACAAATGCGAGCACGGATTACTATTCAACCAAATATACCAATATTGTTCGTCCAGAAAAAAATGCGCTAGATCAAGTGTTGTACCTTGAATCTGAACGTATGGATAAATTGGTACTACAAGAAAAATTTGTTCCTTCTGAAATTGAAATCGTAAAGCGTGAACGTGAAGTCCGTATGGATCAGCCTTTTGCTGTCTTAATGGATCAAATGTGGAAATCGGCTTATGGAAACAAGTATTTAGGGCGATTACCGATTGGTGATTTACCTGAGCTTAAGTCTATTAAAATGCCTGAATTGAACCAGTTCTACCGCAGTTGGTATGCACCTAACAATGCGGTTATGGTTGTTTCAGGTAAGTTTGATAAGACTGATGTCTTAAAAACAATTGACCAATATTTTAGTCCTATTCCTGCGCGAGCTGTGCCGAAGCCTGTTCAAGTACCTGTCTTAGATTCTACAAAAATGAAGGATCGTGAGTTTGTAGTGAAAAAGGGCAGTGATTTGGCCAAATTCCATATCTATATGAATGGGAAAAACACTAAAATTCAGCCAACACTCGCTTTAGCACCAATGTTATATACCATGCAGCCAAGCGGTCATTTATATCAAAACATGGTTGAAACGGGTATTTCTACAGACGTTCAGGCATCAACATGGTTAGACCAAGATTTTAATGTCGTATTTTTAGGGGCGGTTTACTCACCAAAAAATGACCCTAATAAAGTTGAAAGTGCTTTACTCTCTGGAATAGAAAAGGGTAAGCCTTTTACAGAGACTGAGCTAAATCGCGTAAAAAGCTTAATGAAAACGCAAGGCGAGTTAGTTAATAAAGATGCCGTTGCTTTGGGTTCTCGTTTAAGTGATTACAGTGTAGCTGGTGGGCAATGGGACCAATATTTTAAAGATTTAGATTCAGTTGAGAAAGTGAAACTCAATGAAGTCAATCAAACCTTAAAACAGTTCCTTGTTGCTGGGCATCGTATTGATGGCGATATTTTGCCGACACCTGAAGATCAAAAGAAAGCATTGCAACTTGACCCTAAAGATAAGCCTAAAACTTTAGATCAAACCGATGTTAAACCAGAGCCTTTAAAAGACCCGAAAGTTTATCAACAAGAAGTTAACGAGTTTTTAAAAACCTCAAAGCAATATGCCGAAACTAATGAGAAAAAGATTAGCCGCGGGAAACTTAAAAACGGAATGAAGTATGCTTTGTTCCCCGTAGAAACTCGTGATGATCGTACCTATGCCACCATTACGATGGATTTTGGTACGGAAAAATCTTTATTCGATAAAGGCACGGTTGTTGATTTAACTTCATATTTATTACTGCGTGGCTCTGACAAATATAGTTTGCAAGACATTGCAGATAAATCGATTGATGCAGGTGGTGCAGCTTATGCAAGTGCCGACGGTAATGGCATGACTATTAACATTCAATCTAAAACTGAAAAGTTTGATGAATTTTTCAAGTTTGTTTTAGAGGTCATGAAAAATCCTAAATTTGAACAATCTCAATTCGATTTAATTAAGTCTCAAAGCTTATCGAGCCTTGATCGTCCTTACACAGAACCAGATGTTGTAGCCGGACTCACATTATCGCGTTTAATTGAAGAATACCAACCAGGTGATTTGCGTTATCACTTCGAACCTGAGCTGGCTAAAAAACAATTGAAGAATGTGACTCAAGAGCAGATCAAAGAGCTATATCAGCATTTCTTTGCAATGAACCATGCGCAAATTGCGATTACGGGTGCATTTGATGAAAAGAAAATGAAAAATCTCTTGAATCAAGAGTTTGGGAGCTGGAACAGTAAGCAACCATACGAAAAAATCTTAATTAAACATGTCGATTTTCCTGCTCAGAAGGTACATGCTTTATCTGAACAACGCGAGTTTGGTAGTTATCAAAGTATAATCACACTACCAGTTGGGAAAAACCATCCTGACGCACCTGCATTAATTTTAATGAATTATATTTTAGGTGACTCTCAAATCTCATCACGGTTGGCTCAAGAGCTTCGTGAAAAAAATGCATTGGTATATGGTTTTGGAACAGGTCTACAACTTGATCAGGATACCAATGTTGGTGCGTTAAGTATTAGTGCAAATTATACGGCTGGGCGTTCAGTACAAGTTTCTGATTCAGTTCATAAGGTATTAAATGACTTATTAACGAAGGGTATTACTGAGCAAGAGCTTGCAGCAGCTAAAGCAGATCTCATGAAGAAACGTGTTACTGCATTAGAAGATGAGCGCAACATTCACGGTATGTTAAATATTGAGCTTGAGTCGGGTAAAACATTACTTGACCGCGTTAAGCACGATCAAGACTTAACTAAGCTGACCGTTGCCGATGTGAACGCAGTCATTAAAAAATATATTAAACCTTCAAACCTTGTGGAAGTGATGGCTGACCAATATGGCCAAGCGCAAAAGCAATAACTAACTTATCAAATAAAAAGCCACATGAAGTGGCTTTTTATTTGAGTATTTAAAACTTATTAATGATCATGATCATGTTTGTGGGCATGGAAATCTTCATTCTTACGGAAACGTAAGTAGTTTTCGAACTGTTCACAATACTCATCAAAGTTATCTTCGAGCATCATTTGAAATTGCTGAAGCAAATAAGACATCACTTGCTCTTTTGCATCGCGCATTTCATTGCCATCTTTAAAATTGTTTGCAGCCACCCACGTATTAAAACGGGCAGTTGCAAATAACATGGCTGCACTCACTTGGCCGCGAAGCTCAGCAGGGTCAGGCTTTTGGCCTTTAGGCGGGCGACAAAAATCATTCGCTTGTTTAATGAATTCATCCGCACGCTCAAAGAAAACAGCATTTAACGCTTCTTCTTCAGTAATATCTGTTGCATTAATCTTTTGAGACATGACATATTCCCGCAAAAATAGAGCTGCTTATTATAGGCAAAGCCTTGCGGAAACAAAACCTTTGCCTTAGTCTGTAAATAGCCTAAGTGTTGGAAGTTCTAATTATGCAAGATGCGATAGCCGTTCAAAGTTTAAAAACAGACATTGCCCTATTACGCCAGCATATTTTTCCACCCCAATATTTGGAACATGTAGAAGGACTGCCAATTTATTATGGTTTACAAGACGAAGTCTTGGCTTATTACCAACAATGGAAAGATTTAATAGAAAGGGCACAAGAGCTTTTTCAACCTTTTATGGAAGATGAGTTATCAGATGCAATTCATTTACCAAGCCATCTGAACTTACCATTATTCTTTTTTCATGTAGACCGGATTCGTATTAATAAAACACGTGCTAAAGAGTCGAAAACTTTTCGTGGTGTGGCAAGTCTTATTGAAAAATGCGGTCAGTTCGAAACAGATCAGATTTTTACCATGCAAGAATGGTTGCAGAGTGATGATACGGCAGCACTCGTTGCTCACCGTGAATTTATCGACTTGAGAACTTATGTGTTCCAGCATGGTCAAAGTGAATATACACGTTCACGTTTTTATACCAATGGTATTGTGCTAGGGGTAGAGCCTCACTTTGAACTTGTCGATGCCCGAGATAAACCAAGAAAGCAGCGTAGCGATAGCTATAATGACCCGTTAGCAGATAATGGTGTATGGAAAGTATTTGGTAAATACCGATAAGATAAAAAGTCGCGACATCTATGTCGCGACTAAAGATACTTACCAAAAAGTTTTTACTTGATTAAATTTTTGCAAAGCTTCGGCAGACTGATTTTGTAAATAAGGTTGTTTAGCCTTAATCCATCCTAGAGCAAACCAAAAGTGCGGGTCGTGTTCAATTGCTTTATTAAATAGATCTTCAGCTATAAACAAATCGTTATATAGTCCTAAAGTATTTTGCACAGGTTGCAATTTCTTTAAAAACTGTTGAACATTTTTAGATGGATATAAGCTTGATATAAATTCGATGCAGTAACGTAGCTGTTTAGCTTTTTTACGTATCTTGTGCTGTTCAGTTACTTCGAGTTCATTGAAATCTTTAGCGTGACTCACAACTTGGTGATGTAACTTATCTAAGCTTTTCTCTATCTGCTTTTTAAATTTTCCTTTGGTACTTTGGCTATCTTCTTCTGAATAAGCAAATGCCAGTAATGCGAGTACAAGCTTGACGGTTTCTGCCGATTTGAACAGTGTGGCAAGATCTTTTAATGGCTCCTCTGAGATTGGAAGTAAAAGCTCAGGTGAACCATGTTGCACAATCATCGGTAAAATTTCAGTACGAATAGCATCTACGTCACGCGTGTTTCCAAGCTTGCGGAAAAGTGCTGCAATTTGCTCTTCCCAAGCAGGGTTTAAATCGTCTGACCATCCCGAAAAATGATGAAGTGCACTGCGTAAACGACGTAAGCTTACACGTGCCTGATGGATATGCTCAGCTTCGGCGACGTTATCGGCAATTGCAGCCATATTCGGTAAGAATTGTCCTAAACAGTTTTCTACAATTTTTTTGAGAGCTTGTTCTGCTGAAATATTCTTATCTAAGCTCAAGTTTTTTGCGTGAACAGCAGGTGAAACGGCTTTTCCTAATGCGAGTAAATTACCGCGTTCGGCTTTACTTCTAACATCGAGCCATAACTCATAACGATTAATCCATTGCTGTGCAAATTGAATCAGTGTTTTAACAGCACCTTGTTTAAGTTCAAACTCAACTTCACAAATTTTACTTTGGGTTGTTGCCGTTTTTACTACGCCGTCATCAAGACAGACTTCAATAGCAGTGTCATCGGCTTCAAATACATGATAAGTACGTTGTACATCTGTCTCAAACTGTAAGCTTAGCTTTTCGACTTCAGTGCCTAAAGCTTCAGTAATTAAATCTGTGACTGCTTTATTATCTTCATATAGATTAATGTTTAGTTCGGGTTCTTGCTCGCATTTACCTAGAAAAACTTCTTCTTCAACACGGTGTAAATGACTTTGACCAACTGCTTTAAAGGTTTGTACCCACAAATCATTTTCTTTACGTAAACGTAGGGCCATACCATTTTTTGCGAGTAGACGGTCTGGTGTATCGTAATATTTGGCCTGCAAGTGAATATGCTGTGCTTTATGCTTTTTTAAGTATTGTTGAACAGATTTTTTCTTCGATTCAGGTAACTGAAACTTAAGCTCAACTTCAACCATAATGTATCTCCCTGAATCAGTTATTTAAACTATCTTGAATGAGTATAATAGCTTAGTACTAAAAGTAATGGTTTTGATAGAGAAAGTTACAATCAAACATATGACGCTACACTTTTATTTAGGTGTACAATCAGGTGCCGTTTTGATCAAATAAAAATCAGGAAGATGATCGTGAATGCACCAGTAAACTTTAGCCATGAAGCTCAGCCAGAGTTTGAATTACCGATTAAAAACTATCAGGAATTTTATCATTTTTATTTAACTGAACACCGTAACATTATGAGCCGACGCTTACATGTGGTGGGCAGTAGCATAGGGATATACTTTTTTTCAAAAGCCATTCGTAAGAAACAGGCCAAATACGCACTTTATGGTTTAGTGTCTGGCTATGCATGTGCATGGGTTGGACATTTTGTATTTGAAAAAAATAAACCTGCCAGTTTTAAACAGCCTCTTTATAGCTTTATTTCTGATTGGCGAATGTTATCTGATGTGGCGACTGGTCGATTAAGTTTGATTGATCGTAAACACGATAAAATTCCGAGTTAATTTTTTATTCCTATTTTAATATACCGATTGGTACTGGTAAGCCTATATCAATCGGTACTTATGATGTCCTATAAATCCGTTATACTAGCGTAGTTTTTAAAAGCGAGAGTAGAGTATGCGCGGTTTATATCTCATTACCAATGATGACCCAATCCAATTATTATTAGAAAAATTAGACGCCGCACTCGCAACCCGTCAGGTCGCAATTTTACAGTACCGCCGTAAAAAAGTAGAAAAAACTGACCAGCCTGCTGAAGTTGAACAGATCAAGATATTGTGTGAAAAATATCAGGTTCCTTTTGTCATTAATGATGACCTAAAACTGGCCGCTCAGTTTGGTTTAGGTGTGCATTTAGGACAAAGTGACGGTGAAATCACAGATGCAAAATCGAAACTTCCTGAAGGTGTCATTATTGGCCGTACTTGCCTCAACTCTTTAGATCTTGCTCGAAAAGCAATTGTCGATGGCGCAACTTATGTTGCCTTTGGTGCTGTGTATGCAACTGCCACAAAACCAGAAGCAGGCAATGTCGGTATTGAAGTCATTAAGCAAGCAGCAGCTCAATATGATTTACCAATTTGTGCGATTGGTGGTTTAACTGTTGAAAACTCAAAACCTGTGATTGAGGCTGGAGCTGACCTCTGCGCAGTCATTAGTGATATATTAGGTCGATCAACTGCTGAAATTCCTGCCCGTGTACAAACGTGGGCACAATTATTTTCTTAAGCTTTCAAAATTATTTTTTAGATATTTAAGACGAGCATTTCCATGAGTTTATCTCCAAAGCAAGAACAGTTATTTAAACAAGCCAGCAAACACATTCCTGGTGGTGTGAACTCTCCGGTACGTGCCTTTAATGGCGTTGGAGGAACACCGGTTTTCATCGAGAAAGCTAAAGGTGCCTATTTGTGGGATGTGGATGGCAAGCGCTATGTAGATTATGTTGGCTCTTGGGGACCGATGATTTTGGGTCATGCTCATCCAGAAATTATTAAAGCGGTACAAACAGCAGCAGAAGATGGGTTAAGTTTTGGTGCACCAACCGTACACGAAACGACTTTGGCAGATATTATCTGTGAAATCATGCCATCAATTGAATTGGTACGTATGACGAACTCTGGTACAGAGGCGACTATGACCGCTATTCGTTTAGCGCGTGGTTATACTGGCCGTGACAAAATCGTGAAGTTTGAAGGTTGTTACCATGGACACTCTGACTCACTTTTAGTAAAAGCGGGTTCGGGTTTACTTACTTTAGGCGAGGGTGAGCCAACTTCAAAAGGTGTTCCAGTCGATTTTGCTAAACATACTTTAACGCTGCCTTATAATGATATTGCTGCATTAAAAGAGTGTTTTGCCAAATTCGGTCATGAAATTGCGGGCGTTATTATTGAACCTGTTGCGGGTAACATGAACATGGTGAAACCAATTGACGGTTTCTTACAAGCCATTCGTGATGTGTGTAATGAATATAAATCTGTATTTATTATTGATGAAGTAATGACAGGTTTCCGCGTTGCATTGGGCGGTGCTCAGTCAGTTTATAATGTAAAACCTGATTTAACGACTTTAGGTAAAATTATTGGTGCTGGCTTACCTGTAGGCGCGTTTGGCGGTAAGCGTGAAATCATGGAGTGTATCGCACCATTAGGTGGGGTATACCAAGCAGGAACGTTATCTGGTAACCCACTTGCTATGCGTGCGGGTATCGAGATGTTTAAACATTTACGCCAACCTGACTTTTACAGCAAATTATCTGCCCAACTTGAAAAGTTACTTGCAGGCTTACAAGCAGCAGCTAATGAAGCGGGTATTCCATTTAAAACTCAGCAAGCTGGCGCAATGTTCGGTCTTTACTTTACCGATCAAGAAGATATTACAAGCTTTGACTCAATGTTGGCATGTGATATTGAAGCTTTCAAAAAGTTCTTCCATGGCATGTTAAAGCGCGGTGTAAACTTGGCACCGTCAGCATTTGAAGCAGGCTTTATTTCATCTGCTCATTCTGATGAAGATATCGAATATACGATTCAGGCTGCAAAAGAAACATTCGCCGAAATGAAGTAAGCAAAAAAGCCCGTGTTAAACGGGCTTTTTAATTTGAGCTTTTTTATATTTGTAGAGAACAATGTTTTATCCTTTACCTCGAAAAATCCAATTAGCGCCAAGTACTTCAAACTGGTCTATTGAATCTACGCATAGCATTTTACTCATGGTTGGGTTAAACGAGCTTGAAAATGACGCTGACTGGATGAACCAGCCATTAGCCGATCATTTAGAAATGCTAAGTAAAAGAGCACAGGCACTCGAAATTCCAGTCATGATGATTCAGTCATTTCAACTTCAACAGGTCATGTTACAGCTTGGGCAACAATTGTCATCAAACACTCAAGCACAAGTGATAATAACTGGAAATTTATCACCGTTGTTTAAGCAAGTGATGCAGCTTGTTTTATCTATTACGGATTATGTAGCTATTGTAAATGATGCGATCTTAGCGGGTAGTTTAGAGCAGCATATACAATGGATTGAAAAAATCAGTTTTGACTCCATTCAACATATAAACACACAGACTTTAATGCGCTTATGGTCTTTAAGTGCGCCGTCTGAATATATTTTGTCGGATAAAGGAATCTTATTGGCAATTGCTGAACAGGTGGGGCGACACCCCATGGAGATTCATCCTGAAATTGATTTACGAAACTATGGTTTAGATCAGTCTGCTGTGAATTATCTGGTCGAACTTTGGCGTGCGAATGGTGCGAGCTTAAGCGCTGAAGAGGTAATGCAAGCACCGACATTGCAGCATATTATGCAGTTATTGAAGCCTTGACTAACTATAGACTCCAAGTGATCCATAATATTTGCAAATTATGCTGTTAATTTACCCGAACGGCATTGTAATTCGGACGTAAGCTTTTTATTATTGCCCGCTTGTTTTTCATCTTGCCTTGGGAATACAACTTTGAGTGATTTTCTAAGTGAACATCTGATCTATCGTGATGATGATTTTATGGTGATTCATAAACCTTCGGACATCTTGAGTGTTCCTGGTAAAGGTGATTTACATGATAGCGTTTTGACAAGGTTGGTTGCGATTGAACCTAAAACTTTGCTCATTCATCGTCTAGACCGAGATACTTCAGGTATTTTAGTATTTGGTTTATCAAAGCGCGGTCAAAGTGCGATTGCGCGTCAATTTCAAGATCGTCAGACTTCAAAAATATATGAAGCGCTTGTCGCAGGTCATTTAGAGGGTGAGGGAACTGTTGATATTCCTGTAGTCTATGACCCAAGTCGACCACCGTTGCATATTGTCGATGCTTCTCATAACAAACCTGCTTTAACACACTGGCAGGCGATTGAACATTTCCAGATTCAGGGACAACCGGTTACGCGTGTCAAATTAACACCGATTACCGGACGTTCTCATCAACTCCGTGTACACATGCAATATCTGGGACATCCGATTGTAGGTGATACATTGTATGCAACACCGGAACAATTACTTGTTCCTCGTCTGTGCTTGCATGCTAAACAGTTAAGCTTTAATCACCCTGTTTCAGGGGAATCATTAACGTTTGACTGTCCTGTACCGTTTTAATGTAAAAACTTTCAATGAGTAATTTTTGTAGCGAAACAATTTAATTGGTTTCTGCTGCAAAATTTTGCTTTAAAGACTACATAAAAAGATGCAAAAATAAGCTAATTTGCATCGTACAATATGTAGTGCGAACTTGAGAAAAAGGTGGAAAAATTGCAGCAGTATGCTATTGGTCAACGTTGGCTATCAGATACAGAGACTGAGCTCGGTTTAGGCGTTCTTATTGATGTAGATGAAAGATCTGTCAGCATTTTATTCCCCAAAAGTGATGAAACGCGTGTCTATGCACGTAACAACGCACCGTTGTCTCGCATCATCTTCAACAAAAATGATGAAGTTCAAGATCAAGAAGGCCAGAAGTGGATTGTTGAGACTGTTGAAGACCGCCATGGTGTTTTGCGTTATAACGTTGTTCGTACTTTAGAAAATGGCGAACAAGAACGTAAAGCGCTCAATGAAACTCGTATTGGTGCACAAATTCAGTTGTCAAAACCTTTAGATCGTTTGCTGGCAAGCCAGATCGATTATAAAGAGTGGTATGACCTACGCATTGAAGCAATGCTCATGCAATCGCAAATGCAAACCAGTCCTTTACGTGGCTTGGTTGGTGCGCGTGTAGGTTTAATCCCACACCAGCTTTATATTGCACATGAAGTTGGTAAACGTTTCGCACCACGTGTTTTACTTGCCGATGAAGTAGGTTTAGGTAAAACAATTGAAGCTGGTTTAATTATCCACCAACAGCTTAAAACTGGCCGCTCTGAACGTATCCTCATTTTAGTCCCTGATTCATTGCAATATCAGTGGATGATTGAAATGCGTCGCCGTTTCAACTTGCAATTTTCTCTGTTCGATTTAACCCGTACTGCGTCTATTAAAGAACATGATCCAGAGCTTAACCCGTTCTTAACTGAACAATGTATTATTGCCAGTGTAGATTTGATGGTGGACCATGACGATTTACGTGAGCAAGCACTAGAAGCTGGTTTCGATTTACTCGTTGTCGATGAAGCGCATCACTTAATGTGGAGCGAAGAAGAAGGCGGTAATGATCGTTACGATTTAGTTGAAGAACTTGCTGAAAATACAGCGGGTGTATTGTTGCTTACAGCAACACCTGAACAGCTTGGTGTAGAAAGTCACTTTGCACGTTTACGCTTGTTAGATCCACAGCGCTTTAGCAGTTTAGAACGTTTCTTAGATGAAGAAGCGCAATATCAGCAAACTGCTCAAGTTGCAGAAGTACTTATGTCGGATGAACCTTTAACTCAAGAGCATTTAACCGCTTTAGAAGGCTTATTGGGTCATTCAATTGAAGATCAGCCTGAACAACGTTTCAGAGCGATTCATGAGTTGTTAGACCGTCATGGTACAGGTCGTATTTTATTCCGTAATACGCGTGAAGCGATTCAAGGCTTCCCAGGCCGTGATTGCCAACCAGCACCTTTGCCAGCGCCAGAAGACTGGTCAAAAGACGGTAAATTACGTGAGCAAATGTGGCCAGAAGAAGCACAACTTGATGGTTCATGGATGCAAAATGACCCACGTGTGCCATGGTTAATGGAAATCTTGCGTAAAGAACTTAAGCATAAAAAGGTTCTTTTAATTGCACGTAGTGGTCCTGTTGTTGAATCTTTAGAAAGTGTACTTCGTTTGCATGCTGGTATTCGTACTGCAATGTTCCATGAAGGCATGAGTCTACTTGAGCGTGACCAAGCGGCTGCTTACTTTGCAGAAGAAAGCTATGGTGCTCAAATTCTACTATGTTCTGAAATTGGTTCAGAAGGCCGTAACTTCCAGTTTGCAAGTGATCTGATTTTATTTGATTTGCCTGCAAACCCAGACGTTTTAGAACAACGTATCGGTCGTTTAGACCGTATTGGTCAAGAAAACCGTATTCAAATTCATGTACCTTACTTAATGGGTACTGCCCAAGAGCGTATGTTCCGTTGGTACAACGAAGCGTTGAATATTTTCAGCAATATTTCTCCGACAGCTCAAACGCTGCAAGAGAATTTTATTGTTGAATTAAAAGACTGCTTACTTTCAGACCAAGGTCAAACCTTTGAAGATTTACTCGAAGAAGTCAATGTTCAACGTCAAGCTTTAGAAACAGAGTTACAAGCTGGTCGAGATCGCTTGCTTGAATACAACTCATGTCGTCCTATCGTTGCACAAGAAATTGTTCAAGCTTTAGAAGACTACGATGACAACACAACATTACCTATGTTTGTGAAGCGCTTTATGTCTTCAACTAATATTGATTTTGATGAGCAAAGTAACGGTACTGTGATTATTCGTCCGACAGACCAAATGCAAGTGCAAGGTTTGGCATTAGACGAAGAGGGCATGACTGCGACGTTCTATCGTGATCAGGCGCAAATGCGTGAAGATGCTCAATATCTGACTTTAGAACATCCGTTCATTGAAAGTGTCATGGAAATGATCCGTACACAATCATTTGGTAGTACTAATGTTGCTGTTCTTAAGTCAAACGCATTAAAGCAAGGTTCTGTATTACTTGAAGTTTGGTTTAAAGTTGATGTAGTTGCACCAAAATCTTTGAACTTGCCATCAAGCTTACCGAAACAGCTCGTTCGCGTGTTGTTAAGTGAAAATGGTCAGGACTTATCTGAAAAGATTGATCCAACCATTTTAAAACCATATTTGCATCATTTAGATGGCAATAGCTGTCGCCAAGTGGTTAAAGCTCGCCGTGAAGTGATTGAAGAGCGCTATAGACAAGCACTTGATATTGCTAAAGTCGGCTTGCCACAGCTTCAACAGCAGGCAAAAGAGCATTATGGTAATAAATGGCAATACGAGATTGACCGTTTAACGTATTTGAAACAGTTCAACCCAAGTATTCGTCAAGACGAAATTGAGCGCTTACAGAAGTTGCAAAAAGAAGGCTTGAGCTTACTCGATGGCTTAACAGTAACTCCTGAAGCAATTCAGGTACTTGTTGTTGTTAAACCATAAATAATGAGTCATAAAAAAGCGCCTTAAAGGCGCTTTTTTATTGAATAAATTTTAATTAAATCATTCTGGCATCTTTCAATTCTAATTTTAAATAGGCATAAAAGATTGGTGCTGCAATCAGGCCACCTAAACCAAAAATTGACTCAAAAATTAACATTGCCAATAAAATTTCCCATGCATTGGCATTAATTTTATGTCCAATAATTTTCGCATTGATAAAATATTCTAACTTATGTACTAATACGAGATAGAGCAGAGCAACACCTGCTAAACCCAGTGAAACCGTAAGCGCAGCAATAAATGTGAGCGTATTTGAAATTAAGTTGCCTAAAATCGGAATTAAGCCAAACAAGAAAGTAAGAATGGTTAATGTTTTAGCGAAAGGCAGATGAACACCCCAAATCGGCAATATTACAAAAGCAAATAAGATAAAGAGCAGTGTATTAATTGCCGAAATTTTAATTTGGGCAAAAACGACATTTCTAAAAGAAATTGATAATTTTTGAATACGTTGGATGAGTAAAGACTTAAATACAGGCTGTGGTGTACGACGGTGAAAGCCATGAATCGCCACCAAAATACCAATAATAAGGCCCATAATCATCGTTACAAAGTTATGTAAGATATCGGAACTGGCATTTTTTAATGTGGTCACGTTATCTTTCATAAATGCAAAAATTTCATCTTTTAGTTCTGTAACACTATCTGGAATATAACCTGGAAGATATTTGCCAATTTCAGTTTGTAAGTGTAATAGCGTTTGATCGACTTTATTGTTGATATTATGAATACCTACACCTTTTAAGTCATAAACGACAAAGCTAATTAAACTTGTTATGAAAAAGGCGATGAGTGAAACCGTGATAATACTCAGTAAAATACTAATAAAAATGCGGGCTCTTTGACCATCAATATAACGTTCAACAATAGAGCTTAAACTAATAATAATTTCATAAATGAGAAAGCCAGCAAAAAAGCTTGCTAAGAGATGCAAGGGGATAACCGAAAGCAAAAAAATGCCCATCAGAATATAGCTTGCAATCAGGCTTTGACGATTACTCAAACTTTGCATGTGAATCCCTAAATATCGTGGGGAAATATGGGTATATATTGCTAGAATAATAATTACTTATACTCTTGCATGTTGGTTGCTTCAATCTGTGAATTATATTTTTATCAAGAAATAAGTATGTCTGTATAAAAAATGGCTTGTACAATTACAAACCATTTTATGTTGATCTTATCGTATCTTTGCTTCGTCTAGATGACGAGCACCTTCTAAAATCATTCTTATCATGATCATAGTTTGTTCGGCGACTTCTGCACGTTGATGAACTGGAAGATCCAGCACTTTAGCACCCATGTGAAATACAAGCTGTGTAATTGCTTTTGCAACAAGCTCAGGATGATATAGGTGATTGTTATTTAAACGCTCTAGACGGATTAAATCTTCTTGTAGTTCTTGTTGGAAGAAATTGAGCTGGCGGTCTACCGCAGCTTTATAAGAAGCTGAACCTGTAAAGCCTTCGCGTAACAATAGACTTAAATTACCTTCGTCTGCATCAAGCTGCTGAAGAAAAATTTCTACAGAACTACGAATAATGCTGTCTTGGAAAGAGGCACGTAAACGAGCCTGACGAATAATCTTACGTAAAACGATACCTGCGCGGTCAATCAGTGAAATGGCTAACTCATCAATATCTTTAAAGTGACGATAAAAGCTATTTGGTGCAATACCAGCTTCCCGTGCGACTTCACGTAAACTTAATGAGGCGATACTTTTTTGAGGACCGATCAGGTTAAGAGCGGCCTGAAAAAGTTCGTCTTTCGTAATCGTCGCTTTTCTTCCAACAGAACGCGTTGCTGTTTTTATTTCAATGACATCTTGTGAAGAGGCTGTGTCATTTTGGCTCTGAGAAAGTGAGGTTTGGGTCATGCTTTTCAATATATTCTTAAACTGTCTGGATTATAGCGTTAGACAGGTAACTTGTGAAATTGTAATTAAAAGTACGGGTGTATATACAAATATATATACATGTGTATAATAATTAAAAAAGAGCGACAGAGCCCTCAGTTATGCAAGCAATCGAAAAGAGAAATTCTCTATTCAATTCATTAACACAAGCTGTATTTGACAAAAATATAGCGAGTTTCTGGCTACAAAAAATAAATCCTTTATGGTCTGTACAGCACGGACTAGTTCAAATTGTAAAAAAAGAATTCGTGGCTCATGACACTGTGAGCCTTACTCTAAAATACAACCGTTTGGTCAAAACGGGCGCAGCAGGTCAGCATCATCCTGTTATTGTTGAAATTGCCGGCCGCCGTTACGAACGTACTTATAGCTTGACGCAAATTGATGCAGAGCACTTACGTTTAACAGTTAAAAAAGTTGCTGATGGTATTGTCAGTAACTGGTTTATTGCTGAAAGTAAAATTGGCGATATTTTTGAGCTTGGTCAACCTTATGGTGACATGCAACAAAATATTCAGACACCGAAATTAATTATGTTGGCTGCAGGCAGTGGTATTACACCAATGTTGAGTTTAATTACAGCGATTAAGCAAAGCCAGCAGTTAGAAAAAGTACAAGTTCAGCTTTTATATTGGGTAAAACAGCGCTCTGATGCTGCTTTTACAGAATATTTTGAGCAAGTGGCTGAACAAAATCCAAACTTTAGCTATCAGGTGTTTTATACGCAAGAAACACCAAATGATGAGCGTTTAAATGCTGAACATCTTGCGTTAGTTGATGATATTGAAAACAGCACGGTCTACGCATGTGGTCCATCGGGTTTTGTTGCCACTGTTGAAGAGCTTTTTGAACAAGCACCAGCCGTACTGACTGAAGCTTTTAGTTTAACTAATGAAAGTTCTGCAGATGATGTTGGTTATGTAAATGTCACATTAACCCAGTCTAATAAAGTGATTGCCATTCCTAAAGGCCAATCTATTTTAGTCAGCCTTGAGCATGAAGGGCTTAAGCCAACACATGGTTGCCGTATGGGAATTTGCAATAAATGTGTTTGTAGTAAAGCGCAAGGTTCTACCCGTAATTTACTAAACGGTAGTCAAAATACTGAACCAAGCCAGTTACTTAAAATTTGTGTCAACTCAGCACAATCCGATCTAGTTATTGATCTTTAAGAGAGAACTCTGATGAATATGCCAGTGAAAGTCGAATATTTTAAAAATCCTAAAAATCGCGATTTGACTCCAGCAGAGCTTGAAGCATTTGCAAAAGAGCTTGATCAGATCAAACAAGAAGTATTGGATGATTTGGGTGAAAAAGACGCTAAATATATTCGCCGTGTCTATGCCGCAGTTCGTTACAGTGGTCTTTTAGGTCGTGCTTGTCTATTTGCTGGATGGTTTCCGCCAGCATGGGTTTTAGGAACAGGTCTATTAGGTTTCTCTAAAATTATGGAGAACATGGAGCTTGGTCATAACGTGATGCACGGTCAATATGACTGGATGAACGACCCTAAGTTTAATGGTCAAACTTATGAGTGGGACACCGTAGGTACATCTGATAACTGGCGCCAAACGCATAACTATAAGCACCATACCTATACCAATATTAAAGGTGTTGATGATGACATTGGTTATGGCTTGCTCCGTTTATTCCCAGAGCAACGTTGGAAACCAGGTTTCTTACTCCAACCTGTTTATAGCATTCCGTTTTGTTTATTGTTCCAGTGGGGCGTAGCAATTCAGAATCTTGAAATTGGTCGTGTTCTTTACAAACGTAAGACTAAAGCCAAATTTTTAGAAGAGTTAAAACCAGTGAATAAAAAAATTGGTAAACAACTTTTTAAAGACTATGTGTTCTTTCCGTTAATTGCAGGGCCCGCAGCGTTACCTGTGTTTACAGGAAACCTAGTTGCAAATGGTCTGCGTAATATGTGGACATTTACGATTATTTTCTGTGGTCACTTTACAAAAGATGCAGAAGTATTTCCAAAGTCTGTTTTACAAGAAGAAAGCCGTGGACACTGGTATATGCGCCAAATTCGTGGTTCTTCAAATCTAAAAGGTTCAGAAGCATTACATATTTTAAGTGGACATTTGAGCCATCAGATTGAACATCATTTATTTCCTGATGTTCCAGCACGCCGTTATCGCCAAATGGCTCCAAAGGTTGAAGCTGTATGTAAAAAATATGGTATCAATTATAACAATGCGAGTCTGGCGAAACAGTTTGGACAGGTTGTAGGCCGTATCTTTAAATATGCTTTACCTTTTAAAAAATAAGTCAAAAAAGCCCTGAAATTTCAGGGCTTTTTTAGAGCAACAAATTATTTAAACTGGATTGAACCGTTTGCATTAACAGTAATTTTAGACTCGCCAGCAGCCATGTCTTGAGCCGGTGCAGCTTCTGCCATAGCAAATTTAGCCATGCTGGCACGCATTACGGGTTGAGGGAAATAATTGTTAGTGTTCAAGTTTAAATTGACCAACGTATATTGGTTTTTATTCCATGCTTGAGTCAACATTTGAGCACGTTGTTGGAAGTTTTTAGATGCTTCTACCATCAACTCATTTTCAACTTTTTTACGTTGTTCGTCAGAAACCGTAAAGTTAATCGATTGAGTTTGGAAGTTTTGCTGCAATTCGTTCACTAACTGGCTAGCGGCTTTAAAATCTTTACTTTCAAGACGAATTTCAGCACGACCACGCCATTCTTTTAACTTATTGCTATCGTTATCGTAAATTGGATAAGTGCTTTGAGCACCAGTTTCCACTTTTACTTGCGGGTATTTACGGGAAGTTGCAAGCGCTTGATTCATTAACTGGTTAATCTGATTTGAAAGTTCAGCAGGCTGCTTGTTACTTTTTTCAATATACAAAGTGGCATGCATTTCATCATTAGATACCTGACGAGAAGCTTCAGCTTGTACATTTACAATATTGTAGTGAAGGGCATTATCATCTTGGGCAAAAACCATAGGGCTGAGTACCGTACCAAGTAGAAGAGTAGATATTGCTAAAGTACGCATAAATTTATCCTTTAAAAATTAATATAAATTTAATTTTTTTCATTAAGAAATGTTAAACATAAGTTATGCATAACTTTGGCAGATTTTGTGGGGTATTTGTAATATTTAAATCAATTTTTTTAATTTTTGGTAAGAATAAAAACTATAAAAAATAAAAACTTAAAATTTAAGTGTTTCAATGTAACTTAAAGAATCAAACTAATATAAAAAAAGAATATTTTCTTTAGGTTGTCACATAGTATGATGATAATTCATCATAACTATTGGGATAATACATATTTTCAATAAGATTAGATGAGTAAAGTACACAAAAGACGTTTTTTTTCTTGCAAAATTAGGTATCATCGCGCTCCTAGTTACAAGATATAAAATATGTGTCTTCGCTAGTTCTATAAAGCACCGAGTCAAAGGACCAAAAGTCACCAGACTTATTTCTTTCTACCCTTATCAGAGATGGTAATCCGATATGAGCGTTACTTCTGTCAACCCTGCCGATAATGCTACCAACGAATATTATTTGACTCGCCAAAGTCAGATGGAATCGAATGTTCGTAGCTATCCACGTAAATTACCGTTAGCGATAGCGAAAGCACAAGGCTGCTGGGTTACTGATGTTGAAGGTACACAGTACCTTGATTGTTTAGCTGGGGCAGGTACATTGGCTTTAGGTCATAATCATCCTGCGGTGATTCAAAGTATTCAAGACACATTGGCAAGTGGTTTGCCATTGCATACTTTAGACTTAACCACACCTTTAAAAGATGCGTTTACTGAAGCGTTGTTAGCATATTTACCAGGCGGTAAAGAAGAGTACTGCTTACAGTTCTGTGGTCCTGCTGGTGCAGACGCGACTGAAGCAGCGGTTAAACTTGCTAAGACTTACACTGGTCGTAGTTCAGTAATCAGTTTTTCTGGTGGTTATCATGGTATGACCCATGGTTCACTTGCAATGACTGGTAACTTAAGTGCGAAAAACTCGGTTAACGGTTTAATGCCAGGCGTACAATTCATGCCATATCCGCATGAATATCGCTGCCCACTTGGTTTGGGTGGTGAAGCTGGTGTTGATGCTTTAACTTACTATTTTGAAAACTTTATTGAAGATGTTGAAAGCGGTGTAACAAAACCTGCTGCTGTGATTCTTGAAGCAATTCAAGGTGAAGGCGGTGTTGTTACTGCTCCAGTAAAATGGTTGCAAAAAATCCGTGAAGTGACTGAAAAGCACAACATCGTTTTAATTTTAGACGAAGTTCAAGCTGGCTTTGCACGTTCAGGCAAAATGTTTGCGTTTGAACATGCAGGTATTGAACCTGATGTTGTTGTAATGTCTAAAGCAGTAGGTGGTGGTTTACCACTTGCAGTATTAGGTATTAAACGTAAATTTGATGCTTGGCAGCCTGCTGGTCACACCGGTACTTTCCGTGGTAACCAACTTGCTATGGGTACAGGCCTTGTAGTATTAAAAACGATTAGCGAACAAAATCTTGCTCAAAATGCGCAAGAACGTGGTGATTTCCTACAAGCTGAATTGAAAAAATTAGCTACTGAATTCCCATGTATCGGTAACGTACGTGGCCGCGGTTTAATGATTGGTGTTGAAATCGTTGACGAGCGTAAACCTGCTGACCGTATCGGTTCTCATCCTGCTGACTCTCAGTTAGCGGCTGCGATCCAGACTGCTTGCTTTAACAACAAGTTATTGCTTGAAAAAGGCGGTCGTAACGGTACAGTAATTCGTTTACTTTGCCCACTTATCATTACTCAAGAAGAGTGTGTGGAAGTAATTGCCCGCTTTAAGAAAGCAATTGCAGAAGCATTGGTTGCAGTACGAGGCGCGTAAATATGGTGGATTTTGCAGAACATCGTAAAGCGTTACTCTGCAATGATGCACAATCCATTGCTGACTATGAGTCAGCAATGGGCGAAGCGGTAAAAGCCGTTTCAGCATGGTTGCAAAATGAAAAAATGTACACAGGCGGTAGCATTAAAGAATTGCGTTCAGCAATTTCTTTCCAACCTTCAAAAGAAGGTATGGGTGTACAAGAATCACTTCAACGTATGATTGAGCTTTTCTTAAATAAAAGCTTGAAAGTACACCATCCACATTCATTAGCGCATTTACACTGCCCAACTATGGTGATGAGCCAGATTGCGGAAGTGTTAATCAATGCAACTAACCAGTCTATGGACTCATGGGATCAAAGCCCGGCAGGTTCATTAATGGAAGTTCAGTTGATTGATTGGTTGCGTCAAAAAGTAGGTTATGGTTCTGGTCAGGCAGGTGTATTCACTTCTGGCGGTACTCAATCTAACTTGATGGGTGTTTTGCTTGCTCGTGACTGGTGCATCTCGAAAAACTGGAAAGACGAAAATGGTAATCCATGGTCTGTACAGCGTGATGGTATTCCAGCTGAAGCAATGAAAAACGTCAAAGTTATTTGTTCTGAAAATGCGCATTTCTCTGTGCAAAAGAACATGGCAATGATGGGCATGGGCTTCCAGTCAGTTGTGACTGTTCCTGTGAATGAAAATGCTCAGATGGATGTTGATGCTCTCGAAAAAACGATGGCGCATCTTCAAGCTGAAGGTAAGGTTGTTGCTTGTGTTGTTGCGACAGCAGGTACAACTGATGCTGGTGCAATTGATCCATTGAAGAAAATTCGTGAAATCACAACGAAATATGGTTCATGGATGCACATTGATGCTGCGTGGGGCGGTGCATTGATCTTGTCAAATGACTATCGTGCAATGCTTGATGGTATTGAGTTGTCTGACTCAATTACCCTCGACTTCCATAAGCATTACTTCCAAAGCATTAGCTGTGGCGCGTTCTTGTTAAAAGATGAAGCGAACTATCGTTTCATGCACTACGAAGCTGAATACTTGAATTCTGCTTATGACGAAGAACATGGTGTACCAAACCTTGTGTCTAAGTCATTACAAACGACTCGTCGTTTTGATGCATTGAAATTGTGGATGACAATTGAATCACTAGGTGAAGACCTATATGGTTCAATGATTGACCATGGTGTAAAACTGACTCGTGAAGTTGCAGATTACATCAAGGCAACTGAAGGTTTAGAGCTTTTAGTTGAACCACAATTTGCTTCGGTATTGTTCCGTGTTGTGCCACAAGGCTACCCAGTTGAGTTTATCGATAGCTTGAACCAAAACGTAGCAGATGAATTGTTTGCACGTGGTGAAGCAAATATCGGTGTAACAAAAGTGGGTGATGTACAGTCATTGAAAATGACAACATTAAGCCCTGTTGTGACTTTCGAAAACGTTAAAAACCTTTTAGGTCAAGTATTGGCTGAAGCTGACCGCATCAAAGATGCGATTGCTTCTGGTAACTATGTACCACCAATCGACTAATTAAGTTGATAACAAAAAAAGCTCGGTTTATTGCCGGGCTTTTTTATTGCATATTATTTTTATTAAAAGTGTGCATCACAACAGAAGGAAATGCACAAAACATGCATATTTTCAAAAAACAAAAATAATTATGCATGATTTATGGGGAGCAAATTTCTTATTGTATTGGTATGTTCACGATATTTTGGGTCGCATTGATATATCAATATCGTACTTACTTTAAATAATCCCGCTTTAACTGAAAAAAGTAAGTGGCTGTAATTACAATTAAGACAAGGAAGAAGAAATGCAACAAGCGAATATGCTCAATGAATTTAAACTCATTATTGGCGGTCAACTTTGTTCAGGTGAGCAAGGTGAACTAGAAATTCTAAACCCTGCTACTGGCTTAACTGCTGCACGTTGTGCAAAAGCATCAGTTGCACAGGTCAATCAGGCAGTGAGTGCAGCTAAACAGGCATCTAAAGCTTGGCAGCAAGTTTCTCATGATGAACGTAAGTCAATCTTGAACAAGATTGCAGATGGCATTGAAAAGCACGCTGAAATGCTTGCAGAGTTGGTTGTGCTTGAACAAGGTAAGCCATTGGCACTTGCGCAAATGGAAGTGCAGGGTGCAATTGGTTGGACGCGTTATGCGGCTGCTATGGATTTACCTGTAGAAGTTATTGAAGACAGTGAAACTAAGCGTATTGAGCGCCATCGCCAACCATTAGGTGTAGTGGCTTCAATTACGCCATGGAACTGGCCACTCATGATTGCGGTTTGGCATATCATGCCTGCTTTACGCGCGGGTAACGTTGTTATTAGCAAACCTTCTGAATACACACCACTATCAACTTTACGTTTATGTGAAATCATTCAGCAAGAAGTTCCTGCTGGTGTTATTTCAATTGTGGTTGGTGCTGGTGAGATTGGCGAAGCGCTATCTTCTCATCCAGATGTACAAAAAGTCGTGTTTACGGGTTCAACTCGAACAGGCCAGCACATTATGGCTGGTGCAGTTCAGCAGTTAAAACACTTAACTTTAGAGTTGGGTGGTAATGATGCTGGTATTGTATTGCCAGATGCAAATATCGATGAAATTGCAGCTAAGATTTTTAACATGGCGTTCTTAAACGCTGGTCAAACATGTGCAGCCTTAAAGCGTCTATACGTGCATGAAAGCCAATATGAAGCTTTATCGCAAAAGTTAGCTGATATTGCCAATGCTCAAGTTGTGGGTGATGGTATGGCGTCTTCTACCACATTTGGCCCAGTACAAAACCAAATGCAATATAACAAGGTAAAAGCTCTTATTGCGGAAGCGATTGAACAAGGTGCAAAAGCACTTTCTGGACAACAACAGCTACCAGAGCAAGGCTACTTTATTGCGCCAACTATTTTGACTGAAGTTTCTGACTCTTGCCGAGTGGTGCAAGAAGAGCAGTTTGGTCCAGTATTGCCTATCTTAAAATATACAGATATCAATGATGCAATTGCTCGTGCCAATGACAGTGAGTTTGGTTTAGGTGGCTCAATTTGGTCTTCCGATATTAAAGCTGCTCAAACTTATGCTACTCAACTTCAATGCGGTACCGTTTGGATTAATACCCATGCAGAAGTCCTGCCTCATGCACCTTTTGGTGGCTGGAAAATGTCTGGTATAGGTGCCGAGTTTGGTTTGGAAGGTTTGCTTGAAAATACGATTGGGCAAACGGTTCATATCAGTAAAGTCTAAATATTCATTTTAAGGCGGATCTAATATCCGCCTTTTATTTTCATTCATAAGGTAGAAAAGCTTGGCTTGCTTATTGGGAGTGATGATAGCTCATACTTTTAGGTTTGATTAAAAAATGATTCTGTTCTTTGATTTTTTTTAGAACAATGTAAGACTTTATGTGACCAATAAAATTATAAGAAAGCAATCTTTCAGTCACAAATTGGGAAAGCTGTTCTAAGTTTTCAGCAACGACTTTTAAAATAAAATCTGCATCGCCACTAATTGAAAACGCATCTTGAATATTATCTTCGGCTTCAATCAATTCTTGAAAAGCTTGCTGTGACTTTGCCTCGTGTGTTCTTAAATTAATGTGAATCATTGCTGTAACTTCCAGTCCTAGCGCCTGCTGCTGGATGCGCGCGGTATAACCTAAGATTATGCCTTTTTGCTCGAGTAACTGTCTTCTTCTAGAACATTGCGAAGCAGATAAACCGATTAAATCTCCTATTTCCTGATTGGTGAGTCGTCCATTCTTTTGTAATGCTTGAATGATTTGCCAGTCGAACTTATCCATTGCATAAAATCCTTTTATGATACACAAATCATGTATTTTTATTAAAATGCGTTTTCATTATGCACGAAATCTAAAAGGTAGATGAAATATTATTTTTCTATGGAATAAAAATTGGTCTCAAAGGATATAGAGCAATGTTCATAGAAATCGGTGACTTTTTAAATCTTCGTTTAAAACAAATGGGTATCCAACATCTCTTTGGTGTACCTGGTGATTTTAACCTCTCATATCTAGAACAAGTTGAAGCAGACCCACAACTCGAATTTATTGGAAATTGTAATGAATTAAACGCTGCCTATGCAGCAGATGGTTATGCACGAATTAACGGTTTTTCTGCCTTGGCAACCACGTATGGTGTAGGTGACTTAAGTGCGATTAATGGTATTGCAGGTGCCTACGCAGAAAATGTACCTCTTATTCATATCTCAGGAATTCCACCGTTACATGCAGTTCAAAAGGGTACTCTTATACACCATACATTAGTTGATGGTAACTATGACAATATTATGAACTGTATGAAAGAGTTTACAGTTGCCCAAACTCGTTTAACTCCAGCAAATGCAGCCTTTGAAATTGACCGTGTATTACGTCAGTGTTTCCTTGAACGCCGTCCTGTACACATTCAACTACCAGGCGATATTACCCACGTTAAAATTGAAGTATCTGAGCGTCCCCTCGACTTAAGCTATCCAGCTGTTGAACCTGAATTATTACAAACTGTGGTAAAAAAACTCTGTGACATTATTGAGAATGCTCAAAGCCCAGCACTTCTTATTGATAATGAAGCTTCAGTTTTTGGTGTAACGTCGCTTTTAAATGATTTATCTCAAAAATGCTCGATTCCATTTGCAGGTATGAATACTGCAAAAAATATTATGGATGAAGGCTCACCTCGTTATATCGGGACTTATGTGGGTGGGGCAAGCCAACCGCATGTAAAAAATATCATTGAGCAATCTGACTGTTTGATTGGTATTGGTGCACGCTTTACCGATGTGGGTTCAGCTGTATTTACTCATCAAATTGAAACTAAAAACTACATCGAAATTAAATCTTATGGCTTAAATATTTTTGGTCAGGATTTTCCGGGTATTGAGATTGGACAATTACTTGTCGAGCTAAATAAAAAAGTTGCGCCACGTAAATCGTCAACACCTCTTCTCGAAAAACAACCTCAGAAAGTAGTTGAAGCTCCAGCTCAACAAAAGCTAAGCCAAGATGTGCTTTGGAATTACATTTCAGGATTCTTAAAAGAAGATGATGTGATTATAGGTGAAGTCGGGACATCAAACTCTGCTTTGTCGGGTATAAAGCTCCCAGCTACAGCTAAATATATTGCTCAGCCGCTTTGGGGTTCTATTGGTTACACCTTACCAGCTTTGCTTGGTAGTTTGTTGGCTGCTCCAGAACGCCGTCAAATTTTATTTATTGGCGATGGTTCTTTCCAGCTTACCGTACAAGAACTCTCTACCATTATTCGTCACGGTTTAAAACCAATTATTTTCTTGTTGAACAATGGCGGTTACACCATTGAACGATTAATTATGGGTGAAAATGCTGCCTATAACGACGTGCAAAACTGGAAATACACTGAAATTCCTGCAGTATTTAACGGTAAGAAAGGTCATACCACTTATGTGGTTGAAACCGCAGGGCAGTTAAAGAGTGTTTTAGACAACGTTCAGCAAAATGACCAGTTAACTTTTATTGAATTAAAACTACCAGCAATGGATGCACCAGTAAGTTTGAAAAAATTTGCTTCTGTGATTGCGCGTTTTGACTACGGCGATCGTGGCTACGAAATTTTAAAGGAGCGTTCCCAACCAGTTAAATGTAAGGATGCAAGCTCGTTTTAAATAGAAGATAGGACAAGTCTTCTCAAAATTAAATGGACTCATATTAAAGCAACTTATGTCCGAAGGTCGGTTTCTGATCTTCGGATGTAGTGCTGAATAAAGGTGTACAGGAAGTGACACCAACATTGGAGATAATGTTATGGATGCAAACAATAAGCACGAGTTAAAACAAGGCTTATCCAATCGGCATATTCAACTCATCGCACTCGGAGGAGCGATCGGAACAGGGTTATTCTTAGGTCTTTCACAAACAATTAAATTGGCTGGTCCTTCAATTTTATTGGGATATGCAATTGCAGGGGTGATTGCCTTTTTAATTATGCGCCATTTAGGTGAAATGGTTGTTGAAGAACCAGTGAGTGGTTCTTTTAGTTATTTTGCGAACAAGTATTGGGGCAAAATGGCTGGTTTTATGTCTGGTTGGAACTATTGGGTGTTGTATGTACTAGTGAGTATGGCCGAACTGAGTGCTATTGGTACGTTTATCCAATTTTGGTGGCCCGAAATTCCGACATGGATGACTGCATTATTTTTCTTTATTTTAATTAACGGCATTAACTTGGTAAATGTCCGCTTTTTTGGGGAATCTGAGTTCTTATTTTCCTGCATTAAAATTGTTGCCATTTTAAGCATGATTGGCTTTGGTGCTTATTTATTATTTTCCGGTTCAGCAGGTCCGCAAGCAGGTGTTGCAAATTTATGGCAACACGGTGGTTTCTTTCCGCATGGTATTCATGGCTTTATTATGGCTTTGGCTGTCATTATGTTCGCATTTGGTGGCTTAGAGCTTATTGGTATTGCGGCTGCAGAAACGAAGAAACCAGAAACAACAATTCCAAAAGCAGTAAATCAAATTGTGTACCGCATCCTGATTTTTTATATCGGTGCAATTGGTATTCTTTTATGTCTTTACCCTTGGAATATGGTTGCAGAAGGTGGTAGCCCGTTTGTTTTAATTTTCCAGTCACTCAATAGTAATGGCGTGGCAAATGTTCTTAACTTTGTGGTCTTAATTGCTGCTATTTCTGTTTATAACAGCTGTATCTATTGTAATAGCCGCATGTTGCATGGTTTGGCAGAGCAGGGTAATGCTCCTGCAATTTTGAAGAAAGTAAACAGTCGTGGTATTCCAGTTCCGGCAGCAGTTGTGTCTGCATCAATCACAGCTGTATGTGTGGTAGTGAACTACTTAATTCCTGGCCAAGCGTTTCAGATCTTTATGATGTTGGTTGTGGCAGCACTTGTCATTAACTGGCTTATGATTTCAGTCACACATTTGAAATTTACCAAAGCAATGAAATTGCAACGTCGCCAAACTAAGTTCCAAAGCATTATGAGTCCATGGAGTAATTATTTAACCATTAGCTTTGTATGCTTTATTCTTATTATTATGGCGATGACGCCAGATATGAGATTGGCTGTTATTTTAGGGCCTATTTGGTTGGCGGCTTTAGCTATCATGTATTTCTTGAAGTACCGTAAAAAAATGGTCGCAATGCCAGAAGTGCAATCAAACTAATAAGCTAAATTTACAGTGATATTGCGGTTATCTGACAAAGAGCAGATAACCGTTTATCTTTTTGTCATAATATTTTCATGTTTGAGCGAAATAATTTTTCAAAATAAATATGACATGTAAAAAAATAAAAAATGGGTTAGTAAAATAATTTTGTAATCTCAATTCATTAAGTTTTTATAATTTAAGCAAAATTATCAATTTGTTGATTTGGGTGTTTGTCATATTCAAAATTAAACTTGAGTGCGAGCTACCTTGTAAAATAAGATTAAATGATTGATATAAAATAGAATTAGAAATATGACAGTCCCGATTTTAAAAATCATTAAAGCGTCATAATACTGTAACTTATTTGTCATATTTTCTATTCACAATGCAGCTATCGAAGAGCGTACAAGCACTAAACAAAAAGTGACGTACAACCTATTGCATTAATGAGAGAGAACAGAATGCGCTTAAATCCACGTCAAATCGCAATTGCGTTAGCAGTAACTGGGGCCGCTGTAACTACGACTGCAAATGCAGCTCGTGATACGATTCAAATTGCTGGTTCTTCAACTGTATTACCGTTTGCCAGCGTTGTAGCTGAAGAGTTTGGTAATACATTCCCTCAATTTAAAACTCCTGTTGTGGGTTCTGGTGGTTCTTCTGCTGGTTTAAAGCAGTTCTGTCAAGGTGTTGGTGACAACACAATCGACGTTGCAAACGCTTCTCGTAAAATTAAAAGCACTGAAATTGAAGCTTGTAACAAAGCTGGTGTAAAACAAATTCAAGAAATCAAAATTGGTTATGACGGTATCGTATTCGCGTCTAGCTCACACAAAGCAGCTTATAAATTAAAGCCTTACCATGTGTTTGCTGCTTTAGCTGCGCAGTTACCTTCAAAAGGTAAATTGGTTCCAAACCCATATACAAACTGGAACCAAATCGACAAATCACTTCCTAACGAACCTATTACGCTTGTAATTCCTGCGTCTAACCACGGTACGCGTGAAGTTTTCCAAGAGAAAATGGTTGATGCTGGTTGTGAATCATACGAATACTTCAAAAACTTAGATAAAGACGCTCAGAAGAAAGCATGTTCGACTTTCCGTAAAGACGGTCGTGTAATTGAAATTGCTGGCGACTATACAGAAACTTTAGCTCGCTTAAAAACTTCTCCAAGTGCGGTAGGTGTGTTCGGTTTAAGCTTCTATGACATGAACCGTGACAAGTTACGTGTAGCATCAGTAAACAACGTTCTTCCTTCTGAGAAAACTGTGTTAAACGGTACATACCCTGTATCTCGCCCATTGTTCTTCTATGTGAAAGGCGAACACTTAAAATCAGTTAAAGGTTTACCACAGTATGTAGAATACTTCCTAAGCAAAAAAGCGACTGGTAAAGGTTCTAAAGCTGAGCGTGACGGTTTAATCGCAATGTCTGATGCAGAACGCGCTAAAGTCTTGGCTGACTTTAAAGCAGGTAAAACTGTTAAATAATTTGTTTTGAATAGGGGCTGGTGATCCCAAGTGATCATCAGCCTTTTTGTCTAACACGTTTTTCCCAAATTATGACAATTGAGAAAACAGTGGAGAATACATGAATCTGCTACTTATCGGTGTGTTGTTAGCCCTTGTGGCAATTGCATATCAACTTGGGCTAAGAAAGAGCCGCCACCTAGCAGGTAAGGGAAGCAACTCGGCGACACTACATTCTCGTCCTGGTTATTATGGCGCACTGGTTGGGCTTTGGTGCGGTATCCCTGCTTTTTTAATTTTGATCATTTGGAACTTGGTTGAGCCAAGTATTTTAAATCATATTATCTTTAATAATGTTCCTGCTTCTGTCGCTGCATCTCTAGATGAAGCAGCAAGAAGTGTTCTTGTTGATCGAGTTCAATCGATTGCTTCAGGTTTTGGGGTAAGTGATCATCCAGAAGCTTATGAATTGGCTGCGGCTCAGCAATATGCAAAATTTCAAACTATTGGCTCTTTTGCCAAATTTGCCGTTGTTGTTTGTGCTGCCTTACTAGGCTTGGTCTGGGCAAAGAAAAAAATCAATCAAGAATATCGCGCTCGTAACCAAGTTGAACGTGCCATTAATGTTGCTTTAATCCTGTGTTCTGGTGTTGCAATTTTAACCACTATCGGCATTGTAATGTCGATGTTTGGTGAAGCAATGCACTTCTTCCATTTTGTAAGTCCAATTGACTTTTTCTTTGGAACTGAATGGAACCCAGGTTTTAGTACTTCAGGTAATGCAGAAGGTAGCTATGGTTTATTACCATTACTATGGGGTACGCTCATGGTCAGTGGTATTGCCTTATTGGTTGCTGTACCAGTTGGCTTAATGATTGCTATTTATTTAGCTGAATACGCATCTCCATGGTTACGCTCATGGGCAAAACCAACCATTGAAGTTTTAGCGGGTATTCCAACGATTGTTTATGGTGTTTTTGCCATGATGGTTATTGGGCCATTCTTTAAAGCTGTTGGTGCTCATATTGGTATCGAAATTAACGCAACCAGTGCTTTGACTGCAGGTTTCGTAATGGGAATCATGATTATCCCATTTGTTTCATCTTTGTCAGATGACATTATTACTCAAGTTCCACGTGCACTTCGTGATGGTTCACTCGGGCTTGGGGCAACCAAATCAGAAACAATCCGCCAAGTGGTTTTACCAGCAGCTTTACCGGGTATTACTGGGGCATTTTTATTGGCTGTATCGCGTGCCGTAGGGGAAACCATGATTGTGGTTTTGGCAGCAGGGAACAGTCCACTTCTACATGCAAATCCGTTTGAAGCTGTTTCGACAGTTACAGTAACTATCGTAAAACAGTTAACGGGCGATACCGATTTTGCAAGCCCGCAAGCCTTGGTGGCATTTGCACTGGGTTTAACACTCTTTGTGATTACCTTGGGATTAAACATTGTTGCACTGTACATTGTGCGTAAATACCGTGAGCAATACGAATGAGTACATCAAATACATCGTCTCCTATGGATCAGAACGTATTTGATCCACAAGCTGCTGCTCAGGCGCGTGATCGCCGTAAAAAAGTGATTGAAAAATCATTGGCGAAGCGTCACCGCAAAGAAAAAGCTTTCCGTATTGCTGGTTTATCGGCAGTTGTTATTGGTCTTGCATTCGTTGCGCTATTGTTCGGTAGTATTTTGGCAAAAGGTTTACCAGCATTTTGGCAAACCAGCATGAATGTTCCAGTTTACTTTGACCCTAAAGTGATTGATGCGGGTCCTGTGCCTGTTCGTACTCAGGGTGAAACACCGGCGCATTACCAAGAACGTTATGTCGATTGGCAAACAAAAATGGGTATGGTGGATTGGGATAGCCTGATCGTAAATGGTATGGTTGCTAAAGACCCTTCACTTGAGTCACAGCGCGATTCCTTACGTAGTCTATATGCAAGTTCTGAAGCTTATCGTTTACGTGACATGGTATTTGCTGACCCATCACTGATTGGTAAAAAAGAGAATCTTACTTTCTTGGGTGATGCTAACGTAGACGTATGGTTAAAAGGCAACATTGACCGCTCATTACCAGATGACCAGCAACAGCTTGACCCGGAAACTCGTAAGCTTGCAGATGATTTGAAAGCAAAAGGTATTCTCGAAAATACATTTAATACCAACTTATTTACAAATCCGGACTCTCGTAGTTCACCAGCAATTAGTGGTCTTGCAGGTGCATTCATGGGCTCGTTATTTATGATGCTAATTGTGATCATTATTTCGATCCCAATTGGTGTAGCGAGTGCTATTTATCTGGAAGAGTTTGCACCAAAGAACTTTCTTACAGACATTATTGAAGTCAACATTAATAACCTTGCGGCTGTTCCTTCAATTGTGTTCGGTTTGCTTGGTGCAGCCATTTTCATTGGCTGGATGCACTTACCATTGTCGGCTCCGTTTGTTGGTGGTTTGGTACTCAGTTTAATGACATTACCAACAGTCATTATTACAACCCGTGCTTCTTTAAAAGCTGTGCCACCATCAATTCGTCAAGCTGCACTTGGTTTGGGGGCTTCAAAAGTACAAACCGTTTTCCATCATGTTTTACCTTTGGCGATGCCGGGGATCATGACAGGTTCAATTATTGGTGTTGCACACGCCCTTGGTGAAACTGCGCCGTTACTTTTAATCGGAATGAGTGCATTCGTTGCAAGTATTCCAACAACTCCATTTGATCAAGCAACTGCTTTACCTGTTCAAGTTTACTTATGGCAGGGTAATGAGTTGCGTAACTTCTTCGAAGGCCGTACTGCTGCTGCGATTATCGTACTTCTTGCATTAATGATTGGTTTAAACAGCCTTGCAATTTGGTTACGTAAAAAGTTCGAAGTGCGTTGGTAATAGAGGATAAATAATGAATACTATTGATATTACGAATTCCTTAGAAAAGGATAAGTTAGTGAATACTGAACAGTCTCAATTTACAGATAAGCCGCTGAACCATGGCACTTCATATGTTTCGCATTTTGAACCGCAAACTTCAAAAAAGCAGAACTCAACTGAAATCAAAATTAGTGCACAAGATGCCCATGTTTACTATGGCGACTTTGAAGCAATTAAAGGCATTGATTTAGATATCTATCAAAATGAAGTGATTGCATTCATTGGACCATCAGGTTGTGGTAAATCGACTTTCCTACGTACTCTAAACCGTATGAATGACACGATTGATGGTTGCCGTGTAACAGGTAAGATCACTTTAGATAATAAAAATATCTATGATCCAAATCTGGACGTTGTATTGCTACGTGCTCAGGTGGGCATGGTATTCCAAAAGCCAAACCCATTTCCTAAATCTATTTTTGATAACGTTGCATATGGACCAAAGCTACACGGTCTAGCACGTGATAAATACGACCTAGAAGAAATCGTTGAAAATAGCTTGCGTAAAGCGGGCTTATGGGAAGAAGTGAAAGACCGTTTGAATCAGCCGGGTACAGGTTTATCTGGTGGTCAGCAGCAACGTTTATGTATTGCACGTACGATTGCAGTAAGTCCTGAAGTTATTCTGATGGATGAACCATGTTCTGCACTTGATCCAATTGCAACAGCAAAAGTGGAAGAGCTTATTTCAGAACTTTCTGATCAATATACGATTGTGATTGTAACGCACTCAATGCAACAAGCAGCACGTGTTTCAGACCGTACAGCTTACTTCCATTTAGGTGATCTGATCGAAGTAAACTCTACAGAAAAAGTATTCACGCAACCTGACCATCAATTGACAGAAGCGTACATTACTGGACGTTTCGGTTAATTTATAGCTGTGAAAGAAAAAGAGCCTTGTGCTCTTTTTTTTATTTAATAAATGAAAATGAATCTATTTTGCAAAATCGCTATTGAATTTTAATCAAAAGAACCACATCTTAAGGCTATAAAGACAAACTTATGAGCATAGAATTTTATGTTATTCCATTTGCCTAAACTCCCTGCGGAAATACGTGTCAGCCATTTAAATGCACGTGTAAATGAACAGAGAAAAAAAATTGCACAAACTACAGCAAGTCGTTTAGAGCTTTTACAATTAGCTCAACAACTTGCGAAAGAAGCTAAAATCCGCCGTAAGAACAATCAGAAAATTTTTGTTTTAGATTTTAAAGGTGATATTCAGGCATCTGCGGTTGAAAATCTTCGTGAAGAAATCACACTTATTTTAGCAACGGCTAAAGCCGGACGCGACCGTGTTGTGGTACGCCTTGAAAGTCCTGGTGGTATGGTTCATGGTTATGGACTGGCAGCAGCTCAGTTGGTTCGTTTGCGTGACGCAGGTTTTCATTTAACAATTTGTGTCGACAAGGTTGCTGCAAGTGGCGGCTATATGATGGCTTGTATTGCCAATGAAATTATTTCTGCACCATTTGCTGTTGTTGGCTCTATTGGTGTCGTTGCTCAGGTTCCAAATTTCAATCGTCTTTTAAAACAGCATAACGTTGACTTCGAACTTTATACAGCAGGGCAATATAAGCGTACTGTGACCATGTTTGGTGAAAATACGCCTGAAGGGAAAGCTAAGTTTGAAGAAGAGCTACAACAAACGCATGTCTTATTTAAGCACTTTGTAGAGAAGTATCGTCCACAGCTGAATGTAGACAAAGTTGCTACAGGCGAGCATTGGTATGGACAAGATGCGCTTGATTTAAACCTTGTAGATAAACTAGAAACATCTGATGAGTATTTATTAGCTTTATTACCTCAGCATGATGTCTATGTGATCAACACACGCAAGAAAGCAACTTTGGGTGAAAAGTTGGGTTTACAAGCTGCTCAAATGGCAGATAGCCTGATTCCAGCCGTAATGAATAAAGTTGCAGACACTTTGGCAAAAGCGAATTCAACGCTAGTTCAAATGCGTGATACAAAATTTTAATTAAGATATTTATAAAAGAAAGAGCACCTTAATGGGTGCTCTTTTTATATCGATGATTAAAAGAATTTGCTTAATATTTGTTTAAGTTTCAATTGCCAAAGTAGGAGTTAATTCCTAAGTTTTGAGTTTGGTGATGTCAAAGACTTTGTCGCATATTGATATTCTCATAAGAATTTTACACATCATTATTATGATTGCTTTTACTGGAGCTTACTTTACAGGCGATAATGAAGACCTACATCAAGTGCATATGATGTTTGGTTATATACTTCTCATCAGTATTACCATACGAGTTATTTGGCATTTTTTAAGTCCGCGTGTTTCAAATAGCGCACCATTTGGCATAAAAAAGCGGAGCAGTATGGCATTCAATGCAATTAAAAAATCATTTAGTCATGCAAATTCAGCAAGTATTTTTTCGAAAAATTCAATTCAACTGTTCAGCATTGGACTATTTCAAGCTTCGATTGTATTTATTTTCATACTCATTCCTGTTGTTGTAGCACTTGGATACGGAACAGAGCACTTTACTTATTCTTTGAGAGACTTACATTCATTTTTCGCAAACTTATTTTTAGCTTTGGTTATCGTGCATCTTTCGACACTTGTTTTAAATAGCATACTTGCGAAACGCTTTCAGGGTTGGACTATGCTTAAGATGACACTTGCTGATAAGAAAATAACGAATTATATGACTTTATTTGTTTTAGTCCTTATAGGTGCATTTAGCTACTTTTACTTAGGAATGTAATATATACGTTTTATGTCTGTCCTGTTTAGTTATATTTTGAATGGAAAGAAAAAAAATATTATTGATAAATATACTTATTGAATTGTGATGGGTAAGTGATTTTGATATTTTAGGCAACAATAAAATAGCTTTTAGATGACTCATTTAAAAAGTTAAACATTTAAAAATATAACTGAAATTCAGGATAGGAAATAATGACAAGAATAATTGTAGCATCCAAAAAGGGTTTGGACGTTCTGCAAGATGGTCAGCTCAATAAAGTAATTTTGAATCAACCTACGATCATTCAAATTGGTATCAGTCAAAAAGATATTGCATCGATGGAAAAACAGGGGGGGCGCCTAGTCATCCACTTAAAGAATGGCGAGACAATTGTCTTAGAAAATTTCTTTAATGAAGCAACAAATACAACAGAGCATTCCCTTGTTTTTCCGACTGAACATGGAAAATTTGTTGAAGCACAATTCGATGCCCAAGGTAAAGTAATCGACTATAAAGGCTTAAATCACGTTACAGATTTAGGTTACGGCAGTACTAGTCCAGCCGCTGCAAACATCGCGGTTGATAGTGATCCAAGTTTTTCAATGGGAAGCGTACTTAAAGCAGGTCTAGCAGTTTTAGCTGCGGAAGGACTATATCTTTGGGCTTTTAAGAAAGATGATAAGGAGGATTCATCAAGTACGCCTGATTTAATCGCACCTGCTGCTCCTACAGCTACGCTTGCTGATGATACCGTAACAGTGACTGGTAAAACTGAAGCGAATGCAAAAATCTATCTTAAAGATGCCGCAGGCAATACGGTTGCATCAGGTGTTGCAGATGCAAGTGGTAACTACACGATTAAATTAGATAAGCCACTCGTGAATGGTGATAAATTAAATGTTATTGCTCAGGATGGAGCTGGAAATAATTCAAAAGCGACTGTTGTAACAGGAACAAAAGATACAATTGCCCCAGATGCTCCACAGGCTCAATTGAACGATGATGGAACATTGGTAACTGGTAAGGCTGAAGCAAATGCAAAAATCACAGTTTATGATGCCACTGGCAAAGTATTAGGAACTGTTTTTGCAAATAAAGATGGTATTTATTCTTTAAAAATTACTCCACCATTAACTAGTGAAGCCGGAGGCAAAGTAGTTGCCGAAGATGCTGCTGGTAATAAATCTGAAGAAGTTAAAATTATTGCGGGTAAAGACACTGTACCCCCAGCTTCACCTTTTGTTGAAGTTAACAAAGAAGGGTCGGTAATACATGGTAAAACCGAAGCAAATGCAAAAGTTCAAATTAAAGATGTAGATGGCAAAGTCATTGGAACTGGCATGGCGGATGCCCAAGGTGACTTTCAAATTACGCTTTCACCTGCTTTAAAAGAGTCTCAAAAAGGGACAGTAGTTGTTGAGGATGCAGCTGGTAATACGTCCAAGCCTATCGAAATTAAACCAGGTTTTGATTCGATTGCTCCTGATAAACCAACTGCTCAAATTAATGCAGATGGTAATTCGGTAACTGGTACAGCCGAAGCAAATGCCAAAATTGAAATAAAAGATGTGACAGGTAAGGTTATTGGTAGTGGAACAGCAGATGCGAATGGAAAATTTACTATTAGCATTTCACCAGCATTAACTGATAACAATCATGGTTCTGTTTCAGCCATCGATAATGCTGGAAACCGGTCTGAAAGCTTCGATATTGTGGGTACAAAAGATACTATTCCTCCAACAAAACCTATATTAAATAGCGCAGAAGATGATGTTGGTGATGTAAAAGGCACTATTGGATCTGGCTCAGAAACGGATGATGCTAGACCAAAACTTACAGGTTCAGGCGAGGCAAATGCGACGCTTACGATTTATGATAATGGTATTGCAATTGGAGTAGTGACTGTATCAACTGGTAAATCATGGACATTTACATTTGATAAAGACTTAGCTTTGGGTAAGCATAGCATTACTTTGACTCAAACTGATGCGGCAGGGCTTACGAGTGAAGCAAGCTCTCCATTTATCTTTTATGTAGTTGCACCGAAAACTGCAAGTTTAGCTGATGCCTCAGTAGATACGTTGGGTACACATGAACCAGCTGTAGCAGATAGTGTTGGACTGAGTACTTTAAAAGTCGCACAAAATACAACACCTGAGACCAATACCCAGCAGAAAACTGTTCCTATAGATGATTTATTGAAAAGTTCTTCTGCGAGTGACTCAGATCCAGTGGCAAAGCTTTTAGCATCGACTGCATTAAAGCCTACACAAGCACCTGAACAAACTGATGTAAATACTTCAGTTGACCAGACAATAAATCTTGATCAAATTTTACCAAATACGACTTCTTCACCTTTGCAAAATATTTTAGAACAGACTTATCCGGTTGTTTAAAAGACTCTATGTAAAATATAAAAGCGCTCAATGAGCGCTTTTTATTTATGGCTAATTTTTGATTTTCGGTGTTGTTATAAGAGTAATAACTCCATAAACAATTGATCCAATTGTGGCGAGTAACATGTCTTTATGAGCATCCCACATATCGCCTTGTTGCCCATTATAATTTTCAGCTTGTTCAGGTGATAAGCCAATAGCAATGAGCCATTCGATCAGTTCATAAAAAACACTCGATGCCATCACGAATTGAACTACAAGTAAAAATAGGGAAAACGGACGTGCAGTCGGCAACCAAACTTGAAAAACGCGATAAATAAGAGGGTAGAGCAAAGCACCATATGAAAAGTGCACAAGTCGATCATACATATTGCGAGACCAACCCATGTATTCATCTAAATTAAAATGAAAGATGTGCTGAATCCAGTCGTTATACGGAACGTATGAATACAGATAATGAGCACCAATTACGTGGATTAAAAGAAACAGTAAATAAAAACAAAAACTTAAAAAATCGAGACCAATTTTTTTGAAAATAATAAAAAGTAAAATCAGCATTAAAACAGTGCCGGATTGATGAAGTAAGTAAGCTTCAAACTCCAGAGGATTGATACCTGAAACAATAATGGCAATCAAAAGTAGGCTGATTGCAATATAGTGTTTAAGTTGAAATTTTTTTTCGATCATTTTATGGAAAACTTTATTTTGATGGGTATTAGTGTAATAAAAAAGCGAAGCCTAGGCTTCGCTTTTGATTAACTTTCTAATTAGATTTTACTAATTAAGTCATTAATTTGTTTTGCTTGTTCAGCTGCATTACCCGTATAAGTTGCAGGAGTAAGCTCAGCTAAACGAGCGCGCTCTTCGCTTGGTACTTGAGCAAGTTCGTTACCATTTACGAAATCAACCATCATGTCGCGAGTCATTGCTTGACCACGAGTTAAAGCTTTTAACTTCTCGTATGGTTTTTCAATGTTATAACGACGCATAACTGTTTGAATTGGCTCTGCAAGAACTTCTTGAGCTTGGTCAAGATCTTCATTCAAGCGGTTTGCATTAAGCTCAAGTTTACCAACACCTTTTAAGCAAGCATCAAAAGCAATTAAGCTTTGAGCAAAACCAACACCCATGTTGCGAAGTACAGTTGAGTCAGTTAAGTCACGCTGCCAGCGAGAAATTGGTAATTTTTCGCCTAAGTGAGCCAACACTGCATTTGCAATGCCTAAGTTACCTTCAGAGTTTTCAAAGTCAATTGGGTTAACTTTGTGTGGCATAGTTGAAGAACCAACTTCGCCTTCTTTAAGTTTTTGCTTGAAGTAACCTAAAGAGATATAACCCCATACGTCGCGGTTAAAGTCGATCAAAATTGTATTGTAACGACGTAATGCATCAAACAACTCAGCCATGTAGTCGTGTGGCTCGATTTGAGTTGTATATGGGTTAAATGTTAAACCCAAAGATTCAACAAAAGCTTGTGCGTGAGCAGCCCAGTCAACATCTGGGTAAGCAGAAAGGTGAGCATTGTAGTTACCTACCGCACCATTGATTTTGCCTAATAACTCAACATTTTCAAACTGTTTGATTTGACGAGCTAAACGATATGCAACGTTTGCCATTTCTTTACCCAAAGTTGTTGGGCTAGCAGTTTGACCATGTGTACGAGACAACATCGGTTGTTCAGCATGAGTTGTTGCTAAAGCAGAAATTGCATTTAAAATTTGCTTCATGCTTGATACCAAAACTTCACGACCGTTTTTAAGCATAAGCGCATGAGACAAGTTGTTGATGTCTTCTGATGTACAAGCGAAGTGAATAAACTCACCAGCATTTTGTAATTCAGAAATACCAGCAATTTTCTCTTTCAAGAAATATTCAACTGCTTTTACGTCATGGTTAGTTGTACGCTCAATTTCTTTAATGCGATTCGCATCTTCTTCAGAGAAGTTGCTTACGATTGCATCTAAAGCTGCATTTGTTTCAGCTGAGAAAGGAGCAACTTCAATAATTTCTGGACGGTTAGAAAGCGCTTGTAACCAACGCACTTCTACAGTGACACGAGCATGAATTAAACCAAACTCAGAAAGAAAAGGGCGTAGCGCATCACATTTGCTGGCATAACGTCCATCTAATGGTGATAGTGCGGTTAAAGCGTTCATAACGATTCCTTAATGCTGGAATAAACATAAAACAAAAAATAATCTCGTTACAGCGTTAGATAACTTGGTACTGTAAACGAGCAAGTGCTTGAATATCCTGTAGCAATTTACGTTTGCTAAAAATCATGTTCCATGAACTACCGCCGAGTTGTCGCCATAAATGAGCCATTTGAAGCCCTGTAAACAGACAAGCACGAATACGGTTAGTATGGTTGGTATCTTTAAATGCCTCAGCATTACCACGAACAAGAATACGTGGATTAATTTGCCCAGCGGTATCTACATAGGTTTGCGCCAAATTGGCTAAAATACTTGGGTGTAAATAGTTATTATCGAAAAAAGAAAGCTGTTTTAAAATTTTCTGCTGTGCTTTTTCAATAATCGCTACATATTCAGGATTGCTATAGACCTTTTTTTCTAATTGCAAAAGTGACATCGCATAAGACATGGGAAGTTTTGCACTACGCATTTTAGGCAAACGAGATTTAGGCGCATTGGTAAAAGGCTGAGTAATACAATTTTCGAGTGTCTTAAGACCTAATGAAATATCAGCCAGTTGATTAAAAAAATCTAAAGTCTGAACATTATTATTATTTATTGTAGGACGAATATTTAAACTCGCCTTTATTAATAACTCAAAATAGAAATTACCGCTTTCACCAATACTTTGTTGTCCAGTCATGGCAGTCATATGCGTAAGCTGGGTCGCTTGGAATACCCCAGCCAAAGCAAGGGCACGGTTTTGGCGAACATTCAAGGCTTGTGATTGTTGAAAGGGTAACTCCACCATGCCATCCATTCCCTTAAATAAAATCTGGTGTAGGGGCATTTGTATGGTGAATCACACCCCCGCCTAAGCAAACTTCATCCGAATAAAATACAACACTTTGGCCAGGTGTGACTGCGCGTTGAGGTTCATCAAACTCAACACGAATACCGTGTTCACTATTTTCATCAATAAACACTGTGCAAGCCTGATCAGGTTGGCGATAGCGTGTTTTGGCAGTACAACGTAATCCTTCAGTCGGAATATGTTGTTCTCCAGCTACCCAGTCAATTGACTCACTCCAAAGCTGAGTACTTTGCATAAGTGGGTGTTCATGTCCTTGACCTACAACTAAACGGTTGTTGGCAAGGTCTTTATGAAGTACAAACCATGCACCTTCTGCTGCACCTTTTAGTCCACCAAGACCAATACCGCCACGCTGACCGAGCGTATAGTACATCAGACCGTGATGTTCACCAACTTCTTTACCGTTATCCAGCACGATTTTACCTGGTTGAGCGGGTAAATATTGTTTAAGGAAGTCATTAAAGCGGCGTTCGCCGATAAAGCATATACCAGTTGAATCTTTTTTCTTCGCCGTTGCTAAGTCCAGTTCTTCGGCAATTCTACGCACTTCTGGCTTTTCAATTTCACCAACGGGGAATAGGGTTTTATTAATTTCACGGCCATGCACTGCATGCAAGAAATAAGTTTGGTCTTTGTTGTTATCTAAACCACGTAATAAAGGTGCATATGCTTCACCTTTAGAGTTATAAGCAGTTTCAGCACGACGAGCATAATGACCTGTTGCAATAAAATCTGCGCCTAAAGTCATGGCATGGTCTAAAAATGCACGGAACTTAATTTCTTTATTACATAAGATATCTGGGTTTGGGGTGCGGCCCGCGGCATATTCAGCTAAGAAAAGTTCAAATACACGATCCCAATATTCCATAGCAAAGTTTGCGGTATGGAGTTTAATACCTATTTTGTCAGCTACTGCTTGAGCATCGGCTAAATCTTCCATTGCTGTACAGTATTCCGTGCCGTCATCTTCCTCCCAGTTTTTCATGAAAAGACCTTCAACTTGATAACCCTGTTGAAGTAAAAGCGCCGCAGAAACAGATGAATCTACGCCACCAGACATACCGACGATGACACGTTGTTGCATAGGACTAGGCATCCAAATGTGAAGTTAATGAGGGAGAAAAAGGGTGCTCATAAATAAGAGCTAAAGGATAATGGTGACCTTTTATAGCATCTTCAAGGGCTTTAATCACCAAAGGGCTACGAGCACGGGCAGATTCTTGAAGCTCATCTAGAGTCATCCAGACAGCAGAAACAATACCTGTATCAAGTTTAGGGTCGCTTTCGACATGAGTGACGTGCGCTAAAAAGCAGAAGCGATAGTAAGTCCGATCCGGAAACATGGGTGGGGTATATGTATAAATGCCAAGTAAAGCATCTATCTCAACATGATGACCCGTTTCTTCAAGAGTTTCACGAATGGCAGCTTCTATTAGCGTTTCACCACATTCCACATGACCAGCAGGTTGATTAAACACTGTGTGTACAAAACCTTCGCTATGTTCTTCAACAAAAAGATAGCGTCCATCTTTTTCTACGACTGTAGCGACAGTGACATGAGGAGTCCATGCGGCCATAAAAAAGCACCATGAATTTAAAAGTCGTATGATACGAAATTTAGGGGTTTTTGGCTACGGTGATCTTACAAACGATAGAGGATCGTAAAAACGCTATCGTTTGAAAAAACTCAGTACATTTTAATTTGTTTGGGTATCTTTATGGTTGTTTTGCACTTTTACATAATGTCTTGCTGAATAAGGTAAAAATGCCAATTCTTTTTCAGTTAGAGGACGTACTTGCTGTACAGGGCTTCCAACATATAAATAACCACTTTTTAAGACTTTACGAGGTGGAACTAAACTGCCTGCACCAATCATCACGTCATCTTCAATAACAACATCATCTAAAATAACGGTATTGATACCAATTAGTACGCGGTTACCAATGGTACAGCCATGTAAAGTAACATGATGACCTACAGTCACATCTTCACCAATAATAAGCGGGGAACCATTGGGTTTTGCATCATTTTTATGGCTGACATGTAACATACAATGGTCTTGTACATTACTATTTTTACCAATTTGAATGCTATTTACATCTCCGCGAATGACTGCAAAAGGCCAAACTGAAACATTTTCGGCCAATTTCACATCACCAACAACCACTGACATATCATCAATGTAACAGCTTGGATCAATTTGTGGATGATGATCTAAATAGGGACGGATGTTTTTTGTCATAAGAAGTATCAAAATAAAATTTAATCAAATTATAAAATAAAAAAGCACTCAAGCTAATAGCATGAGTGCTTAATCCAACTACTCTAAAATTAGAATAAGTTGCTAAAGAATTGTTTAATATGGTCGATCATACGTGCAAAGAAGCCTGCTTCTTCAACAGGTTTTAATGCAACTAAAGGTTTTTCAGCAATGACTTTGCCATCTAAACTTGCAACAAGTTTACCAACCACTTGGCCTTTTTGAAGAGGCGCATTTAAATTTGGTTGAACAACCAATTGAGTTTTGATACCGCCTGCTTTGCCTTTAGGCATAGTAACGTTAAAGTTCTCTGCTAAACCAATTTGAACTTCATTTTCTTTACCAAACCATACTTTAGCTTTCGCAAGAACTTGATTTGCAGGTTGAACATTTGCAGTTTCAAAGTTTGCAAAACCCCAAGACAACAATGCACGTGTTTGGTTTGCACGTTCATTAACGCTATTGGTACCAAAGATAACTGAGATTAAACGCATTGGGCCGCGCTTACTTGAAGTTGTTAAGCAGTAACCAGCTTCATCGGTATGACCTGTTTTTAGGCCATCAACACTTGGGTCTGTGTAAAGTAAAGCATTACGGTTACCTTGTTTGATACCGTTAAATGTAAACTCTTTCTCAGAGTAAATTGGATAGTATCTTGAGCTATCTTTAATAATATGTTGAGCTAAAACTGCCATATCTTTTGCGGTTGAATAATGGCCTTCTGCAGGTAAACCCGTAGAGTTCATAAATTGTGTATTGGTCATGCCAATACGTTTTGCTTCCTGATTCATCAGGTGAGCAAAAGTACCTTCATTTCCAGCAATATGTTCAGCCATTGCTTTTGATGCGTCATTACCAGACTGGATGATAATACCTCGAAGCATCTCTAAAACAGTTGCTGTACCATTTAATGGAACATACATACATGATTCGGAACTACTGCCTTTACACCAAGCAGATTCGTTCATACGAACCTTTTCATTCTCGGTAAGTTCACCTTTTAATAGTTTTTGTTCAATGATGTAGCTTGTCATCATTTTAGTCATAGAAGCAGGAGCAAGCTTTTCATTTTCATTTTTAGAAGCAAGAATTTGTCCTGTCTCGTAATCCATTAATACATAAGACTTATTATTTAATTCTGGCGGAGCTGATAAGACAGTTGCTGCATAAGAAAAACTTGGTAAGAGGAGGAGTGCAGCAATAGCGCTTTTTCGAGTCATTCTAGGTAATTCCAATATCTTGTATGAAGCAGAAGAACCTAGCATTTTAGGACAAAGCAAAGCCGACTTCTATGGGGGAAGTCGGCTTTTTCGAACAGTATTGTAACTAGAGAGTTTTTAACTAATTTAGTTTTGCGATTGATAAGCTTTTACGTCTTGACAAACTAACGTATTTTGCTCGTTACCAGCAGCTTTTGCATCATTACGCGCTTCTTTTAAGACTTTTTTGAAACTTTTGTCTTTTGTACGTTTTTCTAAAGCTGCAACTGGGTCTGCTTCATTTGGCAAATAGTCTTTTACAAGACGTTCATAACCTTGAGCAAATTCTGCATCTTTTTTGCCAATCAAACTTGGGCAAATTTCAGAAAGTACCTGAATTGCTGCTAACTCTTCTGGGGTGGTGCCTTTATTTGGGGTAACTTCAACAACATTTTCATTTTCAGTTGGTTTTTTCTTGTCAGCAGCATAACCCACTGTTGCCATTGTCATAAGTAAAACAACAGAAAGAGATTGAACTAAGCTTTTTTTCATAAACATGGATAACCTGAAACAAAAATTTGAAATATGCCGATAGCTTAAACAATTTAAGGGCTAAAAAAATGGAAAAAATGTATTGTTATGTAGGTTTTCTGCTTTACATCAACAGAAAACCTTTTAAAGAAAAGCATATCGAGTGAAATAGGCTTAGTCTTTGTAATTTACCACTTCTTCACAAAGCTCATGTTGTTCATGGTGATCCATTTCTTTTGCCGCCTGACGAGCTTCATTTAGCAGGGTTTTATATTCTGAATCATTTTGCAATGCAGAGAAGGTGATTGATTTATTGGAATAACCGCCAAGGTACATTGCAATAATCTTTTTAGTATTGGTTTCAAGATTTTTATTTGCACCAACAAAAGTCGGGCAAATTTCTTGTAAAACTTGAGTAGATGCAATGTCATCTTTAATTAAGCTATCAGCTTCTTGTGTCGAGATACCCTCATCAGCAAAAACCGTCTGTGTACACAATGTGATACTGATCCCCAATACTTGAAAAAAAGGAGCAAAAGTTTTCATTTTTTCACAATTTTATAATGCTATGGAGGCATAAATATATATAATTCAACAAATAATTCAATTGAGAAAACCTTCGGGTTTATTTGTCGAGAAAGATTTTTAGTGAATATTTTAATTGCGAATGATGACGGTGTCTTTGCACCAGGTATACAAGCTTTAGCTGAAGCGTTAAAACCATTAGGCCGTGTTGTCGTGGTTGCTCCAGAAAGTGAGAGAAGTGGTTTTTCAAGTGCGTTAACACTTGATCGTCCTTTACGTCCTATTCAAATTGCCGAAGATGTGTGGGCTGTGAATGGAACACCAGCGGATTGCGTTTATTTATCTATGAATGGTCTATTCGATTTCGAATTTGACTTGGTCGTGAGTGGAATCAATAGTGGTGCAAACCTAGGTGACGATGTTCTGTACTCGGGAACAGTCGGTGCTGCATTTGAAGGCCGCTTAATGAAACAACCTGCAATTGCGGTTTCTTTGGCTGGGTCGGATGTACGCTCATACAACCATAAAGATGATTATGCTCAAGCAGCCAAATGGGTGCATGACTTTATTGCCAAAGGTTTACCTGCACTACCGCCGCGACATATTTTTAATATTAATATTCCAGATGTGCCACAGCTTAAAGGGACTCAGATTACTTACCAAGGCCGTCGTGCTCAGTCTAAACCAATTACAAGTCATGTTGACCCAAGAGGAAGACAGGTTTACTGGATTGGTCTAGCAGGTGAAGCGGTTACGGACCCACAGCGTATTGCCAGCCAAGTTCAGTCTGACTTTTTTGCGGTTGCGAACGGTTTTGTAAGCGTAACTCCAATTCAGATGGATGCAACAAACTATGCGGTTTTAGAAGATTTGCAGGCAAGTCTGGGCTAATAATCTGGGCCAAATGTTATAACTTTGTGAATAAAGAAAAAGAGGAACATGTTTCCTCTTACTTTTTTGGTACTCTTAGCCGAAATGATTTGTAGCATTTAGTGAGGGAGATCGATGCATTTAACTGGGCAACAAAGCAGATCACATATTCAAAGAGACAATATAATGAAAATTATGATGTTGTCTGTAGCTGTAGGTTTCACTGTTGCAATGGCAGGGTGTGCTTCTAAACCACAAATTAATAATAGTTCTCGCTATTCAATGGCTCCTAACTATTACACCGTTCGTTCAGGTGATACTTTAAGTGGTATTGCAATGCGTTACGGTCTGGACTATGTCAGTATTGCTGAAATGAACGGCATTGCTCCACCGTATCGTATTTATGTTAATCAATCATTACGATTAAAGAAATCTTCTTCACCAAGAACCGTGTCAACACAAGTCATGGTGCAACCTGAACCAATTAAGCGCCAAACAATAGCATTACCGACTACGACAACAACGGCACCAACAACAACCCCGCCACGAACAGTTGCACCAACCACCAATACAACAGTGGGAACTGCTATTCCAAGTTCAAGCTTACGTTGGATCAAACCAAATAACGGACCAGTGATTCAAGGGTTTAATTTGGCGAATAATGTCAAAGGAATTCGTTATGGTGGTAATCAAGGTGATCCAATTTATGCGGCAGCAGATGGTCAAGTCGTATACGCAGCCGATGGCTTAAAAGAATATGGTAATTTAGTTTTAATTAAACATATTGATGGCTATATCAGTGCGTATGCCCACAATAGCAAGATGATGGTGAAGAGTGGAGACAATGTAACCGCAGGTCAAAAGATTGCAGAAATGGGCTCTTCAGGTGCGTCGAGAGTTATGCTTGAGTTCCAAATTCGCCTTGATGGTAAACCAATCAACCCAGCAAATCTTTTACCTAATTAGCTAATGCAATAAATATAGGTTTCCTCGTATAATGTAATTGGTTGCTTTCATTACAACAATAAGCATTTTTTATAAATTTAAAATTAGATTTGAGGAAACCTATGTTAGATCAGCTTCGTGCGATGGGTGTTTTTGCTTGTGTGGTTGAAAAAAGTTCATTTAGTGGTGCGGCACGTGAATTAGGCATTACAACAAGTGCTGTAAGTCAGCAAATACGTTCTCTTGAGCATGAAATGGATGTAATTTTATTACACCGTTCTACTCGGAAACTTAGTTTGACAGAGGCCGGACAGGCTTTTTTTTCAAGTTGTCAAGAAATGTTGGCAGCTGCAGAAAGAGGCAAAATCAGAATCAATGAATTGCGAGATGATTTGATTGGAGATTTGCGGATTGCAAGCACACCAGACTTAGCGGTTCAGCACATTATTCCTGCTCTATCTCATTGGATGTCAGCTCACCGCGGTTTATCTGTTCATTTCGAAGTAGGTCATCGTTATATTGACCTCATTGAAGAACGAATTGATGTTGCAGTGCGTATGAGTTCTACACCAGTAGAAGAGAGTAGTTCTATCGTTCCTATGGCTTTTGTAGATCAGATTTTGGTAGCCTCTCCCAGCTATCTCAATCAATCGAGCCCGATTTTGCATCCAAACGATTTAAACAACCATGAGTTGCTTTCAATAAATGCAATGAATGAATCACGCAGTTTTCATTTTCAACATGCCAAAACTGGTGAAAAATTGCATATTGAAATGGCAAGCCGTTTGCAAAGCAATAATTTGCAAGTTGCTAAAGCCTTATGTCAGCAAGGACATGGTATTGCTAGAATTTTATATTTAGATGCTCAAAAAGAATTGAAAGCTGGTTCTTTAATTGAAATCTTACCAGATTGGAAACTGCCAGCTTTTACTTTGTATGCAGAGATTGCCAAACACGATCAACAGCCAATGAAAATTCAACGCTGTGTTGAAGCACTTAAACAGTATTTTAGTCAGTTGGCTGGTGGACGAGCGATGCAGATCGTTCGCTAACTTTCAATTGATGCATAAAAAGGGCTTGTGATTACAAGCCCTTTTTATATGAGTATTATTTTTGCTTGAGAGTTGCAACTTCTTCCTGAGTTTCCTGTGGAAGATCATTTGCTGTCAGCTCTTCGTGCTTCTTAATTTTTTTCTTATTTTTCTTTTTCTTCTTTGGCTCCTCTTCAATTTCTTCGCCATCTTCAATCGCTTGCCAATATTCAAGCTGTTCCATTACAGCGGCGTAAATTGAATGTTTGCTATATCTACCTTTCTTATCTAGTGTACCAACAGGGCGAGCCATTAAAATTTCAAGTGCTTGATCAATGGTATCAATCGCATGGATATGGAATTGACCACTTTGTACCGCATCAATTACATCTTGACGTAGCATTAAATGCTGCATGTTTTGACGTGGAATAATGACACCTTGTTTACCCGTTAAACCTTGTAATTTACAAGCATCATAGAAGCCTTCAATTTTTGCATTTACACCGCCAATGGGTTGAACTTGACCTAACTGGTTCATAGAACCTGTAATTGCCCATGATTGATCAATTGGAATTTGGCTAATTGCAGAAATTAACGCAGAAAGTTCGGCAACCGTGGCGCTGTCGCCATCAACTTGGCCATAGCTTTGTTCAAATGCAAGCGCAGCAGAGAAATGCAAAATCTGTTCACGACCAAAGTGAGCTTTCAAAAAGCTCGACATAAGTAAGACGCCTTTAGCATGCAGTGAACCACCAAGCTCTACACTACGCTCAATATCAAGAATATCGCCGCCACCTTGATAGACTGATGCAGTCAAACGTGAAGGTAAACCAAACTCGACATCTGCATAGTGAATAACAGAGAGAGCATTAATTTGACCTAAACGATGACCAGAAGTCTCGATTAGCTGAGTTCCGCGTGATAAATCCTGCCAGTAAAGCTCTCTTAAATAGCCTAATCGATACTGTCTATGTTGTAGTGCAAGGTTAATGTGCTGATCAGTTACAAGCTTTTCATTGGCTTTAAAAGCATGGTGATGTGCTTCACGAATCAGGTCACCCAAAGTTGAAGCATGTAACGACAGCGAGCTTTGATCTTCTGCTTGACGGCTTGAGTCGGTAAGTAAAGCAGCTAAAGCACTACGGTCAAATGGAAGCAGTTTGTCGGCTTGAACATAGTCAGCAATTAACTGCATGTAAGCTTGTTCATTTTCGTCATTACGTTGTAATGTATCGGTAAAATCTGCGCGTATTTTAAATACGCTACCAAGCTCTGGTTCTACCTCTAAAATTTCATAATAAATTTCAGGCTCTGCCATAAGAACCACTTTAATATCCAGTGGAACCGCAGCAGGCTCAATTGAGATAGAACCCGTTAACGTCAACATGTGTTCAAGAGAAGAGAGCTTGAGTTGGCCTGATTTTAAGGCACGTTTTAAACCTTGCCATGCATAAGGTTGTTCGAGCAATTGCTCGGCCTCAAGCATTAAAAAACCACCATTTGCTTGATGTAGAGCACCTGGGCGAATGAGAGTGAAATCTGTGGTAATTGTGCCGTTGTGAGTAAGTTGTTCTACATGACCAAGCAAGTTGTAGTGCGTTGGGAAATCTTCAAAAATAACCGGTGCACCGCTGTTTGGTTTGTTTGAGACAATCACATTTGCTTGATAACGTGCTGGTACGCGATTGAACATAGCAGGAGCAAAGTCATCTTCTTCTTGCTCTAAAATGAGTTCAACATTCTCAATTACATCTTGAGCATATTGCTTTAAATAATCTTCAAGGCCTTTCACTTGGCCATATTTATTTAAAATCAGATCTATTCGTGGCATAACCACTTGAGTCGCAATATCTCGATTTAATACAGAAACTTTGTCGCGTGCATCATCTTCTAAATCGCCTAAATGCAAACCAAGACGCTCAAGTTTTTTATCCATGTAGCGAACATTAGCTGCGATTTCAGCGCGTTGTTTCGTATTTAAAGCATCAATTTCTGTTTGAGTGAGCTCTTGCACCTGATCGTCTTTTACTTGTACAGGTACAAAACCATGTTTCTCATTTCGAGAAATCAATTTTAAATCGAGCTCTTCGCCTTCTTTGGTTAACTCAACCAGCGCTTGTTGTTGTTCATCTCCGGTTTCCTCACGGATACGTTCAATACGGTTATGATAAGTTTCGGCACTAAAACGACGTTCAAGCTGTTTTAAAATAATTTGCCAAGCTTGATGAAGAGCTTGTTGAAACTTGGTGCCTTGACCAGCAGGGAAGCGTAAGGCAATTGGTTGACGCGCGTGTTTAAAATTATAGACATATACCCAGTCGTCAGGGGTTGGCATTGTTTTGGCATGTTGCTGTAGTAAACGCTTAATCATGGTGCGTTTGCCTAAGCCTGCCGTTCCTACTGCAAAAATGTTATAACCTGAGTAGGGTAAAGAAATGCCCGCTTCTACCGACGCTTTAGCGCGGTCTTGACCTAAAAAATTATTGAGTGGTTTGATACGTTTTGTTGAAGCTGGAATATTTTCAAAATCTGGAATATGTGTAAGTTGTTCCGGTTTTAAGGCTGTTTTATCTAAAGTCATTTTTATATCAGGTTGCTCAAGAGCTGAAAGAAATGCATTTATTGTGACGTTTGTGGTGTTTGTTTTAGCGAGTGATAAAGTTGAAGTTGTCACTTGATCAAGTTTTTGTGTCACTGTTGGTATCCAGCAAAAGAAAACGAAGGTTGAAGGTTAAAGGTATACAGGTTTAGCATAAAATATCAAGCAAACTTGCCGTTTTTATCATCAAAACCAAACTTGATTGCATAAAGAATCTTGAAAGGAATGGTAAGAAGCGATTGAATAGGCACATTTATAATTTATGGAAAATAAAAAACGAATGACCACACAAACCTCTGGTTGGGTCTCGGCGTTTAAAGCATTTTTAGACCGTCGTGCATTAATTATGCTATTTCTGGGTTTTTCTGCCGGAATACCTATTTTATTGATTTTCTCTAGCCTTTCATTATGGCTAGGCGAAGCGGGTATCGATAAAAGTGCAGTCACTTTTTTCAGTTGGGCAGCTTTGGGATATTCCTTTAAGTTTGTTTGGGCACCCTTAATTGATGAGTTGCCAGTACCGTTCTTGACCAAGGCTTTAGGTCGAAGACGTGCTTGGTTGTTAATTGCCCAGTGTTTGATTGTGCTTGCGATTTGTACGATGGCATTTGCCGACCCAGCTTTAGGTCATAGTTATCTCGTTCAAATGGCAGCAGGTGCAGTTTTACTTGGCTTCTCGGCGGCAACGCAAGATATCGTCATTGATGCTTATCGTATTGAGTTAGCTGAAACTGAAATGCAGACGGTGTTAGCATCTACTTATAATGCGGGTTACCGTATAGGTATGATTGTGGCTGGTGCTGGTGCATTGTTTTTAGCTGCACATTTAGGAACAGCGAAAGGCAACTATATTTACGAGGCTTGGAAAACCACTTACTTAACAATGGCAGCAGTCATGTCGGTCGGTATTATTACAACCTTACTTGTTCGTGAACCTCAAGTTAGTCGAGTATATAAAAACTATAAAACTACTGATTACTACCGTTTGGTTTTAGTCTTCTTTATAGCGGTCATTTCGTTTGTTTTAACTTATATTTATTCAGGTCAAATTACTGAGGCAATTTCAAAAGCTGGCAATATTCAAGATAGTGCAAGTTTATTTGGCTTAGAAGCTTTAAGATTTTTAACCGCAACAGGTACTGCCATTTTAGTCGGTTACATACTGGTTAAAATGGGCGTTGTAAACCAGCAAATGGCAAAAGAAACTTGGATTGCTCCAATTCTGGATTTCTTTAAACGTTATGGTGTCAAACTTGCGTTAGTGCTTTTATTCTTGATTGGTTTCTTCCGTATTTCAGACATTATTGCGGGTGTAATTTCAAACGTCTTTTATCAAGATTTGAACTTTAGCAAAGAACAAATTGCCGAAGCAGTAAAAGTTTATGGCGTTATCTTTAGCTTGGTTGGTGGCTTCTTAGGCGGTCTACTAGCGCAGCGCATGAACATCATGAAACTGATGTTTGTTGGTGCTATATTAGCTAGTTCTACTAACCTCATTTTCATTGGTTTAGTAAAATCTGGCAAACCGCTTGATATGGTTGATGTTCAAGTGGGAGACAAACATTATAAAGCTCAGCCTGATGAAGTAGGGTATTGGAAGGTTAAAGTCCCAAGTTCTACTTTTGATGGGACAAAACAAATTGATGTTAAAGCTGGCTATGCTTTGCAAGGTCAACAAGCAGAGACCATAGTCCGAGTTCAACCATTAGTAACAACGCATGCTGAACATTCACCTATACAGATTTTACCTTTAATGGGAAGTGACCAAATTACTGCTAAATCTTCTGAGGGAAGTGTTGTTGTTCGTGGTCAGTACTTTGGCAAGGCTTTGTCACCTAACCAAAAGATTGTAGTGAGTTTGGATGGGCAAAACTTTGATGCAAAAATGACAGATCAAAAAGGCGTGTTTAGCGCTGCAATTGATATGCAAAAATTATTGTCATCACCAACCAAGCAATTAACTGCTGCGGTGGTTGAAGGAAACCAAAAATTATTATCAGTTTCGCATCAATATGAAGTGGCTTCAAACTCTGCACCAAAAGCTGAATTAGATGTAAACATTGAGCCTCTACCATACATTGACACTCAGTCAGGTAAAGAAGTTGAGATTAGCGGTAAAGTCATCAAGCCTTACAGTTCGCTATGGCTCTACTTCGCAATTGTTGTAGACAATATGGCTTCGGGCCTGGCAGGTGCAGCATTCATTGCATTCCTTTCGAGCCTTACCAGTGTGTCATTTACTGCTGTTCAATATGCGATCTTTAGTTCACTCATGACCCTTACACCAAAACTTTTAGGTGGATATTCGGGTACCATAGTGAGTAATATTGGGTACCCAAACTTCTTTTTGATGACCACACTGATCGGGATTCCAATCTTAATTTTAGTGGTTTGGGTTGGAAAACTACTCAAAGATCATCAAACACATGAATCAGAAAAGGCAGGTGAATAAACATGCGAATGCTTCATACAATGTTGCGAGTAGGCAATTTAGAACAATCTTTAAAGTTCTATACCGAAGTATTAGGAATGAAGTTACTTCGTAAGCGTGATTATGAAGAAGGTCGTTTTACACTGGCATTTGTTGGTTATGGCGATGAAGAAAATAATACCGTGCTTGAACTTACGCATAACTGGGATACATCAAGTTATGATTTAGGTAATGCTTATGGTCACATTGCAATTGGTGTCGAAGACGCTTACAAAGCATGTGAAGAAATTAAAGCACGTGGCGGTAAAGTTGTGCGTGAAGCTGGCCCAATGAAGGGTGGTGTTACGGTTATTGCCTTTGTTGAAGATCCAGATGGTTACAAAATCGAGCTCATTCAGCAAGATGCAGATGCCAGAAATAATTAAGTAAATGACTTAATTGCTTTAAGATTTAGCTCTTAAAAGTCTAGCTTTATTTTTACAGCCCAGTATGATGAAGACCTGACCAAATGGTCAATTTATCAACTGGGCTTTTATTTGTCTAAAATAATCATAGGATGTGAATATGCTGAAGTTCTTGGCACTTGATCGATTTACAGTTTTGTTGGTTGGCATGGTACTACTAGCAACGTTTTTTCCAGTCAGTGGTCAAGCTGCGCAGTATTTCAATACATTAACTACAGTCGCGATTGCAATTTTATTTTTTCTACACGGTGCTAAATTGTCTCGTGAGGCTGTAATTGAAGGTATTTTGCATTGGAAAATGCATTTACTGGTATTTGCAATTACATTCTTTATTTTTCCTGCCTTGGGGTTATTGGCTAAACCTATTCTTTTACCCTTATTAGGACAGCAGCTCTATTGGGGCTTTCTGTTTATGTGCTTCTTGCCATCTACTGTTCAGTCTTCTATTGCATTTACTTCAGTTGCAAAAGGAAATGTGGCAGGGGCGGTATGTAGTGCATCTTTCTCAAACTTGGTGGGTATGTTTATTACGCCAGTTTTAGTCAGCTTCTTTATTTTAGGGCAAAGTCAGCACGGTTTTGATCCTACGTCGTCTATTATTGAAATTACGCTGTTGCTATTAGTGCCATTTGTTTTAGGCCAATTGCTTCGTCCCTACGTTTTTCCATATATGGCAAAAGTACCAAGTATTGTAAAAGCATTTGATCAAGGCTCAATTTTGATGGTGGTTTACGGCGCGTTTAGTGGGGCAGTAGTGGCCGGACTTTGGCATCAGGTAAACTGGAAAACTTTACTGCTTTTGGCGCTCGCTTGTTCTGTGTTACTCACCATTATTATGTTGCTTGCGCTGTATTTACCGCGTGCTTTTGGTTTTAGCCGTGCCGATCAGATCACTGTTTTCTTTTGTGGTTCAAAAAAGACCTTGGCAAGCGGTGTACCTATGGCACAAATCTTATTTATTGGTCAGCCGTTAGGAATGATTGTTTTGCCAATTATGATATTTCACCAAATACAGCTAATGGTGTGTGGAGTAATCGCAAATTACTGGGCTAAATCCCAAGATTAATTCGCAAAAAAGATTTATATGGCGTATAATACTGTCCACTTGTTGTGCTTAGCTCTAACCCTAGAGGTTTCGGTGGGCCAAAAGAATGGTCTGTTGTGGTGTTGATCTGCTTGAAAAAGCTTTCCTCAATTTAATTGAGAGTGATCAATTGCGATGACAGCTTAAGCCTTTCTTCAATTAGGAGTAATCGACGATGCGCGCCGATATTCACCCAAAATATGAAAAATTAGTTGCAACTTGCTCATGCGGTAACGTAATCGAAACTCGTTCTGCTTTAGGTAAAGAAACTATTTACCTTGACGTATGTTCAGCTTGCCACCCATTCTACACTGGTAAACAAAAGAATGTAGATACTGGTGGTCGTATCGACAAATTCAAACAACGTTTCTCTGGTATGTCTCGCTCTATCAAGCGTTAATACTTCAGAACGAAATAAAAAACGGGCTTATGCCCGTTTTTTATTTTTTAAATAACAAGACCATTACTGGTCTTGTACATCGGTTAAGCGATCAAGTTTTTTCTGGAAATAATCACCTTGTAAGAAACGTGCTTCCACATTCCATGCATTTGCAAATAGGTTCATATCATTTAAGTTAGCCAATAAAATTCCAATTGGTTTTACAGTCAGATAGTTCAATACCTTTTCTTGCAAGTTGTTCAGACCCTGATCTGAACTTAACAAATCCGTTTTGCTGGACTGTAATTTTACAAGCTGAATATCAAGCTGCTGTAAAATTGAATCACTATGCATAGAAGAAGCAAAATCTCGAATTGAAACTTCTGCACCGTGTTGGCGTAAACGACCAATCAGCGGCTGAACCGTTGGAAGATAGTGCTGAAGTGCTTGTTCTGAAAACTGCAAAATCAACGGACTTTCAAGTTTGCTACCAATGATGGTAAGCAGCTTTGAAATCAGCTCTGGGAATGATTTATCTTTCAGCAAAATATCAATATTAAGGTTAATAATGAGTCTTGCTTTAGGATACTGAGCAATAAAATTGTGAAGCTGTTTACATGCTTCAACCAATATCCAGCGATCTACTTGAATTGAAAGCTCAGTATCTTCTTTTAAGTCAGCTAAGTCGTTTAAATCATGCCATTGTTCATCAGCAATAAAGCCACTCGTCACTTCATAGTTATGAGTTTCTTCATCATGTTTGTCATACACTTGCTGATACTTCAGATGTATCTCACCTTTAGCAAGTTTTTGTTTTAACTGCTGTAGCAAAGATGACTGAGAACTCACCTCAAAATGGTCAATTGTTAAATCTAGAGGAACAGTTTCAACAGTCGGTGAAACGATTTTTTCTTCAATAGGTGCTATTTCAAGTTGAGGTGTAACTTGAGGTAGATTGTGCTTTTCAGCTTCATTGAGTAATGAGCTAAAAGAAATCTCAGTGAGTGGTTGGTTAAGCGGAGCATATCCAAGCTTTAACTGTACCGAGAAGTTTTGTTCATTCACTTTTAACAAGTGTTCTTTTTGCAAAGTTTGTAGACTTGTTAACTGCGAATTTAAAACTGAACTATTTTCAGCTTGTAAAATCCCAGCATAAGTTCCCAAATCGACTTGGAAAATTGGCATTTGCGCATGATCTTTTAAAAAACCATGAAGCTGATTGAAATATAGTCCCAACGTCTGCCAACCTTGTTGAAAGAGGCGTTCTGGGCATTGCGCGAGCTTAAATAACACTAGAGCATTTGCTTGCGCAGGATGAGTTGATAAATGTCGATTGATTTGTTGCCAAGCCGTACTTAATCCGACACTTTTTTCGGATGGAGACGTGTTTGCTGGAATGCTTAAATCAACTTGATAATCGATGGTCAGTTGTACAGCATCTTCTTCTTGGCTTGGAATAAATTCCAGTTTCAAAGCATTATTACCAGAAATAGCCTGATGCTGACTTTGAATTTCGAAACGAGCTTGATCAAACTGACCTAAAGAAATTTTCTTAAATCGTTGTTTGAAAATATTTAAATCGTTCGGTTGTAATACATCCAAAATTGGCAAACCAATAATATCTTCTTCTTGCTTAAAGCCAAAAAGATTAAGGTATTCAGGATTTGCCTTAATATGTATGCCTTCTTGAAAAATAGCGACTGCTTTATGGCTGTTGTCGACTAGAGTTTGCGTATGACTATGAATGGTATCAAGCTCTGCTAACAAACGTTGTTCCGTTTGTAAAAGGCGGCTATACGATAAGGTTCGAACAAGGGTGATGTAGAAATAGTCCAGTGGTTCTAATGGAACTACATCGTAAATACCTTTTTGAATATAACTTTGGTATTGCTGTGTCTGATAATCATCTGGTTGCAAAAGTAAAATTGGAAGCTGCGGCTGTTCTGACGCTTGAACGAGGGAGAGAGTTTGTTCAATTTTCAAATCATACGCGCGGCCAAAAATAATCACATCCCATGATGTATTGAGCTGCTTTTCAAAACTTTTTAAATCATCAAGTAATAAAGCATTAACTTGATATTGATTCCCCGATAAAAGATTTAAAATTTGGTTATAACGTAACTGGTTATCATCAATAATGAGTAAACGTATTTCAGTACGTCTTAACTTTTTAGATAGTAAAGAGTTTCTCACTTTAATGCTTCCCATAAATCTTGACTATTCGCGTTACTATTCTTTTTCAACATGAACTGATCAAGCAAATGTTGTTGCTGATCATTTAAAAGTTCAAATTGAAATTGAATGAAACTCTGAGTAATGAGTTGTGCTTTGAGTAGATACACTTTGATTTCTTCTGTCCCCAATCGTAAATGAATTGTTTGTTGCTCTCTAAAAATTTGAGACCCCGGTAAAATAAGCGTGTTTTGTATTTCTTCTAAGTTTTGAGTTTGTAGTAATAGTGCAGGGTGATAATTACGGGTATGGCGCTCAGCCTGAATATGTACAGCGCAAGGGAACATGGCTTGTGAAAGAATTTCTAAGCCCAGTTCTAAGCTTTTTTCTGTTGATTGTTTAATCCAGCGAATCACACCGCCACGCCACTGACCATGCAATGTTTCTTTAACTAAAATATATTCGCCAGTTCGTAAGTTTTTCGGAGCTTCACCAGACCATTTAATACGATAGCCATTAACACTGATATCAAGCACTGTGGTTTGATAAATGGTTTTACTTTCACGGCTTAAGCGTTGGTAAGAGCTGGTTTGTTGCTCTTTTTTCTCTAGGTTTGATAAAACCTTCGATTCACTTTGTAAATTATAGTTATTGTTGAGTTGTAGCGTTTCTTCAAAGTTCTTTGCTTTAGATAGATAAAAATGTGCGGTAGTTAATCCGAAGCAAATTTGGAGAGCAGCATTATATTCATAACGTTCATGACGGCGCTGTGCGGTCGTGCCCAAAATGGTTTGAACGTGGAATTTTAGTGCTGGGCTCAAATAAATCTTTTCATTTTTAGACATGTATTGAGCATTTTTATGCATGGTAGCAGTGACATGTTCAAGCAATGCTTGCGTGCTAATAAAAATACTTGGGTTGAAGTTTGAACTTTGTTTTTTGTTATATACAGGCGGGTGGTCTTTAGTTGGATCGACCACATACTTTGTTAAAGCAGAGTCTTTAGGCAAAATTTGAATCATGCGTGCCCAGTCGAAACTACATTGAAACAAAGCCTGAATTTCTGATTGACGAATCTGATTGGTATTAAAAATATCTAATAAAATAAGCTGTGCATAAGCCTGCGTAATATTCGCTAAAGGATGCTGTACGCCTTGAATATGATTAATATTGGTTAAATGATATTTATATTGGACTGCGGTTTCATAAAGTTCATGAGCAATTAACCATTGACCTTTGACAGGTTCGCTATAGAGCATGTGCTGCTGATATAAAAGGTTGGTGAGTTGCTGCAATGCATGGAAAGTCGCCAAAATACGCGCAGTTTGCAAATTTTTCTTTTGTTTAAATGAAAATAGAGAAAACTTCTGTCTTTGTAGCTGTCCGTGGCTTGTCCTTGCGATATTTAAATAAATACTCGCAAAATAACAACGTAGAAGCATTGCCAGTTCAATAATGTGCTCGTTACGGTCTGTACTAATCACACCTTGGTTAAAAAAGTTTTTTTCTAGACTCGCCAAAACATTATTAATGGTTGGGTGAAGTGTTTGAATTAAATCGAAGCGAAGCGTTTCACTGCAATTTAATTCATTCAATTCCAAAAGTGCTGTAAATAACGCCTTTGAAGTATCACCCAATTGCATAATAGAAAGGGTAGTAACCCATTCATTAAGGTCTTTAATATTGGCTTCACAAAAGCTTAACCGTTCACGAGTAAGTGCGGTTTGATTGTGAAAAATGTCCGAAAGTGCATTATTCATCATCACTTATTATATAACTCAAAAAGTTGTAGCCCCAAAAAGCGGTGTTTTATTCTTTTCGCCCGCAATTTCCCTGACGAGTTTAGGAACCAAATACCCCGGTAGGCTCGCTAACACGTCTTGATATATTGCATCTATTTCAGATGGTATTAAATCAAAATGTTGTGCACCTTTTACTTTATCTAAAACATGTAAGTAATAAGGCATAACGCGAGCTTCAAATAAACGATAACTTAAATCAACAAGTGTCTCGGCAGAATCATTAACACCTTTAAGCAACACCGCCTGATTAAGTACAGTAATGTGCTCGTCAGATAACTGCAACAATTTTGAACAAGTAAAGTCATCGAGTTCAGAAGCATGGTTCGAGTGTACCACCAGAATAATACGCAGCCTACTGTTTTTTAATAAAGAAATAAGCTGTTCGTCGATACGGTTTGGAATAACAATTGGAACGCGTGAATGAATTCTCAGAATCTTCACTTGTTTGAGAGATGATAAGCGTTCCAACCAAAGTGCTAATTTTCGATTAGACAAAGTAAGTGGGTCGCCGCCACTTAAAATCACTTCATTAATGTCAGGATTCGCTTCAATATAGTTTTTAATGTTTAGCCAATCGTCATTTTTTGGCAGATTTTCCTGATAGGGAAAGTGACGACGGAAACAGTAACGACAATGAACTGCGCAAGCACCTGTCAAAGTCAGTAAAAAACGCGACTTATATTTGTGTAATACACCCGGTAATTGATTTGCTGCTTCTTCACCTAAAGGGTCGGTTACAAACTCAGGATGTTCTTCAAGTTCTAAATGATGAGGCAATACCTGTAGTAAAAGCGGGTCAAGTGGGTTTTTAGCGTTCATTTTTCCGACGAACGCGCGAGGCACACGTAATTTAAACTTTTCAGAAGCTAGAATCGCACCCGATAATAGCTGATCTGAGGATAACTCGAGTAGGCTTAGCAGTTCAGAAGGATCAGTAATAAGGTCACTGAGTTGTGATTGCCAGTTTTGCTCTTGGTATAAATAGTTTATCATTTGACACGATTAAGATAATGCAACAACGCATTATATCGCATAGTTGACTTGTTAAGTTTGGAGTGTGCCTTTCATGGCCTATTATTCTACAAATGATTTCAAAGCTGGCCTTAAGGTTATGCTTGATGGTAACCCATGTTCTATCATGGAAAACGAATATGTAAAACCAGGTAAAGGTCAAGCGTTCAACCGTGTAAAATTACGTAACCTTAAAACCGGTAAAGTATTAGAAAAAACTTTCAAATCAGGTGACTCTTTAGAAGCAGCTGACATCGTTGAAGTTGAAATGGAATATCTATACAACGATGGTGAAATGTGGAACTTCATGGATCCTGTATCTTTTGAGCAAATCGCTGCAGACAAAGTTGCAATGGGCGATGCTGCTAAATGGTTAAAAGACGATTCAAATGAAAAATGTACAATTATGTTGTTCAACGGCGTACCTTTAACAGTAAGCCCACCGAACTTCGTTGTATTAAAAATCGTTGAAACTGATCCGGGCGTACGTGGTGATACATCTGGCGGTGGCGGTAAACCAGCTAAGCTTGAAACAGGTGCGGTTGTTCGTGTTCCGTTATTTGTTCAGCAAGAAGAAAGCGTTCGTGTAGATACTCGTACTGGCGATTATTTAGAGCGTGCATAATAGTTAAAAAATACACTATTATCGAAGGGATGATGTAAATCATCCCTTTTTTTATGCGAAAGTATAAGAGGAAAAAAGAAAAAGGAGGAGTAGAGTCACAGGGATTAAGAGAAACAGTACATAACAATATAAAAATGCTGTAGTTATTTATTGAGAGGTTAAGAATGGACACAATGCAAGCGAAATCTACGCTTCCCTCCAAGCTGGTCTGGAGCCTAGTGGCAATTATAGGTGCAATTTCTTTTGGGATGCTGGCACTTAGTCGTGGTGAACATGTTAACGCGGTTTGGCTTGTACTAGCTGCAGCATGTGTATATAGCATCGCATACCGATTTTATAGTCTATTTATTGCAACTAAAGTATTTGAATTAAACCCAAGACGTTTAACCCCAGCACATCGTTTAGCCGATGGTCTGGATTATGTTCCCACCAATAAATATGTGCTTTTTGGTCACCATTTTGCTGCAATTGCTGGAGCAGGGCCGCTAGTCGGACCAATTTTGGCAGCACAAATGGGCTTTTTACCGGGAACCATTTGGCTACTGGTTGGTGTGGTTCTGGCAGGTGCGGTACAAGACTTTTTAGTTTTATTTATATCGACACGCCGTGATGGTCGTTCACTTGGTGAAATGGCAAAGCAGGAGCTTGGCTCTTTTGCTGGTGTTGTGGTAATGCTCGGTGCGCTCGGGGTAATGATTATTATCCTTGCAGTACTGGCGTTGGTGGTTGTTAAAGCACTTGCACACAGTCCGTGGGGTGTTTTTAGTATTGCAGCAACCATTCCAATTGCATTGTTCATGGGCGTTTATATGCGCTTTATCCGTCCGGGACGTATTGCAGAAGTTTCAATTATTGGTTTTGTTTTAATGATGCTGGCAATTGTCTATGGTGGACATGTTGCAGCAGACCCGTACTGGGGTGAGTTCTTCACTTTAACGGGTACACAACTTACTTGGTGTCTCATCATTTATGGTTTTATCGCATCAGTATTACCTGTTTGGTTGTTGTTAGCACCGCGTGATTATTTATCTACCTTCCTTAAAATTGGTGTCATTCTTGGTTTAGCGGTAGGCATTATCATTGCATTACCTGAATTGAAAATGCCTGCTGTAACTCACTTCATTGATGGTACAGGTCCAGTTTTCTCAGGTAGTTTATTTCCATTCCTATTTATTACCATTGCCTGTGGTGCCATTTCTGGTTTCCATGCGCTTGTATCAAGTGGTACAACACCAAAACTCGTCGATAACGAAGCTGATATTCGTGTGATTGGCTACGGTGGTATGCTTATGGAGTCTTTTGTCGGGATCATGGCAATGATCTGTGCGACAGTTTTAGACCCGGGTGTGTATTTTGCGATTAATGCACCAGCGGCGGTACTCGGCACAACTGTAGAGTCTGCGGCAGAAGCTGTACGTAACTTAGGTTTTGTCGTTACTCCAGAAATGTTGACAGTGTTGGCTCAAGAGGTCGGTGAAAGCTCTATTCTTTCACGTACAGGTGGTGCGCCTACCTTTGCTATTGGTATGGCTCATATCATTTCTGAAATTTTTAATAGCCGCCAAATGATGGCATTTTGGTATCACTTTGCCATTTTATTTGAAGCATTGTTTATTTTAACTGCTGTCGATGCCGGTACTCGTGCTTGTCGTTTTATGGTGCAAGACACGGTAGGTATTGTTATTCCTGCGGTTAAAGCATCAGGTTCATTCTTTGGTAATTTGGTTGGTACAGCCGTTGCAGTTGGTGGATGGGGCTTCTTCGTCTATCAAGGTGTGATTGACCCATTAGGTGGCGTTAATTCATTATGGCCTCTGTTTGGTGTTGGTAACCAAATGCTGGCTTCAATGGCACTCATTTTAGGTACAGTCATTCTGTTTAAAATGAAAAAAGAAAAATATGTATGGGTAACGATTATCCCAACTATTTTCTTGTTCGTGACCTGTATGACTGCCGGTTGGCAAAAGATTTTCCACGAAAACCCAAAAATTGGTTTCTTGGCGCAAGCGCATAAGTTCTCTGATGCGATTGCTCGCGGTGAAATTATTAAACCAGCCAAAACTATTGCTGAGATGCAAAACATTGTGATGTCGAATCAGATTAATGCTGCGCTTTGTGGCTTCTTTATGATTGTATCGATTGTCATGATTATTGCCTCAATTGGTATTGTTCGCCGTGCTTTAGCAAGCCCAACACCGACTGTAAATGAATCCCCAGCTGTATATGCTGATCCTGAAGTGGTCACCACGCGAGGAGAGTAATGATGAATTTTAAATTTGCAAAAAATGGAACTGTCATTATTGCGAAAATCATTAAAATGACGGTGCTCTCGCAAAAAGAGCTATTACTTTCTCCAAAGAACTGGTCGCGTATAGCAACCTTGTGGCAGCGTTTGCAGCAAAGCTTCCGACTTATGGTAGGCGTGCCGGACTATCAAACGTATTTGGAGCACATGAAAGCTCATCATCCAGATTTAACACCTATGGATGCGAAGACTTTCTATCGTCATTGTGTTGATGTGCGTTATCCATCGGCAGGCGGTACTTTAAAGAAATGCCCTTGTTAAATTGAGAGTTAAACTCTGCTAAACAAAAACGGTATGTGGTTGAACCATGTACCGTTTTACTTTTTTGGAAAATGAAAAAAGTTTGCTTAAAGTCTGCTCATTTGTATTTTTTTCAATGGCAAATCTCTTGTTTTGCTTTTGAAAAATGAATATTATGCTTTCCATTCTAGGTGTATAGCTCAGTTGGTTAGAGCGCTACGTTGACATCGTAGAGGTCTCCAGTTCGAGTCTGGATATACCTACCAAGATTTATAAAGGGTTTACATCGTTTCATAACGTGTAAGCCCTTTTTTATGCCTGTTTGTTGCATTCTATATTTGGCAGAGTTGGAAACTAGCGATTTTAGGACAATAAAATGAATATCGATACTTTAAAGAATCAAATAGAACTTGAATTTAAAAATGTTACTTTGGGGGATGCTTATACTCTGCCTGAGGAAGATTATGCCGATACAAGCTACTGGTACTTCGATAAAAGGCGCACCGATTTAAACTTAACTGAGGAAGAATGGGTAAAGCAGGAACTTCACCTTCTTGAGACTGGTAGTTGGTTTAGAGAGGACTTTAAAGAGGCTGTAAATGCAATTAAAGAAAAGAGGAAAATGAATAATAGGTACGTTAATCCTTTTGAAATACCTGTTTCATATTTAAACAACTACCATACGGGTTTTAGTTTTTTAAAGCCTCAGGGATTTCTGTTTTATACCCCAGCTATTATGAGTTCTGTGTTAAAAGACACCGAAGTTCTATCTTCACCTAGCTTTTTATCTTGGTTTTATCGCTTAAGATGGTCAAATACTTTTGAAGCAATTTCTAAACTATTAAATTGTTTTACAAAAGCACAAATAGAAGTGCTAAAAGACTTTCTGTTATTTATTTCCAATCTATCTCTAGAGATGAAAGAAAGAGTAGGTGAGTGTTTAAATAATATAAGTTTATTAGGATTCTGAGTGTAACGATAAAGGGTTTAAATCGTTCGGAGTTGTTGATGCGCCAAATGCTTTGAGTCTATGTGAAAATTAATTATGAATATCAATATTAAAGAACTTCTTGAAATAGTATTTCCTCCTTTTCAACTAGGGAGAAATCGATCACTACTTGAGAGCGATTTTTTTGATACTCATTATAGATATTTTGAACAAATTGATAATGATTATTTATCTATATTGGAATTATCAGCAGAAGATTTACTTCTCTCATATGGCTTTGATTGGCCTGATTTTTACTTAAAAATTGGGCTAGAAGCGGTTCGCTCACGTTGTAGGCCACAAGAAGGTATTAAAATTTGGAAAGATATAAGTTATGAATATTTATATTATTTTGGTGCCGATTGTAGCTATTTAAGCTCAGAAGGTTTTAAATTTTTTTTACCAGCTGCTCTTTATCACTTTCTAACAACAGATAAAAATAAAGCTTATATGGATAGTTTTATTTTTAGATTAGAAACACGTTGGGAAGAAGATAATCATGTTTTTAGTGATGATCAAAAAAAATTTATTAAAGAGTTTTTAACGGAGAACACTTAACTCAAATGAAAAGTCCTTCGGGGCTTTTTCTTATATTGAAATTATTATGATAGTGATGTGAGATGGGTTTAATACACAAGCTAGATAATTATATTTAACTTAAAGCGAATCTGCTATCGAGCGGTTTCTTCATTGCTTGAAGGAAAGTTATGTACAAGATCGTTTTAATAACATGTAAGCCCTTTTTTTATGCCTGTTTGTCGCATTCTATATTTGGCAGAGTTGGAAACTAGGGATTTTAGGACAATAAAATGAATATCTATACTTTAAAGAAGAAAATAACACTAGAGTATAAAAATGTTACTCTGCGAGATGCTTATACCTTACCCGAGGAAGACTATGCCGATACAAGTTATTGGTATTTTGATAAACAACATCCAGACTCTAATTTAACATTGTACAAGGCATAGCAAGTAGTGAATTAAGTTTGACGATTTAATTTTACTATCTCGCTATTTTTTATACAGTAAATGTCAGCAGATCCATATTAACAATATGGATTAATGCTTATAATAAACTCCCATAAATTGATCAAAATTTATGGGAGTTAGGATAGTTGTACATCAAATATTGGATGCATAAAAAGTTGCTTGAAAATGATGAATAATAAATATAGAGCCATATTACTACTTTTGTTGATTGTTGGCTTGAATGCATGTAGTAGTCCGCATTCACCTGAGGGGAAAATGGTTGTTACCGGTATATTGTTATCCCCAGTTCTTATTCCTGCTGCTATTGTTAAGGGAACAACACAAGCCACTGGTGAGGCTTGGAACACAACAAAAAACTCAATAAAACATAAGTCCGCAATCAAAGAAAGTAATATAAAAGGCTTAATTGAAATTTTGGACGTCTATTCTACATATTCATCCAAAGCTGATATTGAAAGTGCTGCAAATAAGATGGTGGAACTTTATCAAAATAATAAACTTGATATGACGCAAATGGATCAAGTGCTCTATTTGGCATATTCATATTCAATATTAAGCAGCAAGGAAAATAAATATGGGTATTCAAAAATTGATAAGGAAAAAATATCAAAAGCTTGGGAAATCATAAAAATTTATAGTAAACAAAAACAGTTATATGATGAGGAAATAAAAAAACTAACAGCTTCGGGTAAACGGAAGGATTGTTTGTGTGATAAATATAATATTATTGGGGATAGGGAAGTTTTTGACTCAATTCGCACCGGGTTATATCTTGCGGAGTTAAATGACTTTGATGATGAAAAAAGAAAAGAAGTTGTTGAAAAATGTGAAAATAATATCCCAAACTATGAAATTATTTATATGGATAATGGCGGAATTAACGCTTATTTATTCTGCTCAAATGTAAAGCACGCGTTATTATGGTTTTAGGAATGATTCAACAAGTGTATATGAAATAGTCGCATGCGACTTTCTAAAATTAATTTTTATAAAGTGACATAGCTATCTACCTCATAAGTAGAAGAGGTAAAGTTCATAGAAGTATTCTGAATTAAAATACTATGAGAGTAGACTAATTTTTGTGTTTATAGTCCACCTTATTATAGGAAGTAATATCTTATTGATTATTAATACTCTTGATTTTTATGTTTTGATCAATGATAGTGGGCTATAGGTGTTAGTACTTTTTAAATAAGAATAATAATTTCATATCAAGGAGATATGGATGAGTTCACATGAGATTGGACGTCAAAAAATGTCAGCAATGACATTGGGTGCTTTAGGGGTAGTTTTTGGTGATATCGGTACTAGCCCACTTTACGCTTTTACCCAATGTTTTCATACATCACATAATGTTCCTATAAATGAAGCGAATGTTCTAGGTATTTTATCCTTGATTTTTTGGGCACTGATGATCGTGGTGTCCTTGAAATTTAGTATGTTAATTATGCGTGCTGATAATCATGGTGAGGGCGGCATTTTAGCTTTATTAGCTCTTAACATGCACAATAAGAAAATTGGACCTAAAGTGCGCTTTGGGTTAATTACAATTGGTTTATTTGGTGCTTCATTATTTTTTGGTGATGGCATTATTACCCCCGCTATTTCAGTATTGTCAGCAGTAGAGGGATTGTCGGTAGCAACCCCTATTTTTACACCGTATGTGATACCAATTACGATCGTGATTCTAATTGGATTATTTATGATCCAGAAGAAGGGAACTGGATCCGTAGGCCGTTTTTTTGGACCTATCATGCTACTCTGGTTTTTCTCAATAGGTTTTATTGGCCTATCTCACATTATCAAGAACCCTTTTATCTTGAATATGCTTAATCCGTATTGGGCTCTTCCTTTCATTGAAAATAACCCTGTGACTGCATTTGTAGTTATGGGAGCAGTTGTATTGACGATTACAGGTGGAGAGGCGCTATATGCGGATATGGGCCATTTTGGTCGTAAGCCAATTCAATTAGCTTGGTTTTTTGTTGCGTTACCATGCTTGGTATTAAACTATGCAGGACAAGGGGCATTGATTCTGCAAAACCCGCAGGCCATCGAGAATACTTTTTTCATGATGGTACCTAAAATAGCATTATATCCTATGATTGCTTTAGCAACTGCTGCGACAGTAATTGCTTCTCAAGCAGTTATTTCAGGTGTGTTTTCTATGGCACGTCAAGCTATCCAATTAGGTTATTTACCACGTTTTGCTATTGATCATACCTCTGAATCTGAAATTGGTCAGATTTATATACCAGCATTGAACTGGATGTTGCTTGGTATGATTATTAGTTTAGTACTTATGTTTCAATCTAGTGCTAATCTAGCTTCGGCTTATGGTATTGCAGTAACTTTGACTATGTTTTGTGACACTATTCTAGTTGCTTTCATTATGTATCACTTATGGAAATGGCCTTCGTGGGTCATGTTGTTAATTGCGATACCTTTGCTAATTCCAGATCTCCTCTTTATTGCTTCAACTTCACTAAAAATTGTAGATGGTGGCTGGTTCCCATTAATGATGGGTGCAATCACTTTTATAATTATGACAACATGGCGCCGTGGACGTGAATTACTACTGAATAAGTTGCAAAATGACACGATGCCATTAGATTTATTTATTAAGAGCTTGGAGTCTAGTGCTTATATGGTGAATGGAACGGCTGTATTTATGACAAGTAGTCCAAAAGTTGTTCCTCATGCTTTATTACATAATTTAAAACATAACAAAATACTTCATGAACGTAATATTTTGATCACTATAAATACTCGTGACATTCCATATGTAGATGAATCAGAACGTATTGATGTCGAAGTATTAGATAAGCATTTTTTACGTGTTAGTGCTTATTATGGATTTAAAGAGCAGCCCAATGTACCTCAAGCATTAGAACAAGCTTTAACTAAGTTAAATCAACCATATAACATTATGGACACAAGCTTTTTTGTATCACGTGAACGTGTAATTCATAACGTAGGTGATGGTATTGTTTCATGGCGTGAAAAACTATTCATTTCTATGCAGCTTAATACGAGTCCTGCTAGTGATTTCTTCCAGATACCAGCTAACCGAGTGGTGGAAATGGGGAGCCAAGTAGAGATTTAGGGATGCCTTGATTGATTTTATATGTGTGAAAATAAGAGGCTATTTAAAGGCTTAAATTTATAAGATTTAAGCTTTTTTTTGTCTGTTTGTATCATTTTATATTTATAGAATTGGGGATCCAAACTCGATTATTAGTCGTTCTTTGACTGAGAATACAATCACAAGAAGAAATCGGTAATTTAAAGCCATTTAGGGGATTATTTTTTATATGGTTTTTAATCAAAAAGTAAAATAAAATATTTGAAAATAAGGGGAAATAAATGAAAAAACTATTTTTAGTAGCAATTTTATTGGGGTTGTCGGGGTGCGGGGACAATAATCAGAGTGATACTTCTCAATCTGATATACAGACGACACAATTACAAACAATAAATTTAGCAGTACCAACAACATCTAATAACAAATTAGCAGCTTCATCACTAATGCTGAGTCCAGCAATTTCACCTTTAGGTGGTTGGTCAATTACTAATTCGACAACTTTGGGGGCGTCGACATTAATTGATGCTGTTAAAGATACTAGAGTTTCTGCAGCATTAGTAACACCGAACGCAAAGCAAGTAGCTGAGGTATTGAGAGGCGGAGCCGCAGGAGTTGCCTTAACTATAGCTGTAGATCAATTGCTTGATGCAGTTGATTGGGTAATGGATTCAGAGAATAATCAAATTAGGTATCAAAAAAAAGATCCAATAAAACCACCTAATTTCCCTTATTACTACAAAGTGGCTGGGGGACTTCCGAATTATCAAATTTATGCAGCAAACAAAGAACAGCTTTGTAGTAGAACAACTGCGATTTTAAATACTTTATATAGTACGATCAAATATAAGTTTACTGGTATTACCGGTGATACGGTAGGTTCATGCACATATCAATTAACTAATACTCAAAGTGGAACTCAATCTGATGGCGGTATTCCATATTCACGGGTACAGAATGTAAATTATGACCCTACGAAACCGGAGTTCACTTTACCCCTCGAAGTAGTAGCAGAACAAGTCATTTCCAACGCAGATGCTGGTAGTTCGGATGCTCAAGTAGCTACAAATACTGCAGCACAAAACATACTCAATAATGAAGAACTTGCTAAGCCAGTTGTTGATGAGTTAGAGCGGAATGCTCAAAGGAAGTGTTTAAAGCATGAGATCTGGATGGATGATCAGGCTGCTAGAGTTAGAGACAGATATACGGATATGTATAGAGATAGATATAACCAATATGAAAATCATTATGATGAGTCGAATCCATTGATATTAGATGGTGTGAATAAAGGTTCTTGGATGGGACACGTAACACAATACCGAATTCAACAAGGGAAGCTTCAAGTTTTTATTACAAGAGCAAGCAATGATAACTGTCCAGCTACTCCATTTGCTCTTTACTGGGTGAAGAAAAATCCTCCGCCAAAACCAGGTGTAGATTCTGTAGATTAATGAGTAGAACCAAAATGATTAAATTAGATGTTACTATGCCTTCAAAAGGGCAACCAATTAAAACAATTCACTTCACTGATCAATATGGTTGGTGTTTTAGAGTTTCTAGTTTTCTTGAAGAAAAATTAGTTCTAGATGAGTTGAAAGAGTTTTCAGAAGGAAAGAAAATTGTAAGTGAAACTTTATTTAATTCAAACTATGAGGTAATAGCTTATAGAAATTATTTCACAGATTCATCAAGTAAGATATTCGGAACTGAAGATTTTGAAATGATCGATGGGCAATTGAAAAAGTTGAATACTATAGTTTATGAAGTTGCCAATGAAGATGAGGAGTATTTTAATCAAAAATGGTATAACGACCTTGATGAATTGGTTTATACATTTGAAACAAGCGAGAAATTTGATTTCAGATTTGTGAAACCAGATGGAGAAATAGTCGATGATAATGAACTTCATGATTTTTTTAAAACTTATAAACCTGTGGAATTTAAAGATGTTCGAGATAAATATCTAAAGAAGATCATTGAAGAAAATACTTAACTTAAATGAAAAGTCCTACGGGGCATTTGCTTATAATTGAAATTATGATGATAGTGATGTCAGATGGGCTTAATACACAAGCTAGGTAATAATTTTAACTTAAAGAGAACCCGCTCATTGAGTGGGTTTTTATTGCCTGAAGGGAAGTTATGTATAAGATCGTTTTAATAACAGTAAGCCCTTTTTTAATACCTAATTTTTGCTTTAGACCCATTAGAATTAAAATCAAAAGTGAAGATTGAAGCGGGTAGTGGATTAGATACAAATCTGCTCCCCGATTGAGATCAAGTTGTAAAAATGATCACGACAAAAAGCAGGTCATTAAGTTATTCATAAAATGGCTTTGGCAAATTAGCTTCCTCTGTTATGAAAAATATCTGGTTTTAACCCCCCCTTTATAAACCCTCATTTAACAATCATTTATCCATTATTTATTCTTACTTTTTAATGATCTAATTTAAAACAAATGTCATTTTGTGTGCTTGACTGCAACAGGGTTGGGCACTATTCTTTGCCTGCTGGCCACATTGCCAGCCGGCTTTGACAGGCTGAATAATAACTCCCGCATCAGAGCTTTTCCTTCTGAGGACTACTCTTGTGTGGTGTGCCACTCGTCTCTTTCCCGTAGCGGTAGGACGGGAGAGGGACACCCTCGGGTGTGCTAGTTTGAGTTATTACTAGTCTGTCAACCTTCTTCCGTTCTGCCACCATAATTCTATAAATGTCTGGCAGAACTCCCAATAAAAAGGAGTTGGCTTTGCACATCCATTATTTCTTGGCAGCCGTTGCCAAAAGCTATAACGACACCACTTAAAAATTTAAAGCAGCTTGATCACCTATAGGGTTTTCAGGCTTTCAGTCATTACGGCTCAAAAAACTTGCATTCACTATAAAACTTGAGATGTGCCAAGCACAGTCTTTATGGCTTTGTTATGCCTTTTTTCAGCTTTAAAAAAGTGAAAGGCTTTTATATCTCATTTATATACAACAAAAATTTAATTTATAACGGTAAAACTATGCCAAATTTAACTCTCCCAGCACGTGCTGTAAAAGTTATAAATAACAGGATTCAGGTATTTCATCACGGTGGGTTTCACACAGTCGGTGTCGACAAAATCGTGAGAGAAGCTGAAATAACGAGAATGACGTTTTATAATTACTTTCACTCTAAAGAGCGGTTTATTGACATTTGTTTAGTTGTACAAAAAGAACGGCTCCAAGACCAAGTCATTAAAATGGTCGAATATGACCATGCCACAAGCGCGTTAGATAAACTTAAGAAACTATATTATCTACATAGTGATATAGAAGGGCCATATTACCTATTATTTAAAGCCATTTTTGAAACTAAAAATAGCTATCCAAACGCGTACCTAACCGCCGTGAGGTACAGAACATGGCTCACCAATGAAATTTATAGCCAGCTTAGATTAGTTAAAACCGATGTTTCATTTACCGATGCCAAACTATTTTTATATATGATTGAAGGTGGAATTATTCAACTTTTAGGTTCTGATGGAGCAGACGACAAAGAGCAGATGCTTGAATATTTTCTGCGGGCACTAACTTATAACAAATAAACTTGATAGCTTTGTATGACTGAAAAAGCCCTAAATTAAAGTAATTTAAGGCTTTCTAGGGCAGAGATAAATAGATTTTTTGAGAAATGTAGATAAAGAAAAAGAGTAATTTAGCGGCTAAAGTTTTATTAATTTAATGATAATTTGAAAAATGCTGCTTTAAAGAATTTAAAAAAAGTTCAACCTTCTTTGGAACTCTCGAACCATAAGGTGTGGTTGCATAAAAATAAAGATCAGAGTTTAAAAGGGTTTTTGAATAATTAATAATAATTCCCTCATCTTCATATTTTTTTGCTAAAAAATCAGGTGCAAATAAAATACCCTGATTTCTCTTACAAAGTTCTAAAAGAATTTCTATATTATTACATGTCAATTTTGGTATTGAGTTAATAATATTATTTTTTAAGTCATCTTTAGAATATAGTAAAATGCTATGCTCTCTAAGCTCTTCTATATTTTTCGGTTTTCCATATTTATTTAAATATGCGTCTGTTGCATAAAAGCTTCTTTTATATGTGTTTAAAATAAAAGTATTTTGCTCTTCAATATTTTCCTCAACTTTTAAAATCACATCAAACTTATGAGGATTGATATGAGAGGAGTGGTCTGAAAACATAAGATCAATTTCAATATGAGGATATTTGATTAGAAAATTAGAAATGACATCTGAAAAGCACGTTTGGATAAAGGCATGTGGAGCACTAATTTTGAGTAAGCCTTCAGGGTACTTCTGGTCGTATACAAAGTCATGAGCTGCTAAATCTAACTCTTTCACAATCACTTTGCATCGCTCATAGAACTTTTCTCCAGAGCGAGTCAGGTCCATCTTTCGGGTGTTGCGTATAAATAATGATGTATTAAATAGACTTTCTAAATAAAAAATTCTTTTTGAAACTTGATCTCTCGTAATGCCTAGATTTCTAGAAGCATGACTAAAATTTCCATTCTCTACCACACTTATAAAAGTATTAATACAGTCTATTTTATCCATCAAATTTTAAAGGCTAAATGATCTTGCCGCTAAATTATATGAGGAATATCTGTATATCAATCATTGTATCTTTTTAGAATACAGTTTGTATTTAAATAAATATCTAGTAGTTTACACGGATTTTTGATTTTATATACCGTGAGTTATTTGGTTTTTTTAAAGGTTAATAAAATATTTAAAACTATTTAAATTGTCTTATTTTATAAAGATAATTTTATAAATTAGATCATGAATATTGCATATTTTATAAACTTTTATTAATGCATGAAACTTATATTTTTTAAATATTAAAACTATGAGATTTCAAAAAGGTAAATAGATGAGTGACTTGATTAATAATAACCCAGTATGGGTAAAAAAGATCTTATCAATTCATGGATTGCTTCCGCTACTTCGACTTGCACTCGTTTCAGCGTATTTAGTGGGGGGAATTAATAAATTCATCGGATTTCATGCGGCTATTGAAGAGCAGGCGAGTTTTGGTTTACAGCCTGCTTGGCTCTGGGCAGCTACCGCTATTTTTATTGAAATTGTTGGCTCGCTCTTAGTTATTTTTAATCGTTTTGTCTGGTTAGGAGCAGGGGCTTTAGGCTGTCTAACCGCAGTCGCGATGCTGGTTGCAAACGATTTTTGGAATCATACAGGCCCAGCATTTTTTAGTACGTTTAATAGTTTCTTCGAACATCTTGGGCTCATCGCTGCGTTGGTGATGGTTACCATTCTTTCTAATCAATTTTCAAAATCACAATAAGTTTAAGCATCTCATTTAAACAGGAGCATTTTATGCGTAAATCATTATCAGCATTGCTTTTAAGCACCATGCTAGTGGGCACAAATGTTGCCCTAGTTCCTCAAGTTTTTGCCAAAACAACAACAAGTATAAAAAGTGAGGCGCCCGGTGTAGCCCCCCAATACGATACAACGCATGTTTATGTAAACCCTGAAGACTTTGACAAATTTACCGATAGCTTGGTCGCAACATTCGGTGGCACTAAGTCGAAACAAGGTGTTTTCCAAGTCACACCAACCCCGAGCCAGACGATGTCTCAGCTTGTATTGACCCCAGTAGGTACATTGTCTGTATTTGGTTTTAAAACTCCAATTCCATATCCGTTTGGTTTGGAAAGAACAGGCTATTTAGTCAAAGACATGGATGCAGCAGTGCAGGCTGCCAAAGCAAATGGGGCAGATGTCATTGTAGACGCTTTCCCAGACCCAATTGGGCGTGATGCGATTGTCCAATGGCCGGGCGGTGTAAATATGCAGCTCTATTGGCACACGACTAAGCCTAACTATAACCAGTTAGAGACTGTTCCAGAAAACCGTATTTATGTTTCAAAACAAAGTGCTGACTCGTTTGTTAAGAAGTTCGTGAGTTTCTCGCACGGTAAAATCGTTTCCGACAACCCTAAAGCCGCAGGGATAGAAATTGGTCGCCCAAATGAAACGTATAGACGTATTCGCGTTGAGTCTGACTTCGGCAAAATGACAGTGTTCGTGACCAATGGTCATCTTCCTTATCCGTATGGGCGCGATATGACGGGTTATGAAGTTAAAAACCTATCTGAAACTTTAGATAAAGCCACAAAAGCAGGTGCATCTGTTTTGGTGAATGCTTATAAGTCGGATGGTCGTGAGTCAGCAATGGTACAGTTCCCGGGCGGTTATATCGCTGAAATTCATGCGTCTATCAAATAATTTATAGCCTAAATGATCGATTGAAATTTGCACTCATGCTGCCTAAGAGCAATGTGAGTGCAAAACACCAAGTCTCTGCAACGACCTATTTATTACTATGGATAACACTTGATGGCCTCGCATGTTTTTAAAGATAGAACATATCGAACTAAGCACTCAGAGACTTACCTGAAAATAATAAAAATGAGTCTGTTATTAACCAGCAGTTTATTTTTCTACGAATCTGCTTATGCAGAAAATGAAGTCTCAAATACAAATGCATGTCCAACTCGTCCAAAAATCTCAACGAATCGTTGGCAAGAAAATTGGGATGTTTTAAAAAATCCGTGTGTGCCAAAGAAAATAGGAGACGACTTCAAATATATACCTTTTGGCGATAATAATTATTTATCACTAGGAGCAAATATTCGTGAACGTTTTGAAGTCAATAATAATGCCAAGTTTGGTACTGGAAATAATCAGGCTGACAGCTATTTAATTCAAAGATTACAAGCGCATGCAGATGTAAGAATAGGTGATCATTTACAATTATTTACTCAGCTAAGCGATGCCCGAGCGTTTGATAAAAAAAATATTAGTAGTACCGATCAAAATAGACTCGATATAGAACAAGCCTTTATTGCGTGGGTGAGTCCTTTAAATAATGGAACTTTTAAATTTAGAGTCGGCCGTCAAGAAATGGCTTTTGACTTACAGCGCTTTATTTCAAATAGAGAAGGCCCAAACGTTCGGCAAGCCTTTGATGGGGTATGGTCAGGTTATGAATATGGAGACTGGAGAATTTTAGGTTATCTCACCAGACCTGTTCAGATAGAAAAAGATTCCACTTTTAATGACCACTCAAAAAGCAATTTAAGCTTTAGCGGCTTTCGCGTAGATAAACAAAATGTAGGGGATGGTGAATTATCGGGTTATTACTCGCGTTATGAACGAGATAATGCCTCTTTTCCAAGTATCAAGGGCAATGAGGTTCGAGACTTATATGACCTTCGCCATATGGGTAAAAAGAATAATATTGATTGGGATGTTGAAGGTATGCTTCAGCATGGAAAAATCGGTGGACAAACAATTCAAGCTTGGGCGCTCAGTAGTATTACGGGATACACTTTTGCTGACCAAGCGTGGTCACCGCGTTTAGGAGTGCAATTTGATATTGCTACAGGCGACAAAAGTACCAACGATAATCAACTTAATACCTTTAACCAGCTTTTTGCAAATGGTTCATATTTTACTTTGGCGGGTTATAGTGGCTATAGCAATATTATTCACCTAAAACCGTCTCTGACACTTAAGCCTTCCGAAAAACTTACACTGTTAAGTGCCTTAGGTTTTCAGTGGCGTGAAACTACCCAGGATGCGATTTATTTCCAAGGCAATAACAGCATGGCAAATACCGCGGGGCAAGGTTCGAGCTGGACTGGGGCATATCTTCAACTCAGAGCAGATCGAAAAATTAATTCTAATCTATCTGTGGCTGCCGAAGGCGTGCACTTTGAGGTTGGAGATACCATTAAGAAAGCGGGTGGTAAAGACGCAAACTATTTAGGCCTTGAGCTTAAATATGGCTGGTAAATCGAGAAGAGTAAAAATATGAGCACAGAATTAAAGCAAACTAAAATTGGACGTTACCAAAATTTAAACATTGAACTCGTGACTTGGGACTGTACTACGGCCGAGGTTGAGCTTTCCTGTGCTTGTGTTTTTGAACATGAAATGAATAACCGTTCTTTTTCGGGTGGTTTGGCGCATTTAGATGAAGCTCTAAACGGCAGACTATATGAAATACGGAAAAATAACTGGTTTAGTGCAAAACTGAATGATGTTCTTTTGCTAAATCAAACGCCTTCAACCATACATGCACCTAAAGTTTTGCTGATAGGCATGGGAGCACCAGAAGATTTCACGTTAGAGAGAATCGAGACTGCGATAAAAACTGTTGTAAGAACAGCATATCAATTGGAACTCAAAAGTGTGGCATTTGCGCCGAGTCTTTTAGATACAGGTCTGAATCCTCCTACTGGTTTAAATGAACTGATGCTAAGAAGTTTAAAAGAAGAATTAGACAAACATCATCAGCTTTATTTGCAAAAATTAGTCAAAGAATCTGAAATTGAAAAATGGGTATTTGATGCAGGTTTTCAAAATTATGATGCTAAGGCTGAGCAATATATCGCGTCTTTTGCCAAAGTTTTTACTCAAGATGAATTCTGATTTTAAAAATAAAATTCAGTAAAGCATTATGAAAAGGAACATGATTTTTAATTTAACTGCATCAGCCTGAGCGATGCAGTTAAATGTAAAGATTAAGAAATTTCTAAAATTTTCTGAGCGATATATAAATCTTGTATAGATAAACCTGAACTGTCATAAATTGTGATTTGTTCCTGAGATTGTCTGCCTTGAGCATTGGCTAAAAGCACATCACCTATATTGATTAAGGTTGCAGACTCAGACGTATGTTGAAATTCACCAATGAGTTTAGACTGGACATTAAGGTCGCAAAATAAACCACTATGTGAAAATAGCTCTGGCGGAAGTTCTTGTTTGCCATGTTTATCTGAACCCATCGATGAAATATGAGTGCCAGCTTTGACCCATTCAGCTTTAAAAAGAGGAGTGTGCGAAGAAGTTGCGGTCACAATAATATCAGCTTGTTCACACGCTTCTTTTGCACCCGTAATTTGAAGCTGAATACCTAATGGTTTGAGGTCTTCTGCCATTTGTTCAGCTTTACTTTGGTCGCGTCCGACTATCAAAATCTGTTCGAAATTTCTAATTCTTGCTAAAGCCTCGCATTCATATTTGGCCTGATTTCCTGTACCAAATATAGCCAATACTTTTGAATCTTTTCTTGCAAGTACATGGGTTGCAACAGCATTAGATGCCGCTGTACGAAACGCGTTGACTTTGCCTGCTTCGATGGCTGCTGCCATTTTTCCATTGGCTTGATTAAATAATAAAATGAGCGCGTTATGGCGAGGTAAACCATGTTTAGGGTTGTCTTCCCAAAAAGAACCAACTTTAAGGCCAGCCAAATGTTCGGTCGCCGATGACTTAACGCTAAAGGTATTTTTACTATCGGAACCTTGACCGTGAACCACAGGAAAACTTTTAGTGTCAGGTTGAGTTGCAGCAATTAAAGCTTGGTAAATGGCGTCATAAGCCAGTTTATGATTGATGAGAGCAGCAGATTCAGACTCAGAAATAAATCTCATCATATCTCCAAAAGTTTATTTAAATTAAGACACGAGCAAGTCGAGAGACGAGTAGCATGTAATGCCTATCTATGACGTATTAACTGAACTCATAGATAGGTACTAACTTTTATTAAATAGATAAAAACTCTACATATTTAGAAATATCGACATTGCCACCACTAATAATGATGCCTATACGTTTGCCTTTTAACTCATGCTTTAAATTACGTGCAGCAGCAAATCCGAGACATCCTGTCGGTTCAACCACCATTTTCATTCTTTCAGCAAAGAACTTCATACAGCTAATGAGGTCTTCATCTTCTACTGTCAAAATGTCATCCACATTCTTTTGAATAATAGGGAATGTTAATTTGCCTAAATATTGAGTTTGAGCGCCATCGGCAATGGTTTGTGGCGTATCAATATGAACAATTTCTCCTTTTCTAAAAGACATTTGCCCATCATTTCCTAGAGCAGGTTCAACACCATATATTTTACAGTTTGGAGAGAGATGGCGAGCAGACAGGGCAGAACCTGCCAATAAACCACCGCCCCCTAAACATACAAACAGGTAATCTAATTCGCCGACTTCTTCAAATAACTCTTTTGCAGCTGTACCTTGACCTGCAATTACATGTGGATGGTCATAAGATGGAATGAGTGTCAGGCCATTTTTTTCAGCTATTTCTTTACCAATTTTTTCCCGATCTTCTCTATAACGGTCAAATTCAACAATATCGGCGCCGTATTCTCGCGTTGCTGCCATTTTTGCGGCAGGTGCATCTTGCGGCATAACGATTATGGCTGGAATACCAAGAGTTTTTGCTGACAGTGCAATTGCTTGTGCATGGTTTCCCGAAGAGAAAGCAACCACACCCGCTTTTTTCTGAGCATCATTGAATTGCAAAAGTGCATTCATTGCACCACGAAATTTGAAAGCACCAACACGCTGAAAATTTTCACATTTAAAAAATACTTCTGCTTCAAACTCATTGTTTACAGTACGTGAAGTTAAAACAGGAGTCTTATTTGCAAAACCTTTTATACGTTCAGCAGCGGCTGCCACATCGTCATAAGTGGGAAGGGTTAAATTTTTCATAATTAAACCTAATTCTATTCAATGTTTTCGGATGCAAGATTTACTATTGCTCAAGCAACGCACAATATACTGACCTTGTTTAGATAAAATATATATTTTTAGACAAAATGTCTAATTTTATTTTCTAATGTGATAACAATGAGATATAAGATTTTGATTTACATTAAGTTTAAAATTAGATAAAAAGTCTAAATTACTATTGCATGCTTTACGTTAGGGTTTGAAATAGTAACTAAGTCATTAGGAGGAAATACATTGGGCAATCGTGATAAACATTTACTCACTCAACTAGATACTATCGCGAAGGGGCTAAGTGAAACGCTATTTCCTTTTTGCGAAGTTGTTGTCCATGACTTAACAAATCCTGAGCATGCTATACTCTCTATACATAACAATTTATCTGGTCGAAAAATTGGTGATCCAGCAACCGAGTTAGGGTTGGCTAGAATCATGTCTCCAGAGTTTCCAAACCTCATTTCAAACTACGCAAACCAATTTGCAGATGGTCGGCCTGCCAAAAGTACATCTATAGGAATTAAAGATGAAGAAGGCCAGTATGTAGCCGCTTTATGTATGAATATAGATTTAACACTATTCAGGGGAATGCAAAGTGCTTTAGACCAGTTCACTAAAATTGAAACTGACAACATTATTGAAAATCTGGAACCGAATGGTACAGAAGCAATTCGAAGATATATCGATCAATTTGCCTCAAAACATGCTACGACACCGCGTATGTTAAAACTCAATGAGCGAAAACAATTAATACATGAACTCAAGAATAATGGCTTATTAGACATTAAAAAGGCCGTGGAAACGGTTGCTCAGCATTTAGGTATATCTAGAGCAAGTGCCTATTTATATGTAAAGGAAACTCAAAACGATTTTTAATCATTTATAAAATGAGAGTGGTTTTATTTAAGCTATGCTGAGAGTGGTAGTGTGTAACTTTTGAGTTATTTTGAAAGGTTACTCATCCAGTTTTTACATTGAAAGTTTTGTGGTATTTATCAAAAAATAACTTGTTTAATCAACATACCTCATTTAAATAAAGAAGTAGGTGATACAGTAATCATCTATATAGATTTATTTAGGAGGTCGTTATTTGAAGGTATTTTTTATTGTATTTATTACCATTTTTTCCAGTGTTGGATTATTTCTGTTAATTGCAGCTCTTCGCTATCGAAAGAATTATTCATCATCGGGTGAGCATGATTATTCATCGTCAGCAAACCATCATGTTCATGACAATAGCTATCATCATAGCTCAAGCTATTCAAATGATTGTTCGTCATCTTCGGACTCAAGCAGCTGTGATAGCGGCGGTAGTAGTGACTAAAAAGCCCTTTTATATAAAAGGGCTTTTAGCTATTTAAGGTAAATCAAACCAAATAAATTGACTGTCTTCAAGTACATGAATCACGGCGTTATCTTCAAACACTAAAGCATCACCAGCTTTAACTTCTTGATCACCAATACGAATTACACCTGAAATCACATGAACGTAATTTACCCGTTTTGATGTTTCAACAGGAAGTTCATTTCCTTTTTCCAATACTGCAGATTTTACTTCTGCGTTTTGGCGAATGTGCATAGGTGCATTTGCATCTGGGCCTGCAATTAAATGCCATTTATTTGGATCTTTACGTGGGTCCAAATTAATTTGTTGGTAGTTTGGCTCAGCTTCTTTTACGTCTGGAATAATCCAGATTTGTAATAGATGGACAGGTGTATCAGTGTTATTGATTTCACTGTGCGCCACGCCTGTACCAGCACTCATGAGTTGCCATTCACCAGCCTTAATTTGGCCTTCATTTCCCATCGTATCACGGTGTGAAATTGCACCATCGAGCACACAGGTTAAAATTTCCATGTTGTCATGAGAGTGCGTGCCGAAACCGTTATGGGCATCAATTCTGTCGTCATTAATCACGCGTAATGCGCTTACACCCATATATTTCGGGTTATACCAGTTACCAAATGAAAAGCTATGATAAGATTCTAACCAACCCGCTTTAACATGACCACGATCTTCACTACGATGCAAGAAAGCATTCATGACTCGATCTCCTCAAATTATTATTGATCTCTTGAGGACTATGTTAAACCTGTAGAATGAAGCTAAAAATAGAGTAGATGCAACATATTGTTGCGTTTTTAATATGATCGATATATCAATAAATATTCGTTTTAAATTTTAAGTATAAAAAAAGCCTGCATAAAGCAGGCTTTCTTCTTTAAAGGATTATTCTAAGAATTTAACAGTTACACCTGCACGTACTTTATTACCTAAATCGTTAGCATCCCAGTTGGTTAAACGGATACAACCGTGTGATGCAGTTTTAGAAATTAAAGATGGGTTTGGTGTACCGTGAATACCGAATGATTTTTTACTTAAACCAATCCAGATATTACCTACAGGAGCGTTAGGGCCTGGTGGTAAAGAAAGTGGTTTTAAGTTTTTACCTTGTACGAAGTTTGAAGGTGAATAGCTATACCAAGGGTTACGCGCAACACCAACTACCTTATAAGTACCGGTCGGAGAAGGCGTATCAGTACTGCCAATTGTTGCAGGAAAGGAACCTACCATTTGATTGCGGCTGTTAAACAGATACAACTGTTTTGCACCTTTATGCGCAATAATCAAATGAATATCTTCTGGTAAGTCATTGCGTACGTTTGGAACAATAACTTTCTCACCAACTTTTTTGAAGGTTGCTTTCGGGTTTAATTTCTTTAAGAAACCTTCATCAATATGGAACTTCTCACCCAACATTTCAGTCACACGCGTGTAGTACAAACCTTTCATTTTGGCTTGTAATGCGTAATCAGAAGGAATTGACTCAGCATATGGACCTTTTAAGTCTGCATCAGTAATCGTGTATTCAATAAATGCTGGTTTTGTTTGTTTTGCAACAAGTGCATCCCAAGTTTCTTTAGTTAACTCGCCAGTAGGAGATAAACCATTCATTTGTTGGAAAGATGCAATTGCTTTTAGGGTATTTTTACCGCTCATGCCATCAATCGCACCCGGCGAAGCATGTGCATTGTTCAACATAACGTGAGCACGTGCATAAACTGGAAGTTGGCCTTTGCCAATGTTTTCGTACCAGTCAGCATTGTTTAAGCTATCTAATGTCCATGAAACAGCTGGAGCAGGAGCAGAAGTCTTAGTGGCTGTCGCTGTTTTAGCTGGTGCAGTTGGTTCTGAAGCAGCAATGCCTGAATCAGCATTTGGATCTTCAGCTTTTTGTAGATTTTGTAATGTTGTAGACGCTCGATTTAAATCATTTTGTTCTTGAGCAGTAATCTGTGTCTGCGCTTGGGCTTTTGCAGTTGAAGCAGCATCTACAGCAAGCGGATCAATTGGATCTTCTACAGGAGCAGATACTTTTTTAGGGTTCAGTGGTTGCTCAGTTGTTGACGCAGCCAAAGCAACATTAGCAATAATACAACTTAAACTCATAGCGAGTAATGAGCGAACAAACATGTAATTCAACCTTAAGAATTTTCATATAAGCAATAGGGCAAGGAGACTGATCCTAACGTTTATAAAATCACCAACAACGCAATTTTTGCGCATTCAATATTGGTGAATTTAATCATTAAAGGAATATCAATAAACCCGATGTAACATGTTGCAAGTATTGCAGAAAACCGAGCTTCTTGCAGTAGACTTTTGTGTAAATATGCATTTTTTAGTGGATTGACAAGTTTTTTGTATGAAATTGAAATTATAAAAACATCTACGTTTTGATATGATGCTGCCACATGAAAAAGATAGAGATCGGCAATGACGACACTTAAAAATGATCGTTTCTTACGTGCTTTATTACGTGAGCCTGTAGACACCACACCGATATGGATGATGCGCCAAGCAGGACGTTATTTGCCTGAATATCGCGAAACACGCTCAAAAGCGGGTGACTTTCTATCTTTATGCAAAAATACAGAGTTTGCTTGTGAAGTAACTTTACAGCCTTTACGTCGTTATGATTTAGACGCAGCAATTTTATTTTCAGATATTTTAACTATTCCAGATGCACTCGGTTTAGGTCTTTACTTTGAAACAGGCGAAGGCCCTAAGTTTCATAAAACGGTTCGTACTGAACAAGATGTAGCAAATTTACCAAAGTTAAACGCTAAATCTGATCTTGATTATGTCATGAACGCAGTAAGTACAATTCGTTCTGCTTTGGGTGGTCAAGTCCCACTCATTGGTTTTTCGGGTAGTCCTTGGACACTAGCAACTTACATGGTTGAAGGTGGTTCAAGTAAAGAGTTCCGTTTTACCAAGCAAATGATGTATGCACAGCCAGAAGTTTTGCATGCGCTACTCGACCATTTAGCAGATTCAGTGATTGACTATCTAAATGCTCAGATTGATGCGGGCGCTCAAGCAATTCAAATCTTTGACAGTTGGGGCGGTGCTTTAGCACACCGTGAATATGTAGAGTTCTCTTTGAACTATATGAAAAAGATTATTGCGGGTCTGCAACGTGAAAAAGATGGGCGCCGTATTCCTGTCATTGTATTCACCAAAGGTGGCGGTCAGTGGTTAGAACCAATGATTACAACAGGTGCAGATGCTTTAGGTTTAGACTGGACGACACCATTAAATACAGCCCGTACAACTGTAGCAGGTCGTGTTGCTCTACAAGGGAACCTTGATCCGGCTGTTTTATATGGTTCGGCAGCTACGATTGAAAAAGCCGTAAAAGCGATGTTAGATGATGCTTACGCAAATGGTGAGAAGACTGGTTATGTTGCAAACTTAGGTCATGGCATTACCCAGTGGGTAGATCCTGCGCAACCAAAAATCTTTGTAGATACAGTGCATGAGTATAGTGCTAAATATCTAGGATAGTTCTTTGTGCGCCACCTAACTTTACCAATTCATTTTATCGGCAAGGCTGTTTCGGCAGCCTTGTTTGGTATTCTGCTTTTAATAGCTTTTGCCCTGACAGCACCGATGGGTAGCCATGAATATATGGGTTTTTATCGTTATGATTATTTACTCATCTATGCACTCATTATTCAAATTTGCTTGTTATATCTAAAGCTGGAGTCATGGCAAGAAGCCAAAGTCATTGCTTTATTTCATATCATGGCAATGGTCATGGAAATCTTTTTGACACATCCCGGCATTGCTTCATGGCAATATCCGCAGCCTGCGGTATTTAAAATTATTACTGTGCCTTTATTTGCAGGCTTTATGTACTCGGCTGTAGGTAGTTTCTTTGCTCGCTCAATACGACTGTTTCAAGTTTCCTTTGAGAAACTGCCAAGCTTTGGAAGCATGCTTTTTCTCGCATTTTTCTCATATATTAACTTTATGAGTAAATTCTTTATTCCTGATATTCGCTATATTTTATTTGCATTTAGTGTTTATATTTTCTGGAAAACTACACTTTATTTTCAAATAAATGAACGTAAGTTTAAAACGCCAATGCTCCCTGTGTTGGTGACACTCGCATTCATAATTTGGGTTGCTGAAAATATCAGTACATTTTATAAAATTTGGGTTTACCCAAGTCAGATTAATGCTTGGCATATGGTGGGATGGGGTAAACTGGGTTCGTGGTATTTATTATTACTGCTAAGTTTAGTATTAGTTCTTAAAATATTAGGTCATCGAGATAATCAAGGTAATTGGAATTTAAAGTAAAAATTTCATTTTCACTTTTTATCATATTATTTAATTTTTAATTGCTAAATGACTGGCTTATCGCTATCTTTAAAGGGTGTAATAATAGTTACACATAACAATACATAAGAAACAAATCAATAATGATTTTTGGAGATATTCATCATGTTAAAAAAATTAGCTTTAGCTGCGTTATTAGCAGCTGGTTCAAGTGTTGCTATGGCTGATAACGATGTAGGTTGTGGTGTGGGTACGCAAGTATGGGCAGGCAAAAAAGGAGTAGCGCCTAAAATTCTTGCTGCAACAACAAACGGTATTTTTACTAACCAATTATTAGGTATTACTTTTGGTACTTTAGGCTGCCGTCAAGGCGGAACAGTAACAGCTCAAGTTGTTACTTTCACAAATGAAAATGCAGAAACTTTAGCGCGTGATATGGCTGTAGGCCAAGGTGAAAGCCTGAACGTACTTGCTGAGTTAATGCAAATTAAACCACAAGACAAAGATCGTTTCTTCAAAGTTTCAAAAGCAAACTTTGGTGAAATCTATTCAGCAGACAACCAAAACACACTTCAAGTATTGGCATCATTACAAAACGTAATGGCTAAAGACGACGTTTTAAAAGCTTACGTATAAGTTTGAAATTGAAAACCCTGTCATTTGGCAGGGTTTTTCTTATATTTAATGATAAAAATTGATGAGCTTAATGAAATCGGTTGTTTTAATTTTTGCCTCATTGGCAGTTAATATTGCGTATTCAGCAGAAATAAATCCATCTATTCAAAACTACTGGTCTATTGCAGAACAAAAAAAGTTAGATCAAGACATCACATGGCAACGTCTGATGTATGCCAATAAAAACCAGAAGAGTGAAGTGAGTTACTCTGGTTATTTTATGGCGCCAAATGGGAAAAATAATTTAAAAGAAGAACAGAAAGCAGATATCACAGCATTATTTGCACCAGCTCCAGACAATCAATCAATTCGTTGTAAGTTTCCTGCACGCAGTCAATGGCTTATAAAGCAATTAGGCATTCAAGAAAATGAATTACCGCAAGTAAAATGTTCAGAGTTTGAAAACTGGATTGGCCAGATTAAACCTTATAAAGCGACGCTAATTTACGCGACAGACTTTATGGGCAATCCAAGCTCAATGTTTGGACATACCCTATTGCGCTTAGACCCTAAAGATCAAAAACAGTTAAACCTCGTTTCTTACGCTGTAAATTATGCAGCCACTGTCGCAGGCAATGACAACTGGTCATATGCTTGGAAAGGCTTAACAGGGCAGTATCCGGGTGAATATTCACTTATGCCTTATTATCGTAAGGTAAAAGAGTATGGTGATTTTGAAAGTCGTGACTTATGGGAATATGAGTTAAATCTATCTCCTGAGGAAACACGCTTTTTAGTGTCTCATATTTGGGAAATGCAACATGTGAGCTTCCCTTATTACTTTGTGAGTGACAACTGCGCCTATCGTTTATTGGGATTGGTTGATTTGGTTAAACCTGAGTCTAACTTACAAGAAAAGTTTAATTACGCTTCTATTCCAATGGAAACGATTAAAGCGATGCAGCAGCAAGGACTTACTAATGCTCCTGTGTATCGACCAGCTTTAGAGACTCAATTATTAGCTCAAGCTCATCAGCATGGCGCGTCTTTGGCAAAAGTTGCTCATCAGGTAGCCATGATGCCAACTAAAGAGTCCTCCGAAATACTTAAGTCGTATAGTCAGCCAGATCAGGCCAAAATTCTTGAGATGGCTTACGATGATTTATATCTACAATTCATTAGTCGAAAAGTTGAAGAAAGTTTTGCTCAACCACAGCTAAGGCAGCTTTTGGCTTTAAGAAGTCAGATTGATTTAGATAAACAACGCCAAGAACCTAAACGGCCTTCTACCGAGCCAACACAGGGCCATAATGCACGCAATGTTTCGCTAAAACTGGGCGAAGTACAAGGTGATAAGTTTATCGAGATTGGACATAGACAGGCTTACCATGACTTGATTGACCCTCAAGGAGGGTATCGAGCTGGTACTCAATTGCTCTTTTTAAATGGTAGTGCGCAGTGGCGTAACGATCATCTAAAACTTGAGCATCTTGATCTGTTAGAAGTGAACTCCTATAACCCGATCCAACCATTCAAAACACCTCTCAGTTGGGGATTTAACTTAGGCTGGCGTCAAGAAGCAGTTCATGACGGCGTTTATAGTGATGAAAAACAGCATGGCGTAGCGAGTTTTAATACCCAAGTTGGCTATAGTGTTGCGGACTATGAGCGTAAACATGTGTGCTATGGACAAGTCCAAGCTTATGTTCAAGCAGGTTCAAATTTAGATAAAGGTTGGCGTGTAGGAATGGGGCCAACTCTAGGCTGTATGAATCAGTGGTTTGAAAACTTTAACTCAGTAATACAAGTTGAATTACCCTATTGGGAAGACCAAAACCAATGGAACTTACGCTTAAATACCCAGTGGCAATATGCCATTAATAGCAATAATGCTATTCGCCTGAATTGGGATTATGAAAAACAAAATCATTTGGACTGGATGAAATCAAGCTTAGGATATGTCTGGTTCTTTTAAATCGTATATTCATAAAAAAAGAGAAATAGATTTCATCTATTTCTCTTTTTTGTTTTAGCTAAAGATGATTATTTCTTTATCGCATTTAGCACAGCATAAGCCGCCTTAATGCGTTCTTCGTTTGGAATACGTTTATTGGTTAACATGACTAAACCAATATTCTCTTTAGGAATAAATACGACGTATGTTCCGAAGCCATTGGTTGAACCAGTTTTGTGAAACATTTTAACTGAAGGTTCTTTAGAAATAGCAGTCACTTTATTAGGCTTCATTACAATCTGGTCAGAATTACTGTCTAATAAAGTTTGTAAGGTTGCAGGGTAAGAAAACTCTTCCCAACCAAGCGCCTGATACATGGTACCTACTTGATAGAAACCTTGATGTGTCTCATTAATTGCACGTTGAATATCAGCTGGATATTGCTGCGGGTTGAGGTTGGCATGAACAAACCCCAACATGTCTGGAAGAGTCGATTTAACGCCGTAAGCTGGACCATCTAAGGGACCAGGGTTAACTCGAATCGGCTGATTTTGTTGGTTATAGCCAAATGCATAGTTTTGCATCTGAGTTTTAGGTACATTGACATAACTATGTTTTAAGCCAAGGTCTGGAAAAATGGTTTTTTCTAAAACCTGATTAAAAGGTTGATTCATCGATAAGCTTACAACTTTTCCAAATAGGCCAATACTTGGGTTGGAATATTGTCTATATTCACCAATTGGATTTTTAGGCTTCCAGTCTTTGAAAAAAGTTAAAACTTGTTGGTCTGTTTGTACTTCATCTGGAAACTGTAGCGCAAGATTACCACTGGTATAAGTAGCAAGTTGAAGTAAATTGACCTGATCAATCGGGGTGTTTTTTAGCTCTTTCCAGTATTTACTTGGCTTATCTTCAAAAGAGATTTTTCCCTTATTTTTAGCATAAGCACCTGCTGTAGCGGTAAATAGTTTACTGACAGAACCTAGCTCAAAAATGGTACTGCTATTTACAGCTTTTTTATCTTGAACAGATTGAAGGCCATAATACATTTCATATTTTTTATTATTTTGAATAATACCTACCGCCATACCCGGCACATTATATTTTTCTAATAACGGTTTAAAATTTTGATCAACCAGTTTCTTAATTTCTTGCTCTTTTGGTGTATTCCCTGCATAAATTGAGGTATTAAAAATAAAAAGAGGGGATAAAAGTAAGCAAGAAATTTTGTTAAATCGCATGATTAACTCATAAATTATTTAAAATTAAAGATGTGTACTTTTATAACAAAAATCACATAATTTGATTGTTATGTTTTATAGAGTAAGTGCTTTATCTAAATATAAAAAAGCCCAACTGAGTCGGGCTTTTTTGCAGTAGTTACCAGATTAGTAGCTTTCTGGTACTGCACTTAAGAATTCACGGCGTGCTTCTTTGTCAGTTTTAAAATCTCCGACAAAAGAAACTGTACGGGTTGTAGACTCTTGTTTACCTACACCACGCATCATCATACACATATGTGCAGAGTCAATTACGACAGCAACACCGCGAGCACCAGTCACTTCAGCCACAGCTTCAGCAATTTGCTGAGTTAGATTTTCCTGAATTTGCAAACGACGAGCAAACATCTCGGTAATACGTGCAAATTTAGATAAGCCAAGAACTTTGCCTTCTGGTAAATAGGCAACATGAACACGGCCATAGAATGGAAGGAGGTGATGTTCGCAAAGCGAATAAAATTCAATATTTTTCACCAATACCATTTCATGGTTATCTGATGGGAAAACAGCATTATTGGTGACTTCTTCTAAAGTTTTACTATAGCCAGAAGTTAAATATGAAAAAGCTTTAGCCGCACGCACAGGCGTATCTTTAAGGCCGGGACGATTAAGGTCTTCACCGACGGCAGTCAGAATGTTTGCGTACGATTGCTGCATTGACATAAGGCGTATAAATTTACTCTATTAGACAAGCTCGGCATTGTATCAGAAACATGACCTGATGTTCATAACTCGTCGCACTATATTTATCCTGTTCGGTACGCGTTGGATAAATGGTGAATAAATTTCATGTTTTTTATCGTTAATAGTCAAGTATTTGAACATGAAATGTGCGACTAATACAGTTAAGTTATAAATGATCGCCTCATGGCATCATATTTGCAAATATGCCGTACTATAGAGCATAAGGATAAAAAATGTCAGAACGTCCAATTACCTTTTTTTTTCGTGGCAGTCAGCAACAAGTAGAAAATGTATTACCCACCATGACGGTCTTACAATTTCTCCGAGAATATACGCAAGCCGATAAGACTCGGCAGACTGGTACAAAAGAGGGCTGTGCTGAGGGCGATTGTGGTGCATGTACAGTAGTGGTTGGTGAGTTAGTCAATGACAGCTTGCAATTACGGAGCGTGAATGCCTGTATTCAGTTTTTAGCGACTTTAGATGGTAAAGCTTTATTTACAGTAGAAGATCTTCATAATTTATTACCTACACAAGCTGGGACATTGCATCCTGTACAACAGGCAATGGTGGATATGCATGGCTCACAATGTGGTTTTTGCACGCCCGGTTTTATCATGTCGTTATGGGCAATGTATGAAAATGAGCAAGAACCACCAAACAAAGATAAAATCAGCGATTATCTTTCTGGAAATTTGTGCCGCTGTACGGGCTATCGACCTATTTTAGATGCAGCAAAAAAAGCATATGACTATCCGCGTGTTCAATTAGAACGTCAAAAAGTAATTCATGTATTAAAAGATATTCAAGCATTACCTGCATTGCATTTAAATCATCATGCTCAGCAATTTTTTGCACCCAAAACTTTGCGGGATTTTACTGCTATACGTTCACAGTTGCCGCAAGCCCGTATTGTTGCAGGTAGTACAGATGTTGGTTTGTGGGTCACAAAACAAGGCCGTAATTTAGGAGATATGCTATATATCGGTCAGGTTGAAGAGCTTAAAAAGATTGTAGTCACAGACCATACTTTAACGATTGGGGCAAACGTAAGTTTGAGTGATGCACTCATCAAAATTTCAGAGTTTTATCCTGACTTTCAGGAATTACAGCGCCGTTTTGCTTCCATGCCTATTAAAAATGCTGGAACTTTAGGTGGAAATATTGCCAATGGTTCGCCTATTGGCGACTCAATGCCAGCATTAATTACGCTAGGAACACGCTTAATTTTGCGCTTAGGTGAACAGACTCGTGAAATTGCCTTGGAAGACTTTTATTTAGATTATCAAAAAACAGCATTACAACTTGGTGAGTTTGTAGAGTCGATTGTTATTCCACTTCGTGAAGGGCAGACGCATTTTAAATTTGCCAGCTATAAAATTGCTAAACGTTTTGAACAAGATATTTCTGCGGTATGTGCGGCTATTTCTTGTGAGTTAGATAATGATGATGTCACTCACAATGTAAGAATTGCTTTTGGTGGTATGGCAGCTATTCCCAAACGTGCAAAATATGCAGAAGCCATATTAGAAGGCCAGCAAATTACAGCAGAATTGATCGTTCAGGCGCAGCAGGCATTGTCGCAAGACTATCAGCCTTTAGATGATGGACGTGCTAGCTCGGCATATCGTTTACACGTCGCGAAAAACTGTTTACAGCGTTTTTATGTAGAAAAAATCCTGTCTCAAACGATCACTCGTGTGAATGACTTGATCGCTATGGTGGAGATCTAAAATGAATCAAACCATTGACTTAAATATTTCTAAAAAATCAGCTAAAGCAGGTGATTCGATTCCACACGAGAGCGCGCATTTACATGTGACGGGGCAGGCAACTTATATTGATGATTTACCTGAGCTTGAAAATACCATGCACCTAGCTGTCGGATTTTCAAATTGTGCCAAAGGCAAAATCAGTAAGTTTGATTTGGATGCAGTACGTCAGGCTGAAGGTGTCCATGCAGTTTTTTCGGCAAAGGATATTGAGGTTGAAAATAATTGGGGACCAATTGTAAAAGATGACCCGATTTTTGCCGAAGAGCAGGTCGAATTTTATGGACAAGCCTTATTTGTGGTCGTTGCCGAGAGTTATCAGCAAGCCCGTCAGGCAGTTCGCTTAGCAAAAATTGAGTATGTGCCTGAAACTCCAATTTTAACGATTCAAGATGCAATTGAAAAAGAATCGTGGGTGTTACCACCTGTTGAATTTAGTCATGGTGAAGTTGAACAGGCATTTCAAAATGCAGCACATCAACTTTCTGGGGTGATTGAGCTGGGCGCCCAAGAGCATTTTTATTTAGAAGGACAGATTTCCTATGCGATTCCACAAGAAAATCAGAGCTTAAAAGTTTATTGCTCGACACAACACCCAACCGAAATGCAGCTGCTGATTTGTCATGCATTAGGCATGAATATGCATCAGGTGAGTGTGGAAAGTCGCCGTATGGGTGGTGGTTTTGGCGGTAAAGAGTCGCAATCGGCGCAGTGGGCATGCATTGCATCTTTGGCAGCACAAAAAACAGGTCGTCCGTGTAAATTACGTTTAGATCGTGATGATGACATGAGTGCTACAGGCAAACGTCACGGTTTTGCTTATGAGTGGTCTGTAGCTTTTGATGACACTGGTCTTTTACAAGGCTTAAAGGTGCAACTGGCTTCAAACTGCGGTTTTTCGGCTGATCTTTCTGGGCCAGTAAATGAACGAGCAATTTGCCATATTGGCAACGCCTATTATTTAAATGCAGTTGAGCTACGTAACTTGCGTTGTAAAACCAATACTGTTTCCAATACGGCATACCGTGGTTTTGGTGGACCGCAAGGCATGTTTGTCATTGAAAATATTATTGATGACATTGCTCGTTATTTAAGTTGTGACCCAGTTGAAATTCGTCAGCGCAATTTCTTTGCCGAGCAGCCCGGTGCTGGACGTGACCGTATGCACTATGGGGCAGAAGTCCGTGATAATGTTGCGCCAAAATTAGTAGCCGAATTATTGCAAAGTAGTGATTATGCAAAACGCAAACAGAGCATTCATGCTTTTAATCAGAACAATGACATCATTAAACGTGGTATTGCGTTAACCCCATTAATGTTTGGCATTTCGTTTAATGCTGTACATTACAATCAGGCGGGTGCACTGGTCTATGTGTATATGGATGGCACTGTTTCTATTACGCATGGCGGTACAGAAATGGGACAGGGGTTATATACCAAAGTACGTCAGGTTGCTGCACATGAGCTGGGGTTACCAATCGATAGTGTTCGTTTAATTGCAACTGATACTTCTCGGGTTCCAAATACTTCAGCAACCGCAGCATCGAGTGGAGCAGATTTAAATGGTAAAGCGGTTCAAAATGCCTGTATTAAAATTCGTGAGCGTCTGGCAAAACTTGCAGCTGAAATAAGTAATAGTGATGCTGACCAAGTCCAGTTTGAAGATAGTATGGTTTCAACAGCGAATGGCCATTCATGGACATTTCCTGACTTGGTTCAACGGGCATATATGGCGCGTGTGCAATTATGGGACAGTGGTTTTTATAAAACGCCAGAAATTCACTATGATCAGGTCAACCATTTAGGGCGCCCATTTTTCTACTATGCTTATGGCGCAGCGGTCAGCGAGGTCGCAATAGATACCTTAACAGGGGAAATGAAAGTATTACGTGCCGATATTTTGCATGATGTCGGGCAGTCAATTAACCCAGCAATTGATATTGGGCAAATTGAAGGTGGTTTTGTACAGGGGATGGGGTGGCTCACGACGGAAGAGCTGTATTGGCAGCCGCAGGGGCCACACGCAGGTCGCTTGTTTACCCATGCACCTTCAACTTACAAAATCCCGACCAGTGTGGACATTCCTCATATTTTTAATGTCAAACTGTTTGATAACCAAAATCAGGCGGACACCATCTACCGCTCCAAAGCGGTAGGTGAACCGCCATTTATGTTGGCATTATCAGTGTTCTCTGCAATTCGTCAGGCAGTACAGGCGGCTATTCCAGAAAATGCACCGCTCGTACTCAATGCTCCAGCAACTGCCGAAGAAATTTTACGCGCGATTGCGATTGGACGCGGACAAGCTTTGGCTGACCGACCACAAGCTAAAATGTAGAAGATTATGCAACATTTACAATGGTGGACTGATTTTGTGGCGTGGCAAGTCGATGCTCTGCCTATGGTATTGGTCACAGTAGTTCGCGCTGATGGTTCAACACCACGAGAAGTTGGTGCAACCATGTTATTGCGGTTTAATTTGCAACAGCAATGGCAGCAGTCAGATACGATCGGTGGTGGACATTTAGAATTTCAGGCTATTGATATTGCTAAAGCAATGTTAAGTGAAATGGAAACTTCTGAGAGGCGTATTGAACGCTTTAACCTCAGTGCTCGGCTGGGACAGTGTTGTGGCGGGGTGATGTGGTTATTGTTTGAAAAAATATCACCCGCTGCGATCGCATCGGATTTATCTGCGAGTTTGCAAGCATGGCGAGGCGGAAAGCATATATGGCGTACCGTCTCATATCAATATGCATCCACTTGGCAGACTAAGGATATAGAACAACAACCAAGTTTCGAGTTTCATTCTGGCAGTAGTGAAGAATGGCAATTTAGCCAGCAGATAAAACCTTATGCTATGCAAGTGCTGATTTGTGGCGCCGGGCATGTTGGTGAAGCAATTGTTCGTTGTTTATTGCCTATTGGAGTTCGGGTGAAATGGATTGATCCGCGTGATGATATTTTTCCATCCGATTTACTGCAACAGGTGCAATGTATACCGACTGATACCTTAGACGCCGAGATCGAGCAATTTGATCGTTCGGGGGCAATTTTAATTTTAACGCACGATCATCAACTAGATTTGCAATTGTGTTTTACAGCCTTAAAACCTACGGCGAAACCATTTGCTTATGTCGGAATGATTGGTTCAAAAAGTAAAAGAGCTATTTTTGAAAAGCGTATGCAAGTACGTGGTTATACTCCTGAAACTTTGCAACGTTTAGTTTGCCCGATCGGGGTAGAAGGAATTTCATCGAAACAACCTGCAATGATTGCCGTTGCAGTGGTTGCTCAATTATTACAGGTATTTGATGTAAAAAAATGATCCCAAAGGATCATTTTTTTTGTTCGAACTTTGGATTTTTTTCTGCGCGTTTAAGCAGCACGAGAACTGCACCTGTGCCACCTTGATTTTCTGGAGCACTTACAAAGGCTAAAACATCACGATGTTGGCGTAACCATCCGTTGACATAGGTTTTTAAGACCGCTTCGGGGCCTTTACCATGTACAATTTTAATGACATTTTGATTTTCATCTTTTGCCATCTGGATAATTTGTAAAACTGCATCACGTGCTTGTTCAATGGTACAGCCGTGTAGATCTACAGCTTCAAACCAACGCATCTTGCCTGCTTTTAAGTCTTCAAACACCTTATGTTGAAGTGTTGCAATGCGATAGCTTAATGAAGCTTGGCTTGCGACTGGATTTAAAGCAGCTTGAGTGTCTGACAATTCAGCATGTTCGGTATCACGGCCGCCTTCGGCAGCTGCACGTTTAGCTAGTGTTTGTGCATCGACTTTTTTGGCACGAGGTGGTTTGACATTAGCCACATTACTATTGTTGATGCGTTTAACACCTGCAACAGCTTGTTGAAACAAATGTGTATCTTCCAATTCTTCAGGCTCAGCCTGAGATTTTTTAGTCTCAGGCTGATTTGCGATTTTGCTTGAATGAGGATTGGAGATTTGCTTTTTAAATTGCTTCAATAATTTTTGTTGCTCTTTAGAAAGCGATGAATCTTTATTACTCATATATCTTCATTAAACCGTTTGAGGTTGTCCAAAAAGAGCAGTAAAAGCTTGATCTGGACGTGGTTGTTTCATAAAACTTTCGCCGACCAAGAAGTTGTGAATATCATGCTCTTGCATCATATGCACATCGTCTGGCGTCGCAATACCGCTTTCAGTAATTAATAAACGTGAGGCTGGAAGTAATTTTTTCAATCGGATAGACGTATTTAAATCTACATCAAACGTTTTTAAATTACGGTTATTCACACCTAATAAACATTGTTCAGAAAGCTTTAACGCGCGTTCCATTTCTTCTTCGTCATGAACTTCAACCAATACATCTAGTTGATGTTCAAACGCAGTTTTTGACATTTCTTCGAGTTGCTGGTCAGATAAACAAGCAACAATTAATAAAATACAGTCAGCATTCAAAGCACGTGCTTCAACTACATTGTATGGGTCGACCAAGAAGTCTTTGCGCAAAGCAGGCAGGGCACAATGATTGCGAGCAATCACAATATTTTCATCTGCACCCTGAAAGAAATCAACATCAGTTAGTACCGATAAACAGGCTGCACCAGCTTGTTCATATTGCTGGGCAATTTCAGCAGGATTAAAGTCTGCGCGAATAACTCCTTTTGATGGAGAGGCTTTTTTAATTTCAGCAATCACACCCGGACGTTTATGTTGTAAAGCATTTGCAAAGCCACGTACTGGAGTCGCAGCTTTTGCTAATTCTTCAACGTCTTGCAAATTACGTTGTTTTAATCGCGCAGCAAGTTCCTCATGTTTACGGTCAACAATTTTACCTAAAATGGTATTTTGAATATTAATCATGAGAAATCCTTAATCTGCCTGACATTGTTTTAATGTTTTGGTAAATTCAGCCAAAACACTCATTTTTTCTAAAGCTTGTCCGCCGTAAATAATATCTTGAGCGAAGGTAACAGCCTGAGCATAAGTTTTGGTAATACCCGCCACATAAATTCCTGCGCCTGCATTAAGCGCAATCATATTTGCTGCTTTTTCACCAACATCAGTTTTATTTTTACCCAATGCATCTTTAATGAGCTTTAAGCTGGAAGCAGCATCCGCAACCACTAAACCGTTTAAAGTTTGTGACTCAATTCCGACATCTTCAGGGGTAAGTGTCCATTCAGTAATTTCACCGTCTTTGAGTTCAGCAACAGTTGTAGGCGCTGCAAGGCTAATTTCATCAAGCCCATCTCTTGAATGAACCACCATCACATGTTCAGCACCAAGTTGCTTCATCACTTCGGCAATTGGACGACAAAGTTCATCTGAAAATACACCAATCACAAAACGTTTTACACCAGCCGGATTCGTAAGCGGGCCAAGTAAATTAAAGATACTGCGAACACCAAGCTCTCGTCGCGGTCCAACAGCATATTTCATTGCTTTGTGGTGGTTTGGAGCAAATAAAAACCCTACACCCATCTCACGGATGCAGCGTTCAGTTTGTTGCATGTCTAAATCAAGATTAATACCTGCTTGCTCAAGTAAGTCTGATGAACCTGATTTGCTTGAAACGCCACGGTTACCATGTTTGGCAATGGTTGCACCTGCCGCCGCAATTACAAAGCTTGAAGCGGTCGAGACATTAAATAAGTTTTGACCATCGCCACCCGTGCCGACAATGTCAACTAAATATTTGATATCACTGACATCAATTTTGATGGCAAATTCACGCATGACACGTGCAGCAGCAGTAATTTCGTCAATACTTTCACCTTTCATGCGAAGGCCCATCATCAAAGCACCAATTTGTGCTTCGGTTGCCTCACCCTGCATGATGCTACGCATAATGTCTTCCATTTGCGGCTGAGTCAGGTGAATATTTTTTGTTATATGGTTAAGTGCTTGTTGAATATTCATAGGGATCACTTATGCATAAATATCTAAAAAGTTTTTAAAGATTTGATGGCCATGTTGACTCAAGATTGATTCAGGATGGAACTGCACGCCCTCAACAGGCAATGTCTTATGTTTAACACCCATGATTTCTTCCATTGAGCCATCTGCTTCATTAGTCCAGCACGTTACTTCAAGGCAATCAGGCAGAGTTTGCTGATCGATCACCAACGAATGATAACGAGTTGCCGAGAATGGGCTAGGAAGATTACTGAAAATACCTTTATTGCTATGGTACATATCAGATAAACGTCCGTGCATCACTGTTTTGGCTCTTACAATGTTTCCGCCAAAAGCTTGCCCAATACTTTGATGTCCTAAACACACGCCAAGCAAAGGAATTTTTCCGGCAAAGTGGTTAATTGCAGGAATTGAAATACCAGCTTCACTTGGGGAACAAGGACCAGGACCAATAACCAGATATTTAGGTTGCCATCGTTCAATATCCTCTAATGTGACTTGATCATTGCGAACTACTTTTACTTCCTGATTCAACTCGCCAAAATACTGGACGATGTTGTAGGTAAAAGAGTCGTAATTGTCGATCATTAGAAGCATGATGAACTTAACCTCATGATAATTAATATATATTTAATAAGTGACTAGAGTATTACTCACAATGTTACTCACTTTTTAAAAAGTACTTTTATTTGCTCAAATAAAAAGCCGCTTTCTAAACGGCTAATATAACAAAAAAAGAAGTAACCAGTTTAACTATTTCATTCGTTAGAAATTTGCAGAAAAAAGCTTTGGGAATGGGTGCTTTTTAAAATTATAGTAAATAGAAATAAGGCAAAATAAACTTGTATTGGAAATAAAAATTATTCTGCCTTATTCATAAAAGAAGATTAAATCTTACGTGTGTTATAAATCAGCCAATCTAAAACATCGCCAGACACGTGTTCAGCTAGTCTTTCTTGAACAGTTTGATGGTAGCCATTTAACCAATCTTTCTCTTCATTCGTTAGCAGATCAATAACGATACAATCTAAATGAATCGGGCAAAGGGTCAGCGTTTCAAACTCTAAAAATTCACCGTAAGTTTTTTCAAATCCAGAGTGGAGACGGTTTGCAACGAGGTTTTCAATACGAATACCGTATTGTCCCTCATGGTAAAGACCTGGCTCGTTGGAAATAATCATTCCGTCATGCAAGTTGCTATGGGCATGTATTGGTGCGTAATAAGAAAGCACTTGCGGTCCTTCGTGTACATTAAGCGCAAAGCCTACGCCGTGGCCTGTTCCATGGCGATAATCTAAACCATGTTGCCATAAAGTATGGCGACAAATTGAATCGAGTAGAGGAGCAGCTAAACCTTCTGGATAAATGGTTTTTGCCAAAGCAATATGACACTTTAAAACCAAGGTGTAGTCACGTTTTTGTTGCTCTGTTGGTGTCCCGACGGGAACAACACGGGTGATATCCGTTGTTCCATCAACATATTGCCCGCCAGAGTCAATCAGTAACAGACCATCACCTTTAATAAATGAATAGTGCTCTTCAGTTGCACGGTAATGGGGTAGGGCACCATTGGCATTAAAGCCAGCAATCGTTGAAAAACTTGGGCCTATAAAACCCTCTTGCTCAGCACGGAAGGCTGTAATTTTCTCATCAATAGTCAGTTCTGAAATGCTTTCACCATGATGAAGTACTTTTTCCAACCAGTGAAAAAAGTGACATAGTGCAACACCATCTTTCACCATGGCGTGACGGATATGAGCTATCTCACTTTCATGTTTACGCGATTTAAAAAGTGTACTTGGGTTGATGTCGTAGACAACCTGAATATCTTTTGCGATGGCTTGTTCATGAAAAACCGATACTTTGGCTGGATCTAAAAGTACCGAGGCATCTGAAATATTTGCTAAAAACTGAGCTGTATCTTGGTAGTTACGAATCTCAATGCCATCTGCTTTGAAAGCCTGTTGAGTGGTTGAATCGACTTTGTTGCTTTCAATGAATAAAACAGCTTGTTGAGCACTGATATATAAATGCGAAAGAAATACTGGGTTATATTCTACATCTTGCCCACGTGCATTTAAGACCCATGCAATATCATCTAAAGATGAAATAAAATGACCCGTAATATGCTTGCTATGTAAAGTTTCACGAAGCGCCTGAATTTTTTCTTTACGAGATAGTGCATTTAAGCCTTCGGACATTAAATGAATCTGCTCTGAAGGAAGTTCAGGGCGGTTGGACCAGATTGAACCGATTAAATCTTGTTGTGTTTCAAGTTTAAAACCGCGTTGTTTTGCTGTAGCTTCTAAAGCCTTAAATTGCTGGATTGAAAGCGTTTGACCGTTTACTGAAATAACCGAACCAGCGGATAAGTTTCTCTCAATCCATGCAAGATGTGTTGAAGACTCATCACTGGTCAGCTTTTGTAATTGAAATCCAGTTCCAGCGAGTTGTTGTTCGGCTTGCCCCCAATAGCGACCATCAGCCCACAGTCCAGCAAAGTTTTGGGTCACAACTAAGGTGCCAACAGAGCCACTAAAACCGCTTAACCACTGCCTTGCTTTCCAGTAGTCAGGTAAATACTCTGACATATGAGGATCTGCACTCATAACAATCAAAGCATCAACGTGTTGAGTGGTCATGAGTTCACGAAGTTTTGCTAGTTTTTCTGGAACAGTTAAGTCGGTCATATCGTTTCCAAATTAGGTTGAACTTTGTTGCTAGTTTTATTCATTAATTTATTCAGGGGTTTCTTTAATAAAAATAACACGATTGCGCCAATAACCAACGCCAATACGCAGCGCATAAATAAACTAGGTAAATGTTCGATCGCATCTGCTGAAACTTGTCCGCCAATTAGGCCTGCCATGAGATTACCTAAAGCAGTACCTGTAAACCATAGTCCCATAATTTGCCCACGAATTACATTTGGTGCAAGTTTGGTCATGGTCGATAAACCAATCGGACTTAGGCAGAGTTCTCCTAGCGTAAGTAAAAATAAACTGCCTACAATCCAAAACGGCGAAACCAAACCATCACTAATCGCAAAACGGCTAGCAAACGACATTACTAAAAATCCGCCTGCCGCAAGTAAAAGCGCAATAATAAATTTTGAAATGTAATTGGGGTCTTTATTCGATTTGCCTAGTTTTGCCCACAGCCATGCTGCAATTGGGGCAAAAATAATAATAAAAAAGGCATTAATAGACTGGAACCATACGGTTGGAATTTCAAAGCCTAAAACATTGCGGTTTGTATAGTCCTGAGCAAATAAATTAAAAGATGTTGGCTTTTGTTCAAAAGCAGACCAAAAAAGAGCGGAAGTGATCAATAGCACAAAACAAATAATAATTTTAAATTTGTCGTTTTGATCTAAATTAAGGAAAAGCAATAAATAAGCAAAGTAAGCAATAATTCCTAGGCCAATTCCTACGGTTAAGTAGGTTGCTACCACGACTGGGTTAATGTGGATAATCCCAAACAAAGTTAACGCAATAATCATCGCAACTACGAATAAAAAACTAAATACAATTTTGGGTGCATTTTTATTATCTACAACAGGTTTATTGCAGGTGTTGGTTTCCTGACGTAACTCATTAAAAGTTTGAAGTTGCGGGAGTACAAAAAAGCGGAAAATTAATAAAGCAATTAACATTCCGATGCCACCAATACCAAAGCCTAAATGCCAGCCATGATTTTGTACCAACAGTCCCGTTATGAGTGGGGCAATAAAAGACCCCATGTTAATTCCCATATAAAAAATAGAAAAACCTGCATCACGCCTTGCGTCATGAGTTTTATATAGTGTTCCTACAATCACCGAAATACAGGTTTTAAATAATCCGGTACCTAAAACAATCAGTACTAAACCTAAGTAAAAGAAAGACTGATTAAACAGAGAGCTAAGGGCAATTGATAAATGACCTAAGGCAATAATAATTGATCCATACCAGACAGCACGTGCTTGCCCTAACCAGTTATCTGCAACCCATCCACCAAAGACGGTCATTAAATACATTGAACCTGCAAATAACCCAACAATAGCGGCAGCCGTTGGTCGGTCGAGTGCTAGGCCACCCTCATTGACCATAGCAATCATGTAGAGAATAAGTAAAGGCTGGATACCATAATAAGAAAACCTTTCCCAAAGCTCTGTAAAAAATAAGCCTTGTAGCGGTTTAGGATGACCAAAAAATGCTTTATCTGGCTGTTTAAGTTCATGTTTCATTATTCAAATCCTTGAATGATTTTCTGTTTTTTTATAAACATAACTTTTAGTTTGATTATTTATAACCAAAATTTATATTTTATTTTTTAGTTATTTTTAATAATAAAAGCAAATTTACCTTGTATAAAAAAAGTGAATGAAAAAGAACATGAATAGTGGAGTTAGTTATTAGGTGTTAATTATGATCAGTGTTCATTTGCTGAATCAAAGAACTGTATAGTGCTGAAATGAAAGATAAGAATTCATAAAAATGAAAACTATTTATAAGATTGTAGGTAAACAACAGAAAGATTATTTGGATTACTTAATGAGTTAGCTTGACTCATTTAAGCATCGTAAAAATGAGCGAGATCTATGGCTTTAAGACCCGTAAAATTTTTTGTGTAATCTGATAACAATCTCAACATTATATATAAGAAAGTATTATGATCAGAAATGACTGTTAGAAATTGATGCAGTGGGTTATATCAGTGCAACAATTTTGCACTAAATTAGGGCAATAATGAGCTGTTTAAATATGCCATAATTTGAAAATGTGTGAATATGGTGCATTTGCACATTCAAACAGTATAATGGGTTCAAGACAAGGGGCCTAAATCATGAATAGATATAAGTAATTCAATGTTTTAGGTAAGTCTTATAAAGTTGGTATGAGAATTGCTTTATAAATACCAGCAACTAACACGCACTCAACAAGTGCAACAAAATTTCATTGGAGCAAAATGAGCATGGCGAACAAGGTCCTTCAACTCATACAAGAAAGTGGCGCAAAATGGGTCGATTTTCGCTTTACTGATACTAAGGGTAAAGAACAGCACGTAACTTACCCAGCTGATTCTATTGATGAAGATACTTTTGAAGACGGTAAAATGTTTGATGGTTCTTCAATCGCTGGTTGGAAAGGCATTGAAGCGTCTGACATGATCTTACGTCCAGATGCAGAAACTGGTTTCATCGACCCGTTCTTTGCTGAACCAACTGTAGTTGTGACTTGTGACGTTATTGAACCTTCAACTGGTCAAGGTTATGAGCGTGACCCACGTTCGATTGCTCGCCGTGCAGAAGAATACTTAAAATCTACAGGTATCGGTGATACTGCATTCTTCGGTCCAGAACCAGAATTCTTTGTATTTGACGAAGTGAAGTGGGACATCGATATGTCTGGCGCTCGTCATACATTAATCGCTGAAGAAGCTGCTTGGTCTACTGGTAACAGCTATGAGTCTGGTAACTCTGGCCACCGTCCACGTGTGAAAGGCGGTTACTTCCCAGTTCCTCCAGTTGATTCTTCACAAGATATGCGTGCAGAAATGTGTGCAAAAATTGAAGACATCATGGGCCCAGGTCGTGTAGAAGTACATCACCACGAAGTTGCATCTTGCCAGTTAGAAATTGGTGTGAGCTTCAATACACTTGTTCGTAAAGCTGACGAAGTTCAACAGTTCAAATATGCTGTTTGGAACGTTGCGCATCAATATGCAAAAACAGCTACGTTTATGCCTAAACCAATGGTAGGTGATAACGGTTCTGGTATGCACGTTCATATGTCTATCTCTAAAGATGGCAAGAACTTGTTTGCTGGTGATGAATACGCTGGCCTTTCAGAAATGGCGTTGTACTTCATCGGTGGTATCATCAAGCACGCTCGTGCATTGAATGCAATCACAAACCCATCTACAAACTCGTACAAGCGTTTGGTTCCTCACTTCGAAGCACCAATTATGCTTGCTTACTCAGCACGTAACCGTTCTGCGTCTATCCGTATTCCATACGTTTCTAGCCCTAAAGGTAAGCGTATCGAAGCTCGTTTCCCAGACCCAATGATGAACCCGTACTTAGGTTTCGCTGCATTGTTAATGGCTGGTATCGACGGTATCCAAAACAAGATCCATCCGGGCGAAGCTGCTGATAAGAACTTGTATGATCTTCCTCCAGAAGAAGAAGCAAAAATCCCAACAGTTGCTCATAGCTTAGATATGGCTCTTGAAGCACTTCAAGCAGATCACGAATTCTTGTTAAAAGGCGGCGTGTTCACTAAAGAAATGCTTGATGCATACATCGAACTTAAAACTGAAGATGTACGTCGTCTTAACACGACTACTCACCCAGTTGAATTCGATATGTACTACAGCTTGTAATACGTATTTCGTAAAAAAGCCTGCTTATGCAGGCTTTTTTATTGCTTGGAATGTTGATTGAATTCTCTACGTTTTTTATCAAAAAATTGGGGTAAACTAGGTGCGAGTTTTCATGTGAGCAGATTATGCGTAAACGTCAACCAGTACTTAAACAGGAACAAGTTTTAAATCCTGCATTGAAAACATGGTTGTATGCGTCTGGTTCTCTGACACAACAATTAACTGAACTTGGCGGTGGACAGTTCAGCGTAAAACCTTTCAAAGAACATTTTCAACGGTTAACTTTTGCAGACAGTCAATGGATGAATATGCCTCATACCCACACTTCATGGGTGAGGGAAACTTATTTATATGGTTGTGAAGTAGAGCCGTGGGTTAAAGCAAAAAGTATTTTTCCAATTCAAAGCTTACAAAAAAAAGCCCGTATATTTCAGCATATTGGTTCTAAACCGATAGGCCAGTTTTTATTTCAAAGAACAACTCCACTGTGTGATCGCCGTGTTATTCGCTTACCAGAAGGCTGGACGCGACAAAGTTGCTATACTTGGCATGGGTGTAAATTTATTGTTCAAGAAACATTCTTACCAGCTTTTGAAGCTTTTTTATATCAGCAGCACGACAAGGAATTACTATGACGACTGCAACAGGTACAACATGGCGTCAGCGTTTAGAAGCTTATTATTATCTATGTCGATTTGATAAGCCAATTGGAACCGAACTGGTGTTTTGGCCAACCATGTGGGCACTTTGGGTTGCATCAAAAGGAATACCTCATTTAGATATTCTATTCGTTATGATTTTAGGCGTCATTTTTATGCGCGCTGCTGGATGTGCTATTAATGACTTTGCTGATCGTAAAGTAGATGGTCATGTAGAGCGTACAAAAACACGTCCTTTAGCAACGGGTGTTATCCGTGCAAGGGAAGCAGTATATGTCTTCTTGGGCCTTGTTTTAGCAAGCGCATGTCTTTTGTTTTTTTTACCTATAGAAACTTTCTACTGGTCATTTGGAGCATTATTTTTAGCGTTTATTTATCCATTTATGAAACGCTATACCAACTTGCCACAGGTATTTTTAGGAGCGGCATTTTCATGGTCGATTCCTATGGCTTTTACTGCTGTAGGTAAAACTCCAGATCTAACTTGTTGGTTGCTCTATTTTGGAAATTTGGCTTGGACAGTGGCTTATGACACTCAATACGCAATTACAGACCGTGAATATGATTTAAAAATTGGCGTGAAATCTACCGCTATTCTTTTTGGGCGTTATGACATCCAAATTATTGCACTTTTACAAGTAACCAGCCTTGTTTTGATTGGAAGCGCATTATATTTAGAAAATATTTTATTTCCATGGGCGATCATTGCTTTGGTTTTAGTGGCATTCGATTTTGTATATCAAACAATTAAAACCAAAGATCGCAATCCTCAGGTTTGTTTCTGGGCATTCCGTCACAATCGCTGGGTTGGATTAATTATTTTTCTAGGAATATTTTTAAATTTCATATAGTAAAAATGACCGTAAGGTTGAAAAGTGTTCTATGCAGAGCACTTTTTTTATGTCTTAATATTTGTGCATAAAAAATATGCGGAATAAACAATACATAAAAAGGATATTTTATGAAACGGTCAAAAATTGCTTTAGCTATAACATTATCAGTTTCAGCATTATTTCTTACAGCGTGTAATGACAATAATGACGATTACACTGGGATAGATTCAAATAAAACTTTTTTGTCTGAGAGTAACTACGCTATTGATCAAGTTGATAATGCTTCATCAATTAAAGTAATGACTTATAACATGACAAATGTTCAGGGAAAAACAGCCACTGCTACAGCTATGGTTTTATTTCCAAAAGCTACACAACCTAAAGATGGTTATCGAGTGGTGGTATGGGAACATGGAACTGTTGGAGTGGGTGATGGTTGTGCACCAAGTAAAAATGCAATTAATCCTCGATTTAAAATTTTAGCTGAAAATTTATTGGCAGCGGGTTATGTCATTATTGCGCCAGATTATGAGGGTTTAGGTACCCCTGGGGTGCATCCATACTTAAACTTATCAAGTGAAGCGAAATCTGCACTAGCGGCAGTCAAAGCAGCAAAAGACCATTATGGTACCCAGTTGAAAGGTGATTGGATGTCAATTGGTCAGTCACAAGGTGGACATGCATCATTGGGTACTGCTGAGTTTGCTAATACGGATGCAAGTTATAAAGGTGCGGTAGCCGGAGCACCTGCTTCAAGTTTGGGAACAATCATTCAAATTTATATTGATCCGCAATTTAATCTTGATGCAAACGGAAAACCTAAAGCAGTAAATAAATTGGATGAAAACTTGCTGCAAGTTCGTTATGCAGTGGCTAATAAATTGATTACAGAAGCTGAAGGTCAGGCGATGATTGACCAAATTGCTGATGGTTATGCTGAATTGTTAGCATATGCTGCTTTTGCAAGTGCAGGAATTAAAGCACAGCAACCCAATTATGACATGAAGTCAATCTTTACATCAGGAGCGGCTGACATTGCTGAATTAGCTTATGGTCGTACAGGTGATGATGGCGCATGTCTAAGTTATCCAGCACCTGATACTGCAAATGGCTTACAAGCGAAGTTTAAGGCGGGAATCTTAGCTTTCTTAGCTGATCCTACACATCAAATTTCACAATATGGTATTGATCTGAACAAATTCAAAGCAGATCAAGTAGTTCAAAGCTTCTTGACCGTGACTCAACCTGCAACAAATGCTACAGCTGAAAAAGTTATTAAAGCACCTGTATTCATTATTCAAGGTGAAAAAGATCAGGCCGTATTACCAGTGGTAACGCAAGCCTTATTCGCAAATATGAAAGCAAATGCTTTGAAGTTTTTCCCTCAAGGTGGATACGATAAGGGATATAATTTAACAATTGTACCAAATGCAACGCATACACAAGCAATTGTATGTAAAAATGCAAATGCTGTAGACTTTATTCAAACCAATATGTCAGCAGGTACAGGAATTGTTCTAACTGATGCACAGAAAGATGCTAGCCAAAGCCCTCACTGTACAGGTAAGTTCTAAGTGTCCTTAAGCTAACTTTTAGTTAGGTAAAAAAAGAGCCTCTTTATAGAGGCTCTTTTTTGTTATATTGTTACATATCTTAAAATTAATGATGTTCGAGTTTAAAACACTTATGAGCCAGCAACCTGTTGAAAAAAAGTCTGTTCCTTGGTTATTAATGGGATTAGGTTTGCTTATTCCTTTTTTGATTATTGGGATACTTTTCTTTGCTGCAAAGAGTGATGCTAAGAATAAAAAGCAGTATGAGCAGCAACGTCTAGAAATGGAAAAAAGAATAGCGGAGAAAGAAGCTGCAAGTTCTGAAAAGAAATAATAGCAGTGCTGTTAATGAATATCCTTTTGTAGCTGGCGTACGCTAGGGATGCTTGTATAACGTTTTACAATATATCCTGCTTCTGTAAGCATTTGATCACGCATACGGTCTTCTTCTACTTTTTCAAGATGGGTAGGGTCATCTAATTCAATAATTGCGATGACTTCCATTTTGTCGTTTAGCACAACAAAGTCGGTAACTTTACGGTTGAACTGACTACGAACTTTATAATCATTACTGGTAATTAATGCGCTAAAGGCCACTTGAGCTAAAACATGGTAACTAGGGAAACTCTGTTTCAAACGGATAAACATCTGAGTTTCAAAATTAGTAATGATAGGGCGGGCAAAGAATTTTTGTTTTTGAAATAAATAGGGACGTAAACAAACGACAAGAAAAATACAGGTGCTTAAGCAGCCTAAAATAATAAAAAATAAATGACTCGATTCGAACATGTGACAACATCATACAAATAAAAACCCACTCGTAATGAGTGGGTTTTTAAGAATCTTGGCTCTCCCACCTGGGCTCGAACCAGGGACCTGCGGATTAACAGTCCGTCGCTCTACCGACTGAGCTATGGGAGAATCTGGAAAAGGATTTTAGGGAGGAAAGGAGGCTAGGTCAAGGGCTAATAAGAGAATTAAAGAGAATATCTAATCGTTTGGCTTAAAAATACACGAAACATTGATTTTATTCAAAATAATGGAAAATTATTAAATCATTAGAAAAGAAAAAGCCCACAATAAATGTGGGCTTTTAGAATCTTGGCTCTCCCACCTGGGCTCGAACCAGGGACCTGCGGATTAACAGTCCGTCGCTCTACCGACTGAGCTATGGGAGATTAGTAGATGGCTCTCCAACCTGGGCTCGAACCAGGGACCTGCGGATTAACAGTCCGTCGCTCTACCGACTGAGCTATTGGAGAATCTGATGCGCATTTTATGGATGAAATCTAAATGCGTCAATAAGAATATTAAAGAAAATGAATCGTTTGCTTGATTAATATGCTTTTACTGCACTAAAAACAAAAAAACCACCCTAAAGAGGGTGGTTTTTTATAAAGAAATAAAATTATTTCTCTACACCAGCTGGTTGACCTGCAAGTTTTGCATTTGCATAGTCCCAGTTCACAAGGCTTTCTAAGAAAGTTGAAATGTATTTAGGACGCAAGTTACGGAAATCGATGTAGTAAGCATGTTCCCATACGTCAATTGTTAATACAGCAATTTGGCCGTGTGCAAGTGGAGTGTCTGCATTAGAAGTTTTAGTAATAGAAAGTTTACCGTTTACTTCATCAGCAACTAACCAAGCCCAACCTGAACCGAACTGAGTTGTTGCAGCAGCAGCGAATTCTTCTGCAAATTTTTCGTAGCTACCGAAAGCTTCGTCAATTTTAGCAGCGATTGCGCCAGTAGGCTTACCACCACCATTTGGTTTCATGCTGTTCCAGTAGAAAGTGTGGTTCCAAACTTGAGCAGCATTGTTGAAAATACCAGCTTTAGAAGCATCACCAGCAGTTGCTTTAATGATTTCTTCTAAAGTTTTACCTTCAAGGTCAGTGCCTTTAATTAAGTTGTTTAAGTTAACAACATAGGTATTGTGGTGTTTGTCGTGATGGTATTCTAAAGTTTCTTTACTGATATGTGGCGCTAAATCATCATAGCCATATGGAAGTGCAGGTAAAGTAATGGTTGTCATGTTCCTATTCCTTGCATTTGCTGGGTTATACAATTAAGTGGCTCTATTGTAAATGATTCTGGTAACAATAGGGCATCGTTTTAAAGAACTATACACAATAAAGATCTAATTAATACGCATAACACAGATTGAAAAAAAGACTTAATTAAATCGGATTATTCAATTCAAAATATTCAGCTTCAATTGCAAATTGTTTTGAAATGGCTTGGGCCAAACGTTGAACACCATAACGTTCGGTTGCATGGTGACCACAGGCAAAATAATGAACACCTAATTCTTTAGCTTCGTAAAAAGTTCGTTCACTCACTTCACCAGAAATATAAGCATCACAGTTTTGCAAAGCCGCTTTAGAAATATAATCTTGAGCACCACCTGTACAGAAGCCTATTTTTTGAATAGTTTGTTTTTCTGCCGGTAAGTGAATAACCTTAAAATCAAAGCTATTTTGTAGTTTTGTTTTAAATTCCTCTACAGAAAGCGCTTGTTCTAAATAACCGATATTACCAATCGGATGTTTTTCGGTTAAATCAAGAGGTTCTAAATTTTGTAAATTTAATTTCTCTGCAATCGCTACATTGTTGCCCAAAGTTGGGTGCGCATCTAACGGCAGATGGTAAGCGACTAATGAAATATTATTTTGAATGAGTTTTTTAATGCGTTTACCTCGCATTCCTGTAATTGGGTACGGTTCGCCTTTCCAAAAATAACCGTGGTGTACGAGTAGTAAGTCTGCATTTTGAGCAATTGCTGCATCAATAGCATCTTCGGAAGCAGTAACGGCACAAACGATACGATTTACTTCAGTTGAACCTTCAATTTGCAGGCCATTTGGTGCGTAATCTTTAAATTCTGCCGCTTTTAAGGTTTGATCACACCACTGAATAATTTCATGCAAATTCGCCATGATATTTCCTGAATTGAGTAGTAAATAATTGCTAAAGCTATAGAAACATATTTTGTTGTGTAACTAAAGCTAGACAAATCTTTTTTGACTTTTTTATGTATATCGACATATTTAATTTAAAATGCCTAATTGAAAACTCTTTTTGTTCAATATATTAATTTAATTAAAAACTTCTTTTCGTAGAGGATATGAACGTGCGCCGCACCTTTACATGGTTACCTTGGGTGTTACTTATTATTGTAATTGCCAGTTTTATCGCATGGCAAAAATACCATCGGCCGAAACCAACTGTTGCAGTTGATGGTGTGCAAATGCCTGCTGAGAAAGTTGAACCACTGGTGGATACTTCTCGAACGGGCGGGGTGGTGTCCTATAGCGCTGCTGTAAAAGTTGCAGCGCCGGCAGTTGTGAATATTTTTACGACCCAGAAAGTTAAACAAAATCATCCTTTATTGAGTGATCCTGTCTTCCGTGAGTTTTTTGGAAATCAGGTTCCTGAACAACAACAGCAAAATGAAAATAGCTTAGGATCTGGTGTTATTGTTCGTGCCGATGGTTATATCTTGACCAACAATCATGTGATTGCTCAAGCTGACCAGATTGTAGTTGCTTTACATGACGGACGTCGTGCCGTAGCTACAATTGTCGGGACAGATCCTGATACAGATTTGGCAGTGATTAAAATTGATTTAGATAAGTTACCAGTATTGCCATTTAAATTGAGTGGTAATGAAGTTGGTGATGTTGTCTTAGCAATTGGTAATCCATTTGGTGTGGGTCAAACAGTAACTCAGGGAATTGTTTCCGCAACTGGTCGCTCAGATTTAGGTATCAATACTTACGAAGACTTTATTCAAACAGATGCTGCAATTAACCCAGGTAACTCGGGTGGTGCGTTAATTGATGTCGCAGGTAACTTGATTGGTGTAAATACTGCTATTTTCTCGCAATCTGGTGGTTCATTAGGTATTGGTTTTGCGATTCCTGCTAAAGTTTGCCAACAAGTACTCAACTCTATTTTAAAAGATGGTCGTGTAGTCCGTGGTTGGTTAGGTATTAGTTTACTTCCACCTACGCAAGATGATGTATTAGCACCAAAACAACAGGTCGGAGTTGTAGTTGCTGACGTGTTGAAAAATGGTCCAGCAGCTTCAGCTGGTATTAAAGTTGGCGATAAGATTGTTCAAGTAAATAATGAACAGATCACTTCAGCTTCTCACTTAATTAACTATGTGGCTTTACAAGCACCAAATAGCGAAATTAATGTATTGGTTGAACGAGATGGTAAACAACAAAACTTTGTTGTGACTGTAGGGGAGCGTAAAGCGCAAAATACCCAATCTCAGTATATTCCACTTCCAAAACGTTAAAATCTAAATAAAAAAAGCCTCGTAAAGAGGCTTTTTTTATGATTACTCATTAGGAATGACTAACACTTTGATGCTGATTTTTAAATTCAGTTAAAGCTTCAATTCGATATTGAATGAGCATTTCACCAATTTCAGCACCTTTAATATTTTCAGGTAAATTCTGAACTTTGATTGAGCGAACGATTTGCATGGCTTCAAGCATATATTGAGCTTGAGGATAAGGACGATCTTCTAATCCTAATCTTCCTTTTGCATCACATTCACACGCTTGTACAAAAGCTTCTACTCTTTCAGGACGACGTAAAACATCTAGGCGTTGTAATAGACGCCATAAAGTGCCTGGTTTTAAGGACATAATCTGGTGGCATTTTAAATGTTCTTTGCACACTGATAATGCCAACTGCTTGGTCTGAGTTGGAACTCGTAAACGTTCACACAACTCAGTAACTGGTTTAATGCCACGCTCTTCATGCATGATATGGCGAGGAAGCTCATCAGCAGGGGTCAATGCTTTACCAAGATCATGCACTAAAACAGCAAAACGTACGTCGAGTGAATAATTCGATTTACAAGCTTGTTGTAATGACATAAGAGTATGAATGCCACAATCTACTTCTGGGTGATATTCAGGACGCTGAGGTACACCAAATAAAGCATCAATTTCAGGGAAAAGATGTTTTAACGCCCCACAATCACGCAGAGTTTGGAAGTAAATGTCTGCATGAGTTTCCATTAAAGCGCGAGAAGTTTCCTTCCAAACACGTTCTGGTGTTAATGCATCTAGTTCACCTGACTCCGCCATAGTTTGCATAAGCTGCAAAGTCTCAGGAGCAATTTGAAAACCATATGGGAAGTATCGTGCTGCAAAACGAGCCACACGTAAAACCCTTAAAGGGTCTTCAGCAAAAGCTTCTGAAACATGGCGTAGAGTTTTATTCTCTAAGTCGCTTTGCCCACCATATGGATCGTATATTTTGCCGTCTTGATCCATGGCTATTGCATTGATGGTTAAATCACGACGAATTAAGTCATCTTCTAAGCTTACAGTGGTATCAGTAAAGAATTGAAATCCGTGATATCCCTGACCTGACTTCCGTTCGGTTCGTGCAAGTGCATATTCTTCTTTGGTTTGGGGATGAAGAAACACAGGGAAATCTTTGCCTACAGGTTGGAAACCTTGGGCGAGCATGTGTTCCGGCGTTGCACCGACCACAACATAGTCCTTTTCTTGATAGGGATGCCCAAGTAAATAATCTCGAACAGCACCGCCTACTAAATACACTTGCATGAAAAAACCTCTATTCTTCAAGCAATCATGCTACAGAATAGAGGTTTTCTCAAGTCATTAGAAACGCTTTTCGTAAAAAGCAGTTTCTAAATTACTTTTCTTGTTGTTGAATTTCAGCAACAGTTAAAGCAGTCATATTGATAAGGCGGCGAGTCGTCGCTGTAGGTGTCAAAATATGAACTGGTTTAGCAGCACCTAGCAAAATTGGACCAATAGTAACGTTGTTACCAGAAGTTGCTTTTAGCAAGTTAAATGAAATGTTTGCTGCATCTAGGTTCGGCATAATGAGCAAGTTTGCTGAGCCTTTGAAGCGTGAACCTGGGAATGCAAATTGACGAATGCTTTCGTCTAATGCTGCATCACCATGCATTTCACCTTCAACTTCAAGCTCTGGAGCTTGCTCAGATAAAATACGATAAACTTCACGCATTTTTTGAGCGCTTGAATCAGTCTGGTCGCTGCCGAAACTTGAGTGAGAAAGTAAAGCTACACGTGGTGTAATACCAAAACGACGTACTTCTTCAGCTGCTAAAATTGTCATTTCAGCAAGTTGTTCAGCAGTCGGGTTAGTGTTTACATAGGTATCAGCAATAAACAAGTTACGGTCTTCAAGCATTAATGCATTGAGCGTGAAGAAGTTGTTCATACCTTCTTTAAGGCCAATAACGTTGCGTACGAAGTCTAGGTGAATGTTATAGCTACTGTAAGTACCACATAACATACCATCAGCTTTACCAAATTTAACCAGAAGTGATGCGATTAAAGTTGAACGACGGCGAGCTTCACGTTGAGCATATTCAACAGTAATGCCTTTACGTTGCATTGTTTGGTAGTAGTCTTTCCAAAACTCTTCGTACATCGGGTTTTGTTCTTGATCTACAATCTCAATGTTCACGCCATGTTGTAAACGTAGGCCTAATTTTTTGATGTTTGCTTCAATGACAGCAGTACGACCAACTAAAATTGGTTTAGCTAAATCTTCATCAACTGCAATTTGAACAGCACGTAATACGCGTTCATCTTCACCTTCAGCGTATGCAATACGTTTAGGATCTGTTTTTGCTTGAGCAAAGATTGGTTTCATCAAGAATGCAGAGTTATAAACAAACTCAGACAGTTTTTGACGATATGCAGCAAAGTCTTCGATAGGACGAGTTGCCACACCTGAATCCATTGCAGCTTTAGCAACAGCAGGTGCGATTTCTAAAATTAAGCGTTGATCAAGTGGACGTGGAATTAAGTAGTCACGACCAAATGAAGCAGATTTTTCGCCATAAGTAGCAGCATCAGCTTCTACGTGAGCCATACGTGCAATTGCATGTACACAAGCAATTTTCATATCTTCATTAATTGTTGTAGCACCTACGTCAAGTGCGCCACGGAAGATATAAGGGAAACATAAAGCGTTGTTTACTTGGTTCGGGTAGTCCGAACGACCAGTTGCCATGATGACATCAGGGCGTACTTCATGCGCGTGTTCAGGTAAAATTTCTGGATCTGGGTTTGCCAAAGCAAAGATAATAGGATTTTCAGCCATTAGTTTCACCATGTCTTTGGTGAGAATGCCAGCAGCTGAAAGGCCCAAGAACATATCTGCGCCAGCCATTACTTCATGTAATTGAGTCGCTTTAATGTCTTGTACATAACGTTTTTTAGATTCATCTAAGCCTTCACGTGAAGTCGTAAGAAGACCACGAGAGTCGGCTACAATGATATTTTCTTTATTTACGCCTAAAGCGCAAAGTAAATCTAAACAAGAAAGGGCAGCAGCACCTGCACCTGAAGCAACAATTTTGATTTCTTCAATTTTCTTGTTAACCAGTTGTAGAGCATTTAATAATGCTGAACCTACAATAATACTTGTACCGTGTTGATCATCATGGAACACAGGAATTTTCATGCGTTCACGAAGTTTCTTCTCGATATAGAAACATTCTGGCGCTTTGATATCTTCAAGGTTAATACCGCCGAAAGTTGGTTCTAATGAAGCAACAATATCAACGATTTTATCTGGATCGTTCTCAGCAATTTCAATATCAAATACGTCAACACCAGCGAACTTTTTGAAAAGAACGCCTTTACCTTCCATTACTGGTTTAGAAGCTAATGGACCAATATTACCTAAACCAAGAACCGCAGTACCGTTACTTACAACAGCAACTAAGTTGCCACGTGCAGTGTATTTTGCAGCAGCTGAAGGATCACGTTCAATCTCTAAACATGGAGCAGCAACCCCTGGTGAATAAGCTAGAGCTAAATCTCGTTGGTTGACGAGTTGCTTACTAGGCGTGACGCTGATTTTCCCTGGATTTGGATATTCGTGGTAATTTAAAGCGGCCTGTTTTAAAGATTGATCGTCCATCTGAGTCTCTATTTGATACAAAAAAGCAAACTAGTCAAATCACTCATTTAGGGGGAGGCAATGTGATGCTCTTACTATGCTTTAATTTTTACCAATTAAGAGAATAGTAGACGAATTGCCAATAGCCCCATAGTGAGCTAAATGCTAAAGAATATAACACTACTTCTCTATTTCTCACAGTCAAAAACGCTCATTTTTGGAAAAACCAGTGCATGTAAAATAGACTGTTAAAACAATTATGAAATATGTGTATTTGATTGAAGATATTGCTTAATCTGATTTGGATGAAGTGGGCGACTAAAGAAATAGCCTTGTAAAAAATCACATTGTTGTTTTTGTAGATAAATAACTTGCTCTTCGGTTTCAACACCTTCAGCCACCAGTTTTAACCCCATACTTTTGCCCATCGCAATCATGGCATTGACAATAGCTTCTTGTTTTTGATCGCCGATTTTTGAAATAAAGGCCCGATCAATTTTTAAAACATCGATTGGATATTCTGTCAGGTAAGCTAAAGATGAATAGCCTGTACCAAAGTCATCGAGTGCAATCGAAATATTGCGTTCTTTAATTGAATGCAATAGTTTTTTCACATTATCAGTATTGTCTAATAAAGCCGATTCAGTAATTTCGAGTTCTAGATTTGATCCATCGAGTTGATATTTCTCTAAAACTTCATCTAAATCATTCAGTAAAAGTCCACGATGAATTTGTTGAGCAACAATATTTACAGAGACTTGAATATCTGAATAACCTGAGTTTTTCCACTGTTGTAATTGTTTGCCAACCTTATCTAAAACCACTTTACCAATATCGGAAATAAGGCTACTACGTTCGGCAAAAGGAATGAACATATTCGGCATGACTAATTCCTTGTCAGGATGTTGCCAGCGAATTAAGGCTTCAAAACCTTTAACAGATTTATCATTTAAATTAATTTTTGGTTGGTAATAAACAATAAATTCATCATTTTGGATAGCTTTGCGTAATTCTTGCTCTAAATCTGCGGTTTTATACGGATTGCTTGCTTTATTGAAATAGTAGCAAATGGTGTTACCACCTAAACGTTTTGCTTCAGATAGTGCTTGTTCGGCATGGTTATTGAGATGGTCAATTTGTCTACCATGCTCTGGAAAGCAGGCAACTCCAATAGAGGCGGTAATAAAATACTCTTGTTGATCAATATAAAATGGAGCATTTAATGCTTGTAAAATATTTTGGCAATATTGCTCAATATTAGGATGAATTGGTGATATTTCATAAATAATTGCAAAATCATCACCATTTAAGTAAGCCACTAAAATGGCATTAATGTTGGTGAGGCGTAGACGCTGTGCAAACTGTTTTAGTAATTCATCACCACTATCATTATTTAAAAACTCATTAAACGCTCTAAACCTATCAATATTAATACGTATTAATGCAAGATTTTTAAAGCTATAAGATGGATTAATTAAATACTGGTGTAATTGATTGTAATAATAAAAACGATTAGGAAGATGAGTTAAGCTGTCATAATTTTTTAAATAAGATAAATGTTGCTCTTGTCGCTTTTGTTCGGTTAAATCACGTGCAAAACCAATATAATTAATAACTTGATTATGTTCATCTTTCACAGCATTAATATGGAGCCATAAGTGAACACTTTTACCTGATACAAACTTTTCATCAAATTGACCCATATATTCGCCAGTTTTAAGTAGCTGCTGGGTAATGGAGTCATGAAACTCTTGTTGCTGTAATTTCTGATTTATTGTGATATTGAATAGTTGTTGATTTAACAATTCAGATTTAGAAAACCCAGTTAATTTTTCATAATAGGGATTAACATCAATATAATTTAGTTTATCATCTAAAATAAAAATTCCTTCTGCTGCTTGTTCAAGCACAATAGCGCAAAGTCTCAAATGTTCTTGATCTTTTTTTTCTTGATGAATATCTCTGGTCATTCCCACCATACGTAAAGCTTTATTGGTTTTAGGGTCACGGCTAATGACACGACCTACATCATGTATCCAGCGCCAAGAACCATTACGCCGTAAAATACGAAAGGTAATATTGAAATGATCAGATTTTCCATCTAAATGCTCTTTTAAACGCTCGTCAAATAACTTTCGATCATTAGGGTGAATACGTTCTAAAATTGTATTGAGGTGTAAAGATGTATTTTGCGTCTGCTTTTGTCGATCAAAAAAAGTAATTTCTAATTTTTGTTTTTCAATGTCCCAATCCCACGGACGAATACCAGCAGTTTCATGAGCAAATGCTAAATTATGATGATGGCTTTCAAGCTTCTCATTCATTTTGGTTAAATCATAGGTCCTTTCACGTACTTTCTGTTCGAGCAAATGATTATTAAATTGAAGCTGTGCTTCAATATCTTTTGATTTATTTACTTCTTGTTGAAGTTGTATACATAATTCTTCAGCCCATTGTGTATGTTGTTCCGCAACTTGTACGAGTTGTTTATTTTTAAATAGGAGCTGAGAAATTTTTTGGTAGTTGCGTTGAGTTGCGTAAGCACAAAGTAGAGTAGCTAAGAAGGCTAAATTATACGCAAAGTAAAAGGGAAGTTGCGATGTCTGTACATGTGTAAACTGGCTAATAATAAGTGGAACAGTACTTGGAATAAAAAGTAAATAAAAATATCGGGGTTGCTGAGTTAGAAAGGTAAGACCGATAATATGAGATGAACTAATAAATAGTCCAATTAGAATATGAACATCAGAGATAGATATAATTGTAGAAGGAAGGGAGAAATGCAGAACAATTATATTTACTCCCATTAATATCCCTGATACCAAACAAATAGCTTGTAGTGTTAAATCAGTTTTTCTAATGAAATTAATGTCACGATAACGTGTTAAAAACTTTGGGATAAATAATAGACAACCAAGACATAAAATAGTGAAACCAATTGACCAAATAAAATTTGTGATGTAAGAAGTAAAGTAACAAGTGAAAATAATGGCCGAAATTAAGCAAAGTAATATTAAGCTAATCAGATACAAGCGAATATATTGAATTGAGAGTCGGAGCTGCTCAATTCTTGTTTGATGCTGTAAATATTCTTCCTGAAGGCCAGACATAAGATTTTTCTATCCTATTTTTTTACATTTATACAGAAAGAATCTGATTTATCAGTGGAAAAGAATTTAAATTAATATTCATACATTAAAAGTAAGTTAACTTTAATTGTTGATTTAATCAATGTTCAATTAGCTTATATGGATAAAAACCGATAATTTAAAATAGATAATGCAACAACAGGCGCAGTTTCGGTGCGTAATACACGGTCTCCGATACACCAGTTCATAAATCCTGCTTGATTGGCCTGCGTAATTTCATTTTCGCTTAAACCACCTTCCGGACCAATTAAGAGAGCGAGTTCTGGTTGGATCCCTGCTAATACATCTTTTTGTTCTTTTTCAGGAGCCAAAACAAATTTGGATGCAGGAAGATCAGAAGATTTTAGCCATTCATGAAGAGGGACGGGTGCTAAAACTTCTGGGACAAAGTTAAGCCCGCATTGTTCACAGGCTGCAATTGCAACAGCTTGCCAATGATCTAATTTTTTTTGGTCGCGGTCGTATTTTAAACGCATTTCACAGCGTTCACTGGTTAAAAGCTGAATTTTGCTTACACCAAGTTCGGTAGCTTTCTGAATGGCATAATCCATTCGGTCGCCTTTACTCATGACCTGACCAAGAATAGCTTTAAAAGGGGCATTACGGTTGGCAGGATTAAAATTCTCAATGGCGACAAATGCATTTTTTTTATTAATTTCGGTGAGTGTCGCAAGATATTCGCCACCTTGTCCATTAAATAGAGTCGCTTGTTCTTGTAGTTGTGCGCGTAAAACACGCACCCAATGATGAAATACCGATTCAGTCAGTTGAATTGTTGAGCCAACTGTAAGTTCAGTTTCGATAAAAAAACGATTCATTGGGTACGCCTTACAAAATTAATTTAAACCAAGATCAACAACAAGTTGACGGGTTGGTTCAACTTGATTCATTGAATAGAAGTGTAAGCTTGGTGCGCCACCTGCAATCAGGCGCTCGCATAGCTTAACAACAACTTCATGACCGAAAGCTTTAATACTTTCACTGTCATCGCCATAGGCTTGTAACTGCTTACGGATCCAACGAGGAATTTCAGCACCAGTACCATCTGCAAAGCGAATTAAGTTGCTTGCATTGGTAATTGGCATAATACCAGGAGCCACTGGAATGTTAATTCCTGCACTCTCCAAGCGCTCTATAAAGTAAAAGTACGAATCTGGATTAAAAAAGAATTGGGTAATTCCTGCATTAGCACCAGCTTGTACTTTTTCAATAAAACGTTGAATATCTGAATCAAGATTTTCAGCTTGAGGATGCATTTCTGGATAAGCTGCAACTTCAATATGAAAATGATCACCTGAGTGCTCACGAATAAAACGTACTAAATCTTGAGCATAAGGAAGCTCGCCAAGTCCAACCTGACCAGATGGTAAGTCGCCACGTAAAGCGACAATACGGTCAATACCTTGTGTCTTGTATAAATCGAGTAGTTCAGCAATACGCGCTTTATCATCACCAATACAAGAAAGGTGAGGGGCAACAGGTGTACCTTTGCCATTGAAATCATCAATAGCAGCAAGCGTGCGTTCGCGAGTAGAGCCACCAGCTCCATAAGTAATCGAGAAAAACTCAGGGTTTAATAGTTGTAGTTCTTGGTGAACAATACGCAGTTTTTCAGCACCGGCATCAGTTTTTGGCGGGAAAAACTCAAAAGAAATAGGTGTACGTTTAGTCATGTCAAATCCTTGTAAACAGCGAAACATTTTAGAAAAAAGGGCAGTCGGTTCACCGTCTGCCCTTAAGTTCTTAGTATTTGTAAGCGTCAGACTTGAATGGTCCCTCAACAGCAACGCCCAAGTAATCGGCTTGCTTTTGAGTTAACTGGGTAAGTACACCACCGAAACCGGCAACCATTGCCGCAGCAACTTCTTCGTCAAGTTTCTTAGGAAGAACTTCTACACGGATTTTTGCAGCTTTTTCGTTTGCAGGAAGGTCAGCAAATTTCTCTTGGAATAAGTGAATTTGACCTAAAACTTGGTTAGCAAAAGAACCGTCCATCACGCGTGATGGGTGACCAGTTGCATTACCTAGGTTTACAAGGCGACCTTCAGAAAGAAGGATAAGGTAGTTGTTTTCGTCTTCTGAACGATAAACTTGGTGAACTTGTGGCTTAACTTCAACCCACTTGTAACCACGTAAATAAGCTGTGTCGATTTCTGTATCGAAGTGACCGATGTTACATACAACTGCACCAGCTTTTAAGCTATCTAACATTGCAGCATCACATACGTGGTAGTTACCAGTAGTCGTTACAACAAGGTCAGTGTTGCCAAGTAAGTCTTGGTTAACATCTTCTTTTTTACCTGTTTGTACGCCGTTTTTGTATGGAGATACAACTTCATAGCCGTCCATACATGCTTGCATTGCACAAATCGGGTCAACTTCTGTTACACGAACAATCATGCCTTCTTGACGTAAAGATTGAGCAGAACCTTTACCTACGTCACCGTAACCAATCACAAGTGCACGGCGGCCAGATAACAACATATCTGTAGCACGTTTGATTGCATCATTTAATGAATGACGGCAGCCATATTTGTTGTCGTTTTTAGACTTAGTAACTGAGTCATTTACGTTAATTGCAGGTACTTTCAAAGAACCGTCTTTCCACATTTCGATAAGACGTTGAACACCTGTAGTTGTTTCTTCGGTAATACCGTGAATACGTTCTAAAAGAGCAGGGTATTTTTCATGAACAAGAGCAGTTAAGTCACCGCCATCGTCCAAAATCATGTTGGCATTCCAAGGTTGGCCATTAATATTGATTTGTTGTTCTAAGCACCATACATATTCTTCTTCAGTTTCACCTTTCCAGGCAAAAACTGGAATACCGCGAGCAGCAATTGCAGCAGCAGCGTGGTCTTGAGTAGAGAAAATGTTACATGATGTCCAGCGAACTTCAGCACCTAATTCAACAAGCGTTTCAATAAGAACCGCTGTTTGAATGGTCATGTGAATACAACCAAGAATTTTTGCGCCAGCAAGTGGTTTAGATGCTGCATAGCGTTTACGTAAGCCAATCAAAGCTGGCATTTCTGCTTCAGCAAGTTTGATTTCTTTACGACCGTAATCAGCAAGTGAAATGTCAGCAACTTTGTAATCTGTAAATGAAGCATTAACCGCGTTCATCAGGATCTCCTAGGAAAAAATAGTATTGATCATTCTGTTCGCGGATGCCGTTGTTGGTTAAAACGAGTGTTTAACCGATCGTCGAGCCTGGCAAATTGATCTTTAGTGCCGATCATTTGTCGCAGCATCCCTCGACTAGCGAAACATTGTACTTGGAAAAGCTTTTAGTGCCAATCCAGTTTTGTTTATTATCTGCTTAATTACGACTTTAGATTTAAATTATGGCCTTAAATATTCCCGAATCTTTGGCAAACCTCGAGGCAAATAGTGGTGTTTTTGCAGTTTGGATGGTGCTAAAGCATTATGGGGTTCAAGTTGATGTTGCTGAGTTGATTAAAGTTTGCCGATATGAGCAAGATGGTACCTATACCATTGCTTTAGCTGTTGCTTTAAAAAAGTTTGGCTTTGATGTTTCATTTTATTCAGATAAAGACCCTAACATTAGCCCCAGCGAACGTATGAGTTATAAAGAGGCAAAGGTGTTGAAAATACCGACAGGGCCTGCTTTGAGCTATCAAGACATTCAAGGCGCAATTCAAAATGGGCAAATGGTAATCGTGTACTACGACACTTTAGAAGGTGTTGGAAATCAGTCGCTCGTTTATTCTGTAGATTCAAACGAAATTTGCTTTTTCGATAGTTTTGAGCCGATGTCAGCAACAGTTTTTGAGAACCAGCGTAAAGCAGAAGGGATTTGTCGTCAGGCTATTGTAATTGGTGATCGTAATTTAAATATTTATTCGACTACATTAAATTAGGTCAAAGTGAGCCAGTAGAGTGCTGGCTCAGATTGAAGTTATTGTTGTTGATATTCTTGAATGACTTCTAAAGCAGCACGAAAAGCTTCTTGAGTAGCGGGAGCACCACAATATGGCAGACTATGCAATAAAGTTTCTTGAATCTCTTCAACTGTACAACCATTGTTGAGTGCGCCACGAACATGGCCTTTAAGTTCAGTTGGCGATTTAAGTGCGGTTAGCATAGCTAAAGTTATTAATGAGCGATATTTACGTGGAAGTACACCTTCACGTTGCCAAGTTGATCCCCATGCATGTTCATTAATCCAGTCTTGTAAAGGCTGAGTAAAGGGTAAGGTATTTTCTTGGGCACGTTTTACAAAAGCTTCTCCCATCACTTCTGTGCGTACTTTTAATCCATTTTCGTAATCTTGCTTAGACATTAATTTCTCCTAAAAATAAAAGCGTCGAGTGACGCTTTTATGGCTATTTATTAATTAATGCGAATCAAAAATGATTGCAATAGTGAATTGGTGGAGGCATCAGTCACACTATTTGATGAGGGTTTGACAAAGGTAGATCCTTATCGAGTTTTTCATCAAAAACATCGGTAAGCATGCTGTCAAATCGAATTGCATTGTATTGCAATAATTGTTGAGCTTCGTTTTCAGAAATAAAGCCTTCTTTTATCGCTTGTGCAATATTCTCTTCAAAAGTAAGACCAGTAAACTTGCCTTTGGATTCAGCTTTCTTAAACTTATCCCAAAGCGGTTCAAGGGTTCTTAAAATCTGGAACGTGTGCTCTAGACGGCCAGTAACATCGTTAGGTTCAGTTGAATAGTACACATGGCGTTTGAGTTGCTCTCTAAACGGATGTTCTTCCATCATAAGTTCAGCAACTTGCTGTTTTAACTCATCATCAGGTTTTGCAATCACACGACCTAGCGGGAAACAAATCCATTTTACTAAGGCTGCTGGGAGCTTGGCTGGGAAGTTGTCAAATAATCCCCAAAATGCTTCCTGAATATTTAAGAACGCTTTTTGTAGTGCTAGTTTTGCATGCAGTTGTTCAGCTTCAGTTTTTTGTCCAGCTTCATAAAACTTTAAAATTGCAGTGGCAATAAACAAGTGTGCATGAATATCAGCTAAACGTCCTGAGAGCATTTCTTTGCGTTTTAAATCTCCTGCAAGTAAACCTAGTGACATATCAGAAACAAGGGCGAAGTTGGCACTAAAACGGTTAATGGTTTTATAGTAACTTGCCGTAAACTGATCTGATGATTGCGGTGCATCACTTGAACCACCTGTCCAACCATAAGCAAATGATTTTGCACCGCGATTAAAGGTATAAGCTAAGTGTTTAAATAACAGGTCATCGAATTTTTGAACTGCATTGGCTTTGTCTTCAGACTGAAGTAATTGCAGCTCTTCAAAAAGATAAGGGTGACAGCGCATCGAACCCTGACCAAAGATCATGAGTGAGCGGGTTAAAATGTTTGCACCTTCGACTGTAATTGCAATCGGGATGGCTTGATAGGTGAGCGCAAGGAAGTTACGAGGCCCAAGCTGAATACCACGTCCACCGGCAATATCCATACCGTGATTAATGACTTTACGCATGGTTTCTGTTGCATAGTATTTTGCCATGGCAGTCATCACCGCAGGAGTTCCGCCTTGATTTAGGCCACATGTTACTAAATAACGGAATGCTTCAAGCATATAGGCATCACTGGCAATTTCACTGCTTGCTTCTTGCACACCTTCAAATTTACCAACAGAAATATTGAACTGTTGACGAATTCTCGCAAAAGCACCTACGGTTAAATAGCTCATTTCACCTGCGGCTGTAGCTAATGCTGGGAGGGAAATACCACGCCCAACACCTAAACACTCCATCAGCATACGCCAGCCTTTACCAGCATTTTCTTGTCCACCGATAATCCAGTCGATAGGAATGAAAACATCTTCACCCTCAACTGTTCCATTCATAAATGGAGAGCCTGGATAATGGCGTGCACCTATTTTTACACCCGGATGGCTTGCAGGAATAAGTGCACAGGTAATACCGTATTCGGTTTTATTTTTATCGCCGAGTAGAGCTTCGGGGTCATAGAGCTTAAATGCTAAGCCAACTACTGTGGCAATCGGAGCAAGTGTAATCCAGCGTTTAGAGAAATTCATACGCAGGCCAAGGACTTGAGCACCTTCATATTCGCCGTAGCACACCACACCCGAATCTGGAATGGCACCAGCATCTGAACCAGCTTCAGGACTTGTTAAACCAAAGCATGGAATTTCTTCACCTTTGGCAAGACCCGGTAGATATTGCTGCTTTTGTGCATCCGTACCGTAGTGCATGAGTAGCTCACCGGGTCCCAGTGAGTTAGGAACCATACAGCTCACTGCTGCAGTTAAAGAGTGTGATGCAATTTTGCTCATAATACGGCTTTGAGCAAATGAGCTAAACTCTTTACCACCAAATGATTTTGGAATAATCAGGCCTAAAAAACCTTTATCTTTAATGAACTGCCAAACTTCAGGTGGAAGGTCTTTTAATTGATGATGAATTTCCCATTCATTGAGCATGCTACATAGCACTTCAACTTCATTATCAATAAAGCTTTGTTCTTCTGATGAAAGTGTAGGGTAAGGATACTTTTCAAATTGCGACCAATCTGGAGCTCCCATAAACAATTCTTTTTCCCACCAGCTTGTTCCTGCCTCTAATGCTTCTTGTTCAGTTGTACTGATGCTTGGCATTGAGTTTGCCAGAGTTTTATAAGCAGGTCTTGTAATTAAGCTAAACCGTAAAGGCTTAAACAAAATAATAATGCTAAGAGCAATAAGAGGAATCCCTAAAAGCAGTGACCATGGCGTTAAAATGAGTGCAGTAAGGATGGCTACAGCAATCGTAATAACACTACCAATGACTCTATTTAGGTTAAAAAAGAAAATTGCCCATATTGCAATAAGCTGAATGACAATACTTAAAACAAAGAGTAGGAAAATCATACTTGCTCCTTGCTAGATAAGCCCTCAAGTTAGACGTTACAAAAGGCGAGGAGAGATTTAAGGCTTAACTAGCTTATTTTTAATGCTGTTTAAATTTGATTTTTTATGTCGCAATTGATCTATATGCTAGAGCAGGGATATATCGTACTTTTAGGTATAAGATATTTTTGAGTGAAAGTGTAATAGCTTGTTTTATCTATTTGTCAAGAAATGTTATTGATTTTCTTATACAAATAAAAAGCCCTCTGTATTAGAGGGCTTTTTATAGAAATTTAATTTTTAAGCTTCGACGACTTGAACAGCGATTTTTTTAGCTGGATCTACTTTACGACGAACTTCTGGTACTGGCTCACCGTGATATTGACGGTCAGCAAAGTAACTCGAACGAACCATTGGCGCAGACCAGATATTTCTAAAACCAAGTTTACGGCCATGCTCTGCATAACGCTCAAACTCTTCTGGTGTTACAAAGCGGTCAATTGGTGCGTGTTGTTTTGAAGGTTGCAAGTATTGACCAATAGTCACATAGTCGACATCGTGAGCACGTAAGTCATCAAGCAATGCAATGACTTCTTCTTCAGTTTCACCAATACCTACCATCAAACCACATTTGGTTGGGATGTCAGGGCAGTATTCTTTAAACATTTTCAATAAGTTTAAAGAATGTTGGTAATCTGAACCTGGACGCATCGCTTTATAGAGACGAGGTACAGTCTCAATATTATGGTTGAAAACATCTGGTGGACATTCAGTCATAATGCGTAAAGCAATATCCATACGTCCACGGAAGTCTGGAACTAAAATTTCAAGTAGTGTGCTTGGACTAAGCGCACGAGCTTCCTTAATACAGTCCACAAAATGTTGTGCACCGCCGTCAAGTAAGTCATCACGGTCAACCGAAGTAATTACTGCATATTTGAGTTTAAGATTGGCAATAGTCTCTGCCATGTGACGAGGTTCATCAGGGTCTAATGCATTTGGTCGACCATGTGCGACGTCACAGAACGGGCAACGACGTGTACAAATATCACCCATAATCATGAATGTTGCTGTACCACCACCAAAACATTCTGGTAAGTTAGGACAAGCTGCTTCTTCACAAACGGTATGGAGTTTTTGAGCACGTAAAGTGGTTTTAATACGCTGAACTTCTTCTGGTGCCGTCATCTTGACACGAATCCAGTCAGGTTTACGCGGCACTTCAACCGTAGGTACAACTTTTACAGGAATTCTTGCGACTTTTTCTGCGCCACGAAGTTTTACACCCTGTTCAGGTTTACGGTGTTCTGACATATTTAACTTTTCCACTCGTTTATAGAGACATTGACATTGTATTATAGCCGAGTTCTTTGGTTAATAGCGGAAAATAACTATTCATATAATAAATGTGGTTATTCAGAAATATAGGGTTGAGAAATACATAAATTCACCGCATATTAGTCATAATCTATTATAAAATATGGTCATTCAAGAGAGGAAGGAGCTTTCAATGCCACGTAAAAAAGAGGTCGTTAGTGGGAATTTCGTTAAGTACGATGCGGTAGTTCTCGGTTCTGGACCTGCAGGTGAAGGCGCGGCAATGAAGCTTGCAAAAGCGGGTAAGCGTGTTGCAATTGTAGATGTACGTGATCAACTGGGTGGTAACTGTGCTCACGTAGGGACTATTCCAAGTAAAGCATTACGTCAAACAGTTTCTAGTATTATTCGCTATCAACGTGACCCGATGTTTCAAAAAGTAGGTGAATGGAAACAGTTCACCATGAAACAGGTGTTGCGTAATGCTCACAAAGTGATTCAACAACAGGTTGATACACATACACGCTTTTATGACCGCAACAAAATCGGCGTATTTCATGGCCGTGCATATATTCAAGATAAAAATACAGTTTTAGTTTTTAGCCATGAAGGCATTAAAGAAACAATCATCTGTAAGCAAATCGTGATTGCGACAGGTAGTCGTCCTTATCATCCACAAGGTCTCGACTTTGACCATCCTCGTGTATTTGATTCAGATAAAATTCTTGATCTTGATTACTCAATTCAAAAAATCATTATTTACGGTGCAGGCGTTATTGGCTGTGAATATGCTTCGATCTTTATTGGTTTAGATCATAAAGTTGACTTGATTAATACTCAGCAAAAACTCTTAAGCTATTTAGATGATGAAATTGCTGATGCTTTGTCTTATCACTTACGTGAACAAGGTGTGTTAATTCGTCACAACGAACAAATGGATCATCTTGAGACATTTGATGACCACGTTGTATTACACTTACAAAGTGGTAAAAAAATCAAAGCCGATGCGATCCTTTGGTGTAATGGCCGTTCAGGTAATACAGAAGGCTTAGGTCTTGAGAATGTTGGGTTAGTACCAAATAACCGTGGTCAGCTTTCTGTAAATGATCAATACCAAACTGAAGTTGAAAATATCTATGCTGCTGGTGACGTGATTGGTTGGCCATCACTTGCTTCTGCTGCTTATGACCAAGGGCGCTGTGCTGGTGCAAACATGAGTGGTGAAGATGCGAAGCCAGTACGTGATATCCCAACGGGTATTTACACCATTCCGGAAATTTCATCTATTGGTAAAAATGAACAGGAATTAACGGAAGAGAAAATTCCGTATGAAGTAGGTCAAGCTTCTTTCCGTCATTTGGCTCGTGCACAAATTACGGGTGATACAGTGGGTGAATTGAAGATTCTTTTCCATCGTGACACTTTAGAAATTTTAGGTATTCATTGTTTTGGTAATAACGCTGCCGAAATTATCCACATTGGGCAAGCAGTTATGCACAGCCCAAACAATACTTTGAAATATTTTGTCGAAACAACGTTTAACTATCCAACCATGGCTGAAGCCTACCGTGTAGCTGCACTTAACGGTATGAATCGCTTGTTTTGATTTTAAATAATTTTTCAATAAAAAAGCCCGCAAGTTTGCGGGCTTTTTTATTTTCATTAGACCATACGATTTTTATATTTTTATGACAATGTACAGAGTGATTTCAGCGTCTCATCTTTCTAGTGTGCACAAAATGCTTGGTTAAAATATTCAAATAAATCAGGTGTCTGTTTCCATAAAATGATGGAAAGAACCAGAAGAGCTACAATGAAAAAACTCATAATTGTTTTCAAAAGTAAGGCATTATGCATCATGAATAACAGCCTCCTCATTTACAAAGAAATGTACAATTACCCCTAATATACTCAAAGCTATTGAACATAGCCAAATCGCATTGTAATTACCTGTTAAGTCATGGTTAACGCCGCCAAGCCAACCGCCAAAGAAAGAACCAACTTGATGGGTGAAAAACACAATACCGCTCAGCATTGAAAGGTATTTAACACCAAACATATTTGCGACAATGCCATTGGTGAGTGGAACAGTAGAGAGCCATAGAAGACCCATAACGACGCCAAAAGCATATACTGTATAAGTGCTTAAAGGTAATAGTAGAAAGGCAATGATCGCGATCCCTCGGCTACCATAAAGTGCCATTAATAATTTAGGTTTTGAGAAACGATCTCCCAGCCAACCCGCCCCATAAGTTCCCACAATATTAAATAAGCCGATTAAAGCCAGAAACACTGTACCTGTCGCCGCATCAAAGCCGTGGTCGATTAAATAGCCTGGTAAATGTACCCCTAAAAATACAACTTGGAACCCGCATACTAAAAAACCTAAAGCTAACCACCAAAAAGGTTTGTGTTTTCTAGCAATGTTAAGTACTTGTTTAAATGTGAGTTGAGTTTGAATGAGTGCCTTAGGTGATTGATAAGTTGGAGCTTTAAGCATCAATGCCAGAGGAATAATTAGAGCAATAAGGAGAGCACTCACCATTAAAGCTGCGGACCATCCTACTGTTTTAAGTAAGAGAAGGGTGGAAGGCAGCATAATAAATTGACCGAAAGAGCCTGCCGCACTGGCAATACCCATTGCCATACTTCTTTTTTCTGGTGGAGCAGCTCGGCCTACGGCACTCAGTAAAACCGTAAAAGAGGTTGCTGATAAAGCTAAACCAATAATAAGACCTAGGCTTAAATTCAAAATGAGTACACTTGAACTAAAAGCCATTAATAGTAAGCCAAGGGTATAAAGCAGCCCACCAACAGCAACCACAATTTTACTACCGTATTTATCTGCAATTGCACCCGTAAAAGGCTGCACAGCTCCCCATATTAAATTTTGCATCGCGATTGCAAGACTAAAAACATGCTGCCCCCAACCAAAATCATGACTCATTGGAACTAAATAAAGGCCGAAACCGTGACGAACACCTAATGAAAGAGCCAAGATAAGAGCGCTACCAATTAACATGTATATAAGTGGCTGTGAGAACTGATTGCCTGTTTTAGTCATTGTGATTGGAAAATTATAGGAAAGTGATGAGTTATTGTAGAAGATGTATCGAAAGATATCGATATAGATAGTGGGAATATTTAAGAAAAATTAAAAGGTAACAATGCTAGTCTCTTTATAACAAAAGCAAATCAGCAGAAATCATTTTAATTTCTGCTGATTATAAAAAATTAAGTTGCAGAATTACGCTCAAGTAGCGCTTGTTCAAAAAGGACTTGTTCTTTTTCTTTGTGTTCGGTTGTGAAGCGAATCAAAATCACGCTACAACCCGCAACCATAACCAGTCCACCTAAAATAAATAAGCAAGTTTGAATATCAAGTACACCTTTTAATAAAAAGCCAGCTGCAACTGCACCTGCATTACCACCCGCACCAATAATTCCTGCTACACCGCCTAATGCATTACGGTCAATAAATGGCACAAGAGCATATGTTGCGCCGCAGGCCATGTGTGTAAATAGTGCAAAAATAGTCATTGAAAGAATAGCGAGAGCGACACCATTCATTTGAGAGAAAAGGACTAAGAATAAACCTTCGCCTAAAATCATGAGTACAAGTACTTTCGTGCGTCCATCTAGTCCTTTAGTAAGTGCGACTTTATCGGAAATAATGCCCCCTAGTGCACGTGCAAATAATGCAAGAAGACCAAATATTCCTGCCGTTAAACCCGCAGTTTTTAAATCCATTTTGAATTGATCAACATAGTACATGGCTGCTACGTTATGAATAAAAATTTCGATACCAAAGCATGCACCATAAGCCAGAAATAAAATCCAGACACGGTAGTTACGCGCAGCCTGCATTAAAATTGCCATACCGCCTTTTTTGCCGCTGCCAACATCAATGCCTTGTGCACGAACTTCTTTAAAATCACCTTGAGGACAATCTTGAGTTAACTTCCAGTAAAGGACTCCCACAATCACCATCATCACACCCGGTACGATAAGAGCAATACGCCAGCCCATAGTTTGCTCAACACCGAACATGACAATTGCACCAAGTAATAAAGGCATTAAGGCTTGAGTTGCACCGCCGCCAGCATTACCCCAACCAGCCGCCGCTGCGTTTGCTGTACCTACAACATTAGGTGCAAACATAATACTTGTATGATATTGCGTAATAACGAAGCTTGCGCCAATTGCACCAATGAGTAAGCGGAAGAATAGAAATGATTCATAACTGTTGGCAGCAGCAACACCAAATACTGGAATACTGCCTAGTAAGAGAAGGGCTGTGTAGGTAATACGTGGACCATATTTATCGCAAAGGGGACCGACAGCGAGTCGCACTAAAATCGTAATTGCAACGGCGGCAATATTAATATTGGCAATCTGGTCTTTAGTTAAACCGAACTCACCTTTAATAACAGGCATTAAAGGAGCACAGGCAAACCATGCGAAGAAGCAGACAAAGAAAGCGAGCCAAGACATGTGAAAGGCACGCATTGCTGGAGTTGAGAAGCTGAATAATTTAATCTCAGTTGCTTTTTTTGCATCTAGATTGATATTTGAAGACATACGCCGTCCCTCTGAACTGAACGAATTTTTAATTTGCACGACAAAATAAATTGTCTATTTGCATACCGATCAGAGCGGACGTCTTTGGCCGTCTTGGTTTATCCATTGAATCGCCATTGATTCATCATGTTGTAGATAAAGCAAAGGCTGTGCCAAAAAATAATTTTTACTAAAAGGAAAATGTTAGTTTTTAATTTTATTCAATTAGTTGGAATTTAATAAAATTAATTAACAAAATAAGATTAAGAAAAAAGCAAACCACAGAGATGGAACATGAGGTTCTCCTAATAATTTAATAAGAAATGCTCATTTTTTTAGCATATGGGTTTAAAAAGAAGCAGGATTGAACTTGCCAATAAAAAAGCTATAAAAGCTTCAGTAAGGCTTTTATAGCTTAAGTGTTTTAAAAAATTAGAAACGGTAGCCTACACCTACATAGGTAATAAGTGGGTCGATATCAATTTTGGTATTCGCTTTAATAAGCTCTTTACCTGTATTTTGATCAGTGACATAAATTTTTGCTTTATTATTCATTTTTGAATAAGAAACTGAACCAACGGCGAACCAGTTCGGATTGAAGTCATAGGTTGCTCCTACGGTAACGATAGGTGCAAATGTATCTGTCGCTTCTAGTTTCACAATAGGATTAGCAGAAGATGTTTTACGATCTAATGCTGCACCTGCTTTATTATCATGGATATTCTGGATCATGTGACCCGCTTGAATTAAATCGGCTTCAATACCGGAATTCATTTTTAAATCATTAAAGTATGCATACATCACGCCAGCTCCGATATAAGGACGGAACTTATTTACACCTGTTTTACCAAATTGATAATGTAGCTCAACAGCTGGTAACCATGCACGTGCGGTCGCAGCCTTACCACCCTGAGAAAGATCAGTAATATGAATGTCTTGCTTTAAAGGAATATCTCCACCCGCTTTGGCAATACCATCTCCGATGATTCCTCCAATCACAGATCCATCTTTTAGTGGAGTCGCTTTTCCAGAGAGGGGAGCGTAAATATTACCTTTTCCATTAATATCTACTTTAGGGGGAATACCACCTTTAATTTCTAAAGATAAATTATCCGTAAAGTTGTAGTTAAACATAAGACCAACGGTATCAACATCAGCAGCTTCTAAGCCAGAACCTTGTTGTTCCCATTGAGAAAGACCATTAATTTCTGCTGTACCCGCAAGTGATGAGGGAAGAGTGTCTGTAAACTTATCAAGAAGGCTAATAGTGCCATGCCAAAATTGTCCTGAAGGTTTACTTTGGTCGATTGCGTCTAAAACGGCTTTTGTAGATACATCTCCAACTTTAGATTTTGTACCTTCCGCAACGCTAGTATTGATATTGACAGGGTTTCCTGAGCCTTGAGGCATAGCATGGAGCCAACCAGCTGAGACTGAAAAACGTTTGAAACCATCACCATCTTTTAAACTAAAATATGGGGAAGCGGCGGAAGTGACTGTTGGCAGAGCAAATAAGGCAGCTGTCATACAAAATAATGACTTTTTCATCATAAAAGGACTCCATGTCCGAGCATTTGTTTACTGATTTTTATTGAGCCCACCATAACGCGTTTTATTGAAATAATTGTGTATTAAAAATTAATAATTGTAATTTTTTTGAAATATTTGTTTATATTTGGAAATATTTATTAATAAAAAGTACAAAATAAAAAAGAAAAGGCTACATAAAGTAGCCTTTTATTAATTTTGATTAAATTATTGATTGAAGCGTGAAAGATCTTCTTCTGGGCGAGCTGTTAATACTTCAATCCCTGTTTTAGTGACTAAAATAGTATGTTCATATTGAGCTGAAAGTTTATGGTCTTTAGTTACAACTGTCCATTTATCACCTAACAATTTGGTTTGCCAAACACCCGCATTTACCATAGGTTCAATAGTGAAAGTCATACCAGCTTCTAAACGCATGCCTGTACCAGCTTGGCCATAGTGCAACACTTGAGGTTCATCATGGAACACAGTACCAATACCGTGACCGCAATATTCACGTACTACGCTAAAACGTTCTGACTCGACATATTTTTGGATGGCATGACCAATGTCACCTAAATATGAACCATCTTTAACTGTTGCCATTCCACGATACATAGCTTCTTGAGCAACTTTACATAAACGGTTTGCCAAAATAGATGTTTCACCACCCACGATGTACATCATGTTGGTGTCGCCGTGATAGCCGTCTTTAATGACGGTTACATCAATATTAAGGATATCGCCGTTTTTTAAGATTTTATTTTCAGATGGAATACCATGACATACGACATGGTTAACCGAAGTACAGATAGAGTGTTGAAAAGCAGGGCGTCCTGGAGCACCACCGTAACCTACGCAGGCTGGAATAGCATGCTGTACATTTTCAATATGATTACGACAAATCGTATCAAGCTCGAGTGTGCTTACACCGGCCTTAATATACGGCTTGATCATCTCTAGAACTTCAGCCGCCAGTCGTCCTGCAATGCGCATTTTTTCAATTTCATCTGGAGTTTTGATTAATCGACGTGGAGCTGTATAAGTACTGTTCATGATCTCTAAAAACTTTTGGTAATTTATAAGTGTATATGGTATAAATAGCCGCCCATTTTATCAAATGCTTTTCGTGAATATCTTTTACGAAGAATATTGATAGATGGAGTAAAAAATCCGCACATATATCGTCACATTACTCTGGGTGCCCGTAAAAAGGTGGAGAATGCGGATATATGGAGGCCTAACCCAACTTTTAAGGTAAAGAAAATGGCAGATTACAACGTAAGCATGCGCGACCTTCTTCAAGCAGGTGCGCACTTTGGTCACCAAACTCGTTTCTGGAACCCAAAAATGCGTCAATACATTTTTGGCGCGCGCAACAAAATTCACATCATCAACCTTGAGCACACTGTTCCTGCGTTAAATGATGCTTTGAACTTCGCTAACCAATTAGCAAGCAAAAAGAACAAAGTTTTGTTCGTTGGTACAAAACGTGCTGCTTCTAACATCATCCGTGAACAAGCTCAACGCGCTGGTCAACCATATGTAGACCACCGTTGGTTAGGTGGTATGTTGACGAACTGGAAAACACTTCGCCAATCTATCAACCGTTTAAAAGATCTTCAAACTCAATCTCAAGACGGTACTTTTGCTAAGCTTACTAAACGTGAAGCTTTAGAACGTACTCGTGAGATGGAAAAACTTGAGCGCTCTTTAGGCGGCGTTAAAAACATGGGTGGTTTACCTGACGCATTATTTGTAATCGACGTTGATCACGAAGCGATTGCAATTAAAGAAGCTAAGAACTTAGGTATTCCAGTTATCGGTATCGTTGATACAAACTCTAACCCAGACAACGTTGATTACGTTATTCCTGGTAACGATGATGCGATCCGTGCAGTAACTTTATATGCTTCAGCTATGGCTGACGCAATTCTTGCTGGTAAAGAATACGCTCAATCTCAAGCGAACGCTCAAGCAAAAGGCGATGACGCTGCGAAAGACGCTTCTGAGGCTTAATGCGTTTTTTGACGCAGGCTTGTCATTTTTGCGACATGTAATGGTGGCAAATTAAGCGTCGAGAGTGCAAACGGCCCAGAGTTTCTTTGGGCCGTTTTTGTTGAACAGATTTATTTTCTACCGATTTTAGGAGATCAACATGACTGCAATTACTGCAAGCATGGTAAAAGAATTACGTGACCGTACTGGTCTTGCAATGATGGAATGCAAAAAAGCATTAACAGAAGCGAACGGTGACATCGAACTTGCTATTGATAACCTTCGTAAATCTGGTCAAGCTAAAGCTGCTAAAAAAGCTGGCAACATTGCTGCTGACGGTGCAATCACTATCGTTCAAGACGGTAATAAAGCGATCTTAGTTGAAGTAAACTGTCAAACTGACTTCGTTGCTAAAGACGAAAACTTCTCTAACTTTGCACACGCAGTTGCTGCTGCTGCTTTAGCTGCTGGCGAAACTGATGCTGCTAAAATCGCTGAATTAAAATTGGCTGATGGCCAATCAGTTGAAGAAGCTCGTATTGCGCTTGTTCAAAAAATCGGTGAAAACATCCAAGTTCGTCGCGCGAAAATCGTTGAAGGCGAAAACTTGGCTATCTATAAACACGGTTTAAAAATCGGTGTTGTAGTTTCTTACACAGGTGATGCTGACACTGGTAAAGGTATTGCAATGCACGTTGCTGCATTCAACCCAGTAGCAGTAAGCGCTGAAGCTGTTCCAGCTGACCTTATCGCTAAAGAGAAAGAAATTGCTGAAGCGAAAGCTTTAGAATCTGGTAAGCCAGCGAACATCGTTGAGAAAATGGTAACTGGTTCTGTTGAGAAATACTTAAACGAAGTTGCTCTTGACCGTCAAATGTACGTTATCGACAACGACAAAAAAGTTGCTGACGTATTAAAAGCGACTGGTACAACTGTTGCTAACTTCGTACGTTTCGAAGTTGGTGAAGGTATCGAGAAAAAAGCAGAAATGAGCTTCGCTGAAGAAGTTGCTGCTGCTCAAGCTGCTGCGAAGTAATTCGTATCACAATAAAAAAAGCCCCTATGGGGCTTTTTTTATCTCTATTGAAATCGGAATATAAAGATGACAAATAAAAAAAATCTAAGTATTGGTGGCATTATTGTCTTATTGATTGCTGCATATTTCGGTCTAGATTCATCTGGACATAAGAACAATCGAACATCATCACCCACTCCTGTCACTCAGCATACTGAAACGGCGCTTTCAAATGATGGTGCGGATACCATAAAAACTGCTTATGATCGTAAACAAAGTAATGTTCAAGTGCAAGGAAGTGGTCGAGTAAAAGCAATTTTAAGAGAAGATAATGATGGGACAAGACATCAGAAATTTATTCTTGTATTAAAAAATGGTCTTTCAATTTTGGTGGCACATAATATTGATTTAGCACCAAAAATTGAAGATTTGCACAAAGGGGATATTGTCGAATTTAATGGTGAATATGAATATAGCGAAAAAGGTGGTGTATTGCATTGGACGCATCATGATCCACAAAATCGACATGAAAATGGTTGGCTAAAACATAATGGGCGTATTTACCAATAGAAAACGGGTATACATTTCTATCTAACAGCAATTTTGTTCTATGCATCTTTTTAAAACATGCTATGTTTTTTCTAGATAAGTAGATGAGATGTATATATGTACCGCGAACAGGCTGACTACTTGCATTTGCGAGAGTTGGGCGGTTTAGAACTATTAAAAGCACATTACCACCAAACGCAATTTTCAAAGCATACCCACGAAGGGTATTGTATTGGTGTGATTGAAGAAGGTGCACAGTCTTTTTTTAGGACGGGACAGCTACATATAGCCCCTAAAGGCGACATTATTTTGGTGAATGCAGACGAAATTCATACAGGTTCATCTGCTGTCGAATCGGGTTGGCGTTATCGAGCAATTTATCCCACACCAGAAATGCTCGCTGAAGTGAGTCAGGATTTTTTTGAGAATGGTCATGGCGCACCTTGGTTCCCTCAAGCAGTTATTCAAGATCTGGGTTTGTCTCAACAACTTTGCTTATTATTTGACTTATTAGAACAAAAAGATAATTTTTTGCTGAAAGAAACCATGTATCTGTCGACATTGGCTTGTTTAATGATGCGTCATGGTAAATCACGGCATACCTTTTGTGAGCTACCAGAAGCTTATTCGAAAATCTTAAAAGTTAAAGATTTGTTGGCAGATATGCCTGAAAAGAATTTTTCTTTGCAGGAATTGGCTGATATGGTTGGATTAAGCGCTTGGCATTTTTTAAGACAATTTAAAAAATATGTGGGTTTACCACCTCATGCGTGGTTGGTACAGGCACGTTTGCAAAAAGCGAGACAGTTATTAAAGCAAGGTGATCAAATTGTGATGGTTGCACAGCAATGTGGATTTTCTGATCAAAGTCATTTTAACCGTCACTTTAAAAAGGCGATGGGCGTTACACCTACCCAGTATGTAACTAGTCTTAATCTCTAAGATTTATTTTGATTTCTAAACGCAATTTTGTTCAAGAGAAGCTAACCTGCATAGAAGAAAATCTATAAATATTTAATGTTATAGATGTCTAGAGATGAACACTCGTTTAAATCAATCTATTAGATTTTCTAAAAACCAACCTTCGTATCTTTTTTTACGAGGGGCGGTAGATATATTGCCATTATCTATTTCGGTTATTCCGTGGGCTATTTTGGCTGGTTCAATGGCAATTCATGCAGGTTTATCATTTTATAAAGCATTAGCAATGTCAGGAATTGTGTTTGCTGGTGCTGCACAATTGGTCAGTTTGAGTATGGTGGTGGAAGGTGCATCATTATTAACAATCTATATCACGATTTTCTTTCTTACTGCACAGCATTTTATTTATGCATTAACTTTAAGAAATGACATTTCTATTTTGTCTTTACCCAAACGATTAAGTTTGGGTTTTCTATTAACAGATGAATTATTTGCGCTAAGTGCTCCGAACGAAAAAAGACACCCCCACTATTTATTAGGTGCCGGTATAAGTTTTTATTTATTCTGGGTGGTTTTTAGTCTAGTTGGAATTTTGTTGGCTACGGCGATTCCTAATTTATTGTCCTACCATTTAGATTTTTCGATTATTGCTATTTTTGTGGCCATGATTATTCCTATGTGTAAGGAAAAGCCTGTCATAGCTGGAGTTTTAACAACTTGCATTACTGGCTCTTTTTTCAAATTTTTAAACTTGGAAGGAGGTATTCTAATTTCTGGTTTATTGGGAATGCTTATTGCGGTTTTTGCAGAAAATAGAACAGGAGAAAAATAATATGTCATGGCTCATGATTTTAGGATTAGCTGCTATTGTGTTTTTTAATCGTTATTATTTTTTAGAACCGAATGTAAAAGTAAAATTACCAGTATTAATGAATAAAATGCTGAATTATTCAGCGCCTTGCTTATTAACTGCTATTTGTATACCAGTAATCTTTTTTGAGGGAAATGAACTAAGAGGTAATTTTGATAATCCTTACTTATACGCGACAATATTTTGTATTGTAATTGCTTTCTATTTAAAAAAAGTTTTGCCCAGTGTGCTACTCAGCCTAGCATTTTTCTATTTTATAAATTTTCTAATAAATCAGTAAATTTAAGCTGAATCTAAAAGATTCAGCTTTTTAATAAATTATTGAGTAATCAATTTGTTCTGCCGACTTTTCCACTTTGGCAACATTTTTCCAATATAAGCATCCATACACCAAACTGGACCAATCAATAGAAATTGTAAATCTTTAAAGAAAGAAGGTTTTTTACCTTCAACTTTATGTCCATAAAATTGTCCAATCCAAGCAATGACAAAAAGAGCCATATAAAATCCCACCCCTACAGGTAAGACATAAATAAGCCAAGCCATTACAACGAGAAGTGCAGCCATTGCTACTGCAAGTACAAGATCGAGTCGAGCATAGAAAATTAGAGTCAGTACAATGAGTAAAGCAGTGAGTAATGCGCTAAAGTGGGCAATGATTCCGATAATAGAAAATAAAATAGCTGGGACGCATACCCAGTGGATTTTCTTATTCGTTGGATTTTGATGGCTTTCACTGTATTCATCAAACCATTCACCAATAGATTTCATAGACCTTGTTCTCCATGTCTAATTTTGAATCATTCTTTTTATGCCTATATTTTAGCCTGTCGTTATGTGAGTAGACAAGAAAAGTTGCAAATCTTCCTTATCTTTCATTTATGTGATCTTAAAATTTAAGGATTCATCATCTGGAAAAAGCGGGTTGGAAAAGTTAAAAGCCGAACTTAAAAAAAGCGAATTCTATTTTAGAAAAATCTGGCTATTTATTTTCGGATTTTGAAGTCAGGAAATGACCCAAAAAAGCACTTTTTTATGAAAAGCCGGAAAATAACAGAAAAATACTCAACTCAACTGCTCTTAAAACGCGATAAATAGCCCTTTTTAGACTAAAGTGGTACTAGGGTAGCGTAATTTTTTTAAAATGGCTCTAATCGGAAAATAGAAGAAAAAAATGAGAGGTATTAAAAAGATGTGTTTTTGGGTTAAAAATTAATCAATTTTGTAATTAAAAAAAGAGTGAAAACATAAAATTTTGAGCATAATTTTTATATTGGGGGGGCTAAAAATTAAAAAGCCACAAATTAAATTGTGGCTTTTTCATGAACTCTAGGAGTAATCGCTTATGAAGTAGGACCGTCTACACGTTCAATACTTACTTTTGCAGTACCAGCATTGGTAATACCAAGGCGTTTTGCAGCGCCGTATGATAAATCAAGTACACGATTTGCATGGAATGGACCACGGTCGTTTACTTTTACTACCACACTTTTACCATTATCTTTGTTTGTCACACGGATATAACAGTTCAATGGCAGACTGCGATGAGCAGCAGTAAGTGCATTCATGTCGAATGTTTCACCACTTGCAGTTTTACGGCCATGAAATTGACGACCATACCAAGATGCCATACCAGTTTGGCTAAACTTACGAACAGTATTTGAAGCTACTGTGTTAAGTTTTTCAATCACTGAAGGCTCATCTTCAGGGATTTCAATTTTAGCTGCGATAGCTTGACGACGAATTTGATCGCCAGAACGTTCAGTGATTGAAAGACTGTTAATGTTAGAAAAACGAGAATTAAAGCTTTGAGTATCTTTACTCAATACACGTGCTGCTAAATTTGCATTTGGACCATCTACATCACTGTTTAATGATGATGACTGCATCATTTCAGCGTGCAGTGGGGCCATACTTAAACTAGCCGTCAGTGCAAGAATGTATTTCAGCGATAACTGCATTTATATAAACTCCTGAGAACATGCTCTTTTTCTTTTAGCAAAACGCTAAAAATTGAAGTGAACATGCCTAATTATTCACTTTTGCAATTGCTTGATTGGGGTGGATAATATTCATCGCTTACGGAGAGTGTCTAGTCTTTAACGAGAAATAGTTACAAAAAGGGCAAAAACTTACAGTTTTAGATTAAAAAATAACCAAATATGTAACAAGGTATTTAAAATGTGTGTATTGTGATCGATTTAACAAAAATATTTATTGACTTTTACAAAAACCCATCAAAAAGCTAGCCTATCGGCTAGCTACTTCTGTGCCTAACAACCATACTGTAGTCGCATACATTCGGCTTTTGTTGTAAGTGGTAATCACTTGAAAATTTGGATAGGTTAAATAGTAAATCGGACCGTTATAGTCTTGTAATTGAATAACATTTACCATATCTAGGTCATCAATTTTAACTAAAGGGTTTAATGGTGAAATCCCTTGAGTTTTGAGTACGCCATATGGAGAGGGCTGAGTTAGGTCTTTGGCAATGATATTTTCTGGATTTGAGCCGACATAACGAGCCATGAAGCCAATCGGTTGATCGCGTTGCCATCCTTGTTTTGCTAAGTAGTTTGCGATTGACCCAATAGCATCTTCCGCAGAGTTACGAAGATCAATGTGCCCATTACCGTCAAAATCGACTCCATACTTACTGATATTGCTTGGCATAAACTGTGGGTAGCCAATTGCTCCAGCATAAGAGCCAACAATACTATTGGTTGGATAGCCTTCTTTATAGGTCCATGCAATCAGAGCAGCTAACTCATCACTGAAATAATCAGCACGGCGCGGGTAACCAAATGCTAATGTCGCAAGCGCGTCACGAGTGATGAAAGAACCTTTATTGGCTCCATATCCTGTTTCAACACCTAAAATACCTAAAATGACAGCTTGAGAGACACCAAATTGCTGTTCAGCTCGGTTAAGTGCATCTGCATATTGGTTTTTAAAGCGGACACCACGCTGAATAGTGCCTTCAACCAAAAACATAGAGCGATAGTCGTACCAAGGCTTACTTTCACCTGGGCGAGTCATAATATTTATAATGTTTGGTAAATTTTTTGCACCGCTCATCGCGGCATCTACTTGTACACTGCTTAAACCATAAGTATTCATGGCTTTTTGTTTAAAATTTAAATAATTAGGATCATTTACAAAATCATTGGCCTGAGCAAAATGACTTGTGCTCACTAGACCAGTACACAAAGCGAGTACTTTTAAAGTTTTATTAACAAATTGAGACAACATATCTTTTTTAAATTCCAAATTATCGATGTGTATGAATAGACATAACTAAACCAAAAGTGGCCATTAAAGTAATAATAGCGGTACCGCCATAACTCATAAAAGGCAAAGGAACACCCACTACAGGTAAAATACCACTTACCATTCCTGCGTTTACAAATACATAAACAAAAAAAGACAAACCAAAGGCGCCAGCAACCAAACGGCCATAATTATGAAAGCTTTGTAAACCAATTTGGAATGTTCTAAAAATAATAGCTGAATAAAGAGTAACTAATATAAGTACGCCAATCAGGCCAAATTCTTCGGAATAAGCCGCAATAATAAAGTCAGTATGACCTTCTGGTAAAAAGTGTAAATGTGACTGTGTCCCTTCAAGAAAACCTTTACCTGAGAAGCCGCCAGAACCAATAGCTGTTTTAGATTGAATAATGTTCCAGCCTGTTCCTAATGCATCTGCTTCTGGGTCAAGTAGCGTTAGAACACGTTGACGTTGATAGTCGTGTAAAAGGAATTCCCATGCAATTGGAATAACAATAGCGGCACAGGCTGCTGCTGCGCCGATCATACGCCAAGACAGACCACTTAAAAATAGTACGAAAATACCACTGGCTAATACGAGTAGAGATGTTCCTAAGTCAGGTTGTTCTGCAATGAGTAAAAAAGGAACACCAATTAACATTAATGATAAAACAACTTGAGAAAAGCTAGGGGGAAGTGGTTTACGTGCTAAAAACCATGAAATCATCATTGGCATGCCAATTTTCATGAACTCACTGGGTTGCACACTTCCGAAACCTGGAATATCGATCCAGCGTTTAGCCCCCATACGAACTTCACCAAAGACCATAACTCCAATTAAGGAAAATAGTGCAAATAAATAAAAGTAAGGTGAAAAAGCTTGATAAACCTTTGGAGGAATTTGAGCCAGACCAATCATGACTAAAAAGCCAATACCAAAGCTCATAGCCTGTTTACTGACTAAGCCGACATCTTGTGCAGATGCACTATATAGTACCGTTAAACCTAACAGAGCATTTAGGAATAAAAATAGGCATAACCAAGGGTCAATATGAAGTTGCTGCCAGCGTGATGGTTGCATGGCAGTACTAAGACCATCTCGAGGAGCTTGGCGTAAAAATTTATATTGTGGACTAGGAGACATGCGGCTTTAACTAGGTCAATCAGTGCTTGGCGCATGCTAACATAAACGTGATTTATGGCAATGTATATCAATATTTTGCAATAAAAAAACCTGGCGTTTGCCAGGTTTCCGATAGTCTATTTTTTATTAGTTAAAGAATAGACCATCATGATATTCAGCCATCGCTTTCAATTCAGTGCGATTTAAACTTGGAATGAGTTTATCGATCGCGATATGAACCGCTTTAGTAACAGCAGCAGCGCCAATATCGGCTGCTTTACGCTTAATCATACCTAAATCTAATGTCTTGTTAAAATCAGACATAAAGTGTCTAACCATAGCATCACCAAACTGTTTATAGAGTTCCGCTAATGCTGCTTTATTAATGTCATTACCTGCTTGAAGCTCAGCAAAATTATGCTTCAAATTAGTCACTAAGCCAGCATCTAAAGCTACGCCAACTTTATATTGACCTTGGGGATCTTTAAATAAGCTTTTCTCTGAAAACTCAACTGACTGTTTAACAACGTCATTTGGTGCTTTACTGAGTAATTGCTTTAAAAGTACGGCAACTGTAGATTTGACATAACCAGCAAGTTTTTCGGCAGTATCTCTTTTTTCACTCGCTGGGAAATGTTGTACTAACTGAATCAGTACATTATCAATAATTTCTTCATTGAGTTGTAAAGCAATTTTGTCTCGAAGTGGATATAGCGGTTCACTAGAATTTTTATTCGCAATTCCAGTCTGCATATCGTTCAATAAGCCTTCAGAAGGGGTAAAACCAAAAAACGGCATGGTGTATCCTCAAATTATTCGTTTTATTGTCGTGCCAATCGAATCGGTTTTGGCATCCATGATAGATCCGATACTCGGCAAGGATTGATATCAAGTCCACCGCGGCGAGTATAAGTTGCATAAACCATCAGCTTTTCAGGCTGCAAATTTTGCCAAACATCTGCAAAGATTTGCTCAACACACTGTTCGTGGAAACCGTTATGCTGACGGTACGAGATAATATAAGCTAAAACACTACGATAACAAGGTTTTTTGCCCTTAAAACGGATAAAAACTGTACCCCAATCCGGTTGTCCCGTGACTGGGCAGTTACTTCTCAAAAGATGAGAATACAGTTCAATTTCAACTTCTTCACCAGACTCATCCAATTTTAAAAGCGATGCATCGGGATGTTGTTCTAAACGTTCAGGTGTTAGGTCATCAATACAAATGCCTTGTGGCTTGGAAATATCGAGATCATCTACTTGAAATAGCGTTAGCTCAACTTTTGCACCTGCTGCAGCCGATAAATCTTTTTCAACTGTTTCAATGAATAACGCTTTAGAGTCAAACTGAGTGAAGTTAAGACTATTGAAGTAAAGTTTTAATGACTTTGATTCAATCAAATTTGGTGAAGAAGCTGGCAGGGTAATTCTACCAATAGCAACCTGTGGAATACCGTGCGAATTTAACCAAGAGATTTCAAAAACATGCCACCAATCTTTACCTTGGGTAATGCCTTCAATATGTGAATAATTTTCACGAGATTGAGCACGTGCGATTGGAAATAACACATCGGGTTGATAGCTAGTTGGATACTGGGTTTCTTTACCCAATAAAGACTGTTCGACACTCATTCACGCATTCCTGAACCACGAGCAAGTAAATAGTAAGCAACTCCGTAAAGTACAACACAACATAATGTCACAACGATTAAAGAGAACGTAACGTTCACGTCGCTATGACCTAAAATGCCGAAACGGAAAGCATTAACCATATACACAATAGGATTAATTAAAGAAAGTTTTTGCCAAAAAGGACCAAGTGCACTAATGGCATAAAACACACCACCTAAGTAGGTGAGTGGAGTAAGTACAAATGTTGGAATAATAGAAATATCATCAAATGATTTCGCATAGACTGCATTAATAAAGCCGCCTAAGGAAAATAAAACAGATGTAATTAAGACTGTATATATAGTTACGAACCAGTTATGTATAAAAAGGTCAGTAAAGAACATACTCATCGCGGTAACAATGGCCCCAACTAGAACACCACGACAAATACCACCAATGACATAGCCCCATAAAATAATATGTAATGGCACAGGGCTCATAATAAGTTCTTCAATGCTTTTTTGGAATTTCACACTAAAGAAACTGGAAGAAACATTCGCATAACTGTTGGTAATAACAGCCATCATGATTAGGCCGGGCACAATAAACTGCATGTAGCTTACGCCGCCCATTTGTCCAATACGTGAGCCAACCAAATTACCAAAAATGACAAAATACAAGCTCATGGTAATCGCAGGTGGTAATAAGGTTTGCGGCCAAATGCGAAGAAATCGGCGCACTTCTTTACGAACTAAAGTCCAGAGGGCAATTTGCAGTTGGTTAAAGTTCATTTTGCCTCTCCTTCAAGATTTTTCTCAACCATTTTGACAAATAGCTCTTCAAGGCGATTCGATTTGTTACGCATACTACGAACACGAATGCCTTGTGACTCTAAAAGTTGGAATAAGTCATTTAATGTATGAGCCTTATCCATGGTTACTTCTAAAGTGCTGCTATCAATTAAGTTGAATTTCACTCCAATAATGTTTAACTGGAGTGGGGCAATCGGTTCTGCCAAATCGAAAATAAAAGATTCTTCACTCAACTGGTTTAAGAAACTTTTCATACTGGTGTCTTCTTTGATGACACCGCGGTCAATGATGGCAATTTGACGACAGAGCATTTCCGCTTCTTCTAAATAGTGTGTCGTTAAAATAATAGAAGTGCCACTTTCATTCATTTCTGTTAGAAAATCCCACATAGAACGGCGTAATTCAATATCTACACCCGCAGTAGGTTCATCTAAAATAAGAAGTTTAGGCTCATGCATCATGGCGCGGGCAATCATTAGACGGCGCTTCATACCACCAGACAGCATACGTGCTTGTATATTGCGTTTTTCCCACAAGCCAAGTTTTTCTAAATAATGTTCGGCACGTTTTTCGGCAATTTTTTTGTGAATGCCGTAATAGCCAGCTTGAGTGACTAAAATATCGAATGCTTTTTCAAATTGCCCGAAGTTAAATTCTTGGGGTACAACGCCAAGCTGCTGTTTTGCCAAGGATGGATGCGTGTCGAGATTATGCCCAAAAATCTCAACTGTTCCTGAGGTCTTTTTTGTGAGGGAGCTGATAATACCAATGGTTGTGGATTTGCCGGCACCATTTGGGCCTAACAACGCATAAAATTCACCTTCAGGCACAGTGAGGTTAATACCTTTTAACGCCTGAAAACCATTACGATATGTTTTGGACAAATCTTTTAATACCAAAGCATCAGTCATGAAATTCTCACATTATGAAAGAGGGGTATATTTTGAGCGATAATGATTAATAAACCAAGTAAAATAGTCGGAATTTTATGAAATTGGGATAAATTTATGAAGTTATTATATATAAATTGGTGCGCCCGGCGGGGATCGAACCCACGACCCCAGGCTTCGGAAACCTGTACTCTATCCAACTGAGCTACGAGCGCACATGTGTGGGGCACATCATAGGAAAAAAACACTGGTAGGTAAAGCACGAAATACGTACCAAGTGAGTTTAATGCTTAATTAAACAGCAGCTTGTTCTATTTTAGACGCGTTGTTGAATAAGCTGAATTGAATAATTAATAGAATGAAGCGTATGTGCTAGCTCATGAGGAGGAATACGTGACTCCTGTAAACTGGTAATCCATTGCATTTGGCACATTTTAAGTTCTTGAAGCGTTTTGATTTGCTCTATTTTTTGAATAAGTGGTTTTGCCATAAGGCCACAGTACTGGCTCAAGCTTTGTTTCATTAATAGTTGTATTTCTTCAAAAGAGAGTTGTTGAACTGGAATAGATGGCTGGTCATTTTCTATATTTGGAGAAGTCACAGACGTTGATTGAGGAATCTGAATTTCTCCAACTAAATCGTTACTTTTATTCTCATCAATATTTTTCTGATGTACTTCATTTGATGTTATAGATGACTTTTGCATCGATATTTGCTCGGTCAACTCTGGGTAACTTTCGTTAGAAGTAGCAATGAGTTTTAAATCAATCAGTTGTTGAATTAGCTCTGGTGGGGCAATACGCTTTTTAAACTCACTATTAAGGCTTTGAAAATCTTCATGATCAATGAGTAGAAGTAAACGTCTTTGTTTTGCATTTAACGTAATATTACGTTGTTGAAGCGCAACTCTTCCCAAATTGGTTCGATAAAAACCAGACATTGTATTTCCCCAATATAAAAATGAAGCAGACTGTTTAATTTTTATCAAACAGTACTGTTCTTAATAAAATATAAATGGGGTTAAAGATAAAACTCAAAAATGACAATATGATGAAGAATTTATGAATATCATCTATTTAAGTTAAGTCTTTAAAATGCACTTTCTAATGCCTTACGTAAATAGACATCAAGTTCGTCTTGACGTAGAAGCCATTGAATATAATCTTTAGGCAGTTCAGCAATTGCTGTACCTTTATGCTTACCAAAGTTAATAGTCGTGGGGATACGGGCTTCTTCAGAAACTTGGTAAAGCTCTTCAATATCTTGAATATTTAAATGATAGATAATATGCATCAAAATATTGGCAGTTAAAATAATATCGGCATCGGCACGGTGTGCACCTTTGAGTAATTCTCGTGCTTTACTGCTGCCTTGAGAAATCATATAAATGAGTGCAGAAATATTATGAGCTTCTGCATCTGGCCAAGCTTTGCGTGCTAAAGCTAAAGTACAAATTGGTTTTATATGAGATACATCAACGCCACAACGAGCAATAGCTGCAATATCATAATCAATGTTGTGACCAATAATATAAGTTGTGCTATCAGGTAATTTAAATGTTTTATAGTGAGGCTGGTTTTCTAGGTCAGATTCCAAGATGTGATGCACCGCCATCGCAGCATAAGAAATTGGTGTTCCAACCTGATAGAGCTGATCAAATAATTTGCTTTTATCTAAAGTCAGTTTACCTGCATTAAGTTCAATGGGAGCGTATGCAATTTCAATAGGCAAACCATTTAGTGTATGAGTTTCTGTATCTAAAATAATGGCTTGCATCTTTTGAACCTTTAAACAATCACAAGTAACCGTCAATGTTAACAGTTGACTAGCGACTTTAAAACATAGAATAAGGTTAGATATAGCTATGAAATTTAATTTATGTTGAAAAGTAGAAAATCTCGCTACTTATTTTGATTAAATATCACTTGCGAAAAATGAAGATTAGGCGTAATTGTTTGTAAGACATTTAAAATGTTCATTAAAAACTAAAGCACAACAAAAATCGAATTTAAGGGAAGATATACCAATGAAAATGAAACTGTTCATGACCAGTGTTCTTAGCACAAGTTTATTGTTGACGGCATGTGGTGGTGGAAGTAGTGATGACAGTCCAGCGACTACTGATCCATCTGGTACACCAGCCAATAATATTCAAAATCCAGTGGTTAAAGTCGATGCTTATACAAGTACTAACTTAGGAGCGGTTGCTGCTGAAAGTAGTATTTTGACTTATAAAATGTTGGGCCAAAGTGGACAAGAGGTTCAGGCAACAAGTTTAGTATTTACACCGACGACTCCACCACCAGCAGGCGGTTGGCCAATTGTGGTTTGGGCTCATGGTACGACAGGGGTTGCAGATGCATGTGCACCAAGTAAATCGGCATTAACAGATAGTACTAAAGATTTAATTAGTAAACTTCTTGCGGCGGGTTATGTCGTTGTCGCTCCTGATTATGAGGGTTTAGGAACCCCAGGCATACATCCATTCTTAAATGTTAAAAGTGAAGCTTATTCAATTACGGACGCCGTGGTTGCAACACGCAATTATTTATCTCAGCGTAATTTATTAACTTCGAACAAATGGGTCACTGTAGGTCACTCTCAGGGTGGGCATGCTGCATTGGGTGCTGCACAATATGCAAGTCGTGCACAGCTAAACTATAAAGGTACAGTAGCGGTAGCACCAGCTTCAAATCTAGGATTTATTTTAATTGCAGGTGAACAAGCCGTTGCCAATGCAACTTTGGATAAAAAGATCCCAATGTATGCACAGCTTGATACATATACTGCTTTAGTTACAGCTGGCATTCGAAATACACAACCAAGCTTTGATTATTCGCAGGTATTTACTTCACAAACGGCAAGTACTGCACAGCAGGCGGAAACAATTTGTGCAGGGCCATTGGGTCAAGCCTTTGGTGCAGGTATGACTAAGTATGCTACAGAGCATAATGGAACACTGGATGGATATACGCGTACTCAACCTAATTTTATGGCAGTACCTTTAGTTAAAACATTCTTAGATAAAGATTCTCAACCTTTACAGGCAAAAGTCACTACCCCGATTATTATTTATCAGGGCTTAGCAGATACAACAGTTCCGAAAGTAGCGACTGATATTTTGATATCTAATGCCACTGTGGTAGGTACAAAAATTAATAGCTATGTGACGGGTAACTGGGATCACGATTCAGCAATGAGTAGTAATGTAGATAACATTGTTGGAAATGTACAAAACCTATTGTCAGCTCAATAAGGGTAATGATATTTAAAGTTTTTTTGTTGCTATGAAAAGCTAAATTTAACTTTAGAAAATTATTAAATAAATGCTTTTTAAGTGTTTATAAATTATTTTAGATTTGATGGCTCATTTTTTATAAAAATTGAGCCATTTTTATTTAAAACTGAGCTAACTTGATTCTGTTTAATTATAAAGTTCATGCTACAATATGCCGCAATCTTAGCACGGCTTAAAAGCCCTAATTTATAGGACCCCCGCTAATGTTTGCCAATATTTCCATTTCTGAATTTGATCCAGAATTAGCTCAAGCTATTGCTTCTGAAGATGAGCGTCAAGAAGCACATATCGAGTTAATTGCATCTGAAAACTATTGCTCTCCTGCTGTGATGGAAGCGCAAGGATCAAAACTTACGAACAAATACGCAGAAGGTTATCCAGGCAAACGCTATTATGGCGGTTGCGAGTATGTAGATGTTATTGAGCAAATGGCGATCGACCGTGCTAAAGAACTTTTTGGTGCTGATTACGCAAACGTTCAACCACATGCTGGTTCACAAGCTAACTCTGCTGTTTATTTAGCACTTCTTAACCCAGGCGATACAGTTTTGGGTATGAGCTTGGCTCACGGTGGTCACTTGACTCACGGTGCAAAAGTAAGCTTCTCTGGTAAAACTTATAACGCTGTTCAGTATGGTTTAAACTCTGAAACTGGCGAGATCGATTACGAAGAAGTTGAACGTTTAGCATTAGAACACAAGCCACGTATGATCGTTGCTGGTTTCTCTGCTTATAGTCGTGTTGTAGATTGGCAACGTTTCCGTGACATCGCGGACAAAGTTGGCGCTTACCTTTTTGTTGATATGGCTCACGTTGCAGGTCTTGTTGCTGCTGGTGTATATCCAAACCCAGTTCAAATTGCTGACGTAACTACAACGACGACTCACAAAACACTTCGTGGTCCACGTTCTGGTTTAATCCTTGCGAAAGCGAATGAAGAAATCGAGAAAAAACTTCAATCAGCTGTATTCCCTGGTAACCAAGGTGGTCCATTAATGCATGCGATTGCTGCTAAAGCAATCTGCTTCAAAGAAGCAATGTCTGATGACTTTAAAGCTTACCAACAACAAGTTGTGAAAAATGCTCAAGCAATGGCTGAAGTATTAATCGCACGTGGTTATGATGTTGTTTCTGGCGGTACAGACAACCACTTATTCTTGTTATCTTTAATCAAACAAGACGTAACTGGTAAAGATGCTGACGCTTGGTTAGGTGCTGCTCACATTACTGTGAACAAAAACTCAGTTCCAAATGACCCACGTTCTCCATTTGTAACTTCTGGTATCCGTATTGGTACTCCAGCAGTAACAACTCGTGGTTTTGGTGAAACTGAAGTTCGTGAACTTGCTGGTTGGATCGCTGACGTGATTGACAGCAAAGGTGACGAAAAAGTTATTGCTGATGTAAAAGCGAAAGTTGAAGCTGTTTGTGCAAAATTCCCTGTATATGCAAAATAATTTGTGTGTATAAAAAAGCGCCGTAAGGCGCTTTTTTTTATATCAATTACTCCAACCCCCACCTAAAGCACGGATTAAGTTTACACTTGCAATGATTTGGCCACCTTTAAGCTGAGCTGCCAATTGTTCTTGCTGCAAAATAGTCCGGTCGGAGTCAATCACATCAAGATAGCTAATCGCACCTTCTCGATAGCGTAGATGAGACAATTGATTTGCATGGCGAGACGATGAGAGTGCTTGGTTTTGAGCTTGAATTTGCTGATCAAGAATACGTTGATCGGACAAACCATTTTCAACTTCACGAAAGGCGTTTAGTACAGTTTGTCTATAGTTGGCAACACTTTCTTCATAAGCTGCGCGTGCTTGAGCAACACCTGCTTTACGTTGTCCGCCATCAAATAATGGTAAAGATAAAATAGTACCTGCGACTGGACCAAGCAAGAAGGTACGGCTCGACCATTTCCCTAACTCGCTTAAACTTGAAGATTCATAACCTAAGGCACCCGTTAGATTAACTTTCGGGAAAAAAGCTGCACGGGCAATTCCAATACGTGCATTATCTGCTGCCATAGCACGTTCAGCAGCAGCAATGTCAGGTCGCCTTTCAAGTAAACTCGATGGTAATCCTGCTGGAAGACGAAGACTATTTGTAGTTAAAGGTTGGACAGCCAAGCTAAAGTCAGTTGGTGTTTTGCCTAACAATACTGCAAGTGCATGTTCGGCATTGGCTCTGTTACGAGCAATGCTCAGTGCATTGGTTTGAGCTGTAGCAAGTTCAGTTTGTGCACGAGAAACATTTAATTCACTGACTAAACCATTTTTAAATCGGGTTTGAACGAGATCTCGTGTCTCACCAAGTAATTTAATAGTATGAGTATAAATTGCTTGTTCAGCATCAAGCTGGCGAATGAGAAAATAACTTTGTGCAACATCGGCCTGTAACGCTAAAAGTGCCGACTGATATAACGCTTCTTGCTGTTGTAGATCCGCTTTTGCTGCATTAACACTACTGGCGATACGACCAAATAAATCGAGCTCATATGAAACATTAGCTTGAGCGCGCCATAAGGTTTGTGCAGACGTATGCGCATTGTCATCTAAACCCAATGAAGCAGGAGAGGGTTTTTGACGAGTTGGGCCAAAGCCAGCACCAATACTTGGCAAACGTTCAGCTTGTGCTGCCGAACGTATTGCACGTGAAGCCTGAATATTAGCTGCTACCGCTTTAAGATTTTGGTTGCCGGCAATCGCTTGTTGTTCTAGCTCATTCAATTGAGCATCATTAAAAACACGCCACCATTCACCTCGAACTTGCTGATCGGCAGGCTGGGCAATTTTCCAATTATTGTCTTCAAGTTTAGGGTCTGACTCTTTGAATTTGACAGGAACTATCACTTTTGCAGGTTGATATTCCGGAGCCAAAGAGCAGCCTGCAAGAAGCAGGCTCCCCATGAGTGAGGACAATAACAAGCTTTGTTTTGCTGTAGTCATTAAATGTCCTCCTTAATGATCGTGTGGGTTAGCTAATGGCGCTTCATGAACTGCTGCGGAATGCAATTTATGTTTGCTATTCAATGTACGAATCAGGACGTAAAAGGCAGGGGTCAGGAATAAACCAAAGAAAGTTACCCCGATCATTCCGAAGAATACGGCAACACCCATGGCATGACGCATTTCAGAACCTGCACCAGTTGAAGTAACCAGTGGGACGACACCCATAATGAATGCAATAGAGGTCATTAAAATTGGACGTAAACGAAGACGACTTGCTTCAACTGCTGCTTTAAAAGCAGTTGCACCTTGCATTTCGAGTTCCCGAGCAAATTCAACAATCAAGATGGCATTTTTACAGGCCAGTCCGACCAGTACCATCAAACCGATTTGGGTAAAGATATTGTTATCTCCACTGGTGAGCCAAACACCTGTCAGAGCCGCCAAAATTCCCATCGGTACAATTAAGATGACTGCTAATGGTAAGGTTAGACTTTCATATTGAGCGGCTAAAACTAAGAACACGAGCAATACGCTAATTGGGAATACCCAAAGTCCTGCATTACCAGCCAAGATTTTTTGGTAAGTTAAATCTGTCCATTCAAACTTGATACCACGCGGCAAAGTTTGAGCAGCAATACGTTCAACAGCAGCTTCTGCTTGGCTAGATGAATAACCTGGTGCAGGACCGCCATTAATATCTGCTGCGGTATAACCGTTATAACGCACCACCATTTCAGGGCCATAGGTTTGAGTTACATTTACCAATGAAGATAATGGCACCATTTGTCCGGCACTATTACGGGTTTTAAGCTGCAAAATATCTTCAGGATTTGCACGGAAAGGCGCATCGGCTTGTGCACGAACCTGATAAACACGTCCAAAGCGGTTAAAGTCGTTAACATACTGCGAACCTAAATAAATCTGCATAGTGTTGAAAACATCTGTCACAGCAACACCTTGCTGTTTGGCTTTTACACGATCCAAATCTACGTTTAGTTGAGGTACGTTAATTTGATAACTTGAGAACATTGGACCAAGCTCAGGAGTTGATTGAGCTGCTTTCATAAAGTTTTGTGCAGCATCATTTAAGGCTGAATAGCCTAAGGCACCTCGGTCTTCAAGTTGAAGTTTAAAGCCGCCCATAGTCCCTAAGCCCATCACAGGTGGTGGTGGGAAAACCGCAATATAAGCATCTTGAATAGCTGAGTATTTCTGGTTTAAGGCACCTGCAATTGCATTTGCAGATAAGTCTTTGGCCTTACGTTCATCGAATGGCTTTAAGGTCACAAAGACAATACCGGCGCTTGAGCTGTTGGTGAAACCGTTAATTGAGAGACCAGGGAAGGCAACCGCGCTTTCTACACCAGGTTGTTTAAGTGCCGTATCACTCATTTTACGAATGACAGCTTCGGTACGATCTAATGATGCGCCGTTTGGTAGCTGCGCAAAACTAATCAAATATTGTTTGTCTTGAGCGGGAACAAAGCCACCCGGAACAATATAAGAAATACCAACGGTTAAACCTAGAAGAGCTGCATAGACACCCATTGCCGATGCTTTATGGGAGATAACACGACTTACGCCTTTACCATAGTTGTCTGACGCACGGGTAAATACGCGGTTAAATAGCGCAAAGAAACGTCCAAATACACGATTCATTATGCGTGTTAATGCATCAGGTTTCGCATCATGTCCTTTTAGTAGCATGGCTGCTAAAGCAGGAGATAGAGTGAGCGAGTTAAATGCCGAAATAACAGTTGAAATGGCAATAGTCATTGCAAATTGTTTATAAAATTGCCCTGTTAAGCCTGTCATAAAGGCAAGTGGAACGAACACGGCAACCAGCGTTAAAGCAATCGCAATAATCGGTCCGCTTACTTCTCGCATGGCACGGTAAGTCGCTTCCCTTGGATTTAAACCAGCTTCAATATTCCTCTCGACGTTTTCGACGACCACAATCGCGTCATCGACGACAATCCCGATGGCAAGTACCATCCCGAATAGCGAAAGCGCATTGATTGAGTAACCAAAAGCAAGCATGAGTGCGAATGTACCAATAATTGAAACTGGTACTGCAAGCAATGGAATGATTGAAGCACGCCATGTTTGTAAGAATAAAATAACGACCACAACAACCAGTGCAATTGCTTCAAGTAAGGTATGAACGACTGCTTTAATACTGGCACGTACGAATTGAGTCGGATCGTACACAATGTCGTATTTAATTGAAGATGGAAAATCTTTTGAAAGTTCTTTCATTGTGCTACGCACTTGATCAGAAACTTGCAAAGCATTCGCACCCGGTGCTTGGAAAATTGGAATGGCGACCGCTTGTTTGTTATCAAGTAATGAACGCAAACCATATTGTGAAGCTGCAAGTTCAACGCGTGCAACATCACCCAATCGAGTGACCGCACCATCAGGAGCAGTTTTTAAAATGATATCTGCGAATTCTTGCTCAGTGGTTAAACGACCTTGAGCGTTTACCGAAAGTTGTAAAGGGGAATTACTTGGTGATGCACCAATGGTTCCTGCTGCAACTTGAATGTTTTGTTCGCGGATTGCACTGACAATTTCGGTCGCGGTGAGGTTTCGCTGTGCCACTTTTTGTGGGTCCAGCCACACACGCATTGCATAGTCACCAGAACCAAATAAACCGACTTCACCTACACCTTGTAAGCGTGCCAAACGGTCTTTTACGTTGAGCACCGCGTAGTTACGCAAATAGGTCATGTCATAGCGATTATCTGGTGAGGTCAGATGAACAACCATGGTTAAAGTCGGTGAGCTTTTTAAAGTAGTAACGCCTAAACGCTGTACGTCTTCAGGTAAACGAGGCAGGGCTTGAGATACACGGTTTTGAACCAATTGCTGTGCTTTATCTGGGTCGATACCGAGCTTAAAGTTCACCGTAATGGTTAAATTACCGTCGCTGTTTGCCTGAGATTGCATATACAGCATATCTTCTACACCGTTTATAGATTCTTCAAGCGGAGAAGCAACAGTTTCAGCAATGACTTTTGGGTTTGCACCCGGATATTGAGTACGTACCACCACAGAGGGTGGAACAACTTCCGGATATTCTGAAATTGGTAGTTTAAATACCGAAAGAAGACCGGCAAGTAAAATCAGTACTGATAACACACCAGCAAAGATCGGCCGATCAATAAAAAATTTAGAGATATTCATATGTGATTAACCTTTTGCCGGAGTTGAAGTTTTTTCTGGTGGCTGAGGTTGAGGAGTAGTGCTGTTCGCAGTGATTTGTGCATTTGGCATAGGAACAAGGTGTGGTGTAACAGGGTCACCCGGACGAATCCGCTGTAAACCATTCACCACAATACGATCACCCGCTTGTAATCCGCTATTTACGATTTGCAAGCCATCTTGTTGTGCACCGAGTTTTACCTCACGGTAAGCAGTTTGATTTTTAGCGTCGACTACCACAACAAAACGTTTATCTTGATCGACACTAATTGCAGTTGGGCTAATCAGAATTGCTGAACGAGGTTGACCACCACCCAAACGGATTCGAGCATATAAACCCGGTAATAAAATGCCGTTAGGATTATCAAAAGTTGCTCGAACACGAATCGTACCTGAGGTCGTATTCAGGTTGTTATCAATGGAGTTGATAGTTCCTTCACGAGAGAAACCTGTTTCATTGGCAAGCCCCATATAGACAGGAGCTTGTGCTGAATTACGCTGATTACTGATGTATTTGAGATAAGTTTGTTCATCAACGTCGAAAGAGGCGTAAAGGCGAGATACAGACACCAAGCTTGTTAAGACCTGTGCGCCATTACCGGCAGACACCACATTACCAACGGTTACTTCGGCACGGGAAATTCGGCCGCTGACTGGTGCAGTAATACGAGTGTACTCAAGATTTAAACGTGCAGACTGAACAGCGGCTCTAGCAGCTTGTAGGTTGGCATTCGCTGAACGTGCATCATTTTCAGCTAGATCCAGCTCTTGGCGTGATACAGCATTACTCTGAATTAAACGTTGAATACGAGAAAGGTTAGATCCCGTATAAGTGACTTGTGCCTCAGCCGAAGCAAGTTGAGCTTGAGCACGATTCAGTTCTGCTTGGAAAGGACGTGGGTCGATTGTAAAAAGTAAATCGCCTTTTTTAACAAGACTGCCATCTTTGAAGTGTACGGAAATGAGTTTACCTGAAACCTGTGGCCGAATATCGACTTGATCAATCGCTTCTAAACGACCGGAATATTCTTGCCAATCGGTAATCGTTTTGCTAATGACATTAGAAATATCAACTGTTGCAGCTTGTTGGGCACTGGTCGGTGCAGCTTTTGCATCGGCATTTTCATGTAAAAACATAAAACTACCCCCTGTAGCCAAAATGGCGACAAAGATGGCAGACAGTGCGAACTGTTTGCGGGAAAATGACATGAGGTGCTCCTAGTTATTTGGATACCTGTTTTCAGACTTTTAGTTGTGGTCCGTATGGGAGAAACAGGGTTTATGGGATGGACGGAGCATAAAAGTTTGTCAATCACGAATAAATATATTAAATTCGATAACACTATTCGTATTTTTATAACAATTGATGTGTTTGATTAAATAAATGCATTGATAGGAGTGTGCGTGTGGATCTATTTCATGCGATGAAAGTATTTAACAAAGTTGTCGAAACAAATAGTTTCAGTTTAGCGGCTGACAGTTTAGGACTACCGCGTGCTTCTGTGACGACAACCATTCAAGGTTTAGAAAAACATTTACAAGTTCGTTTATTGAACCGAACCACTCGTAAACTGAGTTTGACACCAGATGGCGCAGTTTATTATGAAAGGACTGCACGAATTTTAGCCGACGTAGAAGATGTAGAATCGAATTTCCATGATTCTGAACGTGGCCCACGAGGTCGACTGCGCATTGATGTTAAAGCGTCAATTGGACGACTCATCCTTATACCAATGCTTTGTGATTTTCATGCCAAGTACCCCGATATTGATTTGGTAATTGGTATGAGTGATCGTCCAGTCGATTTGGTTCAAGATGCAGTGGACTGTGTTATTCGTATTGGTCAATTGAAAGATTCAAGTTTAGTTGCACGTCGTATCGGAACAATTCAGTGTGTCACTGTTGCTGCGCCTCGTTATTTGATGGAACATGGCGAACCAAAAACCATTGAAGATTTACAAAAACATCAAGTCGTGCATTATTTTAATAGCCGTACCGGACGCAATATTGACTGGGATTTTATGGTGGATGGCGAGATTCATAGCGTCGGTGTGAAAGGGCGTGTTTCTGTCAATGATAGTGATTCATATATTGATTTGGCAGTGCAAGGTTTCGGCTTAATTCAATGTCCATATTACATGGCGGCAAAACATTTAGAATCTGGTGCACTTAGAGAGGTATTGACTGAATGGTTACCTGCACCGATGCCAATATCAGTCGTTTATCTACAAAACCGTCATTTATCGCCTAAAGTTCGTGTATTTGTAGACTGGGTAGCTGAATTATTTGCAAGTTGTCCATTGTTGAGTGGTTGTTCAATGGCATGGGATTCGAAATGTGAATTTGCCAGCGCTAAAGAAAATAACCATGAATATACTATTCGGACATTGGTTGAAAATGAAAATATGGCAGAAGCCTATACACTCAAAAACTAATTTAAAATTTGAGTGATTTTTCAACATTTAGATAGTTAATCCAATCCATTGTTTAGACATATTCATAAATCCTTAATTTACTGGTATAGAAATTGCAATTATTTCGGCAGAAGAGTAATTTAGAAATTGCTCAAGTTTTTATCACCTTATTTGGATTTTAAGGAGAAGCTTCAAGATGGCAAGCTTTATGAAAAAAATGTTCGTTTCAACAACCTTAGTTTTGGCTGCTGTTGCAACGAATGTTCAAGCAAAGGATTGGAAGGTGATTCGTTTTGGTACTGAGTCGTCTTATGCTCCATTTGAATATAAAACACCAGATGGCAAGTTAACTGGTTTTGATGTTGATTTAGGTAATGCCATTTGTGCAAAGCTTAAAGCCAAATGTGTTTGGGTTGAAAACTCTTTTGACGGGATGATTCCCGCACTTAAAGCGAAAAAATTTGATGGCATTCTTTCATCAATGACAGTGACTGATGAACGTGCGAAACAAATTTTATTTAGTAGCAAAATCTACAATACGCCAACGCGTATGGTTGCAAAAAAAGGCTCACCGTTATTGCCAACACCTACTTCATTAAAAGGTAAGCGTGTAGGGGTACAACAGGGCACAATTCAAGAAACATACGCTAAAACCTATTGGGCTCCAAAAGGTGTGAGTGTTGTTCCTTATCCAACTCAAGACTTGATTTACCAAGACATGATGTCTGGTCGTTTAGATGCAACGTTACAAGATGCAATCATGGTTGATGGTGCTTTCTTAAAACAACCGAAAGGCAAAAACTTCGCTTTTGCTGGTGGCAATGTGGTTGATGTCAAAACATTGGGTGTAGGTGCGGCTATTGGTTTACGCAAAGAAGATGCAGATTTGAAAGCGAATATCGACAAAGCTTTGGCTGCAATCATTGCTGATGGCACATACAAGAAACTCGAGAAAAAATACTTCTCTTTTAGCATTTACTAATGATGTGAAAAATGTCGGCTAAGTGCCGACATTTTTAAATCTATTCTCATCTCATCAATATTAGATATTGTTTTTAAGGAGAAGATGAGTCATGTCTTTTTCTGGCTATGGGCCACTCCTTCTCAGCGGAACATGGATGACCATACAGCTTGCGCTGTTGTCACTCTTGCTTTCTGTCATTATTGGCTTAATTGGTGCGAGTTCAAAACTCTCTAATATTAAAGCTTTACGTTATATTGCGACCGGCTATACCACGCTCATTCGTAGTGTGCCTGACTTAGTGATTATGCTGCTGTTATTTTATAGCTTGCAGTTGGGTCTAAATCAAATTACTGAAGCACTGCAAATGGACCAGATTGATATCAACCCATTTGTGGCTGGTGTGATTACCTTAGCGTTCATTTATGGTGCATATTTTACAGAGACCTTTCGTGGTGCATTTCAATCGGTTCCAACGGGACAAATTGAAGCAGCAATGGCCTATGGGATGACGCCGTGGCAGGTTTTTCGACGTGTTTTATTCCCTCAAATGATGCGTTTTGCATTGCCTGGTATTGGTAACAACTGGCAAGTTTTGATTAAAGCGACCGCACTGGTTTCCATTATTGGCCTAACTGACATTGTAAAAATTACGCAAGATGCAGGTAGAAGTACCATGCAATTGTTCTTTTTCAGCATCGTCGCTGCTGCAATTTATTTGGCAATTACCACCGTGTCAAACCTGATTTTAATGTGGCTTGAACGTCGTTATTCTGCTGGTGTAAGGAAGGGGCAATTATGATTGAAATCCTTCAACAATATTGGAAGGCATACCTTTGGACCGATGGCCTACAAATGACCGGTGTTGCGATGACTGCTTGGTTATTGGTACTTTCAATCGGTATTGGGTTTCTGCTTGCCGTGCCTTTATCACTTGCACGAGTATCAGAAAATATCTGGTTACGTGGCCCAGTTTGGCTGTTTACTTATGTGTTTCGTGGAACACCACTGTACATCCAATTGTTAATTATTTACTCGGGCATTTATAGCTTTGATTATGTCCATGAACATCAAGCACTCGATGCATTCTTTCGAGAGGGCATAAATTGCACCATTTTGGCGTTCGCGCTCAATACTGGTGCATATACGACTGAAATCTTTGCTGGAGCGATTCGTTCTATTCCACATGGCGAGATTGAGGCTGCCCAAGCTTTTGGAATGTCAAAATGGAAACTCTACACACGTATTATCATTCCGTCGATGTTACGCCGTGCTTTACCGTTTTATGGTAACGAAGTCATTTTGATGTTGCACGCGACAACCATTGCATTTACAGCAACTGTTCCTGACATTTTAAAAATTGCGCGTGATGTTAATGCGGCAACCTATGACACTTTCAATGCTTTTGGAATTGCTGCGGTGTTATATGCGATGTTGGCATTTATTTTGATTTGGATATTTCGTAAGTTGGAAAAACGTTGGTTGGCATTTTTAAAGCCATCGAATCATTAGGAGACATAAATGGAACACGTTGCAAAACTAGTGATTCGTGATTTACACAAAACATTTGGCGATCATGAAGTACTGAAAGGGATATCACTTGATGCAAATGCCGGTGATGTGATTAGTATTATTGGTTCATCGGGTTCAGGTAAAAGTACTTTACTCCGCTGCATTAACTTTTTGGAACAACCGAGCAATGGCACGATTAAGCTCAATGGTGAAAAACTACGCACAGTCTTTGATAAAAAAGGCAATTTAAAAGTAGTTGAACCAAAGCAACTACAAAAAATGCGTACGCAGCTCATGATGGTGTTTCAGCACTTTAATTTATGGTCACATATGACGGTGCTTGAAAATGTCATTGAAGGGCCCATTCACGTACTTGGGATAAAACGTGCTGAAGCTGAAGAGCGTGCAAGGAAATATCTACGCAAAGTTGGATTACCTGAAAGTGTTGAAAGTAAATATCCGGCATTTTTATCTGGTGGTCAGCAGCAACGTGTAGCGATTGCTCGTGCTTTGGCTATGGAACCGGAAGTGATGCTATTTGATGAACCAACCAGTGCGCTTGACCCAGAGTTGGTGGGTGAAGTACTCAAGGTTATGCAGAGTTTGGCTGAAGAAGGCCGTACCATGATTGTGGTGACACATGAAATGGGCTTTGCACGTCATGTGTCTAATCAAGTGATTTTCTTGCATCAAGGGAAAATTGAGGAACAGGGCCATCCTGATGAAGTACTCAACAATCCGAAAAGTGAGCGTTTAAAGCAATTTTTGACGGGCAGTTTGAAATAAGTTGTTTATACCGAGTAAGGTGAAATTTTTTAAAAAAGGATTCGCATCTTACTCGGTTGCTTTTTTAATTATATTTTATAGATGGGTATTTTTAGAAAACACATTAATAATGATAATACCTGCAATCATTAAAGTAAGACCAATACAGGCCGCCAAATCTAAATGCTGTTTGTAAAATATCCAGCCAATTGCAGAAATTAAAATAATACCCGCGCCCGACCAAATGGCGTATGCAATTCCGATCGGAATCGTTTTGAGGGTGAGAGACAATAGATAAAAAGCAATTGCATAGCCCACAACTGTAATAATGGATGGAATAGGAACAGTAAAACCTTGAGATGCTTTTAAGGCTGAAGTTGCAATGACTTCACAAGCAATCGCAATTGCTAAATAAAGATAAGACATGGGGAGCTACGCCAGAATGAGTTTTAATCAATCTACATGAAATGTTGAAATGGTTTGGCAGTTTTAACGATTGTTTAATTTTTTTGGTACAAAATAACCAGTAAATCAAACTGAACTGATAAATTGATTTTATCACTAGCAAAGTGTTCTCAGCTATTTATTCACTTATTTATTCACTTATTTAATCATTGATCTGCATAGTCATTTAAGAGGATCAACGACTTTAGCTTGATCCTCTATAGACTTTTAAAGATAGATTAGCTGAGTATATTTAAACTTTTAAATTTCTCTAGAAGCTCCTCTTTATTTTCAATATGCGCAGGGTCTGGTTTTATGCAATCGATAGGGCAAACCGCCTTACACGTAGGCGCATCGTAAAAGCCTACACACTCGGTACAACGAAGTGGATCAATTTCATAAACTTTGCTCCCTTCAAAAATAGCGATGTTGGGACATTCAGGTAAGCACATATCACAGTTGATGCAGTCACTCGTAATCAAAAGTGTCATGTTTAACTCGCTGAATAAGCCAATGTAGATGCAGTAATACTTTCTTTCGCATGTGGCAAATTGCGTACGAGTAGGGCATAACTGATATCAACATCTTGTGAGAATGGAATTTCAACAAAATGTCCCGAACCTTTAGCATCTGTAATTGGGTTACCTTTTAAATCACGCATTTCGGTTAAGGTAAAAGTGATATTGCCTTGAGGTGTCATGAGTTCTAGTGAGTCGCCAACCACAAAACGGTTTTTAACTTCAATGTGAATATAATCGCCGTGACGTGCTAAAACCTCTCCACAAAATTGTTGATAGTCAAAATGTGATGAACCATCGGCATAGTTTTGATATTCACTGTGTACGTGACGTCTTAAAAAACCTTCGGTATAACCGCGATTTGCCAATCCTTCGAGCTGAGTCATTAAGCTTGGGTCAAATGGTTTACCTGTTAAAGCATCATCAATAGCTTTTCGATAAATTTGTGCAGTACGGGCACAATAAAAATACGATTTAGTACGCCCTTCAATTTTCAGTGAGGCGATGCCCATCTTGGTTAAACGATCTACATGCTGTACCGCACGTAAATCTTTAGAATTCATAAAATAGGTGCCGTGTTCATCTTCTTCAGCAGCAAACATTTCTTCATCATTACGTTGTACAAGCAAAGTTTGAGCTGAAGTTGTCTCTGATTGTGCTGATGAGCAGCAAGACTTCTCTGACGTGTTGAGCTGAGTGACTGGAATTACATCGCCGTTTGCATCTTCTTGGGTTTCATGCAACTTATAGTCCCAACGGCACGCATTGGTACAAGCACCTTGGTTGGCATCACGTTTGTTCATATATCCTGAAAGTAGGCAACGGCCTGAGTAGGCCATGCATAGTGCGCCATGTACAAAAACTTCGAGTTCAATATCTGGTACGTGTTGCTGGATTTCTTCTATTTCTTCTAATGACAACTCGCGCGATAAAATCACACGGCTTAAACCGTAATCTTTCCAAAATTTAACAGTGGCCCAGTTAATGGCATTGGCTTGAACAGATAAATGAATTTGTACTTCTGGGAAATGTTCACGTACCATCATAATTAAACCTGGGTCAGACATAATGAGCGCATCTGGCTGCATTGCTACAATCGGCTCAAGATCACGAATAAAGTTCTTTAATTTGCTGTTATGAGGCTGAATATTCACCACAACATAAAACTTTTTACCCAAAGCATGCGCTTCATCAATTCCAATTTTTAAGTTGTCATGATCAAAAGCATTATTACGAACACGTAAGCTATAACGTGGTTGGCCGGCATATACGGCATCTGCTCCATAGGCAAATGCATAGCGCATGTTTTTTAGTGAACCTGCGGGAGAGAGGAGTTCAGTTTTCATAAAATAAAAGGCATAAAAAATATATGGTTTTATTTTATTAACTCCACATTTTGGATTCAACCTACTGAATTAGTAGGGATTTGACCTATATCTTTTTGCGCGGGCAGCATATTTTTTGCTAACTCTCCTAAGCGCATCAAAGCATTTAACATTTTAGGATTTAGCTCGAAACACGCAGCTATACGTAAGCAGTGACTAAATCTTTTATCAGCTGAACATAAAATTCCCGGCATGCATAAGATTTTTTCATCCATTGCCTGATGAAAAAGTTCTAATGCATCAATAGACTCGGGTAGCTCTAACCATAAAATAAATCCTGCTTGCGGTCGACTGACTCGAGTACCGACTGGAAAATAACGGCAAATATAAGATTTGATGGTGTCAATTTGTTGTTGATAGCGTTTTTTAAGATGCCTTAAGTGCAGATCATAACCTCCATTCTCTAAGAAAAGCCCTAAAGTTTCTGTAAGTAGAGCTGGCTCGGCAACTGTCGTTGTTAATTTAATTTGCTGCACAATATTACGAAAGCGCCCAGCTTCTAACCAACCAATTCGATAGTCGGGTGCTACGGTTTTCGTATAGCTACCACATACCAAAACCCATCCATTTTGGTCAAATGCCTTAATGTTGGGTAAGAGCGGTTCAGTCAGTTGCAGTTCGGCGTACATTGCATCTTCAATGACAGGGATTTGAAACTGATTAGCAAGCTCTGCTAAGCGACGACGGTTGCTTTCAGGCATGCTAAAACCGAGAGGATTGTGTCCTGTTGGAATAGTTAATATGGCTTGTACACTTTTAGATTTTAACAGTTCTTCAAGAGCATCTAGGCACATACCTGTATGCGGCGAGGTCGGCACTTCTACAATTTTTCGACCTAAATTATGAAGAAGCGGGTAGAGATTATGAAATGTAGGAAGCTCAAGTGCAATGCTGTCACCAGCTTGGGTGGTTGCCATAATCGCGAGACTTAAAGCTTCCATGGTGCCATGAGTGAGTACAATATCATCTGCTGAAAGAAACATACCAAGCTGTAAGCCTCGCCTCGCAATTTGTGTACGTAAACGTATAGAGCCGGGCGGTAAAGTATAGTTTTTAAAAATGTCTGGCTGTGTCCGTAAAACTTGAGCAGTTAAGCGTTTTAAGCGTTCAATTGGATAGAAGTTTTCACCTGTAGGGCAAGCCAGAGCCAAATTGACATAGTCAGGATCCATCTGCTTTTTAACAATTTGCGCGAGAAAACAGCTAATTCCTGAAAGAGATACTTTTTCTTCACTGACATAACGCTCTTCGAGTTCTAGTAAGTTTGAAGGTGCATGACAAACATAGTAACCAGACTGTGGACGAACTGAAATTAAACCTTGATCTTCAAGCTGACGATAAGCTTCTTTTACGGTGTTAATGCTGACCTGATAATGATTTGCGCAGTCGCGAATTGATGGTAAACGGGAGCCGATAGGCTGTCTGCCATTCTGAATTTGAAGGGTTAGGTCATCACTTACTTTTTTATATTTGTACATGTCAATTCATTAAAAAGCCAAAGCAATGGATACACTTTATCGTGATCTTTTATTTAACTCAAATATTGTGGTTGCTTTTGATTGATTCATTTAACACAAATCTAAACTTAAAAACTGTGTCTATTATTTTTCATCTTAACTGATACTGTGACCATTAAAAATAAAGCAGTAAGATCAAAAAATGGTGAGGATTTAAAACCATAATTTTTAATTACAAGATCAGTAGGAGTGGTCTATGTCTGTTGTTGCATTTAAACAAGTTGATGTTTTTACTTCACAAGCATTTAAAGGTAATCCTGTTGCAGTCATTATGGACGCTAGTACCTTAACATCTGAACAGATGCAGGGAATTGCGAATTGGACCAATCTTTCTGAAACGACATTTGTGCTCCCTGCGACTGATTCTCATGCTGACTATCAGGTTCGAATTTTTACTCCGCAAAGTGAGTTGCCATTTGCAGGACATCCTACAATTGGTACTGCCTATGCTTTGCTTGAGGCGGGCCTCGTGACAGCTAAAGGCGGTAAACTGGTACAGCAATGTGCTGCAGGTTTGGTGACTCTGACTGTAAGTGACTCAAAGCATATTTCATTTGAACTACCTAAGCCTAAAATTACACCATTAGATGCAATGCACACTGAGAAATTAGCAGAAATTTTAAAATGCGAAATTAATACTCAATGGAATGCTACATTGGTGAATGTAGGCGCGCGTTGGGTTGTATTGCAAGCGGTGAATGCTGAAGCTGTTTTAGCGGCTCAACCAGACTTTGCAGCCTTGAAACAACATGATTTAGAAATGAAAGTTACGGGCGCGACTGTTTTTGGTTTTTATGAAAATAATAATGAGCAAAAACACATAGAAGTTCGTTCATTTGCCCCTTCATGTGGAATAAATGAAGACCCAGTTTGTGGTAGCGGGAATGGTAGTGTGGCGTCTTTTATTCGTTACCGTGGGATTTTGCCAGCACAAAATGATGTGGTGTTTTCTTCACAAGGTCAGGCTTTAGGCCGTGATGGACAGCTGAAACTTGAATTACATCAAGATAAAATTTTGGTGGGTGGAACGGCTGTTACCTGTATTGATGGCACAATCAAGTTATAAAACACATATAAAAAAACCGAGGACTTAGCCTCGGTTTTTTATTTAGAAAAATCTTATTTTTCTACGAACGCACGCTCAATCACGTAATCGCCCATCTCACCCATACGAGGTGATTCAACTAAACCATGTTGGTCAAGTAATGCAGCCACGTCTTTTAAGAATGCAGGGCTACCGCAAAGCATTGCACGGTCAGTTTCACGGTTAAAACGTGGTAAACCGATTTTTTCAAATAAAGCACCAGTTTCAATTGCTGTTGTTACACGGCCTTGCGTGTGGAAAGGCTCACGAGTAACAGTAGGGTAGTAAACAAGTTTGTCTTTAATACCTAATTCTTCAAAGAATTCATGGTTTGGTAATTCGTTCAAGATTAGGTCTTGATACGCTAATTCAGAAATATAGCGTGTACCATGAACAACGATTACTTTTTCAAAGCGTTCGTAAGTTTCTGGGTCACGAATAATTGATAAGAATGGAGCAAGACCAGTACCAGAAGATAAAAGGTACAAGTTTTTACCTGGTAAAAGGTCATCATGAACCAATGTACCTGTTGGTTTTTTAGAAACTAAAATTTCGTCACCAACTTGTACTTTTTGCAAAATCGAAGTTAAAGGACCGTCTTGTACTTTAATTGAGAAGAATTCTAACTCTTCTTCGTAGTTCGCACTTGCAATCGAATACGCACGCATTAACGGTTTGCCATTCACTTCAAGTCCGATCATCACGAACTGACCATTTTTAAAACGTAAGCTAGTGTCGCGTGTAGTTTTAAAACTGAAAAGGGTGTCATTCCAGTGGTGCACATGAGTAATGCGTTCAACGTTAAAAGCAGCCATTAAAGGTCTCGATCACGATTAAAAGAAAACAGATTGCTATTCTAATCTAATTTCATTCCCGATAAACTGAATATATTTAATTGTGTTTATAAGAAAAAGTGATGATGAACTCTGTCACCCTCCCAATAGTCGGGCACATGTGCTCACCTTTTCGAGAAAAATTTGGTATTCCACGTCAGCCCAACTTGGTCAATATCGAGTCTTACATCGAAATGGTAGAACCTTATAATGACTTATTGGCTTTTGAGGGAATTGATCAATTTACTCATCTCTGGCTCATCTGGCAGTTTCATGACAATAAAAATCAGGAGACTGCAACTAAGTTTCGACCTCAGGTTCGCCCACCACGTTTAGGGGGGAATGAAAAAATTGGTGTATTTGCAACACGCAGTATGTATCGTCCAGCGCCTGTAGGTTTATCTGTAGTACGTTTAAAAAAGGTTGAAAAAGTCGGTAAGTCTTTAAGAGTGTATGTTACGGGCAGTGATTTACTAAATGGCACGCCAATTTTAGATATTAAACCTTATATTCAATATTCAGATGCCATTGCTGATGCTCAAAGTGGCTATGCACAAGCTGAACCAGAACGAAAGCAAGTCATCTGGTCGGAAAGTGCATTGACTACTCAGCAAAATCTTCTAAAAAATAAAAAAATTAACGGGCAATATCTGGATGAATTAGAGCAAGTTCTAGCTTTAGACCCAAGGCCTGCCTATCAAGAAGACCCTGAACGAGTCTATAAAATGAAGTTTTCTAATTTTGATATTCATTTTAAAGTCAATGATAATGTAATTACAGTAGTTGATATGGTAGAAGATATTTTACTTGCTTAAGCATCTCATTTCAAAACCAATGTATGTTCATCCATAGCAGGCAAATTAATATCGCCATGTGAGTGAGTTGTGCGGGAATAAAAGCAAGGGCATAGCGCATTCCACCTGAAATAGCCGAATTAATGCTCTTGGCAATTGCATGCACTGCAAAACCACTCATAAAAGCGATTAGTAGCGATGTGTGAGCGTTATTCGGTTCTCCTTGTACAATTACTGCTGCAATAGCTGCATGTATTTCAAACAAAGAAGCGAGTAGAGTCCCTGCGATTAAGCCTGCATTTCCTAAATATAGACTTAGACCATAAACACCAATCTGAATGAGTGTGAGTGTTCCCGCAATAATCACGGCTTCTTTTAAGCTGAACATTCTGGAGTCTAATTCGGCTGAAGTCGTACTTGGTTCCGCCTTACGTAATAAAATAAAAGCCCACACCGCTAAAAAAACCAAAGCAATCAGCATTGGAAATATAATGACTTTGAACCATGCTAAGCTAATTCCAATCACAATAATTAAGGTCTGAATGAGTGTAGAAACACACGACATCAATGCAGCACCTGCATTTGTGGTGGCGTTCGCACGACCAGAACGAACTTCTAAACCTAGAGTTGCAATAGTCGCTGTACTCGATACAAAACCAGATGCTAAAGAAGAAAGTAATAAAGCATTTTTAGATGACAAAAGCCGTTTTGCAATATGTGCGAGAGCTTGCACAAATAAAATCAAAGTCAGTAATTTTAAAATGACATGTGGGTTTAAAACTGGACCCCAAAATGGTTTATTGGGGACTAACGGCAGTGCTATTAAAAGTAAGGCAAGTAGAAAAATACCATCACGTAATTCCGATTCGGTAATCCATTGACTGGCAATGCCATGCATAGATTGTTTTGCTAATAAAATAATCGTTATGATGACGGCGAGACCCGCAGCTAACGAAATATTCCAGATACAAAGCGCTCCTATAAAGTAAGTCATAATAAAAGCGAGTTCGGTAGTCACACCGGGGTCATTCGGCTGATTTTTAAGGGAGACAATGCTGATCGCGCCAATAAGTAGAGCGCCTACAATTCCAATTTCAGTACCAAATAAAAAGCAGATTGCACCAAGTAGGGAGCTAATTGCAAAAGATCGAAAACCTGCAAAAGTCTTATATTCGTGTTTGAGCTTGCTTCTTTCACGTTCCAAACCAATTAATAACCCGCAGCCTAATGCAGCAGCAATAATGGTGATAAATTCTTCAAAAGATGCATTTTGTAATGACATTGTCATTGGAAGATTCATAATACTTCCTCATTGGTTTATTGTTATATACAGGTGTTAATCATATTTAAATCATGTATTCATATGCAGTGTATGCTTTTTATTGTATTGAGCCTAGTCTCTTTTTTAATCAAACTATCACAATAAACATCTTTATAAATATGATCTATGCCACAAAACAATAATAAGTTGAGAATTGGTTTAATTAATTGAAGTTAAAAGGTATTTAAAAGCTGAATTTGGAAATTTTCATACCCGTTAAATCTAAAACATCTCTGCTATATTATAAAAATATATTGGGGATAACACATGAATGCACATGTAGAAATAGACGCACATTGGTGCCTAGAACAACTATTACAAGAAGGCCGTATTACTGAGCGTGATAAATTACTGGTACAAACGACAAATAGACAAAAAGATCAATTGAAATGGCATCCATTACAGTGGATTGCGCATTTTAATTTAAAAGACCAACACCACGTTCAGGCGCATTTAAGTTTAAACCGCCTGTGCCAATGGTTTGCCGATCGGGCGCAATTACCATTATTTGTGATTGATCCTTTAAAGGCAGATGTCAGTGCTTTAACTCAAGTCATGTCACAAGAGTTTGCGATTCGAAACCACATTTTAGCTGTAGAAGTCCATACGGATCGAATTGTGATTGGTACCGACCAGCCTTTTAAAATAGATTGGTTAAACAATCTGGAAAGAAGCCTAGCACCGAAGAAAATTGAACGGGTACTGCTTAATCCCGAACAGTTGCAACGTTATTTGCGAGAGTATTATCAGGTTAGCCGTGCTGTAAATTCAGCTCAAAAAGATGCTGCGCATGACCGTGATAACAAGGGAGTAGAAGCACTTTTACAGCTTGGTGATAGCCAAAACCCTGATGCGAATGATCAACACATTGTGAAATTGGTCGACTGGATTTTACAGTTTGCATTTGAACAAAGCGCCAGTGATATTCACATGGAACCACGCAAAGACAATGGTAAAGTTCGGTTTCGTATTGATGGTGTTTTACACACCATTTATAACATGCCTTCAAATACACTGACCGCCGTGATTTCCCGAATTAAAATTTTAGGGCGGTTAAATGTAGCGGAAAAGCGTAAACCGCAAGATGGTCGATTAAAAACACGGACACCGAAAGGACAAGAAACCGAACTACGTTTATCAACTTTGCCGACTGCATTTGGTGAAAAACTGGTTATGCGTATTTTCGACCCAGATGTACTGGTACGTTCTTTTCAGCAATTAGGTTTTGATCGGTCTTTATTACAACAGTGGCAACGCATAACACAAAATAGTCACGGCATTATTTTGGTTACTGGTCCAACAGGTTCTGGTAAAACCACAACGCTATATTCTTCTTTAAAGCAACTCGCAACCGATCAAGTCAATGTCTGTACCATTGAAGACCCGATTGAAATGCTAGAGCCTAGTTTTAACCAAATGCAGGTCAATAATGCAATTGATCTGGGCTTTGCTGATGGTGTGCGTGCCCTGATGCGTCAAGATCCAGACATTATTATGATTGGGGAAATTCGTGACCAAGACACTGCGAATATGGCTATTCAGGCGGCACTCACAGGGCATTTGGTACTGTCAACTTTACATACCAATGATGCGCCGTCTAGTTTGACTCGTTTGCATGATTTAGGTGTACAACCATTTCTGACAGCAGCAACTATTTTAGGCGTATTGGCACAGCGTTTAGTGCGACAGCTTTGCCCGCACTGTAAGCAACAAACTCATATTAATGAGGATGAATGGCAGCACCTAACATTCGACTACATTATGGAAATGCCAGAAAAAGTGTATCAAGCAGTAGGCTGTGAACAATGCCGTCATACAGGCTATAAAGGGCGAGTCGGTATTTATGAATTTATGCCTGTTAGTCTTGAGCTTAAGCATCTGATTGGTAGTCACGCAACATTAAATGAAATAAGAAGCCAAACTAAAAAAGAAAGTGTGGAGCCTTTGCGAATTGCTGGAGCGCATAAAGTCATTGAAGGGCTTACTACTTTGGAAGAGGTATTACGTGTTGTGCCTTTAAATTAAATTTTTCTTAAGATTCACCTCATTTATGCTTGTTTTACTGATGTCATTCCAAGATGTAATCAAATGGGTGATTTTATGAAAACATTTAAAGTGATCTTGATGACAGCTATTACTGGTATCGCCATAACACATCTATCTACGAGTCAGGCAGCAGCGATACCTGCAACGGTCACTACTGTTAAGCAAGCATTAAAGGCAAAAGACAATACGCCTGTAAAATTACATGGGCAAGTGGTGAAGTCTATAGGTGATGAGAAATATCAGTTCCGAGATAAAACAGGCACTATCATTATTAATGTAGATGATGAACTTTGGCAGGGTCATCCTATTTCTCCAACGACTAATATTGGTCTGGTTGGTGAAGTCGATATAGACTTTAAACCCTCAAAACATGTAGAAATTGATGTAGAGCAAGTCCAATTTTAAGCATTGGACTTTGCTTATACCATTTATAGCCGCACGAATGATGCGGCTTTGCTTTTTTAATAAATGCTTGGCAAGATCAAGTCAGAATATAACAGGATAAATAGATGAGAATTTTGCTTGCAGAAGATGATCGCTCTCAAGCGGAAAGTATTCAATCTTGGTTAGAGTTAGATGGCTATCAAGTCGACTGGGTTGAAAGAGGTGATTACGCGCTTACTGCGATTGAACAGCATGACTATGACTGTATTCTACTTGATCGAGGTTTGCCTGAATTGGCGGGTGAAAAAGTCTTAACAACAATACGTTATAAACAAAAAAATGTACCTGTCATTTTTATTACAGCGCGTGACAGCATTCATGACCGAGTAGAGGGGCTAGATTTAGGTGCTAATGACTACTTGGTTAAACCTTTTAGTTTAGAAGAGTTATCTGCCCGTATCCGAGCTCAATTGCGCAAACAAACTTTGAGTCAGCAATCGATTTTAATGTGGGGAGATTTACACCTCGATACTCAAGCGAAAGTTGTATTATTGGCGGGAATCTCTATCGATTTAACAGCAAAAGAGTTCCAAATCTTACGTAAGCTCATGGTTCATCCTGAACATATTATTACGCGTGATCAGTTAGAAGAAGCGCTCTATGCATGGGGTGACGAGATTGAAAGTAATGCAATAGAAGTTTTTATTTACCAGCTTCGAAAAAAAATCGGCAGTAGCAGCATTAAAACCATACGGGGACTAGGCTACCGTATGGGAGATTTAAAATGAAACTGAACCGTTCATCTTTACAGTCACAACTGGTTAAGACCACCATGTGGAGCAGTGTAGTGGTCGGGCTGTTGGCTTTAGGTTTACTGACTATATTCTCGATTTACCACAACATGTCCGTGCAAGATCAAATTATGGATGAAATTTCAGATACTTTGTTGGTTTCTGATCTTTCTAACCATCCTATGAAGCAGTTTGATGAGCTTAGTGATGAATTTGATATTCAATATGAATTATTAAACTCTGGTCAATTGCTTACCCATTCTCATACTTATCAACATGAGCTTTTTGAGCAGGGTAATTTATCTAAAGGGTTTTCATACTTTTGGTTTGATGGTCAATTATGGCGTAGTCTGGCCACACAGCAAAAAGATTCAGAGCTGCAAGTTGAAGTCTTTCAGCCTATGAGTACACGTGTTGAAGAGGTACTCAAAGCACTCGCTGGATATAGCGGTCTTATGGTTCTGTTCTGGCTATTACAATGGGTGATTGTAAGCTGGCGTACAGAACAACAATTGGCGGCTTTAAATCTACTCTCTAAACGTATTGCTCAAAAAACTGCATCAAATTTAGAACCAATTCAAGACCCGGATGTCATTACAGAAATTCAACCAGTCATAGATGCTTTAAATCAGTTACTTGCAAGACTCCAGCGGGCGCTTGTTGCTGAACAACGCTTTACCGCAGATGCCTCACATGAGTTACGTTCACCTTTATCAGCAATACAAATGCGGCTTCAAGTTTTACAGCGTAAATACCAGCATGTTCCAGAGCTTGACCAAGACTTTGAACGCATCCAACAAGACGTTTCAAGAAGTACAAAAATTCTTGAAAATTTACTACTACTTGCTCGTTTAGAGCCTAATAAAACAGAACAGCCAGATCTGTTTAAGAGTGTGATTGATTTAAACCATATATTGGCTCGAGTCATAGAAACCGTAAATATTGATGCGCAAGCCAAACAAATGATGATTGAGACCAATATTTTGTCAAATGAAACTAAAGTATTTGCGAATGAAGAGTTACTCTTTATTGCTTTTCGAAATCTATTTGATAACGCGATTCGCTATAGTCCTGCTTTAGGATTTATTCATGTTGAACTGAGTCAGTCCCAGCAACAACTGAAAATTTCTATAGAAGACGCTGGAAATGGGGTAGATGATGAAGTTTTAAGACGTCTAGGACAGCGTTTTTTTCGGGTATTAGGTACGCAGCAGCAAGGGTCAGGACTAGGACTCTCAATTACTAAAAAAATTATTCAACTCCATAGTGGAGAACTACAATTTATGCATGCAAGCCAAGGTGGTTTAAAAGTTGAAGTGATAATGCCTTTTAATCAGGAAATACAAAAATAGCATGGTTGCCCATGCTATCCATTTTTTGTTTTCCCACGAATATTGTTGAAACGCGAGGGTGGTTCTTATTTAGTTAAAATGAGACGGTTATTGCGTGTAAGGCGTAAACGATATTCCTCGCCAGCATGCATAATTCGAATTTCACGACCTAATGCAAATAGGTTGTTAGAATGCAGCATTGGTAAGGCATGAGCTGAGTCAGTGTTACGAGTAAATAAGCTAAAAGGTGCGTTCATTTGTTGTGCTCCGTGGTATATTCTTGAACGATTTAAATGATAATCATTATCGAATAGATCTGTCAATGAGATTTTAAAGAATTTATAAATTGATAAAATTTGCTTACACTTATGAAAAACTTGAGTGAGTAGAAAAATGCCTAAACCGATCGTCGATGTTGCAATAGCTATCTTAATTCATCGCGGAAAAATATTAGTTGGATGGCGTGGTGAACAGCAGCATCAAGGTGGAAAGCATGAGTTTCCAGGAGGAAAGGTTGAGCAGGGTGAAACGCCTGAAGAAGCATGCCGCCGTGAAATTTATGAAGAAGTCGGTATTGGTTTAAAAGATTGGCATCAGTTTGATTATATTCACCATGAATATGATGACATTATTGTCAATCTTCATTTGTTCCATAGTTATGTACCTGATGAGTTATTAAATCTTATTCACCAGCCTTGGACATGGTATACGCGTGATCAGCTAGTTAACTTAAACTTCCCGAAAGCCAATAAAGACATCATAAAAAGATTGTATTGGCCACATTTCATTAAAATTAATTCTACGCTCGTACTAACCGAAAATAAGGACACTTTAGTGTATTGGCGTAGTGAAAAAGATAGCTTTAATCCAGAAGATATAGAAAAATTAGTGCTGTTAAATACAGAGCAGCTTTCAAAATTAATCATAAATATCGATATTTGGCGCAAACTAAAACCTGAGTTAAAAAGCCACATAAAAACAGTTCATCTTAAACAGTCCCAATTAATGAGTTTGCATAAAGGTGATTTAGAGGTGGGAGTGCGTTTTATTGCAGCTTGCCACGATGCAGTTTCTTTACAACACGCACAGCAAATCGGCTGTGATGCTGTTTTTGTAAGTCCTGTCAAAGTAACTGAAACTCACCCAGAAGCGAGAGCACTTGGGTGGGATCGTTTTGCTGACTTGATTGAGAAATGCCAGATTCCCGTCTTTGCTTTGGGGGGGATGAGTCCTGATGATTTAGCTACAGCACAGCAACACAGTGCGTATGGCTTGGCAGGTATTCGTAATTTTTAAAAAGACATAAAAGCATTAAAAGCTAGAGCGCTTTTAATGCTTGCTGAGCTTCTTGAATAGTTTTTTGGTTATTGCGTTGTTGTCCAGCTTTTAAAATGGTTAGCCAAAGCTGTTTTTTCATCGCTTGGCTCTGAGCAAAGCTTAAACCACGTCTTGCAAGAGACTCAGCATTAGCATATTGCTGTTTATGATTTGCACTGAGTGCTAAAAATAAATAAGTCTCGGCGGCTTGTGGTGCTAAACGCTGCGCTTGAAGGGCGTAGCGCTCAGCCTCTGACCATTGCTGGTTTTTGTAAGCTTGCTCAGTTTTTTGCATTAACGTTTTAAAAGCAGGTAATTGGCTTCCATCATCATTAAAGCGTTGGGGCTTTTTCTGCTGAGGAACAATCACCTGTAAACTTTTACGTTGAATATCTGGATGATCATAAGGTGTAATTTTTACACCAGATGGTGTCTCAGTATTCTTTTTCTCAGCAACAGGTGGTGTTTTCTCTTTTGGGACTGAATGATCTGGTAAAGTTGTACAGCCGACCATAAGTACAGCACCAATATAAAAAACACCCTTCTTTAACATATCCTGTTTCCTGTTAACACTTAGTTGTTATAACTACCACTAGAAATCACTCGTGTGTTATTCGACAGATCTTGTTCCATCTGACTTTCACTATCACGAATATAGCTATCGCTATTATCCGGTTGAGATGCTGGTGCTGTGTTATCACTTTGTGGTGCGTATGTTGGATCAACTTGATAATAAGGTGCTGCACATGGCGTAGCACGATGTGGCACTGTATGCGTCAGCATAGGAATATACATTGCGCCAGCACAAGCCTGTGCAGACAAATCACCTGTTGCATGATCAATCCATTGCCACTGTACAGTGTCTGGTTGACGTAGATTTACTGGGGTTTGACGTAACTGTTTCATCACATTAATCCACACAGGTAATGCTCCAGATGAACCAGTTAAGCCAGTTACTTTATTGTCATCTAGACCTAACCAGACTACAGCAACATGGTTACCTGAATATCCAGCGAACCATGAATCACGTGTATCGTTGGTTGTACCTGATTTACCAGCCAATTTTAAAGTAGGTGATAAGCTGTTATAAGCTGCACGACCAGTACCTGAAGACATAACCTGTTGTAGACCATAGTTCATGATATAACCAACAGATGGATCAATTGTTTGTTGTACGTTTAAACCATAACGATCAAGTAAACGACCCTTGGCATCTACTACAGAACGAATTGCACGAGTTGGATATTTAAAACCACCGGTAGCAAAGTTTTCATAAATACCGAGTACTTCCATTGGTGACATATTAACTGCACCAAGGAAAATAGAAGGATAGGCTGGAATTGGTGATTCGACACCAAATTTCTTTAAGTCGTTGGTAAATGTAGATAACCCAAATTCTTGACCTAAACGCACAGCAGAAAGGTTATAAGAGTTCGCTAAGGCTTCACTTAAACTTACAACGCCATGACCACCGCCACTATAGTTTTTCGGTGTCCAGCTTTTACCACCATCTACAGGAATGCTAATTGGCGAATCTTCGATCTTGCTTGCCCAGTTATAACGTCCAGACTCCATTGCGCTTAAATAAATCACTGGCTTCAATAGGGAGCCGACTTGGCGTTTTGCGTCTAGAGTACGGTTGAATCCAGTAAAGTCTTGAGTCGAGCCGACAGCGGCAATCAATTCACCGTTTTCTGGATGTGCTATGAGCACAGCACCTTGCAAGTTTTTCAAACGAGCAGGGTTGCTTTGACTAAGACGTTCTACAGATGCTTTAAATGCATCTTGAACTTGAGTTTGAGCAATTGGGTCCAAGGTCGTAAAAATACGTAGTCCTTGATTGGTTAAATCACTTTCTTGATATTCGGTACGTAACTGACGACGTACAATATCTAAAAAGTCAGGGAATTTTGCAGGGCCTAGGCTTGGTTTACTTAGAATACCTAAAGGACGTGCAATTTCAGTTTCATATTCAGCTTGAGTTAAATAACCCATTACACGCATGTTATTGAGCACTGTGTCGCGACGATTTTTTGCTCCTTCAGGGTTTTTCCAAGGGTTATATAACGATGGACCTTGGACTAAACCGACTAAATAAGCTTGTTGTGCGACATTGAGTTCACGAAGTGGTAAACCAAAATAAAATTGTGAAGCTAAGCCATAACCATTGATTGAATAGTTACCATTTTGGCCTAAATTTACTTCGTTTAAATAAGCTTCTAAAATTTCATCTTTGCTGTAATGCAACTCAATAAGCAAAGCCATTAATGCTTCATTCACTTTACGTTTTAAGGTGCGTTCAGGTGTTAAATAGAAGTTTTTAACTAACTGTTGTGTGAGTGTTGAACCACCTTGGCGACGTCCTCCAGTGACATTACTCACCAAAGCACGTGCTGTACCACGAATCGAGATACCGTGGTGATGATAGAAGTTGCGGTCTTCGGTAGAAATTAAAGCTTCAATCAGTGGTTTAGGAACACTATTAAGTTTAATCAGGACACGGTCTTCATTATGCTGGGTATAAATGCCCCCAATGAGTAAAGGTTCTAAACGGGCCACACCTGTTGATGATGGTTTTGTACTACGTACATCTGCAACCTGATCGTTTGCAAAGCTGAGCTCTAAAACCTGTTCAGGTTCTACGCTATCACCATAGTCGAAACCACGTGTATGCACATACATGTTGCTACCTTGAGCAACAAAGGTTCCTGACTTGTCATAATTACTTGAAGTTTTGTAACCTAATAATTTTAATTCTTGAGTGAAATTTGCTTGGGTAATAGGTGCATTATTATAAATTTCCAAAGGCCGAGCAAACACTTTGGCCGGAATGTCCCAGCGCTGTCCTTCAAATTTTTCACGAATAATATTATCTAAACGAATCAGATAGATACTAAGAGCAATAAAAGCACCAATCACCAAAATTGAAAAAATTAGCGCGAAGAAACCGATACCACGTTCAAACTTCATATAAATGAGATAAAACCCTAAACAATACGCTAATGATGCGATAGCTTGTCATCAATTTGCAATGATAAAACTGTGAATAAATTGAAAACTTAGATTGAATTTTACTGCATCTTGTTGTTATGTTTTTTTAAATTAATCAGGATAATGTTATGATAGCGTAGAATCGCAGCGGAGCTTACTCATTCGTGCAAATTTCACATAAGTCCTTCAGAAACGTCGGGTTAATTGGTCGACCGGATAAATCATCAGTTGTAGAAACACTATGTTTAATTCATGACCATTTGCTAAGTTTAGGCCTAAACCCCATTTTTGATCAGGAAACTGCCGAATTAGTGCCCTATGATCATGCGCAAGTTGTTAGTCGTCACTTATTAGGTGAAGTCGCTGATCTGGTCATTGTAGTAGGTGGAGATGGTTCTTTGCTTCATGCAGCCAGAGCTTTAGTTCGCTACAATACACCTGTTATTGGTATTAACCGTGGGCGTTTAGGATTTTTAACCGATATTAAGCCTGCGGAAGCTATTTTTAAACTTGATCAGGTATTACAAGGTCATTTTCAACTTGATCGCCGTTTCTTGCTTGAAATGGAAGTACGTACCAATGGCGAAGTCATTTACGACGCAATTGCTTTAAATGATGTCGTACTACACTCAGGTAAGTCGGTACATATGATCGACTTTGAACTCAATATTGATGGTCAATATGTTTACCGTCAGCATAGTGATGGTTTAATTGTTTCGACACCAACAGGATCAACTGCTTATGCATTATCAGGTGGTGGCCCAATTTTACATCCGAGTATGGATGCGATTGCATTAGTCCCTATGCACCCCCATACATTATCTTCACGCCCAATCGTAGTCGGTGGGCAAAGTGAAATTAAAATTGTCATTCGCGAAAATCGAGTATTACCGATGGTGAGTGCAGACGGACAACACAGTGTATCGCTCAATGTCGGTGATAGCTTGCACATCCGCAAACACCCATTTAAATTAAGTTTATTACACCCACCAGGTTATGATTTCTATATGGCTTGTCGTACCAAACTGGGTTGGAACCAAGATTTTGAATCTTTTCAAAGAGATGAATCATGAATATTGAACAAATGCTATCTGTTTTAAACCCTGAAATTGTCGAGCGTTTAAAAACAGCCGTAGAGATCGGTAAATGGCCAAATGGTGTTGTCTTGACAAAAGAACAGCGCGAAACATGTATGCAAGCTGTGATTGCTTGGGAGTTAAAGAACTTACCGGAAGATCAGCGTAGTGGTTATATTGACCGTGGAACGAAAGAAGAGGGTGAAGAGTGTGATGATGATCATCACAAGCATGAGCCTGAGTTTAAACCTATTCGTTTTGTTTAAAACTTAATAAGACAGAAAAATTATTTTTGGTTATTCCATACAGCCTTATATAGCATGTTTTTCATAACTCATAGCATATAGGCTTTTATTACTTTTGAAGGATCAAAAGTAACCAAAAATCCTCTGTATCACTGACGATACTTCCTGTATCGCAGTGATACGGTCGACATCCATGTCGACCTTCGCGATAGCATCTGTTAACTACAAATTAATATTGCTTAAATTTCGTGTTTCCCATAGCACTTTTGCTTTTTGCATCGCTTCTTCAAAGCTAACAACAACGCCCATGGTATATAACGCAATACCCATGGTTTCTGTTACTGCCATTTCACCATATTCATGATGCTGCTGACCAAGCCAGACAGCTTTAAATGTTGCCAAGTCTAACTCTTCTTCAATTGGGCTACGTTCAGGTGTAAGCTTTGGCAACTCATGTTCATAGAGTTCACCATTTTTAATACCGCAAATCAGTGTTTTAGCATCGGGGTTTCGCTCAAATTCACCGCCTTCACCTTTAATGACTGCACTATTTTGATAGCCTAAGCGAAGCGCACTATGCTGATGAGAGGTTCTATAAGCCGGATGGAATATCGCTTGTAAGGTTGCTTTCGCGTTAAATGGGTTAATCAGACGGGCTAAAGTATGAATAGGAGAGCGTAAACCCATGACATTTCTTAAAGAAATTAAATCACTTAAAACAGGTGAAATTACTTCTAAAGGTAAGTAAGCAAAATTCTGTTCGGCCAATTGTGTACGGACTTCTTGTTCAGAATGGCAAATTTTATAATCTAAATATTCTAAAACTTGTTCAGTATAGATTCGGTTAATCGTATGTCCAGAAGCGCCGTGCATGACGATTTTGTAGCCGTGATGAGCAAGTGTCAGGGCAGCCAATAAAAACCAAGGGTAATGTTTACGTTTGCCTGCATAAGATGACCAGTCTAGGTCAACGTCTAAAGGTTGAAAATTAAGTTGGTCTTTGGTGGCTTGTACAAAGCCCGCAAGCTCATCAATGGACTCTTCTTTAACACGTAGTAGCATTAAAAAAGCACCCAACTGAACATCAAGAACTTCGCCTTTTAAAATCATGGTAAAAGCCTGATAGGCTTCTTCGTAACTCAGTGATCGAGATCCGGTTTTCCCCTTACCTAAAATACGGACATATTGCGCAAAGGGATGTTCAGCATCTTTATAGATATTACGTTTAGTATTCATGGCAATTCAAAACAGTAAAAATAAGGGGTAGGCAGCTCAAAATGAAATGTCTACAAGGACTTATCAATATGACATAAAAATCTGCTGAAAAAATATCAAAAGTGTTTCTCATACTAAAGTCTTAAGGCTGCATGAGTGTTTTTTGTGCGTATTAGCCAAAATTTTAACCGAATCGTGATTTAATTCGAGTAAACTTTCATGTGCTTTTTTGAGCACTCATATCATAATTTTCTGTGATTCTCCTATATCTTCAGCTTTTTATTGAAAAAGTAAGAGGTTATTTCTGGCTACTCAAAGTGGTTGGAAACTTCAGGTATTCTCCTGTTTTAGAAAACAGCTTTTTTGTTTTCGTTGAGGTAGTAGGAAGGTTTTTTGTTATTAAAAAACCGTTTCCCTTTTGCGGTGTTCATGTGAAAGGTTAGGGCTGTGTATTCGTAAAGAATAGACGTTTCATTTTGATATTTCCAACGGACTTGGAAATATAGATTGAAGTAAAGTTATGGCTAAAAAACCGATTTATAAATCACTTTATTTTCAAGTGATTATTGCGATTATTGCGGGTGTTTTGGTAGGGCATTTCTCTCCAAGTACAACGCAAATTGTTAATGGTGTCGAACATCATATTCCAGGTTTAGGTGAGCAACTCAAGCCATTAGGTGATGCATTTATTCGTTTGATTAAAATGATCATCGCACCTGTTATTTTCTGTACAGTGGTCAGTGGTATTGCTGGTATGGAAAGTATGAAGTCAGTTGGTAAAACTGGCGGTGTTGCATTGTTATACTTCGAGATCGTTTCAACAATCGCACTTCTGATTGGCCTTGTGGTGATTAACATTGCAAAGCCAGGTGTAGGAATGAATATTGATCCTACAACCCTAGACACTTCAGGTATCCAAAAATACGTTACTTCTGGTGAGTCACAATCTACCGTTGATTTCTTAATGCACATTATTCCTGACACGGTTGTAGGTGCATTTGCAAATGGTGAAATCTTACAGGTCCTTCTTTTTGCAATTCTTTTTGGTTTTGCACTTCATAAGTTAGGTGATGCAGGACGTCCAGTTTTAAAGTTAATTGATCAAATTGCACATGTATTTTTTAACATTGTAAATATGATCATGAAGCTTGCTCCATTGGGTGCATTTGGAGCAATGGCATTTACTATTGGTAAATATGGTGTGGGGTCACTCGTACAATTAGGGCAACTTATTATTTGCTTCTATATTACGTGTCTGCTCTTTATCTTCTTGATTTTGGGTACAATCAGCCGTATCAGTGGTTTTAGCATCCTTAAGATGATTCGTCTAATTCGTGAAGAACTCTTAATTGTGCTTGGTACTTCTTCTTCAGAATCAGTCTTACCACGTATGCTGCGTAAACTTGAGATTGCAGGTTGTGAAAAGTCTGTAGTCGGTTTAGTTATTCCGACGGGTTACTCGTTTAACCTTGACGGCACTTCAATTTATTTGACCATGGCTGCAATTTTTATTGCTCAAGCCACAAATACACAGCTTGATATCCAGCATCAAATTACTTTGCTTTTGGTACTTTTAATTTCATCTAAAGGTGCAGCAGGTGTAACAGGTTCTGGTTTTATTGTTATGGCGGCAACTTTATCTGCTGTTGGTCATATTCCAGTTGCAGGTTTGGCATTAATTTTAGGTATTGACCGTTTCATGTCAGAAGCACGTGCTTTAACCAACCTTGTTGGTAACTCTCTAGCAACAATTGTGGTTGCTAAATGGGTAGGTGCTTTAGATAAAGATAAATTAAATGATGCATTAAATAATCCAGAGGAAGTGGATAGGAAAATGCTTGAGCCAAAAAGTGTTGTTGCTGAAGCATCTCACTAAAAATTATGATTGATAAAAAGGGAGCTTCGGCTTCCTTTTTTATTGGCTGACTGAAAAGTACAGTTTTAATGAGCAGCTATGCCATGACAGTAACTAAAAAAATGATTAGCATGCTCAGCAATGAGAATTGATAAAACAATAAAGCTGAAGGAAAATATTATGTTGGCATACGATGCAGATTTAGAATTATTTCGTGATAATTTTAAACGTTTTATGAATGAGCATATCGCTCCACATTATGACCAATGGGAACACGAAGGAATTATGCCGCGTTCAGTTTGGAATCAATTGGGCGAAAATGGCTTTTTATGTGTAGATGTTCCAGAAGAATACGGTGGTTATGGCGTTCCAACCTACTATTCATTAATGTTGGTTGAAGAATCTGCTCGAGCTGGTTTTTGTGCATTATCAACTGCTATTTCTTGTCACTCTGAAATTGCTGCACCTTATATTTTACATATCGGGACTGAAGAGCAAAAACAATACTGGTTACCAAAAATGGTTACGGGTGAAGTGGTTGGTGCCATTGGTATGACTGAACCAGGTGCTGGTTCAGACTTACAATCAATGCGTACCAGTGCCATTTTGCAAGATGACCATTATTTGTTAAATGGCTCAAAAACCTTTATTTCAAATGGTCAACATGCTGACCTTGTGGTGCTTGCAGTAAAAACCGATCCTCAAGCGCGTGCAAAAGGCGTGTCATTATTATTGGCAGATACGCATTTAGAAGGTTTTAAAAAAGGTACCAACCTCGACAAAATTGGTCTGCATTCTCAAGACACATCTGAGCTATTTTTTGACAATGTTAAGGTTCCTAAAAACCAGTTACTCGGTCAAGCTGGACAGGGGTTTGCTTACTTAATGCAAGAGTTACCACGTGAACGTACAGCCATTGCATCTACCGCTATTGGCGCTATTCGTGGTGCAATTGATTTGGCAACGGCTTATGTAAAAGAGCGTCATGCATTTGGTCAACCTATTTCACAGTTCCAAAATACTCGTTTTGTTTTAGCACAAGCAAAAATTGATGAGCTTGCTACGGCTGCTTTTTACGAGAGAAACGTTGCTCTATATCAAGAAGGTAAGTTAGATGTGGAAACAGCAGCCGCACTCAAAAGTTTTAGTACGGATATGCAAATGAAAGTCGCAGACAACTTGCTGCAACTCTTTGGTGGTTATGGTTATATGACTGAATATCCAATTTCACGTTTCTTTGTAGATGCTCGTATTCAGCGTATTTACGGTGGTACAAATGAAATTATGAAAGAAATCGTAGCGCGTGGTTTAATTGGTAAAGCCTAATTAAATAGTTTTAAAAGAAGCCTACCTTTGAGTAGGCTTTTTTATATTACCTATTTGTTAGTTCGATAAATGACAGGATAGTCTTGTTGTTTGGGTAATTTGTGTAAGGCTTGATTGATCTTTATTAAAAATGCATTGGCTTCATCTTGACGAAAAGAGTCTTCGGTATATTTGCTACGTTTTTGATTGATGCCACAACCCGTTATTTCCATATTTTCAGGATTAAATGACCAGTCATTTGGATTCTTTAAGTTAATGTCTAAATCACTTTCACAGCTTTTCCATAAACGTAAAAACTCATTTGATAATTCTGTTTTAAATCCTCGTGCTGGATAGACAGAAAATCCTTTTATTTCAGGGTTGGAAAATTGTATAAACATGTCTACTGGCATACCACCCCAAATAATTGCTGTATCTGCTGGCAAGTATATACCTGATAGATTTTTCTCATTTAAAGCATGTTTTTGCTCAAATTTCTGCCTGAAGTGTTGCGACTGATAGGTCAGTTTTGTTTGGGCTGGGATTGGAATACCACGAACTTGATCGCTGGTAGTTGTCATATAGTACGGAGAATTATCAGTACCATTACATCCTGCGATTATCGGACAACCGCTACAAGCCGTTAAACTATAACTTGCAAGACTTAGTAGACTCAAGACAATAATTTTATTCATTCTATTTTACTGTTCTTTTAACATCTTTAAGCAGTATAGCTAATCTAGGCTTTAAGATGAGTTCAGCATTTTGAAATTTGAGCAATTTCTTATTCCGTTGCCTTCTCACTCTGTTCATTAAATAAAGATTTGCAGCTTTCTAGATCTTTGCACGAAGCAAACATAAGGGCTTTAGGTAGACTTGCATACAAATTTGTAATGTGTTGCTCGGCAGGGTTATAAAAATGCCAATAACTAAATTGGTTTGAACGTTTGTTTTCTAAAGCTTTAAAGAAATCTGTTTCATTAAACTTATTATTAGATTGAGTACGAGGCCCACCTTGCTCATGTGTACCAACTGTGGTTATGAGTAAGGGATGATTTGATTTTTGACTTTGCCAATGCTTTAACTGTTGAAATAACATACCTTGATCAAACCACAGAGAAGGGCTTGCAGCGAAGTAACGTTGAAATGCATCTGGCTTTTGAAAAAAATGATAAAGCACAAACAAGCCTCCAAAAGAGTGCCCATAGATACTTTGTTGCTGGCTATTAATTGGAAACTGTTGTGCAATTTCAGGTTTGAGTTCGTTATTTAAAAATGCAATAAACTGATCAGCACCGCCATATTTATATTTACCTTGAGCTTGAAATTCAGAAGAAGGTTTTGGTGTGTAATCGTAAGCACGCTTTTGCACATCAAAAGTTTTTTGCTGAGGATAACCAACCGCTACAATCATAAGTGGATCAAGTCCTAATTTTGTAGAGCCAGCTCCAATTGACTGAGCAATATTGACAGCACTTGGGAAAGTTGCATTTCCGTCTAGTATATATAGTACCGGATACCCATGTTGTGGTGGGGCAACAGGTGGTTTATAAATTTGAATAAGATAATCATGGCCTGTATTTTTAGATTTGATTTGGAATTGTGCCTGATTATTTTGAAAAACGATTTTTGATTGATTTTGTATAGGCGTTTCAGCTAGAACATTACTGCTTATTAAAGTACTCAAGATAAAACTAGAAGAAAAAAAGAAAAATGATTTATGCATAACAGATGAAAATAAAATTTATTACTCAAATCATAAATGAAAATCATTATCAAATAAAGCTATCAAAAGAATGTCCGCAAAAAGGTTAATGAAAAAAGCTCTTACAGCCATATTGCCTAACAAATCAAAGCAGACTATTGTTATACTCTCGTTTAAAAGATGATTTTACTGAGGCTGCATTCCAATGATCAACGATGATCAAAACAAAACGACTTCTCTTAGTTTAGAACAAATTCGCGAAGATATTGATAGTGTTGATCAACAGATTCAAGAATTATTAAATCGCCGCGCAAGCCTTGCTGAAGCTGTTGCTAAAGCTAAATTTGCTTCCGAAGAGAATCCTTTGTTTTATCGTCCTGAACGTGAAGCGCAAGTCTTACGTAAAGTGATGGAGCGTAACCAAGGTCCTTTGTCTGATGTCACCATGGCGCGTCTGTTCCGTGAAATTATGTCTGCTTGCCTTGCTTTAGAAGCTCCGCAAAGTATTGCATTTTTAGGACCAGAAGGTACTTTTACTCAATCTGCTGTGCTTAAGCATTTTGGTAAGGATGCAGTTGTTCGTCCATTACCAACAATTGATGAAGTTTTCCGTGAAGTGGAAGCGGGTAGTGCACATTACGGCGTAGTTCCAGTTGAAAACTCATCTGAAGGTATTGTGAACCATACTTTAGATTGTTTTAAAACATCGAATTTAAATGTGATTGGTGAAGTTGAATTACGTATTCATCATCAATTCCTTGTCTCTGAAAATACACGTAAAGACAGCATTAAACAGATTTATGCTCACCAGCAAACTTTGGCCCAATGTCGTCAGTGGTTAGACGCGCATTATCCGGGTGTTGAACGTGTTGCCTTAAACTCAAATGCAGAAGCTGCACGCCGTATTCGCAACGAATGGCATTCAGCAGCAATTGCATCTGATATTGCAGCAGGCATGTATAACCTTGAAATCTTGCATAGCAATATTGAAGATAACCCGGAAAATACCACTCGTTTCTTAGTGATTGGTCGTGAAAAAATTCCACAAAGTGGTAATGACAAAACATCGTTATTGATCTCAGCACATGACCGTGCAGGTGCTTTATTAGAAATTTTAGCGCCGTTTGCAAAACATAATATTAGTTTAACGAGTATTGAGACTCGCCCAGCGTTACCTGAAAAATGGGCCTATGTATTCTTTATCGATTTAGAAGGTCATATCGATCAAGAGAACGTTGCTGCGGCAATCAATGATATTCGTCCAATGGTGAAAGAGCTTCGTATTCTAGGTTCTTATCCTGCAGCTGTTCTCTAATCACTCATGTTGGAATAATGGCATGTATCAAAATAGAGCATGTCATTATGCTTAAAAATAAATTGCTCAGAGGTTTAAATCACTTTGAGCAAAAGCAAAGTTGAAGTTATGTCACAACCCCTATTTAAAAAAGTTGCATTTATTGGTTTAGGACTCATCGGGTCGAGTTTGGCGCGTGTTATTTTTGCAGAAAAATTGGCGACAACAGTTGTTGCATCTACACGCTCACAGAAAACTTTAGAAGATGCAAAATCACTTGGCTTAATACAAGAAGGATTTTCCGATCCTGTAGAAGCTGTGAAAGGGGCCGATTTAGTTGTTTTAGCCTTGCCAGTACGTGCTACACAAAAAGTGCTCGAGCAAATTAAACCGTATTTGTCAGAAACTACGATTGTAACTGACGTGGGTAGTACAAAAGGTAATGTTGTAGATGCAGCAAAAGCTGTATTTGGTGAAGACTTACCAGCAGGTTTTGTGCCCGGACATCCTATTGCTGGCAGTGAGCACACAGGTGTTCACGCAGGTAAGGTTGATCTCTTTGCAAACCATAAAGTGATTTTAACGCCGTTGCCAACAAGTGCAGAATGGGCTGTTGATAAACTGATTCAACTATGGTCGGCTGCTAAAGCTGAAGTAATTTGTATGGACGTTGCCAAGCACGATGAGGTATTGGCACATACGAGTCATTTACCGCACTTAATGGCATTTAATTTGGTCGAGCAACTTGCAAACCGTGAAGATAATCTTGATATTTTCCGTTATGCGGCTGGTGGCTTTCGTGATTTCTCACGGATTGCAGCCAGTGATCCTCAAATGTGGCATGACATTTTCTTTGCCAATAAAACAGCGATATTAAATGCTGTCGATGGCTTCGAAAAGCAACTCACAGTACTTAGACAATTGATTGAAAGCGAAGACTCTCATGCATTAATGGGTTTACTCGGCCATGCTCAGGCAGCACGTCAGCATTTCAATCATATGTTAGCCAAAAAACCTTTAATGGAGAAAAATAAGGTGACACAGCAATTCAGTATCTTACCGGGAAATAAGGCTTTTAAAGGTAAATTTACCGTACCGGGTGACAAATCTGTGTCACATCGCTCCATTATGTTTGGTGCTATTGCTGAAGGCACTACCCATGTAACTGGCTTCCTCGAAGGTGAAGATGCTTTGGCAACTTTGCAAGCTTTCCGTGATATGGGTGTAAGCATTGAAGGCCCTAAAAATGGTGAAGTGACCATTCATGGCGTAGGCATGCATGGTTTAAAAGCGCCAGCAAGTGCATTGTATATGGGTAACTCTGGTACAAGCATGCGTTTGCTTTCAGGCATGTTATCAGCGCAAAAGTTTGATTCAGTGATGACAGGTGATGCATCACTTTCTAAGCGTCCAATGGAGCGTATTGCTAAGCCATTACGTTTAATGGGTGCGCAAATTCAGACTACAGGTGAGAAAGGTACACCACCTGTAAGTATTACAGGTAGCCAGCAATTAAAAGGTATTCAATACGATTTACCTATGGCATCTGCTCAGGTGAAATCAGGTATTTTACTTGCTGGTTTGTGGGCTGAAGGCGAAACTTCGGTAACTGAACCAGAACCAACTCGTGACCACACAGAGCGCATGCTTCGTGCATTTGGTTATGAAGTTAAAACTGAAGGCAACAAGATTTCACTCGTTGGTGGCGGAAAATTAGTAGGTACTGATATTCAAGTTCCATCTGATATTTCATCTGCTGCTTTCTTTATGGTGGGTGCTGCAATCACAGAAGGTTCAGACGTTGTGCTTGAGGCAGTAGGTATTAACCCTACACGTACTGGTGTAATTGAAATTTTAAAACAGATGGGTGCAGATCTGACTGTTGAAAATGAACGTATTGCTGGTGGTGAGCCGATTGCTGATATTCATATTAAAGGTTCACGCACGCTTAAAGGCATTCATATGCCTGAAGACCAAGTACCTTTGGCAATTGATGAATTCCCAGCTTTATTTATTGCAGCGGCTTGTGCCGAAGGCCAAACAGTATTAACTGGTGCGGCAGAACTTCGTGTGAAAGAATCTGATCGCATTCAGGTGATGGCAGATGGCTTAAAAATCATGGGTATTGACTGCACGCCAACTGATGATGGCATCATTATCGAAGGTAAAGGCAAATCTGGCGATTGGTCACCAATTTTCGCTGGCGGTGAAATTGAATCACACCACGACCACCGTATTGCTATGAGTTTTAGTATGGCAGGTCTTCGTAATTCTGGTCCGATTACAATTCATGGTACTGAAACCGTTGCTACAAGTTTCCCAACTTTCACTGAGTTGGCGAATCGTGCAGGTTTAACAATAGAAGTTAGCCAATAACTTTTTACCTAACACATTTTATAATTGCTAACACAATAGCAACGGCAGCAGCGAGCTAAAAGCTTGGCTGCTGTTTGTTTATTGCTTATGCTAAGTGCAGATAATGATAATAGTGTTAGGACAAAGGATGAAAAAATTACAATTTATTGCCAGTTGCCCACAACATGGGGTGCTTGATCATCCACCAAATGAATGCCATATCACTCAAGAATATGTAGCGGCTTTATTATTTAAACAATTGGGGCATTATGGTTTCGATGCACAGCATATTGTGCATGAACATGAAAAGGTAGAAGTGAGTATTGATAATCATCTTTTACCTTTGTCTATTACTTGTCAAAAAACAGACCATGATGGACACCTGATGTGTGAAATTTCTGCCAATCCAGATGAAGAACAAGACTGGTTTGAGAAAATTGAAACACAAAGCATTATTCGCCAGCTTGCACAGGCCGTTGAAAATAGTTTGAAAGCCGATCAGAGTTTTTCCCAATTTGTTTGGAAGTCTTGATCAATTAAATATATTTTATGAAGTAAGGGTGAACATATTTGTTCACCCTTTTTATTTATTAATATTGATAAGAATTATTTATTTTTGTAGTGACATTATTTAATAAAAATTAACAAACGAAAAAATAATATTGTTTGAATTTTGAACTAATTTTCTATTAATTTAAAAATGCTTTTTAACAAAGAACTACTCAATTTCCTCTTCTTATTTATATTATTTTACAGAGAATTAACATGAACATAATTTCCAGTAATTATTCAAAAGGCTTTGGTATATTGATTATCTCCTTATTATCAGCGTGTAATAGTGATGATAAAGATACGACCATAAACTCAACAAACCAGAAGTTGCTAGAAGGAACAATTACTTCTTTAGAGAATCTTAAGCAAAATCTAGTATGGCAAGAAAATCAGTGTGATAGTGTCTATTCTAAAGTGATCAGTGAGGCAGCAATTGCTCAAAAATCAGCGGCAGAACTAAGAGCCAATATCGCTAGTTCAAATAATTTAGGAGTTTTTCTTGATAATCAAATTATTCCGAAACTAGCTCAGCTTACTGATGAGTCAACTGTATTAAGAGCGAGGTGTAATGCTCCAGACTATGATGGAACAGGCGTAAGTATTGAACGACCTGCCATGCTAAGGGAAATGTTAAGTGAATGGCAAGGAACGATTAATTTATTAATTCGTCAAATCAATAACCCGCCAAATATGAATCCTGAAATTAAATTAGCCTCATTAACCAATACCAATATTAATCAATCAACTCTAGCAAAGTCTAAATTCAAAGATTGTTCAGATAGTTTTTGTCCAGAAATGACGGTTATTCCAGCTGGTAGCTTTTTAATGGGTGGAAATATAAATGAGCAAGAGCAACAAAATGTACCGGCTCAATCTCGACCATACGAATTACCTCAGCACTTAGTACAAGTCGAAAAACCATTTGCAATGTCAACTTATGAAACAACAATTGCTGAGTTTCAGGCTTTCCAAAAAGAAACTGGCTGGGAAGTCGAGGGGTGTCGTAATTGGGAAACACGCAATGGGGTCTTCAATATGTGGTATCGAGATGATTTAAATCCGAATAATTCGGGTATGAATCAAACACCTCAGGATCCTGTTGTATGTGTACGCCGTGAAGATGGAAGAGAATTTGCGAAATGGTTATCTAAAAAAACAGGTCAGACCTACCGTTTACCAACAGAAGTTGAGTGGGAATATGCGGCGCGTGCTGGAACGACAACAGCGTACTATTGGGGAGATGATCTTAATCTTGACCAAGCTTGTAAATATGCAAATGTATTAGATCCATCTACAGCGGCAGCATTACCCCAAACCAGTGGTTGGAGTCTATTTAAATGCACGGATGGTTATGCATTTACGTCACCAGTCGGGAAGTTTTTACCAAACAATTTTGGTTTATATGATATGAGTGCCAACGCACGAGAATGGGTGGATGACTGCTGGCATTCAAATTATGAAAATGCTCCTAGTGTGAATCGTCGCTGGGGTGAAGAAAATAATGGACAGTGTAATTTCCCAGTTTTACGTGGAGGGGCATGGATATATAACACTTATAACGTGCGAACTGCTTATCGTAATGCGTATGTAACTTCACAAGCTCGTTCAATTATGTGGGGATTCCGTTTGGTTCGCGAAATTTAGCTTTGATTTTTATACCTAATATATTCTACATTTAAAGTCATTTTTTTAATTTATCAGCGTCGATTTTAATAAAAAGCTAAAACTGCGCTGATAAATTCTTATCTTTCAATAAACCTACGTTTATTAAAAATATTTGTGAGAGTATAAATATATGGTGCCATTTGATTTTTCGAACTTATCTCCTCAAGTGGTTTGGCAGCATTTTCAAACACTTTGCACTATTCCACGTCCCTCAAAGCACGAACAGCAGCTTCGTGAGTTTTTAAGAAACTGGGCTGAAAGTCGAAATTTAGAAACTTACGTAGATGAAGTTGGTAATTTAATTATCCGTAAGAATGCGGCTGCGGGTAAAGAACATGTGTCTGGCGTTATTCTTCAAGGCCACTTAGATATGGTCACACAAGCTAACACTGGCACAGTACATGATTTCTTTAAAGACCCGATTTGTCCAGTCCTTGAAGATGGCTGGTTAATTGCTAAAGATACTACTTTAGGTGCCGATAATGGCATTGGTGTAGCCTTAGCTTTAGCTGTATTAGATTCAAATGACATTGCTCATGGGCCAATTGAAGTTCTCTTAACAGTCGATGAAGAAGCAGGCATGAGTGGTGCACGGCTTTTACAGGCAGGTGTACTAAAAGGAAAATGGTTATTTAATATTGATACAGAAGAGTGGGGCGAGTTATATCTCGGATGTGCTGGCAGTATTGATGTTGAAGTAGAGCAGCCGCTTAGTTATGAACCAATCCCTGACAATTTGAATATTGTGAATATTCAAGTAGCTGGTCTTAAAGGTGGTCACTCTGGCATAGATATTCATTTAGGACGTGGCAATGGCAACGTTATTTTGGCCCGCTTTTTAAATCAACATTTAACCTCACTTAGTGGGCATCTTATTGAGTTTACAGGTGGTACAGCCCGTAATGCTTTGCCGCGAGAAGCACGTGCCACTATTGCAATTTCGCCTAATCAGTTATCAAACCTAGAAAAATTACTCGATGAATATCAAACAGCATGGAAAAAACAGCTACAAGGTATTGATGACAATCTGCAATTAATTATTCAGCCTAATAGTGCTGAAGTGAAGGAAGTAATTACTCAACAACAGCAAAACGAGTGGTTACAAGCTTTAGCAACAAGTCCTTATGGCGTTGCAAGTATGAGTCAAGCTCTCCCAGATGTGGTTGAGACTTCAAATAATATTGGAGTGGTGAGACTAAATAGAGAAGGCGGAAAAGCTGTTTTAATGGTTCGCTCAATGGTGAACCAAGAAGCTCAAGATTTTGCAGAAAAAATTCAGGCACATTTTAGTCAATTTAATATCGCCTCTATACTCACACCGTTAGTTTCAGGTTGGACACCAAACCCTGACTCGGCTGCTCTAAAGTGCTTACAACAAGCCTATCAAAATGCATTTAATATTGAGCCAAATCTTAAAGTGATTCATGCGGGTTTAGAATGTGGGATTATTGCTGAACATTACCCACATTTACAGATGGTTTCGTTTGGACCAGATATTCAAGGGGCGCATGCGCCGGGCGAACGAGTAAAAGTAGATACTGTAGAGAAATGCTGGAAGCTACTGGTAACCGCTTTGGCATCTGTAGAGTAATTTTTAAGAAATAAGAAGCTCAGTTATGAGCTTCTTAAATTTTAACCTTTACATGAAAATGATCTGGATTTAACTCGATAAATTCAATTTCACAATCAATAAATTTTTCAATCATGGCTGCTTGAGTACGAGTGTGTTCGCTAATGCATTGTGCAGTAAATTCACCCCCTTGACCTAAAGCTAAAGGTAGAAGCAATTGATCTGCCAAATATTCATCTACCACAGCCTGTGACGATAAATATAATTTTACCTCTTTTGCTAAATGATCGGCTATTTGCTCTGCACTTTTGCTCTTCTCACCTAAAGCTATAAATAGTTGGCTGTGATATTGATGAGTAACTTTCACATACAAGGTATTACCTTGGCTAATTCCATTTAAATGAAATTGCTGCTGAGAGCTTAAGTTTAGCTTTTTACTTAATGTGGTTAATTCGCGTTGTGCAATTTGTGCTTCTTCTGAAAGATTTAATACTGCTGCAAAAGCCTCATTGCTTTGTAAAACACCACGATCTAATAAATTTAGCTTGTTTCGATTTTGCCATGGCTGAATGGTAACTTGAATTTCACCCGCACCAATTGGAAAGAAGCCAGCTTTATTTAATTTAAAATTTACGTTAATTCCAATCTTCGCTAGAGCAGGTAAAAAGCAATGTTCAATAAAATCTGCTGTTGGTGCAAGTGGATTATGTGTACCACCTGAAATGGTGAGTTCGCTAGCTTCATTTTGTAATAACAAAACAGGTAGAAGCGTTTGTAAAACCAGTGTTGTACTACCCGCTGAACCAATTTGAAATTGATATTTACCACTTTGAACATGCTGAGGTGCGAAATATAAACGCTGGCTATGTAATTCAGCGCCTTCCACATAAGCTTGGCTAATTTGTTGAGATGCCTGTACACAAACTAAATGTTGACGCATTAGCCCTGGTTTTTTACGTCCTGCACGTATATTAATTAATTCAAACGGTTGGCCTGTAATCATTGAAAGCGCAAGGGCAGTTCTTAAAATCTGTCCACCACCTTCACCTTGTGATCCATCAATTTGAATGGCTTTTGGCATATTTGCCAAAATTGTATTCACTTCTATTTTCCTTATTTTCTAATTTAATGAACATACTGTCAGTACATGGTAATGCGAAGTAACGCGTGACTTTGCTTTTGACAAAGGTTTGCTAGGTGCATAGTACTGAGCCTGATAAGTGAATATCGATGCACGACTCACATGCTGCCATAGCCGCCTGAATTATTTTCAATCCCTCAGATCGGAGTAACGCAGGATCTTGTACTCGCCCAGTATGTCCAAACTTTGATTGTGAAAATGATTTCACAAAATTTATTGTTTAATTGATTAGATCAATTTGCCAATTAGTAGCCTGAATTTTAACGTTTAAGTCACGGAGTTTCGCACTGATATCATCCGCCTGCTTTTGTAAGCTAGAAACAGGAATGACTTTCTTCCACTTAATTTCACGTGAGCTATACCGATCAGGTTCTCGATGTGTATTGGCAATCGCATCTATTAAAATCTTATGCTGTTCAGCATAACTATCGCGCAAACTTAATAGAGACAACAATACTTTGCCATCTTCCAGTTTTGCTTGTGCATTGGTCAAATGAATACGATAAATCAATTGATTGCTTTCCTGAGTTAAAGCAAATACTTGTTTGATGAGTTCATTTGGATCTTCACTAGGTTCATCGCCTTCTTGTACCAATACATTGGCATTAATTCGTTGTTTTAACGAAGCAAGCTTTTTTTGTTGATCGCTTCGAAGTAAAAGTGCTTCTGCGAGTTTCATTTTATTTACCTTTTATTCAATATGTACAATCACTAAGTTCGAAATATCTTCTAATTGCATAGTGGTTTTTGCACATTCAGTAATGTCTTCTAACGTTTCATCTTCATGCCAAGTTGTCATAAAACAATGATCGGCTGGTGGTTGATAGTTATAAAAAACTAGATATGTTTCATCTAGGACATCATCCCAAATAGAACACTCATATCCTGTAACCATCGCTTGAATACAATGTTTGGAATAGACAATCTGCTTACAAATCCAATTACGCCATTCAGGTAGAATTTGATCGGTTTTCACCACCAAAATTATGTAATAGGGTTGCTCAGGTAGAATCAGATGCTTTTCTTCATTTGCTTTGATTCTATAACTTCGAATATCTAAACAATCTTTTTCCATGATTAACCCTTAACACACACCACTTGTCTTAATGTATAAACCACTTCAACCAAATCACTTTGTGCTTTCATTACATCTTCAATTGGTTTATATGCCGATGGAATTTCATCAATAACAGCAGCATCTTTACGGCATTCCACACCTTCAGTTTGTGCAATCTGATCTTCTACGGTAAAGCGTCGTTTCGCTTCAGTACGGCTCATAACACGTCCAGCACCATGCGAACATGAACAGAAAGATTCCTGATTTCCAAGTCCACGGACAATAAACGACTTCGCACCCATTGAACCTGGAATAATTCCGTATTCACCTAGACGCGCACGGACTGCACCTTTACGAGTGACCATTACTTCTTCGCCGTAATGTTCTTCCTTTTCCACATAGTTATGGTGACAGTTCACTGCTTCCAAACGTGCCTGAAAAGGCTTTGGTACAATTGTAGCCAAGGCTTTAATCGCAGATTGCATCATGATTTCTCGGTTCTTCATCGCAAAGCGTTGAGCCCAACCTACCGCAAACCAGTAATCATCAAAGTGTTCAGTTCCTTCTACTAGGTATGCTAAATCTTTATTTGGCAAATTAATGAAATGCTTCTGCATGTCTTTACGGGCAAGTTCGATAAAATGATTACCGATAGCATTTCCTACACCACGAGAACCTGAGTGCAACATAATCCAAACATGATCATGCTCATCTAAACAGATTTCGACAAAGTGGTTTCCAGTACCTAAAGTCCCCAAATGTTTGCGGTTATTGGTGTTTTTTAAGCGTGGATGTTTTGCACAAATGTATTCAAAATCTGCAACCAGCTCAGTCCAAGCTTGATCTACCATTTCTGGTGGAGTTTCCCATGAACCACGATCACGTCCGCGCTTAGTCATTCCATGGGGAATTAATCGTTCAAGTTCAGTACGTAATGCATGTAAGTTATCTGGTAAATCTGAAGCAGTTAAGCTTGTACGGGTTGCCATCATTCCACACCCAATATCTACACCCACAGCAGCAGGAATAATTGCCCCTTTGGTTGGAATCACGCTACCAATAGTTGCTCCTAAACCGAAGTGTACATCTGGCATTACAGCCATCCATTTATAAATAAAAGGCATTTGTGCTGTTTGTAATAATTGTTGTTTTGAGTTGTCATCAACAAGCACGCCTTTAGTCCACATTTTGACTGGCATACTTTTTTCATTTTGCAGAACTTCATAAGAACGTTGTTGCTGCTTTTGTTCAAACTGAGCTTGTTGTTTAATTTCTTCAATGACAGACATTTTCTTTTCCTTTCAAAGCCTGCCTGCCAAGCGTTTGCAGGCAGGTGTTATTCACAATATCCGAATGATGTTGTGTGCTTTGTACTATTGCACTGAGTGTGCCAACTTTTAAAAACATACTTAATTAAAAATATAAGTTATTGAAAATAATATATAAAAATAATTATTCTTTCTGCGTAACTAATTTCTGTTGGAAATTTTAATATTTAAAAGATATCCAAAAATATATTTAAATATCTTTTTGGATATGTGTATTTAATGGGCCTTCCCATTTTTATCGACTTTTAAAAGCTGTCCAGCTTCATTTAAAGTAAATTCATCAAAATCATTTGCTAAATAAAAATGACCTTTATAAAACTGGCGAACTTCTTCAGTAATAGCTTGTTGCCCAGCTTTATCCTGATGTCGGGGGCTAAAATGCGTTAGAATTAAATTGCTTAAAGATTGCTCTTCTGCAAATTCAGCCACCATTTTTGCTGAGCTATGCATTGGACCTTTGCCGACTTTATCTAAAACCGTTTGTAAGTATGTGGACTCATGAATAAGGAGTTGAGCATCTTTGCAAGCGTCAGCTAATAGTTCTGGTTGGTCATTATCACCACCTATAATTGCATGAACTTGTTGATTTTGAATTTTGATAAAGTCTTGAGCTTTTAATGTTTGTCCTTCAAATTCAATATTGTAGCCTCGTTTCAAATGGCCCCACATATCGCCTTGAGGTACGCCAAGCTGAGTTAGAGCTTGGGTATCTAACTTCTTCTGAATAGATTTGATATAAATGCTAAAAGCAAAACTTGGAACACGATGGCTTAGTGGATGTGCTTGAACAATGAATTCGTCAGTGATTTGTTGTGGCTGCGTTGCTTCATTCACATCAATAAATTGAAGGGAATAGGGTAAATGTAAATCTGTAAGTTGGGCAGTGATTTCAAACCATTGCCGAATTTCTTTCGGTGCAATCACGATTAAGGGTTTGCTACGGGCATTCATGCCTGCACTTGCCAATAAACCAACTAAACCATAACAATGGTCGCCGTGAACATGTGTAATACAAATGGCAACTAGGTTTTGTAGTGAAAGTTTAGCTTGTTGAATACGGTGCTGTGTCCCTTCGCCAGCATCAATTAAAATCCAGTCCTTATTTTTGCTGTTACGAACTGCTAATCCTGAAACATTACGTGTCAGGGTCGGTACACCTGAAGATGTGCCTAAAAAAGTAAAATGAAGCATATTCTTGGAATTTTTTGGTCAAATGCGTATTGTATATTATAGACACTTATAAAATTTTATAGAAATTATGGCGGATGCAAAGAAAACAGTCGTTATTGGCTTTGTCGGTTCTACACTTGATCAGGGGAGAAGGCCAGATCGCTGGCAGCGTTGGCGTCCTACACTTAGCCTGTTAATGCATGAAGATTTGCTTGTAGATGAATTGGTACTTTTACATGATCGACAGCATCATAATTTAGTTAAATCTATAGCAGCAGATGCTAAAGAGATTTCTCCACAAACTGAGGTTTCTGGACATAAGGTCAGTATTAAAGATCCTTGGGATTTTGCTGAAGTTTATGGTGCACTCTATGACTTTGTAAAAACGTATCCGTTTGATATCGAAAAAAATAACTATTTACTGCATATCACGACAGGAACGCATGTTGCTCAAATTTGTTGGTATTTATTGATAGATGCACATTATTTGCCAGCTCAACTCATTCAAAGTTCACCTAATCAACACAAGACATCAGAAGGTGAATATAGAATTATTGATCTGGACTTATCTCGATACGATGTTTTAAAACAGCGCTTCGATGATGAGCAAAAACAAAATTGGCAACAACTTAAAGCCAATATTTCTACTTATAATAAAGCGTTTAATCAACTTATTCAGGAAGTTGAATTAGTTGCAACCCGCTCTAGTGCACCTATTTTAATTATGGGGGCAACAGGGGTTGGTAAGTCTCATTTGGCAAAACAAATTTTTCAGTTAAAGAAAGATAAATTTCAATTAAGCGGCCGTTTTATCGATGTTAACTGTGCAACCTTACGTGGTGATAGTGCCATGTCGACCTTATTTGGTCATATAAAAGGTGCATTTACAGGCGCAGCTGCATCTCGTGCTGGTTTATTAAAAAGTGCTGACCAAGGCATTTTATTTTTAGATGAAATTGGTGAATTGGGACTTGATGAACAAGCTATGCTGCTAAAAGCGCTAGAAGACAAAAGCTTTTTTCCTGTTGGAAGTGATAAGGAAATTCAGGCCGATTTTCAGCTAATAGCGGGTACTAACCGTGATTTGCGTAATGAAGTTCAAGCTGGCCGATTTCGTGAAGATTTATGGGCTCGTTTGAATACGTGGACATTCTTTTTACCTAATTTAAAAGATCGTGTAGAGGATATTGCACCCAATATTGATTTTGAGTTACAGCGTTTTGCTGCAATTCATCAAAGACAATTACGTTTTCAACGTGATGCCTTAGAAACATATTTAAAGTTTGCTAAATCGGCAGGTGCATCATGGCAAGGAAATTTTAGAGATTTAGCAGCGAGCGTAACTCGTTTGGCAACTTTATCTCAAGGTGAGTTAATTCGTCGTGAGGCTGTAGAAAAAGAAATTCAGCGCCTAAAGCAACTTTGGCTTATTCAGGGTGAATCATACAAAGATAAAGATGCAGATATTCTTTTGAGCTATTTAAGCCCTGAGCAATTACAACAAATAGATGAATTTGATCAGATTCAATTACGAGGTGTACTGAAAGTTTGTGAAAATTCAAAATCAATGGCAGAGGCGGGAAGACAACTCTTTTCGGTATCTCGCCAACAACGTAATACAACAAATGATAGCGACCGAGTAAAAAAATATTTGGCACGTTTTGGGTTAAGTTGGAATAATTTTTAGCAGTTACTGTGCTTATGAAATGATGGACATAGACTCAATCTATGCCCATCAAATACACTTTATTTCATGATAATAAAGCGTGTAATGATTTGACGAAGCTGTTTTAAATAACCTGTAAAGAAGTGATTAGCGCCCGGTAAAATCGTAATTGGATGCTTCTGTGGTTTTGCCCATGCAATTGCATCTGAAAGTAAGGTAATGTCATCTTGCTCACCATGAATGAGTAGAATATCCCCTTGAATTTCAGGAGTTTTATAGTGGCGCAAGCCAACTACAGTCGCTGTTGGCAAGCCACACAAAATTAACTGTACTGGTTGTAATTCTGGGCTAAGCTGCGCATGACATTTTGCCAAAACGTGTGAACCGAAGCTAAAACCGCCTGCATAGAACGGCAAGCCTTCATGAAGCTTACGAACGTGTTCAATGACAGCTAAAATATCTTCGGTTTCACCATGACCTTCATCATGAATGCCTTCACTACCGCCTAAACCACGGAAACTTGGGCGGTAAACAATACAACCATATTCATTAAAGATTTGGGTTAAAAGAGCAGGGACTTTATGTTGAGGAGTTCCACCTTGCAATGGATGCGGATGGCAAACGACCGCAAAGCCTTTGATTTCACCTTCAGGGCGGTCTACAAAAAGTTCAATTTTACCAACTGGACCCTGAATGAAAATTTGCTCAGACATATAAGAATCGATAAATAACAATACGTATTCCTATTTTACCGATAGTCGTCATTGAAAACACGAGTTAGCATTAAAAAATATCTACTGTTATAGTTGGTATTAAGAATAATTTTTTCAGGTTGTCTATGCTTGCTTTAATTTCTCCTGCAAAAACTTTAGATTATGAAACAGCGTTACCTACAGATGAGTTTACTCAGCCGCGCTTATTAGAAAACTCAGCACAATTAATTGATGTTTGCCGCAAACTTTCCGCTTCGGAAATTGCGACTTTAATGAGTGTTAGTGAAAAAATTGCCACACTCAATGCAGATCGTTTTAGAGATTGGAATCCCGAATTTAATTTCTCAAATGCTCGCCAAGCAATCTATGCATTTAAAGGTGATGTTTATACTGGTTTAGATGCTTATCATTTAAAAGACAAAGATATTAATTTTGCACAGCAGCATTTGCGTATGCTCTCTGGTCTATATGGTTTATTGCGTCCTTTAGATTTAATGATGCCTTATCGTTTAGAGATGGGTACTAAATTAAAAAATACGCGTGGCCATAATTTGTATGAATTTTGGGGTGATATTATCACCAACCAGATTAATGAAGACTTGGCTGAAATTAAATCTGAGCTGCTGGTAAATCTAGCTTCGGATGAATATTACAAGTCTGTGAATGAAAAGAAAATTAAGGCTGAAATTGTGAAGCCCGTTTTCCTTGATCAGAAAAATGGCAAATATAAAGTCATTAGTTTCTATGCGAAAAAAGCACGCGGTTTAATGGCTCGTTTTATTGTTGAAAACCAATTAAATAAAGCTGAAGACATCAAAGCATTTAATACAGAGGGTTACTACTTTGATGCTGATAACTCATCTGCAAAAGAGTTGGTATTTAAACGTGATGAACAAGTGGCTTAGCCTTACTTAAGTTAAACTTTCGTAAGCGGTAACTATCGTGAGGTGGCATGGATGCCACCGTTTCGCTGTATTACATGGATGTAATATCAGCGAAACAAAAGATTTTTGTTACTTTTCATCTTTGAAAAGTAACATGCCTATACAAGTTGCATTAAAGTTACAACGGCAATTAAGGCTGTATTCTCACAAGAAATAGATTATTTAAAGAAATAACCAGTCTCTGGTGAGCTTGCATTTGCCATGCGTTTACGTGACATACGACCAGCTAAAAATGCTTCACGTCCTGCTTCAACAGCTTTTTTCATGGCAGAAGCCATTAAAATAGGGTTTTGCGCAGCTGCAATCGCTGTATTCATGAGCACGCCGTCACAACCGAGTTCCATTGCAATAGCGGCATCACTTGCTGTACCAACGCCTGCATCGACTAGGACAGGTACTTTCGCATTTTCTTTAATAATTGAAATAGTGTGCGGATTTAAGATACCTAAACCTGAACCAATCAAGCTACCTAAAGGCATAATTGCGACACAGCCCATACTTTCAAGTTCTTGAGCAATGATTGGGTCATCAGACGTGTAGACCATAATCTCAAAACCGTCATCAATCAAAGTACGAGCGGCTTTTAAAGTCTCGGTTACATTTGGATATAAGGTTTTTTCATCACCTAAAACTTCGAGTTTTACCAAGTTGTGACCATCTAGAAGTTCACGCGCTAACATACATGTGCGTACTGCGCTATCAGCATCAAAACAACCTGCGGTATTTGGCAAAATTGTATATTTTTCTGGTGGGATGACTGAAAGTAAATTCGGTTGATCTGGATTTTGTCCAATATTCACACGACGAATTGCGACAGTTACAATTTCTGCACCACTGGCTTGAATAGCTAAATCCGTTTCATTTAAGTCTTTATATTTGCCAGTTCCTACCAATAAACGAGATTGAAAAGAACGTGAACCAATAATGAGAGGGGTGTCTTGCATGGATAACTCCGACTTAGCCGCCGCCAACAGCGTGAATAATTTCGATACGGTCATGTTGAGCAATCGTAATTTGCTCTAATTTGCTTTTAGAAACGATTTGCTGATTGTGTTCAACAGCAAAACGTTTTCCTTCAAGTGCCAGTTCCTGAACGAGCTGCAACAGGTTTTGGCTAGGCGTGTCCGTTAATTCGCCATTTAAATAAATTTGCATGATCACATTCCGACTATTTAGCGTATTTGAAAGCATTCCAAGCCAAGATCAGCCATCCAGAAATCATTAAGGCTCCACCGATTGGTGTAATTGCGCCTAATATTCGTGGTAAACCTAGTGCCATGATATAAAGCGAACCACAGAAAAATAGAATACCAATTTGGATAAGCAAGAAAGATAACTTGATTGGAAAGAGAGGAAGAACCTTACTTAAAATACCAAGTGCTAGTAGGCCTAAAGCATGATAAAAAAAGTAATCGGTTGCAGTCTGCCACCAAGCAAGTTGCTCAGGACCCGCGTGAGCTTTAAGACCATGTGCTCCAAAAGCACCCAACATGACTGCAAAAGCAAGATTAAGGGCTGAAATGGCAATCCACATAACAAAAAACGCTACTGAATAATGAAAGGCAACGTTACCATAGAATAGGTTGGCTAAACATAGCCAGATAAAACAAAAGGGCTGATCGCCCTTTTATTTTTTTCATTTAATTTAGCTTGCTGACATTGCGACTTTAATTTTTTCCATCGCATTTTTTTCAAGCTGACGAATACGTTCCGCAGAAACATTATATTCAGCAGCAAGCTCGTGTAGGGTAGATTTATCATCATCTAACCAACGACGCTGCAAAATATTACGCGAACGATCATCTAACTGATCCATGGCATCATGTAAAGCAGATGTGCTTTGTTCTTCCCAGTCTTCATTTTCAACTAAACGAGCAGGGTCGTAGCGGTTATCTTCAAGATACAACGCAGGCGCTGTGTGTGGTGTGTCATCGTCGTCATCGCCTTGTGCCTCAAAGGCAGCATCATAAGCAGTTAAACGACCTTCCATTTCCAGAACTTGTTCTGGAGTTACATTTAAGTCATTAGCAATCGATTGAGCTTCTTCGAGCGTTAATTTTTTACTCGATTTTTTTAGGCTACGTAAATTGAAAAATAATTTACGTTGAGCTTTTGTCGTTGCAATTTTGACAATACGCCAGTTGCGAATAACGTATTCGTGAATTTCTGCCTTAATCCAGTGGACGGCAAAAGAGACAAGACGTACGCCCATATTTGGGTCGAAACGCTTTACGGCTTTCATTAAGCCTAAGTTACCTTCTTGAATAAGGTCGCCTTGTGGTAGGCCATAACCTGCATAGCTGCGCGCAATATGAACGACAAAACGTAAATGCGACATTACCAGCATTTTTGCGGCATCAAGATCTTGGTCATAATAATAACGTTCAGCAAGTTCTTTTTCTTGCTCGGCCGTTAAAATAGGAATCTGATTGACAGTACTGATATATGCACCAAGGTTTACACCGGGCGCAGACAATGACAGGGGCATCAATTGATTGCTGCTGTCACTCATGAGTTCTCCTTATAGGATAGGATGGATTAACCAATAAATTCATCTTAATTTGAATTGTCTTCATAATTAAGGGAAATTGGGTAGAAAAATGTAAAATTTTATGCAGTTTCTAATCTTTTATTTTATCAAAGAATCATTGAGTTTCAATTAAATAGTGAAATTCTCTTTCCGAAATCTGCATGGTTTGACACATAAAATGATGTAAATTGCAGTAACGGGTTACATCAATTTCACTATGTGGGTCAGATGACTTTAATAAAAACAGTTGCTTTCCAGATACTTTTTTAAGCTCACGTTTTAACATTAATAAAGGCATTGGACATGGTTGACCAAGCGCATTAATTTCAATGGGGGTAATAGCAGAAGAGGTAGTGCTCATTCATCATAAAAACAACTAAAAAAAATATTCTAACAAATTTTCTTATGAACTCTAGCTGTTTTATAAAATTATGAGGTCACGGATTCTTATAAAAATTCTAGTCATAAGGTGTTTAAAAAAAGAGCTAAAAATAGGGGAAATATTTGAAAAAAATTCTATTAATTGTCATAAACCCGTGTTAAGCTCGAACCGTTTTAGGGATTACCACACAGTTAAATTGTTTTAATAACCTATAACAAATGGATGTAACCGGAAATTGTTGATAGTTTTACAGAATGATTACAAGCTTTAAGATTATAAAAATTTTAAATCCTTGTTTACTCTGCTGTTTGCAACACCGGAAGGTCCTTTTTTCATCATCTGAGGATTGACTTATGACAGCTCGTGAACAAGGCGTAGTAAAGTGGTTTAATGACACTAAAGGCTTTGGTTTTATTCAACGTAACGGCGGCGACGATGTATTCGTTCACTTCCGTGCAATCGTAGGTGACGGTCACCGTTCTCTACGTGACGGTCAACGCGTAGAGTTTAGCGTTGTACAAGGTCAAAAAGGTTTTCAAGCTGAAAACGTTCAGCCTTTAGACTAAGACTAAATTCATCTTTTTGATGAATCATGGACGCTCCAATTTTTGAATTGGAGCGTTTTTGTTTATAATGATCTTCTCATTCGAGAGATTGTTTGTTAGAGCACGTATTTATGACATCTGGTTTTGAAACCTTGAATTTACATCCGCAACTTAAAAAGGCGATTGATGCTTTAGGGTTTACTCAAATGACCCCAATTCAGCAAAAGGTTTTAAAATATACATTAGCCGGGCATGATGCAATTGGGCGAGCACAAACAGGAACAGGTAAGACAGCTGCCTTTCTGATTAGTGTAATCAATGATTTACTCAATAATCCAATTAAAGAGCAACGTTTCCGTGGTGAGCCTCGTGCTTTAATCTTGGCACCTACTCGCGAGTTGGCATTACAAATTGAAAGTGATGCGAAATTTCTCACAAAATTCTCTAATTTACATGTCGTGACCCTATTGGGTGGTGTCGATTTTGATAAGCAGAAGAAGCAACTTGATGCTAATTTTGTTGATATCATTGTTGCTACACCTGGCCGTTTAATTGATTTCGTAGAACAAAAAGAAGTTTGGCTCGATCAAATTGAATTTTTAGTGATTGATGAAGCTGACCGTTTATTAGATATGGGCTTTATTCCTTCGGTAAAACGTATTGTTCGTTATTCACCGCGTAAGGAACAACGACAAACCCTCATGTTTTCAGCGACATTTAGCTACGACGTATTAAATTTGGCAAGACAGTGGTTATTTGAACCTGTAACAGTTGAAATTGAACCTGAACAAAAGACCAATAACGATGTCGAACAACGTGTTTATGTTGTAGCTAAACAAGATAAATATCGTCTTTTACAAGATATTTTGCGTGAAGAACCGATTGATAAGGTCATGATCTTTGCAAATCGCCGTGATCAAGTGCGCCGCCTATATGACCATTTGAAAAAAGATGGATATAAAGTGGGAATGCTCTCGGGTGAAATTGCTCAAGACAAACGTATGAAAATGTTAGAGCAGTTTAAGCAAGGTAAACATAACATCATGATTGCAACCGATGTTGCTGGTCGTGGTATTCATGTAGATGGCGTATCGCATGTAATCAACTTTACTTTGCCTGAACAGTCTGATGATTATGTACACCGTATTGGTCGTACTGGTCGTGCAGGGGCACAAGGTGTAAGTATTAGTTTCTTGTCTGAAGATGATGCTTTCTATTTACCAGAAATTGAAAAAGCAATTGGTAAAAAACTACCGCTCACACGATTAGATGGGTATTGCTAATAAAAAAAATCCCAATCAGTTGATTGGGATTTTTTTCACTTAATTAATTTTACAGTAAAAAGTAAGAGTGGTTTGGTAATCATCATCTTTTGCTAAAGACGCATTTTTACCAGTTAAACTACCAATGACACCTGCAGCAGCTTCTACCATTTGACCAGTTTTTTCACTGACTACATCTTTTAATACACCGTGATAAGTAGTTTTTTCATCAACAATAACTGGGGTTGTGCTCTTAGAGCAGGTTTTTTGTGCGGCAGTCACTGCATTGTTTTTTGCAATTAAATTGGTTTTACCAATACCAGTTACTTCAAACTGATTATTTTCTTTTTGAATTGCTAAAGTGTTTTTAGGAGTAGTTGCACAAGCACCTAGTAATAAAATAACGCTACTCATTGCACTCGCTAAAATTATTTTTTTCATGATTCACCTAAGTTAACCGCCAAAAGATAGGGTTATTTGAACATAAGTTTTCTAATTGATTTTGAAGACGTTGTATGAGTTTTGAAGTTTTGTATTAAAAAATGTCAAACTATGAGTTCGCTAAGTTTATAAGCTAGATTCAATGGTGGATTAACGGTAGATTATGCTAATCTATTTCGAATTTTTGAGTTAGATCAATATTAATGACGGATTCAGCAATACAAATAATTCACCAAAATATTCATCAGCGTCAGTCTATTGGCCAATTAATTGAACCCGCTCCAAACTCAGATCAATTAGAGTTGGCTTTTCAGGCTGCTTTAACAGCTCCGGATCATCATAGACTTAAGCCAACACGTTTTGTAATTGTTTCTGGCGAACAACGTGGAGCTTTTGGTGAGGTTCTAGCAAAAGCTTTGGCGGATTTAGGTGAAACTGATCCTGCTCAACTTGAACGCGTTAAGCAACATCCTTTTCGCGCTCCGCTACTTATTTTAGCGCTTACTCAGTTGCAAGATCATCCCAAAGTGCCACATTTTGAGCAAATCTTAAGTACAGGTGCGGCAGTACAAAATCTTTTGTTATCTTTGCAAGCTCAAGGGTTTTCAACCATGTGGCGTAGTGGTGCTGTTGTCGAATCAAATTGGTTAAAACAGCATTTAGGTTTGCAACCCCATGATTTAATATCAGGTATTATTTACGTTGGCACAGCAGCTAAAGCAATTGCACCACGTGCAGATATTGAAAGTAAAGAATTCGTAAAAGTTTGGCAGGCTTAAACGTCTGTAAAAGTAAGAAATAGGATAATAAAGCATGGCTGAATTTAAGTTTACAGATTTGGTGGAACCTGTTGCGGTCGATAAAAAAACGGCATTACGCATTACTGTTTTAGGCGGTGGTAGCTTTGGTACGGCCATGGCTAATTTGGCTGCTCGTAATGGCTGCGATACCATGATCTGGATTCGTGATGCCGAAACAGCAGAAGAAATTAATAAAACCCATATTAATAAGCGTTATTTGCCAGACTTCACTTTAGAATCTTCATTGCGCGCTGTTTCGGATTTGGAACAAGCTGTATGTGATCGAGATATTATTTTGGTCGCAATTCCTAGTCATTCTTTCCGCGATGTTTTAAAACAAATCGCGCCTTATATTACTGCACAAGCGGTTGTTTCTTTAACCAAAGGTGTTGAAGCTAAAACGTTTAGTTTCATGAGTGATATTATTCGTGAAGAATTACCTGAAGTTCCATACGGTGTATTGTCGGGTCCAAACCTTGCCAAAGAAATTATGGCAGGTATGCCATCTGGTACGGTGATTGCAAGTGATTCGGAACTTGTTCGTTATGCTGTACAACATGCACTGCATAGTGCGTTATTCCGTGTTTTTGGTAGTGATGATGTTCATGGCGTTGAATTAGGCGGTGCGCTTAAGAATATTTATGCAGTGGCAATGGGGATTGGGGCAGCATATAAAATTGGTGAAAATACCAAGAGTATGATCTTAACGCGTGCTTTGGCTGAAATGAGCCGTTTTGCGGTAAAGCAGGGTGCAAATCCACTTACGTTCTTAGGTTTATCTGGTGTTGGTGACTTATTTGCGACTTGTAATAGTCCATTGAGTCGTAATTATCAAATCGGTTATGCATTAGGTTCTGGTAAGACACTTGATCAGGCAAGTAAAGAGTTGGGTCAAACTGCAGAAGGTATTAATACAATTGTTCAAGTGCGTGGTAAAGCAGAAGAACTGGATGTGTATATGCCAATCACCAATGCCTTATATGAAGTAATTTTTGAGGGTGCTCCACCATTAAATATTGCGCTTTCACTTATGAAAAATGGGCACCGTAGTGATGTTGAGTTTGTTTTACCTCATCATGAAGTCTGACGAATAAATGTCATAAATTGTGGTTATAATGCAGGAATTATTAACAAGGAAATTTTATGCAACTGACATTAGTTCGTCATGGGGAAGCTGCTCCGCCAGTAAATGGTAATGATATTAAACGTCCACTTACTGCGCGTGGACATGCACAGGCTGAGCAAACAGCAACATTTTTAAAAGATATTGTTAAGCCAGATATTTTTGTTGTAAGCCCTTTACTGCGTGCTCAAGAAACATTAGCGCATATCCAGACATATTTTAAAGATGTGCCTGTATTGTTATGCGATAAAATTAAGCCAGATGATGATGCAAGAGAAGCGGTTGAGTGGTTGTCTCAAATTCCTTATGAGTCGATTGTGGTGGTTTGCCATATGAATGTTGTCGGTCATATTGCAGAGTTACTTACTCATGAGAACTTCAATCCATTTGCCCTTGCTGAAGCTAGAATTTATGATCAAGCTGTTATTGCAAATGGTTTATCAACACAAAAGAATAGTTTTATACCCACAATATAATTAAAAAGGTTATTTAGCCGACATGCTGTATATAAGGATGCCTGAAACCAATGGAACATGGCATTGGTCTAACGGAGAGAACTGGTTGCAGGCTACAAGTCTCGATCAATTAATACAAGACTTGCAAATACACCAAGGAAAAGAAGCTACAGTCTTTTTTCCGAGTCGTCATGCTCAAATGCTTCAGCAAACTATGGCAAAGTCCCACTATAAACAGCTTGGGGCTGATGGGGTTAAATATCTACTTGAAGAGTTTGTGACTTTGCCGATTGATCATATGAAAGTGGTTCATCATTTTCATGGCGATCAGTTAACTATCTTGGGTGTTGCTCAGGGGATGGTCGAGACATGGCAACATTCTTTAGCATTGTTACCAACTAAACTTGCGGCCTTACTACCAGATTTTCTGATTTTACCTGAACCACAAGCTCAGCAAGTTATTCTGTGTAATATTGATCATCAGCTCTTGGTACGTGAAAATAAGTGGTTGGGCAGTTCAGTTGATGATTTGGGGCTTTTTTTAGAATTTCAGGCAGCCGAAACGCATTATCAATATAGCGGTTTAACCGTAGAGCAGCTCGAAAGTTTAGTGGCGGCTTCAAGTGCTGATGAACGTTCTGAGTTTATTTATCAATTCCAGCCTTTAGATAAAACTAAGCAACATCCTTTTAATGTTTTACCAAAGTCAAAAGGCCAAGAGCGTACTTTTTCTAACTATTGGAAAGCTTGTGCTGCTATTGTTTTAGCAATTATTGTGGTGCAATTTAGCTATGATTTATTGCGTTGGGTTAAATTGAAAAAAGTGGCGAACCAAACCTCTGACCAAACAATTGAACAATATAAATACTGGTTTGGGTCATCTAGTCGCGTAACCGAACAAAATATTAAAGGTCAATTTGAAAGCCATTTAAGAATGAGCCAGCAGGGTGATACTCAAGCACTTTCTTTGTTAAGTCGTGTTGGGCCTATTTTAATGCAAAGACAGATTTTGGCTCAGCAACTTAATTATGATGCTTCAATCCTAACAATGGCATTAAAAGCAAAATCGGCAGATGATTTACAAGCTTTGACACAACAATTGAATCAGCAAGGATTTAAGGCTGAGCTAGGTAACGTCCAAGCAAATGGTAGTGGTGCAATTGGGGTGGTGAAAATACAATAATGAAAATGTTAGCTCAATTGCAAAATCGTTTTGATCAGTGGATTGAACAAGTTGTTCAATATTTGGATCGTTTAACGGTCCGTGAACGTATTATGGTTATCTTTACTACAATTTTTGTGGTGGTGGCTATCATTGGCTCTTCGCTTTGGAAAATGCATTCTTTGGCAGAACAACAGCAAAAGCGCTTAAATGATTTAAAAGATCTGATGGTGTGGATGCAAAGTAATGCTGTTACTATGAAGCCTGCAAATGAGCTTGAACTTGATAAGTCTGGAAAAATTCAAAGAGTCGCTCAACAGCAAGGTTTAACTGTGACTTCTCAGCAAAATGGAGAGCAGTTACAAATTGTTGTAACACATCAAAATTATGCAATTTTAGCTAACTTTTTAACACAACTTGCACAGATGGGTCTTAGTATTCAGAAGATGGAAATGGTTTCCAGTGAAGGTCAGATTAAATTAACAGCGACAGTTCAATAACATATCAAAATATGCTTATGTCAAGCATGGTGTTTTGTGCTACCTGTGCCTATAATATGCGTACCTAAAATCAGTAGATTGTGATTGGTATGTTATATTCACTTGCTCGCCCGATGTTGTTTAGTTTAGCACCAGAGCGTGCCCATGAATTAACATTATCCATGCTTGATAAAGCACATAAGCTAGGCATGATGCGTCAGGCTGTACAAGCAAAGCCGACCAAATGTATGGGAATCGAGTTTCCTAATCCTGTAGGTTTGGCTGCGGGGCTAGATAAAAATGGTGCTCATATTGATGCCTTAGCCGGATTAGGTTTCGGTTTCATTGAAATTGGCACAATTACACCTCGCCCACAATCAGGCAATCCAAAACCACGTTTATTCCGTATTCCTGAAGCTAAAGCCATTATTAACCGTATGGGTTTTAATAATGATGGTGTTGATAAGCTTATTGAAAATGTTAAAGCTTCAAAATTTAGAGGCATTTTAGGAATCAATATTGGTAAAAATGCCGATACGCCTGTTGAAAAGGCGGTTGATGATTACTTAATTTGTCTTGAGAAAGTTTATAACTACGCGTCATATATTACAGTTAATATTTCATCTCCAAATACTAAAAACTTGCGTAGTTTACAAAGTGGTGATGCGTTAACTGAATTGTTGCAAACACTAAAAGCACGTCAACTTGAGTTGGCTGAGCAATATAATCATTATGTTCCTTTGGTTTTAAAAGTCGCTCCTGACCTTACGGCTGAAGATGTTGAATTTATCTCTGCACAATTACTTGATTTTAAAATTGATGGTCTTATTGTGACTAATACGACTTTATCGAGAGAAGGGGTTGAAAACCTGCCTTACGGTAATGAGTCAGGTGGCTTGTCAGGCGCTCCTGTATTTGAGAAAAGTACAGAATGTTTGCGTTTATTTGCTCAATCATTAAAAGGACAAATTCCTTTAATCGGTGTGGGTGGTATTTTGTCTGGTGAGCAGGCTTTAGCGAAACAACAAGCTGGAGCAACACTTGTTCAAATTTATAGTGGTCTAATCTATACGGGACCAACACTTGTAAAGCAATGTGTTGAAGCTATGACCTAATTGAACATGAACACTATTGATATCATCATTCTAATACTTTTGCTCATTGGGGGGCTAAACGGTTTGCGACAAGGATTTATAAAAGCCTTTGCGAACTTGGTAGGATGGATTTTTGCATTAATTATGGGTGCAAAATATGCTGTTCTTCTAGCTCCGTCAATGTCGGGTTTAAGTCAGGATCCGGTGGTTCAAAAGATTGCGGCTTTTGCATTTATTGCACTCATTATTATTGTTTTAACTTGGATCGTCACTGCAATTTTAAATGGCCTCTTGAAAAGTTTGAAATTGGGGCCATTAAATCGTTTAGCAGGTGGTGCTTTTGGTTCCTTAAAAGGTTTACTAGTTGTTCTTGTGACCATGCAAGGCGTAGGGCCTTGGGTTGAAAGTTCAGCAAACTGGAAACAGTCCATACTTATACAGTTTTTATTGCCTTATGCGCCTTTAGCAACAGAATTGTCTAAAGATGCAGCAAGTGAGGCGTATCATCAGATAACATCTGGAGGCGGTGCATCAAGCACCCCTTCAAAAACAATGGACGAATCGGACGAATCAGAAACCCGATCCGACCATTCAACAAAGAATCCTTTTTATTAATTCCTAGCTTGTCTGCGAGGTTGCTATGTGTGGAGTTGTTGGTATAGCCGGTAAATCGCCAGTGAACCAAATGTTGTTTGATGCATTAACGATGTTGCAGCATCGTGGGCAAGATGCAGCTGGAATAGTAACCTGCCATGAAGGCCGTCTTTTCCTTCGTAAGGATAACGGTATGGTGCGTGATGTCTTTCATACTCGTCATATGAGAGCATTACTTGGTAATTATGGTATTGGCCATGTACGCTATCCAACTGCTGGATCTGCTAGCAGTGCTGAAGCTCAACCATTTTATGTGAACTCACCTTATGGGATTACACTTGCACATAATGGTAACTTAACCAATGCAGAAGAAATTCATGATGACCTGTTTAAAACAGATTTACGTCACATGAACACTGATTCTGACTCAGAAGTTCTTTTAAACGTTTTCGCACATGAGTTGCAAAAGAAAGGAACGTTAAACCCTACCGCTGAAGATATTTTCCATACAGTTTCTCGTGTGCATGAGCGCTGTCAAGGTGCTTATGGCGTAGTAGCTATGATCACTGGTCATGGTTTGGTTGGTTTCCGTGATCCAAATGGTATTCGTCCACTTATTTATGGTTCGCGTGAGACTGAACAAGGTGAGATGGAATATATCATTGCATCAGAGTCTGTAGCGATTACTGCACTTGGTTTTAAAATCGAGCGTGATATTGCACCAGGTGAAGCAATTTTCATTGATTCAGAAGGTCAATTATTCACTAAACAATGTGCGGCAGAACCAAAATACCGTCCATGTATTTTTGAATATGTTTATTTTGCTCGTCCAGATGCAATTATTGATGGTATTTCAGTTTATAAAGCCCGTTTAAAAATGGGTGAAAAATTAGCGCATAAAATTTTGCGTGACTGGGGTGAAGACCATGATATTGATGTTGTTATCCCAATTCCAGATACCAGCCGTACTTCTGCACTAGAACTTGCAAATATTCTTGGTGTGAAGTTCCGCGAAGGCTTTATGAAAAACCGTTATATCGGTCGTACCTTCATTATGCCGGGTCAACAACAGCGTAAAAAATCTGTACGTCAAAAATTAAACCCTGTTGAGTTAGAGTTTAAAGGTAAGAACGTCTTATTGGTAGATGACTCTATTGTACGTGGTACTACGTGTAATGAGATTATTCAAATGGCGCGTGACTCAGGTGCGAAAAAAGTATACTTTGCTTCAGCAGCACCAAAGGTGATGTATCCAAACGTATATGGTATTGACATGCCTGCTAAGACTGAGCTTATTGCTTCGGAACGCAGTGTAGAAGAAATCCAAGAAATTATTGGTGCTGACCGTTTAGTATTCCAAGATTTGGAAGACTTGAAGAACGCCGTACGTACAAGTAAGGTTCCTACATTGACTGAGTTTGATTGCTCTGTTTTTGATGGAATTTATGTAACTGGCGGTATCGATGCAGACTATCTGAATAATTTGGAGCAGAAGCGTAATGACTCTGCGAAAAAGAAAAAAGATGGTTATATTGATGTCAATATTGATGCTGCGTCAGTAGATTTGACGGGCATTAAAGAAGAATAGAAATAGCCGAAAAAAGCGGGTGTTTCCCGCTTTTTTCTTTTATGATGAAACTTAACAATGTAATTGGGATTATTTACATTGAAAGAAGTAAGCCACTATTTAATCGAAAATAAAAATATGGCATGGTCCATCACTATGTGTTTGGTCGCTGTGCTTTTAACTATTTTTATTTTAAATCTCATTTTGGGTTTACTTGTTCATTTCTTTGATTATAGCCAGCCAATTTGGTGGCATGCCTTAAGTCCATATTTTGTTGCTCTTTTGCTTTTTATTATGGTTTGGTCTGTAGTGACCGAGCTTTATATTTTGCGTAAGGGAGGACATTCTCTTGCTAAACAACTTAAAGCGCGTCGTTTGGTAAAAGGTGAGAGTACACCGGAAGAACATGCTGCATTAAAAATTACAGAACATTTGGCGCAAACATTTTCTCTGAACATTCCAACACTTTATGTTTTGCCTGACGAAGTAGGAGTGAATGCATTAACTGCAGGTTTTCACTCAAACGATATTGTCATTATTTTGACTTGGGGAGCTTTACAGAATCTAGATGAACTAGAACTGTATGGTCTATTGGGTCACGAGTTTAACCAGATTTTATCCGGTGAAGCTGTAGAAAATACTAAATTAAAAATTTTATACAGTGGTTTAACAACCTTTAGTCAATGGGGTAGTAAGCTCGCTAAGCAGGGTTTTAAACGTTACAGTCCTGGTTATAAGCATAAATTTGAAACAGTCTTTGTAGCTGTCGGTGGTGTAATCTGGCTAGCAGGAAGCTTGGGTGTATTAATCACACGTTTTATTAAATATTTAACATTAAGTGGTCGTACGTTCCGCAACGACCAAAAAACCATGCGGTTGCTAAAAAATAGTACGAACACCCAAACTTTATTGCGTATTTATGTTCACCATTCAGGTTCGCAAATTCATAGTGCTTATTCTGAATCTATTGCACATATGTGTTTTGCAAACTCACTTAGTCCTCAAAGTTGGATGAACATTCACCCAAGTATTCGTGAGCGTATTTACGAACTTAATCCAACTCTATTGCAAGATTTACAATTAGAAAATTTAAAGAAACTTCGCAATAGACCGTTATTTAGTCTTTTTCGTTCATTAGAAGAATCTGAAACAGAAATTTATATTCCGTGGTCATCACCACAGCCTTTGCCTTTGTTGCGCCTTTCTCCAATCAGTTTTGCATTAAATGATGCGATTAAACCTTTAAGTAATGATATTCGGCGTAATAAAAAACGGCCGGAGCTCATTCAGCGCGCATTGCAAACCGCTACTGGTTCACGTGAGGTGATGGTTGCAATTTTAATGATTCGTCAATATCGAGAATTTATTCCGCAAGAAGCTCCTGTAAGTCATTCGATTGTCGATGCTTTGCTTAATTTAGATGGTCGTATTCATATTCAGATATTTCACGATGCATGTAAAAATATTGGCCATATGCCTGCAAGTATTGCTCGTCAATTTCTGACCAAACTGGCACTTATTATTCAGGAAGATGGTGAAATAGGACTACTTGATGCCTTGTTATTAGAGCGGGTCAAGTATGAATTGAATCTTATGCCACTTCACTTACCTACGGCATTTGAAGAAGTAAAACCTCAAATAGTTCGTTTAATTGATGCACTACTTCATGTGCAGCAAATTAATAGCCCAAACCAGTTGGAAGTTCGTGAACGTATTTTGCGTTCATTGCTAAACCCAGATGAAATGAATATTTATGATGAAATTTCGGATGAGCCTTTGGATTTGGCTGAAATTTTAAATGACATTGCTGGGCTTTTACTTCGTGATCGTTTAAGCATTTTGGCAATTGCTGAAATGTGCTTATGGAGTGACCGAATTATTACTCAAGATGAACTTGATGTGCTTGAGTTGCTCTATTGGCGATTTGGTTTTGAGTCAGATGAAATTGTAGAGCAAATGCAGAAGAAAAATAGCGTTATGATTATTTAAGAAACATATGTGGTTTTGAAAAGAGATCATTTAAAGAAAACGCTGAAAAAAAATCAGAAGCCCGTTAGAATGTGTGTAGATTAGAGGTACTGATTTAAACATGATTGGGCAGCAAAGAAATATACTGGCAACTTTAGGAATCGATGTGTGGATTCCTAGAACACAAGTGTGCCAAAAAAATAATGCTCATACTTTATGGCGTGATCAGGTTGCTGAGCCTCATCTTCCAATTAATATACCTGTTGCTGTAGATATTCCTGCATTTGAACAGGCACCATCTAATCCTGAACTGCTTGAAGTTGCTAAAGTGGTTGAGGAGGCTTCAATAGCCATTGTAGATGTTCCACAGCCTGAAGTGGTTGTAGAAAAACCTATAGTTGTTGAGCGAGAGGCAATTGCTCCATTTGAATTGCAGGCTTATTGTCTTGAAAAGTGTGTAATCTTTGTTGATGTAACTTCATTAGAGAAAGAGGAAAAGCAACTTTGGGCAAATATACAAAAGGCCAAAGTGGGGCATTATGCTGAATTAAGGTGGCCTTTTCCGTTAGCAGCTTATCAAGATCAACGCGGTGTCGGTTCATATATTCAAGGTTTTTTAGATGCTGTAGCGGCAGAAAAAAAGATTTTGTGTTTAGGTAAATGTGCCTATATTCAACATGCAAATATTATTCATTTAGCTAGTTTAAAAGAAATGTTAGATAAGCCTCTCCTTAAAAAAAGGCTATGGCAACTTATGCAAGATAACAATGAGTAGTAGGGATATACATGAAAAAGGTTGTGGTTTTTAGCCAAATTGATGAAGAAATTTTGTCACGGTTACAGCGGGATTATCATGTTGTCGTATTAAACCCTAAACTGGGTGATATTAATGAACAGATAAGAAAAGAAGTCGTAGATGCTGATGGAATGATTGGCGCGGGGCGCTTGCTCAATGAAAGCAATCTTGCTCCAGCACAAAAACTAAAAATTATTTCATCTGTGACAGTTGGTTATGATAATTATGATGTTGCTTATTTGAACCAAAAGAAAATTTGGTTATCAAATACACCGCATGTTTTGACTGAAACTACGGCAGATCTTGCTTTTACACTATTATTAAGTGCAGCTAGAAAAGTACCATTTCTAGACCATTGGACTAAACAAGGTGAATGGAAAAGAACAGTTGGGCCACAGCAGTTTGGACTAGATGTTTTTGGAAAGACGCTAGGAATTATTGGGCTCGGTAATATTGGTGCTGCAATTGCACGTCGTGGTTTTTATGGTTTTAACATGAATATTGTTTATCATAATCGACGTGAAAAGCCTGAATTGGCCGAGCCATTGAATGCTCAATATTTAGGTTTGGATGAGTTGTTACAACAGTCTGATTTTGTGGTGACAGCAGTTGATTTAAATACTGAATCTAAAGCTTTAATGGGTAAAGCTCAATTTGAACTTATGCAAAAGCACGCAATTTTTGTCAATATTGCGCGTGGTTCAGTGGTCGATGAGCAGGCGCTTATTGAGGCTTTGCAGAATGAAGTTATTTTTGCTGCTGGTCTTGATGTATATGAAAAAGAGCCTTTGCAAGATTCGGCACTCTTCAAATTACCAAATGTTGTTACCTTGCCTCATGTAGGTTCTGCTACAGCTGAAACTCGCAAAAAAATGGCAAACTTAGCTTATAAGAACTTGGTAGAAGCATTGGAAGATAAAACTCCAAGATATCTGGTGAACCCTAATTTTGAATAAAAATTGAATAACACTTCATTGCAAATATAGTCTATTTTCAATGTTATAGTGAAAGCCTATTGATATGATGCAAGATAATTCAAGCATTGTGTGAGTGGGCTTTTTTGTTGGTCTAATTTTTAATAGAGAAGAACTTTTGAAATTTTTGCCAGTTATTTTAAGTTTGGCTTTTATAACAAATGCCTCTTATGCCGATCCTTTTGACTCCAAACCAGCTTCTGGGCAAGTTGAAATTCCGAATATTGGTAGTGGAATAGGATTGCTTGACCAGCAAAAAGAAAAATTTATTGGTGAAAAAGTTTTTCGTGAAGTTCATAAGCAAATGCCAGTCATACAGGATGTATGGCTGGAAGATCAATTTTTTCAAGTCTTCTCTAATATTTTGGGTCAAACCCAGCTGGGGCAACCTATTGGTTTAGTTGTAATTAAAGACCCTCAAATTAACGCATTTGCTGTGCCAGGTGGGTTATTTGCATTAAATACTGGCCTTATTTCATCTGCTCGCAATATTGATGAGATTGCTGGTGTGATGGCACACGAAATTGCTCACGTTTCTCAAAGGCACTTTAGTCGTTCAGAAGAAGCCTTTAAAGGGCAAGCACTCTTAAGTTTGGCTGGTTTGCTGGCAGGCGTAGCTTTGGCTGCTCAAGCAGGTGGAGATGCAGGGGCGGCAGTCATGTTGGGTACGCAAGCTGCGCTTTTGGATAAGCAGCTTACCTATAGCCGTAATCAAGAGCGTGAAGCTGATCGGATCGGAATGCAATATATGTATGCCGCGGGTTATAACCCGCAAAGTATGGCAGATTATTTTGAAACAATGCATAGGGCAACTAGCCATGTAAGTTTCCTGCCGGATTTTTGGCTTACCCATCCTTTAACGACTGAGCGTATGAGTGAGGCTCGCCTAAGAGCTAATCAAATGCCCCGTGTTAAAAGTCGAATATATGATGTTGATTTTGAAATTTTAAAATGGTACACCATGGTGGTTGCTGGAGAAGCTACAGAAAATCAGCTTCAAAGTTTAGCCTCGCAAAAAAATCTGGCAGGGTTATTGGCGTTGTCTGCATTTTATTTAAAACAAGGTGATTATACGCAAGCTCAAACAACCTTAGATCAAGTAAAATCTAGTGGTAAGCCGCTTGTTTCTTTAATTCAAACAGATATTTATTTGGGGCAAAATAAACTTGATCAGGCCTATAATTCTATTGCGCCATTGCAAATGACCATGCCTGAAAATAAAGCGTTTAGCTATAAGTTGGCTGAGGTTTTGTTACGTCAGGGGAAATATGCGCAAGTACAGACACTTGTTCAGCGTTTTATTAATAAAAATGCCCGAGATATTCAAGGCTGGCAACTATTACAGCAAGCCGCTAATTTAGATAAAGAGTCGCCTTTAAGGGCGGTGAATGTGTTGCGCTATCGAGCAGAAGCACAATTTTGGTCTGGTAGTGAAGAAAATGCAATTAAATCGATGTTACATGCACAGCGACTTGCAAAAGACAATCATGCAATGTCTGCTAAAATAGATAGCCGCTTAAAGCAAATGCAAGATGAACGACGAATGAAAATTTAGGACGTGTAGAGTAATCTTGTGATTTTCGCAGACACGAATTTACTTAAACTGACAAGTAACTGGAAGCTTGGTCTAAGAATGTATAAGGAAAGAGGAGGGAATTAAGCTAACTTGGCTTTAATTTTTGCTGAAACTTGAGCAGGATCGGCACGCCCGGCTATGATCGGACGTAGAGAATTCATCACCTTACCCATATCTTTCATGCTAGTTGCTTCTTGAGCAGCAATCGTTTGCTCAATGATAGAATCAAGCTCTTCCTCAGTCATAGCTTCTGGTAGAAACTGGGAAATAATCTCAGCTTCGGCTTGTTCTTTACTAGCTAAATCATCACGACCAGCACCTTCAAAGGCTTTGATCGATTCTTTACGTTGTTTAATTTGCTTTTCAATGACCGCAAGAACCTGAGCGTCGCCAAGCTCTATGCGCTCATCAACTTCGATTTGCTTAATTGCTGCTTGTAGACTACGCAAAACCGTCACTGTTGCCATATCTTTGGCACGCATAGAAGTTTTTAATGCATCAGTAATTTGGTCTTTTAAAGTAGTCATAATTTCAGCAGTCAATCACAAATTAATTAGTAAAGGCGAGTAGTACGTACAGATTCGCGAGCCAATTTCTTTTGGTAGCGTTTAACTGCAGCAGCTTTTTTGCGCTTACGTTCTTGAGTTGGTTTTTCGTAGAATTCGCGCTTACGAACGTCAGCTAAAACACCAGCTTTTTCGCATGAACGTTTGAAACGACGGATAGCTACGTCAACTGGTTCGCCTTCTTTCAACTTAACTTGTGGCATGTAAAATCCTCTAGATTATGGATAAGATCAGGCACACCATTGCGCCGGATCACAAGTGAAGGTCAGTATTTTACTCATTTACAACTCATATCACAAGTCTATAATAGCGATTGCAATATTTTGACTCATATAAAAGGCAGTTTTGATGATTGTTTTAGGCTTAGAAACTTCTTGTGATGAAACAGGGTTGGCACTTTATGATAGCGAACTCGGCTTGCGGGGACAGGTTCTTTATAGCCAGATAAAACTTCATGCTGAATATGGTGGGGTGGTTCCAGAGCTGGCTTCTCGTGATCATGTCCGTAAGCTTATTCCTTTAATGAATCAATTGCTTGAACAAAGTGGTGTAACGAAACAAGAGATTGATGCAGTTGCTTATACGCGTGGCCCAGGTTTGATGGGGGCATTAATGACAGGCACATTATTTGGAAGAACTCTAGCTTTTTCTTTAAATAAGCCTGCCATCGGTGTGCACCATATGGAAGGACACATGTTGGCTCCATTACTTTCAAGTCAGCCACCCGAATTTCCATTTGTAGCATTACTTGTTTCAGGTGGACATACACAATTGATGGCGGCTCATGCGATTGGTCAATATGAACTCTTAGGTGAGTCTATTGATGATGCTGCTGGTGAAGCTTTCGATAAAGTCGCAAAAATGATGAGCTTGCCATATCCGGGTGGGCCAAATATCGCAAAACTTGCATTATCTGGTGATCCGCTAGCATTTGAATTTCCACGACCAATGCTTCATCAAGGCCTAGATTTTTCTTTTAGTGGCTTAAAAACTGCAGTTTCTGTTCAATTGAAAAAATTGAACGGCGAAAACCGTGATGCTGACATTGCAGCTTCATTCCAAGAAGCAATTGTAGATACCTTGGTGAAAAAATCGGTAAAAGCTTTAAAGCAAACTGGGCTTAAGCGTTTAGTGATTGCTGGTGGGGTAAGTGCAAATTTACGATTACGCGAACAGTTAGAAACTTCCTTAGCGAAAATTAAAGCGCAGGTTTACTATGCAGAACCTGCTTTATGTACAGATAATGGTGCAATGATTGCATTTGCAGGATATCAGCGCTTAAAAGCAGGCCAACATGATGGCTTGGCTGTTACGACTACACCACGTTGGCCAATGACTGAACTTACTATTCCTGAATAAAATTATTTATCTGCAAAGGCTTGTTGGTTTTCAATATCTATATATTCGATATAACCACGGCCTTGCACTTCATTGCCAAAATAATGACCAGTAAATATATAACTACTTGCATAACCTTGCCCATGACCATAGCGGAATGGGCAGTCAATTTCTGCCTGAATATTTAAAATAATTTGCTTTGCTTCATTTCTAGCAATCCAAGAAAAGTATTTGGGAAGTCGCATGTTCTTGCCCGTTGGAGAAATGAAGTCATCAATTTGATATGAAATAATATCAAAGCTGACATCTGTATAAATTTCAGGTGGCCGATCAAGATGTCTAATATGCAATGTATAAGTTACTGTTTGACCCGCAATATCTGCTTTGGTTAGCAGAAGTTGAGTATTTTCATTCAAATTAATGATTTGATAAGTGAAAAAATCAAGCGGTAATTTATGGTTTTCAGGGATAAGTTGATTTGTGAATGAGTGGGGGCCAACTGCTCGGGCATATTCGTAAGTGCAAAGTCCTTCGCTTTCAATGTATTTATCTTGATAGTTTAAAAAACCTTTAAATTTGGCTAATAAACTCAAATGATCATAAACAGGCGTTTTTACAAACCATGAAATATGTGAGGTCACATCAATATCAAAGTCAAAATCTAGACCTTCATAATGTCCATTAATATGAATTTTAGGGAATTTTCCTTGAATTGAAATTTCCTGACCAAGTTCGATTAAGCTTCCATTTTCATTAATTTTTGTATTTTTAGGAATGATATAAGCCTTAAGCAAAGCTTTCTCTAAAGCCGCTGTACTTGAAAAGAAAGTCGCTGTTTTTCTGGGATTGCCAACAATAATGTCATCGTGATCAAAAGCAAGTGCACCAGGTGTGCCTAATAAAATCATAATATTTAAATAGCGATGCGGTTCTGGCAAAAGGGGAAAAAAGATGCCGTAATGAGTCCAGCTATAATATTTTTCGTCAACACGTGGGCGAATGATATGAGATTGAGTAAAAGGAAGCGTTGAATATTTTTTTGCTTGGTCTAAAAAGCCTTGTGCGAATAACAAACTTTTAGCAATAGTTTTGCTTGCGATAGAAAATTTTGGCAATTGTTTTTTCATATATAAACCTAAAAGAGGGTGATCTTGGTTTTAGGTTATGAAAAACAACTGCCAAAGCTAAGCGGTTTACAGGCCAAAGCTAAGGCTTTGTGGGACATTTTATTTAACTGTTAGACAACTCTTTTAAAGCATTTAAACCAATCCAATGCTTAGAAAACTGATAAGCTGCACGACCAGAACGCTGACCACGCATTTGGCACCAACGTAAACTCTCAGCACGAACTTCATCATTAAAAGGCATGTTTGCTTTATCAAGATAATGTTCTACGATTTCTAAATATAAATTTTGATCCATTGGATAAAAAGATAACCATAAGCCAAAACGGTCTGATAGAGAGATCTTTTCTTCAATCGCTTCTTGCGGATGTAGTTCGGTATATTGAGGTACATCCACCTTAGTTACAGGTGTGTTTTCGTGCATGAACTCAGGTAACAAGTGACGGCGGTTACTGGTCGCATAAATAATAAAATTTGTTGAACCAGATTGTAATGAACCATCTAATACACTTTTTAGACTACGATAATTTTCATCTTCAGCATTAAAAGCTAAGTCATCACAGTAGACGATATACTTTTCAGAGCGGTTTTGAATGATTTTTTGAATTTTAGGTAGGTCTGCTAAATCATCACGCTCAATTTCAATTAAACGTAATCCTTGAGGCGCATATTCAGTGAGTAAAGCACGCACTATAGAGGATTTACCTGTACCACGTGAACCCGTTAACAGTACATCATTTGCAGGTAGGCCATTTAAAAACTGCAAAGTATTCTGAATGATTTTTTCTTTTTGACGTTCGATGCCTTTTAAGTCATCAAGATAAATATTCTTAGGCGTATAAATGGCTTTAAGTTGCTGGTTTTCCCATCTAAAAGCTGGTGCAGTGAAATCAGTTTCTTGTTTCGGTTCAGGTAAAACCTGCTGTAACTGATTTAATACAAGTGATAAGGTTTGAACTAAATTGTCGGGTAAATCAATGGTAGCCATGGTTGATCAATCATGTTAAACAGTAATTTACTAGGATACTAACACCGAAATTTGCAAGCTGACAAAAAAGATACTGCCAATCTAGTTTATCTGTTTTGCAATTGATTGAAATGTTCAGACCGCGCATAGTGTTGTCATGTCTATTCAGTAAAATCATCTGTGAAGATGAGGACGAAATATGTTTGAAAAAATACGAAGTGATATGAATCCGCATCAGGCTTACCGTATCAAAAAATTACAACGTCAATTAGACATGGCTGAATCTTATGAAGAGTGGAAGTCTTTTGCATTAAAACTGGATGAAGAAACAGGTGCACAAGAGTGGAAGTTCGATAATAGTTCACCTTATTTTGATGCTGAGCTCATTTCTTATCGTTACACCTTACTGAAAAGATATCGTCAGCAACATCGTACTTTAGATTTGATTTATCTTTTAAAAGAAGGGCTAACTTACGATATTGCAAATATTGGTCACCCTATGTTGTTTGCTGCAACGCATGTAGGTACAAAAAAATTAATTGAAGATTATATCGAAGAAGTCAGCCAAAGCTTGGCTTACATTGCTTCTAGTGAATGTATTACCTTTCAAAGAAAAGAAAAAATAGAGTTTTTTGAAAATTGTGAAAAAGCATATGGACAACCCGCGCTTATGTTTTCGGGTGGTGCAACTTTAGGTCTTTTTCACACAGGCGTATGTAAGGCATTAATTGAACAAGACTTAATGCCAAAAGTGCTATCCGGCTCAAGTGCTGGCGCGATTATGACAGGCATGCTAGGAACTTCTGCCAGTGAAGACGTTCAAAACTTGTTAAATGGCGAGCAATTTTTTAGTGATGCGTTTCATTTTAGAAAGCTTCGTGAACTTATAAAAGGGAATGGGGGCATTGCGGATGTCCACTATTTGAAAAAATTCCTTATCGAAAACTTAGGCGATTTGACTTTTGAAGAAGCATTTAAAAAATCGGGTTTAAATATTAATGTCGCAGTTGCACCGTATGATGCAACAGAAAATCCGCGAATTATGAATGCAATTATGACACCCAACGTTTTGGTTTGGAGTGCTGTATTGGCTTCTTGTGCTGTGCCAGTTTTATTTCCACCTGTGCGTTTAACCAGTAAGCGTTATGATGGTGAACATACACCTTATATGGCAAATACAAAATGGGTCGATGGCAGTGTGCGCAGTGACTTTCCACAAGAAAGAATGGCAAGGCTTTATAATTTAAACTACACCATTGCCAGTCAAGTGAATCCGCATGTTGTACCATTTATGCAAGATGATGCACACCGTTTCCGTAAAGATCTTTTAAGTTGGCCAGAACGAATTTTAAGACGCCAAGGTAAAGTCCTGTCTATGGGAGTAATGGACTTTACCCGTCAAAGACTCGGTGCTATTTCTCCAGTAAGAAGACTGCTTGATCATGGATATGGGGTAATAGGGCAGCGCTACTATGGTGATGTCAATATTATTGCTAAATATGGCTTAAAACATTATGCCTATACATTGCAAAACCCTCGTCCGCATTTGTTTAAGCGTTTACAACGAGAAGGTGAGCGGGCGACTTGGCCGAAAATTTCTTCTATAGAAACTCATGCACGTATTGGTAAAACTATTCAGCATTGTTTAGAAGTGCTACGTTTTGAAGAAAAGAGACAACAACCAGAGTCTTATTATGCTGAAGCATGATTTTGCTTCTCATATAGAAAATCTAAAAAGTGTGACAAAACCTAAAAGTGCAGATTTAGGGCGGCATCTATGGACATGTACTATAGATGCCCATCACTACTGGCTAAAATATCAAGTGCCACACGTATATGCTCAAAATGAGCAAGATTTTTTGCATGAATTGCAATTTTATGAAGATATTCAGCATAAAAACGCAAATTGGCTTTTACCATTTAAAATAGTTGATGCCGACACTGTTTCCCAACTACAACAACATGAAGGGAAAATATTAATTTTGCCGGATACAGAAGACTGGTTTGATCGTTCCATCCCAAAGCAAAACTTAAAAGATATTTATGAGACTGTCTTTACCGCACTTAAGGCTTTAACAGCGCTTCATGAGTTGGGATGGATTCATGGAGATATAAAAAGGGAACACTTTCGAAAGTTTGAACAGCAGCTCTATTTAATTGATTTTGAAAAAACACGGCGTATATCGAGTCCTGACTCAATCGTTGATGCTACCCCAAGATATATGGCTCCTGAACTGTTCCATGGAGCAAGTAAGAGTATACAAAGCGATTTATATGCCTTTGGAATTGTTTTGTATGAATGGTTAAGCCAAATGCGTTTACAAGCAAATAGTTATCATGATTGGGCTGTATTGCATTGTCAAAATTTAGACATTCAGCTACCTGATTCAGTTCAAATTTTTTACCCTTTACTGGCGGGATTATTGCAAAAACAACAGAAAAATCGGTTTTCAAATGCATTTGAAGCGATAAATTGTTTAAAAGTACATTCAAACTTATAAAAATCATTGATCTAGTATCTGTATACAATTTACACGGTCAGTTTTTTTTAGAAAAAAAACACTTGTCACTGTTAGATCTTATCGCTAATATACACAGCCATCGGGGGCGTGGCGAAATTGGTAGACGCACTGGATTTAGGTTCCAGCGCCGCAAGGTGTAAGAGTTCGAGTCTCTTCGCCCCCACCACTTTAAGTTAAAACTTAAAGTTGATTTGAATGTTAAGTCATTTAAATCTTGGAAGAGGATTGGTGTAATGGTAGCATGACGGTCTCCAAAACCGTTCGTCAAGGTTCGAATCCTTGATCCTCTGCCACATTTATTTTAAATAAATGTCCCAGATGGGGGCGTGGCGAAATTGGTAGACGCACTGGATTTAGGTTCCAGCGCCGCAAGGTGTAAGAGTTCGAGTCTCTTCGCCCCCACCATTGAAAAAAGCAAGACGACGATCTTGCTTTTTTTATGATTAAATCTAAAGGGTTTAATTGTATATATAGAGGATTGGTGTAATGGTAGCATGACGGTCTCCAAAACCGTTCGTCAAGGTTCGAGTCCTTGATCCTCTGCCAAGATTCAAAAAGCTCCTATTACGGGAGCTTTTTTTTATTTTAGTCGAAGAAAAAATTCATAAAGATCATTTCAAGATTTTAGATTTAAGTATGTTTTTAAATGGTACTGGTTAGTGTACAGTTATTGAAAACTCTATATATGCGGAACCAAATCCTAATTTGTGGGATCCATCCGGATCCTGATGAATATTAAAGCTATGGATAAAACATGAATTCAATAAATCGCAGTAGTAAGTTCTTTTTTGCAGTTTTTCTGATGATGAGTCTTTCAAATACATATGCAGCAAAGACACAGGTTGAAGAGGTTGATGCTATGGAAGCTGCTGGAGCAGAAGTGGCAGAAGCGGGTGGAGCTGATGTTAGTGGAGTAGAGGTTGAATGTGGTGCTGATGGAGCTTGTTATGGTGTAACTTCTGTAGCTCCTGTTTCTGAGGATGAAAGGTACGGTGGTATTGAACAGAAATATGTTGTAAAAGGCTGTAAAGTAACGGTCTACAATGATGGGCCAGTGAAAATGGTTGATGTAAAGACGGATCAACCATGTGATGCTCCACTTCCTAAAGGTCATAAATTCTCTAAAAAGAACCATTAATTATTTTATTTGGCATCTTTAAACGGGTGCTATTGAAATGAATTTACCAAGCCTCAAGCCAACTGAGAGTACGAGGCTTATTTTTCATATCCATTCTAATTAGGTACTACATAAATAGCCCAATCTTTTATTGCTGAACGCAATTATTTTAAAAAACGCATAAAAATAACAACATCTGATTTTACCCATAGATTTTGTAGTTCATCTTAAAACCCACTGATTTATCAAATACTTTGTCTGTTTTATTTTAAAACAGTTGTCACTTTTTGTGCTTGACGATAAATAGAGTGACTATTATTCTTTGCGTGCTGGCCTACATCGCCAGTCGGTTGTCGCAGACCGAATCAAACGAGCATTAAAAGATTCTTCTTTTAGTGTGTACACCCTCGTGCCCCCTCTATGGTGGAACGGAGGGGGACACCTTTGGGTGTGCTGGCCTCGTTTGACCAGTCTGCGAACCCCCTTCGTTCTGCCACCATAATTTTAATGTCTGGCAGAACTCCCAATAAAAAGGAGTTGGCTTTGCACATTCACTATTTCTTGGCAGCCTTTGTCAAAAGCTATAACAACACAACTTAGTTTATTAACGAGTTTGATCGCCATTAGGTTTATCAAGCTTTAAATCGTCACGACCAAAAATTTAGCAACTATAAAACTCGAGATGTGCCAAGCACAGTCTTTATGGGTTTTGCTGTGCCTTTTTTTCTCCCAGAAAGGGCACAGATTTTTTAACTCATTTATATACAACAAAAATTTATTTTATAACGGTAAAACTATGCCAAATTTAACATTCCCACCACGTGCTTTTGAAGTTGTAAAAAAAGGGATTCATCTTTTCCATCACGGTGGATTTCACACAGTTGGCGTCGACAAGATTGTGAGGGAAACAGAAGTTACAAAAATGACGTTTTATAATTATTTTCACTCTAAAGAGCGCTTCATTGAAATCTGTTTAATCGTGCAAAAAGAACGTCTTCAAGAACAAGTGATTGAAATGGTCGAATATGACCACGCTACAAGTACACTAGATAAACTTAAGAAGCTGTACTTTTTACATAGCGATATAGAAGGGCCATATTACATATTATTTAAGGCCATTTTTGAAACAAAAATTAGCTATCCAAACGCTTTTCAGACCGCAGCGAGATATAGAATGTGGCTTATCAATGAAATTTATAGCCATCTCAGACAGTTAAAAACCGATGCAACATTTAATGAGGCCAGACTCTTTTTATATATGATTGAAGGCACGATTATTCAATTGTTAGATAACTGCAATGTGGCTGAAACAGAGAAGGTACTGGATTACTTTTTACTAAAGCTTGGTTTGGTTTATTCTTGAGATTATAAATGTAACTATATGCATAAAGTGAGGCTTAAGCTGATATTAATTTAGCTTTAGTCTCTTATGAAACTAAAGCTAATAAATTATAAATTTAGGTCATCAAAAAATTACTAGAGGCTTCTAAAAAACAATATTGTAAATAAAACTTTATTCAATATTTTCATATTCTGGTAGTTCTCCCCACTGCCAACGTTTTTTAGTCGTTAGAACTAAAATGGTAATACCCAAAATTGTACCGATCGGGAATCCAAGCAATAGTAATACTCCAACACCCTGTGATAAATTTTTGCCCGATTCAGTCCCTTTAGATACTTCATTTGAAGCTCTAAAGTGTAAAGCACCTAAGCCTGCATAAATGGCAAGAACAAAAACAGAAAAAATTAAGTTTTCTTTTTTTACTCCATAATTTGCCAGTAGGAAAATTGCTATGATCAACATTAAAATATAAAAGCCTGTTACACAGCGATGAACGTAAAATAAATTTTTATTTAAATGCATATTTACTTACTTTTCTAACTATTTATGTGATTTTATCAAATTGTTAAGTAAAATTGTCATGCCTAAATATTTTTAATCACTGCTGATTCTTTTCTCAAGCATATCTACAAATGTTTTTAAAATATTATTGTGGTTCTTACCCTTATGAGTAATTAAACATATAGGGGTACTGTAGTGCATTTTATCTTTTAAAACAGGTTGCATCACACCATCTTCAACCCATTTTTTTGCATAGTGGTCGGGTAAAAAACCTAAAAATTTGCCAGTTAAAATAAGAAAGGCAATACCTTCGCGGTCACTTGCGGTCGCTTTACAGTCTAAAAGCTGATGTAGCTTTGCGGCTTCTGAGGTAATGGCATAATTAGGAAGAATGGCTTGCCATTTTTTTAATTCATTTAAATTAATATTGCTACATTGGTTAAATAAAGGATGGTTTTTGCCACAATATAAAAATGAACTTTCACTATATAAATCAAAATAGTCTAAACCAGACAAAGGCGTTACAAGGGGAATAACACCCGCATGCAAACGGTTATCGAGCACACGGCACTCAATATCTGAAAGGGTGCTCATACTAATATTAATAATAACTTCGACATGCTCTTCGGCAAGTTGAGTCAAGGTGTTGGTGATATAGCCTCTAGGCATAGTCACAAGGTTGTTAATAATCCCGATATTAAACTCACCCTTAAGGCGGTTATGCATTTGGTTGACTTTAGAGCGGAAGTCTTCAATCGCTGCTGTGAGCACTTCAATATATTCTAAAATTTCCCGTCCTTCATCGGTGAGGGCAAATCCGGCACGGCCTCGCTGGCACAGCCGAATGCCCAAACGATTTTCTAAATCACTCATATGCAAACTAATTGCAGAGCGGCTAATACCTAAAATACTTTCGGCAGATGTAAAGCTGTGACAGTCGCAAACCGTTTTAAAAATTTTGAGAAGTTTTATATCAAAATCAGTAACTTGATTTAATTTTTTAGGTTTCATTTAGTTTTGTTTTTTTAAATCTAAACTCAAGATAATTTGAATTTATCAAACTTATGTCGCTATGTACACTCAAACCATAATTTGAAAATAAACAGGAATGGTTATGTTTGATACGGATAAATTTAGCGACTCTGAGCATACTTTAGATGCGGTTCAACCTAATAATAATATGCATATAAATTATCAGGCACACTGGATGCCTTTCTCTGCAAATCGAAACTTTGCTAAAGACCCGCGCATGATCGTCGGTGCAAAAGGGTCATACTTGATTGATGATTCAGGCCGTGAAATTTATGACTCACTTTCGGGCTTATGGACGTGTGGTGCTGGTCATACCTTACCCGAAATTCAACAAGCGGTAAGTGCTCAGTTAGGTCAGCTAGACTACTCGCCAGCTTTTCAGTTCGGTCATCCGTTGTCTTTTAAGCTGGCAGATAAAATTGTTCAGCACATGCCTGAAAAACTACAACACGTTTTCTTTACCAACTCAGGTTCAGAGTCGGCAGATACGTCTATCAAAATGGCACGTGCCTATTGGCGCATTAAAGGTAAGCCAAGCAAAACCAAATTGATTGGTCGCGCCCGTGGCTATCATGGGGTAAATGTTGCGGGGACAAGCCTAGGTGGGATTGGCGGCAACCGCAAAATGTTTGGTCAGCTTATGGATGTAGACCATTTACCGCATACCTTGCAGCCAAATTTAACTTTTACCAAAGGCTGTGCAGAAACAGGCGGGGTAGAACTTGCCAATGAAATGCTTAAGTTAATTGAGCTACACGATGCTTCAAATATTGCAGCCGTCATTGTAGAGCCTATTTCTGGTTCGGCGGGTTGTATTGTGCCGCCAACGGGTTATTTACAACGTTTAAGAGAGATCTGCGACCAGCATGACATCTTGTTAATTTTTGATGAGGTGATTACAGGTTTTGGCCGTTTAGGAACGTGGACAGGGGCAGAGTACTTTGGGGTAACACCAGATATTTTGAACTTTGCGAAACAGGTGACCAATGGTGCTATTCCTTTAGGTGGTGTGGTGGCAAGCCATGAAATTTACTCAGCCTTTATGCAGCAAGATCTACCAGAGCATGCTATTGAATTTACTCACGGCTATACCTATTCAGCACATCCGGTTGCTTGTGCGGCTGCTTTAGCTGCGCTTGAAGTTTTAGAAAAGAAAAACTTATTAGCTCAATCGGCGGCGTTGGCTCCAAGTTTTGAAAAAATGTTGCATGGTTTAAAAGGCGCACCGCACATTTTAGATATTCGCAACTGTGGCTTGATTGGTGCGTTGCAGTTAGCTCCGCGTGATGGCGATGCCACCATTCGAGGCTTTGAACTCGGTATGAAACTCTGGAAAGAAGGATTCTATGTTCGCTTTGGGGGTGACACGCTTCAGTTCGGTCCAATGTTTAACAGCACTGAGGCTGATATTGACCGCTTAATGAATGCCGTGGGCGATGCGCTTTATCAAGTGAAATAAGGCTTAGAGACATTTCATGGGTATCTATAACGGTAATAGATGCTTTTTAAGAACTAAATGAAAATACAGTTTGATCTGAAATTAATTGTAGTAAGGAGTAACAACAATGACAAATGGCCTAGAAGATTTTAGCTATGAAGAAGTTTCAACTGAAAATGGTACGCATAGTGAACAAGCCAAAAAAGTGCTAGGGCATTTCATTCAAGGAAGAATTGTATCTAAAACGGCAAGAAAACAGCCAGTTTACAATCCTGCGACGGGTGAAATTAGTAAAGAAGTCGAAATTGCAGATGCCCAAACGGTAAATGAAGCAGTTCAAGTAGCCGAACAAGCATTTCCTGCATGGCGTGATACACCGGTTATTAAACGTGCGCGTGTCATGTTCAAGTTCAAACAATTATTAGAACAAAATGCAGAAAAGATTTGCGCTTTGATTGGGCAAGAGCACGGTAAAATTTCTCATGATGCTCAAGGTGAATTACAACGTGGTATAGAAAATGTTGAATATGCTTGCGGTGCACCAGAGCTTTTAAAAGGGGAGTTTTCAAAAAATGTCGGTCCAGATATCGACTCATGGAGCGAGTTCCAACCGTTAGGTGTTGTCGCTGGTATTACGCCTTTTAACTTCCCAGCCATGGTCGCTTTATGGATGTTCCCAATGGCACTAGTCTGCGGTAACTGCTTTATTTTAAAACCTTCTGAAAAAGCGCCTTCTGTGGTTTTATACCTCGCAGAATTATTAAAACAAGCGGGTTTACCTGACGGCGTGTTTAATGTGGTGAATGGTGACAAAGAGGCGGTAGATGCCTTATTGCATCATCCGCGTATTCAGGCAGTCAGCTTTGTAGGTTCGACGCCAATTGCTGAATATATTTACCGTACAGCGACTTCAACAGGTAAACGTTGCCAAGCATTAGGCGGTGCAAAAAACCACGCGATTATCATGCCTGATGCCGATATTGATAACGTAGTCACTTCATTGCTAGGTGCTGCTTTTGGCTCTTCTGGCGAACGTTGTATGGCACTTTCGGTTGCGGTTGCTATTGGCGATGAAGTTGCCGATGTTGTGATTGATAAGCTGACTCAAGAAATGAAAAAATTGAAGTTCGGTAACTATGCCGATGCAAGTAACGACTTTGGTCCGCTTATTACCCAAGCGCACAAAGACAAAGTACAGGCTTATATTCAAAGTGCAGAACAGCAAGGCGCAAAAATTGTGGTAGATGGCCGTGATGCAAAACCAACAGGCTACGAAAAAGGTTTCTTTGTTGGACCAACTTTAATTGATCAAGTCACTCCAAACATGACCAGCTACCAGCAAGAAATTTTTGGTCCTGTGTTGCAAGTTATGCGTGTGAATAGTATGCAAGAAGCGATGCAACTGATTAATGACCATGAATATGGCAACGGTACTTGTATCTATACCCGTGATGGGGAAGCAGCACGCTATTTTAGCAGCCACATTCAAGTGGGTATGGTCGGTATTAATGTGCCTTTACCAGTACCTGTTGCTTACCATAGCTTTGGTGGTTGGAAACGTTCGTTGTTTGGTGATTTACATGCGTATGGTCCAGATGGCGTCCGTTTCTACACACGCCGTAAAACCATTACACAGCGCTGGCCTTCGACTCAAGTCCGTGAAGCAAAACAGTTCTCAATGCCAACTTTAAATTAATTATTGCAACAAGGGGAAAACATTAGGTTTTCCCTTTTTCATAACATAGGATTTTGAACATGTAATAGATTGTTTTTATGGATATATTTTTAAGGAATGAAATATGAATAATGATAGAACAAAAAAATTAGGCGAAGGACTTTCAAATCGCCATATCACAATGATTAGTATTGGCGGTGTTATTGGCGCAGGTTTATTTGTCGGTTCATCTTCTGCAATTGCCAAAGCAGGCCCCGCAGTGATTCTTGCATACCTGATTACCAGCATTATGGTATTTCTGGTGATGCGCATGTTAGGTGAAATGGCCGTTTTAGAGCCAGACACTGGTTCATTTTCTACCTATGCCCGTAAAGCAATTGGCCCGTGGGCAGGGTTTACGATTGGTTGGTTATATTGGTGGTTTTGGGTGCTTGCGATTCCGGTAGAAGCCATCGCAGGGGCTGAAATTTTACATTCGTGGTTTCCGGGTGTTTCAGTTTCTATTTATGCATTTTGCTTTATTGTGTTCTTAAGCTTAGCCAACTTTTTTAGTACCAAAAGTTTTGGCGAGTTTGAGTTCTGGTTTTCATTAGTCAAAGTCGTTGCCATTATTGGCTTCATTATTATTGGTATTTTGGCAATTTCAGGTGTTTGGCCTTTAGCTAAAAATGTTAGCGGTGTTGCCAATTTATATAACAACGCTGGTTTTATGCCGCACGGTATGGGAGGTATTTTATCTGCCATTTTAATTACGGCATTTTCATTTTTTGGGGTAGAAATTGTCTCGATTGCCGCGGCAGAGTCATCCAACCCTAAACAGAAAATTAGACGTGCCACCAATTTGGTGCTGTACCGTATTATTCTTTTCTTTGTGGTCTCAATGTTTATTGCCGTTTCACTTGTCGATTGGCGTTCACCGGACTTACAGAAGTACGGGACATTCCAATACGTTTTAATGAGCTTAAACGTACCGGGTACTAAACTTATTATTGATACGGTTGTGTTTATCGCCGTGGCAAGCTGTATGAATGCTGCAATTTATACGTCTTCTCGTATGTTATTCCGCTTAGGAACACGCAATGAAGCACCGCAGGCAGTCACTAAAGTGAATTATGCGGGTGTACCAGCAATTGCGGTGTTTTCCTCAACATTTATTGGTTTAGTGTGCTGTGTTATTAACTATGTATTTCCAGGAAAAGTATTTAGCTTATTGCTCTCAAGTACAGGGTCAATTGCGTTGCTGGTGTACTTAGTTATTGCGTTCTCACAGTTACGTTTAAGACATAAGCTAGAGGCAGTTGGAGCGGAAGTTCCATTTAAAATGTGGTTATTTCCATGGCTGACTTGGTTTGTGATTATCATTATTTTAAGTGTGCTCGCTTATATGTTCTTATCACCTGCATATAGTTATGAAACAACTTTATCTTTAGGTGTGACTTTGGCTGTGGTGGTTTGCGGATTGGTTGTGACCCGAAAGCGTAAAGAAACCCGTTCGGTTGCTATAAATCAGAGTAATTTATAAAAATATTAAATAAAATTTTAATGATATAAATAAAAAGCTCCTTAATGAAAAAGGAGCTTTTTATTTTTTAAGTCTGATATTTTTATTTTAGTTGTTATTTATATTTTAAATAGGCGGCAGAGTTATAAAATAACTCTGCCAAAGACTTAAATCGCTTGCCAGTTTTCTTTAACTTCTTGTGAATTTTTATTTAAAATCACTTGATCATCTTTTACCTCACCAATCCAAGACGTTGGAATAAGGTGGTGTTGATCGTTTTCATCACGAGTAAGTTTTAACTGGTTTTCACCTTCAAGGTGATCGACAGTTCCTACTTTTGTGCCACAAGAAGCAATAACGTCGGCATGTTTTTTAATATCATTAATATTTAAAGTATTCATTTTTTGACCTCTTCTTTGGAAATAGAAAACCGTAGAAACTAAATTACTGGATAAAATCAGAGAAATCTTTGTTTTTTAATAAACCTTACATGATTATTTTATAATTTCACTTAAGCAATATAGTTAAATAACAATGAAATAAAAAGAAATATTCATTTAATAAAGATTGTATAAAATATCTTTTTATTACATTTTTTATCTTTAAATAAACAGAATTATTTCGATATGTTTAAGTGAATACTTTTGAATAATTATTTGTAATGAATATTAAAATATCTATAAATATGAAAATCTTGAGTATGTTGAATGAGTTTGAAGATACTCATGCTGAAAACAAAAGTCAGCTACGCCAAGATTTACTCTACAAATTGGTAGATTTGGCTAAAAATTTACCCTATCCCGCATCAGGTCAAACCTATCAGCGGTGGCAAATGTTTGCTCAAATTGCAGGGTACGACTTAAGTCTTGCTAAATTATTTGAGTCGCATTGTGATGCTTTAAGTATTTTAAATGAACTGGGTTATCAAGCTGAAATAGACAACCAGACTTGGGCAATATGGGCAGCAGAGGGTGGGCCTGTACCCATACAAGTAGAGAACAATCACTGTAGCGGTATCAAAACTTGGTGTTCAGGTGCTGAGTTTATTCAAAAAGCCTTAATGAGCTATAGGGACAAACAAGGTCAAGCACAGCTTTGTATTGTTGAATTGGCTCATCCTTCGGTTCAGGTTGACCTCAGCCACTGGCAAGCAGTCGGCATGTGGGGAACTCAAACAGCCCAAGTACATTTTGACAATACTCCCGTTACTGTTATAGGTCAGCCAAATCGCTATTTGGAGCGTCCCGGATTTTGGCATGGTGCCGCTGGTGTCGCTGCGTGTTGGTATGGTGCGGCGGTACGCTTAGTTGGCTTTCTACATGAAAGCTGCAAACTTAATCCAAACGCATTTAAAAAAATGTATTTAGGAGAGCTAGCTCAACAGCTTTCTGTAACCAAACAGTATTTTCAATATATTGCCAAGCTTATAGATGATGAGCCTATGCTCAGCCATGAGCGTGAAATCCGTATATTACGTGCCCAAACAGAACAATGCTGCCAGAGTGTTATTCAAATCGTTGGTAAAGCTTTAGGCGCAAGGCCTTATTGTGAAGAAGCTATATTTTCTCAGCTCATTGCTGATTTGCCCGTCTTTATTCGACAGAGCCATGCAGCTTTTGACTATGAGTCTATTGCAGAACTCTGTTTGTCGGAGAAAAGCTTATGGGAACTGTAAAGCATCCCTTGGTCGAGGACCGCGTGATTTCAGGCGAGGGTACATCGAAGTTCAGATGGCTAGAGGCATTTAAAAAGCAGCCTTTAGATGGGCTGAATTTACAGTTATTTCAATCTAAAAGAGTTGTGATTGTTGCGCCGCATCCTGATGACGAAGTGCTGGGTTGTGGTGGTTTAATGCAACAGCTAGTCAAAGAAAACTGCCACATTATTATTTTGGCGGTCAGTAATGGAACGCAAAGCCATCCGCACTCAACAAAATACAGCCCCGACCAATTAAACGATTTACGGCCACAAGAAACTTTAGCTGCTTTGGATAGTCTAGGTGTGTCAGATCATTCTGAACGAATAGCTTTAAATCTTATGGATGGTCAGATTCATTTGCAGACTCGTCAGTTGAATCAAGCGCTCAGCAGAATCGTTCAGCCCGAAGATATTTTAGTTTGTAGCTATGAATTTGATGGTCATCCCGACCACGAAGCCGTCGGAAAAACGGTACAGGCCTTTGCAAAAGCTCATCAGTTACTCTGTCTACATGTATTGATTTGGGCATGGCATTGGGCAGAGCCTTTAGACTCACGGATTGATTGGTCTAAAGCAAAAGCTTATGCCCTAACGGAAAATCAGTTAATTAAAAAACATCAAGCGCTTATGCAGTTTAAAACACAACTTGAAGCCGATGAAAGCACTGGTAATTCCGCTGTTTTGTCTTCAAGTGCAATTAGCCGTCTTTTAATGCCTTATGAGGTATATCTGAGTGACTCATTCTCGTATGTATTTTGAGGAGTTGTATCGTACTAATAATGATCCGTGGGGCTATGATTATCACTGGTATGAAGCCCGTAAAAGACAAATCTGTCTTGCATTATTAACACGACCACATTATCAAAATGTTTTGGAAATTGGCTGTTCAAATGGGCATTTAAGTGTTCATTTGGCAAAACGTGCGGCTCATCTTTTATGTATTGATGTATCTGAACACGCCGTTCATTTAGCGACTCAGCGTTTACAATCATTTGAACATGTAACTATAGAAAATAGAAAAATCCCTGAAGAGTTGTACGAACAAAAATTTGACCTGATCGTGATTAGTGAAGTGGCGTATTACCTCACATGTGATGAGTTAGATGAGTTTATTAAAAAATTAAAGCATGCATTAAAGCCAGAAGGGGAAATTCTTTGTTGCCATTGGCGACACAATATTCAAGATTTTGAATTGAATGCGCAGCAAGTTCACCAAAGCTTTCAGCAATATTTTCCATTTCATCACTATTTAAGCCTAAACGATCCAGATTTTATGGTTGATGTTTGGACGGTTAGCACATCATCCATAGCTCAGCGAGAACAATTACGATGAAAATAGGTGTGGTAGTTCCAGCGCATAACGAAGAGCAATATTTGTCTGCCTGTTTACATTCGATTCAGGTTGCAATCGAAAGAGTTCCACATGAACAAATCGAGGTCATGGTTGTACTAGATAGCTGTACAGATATGTCGCGTTTAGTTGTACAGCGTTACGCAGTAAATTGGATTGAATGTGATTATAAATGCGTTGGCAAGGCTCGGGATTTGGGTATTCGCCAACTTATTCAAAATGGAGCAAGCTGGATTGCCTGTACAGATGCCGACACTATAGTTAGTTCAGACTGGTTAAGTTGTCAAATTCGGCATCAACCTACCGATGCAATTTGCGGTATTGTCACTTTAGATGATTTGAGTCATTTATCGGCTCAAAAACAAAAAAAGTATTTGTCACATTATCAAGATTGTATGGATCATCATCATATTCATGGTGCAAATTTAAGTTTTAGTGCTGCTGCTTCTATGCAAGTGGGTGGTTTTGAGTCCATCCCATGTCATGAGGATGTTTTACTGATTGAGAAACTGACCAGACATTGCTGCAATATTACTTGGAGTAATTTAGTGCGTGTAACGACCAGCAGTCGCTTGGAAGGCAGAGCACCTCAAGGTTTATCAATTTTTTTAGATAATCTTTAATTGTGATAATTTTATTAAGTTTATTTTAATAATTTCTATTTATTCTTAATATATATTCTCTGTTACACCGATTCTTTTAGTGTTTATTGCGTTACATCTTTTGCCACATCACCCGATGTGGTTTTTTTTATTAAAAAATAACTAAACTGCGACTTGTAATGTTCAAACAACTCAACAACCGTACTCTATATTTAGCACGATAAAACAAAAAATCTAGTACTAGGGATTTAATACATTTTTTAGCCTTGGGAGTTTGAGCGAAATTTGGGCTTTTATGAAAATACCTAAGGTTATGATTTTTATAAGAAAGAAATATAAAGTAATTCTAAGAAAGGTGTGTTAATTTGAAAATTCAATTAGTAATGAAATTTTATATTTCACGGAAGTCTTATGAACGTTCGACTGTGTTATGCCAGCCAACGAAACGAAAAAAATGAAGATTTGCTACAAGATTTGCGTGATATCCTGACTGAAGCTCGTGATTTCAATGATTTAAACGAGATTTGTGGGGTACTTTATTATGCCGATAATGCATTTTTTCAATGTTTAGAAGGCGAACAAGAGGTGGTAGAGCAATTATTTGAAAAGATCCAAAAAGATGAAAGACACTACAATGTTAAATGGTTATGCACATATTCCATCGACCAAAACGCTTTTCAACGGTGGTCAATGAAATATGTACAACGTAATACAAATATTGAGGCTTTCTTTCTTAAGATGGGAGAAAATACCTTTAACCCAATTTCGCTAGACCAACAAAATCTCAAAAACTTTTTAAATGAATTGTTAGTTGCAGAGCAAACTAAGGTTAATACAGATAAGAAAGTTGGAATGGTCAATCGGGGAGTAAACCCATTTTAACTATTAGATGCGATACCGATATGAATGTTCTTGAGCTTAGGTACTAGTTTCGTCATTACGAGATAAACAATAACCGAAGTCGCGAGCATCCATATCACTTCTAAACTTTGACTAATCACAAACATTGCCCAATAGAAAAAACTAAATAGAGCAATACATAGACCGCTACCTTTGTAATACCACGTAATAAATATTCCAAACAGAGCCGAAGAAATGAGTAGGTTTAAGGTTTCATTCATTCCTAGATAGTTAAAAAGAATAATCATTAAGCATAAAGCCAACATTGATAGTAAATATACAAATATATTTTTTGCGATAAACATTTTCTATATCCTATCTAAAGAATTAAAAGGTATCTTTCCTCTGTTTCCAGAGGAAAGATAGTACATATTAATTTTTGAGATTCTTTTTCTATTGTTGAGAGTTTTTATATTAATAAAGATGACTTTATCATTTTCTCCAGATCTCTTTATTAATATTCAGCTTTCTATTTAATAGTAAAGAGTGCTTATATGTACTGAAATTAATTATAGGAAAAACAATCGCTTGTGTTGTAAGCTTTAGCCTACATGTTTGTGAGACATTACCTACATTTGTTTAAATAATGATCAAATTTTACAAAGCTTAATTTTTTAAAATACTTTTTTTTCAAATATTTATTACAAAATTTTATTGATGTAAGCTTTACAAAAATAACAAAAAGTAACATCCCCTTTAAGAAGGTAATCATTCTGAAAGAAAAGCATTAACTTGCTGTGTGGTTTTTTGATTAATTATTTTTTAACGTTTGATAAAATATTTTATTTTTAAAATAAACTTTTTATAAATAAATTTTATAATTTTTGTGTTTGTGATAATTTTTTGACACTAAGTAATATTATCTTATTGTAGATTTATATATTTAAAATATAAAGGTGGTTTAAAATTTTGGAATAAAATATATTGAAATATAAATGTGATTAAAAAGAATAATTTTGCAAAATTTGATATTCACCAGTGTAGATTTGATTGACTACACTGGTGTTGATGTACGGGTAAATTAACTTGAACGGGTAGCTAACCAGCTATTTATTTCTGGCCAAACAGAAATAGGTGCTTGGCTGCCGGAAACTATACCCATATGACCACCTGAGACAACTTTAAACGTTTTATCTTGGCTGCTAATTAAATCCATAAGTGGCTTGACAGCATCACTGGTCACAATAATATCGGTACTACCTCCTACAGCTAACACAGAGCATTCAATATCTTTAAGATTGGCAGTGAGTTCACCAAATTTAACTACGCCCGTTGAAAGTTCATTATCTATCCAGAAACGAAGAATAATGTCTCGCATCACGCCGCCGGGATAAGCCAGCATGTTATCTATAAATGAACTAGAGGTGGCGTGGTCTACTATAAATTCTCGGTTATCTAAATTTTTAAAAAGTTGCCAATAAGTTTTTAAGTTGCCAATCGGGTCAGTTAATTTAAAACCTAGAGTGTTTTGCCAGCCATGTATATGGAACACTTTACTTGGTACATGTTGGCGAATACGAAAAGGTGTGTGTTTGCGAACCCATTCGGCAGGTTTGGTTAGGCTTCCATAGAGTTTGCCCATATAGCCTGCTTTGTGAGTGTCGATCGGTGAAGCAAGAATAATCAGATTTTTAATATCTTTATCTTTAAATAACGCGGTATAGCAGAGTGAAAGTGCACCGCCCAAACTCCAGCCATGTAATGAAAGCTGCTGTTGTCCACTATGTGCACGAACTTGCTTCAACAATTCAGGCATAAAAACTTTTACATAAGTACCAAAATTATATTTTGCCTGATGTAGTGTTGGTACGCCCCAGTCTATTAAATAAACATCAAAACCTTGAGCCAAAAAGTAACGAATAAGGCTGCGTGTAGGGAATAAATCGTAAATGAGCATGTTGACTGCCAATGGCGGAACAATCACCAACGGTACGCGGTGTTTATGCGTAGGAACTTCAGCCTCATTTCTATAGTGACGTAAGCTCATAATTTCATGCTTATAAATCACATCAAAAGGCGTTTTTCCTGACAAGGCAATTTGCTGGCCTCTAAAAAACAGATCTGATGCATTGGCTAGCATGTGCGGTAGTTTCTGACCAGCATGTTTTTTAAGAGATGTTTTAAGCGATTGCACCTGCGGCACATTTTGACGAACTTTAAGCAATAAACTCATTGAATATAAAACCTGTAAAGATGTTGCCCAGAGCAATAACGAGCTGGTTTTGAGGCATATTAACGATAAAAATAGGGGAGTTCAGTGACTTAAAAGACAGTATTTTTTGCTTAAGATATCAAGTCACAAATACTATAAAAATATGAATTTTTTAATATAAGTTTTTGATATTAATAAATTAATAATAATTTTTAGATAAATTTTTATAAATTATTAAAAATTTTAAGCTATTTTTAAGAATAGTGAAAAACACATTGCTAGGGTAATTTTGTAAAGTTTATTTGTGTTTTTTTTACATATGAAAAAATAAAATATAATTATTTTACAATCAATTAGAAATGTAATTAGAAAGTAGTATATATGGAATTTGTTTTTAATGGTTTTTATACACTAATTTCGGCGGTCATCGTTCTACTGTTGGGCCGCTTTCTTGTCAATCGGATTGATTTTTTAAAACGTTACAATATCCCCGAACCTGTAGCTGGTGGTTTGGTTGCTGCTGTAGTGTCTTTACTTGTCCACACATTGTGGGGATATAGCGTTGTTTTTAGCAGTGAGTTGCAAACCAGCTTTATGCTCGTGTTCTTTGCTTCAATTGGTTTAAGTGCCAATTTCATGAAGCTTAAAGAGGGCGGTACTGCTTTAGTTATCTTCTTAATATGTGTCGCTTCATTTATTGTTGTGCAAGATGCGGTTGGTATGAGCCTCGCCACCTTGTTGGGTTTAGACCCACTTATTGGTTTGATTGCAGGTTCAATTACTTTAACGGGTGGTCATGGTACAGCAGGTGCATGGGGTGAAATTTTAGAAACTCAGCATGGTATACAAGGTGCATTAGCGCTAGGTATGGCGAGCGCTACTTTTGGTTTGATCATTGGTGGCGTGATTGGTGGTCCACTAGCTAAATTGCTGATTAATCGTTATGGCTTAGCTCAAGCAAAAACCAATGCGGAAATTCAAAACCGTGATACGCATGTTGAACAAAATTCGTATGATCTCGCGCCGTTTGAAAATCCGCATCAAGTTCGTTTAATTACAGCCGATAATGCAATTACTACATTGGGTATGTTTGCAGCCTGTTTAGCGTTTGCTGAATTTATGACAGGCTTTAGTAAGGGAACATGGTTTGAGTTGCCAACCTTCGTTTGGGCACTTGGTGGCGGCGTAATTTTAAGAAACATTTTAGAAAGCGTTTTGAAAATTGATATTTTCGACCGTGCGATTGATGTGTTTGGTAATGCTTCTTTATCTCTTTATTTAGCAATGGCATTGCTTTCATTAAAGCTTTGGCAACTTGCTGACTTAGCTGGTCCGCTTGTGGTTATTTTAGGTGCACAAACACTGACCATGGCTTTATATGCAGCTTTCGTGACTTTCCGAGTAATGGGTAAAAACTATGATGCGGCAGTTTTAGCAGCAGGCCATTGTGGTTTTGGTATGGGTGCAACTCCAACTGCTGTTGCAAACATGCAAGCTATTACTAATATGTATGGTCCTTCGCATAAGGCATTTTTGATTGTTCCACTATGTGGTGCTTTCTTTGTCGACTTAATTAATGCAACAGTGATTCAGCTTATGTTGAAATTTATTGCTTAATCAAAATAAACCCGCCACCGCTGAATCATTAGGATGGCGGCGGGTTTTTCAGTAATGATTAGACTAATTGTTTTACATCGAAGTTAACTTCACCGCTTAAATCAGCATCATAATCAACGCCGTCCAGACCAAAGCCAAATAAACGCAGGAACTCTGCTTTATAGCCCTGATAGTCGGTTAATTCATTAATATTATCATCATTCAGCTGTTTCCAGATGTCACGGCAGGTATTCTGCACATCATCGCGTAACTCCCAGTCATCCAGACGTAGACGATGTTTTTCATCGGTTTCCAGTGCGGTGCCGTTAAATAGCTTAGTGGCAAATAAACGCTGAGTCTGTTCAATACAGCCTTCGTGAATACCTTTCTCTTTCATGGTCTTAAACACGATAGAGATATATAACGGCATAACCGGAATTGCAGAAGATGACTGAGTGACGACGGATTTCAGTACAGCGACATAGGCAGCACCGCCTTTGGCCTGTAATTTTTGATTAATCGCCGATGCAGCGCGATCCAAATCTTCTTTTGCCTTACCCAAAGTTCCATGCCAATAAATCGGCCATGTTAAATCGCTACCGATATAGGTGTAGGCAACCGACTGTGCATTATCCGTCAGAACACCGGCTTCATCTAATGCATTCATCCACAGTTCCCAGTCCTGACCGCCCATCACTTTGATGGTATCGGCGATTTCCTGTTCATTGGCCGGTTCAACAACGGCTTCGATCAGCACGTCTTTGTCGGTATTCAGCGCGACAGATTTATACGGTTCGCCAATAGGTTTTAAAGCAGAACGAACGATTTCACCGGTTTCCGGCATTTTGCGGACCGGAGATGCCAGTGAGTAAACAACCAGATCAATCTGACCCAAATCCTGTTTAATCAAATCAATCACAGTCTGACGGCATTCATTAGAGAAGGCATCACCATTAATGCTTTTTGCATACAGGCCTTCTTCTTTGGCGGCTTTATCAAAAGCGGCGGCGTTATACCAGCCCGCAGAGCCGGTTTTGCTTTCACTACCCGGTTTTTCGAAAAAAACACCGATAGTTGCCGCACCGCTGCCGAATGCGGTATTGATACGGGAAGCCAGACCGTAGCCAGTAGATGCACCAATCACCAGAACCTTTTTAGGTCCGTTTTTCAGTTCGCCACGGGATTTTACATAGGCGATTTGCTCACGAACATGGGCTTCACAGCCAGACGGGTGAGCGGTAGTGCAGATAAAACCACGAATTTTAGGTTTGATAATCATAATTATGTTTTATTGGTAGCTAACAATCAGGGGCTAATATACCAGATCTTTTTCATTTACTTGAGACAATCATATAGGCTTAATTTTTGATTTAGGATCATTTAAGTCATTTTATTTTTAGGATACTTTTTCTCATCACTAAGCATCGCCCCTAAACCTCTTTTTCACATAGAATGAATTGCAAATAAATAAAATGAGAAATGTATGAGCGAAGAAGCACATTCAATGAGTCTGGTTGCCCCAGTGGTTTTATTGGCAGCGGCTGTAATCGCAGTTCCTATTTTCAAACGTATTGGCTTGGGTTCTGTATTAGGTTATTTAATTGCGGGCTTAATTATTGGTCCATTTGGTTTTGCTTTTTTTCAAGATTCCACTGCAATTCTTCATATTGCCGAGTTAGGAATTGTGATGTACCTCTTTGTGATTGGCTTGGAAATGCAGCCATCACATTTGTGGAGCTTAAGACGTGAAATTTTTGGTCTTGGTACGCTACAGATCATCATTTGTGCACTGGCTTTGACTGGGGTAGGACTATTATTTGGTTTTACATGGCAAGTGGCATTTATTGGTGCAGCAGGGTTTGTATTAACGTCGACCGCCATAGTCATGCAGTTATTGGGCGATCGAGGTGATTTGACGCAACCCCGCGGTCAAAAAATTGTAGCCATATTATTATTTGAAGATTTATTGATTGTGCCATTGCTGGCTATTGTTGCTTTTATGGCACCAAATCATGTTGTCGAAAGTACATCGGCACGTTTAGAAAACATTGGAATTGGTTTGTTAGCAATTGCGGGACTTATTGCGGCAGGCTATTGGTTACTTAATCCATTATTTAGACTCTTGGCTGCTGCAAAAGCCCGAGAAGTCATGACAGCCGCTGCATTATTGGTTGTGTTGGGTGCCGCATTGCTCATGCAAGTCAGTGGTTTGACAATGGCGATGGGCGCTTTCTTAGCAGGTGTGCTTCTATCTGAATCTACATTTAGACATCAAATTGAAGCCGATATTGAACCATTCCGAGGAATTTTACTGGGTCTGTTTTTCCTTGGGGTTGGTATGTCACTGGACTTATCTGTAGTTGCTCAAAACTGGCAGCTCATTGTGAGTGGTGTAATTGCCCTAATGTTTGCCAAAGCACTCATGATTTATATAGTCGCTCGATTAACGAAAAGCCCTCATACTGAAGCCTTAGATCGCGCTTTACTTATGGCACAAGGTGGCGAGTTTGCTTTTGTACTTTTCTCTGCTGCATTAAGTGCTCAAGTTATTGATAGTACCGTTAAATCTAACCTTACTGCTATTGTTGTACTTTCAATGGTATTGACTCCAATAGTGGGTATTATTTTTAAACGGTTTACTCAAGCGAAAGAAAAAGTTTCATTGGAAAACATTAATATTGCGGATGGACTAAGCGGTAGTGTTTTAATGATTGGTTTCGGGCGCTTTGGGCAGGTAACTAGTCAATTACTGTTGGCAAGAGGCGTAGATGTCACCATTATTGATAATAATACTGACATGATTCGAAACGCCGAAAAGTTTGGTTTTAAAATTTATTATGGCGATGGTTGCCGCCTCGATATTTTACATGCTTCTGGCGCTGCAACTGCACAAGCGATAGTGGTTTGTGTAGATAGTAAGGACACAACCAATAGAATCGTAGAACTCGTGACTCACGAATTTCCTTTGGCAAAATTATTAGTACGCTCATATGACCGTGAGCATTCATTGCATTTAGTCAAACAAAAAGTGGACTTTATGATCCGTGAAACGTTCGAGTCTGCAATTAAGTTTGGTGGCGTTATTTTGCAAGAGCTTGGTGTAGATGAAGACGAAGTAGAAAGAATTACCGAAGAAATTCGAGATTTGGATAATGAGCGTTTTGAAACTGAAATTGCAGCAGATGATGTAAATGCGGGGGTGGGCATGCAATACACCCATACTCATCACCCTAGACCAACTGCACCATTGATTCGACCAAAACGAGAAGGACAGATTTTAAATAAAGATAATGTCTCAGAGAATGAGAGTATTGATTAATTATAAGCCTCAGTAATAAGTCTTCTTAGAAGTACTTTTACTGAGGCTTTTCTACAGGAAAGAGTAGCTAATTGCTAAATTCTCTGGATTTACCAATCAAACCGTCATTTAATGAAGTGAGTTGGTTAATCATATTAAACCCACCTATAGGTGCTCTAACGCCGTGCCTTTAACCGGGTTTCTGCGCCAGTAATACGGCTGTAAAAATCTAAGGAAAAGCTTCCAAGGCGTCATCCATGCGATGCGTTGGTTTGTTTTTTTGTTTTGAAGAATTTGTTTTGCTAAATACGCACAAACCACCTCAGGTGGGTCAATCACAAAGAAAAATAAGCGTTTCATCTTTTTCCAGTTTTGTACGTTGCCATTTGTCCAAGACGAAACTAACAAGTCGGTTGCCACCATGCCTGGGCTGAGAGTACCAGTTAAAATAGAGGTCGACTTAGTCTCTTTATAAAGTGCTTTACTAAAATAACTTACCGCTCTTTTAGTTGTAGCGTAGGCAGTCATACCAGCACTCCATTCGCCGTTGCTTCCCCAACCTTCCATATTGAAGATTTGACCATGACCTTGTTTGAGCATGCCTTTTAAAGCGAGTTGAGAACCAAGCATTGTGCCTAAAATATTGGTAGAAATGGCTGCGTTTAATTCATCGGATTGAAGGTCAACAAAGTCCTTGGTAGGGTGGCAGCTTCCTGCATTATTAATCCATACATTTACCTGAGCAAAATGCTGTATGGCAACATCCCATAGGTTCTGTAGGTCTGATATTTGTGTGACATCACAGCATAGGCCAGTGAACTTTTCTTTATCGAAATGAGTTTCTAAATAACTAAATGCATGGTTAAGAGACTCTAAGTTACGGCCAGCGATCACAACCGAACATCCAAGCTCTAAAAACGCGTGGGCGAGTGCTAAACCAATACCCTTAGTGCCTCCAGTAATCACCACACATCCAACTTCACGGTTTGATAAACTCATTGAAATCTCTATATAATTTTAAAAAAATTTAGGCCGTTATTGAGCAGTTTTATGCAAATAAGTCGTTTGCTCTTTTAATAAAAGCAGATAGATGACTGATAAACTTATCATCGAAATATTCATGACGATAGGGTTGTAAGGTGAGATCAGCGTTGAAGGTATGAGAAAACCAATTAAAAGCAATAGACTCAACAACCCCAAAATACTTAAATAGTGAATATATTTTTGGTTTATAAATACAAACAATAAACCAAAAATAATTTCGCCTAAACCACTTGCACGGCCTGCAAGTTTTGCATATTCAAAAGAAAGACCTATTGATTGCCACACAAAAATTTCATCAGCATTAATAAAAATTATTTTAGGGACAAGTCCCTGATATATCCACAGGAAGGCTAACACAAAGTTTATAAGTTTTAATGCTTTAGCATTATTCATTAAAGTTCTCTAAAATTTTAAAAAGTTAAATTTTCATTACTAAAGTTATTATCTTTCTATTTAATTTATTGTTCAACTAAAAATAATTCTAGTCTGTTTTTTAATCATTTTTATTGTTTTTTTAAGTAACGTAGCAAGTGATCGAAATGTTATATTCTGATTTTATATTAAAAACATAGGAGAAATGACTCCTATGTTTTTAATTTTATGGTTCACTCACTAATCTTGATATATTTTTTAAAACTATATTTCTTAGAAATTCTTTATAACATTCATCTGTATTCTTGTTCGAATGCTGAACTAAATATCCATTGAGCTGTGTAATTATAATAATGGCTCTTTCTTTATATTCTTCTGATGATATTTCATTATGAATAGGTAAAATAATCTTATATATAAGTTCAAGATTATACTTTTGTATAGTTGACAATGATTCATATACATAAGGTAAATGATCTGAAATTGAAAAAAACTCCTTAAATGTATTGGTAATAATCGGTTGTTCTATTTCATATATTATATTGGTAATAATATTCATAAACCGATGTAAAGGTGGTTCATTCGCATTTAAGTTGATTAAAATTTCAATTCTTTGTATGTAGTCACAAGTGAGTTTATTAAGTAAAGCCTGTAATAAAATATCTTTATTGGGAAAATAATGTTGCAAGGTACTTAAACTAATATTTGATTGTGTAGCAACTCCTCTCATACTAAAGCCAGAATAACCTTTGGTTAGAAAAACTATTTCAGCATTTTTTAAGATTTGCTTTATTCTTTCTTGTCCTTTTAGTGTGGTAAAGGACTTCTTAATTTGTATAGTATCAAAGGTATCAATTTTGATCATTATCCAGCCTGTAAGTACTATTTAAAAAAAGGCATTCTAAACCATGAAATTAGAAAAATATAAATAAAATATTTAAATTCTATTAAACTAAAATTAGGTCATATGACCTATTGTTTTTTTAATATAGGTCAATTGACTTAATTAAAACCAAAAAAATAGGTCAGGTGACTTATTTTATTTTGTTTAGTTCTGGTTTAAATAGGTCAACTGACCTATTTAAATGGTTGGGGCTAAATGTGGAATTTAGATGAATTATAAATAATTGTATTTGAATGCATATTGACTAATTTTTATATGATTTTTGATATTAATTTTTTATATATTTTCCTTGATTTTATAAAGTAGGGGTGGGTATTTAATTGGCTATTTTTACAGACAATAAAAAATGTGGTTTAAATAAATCAACATAGTCTTTTTGTAATATGTGTATACAAGTTAAATAATTGTTATTAAATTGTGAAAAGAATCACACAACAGTAAAGAGTAGTTTGTTTTATATATAAAACAAATTGTTCGCATTTTATTTATCGAGTTTGATTCATTTTGTTCTACAAAACTAATCATTATATATGTAGGTTATGAATATGAAAAACATTCAGAAATCACTTCTGGCAGCATTAATAGTTGCTGGTTATGCAGTAAATACTCAAGCGGCTGTTACTGGACAAGTTGATGTTAAATTAAATATCTCAACAGGCTGTACTGTAGGTGGTAGTCAAACTGAAGGGAATATGAACAAGTTTGGTACTTTAGATTTTGGTAAAACTTCTGGCACTTGGAACAACGTATTAACAGCTGAGGTTGCTTCAGCAGCAACAGGTGGCAACATTTCTGTGACTTGTGATGGCACAGATCCTGTTGATTTTACAGTTGCAATTGATGGTGGTGAGCGTACTGATCGTACTTTGAAAAATACAGCTTCTGCTGATGTAGTTGCATATAACGTTTACCGTGATGCTGCACGTACTAACCTTTATGTTGTGAATCAACCACAACAATTTAGCACTGTGAGCGGTCAAGCAACAGCCGTTCCAATTTTCGGTGCAATTGCTCCAAATACTGGCACAGCAAAGGCGCAAGGTGATTATAAAGATACTCTATTAGTCACAGTAAATTTCTAAAAATAAAAAAGAAATAATTAATTGAGTGGCAGGTTTACTTCAATATAAGTAAACCTGTTTAAGATGGAGGGGAAATGATATTTAATCGTAGTTCAGTATTTATAATTTTATACTCATTATTTACTTCAGTAAATGCTGGACAAATTGGAGCAAAACTAACAACGCAAATTGAACTTTTACCTTCTTGTTCTATTAATAATAAAATTGTTGAAAATAATTCTACAAACTTAGATTTAGGAACTATTGATTTTGGAGATGCTACGACAGGTTTTAATGGAATATTAGAATCAAGCTTAATTAATAATGGAAACTCAGGTCTACAGATTGAATGCTCTGGTATTTCAACTTTAAAAATAACTTTTGGAGCTGGAAATAATGACAGTCAAGTTCCCACTAATTTTTCACAAAATTATTATCATGCTCTAAGTAATGGTAGAGATTTTATTGCTTATAACTTGCTCTATGGTTTAAACAAACAAGTTGTTAGAGCAAACGATGTTTTTATTCTTAATGATTTGAATACTAAGAAAAATATCGATATTTATGGCCAAGCCACCCATGATGGTAGTCGTATATCTAAGGGTGAATATACAGATATAGTGCCGATTACGATTGAGTTTTAAGAAAATGAAATACTTTTGTTTGAAAGCAATATTATTGCTGTCAGTTAGTCAGTGTATCTACGCAGCAGATCCTCAATTAAGTTCAAGCTTCAAAGTTCAAGCTAAAATTGAAAATGGATGTTCAATAGATAATATTGAGCAAAGTATTAATTTTGGTCAATACTCAGCTTTATCAAAAGATAAAGTAGTTTCAAATATTATAAATAGTAAAGACTCATGGAATATACGTTGTACTGAAAATTTACCTGTGAGTATTTCTATTGATGGTGGTGAAAATCTTAATAATAATATTAGACGTATGAAAAACTCATCATCTAATTATTTATCTTATAAGTTATATAACTCAAGTAATTTAACAACTGAATATATTGTGGGTAATAAATATTTATTACCTACAACTACTCCAACAAACCGTCTTGTAAATTTTGAAATATATGGTGTGGTTGATTTGGGAAATAATAATGAATCACATACCGCCGGAATTTATAAAGATACTGTTTCAATAATGATTACATGGTGATTTGTATGAACAACTCTGCATTTATTAAAAATAGCATTTTAAAATCTTTTTTATTTGCAAGTACATTATCACTTGTGACACCTGTGATGGCGCAAGCGACTTTTTTAATTTGGCCCATTTATCCAAAAATAGAAGCCAATGAAAAAGCGACCGCAGTTTGGCTTCAAAACACAGGCAAGACCGATGCGATGGTGCAAATTCGGGTATTCAAATGGAATCAAGATGGCTTAAAAGATAATTATAGTGAGCAATCAGACATTATACCCAGCCCGCCTGTAGCTAAAATTAAAGCAGGCGAGAAGCATATGCTTCGTTTAACTAAAAGCACTAATTTGCCAGATGGCAAAGAACAGTCATATCGTTTGATTGTAGATGAATTGCCGATTCGTCTTTCTGATGGAAACGAGCAAGACGCTTCTAAAGTGAGTTTCCAAATGCGTTACTCAATTCCATTATTTGCTTATGGAAAGGGTATTGGTAGTGGTTTAACTGAAGAAAGCCAAAAAGCCAATGCAAAAAATCCTTTGGCCAAACCCGTTTTACAGTGGTCAGTCCGCAATAATGACCAAGGCCAGTCTGAGCTATATCTGAAAAACAATGGCCAAAAATTTGCACGTCTTTCGGCGCTTAAAACTTCAAAAACTGGCAATGATATTTCTTTAGGGAAAGCTGCTTTTGGCTATGTTTTATCGAATAGTACCGTAAAGTTTGCTATCGATAAGTCGACTGCAAATGAGTTATTAAAAACATCTAAAATTTATGGTGTTGATAGCTCAGGCATAAAACAAGAGTTGATCGAAATCACTAAAATGGAGGATCCAACATGATCCTTCGGCATAATAATTTATGCAAAAGTATTTTACTAATTTTGTTGTCGGGTGGATGCTTAAATATTCCAAATATTGCTTTGGCTGGCGATTTACCTCCACCACCAAAAGATATTAACGAAATTAATCAACTGTTTAAGCTGTATCTAGATTTGGTGGTAAACCAATATCCAGTTCAGCAAGTTGTGCCCGTTATTGTTAAAAATGATGAATACTTTATACAAAAAAACAAGCTAATAAATGATTTGGAAATTCAAATTCCTCAAGAGCTATTAAGTAACAACGAGACTACTTTAACTAATCAAGATGTTTTAACTTTGGGGTTTAGTGGTGATGCGAGTGACTGGATATCTTTAGATAAGTTGAAAGATGTAAGCTATGAATATCAATCATCAAACCAATATTTTAAGCTTAACTTTCCACCTGCTTGGATGCCGACTCAAGTTTTGGGTAAAGACTCATGGTATAAACCTGTCGTTGCTCAGTCGGGTATAGGGCTGCTCAATAACTATGATTTTTATACTTATAGGCCGCATCAGGGGGGCTCAACTAGCAGTTTATTTACAGAACAGCGCTTTTTCTCTCCGTTAGGAGTGATTAAAAACTCTGGTGTGTATGTCAAAAACCAATATGAAAATGAAGGTAATGCCGAGTCTCTAGACAATGACGGTTACCGTCGTTATGACACGTCTTGGCAATTTGATAACCAGAATAACGCCACGTCTTTTGTGTTAGGTGACATTATTACGGGTAGTAAAACGACTTGGGGAAGTTCAGTTCGTCTGGGCGGTTTTCAGGTACAAAGAAACTATTCAACTCGACCAGATTTAATTACCTATCCTTTACCGCAGTTTATTGGACAAGCTGCTTTACCAAGCACAGTCGATTTAATTATTAATGGACAAAAGACCAGCTCAACTGAAGTACAGTCTGGCCCATTCATATTAAACAACGTTCCCTTTATTAATGGTAAAGGTGAAGCCGTTGTCGTCACAACCGATGCAGTCGGGCGACAGGTCGCAACAGCCGTTCCTTTTTATATTTCCAATACATTGTTAAAACCCGGCTTATTTGACTACTCATTGTCTTTAGGGAAAATTCGTGAAGACTACGGACTGAAGAATTTTTCCTATGGAAAGTTTGCAAGTGCAGCCGATGCCCGTTATGGCGTAAATGACTGGTTTACCTTAGAAGGGCGTACTGAGCTTTCTTCAGACCTACAGTTATTTGGTGCTGGGTCTGTACTCAAGCTTGCAAACCTAGGTGTGCTGAGTGCTTCTTTTAGCCAAAGTAAAGCCGATAAGTCTATGTCTGAAGATCGAGCCAAAGACTTAGAGGGTAAGCAATATACAGTCGGGTACAGCTATAACCGTAATCGCTTTGGTTTTAGCATTAACCATAACCAGCGTGATGATGAATATACCGATCTTTCACGGCTGCAATATAGCAATTTAATTTCGGTCAATAGTAATAAAAGCTTAACGGCCAATACGTACTTTGCCACCAAAAACTCAGGCACCTTCGGTGTGGGTTATATCAACACCAAAGCAAATGACTTTAAAAACCGCTTTTTAAACTTGTCATGGGCACCTGTTTTACCGACTTATATGAATGGCGTAACCGTTTCACTAAGTGCCAACCGTGATTTTATCGAAAAAGAGTGGAGTGCTGCATTTCAGCTTTCGATACCACTGTTCCAACGAAACGCGACTGTAAACTCGGGTTATGTATTTAATAAACAGGGCGATACGGGCTATGTTAATTTCAACCGTTCTGTACCGTCTGAAGGTGGTTTCGGTGTCGATTTAACCCGACGCTATAATGAAAATAGTGAAGATTTAAATCAGGCACGCGTCAATTACCGTAACGGTTATATTAATACCGACTTTGGTATGTCTGGGAACCATGACTATAACTACTGGTTTGGTCTATCAGGTTCACTTATTTATATGGCGGGTGAAGTATTCGCTTCAAACCGTTTAGGTGATTCATTTGCCTTGATTGATACCAACCAAGTACCAGATGTGTTGGTCAGATACGAAAACAGTTTAATTGGTCGTAGTAATAAAAAAGGCCATATTTTTGTGCCATCGGTGACGCCTTATTATTCGGGTAAATACAGCGTCGACCCAATCGACTTACCTTCAAACTTCACCATCACACAAGTTGAACAACGCATTGCTGCTAAACGCGGCTCGGGTGTTGTGATTAAGTTCCCAGTTCATCAGTCTATTGCTGCCAACGTTTATTTAACTCAAGCAGATGGCAAACCTATGCCTGTTGGTTCTGTGGTACATAGAGCTGACCAAGAGTCTTCTTATGTGGGAATGGATGGCATTGTCTATTTAGAAAATTTAAAACCGAACAACACCGTGACGGTTCAACGTTCGGATCAAAGCATTTGTAAAGCAGACTTTTCTGTAGATGTAGAACAAGCCAAGCAACAGATTGTGGTGGTTAAGCCTGTTACGTGTCATGAGGTATCTTTACCATGAATATAAAAACAAAAAAATTACTTCGCCATTTAGGCATGTTTTCTGGACTGATGCTGGCTGGAAATTTGACTCATGCTGCTTGTAGCGTGAGTGCTTCGGGTTCATCCTCTATTTCGGTTCCGTCAATCTATTTAACAGAAAACGGTGAAAACTCTTCACAGTTTAATTCAGGTTTGTCATGTACGGGTTTTAGCTTGGCTTTGGCGAACATGACTTATTTAAAATATCGGGTTGAGCAAATGTCGAATTCATTTACCAATGCTCAAACTGGAGAAAAACTCAATGCTGTTATTTTAGATAGTAATAATGAAATCATTAGCTTAGGCCAAGAAAAAGACATGAGTAGCTTTACGCTGGTCAATCTTTTTAGTGGGCCAGATGGCAATTTGCCCTTCTACATACGGCTTCCGGCTGGGCAAAGTGTGTCTCCGGGTGTGTATCAGGCTGACTCACCATTGAAAGTAAAATGGTTCTATTCTGTACCGGCAGTTGCAATTATTGGAATCGGAGTCTTCTTTGAAAGCCCTGGGTTTAGACGTGGTGCATTAGGAATTGGCTTTAACTGGGGAAGTGGAGCCGACTCGCTTGGTTCACTCTCCATTACCGTGCTTCCAGACTGCCGAATTTTAACGCAAGACGTAAACTTTGGAACGGCAGCTTTTGCTTCTAAGCTTGAGCCTGTGCAGTCATCTATGGGAATACGTTGCTCTGTAAATACACCATATTATGTGAGTTTAAATAATGGGCTTTCCCCGCAAAACGGTAATCAGCGTGCTATGAAGTCACAAACGGGAAATACGTATTTAAAATACGATATTTTCAAAAACTCATCGAATGACCGATGGGGAAGTGGTAACGAGCGTTGGTCGAGTTTAAATGCGACTCTTAATCCCGGTGTACATAACGGTGTGACGCAGCAGAGCTATGTGTTTACCACAAAAATTATAGATGAAAATGCAGACACCACACCAGCGGGAACGTATCAAGATACGGTTACAGTACAAGTCGAGTTTTAAAAGCTGTTTTGTATAAAAGATAAAAGCTCAGTTCATGGGCTTTTTTTCTTGAAAATTAGTCTACAATCAAATAATTATTTTAGGATTTAACTTTAGAACGATAGGGATGATGTATGTTAGTTATGTCTGATAAGCAACTGCCTAAGCATATTTTGACTAGCATCGATTCATACATTCCTTTTTCTATTGAATTCACTGACAGTAGATTAGCTGATCTATACTGGCGATGTGGAAATGGAAAAACTTGTTTATTTGAACTAGGTTTAAGTAACACTGGCGAAGTAATTAATATTACTCTTGTATCAATAAACAATAGTAATATATTGAAAAATAGCAATAATTTTGAATTTACATTTCCTGTGGAAAATTTTTTACCTAAATTTGATGTCTCAGATTGGAATATAATGTCTGAGGATTATTCAAGCATATTTAAAGATGATTTTAATTGTGAACTACAATTAGTTATAGGCTTAGATTACTTAGTATTAAATTTTTTAAATTATGAAAAATCAATATCTTACTTTAAAAATGAAGAATTGTATTTTGGTTTGAACTCTAATAAAGAGCTATCATCAATACTACTAACTCATATTACAGCCGAAGAAATAGAAATCTTAAAACGAAATTTTTAAGGTAGGTACAAACTAATTTGAGATATTTGCAAGATATAACTACTCAAGCTCTAATTGATCATCATCTTTGGTAATTTTAATCTTTATCTTTTTATATTTACGTTTATTTGGATCTAGTGCCGAGTTCATTACTTCATCCGCAAAGGGTGGGCACTGCATGAGTTTTGCATATGCTCTATAGCCGATGCGTATTCGCGTAGGTGGGCAATCGGTTCTTTTTGAATAGTATTCAATGAGAGAATTCAGTTCTTGTAATAAAGTTTGCTGTTCCATCATACATATTTAACAATTCGTTAATTCAAGCATAATAGACTTACAGGCTTAGTGGAATATGTACTCAAAATATTAATTTGCTTGAAGTGTGATATGGTTTTCACTTTTAATTAAATATATGAATTTTTTCATTTTTAGATAGAATGTTTGAGTCTTAGTTTTGCTTTACTAAGACCAAAAAACTATAAAAAGTTAGATTTTTTTTTGAATCATTTAGATTTACATTTAAATGATTAAATTAAAAAAATAAAATTTATCTAATTGATTTTATTAACAAAAAATAATTTAAATAAAGATGGTGCAAGAAATAGAAAATTATTGGAAATATATATTAACTTAAAATAAACAATACTTACATGGTGTTTCATATATTTACAAGTTGTTACATAACATAAATCATACTTACCTAAAAAGCGCTCCAAATACCACTTAGTAAATAAGGATACTTTAATGCCTCAATATCTGATGATTGCAGAAAGTGTGTATAGGAAAGTTAAAGACAATGATCTCTTCACAGAAGATACCATTGAAAATCTTAATCATCTAATGACATTTATCCGCAAAGAAATCGTTGGAACAGTATTTAAACTTAAGTACAACTATATTGATTTTAATGAACTATTTAGCAAACCACTTAACGAGTGTAATGTAAAAATAGATGTAAGCCTAATTCCGCATTTCAATCATGAAAATGAGTATATTTTATGGTTGTCGGGATTTATTGAAAAAATTACTGAAGGCGGACCTAAAACTCCACCTCCAATTAAGAAGTTTATTCCTGAGTTTATTAGTTTAAGACTAGAGTTTGATTCAGTGGCTTTGCCAGATGAAAAAACTGAAAATCAGGGTGAAGAAATAACCGAATACTTTAACTCTCAAGCTTTTACAAAAAAGATGGGAAAGTAAAATTGTTTTAATAGGTACAATTTTTCATTAATCGCCTTCGGGCGATTTTTTTTTAATCATCTTGTCATAATGAACAGCTAATTTAAGCTTATAAAAAGAAAAGATGAAGATTGTTGCGAACAACAAAATCAAAAAGCAATTTTCAAGTAAAGCTGGTCTGTTGTAATTAAGCTAATTCGAAAGAATTGGCTTTTTTGTTTTACATATGATTGAAAGAGAAAAGACTTTTTAAAGTTTTATTTATTCTAATAACAAAACTTAGGATTTTCTCACAGTTAATGTGCTATGACCTGATCAAGAAGGGAATCTGATATTACTTTCTCACAACTGAATATTACAGTGAGGTATGTTAATTTTTACAGCATAGGTCACTATTACTTTTTAAGTTGGTGAGGTGTGTAATGAACGAAATATGGGGATATCATTTTAAAAAGGGTTGGATTCAACAGCATAATTTTCTTGCCGCTTATCTCACTTTATTTAATGAGCATGATATATCTAAAGCTATAATTGCACTTGGATATTTTGGAAAATATGGAGTTTATCAAATAGATGATTCAATACTGGGAAATCCAATTGAAGTATATGAATTACAAAATGGTTCAAGACTGCCCAAATATTTAATTGAATATTGCCCAGTAGGAGCAAATGTCGATTATTTTGTTGCATATAATATGCCGAGCTTGATTGAGCTTTTAAACAAGCTAGCTCCATTAGTGCATGCAGTAACAGCATGTAATCAAATTAATGATATATCACCGAATTTAAAAAAACGTTCAAAAGCAGTCAATTAGTTTAAATACTATTTAAATTAATTCTAGTTACTAAGATTGAGTTAATTTTTGATTATTTGTTCTATTGGGGATATTCGAGATCCTCAATACAATGGACTAGTCACACCTAAACTTGAAAACTTTCCAAGTGAATGCGAAGTAAACGATGCTGAACGCGTCAATAAAATTATTGAAAATCAAATTCGAATCGCCCCAACACAATAAATGTGGTTGCACAGACAATTTAAAATTCGTCCTGTCGGTGAGGTAAAGTTCTATTGATAGATTTTGCTTTCATTATTCAAGATCGAGTTGGTTATCATCTTTTGTGACTTTGATTTTTAACTTTTTATATTTTCGTTTGTTTGGATCAATTGCGGAGTTCATAACTTCATCTGAGAAAGATGAGCATAGCATGAGTTTTGCATAGGCCCGGTAACCAATCAAAATTCTACGTAAGGGATAGTCTGTTCTTGTAGAGTAATATTCAATTCGGGCGTTTAGCTCTTGTAGCAGGGTCTGCTGGGCCATTGGAATAATTTTCTATAAGTGGTTCATTACAGCATATAGAGATTTACACTATCTAAGAAGAAATATTTTAAAAAATTAATATTATTCATAGTTAATTTATTAAAAATCATATGCTATAAATTTTTATTCCTTTTAAATTTAACTAGATATAACAAATTTTTAAATATTTTGGTTAACGTTTAATTATCAAAAATAACAACTCTTTTAAAACAATAAGCGTATGTGTGTTATAGTCAATTTTAAATAATTTTTGGTATAAAATGGATATTTGTATTGGTGGCCTACTAAATGGTCAGAAAAAACATGATAATCAAAGCTTTTTTAAAGTAGAGAATCACTATTGTGATAGTTTCTCTGAATATACTAAAGAGTATTTTCATTTAAATGGTCAAATTTTTTCATTTTGAATTAGTAAAGAAATAGACTTTTTTGAAGCTCAAAAGAAAATTGAATTATATTTGATAAATATTGAAAATATTAAAATTAAACATGCATGATAGAAACTAAATTGATTAATATAAAAATATTTTTTAAATTTATCTATACATGAAATTTAATGAATTTGTCTTTTTGGGATTGTAATATAAAAAATAAAGTAGGTTGCAGGTATGGGTATGAGTGATCAATTAATTGAAAGAGATAAACTTTTAAAATATCTAACTCAAAAAAATGCTGAGAAGGAATTAGAGTGTGAATGGCTTAGAAATATTATTATTCGGTTGCTTGATGAAATTGAAGATAGTCGATTACAGGCTCTGCTGATTAGACAAGTCAATGAAGAGCTGATTTTACTAATCCAAACACATATAGAGCCAGAGTTTAATTTAAAGGATTTAACTCAGTTTCCAAATTAAATGAGTAATAAATATTGCTAAAAATAATCATTTATTTTGAAATGGATTTAAAAGAAATAAAATATTCAATTAAATTATAATATTATATCTTTGTAAAAAATAGTTGATAGATTTTAGATGAGTGAAAAGAAATTGTGAAAAATGATAATGAATCAATGAATCAATGAATCAATGAATCAATGAATCAATGAATCAATGAATCAATGAATTTTTAAATGTTTAATATAAAAGCCCTATATTAAATAGGGCTTTTATATTAATTAAAGAGTGTATTTAATTAATTTTAATGTTTATTTTCCTTCTCGTTATTTTCTGGTGAAGGATTTTCAACTTCAGGAGATTGAACGGGTTTCTCAATTTTTTCCTCAGTTGATTTAGGGTTGAAATTATTTTGCTCTTGAGTTGCTTTTTTGGAAAAATCTTTAAAATCAGACATTTTAGACTTCTTTAATAATAGTAGTAAGGAAGCTTTATACTAGACCTTTAATTTAGTTACATTACGGTAGTTGTGAGAGCACTATGTAGTGATATGTTCTAAAAATAGGCTAGTTATCGACATAATATTTCTATAAATTGATTTGAGTGTTGATATATATGTAAAAAAACCATTTAGTTAAATACAGGATGTAACATATAAATTAATATTTTCATTTTTAGAAACCCTGAACATAAATTGCTTTTGAAAATGTATTTAAATGTGTAGGTTTTTAATTTCTTTAATGATATAAATTATAAGGTTAAAAGTTTTGAAGTGTAAAAGTCTTTAACTACTTACTTGTAAATATATTTGAACAACTTAAAGATACATTTTTAGATAAATAATGCATACTTAGTTAGATTAAATTTAAAAAGAGAAATAATATGGATACTGAAGTAAAAAAATATTTTGATGTTGCTGAATGTGTTTATAGGAATATTAGTTTTAAAAATCAGACTAATAAGGGGAGAGTCGATTATCTTAATAAGCTACTAGTAGAGATAAAAAAAGAAGCTGCTATCCATCAATTAAGGTTAATGTATAGTAATATTGATTTCGAAAACTGCTTAAATAGACCAATGAAAGAACGTGTTATCAAAATAGATTTAAGTCTGCTGCCTAGTTTAGATAGCAAACATGAATATATTATGTGGTTGGCGAGTTTTATAAAAAGTATTTCTGCCGAAAGAAAATAAAATATATAGCCATGAGAATTTTAATTTAGAGTTTTTATCTAAAATTTTATTAATTTTGTAGATTGTTGAAAATTAAAATGAAAAAATATAATTATTAATTATCTTAATAATAAACAAGGTGATGACATTTAGATACATTTGTATAGTATCTAAGTTTGCATAAAGGGAATATTGTCAGTAAGTGCTAGATAATCATCTGCACATCATTAAATAGGAGAGACTCTAATGTCTCAACATGACCAAGTTAAAAATGATCAAGAAAAATCAAAACAGCAACAACAGCAGCAGCAAGATGGTAAAGAGTTTGTTCCTAAAAGTCCTGATCAGAATGATTTAGAAAAATTAAATCAAAATGATGAAAATCAGAAAAAATAATATTATTATAAAATTTATTTTTTCTTAAAATATTAATTGGTAGAAAGAGTTTCTATTCTTTTTGCCAATTTCTAAGATTAAGAGGAATATTTTGAAATGTTTTTTATTATAGTAATTGTTTTTTTAGTTATTGGTGCTTATTTTTTAATTAAGTTTTTTTCAAAAGTTTATTTAGAGTTGCCTGAGAAAACTATAAAAATAGCTGGAAAAATATTTACTGAAAATAAAAATTTTTTTGAGCATGAAATAGTTGTAACTTTGTATCAGGAAGAGTTAATAACTTTGGTGGGTGAGCAAGATGGCGATAGAGTTACTGTTTTTAAAAATGCTGTAATATGTCTAGAAAAAGAAACAAATAAAATAGCAGTATATATTGATACTTTAAGAGTAGGATATCTTAATAAAATAAATGCTCATAGTTTTTCTGATTTTTTGAAAATAAAAGGTTTTAATAAAAGGGATGCTTTTGAAGTTGATGCGGTTATAATTAGTGAAAACTTAAGCCTGTGGAGTGTGAGGCTAGATATACCATATGACATGAAAAAATTTAGGTTTGATAAATATTAGATTTATAATAAATATTTAAGTGGTATTTCTGTAATGTATCTTAGAGCTTTTTTTGAATTTAAAATAAAAAGAGATCATAATAATTTTATTGATAATAAAAAAGGAGAACGGTTATGGAACGTAGAGCTGTTAAAGTCCATAAAATGTTTAGAGAGTTTCATGAAGAAAAGGATCGTGGTTATATAGGAGAATATGATGAAAAACATAACCTTATAGCGATATATGATATTTTTAAAGAAAAAATGAAGAAAATAGAAGGAACTTATCAATGGATTTTACCTTCTTCGGGTGAGATCTTTTTTGTTGAAGAAGATCCCATCTATATTCGGTAATTAATAAAGAAATCATATTTGTTAATACACTAACTTTCAAAGATAACAATAAGGCGTTATCTAATCTGGCTTTAAATGATCTATTTTATATTGTTTAAATTTTAGACTGAGTATCTCCTTGCTGGTAGTTTTTAGATTCCCGTACAGATCATTACTTTATAAACCCCAATTTAACAATAAATTTTAATTATTTATCTTTACTTTTTAATGATCTATTTTAAAACAAATGTCATTTTGTATGCTTGACTGTAATAGGGTAGAGCACTATCCTTTGCCTGCTGGCCTACATTGCCAGCCGGCTTTGACAGGCTGATTTAGACCACATCAGAATTATTCCTTCTGAGGAATAGTCTTGTGTGTAAGCTCCTCGTCTCCTCCCGTAGCGGTAGGACGGGAGAGGGACACCTTCGGGTGTGCTGGCGTCTAACCAGTCTGTCAACCTTCTCTCGTTCTGCCACCATAATCGTTTGACAGTGATTCGGTAGAACTTCTTTAGACATGAGGAGTCCTCTATGCGTACTAATTCTTCTTTATTGGCCTTTGCCAAATTCTCTCTGCCCATACCACTTAAAAAGTCTATAAAACGGTTTAATCGACTCTAGGTTTTCTACACCTTAAGAATCGTTACGACCAAAAATCATAGCCACAATAAAACCGAGATAGGCGAGCACACCATTATTGTGCGGCTTTCTTATACCTGTATTTAGCACTCATTTTAAGAGTGAAGGTATTTATATCTCTTTTATATACAACAAAAAATTATTTTAAGCGGTACAACTATGCGAAATTTAGAAACATCTTCCAAAAAACTACATGTAATTCAAACTACCATTCAACTTATGACGATACATGGGTTCCATAATGTAGGCGTAGACCTGATTGCTAAAGAAACCAAAATTGCAAAAGGTACGCTTTACAACTATTTTCACTCAAAAGCAGGCCTTATTGAAATATGCCTGTTACTGCAAAAAGAAACGCTCATGGAAAAAGTAAGAGAGGTACTAGAAACAACCCAATATTCCACTTTGACTAATAAACTCAGGCAAATTTATCTTTTACATGCCGACTTAAATAGCGCTTATTACCTACTGTTTAAAGCGGTTTTTGAAACTAAATTACTTTATCCTCATGCTTACCAAAGTGCTGTGCGTTATAGACGTTGGTTAAAAAATGAGATTTTCTGCCTTATAGCAGAAACTAAAAAAATGGCTTCATATACAGAAGCTGAGTTGTTGGTATTTATGATAGACGGAGCAATTTTGAGGCTTTTAATTTCAGATAAAATTGAAGAACAAACTAAGTTGTTAGATTACTATTTGATGAGGGTAATCTAACAACTCATTGCTGCCCAAGCTATTGAGCTTGGGTTGCTAAATACCTATTACGGTAATGCCATCATATTTGTTTTCGACTCTCTCAAGAAATTTGGTAATTTCTATGATCATGTTGAGAGCTTGTGGTTTAAAAAAATTGAAGTGATTTGCAAACCATTTTGTTTCTTTTTCGAAAATGAGCTTTAACGTCTTATCGTATTTATCTAACTGATTTATAAATGAATGAAGCTTATACAAATCTTTTATAATTTCTTTGATATTTTCAGAGTCTATAAAAGTATTTCCCCAATGAAAAAACTTTTCTTTATCTCGGTTAAATAAATTTTCAACGAGTGAAAAAGCAATTTCATCAACAACTATAGAGTCGATACAATTTTCATTTCTATCGAGGTCCATAGGTATCACTTGAATATTTAATGAACCTACTAAACCAGAAACAAATTTAACGTCAAAATTAATTTTCATATTAAATAGCTGAATAAATTAAATTTTATATTTCTGAGATTAAATTTTCACTTAAATTCAATTCGTTAGAAAATACAGGGTAGGGTTGGATTTCCGGTTAGGTTGTCTCTAGCTCAATTAATGTATTGATATAGTTCCACGTTTTCTCTGGTTCAATTGGATTTTCTTCGCAAACAGACGCATTAATCAAGCCATCGAGGAGAGAGAGGAATAGATGAGTGAGCGTTATAGGATCCTTTATTTCTAATTCTTTAAAAATAGAACTGGTAGTGTCAAATAACCAATTTCGATATTCATCCAGCACGACATGAATAGTTGGATATAAGCTTCCTACATCCATTCGTGCTTTATGAAATGGACATCCTCTGGCACCATTTTGATTTACCCAATTGATATACCACATATAGAGTTGTTCTAATTTTTCCAAAGGAACTGATCGTGCTGATATTTGCTCTTCTACCGCAATCTGGATATCAAGTTTTAGTTCCTGTAGGCAAGCGGCCACCAGTTCTTCTTTAGATGGAAAATGTTTATAAAAGGTCGCTTTGGCAATATCAGATTCAGCAATAATTCGGTCTATACCGACAGCAATATAACTTTCCTGAATAAAGAGCTGAGTTGCTGTTCTTAGAATAATTTCTCGTTTTGATGGTTTTTTTAATTTTATTTGTGCATTCATAAGGGCTTATTGCATTTTGTTGAAGAGTTAAGCTTGGTATTTTAGTTGATAGAGGGACTGTTAGACTAGTCGATATGGTTGAAATTTAGACAAAAGGAAGACAGAACTGTATGTATTTAATCGCATATCATGGATTATGATCTAATCTATAAAAATCTAATGTTTAATTTAATAAGATTTATCAAATTTTAGAGATTTTTGCTTCATTTGGCACATCGTTCGGTATGTCTCTATTTTCCACATAAATTCTTAAATAGTTATTTTTTCTTAAAGTTTAAATGAGCAAGATATATTATTTTTTTATATTAAATAACTGAATAATTTAAGTTTTATATATCTGAAACTAAAAAGATTTACCTTAAAAAAATCTACTCAATTAGATAAACATAAATGAGCCGAATAATTAACGATATAAAACTATTGGAGAAAGCTGTGGATGAACACAAGTTAAAAACAAAAGTCGGCACACTTGAAATGGTCGTAGCCATGCTGCTTTCAGGGAGTATTGGTCTATTTGTGATTAAATCAGGTCAATCACCAATTAACATCGTATTTTTCCGCTGCCTTATATCAGCCTTATGCTTAATACCCATCTGTTTGTTTTACGGTCATTTTAAAAAAGTATATTTTGGCAAAAAAGAACTATTTTTAATGGTGACTTCGGGCTTACTTATTATTTTTAACTGGGTTCTGCTGTTTGCTGCTTTCCCTAAAACCTCTATCTCTTTAGCCACGATTGTTTATCACGTAAACCCGTTTGTGATTTTATTTTTAGGGGCTTTGGTCTTTCATGAAAAGTTAAATAAAAATGATGTGCTATGGACCCTAGTTGCTTTTGCTGGGCTAATTGTAATTATTGGTTTAGGTAGTGCCTCGGTCAACTCCAGTGAGTTAGCAGGTTTAGGCTTGGTTCTTATAGCTACTACACTGTATTCAATATCGGTTCTAATGACTAAAAAACTAACTAACACGCCGCCTTTATTAATTGTGCTTATACAAACCTTAAGTGGAGCCATTGTTATGACTCCGTTTATTTCGGTTTTTGCAAATCCACCGATAGGCCAACAATCGCTGTTTGTACTTGGGTTAGGGGTTTTACACACAGCATTTCTTTACTATTTAATGTACTCGGCAATTAAGAAAATACCTTTAAATAACATTGCGATCTTATCTTTTATCTATCCTATATCGACGATAGTAATTGATTATTTCTTTTTTGATCATGTGCTGACCCATACTCAAATTTTAGGTGCAGCTTTAATTTTATTGGGTGTGCTTGGAGTAAAGTTGCATTGGAATGTTTTTGCGTTGAAAAGATTAAAATAGCAATACCAAGAGTTTTGCTTATCAACAAAGTTGCGAAAATAAGTCATTAAATATTAAATTGCAATTGAGGTGAGCAAAATGAAAAATCAGTGGATAACAGACGAAGATAGATGGCAAGCAATTGTTGATCGTAATGCAGAAGCTGATGCATATTTTGTCTATGGCGTGAAAACCTCAGGTATGTACTGCTTACCATCGAGTACAAAAAGGCTGCCTAAAAAAGAAAATGTAGTTTTCTTTGAGAATACCGCGCAAGCCGAGAAAAATGGTTATCGAGCAAGCCAAAAAATACAAAACAGACTCTCAAATGCACACGATCCAAAGCTTGTAGAGAAAATCGAGAAAGCGTGTAGATACATCGAACTACATGAAGAAAACTTGTCTTTATCAGATGTGGCCGATCATGTAGGAATGAGCGCATATCATTTTCACCGAGTTTTTAAGCAAATTACTGGCTTAACACCTAAAGGCTATGCCGATGCCCATAAAAGTAAAAAGCTAAGAGAAAACTTAGATGAAAATATCAGTGTGACTGATGCAATATTTAATGCAGGTTTTAATTCAAATAGTCAGTTCTATGAAAATTCAAATTCGCTATTAGGTATGACAGCGAAAGAATGGAAATCTGGTGGTAAGGGCGTACGTATTTTTTTCGCCATAGGAGCGTGCTCTTTAGGAGACATTTTAGTTGCCCAAAGCCAGAAAGGCATTTGTGCAATTTTGCTAGGCGATGACCCTGAAAAGCTTTTAAATGATTTGCAAGATAAATTTCCTGAAGCCGATTTAATTGGCTGTGATGATGAGTTTGAGCAACTGATTGCGCATATTGTCGGGTTTATTGAAGCGCCACAAATCGGATTAGATTTACCACTAGATATTCAAGGGACTGCATTTCAACAAAGAGTATGGCAAGCCTTGAAAGAAATTCCTGCGGGGCAGACAGCCAGTTATTCTGATATAGCCCAAAAAATAGGTTCACCTAAAGCCGTTCGGGCCGTTGCAGGGGCGTGTGCAGCAAACATGTTAGCTGTTGCTATTCCATGTCATCGTGTTATTCGAAATGACGGTTTTATTTCGGGTTATCGTTGGGGCGTGGAGCGTAAACGTGCATTATTAGAGAAAGAAGCAGAACTGGCACAAAACTAAAATTGTTTTAGTGGTCTGTTTTTATAGAGTTAATTTTTCAAAACAGCAAGAATCAGAGAGTCTATTTTCTTCGGGTTACTCAAAATATATCCATCAATTTAATAAAGATGGAATTGTGAGTATGAGCAGATTAAAAGACAAAGTGGCTATTATTACAGGTGCAAGTTCAGGTATAGGCCTAAGTGCGGCGTCGCTATTTGTAGCCGAAGGTGCGAAAGTTATTCTGGTTGCACGCCGTGAGAGTGTTTTAAAAGAGCTTTGCGATAGTTTGAATCGAGACGGCGCCGTTGCGCATTTTATTGCAGGGGATCTTAATGACCCTACAACCATGCAAAAAGCAATTGATATGGCTACGCAATATTATGGCAGGTTAGATATTGCATTTAATAATGCTGGTCTGTTGGGAGAATATCAACTGACTCACGACACAACCGATGACAATTGGAATCATGTGATTCATAGCAATTTAACCAGTGCGTTTCAGTCTGCCAGAGAGCAGCTTAAAGTCATGTTAAAGCAAGGCTATGGTTCAATACTGTTTACATCATCTTTTGTTGGTCATCATATCGGGTTTCCTCAAATGGCGGCTTATGCTGCAAGCAAAGCAGGACTCATTGGTTTAACCAAAGTGATGGCAGCAGAATATGCAACGTCAGGCATTCGAGTAAATGCACTTTTGCCCGGTGGAACAAATACTTCAATGGGTCAAGAGGCCGCTTCTTCTCCAGAAGTTCTAGAGTTTGTAAAAAGCATACATGCGATGAAACGTTTAGCAGAACCCGATGAAATTGCAAAGGTGGCGCTCTTTTTAGTGAGTGATGATGCAAGCTTTATTACAGGCAGTGCTGTACTCGCCGATGGTGGAGTGACTATTTGTAAAACCTAAATAAACAATGAATAGATAGGTCGTAAAAAAGTGAGGCTGCTAGAGCCTCACTTTTTATATGTACTTATTTTCCTTTTTTGGTTTTTAAATATTCGGCATAAGCTTCATCTGCGAAGCGTCTTAAAGAGTCACCAATAGCAGCATATTGGTATTCATTAAGGTTAGCCAATGACGCACGGGCAGAAGGGTGCTGCACACCAAAACCAGAACCCGGCAATAAAACCACACCTGTTTCATCTGCTACTCTAAATAATAACTCGGTCGGATTTTTATTTTTCATCACCCAGTCGGCAAACTCATCACCATAGAGAGTGCGTGAGGTGTTTTCAAGGTTAACAAGGGTGTAGTAGTCCACAGCATTTGGATCTGTTGGAACCTCGACACCAAGCTGTCTATAAAGTGCTGCATCGCGTTCACGTACAACAGATTTGACCGCTTTTTTATAGCTTTGGCGTGAGTCCATCATATTAAACAATGCAAATAAAACCATTTGAACTTGTTGAGGAGTAGACAGACCAGCGGTATGGTTTAGAGCAACATTACGGCTGTCTGCAACTAAACGGTCAATAAACTTAATACTTGATGGGTCTGTAGTTAAAGATGAATAGCGCTCTTCAAGCTCTTTCTTCTCTTTTTTCGATAAATTCGCAATTTGTTTATCAAGCACATTGTTATTTGAAAGTGCAATCACTCCAAGTCGCCAACCAGTTGCACCAAAGTATTTAGAGAACGAGTAAACCAAAATGGTGTTATCAGGACAGATCGCAAATAGTGATTTGAAGTTATCCGCAAAAGTACCGTAAACGTCATCGGTCAAAATAATCAGATCGGGGCGTTTTTTGACAATATCCGCCAAAATCGCAAGTCCTTCATCACTCATTTTTACCGATGGCGGGTTACTTGGGTTGACTAAGAAGAATGCTTTAATAGACGGATCTTCTAACTTTCTAAGCTCTGACTCTGGATATTGCCAACCGAGTTTAGGGTCTGCCTCAATGAGCACTTCTTCAAGTTGGTAGTCATTAAGTTTCGGAATTTCCAGATATGGCGTAAAAATAGGACTACCAATCGCAATGCGGTCGCCATTTTTAATAATTTTATTTTCTTTTAATGAGTTAAAAATATAGGCCATTGCGGCTGTTCCGCCTTCAACAGCAAACAAATCTAAGTCTCTTTTTTGCATGCCTTGTACGCCCATTTCTCGTAAGACGTACTCTTTAATAATCGTTTCACTTACTCGAAGCATACGGTCTGGTACGGGATAGTTACAGCCTAAAATCCCTTCAACCATTTCAAGTAAAAAAAGATCTGGGTCTAAGCCTAATTGGTCGCGTACATAAGATACGGCTTTACCTAAAAAGACAACGCCCGGTTTATCGCGGTTTTCCAAAATGAAGCTGTCAAAACGTGACTGGAGTCCAACAGGGCGAGGGAAGCCACCTAGACCTTCTGGCATATATGAAAATGAAAACTCGGATTCGGTTGCCGAAAACAGACCTAGTTGAAAGAATGCTCGACGTGGGATAGTCGCAAGAAAGTTCGGATTGCCTCGGCCAGCATTTAACATCATGCGGTCAGTTCGGCTTTGAGCTAATTCTATTAAATTATCTTTCAGTTCAAATGGACTGAGTTTTGCGTATTTAGAATAATCGACTTTCCCCATGGGACGTCTCCTTAATTATAGTGGGATGAATAAAATTTCTAATTCAATGTATAAAATCAGGCTAAGCCTACGATTAGTGGTCCGAGTAAGGTCAAGAACACATTTGCGAGGGCATAGGTGATTGCGAAAGGAACAGTCGGAATTGAGTTGCCTGCTTTGTCTAAGATGGCACCAAAAGCAGGGTTTGCACTACGTGAACCAGAGAGCGCTCCAGCCATTACCGCAACGTTGCTATAACGCAGAACATAACGAGCAAACAGCATGGAAAGCAGCAACGGAACCAGTGTTACAACTACTCCAATCATAAAGAGTGAAAGACCACTTTCTTTAATGGTTTGAATGGCCTGTAAACCTGATTGTAAGCCAACCGCTGCAACAAAGCCTGCCAAACCTAAGTCTTTAAGAAGCTGTGAAGCCGCTAACGGCATATTGCCATGTACCTGATTTCGACTTCGAATCCAACCAAACAGAAGACCTGACAGTAAAGCTCCACCGCCAGCACCAAGCGTTAATGGCACATCGCCTAAACGAATCACAAAAAGACCGATCACTAAACCAACGACAAGACCTGCACCATGAAAAATCCAGTCTGTTTTTAGGCTTTCAGGTAAGGCTTTACCAGCTTCTTTTACTAAACGATCGAGGTCACTTTTTGTACCATAGACAGTAACGACATCACCTTGCTTTAGAACGGTGTCGTCACTTAAAGGTTGAGTTTCATCGTTACGTTTAATCGCAAGTACATAAATACCGTGCTTCAAATAGGCTGGAGTATTGGCCTTAATATCACCTAAGGTACGGTTAATGTATTTGGAATTTCTTAAGATGACATCGCTGGTATCCATAATCATTTCCATACCCTGCGATGATTGCAATTCGGGTCCGATTTGCTCGGCTACGGAAACTACACTGGCACGGCGACCGACCAGCAATACCACATCGTCTGTTTGTAAGGTTAGTTCAGGAGCAACATCAATAAACTGATCTTTACGTTTTAACCGTTCAATCGTAATGCTTGCTTCTTTTGCTTCAAGTTCCGCAATAGTGTGTCCATTGGCTTGTTTAACTTTATAAATACGCCCAACAATTTCCGGCATTGCCAGTTCCTGACCCGGTGCGAGTTCAAAAGCACCTTTAAGTCGTTCACTTTGAGCTTTTAGAGCATCGTCGTGAATCTCTTTACCCATAAATTTAGGCAAGATATTTACACATACAATGATTGCGCCCAAAGAACCGAAAATGTAAGTCACCGCATAGCCAATCGCGACATTTGCTTGAAGTCTTTGAATCTCAGCCAGAGGCAGATCGAGTCTGGAAATGGCATCTCCGGCAGTACCAATAATTGCAGATTGAGTCATACCACCAGCCGCGAGTCCGGCCGCCAAACCTTTATCGAGATGGAAAATTTTAGCCATAACTAAAACGGTGACTAAACCACACACTGCCATAAATACTGCTAACAAAATTTCTTTTATAGACTGTGGCCCGAGTGATTTAAAAAACTGGGGTCCACTTTCAAAGCCTACCGCGTAAATGAAGAGTGCAAATAAAATTGCTTTAACGCCGTTATCAACAGGTACACCGATAAGACTTAGAACGACTGCTACAAGTAGGGAGCCTGCGACTCCACCAAACTGAAATTTTCCAAACTGGAACTGTCCAATCCAGAAGCCAATTGCGAGTGATAAGAACAATAATATTTCGGGGCTATGTTTTAAAACACCTTGTAACCATTCAATCATTTTGATCTCACTTTTATTATTAGATCTATCTTTAATATATAAATTTATTTATTTTTCATTTTTAAAATACTATATGAAAATTACTTAAGCAAACCTTCAAGTCTAATGATTTTCTTAAGTTTAGTTATAGAAAATAAGTTGTTTAAAGTGCTTGTGATGTATGTATGTCACTAATTCTGAGTGATTAAATCAGCTTTGGTTTTGAATGCAAGGTAAAAATTTTTTACAATAATATAAAGAATATTTTATGAAATAAAATTGTCTTTGAAGTAATTTTTTTGCATATGTTTTTTGTAATTTGTTGATATATAGTGATTTAATATTTTTATTGTCGTTTAAGTAATGGTTTTTATTCAAATTAAAAAATAATCTACTTAAAAATGAGTTTCTGTTAACTAGATAGCATAATTTAAAGTTTAATATATTTAGAATATATTTAAATAAATCTTCATAATAAGACTTATTTTAAAGAAACAATATAAACTCAACTTGAGAGATTTTCATTTTTAAATAAAAAGCTTCGTGTTATGGAAGCTTGATATTTAAAAATATTTATTACCTTAAAAATAGTGGCTTATAGCGATTTAAAACTTTGAAATTACTATTTCGAAGCTAACATTTTTAAGTAAATATCTGCTCGTTGCGCATGACCAAAGCACCAATCTTCTGGGCTATTTTGCACAATCACAAACATAATATCTTGCTCTGGAATCTTAAATTTTTGATGGAGCTGTGCTGTTACATGCTGCATTAAATCTGATTTTTGCTGAGCTGTTCTGGCTTTACCAGAAGTGATGTATAGCAGCATGAATTTTTCAGTACGGGAAGACTCCACCCAGTAATCAGGATCAACATATATATTGCCTTGAGCCAAGTGCTCAAAGAAATGAAAGCAATCATTTGGGGGAGTATCAAAATAACTTTCCATACAAGTCTGCACAATTTTCGATATCTGAGCTTTTTCATGATCTGTATATGCATAACTGGTTGTAAAGCGAATCATGGGCATGACCATATCTCCTCTGGCATATGTTCAAGTGCTGAAATTGCCGTAGGTAAGCCTGCATAAAAAGCAATATGGGTAATGGCTTCAATAATTTGTTCTTGCGTGATGCCTTCAGTTAAGGCATTTTTTATATGCCATTCGAGCTGTGAATAACGCCCTTGTAAAACAAGTGCAGTGATCGTAATAAAACAACGTGTTTGAGTATCAAGCATCTGTCTTTGCCAGATATCCGCAAATAAATAGTCTTTGCCGAACTCATAAAGTTTGGGCGAAATCATTTCCAAATTATGAATATCAATTTTTCTGAACATTTTAGAACGCAACATTGATGCTGTTGTTGCTAATATGGCATTTTGGTATAGTTAAAAAAATCAAAACTTTTCTAACTAATAATTCGGTTTTTATGAATGATTATACTAAACCAGCAACCAATCTTGATTTAGATGCCTTACGTGCATTCGTTAAGGGAATCGAGCTTGGGAGTTATCAGCTAGCAGCACAACACTTATGTCGTTCACCGGCCGCAATTAGTGCGCAATTAAAAAAGCTAGAGCAACAAACAGGTTGCCAGCTTCTTAGAAAACAGGGGCGGCTATTAGAATTAACCCCAAGTGGTGAATTATTGTTGAGCCATGCAAAAAACATGTTGGCTTTGAACGATACTGTGCTTTTAAAGCTGCATCAGACTCAAGCGAGTGGAGTCATTCGTTTTGGTTTACAAGAAGATTTTGCTGAAGGAACCTTACAGCAACTCATCGCTCAGTTTATGTTGCAGCATCCAAACGTACAGTTTCAAATTCGGGTTGACCGCAACCTTAACTTGATTGATAAAGTACAAAAGCAAGAGCTTGATTTAGCACTTATATGGCAGCAAAAACCAGTAATTGAAAACTTTCATGAGCTTAAAAGTGTAGAGACAAAATGGTTATTCTGTCCTCATCCCCATATCTTGCAAATCATTGAAAATAGAGCCTCCATACCACTTGTGGTATTACAGCAACCTTGTATTTTAAGGCAAATGGCGATTGAGGTACTTGAGCAAAAGGGTATTGATTGGCATATTGCTTATGAATGTAACTCAGTCCAAGGGCTATGGCCTGCTATACGGGCGGGGATTGGCATTAGTCTAAGATCATGTTTTCAAATTCCACTAGATATTCAGACCATAGAAACTGATGTACTGCCTGAACTGGAGACTTTAAACTTTGGTCTTTATTTCAATTCCACCACACAATCAGTACATATTATTCAGCAGTTTCAACAATATATTGAACAGCATCTGCGGTAATTTTTTATTGTCAAATTTGTATTGCCCAGTATAGTTTTTAAATTGCTTTATATTTTAATTTAACTTAGTAATAAAAGAGTTTGTGTAAATCAGTTAAAGAATAGCCCTTAGAGTATGCCTATGAAGCTTAAAGAATTAGCAGGTTGCGAGGAGTGCGATACCGTCTATCGTAGAGTTCCGCTTGCTTATGGAAAAAGAGCTTATTGTGTTTGCTGTGGTGCGGAGCTTTATCGGCATACTAAACCATTTATGACTTTACTGGCCCTCATTTTAACGGCCTTAATCGTATTTGTTATTGCCAATAGCTTTCCGATTGTAAAGATTGAACTGCAAGGGAATATATCTGAAACCACTTTATTGGGTGCCGTATGGGTCATGTTTCATTATGATCGAGCTTTTGTCGGTGTCTTAATTTTAATTACCACCTTTATTGTGCCACTTTCATATTTGTTATTAATGGCCTATGTACTGGGTACGGTCAGTATATTTAAAAGACGACCAAAGTTTTTAGTATTTGCCTTACGAACGCTTTATTTTATGAGAGTCTGGGGAATGGTTGAGGTATTCCTGATTGGAATTTTGGTCACTCTTGTAAAGTTAATGGGTATGGTGCTTGTTATTCCAGAAATTGCCTTGTGGGCATTTGCGGTCTTGAGCCTATTGATGGTTTATATTACGTCCATAAAGGTGAGCGATATATGGAACGAAATTGATAGGTCACCACTATGAAAACGATAAAAAAAGTGACTGCACTCAAGGCCGAAAATACCGATATGGTTCTAAAGCAATATCCACGAGCCAAAGATCTATCGCTGATATTGTGTCACTGCTGTGGGTTATTAAACTCATCAAAAGTAGATAAAGTAGTCGCTGCTAAAAAGAATAAAGTTTTACGCTGCGTTAGATGTCGTAGTGTACTGCATGAGCGCAAACAGGGAAGTTTAAACCGTACCTTTGCTCTAGTTGTTGCTGCAACTATTTTGTATATACCGGCTAACGTACTGCCGATGACAATAACCGATTCACTTTTAGGCAGCCAGAAAGACACCATCATGAGTGGTGTGATTTATTTTTGGCAAAATGGAGACTATTTAGTGTCGGTGGTCATTTTCATGGCCAGTATTTTTATTCCGATGCTTAAGCTATTTATTTTGTATTTCCTATTATTGGTTGTATATATACAGTCATCGGCAGCTTGGAAATTTTCACCAGAGCAATGTATCAAACTTTACCGAATTGTAGAGTTTGTCGGACGTTGGTCTATGATTGACGTCTTTGTGGTCGCTTTATTAACTGCACTTATTCAAATTCAATCGCTTGCGACTATTTTGGCAGGGCCAGGTTCAATTGCTTTTGGTGCAGTTGTAGTCTTAACCATGTTTGCATCTTTAAGTTTTGACCCACGTATTATTTGGGATAATTTTTACGCATCCCAAAATACCAATAAACCCAATGATTTTTCTTCGGAAAAAACCACAGTTATTCAGGCAGAGCATTCGTCCTTGAATAATGATTCCATTAATCCCAGTCAATAAAAGAAAAATGAGTATGTCTGAAAACAAAACAAACGGCGGTACATCAGATCATCATGAGACTGATGTTGAACTGGAAAACATGAATGATTTACCAGAACCGCAAGAAAAGAAAAATCGGTGGAAACCTCTATTAATTTGGATAGTTCCATTGGTTGCACTTTTAATTGCACTTTCACTCGCAGTGAAAGCGTTGCTCTCTAATGGGCCAACAATTGAAGTATCTTTTCGTACAGCAGAAGGCTTAGTTGCAGGTAAAACAACTGTGCGCTATAAGCAGGTTGATATTGGTGTTGTACGGCAAATTGATCTAGCCGATGACCGCTCACATATTATTGCGCGAATTGATTTACGTAAAAATGCTAGCAACTTTGCCGCGCAAGATTCACGTTTTTGGGTAGTACGACCACGTATTGGGACAGGTGGCGTTTCAGGCATAGACACCTTATTGTCAGGTTCATATATTGAAGTAGATGGCGGTAAGTCACCCGAGAAAAAACTTGAATTTACAGGTTTAGAAATACCGCCAGTGATTACTTCCGATGTACCGGGTAAAGAATTCTTTTTGAAAGCCGATGACTTGGGATCTTTAGATATCGGGTCGCCGATTTATTACCGTCGAATTAATGTCGGACAAATTACTGCTTATAAGCTAGCTGATGACGGTAAAAGTGTGCAGCTTCAGACTTTTATTCGTGCACCATACGATAAGTTTGTGACTACAGATGCACGCTTTTGGCAAGCAAGTGGTATTGATGTGAGTTTGAATGCTTCAGGCTTTAATTTAGATACTCAGTCGCTTGCGAGTATTGTTGCTGGCGGTATTGCTTTTGGTTTCCCTGAAAACTCAAATGCGACTGTAGCGGCCAATAAGAGCAGCTTTAATCTTTGGGACTCAAAATCCGATGCGCTCAAAGAACCAGATGGTCAGCCACGTGGCGTGATTATGTACTTCGATCATTCACTTCGCGGTTTAGCTGCTGGTGCGCCAATTGATTTCATGGGTATTGAAATTGGTAATGTTAAATCGATTAATGCGGAGTTCTATAATAACTATAAGCAAATTCGTATGCGCGTTGAGGCGGTCATTTATCCGTCACGTGTTGAAAATGGACAGGCACTCAATCCAAATAGCAACATTTTCAAAGATTTTGTTGAGCATGGATGGCGTGCGCAAATGAGAACGGGCAACCTCTTAACAGGCCAAAACTATATTGCCTTAGATAAGTTCCCTAAAGCGAAACCAGCTAGCTTACAAATTTTGAGTGATAACCGCGTGGTGATTCCAACTACTCCAACTGAGTTGAGTGGCTTACAGGCACAGGTTTCTCAAATTGCCGATAAGTTAACTAAATTCCCATTAGTTGAAATTGGGCAAGATGTTCGTAAAACGCTTAAGAATATGAATACAGCTATTGAGTCTACCGACAAGCTGGTTAAACAGTTAGATGGTAAAGTTGCACCTGGTTTACAAGCAACCTTGGATGATGTTCGTAAAACTGTAAGATCGTCTGAGTCTATTTTGTCGAGCGATGCGCCGTTACAACAAGACGTACGTAAAGCATTGCAGCAAATGACACGTGCAGCAGCTTCATTACAGCTCATGGCAGATTATATTGAGCAACATCCTGAATCAATTATTCGTGGTAAGACACCAGAGGCCGATGATGAAAAATAAAAACACTCTATCTTTTCAACATCCTAAAGCAGCCAAATGGCTGCTTGGGAGCGGCCTGTTTTTAACGGCAGTTGCTATGACGGCCTGTTCGAGTTCACCAACGCCGAACTACTATACGATTAGTCCTAAAATAACTCCGGCAGTTAGTTCAAGTATTCGAGTCATTGAAGTTCTACCTGTTGGACTGCCAGACCGTTTAGACCGTGCACCTTTGGTGCTACAAGACAGTAGTGGCAAGTCTACGGTGTTAAACAATGAGCGCTGGACATCGACTATGAGTACACAATTACGCGATACTCTATCGGCAGGTTTACAGCAAAAATTAGGCGCAATTGACAGTTATAGCAGTGGGCTTGCTGGAAATAATCAGCCTTTATATCGAGTTTCTACAGACTTTTCTCATTTTGATATTGTTGATAAAAGCTATATTAATATTGCGGTGTCTTGGGTCGTGAAGCGTCAAATACCCCCAACTCAATTAGAGTCATCTAATCCAAAAGTCATTACCAATGCAGGATCTCAGCTCAATTGTCGAATTGCGTTTAAACAGCCAATTGATCAGAAAGCTAAGAAAATGGATGCAATTGTAAGTGCTTCAAGTGAGGCGATGGGCCAGATTATTAATTCGGTTTCTTCTTCAATTGTGGCATTAGATTCAAACAAAAAAGTAGTGATCACGAATGGTGTTTGTTCGTAGTAAAATTTTCTAACACAAGCCTTTATCTGTCTAAAAATAGATAAAGGCTTTTTTATTTTAGTTGCCTCTATAGGTTGAGTAACCGTAAGGGCTAAGTAGTAATGGAATATGGTAGTGGTTTACGCTGCCGTCCACTTTAAAAATTACGGGTACTTCACTAAAGAACGTTTGCTGTTTGTTCTTTTTGAACCAGTCTTCAGTTTTAAAAGTAACTTTATAAACGCCTTGCTCTAGTTTTTTATTTTCTGGATAGAGTGCAGTAATACGGCCATTTGAATCGGTCACTTGCTGGTTGAGTTTTACCCACTGGTTATTGGTGTTTTTTTCTAAAACGACTTCAACCTGAGAAGAGGGTAAACCCGTTTCTAAATTTAACACATGCACACTCAGCGGATTAGTTTGTGCAAATGTAGCCGAAGCTATAAATAACGAAGATAAAGCAATAAATGATTTTGCCATGTTGAACTAACTCCTTATGAATTAAAAACGGTTTCAATGGCTTTGCTTGCGCATTGATTGTCATTTTGTGCACCGCCAGCACCCGCAACGCCAATTGCTCCGATTACTTGGTTCTCAAAACGGACAGGTACGCCACCGCCTAACAAAAGTAAATTCGCTACGGTGGTTAAATTTTTTGCATCGGGGTTTTGGTTACTGTTTTGGCTTAAAACTAAGGTCGATGTTTTGGTAGATAACGCGGTATAGGCTTTTTTCTCGGCAGCCATTAAATTATGTGGCCCCACCAGTTCATGCCGTTCGGCAGTTAAAGGATTACCGCCGCGATCTACAACAACAACCGCAATGTTTTGATTTAATTTTTTGCATGCCTCTTTAGCACTGTCAGCTAACAGATGGGCAGTTTTTAGATCTAACGAATAAACTTGATTCAAAGCAGGGGGCTGTGCAAAAGTACTATTACCGAATAGCACGGCTGTTAACATCAGCCAGTTCAATTTTTTCATGTTGATTGCCTCTATGTCGCTTTGAAAATCTTAAACAAATTGCTTAATTTCAAGCATGACAATCACATTACAAAGTTGTCATCTTTCAAATGAGTCTCTACAAAATGCGTATCCTTATTATTGAAGACGAGATCAAGATCGCCACTTATTTGGTCAAAGGATTAAAAGAATCCGGCTATCAAGCAGAGTGTGTTCACTTAGGGCTTCAAGGTTTGGAAATGCTAAAAAGAGATCAATATGATTTGCTTATTCTTGATGTGATGTTGCCGGACATAGACGGCTGGAGCGTATTACAAGTACTCCGCCAGTTTTCAAAAATTCCGGTGATTTTCTTAACGGCAAAAGATCAGGTGATGGATAGAGTGAAAGGGTTGGAGTTGGGCGCAGATGATTACTTGGCTAAACCATTTTCCTATATTGAACTGTTGGCACGCATTAAAAGTCTGTTAAGACGACAGCAATATCTGCAAGAAAATGAGCTGTCTATTAGCGATTTAAAAATGGATGTGGTCGCTCATAAAGTATGGCGTAACGGAAACTTAGTTGAGCTGAGTAAAACCGAATTTAATTTATTGCGTTACCTGTTGCTCAACAAAGAGCAAATCGTGACGCGTAGACAAATTGGTTCCGAAGTTTGGAATATTAACTTTGACACCGATACCAACTTTATTGACGTCGCGGTACGCCGTTTACGAAGCAAAATTGATGAAGGCTATGAGTTAAAACTCATTCATACCATACGTGGCTTGGGCTATAAAATTTCGGTTAGCTTATGAACTTTAAATTACTACGTTCGCTTGAAGTCCGTATTACATTACTGGTCACGCTTTGTTCTGCCTTAATTTTATGTTCCGTCGGCTTTATGACCTATTTAGGTATTAACCAGATTTTATTAAAGCAGCAAGATAAAGCTTTAGCAGAGCGAATTAACCGTTTGGAAATTTTGCTACAAGACAGCGAAAATGTAGAGCAAATTATTGCGCGGCCTAAGCTGTATCAAAACATGCTTGGCAATCAAGACAACTTGTTTCTGCTCATCCATAAAGACAAAGCTTTAATTAATATCAATCCGCTTCATATTCAGTTACCTGAGTTTGCAGAAAAAAACACTCTTCAATTTCAAGATTTAGCCAATAACCCATACCCAACCCGAATTGCTTGGAAAACCATAACGATTAATCAAGAGCCTTATTTGCTTATTGCAGGTAAACAGTGGTCGGAACGCATCAATATTCTTTTACCTTTTCAAGAAAGTCTCTTGATGTATGTGATCGGGGGCGTGTTTGCAATCTTTGCGCTTTGCATTTTAGCGTGCCATTTAGGTTTACGGTCGTTACAAGAGCTTCGCAAGCAAACTCACTCTATTAACGTAAACCAGCTACAGAAACGGTTAAACCTCTCAAATTCTCCTTTAGAAGTTGAGCTGCTTTCAAAAGATATAAACCACATGCTTGAGCGTATTGAAAAAGGCTATACGCAGCTCAACCGTTTTTCTGAAGATATCGCTCATGAGTTCCGTACGCCTTTAAATAATTTGATTGGGCAAACCGAGATTGCTTTAACTGGCGAACGTTCGATTGAGCAATATGAAGATTTGATGGTGTCTCATTTAGACGACTACCACAGATTAAAACGCATGATTGATAGCATGCTTTTCTTGGCAAGAGCCGATCAGAGAATGGTTCTTGTAAATAAACAAGACATAAATGTCCAAGACTTTATAGATAACCTATGCCAAATTTTTGAATATCAAGCCGAGGAACAAGACTGCCATTTTAGTTTAAATTTAGAAGCCCAAAAGTTATTTGCAGATTCTGAGCTATTTCAAAGAGCAGTTTATAACTTGATTTTAAATGCGCTGGTTCATGGTGGGAATAAGCGAACTATTTTTATTAAAAGTAAATATAAGACACTTGATCACAAGAAAGTGGTGAGTCTAAGTGTAATAACCAGTGGTATTTCAATTGCTGAACATCAACTTGAGCATCTTTTTGAAAGATTCTACCAATGCCACTCAAGCCGAACTGATGAGAGTCAGACTGGTGGTTTAGGTCTTTCTATTGTGGCTTCTATTATGGATTTACATCATGGCTCATACCGTGTTTATAACACGCTCAAGGGCGTGTGTTTTGAGCTTAATTTTCCAGTTTTAAATACATCAAAGACTCTAAATTAACGATTTAATAGCACTTCTTAATTTTTAAAATTCACACTTTGTTCACAACCCTCTGGCGTATGTTTAAACATATGAAATAAATAGAAGAGGGTAATGATGAAATTATTATTTAAATCACTTGTGATGAGCAGTGGTCTGGCCGTAGTTAGTCTAGCAGCCTCTTTGAGTACTTATGCAGGTCTAACGACTAACCCAGTGGCTGTTGATTCTATCGATATTAATCAATACGTAGGTAAGTGGTATGAAATTGCCCATTTACCTATGTTTTTTCAGCGTAATTGTGTAGCCAATACCACGGCAACTTATTCCATTAACGCAGATAAAACAGTGGGCGTTTTAAATAGTTGTACGACTAAAAAAGGCGAAGTGATTTCATCTGAAGGTGTAGCTTATCCGCAAAATGAAGGTAACAGTAAATTAGAAGTAAGCTTTTTACCTTCTGGCCTCCGATGGATTCCTTTTACCAAAGGTGATTATTGGGTGTTAAGAGTTGATCCAGATTATCAAGTCGCTTTAGTGGGCGGACCAAGCACAGACTATTTATGGATTCTTTCTCGTAGTCCTCAAATTGATCAGGCGACATATAACTCTTATTTGCAAACAGCAAAATATTATGGCTATGATGTGTCCAAACTCATTAAAACAAAACAAACGAACTAATGAAGTTGCTGATTATGTTGGTTTTTAGATTTAGCTCATAATCTTGTGATCTTCACATAAAATTCATTGCGCATTTTCTAAATTAATAAATAAAGAAATGCTTTAGATCAGGAAGAATCAATGTCTAAATTTTTTCTACGCTGGATCGATAGCTGGTCAGATTCAGAAAATGCGCAGCTTACTAGTTCGGGTGAATATATCATTGAAAAGAAAATTCAATGGTTAAGAATCATACCTTTTATTTTATTGCACATCGCTTGTTTAGCCGCTTTTTGGGTGGGGGTGTCTTGGTTCGCTGTGGTCTTCATGCTTGGTTTTTATTTTCTTCGCATGTTTGCAATTACTGCTTTCTTCCATCGTTATCTTTCGCATAAAACTTTTCAAACCTCCCGTGTTGTCCAATTTATTTTTATCTTGATTGGAACCATGAGTGCACAGCGCGGACCGTTATGGTGGGCAGCACACCACCGCTATCACCATCACTTTACCGATACCGATCAGGACCCGCATTCAGCGAAAGCAGGTTTTTGGTATTCGCATGTAGGCTGGTTTTTAAACGAGCAGAATTTTGCCACTCGAAAAAAAGTCATTAAAGACTGGTTGAAATACCCAGAACTGATTTGGCTTGACCGATTTAGCTTACCTATTGTGATTTTGACGGCCTTAGCAATTTACGGTCTAGGTTCATGGCTTGAACAACATTTCCCTGAATTGGGTACCAATGGCTTACAGCTTTTAGTGTGGGGATTTGTAATTTCCACTGTTCTGTTAACACATGCAACCTTATGTATTAACTCACTTGCTCATCGTTATGGCTCACGAGAGTTTAATACTCCAGATGATAGCCGTAATAATTTCTTTCTCTCTTTAATTACCTTGGGTGAAGGATGGCACAACAACCATCATTTTTATGCGGGTAGTGTTCGACAAGGTTTTCATTGGTGGCAGATTGATATCACCTTTTATATTCTCAAAGTCATGTCTTTATTTGGTTTGGTATGGGGGTTAAAACCCGTACCGAATAAAGTTTACCAATATAAAAAAATTAAAGATCTACCGATAGAAAAAATTGAAAATGGGGAAGTGTTATGAAGATTGCCATTATTGGTTCGGGTATATCGGGGCTTTATGCTGCTTGGAAATTGTCAAAACAGCATCAAGTTACGGTATATGAAAAAAATAACTATTTTGGTGGTCATACTGACACTCATGAGCTAGAGATAGAAGGTGCTAAAGTCGCGGTAGATAGTGGTTTTATCGTATTTAATGACTACAACTATCCGTTATTTACCGACATGCTTAAAAAATTAGGCGTCGAAACTCAAAGTAGCGATATGAGTTTTTCGGTAAATAATTTGGTGAGTGGACTTCAATATAATCCTTCAAAAAAATGGTCACTCTTTGCTCGTCCGCAGAACTTTTTAAACCGTAAATTTCTACAAATGCTCTCAGATTTGCTACGTTTTTATGATGACAATAAAGATATAGACGTGGCAGATATTGATCCTAATTTATCGATTGAAGAATATTTAGACCTCCATAAATATAGTCATGAGTTCCGTTATGAGCATCTTTATCCGATGTGCGGCGCATTATGGTCGGCTCCCGTTGAGCAGGTAGGCCAAATTCCATATCGATTTGTGGTGAGTTTTTTTCAACATCACCGCATGTTACAGCTAAAAGAGCGGCCGCAATGGCAAACAGTTAAACATGGCTCGGCAAGTTATATCCGTGCTATTCAAAAGAACTGCCCATCCCTTGAATGGAAATTTGCAGAAGTAAAAGCTGTGAGCCGTTCACCAGAAATAGTGTGGATCGAAACTTCAGAAGGGCGAGCACAATATGACTGGGTAATTTTTGCCAGCCATGCTGACGATAGCCTAAGTTTAATTAAAGATGCGTCAGAACTTGAACGGGAAATATTAAGCCAATTTGGTTATCAAGATAATCGAATGGTAGTTCACCGTGATCTTTCGATTATGCCTAAAAGCCGTTTGCAGTGGGCAAGTTGGCATGTACATGTAACGCCAACATCACAAGTTCAAAATGATACGTCCGCTATACATTACGGGTTTACATATTGGATGAATAATTTGCAGAACTTATCCTGCAAAACTCAAATTTTCTCTACCTTAAATCCAAATATGAAAATTAAACCCGAGGATATTTTGCTGGAACGTCAGTATCGTCATCCGGTATTTGATGCAAAAGCAATTCAAGCCCAATCACGCTGGCAAGAGATTAATGGACAAAATCGTACTTCATTTTGTGGAGCGTATTGGGGATGGGGTTTTCATGAAGATGGGGCCCGTAGTGCAGCTCGTGTTGTAGAGCAAATCTTAGCGTTATAAATTTTAAAAGCAGGAGGCTTCTCAAATGTTATTAAATAAACTTGCTATCGCTCCTGCACTTATTCGTCATAGACGTTATAGCCCTAAAGAGCACCAATTCACTTCGACTTTAAATTATTTGTGGTTCGATCCAGATCAATTAAATGAAATTTCAAAAGATTGCTCACTTTGGTCTACCGATCATTGGAATGTACTAAAACTATCTGAAAATGATTTTTTAAATATGTATCGTGGCTCTATAAGGGATAGAGTAGAGAAAGCAATACTTCAAAATAACAACTCACATTTCCGACCAGACTGGCAAATCAGAGTATTGGCTTTACCTCGATGTTTAGGTTTTCGTTTTAACTCGGTCGTATTTTATTTTGTTCTAACTAAAACTGGAAAACCTGTATTTATTGTTAGTGAAATTACCAACACCCCTTGGAATGAACGAAAAGTTTATGTTCATGATTGTACAAACCAATACAGTCACATAAAGGATTATGAAAGTTTTGATTTTAAATTTGAAAAATCATTTCATGTTTCGCCGTTTATGCCTATGCAGTTGACTTACCGTTGGCGGTTTAGTTTTTCAGATCAGCAAAATGTCATTCATATGCAGCTCTTTGAAGAACAAAATCAAGTATTTGACGCCACTATGCGCTTTGAACTTATACCCATCACATTTCCTTCACAACAATATCGATATGCTGTTAATAACAGCTTGGCGCCTTTTAAAATGCTGTTTTCAATATATTTAGAGGCATTTAAGTTGTGGCGAAAAAAAGTGCCATTTTATCGTCACCCTAAAAAGATCAAGGTAGATAAGACATGATAAAAACATTTCTGTATGGTGAAGATGACTCACTACCATTACTACTCAAAAGCCTTCTCAAATTACGTCATGGGCAGATTACTTTTCAGGGTGCATGGAATGGTACGGTGGGTGAAGTATCAGACTTGCATGCTGTGGTTGAAGTACATAATCCTTTATTGATGGAACTCATTTTAAAAAATGGCGTTTTAGGTGCAGCAGAAGGTTATATCCGTGGAGATTGGAGCAGCCAGCAACTTGTAGAGTTGATTCAGATCTTGGCGCGTAATCGAGATGTATTAGACCAGCTTAATCAAAATATGTTTGCCCAAGCGAGCCAGTTTTTTCTTAAAGCTTGGTATAAAAATAGAAAGAATTCTATAAGTGGTAGCCGTAAAAATATTGCCGAGCACTACGACTTAAGCAATGATTTTTTTAAATTATTTTTAGATCCATCTTTAATGTATTCGAGCGCCGTTTTTGAAAATGAAAATATGACACTCGAAGAAGCATCAGATTTAAAAAAAGAAATTATCTGTAAAAAGTTGGATTTAAAACCATTAGATCACTTGGTGGAAATCGGAAGTGGTTGGGGTGGTTTTGCAATTTACGCAGCTCAGCATTATGGCTGCCGAGTGACTACCATTACCATTTCGCAAGCCCAATACGATGAAGCGATTACCCGCGTAAATGAAGCAGGTTTAGCACATCGTATTGATGTGCAATTAAAAGACTACCGTTTGCTCGAAGGTAAGTTCGATAAGCTGGTTTCAATTGAAATGGTTGAAGCAGTTGGTGCACATTATCTATCGACATATTTTGATCAATGTAGAGCACTTTTAAAACCTAAAGGTTTGGCTCTTATTCAAGCCATCACCATTGAAGATTTTCGCTATAAAAAAGCACTCAATACTGTTGACTACATTAAACGCTATATTTTTCCCGGTAGTTTCATTCCGAGTGTGAGTGTATTAACTCAAACCGCGTCTGAGAGTGGTTTAAGGCTAAAGTATTTAAATGACATTGGTCTAAGTTATGGGCAAACACTTCATCATTGGCGAGAGCGTTTTTTAGCTGCAAGGGAAGAGGTATTGGCTCTAGGTTTCGATGAAAACTTCATTCGCATGTGGGATTTCTATTTATGTTATTGCGAGGGCGGTTTTAAAGAAGGCGTGATAAGCAATGTTCACTTGTTGTTTGAAAGTACCAGTTACTAGTTCAAACACCTTTAGCAAGGAGACAGCTCATGTTATGGAATTTGCTCATTCTGGACTTACTTATCATGTTGATAAGCTGGTTACTTGCAACTCTAAATGGTCGTGCTGGAATAGTAGATGCTGCTTGGAGCTTCTGTCTGGCAATTAATATTATTGTGTCTTCTTTACTCATTTCAGTTGCTCCAGTTGAAGTAAGGCTATTTATCGGCGTGTTTAGCGGTCTATGGTTTTTAAGACTGTTTTGGCACCTGTTAAGACGTTATCAGTCTGAACAAAAAGAAGATGGTCGATATGCAAATATGCGTCAGGCCATGGGTAAGTTCCAGCATTTTGGCTTTTTATTATTCTTTATATTTCAAACATTCTTAGTGTTTCTGTTCTTTTTACCAATGTGGACATTGCTTAACGTAGAGGCAGGTCTATGGAGTAGTGAATATAAAATCGCTTTATTGATTGCAACTGTAGTTATGGCGATTGCTTTCATAGGTGAGCAGCTTGCCGATCAGCAGTTATACAGATTTAAGTTAAATCCGGAAAACCATGGCAAAACCATGGATCAAGGATTATGGCGTTATTCACGACACCCAAATTACTTTTTTGAATGGTTACATTGGTTTGCCTATCCCATTATTGGTTTAGCTGCAGACGAATATTTATTGTGGATTTATCCTGTGTTGATGTGGCTATTTTTATACTACGTCACGGGTATTCCATTTAGTGAAAAACAAGCAATCAAAAGCCGCGGTCAAAATTATCTTGATTATCAACAAAGAACTTCAATGTTTATTCCGCGAAGACCAAAAAAATAGGTGCTCATATGGATTTTATTGTTCATCAGTCTCTAAAAATTGTTGAAAGTGGTGTGATTCCAGATCATGCAATTAGAGCTGCAATTCGTGCTTTAAGTAAAAAGCGCTTAATTCAAGAAGGCCGTTATGACCCTGAGCAAGGGGCACAGCGCTATATGGACGTTCTTAATTTACTCAAAAAGAGTGAAATTGCTGTAGAAACAGATAAAGCAAATGAACAGCACTATGAGTTACCGACCGAGTTTTTTCAGACAGTACTTGGAAAAAGGCTTAAATACAGTGCATGTTACTTTCCAACCAAAACAACAACTTTAGATCAGGCAGAAGAGTTGGCACTTCAGCTTTACTGTGAAAGAGCACAACTTAAAAATGGTCAACACATTTTAGAGTTAGGTTGCGGTTGGGGTTCTTTAACCTTATGGATGGCGGAAAATTATCCACGCTCACAAATTACGGCTGTTTCAAACTCCGCGACTCAGAAAAAACATATTCTCGGGCAAGCAAAGTTGAGAGGGCTTACCAATGTTGAAGTACACACTTGTGATGTAAATGTACTCGAATTAGACAAGGGCCAATTTGATCGTGTTGTATCGGTCGAAATGTTTGAACATGTGCGGAACTATCAACGTCTATTTGAAAAAATTCAGGGATGGTTAAAGCCAGATGGGTTACTCTGGTGTCATATTTTTTGTCATCGCTTTTTGCATTATCCTTTTGAAGTAAAATCAGACTATGATTGGATGTCCAAGTATTTCTTTACTGGCGGTTTAATGCCTTCAACTTCCACTTTTCTACATTTTCAAGAGCATTTAGAACTGGCTCAACACTGGCAGTGGTCAGGTGAGCATTATATGAGAACAGCGAATGCTTGGCTTGATAATATGGACAATCAAGAGGAAGAACTTAAACCGTTATTTAAAAAAATCTATGGAAAAGATGCCAATATTTGGTGGCAACGCTGGCGTATTTTTTTCATGGCTTGTGCTGAACTTTTTGGGTTTGAGCAAGGACAAGAATGGGTCATTGGTCACTTTTTATTTAAAAAGAGACCTTTGTAATTTCTACAGCCTATCCCGGCGATAACGATATGATAAGAACTCGACGCGATGGCAAATCTAGCCATCCATTAGCCAAAATGTTCAATCGATATTATTGGTTGCAGATTGCTCTAATCGCATTATCGATTGTGGTCGGGTTGGCTTGTAGTGCTTGGGTAATTAAGGGTTCTTTGCTTAAAACCGCTTTAGAACAGGAAATGGAACATTACTGGTTACGTATAGATCGTAACCCGAATGCAGATTTGCCAGATACTAAAAACTTATATGGATATCGATGGAATACCCAGATAGCACCTCAACCTTTTAAAGATATGCATTTAGAGAGTGGGGTACATCGAATCTTTATTGATGGTAAAGAACGTATGACCGTATACGGTGAGCGTAATGGACAGCATGTACTTTTGGTATTTGGCGAGAGTAACGTCAATAAGCTGATTTGGTTATTTGGACTTGCTCCACTGATGTTCAGTTTATCTGTTTTATATAGTTTTTTGTGGTGGTCAAACCGAAGAGCAAGACGCTATTTTTCCCCAATTACCCGTTTGGCAAATGCATTAGAAAATATTGATTGGGCACATCAAGACACACAAGCTTCACCTTTTAAAGATATAAATACCAATGGCAATATGGAAGCAGAGTATCTGAAACAAGCCTTGGAAAAATATCATCAGGTCTTAAGTGAGTTTATTCGACGCGAGCGAGAGTTCACTGGAGATGTAAGTCACGAACTTCGTACTCCACTTACGATTTTAAAGGGTAATGTTCAGCTTTGTCAGGCTAGATACGGTGATGATAAAGCCTTAGTTCGTCTTCATAATACGATTGAAGATATGCAATTATTAGTCGACACTTTACTCGCAATTGCACGTAATACAGTAAAAAGCCTACCATCGGAAAAAAATTTCCTATCACAAATTGTGCGAGACTTAGTCGAAAGCTTGCAAGTCATGAGTGAGAGTAAGGGTATACATATTCATATTCACCCAGACTCAGTAGAACAACCGCGCTGGTTATATCCTTCTATGACCAAAATGGTTTTAGGTAATATTTTGCGTAATGCCCTCAATTACTCTCAAGGCTCACAAATCGATATTATCCAACAAAAAAACAGTTTGATTATTGCTGATAATGGTATCGGAATTTCTTTACCTAATGATGTAAAGGTGCAAGAGCTTAGCGATTCACAGCTTTCTTTAAAAGTTAAAGGTCATGGCATTGGGTTGCAACTGGTACAGAAGCTTTGCAAACAATTAGGATGGCGAGTCGAATTGTTTGATCGGCAATACTATTTAGCTACACATCCTGAATTAGACTTAGAACAAGCAACAGGTTTAATTGTTGTGGTATATCTAAGTTAATCGGCCGAATTTTCCAAAGCAATCTTTAAACCGACACCTGCTACTGTGTGTAATAGTTTAGGGTCAAATGGTTTATCTACCATTTTTCTTAAGTTATAAATATGACTGCGTAAAGCATCACTTTCAGGTTCTTCGTCTCCCCACAGCTCCATCATAAGCTCTTGCTTGGTAACCACTTTCGGAGACTGGCGCATCAAAATTTTTAATAGTTTAAATTGAATAGGTGGTAATTCAATATTGTTTCCAGCGCGAACTACAGTTTGTGTTGCGCTATCAAGAATTAAATCATGAATCTGAATTTTATGATTCGCGACTTCACCCGCAGCTCTCTTAATTAAGGCACGAATACGCATCACTAATTCATTAAAATCAAAAGGCTTAACTAAATAATCATCTGTGCCAGCAGTAAATCCTTTAAGTTTGTCGTCTAACGTATCTCTGGCTGTCAGCATCAGCACTGGAATATCAACCCCTTGTTCGGTACGTAGCCAATTACAGAGGTCATAACCAGAACCATCGGGTAAATTTATATCAAGAAGTAAAAGATGATAGTGCTGTGATTTTAGAAAAGAACGGGCTGCATCTAAATTACGTGCATGATCGATGACATATCCATGCACTTCAAGAAATTCACAGACTGTTGCCGCCAGTTCAAAATGGTCCTCAACCATGAGGATAAAGTGATTACCCATAAGATTTTATTAAGCCATTAATTTAATAGTTGTTGTTTTAATTTAGCATTAAATGGTTCGCTACCAAACCAGATTTTAAAATATTGATTTGCATTTGGATTATTTATAGAACCTAGTAGTTTTTGATTTAATTTTAACTCCAGTTTTTGATTTTCATGTTGGTAATAAAGACTATATAAATCTCCGCTCTTAATTGGTCTATAAAGCTCATTAATATGATTAAGTGGAGATTTTGCATCAAATCCACTAATATTTTTCTTCAAATAGTGTGCTGCCGCCCGCTTAAATGCCCATTCGGGAATATCTCGGTTATAGCTAAAATCCATTTTTATGCTTTGGTTTTGCCAGCTTTTTAAGCAATCTTCAGCAAAGTAACTGACATTTCCTACTTTTTGACTCGTTACCGCTAAAGGTGCTGAACTACATTTCTTTAGTTCAGCCGCATTTGCGTGAGATGCAATTAAAATACCCAGAAGTATTAAGATTCGGTTTTTTTGAATGGCAATATCCATTTATAAACTCCTCCAAATACAGGTAAAGAACGATAAAGACCGTTTGCTGGGTCCCAGAAATCTTGTTGGAAAATGATTTTCTGTTGATCATTAATTTTGATTTGGCTAATTCCGTAAGAAGCCATGGTTTTCGAGCGTCCAAGCATTTTAAAGTCATAGGTCATGTACCAATGGATGTAAGCGCTATCTTGATGATGAGTTGCACTTATGAGTTTGACTGTGACGTTACTGACGCGTGTGTTCATACCCTCAAAGTGTTTAATCAAATCTTTTTTCTGAGAGAACTGTGAGAGTGTATCGTTGATATAGAGCTGATCTGCATAAAGATTACTTGCATTACTTACGAAGGATGGTGTGCCCAAAGTGTTAAACGCAGCAACAAAGTGATTACCAATCTCTAGTGCTTGTTCATCATTTAATGTAACACCAGTAATTTGTTGTTCGGCTTTACCATAATCACCTGAATAACTAGGCGCACTTTTGCATGCTGTTAGACCTACTAAGGTAATCAGCCCTAAGGCAGTAGTTATAATTTTCATGAATGAATCCTAGCCAACTTTATAAGATTAAATTAAAGAGGCTGTCGTGAAATTTACGTGAATTCTTATTTTTTTGATTTGAGTTTAATGGTGGCTTCTTTGAAGCAAATAGATCTTCATTAACTTAAAGTTTTTTATAGGAATAATACTTATGAAGAAAATAAAAGATCTTTTTTGAAGAAGATAACATCCATATCCATATAACTAGATGAGTTGGTTTTTTCAAAACCAAGCTTATTTAATAGGTTGTGAGCAGGTAAATTATCATTTTCTGAAAAAGCGATCACATGCTTAAAATTTCGATTTTTCATGTCATCTAGTAACTTAAATGAAGCTTCAACAATATAGCCTTTGTTTCGTTGAGTTTTAATAAGTCTAAAACCTAGTTCAGCTTCTGTTTTGCCATCAACTTCACAAGTTTCAAACCCACAATAACCAATAATTTGATGAGTATCTTTTAAGACCACAGCCATTTTTCCAAAATTATACTTTTTATAATGCTCTAATATTTCAAAAAAACGAGTCGTTGCAGCTTCAAGTGTTAAGTGACTATAAGGTGAAAAAGCCATAAAATCTTTGTCTTGTAACATCTCAATGACTGTAGATAAATCTTCTTGAACAAATGGTTTTAAGATTAAGCGGTCTGTTTCTAACATAAAGTTTTTATTAATTAGTTTTAAAAAATATATTTTATAAAACAGTTTATAGATTTAATAAAGAGAGCAATTTCCTTCTAGTCGCATTTAGCTTTTTATGGCTATAAAGAATAGAATAGATCAAATACAAGGACTGAAACGAATGAAAACGATTGGTTTAATAGGCGGAATGAGCTGGGAGTCTACATCGCTTTATTATCAACAAATAAATAGAACAGTTCAGAACAAATTAGGCAAGTTACATTCGGCTAAAGTCATTTTAAATAGTGTCGATTTTGAAGAAATAGCCGCTTTACAAGCAAAAGGTTTATGGCAAGAGGCAGGCGAATACTTAGCTCAGCAAGCAATTAATTTAGAGAAAGCTGGGGTAGATTGTATAGTGTTATGTACCAATACCATGCATAAAGTAGCTCCTCAAATTGAAGAGGCGATTACGGTTCCCTTTATACATATTGCTGATGCCACAGCAAAAGAAATTTTAATTCAAAATATCCGAAAAGTTGCACTGTTGGGAACAGCTTTCACTATGGAGCAAGACTTTTATAAAGCCAGATTACAAAACCATGGAATTGAGGTGATTATTCCAAATGAAACCAGTCGCAAAACAGTACATCGCATTATTTATGACGAATTATGCTTGGGCGTGATTAACCCAGATTCACAACAAAAGTATATGACCGTGGTAGAGGAGCTGATTGCGGAAGGCGCCGAAGGTATTATTTTAGGCTGTACTGAAATTTGTATGTTGATTGGTGATGTTAAATTTTCTGTACCGTTATTTGACACCACCACCATTCATGCAAAAGAAGCTGTCAATTTTGCTTTAGAGCAAAAAACTAATGTTGGTTCTGTTACTCATCACTACTTTTAATCATTTTTAAAATAAGAACAGATAACTGTCCAATTTGTTGAAAGCCAGCAGATGAGTGAACCTGCTGTAACCATAGCTGTTCCTTGCCAAAAGCTGATTGATAACTCGGTTTGTAAAACCAACATGGCAAGCAGAGAAGAGATGATGGGCGTAAAGTAAGAAGCAACTACTAGCATGGTGGTGTTGCCATGAATAATGCCAATATTCCATGCTGCATACCCGAGCCCAATTGCCGTGGACGCAAAGACTAGAGATAAAGTCGTATTTAAATCGAGTGATGGCAAAACGGCTTGGCCACTAAAGAACAACTTTAGCCATAAAGTTGCAGCAACGCCAATAAAGAAAATAGAAATAGGATTTTGTCCTTTACCTATTTTCTTAGTCAACACGCAGTAAAAAGCCCAAATAATGGCACCTATAAAAGCCAAAATATAACTTAGAGGATTACTATAAAAGTTGTCGATAACTCGACTTAGACTAAAATCTCCATTTCCGGTCTGAATAAAAATAATGCCAAAAATTGAAATGATTAAGCCTAAAATAATAAATACATTAAATTTTAGCTCTTTAAAAATGACAAAAGCTAAAACCGTCAAGCTTGGCCAAAGGTAGTTCACAATGCTTACTTCAATCGCTTGTTGAGCGGTTTTTGAATAGGCAAGTGCAAATGAAAAACATAGCTCATAAGCGATAAATAAAATTGCACCTAAAATTAAATATTTTTTAGAAATTAACTTAAAATTTGGCACTCTAAAAATAATCAGGAGTAGCAACGCACTTAGGGAGTAAATCAGTGTAATGCCAATATCTGGGCCGATGACGGTCGTGATATGTTTTACAAAACCCACCATAGAGGCCCACATCAGGATGGCACTTAAACCAATCAGTGTTGCTAAATTTTTTGACATAAAAATAAATGAACTTAATTAAACGCCTGAGCTAACGTAAAAGTTAAAAATAGTTAAAGTAGGTCAGGGTAAAGGAATTTTTAATTAAAAAATAGGCGAGATCGACAAAATTAGCTAATAAGTTATTATCAGCCAACATAAATACTTTACGTAAAAATCCGTATGCCAAGTTTTAGTCTGAAGCTTTTGAAGTTAATAGTTAAATTGATCTGCGTGTCTAGAAAACACTAGTTATGTATTAAAAGTTTAAAAATATGGACGGTATTCCTTAGTATAGTTAAATAAATAAACTATAAGTCTCTCTTCTAAAGCATTACCCTATGCTTATTGCGAAAAATAAGAAATGGAGATAAAGGATGCTTATACGTTTTTTAATGCCACTTTTAGGTACAACAGTTGTCGTTCTTGTTGCAGGATGTGCTTCATCCTCTCAATATCCAATTACAGAGAGTTATGGAACAGATCCAAAATTACCTGAACCAAAAACAAGTTTAATTCCAACCGTAAATATAGCACCTGCACAGGGTTGGCCGAGTGGTGTTATGCCAACACCAGCAGAAGGCTTAAAGGTAAAAGCATTTGCTAAAGGACTTGAACATCCACGTTGGCTCTATGTATTACCGAATGGTGATGTATTGGTCGCTGAAACGGATGCTCCGCCTAAACCAGAAGACAGCAAAGGCATTAAAGGTAAAATCATGACGTTTGTGATGAGACGGGCAGGCTCATCTCATCCAAGTGCTAACCGTATTACTTTACTTCGTGACACCAATGGAGATGGAGTTGCTGATAAAAAAACGGTATTTCTTCAAAACTTAAACTCACCATTTGGTATGGCTTTAGTAGGTAATAACTTATATATAGCCAATACAGATGCACTCATACGTTTCCCTTATCAAGAAGGAGAAACACAGATTACTGCGAGCGGAACTAAAGTATTAGACTTACCGGGCGGTCCTTTAAACCATCATTGGACCAAAAATGTCATTGCTAACCGTGAAGGTACCAAGCTCTTCATTACCGTCGGTTCCAATAGTAATGTTGGCGAAAATGGTTTAGATCAAGAAAAGGACCGCGCGCAAATTACGGAGTTTGACATCGCAAGTGGTCAGTCACGCCCATTTGCAACAGGACTGCGTAATCCAAATGGTATGGCTTGGCAACCTCAAAGCGGTAAATTATGGACGGTTGTAAATGAGCGCGATGAAATCGGTAGTGACTTAGTACCCGATTATATGACGTCGGTACAAGATGGCGCTTTTTATGGCTGGCCTTATAGTTACTATGGTCAACACGTAGATGTGCGAGTCAAACCACAAAATCCAGCAATGGTCGCTCGTGCAATTAAACCTGACTATGCACTAGGCAACCATACGGCTTCTTTAGGTCTTACATTTTATGCAGCCGAATTGATGCCACAATTTAGAGGTGGGGCGATCATTGGTCAGCATGGTTCTTGGAACCGCAAGCCTCACAGTGGGTATAAAGTCATTTTTGTACCATTTAGAAGTGGTCAACCTTCTGGTCCACCGCAAGATATTTTGACCGGATTTCTCAGTGATAAAGGGAAGGCTTATGGACGTCCAGTGGGGGTGGCAATAGATTTTTCGGGTGCCGTGTTAGTTGCAGATGATGTAGGCAATACAATTTGGCGTGTTTCACCAGTTGCTGAAACAACCTATGAGACCCCATATAAAAATAAATAGCTTTTACTCGGTTGATGACTTCATTATTTTGATATTTTAAAATAACTAACTAATTTATCCTTATTTTAGATTGATTAGTTAGTTTTATTTATCTACCTATCTTTTAGTTTGAGTTAAATAGGGTTCTTTTTACAATTAATAATTAAATTTTGTTAGCATGCGCCGTATAGATAAAAAGAATTGTTGATATGAATTATGACCGATCAATTAAGAGCAAGATTTGAAAATTTAGAGCTTAATGCGGGTTTAGGAAAAATTAGTGCCTTTATATCCATGGCATTAAGCTTACTTTGCTTATTTGGAGCTTTATGTTTTTTATTTCCCAGTGTGCTGACAACTCCTGAGTTACGTCCACTTTATGCAAAGCACTATAGTCTTTTTTATTATGGACTGATCACAGGCATTATTATTAGCGCAGGTTTTGGAGCATTTAGTGCAATCATCCGACAAAATCGATATGGCTTTTATGGTTTATGCTTTGCACTCATCGCAGCAGTATTAGGCTGTGGTGTTATTCATGCTCCAGTCATTCCAAGCGTACCATTTTATGCGGGTATCGATTATTTTGTACTTACCCTAGTCATCTTGGCTTTTATTTTTATACCTCTTGAAGGTTTTTTTGCTAAAAACCCTGAACAAAAGATCTTAAGAGTGGGCTGGGTGACCGATATGAAATATTTCATGGTCAGCCATATTGGTATTCAACTATTTAGCTTCTTAACGGTTATGCCAATTCAGTATTGGATTACGCATTTACCTGATAATCCAATTGTGCCATACGTTCAAGCTCAGCCAATTTGGCTACAGTTTATTGAATTGCTTATTGTGGTCGATTTTACGGTGTATTGGTTACATCGTGCTATGCATGAAGTTAACTTTTTATGGCGTTTTCATGCGATTCATCATTCGACTGAGTATATGGACTGGTTAGCCTCGTCACGTTTACACGTTGTTGAGGTTTTAATGACTCGTTTTATTGCGACCTTACCGATTTTCCTTTTAGGTTTTCATACTTCTGCTGTTTTTGCCTATTTAATTTTTATTTCGTTTCACGCGATTTTTATTCATTCCAATGTACGTTTTCGCTTTCCATATCTACGTTGGTTTATCGCAACACCGGAATTTCATCATTGGCATCATTCTTCAGAAAAACCTGCGATTGATAAAAATTACGCTGCTTTTATTCCACTTTATGATGTTATTTTTAAAACTGTATATATGCCAAATCACTTGGCGAGCGTGTATGGTACGGTTGGCTATAAAATTCCAAATAGCTTTATAAAACAGTTTACGTGGCCATTTAAAAAGTATGTAAAACGCTTTTTAAAACGCTGGCGTGACCAGTAAATCTTCATTTTTAGCTTATAAATAAAGAATGCTTAAATAACATCTTTAAGCATTTTTCTTGGTGTCTGCCGCTGCAAAATGAGCTATTTGGTCAGTATACGCTTTTTCAAAAGAAGGGCGTCTAGTCGCTCTCTGAACATATGCGAGACAATGGGGAAACTCTGTTAACCCATCAAATCTATTCACCAAACGTAATACGTCAGCCATAACAATGTCAGCAATAGAAAATGACTCCGTTAGCCATTCTCGCTTAGAAAGAATTGATTCCATATGTTGGAGTCGAGAGAGAAGAAATGCATCAAATTGTTTATGTACGGGAGTATCTGCCTGAGCATTAGAAAATTTTAATAAAGCCCAAGGGAGGCTCGCCATTTCTACTGAATTAAGTGCTGCAAATAACCATTCTATAACTTCATTACGCTGTTTCAGATTTGTAGGTAAAAGCACACTACTACGTTCACCCAAATACAATAGAATAGCGCCACTTTCAAAAATTGAAATATCACCATCTATTAACCACGGAACTTGCCCAAAAGGCTGGTGAGAAAAATGATCATCTCCTCGTTCATAAAAAGATACGCTATTTATTTTATAGGGCATTTTTGCTTCTTCTAAGGCCCATCTTATCCTTATATCTCTTACAAAACCTCGTGGTAATTCTGGAACCCAGTCAAAAGTTGTCAAAATGAAATTATTCATAATAAATTTCCTTATATTTTATAATGATAACTAAAAAATCCTTTTGAGCATTTTATTTATTTAGTATCGACGTTCAGTTTACGAGTGAATTTTGATATTAAAAATAGTGTAACGAATTTCAATAGACATCAATGTAGTAATCGGAAGCTAAATTATTTATTTAAGTATCATTTGTTTTAAATTATTTAAGTCAGCTTCATTTGAGACTGACTTTTTAACACATCATTATTTATTTTTAAAATTTTTAAAAATCATGAAAAGGGCAACAAGCGAAAGTAAGACAATAAAACAAATATAAGTATTTGCTGTATGCATCAGCCCAACTTTCCCTACAAAATATCCAGCTAAAATTGCAGGAATACTAAAAGCCAAATAACTTTCCACAAAAAAAGCAGCCATAAGGCCTGCACGTTCTTCTGGAAGAGCCAGCGGCATTACACTACGAATGGCTCCCATAAACGCCGTACCAAAACCAATTCCAGTAATAATTGAACCTAGAAATAACACAACTGCATTTGTAAGATTAATTGCTAAAAATAAAATGATTGAACCAATAGCAATTGAAAGAGTACCAGTTAATAAAATACGGAAATTTGTCGATTTTCTAAGCGTTAATATACCTACTGCACCAGAAAGGGCGAGCGCCATAAACATAATACCGTTTAGCCATGCCGATGAAGTATGGAAAATTTTTGCCAGTAAAGATGGCATAAGTGACAAGAAGAAACCACTGACCATCCAAAGTGCAATATTAATTGGGCTAATACTTAATAAAGCACTTTTCGTTTGTGGAGGAATAGCCATCGCGGGTTTCAAAGAAGCAAGTGCACCAGTTCTTTTTTGGACTGTCTCTGGAGTAAGAAAACTTAAAATAAGTTCACAAATAAGAAGAAAGCATAGAAACTCAAAAACAAGCTGTAACGGGTGAGTGGAGAGCTGCAAGATAGAACAGGTCAGAAAAATCCCGACAGCCATACCAACCATTGGTGCAATACTATTAATCAGTGAGCCATGAAGCTTACCAAAATCTAAAATGGCTGCACCTATAGCTGAAACAGCAAGCCCAGTTGCGATGCCTTGTAAGCCTCGTGCAATAAATAACATTGAAACATCTGAAGCAAATAAGAAGAAGCTCATTGAAATAATTTGCAGAGAAATGGCTGTAATAATGACTGGTCGACGCCCAATATAGTCAGACAGAGAACCAATAATCAGTAATGATCCCAGCAGGGTAAAAGCATAAGTTGCAAAAATTAGAGTCAATGTGACAGGTGAAAATTGCCATATCTGTTGGTATAGGCGATAAAGTGGAGTGGGTGCACTAGATGCAGCCATAAATGTCATAAGCGTAATTGTATTGAGTGTCAAAGCGCTTGCAGCATCTAATTGAAAAACAGTTCTCGACCGTTTTGAACTTGAATTGTTCATAGAACATGAATAACATAAAAGCGAATATTTAGCTTTTATACATTATTTTGACACTAAAGCAAATCCTTAGCTTTAGTGTATTTTGTATATAGATATAAATATTTATAAATTTTTATCCCTTTACAGAGTTTATAAATGGCAAAAATTGTTAGTGGATTACGCCCTGGTGGTCGCAGCGAGAGAATACAAACTGCGGTACATAATGCTGTAAAAGAATTACAAAAAGATTTCGAGCAAAGCCAAATTACAATTCCAATGATTGCAGCACAAGCAGGGGTAACTCCTTCAACCATTTACCGTCGATGGGGTGATATCAACCAACTGTTTTCAGATGTAGCTTTAAATGAACTCAAACCAGACATGGAACCTAAAGATTTAGGTTCATTTAAACGAGATATCACAGCTTGGGTTGAACAATATTTTGAAGAGTATTCTTCCGAAGTCGGTCAAGATTTATTGCGAGATGTGCTCTATACATCAAATTCTGATTCTAATGCCCGTATGTGTGAAAGTTTAATTATTCAACAACTCGATATTATTCAAAATCGTGCAAAATTAAGAAATGAGTTCACTATACCAAACCAAGAAATTATCGAAACTGTAATTGCACCCATGTTATTTCGGATTCTATTTACCAATCAGGAACTAAATTTGGATTACGTACATAGTCTTTTAAAACGCCTATTTGTTTAAGCATATAAGTCTCTTCGTTTTTTTAGATGAAAATGGCTAATTTAAATAGCGGAATATATAGGTTTTTGTTTTTATTAAATAATCATATATCAATTTTTCTTATTATTTAAAAATTAAATTCTCATAATTTAAAATAAACATGAAGTTGCTTTAATCATTTATTATTGAAATGTGTATTCGGTTAGTTCCAAAATTAGATTTAAAAGTCTTTAGCTAAATCAGTAATAGAATAAATTTAATAATAAACATATTCTTATGAGATTTAACAATAATTTTTATCAAATTTAATTGTTAAATAGTGCAGTAAAATATGAGCTTTATATACAATAAATTACATGATTTTTGGTTTTAACATTTTTTAAATTTATGACACAGGGTGTTTTTTATTCTTTACAATGGCTTCACTTCCTTTAAAGCAGCTTGTGGTGCCCGCTTTATATTTTATTTTTTTTATCCCCATCGAACAGGTATTTAGATAATGGATTTCAATACCCTTGACCAAGAAACGGTACAGAAAAAACAGAAATTTCACCAAATTTTGTATGTACAGGTCATATTTGCAATTATTTTAGGCGTTTTAATTGGTCATTTTTACCCTGAACTTGGACAGAGCTTAAAACCGCTTGGTGATGCATTCATCAAAATCGTTAAAATGATTATTGCTCCCGTAATCTTTTTGACTGTGGTCACTGGTATTGCCAGCATGACGAACATGAGTCGTGTCGGGCGTGTGACTGGTAAAGCAATGCTGTATTTCATTACTTTCTCAAGTCTTGCACTTGTGGTTGGTATGATTGTGGCAAACATCATTCAACCGGGTAAAGGTCTAAACATTGACCCAGCAACCTTAGTCAGCGATAAGGTAAATACTTACGTTGAGAAGGCTCATGCCACCAATATTACTGACTTCTTTATGAATATTATCCCGCAAACACTGGTAAGTCCGCTTGCTGGTGGTGAAATTTTGCAGGTTCTATTTGTGGCAGTACTATTTGGTATTTCTTTAGCTGCTTTAGGCGATCGTGCACGTCCAATCACTGATTTCCTAAATAACTTAACAGCACCAGTTTTCTACTTGGTTGGAATGTTAATGAAACTTGCGCCAATTGGTGCTTTTGGAGCTATGGCATTTACTATTGGTGCTTATGGAATCGAATCAATCGGTAATTTATTACTATTGATTATGACTTTCTATATCACGGCTGTACTGTTTGTACTAATCATTTTAGGTGCAGTGGCACGTTACAATGGCTTTTCAATTATTGCTTTAATTCGCTATATCAAAGATGAACTCTGGTTGGTTTTAGGTACAAGTTCATCTGAAGCAGCTTTACCGTCTTTAATGGATAAAATGCAAAAAGCGGGATGTGAAAAATCTGTAGTGGGCTTAGTTATTCCTACAGGTTATTCATTTAACCTTGATGGTACTAACATTTATATGACTATGGCTGCTTTATTTATTGCACAGGCTTGTAATGTAGATTTATCAATTAGTGAACAGCTCGCATTGTTGTTAGTTGCGATGGTGAGTTCTAAAGGTGCGGCAGGGGTAACGGGTGCAGGCTTTATTACACTCGCTGCTACTCTATCGGTTGTCCCATCTGTACCTGTGGCAGGTATGGCGCTCATTTTAGGTATCGACCGTTTTATGTCTGAGTGTCGCGCATTAACTAACTTAATTGGTAATGCATGCGCAACAATTGTTGTTGCTCGTTGGGACAAAGCTCTGGACAAGGACGTTCTAGATAAAGCATTAGGTAAATCTAAAACGAATTAATTATTTAAAATTTTAATTCGAAATAAAAAACCTGTAGCAATTGGCAATTTGGGAGAGGCGCCATGCTACAGGTTTTATTATATCTAGTCGAAAATTTAATTTAAAAAAACTATCTTGTATGTAAATGCTTAATTATGGGAGGCCAATATAAAATTTTCACAAACTCTCATATAGATCTACTTTGAAAGCAGAACTTTTAAGTTGCCTATACTGAAAATAGTATATGCAAAACAGCTCAAGCTTACGCTTTTAAGTGATCCTCAAACTCTTCACCTAATTGCATGGCTAAGGCGTTACCAGCCAAATCACACGTGACTAAGCCATACTCTTTTTTAAAACTGAAAGTGAAACCTTTTCCATCGGCAAGATTTTTAACCGAATACCCTAATTTTTCTAACCAAATACGGAACGCAATTAAATTTTTAGCTTTAACAACCTTTTTCACGTGAGAACTCCTTCTTCTATCCGTGTCTTACACCTTATTTATTAATAGGGATTTACCTAGATTTTTTAAAGGGGGAAAACTTTGTTTTATTTTGCAACTTGTAAAAAAAGTAAAATAGATAATGTAATCTTCTTCATTTTATAAATTTATTCAGTTTTTATGTAATCAATTTTTGTACTAATAAATTGTAAGTATTTAATTTTTATGATTATTTTAAAATAAAAAGATTAGGGTAAAATTTAATCAAAATAAGTTAATTTAAAATCAATAAATGTAAAAAATAATTTCATGAAACATGCTTTATTCAAAAAGATACAGTTCTTAAAATGAAACTGTATCTTTCTATAAAGCCCATAAATTTAGAAATTATCTTTTAAACTACGTAAATGAGCGAACTCATCTACACTTTCAGCACGTAAAAATGGATTAGTTGCCAATTCAAGTTCAATACTACTTGGTAGGGTAATTTTACCTTCCGTGCGAAGCTTACGAACTTGTTCTGCACGTTCTTGTAAGGCATGATTTTCAGGTTCTACGCTTAAAGCAAACTCAGCATTAGAAAGTGTATATTCATGCGTGCAATAGACTTTGGTTGTGGTTGGAAGGGCTGCAAGACGATTTAATGAGTGATACATTTGCTCTGCCGTACCTTCAAATAATCGACCACATCCCATTGCAAACAAAGTATCTCCACAAAAGAGCGCATTCAACTCTTCAATAAAATACACAATATGTCCCAGGGTATGACCTGGTGTGGCAATAATCTCTGCCTTTAAATCATTAAATTTTAGATGGTCATCATGTTGAAGGGGATGAGTAATACCGGGAATTTTACTTAATTCATCTCTTGGACCATATACAGTCAGAGTAGAGTTAGCCGTTAAATCTGCAACGCCACCGATATGATCTTTATGCCAATGCGTAAGCCAAATTTGCTTTAAGGTTAAATGATGGCCATTGCAAAATTGAGTGACTAACTCAGCTTCTGTTGGATCAACTGCAACGGCTTCATGAGTTTCAGTATCTTCTAAAATCCAGATATAGTTTTGTAGGGCATTTTGCACATCAATAAAATGAATTCTATAACGCATTGTTTTATCCTGAAACCAAATCCAAAGAGTAACCACTAATTTTGATGATAACAGAAAATGGCATTAAGCCATGTACTCAACTTTTTAATAACAGGAGACTATAAAAACAAAAAGCCCCCGTTTAGGGAGCTTTCTATATAAATGACTTAGCGTATCTTAGAGAGCCAGTTGCCTAAAGTCTGTACAATCTGTACCAAAAGCAACAGGATAATCACTGTTAAAATCACAACGCTTGTATCAAAACGTTGATAGCCATAAGAAATGGCTAAGTCACCAATACCACCAGCACCAACTGCACCAGCCATAGCGGTCGCACCAATAAGGCTAATCGTGGCAGTTGTTAAGTTCAAAATAAGAGAACTACGAGCTTCAGGTAAAATAAAGCGTGAAATAATCTGCCAAGGCGTTGCACCCATTGCTTGAGCAGATTCGATAATTCCTTCATTTACTTCAAGTAGGGAAGTTTCAATAAGTCGGCCCATATATGGTCCAACATAAATCGTTAAAGGAACGATTGCCGCCCATGTACCAATTGAAGTGCCTACCAAGAACTTGGTGAGAGGAATAACTGCAATAAGCAAAATAATAAATGGGAGAGAACGCAGAGCATTTACAATTGGGTTGAGTAAATGGTAAATGAATTTATTTGGCAAAATCCCTTCTGGGCGAGTTACAAGCAGAATAATGCCTTGGATGAAGCCCCAAATACCACCAAATATAAGCGCAAAGAACACCATATTAAAGGTTTCTTGTAACGCAGTTACAAACTGGTCCATAGAAAGGGAACTGTGCCAGAAAGGCTGAGTAAGTTCAGTTAACCATTGTACGATGAAATCTCTCATACTTGATCTCCTGATTGAACTACGCTCACTTCATTTTTCTCTAAAAACTCAATCGCTTGACTGATCAACTGCGGGTCACCTAAAAGCTGTACAAACATTTGACCAATCACTGTGCCATTAATTTCAGTCATATTGGCAAATAAGATATTTAAACTAATATCATATTGTTTAATAAGTGACTGAATCACAGGTTCTTGAGCTGAACGTCCTAAGAATTGTAGGCAATAAATGCTGTGGTGATGTTGATTTTCTAATTGATTTAGAATGTTAACTGGCAACTGTTGATGTAAAACAGTTTGTATAAAGTTTTTAGTTGTTGGATGCTGAGGATTACTAAAAATATCAATAGTTGAGCCTTGCTCAATCACTTTACCAGCTTCCATAACTGCAACATGGTCACAAATAGATTCAATGACATCCATTTCATGAGTAACCATGACGATAGTAATTTTCTGTTCTTGATTGATTTTCTTTAAAAGCTCTAGAACTGATTGAGTAGTTTGTGGATCTAGTGCAGATGTGGCTTCATCGCATAATAAAATTTTAGGATGATTTGCCAAAGCACGAGCAATACCAACACGTTGCTTTTGACCGCCAGAGAGTTCATCTGGATAGGCATCTTTTTTATGCTTAAGATCAATAAACTCTAATAATTCATTTAAACGCTTTTCACGTTCTGCTTTTTTATAATTTAGCAGACGCATTGGCATTTCGATATTTTCAGCAACTGTTTTGGTTTGAAGCAAATTGAAATGCTGAAAAATCATACCAATATTTGCACGCTCCTGACGTAATGAACGTGCATCTAAAGCAGTGAAGTCCTTTTGATTAATGATAACCTGACCTTCATTTGGTCGTTCAAGTAAATTAATCAGGCGAATTAAAGTACTTTTACCTGCACCACTATAGCCAATAATGCCGAAAATACTGCCCTCTGGAATCTCTAAATTGATTTGATCGAGTGCGCGTATGGTTTGGCTTTTGAGCTGATAGTGCTTTGAAATGTTTTTAAATTGAATCATATCGTCAGAAACTATGCTTGAAAGAAAAAACAGGCAAAGATAATTTGCCTGTTTCACGTTTGGGCTATTATATTACTATTTAGCTTCTGAGAGATAGCTGATTGGTTTGTCTACGTCAACTTTTGTTCCACCAAAGTGTTCTTCAATGTATTTTTTAACAGCTGCAGTGTGGTAAAGCTTACCAACTTTTTGCAAGACAGGATCATTTTTACGTGATTCAGCAGTTGCTAGAACGTTTACACTAATTTTTGAGATTTGATCAATAGGTTCATAGAACATAGAATCTTTGAGTACGTTCAAACCTCCCTCGAGTGCTATGGTATTATTTAATACAACTGCATCAAATTCATTTTTAAGACGTAATGCAGTTTCCATTTTGATTGGTTTGATGTTGATCTTTTTAGGATTTTCGATAACATCAATTGGACTGCCCTGAATAGGATTATAGTCAGCTTTAAGCTTGATTAAGCCAGCAGTTTGTAACAAGAGTAGCGCACGAGATTCGCTGGCAGCATCATCCGGGATTGAAATAATTGCACCTTCAGGAAGTTCTTCAATTTTTTTGTATTTACTTGAATAAATCCCCATTGGCTCAATATAAGTGGTAGAAACCGCTGCAATCTTATCCGGGTTTGAATTATTAAATACCGTAAGATAAGAATAAGCTTGGAATGCGTTCAAATCTACTTCTTTATTTGCAACTGCTGTATTCATTGAAACGGAGTCTGAGAAGTTTTTTACTTCTAACTTCAGTCCAGCAGCTTGGGTTTCAGGTAAAGATGCAATATAACGCCAAATGTCAGCATCCGAACCTGTAGAGGCAATTACTACCTTTTGTACTTTGGAACTATCATTGTTTTGTTCGGCTTGTTGAGCATTTTCTTGTTTGCTACATGCTGTCAATAATACTACTGACATGCTTAAAAAAAGGCTGATCAGCTTTTTCATTTAAAAAAGTCCTGATTAAGATATAGAACAATAACGATTGATCTATATCAATATGAAAAGAGAGGAGTTGGAATTACAACTAGTCTAAACTCTGTGATCTTTTTCTGGGGTTCCATAATTTGCTTGCATATTTTGGCTATAACAGAGGGTAATTGTTTAATAAACAAAAACTGTTTCCCCAAACAGTTCATCCCCAACAGTAGCCAAACGAGCATTCATAAATTTAGAATATTAAAAAACTCTCTACAGGCATAATTTGTAGAGCAAGTCTTTATGGAAATTATTAAAACAGCAGTGTCTGATGACAGTTACAACTATGTACTAATGATAGCAATAAAAATGTAGTTGATATAGAGGGCTTTTTTCTATTTGTTGATATCTTAATAAATCTTATAAAAATTTCTATCATTTTCTTCTATTGGTGCACAAAATAAAAAAAGCTCCCTAAATAGGAAGCTTTTTTTGCTAACTTTTATTCAGCTTTTTCACGAGCAATCGCGCGATAACCGATGTCACTACGGTATTGCATACCTGTGAAAGTTACTTGGCCGCATACTTCTAAAGCATTAATTTGTGCTTCAAGAACGCTGTCACCTAAAGCAGTTACGCAAAGCACACGTCCACCAGAAGTCACAATGTGACCATCTTCACGAGTTGCAGTACCTGCGTGGAAGATTTTAGTATCTTCAGGTGATTGGCCGATACCAGAAATCACATCACCTTTACGTACGCTATCTGGGTATCCTTCTGCTGCAAGTACAACACCGATTGACTTACGCTCATCCCACTCAGCTTCTTTAGGTAAATTACCTGCAATACCTGCTTCAACCAAATCAACAAGAGATGACTTTAAGCGCATCATGATTGGTTGAGTTTCAGGGTCACCAAAACGGCAGTTAAATTCAATTACGCGTGGTTGACCTTGTTCATCAATCATTAAACCCGCATATAAGAATCCAGTGTAAACATGTCCGTCAGCAGCCATACCCTCAACAGTTGGACGCATAATTTCAGTCATTACACGTTCAAAAACATCTGGAGTTACAACTGGAGCAGGAGAGTAAGCACCCATACCACCAGTGTTTGGACCTTGATCACCTTCAAAAATACGTTTGTGATCTTGTGAAGTTGCCATCGGTAAAATATTTTTACCATCAATCATACAAATGAAAGAAGCTTCTTCACCAGCAAGGAACTGTTCAATTACAACGCGTGAACCAGCATCACCAAATTTGTTACCTGCAAGCATGTCATCAATCGCTGCAAAAGCTTCTTCGTTGGTCATTGCAACGATTACACCTTTACCAGCAGCAAGGCCGTCAGCTTTAATAACGATTGGTGCACCATTTTTTTCAACGTAAGCTTTCGCTGCATCAACTTCAGTAAATACATCGTAAAAAGCAGTTGGAATGTTATGGCGTTTTAAAAAATGCTTAGCAAATGCTTTTGAGCCTTCAAGTTGTGCTGCATATTGAGTCGGACCCCAAATTTTTACACCCGCTTCACGTGCAGCATCTACTACACCATTTACTAATGGTGCTTCTGGACCAACAACAACGAGTTCAACATTATTTTCTTTAGCAAAAGCAATAATTGCTGGGTTGTCTAAAATATCAAGTTGAACATTAACGCATTTTTCTTCTGTTGCAGTACCAGCATTACCAGGTGCAACAAAAACTTGAGTAATTTTGGTATCTTGTGCGATTTTCCATGCTAAAGCATGTTCACGGCCACCACTACCTAAAACTAAAATATTCATTTTTAATTTGTTCCTTAACTTTAATCCTTTTTCATCCCCCTCTATTTCTCAAAGTGGAGAGATAGTTCCATTATTGTGGAAAACCCTCCTGAATAAAAGGAGGGTTAGGGAGGACTAAATTTAAATTAGTGGCGGAAATGGCGCATACCAGTGAAGACCATTGCAATGCCAGCTTCATCAGCTGCTGCAATAACTTCTTCATCACGCATAGAACCACCTGGCTGAATAATGCACTTGATGCCAGCTTTAGCTGCATTATCGATACCATCACGGAACGGGAAGAATGCATCAGAAGCCATAACAGCACCTTCAACAACCAAACCAGCATGTTCTGCTTTAATTGCAGCAATACGCGCTGAGTTAACACGGCTCATTTGACCCGCGCCTACACCAATAGTTTGACGGTTTTTTGCATAAACAATAGCATTTGATTTTACATATTTCGCAACTTTCCATGCGAAAATAAGGTCATCAATTTCTTGTTCAGTTGGAGCGATTTTAGTAACAACTTTAAGATCATCTTTAGTGATCATGCCCAAGTCTTGGTCTTGAACAAGTAAGCCGCCGTTAACGCGTTTATAGTCAAGTTGTGGAGCACGTGCATCAATTGCAGGTAATTCACCACATACTAAAACACGAACATTTTTCTTCGCACCAGTCACTTCAAGTACGCCATCAGCAATACTTGGAGCAATAATAACTTCAACGAATTGACGGTCAACAATTGCTTGAGCAGTTGCAACATCTAACTCGCGGTTAAATGCAATAATGCCACCAAAAGCAGATTCTGGATCTGTTGCATAAGCTAAATCATAAGCAGCTTTAATGCCGTCTAAAGAAACCGCAACACCACAAGGGTTAGCATGTTTTACAATTACACAAGCTGGTTTAGCAAATGATTTAACACATTCAAGTGCAGCATCTGTGTCAGCAATGTTGTTATAAGACAATTCTTTGCCTTGTAATTGTTTTGCTGTAGAAACAGATGCTTCTTTTGCGGTTGCTTCAACATAGAAAGCAGCAGATTGGTGTGGGTTTTCACCGTAACGTAAATCTTGTGCTTTATTCAATTGAGTGTTGAACGTACGAGGGAATAAATCAGCTTCACCTTCGGTCTTACCAACGCGAGCGCCTAAGTAAGAAGCGATCATGCCGTCATATTGAGCAGTATGTTCAAATGCTTTAACAGCTAAATCGAAGCGTGTTTCATAAGAAAGTGAACCAGCAGCTTTTAATTCGTTAATCACTGTATCGTAATCTGAAGCATTTACAACAATACCCACAGAAGCGTGGTTTTTAGCAGCAGCACGAACCATTGTTGGACCGCCGATGTCGATATTTTCGATAGCGTCAGCAAGTGAACAATTTGGTTTAGCAACTGTAGCTGCAAATGGATAAAGGTTGACTACAACTAGATCGATTGGATCAATGTTGTGTTCTTGCATAACTGCTTCGTCTAGACCACGACGAGCTAAAATGCCGCCATGAATTTTTGGATGTAGTGTTTTTACACGGCCATCCATCATTTCTGGGAAACCAGTATGTTCAGATACTTCAACAACAGCAATGTTATTATCTTTAAGCAACTTATATGTGCCGCCTGTAGATAATAATTCTACCCCTAAAGCTGCAAGGTTTTGAGCAAATTCGACAATTCCTGTTTTGTCTGATACAGAAATCAAAGCACGTTTAATAGTCATGATGTTCAAGTCAACAATTTCAAGTCTACGGATTAAAACCAATTAGAAGCATAAAAAAATGCCCACGACGTCGTGAGCATTTTATCATTTATTCACTCATTAAACCGTGAGCTTTTAACTTTTTGCGTAAAGTGCCGCGGTTTAGTCCAAGAATTTCTGCAGCACGTGTTTGGTTGCCACGAGTATATTCAAGAACTACAGATAAAAGAGGTTTCTCCATTTCTGCTAGCACCATGTCATATACCTGAGATGGTTGCTCACCTTGCAATTGTGCAAAATAATGACGAACTGCGCGATCCACGTGGATGCGAAGAGCAACATCAGATTGTGCAGTAAAAATAGGAGATTTGCTATTCATGCGAGTTAATCCGAAAATCAAATACTAGCTTGGGTAAAGTAGTATATAAATGTGGTCTAAAATACGGAGTCCTGTTTTAGATCCTAAAACAGTGACTCTAAAACATAAGAACAATTAGCTTGCCATAAATCTTCGTATTGAGTAAAAAATAAGCGTAACAATAGTTAAATATTTGTTACAGCCCCCTCAAAAACAAAAAAAGTTAGGCTATGCGCTTAATTTAGAAAAGCACACATGCTTAACAGTATATTTTTTGAATTGAGAGCGAGGAGTATATGAGTCAAAGCTTTCGTGGCGCGTATCATACCATTGTCTAGGAAAAAGTGAGCAAATTAACTGCATTTTTTTTTATTTTTTTTTCACTTTTTTTACAATTTAGGGGTGGACAATTTCTAATCGATAATTTAGTAAGCTCTTTTTGCTTTTATTTAAGACAAATTGGAATCTAAAAGGTGTATTGGTTGGAATACGTTGAATTCCACGTAAATTTTCTACCAAGTACTGATTAGGTGTAAAAATGATTTGTTCTTGATCAGTTTGTGAACCAAAACTGAGTTTCAGGCTTGGTAGCTCAATACTTTTATTATTTTGATTGACCAAAACACCTGAAACTTGTGTATGTTCTGAATCAATTCTACGTAGTTTCACTTTCTCTATATTAAGAAGTTCGTATTGTTCAGCTGACCTACTGCAATGCAAAATTTCGCATACATAATTAAATGCATGACTAATAGCAGGACTCTGTTGCATGAGTTTTGGGTTAAACCAGAGAATCTGAAAAGTGAAAACCAAAATCAGAATCAGATTTGCCGAACTCCAAAGCGTATAATATAACCAACTATGTTTTTTACCATGATCTTGTTCGGGGGAGGTTGCTTGCTCTGCTAAGTTGAGATTAGGTAGTGCATTGATTGGTTCATTATGAAAATAATTTAAATTATTTAAATATGTCAGAAGATCAATATTAGAGTTTTCAACTTTTTGATCAAAGATATCTAACACATGAGAGTGAGTCATATATCGTGTTTGAATAGAACCATTGGCTAAAACAGATGAGTTTGTTGGTTCTGGTAGTTCAACACTAACCAAGTTGGTAAGAGCATTAAAATTTAAATTACATTTAGGGCAACAAACCATACCCTGAGCAACAGTTAACTGGGTAAGAGAAACTTTATAAACTGTTAAACACTTAGGGCAGCGGGTTTGTTTTTCATTCATGAGTTAAATAGTCTCAGTTTATTGTTTTGCGTTTTCCTGAAATGCGACACCAATTTTCTTCGCGCTTTTCAATATCTAATATATCAAAAAATTCAGAATAAACACCTGAAACATCAGCAACTTGCTCTTCAATTACACCAGCAAGTGCGAACTCACCATCAGATTTAACTAATTTTGCAAACTCTGGCGCAAGTGCCATTAAAGGTCCTGCTAAAATATTTGCAACTAAAACATCTGCTTGTTGAGGTTTGAATTCTTGATCAAACTCTTCAGGGAGGCCAACATATAAACCATCTAGAACGCCATTGAGCTCAGCATTTTGTTTTGTTGCTAAAACAGCTTGTGGGTCAATATCTGTCGCATAGACTTTTTTAGCACCTAATAATAAAGCTGCAACACCTAAAATACCTGAACCACAACCATAATCAATTACGATTTTATCTTTAACATCAGTTTTGCCTAACCATTGTAAGCATAAGAATGTACTTGCATGGTTACCTGTGCCGAAAGCTAGACCTGGATCAAGTTTAATATTGGTCGCGTCTGCTTCTGGTGGCTCTAACCATTCAGGTACGATCCAGAATTTTTCCCCAATTTGAATAGGTTCATAATAATCCATCCATGCGCGTTCCCAAACTTGGTCTTCAAGTTCTTCATGACGCATTGGCACATCTGGAAGTTGAGCTTTTAAGAAAGCTTCTAATGTATCGACATCGATTGGGTCTTGTTCGTCTTGTTGATAGATACCTGTAACAATTACTTTATTCCATAAAGGTGTTTCACCTGGTAATGGTTCAAGTAGAGCCTGATCTTCGGCATCATCCAGAGTTACGCTTACCGCACCTAGAGACATTAATAGTGTTTCTGTGAATTCAACTTGTTCTTGATCAACGGTAATGTGTATTTGTAACCACTTCACGAAAAGGACCTAAAATTTTATTTAAAGGTCTATTGTAGCCGACTGGAGTATTTTAAAAAAGAAAACGGCCCATCTTTAATGGACCGCTTTTTGAAAATGATGATGTGGTATAGAAGAAAATAAAGTGATTTCTTTATACCTTAAGTCAAAACTATATTAAGGAGCAGGGGCTTTAAATTGTAATTTGCCATTTTCATTTGGTTGGCAAGTACCATTAAAGGTTACCCCATTATGGCTGTAAGACACCCATTCGCCCTGACGTTTTTTCGCACAAGCTCTCAGTTCTTTTTGCATCACTAATTTGCTTGAGTCGGCAGAATGATGAGTTGTTTTGCTGGATTTAGCCATATGAGTCGACTTTGCAGTATGATTAGTCGCAGCGTGGGTCAACGTTACGCCTGAAAAACAAAGGAGAGATGCAGTTAAGATTTTTAACATGGTGCTTTTCATTTTGTGTTCCTTCTAGTTGCGTTAGTTTTAAAGTCATATAAGTGCTGTACAATTTTTATTCTAAAATGAAATATTTCAAAAAACATTCACTTTGTATTGAATTCATGCAACAAAATGTCAAAACATGTGGTGTAGCGTAAATCATGTGATGACAATTTTGTAATTATGTACATCAATAAGCAGATAATTTTGCTATAATGTTCCGTCTTTTTTTTCTGGTGTTTTTGTACTCATGCACTATCCTAAAGTTTATGATGTTATCGTTATCGGTGGCGGTCACGCAGGTACGGAAGCGGCACTTGCTGCGGCGCGTATGGGACGACAGACTTTGCTTTTGACCCATAACATTGAGACTTTGGGTCAGATGAGCTGTAACCCAGCAATTGGTGGTATTGGTAAATCACATTTAGTACGTGAAATTGATGCACTTGGCGGTGCGATGGCTTTGGCTGCCGATAAAGGTGGTATTCAATTCCGTATTTTAAACTCACGTAAAGGTGCGGCAGTACGTGCAACGCGTGCTCAGGCTGACCGTGTTCGCTATAAAGCTGCAATTCGTGAGACTTTAGAAAACCAAGCAAATCTTGATATTTTCCAACAAGCGGCCGATGACCTGATTGTTGAAGGTGATACTGTTAAGGGTGTTGTTACCCAAATGGGTATTCGCTTTGACGCAAAAACTGTTGTGTTGACTACAGGTACATTCTTAGGTGGTGTTATTCACGTTGGTTTAGAAAAATCAAGCGGTGGTCGTGCAGGAGATCCTCCTTCTATTGCACTTGCTCAGCGTCTTCGTGAATTAAAACTGCCAGTAGGTCGTTTAAAAACTGGGACACCACCACGTATTGATGCGCGCTCAGTTGATTTCTCTGTTATGACACCACAACCGGGTGACTTTCCGTCTCCAGTGATGTCATTCATGGGTGATGCTTCGATGCATCCTGAACAAGTGAACTGCTATATCACGCATACTAACGAAAAAACGCATGACATTATTCGTGGTGGTTTAGATCGTTCACCAATGTATACCGGTGTCATAGAAGGTGTAGGTCCACGTTACTGTCCTTCAATTGAAGACAAGATTCATCGTTTCTCTGATAAAGACTCACATCAGGTATTTTTAGAGCCAGAAGGTCTCGATACTCATGAGCTTTATCCAAATGGTATTTCGACTTCATTACCATTTGATGTTCAGTTTGAACTTGTTCGCTCAATTCGTGGTATGGAAAATGCCCATATTTTGCGTCCGGGTTATGCAATCGAATATGATTATTTCAATCCGCAAGCTTTGAAATTCACCCTTGAAACCAAAGCAATTAACGGCTTGTATTTTGCAGGGCAAATTAATGGTACTACCGGTTATGAAGAAGCGGGTGCCCAAGGTTTACTTGCTGGTTTAAATGCTGCACGCCGTGCTTGGGAACAAGAAGAGTGGACACCGAAACGTGACCAAGCTTATATGGGCGTATTGGTTGATGACTTGATTACTTTGGGTACAAAAGAACCATACCGTATGTTCACTTCACGTGCGGAATATCGTTTGATGTTACGTGAAGATAATGCCGATCAACGTTTAACAACAATTGGTCGTGAACTTGGTTTGGTTGATGATGTTCGTTGGGCTGCTTATTGTGAAAAAATGGAAGCAGTTGAGCGCGAAACATCGCGTCTACAACATTTGTGGGCGGCGCCTAACAATCCAATGGGTAAGAAATTTGTCGAAATGACTGGTGCTGACTTGAGTAAAGAATGTAGTGCGATTGATTTACTCAAACGTCCTAATATTAGTTTTGCTCAAATTGCAGAGCTTACAGGTTCGGAAGTTTCTGAACAAGTTGGTGATCAAATTGAAATTGCTGTTAAATACGAAGGTTATATTAACCGTCAGCATGAAGATGTAGCTCAATTAAAGCGTCTTGAAGAAACCAAAATTCCAGCCGATTTCGATTATGATATTGTTTCTGGTCTATCGCGTGAAATTACTCAGAAATTGAAAACTGTTCTTCCAGAAACGTTAGCTCAAGCGAGTCGTATTCCTGGTGTTACCCCAGCTGCTGTTCAGCTTGTAATGATCACGATTCGTAAAAATAACATGATGAGAAAAACAGCTTAATTATTTTAGTATGTAAAAAAGCTCAGTTTATACTGGGCTTTTTTATTTTCTGATCAAAAAATATATGGAAATTTCCTAAGGAAGAAAATAGATTTCACTTCCTTTTTTTCTTATTTCACAGGTTTCAAAACGAAGGTTATATTAAATTCACGTTCAAACAAGAGGGCTTTAAATATGACAATGAAATCGATTCGTTACAATAGAGATGAAATGGCATGCCAATGCTCATGTTCAAAATAGCGCAAAACAAGACAAGAGGCAGATCAGTTTTGGCGGGGGAGAACATACTGATCTGAACATAACTAAAAATATAAATGCCAATATAAAATTAAGAAAATGATAATTCAAAATCTAAAGAGAACCTTATGGTTCTCTTTTTTATATCTATTTATTCTCAGAATCAATTTCTCGTACAGCATTGTTTACTTGAATAGGTTCTATACGTAGTAGTTTTTTCCCAAAACTTCGTAGCCACCACACCAGTTGAGATGTAAATGGAACAGTCGCAGTAACTTCGACAATGTTTTCTTCAATTGGAGTAATTGTTTGATCTTTACTTAACTGGCTTTCATAAAAAGTTTTAGCGGTTTGCTCAGTCATTGTTAATGTGAGTTGAATAGACTCTGTAGGTTGGTTGTAATCTACTCTAAAACCTAAAGCACCTGAGTCAATATAGTGATCAATATCAAAGTTGACGGGGTGAAGCGCACGACTTTCTAAAACTTTTGCTGATCTGAAACGGTGCAAAGCAAATGTTTGTACTTCAGTTTTGTCATGTCGGGTGCAAATTAAATAAATGACAGCACCTTTTTGGACCAAAGCAAGTGGATTTAAAATATAAGTTTTGTCTTCACCTTGGTTTACACGAGCTTGATATACACATTCAATTTGTTTGTCTTGTAGCAAGCCTTCGTATATAGCTTGTTGAGCAGCACGATCGACTACAGGTGGAATAAGCGGCTGACTTGCTGGCACAATGCGTACACGATTAATCCATTGCCTTACATTATTCTGTGTAGATAGACTCCGTTTTGCCAAGTCAAACCAAGGCCCCATTTCATCTAATAGGCTAGGTGGAAGCAAATGTTTGAGATGTTCTTCAACCATCATAAAGGTCACCGCTTGAGAGCTTGTCATATGCGGTAAGCTTTGAATTGGAGCATCTGATTGCCAACGCCAGCCTTGAGGTACGGCTTTATTGCTTTCAATTGGAAAACGCTGAGCAATTTGATTTAAATCACGCTGAATTGTCCTTAAACTGATTTCAATACCTTCACGCTCAAGCATTTCTTGTAATTCTCGAGTTCCGATCCATTTACCGGTAGGGAGGCGAGATAAAATCTGCCATTGGCGATATAAACTATTTGAAGTTTCTTTTTCTATTACAGACATAAGCGTAATAAATCTATATCCAATTGCTTTGGTGTCACCACAATAAAAAAACTTTACACATTTAGCAAGTTTGTCAGATTCAGTTTTTGGCTGCCGTTACAATCAATGCTAAAATTTAGAAGAAAGTTATAACAATGAAAGCCAATAAGTATTATAGATATATAAGTGGCACTGAAATTGCTTATTTAAAAATGAAATATAGATAAATGATAAGACGAGGTTGCTATGTCAGAACAAGAGAAAGACCTACAAGCCGATATTGAATATTTTTTACAAGAGCAGGCGACCAACGCAGCATTACTTAACCAGAGTCCATCGTTTATAGAAAATCTTTCTGTACAGACGAATTTATTTGAACAACTAAAATCGCAGTTTTTCAATGAGATGTTAGATGATGTAACGTTTAATGGTGCAGCTTCTAAAAAAATTGAGCAATGGTTGAGTATTCGTACCTTAGATGAACTTAAGCAATTAAATGCTCAGGCCAAACAGCATTTTCTCTATCAAGGGATTACTTTTAATGTATACGGTGATAAAGAGGGCGCAGAACGGACGATTCCTTTTGATTTAATTCCAAGAGTTATTGAAAAAAAACAATGGGAAAAAATTGCAGCAGGCTGTGCGCAGCGAGTTAAAGCTTTAAATTACTTTTTAGATGATATTTATCATGGACAACATATTTTAAAGGAGAAATTAATTCCAGAGAACCAGATTGTTTGTCATGAGGCTTTTCAGCCACATATGCTCAAGCATTCACTAAAAGGTAAAATTTATTCTCAAATTAGTGGAATAGATATTATTCGTGATGGTGATGGGGAGTTCTTTGTACTAGAAGATAACTTACGAACACCTTCTGGCGTGTCATATATGATTGAAAGTAGAAATATTAGTCAACAACTTATGCCTGAGCTTTGTGCTGCCAATAATTTACAAGGAATTGAACATTATCCAGGTTTATTAAAAGAAATACTTCAAGAAAATTCAGAAGTTGATCAACCCTTTATTGTGGTCTTAACTCCTGGGCGTTTTAACAGTGCTTATTATGAGCATGCTTTTCTAGCGCGTGAAATGGATGTGCCACTGGTTACTAACCGAGATTTATTTGTAGAAAATGATCAAGTTTTTGTTAAAACCATTCGCGGACGCCAAAAAGTTGATGTGATTTATCGACGTTTAGATGACGATTTCTTAGATCCACTTGCATTTCGACCTGATAGTGCTCTTGGGGTGGCGGGGCTTATGTCTGCTTATTTACAGAAAAATGTAGTGATTGCCAACGCACCAGGTACAGGGGTTGCTGACGATAAATCAATTTATCCATATGTTGATCAGATGATTCAATATTATTTGGGAGAAACACCAATTTTAAAGAATGTACCTACTTATCAATGTCGAGAAAAAGAACATTTGGATTATGTACTCACTCATATTGATCAATTAGTAATTAAAGAAGCTCAAGGTTCTGGTGGTTATGGCATGTTAATAGGACCTAAAGCGAGCTCATGTGAAATTGATGAATTTAGAAAAAAACTGATTGCTACACCGCATGAATATATTGCGCAGCCCACATTAGCTTTATCTGTTGCACCGACTTTAACAACATCAGGGGTGGCTGAACGTCACATTGACCTACGACCGTTTGTATTGAGTTCTCCATATCGTACTGAAATTGTACCTGGAGGCTTAACACGAGTAGCCATGCAGGCAGGATCTTTAGTCGTAAATTCCTCACAAGGAGGAGGTATTAAAGATACATGGGTTGTTGAGACATTACATTCCTAATCGTTGGTTAAAGAGGAAATTTATGGTTTTACTCAATTCGAGTGCACACCACATTTATTGGTTAGGCCGTTATTTAATGCGGATTAAATTTGCTGTATCACACTTGCCATTTACAAATGATGAAAAAGCAAGTCAATTTGCATCAGCATTTGGGTTGGTTATTGAGCAAGCGGAATTACTGAATTGCTATATGTTAGATACTCAACAAACATATTCATTACTGAACCAGTTCGCTATTGCCAAAGATAATATCCATGAATTAAGAGGAATATTATCTTCTAGTGCGTATGCAGAATTGAATCATGCGATTAAGTCTATTCAAGCTAACCCTGATTCATTAAATCAGGCTTTGGATAAATGTAATCAAATACTTAGTGCTGAACATGAGGATATTGCCCTTTTTCTGCAATTGGGCCAAAAGATAGAACAATTCGATATACAACTACGTTTTCAACAAGACCTTACAGTGCTTTTACAAGATTTGGAAAAATTACTCAAACGACTTAATGACTTAGGGTGGGATAAATTAAATGAAGTGTGGACATTGTTGAAAGATCATCCAAATTGGGAGGGTTACTATAATTTCACACAGCAGTTGGAATATATGTTCGAGGCATAATTATGAAACTGATGATCAATCATCAAACGCATTATCACTATACGGAAACTGCTAAAAACAGTATTCAGTATATTAAAATGATGCCTCAAACATCATTACATCAGCATGTCTTGAATTGGGCAATCAGTGTGCCTGGAGATAAAACTCTCAAAAGGGATATCTTTAATAATATTTGGTTAACGGCTACTCAGCGCTATGAGTATCAGCATTTAACTTTTATGGCGCAAGGGATTGTCGAGCTTCTTAATACAGAAATAGGTGGAGTAGATGTATCTATACCTATGAGCCTATTTCTTCAAAATACGGAAGCCACAAAATATGATTCCGAAATGTTGGATTTTGCTAGGAGAATTGTAACGGTAAAAGATAGAAAACATATTGCTTTACTGAGTGAAAATATTTTGCAAAAGATGCCTTATCAACCAGATAGTACCTCTGTTCATACGATTGCTACAGAGGGTTTTCATGCAGGACAGGGGGTATGCCAAGATCATGCACATGTTTTAATTGCTATGTGCCGTGCGTTACAATTACCAGCACGTTATGTCTCTGGTTATTTATTTGATCAAAATTCCCCCCACCTTGCCAGTCACGCTTGGGCGGAGGTATTTTTAGATAATCAGTGGTATTGTTTTGATGTAAGCAATCAATTGTTTACACCAATGCATCATATTTATCTTGCGGTTGGTCGAGACTATCTTGATGTTGCGCCGATTCGAGGTGTGAGAGAAAAAGGTGGAGTCGAAAATATGATGTCTGTGGTTCAAGTGTTGGCCTGTTGAATGTGAAGAGAGCGAAATGACCTATTGTTGTGCACTGAGATTAGAGCAGGGTTTGGTGTTTATAAGTGACACTCGAACTAATGCAGGGGTCGATCATATTTCTGTGTTTCGTAAACTTCATACTTTTGGTGTGACGGGTGAGCGATTTATTGCTTTGCAAACAGCAGGTAATTTAGCAACAACACAAGCGGTTATCGGGCATTTGCAAAATGCCCTTACTTTGCAGCAAGAGCCTAATCTATATAGTATTAACACAATGTTTGAAGTGGCTGATCTAGTTGGTAAGACTTTAAAAAATGTTTTAGAGGATATTAGCTCGGATACTCAAGAACAAATGAATTACGCCTGTAGTATTTTAGTGGGTGGGCAAATTAAAGGCGGCGATATGCAGCTTTATAATGTTTATCCACAAGGTAATTTTATTTGTGCAACGACAGATACACCTTACTTTCAAATTGGTGAAAGTAAATACGGTAAGCCTATTTTAGATCGTGCTTTATATTATGCTATGCCGTTGGATGATGCGCTACGCTGTAGCTTAATCTCGTTTGACTCGACGTTGCGTTCTAATGTTTCGGTAGGTTTACCTTTAGATGCGCTAGTCTATACTAAAGATAGTTTTGTAATCCCTATGGGGAAGCGAATTAGTGAAGATGATCCTTATTTTTCACAAATAAGTCATCAGTGGTCGGATACTTTACGCCGTGGACTGCAAGAAATGCCAAAACCTACTGATGATTATTGGCGTTAAAAATGACTTTAAATAAAAAATCCAAGCTGAGCTTGGATTTTTTATTGATTAAATTATTAAGTGCTTTGGCGGACTGGTCGAGTACTTAAGCGACAAAGTAATTCATAACCAATTGTGCCATTTGCATCAGCAACATCATCAACTAAACGATGTTTACCCCAAAGTTCAACTTGAGTACCGAGTTTTACTTGGGTATTTGTGACATCAATTGCAATCATATCCATACTAACTCGCCCTACAACTGGGCAAAGTTTGCCATCAACAGCGACAAAATTTTGCTTTATATAAGCTCGTGGATAACCGTCACCATAACCAATAGAAACTATAGCGATATCCATAGCCTGTTGAGCACAAAAATTAGAACCATAACCCACATGTTCACCAGCTTGAATGTGGTTTAGTGCAATAATTTCTGCTTTGAATGTCATGACTGGTTTTAAATCAAGTTCATGTACGGTTTTATCTGCGAAAGGAGAAGCTCCATAGAGCATGATACCAGGCCGTACGTAGTCGAAATTTAGTTCTGGCCATTTAAAAATAGCGGCTGAATTACAACAAGAGGCTAAAACTGGATCACAAGCTTGTTTTACGTGCAAAAATTGTTGTTTTTGCTGCTCGTTAAGTGGGTGGTCTACATCTGCATTGGCAAAATGCATCGCAAGTACACAAGTAAATCCTTCAGATTTTAAAGTTTTAATAACTTCAATAATTTCAGGATTTTTAAAACCTAAGCGGTTCATACCGCTATTCAGCTTAACCCATACTTTTAGACCTTGGGCGATATAGGCTTGTTTATATTTAATTAACCACTCAAATTGTTGTTGATGGTGAATTATACATTCAAATTTTTCTTTAATAGCGATAGGCATTTCCTCTTCAGAAAACACTCCTTCAATTAAAGTTACAGGTTGCTTAAATCCGAGTTGTCGAATTTCCAAGCCTTCTTGTAGACAGGCGACACCAAAGGCATCTGAGGCATTTAAGGCTGCTAAACAGTCTTTGACTCCATGTCCGTAAGCATTGGCTTTGACCATGCTTACGATTTTTGAATTTGCTGCGAGTTGTTTGACACGGTTTAAATTATATTGAAGCGCTTGGCGATCAATATAAACTGTTGCTTGACGCACCCTCATTTACTCCTTTGGGCTAGAGATAGAGTTTATTCTTCATCATCATATTGGCTGTAATACTCAGGAGAGAGATTACTAAAACGAGTGTATTGACCTTCAAAGGCAAGACGCACCGTACCAATAGGTCCGTTACGTTGTTTACCAATGATAATTTCTGCGGTGCCTGCTTCTTTAGATTCTTTGTTATAGACTTCATCACGATAAATAAACATGATTAAGTCGGCATCCTGCTCAATCGCACCCGATTCACGTAAGTCAGACATTACTGGGCGCTTGTTTGGTCGGTTTTCCAGACTTCGGTTAAGCTGAGAAAGTGCGATAACAGGACATTGCATCTCTTTCGCTAATGCTTTTAAGCTACGTGAAATTTCCGAGATCTCGCCAACACGGTTGTCACCCATACCCGGCACTTTCATGAGCTGTAAATAGTCGACCATGATGCAGCCGATTTTACCATCATGCATTTTGGCAACGCGGCGAGCACGAGCACGGAGTTCGGTTGGAGGTAAGGCTGATGAGTCATCAATATACAAATGCATTTGCTGAAGTTGCAGGATGGTACCTGTAACTTTAGTCCATTCATCGGCATCTAAGTTACCTGAACGTAAATGTCCTTGGTGAACTTTACCCATTGCCGAAATTAGACGCATAGCAATTGAGTCTGCTGGCATCTCCATAGAAAATACCAGAGCGGGGAGTTGGTTGTATTGTAAAACACTTTCAACCAAGTTCATTGCAAAGGTAGTTTTACCCATAGATGGACGTGCTGCGACAATAATTAAATCTCCCGGTTGCATACCAGAAGTTTTATTATCAAGTTCTAAGAAGCCTGTGGTTAAGCCTGTAATATTGCCATCGAGTTTTGAGAGCTCATCAAGTTTGCTAATCACATCAGCAGTTACAGAGCTAATTGCTTTAGGGCCAGAATCTTTTTTGTTGTTATTATGCTGTTCTGCTAAAGAAAAAATACTGGTTTCAGCCAAATCTAAAATTTCACTCACACCTCGACCTTTTGTGTCATAAGCATTTTGCAAAATTTCAGTACTGACTTTAATCATGCTACGTAGCGTAGAGAATTCTTTAATTTTGGTCGCATAAGTTTCAAGGTTATAGAAACTCGAAGGCGAGTCAGCCATAAGCTGCATCAAATATTCTTCACCACCGATTGCACTAAGTAAATTTTGTTTTAAAAGCCAGTCATTCACTAAGACCGCATCGTACGGTGAATTTTCCTGTGCCAATTTTTCAATCGCGCGATAAATATATTTATGGCGAGTGGCATAAAAATCATTTTCTTTGAGTAGATCGCTGACTTGCTCAAAAGATTCAGCAACAGTCATCAGCGCAGCAAGCACAGCTTGTTCGATGGCTAAATTGTGTGGGGGAGTGCGAAACTCTTTAAGTTGGCCTGATTCACTCGTCTTATTTTCTGTTGGAGATGAAAGCGTTAAAGAAGTGGCATTCGCCTGAGACATAATTAGACCTGATGATAAAATGTGTACACAAAAAAGGGTTTTAAGCCGAGAACTATCTTAAAACAAAAATAAATAAACTACCTAATTAAAAAACCAATTAAACTGAAGAACTGATCAGGAATTAATATATCTAATTTTATTGCATAAATTTAAGAGATAAAAAAAGAGCATGCGTGAGCATGCTCTTTTTTTTGATGAGAAATTACTCAGATACGATAGTAACGAGAACTTCTGCAACAACATCATGATGCAATTGAATTGCGATGTTGAATTCACCAGTGTGACGAAGCGCACCATTAGGTAAACGAACTTCTGCACGGTCAACTGTAAGACCAGCATTCGTTAATGCGTCAGCGATGTCACGAGTACCGATAGAACCGAAGAGTTTACCTTCGTCACCAGCTTTAGCAGTGATAACGATGTTAACTTCATTCAATTGTTCAGCACGTGCTTGAGCAGCAGCTAAAATTTCAGCTTCTTGCTTCTCAAGTTCAGCACGACGAGCTTCAAAAGCAGCAGTGTTAGCTTCAGTAGCTGCAACTGCTTTACCTTGAGGGATAAGGAAGTTACGGCCGTAACCAGCTTTAACTGATACTTTATCGCCTAATTTACCAAGGTTCTTAATGCGTTGTAATAAGATAACGTCCACAGATCACCTCACTTATGGTTGTCAGTGTACGGAATCAAAGACAAATAGCGAGCTTGTTTGATAGCAAGTGCTAATTGACGTTGATAACGAGCTTTAGTACCAGTGATACGGCTAGGAACAATCTTGCCGTTTTCAGTGATGTACTGTTTTAAAGTGTCGATATCTTTGTAGTCGATGTACGCAACATTCTCAGCTGTAAAGCGGCAGAACTTGCGACGACGGTAAAAACGTGCCATTGATGTTCTCCTTATTCAGCTTCTTGAGCAACTTGCTGTGCTTCTTCACGTTGAGCTTTACGCGCACGCTTTTCTTCAGCACTCTTAGCAAGCAATGACTCTTCAGTGATTGCGTGTTCACGACGGATGATAAGGTTACGAATGATTGCGTCGTTATAACGGAATAATTCTTCTAACTCATCAAGCGTAGCTTGACCACATTCAACATTCATAAGAATGTAGTGCGCTTTGTGAATTTTGTTAATTGGGTAAGCCAATTGGCGACGGCCCCAATCTTCTAAACGGTGAATTTGACCTTCAGCTTCTTTGATCTGAGAGATATAGCGTTCAACCATACCTACAACTTGATCGCTTTGGTCTGGGTGTACCAAAAGTACGATTTCGTAATGACGCATTGTCAGCTCCTTACGGTTTAAACAGCCCCTAAAAAATTAGAAGCAAGGAGTCATAGCTAAAATATAATATAAATAGCTACGTCGCATAAAATGCGAAGGCTGAATTATAGGTAAAAATTAGACTAAAAACAAATCTTTTGATAAGAAATATGAAAACTTGTTTTAGAGGAGGAAATCCTCCCTTAATTAAAAGAGAGGAAGATTTGGAGCGGGGGATTGATAGGTAAAGCTAAAACTTAAACTTAACAAAGTAATTAAGATTACTGAGTAAAGAAAAAAGCGCTTGGCCCAAAGTTGGTCGTTTTCGGCTTTAAATCCAATAATTGATAAGTAGAACCAATATGCGGTCAACGCATTAAAGGTAATTAAAAAGAATATATTGGTATAGCCAAAACAATATAACCCATTCAAAACAGCTGCAAATAACAGGATATATATTACACATTCAATTTTCGTGCGATAAATTGAACGCGCTACAGGCAAAATTGGAATTCCTGCATTTTTGTAATCATCAAAACGATAAATTGCAATTGCCCAAGAGTGAGGCATTTGCCATAAACCATATGCTAAAAACAAAAGCAGGGCTGCCACATCAAATTGATGAGTTACTGCTGTATAACCAATAACAGGAGGGCTCGCTCCGGAGATACTACCAATAACGGTTTGATGGATTGAGGTACGTTTAGTCCACAAGCTATAAAAACCGACATAGACAACAAAACCAATGACTGCAAATAAAAATGCGTAACCGTTTACACCAAACCATAAAATGCTAAAACCAATTAATCCAAGTACAAATGCATATACAAGTGCAACAGTAGGAGAGATGGTTTTTTTAACAAGTGCACGGTTTTGTGTGCGCTGCATCTTTATATCAATATCTTGATCTATAACATTATTAACAACACAGCCAGAAGCAACAACTAACGTTGTTCCAATAAGGGTGAGTAATAATAATAAGATGTCTATAGAGCCTTGGGCGGCTAAGAAGAAGCCGCCCAAGGTGGTAATGAAATTACCGAAGAGAATTCCTGGTTTAGTCAGGAATAGATACTTTCTCAACATGACAATCAGTTTAGATCATCATATTGTAGTGAAGATAATTCATAATCCACACAGAACCAATTAAAAGTACAGCGATACATAGAATTGTGTAGATAAATGCAATCATATTCCAACGTTGTTCAGATGATGTATTCATGTGTAAGAAGTACACAAGTTGTACAAGAACCTGAGCAACAGCAGTAATAGCAATTACTGTAACTAAAAGACCGCGGCTAAAACCACCTGCCATCACCATCCCGAATGGGATGATGGTAAGAATAACAGATAGAATAAAACCTACAGTGTATTGCTTAAAGTTACCGTGTGACGCACCAGCAGCATTATGCTCATGACTACTCATTAGAGAACTCCCAGTAAGTAAACGACGCTGAATACACAGATCCAAACGATGTCAAGGAAGTGCCAGAACAAGCTTAAACAAGCAAGACGACGTGTATTCGGTAAAGTCAAACCTTTAGTCTTGATTTGATACATCAATACTAACATCCACACTAAACCAGAAGTTACGTGGATACCGTGCGTACCAACCAAGGTAAAGAAAGACGACAAGAATGCACTATGAGTTGGACCGTGACCTTCTTCAACAAGGTGATGGAATTCATAGAGCTCCATACCGATGAAGGTTGCACCAAAAAGGAATGTAATAAATAACCAAGTGATCACTTGATTTACATTCTTTTTATAAGATGCAAGTACAGCAAAACCAAATGTTACCGATGAAATCAATAAGGCAAATGTTTCAGTTAACACATAGCCTAATGAGTTATGGAACAGGTCATATGCACTTGGAGTCCCTGCTGGAACATGACTGCTTAATACAGCGAACGCAATGAAGAGTGATCCGAAAAGAATCAAGTCACTCATCAAGTATGTCCAGAAACCAAAGACCGTTAAATCTGTATCATCATGTTCATGATGACCATCGTGGCCATGGTTGTCGTGATGAAGTACTTCAGCCATTTCCTTAGTCCTTCTTCAAGTGTTTTTCAAGTAAAGCATAGCGTTCGTTTTCAATACGCTCAACTTCAGCAGCTGGAACATAGTAATCAACATTCTTAGTGAATGAGCTTACGATCAAGCTAACAACAGCAGAAACGAATGAAACAACAACGAGCCACCAAACATGCCAAATAAGTGCAAAGCCAAGAAGTGTAATGAACATTGCAATGACAAAACCAGCAGCACGATCAGTCGGCATGTGGATGTCTTCATATTTAGTGTTACGTGCGTATGCTACACCATTTTCTTTGTCAGTCCAGAAACGGTCAACACCGCTTGCATCTGGTTCATGCGCAAAGTTATAGAATGGAGCTGGAGAAGAGGTTGCCCACTCAAGCGTACGAGCATCCCATGGATCGCCTGTAAGGTCCATGTTGTCTTTGCGTTGTAAGAAACCAACAATGATTTGCATTAAGAAACATGCAATACCAATAGCAACAAGAACAGCACCAAATAATGCAATCGCAAGGTATGGGTCCCACTCTGGGTTGTCATATGTATTCAAACGACGAGTCATACCCATGAAACCAAGGATATAAAGTGGCATGAATGCAAAATAGAAACCAAAGAACCAGAACCAGAACGCAGCTTTACCCCATGCTTCATTGAGCTTCCAACCAAACATTTTCGGCCAGTAGTAAATGATGCCGGCAAACATACCAAACACCACACCACCGATAATTACGTTATGGAAGTGAGCGATCAAGAATAATGAGTTGTGTACTAAGAAGTCCGCAGGTGGAACAGCCATAAGTACACCAGTTAAACCACCGATACCGAATGTTACAAGGAAGCCAAGCGTCCATAACATTGGAGTAGTAAAGGTGATGCGACCTTTATACATGGTGAATAACCAAGAGAAGATTTTCACACCAGTAGGAATCGCAATAACCATGGTCATGATACCGAAGAACGCGTTAACGTTCGCACCAGCACCCATGGTGAAGAAGTGGTGAAGCCATACAACGAACGCAAGAACAGTAATCGCGATAGTTGCATACACCATAGACTTGTAACCGAACAACGCTTTACGAGAGAAGGTTGCAACGATTTCTGAGTATAGACCAAATGCTGGTAATACCAAGATATATACTTCAGGGTGACCCCATGTCCAGATCAAGTTCACGTAAAGCATTGGGCTACCGCCAAGCTCATTTGTGAAGAAATGGAAGCCAAAGTAACGGTCTAGAGTAAGCATTGCAAGTGTACCTGTTAATACAGGGAATGATGCAATGATTAATACAGCCGTACAAAGTGAAGTCCACGTGAAAATAGGCATGTCCATCAATTTCATGCCAGGTGCACGCATTTTAATGATGGTAACGAAGAAGTTAACACCAGATAAAAGCGTACCTAGACCAGAAACCTGAAGTGCCCAGATATAGTAGTCAACACCTACACCAGGAGAATATTGAATGCCAGATAGAGGAGGGTAAGCCATCCAACCAGTTGCAGCAAATTCACCTAATACAAGTGAAAGCATCATTAAACCAGCAGCACCAGCGAATAACCAGAAGCTTAAAGAGTTTAATAATGGGAAAGCAACGTCACGAGCACCAATCTGTAAAGGTACAGAGATGTTCATCATACCTACAACGAGACCCATTGCTACGAAGAAGATCATGATTACACCGTGTGCGGTGAAGATCTGGTCGTAGTGGTCAGGATGTAAGTAACCTTCGCCGCCGCCTTTAGCGAGGAAAAGTTGTAAACGCATCATGATTGCATCGGCGAAACCACGCAAAAGCATGACAACAGATACGATGATATACATGATACCAATTTTTTTATGGTCTACAGTAATAAACCACTCATTCCACAAATATCCCCATTTTTTGAAATAGGTGATACCGCCAAGCACTGCAATTGCACCAATTGCCATAAGGACCATGGTGACAAGTACGATTGGCTCTGTCGGGATAGAGTCCCAACCCAGTTTACCAAAAATCATATCCATGTCTTATTCCCCTTGAGCAGCGTGTTCAGCTGCAGCATGAGTGTCAGCTGTTGCATGTTCAGCAGAGTGGTCAACACCATGATAGTTACTCATATAATGGTTGATAACTGTTTCAAACAGTTTTGGTTCAACTGAAGAGTAATAAGTCACAGGGTGCGGCTTAGTCGGGAACGGTTTCATCGCTTCTGCTTTAGCAAGTGCTTCTTGATCACCAGCAGCTTTAGCACGATTTACTAAATGCTCGATTTGGTGCTTAGAACGGTCGCCATCACGTAAGGTTGCCAATTCAGCTTGGTCAAGCGTAGCTTTTTGAACTGCTTCTGGATTAATAGTTGAACCCTTACCAGCCTTAACAGCTGCTACCCATTCATTGAATTGTTGCTCTGTAACGCTATGCGCTTTGAAACGCATTTGAGAGAAACCATAGCCTGAGTAGTTAGAAGAGAAACCACGATATACACCAGTTTCATTTGCTAACAAATGAAGGTGAGTTTGCATACCTGCCATTGCGTAAATCTGACCGCCTAACTGTGGAATGAAGAATGAGTTCATTGTGAAGTTAGAAGTGATTTTGAAGCTTAACGGAGTTTTTTCTGGGAAACGTACTTCGTTAACAGTCGCAATGTTTTGTTCAGGATAAATAAAGATCCACTTGAACTGTTCAGCAATAACCTGAATAGTTAAAGGTGCTTTATCTGATTCTAAAGGACGGTATGGGTCATACTTGTGGGAACCCCACCAAGTTAACCAAGCTAAAATACCAATAATAATGACAGGGATACCCCATACTACAACTTCAATTGCAGTTGAGTGTGCCCATGTAGGTTTATAGTCTGCATCTTTATTTGACGCACGATATTTCCAACCAAACCATAATGCCATGATGATTGAAGGAATCACCACAAGTAACATTAAATAGATCGCAGTCATCATAAGGTCACTTTGACCTTGACCAACTGGACCTTTAGAGTTTAGAAGTACCATATCACCACCACACCCAGTCAAAAGTGCGGCAAGCGTTGATAAAGACAATACAGCTAAAATCGTTTGTCTCATTTTACAACCTCGGTGAAGAGTCCCATTCCCTAATTAAATATGGGATAGCGATTAAAGTGTCGCATGATTGAGAATGCTAGTCTTAAAAATTTAGACTTCTCAATGATGCGACACCGCTACGTTGTAGGGCATTATGCCTCATATCGACAAACTAAGCTACACATAAAGCAGCTTGAAATAATTGTTTTAAAACCCGATTTTTTTTGTAGGGTATCGAATCTTGATAGAGCTTTTATTTAAATATCAATTCTCTATAGAAAAAAGGAGGTGGGGTGCCTCCTTTTTTTTAGACTTTAAATGAATGAGTCATTCACACTCATTTGATCACTTTTGTTCTTGCAATTTTGTCATGTAGAGTCTGTCGTTTTTGGCCCAATGCAAAAGCATAGTCAATAATTGTGCTAATAGGCATAAACAGTAAGTTTAATATAATGAAAACAATACTTCTGAGTAAGAACACACGCGTTAAATTAACTTTACCATTAGTTTCAGCATCGACAATCTTAATTCCGACAATTTTCTTGCCAATACTTTGACCAAATTTAGTTAAAAGAAAAGCTTGGATAGCGAGCATGATGACGACATAAACTAACATTGTATGCCATGCTTCAATCGGAATAAGCGTAAAAAGCTGTTGTTGAAGTTCTGCTGCTTTAGTTGAGGCAACTTCTGCAGATTGCATCTGTTTTTGTAACTCAAAAAGTTGCTTATATTGAGCTTCGTTAAAGAAGAAAGAAGGAATGGCTGCAATAGGTAACCAAAGTAATAAGTCAATAATTTTTGCAAGAGCACGAGATGAAATTGAAGCAAGTTCATGTGCTTTAGTTTCTACACGGATGTGCTGAATTGTCTCATTATGAGTCGTATTTGTATTTGCTGAAAAAGCAGAATAACCCGTAGGTTGATATACAAGTTTACCTTGGGTTAATTCTCCTAAAGCTTTCCACTCTGTCATGCCTTCATGCCAAGCTAAATCAGTGAGTAAAACCTGTTGGCTTGCCAACATCTGATTTAGTTGTTCTAAGGTATAAGGCCCAGCTTGTTGATTATTACGTGCCAAGTAAATTTGCATAAGTAAAAATTCTCTATTCTAAAGATGAAAAAAGACCCACGGATGGGTCTTTTTCTATAACAAATTAGATTTGCTTGATTTTTTCTTCAGCAAGGAAGAACCATGTATCTAAAACTGAGTCAGGGTTAAGAGACACTGACTCAATACCTTGTTCCATTAACCATTTTGCAAGGTCAGGGTGATCAGATGGTCCTTGACCACAGATACCCACATATTTGCCCGCTTTACGACAAGCATGAATTGCCATAGAAAGAAGTGCTTTAACAGCAGCATCACGTTCGTCAAATAAGTGAGAAACAATACCTGAGTCACGGTCTAGACCAAGTGTTAATTGGGTCAAATCGTTAGAGCCGATAGAGAAGCCATCAAAGTGTTCAAGGAATTGTTCAGCTAACAATGCGTTAGTTGGTAATTCACACATCATGATTACTTTTAAGCCGTTCTCACCACGTTTCAAGCCATTTTGAGCAAGTAGCTCAATTACACGTTTTGCTTCAGATACTGTACGCACGAAAGGAATCATGATTTGGATATTGGTTAGACCCATTTCATCACGAACTTTTTTAAGTGCACGGCATTCAAGTTCAAAACAGTCACGGAAGTTATCTGAAACATAACGGCTTGCACCACGGAAGCCAAGCATTGGGTTTTCTTCTTCCGGTTCGTATAACTTACCACCAATAAGGTTTGCGTACTCATTTGACTTAAAGTCAGACATACGAACGATTACTGGTTTGTCAGCAAACGCTGCAGCAAGTGTTGCAATACCTTCAACTAGTTTTTCAACATAGAATTCTACAGGTGATGCATAGCCAGCTGTACGTGTCATTACAGCAGCACGAGTTTCACGAGGTAAGCTTTCAATATTAAGAAGCGCTTTAGGGTGAACACCGATCATGCGGTTAATAATGAATTCTAAACGAGCAAGACCAATACCTTCGTTTGGAATTTGAGCAAAGTCAAAAGCTCGGTCAGGGTTACCTACGTTCATCATGATTTTGAATGAAAGTTTAGGCATGGACTCAACAGAGTTACGTTGAACTTCAAAATCTAATGCACCTTCGTAGATGAAACCAGTGTCACCCTCAGCACAAGAAACAGTAACTTCTTGGCCGTCAGTCAATACTTCAGTTGCGTTACCACAACCTACGATTGCCGGTACGCCAAGTTCACGAGCAATAATTGCCGCGTGACACGTACGACCACCACGGTTAGTGATAATCGCGGCAGCACGTTTCATTACTGGTTCCCAATCTGGATCAGTCATGTCAGATACAAGTACGTCACCGTCTTGTACTTTGTCCATTTCTTTAATTGAGCTAACAATACGAACTTTACCAGAACCGATACGTTGACCAATTGAACGACCTTCACAAAGAACAGTACCTCTTTGTTTAAGTAGGTAGCGCTCCATTGTGCCGACATTTTGACGGCTCTTAACGGTTTCAGGACGAGCTTGGACAATATAGATTTGACCATCGTCACCATCTTTTGCCCATTCAATATCCATTGGTGCACCGTAGTGCTGCTCAATAATAAGCGCTTGTTTTGCTAATTCTTGTAATTCGTGATCATTTAATGCGAATTGTTGACGCTCTTGTTTTTCAACATCAACAACAACAACTGATTTGCCAGCTGAACCTTCTTCACCATAAATCATTTTTTGGTGCTTAGAGCCTAAGTTACGGCGTAATACCGCATGTTTGCCAGCATTTAATAATGGTTTAGATAGGTAAAATTCGTCAGGGTTAACTGCACCTTGTACAACCATTTCACCTAAGCCATAAGATGCAGTAATAAATACAACATCACGGAAACCAGACTCAGTATCGAGTGTAAACATTACACCCGCAGCGCCAGTTTCAGAACGAACCATACGCTGAACGCCCGCAGATAATGCGACAACATCATGATCGAAGCCTTGGTGTACACGGTAAGAAATAGCACGGTCATTATATAAAGAAGCGAATACTTCTTTGATGGCGATAAGTACGTTATCAACACCACGAATATTCAAGAAAGTTTCTTGTTGACCTGCGAAAGATGCATCTGGTAAATCTTCAGCAGTTGCAGATGAACGAACGGCAACCGCGATATCTGGGTTGCCGTTAGAGAGTTCTGTAAAAGCGGCGCGAATTTCTTGTTCTAAGGTTGCAGTGAGTGGAGTCTCTACAATCCATTGACGAATTTTAGCGCCTGTTTCTGCAAGTGCATTTACATCATCGACGTTAAGTTGTGCAAGTTCTGCTTGAATTCGAGCGTTAAGACCGCTTTGGTCTAAGAACTCACGATAGGCCTCAGCAGTTGTTGCAAAACCACCAGGTACCGATACACCAGCATTTGATAAATGGCTGATCATTTCACCCAAAGATGAGTTTTTCCCACCTACGAGTTCGACATCGTGTTTCCCTAATTTTTCTAGACCGATTACGCGCGCTTCCAAAGTTTTCACTCCACTTTTGCAGTATTAATGTCTATCTTGGCATGAAATTAAAAAAATAAAGTGCTTAGTTGAGAATTTTACTAAGCGACAGTCATGTAAGATCAGTTTACTATAAAGATTATATAGCACTAAGACAAATGTTTAAGGAGAATTTTAATGTCAGAAAGTAAACAGTATAAGCGGAGTGTTTTTTTTATTTCTGATGGAACTGCAATTACTGCCGAGACTCTTGGACATTCGTTATTAGCACAATTCCCTAATGTAGATTTTGACATTCACATCATGCCTTATATCACAACTGAAGAGGCAGCAATGGCTATTGTGGTTGAGATTAATAAATGTCAAACCCGTGATGGATGCTTACCATTAGTATTTGATACTTTAGTTGATCCGCATGTCCGTGAAATTATTAATACTGCAAAAGCGGTTAATTTAGATGTATTTGAAGGACTAATCAGTAAACTTGAGCAGGAGCTTGGAACGCCGCCAACGACACTGGTTGGGCAAACACATGCAGTTACTGATTCTGAGTATTATAAAGCACGTATTGATGCAGTGCATTTCGCACTTGATAACGACGATGGGGCGCGTACTCGTCATTACGATAAAGCAGATTTGATTTTAATTGGTGTGTCACGCTCAGGTAAGACCCCAACTTCTATTTATCTTTCACTACAGTTTGGTATTCGTGTAGCTAACTATCCTTTGACAGAAGAAGATTTGGACGATAACCGTCTACCAGCAGTATTAAGAGAGCATCGTAGCAAATTGTTTGGTTTAATGATTGATGCAGAACGGTTGGTTGCTATTCGAAGCGAGCGCAAAGCAAATAGCCGATATGCAAGTTTTAGTCAGTGTCAAATGGAATTAAGAGCGATTGAAGGTATTTATATTTCAGAAGGTATTAAATATTTAAATGTCACTGAAATGTCAATTGAAGAAATCTCTACTCGTATTTTACAAATGACCGGTTTAAAACGACGTATCGGTTAATTAAATCAACTGTTTATTTTGGCCATTCAATTTAAATAATTTAAAGTTAATTAGATTGAATGGTTTTAAATTTATATACATATTAAAAATAAAAGTTTTAAATATAAAACGCCAAGTTAATGAATCGTTTCTGATTAGTTATCAGCGAGTAAACTCTTACACTACAGTTTGTGAGTTAAAATAAGATTTTTGAAAAGAAATGTATATAAACTAATAATCTATGTTTTTATAAATATTTGTTTTTAGTTATTTTTTAAAAATACAAATACTTTTTTTATTCATATTTTACATTTGTTGTAAATATCATGCGCATTTTGATTATTGTGATGAAGTTCACATTTTTAACTATAATTTCCCATCTCGATATGGGACTATCCGATTATCAAAATGCTAAAAAAATGTGTTTTTTCATTGGTATATCTCTTGCCAATTCAATTGTACGCCGCTCAAGTGGATGTCTTGCGTGAGCAGGCTATTCAAGATTATAGAGCAGGGCAAACTCAACACGCTGTTTATCAGCTAGATCAATTGTTAAAACAGTATCCACATGATCAAAAATTGTTGGCTGATTATTTAATTGTTATGTCTAATGAAAAAAAGGATCTAACTAAATTTACAGATTTATTGGTAAATATTAATTATGTGAATTTTCCGGAATATGCAGAGCTACCTTTAATTCAAAATTTTCGAGATTTTAAATATTTTAAAATAGCGCTTGAATGGGCAAATAAGCTTAATATTCAAAAAACGATTGATGGGCGCATTTTATTATCTGTTTTATATGCTGAATCGCAAGACACAGTGAATGCTAAGACTCTGTTATCTAAAATCAATATTAAAAATTTAAATGCTGATCAATTGGTACGTATTGCATATGCTTACCGTCTAATTAATTTGCCTGTAGATGCTTTATCTACAATTGAGCATGCTTATCAGCAACAACCTAAGTCTTCATCCGTTTTACAAGAGTATATCTATGACTTGATTGCTATTGGTGCATATAAAAAAGCTCAGCAATTACTCCAAACAAGCGAAAAAAATCAGCAAACTGCGCAATTACAGCAAACTTTACAAGTCAGTGAATTTTCTCAGCAGGTCAATAATGCAATTACCCGTTATAAATATTTAAATCGCCAAGGCTTATCAGATACAGAAAGTTTTGCTGAATTAGATAGCGTGTTAGAAAAGGGGCAAAAGTTACAACAGCAAATAAAGCCAGAAGATCCTAACTATTTAAGGTTTCACTACGATTATTTATATGCATTAGATTTTAGAGGGCGAGCAAAAGCGGTTTTAGATAATTTTACTCAATTAAATATTCCGCTTGAGAAATTACCTGCATATGTACGTCATGCAATTGCTGATAGTTATTTAGCTAAGCAAAAGCCGAAGCAAGCTGAACTTGTTTATAAGACACTTTTAACCGAAAAAAATTATCCGGATATGATCGTCTATAGCGGGTTGTATTATTCTTATATTGAACAAGAAAAATATAAGGAAGCGGAACAGCTTTTGGCAAAAGTTGATCATCTTATTCCGACTTATAAATATAGTCAGGCAAAGGGTGTAGATAAAACTAGTCATCCTGACCGAGACGATTATATTGCTTTAAAGGGAATGCATTTAGCTTATGCAAATCATTTAGATCAAGCTGAAAAACACTTTCAAAAAACAGTAGAGCAGGCACCTGCAAATGAGAGTTTGATTAATAACCTTGCCCGCGTAGAGCGCTGGAGAGAAAAGCCTTTAGAAGCAAAAAAAACAATTTCTCGTTTAAATGGTATAGATCCGATTGCTAAAGATACTCGCATTAATGAAATGCAAAATGCTCAGGCTTTAGGTGATATCCAGACATGGCGTAAAACAACGCAAAACTTAGTGCAGTTTTATCCCGAAGATAGTGGCGTTATTAAAAGCCGCAAAGAGTTGGATGATCGTAATAGAGCTACGATTTCACATTCAACGACTTGGGGCCAAAGTAAAGCTAATAATAGCGATTCTGTAAGTGGACAAAACGGTTTAAAAGACCGTGAGATGGAAACTCGCCTTAATAGCCCGTGGATAAAAGATAATTATCGTTTATTCGCTTGGCATCAAGATCGTTATGGCGAATACAATTTTGGCGACGTGCATAACCAGCGCTATGGTGTTGGGGCCGAATGGCAAGCCAATCGTAAGGCGTTATCTGCGATCTTGTCGCAAAGTACAGATGGCGGACAAGCTGGTGTTCGTCTTGATTGGTCACAGTGGTTAAATGATCACTGGCAGTATCAATTGCAATATAACAGTCAGGCTGACATCCCTCTACAAGCGATTGATGCAGGAGAAGATGGTCAATCTTATCGAGCTGCATTGACATGGCAAAAGGATGAATCTCGTCAAATTGGCGCAAGTTACGGTTTAACTGATATTAGTGATGGCAATAAACAACAAGAATTTTCAACTTTTTGGCGTGAAAGACTATTTGCAGCGCCGCATCACATTACTTATGGCACCGTCCGTGGTTTTTTCGGCAGTAATAGCCAAGATCAAACTGCTTATTTTAGCCCAAGTTCGCATTACAGCGCCGAGTTGAACTTAAGTCATGACTGGGTGACTTGGCGTGAATATGAACGTTCATTTAAACAGCATTTCGAAGCTGGGGTGGGCCTTTATAAACAAGCTGATTATTCCACTAAGCCAACCTATTCTTTGCAGTATCAACATCAATGGCAGCTATCACGGACATGGCAACTCAATTATGGAATTGGCTGGCAATACCATCCTTACGATGGACATGCTGAACAGCATACCTATGGTATTTTCGGATTTGAAGGGCGTTTTTAATGAATAATTTATTTTCAAAAGTGTTGGGCTGTGCTTTGGCCTCGACATTGTTACCTCTGCAATTTGCATATGCCCAGATAGAAAAAGATTTACCAAAAAATCATGTGGTTTCTTTAACTTTTCATGACGTCAGAGATGATGTTTTAAAAGAGGGAGATCGGGATATTTATGCAATTCAAACTAAAAATTTAGCGCAGTTTTTTGACTGGCTCAGTCAATCTGACTGGAAGCCAATACGATTAAAAGATATTCAAGAGGCTCGTAAGCAAGGCAAAGAGCTACCTCATAATGCTATTTTGTTAACCTTTGATGATGGTGCTTTAAGTAGCTACAGTCGTATATTTCCACTGCTTAAGCAATATCAGATTCCGGCAGTTTTTGCACTCCCAACCAGTTGGCTAAATGGTAATACAAAAGCTGGCTATGAAGCCTATGGACAAGGGAACTTGGTCAATTGGAAGCAAGTACGAGAAATGCAGGCTTCTGGCTTAGCTGAGTTTGCAAGCCATAGTGATGATTTGCATCATGGTGTGCTTGCTAACCCTCAAGGGAATGAACAACCCGCAGCAACTTCTTATATGTATTTAAAATCACAGGCGCGTTATGAAACGGATGCGGAATATCAAGAACGTATTTTGAAAGATTTAAAAAAATCTCATGATGTCTTAAAAAAAGAATTGGGTGTAGAGCCGAAAGCGATTGTATGGCCGTATGGTGCGGTAAATCAGCAGTTAGAAAAACTAGCTCAACAAGCAGGGTTTACTTTTTCTTTTAGTCTTGGACGTGATGGGGTAAATCAGATTAATGATCTGACCTTTAAACGTAGTCTTATGGTTGATAACTCTACAGCTGAGCAGCTATCGGAGACGTTGCTTAATATTTTGAACTCTGCAGAGAAAGATTTGTATAAGCAGCCAAAACATTTTGTGAGTATGGATTTAAAGCAATTAGCTGCTTCAACTAATACTCAGTCAGATGAAAAATTAGGGGTATTGTTATCAAAACTTTATAGCTTAAAAAACAATACGCTGATATTGAAGCCTTTAGATGACCAAGATGGAGATGGACAATATGACGTTGCTTATTTCCCAACAACTCAAATGCCAGTTAAGCAAGATATTTTGAACCGTAGTTTATGGCAGGCACAAACTCGTGCAGGTCAGGCGGTTATTTTAGAACTACCTATTTATCCTCAAAAAAATAAACCATTTTTGGTGGCAGATTTAGCTAAGGATATTGCGCGTTTTAATAGCAATTTAAGTGGTATTCAGCTTAATGCCGGAACTGCTTTAAATTGTGCAATGCAAAACACAACGCTGAACGAAAGCAACTGTGTTGAACAAGTAACGCAATTATCACAACTGAGTCAACTTACTCAAAAAGCTGCAAAGCCTTATTTGAATATGAGTAATCAGGCCCAGTTTAGTTTGTTGCTGACACCAGACTTAGAGCACATTGAACAGTTACCAGTGCTTTTAAAATCACTATTAACCCAACATGATTTAGTGAACCTAAAATTTAATATGGTTGGTAAGCAAAAACAATTTAAACAAGCCTTAGAACTTTTAAATACTCTTGATGCCAAATACAAACAACGAATTATGCTGACATTAACATTGCCAGAAAATGACCAGAGAAATGCTTGGCAAGAAGTAAAACAAGGCCTTTTCGATATTCAGCGCATAGGTATTCAGAAATTTGGTGTTGATGGCTATAACACTGAAAATGCAAAAAATGTTCATGAGTATTTATATAACCCAATGAGCTTAAATTCCAGTTCTGTGATGTATCAGCCCTTTGCAGGTCTAGCGACTGAGGGGAAAAAGTAATGAGAGTATTACTCGATATTCTATTTGCTTTTGCCTTTTTATATCCCTTACTGATGGCTTGGACATGGATGGTAGGTGGCCTCTGGTTTTTCTTTAAACGGGAATACCATGAGCAACAGTTACCTGAGCCCTCAGGTGAAGGGTGCAGTATTATTATTCCTTGCTTTAATGAAGAAGCTCAAGTGCGGCAAACCATTCGTTATGCCTTGCAAACAAAATATCCAAATTTTGAAGTGATTGCTGTAAATGATGGTAGTAGTGACAGAACAGCAGAGATTCTTGATGAGTTAGCAGCGCAAGATGCTCGTCTGAGGGTTGTGCACTTAGCAGAAAACCAAGGTAAGGCAGTCGCTTTAAGATCAGGAGTGTTAGTAAGCAAATACGAATATTTAGTTTGTATTGATGGGGATGCTTTATTACATCCTCATGCTGTACTTTGGCTCATGCAGCCATTTCTGAAATTTCCGCGTATTGGGGCCGTCACCGGTAACCCAAGAATTTTAAATCGCTCAAGTATTTTAGGGAAATTACAGGTTGGGGAGTTCTCTTCAATTATTGGTTTAATTAAGCGAGCACAGCGCACGTATGGCCGTATTTTTACAGTATCTGGGGTAATTGTAGCGTTTAGAAAAACAGCCCTAGCTCGTGTCGGTTTTTGGTCTGATGACAAAATTACTGAAGATATTGATATCTCTTGGAAGCTTCAAATGGACCATTGGGATATTCAATATATTCCTCAAGCGCTTTGTTATATCTATATGCCTGAAACTTTTAAAGGTCTTTGGAAACAGCGGTTACGCTGGGCACAAGGTGGGGTAGAAGTCTTATTAGAATATATTCCTAAAATGTTCAAAGTTCGCTTGCGCCGTATGTGGCCAGTCATGCTTGAAGCTTTAGTCAGTATTGTTTGGTCATATGTGATGATCTTTATTTTCTTACTTTTCTTGATTGGGCTTTTTATTGAATTACCTCAGCAGTGGCAGATCAATTCTCTAATGCCACAGTGGTATGGCGTGATATTAGGTGGAACATGTCTCATCCAATTTTTAGTCAGTTTATGGATCGATCATCGTTATGACCGTGGGCGTCTTTTTAGAAATTACTTTTGGGTAATTTGGTATCCGTTGTTTTTCTGGTTACTAACGTTATTTACCAGCGTGGTTGCGGTACCTAAAACTATATTTAATACAAAAAAACGTGCCCGCTGGGTTAGTCCCGATCGAGGCTTCCGTGGAGATAATTCATGAAAAATGAAGAAAATACTGACGTAGAAGTTTTAGATATACCTGAATATATTGATCAGCCTGAATATGTAAAAAATAAGACCGCGAACTATACCTTGCAAACAATAGGTTGGTTTTGTTTAATGTGGCTGCTTTTTCCACTGGTTTCTTTATTTTTGTGGTTTTTTGAAGGACATCTTATTTATGACTATGTGTGGGTAGATCATATTTCGGAAGTCAAAACTTTACTGCATTTACTTCTTTTAATTTGCTTAAGTGCTTTGGTTCTAATTTTATGGGCAAGTTATAACTGGCTTAGATTTCATGGTGATGATCGACGTAGTAAAGCGCCAAATAGTTCTGATGATTTATTGGCTTTTAAATTTACAGTAAGTACAGCGTCATTATCAGAATTGCAAAAAGCTCAACGTGTCATTCTGCATTATGATGAGCATGGGCATTTGCAAAAATATGATTTGAACTGAATGAAAAAAGCATGGTATTTCAACCATGCTTTTTTTATTTTTAAGATGTTGTTCTAATGATGACATCAATAGGATGTTGAGTACCATCCATACTATAAATAGCTGTTTGAGTAACTTTGATAATTGGCCAAGTTTGCAATTTACAATTTGATCTTTGCAAGGCCGAATAGTAGCTATCAGATTTAAAAAAGGTTTTATTGGCTTGTACTGTATTAGGCATTAAAAGTCGTCTCAGCCATATTTCATTTACTTGAGTTTCAAGAAAACGTAGAGCTAGGATGCTTTTAACCCGATTGTTAAATAACCTCCGGTTTTTGGCAATCAGTGGGTGGGTAATGAGGCGATGTATGCCGATTTGACTATGGGGCAAAATAAAATGTGGTGTAATTTGAAATACAGTTACAAATTTTGCTTGTTGGCAAATTTTTTCTAAGTGCGTGACAGTTTCCTGATCTGTTCCAATAATCGCTACATTTAAATTAGAAAAATCATATGCTTTGATTGTATTTGATAAAAGAATTTGACCAGTAAAGGCGTCAAAATCCTGAACTGCATTTTGAAAAGTAGCTGATTTGGCAACATTATTTTTAAGTTCAATACTCATTTTCCAAAAGTCCTTTTGGTTTTCATTTATGATGATTTTTTATCGTTTTAATATAAATAACCAAGCAAGTAGTTTGGGTAAAGTATTTTCAGATAGATGGTTATCTCATGCTTGAAACCTATTCAAGCATGAGACTTTGTGTATGTATTAATTGTTTGATTTTAATTGCATTAATTGAGTAAAGCTGTCTAAACGTTTATTTGTATCATAGACGTCACAAGTAAAAATAAACTCATCGACTTCATATGTAGCCAAAAGCTTTTCTAAACCTGAGCGTACTGTTTCAGCTGAACCGATTTGGGCCATCTGGTAGAAATTTTCAACAGAAAGCTGTTCTGCTGTGTTCCATAGTCCTTGCATTGATGTAACTGGCGGTTTGAGTTTCAAACTTTCACCACGAATTAATCCTAAAACACGTTGGTATGCGCTTGTTGCTAAAAACTGTGCTTCTTCATCTGTATTGGCAACCACAACAGGTACACCCATGGAAACATAAGGCTTGTCCAAATATTCAGAAGGTTCGAAATTTTCATGATAAAGTTCGATCGCTTGACCAAGCATACGTGGAGCAAAATGTGATGCAAATGAGTAGGGTAATCCTAGTTTCGCAGCCAATTGCGCGCTGAATAAGCTTGAACCCAATAACCAGACAGGTACATGAGTATTTTGTCCAGGAGTGGCAATAATTCTTTGGCCGGGTTGAGGTGCTTTAAAATATTGCAAAATCTCAACAACATCTCTAGGAAACTGATCTTCGGTTTCCTGATGCCCGCGACGTAAGGCACGCATAGTGACCTGATCTGTACCTGGAGCACGACCTAAACCTAGCTCAATACGATTTGGATATAAGGTTGCTAATGTACCGAATTGTTCTGCAACCACTAACGGTGCATGGTTTGGTAGCATGATACCACCTGAACCTAAACGAATGTGCTGGGTATGAGCCGCGATAAAGCCAAGTAAAACAGCAGTTGCTGAACTCGCAATTCCATCCATATTATGATGTTCTGCAAGCCAAAAACGGTCATAACCTAATTTTTCTGCATGTTGGGCGAGCTCTAATGCATGACGTAATGAAAATTCGATTGTTTTATCATCACGTATAGGAGCAAGCTCCAAAATTGAAAATTTGGTGTCTTGAAGTGATCGCATGCGATATTCTCAAAAAACATTATATCGAAATAATACGATATAAATGGAGTGATGTATATCGTTTTTTTTCGATATAAATTTTACTCCCAAATAAAAAGCACCGCTAGGGTGCTTTTTAATATCTGTATACCAATTAGTGGTGTTTATACCAACCACGGTGTAAGCCATTATCATGACGATAATAAGCACGATCATCACGATCATAGCGACGATCGTAACGGCGGTCATCACGATCATAACGACGGTCATAACGGTCATCATAGTTACGGTCTTGACCAACTTTACGACCTAAAGTAGAACCACCAGCTGCACCCACTGCTGCACCAATGTAACCACCGTTTGTACCACCCATGTTTTTACCAACGGTATAACCAGCACCACCACCTAAAGCGCCACCAATAGCAGCTTCTGTACGATTACGACGGTCACTTGCTGCAGCCGCACCACCAGCACCACCTAAAGCAGCACCAATTGTTGCACCAGATGTACCACCGATACTTTTACCTATTGCTGTACCTACTACACTACCTAGAGCAGAAGTTGCCGCTACACGGGTACCATTATCTGCATGTGCAACTGACACCATAGAGGTTGTTGCGATTAATGCACTTGCTAACCAAATATTCATTTTCATTTTGGAACTCCATGCTCATTTTGCTGAAGAGCAATCTTTAATATCTTGAGCTAAATGTAATTAAAAATTTCGTGAAAATTATGGAGAAGGGCCATGCTGATACGATAGTTTTGTGTCTGCTTTGTATGGTTTATATTAAGATGTGAATAAATCATGAACGATATATCGGGGGATGGCAAAATTTTGACTATAAAAAAACACCCGAAGGTGTTTTTAAATCTATGTCTTCACTGTGATTAGTGGTGATGACGGTGTTTTTTCTTCCAGTGCTTAGAAGATCGATCATAATCGCGGTCTTTAGAAATTTTATTACCTAAAGCACCACCACCTGCCGCACCTAAAGCAGCACCGATGTATCCACCGTTTGTACCACCCATGCTTTTACCAACAGTATAGCCAGCACCACCACCTAAACCACCGCCAATTGCAGATTCTGTACGGTGACGACGATCACTTGCAACTGCTGCGCCACCAGCACCACCTAAAGCAGCACCAATTGTTGCGCCAGATGTACCACCCATGCTTTTACCAATTGCAGTACCAGCAACACTACCTAAAGCCGAAGCAGCTGCTACGTGAGTTGTATTGTCTGCATGTGCTACAGTCATCATAGAAGTAGCTAAAACAGTACTACATAATAAAGTATTTAATTTCATCATTTACTCCATGTCCCAAGTTGCAGGACCTTATATCTTTCGTTACGGCAAATGTAACAAAACACTTCTCTTCAAATGTGGAGAACCATCACTCGATTATTAGAGTTTAGTGTCTCGTTTGTATGCTTTCTATTAAAACAGAATGGAAAACCAACAATCTTGTCTAAAAACTGAACAATAAAAATTAGTGAACGTAAGTCATAAGTGTTTGAGAGGGACAATATATAATTTAATAGGTTTACAGATGATAGATAGACCTTTCTAAAGTTCAGGAATTAAAGGATTACATATGTCATTTAATCAGCATAATCTGTAAACTATGCGCTATTTTTATGATTTGGCTTATCTTCTTATATTTATCTAGATAAGTTTTTTGGACTTTTGAGATATTTCCTCTTATGAAAGCGTCACTCCGTTTACGACTTGATCAACTCTGTGATCGTCATGAAGAACTTACCGCATTGCTTGCAGATGCAGAAGTGATTTCCGATAACAAACGTTTCCGTAAACTGTCTCGTGAACATAGTGATTTAACTGAAATTACAGAAGTTTGGGGCAAATACCGTCAAGCAGAAGAAGATATTGAAACTGCTGAAATGATGAAGTCAGACCCTGACTTTAAAGATATGGCAGAAGAAGAAATTCAAGCGAATAAAGCATTGCTTGAAGAACTAGAAAGCCAGCTCAATATCTTGATGATTCCAAAAGATCCAAATGACTCTAATGCTGCATATTTAGAAATTCGTGCCGGGACGGGCGGTGATGAAGCTGCAATTTTCTCTGGTGATTTATTTCGCATGTACAGCAAATATGCCGAGACACAAGGTTGGCGTATTGAAGTCCTTTCTGAAAATGAAGGTGAGCATGGCGGCTTTAAGGAAGTCATTTGCCGTGTAGATGGTGATGGTGTGTATGGCCGCTTAAAGTTTGAAAGTGGCGCGCATCGTGTACAACGTGTGCCAGCAACTGAATCACAAGGTCGTGTGCATACATCGGCTTGTACAGTGGCAATTCTGCCTGAAATTGATGTTGATACTAACGTTGAAATTAACCCGGCAGACTTACGTATTGATACTTACCGTGCGTCAGGTGCGGGTGGTCAGCACATTAACAAAACCGATTCGGCCGTGCGTATTACCCATATTCCAACAGGTACAGTGGTTGAGTGCCAAGAAGAACGTTCACAGCATAAAAACAAAGCTAAAGCGATGGCCTTATTAGTATCGCGTTTAGAAAATGCGAAACGTGCAGCAGCCGATGCAGCGACTTCTGAAATGCGCCGTGATTTGGTTGGTTCTGGTGACCGTTCTGAGCGTATCCGTACTTATAACTATCCACAAGGTCGTATGACGGACCACCGTATTAACCTAACTTTATATAAGTTAGACGCGATTATGGAAGGTGATTTAACTGAATTGCTTGATAGCTTACATCGTGAATATCAGGCAGATCAGCTTGCAATGCTTGCACAGGAAAATGGCGGCTAATGAATATTGCTCAAGCGCTTGCAATTCGTGGTGAGCCTGACAGTTATGAACGACAGGAAAATGCTTGGTTACTTGAGCATTTTCTAAAAATCAATTCGCTTGAATTAAAGTTTAGACTTGAGCAAGAGTTAACATCTCAGCAAGAGCAAGACTACTTGGCTGGTCTTGAGCGTATTCAAAATGGTGAACCTTTAGCCTATGTGACAGGTTCGCAGCCATTTTGGACGCTTGATTTAAAAGTAACGTCAGATACTTTAGTACCACGTCCAGATACTGAGGTTTTAGTTGAAACTGTTTTAAATCTAAATTTGCCAAAGAATGCAAATATTGTGGATTTGGGAACGGGAACGGGTGCAATTGCGCTTGCATTGGCAAGTGAACGTCCGAACTGGCTGGTAACAGCAACAGATATTTATGCGCCTACGTTAGAAGTTGCAAAAGAAAATGCACAAACACATGGCTTGCAACATGTGAAGTTTGCTTGCGGTGCTTGGTTTGAAGCATTAGAGCCACAACAATTTGATTTAATTGTTTCTAATCCGCCCTACATTGACCCAGAAGATGAACACATGCAAGCTTTGGCAACAGAACCACGCCGTGCATTGGTTGCAGACCATCAGGGATTGGCTGATATTGAAATTATTATTGCTCAAGGGAAAAACTGGTTAAAACCTCAAGGGTGGATTGTACTTGAACATGGTTATGATCAGGGGCAAGCTGTTCGAGATATTTTCACAGAGCATGGTTTTAGCCAAATTAAAACTATTCAAGACTATGGCCAAAATGATCGAGTCACTTTGGCATGCTGGATTTAAAATTACTTTTGTAGTGTATCCCGCCAACGTAATAACCAATTTTCGATAAATTTCATTAAGGTATCGGTTACTTTACCCAGTAGGGCTAATAAAATAATTGCAATGATAACAATATCAGGTCGAGATGTTTCTCGGCCATCACTGAGTAAATACCCAATTCCTTGAGTGGCTGCAATCAGTTCAGCTGCAATCATAAACATCCACGATAAGCTTAAGCTGTTGCGTAAACCCGTTAAAATGCCCGGAGATGCTGCTGGTAAAATAATAGATATAATCCGCTGAAAAACATTAAGCCGATAAACTTTTCCAACTTCAATGAGCTTTCTATCTACGTTATGAATTGCTGCAACTGTATTGGTATAGGTTGGAAAAAATGCTCCAATTGCAATAAGCGTAATTTTTGAACCCTCATCAATTCCTAACCAAAGTAATAGCAGTGGAATCCACGCAAGACTTGGGATCGACTTAATTGCTGAAAAGGTCGGTTCTAAATAAGCTTCTGCTTCTTTACTTAATCCCACCCAAATCGCAAAAGTTAAACCTAAACCGCTTCCTATAATAAAGCCGAATAGAACACGCCATGTACTAATATAAATATGGGCAAATAGGTCGCTATGAGCTAAATCTAAAAAAGATTGCCATAAACTAGTCGGTGCAGGGAGTAGATAAGCATCGATATAGCCATTTCTGACTAAAAACTCACAAGCCGCTAAAAAGATGAGGGGAATGAGTAGCGCTTTAAACCACCGTGTAAATTTATGGTTTAGATGCTTTTTCTGAGATTTTAAAGCCTGCTGAGCTAAGAAATGATTTAGCTCAGCTTTGTTAAATGAATCACTCATAAACTATTTCACGACTTTTTGAGCAAAACGTGGGTCTAACAACTGATCAACCACTTGATTGACATTGGTACCTTTTCTAACCAAGTCTTCTTCTGTCAAAATTTTTCCAGAACGCTTTAGCGCTTGTGCTTGAGTTGCTGATGGAATGCTTTGATCAAAGTTGGTTCGGCTCAGTTGTAGTTTAGCCACAGGTAGAGGGAGTTTTGATTCTTGAGCTAAAAGTGCTGCTACTTTATCTGGATTGGCTTTTGCCCATTTTCGGGCTTGTTCGTAGGCTTTAATAACGGCTTCTACCGCTTCAGGGCTTTGCTTTGCAAAGTCTTCTTTCACGCTAAGCACGCTATAACTATTAAATGCTACATTACGATAAAGTAATTTCGCGCCCGATTGAATTTGAGCTGAAGCCATTAATGGATCAAGCCCAGCCCAAGCATCTACTTGGCCACGTTCTAATGCGGTTTTACCATCTGGATGTTGTAAATGGACCAGTTGTACATCGCGTTTACTCAAACCGACAGTATCTAGTGCTTGTAGTGTAAATAAGAAAGGATCTGTTCCTTTGGTAGCTGCAATTTTCTTACCTTTTAAATCTTTTAGGCTTTTAATTGGTGAATTTTTTGCGACAACAAGCGCGGTCCATTCCGGTTGGCTTTGTACATAAACCGTTTTAATTGGACTACCATTTGCTCGACTTAATACAGCAGCTAATCCAGCAGTAGAAGCAAAATCGATACTATTACTGTTGAGATATTCTAATGAGCGGTTACTGCCTTGACTGAAAACCCATTTAATTTGAGTATTTGGAAGTGCTTTTTCAAGAAGTTTTTGATCTTTGACCACCAAACTGGTTGGGGCGTAGTAAGCGTAATCAAGTTTAAGCGTAGTCGGAATTGCTGCAAAAGTAGATGAAGCAAATACAAACCCCAATGTTGATGCCAACAAAGTCTTTGGTATAGAAAATTTTGATTTTAAAGACATGATAAAAATAAAACCGAAATGAAATAATAGAACATCCTTTCATGTGTTTAGTGGCTTACAAACTTAGTTATTTTGATTTGTAAATCAGTTTGAAAGATAAAAGTTTAGATAAAATTATAAGTTAATGTTTTATAGGCATTATTAATTTTTAAATAATGCGTTATATGAAATATTCAATTTAAAAGACATAAATATCATAAGCTTAAGTGTTTAGACTTAAAGCTTCGTTGGTGCATATGCTATTGCTTGTGGGTAGTTAAATTATCTCGATACGCACCTGGGCTAACACCTGTCCATTTTTTAAAAGCACGGTGAAAAGCACTTGGGTCGTGGAAATTTAAGTCTTCACTAATATCTTGTATTGAATCATTACTTTTGCTTAAGCGTTCAATCGCAATATCACAGCGAATTTCATTTTTAATTTGTTGATAACTTACTCCTTCGTGTTTGAGGCGGCGTTGAACAGTAGCTTCCGAAATATTGAGTTGCTGTGCGACATCTTTAAGTTCGGGCCATTGAGCAGGGTGGAGCTTTAATAAATGACGACGAATAAGAACGCTCAAGGCATTTTCATTTTTAAAGCGAACTAACAGATTTTGCGGAGTTTGTTCTAAAAAATCATAAAGCGATTTTTTATCTTTTTTAATTTTAATATCTAAGTAGTGGGCATCAAACTCAACCTGATTTATCTCGGCATTAAATTGTATATCTTCACAGAAACGAACTAGATAATCTTGAATATCGTTTGGTTTTGAACAGCGTACAGCAATACTGTTTAAGCCAATTCGCTGATCTACTAACCAACACATAAGCCCATGTACCAACATTAAAAAGGTTGCGTAGGTAAACATACGTTTGGGTTGGTCATGATCACGAATGACCAAATAAGCTTTTTCTTGTTCTCGAATGAGTTCTCCACGCATATCATCTAAAACGAAGTTAAAAAACTTCAAAATATCATAGAGAGCCTTTTCTAAAGTTTCAGCCGTACTGACGAGTTTTGTAAGTAATTTATAGCTGCCACGGCGCATAGGGTGGCTATCCATCCCAAAAAACTCGTCATTCATGGCATTGGCGAGTTCTATCCATAATTGTGCATACGTTGCTACTGGAACACGCGCTTTGGATGTCATGAGTAATTCAGTAGGAATACCAGCTTTATTCAAAATAATTTGAGTATTTAGCCCTTTGGCATAAGCCGCACTTAATGCTTCATGTACCAGTGCAATCGAAATTGTTCCTTTACTTAAAGAAGATTGGACAACCATGTCAAAGACTCATTTTTTTACGTATTTCAAATGAAATATTTCAAATTCAAAATTTGGATTGATCAAAAGCTGCAAGCATTTTGAGGTTTTTTGAAATTGTATCGGAAAAAAACAAATTTTACTCTCACTACTAAGGTTAAAGAACATTTCTATAGGACGTTACATAATGAAAATTCAAGGAAAACATTTCGTGATTACAGGTGGTGGTTCTGGTTTAGGGGCTGCAACTGCTGAGTATTTGGTAAAGCAGGGTGCCTCAGTCACATTAGTAGACATGAATGTAGAAGCAGGTGAGCAGCAGGCGAAACAGTTAGGGTCAAAAGCTGACTTTGTAAAACTTGATGTAACCGATGAAGCTGCTGCTGAGCAGTTCTTTAAAGATGTGCTGGCTAAACATGGTCATTTGCATGGTTTGGTAAACTGTGCAGGTATTGGGCCTTCTGCGAAAGTAGTTGGCCGTGAGGGCGTTCATGACTTGGGATTATTTGCAAAGACTTTAAGTATTAATGTCACAGGTACATTTAACATGCTGCGTTTTGCAGCAGATGCCATGAGCAAAAACACAATTGAAGAAGGTGAAGAGGACCGTGGCATCATTGTTAACACTGCTTCTGTTGCAGCATTTGACGGTCAAATTGGACAAGCAGCTTATTCTGCATCAAAAGGCGCTATTGTGGCGATGACTTTGCCGATCGCTCGTGAGCTAGCGCGACATGCCATTCGTATTATGACCATTGCACCGGGAATTATGGAAACTCCAATGCTTAAGGGTATGCCGCAAAATGTACAAGATGCTTTGGGGCAAATGGTTCCGTATCCATCTCGTTTAGGAAAACCAGAAGAGTTTGCTCGTTTGGTTGCGCATATTGCTGAAAATTCCTATTTAAATGGTGAAGTTATCCGTCTAGATGGTGCAATTCGCATGGCAGCAAAATAATAAAATAAGGATGTTGAAATGATTCTAAATGCTGAACAAAGCATGGTTCAGGAGATGATGCGTAACTATGCGCAAAATCAGTTAAAACCAACAGCTGCACATCGCGATAAGACCCATGAATTTCCGGCTCAGGAATTAAAAGACTTAGGTGCGCTAGGCGCAATGGGGATGACCGTGCCCGATGAATGGGGCGGTGCTGGAATGGATTATGTTTCTTTAGTTCTTGCTATTGAAGAAATTGCCGCAGGTGATGGTGCTATTTCGACAATCGTCAGCGTACAAAACTCTTTAATTTGCGGCATTACACTGGCATACGGTTCAGAGCAGCAAAAACAAACCTATTTGCCAAAATTTGCTTCTGGCGAATGGCTAGGGTGCTTTTGTTTAACTGAACCACATGTCGGTTCCGATGCGAGCGCGATTTTATGTAAAGCCGAGCGAGATGGCGACCATTGGGTGCTCAATGGCGTAAAGCAATTTATTACCAGTGGTAAAAATGCTCAAGTGGCTTTGGTATTTGCGGTGACAGATAAACAAGCGGGTAAAAAAGGCATTTCATGCTTTCTTGTACCGACCAATACACAAGGTTACTTGGTCACTCGTATTGAAGACAAAATGGGTCAACATGCTTCGGACACCGCAACCATTACGCTTGAAGACTGCCGGATTCCTTTAGAAAATTTGGTGGGACAAGAAGGTGAAGGTTATAAAATTGCGCTATCTAATTTAGCGGCCGGTCGTATTGGTATTGCTGCTCAGTCTGTTGGTATGGCAAGAGCAGCTTTTGATGCTGCTGTGCAATACGCGAATGAGCGTAAGGCCTTCGGTGTAGAGCTGGTTCAGCATCAGGCGGTTGGTTTTCGCTTAGCCGATATGGCAACTCAGATTGAAGCTGCACATCAGCTGGTTTTACATGCGGCAACTTTAAAAGATGCGGGGCTACCTTGTTTAAAAGAAGCCTCAATGGCCAAACTCTTTGCATCAACTATGGCTGAGCGAGTATGTTCGGATGCCATCCAGATTCATGGCGGTTATGGCTACGTCAGTGATTTTCCTGTTGAGAGAATTTATCGTGATGTTCGTGTAAGCCAGATTTATGAAGGTGCTTCAGACATTCAACGTTTAGTGATTGCTCGTGAAGTGGCTCAAGTTTAGTTCATAAGATATTGAGTTTTTAAACTTAAAAATGCAAGAAGCCGCACATCATGTGCGGTTTCTTGCAATTGAAATGGAACATTTTTGCTATTAGTTTTGTTTGAAATAGATGGAAAAGTTGAAGAAATATTCTTCGAGCTTTAGCTAAAACAATAACAGTCAGGACAGATTTTGTGGCCTAACACAAAATTAATCATCAAATGGAATGAAGGTGAGCATCATGAAAACTTTGGCAGAAGCTTATCAACAATTTGATCTTGCACAACTCATCGAAGAGCAAGTTGTTGGGCATCCCCAAGCGATAAATGCTTATGTTGAGTGCTGTGAGCGTTATGTAGGAAAAAATAAAATAGCGCTCATTTGGGAAGGAAAAAACGGACAGGCAGAGCACTATACTTTCGAACAACTTGCTGAGCTTTCTGGAAAACTTGCTAACTTCTTTAAAGCGCAAGGAATTCAAGCTGGAGATTGTATTGCAGGACTTCTACCGAGAACGCCTGAGTTATTAATTACAATTTTGGCAGCGTGGCGTATAGGCGCTATTTATCAGCCTTTATTTACTGCCTTTGAAGCAAAATCGATTGATCACCGTATTACGACTGCTCAAACTAAATTGATTGTGACCAATGATGAACAGCGCCCTAAACTGAATACCTTGAATGTTCCGGTTATTGTCACTGTTCATCAGACTGGTCCTTTGTCTGAGCATGACTTCGATTTTTGGCAATCTTTACAGCGCTATTCTGAGCAATGTGAGCCAGTAAATCGTAGCTTTGAAGATGACTTTTTAATGATGTTTACCTCTGGTACAACTGGACTTGCTAAGTCTGTACCCGTTCCACTAAAAGCAATTTTGGCATTTAAAGGTTATATGACCCATGCTGTCGATTTGCGTGAAGAGGATGTGTTCTGGAATCTGGCAGATCCGGGCTGGGCATATGGTTTGTACTATGGCATTACCGGGCCTTTAAGCTTGGGGCATAGCATTATTATGGATGAGCGTTCATTTAATGTAGATCAGGCAATTGAGTTAATTAAAAAGTATAAAGTAAGTAATTTAACTGGTTCGCCTACAGCATTTCGAATGTTCTTTGGGTTTAAGGAAAAATTTGACCCTTCAATTAAACAACATTTACGCGTAGTGAGTAGTGCAGGTGAGCCATTAACTCCTGAGGTTGTGAACTGGTTCAAGCAGGATTTAGAGGTCAATATTTTTGATCAATATGGCCAAACTGAGCTAGGAATGGTGATTGCAAATCATCATGCGCTTGAGCACCCATTAAAAGTAGGTTCAGCTGGTTTCGCAATTCCTGGACATCGTTTTGCAGTGTTAGACCAAAATTATCAAGAATTACCAACTGGGGGTGTTGGTATTTTGGCGATGGACTCGGAGCAATCGCCATTGATGTGGTTTAAAGGTTATGGTGGCAATAATCGCAAATCGTTTGTTGGTAAGTATTATTTAACAGGTGACACGGTCACTTTAAACGAACATGGCGGTATTGATTTTGTCGGACGTGCTGACGATGTCATTACAACATCGGGCTATAGAGTTGGACCATTCGATGTTGAAAGTACTTTGTTAGAATGTGAGGCGGTATTAGAGTCAGCAGTAATTGGTAAGCCAGATCCAGAACGAACCGAAATAGTAAAAGCTTTTGTGGTACTTAAGCCTGCTTATCAAGCGTGTGAAACATTAAAAGATAAGTTACAGCAATATGTTCGTAACCGTTTATCTCGTCATGCGTACCCAAAAGAAATTGAGTTTGTGGATAGTCTACCGAAAACCACGAGCGGAAAAATTCAAAGAGGATTATTGAAGCAGCAAGAAATTGCAAAAATGCAGCAAGCCTATGCAAGCTAAATTGAACAAAGGGAAATATTTAAATATTTCCCTTTATTTTTTATATTAGAGATCGGCTTTCACTTCTTCACCAATTAAGTAAAACGTTCCACCAGCAATATAGTGCAGACTACGAAGTTCTTTTGGCGCATCTTGAAAATGCCAGTGCCCATCTCTAAAAACGCGACTATCTGCCCATGCACCTACAACAGAACCAATAAATAAATCATGAACTGACTGATTATGCGGTTCAGGAATAAGTTTACAAACCAGCCATGCGATACAACCTGATACAAGTGGGCTACTCAGGTCTTCTTGATAGAATAGTTCAACTCCACAGTGTTCAAGTTTTTGTGGGTCATCTAATTTACTAATGGTGCCAAGTTGCTTGGTCATATTAAGCTGTGCATAGCAAGGAACTTGTAGGGTGAAGTAACCGCTTTGCTCAACAAGCTGTCGAGTTTTCGTACTTTTATCTAAAATCACAGACACTTTGGCAGGCTTAAATTCTAAGGCACATGCCCATGCAGCGGCCATTACATTGCGTTCATCACCATGTTGTGCAGAAACCAGCACAGTTGGACCATGATTTAATAAACGATAAGCTTTTTCTAACTCTACTGGTGCAATATATGATTGAGACATATTTAGCCTAAGTAACAAAGAAACTAATTCGTTCTATTGTTGCAGAAAGTGTGAAAGAAGTAATGTGAACAATAGAGCAGTAACCGAATAAAAAACTGTTTCTATTTTATAGCTTTCATAATGATTGACTTAGTCATAAAATCATTTGGCTTCTAAGTGAAAGGATTAACGTGTGACCGAGCTTCAAGATATCGATTTTGTAGAGTTAAGTGATGAAGAAATGCATCTCTATAGCCGTCAGATTTTACTTGATGGATGGGATATTGAAGCTCAGGAAAAGCTCAAACTTGCTAATGTACTGATTGTGGGTGCTGGTGGCATAGGCTGTAGCAGTGCAGAACTACTTGCACGAGCAGGGGTTGGGAAAATTACACTCATTGATGCAGATACCATTGAGATAAGTAATTTACAGCGCCAAATCGCATTTGGTCATGAAGATATTGGTCGCTATAAAGCTGAAGTTCTAGCAAAACGGTTACAGAAAATTAACCCTTATATCTGTGTTGAATACTTTAATGAACGTTTAGACGAACATAACATTGATAGACTTGTTGAACACCAAGACGTCGTTTTAGATGGTTGTGATAACTTTACAACTCGCTATTTAGTGAATAGTGCTTGTAAGAAACATCAGGTCGCATTAATTAGTGCTTCTGCAATTGGATTTCAGGCGCAAATGTTTATGGTTGAAGGTGAATCAGCTTGTTATGAATGTTTATTCCCAAAAGAACAGCATGACAATGAAGGCCTGCGCTGTGCAGAGTCAGGAGTGCTTGCAACGACTCCTGTAATGATAGCGTCATTACAAGCACATCACACTTTACTTTATTTAGGGCTTAATCGCACTCCTCTGAAACAAAAACTGTTACTTTGGGATGGATTAAATATGACACAACGTGTTGTTAATTTTGATAAAGATATAAATTGTCCACTTTGTCAGGCAAGCTAATCAGCAAATAAAGCAAAATTTGCTACACTTGAGACGAATATTCTGGTTCTAAAGAAATATGAAAAAAAATATTTTATTTGATGGATTGCGCTCAGTTGCCCGTATCGGTGAAACCGCAGTGGTTGCTGCTAAAGCTGGTATTAAATATGCAACTGATAAACCAAGCAATGCCAAACTCATGCGAGAGACTTTTGAGTCGCTTGGCTCAACATATATTAAGCTTGGTCAGTTTATCGCGAGTACACCATCGCTATTTCCGCGTGAATATGTAGAAGAATTTCAAGGTTGTTTAGATCAGACACCAACTCTGCCATTTAGTTATATTCAAGGCGTGCTTGCCTCTGAATTTGAAGGGCGTGATTTAAACCAGATTTTTAGTTATATCGATGAAAAACCTTTAGCTTCTGCTTCAATTGCTCAGGTTCATGCGGCTAAACTGACGACCGGTGAAGATGTCGTTATCAAAGTTCAGAAACCTGGTGTAGAAACTATTTTATACACTGACTTAAATGTGGTGCATTGGGCAGCCAAACTACTTGAACGTGCAGTCCCTAAAATCAAGTTTGCTGCTCTTTCTGACATTGTCGATGAAATTAAAACTCGTATGGTGCGTGAAGTCGATTTCATTGAGGAAGCCCAGAACTTAGATGACTTTATAGAGTATTTAAATATTTCTCAAAACCACGCTGCGACAGCGCCTAAAGTTTATCATCAGTTTTCTACACGCCGTGTGTTGACCATGCAGCGTTTATACGGTGTGTCTTTGACAGATTTTAGTGTCGTAAAACAATATGCTAAAGATCCCTCACAAGTACTCATTACTGCCATGAATACATGGTTTGGTAGTCTTATGCTCTGTAAGAGTTTCCACGCTGACTTACATGCAGGAAACCTAATGTTGCTCGAAGATGGCCGAATTGGTTTTATCGATTTCGGTATTGTGGGTCAGTTAAAGCCAGAAGTCTGGACAGCGTGTATTGCGTTTATGGATGCCTTACAAAAAACTGATTATCAGGCTATGGCTGAAAACATGCTCAAAATGGGCATGACCCATAACAAGGTCGATGTTCAGGTTTTAGCTCAAGACTTAGAACGTTTGTTTAATGGCGTATTAATGGCCGATCCACAGCAAATTCTGTCTACCAATCCAGCCGATTTAAATGACATCATGATGGATATGGTTGGTGTAGGTGAGCGCCACGGTATTAAATTCCCTCGCGATTTTGCCTTGTTATTTAAGCAAATGCTTTATTTCGATCGTTTTATGCGCGTACTCGCACCATATACTGATATTTATGCAGACCAACGTTTGAAAATGGTTCAAAATATGGAACCTGCTTCGTTGTTAAAGCACTAAGGTCAGTTTAAATTTATGGATGCCATTATTATTGAAGGCTTGAAGGTTGAGACAGTGATTGGCTGTTTCAACTGGGAAAGACAAATCATTCAACCTTTAATGTTGGATTTAACCATCCATAATGATTTGAGCCGAGCTGCAGCGTCTGACAAGCTTGAGGACACACTCAACTATGCCCAGATTTGTGAGTTATCGGCTCAAACCATTCAGCAAGCCAAACCTGAGTTAATCGAGCACGCAGCTCATCTAGTTTTGCAATGTTTATTTGAAACCTTTCCAACAATTGAAAAAATTACCATAACCATCCGTAAGCCAGCCATCATTGCAGAAGCTAATGCTGTAGGAATTCGTCTTGAACGCACCAGAAACAATTTTTGCACTCGCCCTAGCGAGTAATTTAGACGCAGATCAGCACTTTACTTTTGCTTATACGCAATTAGCAACTTTGGGGAAAGTGCAGTTTTCATCTGTTTATCAAATTCCATGCCGAGATGGTATTGGAGATGATTACTGGAATTCAGCATGTCTATTAAGAAGCACTTTAGCCTGTGAACAAATAGAATCTTTTTTAAAGAAACTTGAATCAGATTCTGGACGTGTTCGACCATCGCATCATATTTCTTTAGATGTAGATTTGATTGCATGGGGAAGTGATCTGGACTATATGCAATTTAATTCTAAAAAATTACCTTTGGCGCTCGATGTAAAGATTCCTTTATATGAACTTTGGCATTGTGAAAAACTAAAGGCTGATAGTACGCTTTACCCAGTTGTTAATTTTAAATTTTAAGGTCTTTCAAACTAAAATTTACGCAAAATTTACGCGGCCTTTGAGTTCCTCAATAGAGAATTTACGAGCATTTTATCCATACTGAAATCCACTAAATTAGTGTTACTTCAGGACAATAAAGATGCTTATAAATTCTCAAATGCGCATCTTGCATCAGTCTGGCATAGCCTTATGCGGACTCAAAAAAAGTGATATTTCTTCATCTCTCCTTATTTCCATTTTGGCAAATCAAGCCAAGGGGTATAGAGGAGAATAGCCATGTTAGAACTTATCCTTGTTTTATTTATTGCTATTTTTTTAGCATGGTGCCTTAGCAAATATCTATCCCAAGTAATGGCAAATCAGCCGATGGTTGGCGATGGATTATTTCGTTGGATTGAAAATCCTGTATATCACTTGTTAGGTATATCTCCACAACAACAAATGAACTGGAAACAATATTCTTTAGCATTTGTTGTTAGCTGTATTTTTTTAGCTGTAGCCGTTTTTGCTATTTTTATGACGCAAGCATGGCTGCCATTAAACCCAAATCATGCACCAAATATGAGTTGGGATTTAGCATTACACACAGTTATTTCATTTTTAACAAACACAAACCAGCAGCATTATTCTGGTCAAGCTCAATTGTCTTATTTGTCGCAAATGACAGGTATTGTAGGTTTGCAAGTCATTACTCCAATGATGGGGCTGGCTTTAGTTGTTGCGACCTTAAGAGCTTTCTTTTATCAACGTCCTAGCCATATTGCGGCTGATGTTGCCGAACAGCCAGATCAAATTTTAATTGGTAACTATTGGGCAGATGTAATACGCCCTACAGTCCGTTTCTTGCTTCCTCTCTGTTTTGTTTGGTCATTGTTGCTTAACAGCCAAGGCGTACCAGCAACTTTTCAGGGTGGGCCGGAAATACAGCTTATTGATAAAGCGAATACCGTACAAACCCAAAAAATTCCATTAGGTCCAGTTGCACCCATGGTTGCTGTTAAGCAATTGGGTAGTAACGGTGGTGGCTGGTATGGTCCAAATAGTTCTGTACCTTTAGAAAATCCAACGCCGCTATCTAATTTATTAGAAATGATTGCGATTCTACTCATTCCAATTACAGTCGTTTTTATGGTGGGACATTTTACTCGACGTAAAAAATTTGCCTACTTTGTGTTTGGTAGCATGCTTTTAATGTCAGTTATTTCAGGTGCAGCAGCTGTCTGGTCTGAAAGTATGTCATCGACCGCATCTCAAATTGCTGTAATGGAAGGTAAAGAGCAACGATTTGGACCCGCAGCATCGGCAGTTTGGGCTGCACTGACCACACAAGTGAATAACGGTTCGGTCAATATGATGCATGATTCTTCTGCGCCGCTTACTGGGCTGGTTGAACTTATCAACATGTTGATTAATGCGATTTGGGGTGGTGTGGGCTGTGGTCTGCAACAGTTTATGATTTATCTGTTACTTGCGGTATTTATTGCAGGCTTAATGACAGGTCGTACACCTGAGTTGTTTGGACGCAAAATTGAAGCAGCAGAGATCAAGTTACTTGCGATTATTATCTTAATTCAGCCTCTTATTATTCTGGCTTTTACAGCCTTGAGTCTTAGTATTCCGGGATTATCAGGTATCACAAACCCTGGACCACACGGTATTAGCCAAGTGTTCTATGAATATGTCTCTGCATTTGCCAACAATGGTTCAGGTTTTGAAGGCCTTGGAGACAACACGGTATGGTGGAATGTCACATGTAGTCTTGCTCTTCTTTTAGGACGCTTCCCGACCTTAATTTTGCCATTAATGATTGCGACACGTTTAGCAGCAAAAAGAAAAGCACCCGAAACAACAGGTAGTCTTCAGGTTGAAACTCCAACCTTTGCCTTAACGCTGATTACGATTGTTGTGCTGCTTACCTTATTACAATTTATGCCAGTTCTTGTCCTTGGACCAATTGCCGATCAACTTTTGTTGGTTAAAGGCTAAGGAGGCGAGTGAAAATGAATACACAAACTCATGTAAATAGCCATAAAACGACTGTGGCAGTACCAAGTTTTGAAGTTTGGAAAAATGCTTTTGTAAAATTGTTACCACAGCATGCAATTAAAAACCCAGTCATGGCAATTGTATGGCTTGGAACAGTAATCACTGCTCTAAGTACCTTAATGGGATATGCCACACTGGTGTTTGGTTTGGTCGTCACAGCAATTTTGTTTATTACGATTTTATTTGCTAACTATGCTGAAGCGGTTGCAGAGGCTAGAGGTCGTGGACAGGCATCTTCATTGCGTGCAGCAAGAGAAAACTTGACTGCTCGAAGACTTAATTCTTTGACAGACCGTCAAACCACTCAAATTGCAGCTACCGAACTTCATTTAAATGATTATATTGAAGTTCATGCAGGTGAGCTTGTTCCAGCCGACGGTGAAATTGTAGAAGGCTTTGCCACCATTAATGAATCGGCTGTTACAGGTGAGTCAGCACCTGTGCTACGTGAAGCTGGAACAGACCGTTCAGGTGTTATTGGCGGGACTAAAGTCCTTACAGATCGTATTGTTGTGCAAGTGACTGCTGAATCTGGTCAAAGTTTCTTAGACCGTATGATTGCTTTGGTTGAAGGCTCAAATCGCCAAAAAACACCAAATGAGATTGCGCTTGGCTTCTTATTAATGGTGATGACAATCACGTTTTTAATTGTTGTGATTAGCTTGCCATTTATTGCTCATTATTTGCATATTGAACTTGATCCAGTTGTACTCGTAGCATTGTTAGTGTGCTTAATTCCAACAACTATTGGTGGCTTGTTACCTGCGATTGGTATTGCGGGTATGAACCGTGCACTCAAAGCCAATGTTTTGGCGAAATCAGGTAAAGCTGTCGAAGTTGCGGGCGACATAGATGTGCTTTTACTCGATAAAACAGGAACCATTACTTATGGTGACCGTCAAGCGACTTCTTTTTATCCTTTAACTTCGGTAACCGAGTCTGAGTTGAGAGCTGCTGCTTGGGTGAGTTCACTTGCCGACCCAACACCAGAAGGGAAATCGATTGTTAAGTTAGCAAAAGAACAAGGTTTAAAACAGCAAGAACCTGAGCAAGCCGAATTTATTTCTTTTAGTGCTTCGACTCGAATTTCTGGTGTGAATTTACCGAATGGTGAGCAAATTCGTAAAGGTGCTTTAGATGCAATCTTGAAATTTGTAGATGAAGATTATTCTCAAGATCTAGAGTTAAAAGCACGTGTTGAACAAGTTGCCAAAAAAGGTGCAACACCATTGGTTGTCGCAAATCAACATCATGTATTAGGTGTGATTGAACTTTCAGATGTGATTAAACACGGCATTAAAGAACGTTTTGCCCGTTTAAGAGAAATGGGCATCAAAACCGTTATGGTTACAGGTGATAACCCATTAACTGCTGCTGCGATTGCTGCTGAAGCTGGTGTAGATGACTATATTGCCGAAGCAAAACCAGAAGATAAGTTGGCTTGTATTCGCACCGAACAACAACAAGGTCGTTTAGTTGCAATGGTCGGTGACGGAACCAACGATGCACCAGCATTAGCACAAGCCGATATTGGCTTAGCCATGAACTCAGGTACACAAGCTGCAAAAGAAGCCGGCAATATGGTCGATTTAGACTCAGATCCAACCAAACTTCTTGCTGTGGTTGAGATTGGGAAACAGCAGCTGATTACCCGTGGTGCTTTAACAACATTTTCGTTAGCAAACGACGTCTCTAAATACTTTGCCATTTTGCCTGCATTGTTCGCTGCTGCGATTCCACAAATGCAAGTATTGAATGTAATGCACTTAGCAAGTCCAAGCAGCGCGATTTTATCTGCATTAATTTTTAACGCGATTATTATCCCGCTATTAATTCCAATTGCATTACGTGGCGTCAAATTTAAACCTTCAACTGCAACTCAGTTACTACGTCGAAATATGTTGATTTATGGGGTGGGCGGTGTGGTTTTACCATTCATTGCCATTAAAGCGATTGATGTTGTGATTGTTCAATTATTTGGTTTGTAATCTGGAGTTTGAAATGAAAACTTATGCACAAAATTCAGAAGCAAATTTGGGACAGACCCTAAGAGCATCTTTCGGACTTCTAATTTTTACTCTTGTCGGTTGCGGTGCTGTTTACAGTGCTATCGCTACAGGCGCGGGACAGGTGTTATTTAACAATCAAGCAAATGGTAGTTTGATTGAAATAAACCATAAAGTTCTAGGATCAAAATTAGTCGCTCAGCCATTTGTTGGAGAGGCTTATTTTCATCCACGTCCTTCAGCAGTTGCTTATGACCCAATGTCTATGGGGGCCACAAACTTAGCCCTTACCAATCCAGAGCTTCAAAAACAAATTGATGCTCAGATTCTTGACGTGAAAAAACAAGACCATACGGGCAATACAGTTATTCCAAGTGATTTAGTGACTAAATCAGGTAGTGGTATCGATCCACATATTAGCCCTGAATCTGCTCAGTTACAGGTTACCAGAGTGGCTCAAGCGCGTCATTTAGACCCTAAAGTTGTAGAAGAGTTATTACAAAAGCATATTGAACCTGTGCAGTTTGGTGTACTAGGGCAAGCTCGTGTTAATGTATTAGAGTTAAATATCGCTTTAGATCAATTACAATCTACACATTAACTTGAAAATAAAATTGTTAGTTTACCGGATGATATCAAGTGCAAAGCAATCGCGAAAATCAGGCTGAGGCCTTATTAAATCATGTGAATAGATATCAAGCCGGTCGACTAACGGTCTTTCTTGGTGCGGCACCTGGTGTCGGAAAAACCTATGCCATGCTTGCCCGCGCAAAAGAACTATTTCAACAGGGCACAGATGTTGTTGTGGGTATTGTTGAAACCCACGGAAGAATAGAAACTCTAAAAATTTTGGAAGGGTTGCCTCAAATTGCTAGAAGGGAAATGCAATATCAGGGGCATACGTTAGAAGAAATGGACTTGGATGCTATTTTACTCAGGCATCCGGAAATTGTTTTAGTTGATGAGTTGGCTCATCGCAATATACCAAATAGTCGCCATGAACGACGGTGGCAAGATGTCAATGAATTACTAGACGCTGGTATTGATGTATTTACCACCATTAATATTCAGCATTTAGAAAGCTTAAACGATGTGGTATATCAGATTACGGGCATTCGAGTAAATGAAACTGTACCAGATCGGGTATTTGATCGTATTCGAGACATTCGTTTAATTGATTTACCTGTCAGTGAACTCATTGAAAGGCTCCATCAAGGAAAAGTTTATGTGCCGGAGCAAGCGAATCTGGCATTGCAAGGCTTTTTTAGCATTTCAAATTTAACAGCATTGCGTGAACTAGCAATGCAATGCGTTGCTGAGCATGTCGATTTAGATTTAAAACAGAGTTACACCTCTAAGGGTTTGAAGTCTATCTCGTTGCAAAATGAATTGATGATTGCGATAGATGGACAAGGCTCATCTGAATATTTAGTGCGGGCAGGTTGTCGGTTAGCTGAACGCTATGGAGCAACATGGACTGTAGTGAATGTTGCTAAAAGTTTGGACTTTGGGCAGAGTTCAGGAAATTCATATAAAAAAGAATATATTGAAATTGACCGAGCATTTGAGCTGGCTCGCCAACTCGGTGGTCGAACAGAAGTCTTATATGGGCATCGAGTTGCGTCAGTGTTAATGGATGCTGCACTTGATCGAGGTATTTCCAATCTGGTCATTGGTAAAAGTATTTCGCCGTGGTGGTTAAAGTTATTTAAGAAAAATTTAGCTCAGCAATTATTAAATCAAGAAAATTCGATTGCTTTAACGATTTTGCATCCAGAACAGGGCACTAAAAAGACAACTCAACTTGAAAAGCCATCATTTTTATCATTAAAAGAGAGTGTTTTTGTTTTAGCGGTTACATGTGTCAGTATTTTTATAGCTCACTTTGCCGAAGTTCTATTGGGTATTGAAGACTTTTCTGTCATTTTCATTATTTCAGTTTTAATTGTAGCAACAAAAACCCGAATGCTTGCTGCAGTAGTAGCCGCTCTTATTTGTTTCTTAGCCTACAATTTTTTCTTTATAGCACCACGTTTTACATTTCAAATTTCAGCACACCAAGGTGTAGTTACCGTTGTTGCTTTTTTTGCAGCAGCTTTAATTGCTGGGCGGTTGGCTTCTCAGTTACGCCAGCAAGTTTTGTCTTTAAAAGCTGCCAATGCCTACACCACAGTGATGCAAGACTTGGCACGTAAGCTTTCTAGTGCGGTGAACCTTGAAGAAGTCATGCAAACAGGACGTATGACTTTAGAAACCCAGCTTCAAACTAAAGTGTGGATTTCTATTCAAGATAGAGTCATTTCATCTGATATTGAGCTAAACGATAAAGAAAAAGTAGCCGCAGAATGGTGCTTAAAACATCAACAACCGTGCGGGCGTTTTACCGATACTCTTAGTCAGTCGAATTGGTGGTTTTTACCTCTTTTAGAGCAGAAAAATAGCCTAGGTATAGTGGGAATTTACTTTAAGGATGACGTAGTTTCTCTAAATTTTGAGCAAAAGAAACTGACGGAAAGTGTAATCGAATATATTGCACAGGCAGCACTTCGAACCCAATTGGTCAATGAACTTGAACAAGCAAAAGTCACCAGTGAAACAGAGCGCTTACGTTCAGCTTTATTATCTTCGGTATCGCATGATTTACGCTCACCACTTGCTTCTATTATTGGAGCTGCAGATACGCTTGCCAATTTTAAAGCTGATATGTCAGAACAAGACCAGCAAGATCTGCTTGAAACAATTCATTTAGAAGGTGAGCGTTTAGACCGTTATATTCAAAACTTGCTTGATATGACACGCTTAGGTCACGAAGGCTTAACTTTAAAAAGAGACTGGATTGGAGTAGATGAATTAATTGGTTCGGCAACCCGCCGTTTAAAGCGTTATAAACCAGATACTCAAGTGGTTGTTCAGTTACCTGAGAAACCCATTAGTTTGTATGTTCACCCAGCGCTGGTAGAGCAAGCTATTTTTAATGTTTTAGAAAATGCCGCAAACTTTTCACCTCCAGATGAATCTGTCATGATTCGTGCTCAACTTTCATTAGAAGATGAAGTAAAAATTGAAATTGAAGATAGAGGTGCGGGAATTCCTGAAGACGAAAGACATCGTATTTTTGATATGTTTTATACGATGGAACGAGGAGACCGTGGAAAATTTGGTACTGGTTTAGGGCTTACAATCGTAAAAGCGATTATTGGTGCTCATATGGGTACAATAGAAGCATTTTCAGGGCGCCAAAATAAAGGTACTTTAATTCAAATCAGATTACCCATTCACCCGTAAAAGAATAAGTTGTAAATTCATGATAAGTTCCGAAACATCACCTGTAGAAACACGCATTGTGATTATTGATGATGAGCCTCAAATTCGTAAATTTTTAGATATCGCTTTAAGAACTCAAAAATATAAAACCACGCTCTGCGAAACGGGTTATAAAGGTCTAGAAGCTTTAGCAACACAAGGGGCTGATTTGGTTATCCTAGATTTGGGCTTACCCGATTTAGATGGGAAAGAAGTCCTTCAAGAGTTACGTAGCTGGTCAAATGTGCCGGTTATTGTGCTATCTGTACGCGCTGATGAATACGAAAAAGTTGCCTTGCTCGATGCTGGCGCAAATGATTACATGACCAAGCCTTTTAGTGTCCAAGAGCTTTTGGCACGTATACGTGTCATCTTAAGAAATCAACCGATTCAGCAAGAAGCACATATTTATGACGATGGTTATCTTAAAGTCGATGTTACGCAACGTTTGGTTTGGGTCGAGCAGCAGCCAATTACGTTAACTCGAAAAGAATTTCAACTTTTGACCCTATTAATGCGCTATCAAGGACAGCTTTTAACCCAGCCACAGCTCTTAAAAGAACTGTGGGGGCCAACCCATCAGGAAGATACGCATTATTTGCGTATTTTGGTGGGTAAGTTGCGCAGTAAACTAGGAGATAACGCGATTCAGCCACGCTATATTGCTACTGAACCTGGTGTGGGATTACGCTTTTTAGCTAAACAGAAAAATCATTAATGAGATATAAAAAAACCTTAGGGTATTTCTCCCTAAGGGTTTGCAAAGTGGTTTATAGTTTTTTGCTTTTTTTTATTTATATATCCCAATGCTGCTCTGCTTCAGTCATTTGGCTGTAAATATTTTGATATTCAGCCTGCTTAACCGTGTACCAATGCTCTACAAAGTCAGCTCCTAAATATCCTTTTAAAATAAGGCTTCCTTTAAATATTTTTAAGGCTTCTGGTTGGTTGTTGGCTAATAAAATGTGCTCATCTTGAAACTTCAAAAGATGTGCAGGTTTTGGTAGCGGTAACTTATGAGATAAGCCATAAGATACGCCCGCTAAAATAGTGGCTGTAACAAGATAGGGGTTACAGTCAGCTCCAGCAACACGATATTCTAAACGTTGATTTTGCACATCTGAGCATGGAATTCGAATTGCGACATTACGATTGTTGGTATCCCAATTGGCTTCTAATGGCACATGATGCCCAATTTTAAAACGTCTATAAGAATTAATATTAGGCGCTAAAATCGCCATAGATGCAGGCATTAACTCAATGAGTCCGCTAATCGCACTGAGTAATTTGGCTGCCAGCTCATCTTTTTCTTCTTCTGAGCTAAATATATTTTCATGGTATTGATTGAGCATGCTCATATGAAAATGCATGCCACTACCAGCTTTTGCCAAGTTCGGTTTCGCCATGAAACAAGCGGTTAAGTCATGCTTTCTTGCAACTTGCTTTACAATTCTTTTTAAGGCATTAATTTGATCGCATAGCTTTAAAATGTCATGGCTGTGTTGAAGATTTAGTTCATATTGTCCAGGTGATGACTCCGCAACAATCGCAGTAATTTCAATAGATTGCAGTAGGGCGGCTTTTTCAACTTCATCTAGGACTTGTTGATAGTTATTTGGTGCATCTATATCAAAGCATTGGTTTTCTATACATGTTTCAGCCTGATACTGAGGTGAGAAAAGATAAAACTCTAGCTCGGCAGCCATGACAGGAAAATAATTATGATCGTGTAACTGATTTAATATTTTTTTTAATATATTGCGTGGTTCATAGCGGCAGTCTGTACCATCTTCTTCTTGCATGGATAGGTAAAGCTGAGCATTTAATTCAGGAGATAAAGCACTAGGTTGTAAACTGCCTAAAATGGGTAGACAAAGTCTATCTGGTTCACCAATATATTTTCCTAAGCCTGTCTCTTCAATCACTTTACCATCAAGACTCATGGCATAAACAGAAAGTGGAAAATAACATCCATTCGATAGATTTTTTAGACTCTTAACATCAATACGTTTACCACGAATATGCCCGTTTAAGTCGTGTAGACAAATATCAATGTGTTGAGTCTGAGGATATAAACTTAAATATTCATCAACTTCTTTTAAAAAAAGTTCTGAGTTAAAAGTATCGATTTTCGTTTGTGGAATAAAATCATCTGATATTTTAAATGCCTTAAAGTGAGAATCTTTTAAGTTTAAATTGGGGTAAATAAGCGTACTCATTATAAAAAACCTTGGTGGTTATTTAACTCAAATCCTACCTGAGCCTTTGCAGGAAATCGCGTAAAAAAAGAGTAAAGATGGTTGAAGAATATTTTATGAAAAATTTAATTTTTTATATTTATAATCAATGTATTGAGATTTATTTTGATAATGGATTTTTAAAGTAAAATTAGCGTATATGAATAGTCGGAGAGATATAAAACTTCTACGGATTTCACTTTCTAAAGTTAAATGTGGTTGGAAATTGAACTCTATCATTTGGTCAGATGGTGAAACTGATTTAAACTTAAAATGCTTATCCAGTTAAACATTTATGTATAAGTCTCGAATAAAGTAGGACTTATATAGGTGTGTAATGGAATTTTATTTTTTGCGTTTTTTAAATTTTATTTTTGAGTTCTCTTAATATGAAAAATATCGGTTTTGCCATTTTAGCAATCAGCCTTTCAGGTTGTGCTGCAATGAGCGTAGAAGAATGTAAGACTGCGAATTGGTCATTAGTGGGTGAGAAAGATGGAGCAAAAGGTTCTTCACCGCGCTTAGATCAATATTACAAAGCATGTGGAAAAGCTAATATTGTTCCAGATCAAAAGTCATATGAACGTGGTTACAAAGAAGGTCTAGGGTATTATTGCCAGCCATCAAACATTTTTTATAACGCTTTAGAGGGGAACGGTAATATTAATGTATGCCCAATCGAGCAGCGTAATCGTTTAAGACCGTATTATCGTGCTGCTTCTGACTACTACAATGCAAAAAATGAATATGACCGTTATGATGAAAAGTTTAAGCAGTATTCTGACAGTGCTTATAACGAAAAATTGAAGCCAGAAGAGCGTGAACGTTATCGTAAGCTTTTAAGAGAACTACAAATTGATCGTGACCGTATTAATCGTAACTATTGGAACTCAATTCGAGATATTGAACGTTTCAAATACGATCACGGATTAAAATAATATTTGAGAAAAGGATTGATCTGGTTAAGATCAATCCTTTATTTTTTAAAGGTAATAACTGGTTTTTGTCATTAACTTTGAAATAGCGGTCATACTGATTTTTACCGCATAAGGTAATTCAACACCACCTGCTTCGAGCGCTGTATGACGATGATGTAATTCATCTTCATTCATTTGCTCTAAAATTTTACGAGAGCGTTCATCTTGAGCAGGTAATTGGTTTAAATGGTCTTGCAAATGCATGCTTACCTGACGCTCAGTTTCAGCAACAAAGCCTAAGCTATATTTATCACCAGCAATACCTGCAAGAGCACCCATACCATATGACAACCCGTACCAGATAGGGTTTAATAAACTTGTATGGCTATTCAACTCTTTTAAACGATCTTCGCACCAAGCTAAATGATCTTGTTCTTCAATCGCTGCCTGTTGCATTTCGCGGCGCACATTTGGCAATTTCGCCGTTAATGCTTGTCCATGATAAAGCGCTTGAGCACATACTTCACCACTATGGTTAACACGCATTAAGCCCGCAACATGGCGAGCATCTTCTACTCCAAGTTTTGTTTCAGCCGTTTCAGCTGGATTTTGGCGCTGTGCTGCGGTTGCACCTGGGACAAGACTACGTAATGCCTGATCAAAGGAGTTAATAAGTTGATCAATTCCTGTGTAGTGGCGCATAAATTAGTCCTCCAAAGAAAGATGTGCTGTGGCAAGCATTGGTTTTAGTCGGGCGAGAAGCCAGATACTAAAGATTGCACTAAGTACAGCTGTAATAATAAATAGTATTTTAATATCAATTTTTAAAACACTTAAGATTAAGATTGAGAAAATTGCAGAAGAAACCATGAATACAGCATTTAAAATATTATTCGCTGCAACAACACGGGCACGATGTGAGCGTGGTGAGTAAGCCTGCATCATGGCATATAAAGGAACAATATAAAAACCACCACTAATACCCAATAAAGTCACAGCAATCATGACGTGGTAGTAAACCCAACCTTGAGTGAAAATATCTTTTAAGGTCAGTAATGCTCCAGTTCTTTCAGGTACAAAAGCTAGACTGGCTGCAAGGTAAAGTGCAAAAACAGTAAGGCCAATTGCACCGATTGGCACCATTTTAATATTAATTTCCGACCCGCCAATTTTGCGGCAAAGTAGTGAACCCACACCAATTCCGACTGAGAAGAACGTGAGTAACAGGCTAACTACATTTTCCGATGCATGAAGATTTTGCTGAGTGAGCTGCGGAATTTGCGTTAAATAAGTTGCCCCATAAAACCAGTACCACGAGTTACCTAATAAAATTGTGAACACTAACGGTAAACTTTTGGCATATGTAATGGTTTGGAAGCTTGTCCGAATAAAGTTCCAGTCTATATCTAAATCTGGTGCAGCAACTTTCTGTGGCAAAATAAAGCGACTAAACACATAGCCTATGCAAGCAATAGCAACTACAGTCATACTAATCCACAGTAAATTGCCTTCTGATGATGCAATTACGGCACCACCTAAAATCATGCCAAACAAGATCGCCATCGATGTACCAGATTGAAATAAGGCATTACCCGACATGAGTTCGTTTGGTTTTAAAATTTCAGGCAAAATTGCATATTTAATTGGGCCAAAGAAAGTTGAATGTGTACCCATTAAAAATAAGGCGAAGAGCAGCAACCATAAATGCCCCAATAAAAAGCCAGCAGAACCAATGAGCATAATAATAATTTCTAAGATTTTTATGCCGCGTACAAGTTGTGATCGTTCGTATTTGTCTGCAATTTGTCCAGCAGTTGCTGAAAAAAAGAAATATGGCAATATAAACAATAATGCTGCTAAATTATTGAGTGTGCTTACTGGGGCAGATTGTTGTTGAATCCAACCATACGTAATGACTAACAATAAAGCTTGCTTAAAAACATTGTCATTTAATGCGCCAAAAAACTGTGTAAAAAACATCGGTACAAACCGACGTGATGTCATCAGGGATTCATCTTGTTTCATCATGTGCAAGCTTCATTGAGTTTTATTAAAAAATGTGACCGAGTGTTAATTTGCATCGAAAACCATGTATGATATTTTTAACGCTTGATTAAATGAAAAATCAATGGTTTCGAGTGAGTTTTATCCTCATATTGGTGCGTTTATTAAAAAATAAGTTTAGAGTTTTCCATGCCTTCTAAAATTAAGTTTAAACAGTCAACTCTTTCTCACTCTATGCATTTAATCTTAAAAATGCAGAGTATACCTAAACTTATTTGTAGCAGCTTATTGTTAAGTTTATGTGTTACTCCTTGTTATGCCGAAAGTTCGGCAGAAACAGTAACACCAGCAGCCCAACAGACCGTAGCTGATTTATCACTACAACAAACGAGTACAAATAACCAAAATGATGTTCCAATTACGGATGTCGCTACTCTGGTAACTCAAGCACAGCAGCAACAAGATAGCTTGGCTATATTGCAACAACAAGAACAATTTCCAAATCAGATTGAAGAATTTAAACCAATCACGCTGGATAACCTTGATGATTTACCCGTTATGCCTGTTGATCAGAGTATGGCAAATGAAATTTATCGGGTTGCAGAAGAGGCAAAAACTGAAGCGCAAAACTTCCAAAATGGAACTCAAAAACATCCAGAAATGGTGGTCAATGATGCATCTCAAGCAGAATTACATGAAATTACTCAAGCACCTGTAAATATTGACCAACTCATGAGTGAGATTCAATCGGATAGTAAGATTGTAGTCGAAGCAAATGAAACGGGAAAAACTTTACCAGAACTTACAGCCGCTACAGAAGAACCACCTGAAGAGAAAGGTTTCTTTAAACGTATTATCAATAAAATTCGTCCGCCGCGTGTGACTCCGATGGAACAAATTCCACGTATCACTGCGGAGGTTAGTGGTGCACCGGATGATCTTGCTAAAAATATCAAAGGTAAGTTATCTACATTTACCCAAGAATCATTTGAAGATTTTAATTCTGCGTTACCACAGCTTAGAAGTTTAAGTAACCAAGCCGCACAAGCTGTAGGTTATTACAATGCCGAATTTCGTTTTGAAAAACTAAGTGCAAGTCGAGTACGCGTAAAAGTCACACCAAATGAACCTGTTCGAATTAATGAACAAAATATTGAATTTAGTGGAGCAGGTGCAAAACAACCACAGTTCCAAGTTATTCGTTTAGTTCCAGACCAAGATGTAGGAGATATTTTTAATCATGGTCTGTATGAAACAACTAAAAGCCGAATTGTAGATGCTGCATCAAATAATGGATACTTTGATGCATTCTGGCGGTTACACGATGTAAAAGTCAGCCAACCTGAAAACAAAGCAGATATTAATCTCAAATATGAAACGGGTGAGCGATACAAGCTTGGTAAGGTTGAGTTTCGTATGAGCGATCCTTCAAAACCATTACCTATCAAATTAAATATTTTGGAAAGTATGGCGCCTTGGAAAGAGGGCGATGACTATACATTTTGGCGTGTAAATGCTTTAGCTAATAACCTGACTAACTCGCGGTATTTTAACTATACTTTGGTCGATTCAATTAAACCTGATCCAATTGAAAAGCCGCTTGAGTTACCTCCAGATTTACAAGCACTGGTCGATCAGCAAAATGTCACGATTGATGAATCAAAACTGCTTTCTCCAGAGCAACAACAACTTGCTAAAGCACGTCAATTAGCCTCACCTACTAAAGAGGTTAGTCAAAATGTTGTAGACGAAAAACAATTTGCTGGGACTGAAAATGCACAATTAGCTGCAGCTCCAGCTGCTTTAAAAACTGCAGCAGATCATCAAGAGCAAGAATCGGAACAAGACCGTTTACAAGCCAAAGCACGTGAAGAAAAAAGGATTCCGGTAATTGTGACTCTAAATGCAGACAGATTAAATAGTCTGGAAACTGGTGTGGGTTATGGTACCGATACGGGAGCTCGCTTACGTAGTCAATATCGTCGCTCAATTGTGAACGAATATGGTCATTCATTTGACGCGAACTTTGAGCTTTCTCAAATTCGTCAGTCCATAGATGGCCGTTATAGTATTCCTTATAAACACCCATTAAATGACTACTTTAACATTGTGGGTGGTTATGAGCGTGAGACTAGAGATAATATTGGACCTGATGTCAGTTTATTAACCGAATCTGCCGTGTTTGGTGGAGAGCGCGTTATTAAAAAACCGTTAGGTGATTGGCAACATACCATTGGAGTTCGTTATCGCCTGGATCGTTTAACTCAAAAAGGAAATGTCGATATTTCTGAGTTACCCGATGCTTTTAAAACTGCCGCTTCAGAGCAAGAGGCGTTATTGTTTGGTTATGAAACTTCTAAAACTTCAAGTAATACACGTTTAAACCCAACTAAAGCATTTAAACAAAGTTATAAGTTAGAACTAGGAAGTAGCAGTTTACTTTCCGATGCCAATATGGCAATTGCAACAGCTGGTTGGAGATTTATTTATTCTTTAGGTGAGCATGATGACCATCAGTTTGTGGGCCGATCAGATCTTAGTTATATTTTTACCGATGAGTTTGATAAAGTTCCATACAATTTAAGATTCTTTACAGGTGGTGACCAAACAATTCGTGGGTTTGACTACAAAAGTCTTTCTCCGGAAGTAGATGGATATAAAATTGGTGGACAAGCTCTAGCGGTAGGTTCATTGGAATACAACTATCAATTCAAAGAAGGTTGGCGAGCAGCAATTTTTTCTGATTTTGGTAATGCTTACGATAAGAATTTTAGTAACCCGACCGCTTATAGCGTTGGTGTTGGTATTCGTTGGAAGTCACCTATTGGCCCAATTCGTTTGGATGTAGCTTCGGGTATTTCTGATGAAAATCATCCAATTCGTTTGCATTTCTTTATTGGTCCACAACTTTAAAAATAAAATTTTATTAGGTTTATTTTATGGCGGAAGTAGAACAGCAGCCCACTTCGGCACCAAGCTCTCCTAAGAAGCGACGTATTTTGCGTAGCTTCTTGCTGACAATATTAATCATACTTTTATTACTTGTTGCTTCCATCATTATTATGATGTCGACTGACCGTGGAAGCCGTTTTTTATTAGACCGTGTTTTACAAGCTCAACAAGTCATTAAATATGAGTATGAAGGGGGTAATTTACTTAGGGGAATTATCCTTAAAAATATTATTGTTCAGTTGGCAGAAGTCGATGTTACTTTAGATAGAGCTGATGTTCGCTTAGGATGGCGTTCTTTACTATTAGAAAAAGAAGTCCATTTAAGCAACGCAGATGTACGTAACTTAATCATTATTAATAAAGCGCCGCCGTCAGATAAACCATTTGGATTTAAACCTATAAAACTGCCATTTGTTTTACGTATAGATAAGGCAGATGTTGATCATTTAGAAATTAAAAATTCGGGTTCTGTTGTAAATTTTCATGATGTCCACTTAAACGATGCGCTGTGGTCAGAGACAAAGCTGAAGTTTGAAAACTCAAGCATGGATATGGGTTATCTTTCTGTACATAACGCAACAGGAAACATGGATTTTAGTGGAAAATATCCGCTTAATGCGACAGCAGATTTAAGAATTCCTTCTTTAAAAAGCTTAAATATTCAAAATATAAAAGTTGCAGCCCGAGGAAGTTTAGATACATTACAAGCTGGCGTAGCAACTACAACACCAGACCTCTTAACAGGCTGGGTTGTTTTACATCCGGTTCGTCATGAAGTTCCAATGCAAGGGGCTTTGTTACTTAAAAATTATCACTTGCCTTTACTAGTTGATCAAAAATTATTTGCTAAAAATGGTGTTATTAAATTTGAGGGTAATGTTCAAAAGCTTAACTTAGCACTTGATACAGATTTAAAAGGTGTGAACTTACCTGAAGGCCAATACAACGCCTTAATGAATACTGATTTAGTACATCAGTTGAATATTACTGACTTTAATGGCCAAGTCATGAAAGGTGCAATTAACCTTAAAGGGTTAGTGAGCTGGAAAGACCATGTTACTTGGGACATAAAAGGTCGTTTAGATCATGTTAATCCTAAAGATAAAGCGATTCCTCAAGTCGTTCAGGACTTCTTACCACCAAGTTTAGATGCAGCAGTTTCTTCCACTGGTTCTTTAGAAAAAGGCACTGAAGTATTAGCGAATGTAGACTTCGACCGTTATGAATCTTGGAAACTTAAATTAAACCAAGCACCTGAAAAGAATAAAAAACCTCAACCAATGTTTATGAATGTGGCTTGGTCGAAAATAGACCGTGCTATGCCATATATAGGTTGGTTGAGCAGTGATAGTGGACAAGTTGATCTTACTTTGCGAGATGGTCAGCAAGATATTAAAGTCGCAACCAAAGTATATCAGCATGAACAGACTCTATTACCAGCAGGACAATATCTCGCAACGTTGAATGTTAAAGATAATATTCTCAATGTTCCTAGTTTTAGTTTTGCTGCTCAAAAAGGTAGCCTTACAGGCCAAGCCAAAGTTTTATTGCCTACTGAAAAACGTCAGTTGGCTTGGAATGCCTTATTAAATGCAAAAGACTTTAATCCGCAAAGTATTCATACAGCAGCACCTGTTAACCTACTTAATGGATCAATCAAAGCAAGTGGTTTTGCAAAACCAAATCAACAAATTATTCAACTTGAAAAAATCGATTTAAAAGGTCAATTGGCTCAAGCAAGCCAAGAAACGGTTGCGCTAGCAGGGAAAAGTACAGCTGCTTTATTATTTAATGATGTTAAAGCAGGTGGTGGGTTTAAAGGTTTTGCAGTTAATTATGATGGATCTTTGAAAGCACTTAATCAGGCGAATGGATTATTAAAGTTTTCTATTGCGGGTACTCCAGAGTTTATTCGAATTAACCAGTTACAACATGATGGTGTTGCTGGAAAAATCTATGCGACTGGCTCAGTAAACTTAAAAGATCGTATTGCTTGGGATATCAATAGCTCGCTTGTACGTTTTAAACCTCAATATTTTGCTTCAAGTGTAAAAGGCGAAATTTCAGGAAATGTAAAAACGCAAGGTGTTTGGTCTGATAAGTTAAAGCGTATTGATATTCAACAGTTGAATCTTGCAGGATTTTTGAATAACAAGCCAGTGAGAGGTAAAGGTAACTTATCTGTACTTATGGATTCGAACCAAAAGGGATTCTTACCTCAACAATTCGAAGCGAATAATCTATTTTTGGTTTATGCACAAAACCAGTTACAAGCAACAGGTAATGCGCAAAATTTAAAAATTAAGCTCAATGCACCTGCACTTTATGAGTTGTATCCTGGCTTGAGTGGGCGTGCCTATGGAGATTTGAGTGTCCAATCTCAACCTCGCCTAAAAGCTACCGCGAATATTGCAGTGGATAACTTTGCGTATACTAATTTAGTAAGCATAAAAAAACTGCGTATACAGGGTGAACTCCCAACATCTGAAACAACACCAACCCAGCTCACAGCTAAGTTAGATAATTTACGTAGTGGTAGCCGTCTAATTCAGTCTGCTGAAGTTAATTTAACAGGAACACGGAAAGCGCATTTATTAAAGGTGCAGGCAAACAATAATGTTTCTAAATTCTATGTTCAGTTGGCAGGTGGTTTTAACCAAAATAATGATTGGTTAGGCCAAATTCAAAAAGGAAGTTTTGATTCGCGACGAATTCGTTTAGCACAAAATCAAAATGCACCTATTATTTTCTCATCCGCACGTTCTGAATTATTTGTTGGGCAACATTGTTGGCAGAGTAAAAATAGTCAGTTATGTCTTGATCAACCTGTACGTGTAAGTAAAGCACAGGGTAATATTTCATTTGTTACCCAAAATCTGGATTTAGGTGATTTTGCTGCGTTTATGCCAGAAGGGTTGGCAATGACAGGGCAACTCAATGGTTATGCGAAAGCTTCTTGGGTAAATGGTGGACATCCTAAACTTGATGCACGCTTAGTAACTCGAAAAGGTGAACTAGGCCTAGCTGCTGAAGATCCTCAGGATCCGCCAACCACATTGACTTATGATGAACTCAGTGTAATTGCGAAAAGTATTTCAGATGGTCTATTGTTACGCGTTGATGTGAAAACACCTGATATTGGTACTGGCTATGCAAATGTCATTATTAATCCATACCAACCCTCTATGCCAATGCGTGGTGAGGTGGCCTTTAATGATGTGCAATTAAAAGTTTTGAAACCATTTATTCAAGATGTACGCTCAATGAGTGGTACGTTAGCTTTAGCTGGTAAAGTAAATGGTACTTTAACCCAACCGCAGTTTACGGGTGAAATGCGTTTGAAAAACGGGGCAATCAGTATGATTTCCCTGCCAGTGAACTTAACCAACGTACAAGTGTATTCATCTATTCGTCAGGATATGGCAACAATTGATGGTGCATTTAACAGTGGACAAGGGGTAGGTTTACTTAAAGGCAGTTTCGACTGGAAAGATTCACCACGTCTACAGTTGAACTTAAAAGGTGATAACTTACTGGTACGCCAAGCACCATTAATTACAGCAATTGCAAATCCGAATTTGACACTTGATATGTATCCTTTCGATAAACGTTTAAGTTTGAAAGGGTCTGTAGATGTTCCTCGTGCACGTATTTCAATGCCTGAAACAACGGCACCTGTCATTAATACATCTTCAGATGTGCGTATCGTTCGTCAGGGCCAAGACCCACTTGCAATTTTACGCGCAGCTAAACCTTGGGATATTCGTGCCGATATTTCGGTGAATATTGGTAACCAAGTAATCTTCCAAGGCTTTAACAGTAATATTCCTTTAGTTGGTCGTTTGAACTTGACTCAACGTGGTTATGAAACTGCAATGCGTGCGATGGGTGCTATTGGTGTAAGTCAAAAAGTGAAAATTGAAGCATATGGTCAAAGCTTAGATTTAAATCGTGCAATTGCTCGTTTCAATGGACCACTGTCAAACCCGACTTTAGATATTGATGCGAATAAAAATGTTCAGGGAAGTATGGTTGGTGTGCGTGTTACAGGTACTGCATCATCACCAAGTATTCAAGTTTATAATGATGCTGGTTTGTCTGAACAAGAAGCCTTGAATGCATTGGTAACGGGTCGTATTAATGAAGGTTCAAGCGGTTTAAGTAATTCGGAAGGTTTTAAATCTGATGTAAACAATACTATTGCCGCTGCTGGTATTAGTATGGGCTTAGGTGGTACTCGCGCTTTAACGAATCAAATTGGTCGTACTTTTGGCTTAAGTGGACTTGCATTAGATGCCCAAGGTACAGGGGATGATACTCAGGTAAGCTTAACTGGATATATCACACCTGACTTATTTATTCGTTATGGTGTTGGTGTATTTACGCCAGTCAATAAGCTTACCTTACGTTATCAAATGAATCGCCGCTTATATTTAGAAGCAAGTCAGTCTTTAGAAAGAGCGATCGACTTATTCTACAATTGGCGTTTCTAATGAAGGAAAATGATAAAAATATATAAGTTATTGATATGTATGTTATTAATAACTTATAAAACTCTATCATAAAAAGCAGTGTAGACTATGTGTAGACTGTTGCTTATTTTGGACCTAAGATATGAGTGTAAAACTCATGTTTTGGTCCAGTAATGAAGCTTAATAAAACTAATGTAGATGCTATCCCTTTGTCTGAATCTGGTCAAAAGATTTATCGAGATTCTGATCTAATTGGCTTCGCTGTTCGGGCTACAACTAAAAGTAAAGTTTTTATTGTGGAAAGGCGCAGTGAAGGAAAGTTATACCGAATCACTATTGGTAAAACAAATGAATTTTCAGTAGCAGAAGCTAGAAAGCAAGCTCAAGTAATTCTGGCAGAAATCGCTACAGGGAAGTATAAAGTTAAAAACGAAACCACAAAAATAAATCCTACTTTTCATGAAGCTTTTGAGCTCTACCTAAAGCATAAGAAACTTAAGCAGTTATCTATCAATACATATAACCATTGTTTCCGAACTTTCCTATATGACTGGAAAGATAAAGATATTTTTGAAATCACAAAGGATGAAGTATTTAATAAATTTCTTGAGCTTTCAGAATATAGTCATTCACAAGCAAACCTTGCTCTGAAGATGTTTGGTTCAATATGGACATTTGCAAAGATTCATTACTCAACTGAGCAAAATCCAATACTAAAGTCCAATCCAATAGAAATTATCCCAGCAAAAAGGGGGTGGAATAAGATTAAGCCAAGATCAAGACATTTAGATGAAGATCAGATTCCTATTTTCTATAAAGCTGTGATGGAATATCGCGGCGAAGACTCTATTCGGTTAACTGAATTTACTAATTCAACAAGAGACCTTGTTCTATGTGTGATGTTCACTGGTTGCCGGAGAGAAGAGGGTCAAACATTAAAGTGGTCAGAAGTTGATATAGAGAAGGGCACTTTCATATTTAAAGATCCAAAAAATGGTGATGATCATTTGCTGCCTATGGGTGATCAATTGTGGAGTCTATTGAAAGAAAGATATAAAAACCGAAAAGGAGATTATGTATTTGCAGGATCTTCTAAAAAAGGGAATGGTGGAGGATATATTTCAACACCGAAAGGTGTGCTTGATTATGTAGAGAAGGAAACGGGAATTAAGATTTCACTACATGATCTAAGAAGAACGTTTGCAACTATCTGTAATAATCTTGACTATGGTCAATATACAATTAAGCGCCTTCTCAATCACAGATCAGGCGCTCGTGATGATGTCACTGGGAATTATGTTCAGGTATCGGTTAAAAAGCTTCGTAAAGCAATGAATGACATCGAAGCAGTTTATAGAGGTGAACTTAATCCATTTGACTAACTGGCTCTTGCTAGTTGAGCAGTATTAAATACTTTCTTTGAAGCTTGATACGCCAGTACATCAGCCTTTTGGTATGCAACACATCTACCAACTTTTGAATATGGTAAGCTGCTGCCATTACAACGCATAGCCTGCAAAGTATGAGTAGAGCATTTCAAGAACAATGCTACAGCTTCTTGCCCGAAACTCTTTTCTAAAGGGGCTTCAAGAAAATCTTCTAAAAGCTCCTTTTTTTCTTGTTCTGACATTTGATCTAATTTAGACATTCACCCCTCCTTACTTTCCGCTTTAACTTCTTTCAGCGATTCAATTGGCTTAATCCAACTCAAAATGTGTGGCTTAGTTATTTCATCTTGATCGTAAAACCAGTAGAACTTATTTTCTTTTTCTTCAACAAAATAAGGCTCACCAGATCCATTAGGAACAAGAAAATAATGGGTAGCACCTTTAGGTGCTGATTCAAGTATTTCTAATTCACTCATCCCTCAGCTCCCGATTCAATATCCAACTTCATTGCACCTTCTTCAGGATATTCAGTCATCCAAAAGTAATAGCCTTTGCCATCGTATCCATCTTCAAAAAATTTAATAGTTAGTTCAGTTTCAAGTTGATCTAAATCATTTTCACCATCTGGATTTACAAATTCGAGAAGGCTTTTTAATTGGTGTCCGTTAAGAGTTATGTTCATCCCTCAGCTCCCGATTTTCGCTCTTCCTCTTCAAAAAAAGCATTCATACTTTCATATTGATCTGCTTCTTTTTCTACAACCCATTTGGCATTGTTATTAAGAATCTCTTGCGCTTCTGACTTTGATTCACAAAATTTGATTTCAGCTAAACCAGTTTCTTTATTGGTAATTTCATAAACACAAAAAAGTTTTTGAGTACTTAACTGAGCTTGAACATGCTTTTCAACAACAAACATATCGTCTATATAAATTTCAGATTCTGAGATCAATCCTAATAACTGTTCTTCTGTGCTAGCAAAGTTTTCAGGTTCATCTACATCTTGCCACCATGTAGATATTTTAGATTTCTCAACAAGCACGTGAGTTTCAGGCACCGCTTGAGCTTCTGCTTTTTCTCGCATGAAACTAACGGCTTTTTTCCACATTGCCCAACCACTATTTACACGATGGTAAATATCAAAAAGGTCTTCTTCACTTAGATCAGTTTTGACACCTTCAGCAATATCAAAACATCCACCAATCATGTCAAATTTAAGAACTTCTAAATGATTTGGAAGCCAATATTTTTCTTTGAAAAAAGGTAATTGTTCTGCCCAAAATGCTTGTTTAGTTTTTAAATCAATCATTCGCTTGCTCCAGACAGTAAGTGACAGCTAGTTCTAAGGTTTCAAATTCTTTTTCAACATCATTGTCGAGAAATGCCGTCCACTCTTCATTGCCGAAACATTTAGAGATAAGAACGCTTCCTATCCAAACGTCATCACCATCAAATTCCACACCACTTTCAGCTTTAATCATTCACGCCACCATTCTATAAATACGTTTAACTTCATGATTCAGCTCATCCATCGCTGAGCGACCTTCTTTGAAATACTTCAAAAGCATTAGCTTGTATCGCTCTTGAGCTGCCTTGTTCATCACACCTTCGTTGTTTACTGAAAGGGTGGCTTTATTACCTTTAATCAGGTTTACGCCGTGTGGTGTACCTCGTCCGCGATACCCAGCATTTACATTGAAAACTACGAACTTTTCGAAAAGCTGCTGGGGTAGCAGCTTAGGTTCGAATAGAAATTCTGGAGTTGTCTGTTTCGACATTAAAATGGTTCCTCCAGTAAACAATCAGGTTCATTTGATGGAGGATTTTCTAATTCAAAACGGCGCTTTTTAACAAAATCCATTAGTCTTGGTTGAATTTGTGGATCACGTGCAGCCACATCAATTTCAAGAGCATCTAAAGTTGTGAGGTCTGGTGCGTTTTGGATCTGAACCATTAAAGAAGGAGGTTCACTCTCAACAGGCTTTTCATCTGCAAGTTCAGTTAAACGCTTATGAGTAGCTTTGAGTAAAGGGTCCATTTGTTTATCAGACCAAGTACGGGTATAACGATAAACAGCATTTACTTCGGCAGGCGTTTTCGACTCTTTTACACGTTGAAGTAAGGTATCAAGTGTCTTTTGATATTCAGGATCTGCTTTAGGCTCATTAGCTACTGGAGCTAGTGCATCCTCAGAAGTAGTGACATTAGTTTGTTCAGTAATAACAATTGTGGGCTGTTTTGCTTCGGCAATAACTTCAGAAGTCTTTTCTGTAACTACTGTCTGTACAGTTTTAACTTGTGGCTCTTTTTTGCCTCGCTGTTTTTTAGGCTTCTCATTAAAACCATCTTCAACTTCCACATAGTCGATAGCTTGACCAAACGTTGCACCTAATGCTTTTAGTTGAAGCACTGCATTTTCTGCGTCTGCCTGAGCAAAACCATTCATTACGCTATAAAAAATCTCGCAATTTTCAGGATTATATTTAACCTTCACAATTCGAGTTGGCATAACAATAAAGATTTCTTGATCATCCTCAACTTCATGAGGCACTAAGGGTTTAGTAAATTGGATACCTGCTAGATCCATTAGTTCCGCTTTAATGCAAAACTCAAAACCAGGCTTACCAAATACAGAAGCAGGGAACTGATCTAAATCCGAAAAGTCCAACATGTCTCCAATAGGACGACATAGAACAGTTTTACCTTTTTGAAGAGCTGAAAATGCTTCTTGAGCAGTTAAAATATTTTTCATGTTCTTATCCTTTTTTAACCGAAATTAATTTCCAAAAACTAAGATGCTTTCTATCGAAAAAGGCACCTCTACCTAATTCTTTAACTGCCGCACGGAAAAGAGTGTCTTCATCCGCGTCTTCGTCAGCCCAAACTGTCACATTGCCTTCATATTGGGCATAAAAGCCTGGTGTACTTTGAACTCTAACTATCCATTCACAACGCTCAATCATGCTGTCATCCCCGTTTTAGCCAATATTTCAATGTCTTGTTTAACTGCCGTTAGTTTTGCTGCTTCAATTTGAGTAAGTGCATCAATACCAAAATGTTCACACACGGTTTTTACATCGAGGCCACGTTCAGCAATAAAGTTCTGAAGCTCGTCTCTTTGTTCGTCTGAAATACCGTTAAATTCAGGTGGACTAATCCAAACACCGCGCTCTTTATCAAACGTGCAATTTAAGGCTTTTGAACGCATTAACATTGCTTGGCGCATGTTCTGGTAATACATGTGTTCTTTATCAAGCGACTCTGTTAATTGATTTAGATCACCAGCATGCTCAGCTTCTTCACAGCTTTGTTTCCAGTTCTCTAACTCTTCTTGAGCTTTAGCTGCTGCAAGTTGTGACGGTGTTAATGTGTTGATGTGGTCCTTGGCTTGATTGATGAGGTCAGCCAAGAAAGTAGGGTTAGCTTTTAGATCTGGTACCCATACTTCACCAGTCTCATTGCCTAAAGCACCAGCGTTCTTTGCGTGATGACTATTTGAAGGATTAAAACTAATGACCCGAGCTGATTTACCCTCTTGAGTACGAACAGTTGTTAGATACCCCATGACATCAGCAATTCGGTAGAGTTCATTACGATTTTTACCACCTAGATCTGGTCGATAAATTGTTTGATCACCACTTTCACTTTCAACAGCATGGGCAATAAAAACAACATCCTTACCTAAAGCTATGAGCATGTGTACATAGCTTTTAAACATATTGTTTGCTAGACCTTGAGCCTTTAATTTAAGGGTTCCATCTTTTTGACGGTTTTCAGTAATACCTAATAGATGGGATTTAATGCATTCGAGCATTGCACCTACTGTATCAATCACTACAGTTTTATAAGGAGCCAAGTCTTGAGGTGTTAAATTTGTCACATCTTTCCATTGCTGGACTTGCACAACCGCACCGCGCCGTAATTCACCAGTACGGTGAGCACCACGATCAAAGTCAAAAGAAATTGCTTTTTCCGCAGTAAAACCCATTGATGATTTACCAAGACCAGGATCGGCGTATAGGTAAACAATGATTGCTTGAACCAATAATGTTTGGTCAGCAGTAATAATCGGTAGAGCCATTTTTCTTATCCTTATCTTGAGCCAATGAAGCCGCGTTTTTGCTTATATGCGTTGCGGTCATAAGTAGGGATGTTGGTTTCACGCAGTTTTATTGCGAGTTGTTTTCTGCGTTGAAAATCAATTTCTTGAGAAATTTCATTCCAAATTTTTGGATAATCTGTTTTGAATCTTTCAACATCCAAAGGTGTATTAACTTCGTCTTTAACTTTGTAAAGAACTGAGCCGTTAGCATTTGACGCATATACTTGCCAGCCAATACGAACAGAGTAGAGGCTTGTTAAACGGTCAAGACCTAAGAAAGACTTGTAGCCGTCAGGGTGCTTTTTGAAATTAGACATGTTCAGCCTCCACCAACTTGTTACGTTCGATGAAGCCTTTTAGAGTTGCATTGATGTTGCGTATGTCTTCAAATTCAGTGAAGTCGCTGTAAGACTTACCGTTAATATCTGTGATTTCATTAACTGTTAGTTGGGTAATATCAACAGCAGTAAATTCAGAACCTGGCACGCCGTAACTGTCAGGATGAGCTTCAAAATCAAAACTAACGTTTACACGGAAGCTATCTAATTTGACGACAGCAACACCAGAATGCTTACCTGTGATTTTCGCTGTTAAAACACCGTAAGTGCTTGGCTGTGTTTTAGGTGTAAAGAAAGAAACGTGCTCTTGTTCTTGCATAGCTGGTTGAAGCTGGCAAGCGACTAAAGAACCACCAGAGATTGCAAGTGCAGCCATGCTGACAAATGCAAATGAGTTGAAAGGGTTTGCTTTTACGTTCATACTTATCTCGCAGTTTGCAAAAGCACATTAGATTTAGCGGTCGATGTGCTTTTTTATTTGGTAAAACAAAATGTGTTATTAAAATATAAAACATCATGTTTTATTTGGTCAAGATATTTTTAAAACAAAATGTGTTATTTTCAGCAGGCACAAAAAAACCGCCCTAAGGCGGCTTCGATAACTTTGCTATCTAATCGTAATGAATATCTTGTAATGGTATTGTTGGATAATCCTGTACATGGCGGCTAGGTGGAACAATGTCTGTTACAGCAACAATTGCTTCAACTTCATCCATTTCGAAAGTCGTTCGCTTTTCACCATTCACTGCTAAAAGATGTAAAACATCATTAACTATACCTATAAACTCTTTTACTGTTCTACGTCCATCCTTTAGCTGAACTTCAACAAATTCCGTTGGTGTTGGGGTGGCATCTGGATCGCAAACAATGTACCAACCATTACGAATGGCGGGGTACATTGAATCACCTGTTCCTTTAACTGCATATGCATTAAGACCCGCTGTCAGTGATGGTACATAACCATCTCCACCATTCCCACCATAGCCCATTTCAGTGTAATAACCGTCATACCCCATCTTTGAATATGACTTCACTGGTACCCATCCTCCAATTCTTGGAGAAACATTAAAACTTTTTTCATTATAAAGTTTTTCAATTTTTGGCTGACCTTCGCCTGTTAGGATCCATGCATAGTCTAATTTCAATTTTTGAGCGACTTGCAATCCACCTTGTTTGGAAATTCCTCGCTTATCCCAGTTATATACTTTCTGAGAATCTACATCTAAAAGCGAAGCTAATGAATTGGCATTTAAACCTGTTTCATCATAAATGCGCTGCATAGTAGGGTGTAGCTCTTTATCACTCATAACAAAACAACCTAAAACAATTATTAAAATTTTCTCAGAATAAAAACAATCTGTGTGAAACAAAGTGATTGACCGAATAAAACAAAATGTTTTAGTATTTATGAAACATTTTGTTTTAGAGCATTGTTTATGACATCACTTCAAGAAGATAAAAAAATCATTGCTGAATATGGCGGCGCTACTGAACTGGCTCGCAAGTTGAATTACCGCTCTCACCGCGTTCAAAACTGGACTGTTCGTGGAATTCCAGCAAAAGAAAAATTGAAATTTCCAGAAATATTTTTAACCCAACAGACTGAAGAGAAGAAGACTTCAGTTGCTTAGAGAAAAGCTTATGAGCCTTGAAAAGAAATCTATTCACATTCGTATCGATCAGGACATGCATAGCAGATTGGTAGTTCTTGCTGAATTGGAAGGGAACGATATTGCTGCCCAAGGTAGCGTGCTCCTAGAAAAAATGATTATGGGTGAATGGCATACCGTAACTGTAGCAGCAGAAAAAATGACGCGCTTGGGATTAACAGGGAATGTTGGGCAAGCCAATGGAAATACTGTGAAGCTTAGGGAAGTAGAGGGCTTTGCAGAAATTGGAAATAAAAAAGCCTGATGTACTAGATCAGGCTTCTTAATTCATCAATTTAGGAACCAATGAATATGCAAACTAATGTATCAAATCAATCGGCTAAAGACAAACTCTTAGAACAAAAGCGCCAGCAAAGTTATCAATCTTGGCATGAACCAGCTTTAAAAACTCTATCGGGTTTACTGGATGGACGGAAGAAGAATTTAGCCCGCCAAAATCGTGATGAAAAAAATGCTGCTGTAACACGTGAAGAGTTTATGCAAGCACTGATAGATCAACACGGAAAACATGGTCTTTATCTCGGCCATGCTGGACAAATCATCTCAAGCTTATACCGTGCCAAGCGGATCCGTTACCTAGGTAGCACTTTCATTCAATTGAATGAAGAGGGGGATAAATGAGCTTAGATGCTACTGTATGGGCTTGGAAAAAGAAATTCACTCAAGCTAAGGGTGGTTCGTCTCCAGCTCTAAAAAAATTAGTGCTGCTTTCAATGGCTGATCGTGCGGATGAGCAACATTGCTGTTATCCGAGTTCTACACGCTTGGCTGATGACTGTCAGATTAATAAAAAAACCCTTTTTAAGATTCTGGATGAACTCAGTTCTGAGGGCGTAATTTTTGATACCGGTGAAAGAAAGGGCAGAACAAAGCAGGTAATTGTCTATCGTTTAATTGGTGTGCAAGGTCGAGAAGATACAGTACCAACGTTGGAACAGTTAGGTTCGGAAAGCCTTGATACACAAGGGGAAGATTCTCAAACAGTACCAACATTGGAACAGTACCAACATTTCCAGCAAACAGTACCAACATTTCCACCAAAGAGTACCAACGTTGGTACACGGAATCTATCAAGTAATCTTTCAGATGAATCTAAAAAGAAAAAAACTTGGCTTTGTTTTAAAAAACTTCGTGAAGAAATTTTACTTTCTGACAAGTCTGTAGATTTTGACCAACTCGTAATGGAGTCATGGTACCACCGCGAATTAAGAGCATTTGAACTCAACAATTCATCAAAGAATCTTTGTGATGATCTTTTGATTTTCCATTTTGCTGATTGGTTGCTGAATGCAAAAGCTAAATACGAACGCCGTCAAAAAGCATCACAACCGGCTAAATCATTTTCTGGTGAACAACAAAGTTCAAATGGTTTAAGTCAAAAACAGATTGCAGTCTTCGCTGACAAACTTTCTAAACATCCTGAGTTTTCTAGCAAGTATGCCGAAGGTAACGAGAGCTATGAACAACTTGCTGCTCGTATCGCTGTAAAGCTTGCAGATCCTGAGCAACAACAAAAATTGATGCCTTACTTAATTCAGGTCGGTTTTCAACAAGGCAAGGGTGCAGCAGCATGAGATATGGATCTGTTTGTTCGGGTATTGAAGCTGCAACAGTTGCTTGGCATACGCTAGGGTGGGAACCAGCATGGTTTTCGGAGATTGAAACAGCACCAAGTCAAATATTGGAACATCATTATCCGCAAGTTAAGAACTTGGGGGATATGACAAAAATACGTGAGAAAGTTCTAAATCAGCAAGTAGAAGCACCAGATATTTTGGTTGGTGGAACACCATGCCAAGCATTCTCTGTGGCAGGTTTAAGAACTTCTTTAGATGATGAACGTGGTCAATTAACTTTAGAGTATGTGAGGTTATTAGATGCAATTGATACAACTCGATCTGTTTCAGGAAAAGAACCATGTATTTCCCTATGGGAAAACGTCCCTGGTGTTCTCAACACAAAAGATAATGCATTCGGTTGCTTTCTGGGAGAACTGTCAGGTTCGGGGTGTGAACTTCAACCGACAGGGCGCAAATGGCCAAACGCTGGTTGTGTGCTTGGACCATCTCGACAAGTCTATTGGAGAGTCCTTGATGCTCAACATTTCGGACTCGCCCAACGACGTAAACGTGTGTTTGTTATCGCAAGTGCTCGAGCAGAATGTATCAGAGAAATACTTTTTGAGCGAAAAAGCGTGCACGGGGATTTTACGGAGAGCAGCTGCAAGGGGGAAAATACTCACTCCAATTGTACAACATACATTACAAGAGCAAGCAAAACTGTTAGCGGGAAATCCTATCTTTCACCCTTATTAGCATCACATGGTGAAAAGAAATGGCTAGGTAATCAAGAGGCATTTTGTGGTGATTACTATATTAAACATGCAATTGGTATTGCTCCACGCTCTATGGGGCTTCCATGCACATGTGAGCAAGCACCAACTTTAACTGCAACAGATTACAAGCAGCCTAATATGGTAGTGGAGTGTATTGGTATAGGGGGAATGACAGCTAACGCTGGAATTTCAAAAGAATTGTACCCAACACTATTAGCCAATCACGATCGTGGTTATTTAATCACTTCTTATGGTATTCAGGGCTCTTTAATTGGGCGAAATGAAAATTCAGGACCTCAGGGCTTGGGTTTTCAAGAAGAAGTTTCTTATACGCTTACATCAACTGATAAGCATGCAGTTTTGTATTGCGGCACTAAGAACGATGCACTGAGAGACCTTGGTAATAATATTGCCCCAACATTACGTTGTGGTGGAAAACAAGGAGGACCAATTCAACAAGCAGTTTTTCAGTATATTCCACCCTATATTTTCTACTTAGCCCGTTATTTAACAGAAGTTGAATGTGAGCGCCTTCAAGGCTTCCCTGATAACTATACCAATGTAAAGGGTGTTGCTTCAGGTAAGCGATATAAAACATTAGGAAACTCAATGGCCGTTTCAGTAATGAAGTGGATAGGTCTCCGCATTCAAAAATTCATAAATGAGGTTTCAATATGAATAAATTCGAGATTTTAGCGTGGGGTTTACTCATTTCATTTTTTACAGCAGCTATTAGCGGTGCGGTGGTTTTGTGGTGGTTGGAGAAAAAGGAAACAGAATTATGAAAGCAATCGAGTTTATCAAGGACCAAGGTATCCATAAGGCTAAAGAAAAATTGAAGGCCGCTAAAGAAAGCGGGTTAGACATGTGGACTTATGGTTGGGGTTTTACAACCAAGCAACTCGAAAAATTGGTTCAATCATTGGAATTAATAGAGCAAATTGGTGGAGTTGAAGTTGCTAAAGGCAAAGTATTTATTGCTGATTTTAATGGTTTCAAAATGATCTATTTTTCAATAGGTAATAAAGCTTTTATTGTTCATATAAAAAGAGTTCAGGAGGCTATAACTGATCACGAAGCCGTCAATGGAAATGAGGTAGATCCTTTAATCAATTTAAAAACTGGCTTAACCAAGTTAAGAGATAAATTCATAAAAGATGCTCATGCATTAACGCTATTGGGTGATCTGGATAAATCACGTGTCTATAACGGCATTGCTAATCAATTAGATCATTTATTAAAGGGCGGTGCTTGATGTCATCAATAAGCCTTGCTGAATATCGTGAACTATTTCCTATTCAGAAAAATAAAAAACGCCGTTCAGCAAAGCAAGGTACCAGACAGCCGAGTGAAGGCGAGACGGTATTAGCAACACACTTAAAAGCATGCAAGATCAGTTTTGAACAGGAATATAAATTCCATCCAACACGTAAATGGAGAGCTGATTTTTTAATTACGGGTACAAAGATTTTGGTTGAAGTGGAAGGCGGTATCTGGAGCGGAGGCCGTCATACGAGAGGTAAAGGCTATTTAGGAGATATGGAAAAATACAACGAAGCAGCAGCGATGGGTTATACGGTTTTACGGTTCAGTACTGAGCAAGTTAAGTCAGGTTTGGCATTAAAAAAAATTGAGCAATTGGTGGGATGATTATGAATATGGCAGCACAACAACACATTTTACAAGCGGTCAATTGGTCTAAATATAGTTTTGAAGAATGGTGCCGACAGCTTGGGGCATGGCTTAACGGCGATAATGAAACAATGGTCAAAATAGTTAAGACGATGCCAACTAAACGCATCACTCAAGAACAACGTGAAAAGTTAATGGCTATGTATATGGGTGATGAGAGTTTTAAAGATCGCTTATGTACACGCCGTAAAGGTACTTGCTGTCAGTTAAACGATAACGAAGCACGTGCAATCCATAGATTAATACTTGATCTTCAATCTATAGATGATGAGGTACTTCAGGAGTGGATTGGGGCGATCTGGTGGCATTACGTTATGGGTGAGTCAATTCGTGATATTGCAAAGAGTTGTGATACATATGGTTCGCAAATTCAGCAAGACATTAAATGTGGCTTAGCCTTTATCAAGTCACGTTATCCACATTTTCAAATTGAAAAGTTCATCAAGATAGTAGTTGTGGAAAATCAATCTTCTTGACTGTAAATACAGGGTGTGGCATATTCGTGCTATAGTGTTCGAAGTGTATGTTAAGCACTAGTATTAAAGCTCATCAATTGGTGGGCTTTTTTTGTGCATTAATTTAATCAATTATAATTCACTATTGAGAATAAGTTTTTGAAATATAAATACTTATTGAAAAGATAAAAGTTGCTTGTTAAAGTGTTTAAATATTAAACATTTCAAGTGGTGTAGAGATGACTTATTACATTGGCGGCTCTAAAAGTGGTCAACAAGTGGCTTTTGAGGATATGCATAAAAGTGAAATTTGTGATTTCGGCGAAAAGTTAAAAGCTTTTGATCAGCAAAGAAAATACTATCGAAAATTGCAAATTAGCTTTCATGGCACTGTCAAAACTTTTTTCGTAATTGATGGAAAGAAGCCCATAGATTGTAGAGATCAGATCATTGATTTATGGGATGAAGTTAAAACTGATGTTTATGCAATATAATAATGACTTAAAATTGACCGTCTTCGGGCGGTTTTCATTCGTGCTATAGTCCAGTCTAATTAAAAACTGGTTAGTAAAATGAATATATGTGTTGGTGGTGAACTGGATGGGCAAAAGATAGAGAAAGATGGCAGATTACTTAAGGCTTCTGATTTAGATCCTTCTTTTAAAACCGAATACTACAAACAGATTTTCAACCGCGACAATGTTGTTTATCAATTTTGGTTGCCTGTAGGTTCCGATCTACATGAAATGTCTAAATTAGTATTAGATATCTTAAGAACACCTAAAAATTAAGTTTAATATATATTGAAAATACATATTTTAATTTGTATTATCAGTATCAAATACTGCGCTGAAAGTTTTTTTTATGACCCGTTTCTTTTTTAGAAGCGGGTTTTTTAATTTTTAAAGATTACTCGCTTCGGATGGTTTGTTTGTCACTTTGACTGACGGATTGTGGGAATAACTTATTTATGTTCAGCTTAAAGAGGATATTCTTTTTATAAATAAAGTGTTTAAAAAAAATACAAAATATGTTTTAGAAAGATTAAAATGAAAGATGTAAAACAACAAAAGGAAATAATTATGTTTATTTATGGGAATTCTAATAAAGAACTAGATATGAATCTAGAACCAACTACTACTGCAATTTTAATTGGCTTAGCAATTAAAGCTTTGGAGGGTTTTGCAGAAGAATTTGGTAAAGGATTAGGTAAAACTCTAGGAGAGGGTATTGGTAAAGCAATACTTGGATTTCTGGGGCTAAATGGAGATTACGATATTAGTAAGGCAGAATTGGAAGCTCTATTACGTCAGTATTCAGATTATATTATTAATGAGATCAGTTTGAAGATTGATAAAAGTAGGTTAGATATTGAAAATGCAAATTTACAAACTTATTCAACAACATTAATTGAGTATATTAATGCAAAAGAGGGGAATGACTTTAAACTATATCAACTGGAAAGTGATGTTTTGAAGTGTTTCAACCAATTGTTACAGCTTTCAAGCACTAGTTTAAGGGGTACAGTTATTTATTCATTAATGACATGTAGTTTGCTAAGAGTTAGTATTTATTCAGAAAAAATAAGTCTTTTTAAAGATATAGATATCGATCCTAAAAGTGAATTAGAAAATTTTAGAATTGCACTAGTACAAATCAACTCGATTCTCAATTCAAAAGTAATGCAAATTCAAGAAGATTTCGATAAACAAGTTATAGGACCTAATGAAACAACAACACAAATTACCTGTGAGGAAGATGTACTTGTAGATCCTGACACTGGAAGAACGGTAAAAGAATATTATTCAAGGACTGTAAAGGCAATTGAATCAATTGTTGATGGTCAAAGATATATTGGAGAAACTGAATGGTGCAACTCAAGTAGTGATGAGGGGCAGAAGGTTATTGATTTTACAGTTAACACAAGAGAAAAGTATAAAAAAACATTTGAAACCCAAATCGCAAATCCATTTGCGCAGTTTAATACGAGTATTACTAAATTAATTACAAATATTGAAGCTATAAATTTGTAGAAGTTATATGTGAGCTGAAGCTTGCTCTTTTAACTAATATTTGTTTTTTAGCTTAATTTTTCGATTGTTAATATATTTGTTTTAAAATATGAATTATTTAAGGCCTCTATAATAGTTACTGTTGGGGCTTTTTTAATGGGTTGATTTTATGAAAAATTTATTATGTTTTCATGTTTCTATGTTTCCTGTGTAGATTTTTAATTTACTGAAAAATATAGGGATTGTTTCTTTATGCAAAAAGATTTAGATCCTAAAGTGAAAGCTAGAGTAGATAGTTATTTTAGCTAATTTATTAATTTGCCGAATGTACTTTGACGCAAATGGCCCCGCTAAATATCGATTATTGGCGGGGCTTTTTATTTTATTAAACTGATGATTTAGTTCTCGATAGTAAATAATTTACTATTGAGAACTAAGTATTTGAAATTTATTAATATATTTGATTTTACTGTTGCGGTTTGATAAGGTGGTTAAATATTAAACTTGCTAATTGGTGAATATATGAAACAAGCCTTCGAGAATGTGAAGTTAAATAGACCTGCTCTTGGGGATAAAGAGAAAAATATGGTCATGGATTTAGCTGATAGTATCCTTGGACATGTAATACCTCACTTTAATAATACTGAAAATACTGAAACTTCTGATGTATTTCTACTCAATGAGCATCCAATTTTGAAATTTTGCGCAATACTTGAAGCTCAAAGAGTAATATTTAGATCAGGTTTAAATATGGAAGTCTGGATTGATGAAGCAACTCAGATACCAACTTTGAATTATAGAGTAATAAGAAATTTGATCTCAGATAGAATTATTTAGTAGATGCCCTGTCTTTGGTAGGGCTTTTTCTTTTTGGAATAAGTATGATTGATTTTCAAAAAAATACTTATGAAATTGGACAGCTCCAAAGAGAGCTAAATCACACAGGTAGTTGCACCACTCAAGGCTTAACCAAAGAAGAGATCGCTCACTTAGATGAGCGATTTTTTTTGGCCATTGAAAAACTAAATAAATTAATTGCAAAGCTCAACAATAAGCCAGAGGTCTTCTTTTAAGGGGCTCATTTATGGACGATAAAGAGTATTTTTGGCTAACACGGAAAAAAGAACCTAAAAGCAAACCTAAAAGCAGACCGCTTCCTAAAGCAACGCAAAAGTACTTAGAAGCAGAAGAGGAACTTACTGAAGTTTTAGATAATCTGGAAATCAAATACGAAAAGAAATTCCAGTTTAAGTCTACAAAGCATTGGCGGTTTGATTTTCATTTAATTGAACATCGTATTTTAGTTGAAATTGCTGGTGGCCCTTGGTCTGGCGGTCGTAAGGGGAAGCTTAAAAATAAAGCTTGGAGTCTTGATCGTTACGATGTGGCTGAAGAGATGGGTTATACCGTGGTCCGCATTGAGACAGCAGCAAGGCACAGGATAGATGAGACTGGACCGCTACAAATGCGAAAAGATTACGCAAGCCAATGGCTTAAGAATTTGAAGAGGCAAATATTCAATGGATCAGATCAGACCATTCCCACCAACTGACTTTATTGATCAGGCTGAAGAAGAGGAAGCTATCCGTATAATTCCAGCACCAGACCTAAAGAAATGGGTTATTGCTAATTACTTAAAGATTGGTGGACCACTTCATAACCCGGATCATGACCATATTGCTGAGTTGCTTCATGATAATGAAGAGTTCTTAGTATTTGCTTGGGCTTCTTCCGCATATAAAAGCAAGCAGGCTATGGTTTTAGGCCAATGTGAAAAAGTAATGTTCAATGTTGGTGGCTGGCGTAAAGCTAGACAAGAGCAACAGATGCGCGATTGGTTTGGTGCGGTACCAACTTACTTAATAACGGTCGATGCTTCTTTTTGTGAGCGTGCTAATGATACTGAGTTCTGTTATTTGCTTGAACATGAGCTGTATCACATTGGCGTTATGAAAGATGAAGATGGTGAGATCCTTTATAGCGACAATACGGGCTTACCTAAGCACTATCTTGCTGGTCACGATGTTGAAGAGTTTATTGGCGTAGTTAAACGTTATGGACCAAGCAAAAATGTGAAGCGGCTTATTGAAGTTGCAAAGAACCCGCCGTTTGTTTCGGATCTAGAAATTTCAAGATGCTGCGGAAACTGCGTAATCAACTGAGCCTTAAGGCTCTTTTTTTTGACCTGCTTGCTGTACGTAGCTGTACGAAGGGGAATTTATGGCAGCACTAAAAGAGCCTGTGAAAATATTTATTGTTCAAGCTCTTGCATGCCGTGATACCCCTCAAGAAGTGGTTGAACAGGTCAAGCAAGAGTTTGGAGTTGATATTAGTCGTAGCCAATGCGAATGCTATGACCCAACGAAATATTCGGGCAGAAACTTGAGCAAGAAATTTGTTGAGCTTTTTGAATCGACCAGAGAGAAATTTGATGAAGGCTTAATTGATATTCCAATTGCTAATAAGTACTACCGTCTAAAGCAATATCAAAGACAGCTTGATAGAACTAGAAACGTTAAAACAGCGCTAAAAATTCTTGAACAAGCTGCAAAAGATATTGGAGGTCAGTTTACTAACCGCCAAGAAATAACAGGCAAGGACGGCGGACCATTACAAACGGTTAATTCAGATGTGCCAGTTCCAATGGAAGAGTATTTAAAAGCGCGGAGAGAGGTCTTAGATGAGTACTGATGCGGCTCGGGATAAAGCCATCAGGATCGAGGCGCAAGAAGATTTATATTTCTTCACAAGGTACATGTTTAAGGAGCGCCGTGGTTATAAATGGATGCATAACTGGCACCACTTAGAAATCTGTGAAGCTTTGATGAAGGTTTATCGTGGTGAAACTAAGCGGTTAATTATTAACGTTCCACCTCGATATTCAAAAACTGAAATTGCCGTAATTAATTTTATGGCTTGGTGTTTTGGAAAGAATCCTGATTCAGAGTTTATTCATATCAGCTATTCGGCAATGCTTGCTGCAAATAACGCATTTCAGACTCGCAATATGGTTCAAGAGGAGGCATATAAAAAGGTATTTCCTCAACTTAAATTGCGTGATGATAGTAAAGCCAAGGATTTCTGGCGTACAGCTGCAGGTGGTGTCTGCTATGCGACTGGTACAGGAGGTACCATTACCGGTTTCGGTGCAGGCAAAATGCGTGAAGGCTTTGGTGGTTGCATCATCATTGATGACCCGCATAAGGCCGATGAAGCCAAATCAAAAACTATCCGAGAAGGTGTAATTGACTGGTTCCAAAATACACTCGAGTCTCGTACTAACTCACCGGAAACGCCAATTATTGTCATTATGCAGCGATTGCATGAAGATGATTTGGCGGGTTGGTTGTTAGGGAAGAGAGAAGACGGTTTACCTGCTGAGGGTGGTAACGGCGAGGTGTGGGATCATCTTTGCCTTTCAGCAATACAAGAAGATGGATCCGCGCTTTGGCCAGCAAAACATAATATTCAAAAGTTAAAGCAAATGGAGCAAGCCGCTCCATATGTATTTGCTGGTCAATACCGTCAAATGCCATCACCGCCAGCAGGCGGTTTTTTTAAGCCTGACAATATTGAAATTGTGGATGCTTTGCCTGCGGATGTAGTGAAGCAGGTGCGAGCGTGGGACTTTGGTGCAACTGAGAATGAAGGTGACTTTACAGCAGGTGTAAGGGAGGCTTTAGGCGCAGATGGCTATACATATATTGTTGATGTAACGAGAGGGCAGCTTGGTCCAGACAATGTTAATAAACGCTTAAAACAAGTCACAGAGTTAGATGGAATGGGCGTATCAGTAAGGATTCCTCAAGATCCTGGACAAGCTGGTAAATCACAAGCCAGTTCATTCGTAAAACTTCTTGCAGGATATGACGTCAAAGCTAAACCGGTTTCGGGAGACAAACTCACACGAGCACAGCCTTTTGCAGCTCAAGTTAACGTGGGTAACGTCAGAATGCTGAGGGGGGATTGGAATAAAGACTTTATTGAAGAGCTTCGAAATTTTCCGAACGGAACGCATGACGACCAGGTTGATGCTGGTTCGGATGCATTTAATGAATTGAATGGAGGTTTTGAAGCCTTCTTTGCTGATATGGGATTTTCTCGATGAGTGACGTAACTTTTAAACATCCTGAGTATGTTAAAAACTTGCCATACTGGCAGAAGCTAGATGATGTTTGTGAGGGTGAGGATGCAGTTAAGGCTAAAGGTGAAAAATATTTACCTAAGCCTAATGCACATGACAAAACGCCAGCAAATAAGAGTGCTTACTTAGCTTATTTGATACGTGCTGTGTTTTATGAAGTTACAGGTACAACATCAAACAGTTTAGTGGGTGCTGCATTTGCTACAGATCCAAGCTTTAAGTTTCCATCCCAGCTAGCTCATTTAGAGCGTAATGCTAACGGCGCAGGCTTAAGTGCTTATCAATTGGCTCAAACTGGTATTCGACACTTATTAAAGCATTACAGATGCGCCCTGTATGTTGACTACCCAACAGTTACACCGGCACGAAATCTTGCAGAGTTTAAACAGCAAAAAGCCTATCCGATGATTCACTTATTGAATGCCATTGATGTGATCAATTGGGATTCAATGATGATCGATAACCAGAAAAAGCTTTGCTTGGTGGTCATCCGTGAATTTACTTCAGAACGAGGTGCTGATGGCTTTAGCAAATCTGAGGTAGAGCAGTACCGAGTGCTTCGTTTAGAACCTGATGGTGAAGGAAATTACATTTATACAGTTCAGGTTTACACAAAAGGCGATAAGGGTACATGGAAGGGCGAAGATAAGAAGTATCCAACTGATAATAATGGGGATTTCTGGTCTTATATTCCATTCACTTTTGTGGGAGCTATAGATAACTCCGAAGAGATTAAGAAGCCTCCATTGCTCCCATTAGCTAATCTTAATTTGGCTCATTACCGAGATAGTGCGGACTTTCAAGAGTCCGTTTTTTATATGGGCCAACCACAGTTTTTTGCTAAGGGTGTCAATTGGGCTTGGTACGACGAGGCCAAAAAGCGTGGCATTTATATCGGTGCAAAAGTTCTATTACCTTTACCTGAAAACGGTGATTTGGGGATTGTACAAGCAGATCCAAATACTTTAGCTAGAGAGGCTATGAAGGATAAATGGGAACAGATGAAAGAGATGGGTGCGCGATTAATTGAAAAGGGTTCAGCAGGGAAAAAGACTGCTACTGAATCAAATAGTGATGACGCCGTGCAGCATTCCGTTCTTTCACTTTGTGTTGTGAATATGAATGAAGCTTTTTCAATGGCTTTAAGATGGGCAGCTAAGTTTGTAACGCCTAATGTTGATGTTTTGACTAAAGATGAACTGATGTTCGAAATCAGTCAGGAATTCAATAAACAAGGATATCAATCTGAACTAGCTCGTCAATTGTATGAGGCAGCTTTACAAGGCCGTTCTTCATTTAAATCTTGGTGGGAATATAACCAGACTGGAATGTTCCCAAAACAAAAATATGAAGAAGAGCTGGTCAATGTCGAAGGTGAAAAAGACGGGACCGTGAATCTATAGGTGGGTGATATGGCTAAAGATAATAAAAATCTTTTGGAGGTACTCACTCAACATCAGGCTTATCTTTATCGTGCTTCTTCGCAATCAGTAAATGAATTATTGGGTTTATTCAATGATGATACGAACGTAATGCTTTCAAAGCTTCGTGATTTATTGGATGAACTTAGTGATTCAGAAAAGATAGCTTTAGCTGGAGGGAAATACACAACTTCAAACCTTAAGGAAATAAGAGATTTAATTTCCCAATGGTTTAGTAGTGTTAATACAAGCTTACCTGAAGCATTCGCCATTTCAGCTACAGCGATGGCCGTATATGAAGCTAACTACATAGCAAAGTTATACGGCGCAAAGATTAGTAAGCCTGATGGTGAAAAACTGTTTTCAGCAGCAAAAAAAGTTCCTTTGGCTGGTGGTGCTTTAGTTGATGATCTTTTATCAAGAATTGCAGAAAGTGCTCGCCAGAAAGTTGAATACGCGATTCGTGATGGAATCAGCACAGGTAAAACAAATCAAGAAATTATTCAGCGTATTCGCGGTACCAAACGCCTTAATTTCGAAGATGGTCTTTTAAACAGCACTAAATCTGATATTGACCGGACTGTTCGAACTATACGAAGCCATGTGGCTAATCAAGCCTATCTAGACAGCTATAAGAAAATTGGCTTTGAATATGTTCGATTTGTTAGTGTCTTGGATGGCAGGACCTCAAAGCTATGTGCGTCATTGGATGGAACAATATGGGAAATTAACGACCCATCTAAACGTGTACCGCCGTTACATCCACATTGCCGAAGCATTTTGGTACCAGTTGATAAAGATGGTCGCCTTGCTGGAGAGCGTCCGTTTGTCATGGACGAACAACCAGTGAAAGACATCCCCAAAGATGAGCGCAGTCAGTTAATCGGGCAACTAGACGCAAACACCACATTTAAAGAGTTCTTCGGCAAGACTGACGATTTCTTTCAAAAAGAATGGTTGGGGCCAAAGCGCTTTAAGCTCTATAAAGATGGGAAATTTGATTTTGAAAAGTTCTTTGACCCTGAAGGGCGGCTTTACACATTGGACCAACTTCGTAAGTTGGATGAACAGGCATTTAAGGAGTTAGGACTGTGAAAGTACTGAAGCGTGGTGAATTGCCAGCGGATAAAATTCACAACATTACCTGCAATCATTGCAAGGCTGAACTTGAGTTTTACGAAAAAGAAGCACGCATAGTGAATGATAGGAATGAAATCTGCTTAGTTGTGACCTGTCCAGTATGTAAACAAGAACTGTGGAAAGCAAAGTAATCAATATATTTTAACCATAGCACCTTAGGGTGCTTTTTTTGTGAGTTCAAAAATGTCTAAGAAGCTATTAGCTTTATCAATGGTTGCCTATATCGGTACTAAATCAGTTTTAGCAGCGCCTATGTCACGTGGTGAATACAATGAATACCAAGGGTGGCAAATCCCTGAAAATGAAGACCCGGATGATCCTGGTTATTTAATCGAATATAAAGATGGTGGCAAGGCTAATCATCCAGATCATGAAGGTTATATTTCTTGGTCGCCAAAAGATGTTTTTGAACATTCATATCAACTAGATGGTTTTCAAAATTGTGTAATGGGCCATGAAATCCACAAAGATGATAATGGTGTAACAGTTACCCATAATGAAACAGTGAAAACCCGAGATGGTGAACAGCCTCTTGAACTAGGTCACTTCTATGATGTCATAGCTGGAGATTCACTTACTCCAATTCAATTTCAACTTGGTCCAGTTAAGGAAGTTGGAGTTAATGGTATAACGAATGAAGCGTTACTTGCGATTGTTTTACATCGTTTACGTATTCTAAATGAAAAGTTTCCTTGCCGTGAAAATTCGCTCGCTATTACGAATATTGAACAAGGTCAAATGTGGCTTGAGCAACGTACTCGAAATCGACAAAAACGCGGTGTAGAAGGCTACAACATTGCATAAATAACTCATTGAAATAAAGCGTCCTAAAGGGCGCTTTTTTATTGCCTGCCGAAAGTGGATGCAGACGGCGAATCCGGGTGGATGCCCATTTTGAAAATATAGGTTGGATGACCCATGAAACTTAAAACAGTAACAATCGACGGTAAAGTTTATGCGGAAGTAGAAGGTGATAAACCTATCTATGTCCATGATGACGGCAAAGAAATGCCCCACGATGCTGCACATTCCGTGGCGACAATTGCTCGCTTAAATGGGGAAGCTAAAACACATCGTGAAGCGAAAGAAGCAGCAGAAAAAGCATTAAAGGCTTTTGAGGGGATTGATGATCCTGTAGCAGCTAAAAAAGCAATTCAGACAATACAAAATCTTGATGATAAAAAGCTGGTGGATGCTGGTGAAGTTGAGAAAGTCAAAGCTGAAGCTATTAAAGCTGTTGAAGACAAATATGCTCCAATCGTTCAACAACGTGATGCTCTAGAAGCTCAATTGCATGGTGAGCTTATTGGCGGTGGTTTTGCTCGTTCTAAGTACATTCAAGACAACATTGCAGTTCCAGTTGATATGGTTCAAGCAACCTTTGGCCAGCACTTCAAAATCGAAGAAGGCAAAGTGGTTGCCTACGACCAAAAAGGCGAAAAGATTTATTCCCGTGTCCGCCCTGGTGAACTTGCAAATGTTGATGAAGCTTTAGAGTCCTTGGTTGGTGGATACCAACATAAAGACTTAATCCTTAAAGGTGGTAAAGGAAATGGCGGTGGTTTCCAAAGCGGGGGCAAAGGTGGAGCACCTGTAGGTATGAAGCGTAGTGAGATGTCAGTATCTCAAAGAGCTGATTACATCAAAGAACATGGTCAAGAATCCTTCCTAAAACTACCGAACTAATCATTAAATATTTGGAGATAAGTCGTTATGACTACAACAGTTAATTCAGACATGATCATCTACAACCAATTGGCACAAACTGCTTATTTAGAGCGTTTGCAAGACAATTTGAATGTCTTTAACGAGGCATCAGCTGGAGCGATTCTTTATAAAAATGAAATCATTGAAGGTGATTTTAATAAAGAATCATTTTATCGTGTTGGTGGCAGCATTAAGCACCGTGATGTGAACTCAAACGCTAAAGTTAACCATGAAAAAATTGGTGCTGGAGAATCTGTAGGTGTAAAAGTTCCGTTTAAATATGGTCCTTATGCATCAACTGAAGAAGCTTTTAAGCGCCGTGCTCGCACACCTGAAGAGTTCGCAATGATTCTTGGTTATGATCTGGCAGATGCTTTGGTTGCAGGGCGTTTACAGTACAGCTTGGCTTCATTAAAAGCAGCGATTACAAGCAATCCTGATATGGTTGCAAAAGGAAGTATTGCAGTAGATGGTCGTAAAGCTTTAACCAAAGGAATGCGTAAATTTGGTGACAAGTTTGGGCGTATCGGTTTGTGGGTAATGAACTCAGATACCTATTTCGATATCGTAGATGATGCAATCACCAAGCAGATTTATGGTGAATCTGAAGTCGTTATTTATGGCGGTTTACCAGGTACTTTAGGTAAACCTGTACTTGTTACTGACGCTGTAGGCGATAACGATGCATTTGGCTTGCAGTATGGTGCTGTGACTGTAACTGAGTCACAAGTACCAGGCTTCCGAGCATACGACATCAATGATGAAGAAAACTTTGCTATTGGTATGCGTGCTGAAGGTACATTTAACCTAGACATTCTTGGTTATAGCTGGGATACAACAAAAGGTGAGAATCCAGATCTTACTTTACTTGGGTCAAGTGCTAACTGGAAGAAACATGCAACCAGCAACAAAATGACCGCTGGTACATTGTTAGATTTGTCTGGTACGCCTTAATACTTTAAACATCTAATTTTATTCGAGGGCTATTTTGCCCTCTTTTTTATTATAAAGAGAAAAGTGTCATGAAGTTAATCTATACACGTATTGCTGCAGTAGCAGCTTTAGAAGTTGGGACTATTGCGAATCCTGACTATTATGAAAATCCAAATCGTAGTGCTGAAGAAGTAATCATTTATGGTGACTATCCAAAAATCCAGAATGATTATGAAGCTTTGGATATTCCAGTTGAAGTTCGCAAACTGGAAGAGCCTGCAAAAACGACTTTGGCCACAGTAAATGTCGCAGTTGGAATTACCCCTGAGCTGCAAGAGGTAATTGATAATACAAAAGCTGAGTGTGAAAAGGTTGTTGAGGAAAACGGGCAACTTAAACAGAAAATCGAAATCTTGGAACAGGCAAATGGTGATAGTTCAGAACTAATTTCTGAAAACTCACGTTTAAAAGATGCTGTACTTCAAGCTGACAATGCTACTAAAGCGGCTGAAGGAAAGGTAGTAAGCATTCAAGCAGAATTTGATGCTTTCAAAAATGATATTGCCGCTATGCAAGCGCGTATTGGTGAATTGGAAGCTGGAAAAGCGGCACAAAACCAAGCAACAGAAACGTCGGCAAATGATTTTGAAAGTTGGTCAAATGATCAAATAAAAGAATATTTAGCTAGTAAAAACATTGGCTATAAACCATCTGCTTCAAAAGCAGAACTTCTTAAATTAATCCCGAAGGAATAATGCAATGAGCTTTATTACTGTAGATGACGCAAATTCAATTTTGGGCAGCGATTTTGCACCAGACAGTGATAAAGCTCGTCTGGTTCAACTTGCAAATGTTTGGATGAAAAAACGAATTGGATTTGTGCCGGATCCTATAGATTCACTTCTTATAGATGCTGCTTGTGAAATCATTAAAGGCATTCTGGCCAAAGTAATTTATAACGGCAAAGAGCAGCTGCTTAAACGAAAGAAAGTTAAAGCTGATTCAGTCGAATCTGAAAAAGAATTTCAAGAAGGTTCTGAGGCTATTTCTAGCTTTGAACAGATAGCAATTGATTATATTGATTCGCTTGATTTGAAAGATCCAAATGCAAGTATTAATGGCTTCGGCATTCCACTATACAGGGCATAAATAATGGGCTTAAGAGATGAGCTACAGGCGGAAATTGCTGAAGCATTTAATGAAGATTTGGCTGATGCCGTTCATACCTTTACGTGTGAACGGATATCAAAAACAAATTGGGATCCTAAGACTGAAACTCATGTTGAAGTTAAAGAAAACTATTCTGGCCGTGGTGTTCTGTTCGGCTCTTACAGTCAATATGAGATTCAGACGCTTGGAGTGCTGGCTACAGATAAGAAAGCCACCGTGCTGCAAAATGAAGTGAATATGGCCCCGAAAATTGATGATGAGTGGATTACAGACTTAGGCTCATTCCGGGTAATTCATATTAAACAGGATCCAGCTGCAACTATTTGGAAATGTCAGTTGAGGAAGGTGTAATGACTTGGACTGCACATGAGGTCTATGACAGCTTTCAGGTTGTACCTGATGATGATTTAAAACCTCATTCTTTTATTCACTGCGAATGCCATCCCGAATATGTGGATGGCATTTTTATTCATAACGCATTTGATGGCAGAGAGGCAACTGAAACGCCTTTGCTAAGTTGATAGGTTAGACCATGGTTAGCACAGATTACGTACCTTTATGGCATATCTCTCCCTTCCAACATGTTCAATATACATTAGCTCGAAATCAGCTTCACATGGATCTGTTATTCGAGGACATGAATAACGTTGATAAGTTCTTGTCTGCTGAAGGTGCAGCGGCTCAAGTTAGTTACTATTCTGATGGTGCATATGCAGTTGTTCAGTTGGGCGATACTTCAAAAAGAAATCTAATTGAAGTGTACGGATTGCTTTTGCATGAAGCTGTTCATGTTTGGCAGAAAGTTAAAAAGCTAATGGGAGAAAAAGAGCCCAGTTCAGAATTTGAAGCATATTCAATTCAAGCAATCGCTCAAGACCTTTTTAAAATGTATGAAGAAAGTGAGGTAAACGATGGGATGGAAGGGGAAAAAGCCAACTGAATTTAGTTTTGATGTGGCTAAAACGGCAGAGGAAAAGGTAAAGAAAATTACAATGGATGCTGTTCAGTCTTTGGTCGTTTCAAGTCCGGTTGATACTGGTGCTTATCGTGCTTCTCATATTGTTTCGATTGGATCTGGTGACTATGGTGTACGTGGACCTGAAACAAACGCCGTGCAAGATGCAGCGATTCAAGCTGTGAAATTTAAACTTGGTAGTTTGATCTATATTCAAAACAACCAGCCCTATGCTGAACGCTTAGAAAATGGTTGGTCTGATCAAGCACCACAAGGTATTTACAAGACCACGTTTACTTATATTTCTCAGAAGTACGGTGGTTAAGATGGCAATGACTTTAGAGCAGACAAGGCAAGCAATTATCGATCGTATGCAAAGCTTTACTGGTATTGCCCAGAATAGAATTCAGTATCCAAATGCACCAGGCTTTACAGTACCAAAGGAAGGCTTGTGGTGTCGTTTAAAGATAGCAGGTGGTCCGAGCTTTACTTCAGGTGTTGCCGATAAACCTTGTACTCGTCGTACAGGGAATATCATGATTCAATGCTTTGATCGACTCCATACTGGAGAAAAAGCACTAACAGTTCTAAGTGATGCTTTACTGGCGCATTTTGAGTATTTCTCAATTGATGATTTAGAGTGTTTGAAGGGCGAATCGATTGATGCGGGGAAAGATGCTGACTTCATTCAATACAACGTATCAATAAGCTACCTCATTAACTAAAACATATAACAATCCAACTTTTTCACTACCACCTCATCGGTGGTTTTTTTATGTCTATAGGAATCACTTATGAGCAATTTCGTTTTTAAGCGTGGTGACACATTCAACTTGAATTTGCAGCTCGTTGATACAGATGAAGCTTTGCAATATCCACCCGATGATGTACGCCGTGCTATCGATCTAACTGGCTATGCGTTTACATCGCAAATTAAATCGTTAGTCGATGGTACTACGGTAGCAACTTTGACTTGTGCACCTTTAAGCCAAAGCACACAGAAAGGTTGGCTTAATGTGAAATCTGGAGCTAGCACAGCCGCATGGCCTGTGGGTTTATGTCAGATTGATATTAAAGCGGTTGTGAGTGGTAATACACAACACACCGAAACTTTGACTTTCCAAGTGATTGATGGGGTAACAGCATAATGGCAAATCTTGTATTTAAATTTAATTGGGACCATCGACCGTTCCCATATAATGCATTACAGGGGAAGCGGCAATTTATGCTGCCGTTTGCATCCGGCATTCCTAATTTAAACCCTAACTTTTCACAAGTAATTGGTACAGCAGCTATCTCCCAAGGAGGTACAGGAGCAACAACTGCAGCAGATGCTCGAAACAATCTTGGAGCAGCTGAAAAAGGTACAAATACCGATATTACTGAAATGAAAGGTTTAGTTACACCACTTTCAGTTGCACAAGGTGGAACGGGCGGTAATACAGCAAGTGGTGCCAAAGCTGCGTTAGGTCTAGGTGATGCTGGTGTATTGGGATATTTAGCGAACATTATTGCTTCTCTTTATGACAAATCATTAGTTTCACAATGGGTAACTGCTCTTGGATCAGGCCGCTTAGTAAATATTTCGCATGGTGACTGGCAAGGCGGTAATGTCTCCAATCCTCTTTTGATGCCAATGCGTTACGGAACATTGATGGCCTATCACACCAATGACTCAAATGGTACGTATTCATGGCAACTCTTTAAGGGCATTTCAGGACACCAAATGTCATATCGATATGGTGCTGGTGCTGACGCATGGACTGCTTGGGGACATTTAAAGACAAGCTTTAACACTTCTGTCGATGCAAACGGATTTTTAAAATCAGCCTCGCCAGTAGTGAAGCTTTTTAGCGATCATATCGATCTAAATAGTGATGCAGAAAAGCAGCCTATTGAATTTAAGAAAGTTGATGTGGGTGAATATCTGCTTAAGGGCTCTTTAGGCTTTGCTCAGGAAGGTTGGTATATCGAAGTACCCAAAGACGCAAACGGCAACACAATTGTCGCGGTGGTGTATGACACATTAGAAAACGGCGATATTTCAATTAAAACTTATAAACGTAAGTTTGATTTTGAACTTGCTGCTGTAGTTGCAGATCTCGAAAATCCTGTTGAAATCCCTGAAGCACGCTGGATTGATATTCGATTGCATGAAGAACCCGAACCGGAGCCTGAAGAAGAACATTTATCAGAAATACCTTTTAATTTCCAACCTACCAATTTATCCGAAGCAGTTTCAGCTGCTATGGTCGGCGTAGCCCCGCCAGAACTCTCAGAAGAAACTAAGTAATGACCCGCTAATTAAGCGGGTTTTTTTACGCCCTCTATTTTTACCGACCCGCTCATGAAGCGGGTTTTTTTATGCCTAAATTTTGGAGAACAATAAATGAGTTCAGGCGCGAAAATTCGATTATATGCTTGTGAAGAAGCAGTATTAGGAACAACTCCAGCAAACCCAATTTGGTACACAGTACGCCGTGTAAGTGATGGTTTATCAGAAAACGTCTCAACTGAAGAAAGCAGTGAGGTTGTAGATTCCCGCTATCGACAAGGTGGGGTAGTAACTGAAGCTGAAGTTGCTGGTCAGTTAGAGTTTGAATTGTCACTTGGTACCTTTGATTTATTCTTAAGTGCTTTAGCTTTCAATAACTGGGCAACAAACAGCTTAACTATTGGCGGCACTGTCCGTAAGTCATTAACGCTTGTTAAAGTTTTTGAAGATGTTGGGCAGGTATTTATCTACCGTGGTGTCCAGGTAAATACTGGCGAAATTACTATTCAAACTACTGGTAAAATCACTGGTAACTTTGGGTTAGTAGGTAGCTCATTTACACGCCAAACTACAAGCCCTGTTGTGAATCCCGTTGCAGCTTCAACTCGACCATTGGTAAGCATGCCAAACGTTGAAAACTTGCTAGTTAATGGCCAGTCTATCCAAGGTAAAGCGTGTATGCAGTCACTTACGCTTTCGATCAATAACAACCTTGAAGCGGTGCGTTGTATTGGTTCAGGCAAATACACTCCAGAGTTTTACTTAGAAAAGATGATGGATATTGAAGCAAATGCTTCATTCATGTTCTCAACTACGGCAGCAGGCTGGATTGATGCAATCAAAACCCGTGATGTGTTCACTCTGACTTTCGATATTAAAGATAGTAAGGGAAGTAAATACTCATTCAATTTCCCGCAGCTAGAAGTTATGGAAGCCAATCACCCGGATGGTGGAGGTGATGACATCATCACTTTAGATATCAACTTTGCTCAAGTTCGTACAGCACCGACAATTGTGCGTGCTCTTTTGTAATTCAATTTAAATCAATAAAGCCCGTGGAATCCCATGGGCTTTTTTTTCAAATTATTCGAGGTAGATATGGCTTTAAAAGTCGGAATTGTACGAAGCTCAGAAGTATCAAAATGGTGTACCTTTGAAACTGCAGGTGGACAAGCAGAGTTTAAAATTCGTGGTATTGGCTATAAACCTTTTCAAGTGGCATTAGAAAAAGCAGGTAATCAAATTTCATCAAAAGGCTATGATGTAATGGCAAAAGATGAAAACGGTAAGCTTTACCATGAGCTCTTATTGGATGCAGCAGGGGCACATTTAATTGAAGACTGGAAGGGTGTTGTTTTCTCTGAAGTGGTTGAAGGTAAGACTGTTGAAACTGAGCAGCCATACACACCAGAGAATGCCTCTAAGCTACTAAACCTTGGTGATATTGGCCTTGTGATTTGGACATTTATCAAAGATCAAGCTCAAAAGATTCAAGAAAATGCTGATAAAGACAAGGCGACGATCTTGGGAAAGTCCTCGAACTCTACAAATACCAAAAAACCTACGCGTCGAAAACGCCGCACGAAATCGAACAAATCAAGTTCTTAGGTGGACTTGTTCCAGAGCCACCAAAATATTCTTATGCGGCTCAGTCCATTCTTTCAGCATTTAGCACTATTTGCAGATCTAGGAGATATGAGCAAGGTATACCGCTATCGTTAGATCAGCAGGCTATTAATGTCTATGCTGAGCATAATGATTTACCTGTTGATGCTCATATCTTTAATGATTGTATCTTTGCTTTGGATAACTTGTTTCTGGATGAATCGCATAAGAAGACTCAGATAGAAAGCGATAAAAGAAAGAAGGGATAACATAAGGGTGTGAGAAGGAGCACTTTCTAACTCACAATGAAAAGAAAACTTTTGTTAAAAGTGTATGAGCACACTAATATTTTAGATAAACTACTACTGCACATAAGTGTTAATTATGTGCAGTAAAATTGGATCAATTTTCTCTAGAAATGCGATGTAGGCTATCGGTAGTTAACATGAAAGTTCAATTAGTTAGACACTCAAATAAAGCGTTGAAACGCTATATGGTAGATATGAACATATCTGCTGATGAGTTAGCACGTCTAACAAAAATTGCCGAATCCAAGTTAACTAAAGCTTTAGAACTAGATGATGAATTAGTTTTTAAACTAAGCCAGTTAGAAAAAATTGCGAAGGCTCTTTATGTTCCTACAGTATATCTAACCACTGAGCAACATGTATTCAAAAGAGACACACCAGATTTAATTGAACATCGAAATAAATTAGATATTTCAGAAAATAAATACAAGTATCAGTCTTTAATTGAAGAGTTTTCGCTTGTAAGGCAAAACTATATTTCAATTAAGGAAGCATTGGATGAGGAAATACTAGATTTTGACTTGTCATTGTCTGGAAACATTGAGTATGCTGAACAAGATGCTGAAAAACTTGTTGAATATTTTGGCTTTCGAGAATTTAAGAAAAAAGTAAAAAATAATGATGATTATTACAATTCTTGGAGACAACTAGTTGAAGATAAGGATATTATTGTTTTAGATAGAGGCACTGAGAAATATGGTTCAGATGGGATGTGTATGTTTTATAAAACTCTCCCTATTATTACTATTTTTAGTTCTGGACAGTATGCTTCTAGAAAACTTTTTACTTTAATTCATGAGATTGTACATCTAGGTTTAGGTCAAAGTGTTTTTGATGGGAAGATGACTGAATCTCAAAAAGAAATTGAGCGATACTGTGATCGTGTTGCTGGATATGTACTTGCTCCTAAAGATATTATAGAAAAATATTTTACTGAGGATTTAACTCTGGATGAAATTATTCTATTAATAAGAAGGGATACAAAAGCTAGCAAAGCAGCAATTGCAATCCAATTAAAAACCCTGGGCTATATTGGAAATGATGAATTAAGCGATTATCTAGAATTCATCACACCAAAAAATGATGGTATTCCAAACAACAAAAAGGAAAATACCGTATTAAGGTATTTTGGTCATAACTACGTTGAAAAAGTATTAAGCGCAATGTGGCAAGAACAAATATCATCAAGTACAGCGAAATCGATCCTTGGTTTTAGAAATTCAACTAGCCGAGAGTCATTTAAACACCTTCAAGAGAAGGTGTTTTAATTGATGATAAGAATCTGTATAGACACTAATGCAATACTTGATTTATGTTACCGCTATTATCCAAGTGAAAAATTTCCATGGATTTGGGAAGGACTACAAGTTTGTAAGTCTTCTGGTTCGATTGGTTTTTTCATTTGTGCTTCTGTCGAGGATGAAGTTTTAGAACAAATTTCAAGATTTGGATACGATGAAGAAAAATATGATAACTTTAAGAATGCTTTTAGGCCTTTGATTGTAAATCCGGATACGCATGGACAGGCAACATCAGATTTCAAAAATGATCTTTTGACTTGCCCAATTGCAATAGCATCTCCTCATGTTTTAGAAGACAACTATGCTGATTTAGATATTGTAAGTCTAGGAAAGCATTTTAATGGTGAGGGTTATGTTTTAACCTCAGAACAAATTAATCCGAATATCGATTGGAACAAATCCAAAGCACATAAAGGAATCAAGGTTCCAAATCTCGCAGAACGATTCGGTGTTAGGTGTGGTTCCTGGATTAATCTAATTGATGAGTTGGATATATCCCATTAAGATTCCACCTTCGGGTGGTTTTTTAATATAATATCTTTCTATAACATTAAATATTCTTTTAATTATGAAATATATACTTCTAATTTTGCTTGTGGCTGTAATGGCGGGGTGTGAGAAAGATTCTGATGTCGGTTCAAAGATAGATTATAAAGCCAAGTTTGAAAAATCCGATGCTCTAATTAGTACTTATTTAGATAAATTGGATTCACCCTCGACACCACCTAAGGTTAAAGAAAAGATCCTTTGTGAGAGTTATCCAAATGAATACAAGCGAAATTACATGCCAGCCTTAATGGTATTGGCACCTAAAGATCATACTGAAGCAAAGCTTTTAAGTGATTTGAAAGCAGCGGCTGATTACTACAAAGAAAAGTTAGGTATTAAATGCTTTAACTCAGTTTAAAAGCTTGTGGACTGAAGTTTCTTTTAGCTATTTGTCGAATGTTTAGTAATCTACATTCTGTTATCCTTCCTTTCAAAGGAGAAACTTTATGAAAAAAATATTTTTATTATTAGGTTTACTTATTCCAATTAATTGTTTTGCAGCAAATTGGGTTTATGTAACTTCGTCTTCTAATGAAAGCTACTATGTTGATAAGGACTATTACCATTACGATGCTAAGAATAAGACTGTAGAAATATGGAGTAAGTCAGTAGGTAAAAAGAGTGATGGAAGTGGTTTTTATACTAGTTCCAAATCATTAGATAAATACTATTGCTCTATGAAGAAGTTTAAAAGTATTGCATTTGTCGAGTATGCACAATCTGGTAATGTAACAAAGTCAAGGGATACACCTTCTGCAAATCTTAATTTGATTTTCCCAGAAACAATTGCGGAAGGAATATGGAAGGTTGCATGTAATTCTAATGGGAAAGGTTTTAGGTTTTCTAAATACCAATCTGAAACTGGTGATGCTAGTTCAATCAGCTATTAATAAATTATTTAGAAATTTTCAAACCACCTTTTGGTGGTTTTTCTTTATGTGACATTTAGTAACCAGTTTGTTAAAGTTAGTTCACTTTATAACAAAAGGTTAAAAACTCATGAAGCAAATTATTATAAGTGTCTTACTAATTTTAGGTTCTATAAGTTTTGCTGAAGCGGGGCGAGGAAGACAACCTTGCTCAGGTAGTAAAGGAGGAATTAGCCACTGTGATGGTAGTAAATTTGTTTGTAAAGATGGCTCAATAAGCGCTTCTAAAAAGATTTGCACTAGATAGGTGACGATATGGGATTAAATTTTAGAAAAAGTATAAAAATTGCTCCGGGAGTCCGAGTAAATATAAGTAAAAAAGGAGTCTCAAGTGTTTCCGTTGGTAGAAAAGGGGCACGAGTAAATGTTAGTAAGAAGGGAACTCGAACAACAGTAGGGTTACCGGGTACTGGTTTATCTTATTCTAAATTTTCTAGTCATACTAAGAAAACAACTCACAGAAGAGAACCTGATTTTAATAATCCAGATAACGTATGGGGCTACCCTAAATCTGAATGGATTATTTGTGGAATTATATTATTTATAGCTTTAATGATTTTTATTTGGATCATTAGCTGATTTTTAAATATTGATATTAGATTGGTTTTAAATGGAAAAGATTATTTTAATTGTGAGCATCTTGAGACGTACCGGGATTCCGATAATAGGTTGTATTGCTGTAAATCTGTATGCAGGATTTGAGACACCTCAAGAGCAACAAAAGAAAATGCTTGCCGAAAGATTAGTTATAACCAAACAATATACTGACAGTATCATTGGTAAGACAGCATGGTATAACTCTACGGGGTGTTTAACAAATCCAATTTATGCTGATAAATTGAATATGTCTTATAATGATGCTTCATACAAAACCGATGACAAATATGTACCTGTAACTTTTTTAGAGGCTGAAGTTAATCAAGGTACTTATCGGGATGATATAATTTTTAAGGTCAAAATAGATAATAAGGACGAGGGTTATATTGAAGCAAGCGATGCATCAAAAATTGAAATAAGTGATGGTTGGGGTTGCTTTAAGGCTGAAAATCCACAAGATAAGACGAAGTCCAATTCAACAAACTTGGCAAGCAATGATATTTATAATAGATGGGATGTGAGCTGCAAAAAGGATGCATTCGAGGGGAAAAAGATATGTTCCGTTAGTAAGAATGGATTAATGGTTTTGCTTATTGATGGTAGATTTGCGGTAGGTGTAGGAAGACATCATTATCCAAGATCAAGTAGTGCAATAAAAATTGATGACAATGTATCTTATTCAGGAAAGGAAGGAATAATTAATCCGCTTTATTCAAATCTAATCATTAAACAAATGAAGGATGGAAAAAGAGCAGCTATTCGATATAGAGAATGGCCATATGATTACAATAAAGACTCCGAAGTAGATCTAACAGGTTTTACAAAAAAATTTAATGAAATGCTTGATTGGTATAAAAAACTTTAAATGAGTAAAAGGCATCCTAGGGTGCTTTTTTATCATCATCTTCATCGTAGGTTTCCACTAGAGCCTCAAAAACTGCTTTAGCTGCAATATGGGCTAGACGTTTACGCTCCTCAGCATCTCCAATAACCACATGTGAGGCATCTTTGTCATAAGAAAGGAATGGTTTTGATGCTGACTCAGTCTGAAAGCAAGTCGTTAAGAGTCTGGACCTTTATCATGGTTTTCGCCGTCTTAATTGGAATATTGATATGACAAGCAGCATCGATATTAATCGCCGTATCTAAATTGATTGAAGTTATTTATTAAGCCGACCCATTAAGAGGTCGGTTTTTTATTACCCAAAATTCATAGCTCACCTCTTGTGGGCTTTTTTATTGCCCTGAGGAAAGTGAAATGGCGCAAGAATCCCGTCTGGTCATTGTAATTGATTCGCAAAATGCTGAACGAAATGCACGAAATCTAGGCAATGAACTTAACAGTATAGAGAAGAATGGTGACTTCGCAACAAAGTCTATGGATCGTTTGTCTGTAGCTACTCGTTCATTAGCTGGATATATGGCTGGGGTAGTTACAATTGGTTCTGCAATTAGCAAGATGGATCTTTACACTGGCATTAATAACAAACTGAAGTTAGTTACTAGTAACCAGAAAGAATTGAATCAGGCAATGGATGATACTTTTGCAATTGCGCAACGCTCCGCTTCATCTTGGAGTGCTGTCAATGATGTGTATTCAAAATACATGTCCAATGCGAAGACACTGAATTTAACTCAAGAACAAACAGCAAAACTTACAGAAATTACTTCCAAAGCTGTTGCAATTAGTGGATCTAATGCTGAATCAGCAGCAGCTGCTTTATTTCAATATGGACAAGCATTAGACGGCGGGGTATTAAGGGCCGAAGAGTTTAACAGCCTCGTCGATGGTGCTGGTGGCCTCTTGAATGCTATGGCAAAAGGTTTGGGTGTGACCCGTGGTGAACTCCGTCAAATGATGTTAGACGGTAAACTTACTGGTGAAGTAATTACTAAAGCTTTATTAAAAGCGGGCGATAGCGTTGAACAGCTTTATGGCAAAACAAATAAAACAATTGCTCAATCTTTAGAGATGTTAAGCAATGGCATTACAAAATTTGTTGGTGAAACTGGACAAGGTTCTGGTGCTGCGCAGTCTTTAGCTGGTTCTATTCAAGTACTCGCCACAAATCTCGATCTAATTGTAGATAGTGCTTTTGTTCTTGGAATTGGTTTGATTACGAAGGCTGTTTTAACAAAAACTATTGCTATTCAAGCAAGCATAGTGGCTTCTGCTCAACAAAGAGCTGCTAATTTGGCTGAAGCACAATCTCAAGTACAGTTACTTGGTATTGAAGCAATGAGAGCAAGACAGGCTGCGGCACTCGCTTTAACAGAAATTGGATTAGCAAGAGCAGAATATAACTCAGCTGTTACAGCAGATGCACGTGCAATCGCTGTACAACGCAAGACTGCAGCTGAGGTTGCTCATAGTGTTGCTTTAAAAGAAGCCACCGCAGCAACTGCTGCATATACCGTAGCTCAAGGAAATTTAAATAGGGTTGCGTCACTTGGAAGCCGTGCGTTAAGTTTAGTTGGTGGACCAATTGGCGCAATAACTCTTGGAATTACCGCATTAGCAGCGGGCTATATGTATTTTCAGGATAAAGCAGATAAAGCTAATAAGAAGTTAGAAGAGCAAGCTGCGGTAGCTAAGAGGGCTAAAGATGAATTGTTAGCTTTAAGAGGATTGGAAAAGGACTCAGCCATTAATGATATGACTGCATCTTTTGAACGTCAGAACAAAGCACTCGCCGAGTCTAGTAGTAAAATCAATATTCAGTTAAATGCGATTACCCAACTTTATAAAAATAATAAAGAAATCGTTCAGGTAGTTAATGATGCTAAAGATGGCACCATAAGTATGAATGATGCAGTTAAGCGCTTTAATGAGTTGCGTATAAGTAAGGATATTTATAACGCATTTAAAGAGAATACTTTAGAGTTTGAAAAAAATGCTAAGACTGCTAAAACCACTAAAGATTCTCTAAAACTTCTTAATATTGAAGTAGAACTTTCAGGAAATAAGGCTCAAACGGCAGCAGTTGGCATTGATGAAAACTCCAAAGCATTAACTAATAATGAAACTGCTGCACAAAAAGCTGAAAAAGCTCAGAAAGCATTTAGAGCATCTTTGTTTGATAGAGATTATGAAGCTAGGGTAACTAAAGGTTTGCTCGACAAAGGATATTCACCTGAACAAGTTAAAAGTATGGTGGAAACTGCAAACTGGGCTCGTAAGCACGGTGTTGTAATTACCAATGAGTTATATCAAATTGGTTTACAAACACTTGCAATCGAGCAAAAAAACAATGAGGTAATTGATGCCAGAAATAAAGCACTTAGAGAAAGTACAAACGAACTATCAAAGCAGCAAAAAGTTCTAACTGTTAATGCTAAAGTTCAAGCTAATGCAGCAAAATATAATTTTGCAGAAATTGAGGCAAAAAATAATCTGCCATCAGGTACCTTGTCAGCAATTCATATGATTGAATCTAAAGGTAATGCTAGGGCTTATAATAAGAAAACTGGAGCAACAGGAGGTTTTCAGTTTCTTGAGGGTACTGCCAAACAATATGGAGTAAAAGATCGAAATGATTTAGCACAATCTGCCGAAGGTGCAGGGAAATACATGTCTTATCTATTAAAACTCTTCAAGGGAGATCTAGAAAAAGCTGTGCGTGCATATCATGCAGGTGAAGGAAACGTGCAGAAGGGTAAAGGTATTGGTAAAAATAATAACCAATACTGGAAGGACTATCAGGGATATATGGCAGGTATAAATGGTTATACAGCTGGCGATATCTCCTCAAAAGACTTCGATAAACTTATTCAAGACGCCACTAAAATGGCAGAAGAACAAGCTAATCTTCGGATTAAGTTAGAAAATGATGTTGCGGATCAAGTAGCCAAAATTCGAAATGAATTAGCAAAAAAACTTGAGGAAGTTGATAAAGCCAATTTCAGTCCTGAACGTAAGGCTCAAATCAAATCGGAATTGCAAGCACGGGCTGAGAATGACATAGCAATTGCTGAGCAGGCAACAAAAACCAAGCTTGATTCATTTCGTGACTTTACGAAAAGCGAAGAACAGCTTTTAAAAGATAGTTTCGCTAAACGTCAGTTTGAAGCAGCACATGATTTAGAGTTTACAAAAGATCAGAGAAAAATAGCAGTTGATCTTTTAGCACAGCAATTGCAGCAAGAGTTAGCCTTACTAAAATTAGCTCAAGAGCAGCGTCTATTTCAAGCTAAACAAGCTTTACTGACAGAAACCCAAGCTATGCAGGAACGCTACCGATTAGAGCGTGAAGCAATTCTCTTAAACACTAAACTTACTGAGGAGGAGCGTAAAAAATCTATTGCTCTATCTAAAGCCACTCAGGATAAAGAGACACGCAATAAAGTAAATAATGCTGTTCAAAACTGGGGTGGTATTCAGGCTGAAATGAATGGTACCAATGAGTTTTTTAGACAAGATCAGGAAAAATTTAGCCGCTTAGGTGCTGCCAATGAACTAGCTGATAGTCAATTTGCTGCAACTGATCTCACCGAGCAAAGTGGTTTAGATAGTCTAAATGCTCAATTTGAGCAGCAGCTTATAAGTCAACAGGATTTTGAGAATCAGAAAACTGCGATTATTCAAGCTGCTCAATTACAGCGAGAACAAATTTCTGCTGAATATGCACAGAATGTTCAGGAGGTTGAAGACAAATATCAACAAGATCGTCTGAACACGCAATTAATGTACGGCCAGCAAATGACTGGCTCATTAACTTCAATGTTCGGCTCCATGTTTGGTGAGCAATCCAAAGCCTACAAAATTATGTTTGCAGCAGATAAAGCTTTCGCTATTGCTTCAGCTGGCATTGCGATTCAGCAAAGTATCGCCCAAGCAGCAAAGGTAGGTTTTCCAGCCAATATTCCGTTAATAGCAACAGCAATTGCACAAGGTGCAAGCATTATCGGTAACATTCGTGCAATTAAAGATCAAGGCTTTGCTGATGGTGGTTTCACTGGATCTGGTGGTAAATACGAACCTGCTGGTATTGTCCACAAGGGAGAAGTAGTCTGGTCCCAAGAAGATATTCGCCGTTGGGGTGGTGTTGGATTGGTTGAAAATATGCGTAAGAGCTCAAGCCCTGAAGCATTTATCAATAACCATGCCATTAACAACACTTCAGCAGAAAATGTCTTTAATCGTTCATTCCTTAGCTCAAAAGCTTTTAATGACAATCAAACGATCTCGAATATCTTTAATCAGCCTACTCGAGAGAATCAGATTATCTTTAATGCTCTCAAGCCTAGCAAAGATGCAGTTTCAAGATCGGGAGATGTTCAAAGCATTACTAACCAGTACGCTGGGAACAACTCAAGCTTTAGCAACGTTCTAGATAAATCGGTTCAAAGTAGTAAATCCTTTACTGCGAATAAATCGAACTTATCGAATTTTTCTAATTCGAAAATTCAAAATAGTAATGTTTCAAACAGTACTATTCAGAATGCTCAGAAAGAATTGCTGAAGGAAGTTTCGATCTTCAGGGATGGTGGTAATCCAAATCGTATTGTCGTGGATGGTTCGAAAGGCTTTGCTAATGGAGGGTTTACAGGGAAAGGCAAAAAGTATGATGTAGCTGGTGCTGTGCATAGAAATGAGATTGTCTGGTCTCAGGATGATATTAGAAATTGGGGAGGGGTTGAGAAAGTAGAACAGTTGAGGAAGGCTACAAGTCCTGATTCATTTATTTCTAACTATGCTCAAAATAACACCTCTTTCGAAAATATCATGAATCGGGCAAATCAAAGTTCACGAGCATTTAACCAGAGTAGAGATATCTCGAACATCTTTAATCAGTCTTATCAAGATGATCAGATTATCTATAAAGGCAATTCTAGTGCAGCCAACCCAGCTAACACGGCGAACTCAGATCTATTCCATGATGGCAAAGTCTACTTCTCTTCAAATGGTTTAGTTCAGGATCGTTCAAATCTCGAAGATGTGCAGGATTTTACCTCAGGTCAATCTCCGCGCCCTCAAGCTGAATTTATGCCTTCTTTTGAGCAATCTTCTCCAACTATCAATTTCAAGATTGAAGTTGTAAATCAGGTAAGTGGTGCAACGGTTGAAGCTGAGCAATTGGATGAGCAAACAGTCCGGATCATTGTTAAAGAAGAACTGGATAAGCAACTTCCAAGAACGGTACCAAAACTTGTAAGTGATCAAATTGGTAATCCAAACTCAACTATTAGCCGTTCTTTGACTGAGAATACGACTGCTAGACGTAATCGATAATTGATTAAAGCCACCTTTCGAGGTGGTTTTTTTATCAAAAAATTAGTAATTTATGTAAATTAATTTACTATTTTTTAAAGATTTTTTTATGACTGTTATCTCAGAAAAATTTAAAGCGAAAATAGATGCCTTAAGAGGTGATTTTAAAGTAAATAAAGAAATTACTCATCAAGGTGTTAAAGGAGGACTAAATGAAGTTGGGCTTTCCTCTTTGATAAAAGAGGTAATTCCTCAAAAATATAATATCTCAAGGGGAATAATTGAAAATTCTAGTGGTGAGCAGTCTAACGAGACAGACTTTTTTATTTATGATAATGAAATACTTCCTCCTTATTTAAAGAGTGACTTTGCATTTGTACCTGTAGAGGCTGTCAAATATATTTTTGAAGTAAAAAGCACCTTAAATTCAACTGAGCTTAAGACGACAATTTCGAAATTCTCAAAATTCCAATTAATGGGAGGCCGAGCTCCTACTGTATTATTCTCTTTTTCAAGTGATTCTCAAAGTAGTGAATTGGCACGTTATAAGAAAAATGATGATAAATTTTTTACAAATCCATTGATAACAGTTTTATGTACTTCTGATAAAAGTTATTATTTTAAAATAGTTGAGGAAAAATATTTAATAGATTATTTGACAATAGAGGAGTTCATTAAAAATGTAAAAATGGATGAAAATACAGAGATCGAAATAGGGGAGAATAAATTTTCTATAAAAACTTTACAGCAACCTAATGTAAAGGTAAATATTAACACTCTAAAAATAAATGGTATCGATTATTCAAAGATAAAATTTAAAATTCATCAATGGTTGGGGTATGTCAGTACAGGAAATATAATTGAGTTATTATTATTATCTGGAATTTCAAATACTCTTTGTAAAGAAAAGTTTGGATTTTATTTGCTTCATGGTCAAGAGGACGATTTGAAAGTTTTCTCTGTTTGCTATGAAGATATGTGGGGTAATAAAAGTTTCCAAGATTTTGATGAGAATGGGTTAAATTATGATATTAATAATGTAAGTTTTAATTTTTCTATTGAAAATGATCAACATAAGATTCTATTTAGAAAAAATGAATAGATATTTTTTTATTAGAAGCCGCCCTTGAAGGTGGCTTTTTTATTGCCTGAAGGAAAGTTATGTACAAGTTAAAGCTAAATCCTCAAACAAATGGCTATGGCGTAACACCGGGTGATGATGTTAAACGTCAGCAGATGGATGGTGGCCGAGGACGTTATTACATCGATGTAAAACGTAATAGCCACATTGTCGATGTGAACTGGAACTTAAGTAAAACAGATTTCAATAAAATGATGGCTTTCTGGCGTGTATACCAAAGCAAGCCAGCCTCATTCTATGCAGACTTGGTGATTGATCAGGGAGCACGGCAGCAATATCTATGTAACTTCATTCCTAATTCATTCAAGACTAACGAGGTGAATGGAAATCTTTACCGGGTAACAGCTCAGATAGAGGTTGTTCAAAACCAGCCGAACTTAACAGCTGATGCAGCCTTGATTAAAGATTGGGAGGTCTAATGGATAACGAATACGCCAAGTTCTTTCTCAATCGTAAAGTTGATATTTATCAACTGGAGTGTATTGAGCTATCACATCCATCATTTCTAAACACATATCGACTTGTTCGTAATGATGATCGAGGTGTCTATGTGCAGCATAAGGCTGGTACTGGTCAGGTCTTTTATGAATATTTGCCTGTTTCAATTCAAAGATCCGGAATGCTGGGGGATCTGGACCAGACTTTGACAGTTTCGGTTTCAGGTTTGGGGGATGTATTGCCCGATGAATTTGAGAGAGTCATTGAAGGGCAGTATCCGAACGTTAAACCAACTGTAAATTATAGACTTTATAGTTCAGACAACCTCAATTCCCCAATGTTTTATTTGCTTGGACTCCAGCTTGCTAGTGTTGCAATGAATCATAAAGCCGTGACATTCAAGGCTGAATCACCGCGGCTAAACACAAATAAAACAGGGGATATCTTCTCACTTGATCGTTTTAGTGGCCTCAAGGGAGCAGTATGAAAAGTCATGATCATTTGCTTGATAAGCAATACGACGAAGAACATTACAACTGTGTCCATTTTGTTCACGAAGCTGCAATAGATCTATATGGAGTAGATAGAGGTGAGGCACTTGAACTCTTTATGCAACCAAAAGGGAAAATTACTTTTTTATCTTCACGTTTAAAACTCTTAAATCCGCTGCCCATGCCCAAGGAGGGTTGCATAGTCGCTTTCCATCCTAGACAAAAAAACAAGCCCCCGCATGTGGGGCTTTTTCGTGGGCAAAAAATTCTGCATCTCATGGAAAGCGGAGTCACTTACTTACCTGAAGATGTCGTTATGGGAATGGGGTTTAGTCGAGTCAGTTATTATGATTAAGGTTATTTATAAACAAGATGCATTGTCTGAAGAAAAGACAATTGAGCAGGCTCAAACTATTGGACAATGGCTAACTTCAAAATATGAACATATGCCTGAGCACATCCGTATCTTTCATACCACAAGCAATATGGACCATGCGGAAATCTCTTTAGCGAATGAAGTAACTCCCAAGAATGCATTTGACTTAAAGCAGCTTGATTTTTTACCTGGTACTTTCATTGTTATTGAGAACCCTAAATGGGTCGCTGCTATTGTTTCGATTGTAATTAGTATTGCGATCGCTTTTTTAATGCCTACGCCATCGATGGCGCAGACAACTCAGAATATTAATCAATCTTCATCGGCAAATAATGAACTTTCGAACCGTGAAAACAAGATCCGGGTGAATGGTCGTATTGCAGATATTTATGGTGCTGCTTGGGATACGCCTGACTCAATTGCTGTGCCTTATAAGGTTTATGAAAACAATATTGAAGTTGAGCATATGGTCGGCTGCATAGGCCGTGGACACTATAAAATCAATGGAGCTTATGATGGTGAAACCAACATTGTCGATATTGCTGGCGCATCTGTAGAGGTCTTTAGGCCAGGCGTTGATATTGTTTCTGGTGAGCCATATTTCTCGCTTGGTACCGAAATTACCACACCACCTTTAACAGTACAGCATCAAACATCTGTTAATGGTCAAGTATTACGGCCAGCTGATACGCAGACATTGGAAGGGACCAATTACCTTGTTTTTGCATATCCAAATGAAATACTTCGGGCAGCTGCAAACAACACAGATTTAACGACTAAATTTGTCAGCAATGATCGCATTGAAATCACTAATGCTTCATTTATTTATAACGGGCAAACATACGATTTAAACGGTACTTATAGTGTCCTATCCGTTGCCGATGACCGTATGACATTATCAAATCCAGCAGCTGTGAATAAAAACTGGTTAAAGCTTAAAGAACTTTCAAATCAGCAAACAGCCGCCGCTTCTCCAAAGCTTTCATCAATAGGAGAAAAGTGGATTGGTCCATTTATCTTAGACAATATTGAACGTAGTCGAGTACTTTGCAACTTCGTTGCTACAAATGGACTTTATACCGTTTCATCAGGGGGCAATCAGGCTGCTGTAAACGTCACGATTGAAGTTGAAGTTACTCCAGTAAATGAGTCCGGTGCTGCTATTGGTAATCCAATGCTAAAGCAGATCATTCTCAAGGGTTCGGCTAAGTCACGGCAAACGGTTGGGGCAACGCTGGATATGGTCACATTTCAGGGCCGCTGTAGTGTCCGTGCACGCCGTTTAACTCCAACTCCGGGGGTAACAACGGTAGTTGATGATGTGAAATGGCAAGCGCTATATGGTGCATATCCTTTACAAAGCACGAAATACGAGTATGAAACGGTTTTCCGTGCACGTACATATGCAACGACTGGAGCTTTATCCGTTAAATCCCGCAAGATTAATTTTGATCTTCAGCGAATGTTACCGACTTATAAAAACGGGGCAATGACAACAGAGCTATTTCCAACATCAAGCTTTGCTGATGCATTGGTCTCAATGGCACTGGATGACAAGATTGGCCGCCGTACGATCGATGAAATTGATATCGAAAACATCTATCGTACTTATAACGATATTGTCGATTATTTTGGAACACCTTTAGCTGCAGAATTCTGTACAACTATTGATGATACAAACCTATCTTTTGAAGAGCTGGTTACTAATCTTTGTGATGCTGTCTTTTGTACTGCTTATCGTCAGAACAATAAGCTTAAAATCTACTTTGAGCGACCTACGGATAACTCAGTTTTGCTTTTTAACTTCAGGAATATCATCCCTGATAGTTATAAGCATGATCTGACTTTCGGTGTAATAGATGATTACGATGGACTGATCTATGAATACACGGATCCGACTGATGATAGTCGTATCAATATTTATCTTCCAGATAAAGGAGCCAAGAACCCCAAAGAGGTTAAATCAGTAGGTGTACGTAACAAGTGGCAAGCGCATTTCAATGCATATCGGCTCTGGAACAAGCTCCGCTTTCAACGTAAATCCATTACTTTCGATGCTGCTCCTGAATCTGAGTTACTTGTTTTACATGACCGGATTGCCGTTGCAGATTATCGAAATGGTATTCATCAAAGCGGTGAAGTAATTCAGCAAGAGGGCTTAATTCTTACATTGAGCCATGATGTTGATTTCATAGCAGGCAAGAGCTATGTGATTTATCTGCAAATGGGCGATGGCACAGTGGACCTTATTCCTGTTACAGCTGGATCTGCCAAGAACAAGGTAATTTTAGGCCGATTACCGAACGGTGCTCTCAAGCTAAGTCCAGATGATTTTGTTAATACGATCTATACGGTTGTTAATGACGATACAAAAGACTCATTACCATACCTTGTAGCTAAAAAAGATCCAGTGGATCAGTTCTCAAATACGATTACGGCAGTCAATTACGATGGGCGCTATTATCTCAACGATAAAGACTTCATTGACGTACCCGTAGATGATTCACCGATTTACATTCGATATGACCAGCTAGACATTAATTTAGCTCGCTTATATCAAATGCAAAGAGGTGACTTACCAACGACTGGAGAAATTAGTTTTGTGGTTGAATCTGGAGCTTTGGTTTCAAGTTCAAGTTCGCTTAGAACTGAAACACGAATGATTTATAAGCATACGAATAACTCAGAAACTAAAGAGTATGTTGTTCCTGCTGCACCTGAATTACCAGCAATCGATACAGGGGAATTTCCTTCTGGTCTTACAGTCAATCTAACGATCAAAGGTTCGGTCGTTGGGCGTGGTGGTGATGGTGGGCTTCCTCATATTGCATATGGAGGGTGGAGTACTGATCCAAATTACAATTTCACCAAAACTCGCCGTGATGGATTTCAAGGGGCACCGGGTTTATTAAACCGACACAGCAAACTGAATCTGATTATTGATGGTGGGATTTTAGCTCGAGGAGGCTCAGGCGGTGGAGCAACTCCAAGCGGTATTTACACTGGTTTGACTTATGGAGTGCAGGGAGTACCTGGTGGAGCTGGAGCACCTTTTGGTCGAGTTATGACTGGTCAGCCGATTTACAATGATACTCAGGACTGGCGCTGGTATTTAGATGGCGGTTACTTGCTGGTCTTTAAAGTTACTGATGCTGAAGCTTCAATACCTGGCAAAGGTTATCGCTTTCAAGATGATCGATACGGATCTCCATTGTCTGGTGATGGTGGAGGCTGGGGCCAACGTGGTACCAAATCTACAAATAGTGGTACTTGGAATTGGAATTATCATGGCACAACTGAAGGTGAACCAGGTGTAGGTGGAACTGCCATTATTGGAATTGCACCACTCACAACAAAATTGATAAATGGAGGGAAAATCTTACAAACCCTTTAATACTTTGAAAGAACTTAGAGCACCCATTTCGGGTGCTTTTTTATTGCCTATGATCTGGAGGAAGGCATGTATGAACGGTCAAACAAATAGTGTAGTCGAAGCGGCTGCAAGTACGGCTGCCGCGACTGCAACAAAATTTACGTATGGGTATGTAGTAGGAGGCAGTTTGATCGGTGTAATAGGTAAAATTGATTGGGCCGTTGTCTTTTCAATCTTAATCGGTATAGCAACCTACCTAACGAATCTCTATTTCAAAAAGCGAGATGAAAAGCGTAAGGACGAGATTCATGCGCTTCAAACGAAGCAATATGAACTTACTAAAAAACGTTTAAAAGGGGATGGTGATGAGTAGTGAAAACACCCGGACATATTTGGCATACATGGTTATTGCTATGTCATTCCTGTGTGTTCTTGGCTTGTTCTTTATTGAATATCCAGACAAAAACCGTGATTTATTAAACGTGTCTCTAGGCACGTTGCTTGGGTTATCAAGTGCTGTGATTGCCTTCTATTTTGGATCTACCAATAAACAAAAGAAAGAAACTGAAGATTCAAATCATCAGTAACTATTCAACCTTAAATGCCGCCTTCGGGCGGTTTTTTCATCTGAAGGAAACCGAAATGAACATTGAACAATACCTTGAAGAACTCATTAAGCGCGAAGGTGGTTACGTGAATAACCCCGCAGACCGTGGCGGTGCTACAAAGTACGGAATTACTGAAGCTGTTGCTCGAGAAAATGGCTACAAAGGTAATATGCGAGATTTACCTCTGGATATGGCCAAAGCAATTTACCATAAAAACTATTGGACAGCTCCACGATTTGACCAAGTAAATACTGTTAGTTCCATGGTGGCAGAAGAGCTTTTGGATACAGGTGTAAATTGTGGTACCGGTTTTGCAAAACCACTTTTACAACGAGCTTTGAACTTGCTTAATAACCAAGGTAAAGCAGGTTGGCCAGATTTATCAGTGGACGGGATTTATGGTCCAGCGACATTAAATGCACTTAAAACTTACTTGGCCAAGCGCGGCAAAGAAGGCGAGAAAGTATTGGTGCGAGTACTCAATATTATACAAGGTCAACGTTACATCGAAATCTGTGAACGCAGCCCTAGCCAAGAGCAGTTTTTCTACGGGTGGATTGCTAATCGAATATCTTAAGAAAGGTTTTAGCTTTGCTGTGCATCCTACTTTTGGATTCACAGCTAATTCATTTATCTATCAATAACAAATTTAGGATCAATTTCTATGCATTTTTCCTTATTATTGACAGTGTAAGGAATTCTATTTTCGTATGAAAATTCACCATACTTTTCTGTGTTAAATTGCACATTATTATGTGCAAGTACACTTAAGAAAAGGTCTACATACTCTTGTTTTTTATCCGCTGTAAAGTTGTCTTTACACGCTTTCGAGAAAAAAATTGTTTCTATTAATTCACTTTTTTCTATATCTGTTACCGAGAGTTTTCTCATAATACTAACCTTAAATAGTTTTATTTATTAAAACCAAACGGTATAAAAAAAGCAAACATTTAGTCATCTTTAACTTAAAATATTAAATACTTATATTCAATGCTTGGAGCTTTTATTTAACTCCTCAATAATTTTACTACTCCCAGTAACCGTTACTTGTACAATTTCACAATTTTGAAAAGTACAGTTCTTAAAGACTAATATTCCAGTTAGTAAGGAATTATCAGGTAAAACTATAAAATCTCCGCAATGTGTGAATCTATTATTTGCAATTGTTCCTCCCATAATTGCAATGGCACCTGGCCCAACTATTTTGCATCTTGTAAATACTTTATTTTCATGTAGTTGTATTCGTGGTAGATACAAATCAGGTATATAAATTATTAGATCTGAAAATACTTCTGCAAGTGGATTGATCCTTGATCTAGGGGTGCTTAAGATTGCTATATGATTAGCTTCTACGGTTGCTAGATTAGCTTGAGCTCGTATTTTGAATGAAAGATTAATTACATATATAATTAATGTTAAAATTAAAGCAGTGGATATTGCTACGATCACCCATATAAATGGCCCCATGTCATTTAATTCTTTAGATGTGCGAGCCCAGAAAGCAGAAACTGTAGTGCCAAAAAAGACCAATATAAAAGCTAATATTTTACCTAGCAGCTCTATCAATTCAGCACTTTTTTTAATATTTGTATAAATTCTTTTAAACATTTTAAAAGTCTTCTAATGACTATTGATGATTATTAAGGATATATATTTTTTTAAGGTATAACTACTTTTTTATAAGTAACAACTCATCCCATCTGAACGGATTTCTACTAAGTTTGTCTCTCGACATCGACCAGTTCCGACCAGGAACAAAACACGGTCCGACACCGAGTTTTTTCTTTCCAAACTTACTATGGATACCATCCATAGCTTTCATCAAACATTCCTTTTTCTCTATGTGCTCAAAGTCGGTTAATAGGTCATAGGTATGGCCAGATTTGGGCTCAAGTCCTGTCAGCACTACGCCGCACTTCTTATATTTAATTCCTTCTTTGTATATATCGTTTAACATCCTTGTCGCAGCTCTAACAAAATCTAGCGTGCAATCAGTCGGTTCAGAAAAAGAGCCAGTAATCGACTTGTTATAAAATGGCACATTGGGGTCAAATGGATTTGATTGAACAAAAGCAATCATACATCCGCATAACAGCCCTTCATCACGCAAGCGTTTACATGCATCTTGAGCATACATCGAGATAGCTTCTTTTAGATCAGTCAATTCAGTCACGCGACCACCAAAAGACCGACTGGCAACTATTTGCTTTTTAGATGGGGGAGTATGTTCAATCTCAATACAGGAGATACCTTGAAGTTCATAGATAGTTCTAGCCATTACAATTGAAAACTTCTTTTGCATCTCGCGCGGCTCTGCGCAGGCTAAATCAAATACTGTATTAATACCCATCCCTTGAAGCTTTTTTGAATGTTTTCGTCCAACACCCCAAACCTCAGAAACATCAATCAATGAAAAGTAATATTCTTTGTTGCATGGATCCATATTTACAAGATCGCAAACACTGTTAAAGCCCGCATTCTTTTTAGCTATATGGTTAGCTATCTTTGATTCTGTCTTACTTCTACCAATCCCAACACAGACTGGTAAGCCAAGCCACTTCCAAATTTGTTGGCGCATTTGCTGGCCAACCTTCTCTAAATCAAAGTTTTTCTCGTAAGCGGTAAAATCAACGAAGCATTCATCAATAGAATAAGGCTCAACTTCCTCATCTGTTACGTATGAAGCAAGAATCTTATGAAAGCGCCGTGACATTTCGGCATACATTGCATAATTGCTTGAAAGCACGATTACGTTATGTTGCTGAACAATGTCTTTGATCTGGAATAGGGGAACGCCCATTTTAATGCCTAATGCCTTGGATTCATTGCTGCGAGCAACGGCACAACCATCGTTATTTGATAAGACCATGACAGGCTTATCATTCAAAGATGGATCAAAGACTCTCTCACATGAAACGTACATGTTATTTACATCGATGAGAAAAAATACTTTGTTCTCATGTTTCATGAGTTAATGCCGTGTCATTTTAATGATATGAGTGACAACGCCCCAAATAATTAGTTCTTGGCTATCTTGTAGATAGATATTTTTATATTCAGGATTCTCAGCTTTAAGCCATTGGCCTTTTTCATCGATCATTAGACGCTTAACTGTAAAATCATTATCGATTAGTGCCACAACAATATCCCCATGCTTTGCATCTAAACTACGATCGACAATCAACTCATCATCAATATCGATGCCTGCATTTAACATTGAGAGGGAAGCAACTTTGACAATGAATGTGGCAGTTTCATTTTTGATTAGGTGCTCATTCATATCGAGCGCTTTATCAATGTAATCTTGTGCTGGAGAGGGAAAACCCGCATTGATCTTTTCTAAAGCATAAGGGACAAGCATATGAGTTGAAGGTATAACCAGTTTAATAGACATAACATCAGATAAAGCAATACCTTGCGTAAGATAAGGTTTTATCTGGATAATGGATGGTGCAATTTCGCTCATAGCATTCCCCTTAATTTGAATTTGTTACAAATTCAAATGATATGCTAGTGATCAATTAAAATTCAAATTTAAAAAACTGTGGATAAATAAAGACTAGTCACAACTTGTCGCAGTTGTTAGTGCATTTGGTCGGAAAATCAACGGTGCTAATTTGCAGTTTTTTTAGGTTTAGGGAAATAGTCAGCAGTAAACTCACCTAATGGCATTTCAAAGAAAAATTGATCAGCATCTTCTTTCTTACAGTTCAACCAATCTTCTCGATACTCTTCTGGAATGACAATAATCGATCGCTTTTCATCTTCAGGTTTATGGAACTGGCTCATAAAAGGGTGATTATCTGCATTAATAGTTAGCATAGACATAGATCTAACTTGTTGGCCATCAATCACTGTAGAGTCGTAAATAGCAGCTACTGTAAAAGGCAAGCCATCTTCTCTATATATTCCCCAACGTTCTGCTTTCCCGTTTACATAACGCGGCTCATAAATCTTTTCTACTGGTATTAAAGCAAACTGGCTTTTAGCCCATGCATGCCTAAAACTTGGCTTTTGATCTACAGTTTCAGTTCGGGCATTGTATGTGTACTTAGAGAACTTCAAATCATGGTTCCAAGGCGGGATCATGCCGAACTTTACTTGTCGCCATTCAATATTCCCATCTTTAGAAAAAATAAGAGGGCAGTCATAACCGGGATAAACATCAGCTTTATAGTCGAAAGTTGGTTCGAGGAGATCTAAAAGGTGGACACGATCTTTACTGATAGGTTCATAATTGGCGCACATTATAGATCCCTCTAAATTTATATAATCAATCCGTTTCAGCTATGTATCAAACTTACTACCATAAAATTATTACTTAAACCTAATGACCATCCTATCTCTTTATAAAATGGCTCACCATATTTTATTGTGTGTTCGATGTAAAAGTAGACCCAATCCTTCGTAGGTTCAGCACTCATTCTTAATCCTATTAAAACAACAACTATCAACTAACAATCGATAATAATTCATTTATATCTTATGCAAAATGATAGAATTACTCAGGTTTGAAAGTTGGGTATGTTTTGCTTATAAAGCGTGCAGTCTACAAATTTATTTTTCCATTATTTAAAAAAAATTTGTAGACTCATTTGTAGACTGTTGAGCTATAGTTCAATAAAGACCAATATATGTATATATAGTTATTCAAAATATAGGAGCGCCTATTTTATTGGCATCTATGCGAGTGTAGGTTTGCTTATAGATGTATATAGATTAATCGTACAGAATTGGCGTTTCTAAATGTATGAATTAAGAGCTCACTTTAAGTGGGCTCTTATTTTATTAAGGTTATACCATTTTAAAAAAAATTAATAATTCTGATATAGATCATTAGTTTACTTTGAAGTAATCACATATTAAACACGATTCTGGTTAAAGAAAATTCACTTGAAAATTGCTGTTTTATAAATTAATTTTCAAAATCATTAAATGAAATTAGATCGATAAAGCCTTGTTGATAATTACAAATAAGGTGAATTTTTCAAGGAAATGCCGGTGAAAAAAGTTACTTGTGTTGAAATTACAGAGAGCAAGGATAACGATATAAAGCTTAAATATCGTGGATTGATTCAGAAATTAACAGCAACTTTGTCGTTGACGTTTATATCACTTGGGTGGGGTAACATAGTTAATGCCGCAGACCAACAAATCGCTTTAGTGGGAACTTGGACATCTATTCCTAATGCACCACTTGTGCAAAAGCCAAAGCAGGCCAGTGAAGGTTTGTACCAGTTTAAAGTTAATACGGATGGGACTTTAACTCCTATTAAAGTTTTAAAAATGAAAAGTCCTTCTTGGATTGTGAAATCGAAAGATGGCCGTTTTGCATATACAACAAATGAAGAAAATTTAGGAGAAGTCACTGCATTATCAGTTCAAAACGGAAAGGTAGAAGTGCTAAACACAATAGATAGCCATGGTGGGCATCCAACACACGCCTCAATCAGTTTAGATGGTAAATTCCTATTCGTGTCGAACTATTCTGCATTTGATAAAGGTCGTGGTGGTGTAGCCGTTTTGCCAATTTTACCAAATGGACATATAGGTGAAATGGTACAGAATATTGTTTTCGCGGAAGGTTCTGGCCATGTCAAAGGTCGGCAGGAAAGTGGTCATGCACATTCGACAACTTTCAGCCCAGATGGTAAGTATTTATATGCGAGCGATCTAGGAAATGACAAAGTCTATGCCTTTCGTTATAACCCTAACAAACCCCAACCACTTGAAGCAGACAGCAGTCGAGATGTGAAGTTTGTTCATGGTTCTGGGCCGCGCCATATGGTCTTTTCTCCAAATGGTAAACATGCGTACATTACCGCAGAAATGCGAAGTGAGATTGTAGCGTTTAATGTACAAGATGGACATTTGAAAAAAATTGCTGAGCTAAAGTTGGTACACGAAGATAAAACACCTGAATTTAAGAGTGCGAGTGGAATTATCTTGAGTCCAGATGGAAAATATGTCATCGCAGGCAATCGTGGTGCAGACAACAAACTTTTGGTATTTAAAATTCAACAAAATGGGTTGTTAGGTCAACCAGTCATTTATAAAGCTAATGGCATTGAACCACGAGCTTTCTCCTTTGATGCAACAGGTAAATATTTATATGTGACGAATGTATATAGTAATAACATCAGTTTGTTCCGCTTTGATGCAAAAAGCGGTAGTTTAAAACCTGCTGGCGATGCTGCAAAAATATCTACACCTACGGATATTAAGTTCTTTAATTAATTTGAGTAAAGCAACCTATATTTTTGACACTTCATATAAAAGACCGTGAGCGAGTATCTCGGTTTTTTTATGGCAGTTTTTGCAAAGTCTGTCAGATTCAGTATGATGTGGGCAGCTTAGTCTGTGTAGAGTAATGATGAAAAAAGTTTTATTTGTCTTGATGGGAATGCTGTTAGTCGGCTGTACAGAGAAAAAACCTTTGACACCTGAAGAACAATGGCATGGCTTTTGTACCAGTGTTGGTAATGCGGCTAGAAGTATTGTATTTGACCGCCAGCAAGCAATTGAAAAGTCTCAAGCGGTTGAGCATGCAAATAAAATTGAAGATGAGATCACCAAAAAATTCATCTTGAATATTATTGAGAAAGTTTATGCTATTCCACAAGATGAGCTAAAAACTAATCCAGAAGCTCTACAAGAAAAAATTAGAAAACAAATGGCAGATGAATGCTTAGTTACACCACATGACAAAATGCCAAACTACAAAAAGTTCTAAGTGTACAAGACATCGTCAACACTCCACTAAGGTGGAGTGTTCTTTCAATTCAAAATATCGCATGATACGTCAGTCATTAAGATCATTATTTACACAGGGGTATTTAGTTACAAAATAATGGGCATCACGGAGAAACACCCCGCGCGCATTAACTTTTAGCTTGAACTCTAGTAAAATTTTGTAGTCCATATTACTTGTGAAGCTTTGTGAAAGCTGGAATTTACAAGTAATTTTTTAAAAAAAGAGGAATGAACACCGTGCTAGAAGCTTACCGCCAACACGTTGCTGAACGTGCCGCACTCGGAGTCCCACCGAAGCCACTTGATGATGCTCAAACTGCTCAACTTGTTGAGTTATTAAAAAACCCACCGGCAGGTGAAGAAGCATTCTTGGTTGATTTGCTTGAAAACCGTGTTCCTGCAGGTGTTGACCAAGCAGCTTACGTAAAAGCAGCTTTCTTGGCAGCGATTGCAAAAGGCGAAGCGACATCTCCGCTAGTTTCTAAAGAACGTGCAGTTTATTTACTAGGTACGATGCTTGGTGGCTATAACGTAGCGCCTTTAGTTGAGCTTCTAGATGATGCTGAATTAGGTAGCTTAGCTGCTGAAGCATTGAAAAAAACATTACTTGTATTTGATGCATTCCATGACGTAGCTGACAAAGCTAAAGCTGGCAATGCAAATGCAAAAGCTGTTTTACAATCTTGGGCTGATGCTGAATGGTTCACTAGTCGTAAAGACGTACCAGAAGAAATCAAACTTACTGTATTCAAAGTAACGGGTGAAACAAACACCGATGACTTGTCTCCAGCTCAAGACGCTTGGAGCCGTCCGGATATCCCATTACACGCAAACGCAATGTTGAAAAACGAGCGTGATGGTATCAATCCTGAAAAACCAGGTGAAGTTGGTCCATTAAATCAAATCAAAGAACTTATTGCTAAAGGCAACCAAGTTGCTTATGTAGGTGACGTTGTTGGTACAGGTTCATCTCGTAAATCTGCAACAAACTCTGTGCTTTGGTTCTTCGGTGACGAAATCGCTCACATTCCAAATAAAAAAGACGGTGGTTTCTGCTTAGGTTCTAAAATCGCTCCGATTTTCTTCAATACTATGGAAGACGCTGGTGCGTTACCTGTAGAAATTGACGTTGCGAACATGAACATGGGCGACGAAATCGTTCTTAAGATTGATCACTCTGCAGCTAAAGTAACTGCGTTCAAAAACGGTGAGCAAATCGCTGAATCTGAACTTAAAACTCCAGTTCTTTTAGATGAAGTACGTGCTGGTGGTCGTATTAACTTGATCGTTGGCCGTGGTTTGACTGCTAAAGCGCGTGAAGCTTTAGGTCTTGCACCATCTACATTATTCCGTACTCCAGTACAACCTGCTGCAACTGGCAAAGGTTTCACTTTAGCTCAGAAGATGGTTGGTCGTGCATGTGGTCTTCCAGAAGGTCAAGGTGTAATTCCTGGTACTTACTGCGAACCTAAGATGACTACAGTTGGTTCTCAAGATACAACTGGTCCTATGACTCGTGACGAGTTAAAAGACTTAGCTTGCTTGGGCTTCTCTGCTGACTTAGTTATGCAATCTTTCTGTCACACTGCTGCTTATCCAAAGCCAGTTGACGTACAAATGCAACATACACTTCCAGACTTCATCATGAACCGTGGTGGTGTGTCTTTACGTCCGGGTGACGGTATTATCCACTCTTGGTTAAACCGTATGCTTCTTCCAGATACAGTAGGTACTGGTGGTGACTCGCATACTCGTTTCCCAATTGGTATTTCGTTCCCAGCAGGTTCGGGTCTTGTAGCTTTCGCTGCTGCAACTGGTGTAATGCCACTTGATATGCCTGAATCAGTTCTTGTTAAGTTCAAAGGTAAAATGCAGCCTGGTATCACTTTACGTGACCTTGTACATGCGATTCCTTACTATGCAATTAAAGAAGGCGATCTTACTGTTGAGAAAAAAGGTAAGAAAAACATCTTCTCTGGTCGTATCTTAGAAATCGACTTAACAGAAATGGAAACTGACTTAACAGTTGAGCAAGCATTTGAACTTTCTGATGCTTCTGCTGAACGTTCAGCTGCTGGTTGTGCAATCACACTTTCTGAAGAGAAGGTTGCTGAGTACTTACGTTCTAACATCACAATGCTTAAGTGGATGATTTCACAAGGCTATGGTGATGCTCGTACAATGGCTCGCCGTGTTGAAAACATGGAAAAATGGTTAGCAAACCCAAGCCTACTTAAAGCTGATGCGGATGCTGAATACACTAAAGTGTATGAAATTGATTTGTCAGAAATCAAAGAACCTATTCTTTGCTGCCCGAACGATCCAGATGATGCAAAACTTCTTTCTGACGTTCAAGGTGACAAAATTGATGAAGTATTCATCGGTTCTTGTATGACTAACATTGGTCACTTCCGTGCTGCTGGTCAGTTACTTGAGAAAGTACCAAGCGGTTCATTAACAACTCGTTTATGGTTGGCTCCACCAACACGTATGGACGAACACCAGTTAATGGAAGAAGGCTTCTATAACACTTATGGCCGTGCTGGTGCACGTACTGAAATGCCTGGTTGTTCATTATGTATGGGTAACCAAGCACGTGTTGCGCCGAACACAACTGTTGTATCGACTTCTACACGTAACTTCCCTAACCGTTTAGGTCAAGGTTCTAACGTTTACTTAGCATCTGCTGAGCTTGCATCTGTTGCTGCTGTACTTGGTAAATTACCAACTCCAGAAGAATATCAACAATATGCAGCTCAAATTGACAGTATGTCTGCTGACATCTACAAATATTTGAATTTCGACCAAATGGGCGAATATACAAATGCTGCTGATAAAGTAGATACTAAGAAAATTGCTGCTGCTCAATTGACTTAATACCTCAATTTAGTACAAAAAAGGAGCTGATTATTCAGCTCCTTTTTTATTTAAAAGAGAATTAATACACAATTTTCAAATTAAAATATTAAATAGATCATATTTTGTATATTTAAAATGTAAAAATAAATATAGCGCTAGATATTAAAGAAGTTTTTGTTTTAAAATGTTTTCATGAACTTAAAAATAATTAAAAAGAACACGGGTATTTTATATATGGAACTTAAAAATGCTAAAGACAATTGTTGAATTTAAATTTGATGATTATCAGTTATATGATCAAAAATTATCAACAGAAGACGGAAATACGTTAGTACAGAAAACTGAAGATATTGCACAATATATTTATAGTATCTTGAAAAATAGATATCACTTAAATATCGAATTAAATCCTGAACGTTGGGGGTGGGAAATAGAAGTACCTCTACCAGAGATCACGATGTATATTGGTATTAGTGTTTATGAAGAATATAGCAATGGTTTCGCAATATTTATTTCACCAAATACACCAATTTTGAAAAGATTTCTTTTTAGAAAATTGGATATTACTCATCATATTATGCTGCTTCAAAATTATATTAATGTCATTTTGAAATCACATGGCGGTATTTATGATGTGCAATGGTGGGAAGAAAATGAGTTTAGATATGTTGCTGCCCATTAAAATATAATTAGAAAATATGAAATATTCTTTATGATTGTTTAGCTAATACAATTAATAAAATATTTTATTAAGAGTTATAGTGGTGAATTTACGTATGTGAGCTTAATATATGTTCAAAATAATGTGGCTCAGATCCGTATGCAAGTTTTAGCTTGGAAGGCATTACGTAAGTTCTTCTATAACAACCTTCATGATCATGATTACGAAACGACAGTAAGTCGATGTATTAACTATTTCTTGGTTTTCTTAATTATAGGTAATGTAATTGCGGTATTGCTAGAAACAGTAAATGATCTGTACTACAGCTATCGTATATGGTTTGACTACTTTGAAAATATCTCTATCACAATTTTCAGTATTGAATATCTCTTGCGCCTCTGGAGTGTAGTCGAACGTGATCCGACACAACCTGCTTGGAAACAGCGTTTTGCTTGGATGAAGAGTGGAGAGGCACTGATTGACCTCATGGCAATTCTGCCTGCATATCTAAATTTCTTTGTACGAATAGACCTTCGTATGCTTAGAATTTTACGTTTACTTCGACTATTAAAATTAACTCGCTATTTTATCTCTTTACAAATATTGCTTTGTGTCATTAAAAGGGAAAAGGGCTCGTTTCAGGCAGTGATTTTCATTTTAATCATTATGATTATTATGACTGCTTCAGGTATTTATGTGGTTGAAAATAAAGCTCAACCAGAAGCTTTTAGCTCTATTCCAAAAGCCATGTGGTGGGCAGTCGTTACCTTAACTACAGTCGGATACGGTGATGTCACACCCGTAACCAGCTTAGGAAAGTTGCTAGGTGCTTTGATTACAATTTTAGGGGTAGGGATTGCTGCTTTACCGGCTGGTATTTTAGCCTCTGGTTTAGCTAATGAACTGAACCAGCGTAATCAGCGCCTTGAACAAGAGTTCCGAGAGTTACTTCAAGTGCGTGGTATAGATATCATGCACGATGAAATTGAAATAGAACGTATTCGGCAAAAAGTCGGATTGCCAAAAGAACAAGCGCATAATCTGATTATTCAAATCATGCGCGAAAAGGTATTAGAAGAAAAAGAAGTGGAAAGGGAAAAGAAATGTTATTGCCCACATTGTGGTGGAAAGCTAACAGACTAGTATTTTGGTCAAAAAGTCTGGCGCTAGTCAGGCTTTTGAGTTGCTTTCTCGACAGCAAATGCAATAAGTAAAATAATAAGACCACCAAGACTTAATACAAACCCTACCCAGATCGGTGCAATCCAGCCCATCTGATGACTAAGTACCCAACCACCTAAAAATGCACCTAATGCATTCGCAAGATTAAAAGCTGAGTGATTCAGCGAAGCTGCTAGTGTTTGAGCATCACCTGCAACATCCATCAGGCGTGTTTGTAATGCTCCGCCTAAGCCCATTACAGTCAATCCAATTAAGAATAAAGAAGCAATAGCAGTATAGATATTACTCATTAGAAAACTTGCAACAACAAAGGCGATTGCTGAACTAATAAGTACGCCTACAATGGTTTTATTGAGGTTTTTATCTGCCAGCCAGCCAGCTGCTAAACCTCCAATCACCATCCCGATCCCCCACAGTGCTAGCGCAATAGGAACGATTTGAATATTAACTTTTGTATATTCAGTCAAAATAGGTGAGACATAGCTATATACCGAAAACATGCCTCCAAAGCCAATTGCACCGACCGCAAGGGTTAACCACATATTTATATTTTTAAGCCCAGCCAATTCTGTTTTTATACTGGCAGTAGCTTGAACCGGAATATTCGGCACAAAGCAAGCTACAGCAATTAAAGTAAAAAATGCAATCGTTGCTGAAAATTCAAAACCTGCTCTCCAACCAAAATGTTGGCCTAACCATGTCGCTAAAGGTACGCCAATAACCGTAGCAACGGTTAAACCCATCATCATTTGTGCAACTGCAGAAGCTCTTCGTGATGGGCCTGCAAGTTCAGCAGCGACTAGAGCACCCACTCCAAAATATGCACCATGGGGTAAACCTGCAATAAAACGAGAAACTAAAACGGTCTCAGGCATATCTGCTAGGGCTGTACAAGCATTAGCAATACCATAAAACAGCATTAAACCAAGTAATAGCGTTTTTCTAGGAACTTTAGCACCCAAAATAGCAATAATAGGGGCACCAATAACAACACCTAATGCATACGCACTAATAAAATGTCCAGCTTCAGGTACTGTAATATTTAGGTTGTGTGCAATTTCTTGAATAAGGCCCATTGCCACAAATTCTGTGGTGCCAATACAGAAACCACCAACTGCGAGAGAGAAAATTGCTAAGAACAGTGAATAATGTTGAGGTGTGTTGGATGAAGATTGGGGGGACGCCATAATAAATTAAAAAAGGAGACTCAAAAATGAAAGTATAAGGGAAAAGAGGTCAAAATAATAAAAAACTAAAACATTGAGCGTACAGTTGCAGGTTTTAAGCAAAAGCATTTGATATTTATTTTAAATAATTTATCGAAATTTTTTAATAAATTATATATGATAAGTTCATAATACTCTAGGCATTACAATAAGTTGTATAAATATTTAAAAAATAGAGAATCTAAATCGTGAGAAAATTAAGTATTGCCTGCCTTATGGGGTTGGTTATGTTATCTACGTCAGGTTGCTCAGTCTTTATGGCGGGTAATCAACCAAGTAAAAAAAATTTAAACGTGTTAAATCCGGGTAGTTCTCGAAATTATGTCATTGCTGAGCTAGGAGCACCTGTACTTTCTGAATATCGTGATGGTACAAGAGTCGAGATTTATACTTTCCAACAAGGCTATCCAAAATGGGCGAAAGTAAGCCGTGCATTTGGACATGGTATAGCTGATGTTGCTTCATTCGGGCTATGGGAAGTATTTGGAACACCGACTGAGGCATATTTTAGTGGGAAAGAAACTTCTTATGAAGTAACGTATGGGCAAGATGATTTGGTGAAAAGTTTTAAGCTCATCGATTTTGAGCAGGCATTCCCTAAACCAAAAGCAGAGTGATGAAATGAAAAGGGCCGTTAGGCCTTTTTCTTTGTATATGTTAAAAAATTATATTAAATAAAATCATTGTTTTAAAATTTAATTGGCTTATTCACCTTAAAAATCATCAAGTAAAAAGCAAGTTGAGACACATTAATTAATATTGTGATAAGATGAATACTATTCATTAATAATGATTTATCTAGATTCACTCTATCTTCTTCAAATAAGAGAAAAGTTTCAAAATTTATGGATAAATCTATTTATTCAGGCTTTTGCCCATGTTAGAAATTCGTCATCTTAAAACTTTGGTTGCATTACGTGAACATGGTTCACTTGTTGCGGCAGCTAATGATTTGTGTTTAACACCCTCTGCTATTTCTCACCAATTAAAAGAATTAGATCATTGGTATGGGGTAGAGGTTGTGAATCGTCGAAGCAGACCTGTTAGTTTTTCTAACGTTGGACAGCGCTTGCTTAAATTGGCTGATGATGTATTGCCACAGATTCAAATTACTCAAAGTGATATTACTCGTATTGTGCATGGGCAAACGGGTAGAATTATTTTTTCTTCTGAATGCCATAGCTGCTTTGACTGGCTAATGCCTTTGCTCAATCAATACCGTCATCAATATCCAGATGTTGATTTAGATTTTGCTTCAGGCTTTGAGTCAAACCCACATGAGCTTTTACAAAATGGTGAGTTTGATTTACTCATTACAGCCGATCCAATTGCATTAAAAGGAATTGAATATTTTCCAATTTTTGAATATGAATCACGTTTAGTTCTATCAAACACTCATCGATTGGTTCGTGCTGAAAATATTACGGTCCAAGACCTTGCAGAAGAAGTTCTTATTACTTATCCCGTTGATAAGCATCGTTTAGATATCATGTCGAAACTGTTTATACCTGCCAATATTCAACCAAAACAAATTCGCACAACAGATTTAACTCAAATGCTTATTCAGCTTGTAGCGAGTGGGCGAGGTATTGCTGCTTTACCAGACTGGGTAGTAAATGAATATGAGCAAAAGGGATGGGTCACTAGCCGCCGTTTAGATTGTGTTTCTCAAAATGGTTTAAGACGTACATTATATGCAGGCTATCGAGTTGAAGAAAAAGAGAAGAGCTATTTTGAGGGATTTTTAAAACAATTAGAAAAGTTCTCTTTAAAGCGAAATTCTTATTATTCAGGCTAAACATAGGTACTTAGCCCAAGTAGTAATAAAAGGTACTTAGATGTGCCTTTTTTATTTGCCTATAAATAAAGATAATAGCCCTGCTGCAATGAGTGGGCCAACTGGTACTCCGCGAAGTAGTGCAACGCCTGCAACTGTACCAATGAGTAAGCCTGCAACTACATCAGGTTGGCTTGACATAAGTTTTACACCACGTCCACCTAACCAAGCAACAAGTAGACCGATTGCAATGGCAATCAAAGATTTAAAACTAACAAACGATTTTAAAATACTTTCTCCACTAAGCTTGCCACTCGCAATGGGGGTAAGTACGCCAATCGTTAAAATAAGAATTCCTAAATTAAGGCCATGCGCTTGGATATAAGGAAAAAACTCATTTAGCGGGGTAATTTTAATCACAATAAGCACACCTGCTGCAATTGTTACAGCAGCATTTTGGCTCAATAAGCCACAAATCAGCAAAACCAGTAAAACAACTAAATTAACATCGAATTGGGCAAGCATGGAGAGTGGCAAGGAAAGCAAATAATTTGAATTGTATAATAATTGAGAATCAAAATGTGAAAGCATTTAAAAGTTGCAAATATTAGAGTATGAATTTGTAATCACAATTTTAGTCTATATGATTCAATCATAAAGAGTTTTGCTTTCTGGTTACGATTGGAAACGATGTTATATAAATTAACAAGTTAAAAACTCTTCTTTTGAAATGTTGTGATATAAAAATAATCATTAGTCATAATTTTAGGATGATTCATATGGACATTGTCGATATTAAAATTAAAGATCAATTCGAAAAAATTTATGATGCGAAAGCTCAACTAAAGAAGAATTTGGTTGAACATGATAATGAGCCTCTAAAGCTAAGTCAGCGAATTGAACATATTATTATGGATAATGAAATTATCTTGCCTACGACTGAATTGTTATTTGAAAGTGAACAAAACGAGAAAATTTATCGCGTCATTGAAGAGTAACTTCAAAATGATGAGAGTTAAGTACAAAGTTGATAAAGCAAAAAGGGTAATAAAGTTCTAAAACTGCGTTAAAATAATGGTTTGGTTTTAAAGAGAAAGCTTTATGCTGCTGGAAAAAATTTTGCAATCACAAGGGTTCGGTTCACGTAAATATTGCCAGCAGTTAATAAAAAATGGTTCTGTAAGTATTGATGGAGAGGTTGCGAGTGATCTTAAAAAGCAATTCTCTCCAGAAAATTTTGAATTTTCTGTTTTTGGTCAAAATTATCTGTATAGAGAAAAAATTTATATTGCTCTGAAAAAGCCGCAAGGTTTCGAGTGTTCGCACAATCCTCAGCATCATCAAAGTGTTTTTAGCTTATTGCCTGAAACTATGATTCAACGTGGTGTGCAAGCCATTGGTCGTTTAGATCAAGATACAACTGGCTTATTGTTACTCACTGATGATGGTAAATATCTTCAAGCTTTAACGCATCCTCGTAAACATGTTCCAAAGGTTTATCATGTGACGACTTACGACCCAGTCACACCTGAACAAATTGAAATGCTTACTCAAGGCGTTAATTTACACCAAGAAAAAGGGATATTTGCTGCTACAGATGTAGCACTACTTGGAACTCATCAATTAACGATGACCATTCATCAAGGTGTATATCATCAAGTCAAAAGAATGATTGCTGCTGTTGGCAATAAAGTCGAAAAACTGCATCGATATCAAATAGGCCAACTGGTCTTACCTGAAATTGAGGAAGGGGATTGGATGTATTTGTCTGAGCAGGAAAAACAACTCGCTCAAAACATTATTTAAGAAAACAATGAAATGTCTGAAATTCACTGTCTCGAATAAATCCCATTTTTTCATAGAGACGGTGAGATTCATGATTGTTCGTTTGAGTCTCTAGGCTAATACGTAAAGCATTTTCTTGTTTTGCAAATAAAATCGCCGTATCAATAAGCTGTTTTGCTGAACCCTGACGACGGAACATTGGAGTGACATATACGTCATCTAAAATGTAATAAGTTGAACAAGCAACCGAAGAAAAACCTAAATAAAGAAGGACAAAACCAGTGATTTTTTCATCTTTAATATGAATAAAAAATACACTTTCTTTATTTTCAAAACGTTGTTTTAAAAAATGATGTGATTCATCAAGATTCGAAGATGCACCGTAAAATTGACGGTACTCATCAAATAGGACAGCAAGTTGTGTTAAATCTTCTTTGGTCGCTCGTCTTACAATCATTAGGCGCTCCTTGTATTTATGTTTATGTTTTTACAAAGAGAGCATAACTAAAAAAAAAGCCAATTGACGTTAAAAGTTGTTTAAAAATGCAACACTGTTAAGTGTTGTCACTTTCACCCAATAAGGCATTTAACTCTTCAAATAAATCTTCGTGGTCATCATCTTCATTTAAACTTGAAGGGTTTTGATTTAAGGAAGATGCTTTCGCTTTTCTCAGTTTTAATAATTGTTCCATATTAATGTTCTGATTTTCGATAGCAAAAGGAATAGATTTAGTTAAGACGACTTGTTTAAAGAACAGTCGCACTGCTTGGGCAGGGGTAATCCCCAATTGTTTAAAAACAGCAAAAGCCTGTTTTTTCTCTTGGGAGTCAAGTCGAACCTGATAAACTTCTGTTTTTCGCATGAATAACAAAACCAAATGATTTTTAATTTTTAGGGATTTATTTTAAACCATCGGAATGTAATTTCAATGTCTTTCAGCATAAAAAATAATCTTTTTGTCATTACGATATGATTACAGTGTCAATTCAGAGCGAGAATTGAAAACCATTTCCTGTTTTGTCAGTGGGTCTATGAAAGAAATTTGCTTAGCTAATAGCTGTAATGGTTGAGAAAAATCATCGTCAGCTTTATGTTGAACTATTGGGTAAAACGGATCATTTTTAATCGGAATTCCCAAATGGCTTAAATGCACACGGAGTTGATGTTGTTTTCCTGTAGTGGGTGTTAAACAGTATTTAGCCCAAGATTGGTTATGCTCAAGCAACTCAATTTTTGTTTCTGTATTGGTTTTAGTATGGGGAATAACACACATTGTATAAAAGGGCGTACCTTTATCTAAATAGAGTTTTAAAGTCTGAGGAAATTTTAATTCAGCTTTATATTGAGCGATTGCATGATAAATCTTATGAACTTGACGATCTGCAAATAACTGTTGGTAAATCCCGCGTGACTGTGGCCGTTTGCAAAATAAAACGACTCCCGCAGTTTCACGGTCTAATCGATGGATTGGGGTTAAAAACTCATTACCCATTTGTTTTTTTAATCTGACTAATAGCGTTTCTTGTACATATTGCCCTGTTGGACTAATGGTTAAAAAATGAGGTTTATCTACAACAAGCAAGTCATCATTTTCAAATAAAATTTGATGTGCAAACGGAACATGAACTTCATAAGCAAGAAAGCGATAATAAAAAATATGAGTGTTTGCTATATATGGGCTGTCTAATGTTAATTTTTCGCCATTTGCCGCGTAAATAAGCCCATCTTGAAAACGTTGTTGCCACTCAACTGTTTTTATATGAGGAAAATTTTCGCAGAGAAATTGATAGATGGTCTGAGCATTTGTTTGAGTCGGAAGATAGACTTGGCTTGCGCTTACGCCATCAATCATAGGTGGGAAAAATTCAATCGGACTAGACATAAAACTGTGTCAATATTTAATAAATGTGGTGTAAAAAAAGCCATCGTTAAGGACTTAAGTAGGCTTTAAAGCAGGGCAATGGTATCATATCGATTATTTTGAATCATGTTATGTGTGTTATGTCGTATTCATTGAAAATTGTCTTAAATCATGAAGAAGATACCCAGCGTTTAGCTCAGGCATTGGCGCAGCATGTTCAGGCTGGAGTGATTTATCTGATTGGCGATTTGGGTGCCGGTAAAACGACATTAACCCGTTATTTTTTGCAGTCTTTAGGGCATAAAGGCTCGGTTAAAAGTCCTACCTATACACTTGTTGAACCATACAAAATCAATAATAAAGAAATTTTTCATTTTGACTTATATCGTTTGAATGACCCCTACGAACTTGAATTAATGGGAATCCGTGATTATTTAGACATTCAGGATGCACTATTTTTATTTGAGTGGCCGTCGAAAGGTGGAGACGAAATACCGCAGGCAGATATTGTCATTGATATTCAAAAATCAGATGATGAACTCAATCGTTTCGTCACCTTAACTTTACCAACAGAGCATTTGTACCAGACTTTGCAGGAACAGCTTCATGACTGATGAAAAGCTAGCACAACGTCGTATTCATACATTAGACGCCGCGTTAGCCAACCAGATTGCTGCCGGGGAGGTAATTGAGCGTCCTTCATCGGTTGTAAAAGAATTATTAGAAAACTCAATTGATGCGGGTGCAACTGAACTGATTGTGCGGATTGCACAAGGCGGATCAACACTAATCGAGATCATTGACAATGGGCATGGAATACATTCTGATGATTTACCATTGGCAGTCATGCGTCATGCAACCAGTAAAATTAAAACAGCAGAAGATTTACACGCAATCGTCAGTTTAGGTTTCCGTGGTGAAGCGCTTGCTTCTATTGCAGCGGTTTCACGATTAACTTTAACCAGTAGCCAAGATGAAAGCGGAATTGGTCATCAGGTTGAAGTGAATGGTACAGCCTTTGACCACCAACAAGTACAAGCTGTGGCTGCACAAAAGGGCACTCATATTCGAGTTCAGGATTTATTTTTTAACGTTCCTGCTCGCCGTAAATTTTTAAAAAAGCCCACAACTGAATTTGGTCATATTGAAGAAATTGTACGTCGTCTGGCTTTAACACATTTTGATATACGTTTTGTACTCGAGCATAACGATAACATTCGGATTAATTTACCAATAGCCGATAGCGGTGAATTAAGATTTCAGCGTGTACAGCAATTATTGGGTCAACAGTTTGTTCAAAATGCTTACTGGATAGATGCTGACAGTATCAACATGCGTTTGTCGGGTTGGTTAGGACATCCTTCAGATGCACGTGCTCAAGCAGACTTACAATATGTCTATGTAAATGGCCGAATTGTGAAAGATAAAACCATTTCACATGCTTTAAGAATGGCTTATGACGGTATTTTACATGGTCATCAGCATTCATCTTATTTACTTTTCTTAGAAGTTGATCCTGAAAATATTGATGTTAACGTTCATCCAACCAAACATGAGATTCGTTTTCTAAATCAACGCGAAGTACATGAGTTTGTAAGACATTACGCTAAAGAAACCCTAGCACAATTTCAGACAGCGAGTGCTGATTTAGCCCAAGCTATGAAGGTGGACGATACTCAGGCCTCATGGGTACAACCTCAGCCTAAATATCAAGAACAATTCACATTGCATCGTACAGAGCAAGCTGTTGATACAACACTAGACAAGCCGAGTAGTTATCAGCCGTCTACTGAACTTTTAACTGATTTTAATGACAGTCGTCCACAAGCTGTTCACTATGCAGAACAAACCCCAAAATATAATGGTTCTGCGCAGTTAAATAATGCCTTAAAGACTTACTTGGCTCCATTACGTGATCAACCTGCTGCCAATTTTTCAGTTGATGAAAATATTGAGCCTGTTGCTAAAGTCGATGAATTTCCATTAGGTATTGCCATTGCTCAGCTTCATGGAATTTATATTCTGGCGCAAAATACGGAAGGGTTGATTATTGTTGATATGCATGCAGCACATGAACGTATTTTGCTGCAGCAAATGAAAAATGCTTGGGATAAACCTGAGTTTTGGACGTCTCAACAGTTGCTTATACCTAAAGTGATCTCAATTAGTCGTATGCAAGCTGTGCGGGTTGAGGATTTAAAACCTCAGCTTGAACGCTTAGGATTAGAGATCGATCTGTATGGGGACGAGCAAGTGATTGTGCGTGGTGTGCCAGCTATTTTGCAAAAAGCAGATTTTGAAAATCTTATTCCAGAACTTCTAAATGATTTAGATCCAAATGATGAAGCACAAGGGTTACTGCAAAAGCGTGATGAACTGTTAGCTGGTATGGCGTGTCATGGGGCAGTGAGAGCGCACAGACAACTCAGCCTTTCTGAGATGAATGCTTTGCTGCGCCAAATGGAACAAACTGAATTTGCGAGTCAGTGTAATCATGGCCGTCCAACTTGGCGTGCATTTCCATTATCTCAACTAGATAAATTATTTGCTCGAGGAGAGTAGTTTTACATGTCAAATCAATTGCCCGTCATCAATTTAATGGGACCGACTGCAAGCGGAAAAACCGCTTTGGCATGTGAACTTTATGAGCGTGGAAATTTTGAGTTAATTTCAGTTGATTCTGCACTTGTTTATAAAGATATGGATATAGGTACAGCTAAACCGACTCGTGAAGAGCAGGAGCTATATCCACATCATTTGATTGATATTATTACCCCACTTGAAGTTTATTCGGCTGCTCAGTTTGTTGAAGATGCATGTGCTTTAATTGATGAAATGCATTCGCGCGGTAAAACTCCTATTTTGGTAGGAGGAACCATGTTGTATTTCAAGGCGCTCTTGGAAGGCTTATCAAGTAATTTACCAAGTGCTGATGCAAATGTTCGTGCAGCAATTGAAGAAAAGGCGGCAAATGAAGGTTGGGAAGCCGTTTATAATGATTTATTGTTAGTAGATCCGATTGCTGCTGGAAAATTTAAAGTTTCTGATAAGCAAAGAATTATCCGAGCGCTTGAAGTTTATCGTATTACAGGTCAACCAATTACTAAATTACAGGCTGAGCAACCAAAAAATGTACCATATCGATACATATTTCATAACTATGCTTTGCTTCCAGATCGGTTAGAATTACATCAACGCATTGAGCAAAGATTGAGCAAAATGTGGGATATCGGTTTTTTGAGTGAAGTTGAGTCTCTAATTGAAAAATACGATTTAGATGAAAATTTACCCTCTATGCGTTCAGTTGGTTATCGACAAGCTCTAGAATTTCTATTAAAAAGTGATATGAGTCTCAAAAAAAAGCAGGAAATGGAGGATAAAGCCTTATTTGCAACACGACAACTTGCCAAACGTCAATATACGTGGTTACGTTCTTTGCAAGAAATACACGATTTTAAAACTTACTTGACGATAAAGCAGGCGAAAGAAGACTTGCGAAACTCTTATGGATAAAGCAAAATTTGCACACTGTCTTTTTATAATTTTTAGTTGAAAAATAAAGATAGTTTTTTTGCGCTGATTTAAAAATTTTTTTTTGGAGTTAAAAATGTCTAAAGGTCAAACTTTACAAGATCCGTTCTTAAATTCTCTCCGTAAAGAACGTATCCCAGTTTCTATTTTCCTTGTTAACGGTATTAAATTACAAGGTCATATTGAATCTTTTGACCAATATGTTGTTTTATTAAAAAATACTGTAAGTCAAATGGTTTACAAACACGCTATTTCTACGGTTGTTCCAGCTCGTAACCCTCGTCCAGCAGGTGCACAAGGTGCAGGTTTCCCAGCTCAGGGTGGTAGTCAAGGTGGCTTCGGTGGTCAAGGTACTGGCTTTGGCGGCGGTCAAGGTGGCGGCTTCGGCGGTCAAGGTGGCTTCGGTGGTCAAGGTGGCTTCGGTGGTCAAGGTGGCGGTTTTGGCGGTCAAGGTGGCTTCGGCGGTCAAGGTGGCTTCGGTGGTCAAGCTGGCGGCTTCGGCGGTCAAGGTGGCTTCGGTGGACACCAAGGCGGTTTTGATGGCGATTCTAAATTTGAAGATGGTCAAGAAGACGAAAATAATCGTTAATTGATTACCATAAAAAACCAGTCATAAACTGACTGGTTTTTTTATGGCTTTAAAAATATAAAAATAAATTAGCCAGCTTTCAGTTCATCTCATTTCTTAAAATTTTGGTTAATTAATAGGTTCTTTGCGAATGATATTAATATTTGCTGCAGCACTGTGCAGTGTTTTGGTTTCCGTGCTGCTCAAAAATTTAAAGAAAAAGGGATACCAGCCCATGCAGATGATCGCATGGAATTATGCAAGTGCAAGCTTGTTATGCTATTGGTGGTTTAAGCCAGATATACAGCATATATCTACACAAAACACGCCTTGGTGGCTAATTTTTGTATTAGGGATCATTCTACCAAGTATTTTTTTGTGTCTTGCAAAATCATTAGAATATGCTGGTATTGTCAAAACTGAAATCGCTCAGCGGCTATCTGTAGTACTTTCTTTGTTAGCAGCTTATTTCTTTTTTCATGAACAGTTTAGTTCTCTTAAATTATTGGGAATAGGTTTAGGAATTTTTGCTGTTTTTTTAATTGTATTTGGACAGTTCAATGGTTCTTCAGGCCAGCAGACAAAAAAAGCAATTTTTGCTTTAATGAGTGTTTGGTTTGGTTATGCAGCAGTAGATATCTTATTAAAATATACGAGTAGTTTAGGATTACAGTTTACGTTAACTTTGAATCTAATTTTTATAACATCTTTTGTCTTATCAATTATTTATTTATTTTTCCAAAAAAAGTCAGCATGGAATTTTAAAAACACACTGGCTGGATTGTTACTTGGAGTTCTGAATTTTTCAAACATAGCTCTATATGTTAAAGCACATATTTTACTTAAAGACTCTCCAGCTATTGTCTTTGCAAGCATGAATATTTTGGTCGTATTGCTTGGCATCGTTTGTGGTGTAGTTTTATATAAAGAAAAATTAAAACTGCCAACCATGTTAGGAACAATTTTAGGAATAAGTGGTCTAGTATGTTTAGCACTTACTATGAAATAGGAGTCCAAAAGAAAGTTCTTTTGAACTCTACTAACTTTTATAAGTGAGTAAAAATCACTTCGTCAGGTAGGCGAGATTTTGGGAGCTTGGCATTAAAATCATTTTCGCTTCTATAGCCAAGTGAGACAATGACTGAACTTCGTAAGCCCTTTTCTTTTAGACCAAATTCTTCATTTAAGATATCTTCGTCAAAACCACCCATGGGTGTTGCGTCAATTCCTTCTAATCCAGCTGCAAAAAGTAGTTGCCCTAAAGCAATAAAGGTTTGATTTTCCATCCAACCAAATAAGTTCTTCTGCTCATTGCGATAAAACTCAACATAGCCATGGCGAGTATCTTTTTGGCCGAGTTTTGCTTTTTCATCTTTGAATCGGCCACTTAAATCATCTTGTTCAAGTAACTGGTTTAAAAACTCAGGTGAAATATCTGTTCTTGTACAAAATACGAGTGTATGTGATGACTCAAGGACTTTTGGCGCATTGTATGCATAGCGACCTGTTAAAGCCTTAGCAATACGTTCTTTAGCCGCAGGATTGTCAGCAACTAAAAAATGCCAAGGTTGGATATTTACTGAAGAGGGTGTAAAGCGTAAGATTTCTAGTAATTTATCGAATTTTTCTTGAGGAATCTTCTTCTCAGGATCATAGGCTTTTGTGGTGTAGCGACTTTTAACCGTATTTAATATATCCATACTTTACTCCATATCAATCATATTACAATGGAAGGGCTTTAATCATTGGCATCATACGCGATTTTATAGAAAAACATCTGCATTTTAATGTGATAAATAAATATAATACTTATATAGATTTTTTACTAATTTATTGAAAATGTTTGAATTAATATCAATTAATCGAAAAAGTAAACTGCGAGAAATTAGAATTGTTAAAGCTTTTCTAATTTTTGCATTTGTATTGTGCATTTTAATTCTATATATCGAATATCAAAAGTACGGACATATAAACTGGAAATTTGTATTCATTACCTGTCTATGTATGATCTGGGATTTCGATTTAAATAAACAAGCTAGACATTTGAAAAATAAATAATTATTAATTAATAATACCAATGAGTTAGTTTAATTTGTTTCATATGTGAAGAGGGATCAATTTCTAAAATTTTTGCATGATCTTCACGCCAGTCACCTAGTACAATTCTTTGTTTTTGTTGTATCTCATGAATTGCGGGACGGTGAGTATGACCATGAATAAGTGCATCAACATTTTCTAAAGCAGCAATTACGGCCTGTTCATTCACATCCATAATCTCGTAACTTTTTTGTTGTTTGTCTGAATGACTTCTTTTGCGGAAACCATTGACAAGTTTCGTGCGGAAACTTAGAGGTGTTCGTCGTAAAAAAGCGACTAAAAGCGGGTTTCGAATAATTTTTCTAAATCTTTGGTAAGAAATATCATCTGTACACAACGCATCACCATGTTCTAGGCGATATTGCTGTCCTGAAATATTAAGATAATACGTATCTGGTAATAACACACCATTAAACTTATTCAGGAAAACCTGATTTAGAGCAAAGTCACGATTACCGACTTGAAAGTATACTCGATTACCTTTTTGATTAAATGCTTTTAAAGCTTCGACAATTTCATCGAGCCAAGGGGCTGAATAATCGTCACCAATCCAAGCGTTAAACCAGTCACCTAAAATGTAAAGCTGTGTTTGCTTATTTTGATAATGTATCAACAAATCTAAAAACCCTCGAACGAGTCGAGGGTGTTCAGGTGACAAATGTAAATCTGAAATAAACAGATAGGTCACAGCTTATTCCTAAAATTATTCAGAAATAATTTTAGCAGATTCGATAACAACGTTTTCTAAAGGAACGTCAGCGTGATAACCACGGTTACCTGTACGTACACCTTTGATTGCTTCTACAACGTCCATACCTTCAACAACTTTACCAAATACAGCATAACCCCAACCTTGAGCAGTTTTTGAAGTATGGTTCAAGAAAGAGTTATTTTTTACGTTAATGAAGAATTGTGCTGAAGCAGAGTGAGGCGCTTGAGTACGTGCCATAGCAATTGTACCAACATCATTGCTTAAGCCGTTGTCAGCTTCGTTTTCAATCGCATCGCGAGTTGCTTTTTCTTTGAAGTTTTCATCCATCCCGCCGCCTTGGATCATGAAACCATCAATGACACGGTGGAAAATAACGCCGTCATAAAAACCGTCACGTACGTATTCTAAAAAGTTTGCTACTGTTTTTGGTGCTTTTTCAGTATTTAGTTCAAGAACAATACGACCTTTATTGGTGTTTAATTCGACTTGAGGAAAACTCATTACATTAATCTCCTAAACATGGGCTTATGACCATGGGTTTTTTGGTTGAGAGAAGCATAAGCAAACTGTAAACTACAAGGCAAGTAAAAAACGTTAAAATCTTTGTGAAAAATGAAGATAGCGTTTATTTTTTCGAAATTTTATCTACAAAGAAGTGATTGATACACTATGAAGCCTAATGATGTTGTCTCGAACCTGCCAAACAACCCGACACCGAATACTCATGCCTCTGTCGATTCTGCGCAGCAAGAACAACAGGCTGGATTAGATTTTGTTCGCCAAGTCATTACTGATGATTTGGCTGCCGGACGTGCAAAACAAATCGTAACGCGTTTTCCGCCAGAACCAAATGGTTATTTACATATTGGTCACGTAAAAGCAATCTGTCTAAACTTTGGTGTTGCTGAAGAGTTTAATGGCCTTTGTAATTTACGGTTTGACGACACAAACCCAGATGCAGAAGAACAAGAATATGTTGATGGTATTGCCAATGACGTGAAATGGCTTGGTTTTAACTGGAATGGTGAACCACGCTATGCATCGGGTTATTTTGATCAATTATATGCATGGGCTGTTCAACTCATTGAGCAAGACGATGCTTATGTTGATTTACAATCTCCAGAAGAAATTAAGTTAAACCGCGGTAGTTTTGTTGAGCCGGGTAAAAACTCACCATACCGTGATGCATCTGTTGAAGAGAACCTCGCGCGTTTTGAAAAAATGCGCAGTGGCGAATTTAAAGAGGGTGAAGCTGTTTTACGTGCCAAAATTGATATGGCAAGTCCAAACGTACACATGCGTGACCCAATTTTATACCGTGTATTGCATTCAGAACATCACCAAACAGGTGATAAATGGAAAATCTATCCAATGTATGACTATGCTCATCCATTGTCTGATGCGATCGAGGGGATTACTCATTCGCTTTGTACATTAGAGTTCCAAGATCACCGTCCGTTTTATGACTGGATTGTAGAAAAGGTAAAATCTCAAGCGGTTCCACATCAATATGAATCTTCACGCTTAAATGTGGACTACACCATTACATCAAAACGTAAATTACGTAAATTGGTGGAAGGTGGTCATGTGAATGGTTGGGATGACCCGCGTATGCCGACTGTAGTGGGTATGCGTCGTCGTGGTTTCACACCAGAAGGCTTACGTGAGTTTTGTAAGCGTGTAGGTGTATCAAAAACTGACGGTATTGTTGATGTTGCAATGCTTGAGTTCTGTATTCGTCAATCTTTGGAAAATACAGCTGCGCGTGGAATGGCTGTTTTAAGTCCACTTAAAGTGACTTTAACTAATTTACCAGAAGATATGGATCTTACACATGCTCGCCATCCTAACGTAGATATGGGTGACCGTGTGATTCCTTTAACTAAGGAAATCTATATTGACCGCAAAGACTTTGAAGAAGTGCCTCCTAAAGGCTTTAAGCGCTTAACAACTGATGGTGAAGTGCGTTTACGCCATGCATACGTCATCAAGTGTGATGAAGTTATTAAGGATGCAAATGGTGAAGTGGTTGAGTTGAAGTGTTCAATTGATCCTGAAACTTTAGGTAAGAACCCTGAAGGCCGTAAAGTAAAAGGCGTAATTCACTGGGTATCTGCGACAAAAGGTATTCCTGCTGAGGTGCGTATTTATGATCGTTTATTTACTGAAGCAGCACCTGATGCAGATGATGACTTCTTGGCAAACCTTAATCCAGAATCGTTGAAAGTGGTACAGGCTGTGATTGAGCCTGCTTTAGCTCAAGCGAGTCCTGAAGATCGTTTCCAATTTGAACGTGAAGGTTATTTTGTTGCAGATCAACACGATCACACTCCTGAAAAACCAGTCTTTAACCGCGTTCTTGATTTGAAGGACAGCTTCAAACCTGAGAAAAAGTAAGAGATTGCTTATCTCTTACTTTTTCGCAAGACGAACAACATGTTGTGAGTAGATAGTCGAGATTGCTTATCTCTTACTTTTTCGCAAGACGAACAACATGTTGTGAGTAGATAGTCGAGATTGCTTATCTCTTACTTTTTCGCAAGACGAGCCACATGTTGTGAGTAGAGAGCAGAGATTGATTATCTCTTACTTTTTTGCAAGACGAACAGCATGTTTTGAGTAAATAGCATTTATAAAAAAGCCCAACTAAGTTGGGCTTTTTTATAAATGCTTTCTTACAGATATTATGCTTTGGCAAATAAGTTAAGCCGGATTAACCACATAGAAATAAAGAACAATAATTATAAGAAGAAGCGATGCTAGCAATAAATATGTGTTCACTGTATTAAAGCTTTTAATAAATTTCAGGATTTCCATAATAAATCAGCGTTTATTTTATGTTACAAAGTTAATAAATTAATAATACACGGAAATTAATTATAAAGGTTCCCAAAAACAGATTAATAATCCATCTCTGGGTGAAAAATAAGCATTTGGCTTTATGGATATACTTTAACTAATATATTGAATTAAAAATTAGCCACTATATCCAATGCGTTTAAGGAATTTTTGAATAACCTCAAATGCAGCATGTTCAAGTGCAGATGCATATTCTATATTTTGCTCGCGCAATTTAGAAATAGAAATTCCAGCATTACGAAGTTCACATGTATGGCCAATAAGCCATTTTTCAAAATGTTCTTCAGTAGTTTCAATATGGAACTGCAACGCGAGAATATTATTGCCAACTTCAAATGCCTGATTGGTATAAATATCTGAGCTAGCCAAAAGGGCAGCATTTTCAGGAAGATCGAAAGTATCACCATGCCAATGTAGGACATGAACATTATTAAGTAAAGCAGATAATACCTGATTAGGACGTAAACTTAAGCTGAGTGGACTCCAACCGATTTCTTTTTGATGACCTGCATATACTTTGGCACCAAGTGCATGAGCAATTAACTGTGCACCCAAACAAATACCAAGTGTGGGTTTATCCGCTGCTAAACGTTGTTTAAGTAAAGTAATTTCATCTTTTAAAAATGGATAATCTTCAGTTTCATAAACTCCGATTGGACCACCTAAAATAATAGTTAATCCATCGTGTGCAAAAGCAGCAGTTAAATTATCTACACCCGCTTCAAAATAACGGACGCGGAAGCCAAGTTGATAAAAGACATCTTCTAATGAACCTAAGTCTTCGAAAGCAAGATGCTGAATGGCATAAATAGTTTTTGGGAAGGCGTTTGTTGTGTTCATACAAATGATTCATAGAAGATCAATAGGTGGAGTATAGCGATAAATATAAAGAAGAAAATATCTGTATAAATCGTCAATACCTGAAAATTGATATTTTTCGTTAAGATAATGTTGTTATGCAAACGATTACCTATTTTGAGTGAATCTGTTTGCATATTCCATCTTTTAAAATAATAGCTTTTGAGTTGTCTCAAGGCCTATATCTGCAAGTTGATGCTCATCTTTTAAATTAACACCTGAAAAGCCAAGTTGTTTTGATTTTTTCATGAGTGCGATTAACCGTTGTACTGCAACAGGAATACTTAAGCCTGCTGAGCGTACATTGGAAATACAGTTTCGTTTTGCATCAAGACAGCCTGAATATGCATTCCATGTGTAGTAAATTCCCATACTATCAGGAGAGCTTAAACCTGGACGTTCTCCAATAAGCATCACTAGCATGGGTGCTTTAAAGATTTCAGCAACCTCATCACCTAAAGCAACCCGACTGCCTGTTGCCAGTGCAATGGGTGCAAGAGTCCAGTTTTCTTGCTGAACTTGTTCACTTAGCGCGGTAATGAATGGAATAGCATTCGCTTCAATTGCTCTTGCCGAGAGTCCATCACCGACCACAATACAAACATCATATTGTTGCGGATTTTCTGCATACTTCTTAATTAAGGCCTCTTTTGATAGGTTTGAAAGCTGACGTCCTAAATCTGGACGTTTAAGATAGATTTCCTTATTAGGGGCGTTGCTTTGGACATGAAGACTTTGCAGCTGCCTTGGCGCTAATTGTTCAGATAAATAGGAAACATCCATGTCTTGATAAACCGCATCTTTTGCTTGCGCATGAGACAACTGGAACTCAAGTAAGGCTTGTGTGGGGATGCTACAACCCGCACGGCCCAGAGCAATACGGGCATCAGTAAACTGTTTAAGTTTTTCCCACTGGTCTTGGTGGGTAGAAGATGGATATTGAATATCACGGTTCAGTTTCATGGCGTTCTCCCTAGTTCATGAGCAGACGAGAGAATTGGTCAGGCATGTGGTCTGCCCAACAAATTTGAGAGTTTTGCTGTTTAAAAATACCTTGTTGTTCAAGCCAAGCTGAAAACTCAGGAGCGGGTTTTAAACCGAGGAGTTGTCTTAAATAGAGGGCATCATGGAACGAGGTCGTTTGATAATTGAGCATGACATCATCTGAACCTGGAATTCCCATAATGAAGTTAATGCCCGCAGCGCCAAACAGAGTAAGTAGAACATCCATATCATTTTGGTCAGCATCGGCATGGTTGGTGTAACAAATGTCGCAGCCCATTGGCACACCAAGTAACTTGCCGCAGAAGTGGTCTTCTAGTCCTGCGCGTATAATTTGTTTACCGTTAAAAAGATATTCGGGACCAATAAAGCCAACGACTGTATTCACTAAAAGCGGATTGTATTTACGAGCTACTGCATAAGCACGCGTTTCTAATGTTTGCTGATCAACGCCGTGATGAGCATTGCTGGATAAGGCGCTGCCTTGACCCGTTTCAAAGTACATAACATTTTGTCCAATAGTTCCGCGGTTGAGTGCGAGTGTGGCTTCATATCCTTCTTGTAGTAAATCGAGTGAAATTCCAAATCCTTCGTTTGCCAGCTGGGTACCAGCGATTGATTGAAACATTAAATCAATAGGCACATTTTTTTCAGCAAGCTGAATGCCTGAGCTGATATGGGTAAGTACACAAGATTGCGTCGGAATTTGATATTCCTGAATCACATGATCAAGTAATTTCAGTAGCTCTGATAAATTATGCAGATTATCTGTGGCGGGGTTAATGCCAATTACTGCATCACCATTGCCATACATCAAACCATCTAAAATACTCGCAGAAATACCGAGTACATCATCGGTCGGATGGTTCGGTTGTAAACGGGTAGAAAGATGGCCTTTTAAACCAATCGTGTTACGAAATTGGGTAACCACTTCACATTTGCTGGCGACATAAATCAAATCTTGATTGCGCATAATTTTGCTGACAGCAGCCACCATTTCTGGAGTTAAACCCGATGCTAATGCTTTTAAGCTTTGAGCAGTGGCTTCTTCTCCAAGTAGCCAATTTCGGAAATCACCTACTGTAAAGTGTGAAATAGGGGCAAAGGCAGCCAGATCATGTTCATCAATAATTAGTCGTGTAATTTCATCAGTTTCGTAATCGACTACAACTTCATTCAAAAAGGTTTTAAGCGGTACATCGGCCAAAGTCATTTGTGCCGCAACATGTTCGGTTGCGTCTCTGGCCGCTACACCTGCTAATTCATCGCCAGAACGTAACGGCGTTGCTTTTGCCATCAAGGTCTTCAAGTCAGCAAAGTGATACTGTTGATTGGCGACAATATTGCGATAACTCATAGTTGCATCCTTTTTTATAGTTCTTGTTCTGCGGCTTTAATATTTGCAAACTCTTCTTCTGGTGTACCTTTAACTAAATGATAACGGCTATAGAATAAAAAGTAAGCAATAAATACGACATAAATAGCGGCAGCAATAAACCAAACTTTTGGATTAACAACAAAGCCTGCAATTACAGCAGCGACTGCTAGAACTAAGGCAATACTTGAAGTAACGATTCCTCCAGGAGTTTTATAAGGACGAGGCATGTCGGGTTTAGATAGGCGTAGTTTGATGTGGGATAAAAGAATCAACACATAAGAAATGGTTGCACCAAAAACCGCGATTAAAATCAGTGAATCGCCTTCTTTGGTGAGTGAAAGCAAGAACCCAATAATGCCCGGAATAATAATCGCAAGATAAGGGGCTTTATTTTTATTGGTTAAAGAGAGTGAAGTAGGTAAGTAACCAGCACGTGACAATGCAAAAATTTGACGTGAATAGGCATAGATAATTGAAAAGAAACTCGCGATTAAACCTGCTAGACCAACAAAATTAACAAAAGTCGCAAGCCAAGTGTTGGTGCCATAAACTTTAACCAAAGCATCTACGAGGGGAGCGCCAGAGTTTTGTAAAGTACTTGCACCCGCTGCACCTGCACCCAAGAATAAAATGAGCATGGCAAACGCCGTTAATATAAGCATTGCACCGATTAAACCGCGTGGGAGAGATTTGGCTGGATCTTTCGCTTCTTCGGCTGCTAATGGAACACCTTCAACTGCAAGGAAAAACCAGATTGCAAAAGGAACAGCGGCCCAGATGCCTAAATAGCCATGAGGTAGAAAACTGCTTGCGCCAATACCTGTTCCAACTGGAATATCAAATAAATTTTGTGCATTAAAGTGTGGAATCATTGCCCCAATAAACACGACCAGAGCAACTGCTGCGACAAGTGTAATCGCAAACATGATTTTTAAAGCTTCGCCGGCACCTTTCAGATGTATGCCCATAAAAATGGCGTAGCAGGCGAGATAAATCATCCAGCCATTTATGCCAAATAAAGATTCGCAATAACCACCAATAAATACGGCAATCGCCGCAGGAGCAATTGCGTATTCAATTAAAATGGCTGTTCCTGTTAAATAGCCTCCAAAAGGGCCAAAGGCAGCACGTGCAAAACTATAACCGCCACCTGCTGTAGGCATCATGGTGGACATTTCCGACATAGAAAGACACAGACATAAGTACATAAGCGCAGCGAGTGCAGTGGCAATAAACATTCCGCCCCAACCACCTTGAGCAATACCAAAGTTCCAGCCAGCAAAATCACCCGATATCACATAAGCTACGCCTAAACCAATCAGGAGTAACCAACCAACCGTACCTTGTTTGAGTTGACGCTGAGCAAAATATTCTGCTGATGAGACTTCTGTGCTTGAAGAAATGACGGAAGCTGTTTCTGGTTGATTCATACAATACTCCTGCGAGTGGATTTGTATGAATCAATGCAAAAGCAATGCCTAAATGAAGCTCTTCAGAGAGTAGATGGAGCTTTTTTATTCTAAATGATAAAAATTCAAGCTTAACAACCGTAAATAAAGAAGCCAGCAATCTAAATTACTGGCTTCTTATATAATTAGTCATCTTACTTCTTTCTAGTGTTGATAGTTTGGTATCAACTTGGTGCGAAACTTAGAAGAAGCCCATTGGTTTAGTTGAATAACTCACCAACAAGTTTTTAGTTTGTTGATAATGATCTAGCATCATCTTATGGTTTTCGCGGCCAATACCAGACTTCTTGTAACCACCAAATGCAGCATGTGCAGGGTAGATGTTGTAGCAGTTTGTCCAAACACGGCCAGCTTCAATAGCACGACCAGCACGATAAGAAATGTGAGCTGAACGTGACCATACACCTGCACCTAAACCATACATGGTGTCATTGGCAATTTTAATTGCATCGTCAAAGTCTTTGAACGTTGTCACAGCAAGTACAGGTCCAAAAATTTCTTCTTGGAAAACTTGCATGCCATTGTGACCTTTAAAAATAGTCGGATCGACATAGTAACCATCGCCTACTTCTTTACGGCCGCTACCACCAAGTAAGAGTTCTGCACCTTCTTCACGACCAGTGTTAATACAACGTAAGATTTTCTCTTGTTGTTGTAGAGATGCTTGAGCACCAATCATGGTTTCGGTATCGAGAGGATGACCAGTTTTAATACGTTTTACACGCTCTACAGCCAACTCCAAGAACTGATCAGCAATACTTTCTTGTACTAAAGCACGAGAAGGGCAAGTACATACTTCACCTTGGTTCAAGGCAAACATCGCAAAACCTTCAAGTGTTTTTTCTAAGAAATCATCTTCTTTATCCATGATGTCTTCAAAGAAAAGGTTTGGTGACTTACCACCAAGTTCTAATGTCACTGGAATAATATTTTCGGTCGCATATTGCATCACCATCTGTCCAGTTTGAGTGGAACCTGTGAACGCGATTTTTGCAATACGTGGGTTTGTCGCTAAAGGACGGCCGACTTCTGAACCGAAACCATTGACAATATTAAGTACACCCGGCGGTAAAATGTCTTGGATCAGTTCAGCAACCAGTAAAATACCTACTGGTGTTTGTTCTGCTGGTTTAATCACGACACAGTTACCAGCCGCTAGAGCAGGAGCAAGTTTCCATGCTGCCATTAAAATTGGGAAGTTCCATGGAATGATTTGGCCAACCACACCTAATGGCTCATGGAAATGGTAGGCAATGGTATCTTCATCAATTTCAGAGATGCCGCCTTCTTGAGCACGAATACAACCTGCGAAATAACGGAAATGGTCAATCGCAAGTGGAAGGTCTGCTGCTAAAGTTTCACGAACCGCTTTACCGTTATCCCAAGTTTCTGCGACAGCAAGCATTTCAAGATTTGCTTCTAAACGATCAGCAATTTTTAAAAGTATATTAGAGCGTACCGTTGGTGAGGCTTTATTCCATGTAGCTTTCGCTTTATGTGCTGCATCTAGAGCAAGTTCGATATCTTCGGCACTAGAGCGTGGAATACGTGTGAAAGCTTTTCCATCAACAGGAGATACATTATCAAAATATGCACCTTTTACAGGTGCAACCCATTCACCGCCAATAAAATTTTCATATTGTGATTTAAATTGAACTTTTGAGCCTGGTTGATTTGGATCGATATAGCGCATATAAATATTCCTTTGCTTTTTAGGACTAAAGACTAACAAGAACCCTGTCAGTAGGTACTTTCGTACTTTGTATAATTAGGATATAAAGAAGAAGGTTGGAGAAAGGTTGGAATAGAAATGTGGATATATAAGGAATTTACAAATGTTCACAAAAAAGGATTTATTGCAGCAACGGACGTTGATTGATCAACTGCGCACGCAAAATAGTCTCTCTCCTCAGAATGCTGCCAAACTCGGCCAAAGTATTGCAAGCTCGTGGGAGCGATCAGCTTCTGCTGCGATTCCTAAAGAACGTTTTGCTGCTCCATTAGTCGAGAAAAAAACTGCTTCACAAAACGCTTTAGATATGGCTTTAAGTCAGTGTGCCGATGATTTACGTCATATTGCTGAACAATCCTCAATGGTAATTGCCGTTGGTGACATTGGTAGTACGATCATTTGGACGGCAACAAGTGCTCAAATGCAAAGTGCAGCTGAGCGTGTTCACTTTGTACAAGGTGGGCAATGGCGTGAAGAATTTGTGGGCACCAATGCCTTAGCGTTATCTTTAAAAACTCAACAATCAAGCTGTGTTTTTTCAAACGAACATTACATGGAATCGATTCATGATTGGGTGTGTTATGCTGCGCCGATTATCGATCCATACTCAAAACAAACTCTAGGGGTTGTTGATTTATCAACCACTTGGAAGAATCATAATAGTTTAGGAATATTGGCTGCTGAACGTTGTGCATCCATTATTCAATCCGCTTTGCTAGAGCAGCAGCGCCAGCAATTACATATTCGTGCTTTTTCGACACCACAAGTTAAATTTAATGGCAAAAGTCTGTTATTAACACCGCGTCAAATTGAAATTTTGACGATATTGGCCTTATGTCCACATGGCTTAACTTTAGAGCATCTTTATCAGGCGCTCTATGGCGAACGTAAAGTCAGTATGGGGACGCTTAAAGCTGAAATGTCTCAACTTCGAGATATTTTGGGTGGTTTACTTGGATCTCGGCCATATCGTTTGCTTGTACATGTTGAAGCCGATTTTTTACAAGCTGAACAAGCACTGGATGCGGGATATGCGGCTTCTGCTTTGCAGCTTTACACAGGTGTTTTTCTGGCAAAAACGGAAAGCCCGTTTTTATGTGCATGGCGTGACTGCCTTGAATCGCGCTTGAGCGATGCAATTTTTAAAACTCAAGAAACAGATTTATTACTTAAGCATTTAGCTCATTTCCCTGAAGCAATTGATGCGGTAGAACGTCTTATGGAGTTAGTACCGAGTGAACATCCCGCGCATCAACTGCTGGTGAAATACCTTGACTCACCGAAACTCAGTTAAGTGATTTTTTGATCTAGCCACTGGAACAATTGTTGATAGACTTGTTCCCGTACTGGCTGGCCTGAAAGCACTAAGTCATGCAATCCATTGTGAATAGAAACCACAGAGACATCGCCTTTCATTTTTTTACCAAATTTGGCAATGTCTTTAACATCTAAAATGATATCGCTTTGAGTCGCATCTGGTCCCCATTTTTTAGGGTTTTTAGTTTGGTGCGAATGCATAATCAGTGCGGGAACATTCAGTTTAACTCCGCGATGTATTTCTTTTTGTGCTGTATGAATCGCATGTAGAAAACTGAGTTGAACCGTAGGGGCAGAGGTAGGTTTCCAGTCCAGATTAAAGTCCCATTCGCCCTTGAGCTGTTTGTGAAGACTCGCGGTGTACCATTTGTTCAGTTGGCTTGGGAATTTAACTTTAGGTAGATATTTTCCTACTCGACTGAGTACTGGAATACCAAACTTCTTTTCGACCAAGCTTAAATTAAAGTCATAAAATGGACTATTCGTCCATAGCGCTTTAATAAGAGGATGGTTCGGGTGATGGGCAGCATAAAGCGTTGCTGTCAAACCGCCAGTCGAATGGCCTGCAAGCAATACTTGTGTGTGCTGTTCTTTAGCAATGATATCTAATGCTTGAGTAATTTCGGCATCGTATTCACTTAAATCAAGCACATTATAGAAGATTTGATGGGGTAGCTTGGAACGACCATATTTTCTTAAATCCAAGGCATAGAAGTCGTAACCATGTGCATTGAATTGTTCAGCCATTTCAGTTTGAAAGAAATAATCTAAAAAACCATGAATATACAGCACAGCTTTTTGAGTAGATTGAGCGGCCTTTTTACGTACTAAGGTAGCTACAACTTTACCTTCATAATCATCGGGAAAGTTTAGTGTGAGCTGTTCGTAGCCAGTACCTAAAATATCTGGAACATAATTTTGAGTAGCTGAGGATGTATTCATTTTTATCGAGCTATTGTAATTAAGACATGCTGAGTATCCTTCAATGAAATGGGCGAATTGTCAATCAGGTTTAGAGGTTGGATTGGAATAGAGGTTTAAAAAAAGGGAATACCGCTGGAGCTAAGTATTCCCCAAAAAGTAAGTCAACGGTCGGAGGGGTTTGACTTACTAGAGGGATGTGCCATTACATCAAGATTAAAGTGCTGCTTTGAAAATCTCCACAACTTGTGCATGATTTGCTTTACGTGGATTGGTCAGCATACACGCATCTTTTTGAGCATTATCGGCCATAACTGCAAGGTCTTCAGTTTTTACGCCTAGCTCTGTTAATCCAGATGGAATACCAATGGATGAAGACAGTTTACGAATGGCATCAATTGCAGCATATGCAGCTTCCATCACCGTCAGTTCATGAGTTTTTACACCCATTAAATCTGCGATTTTTGCGTAGCGATCTGGACAAGCAATTAAGTTAAATTCGCACACGTGTGGTAACAAGATTGCGTTACATACGCCGTGAGGTAGGTTATAGAAACCGCCCAATTGATGCGCCATTGCATGTACATAGCCTAGAGATGCATTGTTAAATGCCATACCAGCCAAGTACTGTGCATAGCTCATTGCATCACGTGCTTCGATATTTTCACCGTTTGCTACAGCAGGTTGTAGCCATTGGCTAATCATCGTAATTGCTTTTTCTGCACACGCATCAGTAATTGGGTTTGCTGCCGTAGAAACATATGCTTCAACTGCATGGGTTAACGCATCCATACCTGTTGCAGCGGTTAAACCAGCCGGTTTTGCAATCATGAGTTTCGGGTCGTCAATTGCAATGAGAGGAGTACAACGCCAGTCAACAATTGCCATTTTTACATGAGTGTCTGTATTGGTAATAATACAGAAACGAGTCATTTCAGATGCAGTACCAGCCGTTGTATTTACTGCAATCAGTGGTGTCATGGGCACTTTGCTTTTATCAATGCCCTCATAGTCACGAATATGACCACCGCCAGCAGTAACTAGGCCAATACCTTTTGCACAGTCGTGAGATGAACCGCCACCTAGAGAGACAATAAAGTCACAGCCATTGTCGTTATAGGCTTTCACGCCATTGTGAACATTAATATCGGTTGGGTTCGGTTCTGCACCCGGGAAAATATGGCTCGAAACGCCTGCTTCGGTTAAATAGTTTGCGATAAGGTCTGCAACGCCAAATTTAAATAAGCCTTCATCGGTCACAATTAATGCTTTTTTTGCGCCGAGGTTTTGTGCCTTCGTACCAATTTCTTTAGCACATCCTGGTCCAAAGAGTGATACGCAAGGAATATAAAAACCGTTTGTTTGATCTGCAATATTTTTAAAAGCCATGGAGTGATTCCTTTTTCCATAAATCCATTGTTTGTTATTACAGGTGAGCCTCACCATGGGCTTAGTATTGTGATCTGAAGATTATTTTCCTACCTACCAAAAACCTACCAAATATTACTTGGGATTTAATTATTGATTTTTAATGACTTTATATAAAATTTGGCGCATTCATTTAATTTTTTCGGGAAAATCGTTAAGCTATGGGCTGTTGAAGATGTACATATGAGATTATGAAACAGGAAACTGCGCTTAAACTGCTCAAAGCAGGTGAAAATGTTTTTTTAACCGGTTCGGCTGGTGCAGGGAAAACCTATACACTCAATCAGTACATCCAATATCTAAAAGCACGTAAAGTGCCTGTGGCTATTACCGCATCTACAGGTATTGCGGCAACGCATATGAACGGCATGACCATTCATACGTGGGCGGGCATCGGTATTAAAGATCAGTTAACTGACGATGACCTAAAACGTATGAAAGAGCGTAAATATCTCAAGGAACACCTTGAAAATGCGCAAGTTCTCGTTATCGATGAAATCTCAATGTTGCATGCAAAGCAGCTCAATCTGGTCAATCAAGTCCTAAAATATTTTAAAGAAAGTGATGAGGCATTTGGTGGCATTCAAGTCATTGTGGCTGGAGATTTCTTCCAGTTACCACCTGTAGGACGTAATGGTGAAGCCAATCGCGACAAGTTTTGTTTTATGTCAGATGCATGGGTCGAAGCCAAATTTCGCGTATGTTATTTAACAGAACAACACCGTCAAGACGATGAAATTCTGAATCAGATTTTAAATGCGATCCGTGCGCAAAATATTCAAGCAGATCATTTACACGCATTACGTCAATCACGCTCGCATGATATTGGTGAGACCTTTACTCGTCTTTATACGCACAATATGGATGTCGACAATATTAATTATCAGCATTTAAATGAAATTGATAATGAAGGGCATCAATTCAATGCCGTTTTAGATGGTAATGAGAAACTGGTAGAAACTTTAAAATCCTCGGTACGCGCACCAGAAGAACTCACACTGAAAAAGCATGCCAAAGTTATGTTTGTCAAAAACAACTTTGATATGGGATATATCAATGGAAGCTTGGGTGAAGTTATCGGCTTTGAAGAAGATGACGAAAATGGCTTACTGCCGAAAGTAAAACTAACCGATGGCACGACATTGCTCGTTGCCCCTGAAACATGGTCAGTTGAAAATGAAGCAGGCAAAGTGATTGCAAGTTTTCAGCAAATTCCACTTCGTTTAGCGTGGGCGATTACTATTCATAAAAGCCAAGGCATGACTTTGGAAGCTGCAGAAATTAACCTCATGAACACCTTTGAAAAAGGTCAGGGTTATGTTGCGCTTTCGCGCTTAAAATCTTTAACTGGATTAAAGTTATTAGGTATTAATGAACAAGCTTTAGAGTTAGATAGTTTAGCGGTCAAAGCGGATCGCCGTTTTCAGGAGTTATCGGCTGAAGCCGAAGATAACTTTGCAGATGTAGATTTAACGGCTCAGCATAAAGCCTTTATTCGTCATTGTGGCGGCACCTTAAATGAAACTGAGATTTCTCGTAATGAGAAGAAACTCGCAAAAGGTGGCAAGCAAAATTACGCTACGGCAACGCTAGATGAAACACGTGCCTTGTTTGAAGAAGGCTACGAGATTGAAGACATCGCGCATGAACGTGGCCTGACACCAGCGACGATTATTAATCACTTGGCTCGACTTCATAAAGAACAAAAGCTGGATATTTCGGTTGCTCATCCTGGTGAAGAAGTGGTTGAAGAAGTCCGTAAAATTTACAAGAAGTTGAAAAAACGTCAGAATCCAGATCATTTTTCTGATGATGGTTCGATCAAACTAAGACCAATTGTTGAAGCAACTAGTCCTCGAATGGGATATGATCAGGTTCGATTAGCTTTATTATTTATTGAATAAAGTTTGATTGGCTTAATTACTTATTACATAACTTGAGGTGGCTATGCCGCACGTAGTAGTCGATTATTCAGAAAACTTAACTGGATTAAACGCAAAACAATTACTTGAAGAAATTAATACCACACTGATTGAGACAGAGTTATTTAGTCCAGAAGACATTAAAAGCCGTGCACGTAAAGATGATGTTTTCCTCATTGGCTTAGGAGCTGATCAAGCTTATATTCATGTAAAGGCGTATATTTTGTCGGGAAGAAAGGCTGAACAAAAACAGCTTATGGGTGAGCAGTTATTAGCGGCGCTTAGCAACAAAAAATATTTACAACAAGAGTTTAATAAAGAAATTCAATTGTGCGTTGAGCTTGTCGATATGCCAAGAGAAGATTATTTCAAGCAAGTTGTATAACTATAAAAAGCGCAATTTCGATCAAGAATAGAGATCAGCACTATGTAAAAGTAGTGCTATCGAATGAACAGACATAAATGTATGGCTGTATATACACAAAAGCTGCAACTGGTTTGCGACTATATTCAAAGACATTTAGATGAAGATTTAGATGTTGATCGATTGAGCCAGATTGCAGCCTTATCTAAGTTTCATTTTCATCGTATTTTTGCCATTCATATTGGCTTAAATGTGATGAAGTTTATTCAACTTTCTCGTTTGAAGCGGGCCTCTTTTCAATTGGCTTTTGAACCCCATCTCAAGATTATTGAGATTGCATTACAAGCAGGGTTTGACAGTCCCGAGGCATTTACTCGTGCATTTAAACGTTCATTTGATCAAACTCCTCGGGCTTTTAGAGATAAACCAGACTGGGAATCTTGGCACCAGAAGTTTGTTTTTACACTTCCAAAAAGTGAGCTAAAAATGAATGTAAATATTGTTGAGCGACCTGCTGAAAAGATTGCCTATCTATCGCATTTAGGAAGTCCCGATAAAATCTTGGAAACAGCTGCGCAGTTTATTGCTTGGCGCAAAGAAACTGGCTTATCGCCTGTAACAAAGTCTAGAACTTATGGTATTCCATTTGCTGACCCCGATCAGACACCAGCTGACGAGTTTCGGTTTGATATAGCAGGTTCAATTGAAAAGGCTGTACCTGAAAATAGTTATGGCGTGCAGACAGGTGAAATTCCTGCGGGGCGCTATGCAACCGTAAGACATTTGGGTAGCCATGACCAGATTAAAGATAGCGTGTATTACATCTTTAGAAACTGGTTACCTGAGCAACCAGAAGAAGCAGGGGAATATCCAGTTTTCTTTCACTATCACAACTTTGTGCATGATGTGAAAGAGTGTGACCTTATTACAGATATCTACTTACTTTTAAAATAAGAGTACTAGGATAAAGGCATAACTTGCGGTTATGCCTTTAAACCTAATAGCTTTATATTCGCATATTGTTCAATCAGGTTGTCATCTAGCATATGGATATAATCCATAAAGATGCTACTAAAGCTTCCCATGGTTTGCGCTTGATTTGCTGCAAGTTTACCTGCAATTGCAAAATGAACATGAGCTGAAAGAGCAGCAATGGTTGGTGTTGTCACAGCGCTATATGCGCCAATTAACGCACCTAAAGCACAGCCTGTTGCAGTAATTTTTGGTTGTAAAGGACTTCCGCCGTTTACTTGAATCACTGCATCTATTTCATGAGACAATATATAGTCTGACTCGCCAGAAATAGCGATACAGCTTGCATGTGTTAAGAGAGGAAAAGCTTGTTGATAGGCTTGATCACTACTTAGAGTGCTATCAACACCTTTAGATTGAACCTGATTGCCTGCAAGGGTACTGATTTCTGAGGCATTACCACGAATAACGCTTGGCTTGAACTGTAAAAGCTCGTCTGTCATTTGACTACGCCAAGCTAAAATTGGGCCGTAACCGACTGGATCAAGTACCCAAGGAATATTGTTAAGCTGTGCTGTTTTGGCAGAGATTTGCATGGCTTGCATTTGCTCTGAAGTAGGTGTCCCCAAATTAATGCTTAAAGCCGATGAAATTTTGGTAAAACTTTCTGCTTCATAAGGATTATCAATCATCGCAGGTGAAGCACCAGAAGCCAGTAACACATTGGCTGTGTAGTTGGCTGCAACGCTATTGGTAATGCATTGTACAAGAGGCGTTTGTGCCTGCATGTTTTGCCAAGCTTCAATCACCTGTTCTATGAGGTTTGATGTTGAAGTCATCTGATTATCCTTATAAGCCAGAGATAACGAATTTAACGGGTAAAGTAGTGATCTTGATGCTTACATCTTTCGCAAATCAAAGAAACATAATCTGCTGCATCATAATCAACACTTAAATCATTTGAACCACAATGCATACAACGTTTAACCGAGTAAAAGTTTAACCGAGGTTCAATTTTTCGCCATGCTTTCCATACAGGTTGTACAAAAATGTGTTCGTCATAACCTAAAAAGCGGTTAAACAAAATGTGGCTCATTTTACTGTAAGGGATATTGTAAGGGCGTGGCAACATTGAAGTTTCCCACTTTTCAGCTAAAGCCCGTTCCCGATATTGCTCTAAAGTTTTCTTTAATAAATTGGTATTAATAAACTTTTCATTACGTGGCTGTAGCGCCTTTTGTTTATAAAGATATTCGAGTGCAGTTTGAATCAAATAATAAATTTGACCAATGGCCAATGAGTCCATTAAACGATAGCAAAAAGTTTGAAAGTTAGAGCTACCCGCAATTTGAATACCCCATGTTCGGCAATAGAACTGAGTAAACTGAATAATTTCTTGATAGAGCACTTGAAAAAGGACGTCTTTCACTTCATCGGCACTACGAAATGGAATACCAAGACTTAAGTTTTCATAGAACCAATGACGTAGTTGTTGGGCTACACTGTATAAGCTTGGGTCACTATAGCCATCTAGGCGAATGTTTAAATAAAAGCACTGTGGTTCGTCAGATTGATCCTGTGCATTTAAAATCCCATCTTTATGAAGCTGTTTAATGAGATGGTTTTGGAACATCCAGTTGGGTGTAATAGGTTGATATTTTATTTGGTCCCAGTGAATATATTCGTCATGCGCAACATCGTCACGTGCATAATCATCGAGCAAGCTAAGCAGAAAAAGTTTATTTAAAAAACTAAGTTGCTCCAGACTGCGTTGAGGTTGATCTTTTGACTTAAACTGGCGTTGTTCTTGTAGGCGGGTTTGCTGTAAAAGTTTCTTTCTTTGTTTAGTGCATTGGTCACAGTGGCACGTCATTTTTGTGTCTTTAAATACACGGTGCTGGCAATGACTGCATTCATGGAACTGAATGTCTTGCTCAAATTGTTCGGCATCTACCCAATACATTGAAGCTTGGCAGAGTGGGCAATGGCTACTTTCATCTAGCTGTTTCTGTAGAATTTGTAAGGCCATTTCGCTCCGAACACTTAAATCAATCATGATTGACCTATTATACACAGCCGCATTGCCGATAGCTGAGATTGTATTTTTGTTTGGTGCAAAAATAGAAAACCTAAAATCTTTATTTTGACTTTAGGTTTTCATAAGAGATTAAAAGTTAAGATTAAACAGGGCACGGCAAGCTCTCATCATGTTGTCCAAGTTTTTTAGCATTAATAAGCGCCTGTACTTTTTTACTTGGTAATTTCACTTTACCTAATGCGTCATAAGTATTAACGATAGTTGTTACCTCCTGAGCAGTTATTGAAATACCTTCAGCAGTTAAAAACACGGCAATCACATGATGGTCGAGTCCCGCTGCATCTAGATCATGAATAGCTTTAATATTTTCTAAACGATGTAAATAAGTTTTTAATTCCATAGTAGCTACCTCTTGTTCTGATCGAAATACTTATACTGGTATATGAGCTAAGGCAAGAACCATGCCTAAAATGTAAGCAGCTCCTAAAAAATGTTAAAAGCGAAAGGAGTTTTATTTTTATTGTATAGATTGATTATATAAACAACGATTATCGTAATTTTGGTCTAATCTGTGCTAATAAAACCAGATTCTAATTTGAAATGTATAAATCAAGTCCCATTAATTTTATTAAGGTAAGCAAACATAGTATGTATGAATGTGTATGATCAAGTTCATAAAATTCGTACTACGGTTTTCGAAAAGTATATAAGGAATAAAGATGAATATTGCGGCACAGCCTCCCGTTCAGGCAGATCAAACAGTTTATTTAAAAGATTATCAAAAACCTTCGTTCTTGGTTGAATCCATTAATCTTGATATTCAAGTCTATGACGATAAAACAATTGTTGATTCAACTTTAGTCATGAAGCGTCAAACTGCTGGAGACTTGGTGCTGTTAGGCCGTGACCTTGAGTTGCAATCTATTCAGCTCAATGGTCAAGAGCTTACTCCTGCACAATATTTACTCGATAGTGAACAATTGGTGATCACTAACGCACCAGATGAAGTCATTTTACAGACTCAAGTGATTATTCATCCGGAAACCAACACTCAGCTTGAAGGTTTATATAAAGCAGGCGATTTATTTGTTACGCAAAACGAGCCTGAAGGCTTCCGCAAAATTACCTTCTATCCAGACCGTCCAGACGTACTTTCAGTCTTTACGACTCGTGTAGAAGCAGACAAAAAATACCCAGTATTACTTGCCAATGGTAACTTGCTTGAAACAGGTGAAGCGGGTGAAAACCGCCACTTTGCAATCTGGCAAGACCCAACTAAAAAGCCAAGCTATTTGTTCGCTTGTGTTATTGGTGACTTAGCTGTACTGAAAGATCGCTATACGACTTCTGAAGGACGTGATGTTGCTTTAGAAATCTATGCCATTGAGAAAGACATTCCAAAATGCCATATCGCAATGGAAGCTTTAAAGCATTCAATGCGTTGGGATGAAGAACACTACGGCCGTGCGTATGACCTCGACAACTATATGATTGTTGCGGTAAGCCAGTTCAACATGGGTGCAATGGAAAATAAAGGTTTAAACATCTTTAATACCTCATGTGTACTTGCCGATGAAGAATACACAACTGACGCTGCGATTATGCGTGTACAGTCGGTGATTGCCCATGAGTATTTCCACAACTGGACAGGGAACCGTATTACTTGCCGTGACTGGTTCCAACTATGTTTAAAAGAAGGTTTAACGGTATTCCGCGATCAGTCTTTCTCGGAAGATTTACAATCTGCTGCGGTTCAACGTATTGATGACGTTGCTGTACTTAAATCACACCAGTTCCCTGAAGACGCAGGTCCTTTGTCGCATCCACCACGTCCAGACCACTTTGTAGAAATTAATAACTTCTATACAGCGACAGTCTATGAAAAAGGTGCGGAAATTAACCGCATGATGTCGACCTTACTTGGTAAAGAAAAATACCGTAAGGGAACAGACGAATACTTCCGCCGTCATGACGGACAAGCCGTAACTGTAGAAGACTGGGTTGCTGCATTATCAGCAGGTTCGGGTGTCGATTTATCTGCATTTTTAACTTGGTATAACCAACCGGGTACACCAAAGCTTGAAGCAAAAGGTGAGTACGATGCAGCAGCACAAACTTACCGTTTAAGCTTTAAACAAAGCCTAAAAGCACATCCTAAATATCCAAATTTAAAAGCTGTTCCGATTCCTGTGGCTTTAGCGCTATTTAATGCTAAAACAGGCGAGCAATATACATTGCACAGTGACAGCTTATTCGTAAATGATGTTAAAGATGGCGTGTACTTGTTTGACCTAGACGAGGCAACCATTGAGTTTACAGGTGTGACTGAACAGCCAGTTGTGTCGTTACTCCGTAATTTCTCTGCACCTGTAAATCTTGTATTTGACTATACCAATGCAGAATTAGCTTTCTTAATTCAACATGAAACAAATGGCTTTAACCAATGGCAAGCAACGCAAACCTTGCTTGAGCGTATTTTGTTAGAAGACCATTCTGCCGATGCGTATATTCAAGCTATTCAGAGCACTTTGCCTGAGTTAGTTGGCCGCGACCCACTTTTAGCATCACGTTTGTTTGATGTACCAAGTGAAGGTTATTTAGGTAGTCGCATCGATCAGAACTATGCACCAGCCGATGTTCATGTAAAACGTGAGGCCTTGCTGAATCGATTAGCACAAGAGTTAGGTTCATTCTGGAAAGATACTTACCTTACCCTTGACCCAGACCAGCAAAAAGAATTTTCTTTAGCGATGGGTGTACGTGCATTAAAAAATATCATGCTGATGATGATGGCTCGTCAGGGCGACCAAACTGCATTTGAATTAGCACATGTGCAATATCAAAACACAGGCAATATGTCTGAACGTTTAGGTGCCTTACGTGTATTGGTTTGGCAAAATGCACCTCAGGCTCAAGATGCCCTAGCTGATTTCTATGACCGCTTTAAAGATGAAGCATTGTCTTTAGACCAATGGTTTATGATTCAGGCAGCAAATCCAAATGCTACTGTTGAGACGATTGAATATCTCACTCAACATCCTGATTATGACCTCACGACGCCAAACCGTATTCGAGCCGTAAGTGGGGGCTTGTCAAATAATCCTGAAAATACTTGGGGCTTTGGTGTAGCGCACTTTATTAATCTTGCACAATATCTTGATGAGAAGAACCCGATTTTAGGTTCACGCCTATTACAGGTATTGTCACGTTGGTACACACTTGCAGAGCCTCAGCGTACTCAAGTACAACAAGCTTTAGAGGCATTGCAGCCTAAAGTGAAATCTAAAAACGTTTCTGAAACTTTAAATAGTATGTTAAGCGTTTAATTATTTAAATATACTTAATAAAGGCCTCGTATGAGGCCTTTATTTTTACCCTTATTTTATATTTCTTTAAATTATGTCCTTTATTAATTTATATTAAATGTATTTTTTAAATATATTAAAGAATAAATCAATTTAATTTTAAGTTGAAGTATTGCATAAAAAAGCTATTTTTTGTGATTAATTACCGAAAATTAAAAAATGACACATTTACTTAAATTTTTATCAATAAATTTTTTGATAGAATGGTTAAATTAATTTAAATCAAATGCTTATAATTTGTTAATGTTGATTTTTATATTTATGGAGTAACTTTAAGTAACTATATTTTATTAAATAGAAATAAAAATAATAACAAGTTTATGCATTTTAATTATTTTTATGTATGATATTTAAAATAGGATAAAAAATAAGCTTTAAAAGAGCAGTCAAATAAAAAATGATTGTAAGAATAAGAGTTAATTTTTTTATATCTATTAATTCGACAATTTAATTTAAAAGGTTTTGGCCATGAAAAAGACTTTTTTTTATTTCTCGGCAATAGCTGTAGGGTTATTTTCCCTGAACGCAGCAAATGCCGCTACAGCGACGGGGACATTAACTGTTAAGGCGACAGTAACAAATAGTTGTGTCCTTAATACCTCTGCAACAGGTACTACAACAAATGCGGTTTTGGACTTTGGTACTTTGAGTTCTCTCACTAGTAATGTTGATGCGGATACCTCAACTACAGGTGGTACTTCAATTAAAGTTCTTTGTAACAATACTGTGCCATGGACTTTGTCGTTTGATGGTGGCCAAAATGTTTTATCAACCCAACGACGTATGATTGGAGGGGCGGCAAGTAATGAATATATTCCTTATAACCTGTATTCGGATACAGGACGTGCCACCGCAATTGGGATAGCAACAACCGCTTATAGTGGAACAGGTAGTGGTGCAGTACAAACAGTGAATGTATATGGTCGTCTTCCTGCTGGCTCAGCACTGCCGAGTGCGGGTAGTTATGTTGATACGGTAACAATAACGGTAACTTATTAAGTTGTATAAATTAGAAAAGCTGTTAGCCCTTTTGAAAGGGCTAATATATTAAAAAGATATATTTGAGTAAAACATGAAAAAAAATATTTTTATTATTACGGGATTATTCTTATCTTTATCTAGCACTATTCACGCCGCTACAATCCGCCTTTCACCAGTAAGTGTAGAAATTTTAAGTCATCAAAAAGCTTCTTCAATTAGTCTATATAATCAGTCAAATGAAAGTGCTGATTTACAGGCACGTATATTTGAATGGACTCAAAATAATGGACAAGATCAATTAACACCTACAGATGAAATCACTATTAGCCCACCTTTTTTAAAGCTAAAACCTAGCGAGTCTTATAATTTACGGGTAGTCCGAATTAATCCGGAGCCGATTTCTGGTGAAAAAACCTATCGTATTATTATTGACGAATTACCAAAACCAGTTGATAGCCGTAAAGCTTCTCAAGGTGTAAATGTATTACTTCGCTCATCATTGCCTGTATTTGTAGTCAATAAAGATGCGATTACTCAACTAAATTGGAAAATTGATACTCATCAAAAGGAAGCTTTTTTAAATATTAGAAATATTGGAAACCGACATGCACTTTTAAATGACTTAACACTTATAGATAACACCGAAAATAAGAGTTATCCGATTAAAGTGAATACCGTGAATGGCTACATTCTTGCAAACCAAGCACGAAGCTATTCAGTTAATAATTTTACATATCAGCCCAATCATAAATACAGCATTTCTCTGACAGTTAATGGTAAGAAAACCACACTTTAAGAGGCTTATATGAAATATATTATAGGTGTCTTATGTGTTGCGTATTTTCCAACGTATTCTTTTGCTGAACAGTTACTAGATCATACAAATACTGCAGTTCCTAGTGTTCCTAAGTCTATAGGAAGTAATAATAAATATATGCATGAAAAGACGAATGGACAGCAGCAAGAACATGATTTCACTCAGCTATTTTTAAATATTTCTATTAATTCAAATACCTCTGAAGATTTGTTTTCCGTAAAACAATCTAAAGATGGAAAGTTATATATTCGTTCTGGTGACTTAAAAACGCTAAGAGTGAAAATGGATGAACATATCCCTGATAGCCAATGGGTATGTCTTAACGAACTTAAAGGAATCCAGTTTAAGTACTTAGAAAATGAGCAGTCTCTGAACTTACAAGTTCCGTCAAACATGTTAATGGGTTACTCAGTTGATTTAACTGGTCAACAGACCACTAGCTCCAGTCTGCTAAAAATGAAACCCTTAAATGCTGCACTCCTGAATTACAGCCTGTATCACACCATAACCAATGATGAGAGTATTTTCTCTGGTTCGGCTGAAGGTATTTTTAATAGCGGCATCGGTAATTTTTCATCAGGCGTTTTATACAACGGTAGTAATGAAACGAGCTATAGCCATGAAAAATGGGTACGTCTGGAAAGTAAATGGCAATATGTAGCCCCTGAGAAAGTCAGAATCTATACCCTAGGTGACTTTATTTCCAACAGTTCTGACTGGGGTAGTAGTGTACGTCTTGCCGGTTTGCAATGGTCGAGTGCTTATACCCAACGTGGTGATATTGTTACCTCGGCGCTGCCGCAGTTTTCAGGTTCAGCGGCACTGCCTTCAACACTAGACTTATACGTTAACCAGCAAAAGATTTATTCAGGCCTTGTTCCTTCAGGCCCTTTTGATATTAAACAGCTGCCGTTTATTTCAGGAAATGAAGTCACGCTGGTGACCACCGATGCGACAGGTCGGCAAACTATTACTAAAAAACCTTACTATTTTTCATCGAAGATTCTGGCAAAAGGTATAAATGAGTTTTCAGTGGATGTTGGGGTTCCACGCTACAACTATGGGCTGTACTCAAACGATTATGATGATGCTACCTTTGCTTCGGGCGCGATTCGCTATGGCTACAGTAACTCACTGACTTTAAGTGGTGGTGCGGAGGCTTCAACAGATGGCCTGTCGAATCTAGGCACAGGTTTTGCCAAGAATGTTTTTGGTGTTGGAGTGATTAATGCCGACATTGCAGCAAGCCAGTATAAGGATGAGAACGGCTATTCTGCCTTACTTGGTTTAGAAGGGCGTATTAGCAAGAATATTTCGTTTAATACCAGTTACCGCAAAGTATTCGATAACTATTTTGACTTAGCCCGTGTGTCTCAAATTCGATATTTAAAAGAAAACCAGATTACTTCTGAGCCACAAAATTATTTGAGCTACAGTGCACTGGCAGATGAGATTATTAGGGCAGGGATTAACTATAACTTTTATGCGGGCTATAGCGTTTATGTCGGCTATAACCAGATCAAATACAGTGATAATTCGTATAAGTTACTGTCTGCTAACTTAAGCGGAAGTCTGAACAAGAACTGGGGCTTTTATAGTTCAGCTTATAAAGATTATGAAAACCATAAGGACTATGGCGTTTACTTTGCACTTCGCTATACGCCATCTACCAGAGTTAATGCAATTTCTAGCGTATCTAACGATAGTGGTAGGCTGACTTACCGACAAGAAGTATTTGTTCTATCGGAACCGCAAGTTGGTTCATTTGGATGGGGTGGATATGTTGAGCGAGATCAAGATGCACATAACAATAATGCATCGATCTATGGTTCTTACCGAGCACGGGCTGCATACCTAACAGGCCGCTATAACCGAATTGGAGATAACGACCAAGTTGCACTTTCAGCGACAGGATCATTAGTTGCAGCGGCAGGACGCGTCTTTGCGTCCAACGAAATTGGAGATGGTTATGCTGTTGTTACCAATGCCGGACCGCAAAGCCAGATTATCAATGGTGGGATAAATTTAGGAACAACTGATAAGTCCGGAAGGTTTCTTATTCCAAGCCTCATGCCCTATAGAGAGAACCATATTTATTTAGATCCATCTTATTTACCTTTAAATTGGAATGTTAAATCTACAGATCAAAAAGCAATGGTGGGATATCGACAAGGGACTTTAGTTGACTTCGGTGCACATCAGGTCGTTTCTGGGTTAGTGAGACTCGTTGATAAAAACAATTCACCATTATTACCGGGTTATAGCGTTCGAATTAATGGGCAGCAAGATGCAATAGTGGGCTACGATGGTGAAGTATTTGTTCCCAACCTATTACAACAAAACAAACTTGAAGTAGATCTTCTCGATCATGGTTCATGCCAAGTTAACTTCACTTATAACAGTAATCAGTACTCAACTAAGAAATTGGGACCTTATATATGTCATTAAATATTATGAATAAGGCTCAAATAGAGAGCTATAAAAAAATTTTCTTATCTTTAAAATACTTTATAGGTATTTGCTTATTTTATCTTGTTTATGCATTTTTCAGTCCAACGCATGCTGCCTGTACGGTAGCTGGAACGACCAATAATACGTTTATTTACACAGCAGCAAATATTAATAGTGATGCAACTGTAAACTTTTCGGGAACAATTACTTGCACGAATGGAGGAATAATTCAGATCTCTCCATTTATGTGTATGAAGACAGTATTTACAGGAACAACCAGTGCGAATAATAGCGTATCGTTACCGTATACAGTCACTGCAACTGTAGGTGGAGCCGGTTCCTCTACCACTAACCAAACTTCCAATGTTTGGTATGGTCCAGTGGTCACTGTCGCTTCAAATAATATTCTTAGTTACTCGGTAAATGTGAAAGTACCAGCGCGAACTGGGTCGCTTATTGCATATCCTCAAGGAACTTATACAACTACGGTTCAACTGTTTTGGGATATGGATATTCTAGCGGCGTTATGTTTAGGGGATGTCATCAGTTGGAGCTCTGGAAATGTAACGTTAACAGCGAACTTTGTGGTACCTACGCTTTGCCAATTAAACTCAACCTCAAATGTCGATTTCGGCAATATTAATGATATTGGTATTACTAAGCGTGACTACACGACTCAAGGTGCTGTAAATACGACATGTAACTCTGGAACGCCATATTCGATTTATTTAGGGGATGGCAATAACCGTATAAGCGGAGGGTTCAGGCGTATGGCCAATAGTAATAATGAGTTTATTCCCTATCAGTTATATAAAGATTCTAACTATAGTTCGGTGTGGGATGCTACGGGTGGAGTGAATAGCGTTGGGGGAACGGGAGGAGTATCTGGCACTGGAACAGGTAATGCTCAAACCACTACAGTTTATGGAAAAATTCCGCAAGGTACTACGATTGCAAGTAGACCTGGTAGCTACTCTGATAGTGTTGTTGTTACAGTGACTTATTAATTGCCTCAGGCACTATTTCTTCAAAAGAGATAGTGCTTTTTTAGAATTAATAAATATATTGTTGTCTTATTAAAAATGCCGTTTATCAGATTTAATCAAATTATTTATGTATTTATATATACTAAACGTTCAAATATAAAAAAGGATAATGACGTGAAAAAGATAATTTTAGCAACAATAATAGGTATCTCGGGTATGAGTAACTCTTTTGCTGAGTGTACCTATAGCTTTGATGCGACCTTACAAGACATAAAAGCTTTTGAAGCAGCAAACGGAGCAAACACAGCTAATTATCGTTATGCAGAGCAAGTTGCTAATATAAATAATACGAATCAGTCTGGTTATGACGTTATAAATTATTATTCAAATAAAGATGTCGATAAGCTTTTAGCTTCAAAAAAATATATTCAGTTTAAAACTCAATATACCTCTAATACGCCAGATAATGTTGCCATAGTAGATAAACCTATTACTACTTCAGATATTTTTAGTCAGGAGTTCATTTTTGATGTGAATAATCTCAAGGTAAACCTTGGTAGCACTTCTCAGATGTATGAGTATGGTTTTGTTATTACTGGATCTTCAGAGTCTAAGGTGGAATTTACATTAAATTTAATGTTTGCAAAAGGTAATAACTATTCAGGTGTTTTAAATGGAGACTCAATTGTTTCTTTAGGTGTTACATATAAATCTGATGGAAATGGTCATTTAACACTCTTAAGTGCTAATAGAACCAGTAATCCGGTACAAGTACCAGCTGATGGAAAGGTTAGAGTCGGAATTTATGTAAATCAAAATACTAAACAGATTGGATATATTGTTAATGGTGTAAATTACGGCTACTTAAATCTTAATATGGAAAATAAATTAAAATATATCAGCTTCATGGGAGCAATTAACCAAGATCATTTCGCTAACTCGGCCTTAACTGGTAAAACAGTGGGTCTTCAATTAATTACAGATAAATCAAAAATGCAGTTTACTTACCCAACAGGGACTAAAGACATTTGTGGTGTTGCTTTATAAGAAAAGACTTAACCAAGCTATGTATCTTAGTTTTTTAGGGTACATAGCTTTGCGAAAGACTATAAATTAAAAGATAACGTAAACACTAAAAGCTCTTTTTAATCATAATAAAAATCAAATAATTCTTAGTTTTAGAAACTTGACCGTCATCAAAAATGGTTTGACTTAAAAGGGTATTCTGTATATTTATTTTTTGGTTCCAAAAAGGAACTAGTAAGTAAAACAGGCAATTAAAATAAAGGTGAACAAATGTCGGGTATTATTTTGCACCAGTGGGAAATTTCTCCATTTTGTCAAAAAGTTGCAAGGGCTTTGAAATTTAAGGGTATCCCATTTGATACAGTAAACTATAACGGCATTCTTGGTGCCAAAGTTCCTTTGCTGAGTAAAGTGGGCAAAGTACCTGTGATTGACCATAAAGGACAACGTATACAAGACAGTACTCGTATTGCTCGTTATTTAGATGAAGCCTATCCAGATACACCGCGACTTTATCCCGCAGATCCAAATCAAAAAGCACTTGCCGAACTGTGGGAAGACTGGGCAGATGAGTCTCTTTATTTTTATGAAGTGTATTTAAGGGTAAATGATTCGGAAGCTTTAGAGGAAGCCATCCGTATTAGTAGCATTGGTCGCCCAGCGTATGAAAAGCCGATGGTGAAAGCTTTTATTCTAGCCGAATTAAAAACACAGCTTTTCTTTCAGGGCTTGGGCCGAATGAAAGCCGAGGATGTTGAAGCAGAGTTTATTAAACACTTAGACCGTATTGAGCAGGTCTTATCACAAAGTGAATGGTTGGTGGGAAATAACCAGACGATTGCAGACATTGCCGTGGTTGCTCAACTTGGTGAAGTCGTTCGAACAAGTAAAAAGTTTAGTAAAGAAATTTTGAATCGTCCGTTTATTGCTTTATGGTATAAAAAACAAACAGGGTGAAACGACTATGTCATTAGCAACACCGGATAAAACACGAGATTGTGCAGTTGTTATTGGTGTCGGGGCTTCACAGGGAATTGGGGCAGCCGTTTGTCATCGTTTTGCAAGAGAAGGATTAAAAGTTTACGTTGCTGGGCGAACTTTCCAGAAAATTGAAGCAGTCGCGGCCGAAATCCATACAAAGGGTGGTGAAGCTACCGCATTTCGTTTGGATGCCGAAGATATAAATCAAGTACAGGCCCTATTTGACACCGTTACTAGTCAAAATGAACGTATTACTGCTGTTATTCATAATGTTGGGGGAAATATTCCCTCAATTTTTTTACGCAGCCCGCTATCGTTTTTTAATGATATGTGGCAATCCACGTTTTTATCGGCTTACTTGGTTTCTCAAAGCTGCTTAAAAATTTTTAAAGAACAAAATCACGGCACGCTTATTTTTACGGGAGCGAGTGCTTCTTTACGCGGCAAACCCTTTTTTGCTGCTTTTACGATGGGCAAGTCTGCGTTGCGAGCTTACGCATTAAATCTAGCTCAAATATATAAAACACAAGGCATTCATATTGCTCATGTCATTATTGATGGAATGGTGAATGGTGACAGAATTAATAAAGCTTTATTTGGGCTAGGCGGTTTAGCGCGTCTTACACGTGGAACGGGCGGACTTAATCTTGATGCAATAGCAGAAAACTATTGGATGCTTTATCTGCAAGGCCCTGAACTCTGGACACATGAGTTAGATTTACGCCCATACCAAGAAAAATTTTGAGAGACGAATATGCTAAAAACAATATTTCAGAAGTTTCAAAAAAAGCAGGGCTGTGTGGTTGTGGCCGGTCATGATATAGAACTACTCGACCATGATTTGGTAATTTTAGATAAAAACTATCAAGCTCCATTACATGTATATCAAGTCATACATGATTCTACTGTTCGGAACATACAAGTAAGTTCTATAAATGATGGCATGACGAGTGTCCGCTTAAACTTGGTAAAAACTAAGCATTTAAAAAGTCTGCTGAAATATATAACAGAGCATCGTCATACCATTGAGTTATGCGTGTTTCAGCCAAATTTTTCATCTGCATCAAATATTGAAGCTTTATCTTTAGAAGAAATTGAGCATAGTTGGCAGACCACAGGTTTAAGTGCCGTGAGCGTGTCGCAGTTCGTACTTAAACCCATGTTAAAGCAGCAGCGGGGTACAGTTATTTTTCTTGGAGCGCCATCTCATCATTCTGCTCACCACGATGTATTAAGCCAAAGTATGTTTGCGAGTATTCGAGCGTTATCGCAGTCGTTGGCAAGAGAATTTCAGCCCAAAGGCATACATGTCACGTATTGCATGTTGGAAAAATGGGATGGACAAAACCCGCACTTTATTTCATCTGTTAAACAAGTGTGTCAGCACATCTATCACCAATCTGATTCTGCATGGAGCCAAGAGCTCAGCGTATCGTGAGATTTTACTTTCGAGTGTTCTTAAAATAGAGTACTGCTTTGGAATGACAGCACAACAATAATTTCGATAGGTACTCAAATGTTAAATATTAAGAATGCTCAACAAACGGTTAAGGTAGCGACTACAGTAGCAGCTTTGATGTGCTTTTCTTCACTGGCACAAGCATATCAATATGATCAAGCAGCACGTTTAGTTAATGAGCGCTTATCTTATATGAAAGATGTTGCAGGCTATAAAGCAGAGCAGCATTTACCGATTGAAGATTTAGCTCAAGAAAAGAAAGTACTTGACCAATCACTTTCTGAAGCCGAGTCTTTTGGACTGAATAGCGAAACGGTAAAGCCGTTTATAGTGACACAAATGAATGTAGCCAAAGCTATTCAGTACCGATATAGAGCAGATTGGTTGTCTAGCCCTGAAACCAACTGGAAGCCTCAGGACTTAAGCGAAGTGCGTTTAAAAATTAGTTCTTTAAACACGGAACTTCTAAAAAATATTGCCTATGAACTCAAGAAAAATAATAACAAGGCACCGCATGGCTGTAGCTATATGTGGCCAGTTCAGCACCCTCAGCTAAAAGAAGCCGACAAGAAGGCTTTATGTGTAACATTGAATAAAATCAAATTAAAACAATGAAGCACCTAAAGCGGCTTATATAAGTCAATTATTCAATCAACATTAAGTCGGCAGTATTAGCAGATTTAAGTGGTCGTAAAGCAAAGGTTGAACGCGTGTGCCGAATACCTTTAATCGAATAGAGCTTTTTACGTAAAAAGCGTTCGTAATGTTCGGCATCTTTTACGGCCACTTTCACCAAGTAATCATAGTCACCCGTAACTAAATGCGCCTCGACCACTTCAGGAATATCTGCCAAAGCTTCACTAAAGTTTTCTAGCATTTCGTCGTCGTGGCGTTCAAGCGTAATTTCAATAAAGAATAACTCGTGAATGCCAATGGCTTTTGGGTTTACGTTTACCGTATAGCCTTCAATAATTTTTAGAGTTTCTAAACGTTTGAGTCGAGTCCAGCAGGGCGAAGATGAAAGCCCAACTTCTTCGGCGAGTTGTGCAACTGTTAAGCGGCCATTTCCACGAAGGGCAGATAATATTTTCCGATCTATGCGATCTAGTGTGTATTCTGTGCTGTTCAAAATATAAACCAAAGAAGATTCTTCTGTTAATTTTTAATATACGTGATTTTTATGCTGAGATCATTTAAAAAAACTGAAAATACAGTCAACATTTTAAGTGAGACAGCCATACACTATTTCTATGCATCGGACTCTACTGGATAGGAGTTGTGATGGAGCAAAGAGCACTGTTTCAGTAAGGGTGACTAAACAGTGCTCTTTGCGGATCTAATAAGAACTATTACTCTGACCAAAATTGAACGTTTACTTAATTTAATTAAGCTATCAAAACTATTAGACACTCACTCTCTAAATTTGTATTTATTTTTTATTCAATACCAACGACAGTTGTGATGTAACCTGTTGTTAAGATTATGATTAAACCCAATGACATTTCAAATAAAATGGCATAGCCTAACTGGTTTGCAAATTTTGGATGCTGTAAATGAGGGGTGAAATACCATTTATTAAAGGCGGCTAGTAATAAAATGCAGAGAACAAAGAGCAGTTTTATAACGAATCCATGTCCATAAGGAGTACTAACGAGTGTACTGAAATCTTTAATCAGTAACAAAGCAATACTAGCTCCGCAGACCACTAAAATTCCAACAAGAACGCCTGCAATTCTTCCAAATAAGTGCATACTTTCTTGTAGCGGGAGTCCATTTATTAGTCTGCTTGTTTTCCATAAGGGATAGAGTGAGCCCATCCATAAAGACATCGCAAATACATGTATTGAAAGTAAAGCTTGAGCAAATAAGGATAAATTTGTGACATGACCTAATTGAGAGAAACTTAAAATAATTGGGATGAGTAAGAGAGCGAAAATTGTTCCTTCAATTTTAGAAATTTGGTAAGTACGACTGTTTAATTTTACTAGCATAAAGATGAATAAAAGCAGAAAACTAAGTGATCGAATGATATGAGCATGCCCAATAGGGGTATTTATGAGTATGTTGATATAGTTATTATTCCACATACCAGCTAGACCCGTATTAGCAAAACTTCCTATAAGAATGAAGAAACCTAAAACACTAGAGACAAGCCCTAAACTTGTACCAATCGCGATATATTTAATAATAATGCGTTTCAGTTCTACATAGTGACCAAGCAATAAATAGCAAAAGGTACCCCCAATAACAAATGAAACACCCAGATATAAAAAGACCTTAATTAACCAAGTAGCATATATCCAAGTTTCAGAAATCATATTTCGCTCCTTCACTTTATCAACATGCTATTGAGCTAATAGCATGCTGATTCTTAATTTTTATTTTTTGTTTTATTTAATAGTGAAAGTATATTCGCCACTCATGTTGTGACCATCAGAACCCATTGTGCTCCAAGCTACCGTATATTTTCCTTTCTTAAGTTGAGGTACAGCAAATTTAAATGATTTTTTTAAATCATGACTCACTTGGTAATTTAAAGGGACATCTGTACGTTGAGCATCAAGCAATTTAACGTTCATTAACATCACTTCACCAGCAAAGTTGAGTGTTATATTTTTAGGCTGGTTGACTATAGATGCATTAATACCGGGTATTGCGCTTTCAAGTTTCACATGTGCAAATACATTCGACGCAGAAACAAGCATAGTTGCTCCTACTAAAACATTGCGTAGAGCAGTCATTTTATTATAAAAAATCTTCATTTTTCATCCTTTTAGAACTAATATTTGACTGGATTGTGACCGAATTAAAATCAAGGACGTACTTGATTAATCACACTTTTGATACGTCTATTATTCAGCATAAAAAGAATCACGTTGATGACTTCAAAATTACATTTTTGTCATTTTAAAAACTGATAATTTATTATGAACAAAGACTTTTTCAGAGTTAGTCATCTTGTTTAATTAGATGATTTGAAGAAATATCTGAAAGTAAAAATACTCTTAACTTTTAAAGATAATTTTAAAAATGATATGTCCATCATCATAGTTGGCTTGTATGGTCGCTCCATGTACATCAAGAATAGATTTGGCAATTGCTAGACCTAAACCTGTACCTTCCTCAACTCGCTGTCTTGATGTATCTGTACGATAAAAACGATCAAATAATCGAGTGAGTTGTTCTTGTGATAGGGGGGGACTTTCATTTTCAATTGTGAGTTCAATTTGGTCATTATTTTGTTGGCATTTAATTTTGATGACTGAATCTGATTTACCATATTTGATTGCATTTGATAAAAGATTGCTAAACGCACGACGTAACATTGAAGGATCACCTTTAATATAACCTTGACCTGTTTGTTCTAGTGACATTCCCTTTTCAGTAGCAATCGCATCATAAAAATCAAATAATCCCGAGATTTCTTTAAATAGATTTACTTCCTGTAAGTTTGCAATATGTAAGCCATGTTCTGCTTTGGCAAGAAACAGCATATCGGAAACCATTCGGGCTAAACGTTCAAACTCTTCCAAATTTGAAAATAGAATTTCCTGATAGGTGGTGATATCTCGACTACGCGATAAACAAACCTGAGTTTGAGTCATCAAGTTATTAATCGGTGTTCTAATTTCATGCGCAAGGTCAGATGAAAAATCCGAGAGTTTATCTACCGCTGTTTCTAGTCGGTCTAACATATCGTTAAATGCGATAGCTAACGATTTCAATTCAGTTGGTGTTTTATTGACATCTAATCTTTCAGAAAGATGTTGAGCCGAAATACCTTCTGCAACCTTTGCCATATTTTGAACTGGGCGTAGGCCTCGCCAAGCAGCAAACCAACCTAACAGCATTAAACAAATTGTACCGATTACACCAATCGATAAAAGCTGACGTCTAAAATCATTCAAGAAATGTATGTGTTCAGATGTATCAATACCTACAATAATTTGAGCCGATGGAATAGCGCTATTTTGATCGAAAGATTTTTTATAAACTAAGCCATGATAAATTTTATTTTGGACTTTCCATTCAAGCCACTGTCCATGTTTAGATTTGATTAGTGTTTTACTTTTAATCACGGTAGGCGATGAGCTAAAAATAATTTGGCCCGTGGGGCGTTCAATCTGTACGATTAAATCATGATGTCCTACTAAGGCATCTTTTAAATATAAATTTAGTTCAGATGAGTTGTGATAATTTTGCTCAAGTAGATTTTCTACAAGTTGAATTTTACCTTCTAATTGAGTTCTATCCTGAGTTTCGAAATGATGCATGACGAGTTGATGAATGACCAATCCCATAATCATTAAGATAATAACTGTAGAACAAGAAAAAAGAATTGCAATACGAAAGCTGATCGCATTAAACAGTTTATTAGGCATCTTCAACCTCTAAAACATAACCCATTCCACGTATGTTCTGGATTAGCTTTGGACTGAAATTACTATCAATTTTATTTCTTAAACGTTTAATAGCGACTTCTACAACATTGGTATCACTATCAAAATTCATATCCCATATTTGAGATGCAATAAGAGCACGAGGTAAGATTTCTCCACGTCTACGCATGAATAATTCCATCAATGCAAACTCTTTAGCTGTTAAGTCAATACGTTGACCCGCTCGAGTGACGCGGCGCTTGCGTAAATCAAGCTCAAGATCAGCAATGCTAATAATATTGCTGTCTTCTTTTTGCTGTCCGCGGCGGAGTAGGCTTTTTACACGGGCTAGTAGCTCCGCGAAAGCAAAAGGTTTTACTAAATAGTCATCGGCACCTAATTCTAGACCTTTCACTCGGTCTTCAATTTGATCACGTGCTGAAAGAAAAAGAATGGGCATAGTTTTGCCGCTTTTTCGGATATCGTTAATGATGCTCCAACCATCTAATTTCGGTAACATCACATCCAGAATAATCAAGTCATATTCTTCTACAAAAGCTTGATGTTTACCTGATAATCCATCAGTCACCCAATCGGTAATATATCCAGCTTCAGATAAACCTTGTTTAAGGTAATCACCTGTTTTTATTTCATCTTCAACCAATAAGATTCTCATTTATAAAAAATCTCATATTATTCATTTAGAACATAATAACGTTATAAAGACATGATTCGGTGTAGATTACAAAAATGTCATTTTCAGGTCACTTAGATGTCCGTTGGAAGCCTATAGGGTATTTAGATAAAGTTAATTTTTGGATCTAAAAATGAAAACTCTATTTCACCGTAGTTTAACAACGCTTATGTGTGTTGGTGCTTTAATCACTGGAACCCAGTCTTGGGCAGCAGATGCAAAACAAACAACGGCTGCGAATGCGGAAATCAAGCCAAATTCTAAAGCACAAGAAAAATGCACAAAACCTTGTAGCATGAAGAATGATGGAAAAATGCAGCAAGACCATACGCAGCATGAGCATGGCAATATGGCAGATATGTCTCAAATGGATCACTCTAAAATGAGTGAAATGGATCATTCTAAAATGATGAACATGTCGAATAAATAAAAGAGTAAAGAGCACTGTTTTGGTAAGTATAATTAAACAGTGCTCTTTGCGGATCTTATAAAAATTTAAATCTGAGCATTTTTTGCTTCGAAAATTGCTTTAAAAAACAACTTTCACATATATCTTAGTTTTATTTAAAAAAATCTATTTGCATGTCTATCGCATACTCTTTCAAAAGACTAAATGCACTGATTCAATGAAGTTAATTCTCATTTTTATTTTATAACTATTCTTATATAGCTTTATAATCTCTTTTATTAAGTTTAATAGAATGTTATCTAACTAGAATAATAATTTAATTTAACTAATAAAGATAATTATAAAAACTTATATCACTTATTCATTAAAAATTAATTCCACATTTTTAGTAAGGTGATGAAATATTCAAAAGATAAGAGGATTTATATAATTTCATTGTTATTAATAGACACTTGTAAACAATTATTATTTAATACGCCCGCAACATTACCACTCATACTTTTAATAATTTTATCGGGGAAATAATGCGTAATTTTTTAGTAACAGTTTTCACTTTATTGGTAGGAACATCAGCTTATGCTGAACAAGAGCCTAAAACTTATATACAGCGAACAACTTGCGAGAGAGCAGTACAACTACATGGTTTTTTAAGCCGTGCTCAACTTGATTGTAATTATCACTATACTTCACAAGAATTAGTTCATGAAGCCGACAAATGTACCAAACATGAACTAGGTGAAAAGTATGGTAGAGAAGTTATGAGATTAGGTATGGACCAATTTGAAGCACGCAAACGTGAAGATATGAAAGGCCAATTATGTAGTACGGTTTTAAAAGAGTTTCCAAACTATATTAGAAAATAAAATGGAATCTTAAAAAGCCTCTGTAGGCAAGCCGATAAAATGGATTTTATTATTCATTTTATCGGTGTATGAATTTACTAGTTAAATCAGAGAATACACATTAAGAAGCTGTCTAATTCTATGCATTTGGCTAAACTGAATAGGAGGAGAGATAGAACAAAGAATACCGCTCCAGTAAGAGAAAACTTGTTTAGACATTTTAGTAACAGTATTTGAATTAAATAATTTAGAATAACTCCATAAAGAAAGTTAGAGTTCTAAAAATGCAGAAAAAGCAAAATCTTGTAGTTAATTTAACTTTTATTTATCTATGCTTATTAGCCCTATGTTTGGCCTTGTACGCAATCATGCAAGTATATGTTCAAGAAATTGATAGAGGAACGGCTACAAATCTTATGATCTGGTCTGCAACGTTATTCCCATCAATTGCATTAATTTATACCTTCCATTTTTGGAGAGAGCAAAAAGGAAGTGAGGTTTTATCAAGATTGTCCGAAGAATCTTTTTTCAAACTAACTAACGCCGCTAAAATTCATGAACACATAGATGAAGATTATCGAGAAACTTTATTAAAAAAAATATTAGACAACATTGAGATGGTTGAAACAGATCTTTCCAAAGAATTATTAAAACAATTAGATATCGAAATGCATAGAATTTTAGAAAATTGTCACTTGATTTACAAATATTCAAAAGATGAAGATCTAAAAATTGCTTTTAACGACATGTTTTATAAATATGAGTTATATAAATCAACACGATTAAATGCTTATAGAGGAATGAAAGTTTTAGAGCATACTGATACCAAATTACATGCCATTGCATTTGATAAGAATGATAAAAATGAATATATGAAGCATTCAGAAGTACTTAATGCCCATTCTTCAACTCTTAGAAAGCATATGAATAATTTCTCAGATGAGTTACTTAAATTTATCTTTTATGCATCTAAGTAATGAATTACTCAGTTTAATAAAAAAGCCCTCAAGTGAGGGCCACTACTGCAAAAAATCAACCAAAGTTAATTTGTTTATAATGCCAGTTCTTTAATATTATTCTTAACGTCATCCACCAAGCATATATGCATCCAACTGAACTTGTGGCTTCAGCATCATTCAATAAACCATGAGCGACATTGTTTCTTAAGTTATACCCAAGTGCTTTACTAAAAATACTTTCAATCTCAAACGAAAGATTTTTACCAAAAATTCCTACAATTTCTGGGTGCTTCATTAGTGTACTTAATCCATTTTCATTTGCCACGCCATCTTCATCACGGGTTAAAGTTATAGCACCCTTATTGTTTAGCTGAACCCTAACAATATTTTCAATTTGAGGGCATAGTAAGTGTATTGAAGCAGCAAACTCGTATTCAAACCCATACCAAAGTGCATCAACCATTAACATAATCCGGTCACGTGGAATAATAGGAGAGGCTTCGCAAATAGCCCTCAATAGATCCTTGCTAATTCTATATTCATGAGTTATTTGCTCTAAAGCAGGCATAACCATATGTTGAACGATTCTTGAAATTTCTAATTTAAATAATTCGAGTATTTTACCTTCCAGTACTTCTTCATTTACTGAACCGTCATATGGTTCAAACTTATTAGTTGCAGGGCTTTTAGCAAAAACACGCCCCCCACGATCCAAATGTTTTACTGAATACAAACCAGAAAAAAATGATTGGTGTAAAGCTTGTTTTGCATTATTTTCAATCTCTTCATAATTTGGGCCTTGGTATAACTTTACAAAATAAATTAAAGCATTAATTGCCCCACTTTTGCCGCTAACATAGTTTTTTGCCTCTATTTCAACATCTGAGAAATCAGTCTTTGGATATGGAATTTCAACCATATAAGCTAATGAGTCCTCACCAGCTTTGGCTATTTTTCTTTGAATCTCGTCTATTTTATCTTCTATTCCTAATGTTTTTCGACTCTCATTAGGAATTGATCTATAGGCAAGTAATGCTCTTTCATATGATTCATGAGCTTGCATTGGAGTTGGAAAAGCTTCAGCTTCCATTTCAAAACATTGTGCAATTGCTAATAGTGAATTAGCCCAGCTTTCTACATCTTTAAGCTGATAATATTTCTTAACTGCCAACTCATAAAATTGTCTTGCTAACCCATAACTATGTTTGCCTTTCAAACATTCCGCATGAGTAAAAAATAATTGTCCAAGTAGTTCTCTATAATCTTTGTCTATCCCAGTTCTATGAAGCATTCGCCCAATTGTAAGGCTTAAAAAGTGACTTTCAGGTTTTGATATTTCTCTTTTAATAGCATCAAACATTTCTGCTTTAATCCTATCTAATCGGGAGTTATCTCTTAATTGCAAACTTAACGTTATGGCTCGGTCCCAACCTAACTCAATACTATCATTCCAATTCTGATCTATCGGTATTTCTATATAAGCATCAATTGCTTTACGGGCATGAAGATGATTTTTAGGTTTATTATAAACCCATAGCAAATCCGCTAATCTAGCCTTTAGTAGAGGATGTTTAACATCATCTAAAATTGACTCTAAAAATATAAAGTCTTCATTTATCATATGGGCTGGCCTAAATGCTGCTAATTGCTCCCTTAGACTCTCTGAAGGATCCTTATATGGCTCATGTTGTCTTTCAGGAACAAAAGATAAAGATGAAATATATGAAAGAAATAAAAGAACTTCATAATGTTTAATCTTTCCCGATTCCTGCATATCAGTTGCAGCTTGATGAAGGCTCAAACAAAGAGATGTGTAGTTATAGTTTTTGTATTTTTTAAGATCATAAGACCAATCACATTCTAAAAATAAATCTCTTTTTGATTTTTCGGCTGTAGTCATCTTTATCTCTTTTTTATATCCAAAGTAATGCAATTAATTTTAAAAACTAAAATTATTATAGATATTTATTTTATTCATAATAAGTAAATTTCCAGAAAAAAAGCTTCTGTATTAGATTAATAAACTATTTTACTAAAATTATTTTTAAAGTTTTTAAAGCTTTATTTCTAGCCAATATCACATTGACACTCTAAACCCCTCCGATTATGCTTTGCCTGCTGGCCTACATTGCCAGTCGACTTTGACAGGTCGGATAGCCAACGCACACGAAAAAGTCTCTCTTTTTTGTGGGCATCCCTGCGTGCCCCCTCTGCGGTGGAACGGGAGGGGGACACCTTCGGGTGTGCTGATCTTTTGGCTATCAGTCTGTCAACCTTCTCTCGTTTCACCACCATTATTTGACAGTAATGTGGTGAAGCTTCTTTATAGCCAAAGGAGTCCGCTATGCGTACTATTTCTTCTCATTTATTGGCCTTTGCCAAAGTCTCTCTATTCATACCATTTAAACAGTCTATAAAACGGTTTAATCGACTCTAGGTTTTCTGCACCTTAAGAATCGTTACGACTCAAAAATCATAGCAACAATAAACCCGAGATAGGCGAGCACATCTTTATTGTGCCGCTTTTGCATGCCCGTTTTTACTGCTCAATTTAAGAGTGATGGCATTTCTATCTCTTTTATATACAACAAAAAATTATTTTAAACGGTACAAATATGTCACCTTTAGTACTTTCTACACGTGCTTTAAAAGTTGTGAATCATGCAATTCATTTATTCCATCAATACGGATTTCACCTTGTTGGTGTTGACAGAATAGTGAAAGAGTCTGAAATTACAAAAATGACGTTTTATCATTACTTTCAATCCAAAGCGCGGTTTATTGAAATCTGCCTACTTGTGCAAAAACAACGGCTACAAGATAAAGTCGTTGCAACTGTGGAATATGACCAAGACTCAAGTGTGAGAGAAAAACTCAAAACACTATATGACTTACATACGGACTTGGAAGGAATGTATTACCTATTATTGAAAACCATTTTTGAAACTAAAAATAATTATCCAAACGCTTATCAAACTGCGGTGAGATATAGAATGTGGCTCACCAATGAAATCTATAGTCAGCTAAAAATGATTAAAGCGTATACTTCTTATGATGAGGCTAAACTATTTTTACAGATGATTGAAGGTGCTATTATCCAAAGGCTCAGCGATAACCATATAGATGAGCGGGATAAGCAATTCCAATATTTTATAGCGATGTTTTTATAAAATACTCTAAAAATAAAAGCCCCGAGATTGGGGCTTTTACTATATTAGGGACTAACCAAAGCTCTTACCACTTATGGCTATAAGTCACTTTAAGCGTTATGCCATTTGCAAGTAAGTGACTGGTGTTATCGTTCGTTCTTAATAATTGGCTATAAAGCGGGTAGTACTTGCGGTTAAACATGTTTTCTAAACCAATGGTCATGGTGTCTTTCTTGTTCAGCGCAAAGCTACTGATTAAATCTGCTGTGGTATAAGATTTTACATCGTAGCGACCAAAACTATTTACACCATTTAGACGGTAATCTTCTGAACCGAAGTAAGTTGCTTGTAATCGGTTCGTCCAAGTTTCAGTTGGACTATAAGAAACATAAGCTGTGAGTTTTAATGGTGGAATACGGAAGCCTGTCATGTCTTGTTCAGAACCGTTTTGAGGTTTTTCACGGCCTTTCATCCACGTAACACTACCGCCAGTTCCCCATACATTTGCATCATCAAGATAATCAAGTGTTGCTTCAACCCCAGTAACTTTCTCTTTCGTTCGAGCCAGTACTAAACCATTGTTGAATGATTGCACAGCACCTAAGTCAGAAGTAGAGTGGAACACCGCTAAGCTTGAAGAGAAGTTATTAAAGTTACCTTTCCAGCCAAGCTCGTAGTTATCAACTTTTACAGGCTCTAAGAATGATGATCCAAGGTTAAAACCTTCACCAGCATTACGAATAATTAAACCAACATCAGGTAACTGAAAACCTTGGTTAAACGATGCATAAATCGAGTGCTGGTCGTTTGGTGAGAAAGTCACATTAGCATTGTACAACCATGCATCAGCTTTTACTTTTCCGCCTGGAACCGTGTAAGGATTGGTTTTGCCTAATTGTGATAATGGAACAAAGCTATCAATCTGGGCATAGCTATCTTCATAGCGTGTACCAGCTTCTGCTGACCATTGGTCATTAAAGCGGTGTTTTAACTGCACAAAACCACCGACACTTTGCGTGGTCAGTTCAGGTAGATAAATCAGTTTTCCGATTTTTACAAACTCTAAACCGCCAGATTCATCATAAATATTAGGGTCGAAAATATCTAAAGGCATTTCGCTTTTTTCGCGGCTAAAGTCACCACCCCAAACCAATGATGTATCACCTAAAAACTCAAGGGGAGTGGTTACCGTTAAGCGGCTACCAAGTACGTTATTTTCTTGATAAATCTGGTCGACTTGTTTACCACGGTTGGCATTTGCACGGGCATCAAACGGTGAAAAACGGGTAAAGAAGTCGCGGTAATAAATTTGAGCATCAACCTTATTACCAAAAAAGTCTTTATGGTTATAGGTTAAATTGTAGATCTGGTTTTCGTTTTTATTTTGGTCTTTAAGCTTTAAGCCTTTAATGGCTTTGGCTGGGACAGTTCCAGCAGGAGCTTTTTTTACACTTGGGTCAGATGCATAATCTGAGTCTTGCTCGGCATTATAGTAGTTTGCAGCAAACTGTAGGTATTGGTTGTCATCAATGTGGTAACCCAGCTTACCGCCGATGCTATAACCATTTGAATCGTAAAGGTCGCCTTGACTTGGTTCTGGTGCAACACGGTCACCACTTGCATCGTATGGGCTACCAATACGTTGATAACCAAAGTCGAGCGCATAGTCAAAAGCGTTAAAACTGCCCGTAAAATACTGGTGAATATCGCCACTTAAAGCATTAGAACGCAGATTTGTAAGTGGTGTTTGAAGTCCAACGACGGTTTTAGCCGTAGGTTCACCGCCCGCAGCTTTTGTAGTAATTGAAATAATACCTCCCGCAGCACCGCCCCCATAAATTGCGTTACTACCACGAATCACTTCAATGTTGGCAATACTTTCAGGGTCAATGGCTGAAAGTCCTCTCGCTGTATCACGTGTAAGGTTCATAGGAACGCCATCCACCAAAATAAGCGCATTACGGCCACGTAAAGTTTGACCATAATCGGTAATGGTTCGGCTTGAGTCCGATAGGCCCGGTACGGCTTTCGCTAATACTGTCGCAATGTTGCCAGACGAACCATTTTTTAAAAGTTCAATTTGTTTTTCATCGAGCTTGGTGACTTGTTTGGCTGATGTAGAAAGTTCATCTGCACGTGAAGCGGTAATGGTAATGGTAGGAAGAGCTTCAGGCTTTTTTTCTGTTTCTGTGGTGTCAGAAGTTGAAGCTGCAAATGCTGTGTTTGAAAGAATAATGGCTCCACCAAGTGAAAGAAGTGGAATGATATTTTTAACTTCAGATTTCCTCGTTAAAAGCTTATTACTTTTCTTATTTCCCATTGTCTCGCCCTGAGAGTGATTTTAAATTGACCGAATTATAAATGAGAATCATTGTAATTAACAATATTATTAATTGCTTTAAAATAATATATTTGAAATTTATTCAATGGATTAGGGGAATAGGCTTTTATTCCCCTAAAAGATTTGAACAGTTATGAGTTGTCCTTAAAGGCATTTAGATGGTTTTGATGGGCACGGCGAATAATGCTGCGGTCATCACCGAGTACAAAAAGCTGAACGGATTGTTGTTTCCATGCCGCGATATCTTCAGGTTGTCGAGGAATAGCACAGAAATGCTTTTGACTATTTTTAGTCTTTGTATACATCTCTTGAACTTTTTCTTTCACTTTTGGATGGCTAGTTTGCCACGGCATTCCCATCGATTGAGAAAGGTCGGCAGCACCTTCAAGAATAATATCAATACCTTCGACTTTTAAAATTTCATCTAGTTGTTCTAATCCCTCTAAGCTTTCAATCATGGCAATGACAACGGTCTCATTTGCAGCCTGTTCAACAAAACTCGCTAAATCATCCATGCCGTATCGATTTAACCTTGTCGAATTCAGTCCTCTTTGTCCAAGCGGCATATAGTGACAATAGTTCACGGCTTCTTGTGCTTGCTGAGCATTTTCAATGCGCGGAAAAACAATACCAGTTACCCCTGCATCGAGCAGAGGTAAAACTAGGTAGTTAGCGTTTAAAGGTACTCTTACAAACACATCAAGGCTCATAGCTCTAGCGGCTAAAATCATGCTCTCGACTTGAGACGTACTAAATAAAGTATGTTCTAAGTCGATAATAATAAAGTCGTAGCCCGCAAGTGCCAGTTGCTCAACATTAATTGGAGACGCTACGGAACAAAATATTCCGTAGAGCGTCTCGCCATTTGCTATTCGTTTCTTAAAAGAAATCGAATGCTTATTCATATTCAATTTCCTTAATAAGGCTGAGCGGGTTGGGTGTGGTTTGTACTCTCAAGCGAATTTCCGGAAGGAAACGGCGGCTTGCGAGCTGTTCAATATCGATGGTGTCATCTGTAAAGTTGAACAACTCATATCGTTCGCTAAACTCTGGGTGAGCTTCTTTATGTTGATTGATGATGGTTCTTAACATGGTCCAGAATTTGATTTCATCGAAGTCATAATGTTCATTTAAGAAAATTGCTAACTCAGCCAGATTTACAAACCAAAGCGCATCTTGAGTAAAGTCTCTTAACTCATTTGGAGAGTGGGTTTCCAAGAACGAGTTCGGGTTAATCTTGGCATGTTCTTTTGGCGCATCTTGTAAGTTAGGTAAAAGGTCCGGCTCACGTAAAAGATGACGACTAAAGCGAATTCCATCGTGGAAATCTTTCAAGGCCGCTTTAACGGGTAATCCATTTTTATGAATCAGCACCATGTTTTGTGCATGTGACTCTAAAGCGAGGCCGTGGCACCATAAAATATGCATGATGGGTAAATAAGCATTGGTGAGTAATTTTTCTAACCAGAACTCGATACCATACTCTTGAATCCACTCATCAATGAGAGGTTTTTGGTCCGTATCGAGTTGCATCAAACCTGTTACTGGTGTGGCCGATTCACCTTCTTTTAAGTAGCTGTAAATACTTTCGCGCCAAATGCAGGCGAGTGCGCCGTATTGAACAGGTAGTGCAATTTGCTGGTTAACTGAAAGACCACCAATCTCTCTTAAAATAACAGGCTTGCGCTGTTTTTCTAAAATATGATCTTGTTCAACAATGTTATACAGCCAGTCACTCATTTTTGCCGCATTTTGAACGGTATGTGGTGCCAATACGCGAGAGGTCGAAGTATTGACTAAGTTCATTGCCAATTTAAGAGAAAGCGCCGAGATATCCCTAATATTTGATAATGTGCGAATGGACTGCTGCGGTAAATAAGTCGGACCTTTAATATCTAACGGAATGATCAGTTGGTTGCTAATCGCATCTTGATAATATAATTCAATAATTTTATCCCACTGCCATGGGTGAATTGGGGTAAGAATATAATCTTTAAAATCTACATTTTGCTCTTTCAATTGATCGTTAATGACTTGTAGATCTTTTTCTGAAAAATGCTGTTTATAGAGCTGCTCTAAGTTAATAGTTTCGCTTAAAACCAGTTTGCATAAACTGTTATGAGTCGCCACCCATTGGACTGTAAAACTTTCAGAAAGCTCTGGTGCATATTTTTGATTTTCTTTTAAATCGAAGCCGATACGAGATTTAAAACTTGGATGATATAAATGTGCGTTGGTAATCCGTGCTTCTTGCTCTAAATAAGGCAAGGTTCTTAAAGGTTGGGTAGGAACTTGGCTCAAAGTCTGCGCATGTTTAACGTAAGTTAAATTCAGCTCATCATTAAAATTTTGCCATTTAACCGGGTCTGCTTCAATAATATTTTTTAGATCGGCAAGTAGTGTTTTTAAGTTAGGGTGAGTTTCAGCGTCTAATGTAATATCAGAACGGACTAAGCTTGAAGGATCTAACTTAATTCGTTTAAAACTGAAATGTTGTTTAGCCGTGCAGGTATAAAAAACGGTATCGGAAATATAAAACTTGATCTGACCTTTAGAAAACTCGTATTTAAAAGTATTTTCAAAAATAAGCGCTTCTAGTAATTGGCCCATCACGCGAGTTTCCGCGAGGGTTTTATAATTGGTTTGTTGTGTTGGTTGAAGAGGGCAAAGCGCGTCTGCACCGCGATATTTATAAATAGGGTTTTCAACTTCAATCCAAATAGGATTGCCACCACTGTGGTAGAGCGTATTTAACATATTTGCCTTGATTGGTAATGTGAGTGAATGAATTAATAAATCGCGGTACTGCTGGCCTTTGGCGCTAAAGTTTTCTTGTGTGAGCGTAAGACGGGTGGCTTGCCAAAGTTCAGATTCATCAATTGCTGTAACTCGTGCAATTGCACTGATGAGATGAGCAATGTGATTGATCACGAGATAATATTTTAAAAACGTCCATGCATCTTTTTGAGAGAACCAAACAGTACTATCTTCAGAAATAGATGAGTCGTCTTCTATCATTTCTGGAACAATGCTAATGCCTTCCATATCTCGAAGAATAAGACGATGTGGATAGCCATTTTTAAATTCCATTAAGCTGTTTTGCATGTGCGCTTCTACGCTAATGCCTTTGTTTGCAAACAACTCAACTAATGGAATAAGCGAAACTTTAACGTACTGTTTCCACCAGAAAGTAATGAAGTCTTTGGCATCGTTCGATTGTAAGTTTTGATTCGGTGCTGCTTGCTGAATAAAGCTTAAAAGCGGGATTTCATGGTTTTCGTTCTCTTCAACTAAGCCACCGAGCATTCGGGTATTTTCTAATACATCAGGAGTGAGCCCAGCTCTATAGATAATGCCAAATGAACTTTCAAGCTCTGGAATTTTGACTGTTTTTGCCTCCAACTCCGGCAGAATCACAAGGTCAGGATATTGCTCATTAATCTTGTGATTAATAATAATTTTGCTCGCATCAATCGCGCGTTCCATTTCATCCATTGGGTTATTACGAATGAAACTGGTAATTCGCACATCAATGGAAAGCTTTAAAAATAGGTTCGATTGAGGTAACCACACCGTGCGAACAGATGAGGTCGGCCATACCGTTTGACCTAAAGCGCCCAGATAGATTATGTTTTGGCTGTCTAAATGTTTTTTTAAAGACGGATGTTGAAGTAAGAAATTGGCTTGCCAAGGATGGGTTGGCATCAGTTCATAATTAGTGAAGTTCTCTTGCAAATGCTCTTTTGCAGTTTCTAAAACTTCATTTTCAATAAGATGAGAAGGCTGTTCTTCACTTACAAGCTTTTGGATTAAAGAAGAATGAACTGCAAAGTAGTGGAGTTGGAAACTTGCACCTAACTCAGGGCTGTACTTTTTCATGTCTTCTTTAGAAAAACCTAAGTTGGCTTTAGAAGTCACATGAAAAGGGTGCCCATATAACATGCCTTGTTCGGTTGCCTGAAAACCACTTAACGCTTTAGTTGCTGTTTGGGAAGGCTTATTTTCTAAAAAGAATTTTGTGTTCTCGATACTATTGGCAATATCGGAGTACAGGTTCTTATTTTGGTTTTTGTCTTTAAATAGACTATTCAGCTCATCTGTAATCAGCTTCACTAACTGTTTAGGGTCGGTAAGTGAGTCAAATGTATTGTCGTTTAAGTTTTGCAGAACAAAACCACGTTGATATCTGTGATAACCTGTAGTTGATAAGTGCTGAACTGCGCCATAAACAATCGTGTTAGATGCATTAAATGTATAAGCAAAACATAGGGTGTCTGGTTGCTCTGCATATAGGGTGAATAAAGGAGAGTCTTGAGCTGGAATAATGCATTCTTCAAGATTCACTTTGAGTTCACGAAAGAAAGTATTTAGGTACTGTTCGAAAAGTTTATAAGACCATGCATCTGTTGTAATAATTGAGTTCATTCTTGTGCCTCTTCTAAAATTGTATCCATTAAGAATCTGTTCAAAATCACCACTAATCCCGCACCGATAAAAAATAGTGAGGTGCAGATTAATGCAGCGGTGATATTGAAAAATGAGTAGGTGAGCGTGATGGTGATTGGGCCAATAAGTTGTCCTAAGACAAAAGCACTGTTAGAAATGCCAATCACTTTTCCTTGGCTTTGAGCGCCAGCTTTTAGAGAAATGGTGTGTAAGATCGAGGGAATCAGGGCGGCGAAACAAAAGCCTTGTATGAGTCGTAATACAAGAACTAGCCAAATATTTGAAACCCAGATCAATGCGAAAATTGTGATGCCGCAAATTAAAGATGCGTAAATGAAGTTATTAAAAGAATCTCCTTTATCATCATTTCTTTTTCCCCAATAGGTTGCAGCAATAAAGGCTGCTCCCCATGAAAGCGCATGAATGGTTCCTGTTAAGCTTGCAGCAGATAACGATGAATGAGTGCTTTGGCTTATTTCACTAATGTACAAAACGAAGCAAGACACCAAACCAAAGCCACCGGCTTGAACCAAAATGCCAGCGCTTAACCATGAAAAAATCGTTCTATCAAAGAAAGCGGGAAGCTTAGATTTCTCTTTGGTTTTTGGCGCCTCAGTTTTAACAGGAGTGGTTAGTACAAATGACGCAATTACAATGAGTGTCATCACAACAAATGCTGTTGCGTTGAGTAATACTTCAACCCGCCATTGATCCATAAATATCCCGCCGAGCACGGGGCCACATAGGCAAGCGAGCGCAACACTACTTTGTAGTTGCCCAAAAGCAGCGCCTCGTTGTTGCTCATTGGAAAGATATGAAACATATGCATTTAAAATCACGGAAAGACCGCAAAACCCGAGTAAAATTCGCGCGAAAATAAATAGGTATAAATGCTGGGCGCTCGCCATAAGCAGTATTGAAATACAGAAACCAGCCAGTGAAAGTAATAATGCTTTTTTATGGCCGAATGTGTCGGATAGGTGTCCCACAATTGGTGCTGTAAATAAACTGCCAATAGCCGGAGCCGCGAGTGCTAAACCTGCCCAGATAGTTGGAGCACTCATATGCGCCGTCAGTTTTTCCATATAGAGCGGCATGATCGGAATCAGCACCATAAGCCCAAAAGTGGAAAAAAACTGACAGAGCAAAATAATGAAATGATCTAGGCGAGATGAGCGCATGATTTAGATATCCATGGTCTCATAGCTAGAAACAGATAAGCTGTGATAAGGGTTTGGCGTACTTCCGATTTTACTTGGCATGCCTGTTGAGTCGCTTTCTTGCGCAAGTAAAGGCGTAAGGAGCTGTTTGAATGGCCAAGTCTTATTGTCAAAAAAATAAGTTTGAATTTGTGATTTTGTTCGCTCTGAAATGGGTTGGGTTTCTACAAAATCTTGAATAATGTCTTGAACCATCTCCCAGAAATCGTTTTCCGTTCGATCCGTATATTTCAATGTGGCTAAAGCAATTGGGTAGAGGTTAATTTGAATCCCTAAGGTAATGAAGTAATTAAATAAGTCCTCATTTTTAGTAAAGATAAGATTGTTCGGCGTGCTGGTATCGATGGTATAAATCGGAGGAATAAAACCACTTTCTTCAATGGCTGTGGTACATATTCTTAAGGTATCGTGGTCACGTAAAATAAAGCATTTAAACTTATTATTTTCATAACACACCATGGTGTTTTGCCCGTGGCATTCAGGCATGACGCCTTTTGCCCAAAGCGTTAAGAATGTTTGAATAAAATGAACACTTAAGTCTTTTAGTAATGACCATTTGTCACCTTCAATACCTAAAGTTTTCCAAGGGTCAACATATGTACAGCTTAAAGCTGACATAGTAATAGGCGTGACGTTTTTATCTTGGCAAAAATTGGGTAAATGTCGGACTTGGCAACCGATTACACCTAAATTTTTTACAATCGGCTCTTGCTTACCGAGCACCCACCAATGTGTTTCATTACTCAAAAAGAGACGATTTTTTATTAAAGCAGTTTCATTAATAACGTCATTTAAAAAATCATAAGCCGTATGTCCATTCATTAAGTAACGGCCCGGCATAGAGCGGATTGCACCTAATGTTTTGGCATTGGTCGAGAGTTTCAAATGCAGTGTAGGTTTTGTGTTGTGAATAAGCGTTCTTAAAGAAGAAGTCGGTAAACCAATGGTAGTGACATGGTTTAGGTCAATACCGCCGTACTTATTTTCATCAAACTTTAAATAGCGATGTTGAGTCTCTAACAAAGGCAGGGCTATGTAGTCATCTGAAAGCTCACCCATTTTGTCAGCAATAAGACTTTCCTCAACTTCTGATAACAGGAGCTCTTTGTGAGGAATCGACTCCATATTGTTGATCACGTCATCTTTCTTAAATGCCCACCAATACACCTCAATTTCTTTTTGAGTTGTGAGTGGTGCAAGTTCACCTTTTGAGTGAGCGAACGGATGAAATGGACGGTCAGCGACCAGCGATAGCAACTCGCTTTTGATTAAAGGCGAAGAAAATGAAATGGCTGACTGTAAAATTTGAGGAATTTTTCCAGCCGTTACTAAGTTGTCTAGCCAATAATCAATCGCTTTTTGATGGTGTGGTGACGGCCACCAATTTGCTTGGGTTAAATAGTTAAAAACTTCAGAAATAGAAATTTTAGACGTCGTATTGCTCAAGAGGTTATGAAGCAAAACTTCGGGTTGGGTAACATAGAAAGGATTTACACCATCTACTTTTAAACAGTTGAAATAGAGTTCCAACTCATCATTGAGAGTAATTGCCAGATAAGGCTTTTTATAGGAAATATGATCTTTAAAATCTCCATAATTCTCCATGTAGAGTGCATCTATTGTTTTTTGTAGTTGTGCTGTGTAAATCCGATCTAACATTTTATTTATTCCTATTCTTATAAAAGCGGTAGAACCGTGCCAACGTTTTGTTCTTGTGCGGCATTGAAGAACCACTTAGCGCAGACAATGTCATCAATCGCCATGCCCATTGGGTTGAGCAAAATGATTTCATCTTCGTGTTCGCGGCCGTTTTTATGACCAATAATGATGTCGCCAAGTTCAGCGTGTAGTTTTTCACGGCTGAATAAGCCATCTTCAACCAGCACATTGATGACTTTCTTCTCTCGGTTTGATTGGTCCCAGTCATCTACAATCACTTTGTCCACTTTTAAGAAGACTTCAGGCTCAATATCCATAATTGAAATGTTTGAAACAAAGCAGCCTTTTTTAAGCCACTCAAACGGAATGTAAGGTTTATCTGAAACTGTGCAGGTAATGAGAACATCGGCTTGTTGAATCGCAGACTTAGCACTGTCATGGATTTCAATTTCTAGATTCGGATATTCTGATAAGAACAACGCTTTGAGTTTTTCAGCCGCTTCAGGGTTTACATCAAATAAATGGATTTTTTTCACTTGAGCGTATTGCTCAAGTACCGTCTTAATCTGCATTTGTGCAATTGGACCACAGCCAATCACGGTAATATCTGAAAAGTCTTTTTTCGCTAAATACTTAATCGAAACGCCTGTAATAGCAGCAGTTCGCATGGCACTAATTAAGCTGCCTTCCATCACTGCAACCGGATAGTTTGTTTCTGAGTCATTTAAAACAATCAGTGCGCTGGCACGCGGAATATTGAATTTTTTAGGGTTATGTTGTCTTGAACCAATCCATTTAATTCCGGCAATCGGGTCATTACCGCCTAAATAACAAGGCATAGCGATAATACGGTCCGCAATATGGTCTGCACCTTGCCAGCGAAGATAAGGTTTTAAGGGTTGTACAAACTGTTTATTTGCATGCAGGGTTAAACCTTCAGTAATCGCTTCAATAAATGAATTGCTATGATTTGCGCCAAGATTTAATAAATCTGATTGACTTAAATAGCGAAGGGTAGCCAAATTGCTCATGAATATGTCCTAAGGAGAAAGTTAAACAACATTTTGTAAAGTAAGGTTTTCTTGGCGTCGTACGTTTCGATTGAAGTGACGCTTCTTGATCATTTCGAACCATTCATCTTCATAAACCAGATCGAGATAACGGTCGCCACGATCGGGCAACAGCGTTAAAACGCATGAACCTTCTGGAATGGTTGGAATCAGTTTTTTGATGGCTGAAATAGATGAGCCGCTCGAACCGCCTGCAAAGATTCCTTCATGTTCAAGAAGTTCTCGGCAGCCGAGTGCCGATTCGTAGTCATCTACATAAATGACATCATCAATTTCATCGGGGGAGAGTAGAGCTGGGACAGTGCTTGCACCAATACCGGGAATTTCGCGTGGACCAGATGTGCCACCGAACAGCACAGAGCCGACAATATCGACAGCGATGACTTTTAATTCGGGGAACTTTTCTTTAAGGCGACGAGACACGCCCATAATCGTGCCGGAGGTACTTGCTCCAATCACAAGGTAATCAATCTTGCGATCAATTTGACTTAAGATTTCTTCTGCTTCCCCAAAATAGTGGCTTTTCCAGTTGTTTGGATTTGCATACTGGTTAATCCAGACTGCATTTGGCAGTTGTTGGCAAAGACGTTTTACGGTGTCAATTCGGGTTTTTAAGTAACCGCCGTTTTGGTCTTTTTCAGAAACCATTTCGATATTGGCTTTGTAAAGCTTCAGCATTTGTAAATTTGCTGAGGCAATTTTCGGGTCAATAACGGCAGTAAATTTTAATCCATATATTTTGCAGGCCATTGCAAGTGCAATCGCTAAGTTCCCAGAAGAACTTTCAACAATATGACTATCTTTATTAATCACTCCAGATTTCAGGCCTTCCTGTAGCATGAATAAAGCTGGGCGGTCCTTAATACTTCCTCCTGGGTTTAACAATTCCATTTTCGCAATCACTGAGACTGATTGATGCGTGAACAGCCTTGATAGTTGTAATAGTGGCGTTTTACCTATGCATTCGAGAATATTTTCATGGATCATGGCAGATCTTCTCAGGTTTTTATGTGCTGTAAATGATAATTATTATTAATTAAATTATTATTACGATTTATTCCAAGATTGTTGCGGTTTGTAAAGCAAAAGTAGGATGAGTTATAGGAATTTTCACTAATTTTTTTGATCTAATTCTTTGAATAATAAAATCTATATTTTGTAAAAGGCTAAATAAATTAAGTTTTTAAATATAAGTAGATAGGCAGGAACTTACTATTTTATAAAAATTGATCACACTAACAAAAAGTAATCTTTTGGAAAAAATGACGGATATATTTTGTGAATAATGCTTTTTACATAAAAAAAGCCCCTATAAAGGGGCGCTGATTAAAACAAAAAATAGGTCAGCATTTAGCTTAATGTTGAAGCCGTAGCAGGATGTTGTGTCATTTGTTCAAAGTATTGAACGGCAGGTGAGCGAGCCATATACGCTAAAGCTTGTTCGGTGTCACCTTCATGGATCGGATTAAATTTTGGAGACACCCATCTTAATGTCGCTTTCCATAAATATTTGATTGTTGGTAGGTTATCTGATTGAGTAGCAGTTTTTTCAAACTCACGAATAATATTAATGTAACCCCGACGCATCAATTTTTGAATATCTTGGTGTTCCAAATCTTGTCGTCCAAGACTACGGGCGAAATCGGCAAGAAAATAAATAAATAATGGGAAAACTGCCATCATGATGGCTTGCCTAGAAATATAAAAACCAAATTTATTTGTTAATAAGTGCTCAAATAAGTCATAGGCAACACAACGATGCTCGACTTCTTCTGCAAGATGCCAACGGAATAAATCTGCCATGGCAGGATCTGCCTTATCCCACGACTTACTATCGAGAGTCCATTGACCAATCGTTCCGGTAAAGTGCTCAATTGCAGCAATTACACCGACTCGGAATAGTAACCAATACTCCTCAACTTTCTCACCTTTTAAAAAAGGAATACCAAGAGGTTTGTCACCTAATAAAATATTAAAAACCAGATGAGCACGATTGAGAGGATCTTGAATGTCGTAGCCATGCTCCCTTAAAAAGTCTTGTGCTTTTTCATGGGCACGAGCATGAGCTGCTTCTTGACGTACAAAACCAACGACCTCTTGTTTTAATTTTTCATCGTTAATGTAGGGTAGAGTTTTATTGAACACGCGGCAGAACCAAAACTCACCCGCAGGCAAAAGCATATTTATGCCATTAGCAACATGTGAACACAGAGGGTCATTTGGCATCCAACATACAGATGACTCTGAAAAGTCGAAATATACTTTTCTTGCTTTAAGTTGATGATTCCCTGTGAGCATAGATGTCACTCCATTCATAATTTTTGATTTAATGCGAATGGCTAATTTTTAGCATTAGGTAAATTTATTCACCATGTGCTTAAAGGACAAAAATCTGATTTAGATGGTCTACAAAGATAAAAGCGGCTTTGCGTTAGAAATTATTTAAGAACTTTCTAAAAATTTAAGCTTATTGCCTGTATGAATCATATTTCCATAAATTAATCTAATTTAGCGATTAAGTATTATAGACGTGTTGTATTTATGACGACATATGTAAACAAGTCTTAATCTATAGCACACGAACACTTTAAAATTACTGAAAATAAAGTTTTAAGGTGTAGAGGTTTGAATTTTTTTAATTATTATCGAGATCTTCAGGCTGAGTTAAGCAATTATCCTTGGCTAGAAATGATAGTTTCACTCACAATTTTAATTCTATTTGCTGCATTGGCAAACTTCATTGCTAAGCGAATTATTGTTCGGGGTATTCGTCATTTAGTGACTAAAATCAAGTCACTTAATCAATCTGTCTTTGCTCAACATAGTGTCATAAAGCGGTTTGCCAATATTGTTCCTGCTATCGTCATTATGAATGGTATTACCACCGTTCCACACTTATCTGAAAAAGCAATTGCTTTGGTACAGATGGGTGCGCAAGCATTTATTTTCCTGACTATTGCGCTCACGATCAGTGAATTATTAAATATATTTAATTTAATCTATCAACGTAATCCAAAATCTAGAAACAAGCCGATTAAGGGCTATTTGCAACTCGTTAAACTTATCCTGTTTGTAGTCTGTGGTTTAATGATTTTAGGTACATTCCTTAAAAAGGATGTATTTACCTTGCTTGCTGGTTTTGGTGCGATGGCAGCCGTATTAATGTTGGTTTTCCAAAATACAATTTTGTCATTGGTCGCGAGTGTACAAATTGCTTCTTATGACATGGTGCGTATAGGGGACTGGATTGAAATGCCGTCGTTAAATGCCGATGGTGATGTGATTGATATTTCACTACATACTGTAACCGTACAAAACTTTGATAAAACCTATACCACTATTCCAACCAATAAACTTGTTACAGACACTTTTAAAAACTGGCGCGGTATGAGTAACGCTGGATGCCGTCGTATGAAGCGTTCGCTTTTCATTGACCAGAGCAGTGTGCACTTCATGACCGAAGAAGAGCAGCAAAAGCTAAAAGATTTTCTATTGTTAGATCAATATCTCAATGCTAAACAATCTGAGATTGACGAGTTCAATAAGCATTTAGGTAGTCAGTCTCGCTATAACAAAAGACGTTTAACCAATATCGGAACATTTAGAGCGTATGTTGAATTCTATTTGCGTCAGCACAAAGGAATCGCACAAAATCAAACTTTAATTGTTCGTCAATTGCAACCGACGAGTGAAGGTCTACCACTAGAGATTTATGCCTTTACTAATACCACTGCATGGGTTTCTTATGAAGCAATTCAGTCCGACATTTTTGACCATCTCATCGCGATTTTGCCTGAGTTTGGTTTAAGAGTGTATCAGGCACCATCAGGCCATGATTTTCAAAAACTTACAGTAGAGTAAGTGGTACAAGAATGCTATCTTCTTTGAATTTTCAAGTAGATAGCATTTTTTTAATATTTTTATACATTAATTTATAAATATTTTTGGAAAATTATTATTAAATAGCGGTATAAATTGACTATATGAGTTATGCGCGTTTCATGACTTAGAAAAGACTGATTTTTAAGCAAACTCGATGCAAAATTTTTAAGGAGTGAGGCTTAAGTAACGAATTTGACACTTTGAACAAAGAAAATACTAAATGTTTAAGAATAACAAACAATAAAGTTGCTTTACTAAAATTTGTTAGGTGAGTTGGAGTGTTTGAATGGCTACAGCAATAGAGAACAGAGCTAGACAACTTAAAAACGCAAAACGTGGAGGATATGCGCCAACCATTGCCAAAGACGTAAACAAACACAAAGTACAAAAATTAAGGAGAGCTCTAGACGAAGCCCGGCGATATGTGAGTGAACTCAATGATGAAACGGTTATCTTCGATGATCAAGACGCAAGGCAAAAGGCTGAAGGAGCCAAAGCAATTATTGAAATGTTTGAAGCAGCGCTAAGTAGTGCATAAGCTGCATCAATCTAAAATATAAACCATAGAAGACCTTGCTGAATATAGGGTTAACTTTTATTCTTCGACTAAATCACCTCGTTATTCAGCAAGGCAGTAAATAAAAATAATTCAAATATTCCTATATTCTATTTTTAGCTAACATATCAGAAAAAACTTAGGTCAAATAATATTATTGATGAGCTTAATTTTTTTAGAAAATTATTACCAAATATAAAATTTTTCCGCATATAAATTGTGATGAATTTTGCATTTTAATTATTTGCTGTGGTGAGTTATGGGCACAAGTTTCATAACACTCTTATTGATTACACTTGCCATTTCAACACTTACATACTGAAATGATATATCCATCATACTTCCTTAAAAATCGGTCTAACAAAAAAAGTTAGAATAAGAGGGAAGGAACCATGCCAAAATTTATAACAATTGCCGAAAAGATCTATAAAAGATTTGAAGAAGATAAATTATTTTCTGACAACCTGATTGAACAACTGAATAATTTAGTCAGCATTATTCGAAAAGAGATAAAGGGCACTCCCTGTAAACTGAAATATAATTTTATAGATTTTGAAGAGTGCTTAAGTAAACCTTTAAATGAATGCACCATTAAAATCGACATGAGCTTAATGCCTAAATATAAAAATAAGGGTGAATATATTATGTGGTTAGCAAGCTTTATTGAAAAAATTACGATAGGTGGGCAGCCAAAACTTCCACCACTTTCAAGTATTATAGCAGCAGACTTTAATGTAAAAAAAGAAGCCCAGAGGGTACTGGAAAATAAAAAAGCAGTATCCGAAGAAAACGTCAGAATGATCGAAAATTATTTTAATTCTGAAGAGTATAAGAAAAATAATAAAAAAATAAATCTAGTCTAAAGTCCTATAAAAGTGTGTATCCACCGCACTTTTATAATCGCTGGAAAATTTCAGCAACCGCCTTCTGGGGCGGTTTTCTTTATATAACTTATTTACTTTATTTGATCATGATTGTCTTATAATATGCACTTTTTAATTATGATAAGTTAATATTATATATTATGAAATTAAGAGTTTTTATCTTGGGCTTACTTATTTGTACTAATAGTATGGCTGCTTCAAACACAAGTTTTGAAGACGAGTATTATAATCTTATAGAGAAAATTCATGTAGTTCAGGCAGAAAGAGACGCTTTTATCAAAAAGAATGCGAACAAAAATTTAACTAGTGCACAAAGAAAAAAGCTAGATTCAATAGAATGTACCTATATGCAATCTGAACTACAATATAATGAATTTCTTATTGCTAGATTTAAGGAGTATAAAACCTTCATGAAGAAATCTGGTCGAGAACTAGCAAATGATAAAGAATTAATTAAAATGGATATTGATTCTTTAAAAGAAGAAATAAACAGTCCTCATGGAAAGTGTAAATAACAATAAGCACCGATAACGGTGCTTTTTTTGAAAATTTCTATCAATCCTAATTAAAGAAAACAGTTCACTTTTCAACATGATATACATACTTAAACAATTACATCATAAAAAAATCCATAACTTATGTGCATAGCATGTTAAGTTTTCCTACACATCTATAAAAATTATGGAAGGGCTTAAATATGAAATGTTCATATCAAGATTTGGATGGCAATAGAGTTCATGTTACTTGTGAAAGTTATATACACATACCTTTAGGTGTGGGTAAAAGTAAAATAGCAGTAGATAATAGCTCAGAGGACTTAATCCATATCAACGAAGATTTTAGTTTTTTTAAAAAAACAGAGGCAGATTCAATTCCACTCTATCGATTCGCTATTGATAGTAAAAATAATGTTTTTAATAGCGATGAACTACCTGCTTTGGCACAAATTGGAACTGATTGGGAAATTTTAGATCAATAATTTTTTGATTTGATATATCAGTTGTTTAGCTGTTTTTTTCAATATTTTGTAAAATTTATCAAATAGTAAATATTTAACTAAACTTAATAGAGGTATTATAGGCAACTCAGTTAAATATAGTCTAAATATTAATAGGCAGTTTTAGGCTAAATATCGAATATACAGAGAGAAAGAACATGAAGCGCCTTATTACTTTATTTCTATTGCCTTATGCAACGGGGACATTCGCTCAAGAGCCCTTCGAGGTCAGTAAAAGTTGTTTTGTCGTAAATGGTAAAAATACTACAGAGACTTGCTTACTCTCTTCTACAAATAACTCAACATCTAACTTTGAAAGATTAATTTTTCCTAACACTAAAGTATTTATTAAAGAATCAAATATTTGTTCAAACGAGGACCCATGTGTTTCTGTCGGAAGTAACTTATCTAATTTAAAAGATGCACACATTTATTATCGTAATTTAAAGACAAAAAAAATTGTTGATAAACCTGAAAAAGATGCATGGACATGCTTTAAACAACCTCACGATAAGCTAGATTTTTGTGTTTCTTACGATTAGAACAGAACGAATTGCATTACTCGGATTAGTGAAAAGTTATAAGTAGTGGCTTTATACAATTTCTAAAATAGTGTCTTACTTTGGCTACAGTGGATTGTTTCAGTTTACATTTCTATGTAGATAAAACAAAAAAGTCTATAAACCTATGCTGATCGTAATATTGATAGCCAGTATTTATTAGCTAATCAATGGAAATTGTATGAGGTAAAATATGACTAAAATAATAGCTACTCTAAGCTTAGTAGCAATCGTATCAATCTCTGTTATGGGTTGCCAAGGCGAGAATGATACGAAGCAGCAAGATAAAACTACAACGCCACATTCGCTAGATAAAGATTCATAAAAACAAAAGCCCATCCTGAGATGGGCTTTTTTAGTGATCATTTCATTTAGAAAAAAGTGGATTAGTCACAAAGATTAGGCCGACAGAGAAAAATGAGTCATCTTTGGTTTTATTTAAACGGTTACCATAACTTGCATTGAACTGGACATTATCTTTGTACAACATATATTTAATGCCGGTTTGATAAAATGAATCGTCTCGATCATTTCCATAAACTTCGGCAGTAAATGTTAATGGTTTCGTAATGAATGTTTCTGTACCCACACCCCAAGTAGTTTGTTCGCGGTGAGTGGTATGTTCTTTAAGCCAACCCACATTTGTATGTACCAAAAAATGGTCATCTAACATAGAAATACTTAAGGGAACATTCACAGTCCAATCTTTTTCAGAAGTATGGTTGTTACTCATTTGAGTCGAAAATGAAAAACCAATCCCCCAGTTATTCGTCTCAAGTGGTTTTAAGAGTGTTTTCCCTTGCACAGTTGTATAAGTCGCATTGCCAGTGTCGTCAGAAAAATGACGGCCCATGCCTATACCAAATTCAAAATTACCACCAATATTACAAGAAGGGATGACCCAATATTCCTTATCGTTAGGGTTATTCTGCATCCATGAGTCAAGCTGACAGGTGTGGGCAGGAACTAAAGAAGCATCATCGACAACCATTGGTCGACCAGCATAACTTGAAATAAAGGCTAAGCAAGTACTCACAAAGACAATAGATTTTTTTAAGTTCAGAAATAGCATTGATGACTCCAATACAGCAAAGAGCACATGTAAGTATTTGCTAGTTTGTAAACAAAACTGATGAATAAGAATAAAATAAGGTGGGGACTCTCTTAGATCCACAAGAGAGCCAAAGGGCTGTAGTGGATACTTAGATATGAGTCGATGATTTAATTCTATCAATCGAGCAAGTACTCACAATGAAGCCCCCAGAAATTCGTTGGGCGGATTCTAAATTGGTTTTATTGGGCTGGCAAGTTAAAGTTTAGTGACATCTATTTTTTTAAGGCTATAAGAAAATGATTTACAAACTCAAACGGTACACATCAAATTTATACATAAATTAAAACTTAATAAAAAGTATATTTCATATAATTATTCAAAATAATGTTGAGGATTAAAAATGAATAAAATCATTAAAACTATATTATTATCTGGTTTAATTTTATCTATACCATTATCAGTTCTTGCTAAGAATGTGGAAACAAAAGTAAGTTTTTTAAAAGGCTCATATCAAACGACATTAACTGGAAAGTTTCAAGGTTATGATGATGTTAGATATAGAGTGTTTGCAAAAAGTGGGCAAGTTTTAAAATTCAATATTAATAGTTATAGTAATTTAGCTTATGTTAATATTTTTGCTCCAGGTAAAAAGCCAGGCAAAGATCAAGCCTTGTTAGTGGGTTCGACATTAGGTTATTCCGGAGAAATAGTATTGCCCGTCGATGGTGATTATATTATCCAAGTTTATCAAATGCGAAATAGTGCACGTAAAAATAGAACAGTGTCCTTTAATTTAGATTTGCAAATATTAGATAATAAAAATATAAAATGACAGAGATAATCTATACATAAGCTCTAAACTATCGAGCCTATGTATAGATTAAAAATAGAATCAGTTTAAATAAAGTTTTTCTACAATTCCGCATTTATCAACAAAATTTGAATCATGAGAAACAATTAATACAGCACCTTCATAGCTTGAAATTGCTTTTGCGAAAAGTTCTCTTGATTCGATGTCTAAATGATTTTCTGGTTCATCGAGTAATAAAAGTTCAGGCATAGTCTCTGCATGACTCAAACCTAATAAAGCTACTTTTAGTTTTTCGCCGCCGCTCAGTTGAGTTAAAGGATGGGTACCTTTATCACCACGGAGCCTGAGTTGACCTAGTAAATTTCTCCACTCCAATTCGGAAATATTCGAATTAATATTCCTTAGGTTTTCAACTGCTGATAGATGATCTAACAAAAAGCTAAAGTTCTGATCAAGATAAAAACAATTTACAAATAGGCTAATTTCGTCGGTAGGCAATAAACTACTTTGAACAATCTGTTTCAACAAAGTTGATTTACCAATACCATTGCGACCAACTAAGTGAAGTTTTTGAGAAGCTTTGACTGCGAAATTAATTGGCTGCTGTGTGCCATAGTTGAGTTTTAGGTTATGAACCCTGAGAATTTCTCCTGACCTTTTTTGAAAAGAGGGGAAGACAAATTGCTGGGGCTTAACGGTTTCCAGAAGTACTTTTTTATTCTTTAAGTCTTGCTGGTTTTGATCAATTTGACGCTGATGTTGAGAATGTATTGCTCCTAAGCTTTGTCCAGCCTGTTCTTTTTTAAAGTCGAGTAAAATTTTGGCTTGTGAATTTGAATCACGAAGCTTATTACCAGCACGTTCACGTTTTTGTGCTTTCATTAAGACATCATGTTGCTTCTGCTTTATGTGTTTAACTTCACGTTGATGTTGATGCACCGACTGCTCTAAAGACTCAATTTGATCTTGATATTGCTCATAAAAGAAATCATAGTTTCCAGTAGTGTGATGTAAACCATGTTCATTTAAATAGTAAATATGGTCTACTTCATTAAGTAAAGTCAGATCGTGGCTAATAATAAGAGCACCTGCCGGATGATTTTTTAAGTGAGCAATCAACCACTGTCTAGAATCTTGATCGAGATGGTTACTTGGTTCATCAAGCAATAGATAGTGGTCGGTTTTTAAAAATAATGCTGCTAACGCTAACTTGGTTTTTTGTCCTTCACTTAATTGATGAACTGGAAATTTTAAATCGGTTGGTAGTTGTGCCGATCGCAATAAAGTCTCCCAAACTGAAGGAAGATCCCATTTGCCCTCTAATAAATCATAATCATCATATTCAGCTTCGCCTTGTTCTACTCTTTGCAAAGCATTGTAGAGATGATCGATCTCTAAAGCTTCTGCAATGGTGGATGAAGAAAGACGCATTAATTGAGATAAATATGCATGCTTCGTTTGCCAAGTAATTTGACCGCTGATGTGCATTTCCTCAGTGGGACAAACTTCTTGGAGCAATTGCATAAGTAAGGATTTACCTTGACCATTACGACCAATTAAAGCGGATACTTGGCGATACTCTAGTGAGAAATTCAATTGTTTAAACATCACTTTCGAAGGAAATTCTAGAGTGAGTTGTGATATTACACATGCCTGCTGAGTCATTAAAACCTCATAAATACAGGATGTACAAAATAGGAAAGTTAAACTTTAAATAAAGACGTTAAGCCACTAAGAAATAGTCTATTTTGCACATCAAAAAAAGGAAAATTGATGAGAAAAAGGACTTACTTCATTGGCGTGACTCACAAAGAATAGGAAACGAGGTTGGTATTCTATAATGATTTTTAGTCTGTGTAAAATTTATGCAGTTCACAAAAGAAAAGCCCAATCCATAGATATAGATTAGGCTTTTCCTTAACATCAAGAAATTATTCTTTTACGACCAAAACTTGAATTTTGGTGCTGTTAAGAACATCTTGCGCAAAACTACCTAAAATAAGTTTTTGGAAACCTTTACGGCCATGTGAACCAATAACAATTAAGTCTGATTTTAAGTCTTCTACAGCTTTTAAAATACCGTCAGATGAAATTTCACCCTGAATAATTTCTGTATCAATATCAACACCTTCTTCAGCACATAAAGCTTTTACTTTAGCCAGTGTTTTTTCAGCATTTGCACGAGCTTCAACAAAGTAATCTTTTACAACAGGGGAGATGTAATAAAAATCGACACCGCTAAATGGGTCTACTGCAACAAGACTAATCGCTGTAAGTTTACTACCAAAAGCCTTAGCAATATGGGCAGCTTGACGTGCTGCTGCCAAAGAAATTTCTGAACCATCTACAGGTACAATAATATGTTGATAATTCATAATGTTATTCCTCTTATTTACAAGTTGTTATATGTATGAAGCTTTTCTTACTTTAAGAGTAACACATTTATTTAAAGGTACAAATCAATTCAATTAAGTCGCAATCAAATTAAATTAAGTTTAATTATTTCATTGTTTTATAAGGTTTTTAAATATAACTATTAAGATGGTAAAGATTAAACTGAAAACTTATTTTTTAGATGAACTTTACAATAAATTACTTTTTCATATTTTTGTCACACTGAACTCGTATAACCAAATAGTATATTGAGGGGGAGTGATCATATGGCAGATTTAACAGCAAAGAAAGTAAGTAAGCTTATTGAAGAATTTAAACAAACAGGTAAAGAGCCAGAAAAGTTAGTAATCGGCTACAAAACTTATGCAAGGCTTATGGCTGATGATAAATTTGCAGAAAAAGTAGTCCCTTCGCTCGAGAATGCCAAGGATCGATTATATAAAAATCTAAAAATAAAACTCGTTACTGAAAAGCATTATTTTGAAGTTAAATAAGAAATATGATCTTTATCATGTTTTTTGGTGGTATTTAACATTCTGAAAAATTTAATAGCATATTAACTTCAAGCCTCTTTAAATTATGATTAGTTTAGGGCTTTTTGTGCTGATTTATTATTTAAAAAAGAACGTAAAATCGATGTTTTTCTATTGGAAATAGTTAGCTGTTATATATGCCTAATCGAATGAAAATAATTAAGCTACTTTATTTAGAGTTTTGTATTTATAAAATACTTAAAAATGATCTATTTTATTTTAATGTGATGGGCGTAGGGTCTCGAAAAAAATTAGGGCAATTCTTAATAAAATTGAAAATTAAAAAATTACTTCAAGTATTTAAAAATAAAAACGTTTCCTTTACGATGAAACTAAAATGAAATTATGTATTTGGTGTAAAGTAAAAACATAAGAAAAGTGAGGTGTATGCATGAGTTATAAATACGAATATGCAGGGTTCTGGCTAAGATTTGGGGCAATGATTATAGATAGCCTTATCATGTTTTTAGCAATTATACCTGCAGCATGGATTTTTTATCATGGCGATTATGATTTGATATTTTCTACTGGTTTGAGCAGTAAACCTCAAAATTATGGTTTTGATTTGATCGTGAATTATGCTTTTCCGTTTTTATATACCGTTTTATGTTGGATCTATCTTGCGGGTACCCCAGGAAAGCGTTTAATGCGTTTAAAGGTTCTCGATGAAAAAACAGGCAATAAGTTAACTTTGATGCAATCTATCATTCGTTATATTGGATATATTCCATCCATTTTAGTGTTTTGTATCGGTCTTTTTTGGGTGGCGTTTGATCCGAAAAAACAAGGATGGCATGACAAAATGGCGAAAACAGTAGTTGTAAGAGAGCTATAGAGCTTGATTAAAATTTTTGTTAATAAAAAATTACAAAAATAAACTTGTGTGCTAGATAGTAAAACATATACTTGCCGCGAGTTTATTTAATGGAGATCCTAAATGGGTAGTTGTTCGAGGTTCGAGTTTAATTATCGATTAAACCAAAGCCAATACTGAGCAAGATCACCTTTAGGAAGGGCTATCTTGCAATGAGATAGCTTTGTAAAAAATTAGATTAAACCTATACAAATTACTTTATTTGTAATCAAGTACTTCAAGCGCTTATCTGTTTAGTTTCTCGCTAGAAATGGGGAGAAGCCAATGTTTTTATATGCTTCCACACACAGCTATGCGTACCAAACTTCAATGTTGGTAAATAATTTGTCTCATACGATTCAAAGTATCCGAGCTATGTTCAAACCTGTGACTTTCCGTCAGCGTTGGTTTGGCTTTGGGCTAATTTTCTCTTCTTCATCGTAAGTCTACGATCTCCTATTCCTTTCTAAATTTTAAATTTTTATAGACTTTATTTCTTAATAAGGTCGAGAGCTTTGTACGCCTAAAAAATGGAGGATTTCGTGATGAAATTCTGGCAACGACTCTTCACAGCATTTTTACAAAGATTTCATTTGATGCGTTTTTTTGGTCGTAATCGATCTTTTAAAGAGCTACATCAATCAAGCTATGCTCAAGAAATTAGCAAAAATTTATCTATGCGTTTGCTCGATGCATCAAGAGCCCAAACAGGTGACTTATTAAAACAATTCGATACTCACTTCACAGGGCTTACAGAAGAGCAAGCACATACCCAGCAAATGGCAGTGGGGCTTAATGAGATTACTCATGAGAAACCATTAACTTGGTGGCAACATCTTTGGTATTGCTACCGCAATCCGTTCAATATTTTGCTTAGCCTTTTGGCATTAATTGCTTTCTTTACCGATGATTTAACTGGCTCAACCATCATTAGTGTGATGGTTATTCTCTCGACGCTACTTCGTTATTGGCAAGAAGCAAAATCAAATCAAGCTGCGGATGCTTTAAAGGCAATGGTGAGCAATACTGCTACAGTACTTCGTCATCAAGTCAGTGCAGAAGATTTAGCGCTTATGCATGAGCGCTATGGTATTGATATTAAGAATCAAACCAACCATCAATTTGAAATGCCAATTCAATATTTGGTGCCAGGTGATGTGATTTTACTATCGGCGGGAGATATGATTCCTGCTGATTGCAGAATTTTAAATGCCAAAGATTTGTTTGTTTCTCAAGCTGCAATGACTGGTGAATCGATGCCTGTCGAGAAATTTCCTTTACAGAAAAATCTCGAAGAAACGAGTGCTTTAGAGCTAGATAATATTGTATTTATGGGAACCAATATTGTTTCTGGTTCGGCTCAAGCAGTTGTTTTAAGTACGGGTATTCAAACATATTTTGGTGCACTCGCTCACCGAGTTACGGCTACTGATCGAAGCAACACAGCATTTCAAATGGGTGTCAACAAAGTCAGTTGGTTACTCATTCGCTTTATGTTGGTGATGGCACCTGTTGTACTGTTCATTAATGGCTTTACCAAAGGTGATTGGACTGAGGCATTTTTATTCGCACTATCAGTTGCTGTTGGTCTTACTCCAGAAATGCTACCGATGATTGTGACTTCAACTTTAGCCAAGGGTGCGGTTTTCTTATCTAAAAAGAAAGTGATTGTTAAACGTCTAGATGCAATCCAAAACTTTGGTGCGATGGATGTTTTATGTACCGATAAAACTGGAACGCTCACTCAAGACAAAATCTTTTTATCTCAACATATTGATGTTAATGGTGAAAAGTCAGATTTCGTACTCATGCAGGCATTTTTAAACAGTTATTATCAAACAGGTTTGAAAAACTTGCTTGACGTAGCTGTATTGGAAGCTGTTGATGATCAGATCAAAACTCAAAAGCTACGCTATAAAAAATTAGATGAAGTTCCTTTTGATTTTGATCGCCGCCGTATGTCAGTCGTGGTACAAACGCCTCAAGAAAAAGTGCGTATGATTACTAAAGGCGCAGTTGAGGAAATGTTGAAAGTTTGCCGTTATGTTGAAGTAAATGGCAAAGTAGAACCTTTAACAAAACAACGTGAAGTGGCAATTGAAGCATTAACTCAACGTTATAACCGTGATGGCTTACGTGTTGTTGCTGTAGCGTATCGTGAGTTTGATAATAATCAGGAAAATTATTCGGTTGTTGATGAAAGTGATCTCATTTTAATTGGTTATGTCGCATTCCTTGATCCACCTAAAGAGTCTGCTCGAGAAGCAGTACAAAGTTTGCATGCTCATGGCGTAACAGTAAAAGTACTTACTGGTGATAATGAGTTTGTCACTCAAAAAGTATGTCGTGAAATTGGTTTGAACTATGATCAAGTTCTGTTAGGTGGTGTAGTTGAAACCTTAACTGATGAGCAGCTCAAAAGAGCAGTGGAACAATACCATATTTTTGCGAAGCTTAGCCCAGTACATAAAGAGCGTATTGTTGATCAGTTAAAAGCAAATGGTCATGTGGTTGGCTTCTTGGGAGACGGTATTAATGATGCTGCTGCAATACGTGCTGCCGATATTGGTATTTCTGTAGATACTGCTGTAGACATTGCTAAAGAATCAGCAGATTTAATTTTGCTCGAAAAAAGCTTAATGGTACTTGAAAAGGGTGTAATTGAGGGTCGTCGAACTTTTGCCAATATGTTGAAATACATCAAAATGACGGCGAGTTCAAATTTTGGTAATGTTTTTTCGGTATTAATTGCGAGTGCTTTTATTCCATTTTTACCAATGCTGCCTATTCATTTACTCATCCAAAACTTACTTTATGATGTATCACAAATCGTGATTCCTTTTGATAATGTTGATGAAGAATTAATAGCAAAACCACAGCGTTGGCAGCCTGAAGAAGTTGGTCGTTTTATGGTGGTATTTGGACCAATTAGCTCAATCTTTGACATTATCACTTTTTGTTTGATGTGGTTTGTGTTTTCCGCAAATACGCCCGAACATCAGACTTTATTCCAGTCTGGTTGGTTCGTTGTAGGTTTACTCACCCAAACATTGATTGTTCATATGATTCGTACGGCTAAGATTCCATTTATTCAGAGTCGTGCTGCAACCCCATTGTTAGTCATGACAGTGGTGATTATGTGTATTGGTATTTTCTTACCAATGGGGCCTTTAGCAAGTTATTTAAAACTACAAGCTCTACCATTAAGTTATTTCTTATATTTGCCATTCATTTTGATTGCTTATATGTGTATTACTCAATGGGTAAAAAAAATCTACATCCGCCGTTACGGCTGGCAATAAAACTATAGGTGCAAGATGAAGTTGCAATTTCTACAACATGCAGATTTATCCAATATTGTTGATACTTTAATTAGTCTCTCAGTTGCTTTTGTTTTAGGAGCATTAATTGGATTTGAACGTCAATATAGGCAACGGACTGCTGGTCTTCGAACCAATGTACTCGTCGCTGTAGGCGCTGCAATTTTTGTGGATGTTGCAACAAATCTTACTGGAGCAGATGGCGCTGTTCGGGTCATTGCTTATGTGGTTTCGGGTATTGGTTTCTTGGGCGCAGGTGTGATTATGCGTCAAGAAGGTAATATCCATGGCTTAAATACCGCAGCGACTTTGTGGTGTTCTGCTGCGGTTGGAGCTGCAGCAGGTTCCGATTTAATTATTGAAGCTATACTGGCAACAGCTTTTATTTTATCTGCCAATACGCTATTGAGACCGATTGTTCATATCATTGACCGCCGTCCATTAGACGATGATACAGAGGTCTTGCATGTCATTTACATCATATGTGACCGCAGTCAGAGTAAAGTGGTTATGGATGAGTTAAACCTAACGTTGAAGCATCACAATTATCCTGCTAAAGACATTGATGTGACACCTTTTGGAGAAAAAGAAGTTGAGATAGAAGTGACGCTTATTGCGACTTCAATTGAGACAGAAGAAGCACAGCATATTATTAACCACTTAAATGCAATGCCACAAATACGCCAAGCTTTTTGGGATAAAACGCAATTAATTAATTTAATAAGACTTTGCACTTAACTGTTCATGAAATGTTCTAAACGGTTAAGCGCAAAGTTTTTATTTTAGGCCTTATTTTCTAGCCTTAAACTTAAGAACTACAAATACAATAATACCGACAATCAGACCCCAAAATGCCGAACCTATACCGAAAAATTGGATACCCGAAGCACTACATAAAAAGGTAAATAATGCGGCCTCACGGTCTTCAACAGGGCCAAATGCAAGTGCAATGTTATGGCTAATGGTACCAAGTAATGCAATACCTGCTAAAGCTACAATAAAAATATGAGGAAAAGACATGAGCAAGCTTGTCAGTGTTGCTGCAAATAGTCCCATCAATGCATAGAAAAAACCAGAGCTTATGCCAGCAATATAGCGTTTGCTTGGGTCAGGATGAACCTGATCGTCAAGGCATACAGCCGCACTAATCGCGGCAATATTGACGCTATAACAACCAAAAGGTGCAAGCAAAACTTGGGTTAAACCGGTCCAGCCAATGAGTTGATTCACATGTGGTTTATAGCCATAACTCTTAATCATGGCAATACCGGGTAAATACTGCGAAGCCATACTAATCACAAAAAGAGGTAACGCTAAGCCCAAAAGAGCCGACCAGCTAAAGACAGGACTAATCCAAACAGGTCTAGCCAAAGACCAGTGAAGCGTAGGCATATGAAAGTCTAAAAACACAGGGCAGAGCACGACACCAGCAAGTGCTGTGAACACGATGCTATAACGCGGCCATAATCTTTTTGTAATGATATAAATGACGAGCAAAGATAAAACGAATGCCCAATCATTTTGTAAACTTGCGAAAAGTGAAATACCAAATTTGAGTAAAACGCCTGCAAGCATGGCACTGGTCAAGCTTTGAGGAATATATGAAAGTGCTTTTTGAAAAATTCCTGAAAAACCTAAAATTGCAGTCAGTACACCAACAACTAAAAAAGCACCAATTGCTTCATTTATGCTATATCCACCGCCAGTTGCAATAATTAAAGCGAGACCAGCAGTAGACCAAGCTGTTGCTACAGGGTATTTAAATTTCCATGAAAGAATAAGTCCTGATAAACCAAGACCCAAACCTAAAGCCCAAAACCATGAGGTAATTTGTTCAGGTGAAGCACCTAAAGCTTGGGCGGCCTGAATCACTAAAATAGCCGAAACACTAATACCAATAAGAAAGGTAATGAAACCCGCGAATACAGCTGGAATAGAAAAATCTTGAAGAATCTTTTGCATGGCTAAATGTTCTAAATCCCTGAAAAATTAATATGTTTCTGCCTACATTTTCAGCTAGGTAAATCTAACAATTTTTTTTAAGAAGGTGCTTTCTATTTTTATCTTAAAAATGAAATAATATTTTTTAAATAGCTATAAATGCTATTATTCATTTCATAAAAATTAATGAATACTGGATATTGTTCTTATGGATGAACAAGCTGAAAATTTAACACCGCTTGATCTGAAAATTATGCGTTGTTTACAAGAAAATGGACGCTTAAGTAACGCTGAACTGGCAAAACTTGTAGGTATAAGCACCTCATCTTGTTGGAATCATACCCAGCGTCTTTTTAAAATAGGAGCCATCTTGGATGTTCGTGCGCGAATTAATCCAGCTACAGTACAGCGTGAAACAATTGTATTAGTGGGCGTAGTACTAGACCGTTCAACACCCGATAGCTTTCAAGCGTTTGAACAGGCATCGGGTGGTTTGGAGAATGTTTTAGAATGTTATCTAGTTGCTGGAGAAGTCGATTATTTTCTAAAAATTCGTGTTAAAGATTTGGCTGCTTTTAACCGATTTCATAGTGAGAAAATTATTGCCTTGCCAGGAGTAAGACAGGTTAGGACATTCTTTGTACTCAATGAAGTCAAAACAGATGGCATGCTGGCATTTTAAAAGTTCAGTATGTTCATCTTTATAGGCTAGGTAGCTTACATCGTTGAAGTTGCCAACTTTAACCCAAATCCAAAAAATAAAATGCCAACCAAGAAAATACTACTTGCTGCAGTTTTATGATTTTGTTTAAAAAATGCCGAGAGCTTAATTCCAGAGAAAATAAGCGCTGTTAAATAGCTAAAGCTAATAATCTGTAAAATAACCGCTAAAATTAAAAAACTTAAATCTGGATAAGCGTAATCTGGATTAATAAACTGAACAAAGAAAGATAAGAAAAATAAAATCGCTTTCGGGTTAAGTAAACTAATACTTAAGGCGGTTTTATAAGGGTGAATTTTATCTAAAGTAGGTAAATCAGCCATTTCTGGTTGTGGTTGATTACGTAGTTTCCAGCGTTGAATACTGCCTTGTAAAAGCTTAAACCCTAAATAGGACAGATAAAGTGCACCGACGAGCTTAAGAATAATAAAAACCCAAGGAAATGCTTTTAATAAAGAAGCAGCACCCAGTACGGTACAGAGCATTAAAATAAGATCACCAGTAAAAATACCAAGTGCACCCATATATCCGGTTTTAATCCCGTAGCGTGAAGCAATTGACATTACATAAAGAGAATTGGGTCCGGGTAATAACACAATTAGGAATGTACCAATAATATATGTTGTTATATCTGTTATGCCGAACACAAGAAACCCAATAAAAAACCGATTTTTGTCATGATAACAAAAATCGGCAATTTTGTATGAAAAGTGCAGTTTTTTAAGGTTTAATTTCCGCATCAATTCCAAAAGATTGACGTAATAAAAAACTTAATTGGTCACGAGCTTTAATAAATCCATCAACACCACCTTGTAAAAGTTGGAATGCCATTAAGTCATGATTAAGTTCGTCTTTAAAGCTTTGTTCATTCTGAGCAGGTCTAACAATAGCCTCTGCTTGTTTTGATTTAGTCGCATCAAGAGCAGCTTTAACGGTACGTGTATCTTGCTCAAGCTGGGTAAGTAGACCAGGAGAGATCGTTAGCAAATCACATCCTGCAAGTCCAAGCACTTGATCAATGCTACGGAAACTCGCACCCATCACTTGAGTTGGGATATTTTGCTGCTTGTAGTAAGTGTAGATTTTCTTAACTGAAACTACGCCTGGGTCTTTTTCGATTGGGTAGGCATCTACACCTTCAGCCTTTTTGTACCAGTCTAAGATACGGCCGACAAATGGTGAGATTAAAGTCACTTTTGCATCTGCGCATGCTTGCGCTTGGTGTAAACCGAAAAGCAGAGTCAGGTTACAGGCAATACCTTCAGCTTCAAGTACCTTAGCAGCTTGAATGCCTTCCCAAGTCGACGCGATTTTAATCAAAATACGTGACTGATCAATACCATAACCTTTGTAAAGTTCACATAATTCATGCGCTTTTTTAATGGTTGCTTCAGTGTCATATGAAAGGGCAGCGTCAACTTCGGTTGAAACTCGGCCTTCAATGAGTTTTAAAATTTCTACGCCAAATTTTACGGTTAAAATATCAATTGTTCTTTCGATTAACTCATCGTTACTATAGCCTTCTTCTTTGGCTTGATAATAAGCATCTTCAATCAGCTCTTTACTTTCTGGTTGTTCCGCCGCTGCCGTAATTAATGAAGGATTCGTTGTAGCATCTAAGGGACGAAATTTACGAATTGCATCAAGGTCGCTACTGTCAGCAACAACGGTCGTTAATGTTTTTAATTGGTCAAGTGCTGTATGAGTCATTGATATTCAACATCTTCAGTAATAAATCTTATGTTTTCTTTATAGCACAAACTCTATCCATACTGTCGATATATCAATTGTTATGTTTCAAAGAAAAACGTTTATGTTGTGCATCTAAATTGAAATTATTTTAAGGGACCTGCTGTATGCGCTTATTGCGAATATAGTCAATCAAAAACCTTGCAGCAGCACCAAGTTCATTTTCACGACTCCAAACTAAGTCGACGTAATATTCAAAACGCGGTGTAAAATCAAATACATCTAATGCTTTTAGCTTGTTGTTTAATTCAGGGTTTTCTTTAAACATCTCTTGTGGCAGTACCCCCCAACCCAAATTACGCAAAATCATTAGGCATGCAGAGTGGTGGTTGTCTGTACGCCAGTAGTGTTTTGAAAATAATAATTCGGGTTTTAACGTCTCATCTCGACTTGCCACCACAATTTGTCTTGTGCCCAAAATCTGCTCATAAGAAACATGCTCTTGGCTTGCGAGCGGATGGGTTTTTGAAATAACAGGAATTAAAGCTTCACGTTTGAGTTCTACAAACTGCTCTCTATTGTCTAAATGCTCACGTTCAAACATAAGGGCCAATTGGGCAGAGCCATCAAGTAACATGTGAAGAGCATCCTCTTGAGGGGCAGACACAATATTAATTTGTAGGTCAGGGAAGCGGCTTTCTAATAGACAAACATAGTCGGTCCAATTGGTATGTAGCAGCTCAGACACCACAACAATAGTGAGGTTTGGTTCTAGACCAGTACTTAATGCATGGGCGTGTTGTTTCCATTGATTCATTTCAATTAATAGTTGCGCCGTTTTTTCATATAGCACTCGTGCTTCAGCTGTTGGGGTAGGTTCACGGCCTTTACGTTCAAATAATGTCAGGTTCAAATCGATTTCTAAATTGGCAATAGACATGCTTATAGCAGAGGGAACTTTACCGAGTTTCCGTGCTGCTGCTGAAAAGGAGCCAGTTTCAATCACGGCCTGAAACATGAGCAATTGTTCTTGATTAATATTCATCTGTCAAAAAAACTGAAAGAACCTAATTGGATTAATCAAAATTATAAAAATAAAATGCACATTATCCAAGTAATTATTGAGTATTTAAAAATGTTGATTTCCAAGAGAAGACTCATTCATGCAATCAGTTATGAAGGAATTTTATTGGTCATCATTGCGATTGCATTAAGTTTTATTTTTAACATGCCGATGGAAGTGACTGGAACACTCGGTGTGTTTATGGCAGTGGTTTCAGTTTTCTGGAATATGATTTTTAACCACTATTTCGAAAAAGTAGAGCATAAATATAATTGGGAAAGAACGATCCCTGTGCGGATTTTACATGCGATTGGTTTTGAGGGTGGTTTGCTGATTGCGACTGTACCGATGATTGCATATATGATGCAGATGACAGTGATTGATGCATTTATTTTAGATATTGGCTTAACCTTATGTATTTTGGTTTATACCTTTATTTTCCAGTGGTGCTATGACCATATTGAAGATAAGTTTTTCCCAAATGCTAAAGCTGCATCACTTCATTAAAATTAACTAGTTAAAGTAAAAAAGCACCCATCAGGGTGCTTTTTTTAGGTGAATCGTAAAATTATTTCTCTACGATTGCTACAACGCCTTCACCACCTGCTGTACAGATCGAGATTAATGCGCGGCCTGAACCTTTTTCATTAATTAATTTCGCAGCAGTAGCCAAGATACGACCACCAGTTGCAGCAAATGGGTGACCTGCACCTAAAGATGAACCATTTACGTTAAGTTTAGAGCGGTCAATTGAACCTAAAGGTGCATCTAAGCCAAGACGTTCTTTACAGAATTTTTCGTCTTCCCAAGCTTTCAATGTAGATAACACTTGTGATGCAAATGCTTCATGAATTTCGTAGAAATCAAAATCTTGAAGTTTAAGGTTAGCGCGCTTAAGCATACGAGGTACTGCATAAGCAGGAGCCATTAACAAACCTTCTTTAGGACCGTTCTTACCAATGAAGTCAACAGCTGCTGTTTCTGAGAAAGAAAGATAAGCTAAAACTTCATGACCGTTTTCTTTTGCCCATTCTTCAGATGCAAGCAATACAACAGAAGCACCGTCAGTTAACGGAGTTGAGTTACCTGCAGTCATTGTTGCAGTTTCGCCTTTACCGAAAACTGGTTTTAACTTAGCAAGTTTTTCAACTGTACTGTCTGCACGTAAGTTGTTGTCACGGTTAAGACCTAAGAAAGGAGTCATTAAGTCATCAAAGAAACCACGCTCATAAGCAGCAGCAAGCTTTTGATGGCTGCTTGCAGCTAGCTCGTCTTGTGCTTCACGAGTGATACCCCATTCTAATGCAGTAATTGCTTGGTGCTCACCCATTGAAAGACCAGTACGTGGTTCACCGTTGCTTGGTGCATCAAGAAGCTTTTTAAAATCAATTTTTGTTAAAGCTTTAAGGCGGTCTTTACCCGTTTTAGCAACATTGAGCTCAAGTAAAACTTTACGTAAGCCATCACCTACAGCAATCGGCGCGTCAGAAGTTGTATCTACACCACCTGCAATACCTACATCGATTTGACCAAGTGCAATTTTGTTGGCAACGACAAATGCTGCTTGTAAACCTGTACCACATGCAATTTGAATGTCATAAGCAGGAGTTTCAGGAGCAAGATCTGTGCTCAGTACAACTTCACGAGTCATGTTGAAATCACGGCTGTGTTTTAAAACAGCGCCCGCAACAACTTCACCAATACGCTTACCTTGTAAATTAAAGCGTTCAACCAAACCATTCAATGCTGCTGTCAGCATGTCAGAATTAGACGCTTTGAAATAAGCAGTATTTGAACGTGCAAATGGAATACGGTTGCCACCAATAATTGCAACGCGGCGAACAGTGTTTTGACTCATGGTTTTATCCTGTTGAACAGAAGGTTTGGTTTTTGTTGCTTTTGGTGCTGCAGCTACATTTGAAGATGTAGACGAGGTTGCTGAAGCAGCGCTCTTACTACGAGGGCTACGTGCAGGTGCAGTCGTTGAACGAGTACGTGTCGTTTTTTGTGTATTAGTTGCTGCTTTAGGAGTAGTGCTGTTACGCTTAGCCGTGTTAGAAGCCGACTTTGATGTATTTGACACTTTTTCCTGAGCAGAATTCTCGACTGCTGGATTTTCTTGAGTTGTTTTGCTCATAAGGCTTTTCCAAGCATAATAACGATATTCTTGTAAGCTACCTTAACACAATTCAAATAGACCTGTATTGACTAGAATGACATTGTAGATAGCATTCAGGTCAAGACATCCAAAGATGAACTCAAGTATGATTTGGAGTAACTCTAATGAACGACTGATTTCATATTGTTTCTGTCCATCTCATAACATAATGAAGCCTGTCGTAGAAAATTCATTTCTTTGAGAGATAATAATCATGACTGATCAATACCAAGCATTTACACAATCTCCTATTGGTAAATTCGTTGTTAAAAATTTGGGTTTACCATCGCCAGTTGCATTAGAGCGTTTTGAAAGTGCTCAGCCAGTAGTGAATGGTGCAGTATTGGTTGGCGCAGCGCCATCAAGTGTATTGTCTGGTGCGATTGCACAAGTACTTAGCAATATTCATGCTGACAGTTATGTAGGCAACAATGTTGCATTACAGCAAGAAGCTGCAAAAGTTGGTTTAAATTTACGCCCATTCAATGCAGGCGACAAAGAATCAAAATTCAAAGCAGTAGTATTTGATGCTTCTGGTATTCAAAACTCAGAACAGTTAAACGAACTTTATAAATTCTTTAATCCGATTGCACGTCAAGTTGCAACCTCTGGTCGTGTAATTGTGATTGGTACAACGCCTGAAACTGCAAAAACTGTAAAACAGGCGATTGCTCAGCGTGCACTTGAAGGTTTTATCAAATCTGTAGGTAAAGAGTTTAAAAAGGGTATTACTGCACAAGTTGTTTATGTAGACGAAGGTGCTGCTGCAAACCTTGAATCAACTTTACGTTTCTTGCTTTCTCCACGTTCAGCTTATGTGTCTGGTCAAGTAATTCGTGTATCTAAAGCAGATATAGTTGATGTTGATTGGGCAAAACCACTTGCTGGTAAAACTGCATTGGTAACTGGTGCGAGCCGTGGTATTGGTGAAGCAATTGCACATGTGTTGGCGCGTGATGGCGCTCATGTTATTTGTTTAGATGTACCACAACAACAAGCTGACCTTGACCGTGTAGCTGCTGACATTGGTGGTTCTACATTGGCAATTGACATTACTGCTGCCGATGCAGGCGAAAAAATTAAAACTGCTGCGGCAAAACAAGGCGGTTTAGATATTATCGTTCATAATGCAGGTATTACTCGTGACAAAACTTTGGCAAACATGAAGCCAGAGCTTTGGGACTTGGTAATTAACATTAACTTGTCTGCTGCTGAACGTGTAAATGACTACTTGTTAGAAAACGATGGTCTAAATGCAAATGGCCGCATTGTTTGTGTATCATCAATTAGTGGTATTGCTGGTAACCTTGGTCAAACCAACTATGCTGCGTCAAAAGCTGGTGTGATTGGTCTAGTGAAATTTACTGCGCCTATCTTAAAAAATGGTATTACCATTAACGCAGTAGCACCTGGCTTTATCGAGACTCAAATGACTGCGGCAATTCCATTTGCAATTCGTGAAGCTGGTCGCCGTATGAATTCAATGCAACAAGGTGGTTTACCTGTTGATGTAGCAGAAACAATTGCATGGTTTGCATCAACTGCGTCTACTGGTGTAAACGGTAACGTTGTACGTGTGTGTGGTCAAAGCTTGTTGGGCGCTTAAGCACTTTTAGCTAAAAAGGGGTGCTTGTGCATCCCTTTTTTATTCAATAATCTATAAATTATAAAAGGTTAGGTATGAATACTCGTCATTTTAGCCAACTACCAAAAGCGGCATTGGCTTATCCAAAAGTAGTACAAGGCTTAATTTTTAAAAAGCCTCAGGGGCCAAAAATCTTGCCACAAGTTGAATATGTGGTAGACCGTCTTGAAATTGATCAGAGCCATCTCAAAGCTTATAACGAAGTATGTGGCTTCCAAAATAATGGTTTTGTACCGGCAATTTATCTGGCTGTGCTTTCTCAAAGCTTGCAAATGCACATGATGACAGCAGAAGCCTTTCCATTTCCAATTTTAGGTTTAGTGCATATCCGTAACCAGATTAAACAGACTAGACCTATTGGTGTAACTGAAAAACTAACTTTGTCATGCAAATTTGGGGAATTAAAACCGCATGATAAAGGCGTTCAGTTTGACTTTATTACCACGGCAAAAGTTGGCAATGAAGTAGTGATGGAAGGCTTAACGACTTATTTATCTCGCCAAAAAGTCGAGAAAAGAGTGGGTGAGAAAGCCAAAGAAGAACAAGCACCAGTTTATGTTCCAAAGGCCCAGTGGGATATTTTAGAAAACACAGGCCGCCGTTACGCGAAAGTGTCTGGTGATTTTAACTTAATTCATATTCATGCCATTACTGCAAAAGCATTTGGCTTTAAACAAGCAATTGCACATGGTATGTGGAGCAAAGCTAAAGCACTAGCGAATCTTGAATTACCAAATGCTTATGAAGCAGATGTGTGGTTTAAGCTACCAATGTTCTTACCGTCAAAAGTTGAGTTTTTAACTGCCAATGCAGATAAAAAGACTGATTTCTTGATTCGTAATGCGAAATCACAAAAACCGCACGTTGCAGGAACAGTAAAAGCATTATAAAAATATCAGCAGCCTGAACAGAGGTTTGGGCTGCTTTTGAGCAAAATAACAAAAAATGCAAGGAACTTCATGTGATTAAAGAGATTTTACTGGCCGATACCCATAACTATCACGGTATTTTAGATGAACGTTTTATTGATTTAGCCCACCAGTTTAGCCGTCTTCAAGATGCTAGAACTGGACAAGGTGGAGCTGCATTAGCGATTTATTTTAGAGGCCAGAAAGTTGTAGATATTTATACAGGTCTCAAATCACAAACTGAAGCTTGGCAACCCGATACTTTGGCAGTTTGCTACTCTACAGGTAAAGGCATACTTGCAACCTTAGCGCATATTTTAGTCAGTGAAGATTTTTTAGAATACGATAAACCGATTGCGACTTATTGGCCTGAGTTTGCTCAAAATGGTAAAGAGCAAATGACTTTACGCCATGTGCTGAGCCATCAAAGTGGTATGTTTGATATTCGAAATGTCATCGAAAGTGCAAGGGAAATGCTCGACTGGTCACATATGTTAGATGTGATGGCAGCCACCAAGCCAAGATTCCTTGCAGGACAGGGCAATGCTTATCAAGCCTTAACATTTGGTTGGCTTGTCGGTGGCGTGCTTGAAAAAGCAACTGGTCAATCTTTAGATCAACTCATGCAAAAATATCTTGTTGAACCTTTGCAGTTAGACGGTGCTTATTTTGGTACGCCTGCAAGTGAGCTGGATCGAGTAGCACGATTAATTATTCAACCAAAATCAGAAAAACCAGCACCTACTCAAGCTGAAAAACCTAACAAACCTCAGCCGCGCAAAAGTTCACTTTCTGAAAAAATGATTACTTGGACTGGACAAGACCCGCAAGATTTTCAGGATGCCATGATTCCAAAAGGAATGAAGAATTTTAGTTTCTTTAGTGATGAGGGATTACAAGCAGTTATTCCGGCAGCAAACGGTACATTTACTACAAATAGTCTTGCTAAAATTTATGCGATGCTAGCAAATCAAGGCGAATGGAATGGACAACAACTCATTCGCCCAGAAGTATTTAAAGAACTCAGTACCATTCAAAGTTATGCACGTGATCGTGTCATGCCAATTCCGATGAATTGGCGCTTAGGATATCACCGCATTATTACGATGGGTAAACGCGCTAAAAATGGCTTTGGACATATTGGTTACAATGGTTCAGGCGCATGGTGCGATCCTGAGCGTGACCTGAGTTTTGCCTATACTCATAACTTCCAGATTGGTTCAATCACGGGTGATTACCGTTTGTGGGGGCTGACTCAAGAAGCATTACGTTGCACTGACCAAATTTTAAAAGGCCGTAAAGGCTGGTTCTAATTTTAGTGTTTTAAAGCTGGCATCCTAATGAATGCCAGCTTCTATATTTATAATAATTCTAGGCGAATAATTGCTTCGGTATGACGCTTGAAGTCTTCTTCAGCTAAACCTTGTAAACCAAGTTGATAAATACCTTCTAATCCACATACAAAGGCAATGAGCCGCCAAGCTATGTCTGTTGAATTAGATGTATTTTTAAATTCACCTTCTTTCTTCCCACATTCAATCGCTTGCACAATAGATTCATGCCAACTTTGCATGGCAAGGTTATACGCCTTTCGTATTTCAACATCTTGTTCAATCAAAAGTTCAGCTTCATTCCATAAGCGTAAATAGGGCTGAAGTCTATCTATATTTTCTGCGCCTAATAAGATGAATAGCCTTTGGAATTGGCTAGTCGTTTTTAGGGTTTGTTCAATTTCATCAAGCTGTTCCATGAGCTTTAAAAAAGCTTCAGCTTTTAAATGAGATGCCGAAGAAAAATGATGGTGAACTTGTCCGGTAGAGGTTTGTGCTTCTGTTGCGATTCGGCGTACCGTCATGGCTGTAAAACCTTCAGCCAAAGCAACTTGCATGGCAGCTTGCAGAATCATTTCTCTGCGTTGATCGCGATTAAGATAGGCCATGTTTCTTTCACCTGACTGAATTCGACACAAATTACATTAAAACTAAAAGTTGGACAAGTGTCCAGTTGTGTATATAATAACCATGATTTGAACACATGTCCAAGTTTTGGATATTGAAGAGCGTTATGCAAAAAAAATGGTTAATCCTGACAATTATCGTCCTTATTTATTTACCGGTTACGATTGATGCAACGGTGATGCATGTTGCAACACCATCTTTAAGTGCAGCATTGAATTTAACTGCCAATCAGCTTTTATGGGTTATTGATATCTATTCACTGATTATGGCGGGTTTGATTTTGCCGATGGGTGCACTGGGTGATCGTATTGGCTTTAAAAAATTATTATTTATTGGAACCGCAGTTTTTGGAGTTGGTTCGTTAGTTGCGGCTTTTTCTCCAACAGCCTACGCTTTAATTGCTTCCCGTGCTGTTTTAGGTCTAGGGGCAGCAATGCTTATTCCTGCCACTTTATCAGGCATTCGTAATGCTTTTACCGAAGAAAAGCAGAGAAATTTTGCACTTGGTCTTTGGTCTACAGTGGGTGGTGGCGGAGCAGCTTTTGGTCCATTAGTTGGTGGATTTGTATTAGAACATTTCCATTGGGGAGCTGTATTTCTTATCAATATCCCGATTATTTTAGTCGTTCTGGTCATGATTGCGATGATCATTCCTAAACAACAAGAAAAAACTGATCAGCCAATTAACTTAGGGCAAGCTTTAATTTTGGTTGTAGCCATTTTAAGCCTCATCTATTCAATCAAATCGGCAATGTACAACTTCTCGGTACTTACAGTTGTGATGTTTGTGGTTGGAATAAGTACTTTAATCCACTTCATTCGAAGTCAAAGAAGAACGACCACGCCAATGATTGATTTGGAGTTATTTAAACATCCAGTCATTTCTACCAGCATTGTTATGGCGGTGGTTTCCATGATTGCTTTGGTTGGCTTTGAATTACTCTTGTCTCAAGAATTGCAGTTTGTACATGGATTTTCTCCCTTACAGGCAGCCATGTTTATTATTCCATTCATGATCGCAATTAGTTTAGGTGGTCCATTAGCCGGAATTTGTTTAAATAAATGGGGGCTTAGACTTGTATCTACTGTTGGTATTTTAATAAGTGGATTTAGTCTATGGGGGCTTGCCCAGCTTAACTTTTCGACTGATCACTTCTTAGCGTGGACGTGTATGGTCTTTTTAGGCTTTAGTATTGAGATTGCTTTACTGGCTTCAACTGCTGCGATTATGTCATCCGTTCCACCACAAAAAGCAAGTGCAGCAGGTGCGATTGAAGGTATGGCTTATGAGCTTGGTGCTGGTTTAGGTGTCGCTATTTTCGGGTTAATGTTGTCTTGGTTTTATAGCCGCTCAATTATTTTGCCAGCAGAGCTTCCATCGAACTTAATTGAAAAAGCGAGTATCTCGATTGGTGAAACCATGCACTTAGCTTCTAACCTTGAAAGCCCTTTGGGAGGGCAATTAATTGCAGTTGCTCAGCAAGCTTTTAGCTATGCGCATAGTTGGGTGCTTACAATCTCCGCCATTTGTTTCTTCCTTTTAACTGTATTTGTCTGGTTGAGTTTTCCTAAGAAAGTAAACTAAAATAAAGGGTAAAAAGAGAGATTTATCTTTCTTTTTACCCTCAAATGTCTTTTTTAATATTTTCTTTATAATAAATTTAGTTATTTAATTCTCATAAACAAACTATTCTTTAATAGGTTTCATGTTTTTATTTCAAAATGATTCAATATTCATGTAATTGAAATTTAATGAAAAATGAGTTGATTGAAAATTGACTCTAAAAAAATGGTTTGTTAACCTGCTATTCGAAAATCTAAAAACAAATAAAAGAGGCTGCTGTGAATTTTAAATTAAAAACATCACTCATTATTGGAGCAATTGTTGCGTCTTCACTTGTATATGCCGCAACTGTACTTTCACCAAATCAGAATAATAATAGTGGATCAATTCCATCTGGTTATTCAGATTTAGAATTTTCTTTAGCAAATGGGAATTGGGTCAAAAATCTCTCTTTACCGGCAAGTGCTAATAATTCGGACAAGATTACAGTTCGTTCTAGTGCCGCCTATAGTAGTTATTTAGATACTTCTAATACCAATATTCCGTTAGAAGTATTGAAGATAAATAATGGAGATGTTTATCAATTTATCTTCAATAGCAGTCAAAATAAATGGATCGCTCAGTTAGCAACAGTGAGTCCTACCAATGGTGCGACTTATGAAGTCGTTCCATTAACCACTGCATCCATGCAAAAAGTACTTATTCAAAATGACAAATGGGCACAAACCATTGCATTACCGAGTGATGTACGTGATGGAACAACCGTACAAATTGTTTCAACAGCAAGTACAAATTCGGATATTGATAAAACCAACTTACTTTTCCCGAGCAGTTTTTCATTAAAAAATGGCTCTGAATATTGGTTTAAATATTATTCTGCTTTAGGAAAATGGGTTCCAGAATATATAAAACCTCAGAAGCTAAATGTTCAGCAAATCGGAACATCTATAGCCGCGGTAAGTAGCCCGCTAACGGAAGTTTCATTTGGAGATGGAAATTGGGTTTCCAATTTCACTTTGCCTACCACTGCAAGTGATCGAGATAGAATTATTATCAAGTCTACAGCGACTTGGTCTGCAAAAATTAATAATACCAATGTTAATAGCCAAGCGACTTTAACGCTTAAAACAGGCGATCAATATGAGTTTATGTATGTAAGTGACAAAGGATATTGGCAGCTGATCTCTTCACCTACAAAGGTGATTGATTCATCGGCAACAATCCCAGCAACTTTACCGAATATGACTCAGCCCACTTTAAAGGTAAAATTGTCTACATCAAATTGGCAGCCCGCCTTGCAACTACCCGCTCAAGCTCAAGTCGGGGATAAGGTAGTTATTGTGTCGAATGCATCGGCAGATACTTTGATTAATGCGGCTAATGGTTTGTCTACTGCAATTAAAAATGGTGAAAATCGCCGTTTTATTTACACCGCTCAAGGCTGGACAGTAGATAGTTATACAATTGATATGTTGTTAGTTTCTAGTCCAGAAGTAAATGCAATTTTAGGAGAGAGCGCTGCAAAACTTAGAATGATTGAAGGCGTAAATCTAACAAACTTAACCGCTGAAAATTCAAATGCGCGTTTTTACTTAAGAGATGTGGGCTATTTAACTTATAAAATCCCTGCTACCACTTTAAAAGAAGCAATCTCGACTGGACGAGATGACACGACGGTACAAAATGAGCGTAAACGTGTATTGGCAGACGGTGTTTATTATCAAGGTAATGAGCCGGGCGATGGTGGCTGTGGTTGGGCTTGGATCAATGCTTCTGCATATAACATGATTGGCGCAAATGATATTGCAGGTTGTTCTTTTGCCGCCATGCGTCATGAAGTTGGGCACAATCTTGGCCTGTACCATAATGGTTCAACCAATATTGGCTCAGGCTTTGCCCATCCGTTAGGAAGTACAGCAATGGGAGGTAATAATATTAATTTTTACTCTAGCCCGTATCTGTATAACCCTAAATATGGTGTACGTTTAGGTGTAGAAGGAAAAATTGATGCTGTCAGTGTCATTAACCTGAATGCGCAGAAAATTTCTCTATATAACTAATCTCTATTTTAGCTGTAAATAATGAAGAAAAATAAATTGTTAATAGGAACTGCTATCGCTTGTGTGGCGTTAGCAGTTTTAATCTGGTTTGCTTTTTCACAGCAAAGCTCTTCTGCTTTAACATCGTCTTTAGAAAGTCGGCAAGAGTCTGGGACAAAAGTCGCAGATCGTCAGAATGAATTTGCTCGACAAAATATGCTGAATTTGAGCGCCTCAGAAAAGGAAAAATTGTCTAGGCAACAGATTTTTTTTAATGAAATAGAAAAAGATCAGCTTCCTTCTAATGTTAATTTTCCGTTACTTAAAAATGCGAAAGGTATGGTGATTAAATATGATCCAAATGTGATTGAACTTAAAAAAGTGGGTGACACTGTTAAGTTTCAAATGTTGGAATATGGCATTAATCGCACAGGAGAAATTGTAGAGATCGAACCTGTTGATCAAGATATTGTTCGATGGACTGGAAAATTTGACCAAGGCGATCCAAATCAGGATTTCTTTACTATTACTCAAAGTCAAAAAGACCATTATACGATCATGCAGATTTTTACCGAGAAAGGAAATTATTCGGCTGAAATTAAGGATGGTGTCGGGCTGGTTCAAACCATGGATGAAGGCGTAACTGATCAACAGCTTCATCATGATCATCCGTAGACAGATAAACGCTTCTGGCTTTGAAAAAGAGTGTGGTTCGCAGTTTATCTGTACGGATATGAGCTTTATGCGTTCACACTCTTTTAAAAACAAAGTATGCTTATGCCTGTAACAAGGAGCATACATGTATCAAGTACTTGCTAGAAAATATCGTCCACGTAATTTCAATGAGTTAGTGGGGCAAAACCATGTTTCTCGTGCATTAAGTAGTGCATTGGAACGCGGTCGTCTTCACCATGCTTATTTATTTACAGGAACGCGTGGTGTAGGTAAAACTACAATCGCACGTATTTTAGCCAAGTGTTTGAACTGTGAAACAGGTGTGACTTCTACGCCATGTGAAGTCTGTGCAACGTGTAAGGCGGTAAACGAAGGTCGTTTTATTGACCTGATTGAAATCGATGCTGCTTCAAGAACAAAAGTAGAGGATACGCGTGAACTTTTAGACAACGTTCCTTATGCGCCAACGCAAGGTCGTTTTAAAGTTTACCTGATTGACGAAGTACATATGTTATCGACGCATTCTTTTAATGCGTTATTAAAAACACTAGAAGAACCACCAGAACACGTTAAATTTCTATTTGCTACGACTGACCCACAAAAGTTACCGATTACGGTTATTTCACGTTGTTTGCAATTTACTCTACGACCTTTAGCCGTCGATGAAATTACCAAGCACCTTGGTGCTATTCTTGAAAAAGAGCAAATTACTGCTGATCAAGATGCAATTTGGCAAATTGCTGAATCTGCTCAAGGTTCACTGCGTGATGCGTTATCTTTAACTGACCAAGCCATTGCTTATGGACAGGGTGCGGTACATCACCAAGATGTTAAAGAAATGCTTGGCTTGATTGACCGTACGATCATTTATGATTTGATTTTAGCGGTTCATCAAAACCAACGTGAGAAAGTTAGTCAGCTTTTATTGCAATTTAGACATCAAGCTTTAGATGTTTCACTGGTGCTTGATCAGTTGATTTCGACATTGCATGAATTGGCAATTTTACAATATCTACCTGATTTGAGTTTGAAATATAGCGATGAAATCAATCGCAAAATCATGCAACTGTCTAAGCTGATTTCTGCTCAAGATTTGCAGCTTTATTACCAAATTGCATGTAAAGGTCGTTCAGACTTGCAACTTGCCGTAACGCAAGAGCAAGGTTTTGAAATGTGTATTTTACGCTTATTGGCATTCCGTCCTTTAGCGCCAAATGAAGTTTTAGTATCAGAGCCTGTTCAACAAAATGAGCAAGCAGTAGTAGGGCTAAATCAACAAGCTCAGCAAACAGTTCAAGAGATTCCACCTGTAAGTACTATTCAGCTGGTTGAAGTTATTAATCAACCCGCTATGGTTGAACCTGAACCTGAACCTGAACCTGAACCTGAACCTGAACCTGAACCTGAACCTGAACCTGAACCTGAACCTGAACCTGAACCTGAACCTGAACCTGAACCTGAACCTGAACCTGAACCTGAACCTGAACCTGAACCTGAACCTGAACCTAATCAGGATTTAATGGTATTTGATCCAAATCATCATGAGCTAATTGGGCTTGAGTCAGCAGTTGTTCAAGAAACAATTAGTGTTCTGGAAGAAGATTTCATTCCCGTGCCAGAACAAAAGGCAGTACAAGTTCAGGCTGAAACTCAGGCCAAACAAATTGAACCTGAGCCAACTTTTACGGCTGAGCCGCAAGGTTTATTTGAAGAATCTAGCGCTGCTGAATTTTCTCTTGGTCAGGATGCGCCTTTAACTCATGACTTGGTTTCTGAACCTATTATTGAGCAGCAACCATTGGTGCAACCCGAAGTGGTTCTTGAAACTGCTACAGCTGTAGAAGAATCTAGCGCAACTGATAACGGGCAGTTGATGCCTCAGGATATTTTGAAGCTTTCTGCTCAAGTCTTAGAAGGTGAGTGGACACTTGAAAAATGGGAATACTGGTTTAGAAACAGCCAGCTTTCTCCAGCCGTTCAAGAACTTGCTCAACATGGTGTAATGACTGGAGAAATTGGAGGCAATACGATTTTCCATATTCCTCAAGAATATGAAAATATGTTGACCCAATTACAACAAGGCCTCATTGATGCTTTAAAACAACAATGGCCAAATACACAATTTACGGTTGAGTATGGTGCAGTTAATACATCTACACCTTATGTCATGCAAAGCATTCGTAAAGAAAAAGCTTTCCATAGAGCGACAGAGCTATTACAGCAACAACCCGTTATAAAAAGCCTGATTGATACTTTTGATGGCGAACTCCAAAATATTCAATTAAAGCCTTAAATTTACATAAATTTTAACCTTGTGAGAAATGTGGAAATAATAGAGTTTTCATATTTTTCACTGGATTGAAATATTCAAGTCACGCCACTGTCATTGTACTTTTCTATGTTAGCCATTTTAGATTTTAAATGGACTATATATCGTCATGAAAAGGCAATGCGCAGGAACACCTTCCTTTAAATATTCTTATTTTTTATTGATCGGCGCCATTCTGCTGAGTGGTTGTAACGACTCATCAAATGATAATTCAAATACACCAGAGACAGGTAAAAAGCCTGTAATGCGCTGTGCTCCTTAAACTTAAATAATAAAAAGAACCTGATCATGATTACACGTCGTAAATTTTTAAATTACTCTATAAATATGGGTTTTGGTGCTGCGGCATTGGCAGCTTTTCCATCTAGTATTCAAAAAGCTTTAGCAATTCCTGCAAATAATAAAACGGGTACTATTCAAGATATTGAACACGTTATTATTTTAATGCAGGAAAACCGATCTTTTGATCATTACTTTGGTACGTTAAAAGGTGTTCGAGGTTTTGCTGACCGCTTTACAATTCCCTTGCCAAATGGTCGTAAGGTTTGGGAACAGCTTAGACGCAATGGGCAAGTTTTAACGCCTTTTCATTTAGACGGTACAGCCAATAATGCACAGCGTGCAGATGGCACACCGCATACATGGAACGATAGTCAGTTGGCATGGGATAATGGGCGTATGGCGAACTGGCCAACTCATAAGACTGATATATCCATGGGCTACTTTAAAGAAAAAGAAATTCCATATCAGTTTGCGCTTGCCAATGCCTTTACGATTTGTGATGCCTACCATTGTTCTATGCACACCGGAACAGATGCGAACCGATCTTTTCATTTAACTGGAACTAATGGGGCAACACCGACCAAGCGTTCATTTGTAAATAACGAATGGGACTGGATTGATGGTAACCCCGCTACGGCAGATCGCGGTTATACATGGAAGACCTATGCCGAAAGATTAGAAGAAGCAGGGGTAAGCTGGATTTGTTATCAAAATATGCCGGATGAATGGGGCGATAATATGCTTGGTGCATTTCGTTCCTTTAGAAAGGCAAACATTGCTTCTGGCTACCCAGTTGCAAGTGGTGGCGAACCGAATAAACCGTATGCCGATACGGGCCAAAAACTACCGTATAAAGCCTATGATGCTGCAACGGATAATGCCAAAAATCCACTCTATAAAGGCATTGCAAATACCTTACCAGGCAATAAACCCGAAGAATACCTTGACGCTTTTAAAAGAGACATTCGTGAGGGTAAATTACCGCAAGTCTCTTGGATTAACGCGCCATCAATTTACTGTGAACATCCAGATCCTTCAAGCCCAGTTCAAGGGGCTTGGTTTATTCAAGAAATTATTGATGCATTAACTGCTGTGCCAGAAGTATGGAGTAAAACAGCACTGCTTATTAACTTCGATGAAAATGATGGTTACTTTGACCATGTACCGTCACCATCTGCGCCATCACGACTTGCAAATGGTCAGTATGCTGGCAAATCGACATTAAGCAGTGCCGATATGCAGGATGAATATTTTGATCATGCTGCGCCTGAAGGAAGCCATTCTCAGCCTATACCTGATGGTCGTGTTTATGGTCCAGGCCCGCGTGTTCCTTTATATGTGATTTCCCCATGGAGTCGTGGTGGCTGGGTAAACTCGCAAGTGTATGACCATACGTCCGTGCTCATGTTTTTAGAAAAACGTTTCGGTGTAAAAGAGCCGAATATTAGTGCGTACCGCCGTGCAGTGTGTGGTGATTTGACCAGTGCATTTAACTTTAAAACACCAAATGCGGATGTTTTACCTCAGCTCAACGGTAAACAGACACGCTTGCAGGCAGATGCATTAAGAGAAAATCAAGAAGCTTTGCCAGCTGTTCCTGTACCTACGGATATTAAGTTACCGATTCAGCAAAGTGGCATACGTTTGTCGCGTGCGCTACCTTACGAATTGCATACCAGTGCGCGCTGTAAAGCGGACGGTAAGGTACAATTAATATTCTCTAATACAGGTACGCAAGCTGCGGTTTTTCATGTTTATGACAAGCTCAACTTAGACCGTATTCCTAAGCGTTATATTGTCGAGCCAAATAAAACTTTAGATGATGAATGGGATGCTTTAAAAGATAACTTGGGCCGTTACGACTTATGGGTACTCGGTCCAAATGGCTACCATCGTAATTTCAAAGGGGATATTCAACGTATTGTTGATAGTGGCGTTAAACCTGAAATTCGCGTCTGTTATGACATTGCCAATGGTGATGTTTATGTCGAACTTATGAATGAAGGAACCAAGGATGCAATATTGACGGTAAAACCTTGTGCATATCGACAAGATGCGCCGTTACAACTTACCGTAAAAGCGGGACAGGTTGTTAAACAACATTGGGCTTTGGCTGATGTAGGGCATTGGTATGATTTTGAAGTAACTAGTCAAAGTGATCCATATTATTATCGACGTTTTGCTGGTCGGGTCGAAACGGGTGAAGACTCTTTTAGTGACCCTGCAATGATGTAATTTTAGGTGGGCAAAAAGAACAGATCATTTTCTTTTTGCCCCATTTTTTATAATAAATAACTTTTTAAAGCTTCACGAACTGACTCAGAAATAGGTACAGTCTTACGCGTTTCACGATCTACAAACACATGCACAAAATGTCCTTGAGCTGAGGCTTGCTCTTGACCTTGTTTAAAGATTGCCAACTCATAGCGTAGGGAAGTCGTACCGATTTTGCCAATCGCAACACCTACTTGAATAATCTCGGGAAATGATAACTCTTGAAAAAAGCTACATGCTGAATCAACCACTAAACCAATTGATTTCGCTTCATGAATATCAAAACCTGTTTTTTGAATGAGTAAAGCATTGGCTGCTGTATCAAAGTAGCTATAGTAAGTCACATTATTCACATGACCGTAAATATCATTATCTGCCCAACGTGTTTGAATGTCTAAAAAGAACTTAAATTGATCTCGGTTTTTTAAAACGGGTTTAGTCATTAATGAATCGCCTGATAAATTGCTAAAGCAGCGGCTTCTGTCATGTCACGTGGGTTGTTTTGTAGTAAGCGGGTTTGCACCATGGCATCTTGAGCAAGTCGAGGTAAACTCGACTCATCAATACCCAAATCTCTAAGTTTTAAGGTCAAGCCACTACGGTCTAAATGGTTCTGCATATGGTCAATAAACAGATCACATAACCCATCGGTGCTACCATTACTATATGGATCTAGCCATTGCATAAGCTCTGCATAGTATTTTTTTGCATTCGGCGCATTAAATTTTAAAACTTCAACCAGAACTAAGGCATTGGTATGTCCATGCGATAAATGAAAATGCCCACCCAGTGGATAAGCTAAAGCATGTACAGCCGCAACAGGTGAATTAGCAAACGCTTGACCTGCCAGCATTGAACCGAACAGCATGTTTTGACGTGCTTCTAAATCATTACCATCTTTAAGAACTTTCGGTAAGTTATGGTTTAGTAGCTTCAAAGCATTTTTAGCTAAAATATCGGTGTATATATTCTTCTTGTGCTTAGAGGTATATGCCTCAATGGCATGTACCATCGCATCAATACCTGTTGCAGCAGTAATATGCGCTGGAAGGTTTTGAGTAAAAGTAGCATCAAGAATCGCAGTGTCGGCGTACAGTACTGGAGAGACAATCCCCATTTTGGTTGTCTCGCCAGTAGTCACAATTGAAATAGGTGTTACTTCTGAACCTGTACCAGCTGTGGTCGGAATTAAAATAAGTGGAAGGCGAGCTGTGGTGACTTGGTTTACGCCATACATGTCTTGCAAACTTTGAGTCTGGTCGGGGTGGGCGAGTAAAGCGATTACTTTTGCAACATCTAAAGAACTACCACCACCAAAGCCAATAATGGCATCTACATTTTGCTGCTTTGCATAATTGGCTGCATCTAAGACCACTTGTTCTGGTGGGTCAGCCTGAACATCTGCATAAATGTCATATTCAATATTGAGCGTATCTAAAATTTGAAGAATGGGTAGATGTAATTGATTTTTGATCATGCCAGCATCGGTGACTAGCAATAACTTACAATAAGCTTTTGAAGACAAAACATTTTGTAATTCTTGTATAGAACCTAAGCCAGAGATGATATTTGGAACGGTTTGAAACTGAAAATGGCTCATATACGTTATTTCCTTATTCTTGAACATTATTGTTGAATGGTTCTATAAGATTCAATCTTTAAATAACTTAGCATAAGACACCTTAAAATAAAGTAGTTCTGGGGCAATTATGTTGGGCGTTAGATGACATAAACACTATTGTTATCTGTTCGGGATCGAGATGGTTATGCAGATGATGCATAAGTTATTTAAAAAGGCATTGAATGGTGGACTTTTTGTTATTTATAGGCTGGTAGAGGTTTTCTGGCAAGCTTCTAATTTATATAATGCCTTAACAATTAATAATTTTATTCGGTTCTAAAAATGAAAATTTCTAAAACTTTACTTAGTATCATTGGATGTAGTTGCTTCATGTTTAGCTCAGTAGCGATGGCAAAAAACAACTCTGGTGTATTTTCACCTCAAAAGGGTGTAATTTGTGACAAATACATATGCGCAGACAAAAAAGGGATCTCAAAAAAACTTACAACTAAATACTTAGGTCCTTATAAAGCGAATAAGGCTTTCTCTCAAGGCGATTTTGATACTTCAGCATTTACACTCTCAAATGGTGTGTTCTGTGATACCAAAGCAAAACTATGTCATGTCGATCGATACTTTGAAAATGGACATCGTAGTAAAATTGATAGAAATACGACTGATAAGTTATTTAAAAATAAATAAATTTTTTAAAAAATTATATAAAATTCTGAATTGAAATAACCTGCTAAAAGCAAATTTTTTACCATGTACCCTGCTAACTATCGACTAATGGTGGGGTTTTTTATTGTTAAGTATTTCTGTAATATTAATTTAATAGTATAAGTTGGAAAAACCAAATAATTGATTTTAGAAAGTAAAAGGGAGGAGTTCATTTTTTAATAGTTTGAATTAAATAATTATTTATCTTAATTCGTGTTGAGGTTGTATAGACGTTACTAAGTAGGAAATATGATCAAATAACTGTTTCTTATTTTAGGTTTAAGCGTCTTTTCCATTAGGACTTTTTAATGAAAAGTGAAAATGGGTCTTTTTATTTTTAAGAAAAAGCATAATTGATTTGAGATGGGATTTTCATGTTGATGTATACAATTAGATATGTTCATCGGAACAATACTTACTATATCGCTTCAAATAGCGAGGGAAAATTTATTATTTTTGAATCACTTGATTCTGAGTTTCGAATGGGCCATCAAATTTCTTATGAGAATGGGATAATATTTAATTTGACACTAAATGACGAAACGGATGCAGTTATTAAGCTGGAGAGTAATGAAAAAGGGGCCTATGAGTACTTACATTCAATTAAGTAAATAAGCTTTGTTTTTTGAGGAACAACTATGCTATGTTTATTTGCGCTTTAATGATGAGCAAGTTTAATTCATGAACTGTTTACTAAAAAAAATCAATACAACCACCACGACCTTCAGAAAAGGCTGCGTGTGATTTTTTATTAGAGCGACTTAATAAGATACCCCAACCCAGCCAATAATGGCTGGGTTTATTTTTCTCTGCACATTATTGGTATTTTACAGAGAAAGATTATGGAGAAAAGTCATAACTCAAAATCAGCTTTACTTGTTATTGATATGCAAAATGGCCTATTCAATGCAGAGTCGAAACCTTGTAACCATCAACTCATACTTTCAAATATTCTTAAGCTGATAGAACATCACCGATTGAATAACAGACCCATTATTTTTGTCCGTCATGTGGGCGACAAAAATACACCCTTAGATCCAGATAGTCCGAATACTCAACTAATAGCAGACTTATCTTTTAATTCAGATAAAGATTTTGTTATTGAGAAAACTTATCCGAGTAGCTTTAAGAATACGGAGTTAAAAGAACTGTTAGAGAGACTTGATATTGAACAAATTATAGTAACTGGAATGAAAACTGAATATTGTATAGACACGACTATTAGAGCTGCCTCAGAGGCTGGATATAAAGTAATGGTAGCCTCCGATGCACACACTACATTTGATTCAATACATTTAAGTGCCCAATATATAATTGATCATCACAGCCAGATTTTTAGGAATGCTTTTGCTAAGGTAAACACTACAGAAGAGCTTATCTTTTAGTTTTAATTTATAAATAAAATCGTAAAGATAAGTGCTCTTATAGGTGGTTGAATAGTCTTACAAGGGTATGATTTAGCAAACTCGAAAGGTCTTTTTTATTTTTAAGTATTTCTGTAAGATCATGGGGTTGCTTTAAACAACAATAAACCTTAATGATCAGCGCAAAAGTCATAAGGGGAAGCCTACTTGAAAGAGTAGGCTTTTTTTATTTTTAATATGATAGCTTTCCGAACTTGCATCACTGAACTTAAGATGTAGAAATTTATTTTTTAGAATGGATGAGTTTAAGTTCCAAATTCTTCAAATCTATAACTTGATTAGATGAATCAACAAGTTTTAATTTCAGTTCTTCATCGGTACTTTTATCAAAAACTTTGACTACATCTTTACCTTCTTCAATAAAATTACCACCTGACTCAAGCATTGCGAGTAGAACGATATTTAGGCTTTTGCCTTTTTTAGTGAGTAAATACTCTTTACGCTCTCGTACGCCAACTTCTTTATAAATTGATAGTTCGAATATTTCTAATTGGACAAGATGTTTGAGACGATCGGTTAAAACTTGCTTTGATATACCTGTATTTTCTAAAAAATCATTAAATTTCGTTACCCCATAGAAAGCTTCTCTTAATAATAAGATCGTCCATCTGTCGTTCAATATTTCTGTAATTTTGAATATCCCACAGACGTCTACGGGAAATTTATGTTCTGGAATAAATTGATTTGACATTAGAGGAGGCTCCAATTAGGATGAGTCTTTAATTTAGACCTAGAGTTAATTCAGGTAGCATTATGCCATTTATAAATATACAAACTATAGAAGGTTTACTCGATAAAGACAGTAAGGCCGAACTTTTTAAACGCATAACAGACTTATTTGTAGAAATAGAAGGTAAAGGTAATCCTGCTTTTCGGGAACATGTTTGGATTCGTATTGATGAATATCCACCTGAGCAGTGGCAATTAGGGAGCTTAAGGCCAACGAAGGAAATGATTGAGTTAATGACTTCAGCAAAATGATTTATCTAAAGCCCTATGAGTAGGGCTTTTATAATTGAACATGATTTTATTCAAAATATGATTGCTATCTCTAATTAAATTCAAAATAAAAGTTTAGTGACTTTATCGCCTGATTTATCAACTTTTAATCTATTGATAAACATTATTTTCCTTTTCAACCCAACTGAGTTTTGACAAAATGCAACAGGCCATTACGGTCAAGAAAGACTTGACCAGATTTGTAGCTTGTGGGAATTTTGCAGTAACTTTGCAAGCAATCTGTTTATTTTTATGTAATTCAAATGTTTGGAACTAATTTCTAATGGAAACACAATATAAGGTTTTATGTGTCTGTTTAGGAAATATTTGCCGCTCACCCACCGCTGAAGTGGTTTTCAGACATTATTGTGATAAGCATCAACTCAATGTAATCGTCGATTCGGCTGGAACGAGTAATTATCATCCCAATAAAGCACCTGATCAGCGTAGCCAAATGCATGCTAAAAAAAGAGGCTATGATTTGTCGTCTTTACGTGCTAGACAACTTTCAACTCGAGATTTTTTAGATTTTGATTTGATTTTGGCAATGGATCATCAAAATTTTGAAGATATTCATGATTTGCTACAAAACGCTATATTTCAATTTGGTAGTCATCAAATTCGAGCAAAAATTGCATTAATGAGTGAGCATGATCCGCAATATCTAAAACAAGCTTTACCTGATCCTTATTATGGTGGGCAGGAAGGCTTTGAGCGTGTACTTGACCAATGTGAATCAAGTACTTTAGCGTGGGTTAATATCTTAAAAAAACAGTTGAATGTTTAGAAATAGGTTTTTCAATACAATGCAAATTCAAAATCAAGTACAGCTTAAGCCATTCAACACTTTAAGTTTAGATGTGACAGCATCCCATTACACTAAAATCACCTCTATCGAAGATATTAAAGCTGCTTTGGATTTTGCTAAACAGCATGAGTTAAACGTACTTGTTTTGTCTGGCGGTAGTAATATGTTGTTGCCGCAGCAAATTAATGCGCTAGTTATACATCTTGATATTCAAGGTATAGAAGTTTTATCTGAAAATCAGGATTTTGTTCAAGTTAAAGTAGGTGCAGGGCAGGTTTGGCACGATTTTGTTTTATATAGTACTAAGCAGAACTGGTATGGATTGCAAAATTTAGCACTTATTCCTGGATTAGTTGGTGCTTCACCAGTACAGAACATTGGTGCTTATGGCGTTGAAGTTGGTGAGTTCATTGAGTCAGTGCAAGTCTATGACCGGCAATTTAAAGAGATCAAATCAATTTTAGCAGCAGACTGTCATTTTTCTTATAGACATAGCATTTTTAAAGATGATCCGACACGCTACATCATTACGCATGTCACCTTTAAATTACCTAAGCAGCCTCATTTAAAGTTAAATTATGGTGATTTAAAGCAGGCAGTTGGAGACAATCTAACTGCTGAAAATTTACAAAATCAGGTTATTAACATTCGACAAAGTAAACTTCCTGATCCTAAAGAATATCCAAATGTAGGAAGTTTCTTTAAAAACCCAATAGTAAATGCGCATGAGTTTGAACGTTTAATCACACAATTTTCAACAATTCCACATTATCCTCAAGCTAACGGTAACGTTAAAATTGCAGCTGGTTGGTTAATTGATCAAGCAGGTTGGAAAGGTAAGCAGTTGGGTGTGGTGGGTATGTTTCACAAACAAGCATTGGTTTTGGTGAATTATGCCAATGCATCTCTTGCTGATGTGAAGAAAACTTATCAGGCTGTACAGCATGATGTTGATCAGCATTTCCATGTTATGTTAGAACCAGAACCTGTGCTTTATAACAGTTTAGGTTTAATTGAAAATCATACGGAATAGTTTTATGCCAAAAGTACATTTAATGGTACGTTTTGTACAAGTAGTCACTGTGCTATTTGTACTATTAGGCTGTTTCGTAGTTTTTTTATATTCACCATTTTATTCAAAACTTATTGTAGCTGGGCTTAACTATTTTGTACCTGTGGATGTGAATGAAGTGGCTGCGGAAAGCCAGAGAAAAGCTGCCTTAAGTGAACATGATAACTTAGAGCCAGGTTCAAATTTATGGATTGCTCGTCAAGCTTATTTAAAGTTGACCGAAGATGCTTTACGTGAGAAAAAAGCAGCAGATTTGGGCTACATACAAGAAAACTATAAAGCTTTGCAGCAAATTATTCTTTTAGAAGAAAAAGAACAAGAAATGGAAGAAGAGCAAGAAACTTCAGCTGTAAGTGTTCCTTTAGTTGCTAAAAACTCAGAAATAGATGCAGCTGATGAAACAAGTGGTCCTATTGATGAAGCACTTTTTATTAACAGCTCAGAAAATAAAGCGCTTACAGAACAATACACAGAGTTTTTGACAAGAAAACCTGTAGTACCCGAGCATCAAAAAGCGGTAAGCGAACCTGAGCAGAAAGTTGAAGATGTCAGTAAAAATCCACTTCAACCTCAACCAAAAAAACTATCAGAACCTTATGCAATTGTGGTGTTAGGTGGTGGTTTAACTTTAGATAAAAATGGCAAAGACATTGTAGTTAATAGTTATACACGTTTAAGACTGGAAAAAACGTTAGAAGTTGAGCAACAAAATGACCTACCGATTGTGTTGAGTGGTGTTGAGGCACCTTATATGCAGGCATGGCTAAAAAAGCGTGGGGTCGATGCAAAGTTATTAGAACAAAAAAGTATGAATACTTGTGAAAATACTCGTTTTAGTTCGTTACTGCTTCAAAAGAAAGGTGGTGCTCCTACGGTAATGTTAGTCACAGATGAATATCATATGCCGCGTACACGTCGCTTATTTGCTTTGAATGGTATTGAAACGATTCCTGTTATTGCTCCAATGCCAACATCACTTACACGTTGGCAACCGAGTGTACAAAACTACGATCATAGTCGTCGTGCAAATTATGAATTACTTGCGACAATTCGTGACATGCTATTTGGTTCAAGTGATTGTCGAGAGGTGCCTTAATGTCTGAGATTCCATTTCTCAATCCTGCCGTATTAAAACAACTAGATTTACCGGTGCCTAACCGTGATCTCACTCCGCAAGTTTTAAGCCCTCTTAATTTAAATACATTAGAAGAACCTTCTCGTGAACTTTTAGCATATCGCAAATTATACGGGTTACATTTACTCGACTGTGATCACTGGCAAGGCTATGTCCAAATGCCTTTATTCCGTCTACATGTTCAAGTTTTTAAACCTAAATTAGACAAAGTACAAGGAACGGTCTGTTTATTACATGGTTATCTTGAACATAGTGGAATATATCAGCCTATTATTCGTGAAATACTTGAACAAGGTTTTAGTGTAATTACCTATGACTTACCTGGCCATGGTTTAAGTAATGGTTCACCAGCAAGTATTCAAAATTTTGATCATTACCAACAAGTTCTGATGGCTGTTTATCGATATGTTAAACATGCAGATCAGTTACCTAAGCCTTGGGTAGGGATAGGTCAAAGTACGGGTGGTGCAATTTGGATGCACCATTTGCTTGAGTATGCAGAAAAACGCCAAGATCCAATTGTTGATAGAGTTTTATTGCTTTCACCTTTAATTCGACCAGCTAAAACAGCATGGTGGCATAATCCAGTGGGACTTGGCATTATTCGCCGCATTAAACGCCAAGTACCAAGACACTTTAGACGTAATAATCATAATCCTGAATTTTTACGTTTTATTCGTTTAAAAGACCCATTGCAGCCACGCATGATGGGTATGGACTGGATTTTGGCAATGTCGAAATGGATGCAGGAAATGGAAGAACGACCTGCTTGTCGTATTCCTGTCTGGTTGGCGCAAGGTGCATTAGATCAAACAGTAGATTGGCGTTATAACATTGAGTTTATTCGCCGTAAGTTTAGGCTTCAAACCTTATTAATGCTTGAAGAGGGGTCTCATCAATTAATTAATGAGCGTGCAGATATACGTGCAGCTTTAACAGGTTTGATTCCAGCCTTTTTACATGCAAAGCCAAAGCATTTTTATTATTAAAAAAGTAATGCACTCAATCTAGTCAATAGGTTGAGTGCATCAGTTAATTAAATCAGATGATTATTTTAAACTCTTATAAAGCTCAACGAAGTTTTTATAGACCGAAGATTGTTTCTGCGGAGAATACATATTGCGTTCAATAATACCTTTGTCAGTTTTAACTAGAACATTAATGTTTTGAGCATTTTTAAATTCTTGTAAGAATTGACTTGGAATAATAAAGTATGTCGTCGAGTGCTTAGGAACAAGTCGACTAACATTCGTTTTCTCAGTAGCTTGAGCTGGTTTATAACTAAACTGCTTTCCATCAATATCAAATACTAACGAATTAATATCATAGAAGTTGTAACTACTACTTAAATGAACGTCTACACGAACTTGATTTTTCTGTTTTTCATTCCATTTAACCAGTAAGCTTGGACAAAGTTCTGTGGGTAAGCAATTAAGCTGACCAGCTGTTTTTAGCTCAGATGTTGCTGTCGTGGTATTAGACTTATACGAGGTTGTGCTACAAGCTGCTGTAAGTAAACAAGTACCTAATAAAAATAGGGCTTTTTTCATAATGTAATTCCAAGAAAGCACGTTTAATATTATTTATCTTAAAGATGATAAATTTTACCCCTCATTAAAGAGTTTTTGGACTTAAAAAAGCAAATGGTTTCGTAACTTTAAATTCAGATGTCGCGTCACCTGCATAGATATGGCTCTGCTCAGGTCCAAGATCAAGTCTTCGCGTTTTACCGTCTTTAAAATTTATTTTCTTTAAGTCAACCCAAAATACATTTGGTGATAAGGCTGACTCAAAAAAATAAAGCATCTGTTTATGGTCTGCAACAGTTCTCCAGCGAGTCGATGAAATATTAGGCTCTTCTTGTGTGTTTAAACCGTATGGAACCGATGCATTACGAATCACGCTAAATACAGAAGCCTGTGCTTGTTTCATATCATCATTTTTAGGAATTGCATTGATATAGAATGAAGCGCGAGCAAAACGGTCAGAAGCTCGGTTTGTACCAGGAAGCATAACGGTACCACCAATTTGTTTCCAATATTCTGCCAATGCCAATTGTTTATCAAAAGTAGGTGAGTTAGTCATGATTTGATAACTTCGGCTGTGGTGAATAACTTGCTTGCCACCAATGTATTCAATAATTGCGCTATCACCCGTTTTATCTGAAATAGATAAATGTAGTGTCGTTAATCTCGTTTCACCTGGAACACTATCAGTCACAATTGTATAAGGTTCTTTCTCAAGCGCTTTCACAGCCTCATCTACGGTTGCGAAATTATCAAGAACATATTGTGCCCAAGCGGCAATACTTAACAGTGGTTTATTTGATTTTTTTACGTCAGGATATTGAGATTCAACTAGCCATAAGACATTTGCAACTAAACCAGCTTCATTCATTCCATCAGTCGTAGAGACTTCGTAACCGGTTGCAATAACGCTGCCATACTTAGAAGTCCATTTTATTGATTTAGATCCTGCACTTCCATCGCGGGCAACACCACTTGGCAAAATCCATAAATTCGTACCCGTATCAACCTTCCAGTCCATCGAACGGGCAGTAATAACATGTTGATTATTGCCTAAATAAACTGCACGTGTACAAGCAACTGCATAGCTACTTAACCCTACAGCCAATGCGACAAAAGATGAAATGAATGTTTTCTTTAACATGAGAATACACCTTCTTGTTATAACAATTTGAGGATATTTATTTAATAAAATTAAAGCATGTATATTATTTATACTTTAATAGTAGGTGAAAAATACATTAAATACAAACTAAAATAAGAAACTAATTTAAGTAGAAATCACATATAAGTTTAAAATAGAAAAGAGCATCACACTTAACTATGATGCTCAAATTATCAAGTTAATATAAATTAAAAATGATTGGCATCAGCCATATTCCACATTCGGTAATAAAAATTATCACCATCATTATTAAGTTCAGATTGTAAAAGCTCTCCATCTTTTAAGAAAAAGTGCAATTGAGCATAATTCTTAATTTCACGGTCATTTACACGTTGTGCCAAATGATGGGCTTTAATATCCGAAGGATGGCGTAAGCCAGCAGCAGCAATCATTTCAGATAAAGCATGTAATGTATTTTTATGAAAATTAAATACACGTTCTGCTTTAGTGGGAACATGTAAGGCTTTTTGGCGATCTTTATCTTGGGTTGCTACACCTACAGGGCACTGATTCGTATGGCAACTTTGAGCTTGAATACATCCAACTGCGAACATGAATCCTCGTGCTGAATTGACCCAATCTGCACCTAATGCAAATGTGCTAGCAATATCAAATGCACTAATAATTTTACCACTTGCACCAATTTTAACTTGGTCTCTTAACCCTGCACCTACAAGTGTATTATGTACAAAACGTAGGCCTTCACGTAACGGTGTTCCAATATAATCACTAAACTCAATTGGCGCTGCGCCAGTTCCACCTTCAGAACCATCTACTACAATAAAATCAGGAACAATTTTCGTTTCAAGCATTGCTTTCACAATACTCATAAACTGCCAAGGTTGCCCAATACACAGTTTAAAACCAACAGGTTTTCCGCCAGATAATGTGCGTAACTTCTGTAAGAACTGCATCATTTCAATTGGTGTAGAAAAACTTGAATGTTTTGCAGGAGAAATACAATCGTGATCCCGTGAGACACCACGAATTTCGGCAATTTCAGCAGTAATTTTATGCTTAGGTAAAATGCCGCCATGCCCAGGTTTAGCACCTTGTGAAAGCTTTAACTCAATCATCTTGATTTGTGGTAGTTGAGATTGTTTAGCAAATTTTTGCTCGTCAAATTTTCCATCTAAAGTACGGCAACCAAAATAGCCACTGGCAATTTGCCAAACAATATCACCACCATTTTCTAAATGATAAGGACTGAGGCTACCTTCACCTGTATCGTGATAAAACCCGCCTAATTGTGCTCCTTTGTTTAATGCGCGTATTGCATTTGCGCTTAAACTACCGAAACTCATCGCAGAAATATTCATAATAGAAGCGCTATAAGGTTGAAGGCATTGGCTATTACCAATTTGAATCCGAAAGCTCTTTGGGTCTGCCGGTGGACATGGGCTAATTGAATGAACAATAAATCGGTAATCTTCTTGATATACGTTAATAATTGAACCAAAAGGTTTGTCTGCATTTTCATTTTTAGCACGTTGATAAACTAAACTTCTTTGCATGCGCGAGAAGGGTAGTGCATCTTGATCGGCTTCAATGAAATATTGGCGAATTTCAGGACGTATGTCTTCAAATAGAAAACGAAAATGGCCCATGATCGGGTAATTTCTTAAGATAGAGTGCCTATTCTGTAATACGTCATATAAGCCTAATAGACTCAATACACCTGTAAGCACCCATAATCCGTTGAGTAAAGTATCAGAAATAAAATAATAGATACTATGTGGGGTATATACAGTTCTGAACCAAGTGATACTAAGTGCAGTAAAAATACATAAGAACCAGAGAGAATGGCGTGAAAAAAATGTATTGAGAAATTTATGTCGAATAATTTGTGCTGGACTCGCCATATGTGAACAAATTCCTAATGTTTTACTGGTAGATACCTTGCCAAGAAGCAACTTAAACTACAAGTATGGAATTGTTAGTTTCAATGAGGTGGAGCTCAAAAGTAGTCGATGATGCTTAAGATTAAAAAGTTTAATATTCTTATATGCCCAGAGCACTATTTACTCATTTTTTAAAATTTGGATATTTTAGATATTATTAAGTTTTAGATTAGGAATAAGTCTATTAATATTTATATATTATACTTTTAATATGAGCGTTTATTGATTTTAAATATTTGAATAATTACAGAAATAAATTTTGTTAACCCGAGCTTTAATGTTATAAAAAATTATTTTTTTATGTTTATTGCTGTTTTCTTAAATATTTAGCTAGGCTCTTAGAGCCTTGTTTGCTTGTAATTTGATCGTAAGTGTAAATTTTGACTTGTTGATCTGATATTTTTTAGATTTGATTTTTGGTAATATTTGTAGATTGATATAGTATTTTAGACCGATCTTATTACAACTATATAGCACTCTAAAAATTAAGTAGGGAATTGGAATGAGCTGGAAATTATTAACAATTTCTGTTTTTTTTACTGATGTATTTTTATTAGTTTTAATGTTTTATCTAGGTTATGATTTTGAAACTTTTAAAAAAGTTGCTTTAGTTGAATCTTGTCTAGTTGCAGTTGCTATCATTTTTGATGCTATGGAAAGAAAAAAGAAACCTATTTTTCCAGGAAGTATTGTCTATCCCTTATTAGGTATTTTATTTATTTTAGGCTTCACACCTATTCTTGATTTTTTTGCTGTAAGACCTAAAGGATTTCATACTTGGGACATAAAAAATATTTTGATCATTGATGCATATAGTGAAAATTATCCATTTAATAAGTTGGCTTGGTACGGAAAGGCTTATGTTCAGCTTAGCTTTGCGATGGTAGGTGGGGTGTTGGGGTTCATTTTTCATTTGGTATTTAGGAATACTTAAGCAAGTATGTCTTTCTTTATCAATAATTTTATCTTGTTCTAAAGTTAAGGAAATCAATCAAAGCATATTCTAAACTCTTAGAATTCTTATTCATTAAATTTTAATTTCTTATTCATTTAAAATATATAGAATTAAAAAAATGCTTATTTTTTAATCACTTATTGTGAATTTAGTTCTGAAAATAATAAAATATAAAAAATGATGGTAAAATTTAACTAATGAAATTTTATGATTTTTTAATAAAACTAATAAAAAAATTGAATAAAATTACCGGAAATTTCTTTAAAAAGTGGTATATACCATATAAATACTCATAATTGAGAAATCCATCGAAATTTAACTTGTTAATAGATATTTAAAATGAAATGAATAGCTATATTTTTGTTGTTTTTTTGTATGATGCGCGCACAGTAGAGTAAAAAAAAAGACGCTTTGAAAAAACAGTCAAAGAAGCTAGTGATTGGATTGGGGAAGGCTAGTTTTTACATCTATTAATTCTTATTGGCGTAATGTAAAAAGGTTTTCAATCATGAAAAAATCTCTCATCGGTTTATCTGCAATTGCTATGGGTTTAATGTCTATCACCGCTGCAAATGCTGCAACGGCTACTGGTACATTAACTGTTAAAGCCACTATTACGAATAGCTGTGTACTTAATACTTCAGCTACAGGCACAACTGCAAATGCAATCTTAGACTTCGGTACTTTAAGTTCTCTTGCGAGCAATGTAGATGCAGACACGACTACTACAGGTGGTACTGCAATTAAAGTCCTTTGTAACAACACTGTGCCATGGACTTTGGCGTTTGACGCGGGTAAAAATGCTCAGACTACTCAACGCCGTATGATTGGTGGGGCAACAAGTAACGAATATATCCCTTATAACCTTTTCTCTGATACTAACCGTGCAACAGCAATCGCTATTGCAACGGCTGCCTACAGTGGGAATGGCACTGGTTCAGTACAAACAGTGAACGTATATGGCCGTATCCCTGCTGGTTCAGTTTTACCAAGCGCTGGTAGCTATGTTGATACAGTAACTGTGACTGTGACTTATTAATTTTAAATCAGTTCTGTTCATTGTTGTCGCTAGCTCTTTTGTAAGAGCTAGCTCTAGCTTAATTTGAGAAAAGTAATTCTGGGCAAGTTATGAAAAAAAATATCTTTGTTGCTACAATTTTATTGTTATTTTTGCCTAGTGTGTTAAATGCTGCCTCAATACGTCTTTCTCCTGTGAATGTTGAAATATTGAGTGATCAATCTGCATCCTCAATTAGTTTATATAATCAGTCGAACGAAAGTGCTGACTTACAAATACGTATATTTGAATGGACTCAGAATGCTGGACAAGATCAATTAATTCCAACAGATGATATTGCAATTAGTCCACCTTTCTTAAAATTAAAACCGAATGATTCTTATAATTTGCGTGTAGTCCGTATTAAGCCAGAACCAATTTCTGGTGAAAAAACTTATCGTATTATTCTTGATGAATTACCAAAACCTATCGATAGTCGTAAAGCATCGCAAGGTGTAAATGTATTACTTCGCTCATCATTACCTGTATTTGTAGTGAATAAAGATGCGATTACTAAGCTGAGTTGGTCAATACAGAAAGAACAAAACAACGCTTATCTTACTATTAGTAATGTTGGCAATCGCCATGCGCTTTTAAATAATTTAACACTTGTGGATACTACTTCAAATAAAAGTTATCCGATTAAAGTAAATACCGTAAATGGTTATATTCTTTCAGGAAAATCAAGAAATTTTAATATTAGCCCGGATTTTAAATTCCAAGCTGATCATAAATATAATATTTCATTGAATATTAACGGTAAGCCGGCATCTCTTTAAAGAGGCACATATGAAATATCTCGTAAGTGCTTTGTGTGTTATGTACTTGCCGATTCATGCTTTTGCTGAATCATTACAAGACAACACTAATGCCGCTTTGCCTAATATTCCGGAAGTTACAAACTCCGCTTTTCAGACCTCTGGTTCTGATAAAGGCTATATACAACTATTTTTAAATATTTCTATCAATTCTAATACTTCTACCGACTTAATATCGGTACATCAAGACCAAGATAGAAAATTATATATACGGGTCCATGACCTAAAAGCCTTAAGACTGAAAATGGATGAACATATCCCTGACAGCCAATGGGTATGTATTAATGAATTGAAAGGAATCCAGTTTAAGTATCTGGAAAATGAGCAGTCTCTAAACTTACAGGTTCCTGCGAGTATGTTGAGTGATTATTCTGTTGACTTAACTGGTCAACCGACTACAAACACCAACTTACTAAAAATGAAACCTTTAAATGCTGCAATTCTGAATTACAGCATGTATCACACCATTACCAATGATGAGAATATTTTCTCAGGTTCGGCAGAAGGGATTTTTAACAGCGCGCTTGGTAATTTTTCATCAGGTGTTTTATACAACGGTAATAATGAAAATAGTTATAGCCATGAGAAGTGGGTGCGCTTAGAGAGCAAGTGGCAATATGTAGATCCTGAAAAAGTTAGGATATATACCCTAGGTGACTTTATTTCCAATAGTTCTGACTGGGGCAGTAGTGTACGTCTTGCCGGTTTGCAGTGGTCGAGTGCCTATACCCAACGTGGGGATATTGTTACTTCGGCGCTGCCACAGTTTTCCGGTTCAGCGGCGCTGCCTTCTACACTGGACTTATACGTTAACCAGCAAAAGATTTATTCAGGCCTTGTTCCTTCAGGTCCATTTGATGTTAAGCAGCTCCCGTTTATTTCAGGAAATGAAGTTACACTGGTCACCACCGATGCAACAGGTCAGCAAACCATTACTAAAAAATCTTATTACTTTTCATCGAAGATTTTGGCAAAAGGTATAAATGAGTTTTCAGTCGATGTTGGGGTTCCGCGTTATAACTACGGACTGTACTCAAATGATTATGATGATGCCACTTTTGCCTCTGGTGCAATTCGTTATGGTTATAGCAACTCACTGACTTTAAGTGGTGGTGCAGAAGCTTCCACAGATGGTCTTTCCAACGTTGGAACAGGCTTTGCCAAGAACCTGTTTGGTGTTGGGGTGATTAATGCCGACATTGCTGCAAGTCAGTATAAAGATGAAAATGGCTATTCGGCTCTGGTTGGTTTAGAAGGGCGAATTAGCAAGAATATTTCATTTAACACCAGCTACCGCAAAGTATTTGATAACTACTTTGACTTAGCCCGTGTTTCTCAAATTCGATATTTAAAAGAAAATCAGTTTAATGCTGAATCACAAAACTATTTAAACTACAGCGCGCTGGCAGACGAGATTATTAGGGCAGGGATTAACTATAACTTTTATACAGGTTATGGTGTTTATGTCGGCTATAACCAGATCAAATACAGTGATAACTCGTATAAGTTACTGTCTGCCAACTTAAGCGGAAGTTTGAACAAGAACTGGGGTTTTTATAGTTCTGCATATAAGGATTATGAGAACCATAAGGACTATGGCATTTACTTTGCGCTGCGCTATACGCCATCTACCAGAGTCAATGCAATTACAAGTATATCTAATGACAGTGGTAAAACAACCTACAGACAAGAAATCAATGGATTTACAGATCCGCAAATTGGTTCATTTGGATGGGGGGGTTATGTTGAACGGGATCAAGATGCACATGCTAACAATGCATCGGTCTATGGCTCTTATCGCGCACGGGCTGCGTACCTGGCAGGTCGCTATAACCGAATTGGAGATAATGACCAAGTTGCACTTTCAGCGACAGGATCTTTAGTTGCAGCAGCAGGCCGTATATTTGCGGCCAATGAAATTGGAGATGGTTATGCTGTTGTCACCAATGCCGGACCGCAAAGCCAAATTTTAAATGGTGGAGTAAATTTAGGAGAGACAGATAAATCAGGAAGATTCTTAATTGCGAATTTAAGACCGTATCAATCTCATCATATCTATCTAGACCCATCTTATTTACCACTGGAATGGGATGTGACAACGACTAATCGAACAGCACTTGTGGGCTATCGTCAAGGAACTTTAGTTGACTTTGGTGCTCATCGAGTTGTTTCAGGATTAGTCAAAGTTGTAGATAAAAATAACTCGCCATTATTACCGGGTTATAGCGTTCGAATTAATGGGCAACAAGATGCCGTAGTGGGCTATGATGGTGAGGTCTTCGTTCCAAACCTATTAAAGCAAAATAAACTTGAAATAGACCTTCTTGATCATGGTTCATGTCAAGTTAATTTCACTTACGAAAGTCAGCAATACAGTGCTAAAAAATTGGGGCCTTATGTATGTCAATAAGTATTGTAAGTCATAGTTCCTACATGCTAGCCAAAAAGTTTTCATCTACTTTAAAGTATGTTTTAGTTAGTTTATTGTTATTTGTGCTTTATGCTTTTTTTAGTTCAGCACATGCTGCCTGTACGGTAACTGGAACCACAAATAGTACTTATAATTATACGGCGGCAAATATTAATAACGATGCAACTATTAATTTCTCGGGAACGATTAGTTGTATTGGTGGGAAGACTACTCCAGAAATATCCCCCTATATGTGTATGAAGACAGTATTTACAGGGGCTACTACCGCGAATAGTAGTGTGACATTACCCTATACAGTTACGGCAACAGTAGGCGGGGCAGGTTCGACTACGACCAATCAAACGTCAAATGTTTGGTATGGGCCGGTGAAAACAATCGCTACAAATAATATAGTTAGCTACTCAGTTAATATAAAAGTACCAGCTCGATCGGGGACGCTAGTTGCCTATCCTAAAGGAACATACACGGGTAGAGTTCAGCTTTATTGGGATATGCAAGCAAGTTCAAGCACTGTATGCGAAGGTGATAGTGGCGGTGGCTGGGACTCAGGTAATACGACTATCACGGCTAATTATGTAGTACCAAGTTTCTGTCAGTTAGATTCCACATCAAATGTCGATTTTGGCAATATTAGTGATATTGGTATAACTAGTCGTGATTACACGGCTCAAGGTGCGATTAATGCAACTTGCAACAATGGAACACCTTATAGCATTTATTTGGGGGACGGTAATAATCGTATAAGCGGTGGATTTAGACGTATGACTAATGGAAGCAGTCAATATATCCCTTATCAGTTATACAAAGATTCTGCTTATGGCACAGTGTGGGATGCTACAGGTGGTACAACAACGGTGGGTGGTTCCGGTGGAGTGTCAAAGACAGGATCTGGCACTAGTCAAATTTCAAATGTATACGGAATAATTCCACAAGGAACAGCTATTTCAAGTACGCCTGGTAACTATTCAGATAGCATAGTTGTTACAGTGACCTATTAATTATTTACCAACTCACTATTCACTTAAAGTAAGCAGATGGTGAGTTGGTAAGTGTATGTTTGTTATGAGTCTTATTTAGTTCGTAGAGAGCTTTGTTTTCGTATTAGCAATATAAACAGTGTGATTAATAAGCTAAATCCGAAAATAGGCAAACTAATTCCTAAAATAATAAGTGTAAGTACCGTGATTATTTTTTGTTGATTGGTTGCACGCTTCCAGACCAATAAAGTTTGGCTAACAAAATGGCTAGTCGTAAGTTTTAAATTAGAAGTTTTAAACCAAGCTTTATATGCATAAATAATCATGATACATAGCCCAAGAGCATATAAGGCGAGTATCAATTGATTGATCCAACCGAATAACACTCCAATATGAGCATCGACCCCCCAGCGTGTAAGTTTTGCAAATAACGAGTAATCTTTAAAAGCCAGTTTGTCTATGACTTTGTGTTGATTTACATCAAGCGCTACACTGTCCGCTTGAGTTGGCCATTTGCGCTTTAGTTCAGTAACAGTCCAAGCCTGATTTGCATCAACTGGTGGTTTGATTTGTATTTGGGCTGAATGAATTCCATTTGCTCTAGCAATTGCTAATGCAGAGTCGAATTCAGTTGGTATGATTTCTAAATCCGAAGTTTCCATAACCATACCATGATGTTCTTTATGCTCATCATGAGACATTTGGGGTAATGGAGCATTATTTAAAGTTGTGGCTAATGTTGGGGTTTGCCAATTTAACCATTGACGAGCGATACGAATATTATCGCCAGCCCATTGGGACCATGTAAGACCAGTAATCGAAATGAACAATAAAAGTGGTAATAGGGTCAAGCCGATAGAACTATGCCATTTTAATAAACGATTTTTAGATGTTTGTCTGATTTTAAAATTTTGACGACGCTTCCACCAACTATATAGGCCCGTTAGGGTTAAAATGCCCAGCCAGCTTGCAGCAAGCTCACTATAAAAACGACCCCATTTCCCTAATAATAAATTACTATGCAGTTGATCTAAGAAGGTACGAAATGGAAGTACTCCACTGGTCCCATATACTGCAAGTTGACCTTTTATAGAGAGTGTATAAGGGTCTACAAAAACAGCTTCATTATTTAAATGATGAGCCTTGTCAGAAAAAATAACTCGTGTTGTTTGTGTGGAGCTTGGAGCTGGCCTAACTTCTGTAATTTGTGCAGATTCGTGCATCACTTTTTTTGCTGCCTCAACCTGTTGGCTTAGGGGGCGCATATCTTTATTTAAAGGCTGAACATACAATGTATCTTTATAGATAGATTGTTCTATCTGAGGAGTAATTGCATATAGAAGACCTGTAAATGCCGCAATGAATATAAATGGGGCAATAAAAATACCAGCATAAATATGCACAAGACGAAAAAGACTAAGCCAAAAGCTAGGGGTATGAGGCATGTTGAGAGGTATCAAACAAACTTTGGTGTGAAGTATATCTACTTTATTCTTAAATTTTAAAATAATTAAGGGGTGAGGGTGTTTTGTATATCTAAGCAATTATAAGAAAGGCTTTTTAAATAAATAGATTAGAAGATAGAAGTAGGCTATGTTGACTACATTGAATTAGTGTCGAAAAATATATTCATTTATGGTTATGGGGCAAACTTAAGCCTTTGATTGGGTTAGTATGAGAAATAATTTATCGATGATTAAATTTCTATTAAATTCATAGTTTATAATTAAGTTTTATATAATTAAAAAATTTATATGGCTATGAAAATTCATCATTTGCGAAGTGCAACTTTTATTATTGAAACTGGCCCTTATTTTATTTTAATTGATCCGATGTTGGGTGATAAAGGTTCGCTTCCTGCTTTTTCATACTTTCGTTTTAAAGCTGCAAAGAATCCTTTAATTGACTTGCCTTTGAATGCTCAAGAATTATTAAACAAAGTTACCCATTGTCTAATTACTCATAGCCAAACTTTTGGAATCAAAGCATTTCAACATACTGATCATCTAGATCAAAAGGGCGAGGACTTTCTTGTTCAAAAGCAAATTCCTGTTTATTCCTTTAAAAATGATGTGTCGTATTTATCTAAATATGGGATAAATGTTCAGGCAGGTATTGATTATTGGAAAGAAATCGAGTTTTTAGGTGGAAGATTGGTCGCGATACCGGCGCGCCATGGGCATGGCTGGATTAGTAAATTGATGGCGAATGGTTGTGGCTTCTATTTAGAATTGCCAAATGAACCTTCTTTATATATTAGTGGTGATACCGTACTCACTCATGATGTTAAAAATGCCTTACTTAAATTTCGACCTGATATTGCGGTAGTTGCTGCGGGGCAAGCACAAATGGATGTGGGGCAGCCTATTCTTATGTCGAAAGATGAAGTACGCGAATTTATTGAGCTTTCGCCTAAATATATTATTGCTAATCATCTTGAAGCATTAAATCACTGTCCTGTAAAACGAGATGAGATAAAGCAAATTCTGCATGGAATGGATGTAGTTGACCGTGTACAAGTACCCGATGATGGACAAACACTTATTTATGAAAATTAAGACAAGATTTAATCAATATTTATTAAATGAAAATCTTGTAATTCCATATTTTCTATTATGAATAATGAATAACGCTATGAGTTTTTTATGTAAATGATAGAATTGCGACGGTCGGTAAGTTGATATCTACTTTGTCTAACTAATGCACAGTCTACAAAATGTTTAAGATTAAGTTTGTAGACTGTTGAACTACAAGTAAGGGTAAATGTAGATATACATATGCAACCATCTAAAATTTTAACCTATTGAAAATACAAAGGTTTATCACTTGCTCCCATCACTTACAATCCAAACCAGACTTGGTGGATTCTACTTTTTCTATTATTCCATTGTTGGTACATTCATGCCGTATTGGAATTTATATCTTCAAGATCAAGGGTTTAATTATCAGCAAATTGGGATTTTATCATCTATTGCGATTGTGACACGATTTTTTGCACCTTTAGTTTGGGGGTGGATCGCAGATAAATCTGGTAAAAGAATGCTTTTGGTGCGACTGGCAACTTGGATGGAAGCCTGTATATGGTTGGCTATTTTTATAGTTCCTAATACCTTTCAATCTGTCGCTTTACTCATGCTTATTTTTAGTTTTTTCCAAAATGCAATTTTAGCTCAGTTTGAGGGGGTAACCTTATTTTGGTTAGGTGATCAAAGAGCAAAACTCTATGGGAAGATTCGAAAATGGGGATCAGTTGGATTTATTGTAGGTGTATTTACTATAGGTGCCATTTTAGAAATTATTCCAATTTCTATGTTGCCTATTTTATTGCTTGTTATTGCTTCACTTGCTTTTATTTGGGCTTTCACTATTCATGAGCCTGAGGGAGCTCCAACTTCTCAAAAGCATTTAGAGCCTTTATTACCTGTGTTAAAGCGTCCTGAAGTTGCTGCTTTTTTTACAATCGAATTTATTCTCCTTTTTTCGCATGCACCTTTTTATAGTTTTTATAGTAACTTTCTAAAATCTTTAAATTACAGTACGACTGAAATTGGCTTCTTATGGGCAATGGGGGTTGTCTCTGAAATCGTAATGTTTGCATGTGCGGCTACTTTCTTCAAATATTTTTCTTGGCGTAGTCTTGTTGCTATATGTTTGGTTTTAACCAGCATACGTTGGTTGCTAGTCGCTCTCTTTTCTCATTACTTTATAGGTCAGCTATTTGCACAATGTTTACATGCTTTTAGTTTTGGTCTATTTCACCTTATTGCAATGCGGCTTATTTTCCAAAACTTTTCAATAGGACAGCAAGGTCGTGGACAGGCTTTATACAGTACCATGTGGGGATTGGGAGTGGCATTTGGAAGTATTTTAGCGGGTCATTATTGGAAAACTCTGACGGGTGAGCATATTTTTATGATTGCTGCGCTCGTTGTGCTATTCGGTTTATGTTTTGTATTTTGGTTACCTAAACAAATTGAAAAGCCAGCTTCTTAATCGAAACATCACTAACATTGTTAACATTGCATGGTTAAGCGGCTAAATTGTTTTATGGAAAGTATCTATTCGTTACGGTTGAAAAATATTGTTTTTATATGGTTATGAAGCAATGATTTTCTAAAAAAATGTGCTAACTTAAACTCATGCGTTTAATGATTAATAAATCTATGAAAAATATTTATATTATGGGATTATTATTGGCTTTTTCTGGTTTTGCTATGGCTGAGACAGTGACTCAACAGCCAGCAGAACAACCTGTTCGCACTGCAAGTAATCCTAACGCTATACGTATTGTTACTCGTCCTGAAATTATGGGATTGTGGGGAATGGAGATTCCAAATAATAAGAAATGTGTAGAGTACTATAACTTCCGTAGTAGTAATGATGTGGTGATTAAAAGCGGTGAAGAATGGTCATATGGTATTTATGAATACCAGCCATCGGATGACCCTAAAGAGCAGCTATCAGCTTTAGTGATGCAAATTAAATTTGATAATAATAAAGTCGATTGCTCTGGTCAGCAGCAAGATCAGACTGGTGATGTTTCCCAATATTTTGTACAGTGGAAAAATGACCATACTATTAATTTCTGCTCAACTGCTAAAGGTGAGCAATGCTTTGCAACTTTACGTCGAATGTTGCCATAAATCCGAATAGATATAAAAAAGCCTCTTATTTAAGAGGCTTTTTTATTATGCATGTTATGCAGTTTCAGCTTTCTTCTTTTCTTCCAATTGCTTCAACAAGTGCTTTTCAAGGTAATGGATGTCCATTGCCTGTTCACAGAAGCTTTTGTCTTGCAAGATAAGATCTTTATGCAAAGGAATATTGGTTTTAATTCCAGTAAGAATCATTTCGTCTAACGCTTGACGCATACGAGCAAGCGAAGTTTCGCGATCTTTACCATGAGAAATTAATTTTGCAATCATTGAGTCGTAGTATGGAGGAATACTATATCCAGGATAGATATGAGAATCTAAACGAATACCTGCACCGCCTGGCGCATAGAAGCTCTCAATTTTACCTGGTGAAGGTAAGAAAGTTGTTGGATCTTCTGCATTAATACGACATTCAATAGCATGACCACGAACTTCAATATCTTTTTGTTGAAGCTCTAGACCCAAACCAGCTGCAATACGTAATTGTTGCTCAATAATATCAACACCAGTAACCATTTCAGTTACAGGGTGCTCAACCTGAACACGAGTGTTCATTTCGATAAAGAAGAATTCACCATCTTCGAACAAGAACTCAAATGTACCTGCACCACGATATTGCATTAACTGACATGCGTTAACACAAGCTTCTAAAATATCAGCACGTGCTTTTTCTGGTAGATTTGGAGCAGGAGCTTCTTCTAAAACTTTTTGATGACGACGTTGCAATGAACAGTCGCGATCATATAAATGAATCGCATGACCATTACCATCACCTAAAACTTGAACTTCGACATGGCGAGGTTTTTGTAAGAAGCGTTCCATGTATACGGTGTCATCACCGAACCACATTTCTGCATCACGTTGAGCCGCTTGAACTGACTCAAGTAATGTGTCTACGCGCTCAACAATACGCATACCACGACCACCACCACCAGCTGCCGCTTTAACAATGAGCGGGAAACCGATTTCTTTAGCTTCTGCTAAAGCGTTGTGGATGGTTACAGCATGGTCACAACCAGGTACTGTAGGTACACCAGCTTTTTTCATTGCAACAATGGCAGAAACCTTGTTACCCATTAAACGAATATGTTCTGGGCGAGGGCCAATGAATGTGAAGCCTGAGCTTTCTACAATTTCAGCAAACTCGGCATTTTCTGAAAGAAAGCCATAGCCTGGGTGAATTGCATCAGCACCAGTAATTTCTGCAGCAGTAATAATTGCTGGGATGTTTAAATAGCTGTCACTACTTGCACCCGGACCAATACATACTGCTTCATCAACGAAACGTAAATGCATCAAATCTTTATCAGCATCTGAATAGATACCGACAGTTTTGATTCCTAATGTTTTGCAAGCCCGGGTAATTCGTAAAGCGATTTCACCACGGTTTGCAATTAAAACTTTTTGCAACATAGTTGTCCCCGAGGTATTACGCGCGATAACGGAATAAAGGTTGACCGAATTGGATCACATCACCGTTTTTCACTAAAATTTCTTCAATCACGCCGCTTTGAGTTGCTTCAATCGGGTTCATGATTTTCATTGCTTCGATAATACCCAAAGTCTCACCAGCAGATACAGTTTGACCTACTTTAACAAATGGTGCTTCGCCTGGGCTTGGAGCAGCATAGAACACACCAACCATAGGAGAAGTTTCAACTGCTCCACGTGGAGTTTTTGCAGCAGGTGCTTCAGCAACAGGAGCTGCTGGAAGTGCTACACCAGCCGCAGCAACGACAGGATTGCGACGAGTTAAAGCGATCGATTGATCACCTTCTTTAACTTCAATCGCTTGCAAGTCAGACTCAATCATTAAATCGATGAGTTTTTTAATTTTGCGGATATCCATGGGCGACTATTCCTGAACTAGTTTGGGTTAGATGGTTGAATTTTTTCAATGGCGTAATCAAGTGCAAAGCTATAACCTTTTGCACCTAGACCACAAATCACGCCAATTGCTTTGTCTGATAAATAAGAGTGGTGTCTAAATGCTTCACGTGCGTGAACATTTGACAAATGTACTTCAATAAATGGAATGGCAACGCCAAGTAGGGCATCACGTAAAGCAACTGAAGTATGGGTAAGAGCAGCAGGGTTAATAATAATAAGTTTTACGCCTTCTGTTTGTGCCTGATGAATACGGTCAACAATGGCACCTTCCCAGTTGCTTTGAAAAGTATCTAGTGTAATAGAGGCTTGTTTAGCTTGAGCAATAAGTTGTTGGTTGATATTGTCTAGGGTAAGATGACCATATACTTCTGGTTCGCGTTTTCCCAGCAAATTCAAATTCGGTCCATGAATTACCAAAATGGTCGAACTCATTCAGATTGCTCCAGCTCTAAAGTTGCAAATAGTCTTTGCAAGATATCTGCAAAGTTTGCTTATTATGGCATATGTTTCTACAAGTTTTTTATAATTTCTTTTAATTGTCGCAGAAAGGGTACACCAAATTCGGCTTATATATTGTAAATTTTGCGACGAATTAGCAATGTTAAAAAATGACAAAATTTCAAGTAATTTAACAAGGCTCATTTTAAACCGAATTGACAAAAACAGTTCATGTATTTTGTGTAACGACGGTATGGGCATCTTCAATTGTTAACATTTCATTCCAGCGAGTTAGGTAGTTTTTTGAGCGATGGCATTGTTTCATTTGCCAAGATGGATTACGCGAGTGATATCCCACTTGTAAATAATGACTACCAAAACGCTTACGAACTGTACCTAAAGTTTCCATTAATTGTTGTCTTTGATGAATAAGTTCCAAAGGTTGCCATAAATCATCAATATGTTGTTGACGCGCGTGTAGACCACAAAATAATACTCCAATTTTTATATAACTTTTATTTTCTTTATATAAAACATCAATTTGATGCATTGCTGCTTTTGTGATTATGCATAAGTCATCTGTTGCATAGTGAAGACCAATGGCCTGAGAAGTGGCTTTTTTATAAGGTGGCTTATCGGTTTTCTCATAAAGCATGACTTGAATGCAGGCACAAAGTTGTTCTTGTTTCATTAAGCGACGATGCGCTCGATTAAGATGAAAAATAAGTGCTTGTTTAATAATCTCGATACTGGATAAAGCTTGAGCAAAACTTCGTGATGCTAAAATCCGTTTAGTTGGAATACTAGGATCGTCAAGTTCAATACATGATTGGCCTTTTAGCTCACGAATAGTGCGTGCCATGACCACAGAAAATGCCTTTGCCATATGGTGTTCATTGGCAAAAGTTAAGTCTAGGCATGAATATACTTCATAACTTTGTAGTTGTTTGACTAATTGGTAGCCAATTCCCCATACTTCTTTGACCGATGTCTGTTGCATGAGGTCTTCCATAATTAATGGATCTAAGGTAATGAAATTACAGATTCCCTTAAAACTTTTAATTTTCTTAGCAAAATGATTGGCAAGTTTTGCTTGTGTTTTTGAATATCCAATTCCAATACAACAAGGTAGACCTAACCATTGGAGGAGAGTTTCTCTCACCTTAAAGCAGTAGTTAGATATATCAATAGATTGAAGGTAAGGAGTGAGATGAATAAAGCACTCATCTATAGAGTAAGCTTCTATATCATCTGGAGAGAAAAATTCACCGAGAACAGCAAAAAAACGACGGGACATCTCGGCATATAAAGTGTAGTTGCTTGAATAGACTTGAACACCAGCTTGCACGGCATCTTTCTCAATTTGAAACCACGGTACTCCCATCTTAATACCTAAAAGTTTTGCTTCTTCACTACGTGACACAACACAACCATCGTTGTTAGATAAAACAACTACAGGTTTATCAATGAGTTTGGGGTTGAAAAGTCGTTCACAGCTGACATAGCAATTATTGATATCAACCAGTGCATAAACTTCGCGGTGTGAGATCTCTCTCATTATTTCATCCCCCCAAATTCATCAACTCAAAATTCATATTTTGAATTTGTAACATAATCAAGTTAACAAAATTATGCACAGATATCTAGGGGAGTTCTGGTTGTTCGTCGAAATTATGAAAAGGATGTAAAAGTAATGAATTGTCAGTTATTGATATGAAAATGTCTGAAAATGATATGTTTAGATAGATATGATCATTTCCATAAGCGCTATATTTTCAATGGATCAGTTGAGCCTGAAAAATATAGTAATGCGTGTTTCGCATTTTGTCTTATGGGTCTTTCAAGCTGTCTTTTTTATAAAAGACAGCTTTTTTTATGCTGATTTGACTCTTAGATAGCTTATGAAGAATATAGCTGTTTGGCTTGTTCATAAGCCTCAAGATTAATGCATTGAGCACCCAAGCTTGTGATTTGTGCTTGGTCAATTTGAAGTTCATCCCACTTTTGCATTTGTTCAAATAGCCAATGGAAATCTTCAGGTTGTGGAGCAGCATTTTCTTTAACTAAGTTTTTTACAATATTTTGAATCATATAGTATTTATCTACATGTACTTCTTCAGAACAGTGAAAGCGGACAATTCCAAAATCGACCAACAACTTTAAGACAGGTGAAAAGTCTTTCAAATTACTCAATTCCTTTTGAGCTTTTATAATTGCTTTGGTCAGTGCAATTAAAGTTTGAGGATGTTGTTCAGCCCATTCTTGAGTTACTGCAAGAACTTTATCTGCCACATTTGGAATAATGTCTTGACTTGAACATACGATTTTACTTAAGCCTAAAAGTTCGCCCTGTGTATTCCACGGTTCTCCTACACAAAAACCATCAATGACATGATTATCTAAAGCTTCGACCATATACGGTGGTGGAAGGGCTTTGAGCTTAAGTGTTTGAGCTATTTTTGAGTCTGCCAAAGCAAGCCATTCTCTTAAACAATAATGATGAATTGAATGTTTAAATACGTGGGCTAAGGACAAAGAATGATCTGCTTCAATATAGCTCGTCACTTTTTGGGCTGTAGCTTGTGCATTATCGTTTTCTTGAATAGCCAGTTGATGAGTTAATTTTTGGCTTAAGCTAATAAAGGCACGGTTTTTACTTAAAATAAGAGGGGTTTGCAGTGCAATACCAATTTGGTCTGCACCCACGGCTGCTGCAGGTAGCATGGCAGATAAACAATGTGCAGCATCTAATAGCCCAAAAGCTAAACGGTCTCGAAGACTTGCCCATGATGCTTCTTTGACTAGGGTAACATCTAAACCAACTTCTTCGAAAAAACCTTGCTGTTTTGCCCATAGTAAAGCGATGCAATCAAGTAAAGGAATATAGCCGAGTTGCAATTGAGTCTTTTCTAATGTGCTCATTTATTCGTCCTTTAGTTGATCATTTAGTAGTTTTTGAGCGTCAAGTAAACGCCGTGCCATTTCTCCAATCGTTATACGGTGGCTCATGGCATTTTTTCTGAGTAATTGAAAAGCCGTATCTTCAGGTAAGCCATGCAGTTGCATGAGCAGCACTTTGGCCTTTTCAACATCTTTACGATCTGCCAGTTTGGTTTGAGCTTCTTTTAAGTCACCTTCGAGCTTTTTATGTTTTTTATATTGCTCAATTGAAATCTCTAAAATGGTATGTAAGCGGGCAGGGTCTATGCCGTCTACAATATAAGCCGTTACGCCTGCATCTATCGCTTGTTTGATGGTGTCTTTATCTGAATTTTTAGTGAATAGGACAGTCGGTAGGTCATAGTTACTCACACAACTTTCAATAATGTCTCGGTGAGGATGGTCCATATCGAGCAAGATGACATCGGCTTGTAAATCTTCAAGACGAAAAATATTTAAGTGGTCCAAAGTAAGGCAGGCCACCACTTCAAAGTCATTTTCAAGCAGACTGTTTTTTATATAGTCGGCCCGCGCATGATCATCATCGATAAGAGCTATTTTGAGTTTTGGCATAAGTTCAGAAAATCAGGCTAAGAAAATGCGCCAATTCGACGCGTTTTTTGTTATTAAGTTTTAAGCAAGATTAGTGCCACCCAAAAACTACTCAAAAATCAGGATTTGGTGGCAATTTGGGATGCTAAAGAGTTGGTGTGTTCGATCTTGGTGCAAAAATACGGTTCATTTTGTGGCAAAACTTATTTTTGTTGAAACCATATAAATGTGCAGTGATAGAGCAAGCAAAAAAAGGTTTGATTCTTTTCTTACATATTGAAAATTTATATCTATTTGAAATTAAACATAAAAGTATTATTGAATTAAGTTTTTTAAAATATTGGCATGTAAAATGCTTAGTTAATTACAGGTCGAAGACGACCATAAGTTTTAAAGACGGCCAACGATGTCCGTTCTGATCGAGTTTGTGAGTGCAACCGCACATACAAAGAAGTTACGTTCAGTCGGAGTGAAGGTCATGTCTTTATTTTTATTGCATAAAAAAGTTACATCTGAATTATTTAAATTTTCAGTTCCAGCGATGCGAGCCTTCTCTAAGAGGGGGCTCGCTTTTTTTATTTCTTTTTTTGATTTTGCTGTGCATTGGGTGTCATTAACGAGTGAAAAAAATTGGTTTCAAGCAGCTATATGCCATGTGAGCTTGATTCATTTCTCGATAGAGCACAAAGCAAAAGAACAATGTCTATTTGGGAATGGAATAACGCAGCTTAAAAGCAACGTGATTTGAGGAGAAACACTATGAAATTGGTAATGATTGGTCATGGTATGGTGGGCCACAAATTCATCGAGGCTATTTTAGAAAAAGCAGATGATGAACTGGAAATCACGATTCTCGCAGAAGAACCTCGTATCGCCTATGACCGCGTACATTTAACAGAATATTTCTCTGGGAAATCGGCAAAAGATTTATCTTTAGCTCGTTTTGACTTTGCCGATGCTCATGGAATTGACTTACGCCTAAATACCAAAGCAACTGCAATTGATACGACTGCGCAAACCGTAACAACCAATCATGGCGATGTCATCAGCTATGACAAGTTGGTGCTGGCGACTGGTTCATATGCATTTGTTCCACCAATTCCGGGTAATGACCGTGAAAACTGTTTTGTTTACCGTACGATTGAAGACTTAGACGCGATTCGTGCAGCAAGTTTAAACGCTAAAACAGGTGTGGTGATTGGTGGTGGTTTACTTGGACTTGAGGCAGCCAAAGCATTACGTGATTTAGATTTAGAAACACACGTTGTTGAGTTTGCACCACGTTTGATGGCAGTTCAAATTGATGACTTAGGGGGCAAGGTTTTACGCCGTAAAATTGAAGACCTCGGTGTAAAAGTTCATACACAAAAAGCGACACAATCTATCGAATGTGGTAACAGCACTACACATGTAATGAAATTTGCAGATGGTAGCGAGCTTGAAGCAGATGTCATTTTATTCTCTGCTGGGATTCGTCCACGTGATGAACTTGCACGCAACAGTGGTCTCGCGATTGGTGAGCGTGGCGGTATTGTGATTAATGATTACTGCCAAACTTCAGATCAAAACATTTATGCCATTGGTGAATGTGCGCTTTGGCAAAATAAAATTTATGGCTTGGTTGCACCGGGCTATGACATGGCACGTATTGCAGCAAAACATATTTCTGATGAAGAGTGTAACTGCTTTGCTGGCGCGGATATGAGCACCAAGTTGAAATTGATGGGTGTGGATGTTGCTTCTGTTGGTGATGCGCATGCCATGACTCCGGGTGCATTAAGCTACTTCTATGCAGATGAGCATGCACTGGTTTATAAAAAGATTGTTGTAAATGCGGATAAAACCAAATTGCTGGGCGCGGTTTTGGTGGGCGATGCGAAAGAGTACAACGACCTTTTACAAATGATGTTGAATGGTTTGGCTTTACCGGAAGTGCCTGAAAGTTTAATCATGCCGGGCTTTGAGCAGTCGGCAGGAAAATCTGGTGGTAGCGGAGTCGATTTACTACCTGACAGTGCAACAATCTGTTCGTGTAACAACGTATCAAAAGCAGACATCTGCCAAGCGATTAGCGATGGTTCGACCTCTTTAGGTGCATTAAAGAAATGCACCAAAGCAGCAACTGCATGTGGTGGTTGTGCATCATTAGTGACTCAAGTATTGAAGTCTGAGTTGCAACGCCAAGGTGTAACTGTAAATAACCATATTTGCGAACACTTCCCGTACTCGCGTCAAGAGCTGTATCACTTGGTTCGTGTTAATGAAATTAAGACATTCGATGATTTGATTCATCAACATGGTCATGGTTTAGGGTGCGATATCTGTAAACCTGCTGCCGCAAATATTTTGGCATCTTGCTGGAATGATTTCGTCCTTGAGCCAAGTCACGCAGGCTTACAAGACAGTAATGACTACTACTTGGGGAATATCCAAAAAGACGGTTCTTACTCGGTTGTACCACGTATGGCTGGCGGTGAAGTGACTCCAGATGGTTTGATTGCCATTGGCCAAATCGCGAAGAAATATAACCTGTACACCAAAATTACTGGCGGTCAACGCGTTGACATGTTTGGTGCCCAAGTTCACGAGCTTCCATTCATTTGGGAAGAGTTAAATGCTGCTGGTTTCGAGTCTGGTCATGCCTATGGTAAGTCGTTACGTACAGTGAAATCTTGTGTAGGTAGTACTTGGTGTCGTTACGGCGTAGACAACTCAGTTGGTTTGGCGATTGAACTGGAAAACCGCTACAAAGGTTTGCGTTCACCACATAAATTGAAAATGGCTGTGTCTGGCTGTACTCGTGAGTGTGCGGAAGCGCAAGGCAAAGACGTGGGTATTATCGCGACCGAAAAAGGCTGGAACCTTTATGTATGTGGTAACGGTGGTATGAAACCACGTCATGCAGAATTACTTGCATCTGACCTTGATAAAACAACGCTCATCCGTTACATCGACCGTTTCTATATGTTCTACATCCAAACAGCAGACCGTTTACAACGTACCAGTGTATGGCGCGACAACATGGAAGGCGGTCTAGATTACCTTAAATCTGTAGTTGTTGATGATTCTCTTGGTTTGGCTGCCGAGCTTGAGCGCCGTATGGAACATATTATTGGCACATATCAAGACGAATGGCGTACAGCTGTCGAGAACCCCGAAGTTCGTAAACGTTTCCAGACTTATATCAATACAGATGCAAATGAACAGGCTGATCCACACATTCAATTTACAACTGAACGTGGCCAAATCCGTCCATTAACAGAAGCTGAACGTTCAGAAGACCATATTCCAATGGTTGAAGCATAAAGGAGAGTTTCTATGAATATTGTACAAGACAAAAATATGCTTCCTGATGATCAGTGGATTGACGTTTGCGCACTCGATGATTTAACCCCAAACACTGGTGCAGGAGCGCTAGTGGGTAGTCAAGCGGTAGCAATCTTCCGTGTGGGACATGAAAAACGTGTTTACGTGCTGAGCAATAAAGATCCGTTTAGCCAAGCCAATGTCATGAGCCGTGGGATTATTGGAGATTTACAAGGTGAGCGTGTTATTGCATCACCAATCTATAAACAACATTTCAGCTTAGCAACAGGGCGTTGTTTAGAAGATAAAGACCAAAAGCTTTCAGTTTATCCGAGCAAAATTGTTGATGGCCGTGTTTGGGTCAATGCAGTACCGCAAAAAACTTATATTACCAATACAGGTGTATCACAAGACAAACTTAGACTGGTGCTGATCGGGAATGGTTTGGCAGGGATGCGTTGTCTGGAAGATTTACTTGATATGGCACCAGACCGTTATGAAGTCACGGTGATTGGTGAAGAACCTTGGGGTAACTATAACCGCATTATGTTATCTCCGGTTTTATCGGGTGAAAAAACTATTGAAGACATTATGTTGCATCCACCGAAGTGGTACGACGATAAAGGCATTAAATTTATTGCTGGTGATAAAGCCGTAAAAATTGATCGTCCGCGTAAAGTGGTTTACACCGAAAAAGGCCAGACAGTTGATTATGACCGTTTGATTCTGGCAACAGGTTCGGCTCCGTTTATTCCACCAGTTCAAGGTGTCGACTTAAAAGGTGTCTTAACTTTCCGTGATATTTATGATGTTAACACCATGATTGAGTACTGCGGTTCAAAAACTAATGCAGTCGTGATTGGTGGTGGTTTACTCGGTTTAGAAGCTGCGTACGGTTTAAAACAACGCGGTATGAATGTCACTGTCCTGCATTTGATGGACCGTATTATGGAACGTCAACTGGATGGTCGTGCGAGCCAGTTACTGCGCCATAGTATTGAACAAAAAGGCATTCAAATCATTACCGAAGCCAATACTGAAGCATTGATTGGTGATGAAAATGGTCATGTGAAACAAATCCGTTTGAAAGATGGCACAGTTTTAGAAGCTGACCTTGTGGTATTTGCAGTGGGCATTCGTCCAAATATTAGCTTGGCGCAAAGTGCAGGTTTACGTTGTAACCGCGGTGTGTTGGTCAATGACACCATGCAAACGTTTGACCCAAGTATTTACGCAGTGGGTGAGTGTATTGAACACCGTGGACAGACCTTTGGTTTAGTTGAGCCACTATGGGGCCAAGCTTTTATTTGCGCGACCCATTTGGCTGAACACGGCAGCTTAACTTTTAAAGCACCGACCGTACCGACTCAGTTAAAAGTCAGCGGTGTTGATGTGTTCTCTGCGGGCAATTTTGAGCCGAAAGATGACTATGAAGATATTATTTTAAACGATGAAAAACGCCAGATTTATAAACGTATTATCATTCAAAGTGATCGAGTAATCGGTGCAGTACTGTTCGGTGATACTGAAGATGGCATGTGGTATGCAGAGTTAATTGCAGACCAAACCCCAGTCTCATCATTTAGAAATAAGCTGCTATTTGGTCGAGATTTTGCATTAAAAAATGCAGGCTAAATAGGGAAAGGAGCAGTTATGAACAGTATTCCAAGCGTTGAAATCGATAGCTCCGACCATGTTGCAGTTGCAAAAAACACTAAAACAACATGTCCATATTGCGGTGTAGGTTGCGGTGTTAGCGTAAATGTCCAGCAAAAACCTAAAGGACCTCTGGTGCAAGTTGAGGGGGATGCCGAGCATCCTTCCAACTTTGGACGCTTATGTATTAAAGGTAGCCGTCTTGCGGATACTTTAGGGTTAGAAACACGTGTTTTACAACCAATGATGGGGCGCAAAGCTGATCGGGTGGTAACGACATGGGATGCGGCAATCAATAAAATTGCTGATAAATTCCAATCTTGTATCGATCAATATGGTCGTGACAGCATTGCATTTTATGTTTCAGGTCAGCTTTTGACTGAAGACTATTATGTGGTGAATAAGTTTGTAAAAGGCTATTTGGGTACTGCAAATATTGATACCAACTCACGCCTTTGCATGTCATCTGCGGTGGCAGGTCACAAACGGAGTTTCGGTGAAGATATTGTGCCTGCAAGTTATGAAGATTTTGAACATGCAGATATGGTGGTATTGGTCGGTACTAATACCGCATGGTGCCATCCTGTGCTGTATCAGCGGATTATGCAGGCTAAAAGCCACAATCCCGATATGTTTGTGGTGGTGATTGACCCACGGTTTACCAGTACTTGTGAGCAAGCGGATTTACATTTGCCGATTTTACCGGGCCAAGATGTCGCTTTATTTAATGGCTTATTTCAATATTTATATCAAAATGGTCGTGCCGATCAGACGTTTGTAGAGGTTTATACCGAAGGTCTGCAAGATGTTTTGGCGAGCAGCCAGCCAGAAACTGATATTCAATATGTGGCAAAGCGTACGGGAATTGCACTCGATAAATTACAGCAGTTTTTTGAGAAATTTGCGCAGACTGAAAAGGTAATCACGCTATTTTCAATGGGTGTGAATCAATCAAGTCAGGGCGTAAATAAGGCCAACAGTATTATTAATTGTCATTTACTAACAGGCAAAATTGGTAAGCTCGGCGCCGCACCATTTTCAATGACAGGCCAACCCAATGCGATGGGTGGTCGAGAAGTGGGTGGCTTAGCCAATATGTTGGCTGCGCACATGGACTTAGATAATCCATTACACCAAAAAATTGTGCAAACCTTTTGGGATAGTCCATTTATTGCAACACAAGCTGGCTTAAAAGCAGTTGATTTATTTAATGCGGTTGAAGCCGGAAAAATTAAAGCCATCTGGATTATGGCAACCAATCCGGTGGTGAGTTTGCCAGATGCCGATCAAGTTAAACGTGCTTTAGAGAAGTGCGAGTTAGTCGTAGTATCAGATATCTGTGCCGATACCGATACTACGGCTTACGCCGATATATTGCTTCCAGCTTTAGGTTGGGGCGAAAAAGATGGCACAGTGACCAATTCTGAGCGTCGTATTTCACGTCAGCGCGCATTTTTACCTGCGCCGGGTGAAGCAAAAGCAGATTGGTGGTCTGTTAGCCAAGTCGCGAAAAAATTGGGCTTTAAAGGTTTTGACTTTGCGAATGCAAGTGACATCTTTAATGAGCATGCAGCGTTATCTGCACAAGACAATGCAGACATGGATATGCGAGAAGAGAGTAATAATTTTCGTTATTTCAACCTGAAAGGTTTAATGAATCTAAGTAATGCTGAGTACGATGCTCTACAACCAGTGCAATGGCCAGTATGGGATAAAAACCAAGACGCTAAAGCCGTTCAACAACTGTTTGGCAATGGCCAGTTTAGTCATAAAAATGCCAAGGCAAAATTGATTCCGACTGTTGCAATTGATCCGGTACATGCAGTTTCAGAAGATTATCCGCTCATTTTGAACACGGGACGTATTCGTGATCAATGGCACACCATGACGCGTACTGGTTTGTCACCAAATTTGACCAGTCACCGCGCTGAACCATTCTGTGAGATTCATCCAAGTGATGCCTTGAAATTTGGTGTACGTGATCAAGGCTTAGTAGAAGTTCGTTCGAAATGGGGCAGTTGTGTACTACGTGTGACCTTCTCATCGGGGGTACGTCGTGGGCAAATTTTTGCACCGATTCACTGGACTGAACAGGTTGCATCCGACGCCCGCATTGGTAAAGTCGTTAATCCAGAAGTTGATGCAATTTCAGGTGAACCTGAGTTCAAACATACGCCTGTAATCATTCAGCCGTTCTATACCACTTGGCAGGGCGTGCTCTATATTCGTGAAGGATACGATTCGCATATTCAAGAATCGCTACATCACTGTGCATGGTGGACCAAAGTCAAAATGGTGAAAACCAATCGTTATGAACTTGCAGACCGCCAAACTTTTCACGATACTCAAAAGAATCTGAAAAGCTTTTTACCATTTGCCGATGAAACTTTTGAATGGTTAAGCATAGAAGATATCTCTTCACAACTGAGCCATAGCGTTATTTTGAAAGATGGCATTGTAATTGCAAGTCTATATATTGCACCGCCAGATTTATTGCCAGACCGTGATTGGGTAGCGAGTCTGTTTAAACGAGAACGTTTGAGCGCCTTGCACCGAAAAGCTTTACTAGCGGGTATGCCAATGTCGGCTACTAATAATGATGGGCCTTTAGTGTGTAGTTGTTTTAAAGTAGGTAAGAATAAAATTATCGACGTGATAAAAACACAAAACATTACCCATGAAAAACAGGTTACTGCATGTTTAAAAGCAGGTGGGAACTGTGGTTCATGTTTACCTGAGATTCGTGGCTTGATTAAAGCTTGCCAACAAGAGGTGGAAGTGTGAATAAGGGATATCCCGTAACTGATTTAGTCATTTTGGCGGGTGGACAAGCCCGCCGTATGAATGGTTTAAATAAGCTATTGCAGCAATTTGATGGCGATACGCAACTACTCAAAATTCATCAAAAACTAAAGTCTTCTGTATCTGAAATTTGGGTAAATAGTCATCGTGATTATTCGATTTATCAAAGTATTGTGCCTGATATTAAGTGTTTTCAAGATGATGCTTCCGGTTTTTTCGGCCCACTCATGGGCATGAAAAGCGCATGGTCACATGTAAAAGCAGATTATGTTTTGTTTATTCCTTGTGATGTGACCTATATACCTACGCAAGTCGTTGCGAAATTACACAGTGCTCTTCGCAAAAATAAACAGGCTCAGGCAGCTTATGTTTCAATTAATGGAGATGCCTTATACCCATTTTGTTTGTTAAAACGTGAGAGTCTAGAAGTTTTGCAGCAGCAAGTTGATAAGCAACAATTGAGTTTAAAAAATTGCTTTAAACTTTTACATGCACAAGTCGCCATTTTTCAAAAGCAAAACTTATTTTTCCATAGCATTAATTCTTTAGATGAACTTCAACAATACAAACAAATTAAAGCATTTAAAGAGATTTTTTCGACAAATTAAAGCACCAGCAATATCGTTTTAAAATTTACATTGATAGCCTGAAATCATTTTTTAAATTTTGAGTTATTGACTGTTTAGAATTTAAGTTCTATTTTGGAACTTGAGGTTTTCATTCTAGCCAGATGTATAAAAATAAACGGAGCCAGAAAAATGATGGACGCAGCTCAGCAAAGTAAAACAGATGTGACCGCATGTATTTTATGTTCAAGAAACTGCGGTTTGAGCGTAGAAATTAAAGATAACCAATTTGTCAAAATTAAAGGTAATCCTGAGCATCCATTTTCTCAAGGTTACATTTGCCAAAAAGCCGCAAGATTACAGCATTACCAGAAACATGCAGACCGTTTGACTACACCTTTAAAACGCCAGCCAGATGGCTCATTTCAAGAAATTAGTTGGGATGTGGCTATACAAGAAATTGCAGATCAATTAGTTCAGATTAGAGATAAATTTGGAGGTATAGCTTTTGCCTCTGTTGGGGGCGGTGGTCAGGGTAACCACTTGGGTGCAGCGTATGGTCGACAGCTTTTGTTGGCCATGAAAAGTTATTATGCATACAACTCACTTGCCCAAGAAAAAACAGGTGATTTCTGGCTCAATGGTCGCCTATTCGGTAGTCAGGCCTGCCATACTACAGAAGATGTAGAATATGCCGATTATGTTCTTTTTATTGGGACGAATCCGTTTCAGGCACATGGTATTCCCAACGCACGAGACACGCTAAAACATATTAAGAAAGATCCGAATCGAACCATGGTGGTGTTCGATCCGCGTGTTACCGAAACGGCAAAACAAGCAGACATTCACGTGCAGTTAAAACCGGGAACAGATGCTTTTTTAATGTCGGCCATGATTGCGATCATTATTAAAGAAAAGCTTTATGATGCAGCATTTATTGAGCACCATACACATGGGTTTGAAGAAGTAAAAGCTGCATTTAATCATGTCCCGATTGAAGACTATATTGCTAAAGCTGATGTACCTGTCGATTTGATTTATCAGGTTGTTCAAGATTTTTCAAAGGCAAAAAGAGGCTGTGTACGTATCGATTTAGGTATTCAACATACTTTGAATACGACATTAAATGGTTATTTAGAAAAGCTTTTATACTTGCTGACAGGGAACTTTGGAAAACAGGGTACCAATAATTTACATACCATGTTTATTCCAATTTTAAGTGATACAGATGAAAGAAAAGCAAAATATCGACGTAGCGTTTATCATAAAATGTTCCCGATCTCTGGGTTTTTCCCGCCTAATATTTTACCCGATGAAATATTAAAAGCAGGGGAAAAGCGAATTCGTGCTGTGTTTGTAGATAGTTGTAATCCACTATTAACTTACCCTGATACACCAGCTTTTGAGGAAGCATTTAAAGCCTTAGATTTATTGGTTGTAATCGATGTTGCGATGACAGAAACCGCGAGACTTGCACACTATATTTTGCCTGCTCATACTCAGTTTGAAAAATGGGAATTTACCGGTTTTAACTTGGAATTTCCTAAGAATGGTTTTCACCTGCGTCATCCCATATTGGCTGCTCAAGCAAATACTTTACCGGAAGCCGAAATTTATACTCGATTACTTGAAGCAATGCAGGTGATTCCAAAACGCTTTCCAATTCTAGAAAAAATAGCTGCGGTCGACTCGAAAAAAACAGCCTACTTACCATACTTGTCGGCGCTAGGACTTACCTTGGCACGGCATAAAAAATATATCCCTTTTGCTGCCTCTATCATTTATCGAACTCTTGGCAAACGACTTGGCAATTCTGCAGATTCAGTTGCTTTTTTATTGCCGCTATCTATTCAATATGCTGTTTTACATACCAAAGCAGTACACCGTGCAGGTTATAAAGGTAATCCATTAACACAAGGTGTCAAAGTATTTGAGCAGATATTAAAGCAACGTTCAGGTATGGTTTTATCGCAACATGAATATGATGAAGTCTGGAAACTGGTGGCTTATAAAGATAAGAAAATACGTCTTGCAATTCCCGAGATGTTAAGTGAACTCGCAAGCTTGAAAAGCCATAACGTTAATATTGAAGAGTTTCCTTTCATCCTTTTGTCAGGTGAACGCCGTAGCTATAACGCCAACCAAATTTACCGTGACCCTGCTTGGCGAAAAGTAGATGCAGAAGGTGCACTACGTATTCATCCCGAAGATGCAAAGCACTTAAATGTAGATACAGGAGAGCAGCTTAAATGTATCTCACAGCATGGAGAAATTCAGGTAGCTATTGAGTTAGATGATGGGATGAGAAGAGGTGTTGTGTCACTGCCACATGGCTACGGTATGCGCTTTCAGAATGGAGCACCGATTGGGCCACAATTAAACTTACTTATTTCTGCTGAACATTGTGATCCATTGTCGAAAACGCCGTACCATAAATATGTACCCATCCGTCTAGAAAAGTGTTAGAAATAGAATCAAGTAAAACATAGATTTTACCGTGCTAACTTGAGATTTATTTTTTAATTGTTCTTAAGGTAGTGCGATGAAAAGTCTATAAAAAATTTAAATATTATGGAAAATAAGTAGAGCTGGAACAAATTTTGCTATTAAAAATCAAAGCACTATTAAGATGCAATTTTTTGTATTTGATTGTTCATAATCGGTGCTCGCAAGATTTGAAATGTTCTAGATATGAGTGCAAATGATGAAACAATATCACTCTGAAAATGCGCCAAGCCTTCTGCAAGATCAATATGGACGTATCAAGCGTAAGTTACGAATTTCTGTAACTGATCGCTGTAATTTTAAGTGTGTATATTGCATGTCTGAGCATCCAGAATGGTTAAATAAACAGGACTTGCTTAGTTTTGAAGCGCTCTTTCAATTTTGTCATTTTATGGTGCAGCAAGGTATCGAGAGTATTCGCATTACGGGTGGTGAACCATTAATGCGTCAAGGCATTGTTCATTTTGTTCGTGATTTGCAGGCCTTAAAAGCATTAGGTTTAAAACGTATATCGATGACTACCAATGGTCATTACCTTGCTAAATACGCTAAACAACTAAAAGACGCTGGATTAGATGATTTAAACATTAGTTTAGATAGTCTTGATTCAATTCAATTTAAAGAGCTCACTAAGAAAAAGTTAGAACCAGTTCTTGAGGGTATTCAAGCTGCTAAAGATGCAGGACTACCTTTTAAAATTAACTGCGTATTAATGAAAGATAAAAATGATGATCAAATCTTACCCATGGTGAAGTGGTCAATTGCTAATCATATTCCTTTACGTTTTATCGAGTTTATGCCGCTTGATGGTGATGCACTTTGGTCAAATAAAGATGTGGTAAGCGAGGCTGAAATTTTACAGGTATTGCAACCACATTATTCGGTACAAGTCATCGAGCAGCAACATGAGCCAGCGCGTCAATATCTAATTAACGGTAGCTACCATTTAGGAATTATTTCCACAATTACGCATTCATTTTGTCATCAGTGTGACCGCATACGAATTACAGCAAAAGGCGAACTATATAACTGTTTGTTTGCACCGAAAGGCTTAAATATTAAGCCTCAGCTTGAAGCATTGGTAAGTAAACAACATACGCCAGAATACGATATGACGGTCCAAAATTTAAATCATTTGGTTCATCCTTATATCTGGCACAAAGCCAAAGGTTTCCATGCCTTACAACATCAACAAACCCGTAAAATCAGCATGCATATGCTTGGGGGATAAATGCAACAATCTATCCAAATTAAAGTCGAAGCATTTGGTGCAATCGAAAAATTGCTACCTCAAAATCTTTCGCTAGTTTGTCCTAACCATAGTTTGGTTAAAGATGTATTAGATGAAATTGTTTCATTACATCCAGAATCTACAAAAGCCATGGAAAAATGTGCATGTGCGATTGGTGATAATGTCATCACCAGACAAGCTACCTTAAGTGAGCCATGTACTTTGGTTTTATTATCACCAGTTGCGGGAGGATGAATAATGAAAGAGTTCGCAAGAATACAAGAGCAAGTTTTAAGCCTTGATGCTTTTGATCCGATTCAATCTTTTCCTGAATGTGGTGGTATCGATATTTTTATAGGTACGGTTCGTAATCACCACGAAGGTAAGGCTGTAAAAGCGCTGAAATATACATCGTATAAACCGCTTGCAGAAAAAATGATACGTGAAATTGAACTAGAAATTGAGAAAAAGTATCAGGTATCTTATGTGCGAGTGGTTCATCGGATTGGATATCTAGATGTCGGTGAAACAGCCATTATTGCGATTGCGTATGCAGCCCATCGCCGTGAAGCTTTTCAAGCATGTGAGGAAGCAGTCGAACGGGTAAAACATGAAGTGCCTGTCTTTAAAGAAGAGTTCTTTACTGATGGCACAAGTCATTACGTAGAGGGCTGTTGTATTCGTAAGGATGCACCACACGACCATAAGCATCACCATCATGTCGGCCATGAGCACTCACACTGAAATATGTAATACTAGGATAAATAATGAAAAACGTTGGAATGAAGCCGGAAAGTTATCGTGTTGCTGAAGCACAAGCGATTTTATATGCACCACCGCACTGTATTGAACTATTAAGACAAGGAAACACGGAAAAAGGTGATGCATTAAAAACAGCACGTGTTGCAGGAATTTTGGCAGCAAAACGAACTGATGAGCTGATTCCATTATGTCATCCGCTACCGATTTATCGGGCAGATATTGAATATGAATTAGAACATGACTTTGTAAAAATTATTACGGTCGTTGAGACCATTGGGCCAACGGGCGTAGAAATGGAAGCTTTAACGGCGGCAAGTCTTGCAGGTTTAACCATCTATGACATGTTAAAGCCACATTGTGAACCAGAAGAGCTCTGGATGGATCAATGTAAACTACTTAAGAAAAAAGGTGGTAAATCACACTTCAAGCGAGTTCTTCGTCAGCCTGTTTCGGCTGCGGTTATTGTATTGTCAGATACCGTAGCGGCGGGTAGAAAGCCGGATACTGCCGGAAAATCTGTGGTTGAAACTTTAACTGAAGCAGGGTTTGACCCCATTCATTACCAAATTTTGCCCGATGAAGCGGAAACTTTAAAAAACTTAGTGCTTGAGTTGAGCAAATCATATGCTTGCATTATGACTGTTGGTGGTACAGGAATTGGCAAGCGTGATATTACGGTTGATACGCTAGAGCCTCTTTTAGAACGTAAATTAGATGGCTTAATGGAAGCTGCTCGCTCATTTGGACAAAAGCGTACACCGTATGCTGCCATGTCGCGCGGAGTAGCAGGGTTTATTGACCGTTCGTTAGTGGTGACGTTACCGGGAAGCCGTGGTGGAGCAAGCGAATCAATGGCTGCTATTTTACCTGCCTTAGTCCATATTTTTGATGTTTGCCGTGATTTACCGCATCCGGGAGGCTATGAATAATGTCAGGTTGTGGTGCTGAGCGTGGATTAATCAGTATAGATGAAGCGCTAGATTTAGTGATTAATAAGCCTAAAGACTTAAACTCTATTCAAAAGACTCTAATAAATAGCCTAAGTAGCTATCTTGCTAAAGATATTTACTCTGAAATTAATCTACCTAGCTTTTCTCAAAGTGCAGTAGACGGTTATGCACTTTGTAGCCATGCAGAAGACTTAAATAATCAAAAGTTTCAGGTTACTGGCGAGATTCGTGCCGGAAGTGAGAGTCACGACATACTCGGTGAAGGTCAGGCAATTCGTATATTTACGGGCGGTAAAATTCCTGAAGGGACAACGCATGTAGCTCGGCAAGAAATCGTATCGGTTATTTCGGCTCAAGAAATTTGTTTAACGGAACATATACGCCCTCAAGCTGATATCCGCTTTACCGGTGAAGAAATCCAGCAGGGGCAGTTGCTTGCTCAAGTAGGACAGTTTCTAAATATTGGAAGCTTGGCTGCTTTAAGTATGGCGGGAGTGCAAGAGCTTACTGTTTATCGTAGACCAAAAGTTGCAGTACTAGTCACAGGTGATGAAGTTGCTCAAACGGTAGATGATTTAATTGATGGAAAAGTCTTTGATGCAAATGGGCCTTTATTAAAAGCTTGGTTTGAAGATTATGGTTTAGATATCGAACTCATTCATGTTGCAGATGAAGCTGAACAGGTCACCCAATACTTTAACCAGCTAAAAGACAGCCATGATGTTGTTATAACGACTGGCGGAGTTTCGGTCGGAGACTACGACTTTGTCCGGCCCTGTGCTTTCGAAGTTGGGTTTGAACAAATCTTTTGGAAAGTTAAACAAAAACCGGGTAAACCTTTATTCTTTGCCGAATACCATAATTCACAAGCTAGCCATTCTTGCTATTTGCTCGGCCTACCAGGCAATCCGGCTGCGGTATATGTAGCAATGCAAGTTTACGGTAAATCTTTGCTTGATGCATTGCAGGGTAATAGACACGGACCAGAATGGTTTACCGCAATTTTAGAGCATGATTTAAAAGAAGATGCACGTGAGCGTTTTTTGCGAATGTATGCTTATTTTGATGCAGGACAACTTAGAGTAAAAAGTTTGGCTAAGCAGCAGTCTCATATGCTGAGTAACCTTATGCAAGCCAATTGTTTAGTCCGTATTCCTGCGAGTACAAAACTAGAGTCAGGTACTTTATTAAAAGGAATCTTTATTTCAAATTAGCCTATAAATAAGCTGAATATGATTAATTTATACTTATAAGTTAATCATATTTTATAAGTATTTCTATTCATGGTTATTTAAAAAATAGGCGTCATAAGTATATTAAAAACTTATTTTTAAGCTGAATATTGCATATAACATATTAAGTGGTTTAGGGTATAAATAATAAGGCAAGTAGGCCAGTTCTATATTGAGGTAAGCATAAAGATGAAATGGGATGACATCGGTGATCAACCTTGTTCTGTTGCCCGTATGCTATCGGTAATTGGTGATCGCTGGACGATGCTAATATTACGTAATGCTTTTATGGGAATTCGCCGTTTTGATGATTTTCAAAAATCACTAGGTGTCACTCGTCATGTGTTGTCGGATCGTTTAAAGCGTTTGGTTGAATACGAAATTTTAGTCAAAGCTCCTTATTTTGACCGTCAGGAACGTTTTGAATATCGTCTCACTGATAAAGGATTTGAGCTTTATCCAATTATATTATCTATGGCGAATTGGGCAGATAAATGGATGGATCAAGGTTTAGGTAAACCTTTGGAATATCGCCATAAAGCTTGTGGTCATAAATTTGAACCAGTCATGGTATGTTCAGTCTGCCGTGAACCTTTACATGCAAAACAAGTTCAAGTTTCGGCTGGACCGGGCTACTTTGCTTATATGGAACAAAAGAAAAAACAAGCTTAAAGCTCTTTGTTTAAAGACTCTTGCTGAAGTGCTTCTGTAAGAGTCTTATAAATATAATCATGGTTTGACTGGGTAATATTAAAACGAATAAATTGGCCTGCCGATTTTGATTGGCTAAAGGCATTACCCGGAGCAAGAATCACTTCTCGATTCAAGCAAAACTGTGCAATCTTTGCTGCATCTATTCCTTCTGGTAGACGACACCACACAAAAATTCCGGCCTTTGGTTCAATCCACGGTTCTATTCCAATCGCTTTAAGTTTTGCTATCGTTTCCTGCATGGATTGGGCTAAACGAACTTTCAACACATCTAGATGCTTACGGTATGAACCATCGGTTAAAGCTGTATGTAATATCTTGGCTGAGAGTCCATTGTGAGAAAAGCTAGTAGCAATTTTTAAATCGGTAATTTGATCAATCCATTCTGGTTTCGCAATAATGTAGCCGCAGCGAATAGAGGCAGAGAGCGTTTTAGAGAAACTTCCAATAAAAATCACGCGTGAAAGGTTGTCTAGGGCCGCAAGCCGTGGCGCTGAAGTATGTTCAAAATCTGAAAATATATCGTCTTCAATCACAATCAAATTAGACTGCTCAATGAGTTTTAATAATTGATGAGCGATCGAGAGTGAGAGTGTTGCACCAGTTGGATTGTGTATTCCAGAGTTTGTAATATAAAGCCGCGGATTATAGGTCTCAATCGCTTCTTTAAATGCTTCTAAATCTGGACCATTTGGTGTGTAAGGAATACCAATAACTTTAACTTGATGAACTTTAAGTAGGGCATGGAAGTTAAAGTAGCAAGGGTCATCAATCAGAACAACATCATCTGGTTTAAGTAAGAAACGGCAAACCAGATCAATTGCTTGGGTACCCGAATCAGTTAAAAGAACTTGGTTCAAGTTTGCTTCTATGCCCTTACTTTGTGCTCGTCGAGCGAGTAAATCTCGTAATGCGGGTAGTCCTAAAGGTGAAGAATAGCCCATTAAGTTATCATCTTCGTTACGTGTGGCTGACCTTAATGCTTTGCGGATACTTTCAAGCGGCATCCAGTCATTTGGTAACCAGCCACAACCGGGTTTAAAAGCATCAGGTTTTGCTTCCAATGACTGACGTGAAATCCATAATGGATTGATAGAGCGATCTAATTTAGGGCCTAATTCACTTAAGGCTAAAGGTGCAAGTGGCCCAACTACATAAAAACCGGAACCACTTCGAGATTCAATTTTACCTACGGCAATTAATCGTTCATAAGCTTCGACAATGGTAGAAACAGAAAAACCTAAATCTTTTGCCAGTTTGCGTACAGAAGGTAAACGGGAACCTGGGGTTAGAGAACGATTTTTAATTTGTTGTTCAATCTGTGAAATAACAAACTCGATTTTTGTTTTTGACTGGTTCACGTTAATCATCTCTAACTGTACTGCTTATTTATACATAACAGTTTTTTAAAATTGTACTGCTTTGTATCTGGTTTCAACACCATATCACAGCTTAAATTCTTCGTATAGTTCCGGAGAATAATATGCAAAAGTTTATGAACGGTTGGGTGAATGGTTTTATAGGGGTTGCAATTTTTGCCGGTTCATTACCGGCTACCCGTGTTGCGGTAACAGGTTTTGAGCCTGGTTTTCTGACGGCGGCAAGAGCAGTTATTGCGGGTGTTTTAGGATTAATTCTTATCTTTTTGCTTAAAGAAAAAAGACCAGCTAAACAAGATTGGTGGCCACTCGCAATAGTTGCTTTAGGTGTTGTGGTGGGTTTTCCCTTATTTACGGCACTTGCTTTGCAATATATGAATGCAGCACATTCAATTGTCTTTGTGAGTCTTCTACCGCTCGCTACTGCCATATTCGCAGTAGTGAGAGGTGGAGAAAAACCAAATTTATTTTTTTGGATATTTGCAATTTTAGGCAGCCTGGTTGTCTTTACCTACATGTTTTTTTTGTCGGGTGAAGCTTCTTTTTGCATCGGCGATTTATACATGCTTATTGCAATTATTCTATGTGGATTTGGCTATGCAGAAGGTGGAGTACTTTCGAAAAAAATAGGTGGCTGGCAGGTGATTTGTTGGGCACTTATTTTAGCTTTACCAATTATGCTGTTTGCTACCGTTTTTTATATGCCTGTTTCTTTCCAAGATGTATCTACATCGGCGATAGCAGGGCTGGTTTATGTATCGTTATTTAGTATGCTTATCGGGTTCTTTTTCTGGTACAAAGGGCTTGCACAAGGCGGTATTGCTGCAATTAGCCAGCTACAGCTTTTACAACCTTTAATGGGACTCGCGATTGCCGCACTGTTATTACATGAACATGTAAGTTGGTCGATGTTAATGGTAACGGCAGTAACAATTCTATGTGTCGCTGCCGCTAAAAAGTTCGCATAAAAAAGTTATAAACAATTTGCTGGTTTAGGAATGCCTGCTAAACGACTGAGATGGCGCGCAACTAAACCAGTATTAAATTTTTGCTGTAAAACAGCATTATTGATATCAGGACTGACAGTTTTCATTAAGAATTTAATGAGGGGACGAGTCGCTGGAGAATGACCAAATTGCTGATAAAATTGGCGAACCGCAGCTAAAACTTCAAAATGCCAATCTGTTAATTCAAGATCGAGAGATTTGGCAAGTTCCTGTGCGACTTCGGGATTCCAAATCGTATAGTCGACTAAATGACCATCTTGATCTAATTCTAAATTCATAAAAATGAGCCTAACTATATTATTTCAAAGAAATGCATCGATTAAATTGTAAAACCAGATCAGCAAACTGGTCATAGTTTAATACATTAACGTGAGCTAAGGTTTCTGCATCAATTAAATCTTTTTCATGAGACAAACAAGAAACTGAGCCAAACTGCTGACAAATGCTTAGGGAAAGCTGTGCGGTTGAATCGCCCATAAAAACAACCTGATCGTCTTGATGAAAAAGTTTTTCAAGTTCTTCAATAATACGAGGGGTATGGTGATAAGAAGCTTGCACCAGATAAAGTGTTGATTGCGTCATTAAATTTACACCTTTATCTACCAATATAAGACATGATTGAAGGATTGGATGAGTTCAGTATCTAACTGAACAAACTCTAGCTCCTGCTCACTGTTTTGAACAAAAGGATGCTGTTTATTTTTGGTCTCAACAAGAATGGGGCTCAAGTCATAAAACTCAAAGCTATCCACCATGTTTGAAGCAATTTTAAAAGCATGCTGCAACTGGTCAAAGTTATGTTCATTTTGTAAGAGGCTAAGAGCTGCATCTTTCAATAATACTTTGACTGGTGAGCCAAAGGTTGCTAAAACCATAGTAGCGGCGAGGCTTTCATTGACTTGTAGGCTGGTTAGATTGGCTTGGGTCAAAATAACGAGTACAGTTTTCACACAATATACCTTTTAAAAGCAACAATCTAAGTTAACAAAGTAACTTAGAATTGAAGAAGACGAGAGGCTGACTGTACTGCATCAGCAAGTTCACCTAGTCCAACTAACTCAAAGTTGTCCGCTAGGTTGTGATGACTAAGTTGATGGCGACTCGCATTTTCTGCATCGGTAATACCACGTGCAAGGGCGGCGCTGACACAGACAGGAAGTCGGATCGAGAGCTTTTGCCATTCATGCGTTAAATTACGCTGGTCGTCAGGAACCCACTGAAAATCATTCGCAACCTGAACGCCATCTTGGTAAAAGAATACACGAAAGTCTTCATTTTTACTTTTGAGTGCCTGAGCAAGGCCCAGTGCATGCCAAGCATGGATTGAAGTAGGAGCAGAGGTTATTAGTAGTAATGTACTCATTGAGAATTCACTATGGTCATACGTCTAAATGGGCGTAGATACATTAAGAGAAAGGTAAGTATACAATGATTTTAGTGACAGGTGGTTTAGGCTTTATCGGTTCACACATTGCATTGAGTCTGTTGGCTCAAGGCCAAGAAGTGGTTATTGTCGATAATTTGGCTAACTCGACCTTGCAAACGCTTGAGCGGTTAGAATACATCTCTGGTATGTACGTTCCGTTTGTTAAACTTGATGTACGTAATACACCTGCATTGAACAAAGTATTTGAACAGTACTCAATCGATGCAGTCATTCACACAGCTGGTTTTAAATCTATTGAAGAATCTAATTTAAAACCGCTCGAATATTACAACGATAATGTCAGTTGCATTATGAGCCTATTACGTGCGATGCAACGTACAGGGGTTCGTCATTTCATTCATTTATCTAGCTTGGCAGTCTATGGAAAATCTGGTTTGCAGTTAAGCGAAACAGAAGATTTCAACTACGGTTATCCTAATCCATATATCAAATCTCAACAGATGATTGAAGAAATCATTAGAGATACTCATAAAATTGATCATGAATGGAAAATTGCAATCCTACGCCTATCAAATATTGTAGGTGCTTTTGAGCATGGTGTATTAGGTGAGTATGTTGCGCAGCTCCCTAAAAATATTGTACCGCTTGCATTACAAGTTGCAGCGATGCAGCGTGATTTAATTGAATTACAAGATCAGGTGACTACCGAAGACCATACCGTGGAACGTAGCTTTCTACATGTGTTAGATGTATGTGACGCGGTAAGTGCAACTCTACATTGGTTGCGTGATCAAACTCACTGCTGTGAAGCTTTTAATATTGCACATGACCAAGTACATTCAATTCGTCAATTATTAGATGAAATTTCACAAGTGACCCAAGCTGAAATTCCGACACAATCGGCAATTTATAAGCACGAAGAGTTGGCTCAACTTGGTGCAAATATAGGAAAAGCAAAAAATTTATTACAATGGGATCCGAAACGAACTTTGAAGCAAATGATTGAAGATGAGTGGAGATTCTATCAAAATACATTAAATGGAAGATGAGATAATGATTCTTATTTACAATAATGGAATGCTTGAGTACGATACTAAAATTAACTAGCCAAAGCAAAAATTGCTTCAGCCCGTGAGTTCTTTAACCAGATAACCGAGGTTTCTATGCAAACACGAATTGAACATGACACTATGGGTGAGATTGAAGTTCCAAATGAAGCGCTATGGGGAGCACAAACCCAACGTAGCTTACAGAACTTCAAAATCGGGCAGGAGCGTTTACCCCGTGCCATGATTCGAGCGATGGGATTGGTAAAAAAAGCAGCAGCAATAACCAATGCCGAGTTAGGACAGTTACCACAAGATTTAAGTCAATACATTGTGGGAGCTGCCGAAGAAGTGATTGCAGGGAAATGGGACTCACAGTTCCCACTCGTAGTTTGGCAAACAGGTTCTGGTACGCAAAGCAACATGAACTGTAATGAAGTGATTGCCAATATTGCCAACCAAAAATTAGGCGAAGCACTGGGTGCACAAAAACCAGTACATCCAAATGATCATGTCAATCGTGCACAGTCTACCAATGACTCATTTCCAACGGCTATTCACGTTGCGGCAAGTTTGCAAATCAATGAATTACTAATTCCAGCTGTAGAACAGCTTAAAGCGACTTTGCAGAAGAAGTCCGATGAGTTTCAAGATATTGTTAAAATTGGGCGTACTCATTTGCAAGATGCCACGCCATTAACCTTAGGCCAAGAATTTAGTGGTTATGTTTCTCAGCTTGAGCATGGTTTAGTACGCTTACAACAAGCCTTAACGGGTTTGTATGAGTTGCCATTGGGTGGTACAGCAGTAGGAACTGGTTTAAATGCTCATCCTGATTATGCTGTTAAGGCCGCAGCTCAGCTTGCAGCTTTAACAGGTTTGCCATTTGTTACTGCTCCTAATAAATTTGAAGCACTTGCAGGGCGTGATGCTGCTGTTTTTGCATCAGGCGCCTTAAAAACTTTAGCAGTAAGCTTAAATAAGATTGCTAACGATATTCGTTGGTTAGCAAGTGGCCCACGCTGTGGTTTTGGTGAAATTCGCATTCCTGAAAATGAACCTGGCTCAAGCATTATGCCGGGTAAAGTGAACCCAACTCAAAGTGAAGCAATGACTATGGTGGTTGCACAAGTGCTTGGCAACGATACCACTATTAATATCGCTGGTGCTTCTGGTAACTTCGAGTTAAACGTATTTATGCCAGTGATTGCTTATAATTTATTGCAATCTATTCAGCTTCTTGGCGATGCATGCAATAGTTTTAATGATCATTGTGCGGTTGGAATTGAACCTAATCGAGATAGAATTGATCACTTCTTGCACAACTCTCTCATGTTAGTTACTGCATTGAATCCAGTTATTGGTTATGAAAACTCTGCAAAAGTAGCGAAAACTGCTTATAAAGAGAATAAGACTTTAAAACAAGTGGCTGTTGAGCTTGGTTTAGTAACAGCAGAACAATTTGATGAAGTCGTTAAACCTGAAAAAATGGTTTCGCCAAATAGTAAATAAGCGGTCTATATAGCCATCAGCAGTATCATTTTATATTGAATGTACAGTACTACTGATGGCTATTATGTTTACACATTAAATCTAGAGCTTTTCATATGTGCTCTAACGTATAGGTTGAAAATAAAAACTACACTAGTAGATCTTCTATATATTCCCAACCATTTGCTTTCATTTCTTCAAATTTTCTTTTTAGTTCTTCTTTCGTATATTCGTGGGCGTCTTTTGCTAAAAGAACATGATATGAATTAGAGGCTGGATCTATAGTGACCTCTGTAATTTCTATAGGTGCGATTACACCATTTTCGGTCAAACCAAGATCGGTAAAACACATTCCTTTTAGTGGAATAACGTTGCATTCATATTCTTTCGAAATAAAGTAATGATTTGAATAAGTTGAATAGGTACGTGAAGCGCGGATCTTCATTGATCTCTCCTTTATGTGTAGAGAAGATTTGAATAGTCTGGCTTCTTTTAGCAGTTAAAACTGTTTAATTTTTATTGCTTATTTACTATGAATCTTTGTTATTTAAAGATTTTTAACAATCTATATCAAAACTATTATAAAAGCCTTCCACTAAAAGAAGGCTTCAAAATATATAAAAGCTTATTTTAAAATTTTGTAAACTTTCTCTTTGTATTCATCATTGGAAATAACCCCTTTATCGTATTGTTGTTTTAATGACCTATATTGTTGAATACGAATATCCCTTTTAAGACCTATATCATCATGATTTCTAATATAGTAGAGACTTCGATCATGATCGCTCATATTTACTGTCTGGTCAGGAGAGTGGGAATAGGTATTTTGAGGTTTATCTTCTTGGTATTGCTTGGCAATTTCAAAAAAATCTACTTTTTGCTTGCGTGAATCGGAGTGAAAAGAATTGTGTTGTGATTCACTAAACTTATGACTTGAAGTGTTACTTACCTCAAGCATACTTCTATGGCGGTTCGATTCTTGGTCATAAAATTCTTGTTTAATTGGGGAAGTAATCGTTTCAGAAAATACCGAAGAAGAAAAAGTACTAATACTTAAAAATAATAAAATTAATTTTGATCTATTCATTTCTTTGGAAGCCCATATGAAATTGAGTAAATCAATGTATTATAACATTAAATTTAACAGTAGACTAAAAAATAATATATTTAAAATATATGCATTTTTAAATTTTTGAAGTTGTATGAGATTTATTTGTAAGTTTCTAGGTTGTAATTATTTCTTGATTAAGCTTTATCAAACCAACTTAGAGTTGAATAAGCTGCCATAATTGTTAAAATGCCCACCTTATCCTGTTTTTCTATTGTTTTTAATTTTTATTTATTTTGCGATATGGAAATTAAACACATAATAAACAGTTGTTTAGCTAAGGATTTTTGAATGCTCTCGATTTATTTAACAGATACCGAACAACATGTGCAGTTTAATGATTACCCGAGTGATCAGCCTGTTAAATTTCTGTTAAATCTTAAAAAGATTTTTCCAAGTACTGGTGATTTGCTGTTACCTGTTTTGCCTGAAGATAATAATCTGGAAAATGTAACTTGGGAATCAACGACAAAAGACTTTGAAATTTTCAAAAAATTGTTGGCCGGTTGGGGTGTTATTGAGCTTCGTTTAAATGCAATCACCACATATAAAGATAAAAATTTTGCAAATGAGTTAATTAAACAAGCTCAAGTGAAGCGAAAAAAAGTAGCGCAAAAAAATCATCAACTCTCTTTAGTTGCCTTAGATTACATTTTTATGCACGAAATTCATGCACTCATTGATGCTGAGTTGGTCACAATTGGTGAGAAGTTTTATTTACCAACCTTGAGAGAGCAGTGGAAAGGTCATGTTTCAGACCAAGTGCTTGAAGGAAAGCTTTAATAAATGGCAAAAGGTGAATTTAAATAATTCACCTTTTTTTGTAATTAAATCAAATACTTTCATATTTAATTGAATTGCTGTACAAAAGTTTACAAGAAAAGAATGCGTTTTTTTAAAAGTGGCAGATACATTGCTTATATAAATACAAAATTATTGCGGGAGAGAGGTTCTTAAGAACCCGCCGAAGGAGCAACAGGCCCGGAAACTCTCAGGCAAAAGGACTGTAATAATTAAAAAATCTGGAGAGCAGCTTAAGATTTATAAGCATGAAGAATAAAAACTTATAAGTCATAAACTCACCGAAGGGGAAGATCGAAATGCTAAAAGGTAGTATTTAGGTCGAAACTCTCAGGTACAAATGACAGATGGGCTGTACTGATGAAATGTTTTTGCATTTCAGAGGAGTCTGTTATGCCACATGTTATTGTGATTGGTGCAGGAATCACAGGGGTTACTTCAGCCTATGAATTATCTCAATTAGGTTACCAAGTCACAGTGATTGATCGCCATCTTTATCCAGCTATGGAAACATCATTTGCAAACGGAGGGCAATTATCTGCTTGTAATGCAGAAGTCTGGAACCAGAAAGCGACCGTTATAAAAGGTTTTAAATGGATGAGGCAAAAAGATGCTCCTCTATTACTTAATCCTTCTTTTAGTTTGCACAAATATAGCTGGTTAGTTGAGTTTTTATCTCATATTAAAAATTATGAGGCTAATACGATAGAAACTGTTCGTTTAGCATTGCTTGCTCGTAAGCGCTTATTTGAAGTCGCTGAAAAAGAGCAGCTTCAATTTGATTTGGAGAAACGCGGTATTCTTCATATGTATCATACTAAGGATGACTATGATATTGCTAAGCGAGTTAATGATGTCTTGAATAAAGGAACTTTGGAGCGCTACTCAGTTTCACCTGAAGAAATGAAGTCAATCGAACCTTCTTTAACGGGTGAGTACTTTGGTGGTTATTACACACCAAGCGATGCAACTGGAGATATTCATAAATATTCAACCACTTTAGCTGAAAAGACTAAACAATATGGGGTGCAGTATAAGTTTGGCTTAGAAGTTACTGATATTAAGTGTCATATAGATAAAGTGGTACTGAATTGTCAGCCAAGTGCTGAGCATCCGCATCTTTCCCCAACAGATAGCTTTCAATTAGAAGGTGATGTTCTGGTGGTTTGTGGTGGTGTTGGAAGTTATCAATTGGCTGACATGATTGGTGAGCGTGTAAATGTTTATCCTGTAAAAGGCTATTCAATTACTGTCCAATTGAAAGATGAGAAAAGTATTAAAAATGCGCCATGGGTGAGTTTGCTTGATGAAAGCGCCAAAATTGTAACATCTCGTTTAGGCCAAGATCGTTTACGTATTGCAGGTACAGCTGAGTTTAACGGCTATAATCGAGACATTCGAGCGGATCGTATTCAACCTTTAGTGAATTGGGTGAATCGTAATTTTGACATTTCAACTGAGCATGTTGTGCCGTGGGCAGGTTTAAGACCAATGATGCCAAATATGTTACCAGTCGTAAAACAGTCTAAACAGCCACGAGTTTTTTATAATACCGGACATGGCCATTTAGGTTGGACTTTATCAGCAGCGACTGCTGTATTGGTGAGTCAAGATATTCTGCAAAAATATCCAGCTTAAAAAAGAAAAGCCAGTGTAGATTCACTGGTTTTTTGTTTTATATCAATTAATCATATAGTCGATAAACACCAGTAAATCGTTCACAGCCTTTTTGTTGGGTTTTCACTACAAGTAAGGCTTTTTGGAAATCGAACTTATATTTGCAGTTATGTTCATTGTCTAAAATTTCACTTTTCTGTTCAGGAGAGCTATAAGCCATGAGTGAAATAGTTTGAGTATCTTTTCGGTTATTTGGATTACGGTAAGCTAATCCTTCGATTTTGATTTTATCTTTAGCAAGTTGATGAATTTGTAAATGAACAGGTTGAGCTGCAATATGCCCATTTTCAAATTTAAGATAATGCTGCGTTAGGGTTTGCTTAAGTGATGCATAAAAGTTTAAATCATCCCCACGTATATCAAACTGTTGTTGAAAACATGAAGTGTTTTTGCATTGTTGAGTATGTTTAAACCACAAAGTCTGTGTATCTTGTAGAAGTCTTAAGGGGGCATCTGTAACTAAGTATGCAGAAAGATATTGATTGTTGAGTTGCTTACGCGCTTCACTAAAGGTTTTTGAGCAGATTTTGAGCTCAAATTTTGAATTTAAGCAGTCGATAGATTCCGCAAAAACAAATGGTGAGCATAAACAACTCAATGTCACGACAAAACTTAATCTTTTCAATTGATTCATATCAGTATTCGACGGCATGATCGCTTATACTTTCAGTCTACTTTGCTAAGTGTACTATAGCGAAACACAACAGCTGAATACAAGATTTCTTAAGTTTTTATAGAAGGGAAGAGTTTATATGGTTGCTCAAATTCGTATTGGACAAGGAATGGATGTACATGCCTTTGAAGAGGGTAACTTCGTAACTTTGGCTGGCGTTCAGATTCCACATACGCATGGCTTAAAAGCACATTCTGATGGCGATGTTGTGTTACATGCGCTATGTGATGCTTTACTCGGTGCACTGGCGCTTGGTGATATTGGTCAGCATTTTCCAGATACCGATCCCGAGTTTAAAGGAGCGGATAGCCGTGTACTGCTAAAACACGTTTACCAATTAATATTAGACCGTGGTTATCGTTTGAATAATGCTGATATTACTGTAGCTTGCGAACGTCCTAAATTAGCGAAACATAATTTAGAGATGCGCCAAAGCATTGCAGATGTTTTGAATGTGGATTTAAATCAAATTAGTATCAAAGCGACCACTACCGAAAAACTTGGGTTTACGGGTCGCCAAGAAGGAATTTTAGCAACAGCGACGGTATTAATCTCTAATTAAACTAAATCATCAGTTTGTTGCAAAGACTGTTGAAGTTCTAAGGTAGCCTTACGGCCTTGTAGCTGTAAGGTAATGCTATGGATTAGTCCTGTCCAGGTTTCATTGGGTTCCCAAATTTCGTGTAGTAAATCTTGAGAAGTTGGCATGTCCATATTCATATAAAATTGTCTGTATACATACATGAGACAACTTACACGTTTGTTTTTGGCACAATGTAACCAAACGATTTCATTTTGAACCAAATGATCAATTAAATCTAAAACCAATAAGCATTGGTCAGAAGAAGGTGTTTCCCAGTCAATTGGAATATGAATGTAATTTAAACCGTGCTCAAGACAAACCTGATCTTCATTTTCAATACAATTCGATGAATTTGTCAAAGCTAAATTGATAACAGTACTACAGCCATACTCTTTAATGAGTTTGAGCTGTTCAACAGAAGGTTGTGCTGAACTAAATAAGTGTTCGTGAATAATTGAAAATGCAGGGATTTGAGATAGTGATTCTTCAAGGGTTGTCATAATCGCACTCTACAAGAGTAGGCTTGGCTTATTGTGTAGAATGTTATACACGATTCTAGAGTGTAGTTGAAATATAGACTGTTTATATATTCAGCAACATCGTGAAAAATTTTAAAAATAAACAAGAAAAATAAGAGTTTTATGGAAATAAAAAAAACAGCACCTTAAAGATGCTGTTTTTCTATCGAGATTAAGCTTTTTTCAAATTTTCATTCAATAAAAATTCCATTAAAGCTTTCTGAGCATGTAAGCGGTTTTCTGCTTCATCCCATACGACTGAATTTTTATGATCAAGCATGGTTTCTGAAATTTCTTCACCACGATGTGCTGGTAAACAATGCATAAATAAACAATCTGGATGTGCAAGACTCATCAGTTTTTCATTGACTTGAAACGCTGAAAAAGCATTCTTACGTAATTTTTGTTCTTCTTCTTGCCCCATGCTTGCCCATACGTCTGTAACGATAAGGTCAGCATTTACAGCGGCATCTTCAGCGTTGTCAAAAAGCTCAACACAATGTCCAAACTCTGCTAAAAATTCAGGTTTAGGTTCAAAACCCTTTGGCGAAGCAATTTTTAATTTAAAACCCATTAAATGTGCAGCTTCAATATATGAATTACACATATTATTGCCATCACCAATCCAAGCTACGGTTTTACCTTCAATACTACCGCGATGCTCAATATAAGTTTGTAAATCTGCAAGTAACTGACAAGGGTGGTGGTCATCAGTTAGGCCGTTAATCACAGGAACTTTTGAGTAAGATGCAAAGCGTTCAACAATGTCGTGACCAAAAGTACGAATCATTACAATATCAAGCATGCTTGATATAACACGTGCTGAGTCTTCAATAGGCTCACCACGACCTAGTTGTGTGTCGCGAGGTGACAAAAAGATGGCACTGCCACCAAATTGGTTAATACCAGCCTCAAAAGAAATACGAGTGCGTGTGCTCGATTTTTCAAAAATCATTCCCAATACTTTACCAACAAAAGGCTGATAAACCTTATTGCCTTGTTGCATTTTTTTTAGTTCACTTGCGCGTTCTAAGATGCGGTTAAGTTCTAATGTGGATAGATCACGTAAAGTCAGGAAATGTCTTAGAGCCATGTAGCTACTCCATAATAATTGTCTTTGAAATACAACAATTATCTGTTGTTGGCTGGGTGGATGTGGAGAAAAAGAAGTCTACTATACTATAAGCATTTCAAAATGCAAAAGAATTAGACTTTATGGTGGCCTTTTAAGAAAATGTCTACACAATATTCAATATAATCAAAAGCTTCTTTCTCATTGGGTAGAGCTGGCATACCCATAATCATACGCCACTCAATATCGCGTAAAATCCCAAAGTACATGAGTGAAGAATGATAAGGAGAAGGACATGTGATTTCTCCTGCATTATGTGCAAACTCTAATGCTTGAGTAAGAGTATTCTGTAAGTTGTGTACCCATTTGTCATAAAGGTATTGTATGAGGACCGTATTACATTCTGTCTGTTCGATAATAAGTCGTAAAAACGCGATATGTTCCGGTTGAATGATATGAACGTAAACACGTTCGAGCGTTTGAATTAGATATTCTTTTAAAGTACTTTTTTCAGGATTAAATGGAATACACACATCTTTAAAAAACATTTCACGCTTATAGTCACAAATAGCGGTAAAAAGTCCTTCTTTGTTTCCAAAATATTTATAAATAGAGGCCTTTGAACCACCTGCATGATTTACGATATCGTCAAGAGATACAGCATCATATCCTTTTTCCAAAAACAGCTCGGTTGCGCTTAGCAATAAAGCTAAACGACGTTCGATACCGCGGCGCGTCTGAGGTTTGTCACATATAGGATGATGTGACTCAAGGACTGGATCATGCATAAAATTTAATAACAACGATTAATACTGCTTAGCTAGTATATCAAAACTATCTTTACCGATGGACATTGCTATATTCTTAGATTGTCTGCTAAACAATCATATAAGTATGAAACTGAATAAATATTTTAAAATATAAAAGCTTACACGATCTTTTGGAGTTTTTTAGTGATGTAACTATATGTTCACGTTTTAATTTAAAGATTAATTTCCTTATCAATAGATATAAATAAAAAGCGGCTAAAATCAATTAGCCGCTCTTGTTATGTATTTTACAATTAAGCTTCAGACAAAGTTACTTTATGTTCGTCCTCATCATCGTCATCAGCAGAATCCATTCCTAGTTCCTTTAACTTTCGGGTTAGGGTGTTCCGTCCCCAACCTAATAGTTCAGCTGCATGACGTTTGCGTCCACGAGTTTGTTGTAGGGCAGCATTAATTAATGTGCGTTCAAACATTGGTGTTGCAATATCTAAAATCTTCATTTCGCCATTTTTGAGCTTTTGAATCGCCCATTGGTTTAGCAATTCATCCCAATGATGTAAAGAAATACGCTCAAAAGACGGGGCTGGCTGACTTGTTTCACTAGTTTTTTGAAGTGGCACTTGTTTTAGTTCAGAAGGTAAATCTTCTGGATAAACTTCACGACCAGTAATCATGACAGTTAACCAACGGCAGGTATTTTCAAGCTGACGTACGTTACCTGGCCATGGCAGTTGTTGCATATAGTCTGTTGTTTCAGTACGTAAAATCTTTGGACTTACACCTAACTCTTTGCCTGCACGGGCCAAGAAGTGTTGAGCAAGCATTGGTATATCTTCGCTACGATGCGCAAGCTTAGGAATATGAATACGAATTACATTTAAACGGTGATATAAGTCTTCACGGAATCGACCTTCATTCACCAATTTTTCTAAATCTTGGTGTGTCGCAGCGACAATTCGTACATCAACTTTAACAGGGATATGTCCACCAACTCGATAAAATTCACCATCTGCAAGTACGCGAAGTAAACGAGTCTGTGTTTCAAATGGCATGTCACCAATTTCATCAAGAAAGAGAGTTCCGCCATTGGCTTGTTCAAAACGACCTTGATGTTGAGTGTTTGCGCCAGTAAAAGCACCTTTTTCATGACCAAATAATTCCGTTTCGATTAAGTCTTTCGGAATTGCTGCCATGTTTAGTGCAATAAATGGTTTGGCACGGCGTGGTGAGTGCTTGTGTAAAGCATGTGCAACGAGTTCTTTACCAGTTCCTGACTCGCCATTAATTAAAACGGTAATGTGTGATTGCGATAACCGCCCAATTGCTCGGAAAACCTCTTGCATGGCAGGAGATTCACCAATAATTTCTGTCGATTGTAGAGGAGAAGCAGTTTTTGTAGCTTCTTGCTGCTGCAATTTATTGATATGCAAAATCGCACGATTGACTAAAGCTAAAGCTTCATCAATATCAAATGGCTTTGGTAAATATTCAAACGCACCAGTTTGATAGCTTGATACAGCTGACTCTAAGTCTGAATGAGCTGTCATAATAATGACGGGTAAGTCGGGGTGTGTGTTTTTTACTTTGGATAAAAAAGTCAACCCATCGATACCAGGCATACGGATGTCAGTTAAGATGACATCGGGCGCATCATGATGTAAACGTTCGAGTGCTGTTTGAGCTTCTTCAAAATTGGTGACGTCAAATCCTTCTTCTTTAAAGGTCTTTTCAAGTACCCATCGCATGGCGCGATCGTCATCAATAACCCATATTTTATTTCGCGACACGGTCTGACTCCCAAGGTAAATATAAGCTAAACATTGTTTTTCCAGGAACTGATTGGCATTCAATCATTCCGTTATGTTGATGCATAATGTTCTGTGCAATACTCAGGCCAAGCCCTGTACCTTTTGCTCGCCCTGTAACCAACGGGTAAAACACAGATTCTAAAATGCTTTCTGGAATACCCGGTCCATTGTCTTCAATATCAACTCGAACCGCCGAGCGGTTGAGCACACCATTAATAGTGACTAGACGTTGAATTCGGGTACGTAAAATTAATTCGGGTTCTTGATCTATAAAAAATGACTTATTTTCTGTAATCGCTTGAATGGCATTAACGCTAATATTGAGCATAACTTGAATTAATTGGTCTCGGTCAGCATTCACATCTGGCAAAGACAAATCATAGTCACGCGTAATTTTAATTTTTTTCTTGGTTTGGTTTGCAATTAAAGATCGAACTCGTTCCAAAGGTTCATGAACATTTACGTTCTCATAACTCGGCAGTTGTCTTGAACCTAACATAGTGTCAGCCAAATTGGTAAGACGATCTACTTCATTAATAATAACATCTGTAAATTCTGCATAACTCTCGTCATTCAAGCTCCGAGCAAGTAATTGAGTGGCACCTCGTATCCCAGCCAGCGGATTTTTAATTTCGTGAGCAACGCCTCGAACCAACTGTCTAGCTACTTGATGTTGTTGAATTAAGTTTTCTTCTTTAGAAATTTTCAACATACGGTCAATTGGATTTAACTCAATAAGTAAAAGCGGATGGTAACTTTTACCTGCATTTAATTGTGAAACCGTATAATCAACATGTAAGTCTTTAAAGTTGACATTAATCACAGCTTCACGACGTGTATAAGGTTGTCCTGTTTTTAAAGTATTGAGTAAAGCTTCATGTGTATTAAAGGTATCATCGGGCGCATGAAGTAAATTTAAAACCGGCTGCCCAGAAGCACGTAGCAAACTAATGTCGAAAAGTGCTTCGCAAGCTGAATTCAAATAAAAAATATTAAAATTACTATCGATTAATAAAATCGCAGTAGTTAAATTGTCTACCAAAAGGCGATAGTCGATAGGTGCGTGTTGATCCATTAGCGAATCGTTCCTGTCTTAAAATGGCGCAATGGCATCTTCATTGGTTATCGGTATTCACCGTTATAGAACATGAATGATGCAAAATGTACGCCAACTTTGTTTATGGATTATTTTGAGGTTTCAAGCGTAATTAAAGCGCGCTAAAATCGTTCTTAATATCTTTTGGTCAAAAATAGCAGCCTGCTTGCTAATAATAACATGTTCCAACTTGGTGCAATATTGGGTTTTGGTGCAAATATTGGTTGTATTTTGGTGCATTACACAAAGAGTGGGGTTTCCACCTATGCGTGAGACGAGAAAAGACATACAATACGCGCATTCAAGTGGAGCGCAGATTCATGAAGACCCCCAAAGTCGGTTTTGTTTCTTTAGGTTGTCCTAAGGCATTGGTAGATTCTGAACGAATTTTAACTCAGTTAAAGACTGAAGGTTATCAAGTTGCATCAGATTATGATGGTGCTGATTTAGTAGTTGTTAATACCTGTGGTTTTATTGAATCTGCGGTACAAGAGTCGCTAGATGCAATTGGCGAGGCCATGAGTGAAAATGGTCGAGTAATCGTTACAGGATGCTTAGGTAAGGACGAAGATAAAATTCGTCAAATGCATCCGAACGTTTTAAAGGTTACTGGTGCAGCAGCTTACCAGGACGTAATGGAAGCTGTACATGAATATGTACCAGCACCGCCGAAACATAATCCTTTTATTGATCTTGTTCCTGAACAAGGTATCCGTTTAACGCCTAAGCATTATGCTTATTTAAAAATATCTGAAGGCTGTAACCACCGTTGTACCTTCTGTATTATCCCGAGCATGCGTGGTGATTTAGTATCACGTCCAGTTGGTAGCGTGTTAGAAGAAGCAGCTGCGTTAAAACGCGCAGGTGTGAAAGAAATATTGGTTATTTCACAAGATACTTCAGCTTATGGTGTAGATACTAAATATAAGTTGGATTTTTGGAACGGGCAGCCAGTAAAAACCAAATTCTTTGACATGTGTGAAGCACTTGGTCAGCTTGGAATTTGGGTGCGTCTACATTATGTATATCCATATCCACATGTTGATGCTGTGATTGATTTGATGGCTCAGGGTAAAATCCTGCCTTATCTAGATATTCCATTCCAACATGCGAGCCCACGTGTTCTTAAATTAATGAAGCGTCCGGCGCATAGTGAAAATACTCTAGAAAAAATTAAATTGTGGCGTGAAAAATGCCCGGATCTTGTGATCCGTTCTACTTTTGTGGTTGGTTTTCCAGGCGAAACTGAAGAAGATTTCCAGATTTTGCTAGATTGGTTAGTTGAAGCTCAACTTGATCGTGTAGGCTGCTTTACTTACTCACCAGTAGAAGGCGCTACGGCCAATGATTTACCAGATCATGTGCCAGAAGAAATTAAGCAAGAGCGTTACGAGCGCTTTATGCAAGTGCAGCAGCAAATATCTGCTGCCAAATTACAAAAACGTATCGGTCAAACGATGACTGTATTAGTCGATGATTTGGAAGATGAATATCCTGTTGCTGTTGCACGTTCTTATGCCGATGCTCCGGAAATTGACGGTAATGTCTTCGTAGAAGATATCGATAAGAGCACGATTCAACCAGGCGATATGTTGGAAGTCGAAATTACCGATGCGGATGAATACGACTTATTTGCAAAGTTAATTAAAATTAAATCGGTCTAATCGAATCACGATTCAAAAAGCATTCAGTTTAAGAGGTCTTGGAGCAAAATCATGGCGGAAACAATAAGCCCCCGTTATTCACGAATTTTATTAAAATTATCTGGTGAGGCATTATCAGGTAATAAAGATATGGGTATTGATGCTCAAGTTTTAGATCAGATGTCACTTTCTATTGCACATTTGGTGGGCTTGGGTGTGCAAGTAGGTATCGTTGTTGGTGGCGGTAACTTATATCGTGGTAGCCAGTTACAAAAAGATGGCTTAGTTGGCCGCGTAACAGGTGACCAGATGGGTATGCTTGCAACTGTCATGAATGGTTTGGCAATGCGTGATGCATTAGTGCGTCGAAACATTAGAACTCGTCTTATGTCTGCATTACCAATTGGTACTGTTGTAGAGTCATATTCAAGCCGTGATGCAATCCGTCATTTAAGCCAAGGCGAAGTTTGTGTTTTCGTTGCAGGAACAGGTAATCCATTCTTTACAACTGATACAGCAGCATGTCTACGTGGTATTGAAATTGAAGCAAATTTAATTTTGAAAGCAACCAAAGTAGACGGTGTCTATAATAAAGACCCAAGCAAATACGAAGATGCAGTGAAATATGATCATTTAACATTTGATCAAGTGTTGGATGAGAAGCTAGGCGTTATGGATTTAACAGCAATTTGCCTATGCCGTGACCACAATGTGCCATTGCAAGTATTTGATATGAATAAATCTGGTGCGCTTTTATCAGTTGTGATGGGTGAAAAAGAGGGTACGCGCGTTACTAAATAATGTACGTGTGCTGCAAAGCTCTTTATACTAGCGCTAAATTAAATTTGTTATATACATCCTTGAATAAATAAGTAAGGAAGATCATATGATTAACGATCTGAAAAAAGACAGCGAACAGCGTATGATGAAAACTCTTGAGTCTTTGGAACAAGGGTTTAATAAAGTTCGTACCGGCCGTGCACACCCATCAATTTTAAATGGGGTAATGGTTCCTTACTATGGTTCTGATGTGCCTTTAAACCAAGTAGCGAACGTTGGTGTTGAAGATTCTCGTACGCTTATCGTTCAACCATTTGAACGTACAATGGTTTCTGCAATTGATAAGGCAATTCGTGAAAGTGATTTAGGTTTAAACCCTATTACTGCTGATTCAATTCGTGTGCCTTTACCAGCTTTAACTGAAGAAACACGCCGTGATATGCAAAAAGTTGCACGCAGTGAAGCTGAAAATGCAAAAGTTGCTATTCGTAACATTCGTCGTGATGTTTTAGGTGATATCAAGGCACTCTTGAAAGAGAAAGAAATCTCTGAAGATGATGAACGTCGTGCAGGTGATGATATTCAGAAAATTACTGATAAATATGTTGCAGAAGTAGATAAGCGTCTTGCAGCGAAAGAAGCAGAATTGATGAAGGTCTAATTTTATGACCGAATCAGAAGAGTATCATCTTCCTCAGCATGTTGCCATCATCATGGATGGCAACAACCGCTTTGCCAAGAAAAATCAAATGCAAAAAGGCGATGGGCATCGAGAAGGTAAAAATATTCTTGATCCTATTGTTGAGCATTGTATAAAAACTAGCGTCCGTGCTTTAACTGTTTTTGCATTTTCGAGTGAAAATTGGAATCGACCACAATATGAAGTCGATCTGCTTATGAAGCTTCTTGAAGAAACGATTCATGAGCAAATACCTCGCATGAAAAAATTCAATATTGCTTTGCGTTTTATAGGGGATCGTTCTAGATTACCTTCACATTTAGTTGCCTTAATGGAAGATGCAGAGCAACAAACAGTACATCATGACGCCATGACATTAACTATTGCGATTAGCTATGGTGGTATGTGGGATATTGCAAATGCAGCTAAAGAGGTTGCACAAGCAGTTTCTCGTGGTGAAATTGACGCTGATCAAATAAATGTTGATTTGTTCGGAAAATATGTCAGTCTAAACGATCTGCCAGCTGTGGACTTGTTGATCCGTACAGGTGGAGATTTCCGTATATCTAACTTCTTGTTGTGGCAAGCAGCTTATGCGGAACTGTATTTTACGGATACATTATGGCCGGAATTTACAGTCGAGGAATTCGATCATGCACTGAATGTGTTTTCAGGGCGTGAACGTCGTTTCGGTAAAACATCTGAACAAATTCAGCAAGAGAAAATCGAGAAATTATAATGTTAGAGCGGATTGTTACCGCATTGGTACTTGTTGCAGTTGTTTTGGGCTGTATGTTTGCTACGCAATCACATTATCCAATGTTGGTACTTATGATTGTGGCGGCAGCGGTTGCGGGATATGAATGGTATAAGTTAATGCCTCATGAAGCTGGTGCGGTAGTAAAGCCTAGAGCATGGGGTTATGGTCTACTTGTTGCCTTTGTTTCTGGTGTTGCCTTATTCTTTCATGACATTGCATTGTTGCTATGGTCTGCTTCAATTTTAACTTGGCTCGTTAGTGTATATTGGGTTAAGTCTTTTCCTGAATTTGATGGTTGGTATAACGCGACTCTCTATATTATTGGTTTAATTCTTATCTGTGCAGCAGTGACTGCAATCTTTGTAGTATGGCAAAGCTCACCATGGTGGTTGATGTATTTGTTCTTGCTTGTATGGGGTGCAGATAGTGGAGCTTACTTTGTAGGTCGCAAATTTGGTAAAAGAAAATTGGCACCCACAGTAAGTCCAAATAAATCGGTAGAAGGATTGTATGGTGGTATTTTAACTACAGTGATTGTCATGCTTGTAGTGCAATATCAATATTTAAACCTAACTTGGGTTCAACAACTTTTATTCCTGATCTTATCTTTAATTACAGTATTTGGTTCAGTATTAGGTGATTTGTTTGAATCAATGATCAAACGTCGTGCTGGTATTAAAGACTCTGGCCGTGTGTTGCCTGGTCATGGTGGTGTGTTGGATCGTATTGATTCTTTACTCGCAGCAGCCCCGATTTTTGCAACGGGAATGTATATATTAAAGCTTATTGGTGTAGATTTATAGATGACACAATCTGTTTGCATATTGGGTGTAACTGGTTCTATTGGGCAAAGTACCTTAAAAATTTTAAGTCAGCATCCAGATAAGTATTCAGTCTTTGCAGTTTCGGCACATAGTCGAATTTCTGAACTTGTTGAAATCTGCAAACAGTTTCGCCCTAAAGTTGTTGTTGTTCCTGAACTGAAGATAGCTGAATTAAAAACATTATTTGCGCAACAAAACATAGAAGACATTGAGATTTTAGTTGGGCAAGATGGTCTGATTGATATTGCATCACATTCTGACGTTGATATTGTAATGGCTGCAATTGTAGGTGCTGCAGGTCTTTTACCTACTTTGGCAGCTGTTAAAGCAGGTAAACGAGTATTGCTTGCAAATAAAGAAGCATTGGTGATGTCTGGTGAAATCATGATGCAAGCTGCTCTTGATCATCAAGCATTGTTATTGCCAGTGGATTCAGAACATAATGCTATTTTCCAGTCATTACCTCATAATTATTTAGAAGTTGAGAGAACTGGGCAACCACAATTAGGTGTATCCAAAATACTACTGACGGCATCTGGTGGTCCCTTTTTAAATCATTCCCTAGAACAATTGGAACATGTAACACCACAACAAGCATGTAAACATCCAAACTGGTCTATGGGCCAAAAAATCTCAGTTGACTCAGCCACTCTTATGAATAAAGGGTTAGAGTTAATCGAAGCATGTCATTTGTTTTCAATATCTGAACATTTTGTTACAGTTGTTGTTCACCCACAAAGTATTATTCACTCTATGGTGCAGTATGTTGATGGTTCAACATTAGCACAAATGGGTAATCCTGATATGTGTACGCCAATAGCACATGCATTAGCATGGCCTGAGCGTTTACAAACAAGTGTTCCTGCTTTAGATTTATTTGAGTATTCTCAACTTAATTTTCAAGCTCCGGATACCCAAAAATTTCCTGCACTAAATCTTGCAAGACAAGCAATGCGTGCAGGAGGTTTGGCGCCTACCATTTTGAATGCAGCGAATGAAATTGCTGTTGAAGCATTCTTAAAGGAAAGGATTGGATTTACACATATTCCGCAAGTGGTAGAGCATACTTTGCAAGATTTAGAGAATGCAGCCGCTGAGAGCATTGAGTGCATTTTAGATAAAGATAAAATGGCTCGCTCAGTAGCTCAACAATATATATCAAGTATTGGAGGCTGAAATGAATGCTCTTTTTATGATTGCAGCAGCGGCTCTTTTACTTGGTCCGTTAATTGCAATTCATGAGTTTGGTCATTACTGGGTTGCACGTAAACTTGGTGTTAAAGTTTTAGTTTATTCAATTGGTTTTGGTCCAACTTTACTCAAATGGACCTCTAAAAAGTCCGGCATTAAATATCAGCTTTCTGCTTTACCTTTAGGTGGCTACGTTAAAATGTTAGACGAGCGAGAAGGTAATGTGGCAGAACAAGATTTACCATATGCTTTTAACCGTCAAAAACCATGGAAACGTATAGCTATTGTTGCGGCAGGGCCATTAATTAATTTGATTTTTGCCGTATTACTTTTTTGGGTTTTATTTTTGCCAGCGCAACAACAATTAAATACTAAAATCGGTAAAATTATACCAAACTCGCCAGCTGCAGCTGCTCAGTTACATGTTGGTGATAAAATTATTGCTGTTGATGGCAAAGAAACAGCAACTTGGGAAAAGTTAAATTTTGCTTTGATCGATCGGGTAGGTGAAACCGGTACTGTAAATATCGATGTAAATCGTGCAGGCACCGAGAAAAATTTTGTATTGCCGATAAAAGATTTTTTAAAAAACCAAAATGAATCTGCACTCGATGTATTAGGCTTCTTACCTTATCGACCTGTAATTCCTGCTGTTGTAACAGATTTAACAGCAGATGGTGCTGCAATTCGTCAAGGAATGAAAGTGGGTGATCGTATTGTTGCGATTGACGGTCAGCCTATGAAAGATTGGTTTGATGTTGTTGAGATTGTTCAGCGCTCTCCAGAAAAGTTACTTAATATTGATGTGTTGCGTCATCAACAGTTGGTTCATTTGCAAGTGATGCCACAAGGAAAACGCGATAACATGGGACAAGTAAATGGTGTTCTTGGTGTAAAAAGTGACGCTGGAAAAATTACAATTCCTGACGAATATAAGCAAACAATCCAATATACTCCAATACAAGCTTTTGAAATGGCTCTTGATAAAACTGGCCAGATCTCTAGCATGATTTTGAATTCAATAGTGAAAATGGTAAAAGGACTTATTGGATTAGAAAATCTTTCTGGACCTATCACTATTGCAAAAGTAGCTGGGCAAAGTGCAGAAATGGGATGGCAAACTTTTATCTCTTTCATGGCATTGATGAGTGTAAGTCTTGGAATTTTAAATTTATTACCAATTCCAATGTTAGATGGTGGTCATCTAGTGTATTACATCATTGAAGCTATTCGAGGAAAGCCTGTTTCTGAACAAATACAAATGTTTGGTCTGAAAATTGGTATGGTACTGCTCGGTAGTATGATGCTTTTAGCTTTATTTAATGATTTTATGCGTTTGTAAACGTGTATGGATTTATAACTTACTGGAAAAAACTGGCATGCGGCACACACATTTTTTAATGCCTTTGGCACTTGTTAGCGCTATGGCAGCGGTACAACAAGCATATGCAGCTGATGATTTCGTTGTTAGAGATATTCGTGTAAACGGTTTAGTCCGTCTTACTCCTGCAAATGTTTATACCATGTTGCCAATCAACAGTGGCGATCGCGTTAATGAGCCGATGATCGCCGAAGCAATTCGAACATTGTATGCCACGGGTCTTTTTGATGATATTAAAGCGTCAAAAGATAACGATACTTTGGTTTTTAATGTTATTGAACGCCCTATTATTTCAAAACTTGAATTTAAGGGTAATAAACTTATTCCTAAAGAGGCGTTAGAACAAGGCCTTAAAAAAATGGGTGTTGCAGAGGGTGAGGTTTTTAAGAAATCTGCTTTGCAAACCATTCAAACAGAATTAGAGCAGCAATACACTCAACAAGGTCGTTATGATGCTAGCGTTACTGTTGATACCGTTGCGCGACCAAATAATCGCGTTGAATTAAAAATTAATTTCAACGAAGGAACGGCAGCAAAAGTTTTTGATATCAATGTAATTGGTAATACTGTTTTTAAAGACAGTGAAATCAAGCAAGCATTTGCTCTTAAAGAAAGCGGCTGGGCTTCAATCGTTACACGTAATGACCGCTATGCGCGTGAAAAAATGGCCGCAAGCCTTGAAGCATTACGTGCTATGTACCTTAACAAGGGTTATATTAATTTCAATATTAATAACTCTCAGCTTAATATTAGTGAAGATAAAAAACATATCTTTATTGAAGTTGCAGTTGAGGAAGGTAATCAGTTTAAATTTGGCCAAACTAAATTTTTGGGTGATGCACTGTATAAGCCTGAAGAATTACAAGCCTTAAAAATTTATAAAGATGGCGATACTTATTCTCAAGAAAAGGTAAATGCTGTTAAGCAATTACTTTTGCGCAAGTATGGTAATGCAGGTTATTACTTTGCTGATGTAAATATTGTTCCGCAAATTAATAATGAAACTGGTGTTGTTGATCTAAATTATTATGTTAATCCAGGTCAGCAAGTTACCGTACGTCGTATTAATTTCACTGGTAATAGTAAAACTTCTGATGAAGTATTACGTCGTGAAATGCGTCAGATGGAAGGCGCTTTGGCAAGTAATGAAAAAATTGACTTGTCTAAAGTTCGATTGGAGCGTACAGGTTTCTTTAAAACTGTTGATATTAAACCTGCCCGAATTCCAAACTCACCTGATCAAGTCGATTTGAATGTAAATGTTGAAGAACAACATTCAGGTACCACAACATTGGCGGTAGGTTATTCGCAAAATGGTGGTATCACGTTCCAAGCAGGACTTAGTCAAACCAACTTCATGGGTACTGGTAACCGAGTTGCAATTGATTTGTCTCGTTCAGAAACTCAAGATTATTATAATTTAAGTGTCACTGACCCATACTTCACCATTGATGGAGTAAGCCGTGGTTATAACGTTTATTATCGTAAAACTAAGCTAAATGATAACTATAACGTTAATAACTATGTAACCGATAGTTTAGGTGGTAGTTTAAGTTTTGGTTATCCTATTGATGAAAACCAAAGTTTAAGTGCTTCTGTTGGTGTTGATAATACTAAGGTAACTACAGGACAGTTTGTATCTACTTATGTAAGAGATTATTTGTTAGCGAATGGCGGAAAAACCACTTCAACGAATACTTCTTGTTTAGTGGATGTACCTACTGGAGAAACTTGTCCACCTGATAAAGTTTCAACTTATGGAAGTGCATTTGAAGGTGAATTTTTTACATATAACCTGAATTTAGGTTGGTCATATAATACGTTAAATAGACCAATTTTCCCAACATCAGGTATGTCTCACCGAGTAGGCCTTGAAATTGGTTTACCAGGTAGTGATGTTGACTATCAAAAACTAACTTATGATACGCAAGCATTCTTACCGATTGGTAATTCAGGCTTTGTACTTCGTGGTTATGGTAAGCTTGGTTATGGTAATGATTTACCATTCTATAAGAACTTTTATGCGGGTGGTTACGGTTCTGTTCGAGGCTATGACAATAGTACTTTGGGACCTAAATATGCCAGTGTAAATTTACAAGAAAATCAAAAAGATGACTCTTCGCCAGAAAATGTGGGGGGTAATGCCCTTGTTCAATTTGGGGCTGAGTTAGCATTACCTATGCCATTTAAAGGGGATTGGACTCGTCAGGTACGTCCTGTACTGTTTGCTGAAGGTGGGCAGGTTTTCGATACTAAGTGTAATATTAATAACTCTATGTATGGCGATAAAGGTATGATGATTAATGGCCAGACAATTACAGATGTTAAGAAATATTGTGAAGATAATTATGGCTTCGATTTAGGTAATTTACGTTATAGCGTGGGTGTGGGTGTAACTTGGATTACTATGATTGGGCCACTGTCACTTAGCTATGCATTCCCGTTAAATGATAAACCGGGTGATGAAACTAAAGAAATCCAGTTTGAAATTGGTCGTACTTTCTAAGTACGACTTCATTGAACAACGAAATAAGGAAAGTTATTTATATGAAAAAATTAAATGCATTAATGTTAGGGTTGGGTTTAACGGTAGCTTCTGTAGCAGCTAATGCAGCTGGTTATGGTGTAATTGATCTAGCTAAAGTTGTTGAAAGTAGTACTTATTTGAAACAACAAAATGCAAGCCTAAACCAGTCAGTAAAACCAACGACAACTAAGCTTGAACAACTTGGTAAAGAGTTAGAAGGACTTCAACGTCAGGCTCAAACTCAAGGCCAAAAAATGAAAGAAGATGATATTAAGAAATTGCAATCTCAGTATCAATCGAAACTAAATGAATTTAACTCAACACAACAAGGCTTACAATCTAGAGTTCAAACTAGCTTACAAAGTATGAATACAACGTTTGAAACAAGAGTTAAGCAAGCTGCTGAACAGTTACGAAAAGAAAATAATCTTGACTTTGTTTTGAATAAAAATTCAACTGTTGCCTATGACCCTAAGTATGATTTAACTGATAAAATGATTCAAAAGGTTAATTCAATGAAATAAATTAATGAAAGTGCAACAATATCGTTTAGATGAATTAGCTCATCTGGTTCAAGGTGAGCTAATTGGTGAAGGTAGTCTTCAACTTTCGAACTTGGCAAGTTTAGAAAAAGCTAATTCAAACCATATTACTTTTATAAATGGTGAGAAATATCTTGAGCAAGCCAAAATGAGTAATGCTGGTGCCTTCATTGTTACAGCTACTTTAAAAGAACTTCTTCCAGAAAAACATAATTTCATTATTGTTGAAAATCCTTACCTTGCATTTGCAATTTTGACTCATGTGTTTGATAAAAAGGTTTCCATAACGGGGATAGAAAGCACTGCTCAAATTCATCCTTCTGCTATTATTTCGGAAACGGCATATATTGGTCACTATGTGGTTATTGGTGAAAATTGTGTGGTAGGTGATAATACGATCATTGAGTCACATACTAAACTTGATGATTATGTAGAAGTTGGAAAAGATTGTTTTATCGATTCTCATGTCACCATTACGGGTAGCTCTAAATTACAAGATCGTGTGCGTGTACACTCGAGTACTGTGATTGGCGGTGAGGGCTTTGGCTTTGCGCCATATCAAGGTAAGTGGCATCGTATTGCTCAGCTAGGTTCGGTCTTAATTGGAAATGATGTTCGAATTGGATCAAATTGTAGTATTGATAGAGGCGCACTTGATAATACAATTTTGGAAGATGGAGTAATTATTGATAACCTTGTGCAAATTGCACATAACGTTCATATTGGTTCAAATACTGCTATTGCAGCCAAGTGTGGTATTGCTGGAAGTACAAAAATTGGCAAAAACTGTATTCTAGGTGGAGCATGTGGAGTATCAGGTCACCTTTCAATTACCGATAATGTGACTTTTACTGCAATGTCAATGGTCACAAAAAATATTTCTGTTGCAGGAACTTATTCATCGGGAATTGGATTATTTGAAAATAGTCATTGGAAAAAGACTGTTGTACGCTTGCGACAATTAGCAGATGTGCCATTGACCCAAATCACTAAACGACTTGATCATATACAAGCTCAAATAGAGTCTCTTGAATCAACTTTTAATTTGCGTAAATAGAATATTATGACCGAGTCAACTACCCCTAAATTTGCCATCCCTGAATTACCAATGCAGATTCAAACGATTCGTCAATATTTGCCGCATCGTTATCCATTCTTGTTGGTTGATCGTGTGACTGAAGTTACTGACAATAGTATTGTTGGTTATAAAAATGTTTCTATCAATGAAGAGTTCTTACAAGGACATTTCCCAGAATATCCAATTATGCCTGGTGTTCTAATTGTTGAAGCACTTGCTCAAGTTTCAGGTGTTCTTGGTTTTATTATGAACAATGAAACGCCAAAACCAGGTTCTTTGTTCCTGTTTGCTGGTGCTGAAAGAGTTAGATTTAAAAAACAAGTAGTTGCAGGTGACCAACTTGTATTAAAATCTGAGTTGGTAATGCAGAAGCGCGGCATTTACAAATATAATTGTACAGCTAGCGTTGATGGCATTGTAGCAGCAACCGCTGAGATTATGATTTCACACCAAAAAACAGAGCAGGCATGAGCAATCACGATTTAATCCATTCTACCGCCATTATTGATCCATCTGCAGTAATTGCTGCAGATGTTCAAATAGGACCTTATTGTGTTATTGGTCCTCAAGTGACTATTGGTGCTGGTACTAAATTACATTCTCATGTGGTAGTAGGTGGTTTTACCAGAATAGGCCAAAATAATGAAATCTTTCAATTTGCAAGTGTTGGTGAAGTTTGCCAAGACCTCAAATATAAAGGTGAAGAAACTTGGCTTGAAATTGGTAACTATAATTTAATTCGCGAACATTGCAGCTTACATAGAGGCACAGTGCAGGATAATGCATTAACCAAAATAGGTAGCCATAATCTATTGATGGTAAACACGCATATTGCACATGACTGTATCGTAGGTGACCATAATATTTTTGCTAATAATGTTGGTGTCGCTGGGCATGTACATATTGGTGATCACGTTATTGTGGGCGGGAATTCTGGGATACATCAATTCTGTAAAATTGATTCTTACAGCATGATTGGTGGTGCTTCATTAATTCTTAAAGATGTACCTGCCTATGTGATGGCTTCTGGTAATCCTGCTCATGCTTTTGGTATAAATACTGAAGGTATGCGAAGAAAAGGTTGGTCTAAAAATACAATTCAGGGTTTAAGAGAAGCTTATAAATTGATATTTAAGTCTGGACTAACCTCTGTTCAAGCTGTTGAAAAAATTAAAAGTGAAATTTTGCCTTCTGTTCCGGAAGCTCAATTATTAATTGATTCTATTGAGCAATCAGAGCGTGGAATTGTACGCTAATTAATAAGACATAAAAAAAGACACTGTTAAACAGTGTCTTTTTTTATGTCTAAATTATTTTTTAAAGAATTTAACTTCTTCAGATTTAGGGTATTGCGTAAGTAATTTGTTCTTATATTGGTTTGCTGATGCAGTATTCTTATCAACATCCTTTGCAATACTATACAGTTGATACAATGCTCGAGGAGCTTTACTAGAGTTTGGATATTGATTCGCAACAATATTATAGTTTTTCTTCGCTTCATTGTAGTTCACAGGGTCTGTGGCTAAATGAAATTCAGCTAACCAAAAGTAAGCATTACCTGTATAAATACTATTAGGGTGGTTTTTAATAAAGTTTTGCATTGGAGCAATAGCTTTTTTTGCTCCACCTTGTTTGTAAGCATCTAAAGCTACTGTATAAGCGGCTTTTTCTAATTCAAGTGGATTTGACTGGTTTTGAGCAGCAGTGGTTGGTTGAGCGTTTGTTACTGGTGCGCTAGGTTGTTGTCCAGAGGCGGTTGGAGTAGGTGGAGCTGCAACTACTTTGTTGCCATCTGTAGGCTGAGAAGAAGGTGCTGATGTATTTGTAGTGGCGCTACTATCGGCAGTCGTATTTGAGCTATCATCTTGGGTCGCACTGTCTGGGTCAACTTTTTGATGTAGTAGCTCTAAACGTTGATCTAGGTCTGTATAGCGGTTGGCTAGATCTTTCTTTAGTTGCTCAATATCATTCGCTTGTTCTTCTAATTGACCTCTTAATGTGCGGATATCATTCTCTAATTGTTGATTTTTTTGCATCAACTCCCAGTTTAAATTGGTGGGAACTGAAATATTGCTTGAAGAAGTATTAGATGCACTACCATCATTTTGACTTAAACCACGAGACTCGATAGGAATATTTGCGTATAGAGAAGTGGTACTCATTAAGGCAATAAATAATAAAGAATGCTTCTTCATTTGCATGTGTATAAATCCATAATTTTATATAAAAGCCACCTTGAACACCGGAATATAAAAATCAATTCACTAAATATCTAAGGTTTTTCATTGATCAATGCAATTAAAACAGTTAACAGTTTAAATGCAAGGATAGTTTACAATCTTCAAGCATATTTTATGCAAAATGAAAAAAGAACTTAAGCTCATAAAATTACATTTTCAAATTTTAAGCGATTATTGTTGATGAATTAATCAATCGAAACAAAAACTTGCTGAAAACGGTATAGAAGGGTTGCATCTCTTTTAAAAATCTCTATACTTTGTTTTGCAATGGTAGCCCCGCTGGTGGCTTCGCAATTGTACTCTGTGAACCCCGCCAGGACCGGAAGGTAGCAACGGTAGCAGATCTATGATGTGCCGAAGTTTTGCTAGTGGGGCTGCCACCTTTCTTTTAATCCAATTTTCTTTGGATTGCTTTTAAAATTACATCTAAATCAAACCCTCTATACTGTAAAAATCTAATTTGTTTTGCTTTAAGTTTTGGGTCTTTTTCAACCATTTCTCCAAATTTCTTAACTTTAAGCTGATAAGCTTGCTCTACCCAATCAATTTCGTGAATTTCATCAGCGATTAAATCGTTCTCAATCTGTTTGGTTTTTAAAGCTTGTTGAATGCGTTTTGGACCTTTACCTTTACGAATCTGACTTGCAAGCATTTGCTCTGCAACACGTTGGTCGCTTTGATAGTTTTGCTCAGATAACTCTTCAACGAGTTGTTTCACTTCTTCTATATTTTGTGCATAACGGGCTAATTTCTCAATCAGTTCTGCTTTAGAGTAGTCTCGGCGAGTAAGTAAAGCAAAAGCATATGATCGTAAACGCTGGCCAGTAAGAGGGGTACGCTGTTGAGATTGCTCGTCGTTTCTTTTGAACATATAGGTTTCCTTGTAAAAAACGCCCCGAAGGGCGTTTTATGACTCATCTATAATTAAGATTCTAATAATAGATCTGGCTCTTCTTCGTCATCTTCAACTTGTACTGCGCCATTTGTACCTGTGGTCAGCAATTGCTCTCGAATATTGCGTTCAATCTCTTCAGCGATTTGCTTATTTTCTTCAAAATAACGAATCACGTTATTCTTACCTTGGCCAATTTTATTACCTTGATATGAATACCATGCACCAGCTTTTTGAACGATATCTTGTTGAACTGCCAAATCTACAAGTTCACCAAGTTGGTTAGTGCCTTTGCCATATAGGATTTGGAAAATAGCTTCTCTAAATGGAGGAGCCATTTTGTTTTTAACGACTTTAACTTTAGTTTCTGAACCAACGATTTCGTCGCCTTCTTTTACTTGACCGATACGACGAATATCTAAACGAACTGACGCATAGAACTTAAGAGCGTTACCACCCGTTGTAGTTTCTGGGCTACCAAACATAACACCAATTTTCATACGAATCTGGTTAATGAAGATAACCATACAGTTTGAACGTTTAGCGTTACCTGTAATTTTACGAAGCGCTTGGCTCATAAGACGAGCTTGTAGACCCATGTGAGAATCACCCATCTCACCTTCGATCTCTGCTTTAGGTGTAAGGGCAGCTACCGAGTCCACAACGATTAAATCAATTGCGCCTGAACGGACAAGCATATCGGCGATTTCAAGTGCTTGTTCACCATTATCAGGTTGTGAAACAAGTAGGTTGTCAATATCAACACCAAGTTTACGTGCATATTGAGGATCTAGGGCATGTTCGGCATCGATGAATGCACATGTACCACCAGACTTTTGACATTGGGCGATTGCTTGCAATGTCATTGTGGTTTTACCAGAAGATTCAGGACCATAAATTTCGATAATACGGCCTTTTGGTAAACCACCAATCCCCAATGCGATGTCTAAAGTTAAAGAACCTGTAGATACGGCTTCAACTGCTTGAACAGTGTTATCACCGAGACGCATAACCGTATTTTTGCCAAATTGCTTTTCAATTTGACTCAAAGCGGCTTGTAATGCTTTGCTTTTATTCTCATCCATCTCAAAAACCTCAATACTCTATGTTCATCACGTTTAACCCAAGTGGATGCATTGAATCTCAACTTGTTTCACAGGGCTAATAGTGACAGATTTTTTCTTTAGCTTCTATATCTTATATATGTGAGTGCGACATAACTCGACGTTTCTATTCATCATCATAAGACCAATGGTCTTCATAATGTTGATCGTTATCCTGTTTAAACCGATTGATTTGTCGCCGATCTTTCTTACTTGGTCTATGGTCAGGTCGAGCTAGATTATGCAATTTTCGTTGGGAAGCAATCAACTCCCGTCTCGCAATACTTACTTCAGTTTCTTCATAAAGTTGCTGCGCAACTGGAGCTGGTCCTCGGGTGTTGGAAAGTGCTTTGATAACAACTGTCTTTTTTTCGAAACCTTGTTGAACAACAAGTTCCATTCCAACACGAATTTCTTTAGAAACTTTTACACGCTCATTATTGTGATGTACTTTACCACCTTCAATTGCAGCTTTAGCAATAGAACGAGTCTTAAAAAAACGTGCTGCCCATAACCATTTGTCGACACGCATCGTGTCTACAGCATCGTTTTCATGCAATTTTGACATCATTATCCTTTCTATCAGTTTGATTCAAAACAGACAGTAGCTCTGTAAGCTGATCTAGAGCTTTATACTCTAAATCTTGTGGCTGTCTTTTACTCTTAAGAGTTGAGGGCTGTAATATAGTAAACAAGTGTCTTATACCAAATTTTTCTGCAGTTTTTAAAACTTGAAGAGTATCGTCTAAAAAAATAGTGGTTTTTGGTTCAAAATAATGCAAGCGTTGTAACTCTTGCCAAAACTGAAGATCTTCTTTCGCATAACCCATTTGTTCACTAGATACAATCACATCAAAAAAATCTTGAATAGGGATGTTATCAAGTTTTAATTGTAAACTTGCGCAGTCTGCATTGGTCACTAACCAACATTGATAACCTTGTTCTTTTAGAGCATTAAGTAGCTCCATACATCCTGATCGCGTTTTAATTTTGTGTTGAAATTCTTTCTGAAGATTTAAAACATCTACTCCAGTAGTTTTCGTCCAATAATTTGAGGAGTACCATGAAAGAGTGTGCTTATTACTAAGATAAAACTGAGTCAATATTTCTTGGCTTTTTGTTAAAGAGAGTTGATGCGTCTGAGAATGCCGTACAGGTAGACATTCGTTCCAGATAAAGTCGTCAAAAGCCAAATCTAACAAAGTTCCGTCCATATCGAAAAGCACTATTTTAGCCATGTTTTAGGGACTCCAATTTGAATAGACAAGGAAGAAAGTTAGGCTAAGATTATAAGCATTAAAGCCTATAAAAACGGATTGATTTGTTATTATTTCATCATTTAGAGGTCTATCGAGGCTGATTAATAATGATTGTTAAAAGTGATAAATTCAAATGCTGCCAAGGACTTGATTGTTATTTTTTAGATGGAGAGTCTAATGAAAATTGAGTGATCGCAATTCTGATCAATTTATTCAAAATAATAAATGGAACTTTAAATGATGGGAATCTATCAATAGTACTCTTATGTCTATAAAAGTAGTAATCGCACTATTTTGATTTACATAGTGTACGTATTGACGAACATTTTATAAATTGAACTGTGCATGTTTAAAGTTATATTAAAAATTATCCGAATAATAATTTAGAGTAGGCAATGAAAATTGGATTTATTGGAGGAGCCAATGATGGCATAGTTATCAATGCCGCAAATGGCATTGATACTTATAAACTTGAATGGCATTACAAGGCTGAAAAGCACTGTCAAGAACCATCACTAGGACTAAATGGTCCTGAATATGACTATTACAATTTATTAATTTTGAGAAAAAACAAAGAGGCAAAACTTTTCTATGTTTTAACTACAATGGACAAAGAAGCTATTGCAGATAAAATTAATGAGTATTGGGAGCATTCAACTTCGGTAGGTTATGACTTTGATGAATAGCTCTGGTTTAAATTTATTAGTAATCTTTGATCATATCACTATTTAATATACTCATAACTCAAATTAAGGATTGTATATTTCATAAAGAACGTGTTCTTGAAGTGCGTGCCCATCTGGAAGCTTGGGATGATTGAAGTGTTTAACTTTACGCATTCCTAGTCTTTCCATTACAGCTTGAGAAGGCTTATTCACTGTTGCTGTAAAAGAAACCACTTTATCTTTATTAAGCACATTGAAGGCATAGTCTAATGCTGCTTTTGCTCCTTCTGTGGCATAACCTTTTTTCCAGTATTTTGTAGCAATCCTCCAGCCAATTTCAATGCAAGGGGAAAAATCAAATTGTTCTGGTTGGTCGTGTAGGCCAATAAAACCAATAAAGTCGTGGCTTTCTTTTAATTCTACAGCCCAAAATCCCCAACCTTTTTCATCAATAAGGGCCGATGCTCTTTGAATTAAATTTATACTTTCAGTAGCAGATAAAAGCTTTGGAAAAAAACGCATAACATCTTTATCCAATCCCATTTCGATAAAGGGGGCAGCATCAGTTTCTTTCCATTGTCTTAAGATTAAACGTTCTGTTTCGATCATAGTAAAAGCTCTTTAAATATAATTTTTAATTTAACCATATAGTCTACAGTGGCTTTTGTATAATTTTCTGTAAGATAATCTTAGAATTAATGCTTACCACTCCTTTAATTTTATTGAGTGTATTAATAACAAAGTGAGAAAAAGAATTTAGATCTTTAGTGGCGACATGCAGAACATAATTAGATTCGCCTGTAATGATATAAGCATTAATCACTTCATCAAAATTCTTGATCTGGCTTAAAAAAAACTGATGATCATTTTCAGTGAGTTGAGCAAGTTTAATTTCAACTATGGCCTCAATTTTTATACCTAATTTTTCGTAGTTAACTTTCGCTTGATATTTTTCAATGATCCCGTTGGTTTCTAAAATCTTGACACGTCGGTGACAAGCAGATGCTGAGAGATTGACTAGATCAGCAAGTTCTTGGTTACTTAAGCGGGCATTATCTTGTAAATACTTCAAAATTTTTAGATCGATTGCATCCACATTCATTTTCGAATTACATCCATATTTTTTAATTTTAATTAGAATTTTATACGAAATTAGTCATTTTTTATCAAATATTATCGAATAAATCACAAGAATTGGCATGATAAAATTCAAATTCAAATTCAAATTCAAATTCAAATTCAAATTCAAATTCAAATTCAAATTCAAATTCAAATTCAAATTCAAATTCAAATTCAAATACAAATTCAAATTCAAATTCAAATTCAAATTCAAATACAAAGGAAATGTTGAAATAGGTGCAATACCAAATGATTACTCGTGAACAGTGTCTATATTGGGATCAGGAAGATGAACTCAAAAAATTTAAAGATGAATTTGCATTGCCAGAAGGTGTCATTTATTTAGATGGTAACTCTTTAGGTGCTAGACCAAAGAAATCTTTGGCTGTCGCCCAGCACATTATTTCCCAAGAATGGGGAGAAGATTTGATCAATAGCTGGAATAAGGCTGATTGGTGGGGGCTACCTACTAGACTGGGAGATAAGGTAGCCACATTGATTGGTGCTGAGCAAGGCGAAGTTGTTATTTCAGATTCAACTACACTGAACTTATTTAAAGTTTTATCAGCAGCGGTAAAAATTCAGGCTGAAAAAAATCCTGAACACAAAATCATTGTGGCAGAAAAAGATGCTTTTCCAACAGATATTTATATTATTGAAGGTTTCATTGATTTAATTCAAAAGGGCTATCAAGTTGAATTGATTGAGGGTGTAGAAGGTTTAGCTCGAGCGTTAGAGAAAGATGTTGCTGTAGTGGTACTTTCACATGTGAATTACCGTACTGGGTATTTCTACGATATGTCATCTATTAATAAGCAGATTCACTCTAAAGACGCTTTGGTGATTTGGGATTTATGTCACTCCGTTGGTGCTGTTCCAATGGACCTGAACCAAAGCGGCAGTGATTTTGCGATTGGTTGTACCTACAAATATTTAAATGGTGGTCCTGGTTCTCCAGCAATGTTGTGGGTCAATGAAAAGCACCGTGATCAGTTTTGGCAACCTTTATCTGGCTGGTGGAGTCACAAGAAACCATTTGATATGGCACAGCATTATGAGCCTGCTAATAGCATTCGTCGCTATTTATGTGGAACACAGCCCATTATCTCTATGAGTCTTATTGAATGCGGCGTAGATATTTTCCTACATGCCGATATGCAAAAAATCCGTGAGAAATCTCTGAAATTAACTGATTTATTCATTCAACTGGTACAGCAAGAATGCTCTGAATTTGGTTTTGAGTTAATTACGCCTTTAGATCATAAATATCGTGGTAGTCATATCAGTTATCGCCATGAATTCGGTTATGAAATTATTCAAGCGCTTATTGCACGTGGTGTGATTGGTGATTATAGGGAACCTGCGGTGTTGCGATTTGGTGTTACACCTTTGTACTTAGGATTTGAAGATATTTGGAATGCAGTACAGCATTTAAAAGAAACCATGCTGAATAGTGAATGGAAAAACAAGCGCTATTTAGTTCGCAGTGAAGTGACCTGATTTTAAGGAATCAAAATAAAACAAATGGCTAGGAGGGCCTATGAGTAGTTTTGATGAAATACAAAATAGAGAAGCTGGGCTACATAAAAAGTTATCTGCAAAACAGATGGTTATGATTGCCATTGGTGGAGCAATTGGAACCGGATTATTTATGGGAAGCAAATTTGCAATTAGCTTTGCAGGTCCCGCAGTCATCGTCAGCTATGCGATTGGTGGTTTAATTGCATTTGCACTTATGGCTTGCTTGGCTGAAATGACAGTTCAGCATCCTACCTCGGGCTCATTTGGGGCGTATGCAGAACATTATATGAGTCCACTTGCTGGTTTTTTAGTTCGCTACTGTTATTGGGCTTGTATTGTGCTGGCTGTAGGCACTGAGATTACCGCTGTAGCTGACTATATGAAGCTTTGGTTCCCCAATGTAGGCTCTTGGGTCTGGATTGGTTTTTTTTCACTAACTTTACTTGTTGTAAATGCCTATAGTGTTAAAGCCTTCGGACTAGTTGAGTACTGGTTTTCCACAATCAAAGTTTTTGCCATTATCGTGTTTATTCTTTTGGCTATTGGTATCTTGACTCAAAGCAATCAGGGAATGAAGCAAGTTGTGACTAATTTGTCAGGGCATGGAGGCTTTTTCCCCAATGGCTTTAGTGGGGTATGGATTGGTGTCATTATTTCAATATTTAGTTATTTAAGTATAGAAATGATAGCCGTCGCAGCTGGTGAAGCAAAAGACCCTGAAAAAGCAGTAAAAAAGGCATTTAAAAGCACAGCACTCCGACTCATTTTATTCTATTTATTGTCCTTATTTCTCATCGTTACTTTGGTGCCATGGACGGTTTTGATTGGAGCAGATGCAACAAGTCCTTTTGTTATGGTCATGAGGATTGTTGGTATTCCATATGCCGATAGCATTTTAAATTTTATTGTAATTGTAGCTGCCTTATCTGCAATGAATAGCATGCTTTATATTTCAACTCGTATGTTGTTTAGCTTATCCCGTGCAGGTGATGCACCAAAAGTTTTTGGCCGAATCAGTAGCAACGGTGTACCGGTAAATGCACTGTTGTTATCAGCGGTGGGGATTGGTATTGCGAGTATTGTTTATACGATTAATCCGGCTTCTGCGTTTCCAATCATGATTGCGCTATCGATGTTTGGTGCATTGTTCACGTGGGGCAGCATCTTTGTAACACATATGTTTTTTAGAAAACATATGGCTCAGCAAAGCATCGAGCTGAAATTTAAAATTCCTGCTAGTCGATTCATCTCACTATTTGGTTTTATTGCGATTTTGAGTATTACAGTAACTACTTGGTTTACGAATGAGTTTAAGTCTACTTTACAGTTTGGCGTACCTTTGGTGCTTGTTCTGATATTTTGCTTCTACTTAAAACGTTCAACCTTAAAAGTAAGTCTTAAGTCTACTGAAGAGACATTGAAGTAATCGCGATATGAGACAATATGACAATGCTACAACGGTAGCAAATGAAGGTGAAATATTAGCAAGCTTTCAATATAGAAGCTTGCTAAGTTATCAGGCCTATCATCACGTAAAAGATATTAAGTATGGTTCACAGAACCGATCAACGATGGATTTTTTCCCTTTAGAACATGCCAATAAAACCGTGATTTTTATACATGGGGGATATTGGCAGTGGTGTGATAAATCGGACTTTGCCTTTATAGCACCGTATATTTTGGCAAAAGGAGCGCAGTGTGTACTTGTAGAATATGACTTGGCTCCTCAAAGCCATATTTCGCAAATTGTGGCTCAGACTCAAAAAGCCCTAGATTTTATTGCACAGCAGAATTGGAAAACGGATGAGGTTTTATTAGTGGGCCATTCAGCAGGGGCGCATCTCGGAGCATTATGTTTAAGCCACCCTTTGTTATCTGAGGTGGCTTTATTAAGTGGAATATATGATTTAGCACCTATACAAGCGACTCATTTAAACCATGCATTAAAGTTATCACAAGACGATATTTTAAAATATAGCCCTATTCATCGGGAAGAGAATGTTGATATTCCTTGTACGCTTTTGTGTGGAGAGTTGGAGCTAAGTGAGTTGAAATGGCAAAGCCAAAACTATTTTGATCATAAGTGCAAACAAAATCAGAATCTTATGTCATTAGATATTATTTCAGAAGTTAATCATTATTCTATTTTAGATTATTACTTTAAGTATATATTTTAATAAAATCGAAAAATGCGAAATAGAAAACTTCGGGAATTAAATTGGATAAATTATAGATTTTAAAAATCAAAAACTTATCCTTGCTCTATAAAAGAGAATGCCTCCATCTCAATTGTTAACTTAAGTTTATAGACGAGTTTAAGTGATTGTTAGACCTTATATGGTAAATCAATTACTTGAACCTAAAGCTAGATTATATATATTTATTTAAATTTTAATGATATATATTCATTGTTTATTATATGTGGATTGAACTGTGAACTTTTTCACATTTAATTAACTTTTTTATTGATATATATGCTTTAGAGTTGACCTAAACTAATATCTCGATTAGATTAAAAAGATAGTGTTTTCTCTCTACGCGACAAATTGTTTAGCTGTTGCTTAGATGAGTTTTATAGTCCGTAGCTTCCCAAGATACGGACTTTTTTATTTTTAAACTTCTTTTGAAAAAATATTTTAGTACATAAAATCATCAAATTTGCTCATACTTATAGTCATAAGTCACTAAATTTATCAAAGAGGTATTGAAAATACATCTTTAAGCGATTATAGTAGTTCAAGCATATACTGCGTCTGTAAAGTTATTTATTTTTTAATACCCTCATATTTTTTAATATGGGGGTATTTTTTATTAAGAACTAAATCAATAATTAATATATTTATACATTTCTGATACGAAAAATTTGTAGTTGAATAAATTGTAAAATTCTTATGGTTGATAATTTGATTGAATTTTTAAATAATTTTTAAAAGTTTGGTTGTTTCTATGATTTTATGGATATTTTGAAGTTTCTAAAAAGTTTTAATACATTTGGTACTTATTTGACTGTTATGCTAGTTGTTTTAATAAGTATGCTTTTATATTTTTATATAATTGCTCCTCAAACGTAAAAAGAAAGGTCCTGAAGGGCATTTTTTAAATTTTTGCATGAGTACCATATTTATCTATCATAATTGAGCTTGCTTCATTTAGACCGCGAACAGTTACTTTAATATTGTTCTTTTGAAATTTATTTACTACAGAATCTAGCATAGCAACTGAAGTCACATCCCAAATATGAGAATGGGTAAGGTCAATAATGTCTTCTTTAATATCTTCTTTAAAGTTAAAGCTTTGCATAAGTTTTTCAGATGAACTAAAAAATATTTGACCACTTAACTTATACAGACGAGCTTCACCTTCTAAGGAGGTTTCTATACGAATATCATTTTCAAGTTTATTTGCTAAGCAAAGTGCTGAAAGTAATACGCCCGTCAATACGCCTAACGCTAAGTTATGAGTGGCAACTACCACGATAACTGTAGCAATCATAACAACATTACTGCTTTTAGGATTGTTTTGAAATTGTGTTAGTGAACTCCACAGCAGAAAGTAGATAAACGTGTGCGGCCACCCGATTTTACATTAATCATTGATTGACCAATCATGGCACAACCGGCCATACCACCCAAAAAACCTGAAGCAAAATATTAGCAATCCCTTCACACGTAACTACACGACATCACTAAACAGTGATGAGTTATTTACAAGAAATAAGAGGATGTAAACTTAAGGTGGCGTAAGCATCATGGATATAGAGTTTGAAGCATTTAAAAGTGTTTGAAGAATAGCATAAGATCTAAAAATTAATAAAAGAGATAAGAATAAATTTAAGTTGTTTAACTTAAAAGACGTTTATAAAGATGTTGAGCTCTTTTTAATAGCTACTTTTATGCAACAGAGCCTTTCATAAATTTGGATTTTAATAAATGTGCTATTCATCATAATACAAATCATATAGAGAGCATGTACCAAACTTTTGCTAAAGGTTTAAAAATTCTCGTAAATTTTGAAAATTTATAAGGTGGACATATGAATAAACATTTATTGGCTAAAATTGCTTTAATGGGTGCTGCCCAGATATTTGCATTCAATACAGCGTTTGCTGATATTCCTCTTACCCCTGCACAATTTGCTAAAGCAAGAACAGAAAATTTTGATAAAAAAGTTATTTTGTCTAACTTAAATAAACCGCATGCTTTGTTATGGGGGCCAGACAATCAGATTTGGTTAACTGAACGAGCAACGGGAAAGATTATAAGAGTCAATCCTGAGTCCGGTAGTGCAAAAACAGTGTTTCAGGTTCCTGAAATTGTGAATGATGCAGATGGACAAAATGGTTTATTAGGCTTTGCCTTTCATCCTGATTTTAAACATAATCCTTATATCTATATTTCAGGTACTTTTAAAAATCCAAAATCTACAGATAAAGAACTACCAAACCAAACGATTATCCGTAGGTATACCTATAATAAAACAACAGATACATTTGAAAAACCTGTTGATTTGATTGCAGGCTTACCATCATCGAAAGACCATCAGTCTGGCCGCCTTGTTATTGGTCCAGATCAAAAAATCTATTATACAATTGGTGACCAAGGTCGTAACCAGTTGGCTTATTTGTTTTTACCAAATCAGGCGCAGCATACCCCAACTCAGCAAGAGCTGAATAGCAAAGACTACCATACCTATATGGGCAAGGTATTACGCTTAAATCTGGATGGAAGTATTCCTAAAGATAACCCAAGCTTTAATGGGGTAGTTAGTCATATCTATACTTTAGGGCATCGTAATCCACAAGGTTTGGCATTTGCTCCAAATGGAAAGCTTTTACAATCTGAGCAAGGTCCAAATTCTGATGATGAAATTAATCTCATTTTAAAAGGTGGGAACTATGGTTGGCCAAATGTAGCGGGTTACAAAGATGACAGTGGTTATGCTTATGCCAACTATTCGGCTGCAACTAATAAATCACAAATTAAAGATTTGGGTCAAAATGGAGTAAAAGTAGCCGAAGGCGTTCCAGTGACTAAAGAGTCTGAATGGACTGGGAAAAACTTTGTAGCGCCTTTAAAAACGTTATATACCGTACAAGATACCTATAACTACAATGATCCAATTTGTGGTGATATGACTTATGTCTGCTGGCCAACGGTTGCACCGTCATCGGCATATGTATATACGGGAGGCAAAAAAGCGATTCCGGGATGGGAAAATACATTATTGGTACCATCTTTAAAACGTGGGGTAATTTTCCGTATTAAGCTAGATCCGACATATAGTGCGACTTTGGATGATGCTATCCCGATGTTTAAAAGCAATAACCGCTATCGTGACGTGATTGCAAGTCCAGAGGGCAATGTTTTATATGTACTGACCGATACAGCGGGGAATGTGCAAAAAGACGATGGTTCTGTAACGCATACTTTAGAGAATCCTGGTTCTCTTATTAAATTTACGTATAACGGAAAGTAGTTTATGTAAAAAACCCAGCTCTATAGCTGGGTTTTTTATACAAGGTTAGATTTATTTATTCAGTTACGACTAATACTGGTACATGGATTTCTCCTAACAGTGCTTGAGTCACACTTCCTAAGAAGAACTTTTTAAAACCTTTTCGCCCATGAGAACCAATCACTAATAAATCAGCTTTTAGCTCAGTTGCTGCTTTGATAATTTCTGTGTGAATTGTTTGACCTTCAACAATCTTTGTTTCAACAGAAATTCCGTGTTGACTAAATTGCTCTTTAGCTTGATCTAAAATGCCCTGAATCGAAGCTCTCGCTTTATTAAAGTAATCTTGCGCGATTTCTGTACTATCGATGATTTCAACTGAAATAAAAGGATCAATAGTGAGCGCATATACTAAAGTGACTTTACTGTTAAATGCTTTTGCAAGACTTGCAGCATGATTAACCGCAATAAGTGAAGTAGGAGAACCATCGACTGGAACTAAAATATGGTGATAACTCATATATTGCTCCTTATTGCCTTGTGACAATATTTATTGTTGAAGAACTAAAAATTAGTTATCGTTATGATTATATTATCGCCAATTTTATGGTTTTTATTGTGTGTTTTTAGTGTGTAAAGCGAGCGACTTCTTTTGAATATTCAGACTAATTCATAGAATAGTGGCTTTCTATATAAGCCTGACCTTGTTTAAGAATAGATATAACCTGATTCGCATCAATAGCTTGTTCAAATAAGAAACCTTGTCCAATGTTATATCCGAACTGGAGCAGTAACTCTTGTTGTTCAGGTGTTTCAATACCTTCTGCTATTAGTCTAAGGGAAAGATTGGGTGCAAGTAAGCCAATTGCTTGGACGATTGCATAAATTGATGGGTCATGTTGCATCTTTTGTATAAAGCTACAATCGACTTTTAGGCAATCAATTGGATAGTCTCGTATATGCGTTAGAGAAGAAGATCCTGTTCCGAAATCATCTAAAGCAATGCGCACCCCATGTTGTTTTAGTTTATTGAGTGCACGAATAACATATTCAGAACCACGATCACCAAGCATATGCTCAGTAACTTCTATTTCAATTAAATGTGTAGGAACTTCAAACTGATAAATCTTTTTTAATAGGCGTTCAGCGTAATTGTCTCTTAAAAATTCAACTGGCGCTGCATTCAGAGATACAGGAAGTGGCTGAAAACCTAATTTTATCCATTTAGCCATATCATGCAAAACTTGATGCTGCATAATTTCACCGATCTTACTGGCTAAATCATAGTCTTTAAAAGCTTCAGCAATTTGTGAAGGCAAACCTGTTTGAGCTGATGTTGTGTGCCAACGTAATAATGCTTCAAATCCTAGGACAGCATGAGTTTTTAAATCAACTTTAGGTTGATAGTAAGGTTGGATGGTATGGTGACGAATAAGCTGCCTAGCAATGTTAAGCTGAGATGCGATTGCTTCAGTCAACTGCATCATACTGGGGTTATACATACGTATACCACCACGACCTCGAGCTTTTAAGTCATGTAATGCCATGTCTGCACAGCTTAATAAACTCGACTGATCAACAGCATCTTGCGGGTAAATGGCACAGCCGACACTCATTCCGCCGTTGAGCACATTGCCAGCATATGTAATAGGGTGATTGAGTTGTTGGAGTAATACTTCAGCGATACCTCGAATATCATCTTCATCTTTTAAATGACTAATAATGACCGCAAATTCATCTCCACCTAATCTAGCAACAATACATCTTTCATGATCTACGCACTGATTAAAACGTTTCGATAGAATTTTTAGTAAGTGGTCACCAGCACTATGACCTATAGTGTCATTAATGTGTTTGAAATGATCTAAATCAATTAAAAGTAACCCTACACTTGTTTGGGTTTCTCGTGAGTAGGCTAGGGTACGTTTTAGTTGAAGCTTAAATGAGCGTCGGTTAAATAATCCGGTAAGTTCATCACGCTCACTAATATCTCTTAATCGGTTTTCAGTAAGATGTTGCTGAGTAACGTTCCGAGAAACACACAATATTTGAATAATTTCGCCGTTTGTATGTTGAATTGGAGTAAGTATATTGTCCCAATGTTCAGGATCCTGATTGGGTAAAGAACTCATGCCAGCGAATCGAGCTACTTTACCTTGTAAGGCTTTTTTTAAAGCAACTCTTCCTCGTTTACGTATATGAGGTGGTAAAAGGTCTAACCATGGCATTCCAAATTTTTTTTCATTTTCAGGCACGCCTAGAGCAACGCATCCTGATTTATTCATATGAGAGACTGTGCCATCTGTATTTAAAACTTTAATACAATCGACACTGATATCAAGCATTTGATTTTGTATATCAATATCTTTACGTAAGCTTTGTTGTTCTTGGATGTCTTGATCAATATCTAAAAAACTAATAAACCATTCATTTTTAGGCAAAGATTCATGATATTTTGACAATTGAATTGAAAGCTTACACCATCGATAGTGATGGCTTTTATGTAAAAGACGACATTTAAATTCGATTCTTGATTGGAGTCGTATAGCATCTAACCATTTGTTTTTAACTTCTTCTAAATCGGCAGGGTACACGAAATCTAACCATTGTTGAGATAATGGGGGAGAAGTATCGTGCCAGTATTTTGTACACTCCGTATTGCAATATAAAATTAAGCCTTTTTCATCACTAACCCATGTCGGTAGAGGAATCTGCTCAACAATAAAATGCTTTTGGGTAGTGTTCGACATTGAAGTCATAACATGCCTAAAAATTGCTGAAGAATTAAACTATTTATAAACTGTATTGTAATAGTTGTGTCCTCAGCACAAAAGCTATAAAAACTCGACATTTGGTGTTTTTTTGAGCTTGAATAAATATTTTTCTAAAATATAATTGTAATTACTCATGTATGCGTATGTTATTTATTAATTTTTAATTCTATTTAGGTTGCTAAAAATAGAGTTTTAACTTTAAAAAATTATGCTTATTTTTGTAAAAAAATTGTTATAAACAGTTGTTTATATATTAGAAAAAAGAAGAGATTATGGAGATATATAAATGAGATAAAATATTTTTTAAGGCGCAAGTTAGGTTAGATTCAATATTTTACTTAGAAAAATTTATATAAATAATTAATTTAAATTATTAAGTAAAAATACAATAACTACTATTAAGTTTACAAAAGTAACATAAAATAAGGCCTTATATTATCGTAGAATTCTTTTTGTCGAAAAGGATATATACATCCTTTTTGTGCATTTTATAGCCTACATTTTCCCCAAGATGTAGGTTTTTTTTATGCCATAATTTTATCATGTTACTGTTTATTAACTTTTAAATTATATAAAAAAAGCCATGATGGCTTTTTATACGGTTTCTGGTTTTTTCAATTGTTGTTGAATATAAAGGTTCATATAATACTGCTCTATATAGTCATCAGCATAATTGTTAGCTAAAGTTTTTGTAGCTACCTGTTCATGCTTATTATAACAATTAGTTTCTAAATCCTTCTCAAGTACCCACCATTGACGGTTAATACGACGTACCTGAAACTTATCACTTTTATATTTTCTTTTAGCCATTTTTCCAAAAATTACGATGTAGATAATAGAAGAGAGTTTCTACTGGAGTTGAAAGAACAAGTCAACACGCATAGTGTTTAATTGACTACTTTATGAAATTTAAGTTTCGTGTCATGGTCAGTAAATATAAAAAAGCCCTCATAAGAGGGCTTTAAAATTCAGTAGGTTATAGAAAGTAATTAACGAGATAAATTCTTTAAAAGCATTTTTAAGCTTTCCATCATTTTTTCTAACTGTAAAGGGGTTATGCCTTCAAAAGATTGCTCAAGTACGACGCTGGTTAGGTCATTAATTTTATTTATCATTTCAGTGCCACGTTCAGTAAGATATACACGTGTAATACGTCCATCAGTTTGGCAAGAATATGTTTCAACTAAACCTTCGTCTTTTAAGCGATAAACAATTTTGGTTGTTGTCGACATCTTTGAAATGATCATGTCAGATAGCTCAGAAACGCTAGCATGTGGTTTGCTACTGAGAGCAAGCATAATCCGTCGACGTGAGTTATCTAAGCCATATTTTTTAAGGGCATTGTCAATATTCTGAACATATTGAGCATGGACCTGAGTAATCCAATAATATGGAAAATCTTCAAGAGTGAAAGATTCTGTTGTAGGTAAAAAACGCGCATACTTCTTTGTCATTGACTTTTCCCCATACCTTGGTGGATCGCATTTTATGAAACTAATCTTAATAGTTGAAAAATATAGTTTCACTAAGCAAGTTATATCAGGACTTTAGGTCGTGAGCAAAATTTATATTGTTTGATTTAACAAGGACAAACTATAAATTTTACTAATCTGATAAAACTTATTTCTTACCGTTGATTTGAACTTGGCTGCTCGCTTGTTCGTAAAATGAACGATATCTCTTTGCCAGAGAATCCTAGAAAAAAAAATTTGTTTTGAACGTGACATTTCTCTAAATATTTTTTGTCTACAAAGTCATAACCATAAAAAATAAATGCATTTAATAAAGAAATATTTAATATAATCAAATAATTATTCTATATTTGCGGCTAAAAAATTTACCAGACATTTAACATGATTGATATATTAATAATAAAATTAAACTTTACAAGTGTATTTCAATTAATGATTTGCTTAATTGTTAAACTGTTGCATTGTATCTTAATTGTTATTTTTTGTTTGTTTTAATATAGTGCGTTTTCAAATAATGATAGATAAATTTTTTCGGATTAATGATGAACAAATTATTACTTACTTCAATGTTAGCTTTGACTTTAGGATTAAATGGTTGTGCGAGTATTATTACTGGCTCTTCGCAAACACTTACTTTTACAAGTGTGCCTGAATCGGCAACTATCGAAATTAAAAATCGTAATGGGATGAAAGTACATACAGGGCAAACACCTGCCACAGTAAGCTTGAAGAAAGGGGCAGGTTATTTTAAACCTGAAAGTTACCAAGTATCTTTCAGTAAATCAGGTTATCAAAGTAAAACTGTAGAGGTTACAGGCACTCTAAGCGGCTGGTATTTGGGTAATATTATTTTTGGTGGTTTGATTGGTCTTTTAATTGTAGACCCTGCTACTGGTGCAATGTATACATTAGCGCCGAAAGATGTAAATGCAGTTTTAGAAGCTCAAAACTTAGTAGGAGATGCTAAGCAAAAACCAACGCTTACAGTAATGTTGGCCCAAGACCTTCCTGAACAAGTTATGGCGCGAGCAGTGCAAATTCAACATTAAAAATTAGCTAGCAATAAAAAGGGAGAATTAATATTCTCCCTTTTTATTAACTTATGAGTTTGTTAATAGTTTTTCTTCTTGGTTCCTTTTTAGGATGGCATAACTTACACCTGTTACGATGCTTCCAGTTGCAATTGCTGCTAGATATAACCAAGCATGATTAATTGCATTTGGAATTAGAAGTACAAATACACCGCCGTGTGGGGTAACGAGTTCACAGTGAAATAAAGCAACCAGTGCTCCAGTTACTGCGCCACCTAAAATACAAGTTGGAATAACACGCATTGGGTCTTTTGCTGCAAATGGGATTGCACCTTCTGAAATAAAGCATAAGCCAAGCACGAAAGCAGCTTTGCCAGCATCTTTCTCGCCTGTACTAAATTTATTTCTAGCGAGGAAGGTTGCAATTGCCATACCTATTGCAGGAACCATACCACCTGCCATAGTGGCTGCCATTGGCATATAGGTATTGGTTGTAAGTAAACCAACCGTAAAAGCATAGGCTGCTTTGTTAATTGGGCCACCTAAATCAATACACATCATACTTGCCAGAATAATTCCCATTAATATGGCATTTGTGGTGCCCATGTTATTGAGGAAATCTTTCATTAACTCAAAAATATGTGCTACAGGTTGACCAACCACATAGAACATAATGAGACCAACAAATAACGTTCCTAATAATGGAATAATTAAAATAGGTTTAAGAGACTCTAAGCTAGTTGGTAGTTTAAGTTTTTTAGCAATAAATAATGCGATATAACCAGCAAGGAAGCCAGAAACAATGCCTCCTAAAAAGCCCGCTTGTAGCTGTGCAGCTAATAATCCACCAATTAAACCAGGGGCAAGACCAGGGCGGTCTGCTATGGAATATGCAATGTAACCTGATAACATCGGTACCATCAGCATAAATGCTGCTGCACCAATCTGTTTTAATATAGCTGGTAGGCTACCAGCTTGTTCTGCTGCATTCAGGCCAAAACATAAAGAAAGTGCAATTAACAGACCACCTGCAACAACCATAGGTAGCATATAAGAAACACCAGTTAATAAGTGTTTATATACTCCAACTTTTTCAGTTTTCTCTTTATTTTCCGTTTTAGCTTGTTGTTTACCTTGTTCTAAAACTTGTGCATTTGCAATTGCTTCGGCAAAAGCTTTGTCTGTTTGTTTTAATGCAAAGCCAGTACTGCATCGATAAACACGTTTACCTACAAAACGGTCTGTGTTGACTTCAATGTCAGTTGCAAGAATAACAATATCGGCATCCGCAATCGCTTGTGCTGACAAAATATTCTTCGCACCTACAGAACCTTGAGTTTCTACATCGATTTGATATCCAAGTCTCTCTGCACCTTGCTGTAATGCTTCGGCCGCCATAAATGTATGGGCAACTCCAGTTGGGCAAGCAGTAATTGCAACAAAGTGAGTTGCTGTATTTGAAGCCTGTTTAGGTTTTTGAACCCATTCGTTCGCTGGTTTCGAGTGTTCAAGCGCAGTTAACAGTGCTTTATCTGCATCTTCTTTAATATCTTCAATAGATACTAAAGCTAAATCGCTTTGACCAAAAATATTTAGGTTTTTAGGCTCTTGCCCAATAATAATCACATGATTAAAGTCATCACTTGATTCAAATTCGTCGAGTGAAATAACACTGTGTTTATAGCCATGTTGTGTTGCAACTAAAGCAAGTTTACGAGCTAAAATCAAAGCATTAACTTGCTGTTGCGGACTATTCGTGACAAATAATAAATGTTTAGCAGTTTGCATCAGATTCACTCAATGAATTGATAGTAGTTTGTGCTTTTAATTGGTCTAGAACTTCTGGACTAGGAATTCGAAAACCAATTTGTGTTACAGCATGGCTTGCAATTGCTGTCGCAGTTTTTAAAGTTTCTTCAGGAGAAAGTTGACTTACAAGTCCGTGAATCATACCTGCTAAGAGGGAGTCCCCAGCACCAACTGTACTTTTTACAATAACTTTTGGTGCTTGAGCATGTAGGGGGTGTGAGGCATGCAGCCAATTTACGCCACCTTCACCCATTGAAATAACCACATGCTCAATATCGCTTAAGCTGTCAAAAAGTTTTCTTTGTTCAGCATAGCTTGTTGCAGAGCGTTGATAACTTTCTAAGAGCTCATCAGTATTAGGTTTGATCATCCAAGGTTGACATGCAATTGCGGCAACCAAAGCTTTACCGCTGGTATCTAATGCAACTTTTTTATTCTGCTTTTTGATTAGTTGAATAAGTTGTTGTAACTCATCAATACTAAAACCTTGGGGTAGGCTACCAGCTATTGCAACCACTTCAACTTGTGGTAACAGAGCTTCAATCTTATTAAATAGGCTTTGTTTGTCTGTTTCAGAAACAAAGAAACCTTTGCCGTTTAAATCGGTCATCCGCCCAGAGTGCTCAGCAATTTTTATATTTTGGCGTGTTTCTCCATCAATATAAATAAATTCGGATTGAAATTGAGCTTGGGTAAAATGTGTATCGAAAATTTGTCGATTATGCTCGCCTAAAAAACCAGTTACGATGACATCGTGACCTAAGTCTTTTAATACTTGTGCAACATTAAGGCCTTTACCAGCCGCATGAATTTCTACCGACTCTTGTCGGTTCACTTCACCTACCTGTAACTCATTTAGTTGGATGGTTACATCAATTGCAGGGTTTAAAGTAACTGTTAAAATTTTAGCCATTACTATTCCCAATCTTATAAGTCTTGTTCAGAGAGCTGGCGTACAGCAGGGGCGCTATCACACAGTAAAGCTTGTTGCGCAAGTTTTTGAGCATGGCTATAGCTCAGCGTACGAATTTGGGCTTTTACTAGTGGAATGCTATTTGGCGACATACTCAGTTCATCTACGCCTAATCCCATGAGAATAGGTACAGCTTTCGGGTCTGCTGCGAGCTCACCACAGATTCCCACCCATTTGCCGTGTTTGTGGGCAGCCTGAACAGTTTGATCAATCAAGTTCAGAATACTTGGGTGTAGCCCATCTGCTTCAGCTGAGAGTATTGGATGGCCTCTGTCAATCGCTAAAGTATATTGAGTCAGGTCATTTGTACCGATACTGAAAAAGTCGACTTCTTGTGCAAGAATTGGTGCAAGCAAAGCAGCAGAAGGAACTTCAATCATAATGCCAACTTGTAAATTTTCACATGGATGTTGAGTCCTTACTTCATCAAGAATCGCTTTCGCAGCACGCCATTCTTCAACGCGCCCAATCATAGGGAACATAATTCGTAATGGACGATTATCTGATGCTTTTAATAAAGCAGTTAATTGCTGTCTTAAAAGCTCAGGGCGTCTTAAAGTTAAACGGATTCCCCGTAACCCTAAGAATGGGTTTTCTTCGTCAGCAATTGGTAGGTAAGGTAAGGGCTTGTCACCACCTACATCTAATGTACGTACTACAAGTGGGCGGCCAGCAAGTGCATCTAATACCATTCGGTAGTCAGCTTCTTGAACAGTTTCACTCGGTGCACTGCTATGAGACATGAAAACCAGCTCTGTACGAAGTAATCCAATCGCTTCTGCACCACATTCTACTGCTTGTGCTGTTGCTTGAACTTTACCTAAATTTGCCGCAATTTCGATTTGGTGTTGATCTAAAGTAATAGCAGGTTCTTGGCTATGACGTTCGGCTTCTTCACGAATTTGACGCTGTTGCTCACGCTCTTGCTTGGCTTGTTCGATTTGAACTGTATCTGGATTTAAAACAAAAGTTCCTGTGTCACCATTAATGAGTAGGGTACTTTTCTGATCAATTTCCAAGACTTGTTCACCAGCACCAACAATAGCTGGAATGCCTAAAGCACGTGCCACAATTGCACTATGAGCACTTGCACCACCTATAGCAGTTAAAATACCTGCAACGCGGTCTTTGTTAAGACGAGCCACATCGCTTGGCCCAACATCGTGCATAATTAAAATATACGGCTCTTTAGGCTCTTCAATAACCACTTCACCACATAGTTGTGTTAAAACACGGTCACCAATATCACGTAAGTCTGTTGCACGTTCCGCGAGTAAACGATCTGATAATGCTTCCTGCGCTTTAGCTGCAGCCTCAATGTGCTCATGCCAAGCAGCTGGCGCTGATAGATTGTGGTTAATTTTTTGATAGACACCATTAATCAAATCAGGGTCATCAAGTATTTCTAAATGAGCTTGAAAGATTTGCTTAATTTCAGAAACATCGGATTTGGCAATAACTTGATGGATATTGTTCTTTACTGCATGTAATGCAATATCTAAATTTTCTTTTTCAGCTTTTACGCTTAAACCCATACGTTCATATTGATAAACCTTTGGTTTAATCACATGTACTTGTCCAAAAGCCAAACCGCTCGATGCCGCGATTCCTGTGTTGTTGTTTCCTAGAATTTTTACGCTTGATATAGATGGTTGTAAAGAAACCTGTTCGGATACTTGACTGGTTATTGCTATTGCTTCGACTTCTTCGCCTAAGCCTTGCTCTACTGCAAAAATCACTTTATCTAAGGCATCTACTGCATCGGTTTCTGGTTCTGCGATAAAACGTAGAGTTTGACCACGTTTACAACCTAAGGCTAAAAGACGAGTTAAACTTTTAGCGGAAACAAAGTTGCCATCATCTACAGCAACTTGAATGTCGCCTTGAAAAGTTTTGGTCAAATTGACTAAGTGCGTAGCTGGTCGAGCATGTAAGCCATGTGCATTTGCTAATACAACTGAACGTTGAGGCCAGTCTGGAATAACATCAGCCCCAATAATTTTAGCAATTTCGTTTGGAGTTTGGGTTTTATCTAACTCTGCAACTTGTTCTGGGTTAAATAAAATATCAATTAAACGATTAAATCTTGCATTATCGAGCTGATCATTCGCTGCTATACAAACTAATGTATTTAGCTTTTTCCCATTTAGTTCTAAAGCGTTTGATGGTTTAGTAATGCTAATAGCAGGTTGTTGAACAAATTGATTGCTAGAAATAGACCAAATTTGATCTTGTAATTGGATGGCTTGTTCTGGATTTAGTGAACTTAAGAAACCACATTTTACAAAATTATGTTTTTTTAGTGTCTGAGAAGCTGTCCAAAATAAGTCTTCGATATCTTGCGCATCAATTTCAGTTTGAATGAGATTTTCATGAAGAGCTAAAGATAGAGGCTGAGCTTGTAGTAATTCTATAATTTGTTCAGGTTTAGAAGCATTTTTTACTTGTTCACTCACATCATGCATTAATGCACGAGTAAGAATTTGCAAAACTTGCAAATGTTCATCAGATTTTGCTGCAATAACGACAGCTAAATAGATTTTATTTTCTCCATCCCAAATTACGCCTTCCGGAAAATGGGCTAAGCGAATACCTGTTTTTAAAATATATTCACGTGATTGTGGAGTACCGTGGGGAATGGCAATACCTTGGCCTAAGTAAGTCGCGCTTTGTTGTTCACGATTGATGAGTCCTGTTATATATTCAGGTGTAACTAACCCATCATTTTCTAATATATCTACTAGACACTTTAATGCATGTGTTTTATCAACAGCATGTTGATTCATATGAATATGTTGAGGCTCTAGTGCTAGCATAATTATCCTTGAACAATTTCTTTGGCTTTAGCTAAAACAGAAAAAAAGAAGCTGTATGCATTAAACAAGTATATTTACTTATTTTTGACAACAGCTTCAGATGAATTACCTTAGCAGAACTTTAAATGTATATCGACGCATTTAAGTAAAAAGTAGTTCGTTTTTAATACAAAAAAACCTCTAAGTAGGATTACTGACTTAGAGGCGAAAATAAAACCAGTGATTAATGATTAATTTCTTGTTCTAAAATAGACCAAAGTTTTTGATGTGATTTTTTGAATAACAACATATGGCCAATTGATTTATATCCTAAATCTTTTGGATTAAGTTCAATCATTTTTTTATTTGCATTTGGATATAGACTTAATAATTCTTTTACATTGTATTTGGTTGCAATCTCATCGTCATCAGCCCAAATCGCAGTAATTGAACACTGAATTTCTGAATGAAAATCATGAAAAATAGTCTTGCCGATGGCATTTTTGACATATCCGGGATGGCTACAAAACTCTCGCCATTGTTGAGCAACTTTTTTAGGTAGGTTTTCTCCCATACCAATGAATTGAGTTGCGCCATATCCTTTAACGAGACTAGAAATAGGGAAGATAAGATTAAACATCACTGGCGCTAGAAACTTAGTTTTTCCTTTAAGACCTTTAATATTTCCTGTTGAACATGCAACGGCTATAACTTTTGCGACTTTATTATAATTAGGCACGACTCCAAGTAATTGTCCGCCAGCACTGTGTCCAATAAGAATAACCTGATCTGCTCCAGTTTTAATTAATAGAGTATCAATGGCAGCTGGTATATCGAATATGCCCCAATCGGTAATGCTTGCACTACTTTGCTTTAAAGTACCATGTAATGATTCACCAATTCCTCGGAAGTCAAAACTCAATACATCGTGGCCTTGTTGGCTTAACCACGCCGCAAAGGAGTGATAAAAGTTTTTAGTAATACCCGTTGCTGGACAAATAAGAATAGGGTGGTCAGCTTTCTTTTCTTGAGCAGGATAAAATTGTGCTGCAAGTTGATAGCCATCTTTACAGGTAATCCAAAAAGATTCAAAAGTCTTATCCATATATTTAAAGCTAATTATTTAATCATTCATCTTAATGTACATGAGTTCTGAAAAGGCACTTGATTAAAATGTGACTATAAAGTCAAGATTTATGTTATACAGCTCTTCAAATTTTAATAAAACGAATAAAGGAAATGATGGAAATATCGAAAGCTGTACAGTTGGCTATTGTCTTTAGTGGTGTCTTTTTATGGATAGGAATGTTAACAGGAGTATGGAAATATTGGCAAATTCGCCGTTCTGAATTAAGCCGTGCACATTATTATGTAGACATTGCACATAGAAGTAGTTTGCTTTATGCAGCAGCTACACTCACTTTGGCTGCATTAAGCTATTTTACGGTTTTAAGTGAAGATATTGCTCTATGGTGTGTATTTGCAAATATACTATTTTTTAGTTTCTCAATTTTAGTTTATATCATTCATGGTTTTTTGCAGGATACGAGCAATCAGTTTAAACAACCACATAGGTTAGGGCATTTAAGTTTACCGACATGGTTGATGACTTTAATGATGATTGCTTTAATTATTACTGAGTTATTAGCCACCGCTATTTTACTAATGGGAACCATTCTATTATTTTTAGGTAAATAAAAAATGGATGATCGCTCATCCATTTTTTTAAATTCTATTATTTCTGTCGACTCATTCGTCTTTTAGCTAATTTTCGCATTTTGTGATCGACAAAGGCCCATACACAAAATACAAAAGAAACAACCATGGCGTATACAAAGTACTCGGGTTTCAGATTCCCTTTAATCATACCTTGAAACAGTAAAGTGAGCATAAGAGCAAGCGTGGTTACTCCATACACAACTGAATCTTTACTGTTCAGAGTGTTAATGAAGACTTGTTTGTTGAAATGTAATGATAACATCTCCATCCCTCCTTGTGGTTGCGCTAAAACCAAATGTTTTAGTCAAGAATAAGTTTAATGTTGTACTTGTATTTTTAGCTTAATTCAATAGTCAATTGAAAAATTTTTGAACAGTTTTATGAAAACCTCTATATTTATAAATAGTTAAGGTATAAGAAAGGTAAATATTAAATATTTTTGTATAAAATACTTAATATTTTAGAAAAGAGAAATTTATAGGTGAAAAGTATAATAATTTCTCTTTTCTTTAAATTTACTTTAGTTGCTTTGTTTCTTTAAAAACACATCAATTGCGTGTTGTGCAATTTCGGCATCTTCAAAAGATTGGACACCAGAAACACCAATTGCGCCTAAAATCTGGCCTTCATAAATAATCGCTTTTCCGCCTTCTAGCATACCTTTAGCACTTGGCAGACTTAAGAAACCAAGACGGCCATTTTGAAGAAGTTCTTCGTAAAATTTTGAAGGGCGGCCGCTCATTGATGAGCATTTAGCTTTTTCTAGACAGATATGTGTACTGAGAGGAGAAGCGCCATCTAGACGTTTCATAAGTAATAAAGAACTTGTTTCATCAACAATAGCGATACTAACTTTAAAGTTATGTTCTATTGCATATTTTTGAGCTTCTTCCATTAAAAACTCTGCATCTGCTAATGTCAGATAATATTTACTTTTCATTTATGCTCTTCTTTCCTGAGTAAGCTAAAAATTATTTTAGTGTAATATTACAGTAAAAATTAATTATATCTATAGTTGAATTGTCATCAAATACTGGTGTTTGAAATAAAATGCTGGTTGGGTAAACGCAGCATTTTATTCGATATATAAAATCATGTTTGGGTAAAACTCGATTTCAAAAAAACACCAGATTAAATGTTTTTATGTTTAACTTTGTCGATAAGGGTTGTTACCGCAAGAACAATTAAGGATGGGATCAGCCATGCTAGGTTTTGTTCATTTAATGGTAAATGCTGAAGGAAAGTAGGAAGATTATCTCCAAAACCTGCAACTTTAAGCCCATCGATGATTCCGAAAATGAAAGCAATACTTGTTACCGAACCAACAATAAAAGACGGCTTATGCCAAAATTTCCAGAAGAAGCTAAGCATAATCACCACAATAGCAGGTGGATAAATTGCACTTAAAACTGGAACAGATACGGCAATCAGTTTGGTCAATCCAAGATTAGAAATAATGAAAGAGAAACCAACTAGAATGAAAACTAAAAGCTTATAAGGTAACTTGGTCAATTGGGCAAAATATTCACCACATGCACAAGTTAAACCAATTGCAGTCACCATGCAGGCTAAGAAAATGAGGCCAGTTAGGAATAATGAACCCATATTACCAAAAGCATGTTGAACATAGGCATGTAAGATTACAGCACCATTTGCTGCATTTGGTGCAACTTCGTGGCTACCCAAACCTAATTTAAATAAGCTTAAGTAAACTAAAGTAAGACCAACACCTGAAATAAGGCTAGCAATAATTGCATATTTGGTTACTAGTTTGTTATCGGTAACACCACGCGAGTAAATTGCTTGAATAATTACAATACCAAATACTAAAGCGCCTAAAGTGTCCATAGTGAGATAACCATTTACGAAACCTTCTGAAACAGGAGAGTTCACGTAATGATTAATAGGCGCAGGAACATAGCCCGAAGGAATCATAACCGCTGCAATTCCTAAAATTGCGAGAGCAATAATTTTTAGGGGAGCGAGTACATGTCCAACAGTATCTAAAAGCTTATTTGGATATAACGAAACTACAGTTACAAAGGAAAAATAGATTGCGCTATAGATTAAAAGGCTACTACTTGATGTTCCAAAATATGATGAAAAACCGATTTCATATGAAACAGTTGCAGTACGTGGAGTCGCAAATAAAGGACCTACTGATAAATAACAAACAACAGTTAAAATCAGACTTGCTATTCGGCCTAAAGGAGAACTAATAATTTCAATGGAACCCTGCATGCGAGAGAGTGCCATAATCGTAATAACAGGTAGGCCAACTGCAGTAATCAAAAATCCTATGGCTGCCAACCATACATGATCACCTGCTTGTTGAGCGACAATGGGAGGAAAGATAATATTGCCAGCTCCAATAAAGAGCGCAAAGGTCATAAAACCTAAAGCAATAATATCTCCAGTACGAAGTTGTTGCATAAATCAAATTTAAGAAAAAAGAAAGAATTTTAGAGCAAACGAGAGCATGATCAAGCGCTATTTTATGTGAAAAAGCTTTTTTTCCGACCTTATAAATCATTCAGAGATATGAAAAATATCAAGTGGTTAAGTTATCTAGTTGAAAAACCTTTGAAAGAAATAAAGAAAAGATTTTTTATATCTGACTTTTTAAGAAAATTATGTAAAAATAAAAATATCAATTTCTATTATGAATGTTGAATATTTGGGCATTTACAGCTTCCTGCCTACTCTACATCCGTTCTAAAATATTCGAAATTAACTTACATTTTTGTAGACATGGTAAAAGCAATGTCTACGAGGATAAAATTGAATGAGAGCTTCTACTGTTACAATTAAAACTGAACAAGACCTGGAAAAATTGCGGATTTCTGGCCGTTTGGCTGCACAAGTTTTAGAAATGATAGGTGAGTATATTAAACCCGGTGTAACAACCGAATATTTAGATAATATTTGTAATGATTACATCGTAAATACCTTAAAAGTGATTCCTGCCAATGTGGGTTACCACGGTTTCACAAAAACAATATGTACCTCAGTTAACGAGGTGGTTTGTCATGGTATTCCTTCACCAAATAAAATTTTAAAAGATGGTGACATTATTAATATTGATGTAGCGATTATTAAAGATGGCTACTTTGGTGATACAAGCCGTATGTATTATGTGGGCAATGTCAATCCACATGCCAAAAAACTAGTTGAAACAACTTATGAGGCAATGGTTGCCGGTATCCACACAGTTAAACCTGGGGCGACTTTAGGCGATATTGGTTACGCTATTCAATCAGTTGCTCATCGCGAAGGGTATAGCATTGTTCGTGAATATTGTGGGCATGGGATTGGTAAAGTCTATCATGAGCAGCCTAATATTCTGCATTATGGGCAACGTGGACAAGGATTAGTTTTGAAGAAAGGTATGGTCTTTACGATTGAACCTATGGTGAATGCAGGGAAACCTCAAGTTAAAGAATTAAACGATGGTTGGACGGTTATTACTCAAGATCTTTCTTTATCTGCCCAATGGGAACACATGGTTGCTGTTACAGATACAGGTTTTGAATTGTTGACACCATGGCCAGAAGGTGTGGGAAGCTATCCGAAAATTTAATCGCTAAAAGTATAAAAAGTTCGATGTCTCATCGAACTTTTTCATTTTTTCATATTATGAATGCTCGGAAAGATGCTCTACCAAATAGTCAATGAATACGCGTACTGCTGGAAGCAATCCTCTACGAGACGGATAAACTGCATGAAATATACCATGAGCCGCTTTCCAGTCTGGCAAAATTTGTACAAGCTGACCGGATTTCACAAAATCTTCAGCAGCTGTTTCTGGTAATAAGGCAATACCGCAATTTTGACTTGCAAGTTGGGCAAGCATATAAAGGTTGGTTCCCATCACAGTTGGACTGACTTTGACTTTTTTCAATTGGTTGTCTGGTCCATGTAAAGTGAATTGTTGGTCTAAATGCTCTTCAGATAGACTTAAAATACGATGCTCACTCAGTTGTTCTGGCGTCTTGATATTGCCAAATTCATTTAAATAAGCCTGACTTGCAAATAGACTTTGCTCTATAAGTGAAAATTGTCTTAATACTAAGCTTGGATCATCATCTAATTTAGATCTGACACGTAAAGCAACATCAATACCTTCATTAATAACATCAACACGGCGGTTACTTACGATAAGTTGTAAGCGTATTTCAGGATATTTTTTTAAAAAGGCTGGCAAAATTTTAGGTAGTTGGTTTTGGGCAATATCTACAGGAACACTTACTTTGACCACACCTCTAGGTTGAATACTTAAGTGGTCGACTAGATCATGAGCAGCTTGAGCAGCATTCATCATGACTTGAGCATGTCTATAGATATCCATCCCGATATCGGTAACAGCGAAATGGCGTGAGCTGCGTTGTATTAAACGGACTCCTAAATTTTCTTCTAAATTATAAACACGACGACTTAATTTTGATTTTGGGATGTCAGTAACACGTTCAGCGGCGCTAAATCCACCATGCTCAACAACAAGGGCAAAACAATAAAAATCATCAAGATCGGTGAGCATTAAAATATCCTATTTATGCAACACTAAAGATTTTACATTATTATTTTTGCAACGATAAAGTTTGATTTTAATTTTTTGTAAAAAGCATATAAAAAGGGCTCGAAAAGCAAATTCAAACGGTTTGAAATGCAAATGTAATGACGTTGAAATTGTTTTGTGTGTCGTTTTTCGAATTAAAAATCAAATATGGTGTTCATACGTTATTTTTCATAAAATATATTTTTATCAAATTTTTTTTAAAGTATGTCTTACCAGTTAGTTGAATTAAAAGATGCAACTGCAAATATTCTTTGCCCAATTTGTAAGCTTGCAGTTATTGATTGGTCACAAGAGCAATACGTCCAACCTTGTGAACATACATTGTTCATTGCAATGGATTTAGGCTTTGAATTTGTGGCTGACCGTTTTGAAGAATCTATGAATCAAAACGTAGATGAGTTACATGAAGATCCAAATATGAATGTTTTTGAAGCGATAACGAGCACATCATATAAAAATTTGACTATTTTAAAATCAGATCTTGGTGTTGATGGTTTGTTCCGTTATGTCGGCATAAGTGATTGTTAATTTGATGGGTATAAAAAAGCCAATCTTTCGATTGGCTTTTTTATTATTAAGCTTCTGGAGCTGCGCTATATTGTTCAACTAATGGTTTTAATTCGCCATTTTGGAACATTTCAAGCATGATATCGCTACCACCGATAAGTTCGCCATTTACCCATAGCTGTGGGAAAGTAGGCCAGTTTGCAATTTTTGGTAAAGTTGCACGAATATCAGGGTTTTCTAAGATGTTCACATATGCGAATGGACGACCAATTTGACTGAGCGCCTCTACTGCACGTGCAGAGAAACCACATTGTGGAAACTGTGGAGTGCCTTTCATGTAAAGTAAAACGGGATGCTTCGCAATTTGATCGCGAATTAACGCTTCAGTATCACGTGCTTGTTCAGTCATATGTAGATCCTCAACTAATCTTGCAGCATTATAGGGGGTGTTCACATTGGTTTGCAAACCACCTTGCTGTCTAAAGTTGCATAGAATATTCAATATTTTATTGTATAAACCGAAGTGATAGTAAAAAGCAGACGAAATTTTAGATAAATGAGTGATGAGACTTTCCATCAGCGCAAGTTTTTGCTTATATAAACCCTTCTTAAAACCTCATACAGACAGAGTTCGTGATGACTGATATTACCCTAGCTCCAGTACAACCTGATCAACCAACACACTTAATGGCTACTTATGGTCGCCAAGCGATCAGTTTTGTCCGAGGCCGAGGGGCATATCTATACACACAAGATGGTACAGAATATTTAGATGCATTAACGGGTATTGCTGTCTGTGGTTTAGGACATGCTCATCCTGCTATTGCTGAAGCAATTGCTGAACAAGCAGCAACGCTCGTACATACCAGTAATTTATTTGAAATTCCTTGGCAAACTGCTGCTGCTCAGAAGCTTGCTGAAGTTTCTGGTATGGAAGAAATCTTCTTTTCAAATAGTGGTGCCGAGTCGAATGAAGGTGCAATCAAAATTGCTCGTAAATTTGGTACTCAACAAGGTATAAGTCTGCCAAAGATTATTGTAGCTGAACAATCATTTCACGGTCGTACTTTGGCTACACTTTCTGCAACTGGTAACAAGAAAGTACAAGATGGTTTTGCTCCTTTAGTAGAAGGCTTTATTCGAGTGCCATTTGGTGATATCGAAGCGATTCAAGAAGCTGCTCTACAACATCCAGACATTGTTGCTATTTTGATTGAGCCGATCCAAGGTGAAGGTGGTATTAATACTGCGCCACAGGGATTTAGCTATTTAGAAGAAGTTCGCCACCTTTGTAATCAGCATAACTGGTTGATGATGTTAGATGAAATTCAAACTGGTAATGGTCGTACTGGTAAATACTTTGCATATCAACATACCAATATTATTCCAGATGTTTTAACCACTGCTAAGGGATTAGGGAATGGTTTTCCTGTGGGTGCTGTAATGACCCAAGGTAAAGCTGTAGGGTTATTAGGGCCTGGCAGCCATGGGTCGACTTATGGTGGTACGGTATTGGGTTCTCGTGTGGTTTATACAGTAATTGATACAATCCAGAAGGAAAATGCTGTCGAAAATGCGGCACTGGTAGGTAATTATATTGTTGATCAATTACGTGCTCAATTAGCAGATAAAGGCGTACAAGTGCGCGGTTTTGGTATGATGATTGGTATTCAATTACCTAAAGATTGTGCTGAACTCGTTGCGATTGCTCGTGATGAATACAAGCTTATTATTAATGTAACAGCAGGTTCTGTAGTTCGATTATTACCTCCAATTAATATGACCCAAGCTCAAGCTGATATTTTGTTAGAACGTTTAGTTACTTTAATTACCAATTATCTTTAAGTTTTAAAGGCAATAAAAATGGGCGATTAACGCCCATTTTTATTTTGTACGTTTAGCCAGAAATATATTGCTTTAATTGTTCAATTAAAACTTTTTGGTCTTCCATTGCTGCTTTAACTAAGTCACCGATTGAAATAAAACCAACTAGTTTTCCATTTTCTAATACAGGTAAGTGACGTAAATGACGATCGGTCATGAGCTGTAAACATTCTTCAACTGTATTGTTTAGGCCTACAGTGATTACTTTTGCTGTCATAATTTCAGCAACTGTTGTGCTATAAGACGAGCGTTCCATTAGAGTTACTTTTCGAGTGTAATCACGCTCAGATAGTATTCCAACTACTGTTTCACCCTCTGCTACGACTAAAGCTCCAATTCCTTTTTCAGCCATAATCGTGATTGCTTCAAGGACAGTTGCTTCGGGTGAGATTGTGAAAATAGCTTGTTGTGATTTGTTCTTAATTACTTGTGCAACGATAGTCATTTCTTCTGTCCTGTTGTTTTATCATTTTGATTTAAATTAGCCTGATTTTAGAAAATTGCAAAGACTTGATAGTCACTCAAATACAAGTTTTATGCTCAAGCGTTCAAAAAGCACTCTATATGTGGTGGCTTAAAAATTAAGCTACCTGCCATTTAGGATGATTAAAAAAGAAATGATGCATTTGCTGAGTAGATAGCTTTAACTTGCGGTGAGATGAATTAAACAAAGCAGGGGTAACTTTTAACCGTGTTAAGGTTGGTAGTAGAGATTCATGGAAGTCTTTTGGAGTGATTTTTCTAGGTTTGTAATTAGGCCAGTGAGTTTTAGCATATCGATGCGCCTGAACTCCATTTAACCAAAACGGGAAAATGAAATCTTCCTGATCCGATTTAATGGCCCATCCTTCATCAAATAGTCCCCAAAGAACCCCGCAGTACATCATGGTTCTTAAAATATAAATCTTGATCATCAAGTCTTTAGAAACCGGTTGTAGATTACTTAAATTATTCATTTTTCAATTTAAAGGTTTTAACTTATCTAGCTCATTATAAGAGAATCACATGACATTTCAGTTTAAACAGGTGTCAAAACGTAAACAAATATTGATGACTAGAAATATCAATGATAAATACCAAATGAAAATATTGTTTTCCTGGTTATTGAAGAATCTTATTAGGCTTATGATTCATTTGTTTTTTTATAGAGGTAAAAAAAAACGCCACCTGAGCAAGACAAAGCGACTAAAGCTTTGGCGAAGCGCAAGAAAAACAACAGCTAAATTTGTCTATATCGAATTTTTTACAGGTATAAAAAAACGCCACCTAAGTGACGTTTCTTTATGCTTGCATGGTGGCCAGTTTCTGCCAATATTGTGCTTTCAGGGAGTCACGTTCAACACGGAAACCTTGATAGTATAATTCTGCTAAGAATAGTGCAGCTTTACCGTGACCAGCACGAGCAACTTCTTCTAACTGTGCAACTGCATCTTGGAAATTCATTTGAGAGTGAATTGTGTTAACCGCAGTTGCGTATACATGTTCTAAATCATGATGAGAGATACGTTGAATCATATAAAACTCCTTATTGTAATTATGATTACTTTTTCTAAAGGTCGCTGCCTTTAATCTAATTTAACTTAGAATTGTTAAACTAATATTACAGATTAATTGATTTGTCAACTATTGATCAGCTTTCTTTATTTCACTATTAGGATACATGATTAAACATTATTCGCAAATAATTTTGAGTAAAATCAATATGAGAATAAAAGACAAGGAGAATAACTATGACAAATACAATCGATGGCTTTGTTTTTGATACTCCTCCTAAAGAGGACCAAATAATAGAGCTTGCTCATTATCATCGTAAATTATTAGACGAAGCAATTTTTCATCAAGAAATACATTTAGGTGATTATTGTTTGGCACAAAGGAAACGCGTTTTTGATTATGCTAGCCAATTAGATCCTAGTCAAAAAGCTCAGTTCTATAATATATATGACGGTGAGCTCAGAAAAATTGCAGATGAAGATGAATTGCACCCAGCAGATGCAGAAGAAGGTTTGAGCATTTTTGCTATGTTCCTTGTTTTAGTGATTATTGCTGCAATTTTATACTTCTCTGTAATTCGATCTCTAATCAGCTAAAGTTTGCGATCCAGTAGGGATAAAGAATATTAGCCTTACTGGATTTTGATCTTGTGCTGAAGTGCATTGAACCCTACACTACATAAATTAGAGGTAGGTCATGCTCACATTCAAACAAAATTTTCTTAAATTAAAGTCTGAGTTAAAGGCAGAGCAATGTTTTAATCTAGTTGTGATTATTATTATTGCCTGTATTTTTGTACTTTCTTATTTAGCATTACTTCGTCCTGTCAATTCAGAGCAATACCAAAGAATTGTACAACTTTCTCGACAGGCGACTTATCCTAGAACTCAGGATATGGCTGAGTTGATTATGACTCAATCTGAGATTCATCGAGCAGAGTATCTGAAATTAATGCATGCTTATCAATTTGAACACAATCATATCAAAGAATATCCAGCATTAGCGCAAGAAGATACTCAATAAGTATTGTCTTTATTTCAAAAAGGTTTTGCTCGTTATTGGAGCAGGCAAAAACTTGAATTTATGCTAAACTTTCCGTTTTTTAACACGCTGCTTTTCAAGGAATCGGCATGCAACAACAATCGAATATGCAAAATAAATTCTTGATAGATGCTGAGATCGGGGATGACGATGTCACATTGCCTAATTTACCTGCTATCGATGTTCCTATCGTTGAATCACCTGTTAAGCAAGAAGTAAAAGTTGAAGAAGCTGTTGAAACTGCACCTTCTTTAGAATCAGAAAAGCCAAAATCTGGTTTCTTTGGACGAATGAAAGATGGTTTGACTAAAACCCGTCGTAATTTCACTGATGGTATGGTTAACATCTTAATTGGTGGTAAAGAAATTGATGATGAGTTGCTTGAAGAGGTGGAAGAGCAGTTATTGGTTGCTGATATTGGTGTTGAAGCAACCAAAACAATTATTACCAACTTGACTGAACGTACCGCTCGTGGCGATTTGATTTATTCACATTCACTTTATAAAGCTTTACAAGAAGAGTTGGTTGCTTTGCTTGCGCCTCGTGTTAAGCCTTTACATATTGACCCAAATAAATCGCCATATGTGATTTTAATGGTTGGTGTGAATGGCGTTGGAAAAACAACGACAATTGGTAAACTTGCTAAGCGTTTACAAGGCGAAGGTAAAAAAGTAATGCTAGCTGCAGGTGATACATTCCGAGCAGCTGCTACTGAACAATTGCAAATTTGGGGTGAGCGTAACGATATTTCTGTTGTTGCTCAAGGCCACGGTGCAGACAGTGCTTCGGTTATTTTTGATGCTTTTGAAAGTGCGCGTGCAAAAGGTATTGATGTACTAATTGCTGATACGGCTGGTCGTTTACATAACAAAAGCAACTTGATGGAAGAGCTTAAGAAAGTTAAGCGTGTTATGCAAAAAATTGATGCAACCGCACCGCATGAAATTATGTTAGTAGTGGATGCTGGTACAGGGCAAAATGCAATTAACCAAGTACAAGAATTTGACCAAGCAGTGGGTTTAACTGGTATTACTATTACTAAGTTAGATGGTACTGCCAAAGGTGGTGTACTGTTCAATATTGCAAGCCGTACTCATGTACCAATTCGTTTTATTGGTGTTGGTGAAAAAATTGATGATTTAAGACCGTTCTCGGCGAAATCGTTTGTAGCAGCATTATTTGAAACAGAAAAATAATGTCTAGTTAAGTTGATAAGACCTCACAAAATAGTGAGGTTTTTTTATATTAATATCTTTTTTTATTGTTGCGAAAATAAAACGAACTGTCATATTTTTAATGCTGATTATAAGAAATGAGTTTCATAGACTATATTCATTCCCAAACAACGACCAATGGTCAATCAAATAGGTAGGAAATAACAAAATGTCTACTTTCTTAGATAAAATTAAAAACCGTCGTACTATTTATGCAATTGGTAAAAATGTTGCATTAGATCGCACTAAAATTGAAGAAACAATTCGTGAAGCGGTTAAACATAGTCCATCATCATTCAACTCGCAATCTTCACGTGTAGTGACACTTTATGGTGAATCACATGCTAAATTTTGGAATTTAGTTCGTGAAGCATTACGTAAAATTGTTCCTGCAGATTCTTTTGCTGGTACAAATGCGAAAATTGATAGTTTTGTTGCTGGTGTTGGTACAGTATTATTTTATGAAGATCAAGCTGTTATTAAAAGCTTACAAGAGCAATTTGAATTGTATGCAGACAATTTCCCAGTTTGGTCTGAACATTCAACTGCAATTGCTCAGTTCGCAACTTGGACAGCACTTTCAGAGCTAGGCTTAGGTGCTTCTTTGCAGCACTATAACCCAATTGTTGACGCAGATGCTGCTGCTGCATTTGATGTACCTGCAAATTGGAAATTACGTGCTCAGTTAGTATTTGGTTCTGTTGAAGCTCCTGCTGGTGAGAAAGCATTTATTAGCGATGAAGATCGTTTTAAAACATTCAACTAAGTTTAGTTGATGAAAAGAGCACCTTGTAGGTGCTCTTTTTTTATGCTTGAAAAATGGGTTGTAACTTTGTTTTAAAATAGATAATGACTAAAATTCAATAATATATTTTAAAAAAATTAAGGCTAAGTTTGTATAAATAAAGCTTGTCATAAAATGGTCATAATCATGTTGCATATTGCTCATGTTTTTACAAACTATTAAATATTATAGAGACGTGAACAGATGACTTTAAGATTAAGTGTTGCTGCGATTGGTTTATTACTCAGCGGTTCAGTATTTTCAGCAGTTACAATTACAGCACCAGAGGAAATTGTAATCCTTGCGGTGAATGGTCAAGAAGTCAACTCTGGATTATTTCGTTCTTCTAAAAATAGTTACAAAGTCGATGCCGGCGAAACAAACTTAAGTGTACGTTATCAAGAATATTTTGAACATTTAAATGGTGAGCACGATATCGTTAAGTCGGGCGTGGTTACAATTCAAACACCAACATTAAAAGACGGCCAAACTTATAAGCTGGCGATGGTTGATGTGCCAAAAAAATATGAGCAAGCAAAGAAATATGCTGAGCAACCAACAGTGGCTTTATATAATTCAAATAATGAACTAGTTGTTCAGCAAACTGGTGCAAACAACGAAGCAAAACCTTGGTTTGCAACTGGCTTGTTGGGTAAGGTAGCAGACTTTACAACAAAACCTTCTAAACCTCAGCCTCAAGCTGTTTATGCTGCTGCCAAGCCATCTACTTCTCAAGTTACTACATCTGTTGCTGCAACGGTTCCTTCGACAGGTGCTGCGCAAAGTAATGATCAACGGTTGGTTGAAGTGTGGCAGAAATCTTCTAAAGCTGAGCGTCAAAAATTTATGGCTTGGTTGGCAGAACAATCAAATTAAATTATTGCTATTCAAAATAAAGCCGATTTAATATCGGCTTTATTTTTATAATATTTTAAATAGCCTAAGTATATTTATGATGAACTTAAATTTCCGTCTAGCAGAATTGAGTGACATAACGTCACTGGTCGATTTAATTAATCAATCGTATAGAGAACAACAAGGTAGAAGCTGGACAACTGAAATTGAATTTGTAAAGGGGCAACGTATTAGCCAAGAGCAACTAGAACAGCAATTAGAGTTGTCTAATTCATTACTAATAGTTGCAGAAATAGATTCTTCAAAAATTGTTGCGTGTATCGGGTTAAATTTTCAGGATAATAATGTTGAGATTGGAACGTTCTGTACCGATCCTAATTTACAGAACATGAAAGTAGGCCGCTGTGTTTTGGAATATGCAGAACAGTTTGCTTTGCAAAAAGTCCCTGAATTAGACAGTGCGATCATGTATGTATTAGATGTTCGTTCAGAACTGATTGCTTATTATGAAAGACGCGGATATACAAAAACAGGTCATGTAGAACCATATCCATATGAAGCAGATGTTGGATTCCCTCTTGTGCCTATACAACTGATTGAAATGAAAAAGGACCTCAAATGAGGTCCTTTTTTTAGGTTAAAAACCAGATGTAATAGCCTAACAGCATAAGAGGCCAAGCTATCCATGGGCTAAATAACCATTTCCATAACCAGAAGTGCGGTACGAAACCAACACCGTAGATAAACCCTCCGGAAATTCCCACCATAACCAGCATAAGCTGACTATGGTTGTAGTGTCCGTTTGCATCTAGCATCAGTGAAGGATGAACCAATAAAATTGCAGCAAGCGGCAATGCCAACAGAAATGAAATGGCCATTGCAAATACTTGAGCTTTTCGTTGATTTGATGTTGTCATTGCATTTGCCATGATCTATTCCTCATCTAAATCTTGATGATGTTCGATATAAAGCGCACTGAGTACACCCGCAAAACATGCCATCAAAATTCCAAGAATCCATGCGAAATACCACATATGCTTCTCCTTATTAGTACAAGCTGTGCGAGTTTGACTCGATATGTTTATTGGTAATCACGCCCCACATTTTGTAATACGACCAAGTGGTATATATCAAAATGATTGGAACAAATATACAAGCAGCAACTGTCATAACACCTAAAGTACGATGACTTGATACAGCATCCCACATTGTTAAGCTAGAGTTCGGATTAACACTCGATGGTAACAAAAATGGGAAAAGAGCAAACCCAGCAGTTAAGATTGCACCTACAATCATTAAGCTTGTTCCAGCAAAACTTAAACCCGCTTTTGCTTTAGATGCGGTAAAGAGTGCGATAACTGCCCCTAAAATTGCGAGAACTGGAGCAACTTTAGTGATTGGGTAGTTACTGTAATTGTTCATCCAACCAGGGTTATTATTTGTGATGACTTGTTTCGCCAAAGGATTAAGGGCAGCATTTGGATCAATTGCGGCTGCATAGCTATAACCTGGTACTTGACCGAAGTACAACCATGCACCAATGACAAGGAAACAAATTAAGAATACTGCTGCCATAATTTGTGTGGCTTTAGCAGAACGTTGTTTTAAAGCGCCGTCTGTACGTAGCATTAGCCAAGCACCACCATGCGCACACAACATAGATAAACTAACAATACCGCAAACTAAGGCAAATGGGTTAAGAAGAGCAAAGAAGCTACCTGAATATTCAGAGCGCAATGTGCTATCTAAACTAAAAGGGATACCTAAGAATAAATTACCGAACGCTACACCGAAAACTAGAGCAGGCACTGCACCACCTATACATAGTCCCCAATCCCAAGAGTTACGCCATTTTGTATTTTCAAGTTTAGAACGATAGTCAAAACCTACTGGGCGTAAGAATAAGGCAAATAGCACAAGTAATAAGGCCCAATACATTCCCGAGAATGCAACTGCATAAACCATTGGCCATGCAGCAAATAAGGCACCACCTGCAGTAATAAACCAAACCTGATTTCCATCCCAGTGCGGTGCAATAGTATTAATAGCCGCACGGCGTTCATTATCAGTTTTACCAACAAAAGGCATAAGTGCCATTGAGCCCATATCGAAGCCATCGGTTAAAGCAAACCCGATGAGTAATACTCCAACTAACACCCACCATATGATTTTTAGGAGTTCGTATTCAATCATGATAAAGCCTCCCCATTAACAGCTGCTTTTGTCTCTTGCTTTTCAAAATGATATTTACCAGTGTGAAGTGAGCTTGGTCCTAAGCGAGCAAATTTAATCATTAAGTACATTTCAATAATAAGCAGGACAGTGTAGAACGCTGCTAACGCGATGATAGAGCCCCATACATCACCTGTACTTAAACTCGAAGTTGATAAGTGAGTTGGTAGAATTTCACCAATAGACCAAGGTTGACGGCCACCTTCAGCAACGAACCAGCCTGTTTGAGCTGCAATCCATGGAAGTGGTAACGCAAACAATGCATATTTGAGTAACCACGGTTTATTTTCAGCATTTCTTTTTGCTACAGCCCAAGTGGCTAAAATGAAAAGAAGCAACATTAAGAAACCAGAGGCCACCATTGCACGGAATGAGAAGAATAGAGCAGTCACATTTGGAATGGTGTCTTTAACAGCGGCTTGAATGTTTTGTTCACTTGCATCCACGACATTTGGTGCGTATTTCTTAAGAAGTAAGCCATAGCCTAAATCTTTTTGATTTTTTTCAAATGAAGCTAATAATTCTGGTGAGCGGTCTCCAGCACGTAGTTTTTCAAGTTCAGCATAAGCAAGCATACCGTTACGAATACGGACTTCGTGTTGTTGCATTAAGTCTTTTAGACCAGTGACTTCTTTGGTTGTTGAGCGAGTTGCAATTAGACCTAATGCATAAGGAATTTTAACTGCATAGTCTGTTCGCATTTCTTCATGGTTTGGCACACCAAATAAAGTAAATGGAGCAGGAGCAGGGTGAGTATCCCATTCTGCTTCAATTGCAGCGAGTTTAGTTTTTTGTACATCACCTAGTTCATAACCAGACTCGTCACCAAGCAAAATTACTGAAAGTGTAGAGGCAAGACCAAAAATGGCAGCAATCGCGAATGAACGGCGGGCAAAAGGCAGATCACGTTTTTTAAGTAAGTAGTAACTTGAAATTGCGAGTACGAAAATTGCACCTGTTACGTACCCAGCAGAAACAGTATGTACAAACTTAACCTGTGCTACAGGGTTAAAAATAAGTGCACCGAAATCTACAAGCTCCATACGCATTGTTTCAAAGTTAAATGCTGCACCTACAGGGTTTTGCATCCAACCATTGGCAACTAAAATCCAGAGTGCTGACATATTAGAGCCAAGGGCAACTAACCAAGTAACCCCTAAATGCTGTACTTTACTCAGACGGTCCCATCCGAAGAAGAATAAACCGATAAATGTTGACTCAAGGAAAAATGCCATCAAGCCTTCAATTGCTAATGGGGCACCGAAAATATCACCAACATAGTGTGAGTAATATGCCCAGTTTGTTCCGAATTGGAACTCCATGGTGAGGCCAGTAGTTACACCTAAGGCAAAGTTAATACCGAATAGTTTTCCCCAAAATTTAGTCATATCCTTGTAAATTTCTTTACCCGATATAACGTAAGTGGTTTCCATAATAGCCAGAATGAATGCAAGGCCTAGGGTCAAGGGTACGAAAAGAAAGTGATACATTGCGGTCATCGCAAACTGGAACCGCGAAAGATCAACCACGCTTTCAGAAATCATCAACGTGTCTCCTTAATATGGGAAGTATTATCGCCAGCAATATGCTCAGCGACTTGATTGTCGAAATTTTTGGGGATGGTGGGAGCATCAAACCAAATATGTTTGATTGTTAAGAGAAGCACGACTTTAATTATTAGAATAATCGTGATTTCTCTAACTAATTTGGCATTAATATCTAGATTTTTAAGGCTCATAAAATAAACCTCGATACATATTAATTTTATTATTAATCAAAATATATTAAAAATAAACAATAAATATATTTTAAATAAAAACTTAATTATATTTTTTATGTAAAACAAAAACTTATTTGTTTAAATAATTTAAAATAAAATATCTTACTAAAATGGTTTGGATTGATTGTTAAATCCAACTAAAACACTTGTAAATAATAAAAATTAAATCCAACTAAAATACTTGGTTATTTTTTATTCTGAGTGTTTTGGTTGGTTTAAAATAAAAAATGAACAAATAGAAGGGAGTGGATATGACTCAGTTAAGAAAGAGCATCCATAAAAAATATTGTTTTGATAAATCTTAAAAAGGGTATAAAAGTATAAAAATTAGTCTGGTGCAAATAAGTCGTTGGACATCGAAATCTTTTTTGCAAGATAGTGGCTTTTTTGAACTCTCACTAAAATCACTTGTGAATATAATTCTAATTCACCATATTCTGGTTCAACTTGAACATAATGTAGTTGACCAAATTCATCTCTTACGCGTGCTTGAGCTGAAAAACCTGGTCTAGCACTGCCGCTTGAGATAGTTGCTAGTCGTCCTAACAGATTGTAATTGGTGTGAGTGAGCTTTGGTTTAATCACTTGGTCAAGACAGTGGATCATGAATACAGTAAAAAAGATTGCGATGACCAGTGCAGGAATAATTAAATAAAAAGGAGTAATAAAGTAATGCTGTATTGCAAAGAAAGAGAGTTGTAAGAAATAACCTGCAAAGCTGAAATTAATAAGTAAAAAAACGAAAATTAGAGCTTTAGAAAATTTAACATTTAGTAATGGTGAGTTAGTAAGCCAGTCGGGTGCAATTTTTTTAAGTAGTTGGCTTGGACGTAATCCAATATACATACCAATGGTTTCTACCACGCTGAGCAATATCAAAGCCACAACACTTAAATGGAATGGCATAAGATAATAATTAAAAAAGAAATCAGCCATGGTAGAAACTCTAATGTTGATGATCTTAGTCTACGATATAAATACCGCCATCTGAATGGACTTTAATCTCAACTTTATTTAAAAAATCACCTAAACAAGGACCTGATATACATTCACCAGTTTCCACGTTAAATAAAGCGCCGTGAGTAGAACATTGAATATATTCTTGGTCTTGATCTAGAAATTGATTTTCTAAGTATTCAAGTTCTGTTTGCAAATGTGGGCATAAATTCTGATAAGCATAGAATGAGCCATCACGCTGTGTAATGAAAATAGTCGTTCCTTGTAAAGTGTCAAAAGCTCTAGCTTCACGCTCAGGAACTTCTTCCGTCATACAGATCCTTTCCATTTCAAGCACATTCCTTCTGAAAATTTTCAAGAAGTTTAGCATAGTCATTAATGGCTAAACGAGGACCAAATTGAGACACAACTTCACTAGAAATTAGGATGGCTAACTGTGCAGCAGCATTTAAATCTTCGTGATGGTTTAATGCATAGAGGAATGCGCCTGCAAAAGCATCACCAGCGCCATTTGTATCTACAGCTTCTACGTGACGACCTGCCACATGAAAATGTTGCGTAGGGTTTGCAACTAAAGCACCTTTTGCACTTTGTGTAATCACAATGGTGTGGTTTTTAAAGCGTAATTGAGCAAGTGCATCTTCTACGGTAGTCGTATTGGTATACATTAAAGCTTCTTGTTCATTACAGAACAATAAATCTACACCATCATCCATCAGCTCTTCTAGGCCTTCACGGGCATATTGAACCATTGCAGGATCTGATAAAGATAAAGCGATTTTAACGCCGTGAGCTTTTGCAATTTCTCGTGCTTGTTTTACTGCTTTACGAGCTGTTTCACTTGTAGAGAGGTAACCTTCAATATAGAGCCATTTTGCTGTTTTTAACGGCTCAAAATCGATTTGATCATGAGAAAGTTCAGCCGTAATACCTAAATAAGTATGCATGGTACGCTCAGAGTCTGGGCTAATAAGTACCATACAGGTACCTGTTACACCTTCACTGATTGACTTAGGAGTGGTTTGGATGCCAGCTTCGTTTAGACCTTGTAGATAAATTTCGCCCAATTGATCATGACCAACACGACATCCATAAAAAGCGCTACCGCCTAATGCACTAAAGGCTACAGTTGTATTTGCTGCAGAACCACCACTTGCTTGACCTTTGTAATCTTGAGTTTGCTTTAATTTTTCATATAAAGCAGATTGTGTTTCACCGTCAGACAACTGCATGGTGCCTTTTTGTAAGCCTTGCTGACTAAGAAAATCATCAGACACTTTAAATTCTTGGTCGATTAATGCATTACCAATTGCAAAAAGATCTACAGTTGCCATATGTGTTGTCACAGAGTAAAAAATCAGATTTATAAGTTTACACCATTGCTCACCTTTGCTGTAGTTTGTTGAATAAAATTCAGGTAATTCAGCGGTTAGCAGACAAAGTATGTTTTGGCTAGGCTATTGAAATAATCCTTTTAATAAATATTATCAATTAATAATGATTCTTGATAATATTTACAAAGGTATAGTATTTCATTGAAACTTCGCGTGAAATTATTCGTAGCGAACTTACATGAAGCGTTCTATTTTATTTATTTCATCGTTTGGGGTTATAACAGGCCAAGTATATGCCGCAGAGGCAGACTCACAAGCTGTAACCAATCTTCCAACAATTTCAGTCAAAGCTGACAAGGAAATCAGTTTAAAACAAGAAGTGGGACAAGCATCCAGTGCCACTAAGGGACTTATGCAATTAAAAGATGTTCCTCAAATTGTAAATGTCGTACCTAAACAAATCCTAAGAGAGCAGACTGTGACTTCTATGCAGGGTGCCTTGCAAAACGTTGCTGGTTTAAGCTTTAGTGTCGGTGATGGACAGCGTGATCAGGTCATGATTCGCGGTTTCTCAGCAATCACAGATAATTATGTAGATGGTATTCGCGATGATGCATTGTATTTTCGCGATATGTCGAATGTTGAACGAGTTGAGGTACTAAAAGGACCTGCTTCTGTACTTTATGGTCGTGGTTCAGCGGGTGGGTTAGTTAATAAGATCAATAAAAAGCCAATGGATGAATCTTTACGTGAAGTAAGCTTAATTGGTAGTACTACAGGGCAACGCCGTGCAGAAGTCGATGTGAATGAAAAAGTAGCAGAGAATGTTAAGGTTCGTTTAACTGGTGCAGTTGAAGACTCCGATGGGTATCGAGATCAGGCTTTTTTAAAACGTCAGGCTGTGGCTCCATCAGTACAGTGGGATATTAGCGATAAAACTAAACTTTTACTACAGGCTGACTATTTGCATGATGACCGTTTAGCGGATCAAGGCTTCCCGACAGATCCAATTACAGGTAAACCTGTTAAAACAAATCCTAAAACTTTTTATGGCGCATTAAACGGTAAAGAAGTTGGAGATGTTGACACCGAAATCTCAAGTCAAACTATCAGCTTAGACCATGAGTTTAATGATCAACTCAAATATCATGGTGCAGTTCGCCACTATAACTATTCATTAGACCGTCAATATAGTGTTGTATCCCATCAAGATTCTGCAAAAAATAAATTGCCTGCTGATCAAGTTCAATTAAGTCAAAGTAAACGGATACGTAATGAAGATGGTGTGTATATTCAGCAAGAACTGAGTACTTTATTTAATACAGGTTTTTTAAAGCACAATACATTAATTGGTGCTGAATATAGTAAGCAACATAAAGACGAACTGGTGTGGAGTAAAGCTCGTCAAATTACCAATATATTTAACCCAGAGCTCGAAAATTGGGCTCCATTAGATACAAGTGTAGCTGCGGGAACTAATAATAGTAATACTTTTGAAAACTACGGCATCTATTTACAAGATTTAATGACAGTGACAGATCAGCTTAAAGTTTTAGTTGGTTTACGTTATGACAATCTATCACAAGATCGTAACAATAAAGTAAAGTCTCAAATATTAAATAGAACTGATAACACTTACTCTCCACGAATCGGATTGGTTTATCAGCCAGTAAACAATCTTTCACTTTATACTTCTTATAACCGTTCTTTCCAGCCTTTGGCTGATTCATTTGTTTTATATACAAATAGTGCTGATTTAAGTCCTACAAAAACTGAAAATTATGAGGTTGGTGCGAAGTGGGATGTAAATGATCAATTGAATGTGACATTGGCTTTATTTGAGATGAGTCAAACCAATATTCAAAACCAAGATCCGAATGATCCTAAGGGTTTAACTGCAATCTTAGCAGGTGAGCAAAAAACCAAAGGTATTGAACTTTCATTAACAGGTCAGTTGACTGATCAGTTGTCAGTGCTAGCTGGCTATTCTTATATGGATGGTAAGATTGAAAAATCGACCATTGGATTTACGGGTAATCACTCAGCGCTTACGCCAAACAACACAGCTAACCTGTGGTTAAAATACCAAATTAATGATCATTGGTATGCGGCTGTAGGCGGACGCGGTGAATCATCACGTTTTAGCGCGCCAGACAACAAAAACGTGTTACCAGGTTATGCAGTTGTGAATGCGGCCTTAGGTTATCAAAGTGAACGTTATGATGTGAACTTGAACCTTAATAACTTATTTGATCGCGATTACTTTGTTTCAGGTCATAGTGGAGCAAATGATTCAAACATGATGGGTGACCCGCTAAATGCACAAGTCGCACTTCGCTATCGTTTTTAATTAACAAATATCAAAAAAGCTCATCGAAATGATGAGCTTTTTTGTGTGTTGTATAGCATATAGATAGTATTAAAAGGTTTTGTTCTGCTAGGATACAACCACGTGGGCTATGTGTTTGATATCAAAGCTATGCCCATAAAAACTAATACTCAACAAAAACATAGTATTTTACTTGGCTTTTGTTCGCCAATCTCAAGCCGACTCAGGCTATAATGAGACTTATTCACTTATCCGATATGTTAGGAGATCACATGACTGTAGATGTCACTGAAACCATTTCTCAAACTGTTCACCCTGCGTTTCAGTTGCTACGTCAGCACCATGTTGAAGCATTAGATATTTTAGTGTCTGAATATAAGCATAAAGTCACAGGTGCGGTGCATTATCACTTGGCAACTGATTATGATGAAAATGTATTCCTTGTTGCGTTCAGAACACAACCGATGGATTCTAAAGGAACTGCACATATTTTAGAGCATACAGCTTTATGTGGTTCTGAAAAGTTTCCTGTTCGTGACCCATTCTTTTTAATGATTCGCCGTTCATTAAATACATTTATGAACGCGTTTACAGCAGCAGATTGGACAGCCTATCCATTTGCAACTCAAAATAAGAAAGATTTCCAAAACTTACTCTCTGTTTATCTTGATGCGGCTTTTTCAGCAAATTTAAATCCTCTTGATTTTGCTCAAGAAGGTATTCGTATTGAACTTGAAAATGACCAACCTGTATATAAAGGCGTAGTGTTCAATGAAATGAAAGGTGCAATGAGTGCACCGTCTGATCAGCTTTATCACCAGTTGGCTCATCATCTATTCCCTGAAACTACATATCACTACAACTCAGGTGGTGATCCTAAAGATATTCCTGATTTAACCTATGAACAGTTAGTCGAATTTTATAAAACTCATTACCATCCAAGTAATGCGGTATTTATGACCTTCGGTAACCAAACGGCATATGAGTTACAAGAGCAATTTGAAAAACTAGCTCTACATAAGTTTGCTGCGGGTACAACTTTATATTCAAAACCAGAAAAACGTTTAACAGCACCTGTAGAAGTTACAGAAAACTATGCTGTTGATGGAGATGAGTTAAAAGATAAAACTTACCATGTATTGTCTTGGTTGTTACCGCAAGCGAGTGATATCAAACTACGTCTAGGTATGCGTTTGGTTGAAGGTGTTTTACTTGAAAACTCCGCGTCGCCACTACGTCATTATTTAGAAACTTGTGGTTATGCTCAGTCAACTGGTCCATTAATGGGCGTAGATGACAGTAACTTTGAAATGACATTCTATTGTGGAGTTCAAGGTTCAAACCCAGAGTATGCAGAAAGCTTTAAAGATGGTGTTTTAAATATTTTACGTGAAGTAGCTGCAAAACCAATTGATTCTGCTTTGGTTGATGCGATTTTGCATCAAATCGAATTGCATCAACGTGAAATTAATGGTGACGGTACACCATATGGCTTAAGCCTGATCTTAAATGGTTTAAGTGGTGCTATTCACCATAATGACCCAATTCAGATTTGGGATGTTGATAGTGCGATTGCTCAGGTCAAAGAAGAACTCCAAGACCCAATGTGGTTATCTAATTTAATTCAAACACATTTGCTGGATAACCCGCATCGTGTCCAAATGACTTTAGTACCGGATGCAACTAAGTCAGTAAAAGAGCAAGAAGCTGAAAAAGCACGTTTAGCTGCGATTGGTGAAAAACTCACTGAAGAAGACAAAGCAGAGATCGTTGCTAAAACCAAAGCATTACAAGAACGTCAAGATACACCAGACAATCTTGAGCTATTACCTAAAGTTGGTCTAGAAGACGTTCCTGCTGACTTGCACATTGTACAAGGTCAATTGCGTGAAATTATCTGTAATCGAATGGATACGCCGTTGAATTTGTATCATGCCGGAACGAATGGTATTTACTATCAACAAGTCCTCATTCAGATTCCTGATGATGTTGTTAGCTCACCATATTTCAATTTGCTCTCTATCTTAATGGGTGAAGTTGGTGCAGGTGAGTATGACTATCTTGAACTACAAAACTTACAAACAGCTGTAAGTGGTGGTTTGGGAATGGGTGCTTCGTTACGCAGTAAAGTTGATGATAAAGACAAAATTAGTGCTTGGTTAACTTTAACGACTAAATCTTTAACTCAGAAGTTCGATGCGATTCATTTATTAAAACTAGCATTTGAACAACTTCGCTTCGATGAGAAAGAGCGCATTATTGAGTTGTTACAGCAACGTAAGACACGTTGGCAGTCTCGTTTATCAGGAGCTGGTCATAGTTATGCGATGCAGATTGCATCTCGTAATATGAGTGCATTAGCTCAACGCGACTATCAAAACACTGGCTTAGGTGCGTTGAACTGGTTGGGTGAGCTTGTTATTAAAATTACTCAAGACGATGCCGCTTACGATACACTTATTGCTGAATTGAAGCATATCCATACCAAATTATTGCAAGCACCTAAACAGTTCTTATTGGTATGTGAAGAGCATCAGTCAGAGCGTTTAGTTGAAGAAATTCAAAATGTTTGGGATAAGCTAAACGTTGATAAAGCAGCGGCTGAGTTAAACCAAGTTGAACAAGAAAATACGAACGAACATGAAGCATGGTTAATTCAAACCAATGTTCAGTTCTGTGCTTCTGCATATCAAGCAGTTGAAGTGTCTCATCCAGATGCAGCACCTTTAATGGTGTTGGCAGCCTACTTGCGTAATGGTTTCTTACACAGCGCTATTCGTGAAAAAGGTGGTGCTTATGGTGGTGGTGCTAGTTATGATGGAAATGCATGTTCATTCCGTTTCTTTAGTTACCGTGACCCACGTTTAGCTGAGACGTTTAAAGACTTTGAAGCGAGTGTGCAATGGTTGCTAAATACAGAGCAACAACCTCATCAACTAGAAGAAGCAATTCTTGGTCTGGTGGCGAGTATGGACAAACCTGGTTCACCGGCAGGTGAAGCAATTACAGCATGTTATGCACTGTTACATGCAAGAACTCCAGCTTTCCGCCGTACCTTACGTGAAAGACTATTGCATGTGACTCTAGAAGACTTACAACGTGTTGCGCGTCAATATTTAGTTGAACAAACACCTGTAAAAGCTGTGGTTGCACCTTTTGCAAAACGTGATGAATTGCAGCAACTGGGCTTTACAATTAAACAAGTTAATTAAAATAAAAATTGGAGATGAACATGGCGTTCAGACAATTTGAACGCACATCATTACAGCTAAGTATGGGAACCCTGCTTAGCTGTTTATGTGCGTCGGTGGCATATGCTGACACCTTAGCCCCTGTAAAACCTGCGACCGTAGATGCATGTGTTGCCCTTGCTTCAAATGCTGATCGCCTAGCTTGTTATGACTCTGTATTTAAACCCTCGGCTTTGCCCGCTCTGCAAGCTGCAGCAGTCCCAGAGCCTGTTAAAAAAGTTGATGAGCCTGCTGTTCAGCCTGAAACATTTAAAGAGAAGATTGTAGATACGGTTAGTAACATTAAAGTAATAGGGAAGGCTCCAAAAATTGAGCCTACCACTTCTTTACTAGACCAACGGTGGGAGTTATCTGAAAAGAGTAAGCTTGGTGTTTGGAATATTCGTGCTTATCAGCCTGTCTATTTACTACCTGTATTTTGGACTAGTGATAAAAATGAATTTCCAAGTAGTCCAAATCCCAATAACACTGTTAAAGAAGCTCAAGATTTGAAATCGACGGAAACTAAATTTCAAATTTCTTTAAAAACTAAAGCTTTGGAAAATATTTTTGGCAACAATGGTGATTTGTGGGTGGGGTATACGCAATCTTCACGTTGGCAGACATTTAATGCTAAAGAATCTCGTCCTTTCCGTGAAACGAACTATGAGCCTGAAGCAAGTTTAATGTTTAGAACAAACTATGAGTTGCTCGGTTTAGATGGTCGTTTATTAGGTGTAACTTTAAATCACCAGTCAAATGGTCGTTCAGATCCATTATCTCGTAGCTGGAACCGTGTCATTTTTAATGTGGGCTTAGAGCGTGGTAACTTTGCTGTCATGCTTCGTCCTTGGGTACGCATTAATGAAACTGCCAAAGATGATAACAACCCTGATATTGAAGATTATGTTGGGCGTGGGGATTTAACTGCTTTTTATAAGTGGAAAGATAACGATTTCTCTTTAATGCTACGCCACTCTCTAAAAGGTGGTGATGACTCTCATGGTGCAGTTCAGTTTGACTGGGCGTTCCCAATTAGTGGTAAGTTACGTGGTCACTTTCAGCTATTTAATGGATATGGTGAAAGCTTAATTGACTATAACCACCGTGCAACTTATGCAGGTTTGGGTGTTTCACTCATGAACTGGTACTAAGTTCAAGCTAATAAAAATGCCGCTGTAAAAGCGGCTTTTTTTTATTAACCAATTTGAATGTTGGCCTGAGGATGTTTGAGGCGACTCTTTTTAGGTGTGGCGATCAAATATGCCAGAGTTAAAGGTCCAAGTCTTCCTGCAAACATAAGTAGGCTTAAGATAAACAGGCTACCATTGTGTAAATCTGGTGTAATACCACGAGAAAGTCCAACTGTGCAGGCTGCCGATACCACTTCAAATAATAAGTTCATAAAGTCAGCTTTCGGTTCTAAAAGTAAAAGTATAAAGAACCCAATAAATATAAGAATGCTGGTAATAGCAGTAACTGCTAAGGCCTTATAAGTAGTTTCATGAGAAACAGAATGATTGAAGACTCTAATTTCATCTGTACGTCTTAGAAATGAAAGTACACTTAAAACCAATATCGCAAAGGTTCCTACCTTAATACCGCCAGCGGTACTGAGTGAGCCGCCACCAATAAACATGAGCAGCATCATAACCAAGGAACTACTATTAGTCATTGCACCTGTATCAATAGTATTAAACCCTGAAGATCGTGGAACAGTCGCTTGGAACCAAGCATGTAAAGCTTGATCGCCTACACTCAGCATTCCTAATGTATGTGGGTTCTGCGCTTCTAAAGCCCAGATTAATATGAAGGCGACTAAATTAATAATCGCTATTGTTGTAAGTATGAGTTTGCTATTGGGGCTTAGTTTTTTCCACTTTTTATTCTGTTTGATATCCATCAAAACTAAAAAGCCAAGTCCACCTAAGATATAAAGTAAACTCACTGTTAGACAGATGACATAGTTGTTTTGGAACCCCATTAAACTATTATTAAATAAAGAAAAACCCGCATTGTTAAATGAAGAAATACTATAAAAAATTGCATAATACAAACCGCGAGCAAAACCAAACGCAGGTGTAAATGCAGTCGTAAGAATTATGGTTCCGATCAATTCAAAAAGAAAAGTATAGGCGACAACACCTTTTGCAACAAAGGTCACTTTAGAGAGGCTGGTTTGACCAAGACTGTCTTGAGCCATCATTTGCTGCTTAAGACCAACTTTCGGCGATAGACTTAGTGCAGCCAAAATTGCAAAAGTCATGAAGCCTAAACCACCTGACTGAATCAGTAATAAAATAATGACTTGTCCAAAAAGTGTAAAAGATTGATGAATATTTAAAACAGATAAACCTGTAATCGTAACCGCTGAGGTTGCTGTAAATAATGCATCCATCCAGCTGACATGTCCGTTATTGGCAATAGGAAGCTTAAGCAACAATGTGCCGAATATAATAAATGCTAGAAACCCTAACGCTAATAAAGATGGAGGACTTAAATTCAGTGTTTTGTGTGGCTTAGGTTTAAGAGACATATTTTCTAGTTCGTTTTCTTATAAGAAACAATGTGAGAGTTTTTTAAGTTGCTGTAAATGACCTTCCAAAATAATAATATCATGCATTTTTAAGGTAAAAGTCTCATCAGTTTCAAATAGAATTTGCTGCTGTCTTTTTACAAGTAGTGTTTTAACCTGTGGTGCTTGCTGCATAATTCCATACAAGTTAATACCATTTAATTTCTCGGGAATATCAATTTTCACAATATAGTGATCATCATCTAAAGACATGTAACGACTCACCATAGGGTAATTGAGTGCTTGCGCAACACGTACGCCCATGTCTTCTTCAGGATGAATGATTTTATTGATATTGAGGTGAGACAAAATTGTGTGGTGGGCTTTAGTTTTTGCTTTTACCCAGATTTTATCAATACCGAGATTTTTTAAATTCAGCACACATAAAATACTGGCTTCAATATCTTCACCAATTGCAACGACAACTGCATCACAATTTTGAATGTTTAATTCATCTAGTACATGTTCATCTGTAGCATCAGCAATGACCGCATGAGTTAAAACATCGGCAAGGTTCTCTACATTCTTTTTGACTGTATCAATGCCAATAACATCATGATTTAATTTTGTGAGTTCTTGAGCAACTGTTGCTCCAAAACTTCCCAAGCCGATGACCGCGAACTGTGCCATAAATAACCTTTTATACTTAATTAGGGCTTTATTTTTAATGAAATTTTCTTTGAGATAAAGACAAGCAATGTAAATATAAAAAATATTGAGCTTAAATTATAAAAAAGCCGACAAATTTGCCGGCTTTTTATCAAAATAAAAGATTATTTCAAGAAACGCTTATAACCCACATTGTCAGTAATTTCTGCATATGGATAGCTAATTTGCTCTAGAGTTTCGATTAAGCCATCTGGATTTTGTTTGGCATCTGTTGCTTGTAAACCAACCAATACGCGACCTTCAGCAGCACCGTGGTTACGGTAATGGAACAGGGTAATATTGTGGGTTGGGCCTAAACGAGTTAAGAATGTGAGTAATGCACCTGGACGTTCAGGGAACTCAACACGGAACAATCTTTCATCGTCAAGATTGGCATGACCACCAATCAAGTAACGAATATGCAATTTAGCAACTTCATCATCAGATAAATCATCGACAACATAATTTTGTTGTTTAAGTTGCTCTAAAATTTCATGACGTTCAGCATCACCACCTTTTAAGCTAATACCCACAAAAACTTGTGCTTCTTCTGTGTTATTTGCGCGGTAGTTAAACTCGGTAATATTGCGGCCTTGTAGGGCACGGCAGAAACCTAAGAATGCGCCTTTTTCTTCAGAAAGCGTCACCGCGTAAATTGCTTCACGTTGCTCACCTAGTTCAGTACGCTCTGCAATGTAACGTAAACGGTCAAAGTTCATGTTGGCACCACAAACAATCGACACCATGTTTTTACCGCTAATTTTATGCTCAGCTACATATTTTTTAATACCAGCTAACGCCATTGCGCCTGATGGTTCAACAATGCTGCGGTTTTCATCAAAGGTATCTTTAATTGCGGCACAAATCTCATCTGTATTTACAGTAACAATGTCTGGCTCAACAATTGGGCCCGAATTATCTGATTTGCGAAGACGAATAATATCAAACGGCAAAGCACCAATTTGGGCAACTGCTGTACCATCTGCAAATAAGCCTACATGTGGTAGCACTACACGTTCATTGGTTTCTAAAGCTGCTTTTAAGCAAGCAGACTCTTCATATTCAACACCAATTATTTTTACATGTGGTGCAACTTCACCTAGATAGGCTGCTACACCAGCAATTAAACCACCACCACCAACAGCAACGAATACATATTCCACATCGCGCCATTGGCGTAAGATTTCATTCGCAATAGTACCTTGACCAGCAATAACCAGTTCATCGTCATAAGGAGGAATAAAAACTAATCCTTCTGCTTCGGCACGTTGTTGAGCATATTTGTTTGCAATATCAAAGCTATCGCCATGTAATACAACTTGGCCACCTAATCGCTTAACTGCCTGAACTTTAATATCAGGAGTAGTGCTTGGCATAACAATAATTGCAGGAATGCCTAAACGTTGACCAGACAATGCCACGCCTTGTGCATGGTTGCCCGCAGATGCACAGATTACACCGCGCTCAAGTTGGTCTTTCGGTATTTGACTAATACGGTTATAAGCACCGCGTAATTTAAAAGAAAAAACTGGTTGTAAATCTTCACGCTTAAAACGAATTGTATTATTTAATTTTTGACTAATTCGTGGAGCTGCTTCGAGAGGTGTTTCAATTGCAACATCATAAACCGTTGCTTGTAAAATTTGTCGTACCACACGAGACAGCATGTTCATCTTCCCTATAACAGTTTAAAATAGGAAATTATTGTAGCAAACCCTTGTGCATTTGCGCCGATTATTGGCGCATAAATGTCAAAAAATAGTTGAGTGATGTAATGAGCCTATATGCAACCCAAGATGAAAAGAAACAAGCTGCTGCGAAAGCTGCTTTAAAACACTTACCCAAAGGTGGCATTTTAGGGGTAGGAACTGGAAGTACTGTAAATTTTCTAATTGATTTATTGCCTGAATTACAGCTAGAAGCAGCGGTAGCAAGTTCGCAAGCAACAGCAGACCGTCTTAAAAAATTAGGTATCGAAGTGGTTGATATGAACCATGTAGGTGGCTTAGATGCATATGTAGATGGTGCAGATGAAATTGATCGTCATATGCATATGATCAAAGGCGGCGGAGCAGCATTAACTCGTGAAAAAATTGTAGCTTCAATTGCTAAAAAATTTGTATGTATTGTTGATGATTCGAAATGGGTAGATCAACTTGGTCGTGATTTCCCATTACCAGTAGAAGTAATTCCAATGGCGCGCTCTGCTGTAGCTCGTAAATTGGTCAGCTTAGGTGGTGATCCAGTTTACCGCGAAGGTGTGGTGACAGATAATGGAAACGTTATTTTAGATGTATTTAATTTGAACATCTTAAACGCAATTGATTTGGAAAAGACCATCAACAATATCCCGGGTGTTGTGACTAACGGTATTTTTGCGTTAAACCCTGCAACAATTGCAATTGTTGCGACAAATAATGGTATTGAAGAGCGTACTGCACAGTAATGTCTGTGGAAATGCCAGAAATTAAAATTGTTCGTCACGTAAGGGCAAGAAAATTGCGCTTACGTGTTGAGCCTGCCTCTATACGACTGACTGTCCCGCTATTTTGTAGCAAGAAACAGATTCAGCAGTTTTTGGCGCAGTCTGAGCAATGGTTGATCGAGACGTGGAGTAAACAGCAACACGTTCAATCAGCATCCTTTGAGATTCCTTCAGAGATTTCTTTTTTCAATAGAGAACAGCCTTTTCAAGTTGTTGTACAAAAGCAACATCGTATTTTTCAATTTGATTGGGAAAATAATTATTTATTCATTAAAGACCAACAACCTTATCAAGCTTTACAAAATGCCGTGATTGCTTATGCCAAACAAGAGTTGCCACTTCTTTTGTCAGAGCTTAGCCAAAAAACACGTTTAACGTATTCTGAATGTACAATTCGACGTCCTAAAACTCGTTGGGGGAGTTGTAGTAGTCAGCACAATATTATGTTGCATGCAGGTCTGGTTCTTATGCCAGCCCAAATTACCCGTTATGTTTGTATTCATGAATTGGCACACACTAAACACTTCGACCATAGCCCTGCATTTTGGGCCGAAGTTGCAAAGTTCGACCCTCACTATATGCAGAACCGCAGACAATTAAAAGCCAATCCATTGCCTGCTTGGTGGTATATAACAGCTTAGCTAAAGCTACATTCCAATTGTTTTGTTTGTAATACATCTGGTGCTTTGCGGCTATCAAGGCCAGCTTGTGCGCTGACAATTTTATTGGCTTTAATGTGTAATTGTATAAAATTATATTGCTGCGTTGAATTGTTTGGTTCAGATGAGCTTGAGTTAAGTAAGTAACTATAACTTGCAGCATCTGTTTGCAGTAAGTTGTCTGTACTATCCGCACTCAATGCAGAACGATAAATCTGAGAGCCTTGAATTAACTCAATTTGTCCATTTGCACGGAAATTAAGTTGGCAGCCTGATGCGCTGTTTTCATAGTGACCGACTAAATAGTCTGTGGCAGGTAGTTTTGGGTCAGCTATATTGATGCTGGTCAAACCTTGTTTACATGGATAAGCTGAACCATTACAAGTGGCTGTAATGCCGCTAAAGCCCACTGCACGTCGATAATCACCCGCACCATCTATACGGAAAAAATCAGTCGTATTTCCAGAAGGCACAACCCCAGAATAGAGTTTTTTCTGCAAAAGAGCATATCCTGTTTGGTCTAAACTAGACTGACTTTGTGAATCTGCCAGTTGCAATGTGGCAGCTTTTAAATTAGTAGCAAAATAATCACGAGTTGCTTTTTGATTAGCTGCAATGTCCAAAAGCGTATTTTTTACAGGCTCAATATTATCTGGTGAAGGGCTAAAAATAGGTGTCATGGTTGTATTATCACCAATAAGTTTTTTGCCATCTAAATATCCATCTTTTAAATCGGTTGCAAGGCTATTTGTAAGTTCTTGATAAGCGTTCGAATTGCCGTGGATCGTATTCCAATATTGTAAATATCCAAAGCTAAGATAGCTGTCCACATAAGTACTGGGTTGCTTTGTTGAATACTGTAATAAATTTAGAACAGTCAGAGGGCTAGCTGGACTCAAGCTTGGTATGGCTGCATCTTTAAATGCACTAATAAGTGCTGTGTAAACATCTTGAGAAGCCAAGTCAGCATGAGATACTTCAATCAGAGTCGGATTTATAGTTTCTTGTGGCAGTTGCCCTGATCGGATTACAGCACGCTGATAAATTGCTTCTGAAGTTGGACTAATCAGTTGAGTTTTATTACTGATTGAGCTTGGTGTAATAAAAGCGTGATAAACACCAGAAATACTTTGATATTTAGAATTAATCGGGTCAAATACTTGAGATGAAGCCTGAGTTATGACTTCAACTCGATAAAGACGGTTCAATTTAGTACTTGGAAGTTTAATATTATAACTTGTTAAACTCGCAACTTGGGTATCAATCAAAATACTATTATCGGTATTGTCATAGACTTTAAGTTGAACATTACGCATTTCGACAGGGGTTTTAAGTGTGAAATCTGTCGTAACTTCAGGAGTTGGCACAGTAGGTGTCGTTGTATTAGATGAACCGCTACTACTGCCACCACCACATCCCACAAGGGCTGCGCTTAAAATTAAAGTACTAAGGCCGAGATAAGTGCGCAACTTTGTTTCTTTTGATTGATCAAGCATCCTAGCTCTCCAAAAATGAATCTGGTATTTATTTACTGATATTTGTTTGGTTCTGACAGACCAGCAAGTGCTATGTAATTAAGGCTAAAAATAAAAAAATTAAAATTACCAAGCATGAAATGGTTTTGTAAGCCTGGACATCCTGTCATACTACCGCAAGTATAGATTCAATATTTGAGGTAATGCACGTGATTTCTGTCGGAATTGTTGGTGGAACTGGTTATACAGGCGTTGAACTATTACGTATTTTATTACGACATCCAAAAGCGCAGGTTCGAGTTCTGACTTCACGTACAGAAGCAGGCAAACCAGTTGCTGATATGTTCCCAAACTTACGTGGGCATACAGATCTTCAATTTTCAGATTTAAACATTGATGCATTAAAAGAATGTGATGTTGTATTCTTTGCGACCCCACATGGTGTTGCGATGCAACATGCAAAAGATTTGATCGAAGCAGGGACCAAAGTTATTGATTTGGCAGCGGACTTTCGCCTGCAAAATCTTGAACAGTTTGAAAAATGGTATGGCATGGAACATGCATGCCCAGATGTACTAAAAGATTCTGTTTATGGTTTAACTGAGTTAAATCGTGAAAAAATTAAACAGGCTCAAGTCATTGGTAATCCAGGTTGTTATCCAACAACTGTTCAATTAGGTTTGGCTCCACTTTTAAAATCTGCACAAGCATTGATTGAAACTAAAAACATTATTATTGATGCTAAATCAGGGGTTTCAGGTGCTGGCCGTAAAGCAAGCTTAGGCATGATTTACAGTGAAAATGCCGATAACTTTAAAGCCTATGGTGTTGCAGGACATCGCCATCATCCAGAGATTGTCGAAGCATTAGAAAATATTGCGGGACAGAAAGGTGGGTTTGATGGTCTATTATTTGTACCGCATTTGGTGCCAATGATTCGTGGTATGTTGAGTACAATTTACGTGGACTTGACAGAGACAGGTAAGCAAACAGACTTACAAGCTTTGTATGAAAACTTCTATGCAAATGAAAAATTTGTAGATGTTATGCCTGCAAACAGCTCACCTGAAACACGTAGTGTACGTGGAGCAAACGAGTTACGTATTGCTTTGTATAAACCACAACCAAATAAACTCATTATTTTGGCGGCGCAAGATAACCTTGTAAAAGGTGCATCTGGTCAAGCTGTACAAAATATGAACCTTATGTTTGGTTTTAATGAAGACGAAGGCTTACAAGGGATTGGTTTATTACCATAAAAAACTCTTTTTTGCTTCACACACATTTAAATTTCGATTTAAATGTGTGTCTTGACTCTGATCTTGAACACTGAGATGACGATGCAAAACTCGGAACAGACGACTTCTGTAGAAAGTTCGTTGCAAAAGAAAAAATTTTTAAACACTAATAAGCCTTTGTTTATTGGTGCTGCTATTTTAATAAGTGGTTGTTTTGCGCTCGGCTATACAATTGGACACCGTCAAGGTTTAACTGTTGTAGGTTACGATGCAGATGCAGAGCAATTGGTTGAAGTAGTGCAAAAGCAAAAAACAGCGTTAGATGCAGTCAATAAAAGCCTGAATGCTGCTGTACAAGAGCGTGATGTTGCTGTTACAAATGCGAATGATCTGTTTACAGCACTGAATCAAGCAAATGCTGATAAAACACAACAAGAAGGTATGAGTAATATCTACCGAGAAATTTTAAGACAACGCGGTGGTTTAAGCTTAACGATTCAAAATTTGGCAATTAAGCCATTACCAGAAAATGCTTATGAATATCAGCTCGATCTGGTACAAGTGAGTCCAAGTAAACGCCGTGCTTCTGGCTCAGTAGAGATTAGGCTGATTAAAGATACAGAAGTTTTGGTTGTACCGCTTGAAGATAAGAACTTTAACTTCACTGATTTTGAGCGTTTAACAGGCCGTTGGACCATGCCTAAGGGTTTCACACCTCAGTTTATTGAAGTGCGTTTAACGGGTGGTTCTGATACACCTGTGATTAAGCGTTTTAGTTGGCAGCGTGGTGCACCTGTCGAAACACCTTCTGCTTTTGTTGCAGAAATTCCCCAAGCTGAAGCAAATTCACAATAGTAACATCATATGCGAACAAATAAGCGTCAAACAAATTTAAAAGATATTAAGGCTTCTTTTCAGCAGTCTGGCTATGTCGATTGGCACTTCAATCCACGCTTAAGTGATTCGCAAAACGAAGATCATGATGGAGAGGTTGTTGTTCAAACAGCACCTCCCGAACTCAAGCGTCCGCCCTTATATGCAGTAGTATTATTGAACGACGATTACACACCAATGGACTTTGTAATTGAAATTTTACAACAATACTTTGCAATGAATCTTGACCAAGCAACTCAAGTAATGCTAACAGTACACTATGAAGGTAAAGGTACTGCCGGGGTATATCCAAGAGACATCGCGGAAACCAAGGCAAACCTTGTTAATAATTACGCTCGATCGCAAGGTCATCCATTACTTTGCCAGATTGAGCCTAAAGCATAAGGGGGTCACATGCTCAGTCGTCAATTAGAAGTATCATTACGTTTGGCTGTTAGCATGGCTCGTCAAAAGAGACATGAGTTTCTTACAGTTGAACACTTACTATTAGCCTTACTCGATAACGATTCGGCTGTGAATGCATTAAAAGCATGCGGAGCTGATATTGTTTCTTTACGTAAAGAATTAGAAGAATATGTAGAACAACATACTCCTAAGCTTGGCGAAAATAGCGAGCAAGCTCCACATCCAACTGAAAGTTTCGACCGCATTTTGCAACGTGCAATTTTCCACGTTCAATCGAGTGGTGGTGATCGTACTGTTGAAGGTGCGGATGTTTTGGTCGCAATGTATTCAGAGCGTGATTCTTTTGCTGTTTATTTACTTAAACGTCATCAAATTAATCGTTTGACTTTGACTCAATACTTGTCTCATGGGACACGTAAAGACGAAGTTCAGGTTGAAGAAGAAGTTGAAGACATTGAGGGTGAAAGCAATTCAGGCAATGCAGGGCCATTGGAACTTTATACGCTTAATTTAAATGTTGAAGCGCAAAAAGGAAAAACAGACCCACTTATTGGCCGTGAAAAAGAAATTGAGCGTACAGCGCAAATTCTTTGCCGCCGTCGTAAAAACAACCCATTGCTAGTGGGTGATCCAGGTGTAGGTAAAACTTCAATTGCGGAAGGCCTTGCTTGGCTCATCGTAAATGGTAAAGCACCAAAACCGCTGAGCAATGCAGAAGTCTATAGTCTCGACATTGGCGCATTGGTCGCGGGTACAAAATACCGTGGTGACTTTGAAAAACGTTTAAAACAATTGCTGAATGCTTTGAAGAAAAATCCAAATGCGATTTTATTCATTGATGAAATTCATATGATTATTGGTGCAGGCTCAAGTATGGGTAGCACTATGGATGCATCGAATCTCATTAAACCTGCTTTGGCAAATGGTACGTTACGTTGCATCGGTTCAACGACTTTCCAAGAATATCGTCAGGTATTTGAAAAGGATCATGCGTTATCTCGTCGTTTCCAAAAAATTGACGTAAATGAACCAAGTATTTCTGAAACTATTGATATTTTACGTGGTTTGAAAACTAAGTTTGAAGATTTCCACCACGTACAGTATGACGACAAAGCTTTGGTTTCTGCGGTTGAGCTTTCTGCGAAATTTATTAATGATCGTTTCTTGCCAGATAAAGCAATTGATGTCATCGATGAAGCAGGTGCTCAGCGTCGCTTAAAAGCAGAAAGTGAAGACAGCTTAATTACTGTAGAAAATATCGAAGACATTGTTTCTAAAATTGCGCGTATTCCGCCTAAGACTGTGTCTAAAGATGATAAATCAGTACTTGAAAATCTTGAGCGTGACCTAAAACGTGTTGTATTTGGTCAAGACGAAGCAATCACTGCATTGGCTTCTGCAATCAAGTTGTCACGTGCTGGTTTGAAATCACCAGACAAGCCTGTGGGTAGCTTTGTATTTGCTGGTCCAACCGGTGTTGGTAAAACTGAAGTTACTAAACAATTAGCGAAATTGCTAGGCGTTGAGCTTGTTCGTTTCGATATGTCTGAGTATATGGAACGTCATGCTGTTTCTCGTTTAATTGGTGCTCCTCCAGGTTATGTAGGTTATGACCAAGGTGGTTTGCTCACAGATGCGATCCATAAAAATCCGCATTGTGTCTTGTTGCTTGATGAAATTGAGAAAGCACATCCTGATGTGTTTAATCTGTTGTTGCAAATCATGGACCATGGTGCGTTGACAGACAATAATGGCCGTAAATCTGACTTCAGAAATGTCATTATTGTATTGACGACAAACATTGGTGCAGAAAGTATTTCACGTGCAAGCATTGGATTTACAGAGCAAGACCATAGCTTAGATAACCAAGATGCAATGAAGCGTGCATTCTCACCAGAGTTCCGTAACCGTTTAGACAGTGTTATTCAGTTTAAAGCTTTACCAACCACAGTGATTGAATCTGTTGTTGATAAATTCTTAACAGAATTACAAGCACAGTTAGATGAAAAACGTGTGGTTCTAGATGTAGATCAAAGTGCGCGTGATTGGTTGGCAACTAATGGTTATGACCGTTTAATGGGTGCTCGCCCAATGCAACGTCTCATTCAAGAACACTTGAAGAAACCATTAGCTGAAATGATTCTGTTTGGTGAACTTGCAGATCATGGCGGTAATGTAGCGGTATCTGTGAAGAAAGAAGATGGTAAAGCAGTTGGTCTTAAACTTGAAGTTTTTGAAGATCACCACACGGCAGAACCAGCTTAATTTATGTTAATTGATAGTCTTTCTATAACCCGAATACTCAGTGTGTTCGGGTTATTTATTATTACTGCCATCGCTGAGATATTAGGTTGTTACTTTCCTTATCTTATTTTGAAAGAAGGGAAGTCTGCTTGGTTATGGTTGCCAACAGCCTTAAGCTTGGCTCTCTTTGTTTGGTTGCTTACATTACATCCCGCTGCCTCTGGACGAATTTATGCGGCCTATGGGGGTATTTACATTTTTACTGCGCTGATGTGGCTGCGTTTTGTCGATCAGATTGCTTTAACGAGATGGGATATTTTAGGCGGCTTGATTGTGCTTTGTGGTGCAAGTTTGATTATTTTACAGCCGCAAGGATTAATCCGCTAAAAATGAAAGTGGTTAGTTAAATTTTCAGTGAAAAATAAGAAATTTTTTCAAAAAAAACACTTGTCAAACTCATCAACAATGCGTATTTTAGATTTAAGGAACATTTTTTAATATTTGAGATAAAGATGTTAAATCAATCTGTGAATTCTAACGCTTACTTTTATTTCTGGCAATTTAGATAGTTGCCTGAGCGTATTCGGGCACGAAAGTTGCCCATCACAGTTAATACCTGATCGGCAACCCCGATCAGGTTTTTTTATGCTTTATCTTTTTCAAATCGAGGAACTCAAAATGAACAACATGACTTATTCATACTTTAGCAACTTTTATTGGTTTTACTTTTGCCTACCTTTGCCAACGAATAGATCCAAAACGCTTAAATAAATGATCGGACTGATTCGGTTTCAGTCCAAAGGAAAAGACCAATGAATGCTTTAAATACTCTACTAACTCAAAGTAATACAAAAGAAACACCAGTTAGTTTACCTGTCCAGTTAAAAGCTAAATATCCGCTTGTGCAGACCTTCGCACGTCAAATTGCAGAACACCGCCAAATTATTCAAAATATTCTTGCTGGTAAAGATCAGCGCTTAATGGTTATTACAGGACCATGTTCAATTCATGACCCAGTTGCGGTTCTTGAATACGCAGAAAAACTGCAAAAATTACAAGAAAAAGTTAAAGATCAAATATTCATCGTGATGCGTGCTTATATTGAAAAGCCGCGTACAACTGTAGGTTGGAAGGGTTATATGTATGATCCAAATCTTGATGGATCATCTAATCTACAATTAGGTTTAGAAAAATCACGTAAGCTTTATTTACAAATTATTGAAAAGGGTTTGCCAATTGCGAGCGAAATTCTAAGCCCAATGGCAACGGGTTATTTTGATGATTTGTTGGCTTGGGGAGCAATTGGTGCTCGTACCAGCGAGTCTCAGATTCACCGTGAAATCTCAAGTCACATGCCATATAGCATTGGTTTCAAGAATGGTACAGATGGTTCAATTCAAATTGCTTTAGATGCTATTCAGTCGGCACAAAATGAGCATCAATTTTTAGGTATGAATCAGCAAGGTTTACCTTCTGTCATTCAGAGTGCTGGTAACCCATTGCCACATTTAATTTTGCGTGGAGCGAATCATGGTCCTAATTATGATTTAGCTTCAATTCAGGCAATACGTGAAAAACATAAACAAAATCTTCCTGCATTAGTCATTGACTGTAGTCATGGCAACAGTGGTAAAGACCCTTTACGTCAGCCAGAGGTTTTGCAGCAGATCGTTGCTGAACGCTTAAAAACTCAGGTGAAGGGTGTCATGATTGAAAGCCATTTAGTTGATGGTAATCAGAAAATTTCATGTGAAATGACTTATGGTCAGTCAGTGACAGATGGTTGTTTAGGCTGGGATAAAACGGAGCAGCTTTTGTTAAGCGTTGCTGAACAATTAAAGGTGAATGAGTTAGCTCATTCAGCTTAATATTTTATAGGTTTAAAAAAGGATCTGTTTTAGCAGATCCCTTTTTTTTAAGAAGCATGTTTTAGTTCGGATAAAAAAGTGCTTATTTCATGACCGAACTTTTTCGGTTCAGTTAGTAATGGCGTATGGCCTGATCGTTCGAAATAAATTGCTTTTGCATGTTCAACGCTGTGTGCAATAAGTGTTTGACCAGTTTCTGGGTAAAGTGTCGAATTACGCCCAATAAAGAAAGTTGTTGGGCACTGTAGTTGCTGAAGCGCTTCACGATAATCTTCATTGTGAAAAAGATAATTTTCGACATACCAAAATAAATAATCTAATCGCTGAATCGGCAGCAAATACTTCTGTAAAAAAGGTTGTTTTAATGCAGTTTTAAAAACAAAAGGACTAAATGGATTGCTACTTTGCAATTCAATAAAATCTACCCATAAGCGTACCAATTCTTGGCGGTCTGGAAGCGCTAATTCATAAAGATACTTGGCATTTTTGTGCTTTGATAATAATTGATAAATATCATTGAGTAGTTTTTTGAATTGGGCATGTAAAGGGCCGAATAAGCCATATTGCCATGTCGAATCTACAGATATTTTTGGTGTTTGATCTATGTGTAAATACGCTTTTAACTGCTGTGCAAGATGGGCATGCTTCATACCATGCATTGCAGTGGTGGCACCCATTGAGTAACCCATTAAAATAAAGTTCTCAAGTTTTAGTTGCTCAATTAAATGAGCAACATCTTGCCAGTGACTGGATATGGCGTCTTGGTCGGGAATTGCACAATTTTTTGAACCGCCAAAACCACGCCAGTCAGGAATAATAAACTCGTATTCTTTACGATTTGCATAGATAAAAGGTAGCCATTGCCAACTCTGCATACCTAATCCAGATAATACTAATACTGGTTCACCACGACCAACACGGCGTACAAATAAACTTTCCTGATCGGGCATGGTGTAATAAGGCATGGTTATTCTCCAGATACGTTATCTTGAGCAAAAAGTTTTAATTGAGGAATGACTTGTTCTAACCATTTGATCCATTCAGTTTCCATGGTAATACCGAGTTCCAAAATCATTTTGTGGATATATAGCACTCGATTATTCAAGTCATCGTTATCTTTAAAATCTTTATCATAAATACTTTGATAAAGCTTAAGCTTTTCTTTGTGTAAACCAAGATGTCGCAATAGTTCGGGCAATATTTGATTATTGCTCAATTGTGCTTCTGCACGCAATCTTACCATTAAGTCATCTCTAAGCTGTGCAGGTTCACTTTGCTGTGTCATCCATGAAGCCAGTTCTATACGCCCAAGTTGTTCGACCTGATAAGTTTTTTTTCGGCCACTATCCATCTCATTTTCTAAAGTAGAGACCCAGCCTTTTTTAAGCATGTTGTTGAGTTCACGATAAATTTGCTGATGCGTGGCATTCCAAAAAAAGCCCATAGAACGGTCAAAACGGCGAGCAAGTTCAAAGCCAGTGCTTGGACGTTCTAGTAAGCTGGTTAGTAAAACATGGGGAAGTGACATGGCAATCCGTTTGTAAGCAAAAGTAAAGTGTGACTCATAAGATTATGCAACATGTTGCATAAAAGTCAAAATTTGATTATAAATTTATGCAACAAGTTGCATTAAGCAAGCAGATTAGCAAGCCAAGGAGTTGTTATGTCGTTATATCCGCATTTATTAAAACCATTAGATTTAGGTTTTACGACATTAAAAAATCGCGTATTGATGGGATCTATGCACGTTGGTCTAGAAGAGGCGCCAGGTGGTTATGAACGTATGGCAGCTTTTTATGCAGAGCGTGCTAAAGGGGATGTTGGACTCATTGTTACTGGCGGTATTGCACCCAATCAGGCAGGTTTAACTTTTGCTCATGCTTCTAAGTTAGATAGCACAGAAGAAGCTGAAAAACATAAAGTCATTACCGAAGCCGTCCATGCTGCTGGTGGAAAAATTGCATTACAAATATTACATACGGGCCGATATTCTTATCAGCCTGAAATTGTTGCACCTTCGGCAATTCAAGCACCAATTAACCCAATTAAACCTAAAGCAATGACTTCTGCTGAGGTTCAACAAACCATTGATGACTTTGCAAACTGTGCCAAGCTTGCGCAATATGCCGGTTATGACGGTGTTGAAATTATGGGCTCTGAAGGTTATTTAATTAATGAGTTTATTGCGGCAAGAACAAACCATCGTGATGATGAATGGGGTGGTAGCTATGAAAACCGCATTCGTTTTCCTATCGAGATCGTAAAACGCACACGTGAAATAGTTGGTGAAAACTTTATTATTATTTACCGATTATCAATGCTTGATTTGGTTGAAGGCGGCTCTACTTTAGAAGAAGTTATTCAGCTTGCTAAAGCAATTGAAAAAGCAGGCGCTACCATTATTAATACGGGTATTGGCTGGCATGAAGCCCGTATTCCAACAATTGCCACAAAAGTACCAAGAGCTGCATTTACCTGGGTCACCGAAAAATTAAAAGGCGAAGTTTCAGTTCCATTAATTACCTCAAACCGTATTAATACACCTGAAATGGCTGAGCATGTATTAGCATCGGGTCATGCTGATATGGTTTCAATGGCACGTCCAATGCTTGCAGATCCTGAGTTTGTTTTAAAAGCAAGTGAAGGTCGTAGTGATGAAATCAATACCTGTATTGGCTGTAACCAAGCCTGTCTTGATCATATTTTCTCTATGAAAATCGCAACATGTTTAGTTAACCCTCGCGCATGTTATGAAACAGAACTGATTTTTAAAGAAGCTAAAAATCACAAGAATATCGCTGTTATTGGTGCAGGACCAGCAGGTTTAAGTTTTGCTGTATATGCGGCAGATCGCGGACACCAAGTTAAAATTTTTGAAGCAAGCCATCAAATTGGTGGTCAGTTTAATATAGCTAAAACTGTACCGGGTAAAGAAGAGTTCTACGAAACATTACGTTATTTTAATCGTCAAATTGAATTACGTCCGAACATTGAACTTGTATTAAATCATAAAGCGACTTATGAAGAGTTAAGCCAATCAGGCTTTGATGAAATTGTAGTTGCAACTGGTGTAACACCTCGTCAATTACAATTTGAAGGTATTGATCATCCAAAAGTGTTGAGCTACTTACAAGTACTTAAAGAGCGTGTACCAGTAGGTCAGCGTGTTGCCATTATTGGGGCAGGTGGTATCGGTTTTGATACAGCTGAGTACCTAACCCATGAAGGTGAAAGTGGCAGTTTAAATCCAGAAAAATTTTATGAAGAGTGGGGTATTGATACTCACTATGAACACGTTGGTGGTTTAAAGCAGCCGAAAGTTGAAGCTTCTGAACGAGAAATCTATTTGCTACAACGTAAAGCTTCTTCAGTAGGTGCGGGACTAGGTAAAACGACTGGTTGGATTCACCGTACAGGGCTTAAGAATAGAAACGTGAAAATGTTAGCAGGCGTACACTACGAAAAAGTCGATGATCAAGGTCTTCATATTACGGTTGATGGAAAACCAACAGTGCTTGAAGTTGATAATGTTGTAATTTGCGCGGGCCAAGAATCATTTACTGCAATGTATGACCAATTAAAAGCAGATGGTAAGAATGTTCATTTGATTGGTGGTGCTAAAGAAGCCGGTGAGTTGGATGCTAAACGTGCTATTCGTCAAGGTGCTGAACTAGCAGCGGTTCTTTAATGAGTTAAGTGAGCATTGTCTTAAATAAGAGAATGCTCACTACTAAAACCAATTTGAAGGAAAAGAAAAATGACACTTGAAACAACGAAACAGTCATTAGAAAAATGGCACCAAATGATTCAATCAAACGACTTATCGAACTTAAATGATTTGCTCGCAGATGATGTCGTTTTCCGTTCACCGGTTGCTTATAAACCTTATGAGGGAAGACAAGTTGTTTTCTTTATTCTTACTAACGTGATTCAGGTATTTGAAAACTTTACCTATCACAGAGAATTCTACACAGAAGATGGCGAAAATGTAGTGCTTGAGTTTAGTGCAAATGTAGGTGACAAATCATTGAAAGGAATTGATATGATCCGTTTTAATGAGCACGGTAAAATTATTGACTTTGAAGTAATGATTCGTCCAATGAGTAGTTTAGCTGCATTGGCTGAGCAAATGGGTGCAAGAATTACTCAGTTCAAACCTCAATAGTTTTTTATTAAATAGCCTAAGTTTTTTGAGGTATATTAAATGTGGTTAAAACTTTCAACATTGCTTTTATTGCCTATATTATTTGTGCAAGGCAATAAAGTCCGAAAGAATACTCCACGTTTATTAGAGCCTAAAGGTGAACGAGAAGGTGGCATTGGTCAAGGCAAGCCTTTATCTCTGCTTATTTTGGGAGATTCAGCAGCAGCTGGCGTGGGTGTAGAAACACAAAAAGATGCTTTGTCTGGTGCTATTATTCAAGAACTGCAAAATGAATTTTTCCTCCAGTGGAAACTTCATGCCAAAACTGGTGATACGACCCGACAAGTTTTTCATGCTTTACAGCATTTAGAAGAGCGGAAGTATGATGTAATTGTGACATCTATTGGTGTAAATGATGTTACTAAGTTGACTTCTGCCAAATCATGGATCCAACAACAAAAACAATTGTTTGAGCATATTCAGAAACGTTTTCAACCAAAACTGATCATTGTTTCTGGAGTGCCTCCAATGCAACATTTCCCAGCTTTACCCAATCCATTGGCTTGGTTATTTGGGCAATATGCAGAGCAAATGAATCAAAAATTACAGCAATGGTTAGCACCACAGAGCCAGTTTAAATTTCTTCAATATGATATTGAAACTTTTCAAGCCATGAATTTGACAATGGCAAGTGATGGTTTTCATCCTAGTAAGGAAGTTTACGAAATTTGGGGAAGGCAGATTGCAGCTTTGGTGCGGCAATCATTTCACTCATAGTCATAGGTAGTCATTGGATATGGGCATATCTGTTTTTAGTAAAATTAAAGATTTCGGTTCAGAGTTGTTCGATTTAGTATTAGGTGCGGAGCATCCAAAAGTTTATTATGATCCTCAAGGGCAAATAAAAAATGTGTTGGAGAAGCTCCCTCAACTCAAGCAGAAATATCGTCCTACACCTTGGTTGACGAATAATCATGTTCATTTACTCTATTTCGATCTTATTAGAAAACAATCAATAAAATTGGAATATGACCGGATTGATCAACTTACGATGAGTGATGGCGGTATTACCGCAATTGCTTGGTATGGCTATAATTTATCAGCAGATACACCAACGGTTGTAATCATGCATACCATTACAGGTACTCCTGAGAGTATGCGTGAGTTGGTGCGCGATTTAAATCAATATACAGGCTGGCGAATTGCATTATGCCTTCGCCGTGGTCACGCAGGTTTACCAATGCCTGTGCCACAAATTTCTCTTTTTGGTTCAACTCGTGATTTAAAAGAACAGCTTGACCATATTCAAAGCTTATTTCCCGCATCAGATTTATATGCGGTAGGTTCATCGGCAGGTACAGGCTTACTTGTTCGCTATTTGGGTGAGCAAGGTGAAGATACGCCTTTTAAAGCTGCCTTTGCGATGTGTCCAGGTTATAACACGGAAATTGGTTTTAAAAATGTTCATCCTTTTTACAGTAAAATGATGACCAAAAAGCTCTTTAAGTATTTTATTTATCCGTATCAAAATACGTGGAGCAAAATTGCATCTTTAGAAAAAGTTTTATCGACTACCAATTTAGAAGAATTTGAAAAAGAATACTTTGAAATGGCTGGTTTTCAAGATTACGAAACTTACTGTAAATCTATTAACCCGATTTATGTTTTTGAGAATATTAAAATTCCATTAGTGATTCTGAATGCTGAAGATGACCCAGTTTGTTCAATTAAAAATTTGGAGCCATATAAAGAGCCAATTCAACAAATGAGTACTGTAGCTGTAGTGACAACTAAAAAAGGGAGTCATTGTGCATTTTATGAAGGGTGGCGTAGCACTTCATGGGCAGCACGTCTCATGTCTGATTATTTTTTAATTGAACGTAATAAATAGACAATCATCAGATGCATAATTAAAGCCCAGACTTTGGGCTTTATTTTTTACTTTTTAAGATAAAAGTAGTGATCTATCATTTATTCCAAGTTTTACTTTGATAGCAGCAACCAGAGCTTTCTCATCTGTCTGGTTGGGGTGAAAGTTAAAACGATAATATTCAAGAAACTTTGGAATTAAAGCTTTATATTGTGTGCTTGCAAAACCAAAAAAGTTGCGCCAAGTTTTAAAATTAGTCAGTTGTTTGTCGCGTTTCATTAAAACAATTTGGTAAATGGTCGAAAAAGCGGTAATCAGGATTAAACTAAAAGTAAATACTGAAATACGTGGAATATAAGCACTTAATCCGTTGCCATATAAATGCTGATATAAGTCGAATGCAACAGCTTTGTGTTCGGTTTCTTCTACGCTGTGCCATAGCCATAAGTTACGAATAGTTGTGTCAGTCATAAGCTCATTTACTGATTGCATCATGCTAACTACAAGTACTGCGGTGTAGTGCTCTAAACCAACTGTTACAAGTAAATTCCATTTTTTGCTAAAAACTTTTTCAATACCTTTAAGAATAATCCCTGTTGCTTTTTCTAGAGACTCAGGATTTAAACCATGCTGCTGTGCACTAAACATGAAAAGCATGATGCTCCTTAGAATGCATTGCTTCTTGGCCAATGAACGCACCAATCTCTCTGTCTAAAGTTTCATTCTCTTTTGCCTTAGCACGTAAAGCGCGGACAGATCTAACAAAGTATGATTCTCCTTCGGGAAACAAAGTAGAAAGACCTGTGAAATAATGGGTGAGTGAGGGCTCGTGATTGCACCAATAACGTGGAATATTTTCAAAATTGTAGTCCATACGACGTACTGGAAAAGAGGCGGGTGCACGGTTTAAAGCTGTTTCCATTTTCTTGCTCCAATCTTTTTATCCATAGGTTCCAAAAGGGAACTTGTAGATAAAAAGTATAAGTAGATAGAGTTGGAGTCAATGATTTTTGAATGGATGAAACTAGATTGTCCCGAAATGATAGGCAGAGAAGTTTTGAAGATAAAAGCAAAGAAATTAAATTTATTTTTATTATGAATATTATATAAATGCCCAAATCAAAAAATTAATTTGGGCATTATCCGACACACGCTTAGTTCTTAAGCGCTGGTGTTGCAGCGGCAATTGCAGCAGCCACTGCATCATCTTCTGTCTTAGCAGATTCAGTTGCTTTAGCTGGTTTTGACTGAGCTTTTTCAGCTTTAGGTTCTGCTTTAGCCTCAGTTTTCTTTTCTGGTTTAGGTTCTACTTTTGGTGTCTCAGATTTAGGTTGTTCAGCAACTTGTGTCTGTGAAGATTCATCAGAATGTGCAGGACGAGTTTCACGGCGAATTTCAGTTGTAGTGTTGTTTGTTTCTTCACGATGAACTTCAACTTGTGGTTGTGCTTCAACTTGAGCTTCTTGATGAGTATCCACACTCTCTAAAGACTCAAATTTTGCAGGCTTCGCTGGTTGAGGTTCTGAAACAGCAGTTTCAACCTTGTCTTGCTCTTCTTCTTTGGGTGTCTCTTTTTTAACGCATGCGGTTAACAATAGTCCAGCCGCAATTGCAGCACAGATTAAAAGTTTTTTATTTGCCATTGCCCTAAACAACATTTAATTGAGGAATTGGCATTATAACAGTAAATAGCAATGAAAAAATCATGTGAGATTGAGCTAATTTTTTATTAAAAATGCTGCTAGAATAACCAGTTGTTTATTGTTCTTTGAATTGATGCGGTTTGACTTTGCTTTATAGGGGCAGAGTACAGTAAAATTGCCAAACATTGTAGGCCGATTTCGGCTTGATTGTATGAGAAACTTAATGACCCATTTTATTTTTGTCACTGGTGGTGTGGTTTCATCACTAGGTAAAGGTATTTCTGCTGCTTCTGTTGCTGCACTTTTGGAAGCTCGTGGCTTGAAAGTCACAATGGTTAAAATGGATCCTTATATTAATGTCGATCCAGGGACAATGAGCCCATTCCAGCATGGTGAAGTTTTTGTTACCGAAGATGGTGCAGAAACCGACCTCGATCTGGGTTATTACGAACGTTTCTTACGTCGCGCTAAAATGACCAAGCTAAACAACTTTACGAGTGGTCGCGTATATCAAGACGTTTTAAATAAAGAGCGTCGTGGTGATTACTTGGGTGGTACAGTTCAGGTTATTCCTCATATTACCGATAATATTAAAGAACGTGTTCTTCGCGCAGGCGAAGGCTATGATGTTGCTATTGTAGAAATTGGTGGCACCGTAGGTGATATCGAATCATTACCGTTCATGGAGTCGGTTCGTCAGTTAATGGTTGAGCTTGGTCATAAACGTACCATGCTTATGCATTTAACCTTGTTGCCATATATTAAATCGGCAGCAGAGTTGAAAACTAAACCAACTCAGCACTCTGTAAAAGAGTTACTTTCAATTGGTATTCAGCCAGATATTCTGATCTGCCGTACTGAATATGATGTAGATGTTGATACTAAACGCAAAATTGCATTGTTCACTAACGTCGAAGCGCGCGCTGTAGTGGTATGTAAAGATGCGAAAACAATTTATCAAATTCCACGTACATTCTATGAACAAAACGTTGATGACTTGATCTGTGAACGTTTTGGATTTAATGATCTTCCAGAAGCAAATCTAGAAGATTGGGACAATGTAGTCGAAGCATTGTTGAACCCTGAATACACTTTACGTGTAGCAATGGTTGGTAAATATGTTGAATTACCAGATGCTTATAAGTCAGTAAATGAAGCATTATTACATGCTGGTATTAAGAATCGAGTAAAAGTACAAATTGATTACGTCAATGCTGAAGAGCTTGAGAGTCAAGATGTATCTATTTTAAGTACAGCTGATGCAATTTTAGTTCCGGGTGGTTTTGGTGAGCGTGGTACTGAAGGCAAAATGAAAGCTATTCAGTACGCTCGTGAAAATCGTATTCCTTTCTTAGGAATTTGTTTAGGCATGCAATTGGCAGTTATTGAATATGCTCGCCATGTTGCAGGTATGCCAGAAGCTTCTTCTACAGAATTTAACCGCTCTACAAAATATCCACTTATTGGTTTAATCACTGAATGGTTGGATGAGCGTGGTGAATTACAACAACGTAGTCTCGAATCTGATTTGGGCGGAACAATGCGTTTAGGTGCACAAAAATCAGAATTGGTTGAAGGCACAAAAACACGTGAAGTCTACGGAAAAGCTGAGATCACTGAACGTCATCGTCACCGTTATGAAATGAATAACCGTTTCATCGAGTCGATTGAAAAAGCTGGTATGAAAATTTCTGGTTATTCTTCAGCACAACATTTGGTTGAAACTGTAGAAATTCCAGAACATCCTTGGTTTATTGCTGTACAATTCCACCCGGAATTTACAAGTTCACCACGTGATGGACATCCATTATTTGCTAGTTTTATTGACGCTGCGAAAACTCAGCATCAAAAAAGTAAATAATGCGATTTAAATAAACTGGGAAAGTTTAAATGTCACAATTAAAACCACAAGAAGTTGTACGTTTAGGCGATATACAAATGGCAAATCATTTGCCATTTGTATTATTTGGCGGAATGAACGTACTTGAATCAAAAGATTTAGCTTTTGAAATTGCAGAAACGTATGTAGATATTTGCAAACGTTTAGAAATTCCTTATGTTTTTAAAGCGAGTTTCGATAAGGCAAATCGTTCTAGTCTACATTCATTCCGTGGCCCTGGACTTGAAAAAGGTATTGAATGGTTAGGTGATATTAAAAAGCATTTTAATGTTCCGATCATTACTGATGTGCATGAGCCATATCAAGCTGCACCAGTTGCAGAAGTAGCCGATATTATTCAGTTACCTGCTTTCTTAAGTCGTCAGACTGATCTTGTTGAAGCGATGGCAAAAACACAAGCTATCATTAATATTAAGAAAGCTCAGTTTTTAGCACCTCATGAAATGCGTCATATTCTGCACAAATGTTTAGAAGCAGGAAATGACAAACTCATTCTTTGTGAACGTGGTTCAGCATTTGGTTATAACAATCTTGTTGTAGATATGCTTGGCTTTGACATCATGAAAGAAATGAATGTGCCAGTTTTCTTTGATGTGACACATGCGTTGCAAACCCCTGGTGGTCGTGCTGATTCGGCAGGTGGTCGCCGTGCTCAAATTACAACTTTAGCACGTGCTGGAATGGCAACTGGCTTGGCTGGGCTATTCTTGGAAGCTCATCCAGATCCAGAACATGCAAAATGCGATGGACCTTGTGCATTACGTATGTCACAACTTGAGCCATTCTTGGCGCAAATAAAAGAATTGGATACTTTAGTTAAAGGATTCAAAAAGTTAGACACCCATTGATGCAGTAATCTGCATCTCGTTATTCATTCAACAGAGGAATTGTTCATGAGCCAAATCGTTGACATTCGTGCACGTGAAATTTTGGACTCTCGTGGTAACCCAACCATCGAAGCAGACGTAATTTTAGAATCTGGCGTTGTTGGTCGTGCATGTGCACCGTCTGGTGCTTCAACTGGTTCTCGTGAAGCTTTAGAACTGCGTGACGGTGATAAATCACGTTACTTAGGTAAAGGCGTTCGTACAGCAGTTAATAACGTTAATACGTTAATTCGTGATGCTTTGTTGGGTAAATCAGTTTTTGAGCAAAAAGACATTGATAACACAATGATCGCGCTTGATGGCACTGAAAACAAAGAAAAATTAGGTGCTAACGCAACTTTGGCTGTGTCATTGGCTGCTGCACGTGCTGCTGCTGAAGAAAAGAAACTTCCTCTTTTTCAATACATCGCAGATCTTCGTGGTCAAACAATTTTGACAATGCCTGTACCGATGATGAACATCTTGAACGGTGGTGAGCATGCTGACAACACTGTTGATATTCAAGAGTTTATGATTGAGCCAGTAGGCTTCACTTCATTTGCTGAAGCTTTGCGTGCTGGTGCTGAAGTATTCCATTCTTTAAAATCAGTTTTAAAGAAACAAGGTTTGAATACTGCTGTGGGTGATGAAGGTGGTTTTGCGCCTAACCTTCGTTCAAACGAAGAAGCAATTACTGTAATTCTTCAAGCAATTGAACAAACTGGTTATAAAGCTGGTTCAGATATGATGCTTGCACTTGACTGTGCATCTTCAGAATTCTACAAAAACGGTCAATACGTTTTAGAAGGTGAAGGTAACCGTGCATTTACAAGTCATCAATTTGCAGACTACTTAGCTGGTCTTGTAAATCAATATCCGATTATTTCAATCGAAGATGGTTTAGATGAATCTGATTGGGAAGGTTGGAGTTACTTAACTTCAATCCTTGGTGATAAAATCCAATTGGTTGGTGACGATTTATTCGTAACTAATCCTAAGATTTTACAACGTGGTATTGATGAGAAAGTTGGTAACTCGATTCTTATCAAATACAACCAGATTGGTACATTGACTGAAACTTTAGATGCAATCTACCTTGCTAAAGCAAATGGTTACTCAACTGTTATTTCTCACCGTTCTGGTGAAACAGAAGATTCAACTATTGCTGATTTGGCAGTAGGTACTGCAGCTGGTCAAATCAAAACTGGTTCACTTTGCCGTTCTGACCGTGTTGCTAAATATAACCAATTGCTTCGTATTGAAGAAATGACTAAAGCGGCTTACCGCGGTAAAGCTGAGTTCAAAGGTTTAAACTAATCTTTTGAATAATGCTTTGCTTATTTAAATATTGATGAAAAATTAATATTTAAAATAAAAGTGCTATTTCTACTTCTTAGAAATAGCACTTTTTTATTTATCCTAAACGCCGAGTTTTTAAAGATTCAGCCCAACTATGATGGTGACAACGGGAACATTCTTGGTTAATTTTATTTAAAATCTTAGTTTCACCGCATTTCATACAAGAATAAAAAGTATTCGTCTTAAGTATTTTAGCTTTGTTATAGGCATCGGGAAATAAAGGAAGACCCCATTTAACGTCTTCATCCTCATAATAAAGCAAGCTCAAAATCCCATCGGATTCAAGTAAGGCTGTTCTGACTTGACCTAAATGTTCTACATTCTGTTGCCGCATTTCTGAGAAAAATTCATCGTGAGAATATATTTGTTTCTGAAAATCTTTGTAGACCAAAAGACCATCTTTGACGACGCAAAGAGCTCTTCCTTCTAATAATGTTTCAATTTTTTTGTGCTTTACCATACCCCAAGTGATAAGGCGATATAAAAAGAGGATTGCAACAAAAACTACTAAAGCGTGTGCAATTGGAACGTCTTTAGTAAACATAGGGTCACCAGCTGCAGATCCTAAACATAAAATGATAGCCAGTTCGAATAAAGAGAGTTGTCGAATACCACGTTTACCAGATAGTCTTAAAAAGCTAATGATAATAATGAACATGACAGTGCATCTTATTAAAACTTCTAAAGCAAAGCCCCATGTGGTATCACCAATAAAAATATTAGAAAGATCCATCTTTATCTCGCTTTTTCAAATTTTACAGATAGGGTAGATTTAAAATTCATAGCAAAATAAAAATCAAAAAACTATAGTTTTTAAGTGGTTATTGGTTAAAAGTATAAAAGATGTGTGATCGTGTATTAATTAAAAATAAATGAAATTCGTAGTGCGATTTTAAAACATAGATTATTGTAGTCTCTTAAGAATAATTATTTTGGTTTGGACTATGATCTATGTGGCACTTGCTTTTATTGGAGTTCTTTCAGGGCTGATTAGTGGAGTGGTTGGAACTGGATCATCAATTATTTTATTACCAATTCTTGCTTATATTTTTGGGGCCAAACTTGCTGTACCTATTATGGCAATTGCTGCAATTATGGGGAACATTTCACGTGTGATAATGTGGCGTAAAGAGCTTAATATTAGAGCATTTCTTTTATTTACAAGTTTCGGCATACCAGCAACGATACTAGGAGCCAATACATTATGGGTGATGTCACCTATGTTATCCAACTTATGTATAGGTGTATTTTTCTTCTGTTTAATACCGATTAGACATTACGCTAAACGTCATAGTTTTAAATTTAGTTCATGGCAAATGGTCATTGCTGGGGGAGTGCTGGGCTATATCACAGGTGTTGTTTTTTCGACAGGCCCCTTATTACTCCCAGTTTTTAATGGTTTCGGTTTAACGAAGGGGGCTCTCTTGGCGACAGAGGCTGCCGCTTCATTTGGTATCTACGTAACAAAAAGCTTAACTTTTGGTGCACTAGGCGTTTTAAAACAAAATATTTTAATTGCGGGAGTTGCTGTTGGTTTTTCTCTAATTATTGGCAATTATATTGGCAAAACTTTTGTAATAAAGATGTCTGAGAAAACTTTTGATTTATTGCTAGATTGTATGTTGGTAGTTGCTGGTTTTTCGATGATATTGGCAGTTTTTAATCATTCTTAACAGTAACTTTTATATGCATAGATTGATTTATAAACAGTTGTGTTTATAAGCATTATTTTCCTTTCCAATTGAGTTTAATTTTGACAAAATGAAACATGTCACAATGGTCAATTTAAAGTAATATGGCCATTCATAGTTTTGCAGGAATGTTGCAGGAATTTTGCATGTCGCTTGTAAATTGTCATACAATACAAAAACTTAATAAAGTTTTTAATTAAAGCTCTTAATGCTATGTTAGAAGTATTTCGATCCACTTCAAGCAAACTTATTTTGCTACTGGTTATTGTTTTAGTAGCTATATTGCAATATCAGTTCTGGTTAGGTGAGGGTGGTTATTTTCCTCATCAAGCACTTATGCAGCAAATTCAACAACAAGCTGAAGTAAATGATGAGCTTAAAGAGCGAAACCGTATTTTGGCAGCTGAGGTTTTCGACCTAAAAAATGGTACGGAAGCGATAGAAGAACATGCTCGTCTGGATCTTGGTTTGGTTAAGCCTCACGAAACATTTGTTCAAATGAGTACGATCAGTACTAATTATAAACCTATTTATATTGACCCGAACGCTAAAGTAGATTTGGAAACTAATGAGACACCTCCATCACCAGATATCCCAGACTAAACTATGGGCAGTTATTCCTGCTGCTGGTTCAGGAAGTCGTTTTTCCAAAACTGAATTAAAGCAATATCAATACATTCAAGATGCGACAGTGTTAGAGCATACTGTTAAGCGTTTAGCTGAGCTTCCATTAGCTGGCTATGTCTTAGCAATTGGTGCGCAGGATACTCTTGCTTCTACTTTAGCTTTTAGCGAAAAGCATAAGGCACATTTTTGTAATGGTGGTGCTGAGCGAGTCCATTCGGTTTTAAATGCGCTAAATTATCTGTCACAAATTACAGATGAAGATGATTGGGTGTTGGTACACGATGCTGCACGACCTTGTGTAACCCTTAATTGCTTAAATGCTCTTGTTTTGCATGCGATAAGTTCAAATCAAAGTGCTATTTTGGCAATTCCTGTGCGCGATACGTTGAAGCTTGTAGATAAAGAACAGCAGATTAACAAAACGGTAAGTCGAGAGTTGTTGTGGCAGGCTCAAACTCCTCAAATTGCAAAAATTGGGACACTTAAAAAGGCGATTGAACAAGCGCTAATTAATAATTTGACTATTACTGATGAGGCAAGCGCGCTTGAGTTTATGGGGGAGAGCGTACATGTAGTTATGGGACGGTCTGATAATATAAAAATTACTTATCCCGATGATTTAGAACTTGCGCGTTTGATTCTGCAATCACAATCTTAATATTTTATATACTTAATAGCAGGCTATTTTATTTTAAAATAGCCTAAGTATACGTTTCATTTCTACACATCTATTCAAAATAATTTATATTTTTTTATAGCGGAAGTAGATAACATCATTATGTAATTTAATTAGATAATGTTCGATAGTCGAACAAAAAAATCCTAAATCGAACAAAAGTGTATGTAGCTTACTAGATCAAAATCTGAAAATTATCAAAAATAATCAAAAGGGAAATCTAAGGGAAACACTCGGGATTGAGTGAAATATTTATCTATCTTATTACCCCAGTGTGCCTATTTTCTTACCTTTCTCTTCTTCAATGAGCACAATGGAGTTGTCTAATGATTGACAAAAGTAAGTCCTCACTAAGCGAGGTTCTATCGCAGATTAAAGATGGTGCAACCATTCTGATTGGTGGTTTTGGTACCGCAGGACAACCCGCTGAACTCATTGACGGTCTTATTGAACTGGGTATTAAAGATTTAACGATTGTTAGTAATAATGCCGGTAATGGCGACTATGGTTTAGCTAAATTGCTGAAGGCTGGTTCAGTTAAAAAAGTGATTTGTTCTTTCCCACGTCAGTCAGACTCTTATGTGTTTGATGAATTGTACCGTGCCGGAAAGGTTGAGCTTGAAGTGGTTCCGCAAGGTAATCTGGCGTGTCGTATTCAGGCAGCGGGTATGGGCCTAGGCGCTGTGTTTACCCCAACAGGCTTTGGAACACTTTTAGCTGAAGGGAAAGAAACCCGTGAGATTGATGGGAAAGATTACGTACTTGAGTATCCAATCAAAGCAGACTTTGCCTTGATTAAAGCCTATAAGGGCGACCGTTGGGGCAATCTGGTTTACCGTAAATCTGCACGTAACTTTGGCCCGATTATGGCCATGGCTGCAGATGTCACCATTGCTCAGGTTTCTGAAGTGGTTGAACTAGGTGGACTAGACCCTGAGCACATCATCACTCCAGGTATTTTTGTACAGCACGTTGTACAAGTACAGCCCGCACAGTAAGCAATAAGGAGAAAGAACATGAGCTACCAGAAACTCAGCCGTGACCAGATTGCAAAACGTGTGGCACAAGATATTCCAGATGGTGCCTATGTGAACTTGGGTATTGGCCTACCAACCAAGATAGCTAGTTACTTACCTAACGATAAAGATATTTTCCTTCATTCTGAAAATGGCCTGTTGGCATTTGGCCCACCGCCAGCGGCAGGTGAAGAAGACCCTGAACTGATCAATGCGGGTAAAGAGTTTGTGACCATGCTTGAAGGCGGCAGCTTTTTTCACCATGGTGACTCATTTGCGATGATGCGTGGTGGTCACCTTGATATTGCAGTGCTTGGCGCGTTTCAGGTTGCTGCGAATGGTGACTTGGCGAACTGGCATACGGGTGCACCGGATGCGATTCCTGCGGTAGGTGGGGCGATGGATTTAGCTGTGGGTGCCAAGAAAGTATTTATCACCACAGACCATGTGACCAAACAAGGTGAACCGAAGATTGTGGCTGAGCTGAGCTATCCGGTTACGGGGAAGCACTGCGTTGACCGTATTTACACCGATCTTTGTGTAATTGATGTGACCAAAGATGGTTTAAAGGTGATTGAGAAAGTGGAAGGTCTTAGCTTTGATGAGTTACAGGCTTTAACGGGTGCGACTTTGATTGATGCGACTCAAGGGTAAGGAAGTAGGGAAATGACATTAAAAAACGCTTATATCATCGATGCCATCCGTACACCATTCGGCCGTTATGCCGGTGGCCTTGCACCTGTCCGTGCCGATGACCTTGGTGCTGTGCCGATTAAAGCTCTCATGCAGCGTAACCCAAATGTAGATTGGGAACACGTCGATGATGTGATCTATGGCTGTGCCAATCAAGCCGGTGAAGATAACCGGAACGTCGGCCGTATGTCAGCACTGCTTGCTGGTTTACCTTATCAAGTACCAGCAACCACCATTAACCGTTTGTGCGGTTCTTCACTCGATGCGATTGCTATTGCTGCCCGTGCCATTAAAGCAGGTGAAGCGAGCTTAGTGATTGCAGGTGGTGTGGAAAGCATGACCCGTGCACCCTATGTGATGGGTAAGTCCGACAGTGCTTTTGGCCGTAGCCAGAAGATTGAAGACACCACCATGGGATGGCGTTTCATTAACCCTAAACTTAAAGAATTGTATGGTGTAGACACCATGCCCCAGACTGCCGAAAACGTCGCTGAACAATTTAACGTGAATCGTGCAGATCAGGACCAGTTTGCCTTGGTGAGCCAACAACGCACCGCAAGCGCGCAAGCCAAAGGCTTTTTTTCTAAAGAAATCGTGGCAGTTGAAATCCCTCAGCGTAAGGGTGATGCTGTTGTGATTGATACCGATGAACATCCACGTGCATCTACTACGCTTGAAGCTTTAAGCAAACTTAAACCTGTAGTTAAAGCAGATGGCACAATCACTGCGGGCAATGCTTCAGGGATTAACGATGGTGCAGCCGCATTGCTGATTGCTTCTGATGAAGCAGTTCAAGCTTACAACCTCAAACCGCGTGCCAAGATTATTGCTTCAACAGCGGTGGGTGTAGAACCACGCATTATGGGTTTTGCTCCGGCACCAGCCATTAAAAAACTACTTAAACAAGCCAACCTGACTTTAGATCAGATGGATGTGATTGAGTTGAATGAAGCTTTTGCTGCACAAGCTTTAGCAGTTACCCGTGATTTAGGTTTGCCAGACGATAGCAACAAGGTAAATCCAAATGGTGGTGCAATTGCATTGGGCCATCCACTGGGTGCATCAGGTGCACGCCTCGTGACCACAGCCTTAAACCAGCTTGAACAAATAGGTGGTCGTTATGCCTTATGTTCAATGTGTATTGGTGTAGGTCAAGGTATTGCTTTGATTATTGAGAGAGTCTAATCATGAGCCAGTTATATGCCAGTTTGTTTTATCAAAAAGATGTCACGGACATCTTTAGTGACTCATCTTTAATCAAATATATGATTGAGGTTGAAGTCGCGTTAGCTCAAGCACAGGCACAAGTTGGCGTGATTCCTCAAAATGCGGCTAACACCATTACCCAAGTAGCTGAGCAAGCAATAGAAAAGTTTGACTTTTCAGCCTTAGCCGTGGCAACTGGCTTAGCTGGAAACATTGCAATTCCGTTCGTAAAACAACTAACGGCAATTGTTAAAGATGTTGATGAAGATGCTTCACGTTATGTGCATTGGGGCGCAACAAGTCAGGATATTTTAGATACAGCTTGTATTTTGCAATGCCGTGATGCATTGAACATTGTAGAAGCTCAACTTCAACACTGCTATGCGACTGCATTAGAACAAGCCAAGCGATATCGCTATCAAGTCATGATTGGGCGTACATGGTTACAGCAAGCTTTGCCTATTACCTTGGGACACAAGCTTGCTCGTTGGGCTTCTGCATTTAAGCGTGATTTAGATCGTATAAATGCAATGAAATCACGTGTATTTACTGCTCAGTTAGGTGGGGCTGTGGGTTCTTTAGCTTCTTTGCAAGATCAAGGTTCATCTGTGGTCAGTGCATTTGCCAAAAAACTAAATCTGACTGTACCGACAAGTACATGGCATGGTGAGCGCGACCGTATTGTAGAAATCGCAAGTGTGCTTGGCATGATTGTTGGGAATACGGGCAAGATGGCACGTGATTGGTCGCTCATGATGCAAACTGAAATTGCAGAATTGTTTGAACCTACTGCAAAGGGTCGTGGTGGTTCATCAACCATGCCTCATAAGCGGAATCCAGTCGCAGCAGCTTCAGTACTTGCGGCAGCAAATCGTGTACCAGCACTTATGTCTAGTATCTATCAAAGCATGGTGCAGGAACATGAGCGTAGCTTAGGTGCATGGCATGCAGAATGGTTAGCTGTTCCTGAAATTTTTCAGCTTTGCGCTGGCGCATTAAGTCGTACTGGTGAAGTTTTACAAGGTTTCGAAGTTAATACTGAGCATATGCAGCAGAACCTTGAGTGTACCAACGGGCTGATTATGGCAGAAGCTGTGATGATGGCGCTTGCTCCAAAAATTGGACGTTTAAATGCACATCATGTTGTTGAAGCAGCTTGTAAAACAGCCGTGGCTCAAAAGCAGCATTTATCTGAGGTTGTTAGTCAGTTAGATGAAGTAAAAGAACATTTTAGTCAAACAGAAATTTTGGAAATATTTAAAGCAGAAAACTATTTGGGCAACATTCAAGCTCAAATTGATGCTGTTCTGCAAGAAGCACAAGGAGAGTCAAAGTGAAACAGACTATTCGTAATCGTCAAGGAAAACAGTTAGCAGTTTATACAGATGGTCTAAAAGATGCTCCAGCACTTGTGTTATCTAACTCGTTAGGAACAGATCATGGAATGTGGCAGCCGCAAGTAAATGAGCTTAAAAGTCATTTTAATGTCATTACATACGACACACGTGGTCACGGTGAAAGCGATGTAATTATTGACACCACATTGCAAAACTTAGCTGAAGATGTTGTTGATATTTTAGATGCCTTAGATATTGAAAAAGCCCATTTTTGTGGAATTTCAATGGGCGGAATTACAGGGCTTTGGTTGGGTATTCATTATCCAGAGCGCTTTCTAAGTATTACGGTTGCGAACTCGGCAGCCAAAATTGGACAGGCTGAAGCGTGGTTAAGTCGTGCTGAATCAGTAGAACAAAATGGACTCGCTGAGTTGGTAAAAACTACACATACACGTTGGTTTAGCGAAAAATTCGACTATCAACATAATGTAGTTGCACAAACGACGATTCAAAGTCTGGCAAACACACCAGCACAAGGTTATGCCAATGCGTGTCGTGCTTTAGCATATGCTGATTTAAGAGATGAAATTGGAGAAATTCAAATTCCAGTGTTGCTGATTGCAGGAACAGAAGATCCGGTAACTACAGTAGCCGATGCTGAGTTTATGCAGAAGGCTATTAAGAATAGTCAGCTTGCTGAATTGGAAGCATCTCATCTTTCTAATATTGAGCAACCGCAAAGATTTACTCAGGAATTGACTAGGTTTATTCAACAAATCTAATAGCTTAGTAGTTTAAAAGGAATTGGCCTTAAGGAGGCAAATATGGCGTCTCAGGATTACGCTGCACCAAATAAAAGTATCGATGCTCAAGCACTAATTAATGATGCACCACTCAGTAAGTATCAGTGGATGATCGCAATTATTTGTTTCTTGATTATTTTTACTGATGGTATCGATACAGCTGCAATGGGTTTTATTGCACCAGCATTGGCTCAGGACTGGGGTGTTGATCGCTCTCAGTTAGGTCCAGTAATGAGTGCTGCACTTGGTGGAATGATTATTGGAGCTTTGGTTTCTGGCCCAACAGCTGACCGCTTTGGCCGAAAAATTGTTCTAGCTATTTCTATGCTTGTATTTGGTGGTTTTACCTTAGCTTCTGCTTATGCAACCAACTTAGATAGCCTTGTTGTTTTACGCTTTTTGACAGGTATTGGTTTGGGCGCAGCGATGCCAAATGCCACTACATTGTTTTCTGAATACTGTCCAACTCGCATTCGTTCACTGCTCGTGACATGTATGTTCTGTGGTTATAACTTAGGAATGGCAACAGGTGGTTTTATTAGCAGTTGGCTCATTCCGACCTATGGTTGGCACAGTCTATTCTTACTTGGTGGTTGGTCACCTTTAATTTTAATGGTTCTAGTGGTTTTAGTTTTACCTGAATCTTACCGCTTCTTAATTGTTAAAGGTAAAAACCCAGAAAAAGTACGCAAAATTTTAAATCATATAGCACCAACTCAGGTTCAAGATGCCACTGCATTTCATGTACCTGAAGAGAAAACTGAAACAGCTCAAAAGAAAAATGTCTTTGGGATTATGTTTTCTAAACCTTATGCGAAAGGAACACTTTTACTTTGGTTGACCTATTTCATGGGCTTAGTAGTTGTTTACTTGCTTACAAGCTGGTTACCAACATTGATGCGTGAAACGGGTGCTTCAATGGAACGTGCTGCATTTATCGGTGGATTGTTCCAGTTCGGTGGTGTGGTAAGTGCATTGTTCATCGGTTGGGCGATGGACAAATTCAACCCGAACCGAGTCATTGCCATTTTCTACTTTGCTGCGGGTCTATTTGCGATTGCTGTTGGTCAAAGCTTAGGAAACTCAACATTACTTGCTGTATTGGTGCTTTGTGCTGGTATCGCAATTAACGGTGCACAATCTTCAATGCCAGCTTTGAGTGCTCGTTTCTATCCAACACAATGCCGTGCTACGGGTGTGTCTTGGATGACAGGTATTGGTCGTTTCGGTGCGGTATTTGGTGCTTGGATTGGGGCTGTATTACTAGGTAATGATTGGTCATTTACTGCCATTCTTAGCTTACTACTAATTCCGGCGTCTGCTGCGGCTGTTGCTGTATTTGTAAAATCACTTGTTGCGCATACCGATGCAACTTAATAGAGGTCTATCACGATGAATGATGAACAACGCTATAAACAAGGCATTGAGGTGCGGACGGAAGTTTTGGGTGAAAAGCATGTTGGTCGGTCTTTGCAAAACTTAAATGACTTTAACCAAGATTTTCAAAACTTTATTAGCCGTTACGCATGGGGTGAGGTGTGGTCTCGTCCGGGCCTACCGCGTCATACACGTAGTTTAGTCACTATCGCAATTTTATTGTCGCTTGGCCGTGAAGATGAACTACGCATGCATTTACGCGCTTGTTTCAACAATGGTGTAACTAAAGAAGATTTAAAAGAGTTGATCTTACACAGTTCACTCTATGCAGGTTTACCTGCGGCAAACGCTGCAATGCATATGGCTGAAGAAGTCTTTAAAGAGTTGGGAATAGAAGTAAACCCAATTGCAGCGAAAGAACAGGATTAAGGAGATAAAGATGTCACAACATAGCTGGGGTGCTTACGCCCAACGTAATACAGATGATCATCCACCAGCGTATACGCCAGGTTATAAAACAAGTGTATTGCGTTCGCCAAAAAATGCATTGATCTCTATTAACGAGACTCTAACTGAAGTTACTGCGCCGCATTTTTCTTCAAACTTGTTTGGTCCAAAAGATAACGACTTGATTTTGAACTATGCCAAAGATGGTTTACCAATTGGTGAGCGTGTCATTGTGCATGGTTATGTTCGTGATCAATTTGGTCGTCCTGTAAAAAATGCACTTTTAGAAGTATGGCAAGCCAATGCTTCTGGTCGCTATCGCCATCCAAACGATAAGTTTATTGGTGCAATGGATCCTAACTTTGGTGGTTGTGGTCGCACCTTAACTGACGAAAACGGTTTTTATATTTTCCGTACCATTAAACCAGGTCCATATCCATGGCGTAACCGTATTAATGAATGGCGTCCTGCCCATATCCATTTCTCTTTAATTGCTGATGGTTGGGCTCAGCGTTTAATTTCGCAATTTTATTTTGAAGGCGATACGCTCATTGACACTTGCCCGATCTTAAAAACAATTCCTTCTGAAGATCAACGTCGTGCCTTGATTGCGCTAGAAGATAAAAACAACTTTATCGAAGCCGATAGCCGTTGTTACCGTTTTGACATCACTTTGCGTGGTCGTCGAGCGACTTACTTCGAAAACGAATTGACTTAATCAGGAGCACGAGCATGAACAACTGGAATTTTCAGGAATTAAAAGAAACTCCATCTCAAACAGGTGGTCCTTACGTTCATATTGGGTTATTGCCACAACAAGCAAATATTGAAGTGTTTGAAAACAACTTTAATAACCAGTTGGTGCAAGACCAGACTAAAGGTGAGCGCATTCGTCTTGAAGGTCAAGTATTTGACGGTTTAGGTCTACCGTTACGAGATGTACTCATTGAGATTTGGCAGGCTGATGCAAATGGTATTTACCCAAGTCAGGCAGATACCCGTGAGCAAAAAGCTGATCCAACATTTCAAGGTTGGGGCCGTACAGGTGCAGACTTTGAAACAGGTGTTTGGAGCTTTAATACAATTAAGCCAGGTGCGACAGCAGGCCGTAAAGGTTCAACTCAGGCACCACATATTGCATTAGTCATTTTCGCTCGTGGTATTAATTTAGGTCTTCATACACGTGTTTATTTTGACGATGAAGCTGAGGCCAATGCTAATGATCCGATCTTAAATAGCATTGAGTGGGCACCGCGTCGCCAAACTCTTGTTGCTAAACGTTCTGAAGAGAATGGTGAAGTTGTTTACCGTTTTGATATTCGTATTCAAGGCGATGACGAAACTGTATTTTTTGATATTTAAGGAACACCTAAGGCTACACCTGATTATTCATGGATATGTGTAGCCTTTTTAAGGATGAATGATATGAAAATGAAAACATTATTAAGCTTAAGTTTGCTTACACTCCCATTTTTTGTAGCACAGGTGAATGCTGAACCTGTTGCTTTGGCTTCCCAGACACAACCTGCTATGACAACAGTTAAAACGATTGTTCCGATCACTGCAAAAACTAAAGAGCAAGCTTTAGCTCAAGCTCAAGTCATTGCAAATACAGCGGATGCTGATTTAGCTGAGTTTCGTATCGATTTACTCAGTTTTGCAAGTGATACAAAACAAGTGATTGCATTAGGACATGAATTGAAAAAGATTTTAGGTCATAAGCCAATGATCGCCACCATTCGTACTAAAAATGAAGGTGGTCAGCTCGAAATTAGCGATGCTGATTATGGGAAGACTTATCAAGCTTATTTAAAAAATCCGTTCATGGACTGGTTAGATGTTGAAATGTTCCGTGATCAAAAAGTAGTTTCAGAAATTGTTCAAAAAGCACATCAAAAGAAAGTGCTGGTTGTTATGTCTAATCATGACTTCCAAAAAACACCAAGCCAAGATGAAATTGAAAAACGCTTGTTAAAACAAGATCAGATGGGTGCAGATATTCTCAAAATTGCGGTAATGCCGAAATCTAAACAAGACGTCTTCACTTTAATGAATGCCACTTTAAAAGTAAGTCAGCAAACCAGTAAGCCATTATTGACAATGTCGATGGGGCAATTAGGTACGATTTCTCGTGTTGCAACTGCCAATATGGGCGGAAGTTATAGCTTTGGCATGATTGGTCAGGCTTCTGCGCCGGGTCAAATCGATGTGACTAAGCTCAAACAGATTTTACAAACTGTTCAACCAACAAACCCATAAATCATAAGGATATGATGAAATGAATACATTACGTTTAACTACTCTTGCATTAGGTTTAATGGTTTCAGGAATAACCGCAGCACAAACTTATGTTGTTGACCGTTATCAAGATGATAGCAACAAAGGTTCTTTACGCTGGGCAATTGAGCAAGCTAATGCTAACCCAAGTGAATCGAGCGAGATCTTGATTCAGGCGGTAGGCAAAGCACCTTATGCGATTAAATTAAATAGCGCACTTCCTGAAATTAAAGCACCTGTCAAAATTATTGGTACAGAGTGGGATAAAACTGGTGAATACATCGCAATTGATGGATCAAATTACATTAAAGGCGAAGGAGCAAAAGCTTGCCCAGGTGCAAACCCTGAGCAGTATGGTACCAATGTCCGTACTATGACTTTACCGGGTTTTGTACTACGTGATGTCAATAACGTGACTTTAAAAGGATTAGATATCCATCGCTTCTGTATTGGGGTATTGGTTAACCGTTCAAGCAATAACCTTATTCAGCATAATCGTATTAGTAATAACTATGGTGGTGCTGGTGTCATGATTACGGGAGATGATGGTAAAGGTAATCCGACAGCAACCACTACAAATAACAACAAAGTTTTAGATAACATTTTCCAAGACAATGGTGATGGTTTAGAGCTAACACGTGGCGCTGCTTTTAACCTGATTGCAAATAACCATTTTATTTCTACTAAAGTAAACCCTGAGCCTTCACAAGGTATTGAAATCTTGTGGGGGAACGACAATGCTGTAGTTGGTAATAAGTTTGAAAATTATTCGGATGGCTTACAGATTAACTGGGGTAAACGTAACTATATTGCCTACAACGAAATGACCAATAACTCGATTGGTCTAAATATGACTGGTGATGGCAATATTCTTGATAGCAATAAAGTTCATGGTAACCGTATTGGTGTTGCCATTCGCTCAGAAAAAGATGCAAATGCAAGAATTACATTGACTAAAAACTTAATTTGGGACAATTCTAAAGATATTAAACGCTGTGAAGCTGGTGGATCGTGTGTGCCAAATCAGCGTTTAGGTGCAATTGTATTTGGTGTACCTGCACTTGAACATGAAGGTTTTGTTGGTTCACGTGGTGGCGGTGTAGTGATTGAGCCATCTAAGCTACAAAAAACTTGTACTCAACCAAATGAACAAGGCTGTAACCCTCAACCTAATCAGGGCATTAAAGCACCTAAGTTAACAGCAAATAATGGTTCAGTTAATATCGAAGTTAATGGTTTACCAAACCAGCGCTATCAAGTTGAGTTTTTTGGCAACCAAAAAGTGACTTCAAAAGAAGCTGAGCAATATTTAGGAACAATAACAGTTGCTACAGATACACAAGGCAACGCAAAAGCCAATTGGAAACCAAGTGTCAAAGTTGCATCAATTACAGCGAATGTAACAGATCACTTTGGCGCCACTTCTGAGCTTGGCTTTACGCAAATTAAATAACAACAAATAAAGCGCCTCAAACAGGGGCGCATTTAGAAAAGATAAAAGGATTTAAAATGCCAAATTTAATGAAACTGAGTGTGTTAACGATTGCTGTGATGGGTAGCCAATTTGCTCTTGCAAATGAACCGTGGTCGCAAGACCGTCAATGGTTACTTGGTGATTGGAATGGCGAGCGCCAACAGCTAGAGCAACAAGGCTATAAATTTACAGCTTCTATCATGAGCCAAGCTGCTACAAACTTAGATGGTGGCTACAACGACAATAATACTTTTGAAAATGCTGCACAGCTTTCTTTAGGTGCAAACTTTGATTTAGAAAAAATCGCTGGGTGGAAAGATACAACAGCGAGTCTCGTTGTGACTAAACGTGATGGTAATGCGCTTACTTTAGAGCGTATTAAAGACCCACGCTCTAGCCAACTAGGCAACGCGCAAGAAATTTATGGTCGTGGAAAAATCTGGCGCTTATCTCAAGCATGGATCAAAAAAGGTTTTGCTGATAATACCGTACAAGTCAAATTTGGCCGTATGGGTATGTCAGAGGATTTTAATAGTTCTCAATGTGAGTTTCAGAACTTATTGCTTTGTGGTGGACAGTTAGGAAAATCAATTGGTTCAATTTGGTATAACTCACCAGTTGGTATTTGGGGTGCAAACGTTAAATATCAGTTTGCACCTGAGTGGACTTTTGGAATTGGTGCGTATGAGGTCAATCCAGACAATATTAAAACAGCATCAAATAGTGATGGTTTTAATCTGGATATGAATAATGTGAAGGGCGCAACTATACCAGTTGAGCTCGCATGGAAACCAAAACTTGCAGTCTTTAATGGTTTACCGGGTGAATATAAAGTCGGTGCGCTGTACTCAACTGCAGAAGCAAATGATATTAAAACTGCCGGTAAAGTTCATGACGGAAAGCAAAGTTTCTGGATCAATGCTCAACAACAACTTAGCCATGCCGGCCAAGATCCAAAACGCGGTTTATATGTAAGTTTTAATGGCGTTGTAAATGATAAAGCAACGACTTTTGTTAAAAGTACCCAACAACTTGCGCTCTGGTATAAAGGGCCATTTGACAGCCGTCCAAATGATTCGATTGGATTTGGTATTGCCAATTATGTAGTCAATGATCGTGCTAAAGATAAGCAAATCGCAACAAACGAAAGCCGTGGATATTATAGCTATGATCCGATCGCATCGAACTATATTCCAATTCAAGACGACGAATTAAATATTGAGCTGAACTATACCTATCAATGGTCTCCAGCTGTCATGTTGCGTCCAAATATTCAATATATCCATCAACCTGCTGGTGTAAAAGAGGTTGACGATGTTTGGGTGGCGGGCCTGAGTGTGAAAGTCAATTTTTAACAATGATGATGGCTGGTTAGACATGGTTTAACTGGCCCAAATGCTTGAACTATTTGTGTTCAGTATATGTGGAGTAGGATCTATGTCTGAGTCAGATTCTAAGTTTCATATCTTATTCAAAATATGGTGTTTTATTTTAGGTCTAGTTTTATTGGCTACCGGTGTTTTTTACATTGTCGGTGGTGGAAAACTAGTATCACTCGGCGGTTCTTGGTATTTCCTTATCTCAGGACTGTTTATAACCATTTCGGCAATTAGTATCTTCCGTAAAAAAGCACTTGGTGTCTGGATTTTTGCAGTTGTTTTTATCGGTACGGTAATTTGGTCATTTGTTGACGCTGGATGGGAATTTTGGCCGTTATTCTCGCGCTTAATGTTTCCTGCTGGTCTTTTTGCTGCATTGCTATTTACTTTGCCTTCAATTCGACGTTACCAATTTCAAAGCGGTTCGGCAGCTCCAGCGTATGCTGTTGGTGGTCTAGTCGTTGTCGGTATGTTGATTGTGCTTTACCAAATGTTCCAGCCGCATCCAACAGTAGCAAGTTCGGGTGAAAAGCTACCTTTAGTACCAGTTGATCCTGCAAAAAAAAAGGTAAATTGGGAAAATTATGGAAACGATACGGGCGGTAGTCGTTTTGTTGCTCTCGATCAAATTAACCGAGATAACGTTCATAAGCTAAAAGAAGCATGGCGCTTTAGAACAGGTGATTTTACAACGGGTAGTGGTAATGGTGCTGAAGACCAAATGACCCCGCTACAAGTTGGAAATAAAGTCTTTTTATGTACACCACATAACAACATTTTTGCGATAGATGCTGACTCCGGTAAACAGCTCTGGAAAGCTGAAGTGAACTCTAAAGCCGATGCGTGGGAGCGTTGCCGTGGTGTTGCATACTTTGATTCGACTAAACCACTTGTTCAACCAACTTTGGCTGGTGCGAATGCAGTAACTACGGTTGCAACCAATACAGCATGTCCACGCCGTATATATACCAATACTCCAGATGCTCGTTTAATTGCAGTGAATGCGGACACTGGTGAGCGCTGTGCAGACTTTGGTGTGAATGGAACAGTTAATCTACTCGAAGGCTTAGGCGATGGAACAAAAGCTCCACGTTTTGAAGTCACTTCTGCACCAACGATTGCAGGTACCACCATTGTGGTGGGTAGCCGTATTGCTGATAACGTAGCAGCGGATATGCCGGGTGGTGTTATCCGTGGTTATGATGTGATTACAGGTAAACTCCGCTGGGCATTTGACCCTCGTAATCCTGATCCTAATCATGTTCTAAAACCGGGTGAAACGTATAAACGTAGCTCGGCAAACTCTTGGGCTGCTATGTCTTATGACCCACAAATGAATACAGTTTTCTTACCTATGGGTAGTTCATCTGTTGATATTTGGGGTGGTAACCGTAATCCATTAGACCATAAATACAACACTTCAGTTTTAGCACTTGATGCGACAACAGGTAAAGAGAAGTGGGTATATCAAACTGTTCACAACGACTTATGGGACTTTGACTTACCAATGCAACCGAGTCTAGTCGACTTCCCATTAAAAGATGGTACGACGAAACCAGCTGTTGTGATTGGAACCAAATCTGGACAATTCTTTGTTCTTGACCGAGTTACAGGCAAACCACTGACTAAAGTGATTGAGCAGCCTGTTAAAGCTGCAAATATTCCGGGTGAACAATATAGTTTGACTCAACCTCGTTCTGTTGAAATGCCTCAAATTGGTAATCAGACTTTAACTGAGTCAGATATGTGGGGCGCAACGCCGTTTGACCAACTTATGTGTCGTATTAACTTTAAGTCAATGCGTTACGAAGGTCTATTCACTGCACCGGGTACTGATATTTCATTAAGTTTCCCAGGTTCTTTAGGTGGTATGAACTGGGGTAGTATTGCTTTTGACCCGACTCATCGTTACATGTTCGTAAACGACATGCGTCTTGGTTTATGGGTTCAATTGATTAAACAAACACCTGAAGACATTAAGATTCAGGCGAGTGGCGGTGAAAAAGTAAATACAGGTATGGGCGCAGTACCAATGAAAGGTACACCATATAAAGTGAATAAAAACCGCTTTATGTCTGCTTTAAGTATTCCTTGTCAAAAACCACCATTTGGTACCATGACTGCAATTGACATGAAAACTCGTCAAGTTGCATGGCAAGTACCATTGGGTACAGTTGAAGACACGGGACCTATGGGTATTAAGATGGGCTTGAAAGCACCAATTGGAATGCCGACTATTGGTGGCCCAATGGCAACTCAGGGTGGTTTAGTATTCTTTGCTGCAACTCAAGATTACTATTTACGTGCTTTTGATTCTTCTACAGGTAAAGAACTTTGGAAGTCACGTATGCCTGTTGGTAGCCAAGGAACACCTATCAGCTATGTTTCGCCTAAAACAGGTAAACAGTATGTGGTTGTTTCTGCGGGAGGAGCACGTCAGTCTCCTGACCACGGTGATTATGTAATCGCATATAGCTTAGAGAAGTGATTAAAGAGGGCAAAAGGATAAATTTTCTTTTGCCCTTATTTTTTTATATCTTTTTTATATTAAGGTATTTATGGAAATTCTATATTTTTAGTTAGATAGCTTTACCAAATAGTAAAAAAGTGCTTGAAGTTATTACTAAACTTAGAAAATTCTTATAAACGATTCGACACGAACACTAGTCATAGCCTAACTATTAAGCAATTTTTTATAATGTTTTAACTATAAATAAACTTTAAAAATTTATTAAGTTTTGTTTAACTTAAGATTGTGAATTTTAATTAAAAATAAACATTATTCAGTTTTTAATCATCAAAAACCAGTTTTTTTTGTTGGAAAAACGAGCGTAAATATATATTTATATTATATTTATATAATTTATTGCATTACGCTAGAATGGTTGGCGCAGGTTATTACTACCCAGTAATAATTTGTATTTCAGGAATTTAAGCTTTAATTGGCTTAAGGCTCATCGAAAGATGGGCCTTTTTTTATGTGCATTCTATCCTAATTTTATAAAAATTTGAAAATAGCCTAAGCATTACTAAATAAAGAGACGAAAAATGAGTCTTTAATGACAATTTAGATATGATTTGTTAGATTAAAGCCACTTGATAATAATAGGTGATGTAATGAGATTTTTAGTTCTTGCAACTTTATCTGGTTTAGCTTTAATGGGTTGTGCTTCTGTTCAGCAAGCACCTAATACACAAGAAACAATTCGTTATGCTTCTAGTCCATGTTTTGGTGCATGTCCAATATACTCTGTAGAAGTAACACCTACTGGTTTAATTCGATTTGAAGGTAAACAATATACAAAAACACTTGGTGTTAAAGAAATCCAAGGTAGTGTAAAAGATTATCAAAAACTTGCCAGTGAATTAAAAACTTATCGTCCTCAAACAGGAACTCAATCAAAAACTGCGGGTTGCCAGCAAACTGCAACTGACATGTCTAGCTATTACATTACTTGGATTAAACCTAATGGCACGGAAACAAAATTAAGCCATTACACAGGTTGTATTTCTCCAGCAAACAACAGACTAAATAAAGTTATGGAAAAGTTACCTGAACAATTAGGCATCAAAGATTTAATCTAACGATAAAAGCCCCACAATTTGGGGCTTTTTCTTGTTAAGAATATTTATAGACTTAAGAGTTTTATTTTAAGTATTTCTAAATAAATAAGCGTATAATACATATTATAAAAACATATATTGTTTGGGTGGGTACATGTCAAATATTGTTTATGCCTTTTTAGGTGGTTTGCTACTGGGCATTGCAACAGTCGGTTATTTATATATAAACGGTCGCATCGCTGGAATTAGTGGTTTGCTTGCTCAAGTCATTAATCCGACTAAAGATATCTTTAAAGGCTCCGCATTCTGGTTTATTGCTGGATTAATTATTACACCCTTTATTTATGGCTATTTTTTTCAACCTGAAATTGAAATTAAAGCGAATATGTTTGCTCTTATCTTAGCAGGTTTATTGGTTGGTTTTGGTACTCGGCTTGGATCAGGTTGTACAAGTGGTCATGGTATTTGTGGGATGAGCAGATTGTCAAAACGCTCCATGATAGCAACAGCAGTTTTTATGTTTGCTGGCATGTTAACTGTTTATATCGTTCGTCATGTTTTGGGGTAATGTCATGAAAAACATTTTGGCTTTTATATTTGGTAGTTTGTTCTCTTTAGGTTTAATGATTTCTGGCATGTCTAATCCAGAAAAGGTATTAGGTTTTTTAGATATCTTTGGGCAATGGGATATCAGCTTAATGTTTGTGATGTTAGGCGCGATTGCTGTGGCATTTATTCCATTTCAAAAGGCTATAAAAAGTCCTAAAACAATCTTTAATGAACAAATTCAATTACCAATTAATACACAGATTGACCAAAGGCTAATTGCTGGTGCTTTTATTTTCGGGATAGGCTGGGGAATAGCTGGAATATGTCCAGCGCCAGCTTTAACACTTATCGGATTAGGACATTTTGAAGCGCTTTATTTTATTGTTGCAATGTTATTAGGAATGTTTATTTACCGAGTTTTAAATAAAGGAAATTAAAGATATGCAACAACCTCTAGTAAAAGATTTTTTTGATGAAAACACCAATACTTTTAGCTATGTTGTTGCAGATTTAGCGACTCGTCAATGCGCGATTATTGATAGTGTGCTTGACTACGACGCAGCTTCAGCAACTACAAAAACAACCAACGCTGATTTAATTATCGATTATGTCTTGGCGCAAAACTTCAAAGTACAATGGATTTTAGAAACCCATGTACACGCCGACCATATGACCGCGGCTCAATATTTAAAGTCTCAATTGGGTGGTACAATTGCGATTAGTCAAAAGATTTCAATCGTCCAAGAAACATTTTCTGCTATTTATAATTTTGATTTTAAGAAATTTAATGAAAATCAGCCTTTTGATTATTTATTTGAAGATCATGAACATTTCAAAATAGGGGATATAGAAGCCTATAACATGCCTACACCTGGGCATACCCCAGCTTGCTTAAGCTATGTGATAGGTGATGCTGTTTTTGTCGGTGATACTTTATTTATGCCTGATTATGGTTCGGCCAGATGCGATTTTCCCAAAGGAAGCGCTGCTGAGCTTTATGATTCGATACAAAAGCTTTATACACTTCCTGACGACATGCGCATGTTTTTATGCCATGACTATAAACCCGAAGGCCGTGATGAATATGTCTGTCAAACAGATATTAGAACTCAAAAGCAAAGCAATATTCATTTAAACCAAAGAGTTTCCAAAGACTCATTCATAAAAATGCGTCAAGAGCGAGATGCTACTTTGGCAATGCCAAAATTAATTCTGCCTTCAATTCAAATTAATATGAACGGTGGAAACTTTCCGGAACCAGAATCAAATGGCATCCGTTATTTGAAAATCCCATTCAACTATTTCTAAAAATAGCCTAAGCAGATTCGTTTCGATCATTTTAGGTGTTTGAATAGCCTAAGAAACTAATAAAATTAACTCTGTAAAATAGCCTAAGCAAGATTTAAAGAACTTGTCTTAAATCCCGCGAAGTCTCTTGCAATAACGGCAAAATGTGTTGGATTAAATATTCTTCAGTTGTTTTCATAGTTGGAGAAACAATATTTAAAGCTGCAACCACTTTAAAGTCTTGTCCATAAATGGGTACGGCGAGCGCATGAACACCTAATTCGTGTTCTTCACGTGAATAACACCAATCTTGCTCTCGAATTTCTTTTAGTAACTCTAAAAATTTATCATTTTCGACATGCGTATATTTGGTTAGACGCTGAAGAGGATATTTTTGAAGCCAGTCCAATTGTTCTTGCTGGCTTAAATGTGCCAGTAAAATTTTACCCGCCGATGTCGCATGAGCAGGTAAGCGATTACCCAAGTGCAAACCATATGGATTTACACGGTCGGTTTGTTGGTGGGCAGCACTACGGGCAATGGTAATGGCCTCATAACCATCAAGCACCATCACTGAATAAATGAGAGAAGTTTGGTTAGTTAGAAGATTTAACAAAGGCTGAGACACTTTTGGAAGTTGAGCTGCACCTAAATAAGCTCCTGAAAATTTAAGAACTTTCGGGGTTAAATAGTAATAGTGACCATCTGACTCAAGATAACCTAAATATTCTAAAGTTAATAAATGACGTCTTGCTGCCGCTCGGGTGAGTCCAGTTTTTTCAGCCGCCATAGAAATGTTTAAACGATGTTGATTGCTGCTAAAGCTATCTAAAATCGCCATGCCTTTACCGATGCCAGCAATGTAATCTTCATGACGAATCGTTTTTTTGTTGTCCTGATTCTGGATTATCCGTTCATCTTTACTCATTACTGGTCCTTGTACAATAGAAGCTTAGTAGATCAATTTGCTTTACTGAAAAAGTTTAATAATTTCATGTCGCAAAAATTGATGTCTTAAATTATCCCTTAAATCTTCGTGCCAAAACATACCCATTTTAATATTGGTTATCTCAAAAGGTAGAGAATGTAAGCAAATTTTAGGACTATAAGATAAATGCTGCAAAATCATACGAGGCATGGTCAATATTGCGTCGGCTTGAGCTCCCAAAACTTGTAACGCCGTTGAGTAGTTTTGACAGCGCATAAATACATTTCTTGAAATTTTCTGATGTTGGTTTAAATAAATATCTTCAAGCAAAGCGCCCGTACGGCGTGATGAAACACCGATGTGTCGTCCATTAATATAACGAGATAAATCGACTTCTTTAAATTGACTACAAATGACGAACTTGTCTGTGACCAAATGATCAAAGGTAATTTTAGGAGATAAGTATTGTTCTAGGTCAATCACGAAATCGAGTTGCTGCGTCGCCAAGTCCGCCATAATATGTTTTCGATCTAGCTTCATACTGACAAACTGCAAATCTAAATTAAGATTTTGAAAATGTTGAGCAAGCTTTGGAAGAATAATTGGTTCAATTTCATCATGCACGGCGATTTTTAAGCTTTTTAAACTTGTTGGGTCGAACACATGTTTCTGTTGGCTAATGTTTTGAATGGTTAAAAGTGCTTGCTTCACAGTTGGGTAAATCTGCTCGGCAAAAGGAGTGGCAGACATTTTATTGCCTACTCGTATAAACACATCATCTTCAAGTTGCTGGCGTAATCGTTGTAAAGCATGACTTGCTGCCGACTGCGTAATATTGAGACTACTTGCCGCATTTGAAATACTTTTTTGCTCATAAATTGCGATAAATAGCGGATATAAATTGATATCAATTCGGTGAAAAAAGCTTAAGTCTAAACCGTGAAGGTTATGAATATTATTCATGTGACGGTATTTAATAAAATCATTTCATTCATATTAAGTTTCAAGTTATGTTGATGTAAAGACCAGATAATGATGTAAAGGAAAAAGAATGTTTGAACTCTCAAAAAAAGCTCAGGATTTTACCGAGCGAACAAGAAAATTTATTCTAGAAGAAATAGAACCTATCGAAGCAAAATTTTGGGAAGAAGTTCATGAGTTAAATCCAGATGGAAACTGGAAAAATTGGCAGTGGCCTGAGCTTTTAGAAACTCTGAAATCTAAAGCTAAACAAGCCGGTCTTTGGAATATGTTTTTACCCGATGAAAAACTCGGTGCAGGGTTAACTGTTCAAGAATATGCGCACATAGCTGAATTAACAGGCCGTAGTTTATTGGCACCTACCGTTTTTAACTGTAATGCACCAGACACAGGAAATATGGAATTGTTATGGCGCTATGGCAGTGAGCAACAAAAAAAGCAATGGTTAGAACCTTTATTGGACGGAAAAATTCGCTCTGTTTTTTGTATGACTGAACCAGATGTCGCGTCAAGCGATGCAACCAATATGCAAGCCACTGCACTCATCGACGGTAATAAAATTGTTTTAAATGGAAAAAAGTGGTGGTCGTCTGGTTTAGGTGACCCAAATGCCAAAGTCATTATTTTTATGGCGCATACTCCAGATGAAACCAAAGACCGTCACCATCAACACTCTATGGTTTTAGTACCAATTGATACAGCAGGTGTCGAAATTCAACGGATGTTACCTGTGTTTGGTGACTACGATGCACCGCATGGACACGGTGAAGTCCATTTTAATAATGTTCGAGTGCCTCTTGAAAACTTTATTGGTGGAGCTGGCCAAGGTTTTGAGATTGCACAAGGTCGTTTAGGACCAGGGCGTATTCACCATTGCATGCGTTGTATTGGAGCTGCTGAAAAAGCTTTAGAGCTTATGATTGATCGAGGCATGTCTAGAACGGCGTTTGGCAAAGAAATTTTAAAACTTGGTGGGAACCTTGAACGCGTAGCTGATGCAAGGGTAGCCATAGATCAAGCCAGACTTTTAACCTTGTATGCTGCTTATAAAATGGATACTTTAGGAAATATGGCTGCTTTAACAGAAATATCTGCAATTAAAGTAGTCGCTCCGAGCGTTTTAGAAAAAGTAGTCGATATGGCAATTCAGCTACATGGTGGTGCAGGTGTTTCAAGAGATACGCCATTAACGGGTTTCTTTGCCCAAGCACGCAGTTTACGTTTAGCTGATGGTCCGGATGAAGTACATAAAGGCATGATTGCCAAATTAGAGTTGGCCAAACGTGGTTATTTCGGTCGTCATAAGAAAGTATAAGTTTAAAGGAAGTGAATATGTCGGTAATTGATATAGGCGGTGAAGTACGTGAAGGTGAAGAGCTTGATATTGGGGCAGTTGAAAACTGGTTAAAGAACCAAGGTGTTGAGTTGGTTGGCCCAGCGGTCGTTACTCAATATACAGGTGGGGCATCGAATTGGACTTATCGTTTAAAGTATGAAAATACCGATTTAATTTTGCGCCGACCTCCAAAAGGAACAAAAGCGAAGTCAGCCCACGATATGGCCCGTGAATATATGGTGCAAAAAAATCTTGCGCCTTATTATCCGGTGCTTCCTAAAATGGTGGCACTTTGTCAGGATGAATCGGTCATTGGCTGTGATTTTTATGTCATGGAACGCATTGAAGGAATTATTCCTCGTGCAAAATTACCGCCTGAACTTGGTTTTAATGAAGAAGATGTTCATCAACTTTGTGTAAATGTTATTGATAAGTTGATTGAATTACATCAAGTTCCTTATGAGAACACGCCTTTAGCTGAACTAGGCAAAGGAACAGGATATTGCCGCAGACAAGTTGAAGGTTGGGATAAACGCTATGAAAAAGTCCGTACAATCAACGTTCCTTCATTTAAATATGTTCGAAAATGGCTAAACGATAATATCCCTCAAGACTCTACGACTTGTATTATTCACAATGATTGGCGTTTTGATAATGTGATTTTAGATCCACAGCATCCAACAGAAGTGATTGGGGTGTTGGATTGGGAAATGGCGACCTTAGGTGATCCATTGATGGATTTGGGTAGCGCTTTGGCCTATTGGGTTGAGCCAACGGATAATATGATTTTTAGATCAACACGCCGTCAGCCTACTCACTTAAAGGGAATGTTCTCTCGTAAAGAAGTCGTTGAGTATTATTTGCAAAAAACAGGATTGGAGCCTCAAAGCTGGGCTTTTTATGAAGTGTTTGGTGTATTCCGTTTAGCAGTGATTGCCCAGCAAATCTATTACCGTTATTACCATAAACAAACTCGAAACCCTGCTTTTAAAGATTTCTGGATCGTGATTCATGCGCTACATATCCGAGCTTTAAAACTTATCGCACAGCAAAAATTGCAAGAATCGGAATTTGCTCAGCAATCTTTACAGAAAATACAAGGTATTTTAAGAAAATGACCACAATTTATCTGGTAAGACATGGACAGGCATCATTTGGTAAAAGTAACTATGATGAGCTTTCTGAAAATGGTGAGGCTCAGGCGACTTTGTTAGGCCAATATTTTAAGCAAATATTGAAAGAACAACCTTATGTGGTTGCTGGAACTATGCAGCGCCATGAGCAGACTGCAAAGCTCGCACTTAATGAATGCTTTCCAGATGCGGTGATTCAATATAATAATTTATGGAATGAGTTTAACCATCAACAAGTTTTTGCACGCTATGAGCCACGTTTTGAACAGCCTGAACTGCTAAAAGCTGACGTAGCACAAGAACAAAACCCACGCGCGTATCTTGCCAAAATATTTGAAGGTGCCATTGGGCGATGGACCGATGGCGATTTTCATCATGAATATGATGAGTCTTGGCCACACTTTAAAGAAAGAGTCGAAACAGCATTGCAGCAACTTTGTGATGAGTTAGCAAAAACCAAACCTCGCTATGCAGTCGTTTTTACCTCGGGTGGTGTGATTTCTGTAGCAATTGGAAAACTGCTTGAACTCAGTCCCAATCGAACTTTTGCGTTGAATTGGGCAATTGCGAATACAAGCCTCACGACTTTGCGTTTGGTTGGAAATGAAGCTCAGGTTTTAAGTTTAAATGAACATCATTTTATAAAAGCTGAGCGTCCAGATTTACTGACATGGATTTAAAATAAGGATAAAAGCATGGCAAAAACAATTTTAATTACAGGCGCAAGTTCTGGTTTAGGCGCAGGTATGGCGCATGAATTTGCAGCCAAAGGCTATAACTTAGCGATTTGTGCACGCCGTTTAGACAGATTAGAAACTTTAAAAACTGAACTTGAAAATCAGTATGGTATTAAAGTAATTGCAAAAAGCTTGGATGTAACTAATTACGATCAGGTTTTTGAAGTATTTCGCGCCTTTAAACAAGAGTTTGGCTATTTAGACCGAATTATTGTAAATGCGGGAGTCGGAAATGGCCGTCGTATTGGTAAAGGTAATTTTGAAATTAATAAGGCAACCGCTGAAACAAACTTTATCTCTGCTTTAGCACAGTGTGAGGCAGCGATTGAAATTTTTAGAGCGCAAAATGCAGGACATTTGGTGGTCATGTCGTCTATGAGTGCGATGCGCGGATTACCAAAACATTTATCGACTTATGCGGCAAGTAAAGCTGCTGTTGCTCACTTGGCTGAAGGTATTCGAGCTGAATTATTAGATACACCAATTAAAGTCTCAACCATTTTCCCGGGTTACATCCGAACTGAAATGAATGAAGGCGCTAAACATTTACCTTTTGAAGTCGATGCCAAAACTGGATGTAAAGCTTTAGTCAAAGCTATCGAAAAACAACCTGTAAAAGCTTATGTGCCACAGTGGCCATGGTTACCAATGAGTATTGCCATGAAGGTTTTGCCTTTAAGATTGGTCAATAAATTAGGATAAAAAATACCCCCTAAATTTAGGGGGTATTTTTCAATCAAAACTTTTTGGTGTAATTGACAAAAAAACGGTCTTCGCCAAAATCATTGCCGTGTTTTACGTTGTAATCAATCCGAATATATTGCAGGGCAACGCCTTTTAAGAAGGGTTGCTGAAATGCGTAGTTTAAAATCAAATTAGACTCAGTTTCATGGTTTTTTTCACCATTGGCTGCTTTAAAGTCATTTCCGTAAACATATTTCACCATCGCGTTTAAGCCTGGTACATAATCTTTAAAGTCGTAGCCATACATGACATGGTAAGACTTTTCATCTTTTTTAAAGAAGCCAGTGGCATTCCAGTTAATGAAATAAGTCTCTGGTAAAAAACCATCTGGTAGCGGGTAAGCTGATTCACCAATAATTTGTTGGTAACCCAAACCAAAGGTATGGTTTTTTACTTTAACTGTTTCAAGTACTCCAATGTTTTGCGCATCGATATCAAAAGTATTGCCGTCATTTTTTGCATTGAAGTACTTAAACTTAGAAGTAAGCGCAAAGTTAGGTTGTTTCCAATTATGCTCAAGTCCTACATAGTGTTTGTTGTAGAGATCTTCCAAATTGCCAAAATAATATTCACCCTTAAGTGACGGCGTAAATTGATAGCGCAGGTCAATGTAGTTCAAACCATCAGATTCTTTGGTAATTCCATTTGATGTGAACGAAAACTTTTTAAAGTCTTCTTCATTTCGTGGAGATACTTTTTCCACTCGGCCAATTTCGGCATAGAGCTGATCTGAAAGTTGTGACTTTAAGTTGGTTCCCCAATACGAAGCAAGTAATTGTCGGCTGGCATCGACAGCCGTTACAGGCAGGTCTAACCAGAGCTCACCGACACTTAAAAGTGTTTTGTCATAGCCCAGCTTTAAAGTCGCGCCGTATTTTAAATAGTCTGAAGCCTGAGATTGCGTTTCTTTATTAAAAGGCAGAACAGTATCTGCGACATGTTTGTCTGAACTTAAGCGCACAGCATATTGAACAGAAGCATCAGCCCCAATCGTGATTTGCTTATCTGCTATGACTAGTGGAGTGTCATGCATTTTCGATTTATAGAATAATGATGCTGCCTGAGACCAACTACCTGTATCTTTTAAGGCATCGTTATCAAAATCACGGTTGATATAGGCATTTTTTAAAGTGAATTTCCATTCATCTTCAGTTTGCTGATTTGGATTTGCGGCCCATGAGTTGCTGCACATAAGTAATAAAGTAGCAACGGCTAAAGTGTGTGGTTTAAAACGGTGAAATAATTCCATAATCCATTTCCCAGATGTATGCCAGTCCTCGGCACTACGTAATTTTGAATATTTCGGTACTCTCTAAGCGTTTAATTAGAGAGTACATTTTGGCAATTGGTGAGATCTATTAATTTAATTTTTCAAGCTTTATGCTTTCACTAAAGAATTTGCAGCCTTTAAAAAGTAGGACCAAAGCCAGTACACACGACAGGCCACCCACAATAGATAAAGAAGAACCCACCATTAACGGACTACCAAAAACTTTATCTGTGATAATGGCCACCAATGTTGTACCAATACCGAGTCCAATTAAGTTACTCACCAAAAGGAATAGGGCAGAAAGGCGTGCTCTAAACTGGTTAGGGGCTAACATTTGCAAAGCAGTCGCTGAAATCACTAAAGGGAAAGATGCGAAAAACATTGCAGGAATCAGTAAGCTGACTGAAAGCCATAGTTGATCTGTTTGGGTAAAAAATGCAATTGGAATAATCAGGCCAACAATCCCAATCACACCAGTGAACATCGGCGCATCTTGACGACCTTTTTTAATAAACCAATCATTTAACCAACCTGCACAAAACACACCTAAGGTATTTGCAATTAACAGAATTGTGCCGAGCATGTAACCTGTTTCAGTCGGTGCGAGTTGAAACTTACGAATATAAAATGCAGGTGTCCAGCTAGTTAGGCTGTAGAGCGCCATAGCATAGAAGGTAAAACCTAAATAGTGACAGGCAAAGGTTTTCGAATGCTTTTTAATAAACTGAAGACATTGTGTGAATTTAACTTGATCAACTTGCCCGTTTTGGTTTAGCTGTTGGCCTTTACGTGCAGGGTCTTTAACGGTCAGAATAAATAGCAGACCAATAATGATGCCGGGTAAACCTACTACAAAAAAGGCAATTTGCCATGCTTTAAGTGCGCCTAATAGTGGAACTTCAATGAGTGTCACGCCTTTAAGCAAGTTAATGACATAACCACCAACTAAAAAGGCGATACCACCACCTAAAAAAGCGCCAATTGAATAAATTCCGACAGCACGACCTAGTTTGTCCTTACTAAACATGTCGCTGAACATTGAATAAGCGGCTGGAGATAACGCAGCTTCACCCACACCGACCGCCATACGGCTCAGGAACAGTTGAATAAAGTTTTTACTTAAACCACAAGTGGCTGTTGCCAGACTCCAAACAATAATCCCGATTGAAATCAATTTTGGTCGTGAAAAACGATCGGCAATATAGGCTAAGGGTAAACCCATAACAGCGTAAAACAGTGAGAAGGCAAGGCCATGTAACAGGCTAAATTGTGTATCTGAAAGTTGGAGATCTGCTTTGATGGGTTCAATCATCAGCGCCAGAATTTGGCGGTCAATAAATGAAAATATATATGCCAACATACAAAGTGTGACCACATACCATGCATAAGCATTGCTTTTCTTTTGTGTCCTTTCAACAGCGATATTACTTTGGTTCATACACTTAATCCTTATGTATAAAACGCTTAAGAAATTGATATCTAACTTTTATTATTCCTCTGAAGTTTTCGATATTTCCCCCTTTAGATAAGAATAATAAATAGGCTAGAAATGAGTAGTTTGGTCTCGTACAGACCGGAAGAGTGTGTCTAAACCCGATTAGGAATTAATAGGTTTTTAAATATAATGGAATTATTATTTTCTTTTTATATGTAAAATTCCATTACCTATTGAGTATGTTAGAATACCTAAAAAGTATGTTAAGTAAACAGATAGTAATAATTTATTGAATTAAGAAACTGATTTTTATTTATTTTTTAAGATTAAAACTTATTTTGATAAAGAGCAGCGAGAAAAGAAGAACTGTTTCATGCTGCTCTTGAGTGTATGGAACCCATTAACAAGGCAAATAATTAACTTGAGGGCATGAGGTCAAATAATTTTTTTAACTGGTGATTTAAATTGTGAAGCTCATCTTCTGAAAAGGCATTTAGGATGCCTGCCAAGGTAACCACACTAATTTGATTAATCTGTTCAACCAGCTCAACACCTTTGGCAGTTAATTTCACCATTGAGATGCGTTCATCGGTGGTAGAAGAGTAGACCTCGACAATACCATCTTCTACTAAGCGATATACAGCTTTTGTTGCCGTAGTTAACTTTAAGGTAGAAAGATTAGCGATATCGGTGATACTGGCTTCACCCAAAGCATTAGTACTTAAAATGATTTTACGGCGTGTATTATCAATACCTAGTTTTTTTATTGATTTTTCAATGAGTTGTGAGTATTTTCCGTTAACTTGAGAAACCCAAAAAAAAGGGAAGTTTTGAATACTCGACGGTTCTTTATTAGGAAGAAATTGTTCTAAATGATCAAGCATAGCTAAAAGCAATAACTTAGTGAAAAAGGGTAATCCTATTATAAACAAAATTTTGGATATTTCCTTGAGAACAAATTATAAAAAATACTTGACAATTCCATTAAATTTTCCGATATTTTAATTAATGAATAAAAATACATGGAAAAGTGAATGAATATTGTTAGCCAAAGCGTGCACAAAGGAAGTGGCAAGCTCAAGGTGATGGTCAAGGACACAATTGATATTCAAGGTCTAAAAACCATTGCTGGTAGTCGAGCTTTATTAAATGTTGAACCTGCTCAAGATGATGCTGAGGTGGTTAAAAACATTTTAAAAGCTGACTGTGAAATTATTGCCAAAACAAATTTGCATGAATTGGCTTTTGGTATTACAGGCATTAACCATGCTTTTGGTACACCCATCAACCCAAAATATCCTGAACTTATTCCAGGCGGCTCTTCGAGTGGTTCCGCTGCGGCAGTTGCTGCTAAACAAGCTGACTTTACTTTAGGTACAGACACGGGCGGTTCTATCCGTATGCCCGCTGCGTGCTGCGGAGTTTTTGGTTTAAAACCAACTTTTGGTCGCGTGAGCAGAAAAGGCGTATATCCGCCGTCAAGTTCTTTAGATTGCGTTGGTCCTTTTGCAAATTCAGTCGAGATGATTGAAAAGGCTATGCAAATTATTGATCCAACTTTCAAACCTACTGAATTTACTCGTACACCAAAACTTGCGGTTTTAGATGTCAAAGCAGATGAGGTTATTTGGAACTGTATTCATCACGCACTTCAAAAAGCCAATTTACAGACCACTTTAGAAAAAGTTGAACATTTTGAAGCAGCTTATGATGCAGGCATGCAGATTATTAATTATGAAAACTGGCAAGCGTACGGCGAGTTAACTCAAACCGGCTTAATTGGTTCTGATGTAAATGGTCGTTTATTAAAAGCGGCACATACCACTTTAGAGCAAGTGCAAAAAGCGGAAGCTGTGAAAGAGCAGCTTACCCAAGAACTCGATGCCTTATTAGAAAAATATGATGCATTGGTTCTACCGACACTTCCGCAAATTCCACCAAAAGTTTCTGAAGCTGAAAATACGGTCGCTTTTTTGAACCTAACCGGTTTAGTTCGACCATTTAATTTATCAGGACATCCAGCTATTTCAGTGCCACTTGAAACCAGTGAAGGTTTACCTGTGGGCTTACAGATCGTATCAAAGCATCAAAAAGATGAGCAATTATGTGCTATAGCTAAATTTTGTGTTGATGCAATGCAATAAATTACAAGGAGTTAGATGATGAATAAGTTGTCTAAAATGGAGTTTGCTTCTCAAGACAAAGCAGTTGACTTAGATGCTTTGTGCCAAGAAATTCGTGAGCGTGCCTGTACAGGTGAATTTGATAATCAGGCTTATGTAAGCCAAGACATTATCGAAAAGCTAAAGCAAATCGGTGTTTACCGTGCACTGGTTCCTAAACGTTTTGGTGGTGAAGAATGGTCACCAAGACAATTTTGCGAATTGATCGAGACTTTATCTAAAGCTGATGGTTCAGTCGGTTGGGTAGCAAGTTTCGGTATGAGCCCTGCGTATTTGGGAAGTTTGCCTGAAGATACACTTAAAGAATTGTATCAAAACGGCCCAGATGTGGTGTTTGCTGGAGGTATTTTTCCACCGCAACCTGCTGAAATTACTGATGAAGGTGTCGTAGTTCGTGGACGTTGGAAATTCTCAAGTGGCTGTATGGGCGCTGACATTGTTGGTGTGGGGATTTCACCGCTTAAAAACAATGAAATGCAAGGCTTACCACGTATGGCAGTGATGCCTGCAAAAAAAGCCAAAATCGAAATGACTTGGGACACCGTTGGCCTAAAAGGTACAGGAAGTCATGACTTAGTCGTCGAAGATGTATTGGTCGAAAAGAAATGGACCTTTGTCCGTGGTGAACCGTCAAAACTAAGCGAGCCATTTTTTAAATATCCGTCACTGTCTTTAGCGACGCAAGTCTTAACCGTGGTGGGTATTGGTGTTGCAGCTGCCGCATTAGAAGAATTTGAAAAATTGGCGCCGGGTAAAGCATCGATTACAGGTGGGTCAGAAATTGCCAACCGCCCAGTGACTCAATATGAGTTTGCTCAAGCTGATGCAGAGTTTCAGGCTGCAAAATCTTGGTTTTATCAAACCATGGATATTGTTTGGAATGAAATTATTGCTGGTCGTGAAGCTACTGCTGAACAAATTAGCGATATGCGTTTGGCATGTACCCATGCAGCGCGAGTTTGCGCCAAAGTCACCCGAAAAATGCAAATGCTCGCGGGCATGACAGCAATTTATACCAACAATCCATTTAGCCGTTTTGTGAATGACACCAACGTGGTCACTCAGCATGCCTTTATGGGCGATGCGACTTTACAAAATGCAGGCTCAATCAGTTTCGGGTTAAAGCCAACCCCAGGTTATTTATAAGTTTAATTTTTAAAAGGACATTGAGATGGAAGCTAAAAAATCATTACGCGTTTTGTTCTGCATGGGGATTAACCAAAACTTTTTTGATGCAGAACCTGCTGAAGCAAAAGCAGTTTGGGCAGCGTTTGGTGAAATGTGGAATGGCATTCATGACTTACCGGGTGTACATGTTTTTGGAAATCTTGATGATGACCAAAGCATGGTTGGCCCAAGTGCAGGTTGGCCTTGGACCACTTATTTGCTTGCAGATGTTCCTGATATTGAGACAGTACATGCGGCTTGTAATTTGTTTAGAACGACGGTGGTGGGTGAAGGGCCATACAAGCTTTGGAAATATTGCAAAGTTGAAGCTCGTGTTGGACGCGAATTGATTATCCAACGTTAAGGCGATGGCAATGAATGACAAAGTGAATATTGCAGAAATCTTAGAGCGACTAGAACAGTTAGAAGCGCACAACGCCATTCGTAATTGTCTGAACCGTTATATGGAAATCTGTGATGAGCTTAATGCAAATACAGATCTTGATGAGCTGATGAATCTTTTTGATCAAGACTGCATTTGGGAGGGTATTGGCGAGAAATATGCCAAATCCTTTGGCCGTTATGATTCTTGGCAGTCGATTTACGACATGTTTAAAAGCTACACCCAAAAAGAATCTCACTTTGTTATGAATGCACACTTTGTAAATTCAGAACAAATTAATGTAAATCAAAATGATGCAAATGCTTCATGGCTGATGTTGCAGACTTCAACGTTTAAAGATGGCCTTAGTCATTTAAATGCAGCAAAGCTCAATGTGAAGTTTCAAAAGCAAGCAGATGGAACATGGAAAATTAAACATTTCCAAACACAGAATATTTTCAGTCGTCCCGTATCGCATTGGCACAGTGAAGCCGAATTGCCAGTACCTTCCCAGGAATGACCCAGGACATATTTAAAAGGACTATTGATATGAACAGTATTATCCCAACGCATAACATTGGCACTGATTACGATACTTTGGTTCAAAGTGACCGTGCCCATACTTCTCTTTATAAAGATGAACGCATTTTTGATGAAGAAATGGAAAAAATCTTTTATAGCACTTGGGTGTGGGTTGCACATGCGAGTGAAATTCCAGAAGGTGGAAGCTATAAAACCATTAATATCGGTAAACAGCCTGTTGTTGCAGTGCGTGACCGTAAAAAGAAAGTCCATGTACTTTTAAACCGTTGCCGTCACCGTGCCGCAACCGTATGCGAACATAAAAAAGGAAAGACTAATAGTTTTGTGTGCCCATATCACGGTTGGAGTTATGCACTTGATGGCAGTTTACGCGGTGTGCCATCTCCAGAAAGTTACGGCGATTGTTTAGATAAGTCTGAATTACCACTGGTGAGCCTTCGTGTAGAAGAATATAACGGCATGATCTTCGCTTCATTTAAAGAAGACATTCAACCGCTTGAAGAGTTCCTTGGGCCAGCAAAAAAATGGATTGACCTGTTTATGAAACAAGGTGCGGGTTATCCAATTAAAGTGTTGGGTGAACACCGTTTCCGTTTCCCGGGTAACTGGAAAATCCAGCTTGAAAATACCACTGATGCCTATCACTTCCCGTTGGTACACAAGTCATTCTTGAGTTCTGTAGATGAAAAAACAGAAGAACTCTTTAACTTCGAAAACCAACCTGGCTTTGTTGAAGACTTAGGTAATGGTCACAGTGTTATGGTGATGATTCCTGAACTGGTTGATTTAGACGAAGAGCTTATGGAGCGACCAATTCAAGAGCGCTTTGAAGACTTGGCTCAAGCTTTGCGCGACGAAGGCCATGAAGAGTTAGAAGTACGCCGCATTGTTCGTGCAGTCGGTGGTTCTGGCTTTAACTTAAATTTATTCCCAAATATTGCATGTTCAATGGCGTTCTTCCGTGTGTTACAGCCAATTTCAGTTGCTGAAACAGAAATTCATCACTCGGTGATTACCATGGATGGTGGCCCGCAAATTGCCAACCAATATCGCTTACGTTTGCATGAACATTTCCAAGGTCCATTTGGTTTTGGTACACCAGATGACTCAGAAGCTTGGGAGCGCGTACAACACGGCGCCAATGCTGGCAATGATTTATGGATCATGCTCAACCGCGGTTTACCGGGCGAAGTCAAAACCGAAGATGGCTTAAAAAGTGATGTTAGTGCTGAAACAGGTATGCGTGCAGCATATCAGCAGTGGAAAAAGATGATGAAGGCTTAAGGAGAGAGCAATGAATATGAATCTGCAATTATTAAATGAAGTCACTGCTTTCATCTGGGCTGAAGCAGATATGTTAGACCACAGTGAATATCGTGAATGGCTCAATTTATGGAATGAAAAAGGTGTTTATATCATTCCGATTGACCCAAACCTCACTGACTACGAAAACAACTTAAATTATGCCTATGACGATAATCATATGCGTACTTTACGTGTAGAGCGTCTTGAAAATGGTGAAGCAATTTCTACAGCACCTAAAGCAAATACCGTACGTAGTGTTTCTCGAGTACGTGTTATTCAAGACCAAGATAATGAAATCGTTTTGCGTTGTGCTCAAAACTTACGTGAGTTTCGCAAAGAAAACCTCAAGCATTACACCGCAGATATTACGTACCATTTGACGCGTGATGCGGCTACAGGCTTTAAGATTAACCGTAAAATCATTAACTTGGTTAACTCAACCGATACCTTAGCTGGTATTAGCTACATTCTTTAGGAGCAGTAATATGAAACAGGTTGTTTTAGTGACAGGTGCTGCTTCTGGACTCGGTAATGTGATTGCTGAATATTTTGCGAGCCAAGGCCATCAAGTGATTTTGTCAGCAAGTACGCTTGAAAAAGCCGAAAATGCCAAGGTACAAAGTCAATATGCACAAAATATGTTTCCCTTGAAATTAGATATTTCGGTTGAAGCAGATTTTCATGCTGCGGTGCAATGGATTGAAGAGAAATTTTCTAAACTTGATGTGTTGATTAACAATGCTACCGTCACTAAAGCAACGCCAGTACTTGAAATTACCGCAGCCGATTTTGATTGGATCACGCAAGTCAACCAACGTGGCACCTTTCAAGCTTGCCAAATTATTGGTCAATATATGGCTAAAAAAGGCTATGGACGCATCATTAATATGGCGTCTTTAGCGGGACAAAACGGCGGTACGGCAACGGGTGCACACTATGCGGCAACCAAAGGTGCGATTGTGACATTAACAAAAATTTTTGCCAAAGAATTTGCTGCAAAAGGGGTGACGGTCAATGCGGTTGCACCGGGACCGATGGAATCACCAATCGTTCATAGCGTAGTGTCTGACGAAAAAATGGAACAGTTCATCCAAAATATTCCAGTTAAAGCCTTAGGAAGTATGCATTTTATTGCCGAAACTTGTGGGTTGCTTGCGAGTCCAAATGCGGGGTTTGTGACTGGTGCAACATGGGATATTAACGGTGGTTTATTCATGCGTTAAGCCAATCGCTTAACCATGAAAAGGGAGTTAAATCATGACTACACTTTATGATGTTGTCGTTAAAAATCGCCATGTGGAAGGTGGAAATATTGCAGTCATGGAATTTGAATCTGCAACTTCTGCAACATTGCCAAAAGTTGAAGCGGGTGCGCATATTGATGTGCACTTACCAAATGGTATGGTGCGCCAATATTCACTTTGTCAAAATCCAAATGACGAAGGAAAGTTCCGCCTTGGAATTTTACGTGACCCTGAATCACGTGGTGGCTCAGTCTCGGCTTTTGATGAAATTAAAGATGGCATGCAAATTCAGGTCAGTGAGCCGAAAAACTTATTTCCACTTTTAAAAGCTAAACACAGCGTATTGATTGGCGGTGGAATTGGAATTACGCCGTTAATCACGATGGCATATCAACTTGCACATGAAGGTGAATCATTTGAGCTTCATTACTGTGGTGCTAGCGCTGAACACTGTGCTTTTGTTGATGAAATTAAAAATGGTGAGTTAGCAAAATACACAACCTTCCATTTTAAATCCGAAGGTGCAAGCCACAGAGCATTTTTTGAATCTGCCATTAAAGATATTGACTCGGAAAGCCATATTTACACCTGTGGTCCAGTCGGTTTCATGGACTGGGTGATTAACCTTGCCACGACTCACGATTTCCCTGAGCAGCAAATCCACAAAGAATATTTTCAAGTTGAAACTGATACTTCTGGAGATTCATTTGAGGTGGTGGCTGAGCGTAGCGGAAAAATCATTATGGTTGAAGCTGGCGAAACAATTTTGCAGGCTTTGGCTAAAGAAGGCATCGACATTGAAATGTCTTGCGAGCAAGGCGTATGCGGAACCTGTATGTGCGATGTAATTGAAGGCGAACCTGATCATCGAGATGTTTATTTTACTGACGAAGAAAAAGCCAGCAATGAACAAATATTGGTGTGCTGTTCGCGCTCTAAAACACCGAGACTAGTTTTAGATATCTAATGCTCTCGCGATTTATATGGATGTAAGAGAAGGTTTAGGAGAAAGATGATGAATGTATTACAACAAATAGATGAGTTTACGGTCGATCCATTACAGTTCCGACGAGCATTAGGAAATTTTGCAACAGGCGTTACCATTGTTACCGCACAAAATGCACAAGGTGAGAAAGTCGGTGTAACCGCAAATAGTTTTAACTCGGTGTCACTCGATCCACCGCTTATTTTGTGGAGTATTGATAAAAAGTCTTCAAGTTTTTCAGTGTTTGAAGAGGCGACACATTTTGCAGTCAATATTTTATCGGGTACCCAAATTGAGTTGTCTAATAAGTTTTCGAGACGAAATATTGATAAATTTGCAGACACCAATTTTCAACTTGGTGCAGGACGTGCACCAATCTTAGAAAATTGTTCTGCTGTGTTTGAGTGCGAACGCTATCAAGTGATTGAAGGTGGTGACCACTGGATTATTGTTGGCAAAGTGGTTCGTTTCCATGACCAAGGCCGAAGCCCGCTAGTTTACCATCAGGGTGCATATTCTTGTGTCATGCCGCATCCAAGCCTTCAAGTTAAGCAAACTGAAGAGAATGGCGTAGACCAAACACATTATGGGCATTTATATAATAATGTTTGCTATTTGATGAGTCGTGCTTTTAAAGCGTATCAAACCGACTATATCCCTAAGCAAATGGCTTCTGGTTTTCGTACCAGTGAATCACGTCTTTTACTCGTTTTAGCCAGTGGTACTGCTTCAAGTAAGGAAGATTTACCGCGTGATATTGCTATGCCAATGCAGGAAGTTGAACGGTCGGCTGAAATTCTAAAATTTGAAGGGTTATTGGTTGATCACGATAATTTGTATGCATTGACCGAGAAAGGTAAACAAACAGCACAGTATTTGTTTGATATTGCCGATAGCCATCAAAATGAGGTGTTTAAAAAGTATTCTGAGGAACAAAAGGATATTTTTATTACCATGCTGCGAGATTTTGCAGGAGTAGCATAAGTCCCATTAAGCTGATAAATTGAATTGATTTATCAGCTTCTTTACATCTAGCTGACTATCATCAAAACAATTCCAAGGATAAGGAATTTTTGGCACACAATTTGTTTATCAATAAAACATGATTGTAAATAAGCCAAGACAGTGCACCACCACAAATGCAAAATCTTGAACGGTGGCACATGTATAGAGAGGTAAGGGATGAACCAATATGTAAGCGATGCATTACTCAAATGGACGCACCATATTAAAAGTGTGTGTGGCAATTTTGAAACCGATTTTGACGGAACCCGTAATTTATTCATTGGTGAAGTTCAGTGCTTTTTATTGGGTGATACCGAAATTGCTTTTATCAAAAACAATGCAAATAAGATTGTCCGAAAAGCTGATGAAATCGATCGAGTAAATAATCGTTTTTGTTTTTTGATTTTGCAGTATTCGGGAAAAATGCTGCTTGAGTATAAAAATGAAATCTTAAGCCTAAATGAAGGCGATATTGTGTTGGTGGACCCGGTCGAAACAATTTCGATGTATCCGCAAGGTTTGGTAAGTCAGATTTCAGTCCATCTGTCGCGTGAAAAATTACTTAAAGAAAATATTAGTACCGAGTATTTTGGAAAACTGATTACGCAAAATATGAGTGGTTTTTTACTCAAGAATATTTTGAAAAATATGTCTGCTGAAAACATCAAACTTTGGTACGCAACTGAAGATGGTAATGCTTTTGAAGATGCATTGATTGCCTTAATCAAACCGACAATTAATTATAAAAATATTAATAGCTCCAATAATCTAATGGAAAAAGCTGAGCGTTATATTATAGAAAACTTAGCAAAACCAGATTTAACACCTAAATTAATTGCAGAGCATATTGGAGTGTCGCTACGTCATCTCTACCGTCTATTTCTTCAAGAAAATTTATCTATTAACAAATATATACAGCTCAAACGCCTAGAAAAAGTTAAAGCAGATTTGCTTGATAAAAAGAACAAACAAAGCTCAATTACCCAAGTTGCCTTGAAATGGGGTTTTTGGGATGGCGCTCATTTTTCAAAAATCTTTAAAAAGACTTATGGTATTTCCCCTAAAGAATTTAGAGAGGGTATGTCGGTTTAATTCTTTCATCTCTCAATGTCATTTTTAGACAAGTTCGACGTCATTCTTGAACAAGCTAGCCCTATGTAACTGTGTTGAAATTAAATTCATTAGAGCAGGTTAGATAAGCTTAATAACCATAAAACTATTAAGTTGGTCTAATGAATTTCACTCACAGGAAGTGCATTTTAACTATCTGATTCAGATAGTTCAGGGATAGATGAAAAGGATGAAACCAATGCGTAAACAACGATTATTGAATGACATACAAAAAATACTGGCACTTAACTTATCAATCGCTGCAAGCTTTTGGGGACTCAATACTCAAGCGTTTGCGCATGGTGGCAAGGCCGAAATGGTCTCACTTTATCAAAACATGAGTGAGCAAGGCGCTAAAGTTGTCAAAGATGATTTTACCAATACTTATATGATCACCAAAGGTTCTATGGTGGTTCGGGCCAAACCCAATTCAGATCAGGTTTTGGTGAATGGCAAACCTTTCAAACTCAGCGTGCCTTTATTAATTAAGGATGGTAAGCCTGTTATTGGAAAAGATTTTTTTAATGAAGTATTCCAGTCTGGGTTAGATCAAACTTTCAAAATTGAAAATACGTTTCACCCGCTCAATAGCTTAAATTCTGACGAAATCAAAAAGACCTTTGATGTGATTAACCGCTCGAAATACGCCTATAAAAATATGCGTTTTGCCGAGTTAAAGCTTAAAGAACCTGAAAAAGCCAAAGTCTGGGATTACTTTATTAATCACAAAGAATTTAAAGAAGATCGTATTGCCTCATTTATTTTATTAAAGGGGAGTCAAGCGATTGAAGGTGAAGTTAACCTTAACACTCAACAAGTCACCAAATGGAATGTACTTAAAGACACTCATGGAATGGTGTTGCTCGATAATTTTGAAGCCGTACAGCGTGTAATTGAGACAAGTAAAGAATATCAGGAGGCTTTACGGAAACGCGGCATTACTGATGTGAAGAAAGTGATTGCTACTCCACTAACTGTTGGATATTTTGGCGGTAAAGATGGTCTGGACAAACAACTCAATATATTAAAAGTCGTCGCTTACCTCGATGTCGGTGATGGTAACTACTGGGCGCATCCAATTGAAAATTTAGTTGCTGTAGTCGATTTAGATAAAGAAAAAATTATCAAGATTGAAGAAGGCGCAATCATTCCTGTGCCAATGGCAAATCGACCTTATATGTCGAATAAGCCCGTAGCAAGTAAGCTAAAACCACTCAATATTACTGAACCCGAGGGTAAGAACTTTAGTATTACTGGCCAAACCATACATTGGGGGAATTGGTGTTTGCATGTGGCGTTAGACTCTCGTGTTGGCTTGCAGCTTTCAACAGTGACCTATAAAGATAAAGGTGTGAAGCGTAAAGTCATGTATGAAGGGAACTTGGGTGGAATGGTAGTTCCATATGGTGACCCTGATATTGGCTGGTACTTCAAATCTTATTTAGACTCTGGCGAATACGGTATGGGAACACTCACATCATCTATTCTTCCGGGAACAGATGCACCTGACAACTCTGTTTTACTTGATGCCGTGATTGCAGACTATAAAGGTCAGCCACAAGTGATTCCAAATGCCATAGCTGTATTTGAACGTTATGCTGGACCTGAATATAAACATCATGAAATTTTTGGCAATCAGGATGCGAGTGAAGCTCGCCGTGAACTTGTGGTGCGCTGGATTAGTACGGTTGGAAACTACGATTACATGTTTGACTGGGTATTTGCCCAAAATGGTGTAATTGGGATTAATGCGGGTGCAACCGGTATTGAAGCTGTTAAAGGCGTTAAATCACGCACCATGCATGACAGTACTGCCAAAGAAGACACCAAATATGGAACTTTAATTGACCATAATATTGTGGGCACAACGCATCAGCACATCTATAACTTCCGCTTAGATATGGATGTAGATGGGGAAAACAACAGCTTTATGCATATGGACCCAGTGGTGAAAGCCAATGAGAAAGGTGGTGTTCGTACAAGTTCAATGCAAATTGACAGTAAAGTCATTACGAATGAGCAAAATGCGGCTGAAAAATTTGATCCGTCTACCATTCGCTTACTCACGAATTTCAACAAGGAAAATAAATTAGGTAATCCAGTTTCTTACCAATTGATTCCGTTTGCAGGTGGAACACACCCTGTGGCAAAAGGAGCCAATTTTTCTAAAGATGAATGGTTATTTAAACGTTTGAACTTTATGGATAAGCAAATTTGGGTGACTCAGTACAATCCAGACGAACGCTATCCTGAAGGGAAATATTCAAACCGTTCGACTCATGACACAGGATTAGGAAAATTCATTGGCAACAATGAAAATATTGAAAATAAAGACCTTGTGGTGTGGATGACAACAGGGACAACCCATGTGGCACGTGCTGAAGAGTGGCCAATCATGCCGACAGAATGGGTGAATACACTCATCAAACCTTGGAACTTCTTTGACAACACCCCGACTTTAAATTTGGGTGAAGAAGAGCAAAACACACACCACGACCATCACTAAAAATGTGAATAAGCCAGAATGGGTAACGAATCGGTTACCCATACGTGAGCACGGTTAGGCCGTTCGCAAAAGGAATTTCTAAATGAAAAATTTATTTTCTCAGGTTATGAGAGGGACTCTCTTTGTCTCATTTTTTTCAACTGTGCATGCTGGTGAGCTTGAAATTAAGCCAACTTTTGAAGCAACTTTTGGGGCTTTTAGTAGTGGTAAAAGCTATAACGGTGAAAACCTAGATGATGAAAGAATCAATTGGCAAGAAGGCCATCTTAAATATGGTGCTAAAGGGCAATATACCTTTAAAAACAATCAACTCTATGCAAGCTTGAGCGGTATTAGCTCGGCAACATTTGGTGATGGCGACGCAGGCCAAAATAGTAATGGCAAAGAACGTAAAACGGATGTGAATGAATGGATCATTGGTTTTAAAGACGGTACCAATAAAGATGAGTTAACGACCTATGATTTAAGTATCGGTCGACAAAATATCATGATTGGTGATGGGTTCTTTATTGCGGGTGATGCATTAAATCTCGGTAAAGCGCCTGCGGACGGCACACTAGATCGGGGCGGAGCATATTATCTAGCAGCTCGTCGAAGCTTTGATTTTACAAGTTTGCTTCAATACAAACCGCAAGAGAATACAACGCTAAAACTGGCTTATTTAAAATCGAATAATAAAGCACAATTTTCATCTGAACTCTTTGTAACTGATCTGATGTATCAGCTTAAAGATAAGGGCGTTGGGTTTACTTACTTAAATGTATTAGACCTTGAAGATGCTGAACACGTTTCAGGGCGCGAAGATCTTAAAAACTATGCTTTACGTTTGAATTATCAACCTTTGCCAGAGTTACAAGTTAAAACTGAGTTTGTTGTACAAGATAAAAAAGATAGTCAAGAAAATGCAGGTTACGTAGGGCTGAACTATAACTTTTTATCTTCAAAATATACACCTTCACTTGGCTACCGTTTTAGCCATTTTTCAGACCAATACGACACCATGTTTTATGGAAATACAGTCGGCTTTGGCACATGGTTTCAGGGTGAAGTTGCCGGAAACTATGCTGGTCCACTCAATAAAAATGCAGATATTCATCAAGTTTCTTACATGATGAACTTGAAAGAAAATTTTATGCTGGGTGCTTTGGCCTATAAGTTCAAAACAGTAAATAAGTCTTTAAGTAATGTGGATGGACAGGAGCTGGATGTATTTTCGGTCTGGTCGGTCAATAAAAAATTCAATGTTATTCCTTTAGTGGGACTCTATAAACCAAAACACGATATCCATAGTGGTGGTACTCAAAACTACGATGACAAGACCAATGTGTATGCGCAGTTGATTCTGCAATACATCTATTAAATCAGAGCGAAGGAGACCGTGTTTATTGGCGGTGCATTCATAAAAATAAACTTAGGATGAAATCAGATGAATCAACAATATGACTATATCGTGATTGGTGCTGGCTCAGCAGGCTGTGTAGTCGCAGCACGACTATTAGAAGCCAAGGCAGGGCGTGTTCTTGTTCTAGAGGCAGGAAGCCGAGATAGCAGTATGTTTCATACTATACCTGCAACAGTAGTTAAAGTATTCCAGCAAAAATCATGGCAATACATGACTGTTCCGCAGAAATATTGTAATCATCGTGAAATGATCCTTGCACAAGGAAAAGTGTTGGGAGGTGGAAGCTCGGTTAATGGCATGATCTATTGCCGAGGCCAACGACAGGATTATGATTTATGGGCCTCGGAATGGGGATGCAATCAGTGGTCTTATCAGGATGTACTGCCTTTTTTTAAGAAAGCAGAAAAAAATGAAAGTCTTGCTGATGAATATCATGGACAAGATGGCATTTTACCTGTCAGTGAAAATCGCTATCGCCATCCTTTAACGCTTGCTTGTATTAAAGCAGGTCAACAAATGGGGATGAATTATGTCAATGATATTAATGGTTGGGATCAGGCAGGCGTAGGGTTTTATCAAACTACTACTCAAAACGGTTCTCGGGCGAGTACTTCTAAAACCTATTTAAAGCCAGTCGAAAACCACCCAGACCTTACGGTCATTACAGACGCCTTGGTACATAAAATTGAAACTCAAAGTGATCAGGTTACTGGGGTGACTTATAGTGTTGGCGGAAAATCACCAATTACGGTACAGGCTCAAAAAGAAGTCATTCTGAGTGCTGGTGCAATTGGCAGTCCTAAGGTTTTATTACTTTCGGGAATTGGTCCAAAACAGCATTTAGATGAACTCGGCATTGAATGTATTCGTGACTTACCGGTAGGTGAAAATTTTCACGACCATTTGCATATGTCGGTTAATGCAACAGTAACAACCAATAATAGTCTGCTCGGTGAAGACCAAGGTTTAGCCGCAGTACGACACTTTTTACAATGGTGTTTTACACGTTCAGGATTGTTAACCACCAATATTCTAGAAGGTGGTGGTTTTATTGACACCAATAACAACGGTCGACCTGATGTCCAATTTCATTTTTTACCTGTGCTGGATAATTTCGATAATACCCCTGGTGAAAAAGCAGCGGCTCAGGCACATGGCCTTACCATTAAAGTCGGACATGTACAGCCAAAAGCACGTGGGACTTTACGTTTAAGCAGTAAAGATCCAAAAGATTTACCTGTTATTGACCCTAATTATTTAGGTCATCAAGAAGATATTGACGCAAATATCCGTGCGGTACAGGCCGGACTTCGCCTATTACAACAACCAGCATTGAAAGCGATTATCAAAGAAGTGATTGAGCCTGCAAATATCGATCCTGATGATATTGAAGCGATTGATCAATGGATGCGTCAGAACATTAAAACGGTCTATCACCCCGCGGGTAGCTGCAAAATGGGCAATGCTCCGCAAGATTCGGTCACAGATCAGACGCTTAAAGTACATGGTTTTAAAAACTTACGTGTGGTGGATTGTTCTATTTGCCCACAAGTTCCAAGCGGTAATACCAATGCAATTGCCATCATGATTGGTGAACGCGGTGCAGACTTTATTTTGAATCAAGTCGCGTAGTTGCTGTCATAACAAAATTTTAGAAATGAAAAGAGGAAAAGAAAATGAGTGAAGTTCAGATTTTAGCAAGCGTACAGCAATTTATGGCACGTCAACATGGACACTTTATTGATGGAAAGTTAGTTGCTGCCGAGCTTTTAGATAAAGTGGATATTGTGAATCCATCGACTGAACAAGTTGTTGCTCAAATTAGTATTGGTAGTCAACAAGATGTAGATAGTGCAGTAAAAAATGCTGAACATGCTTTTCAAAATGCTTGGGCTGAAACAACGCCGTATGAACGTGGCGTTAAACTGAACAAGCTAGCCGATTTAATTGAGCAATATAGTGAAGAACTTGCACAGCTCGAATCGTTGTCTACTGGAAAACTTATCAATATTTCCCGTCATCTTGAGGTCGTACAATCCGTTATTTTCTTGAGATATTTTGCTGGTTGGGCAACCAAAATTAATGGTCAAACCATGCAGCCCTCTATTCCGTCTATGCAAGGTGAAAAATATACGGCCTTTACTTTAAGACAACCGATTGGCGTGGTTGCAGGAATTGTGCCTTGGAATTTTTCACTGATGATTGGTATTTGGAAAATCGGTTCAGCCTTAACAACTGGCTGTACCATTGTGCTTAAACCAAGTGAGTTTGCCAGCTTATCTTTATTACGTTTAGCTGAACTTGCCATTGAGGCAGGTATTCCGGCTGGTGTAATTAATGTGGTTACGGGTAAGGGGGAGACAGGACAATATTTAATTGAATCATCGCTGGTTAAGAAAGTCTCGTTTACAGGTTCAGTACCAACAGGTATTGCGATTGGTAAACTTGCAATTAGCAGTGATTTAACCCGTGTAAGTCTGGAGTTAGGCGGTAAAAATGCCATAGCCGTTTTGGCAGATGCAAATATTGATGAGATTTTACCGACTTTGTTGCAAGCAACTTTTGTGCATCAAGGTCAAGTTTGTGCATCCCCAGAGCGTTTTTTTGTACACCACACAAAATATGATGAACTTGTCGAGAAACTCTCGAAAGTACTCTCGCAGTTCAAAATTGGATCGGCTATGGATGAAGGAAGTATGTTTGGTCCACTCTCTAATCAGCCACATTTTAATAAAGTGAAACATTATTTAGATATGGCTAAAGCCAACAACCAGATTATTGCAGGGGGAGAGGCTCTAGATCAGACAGGGTATTTTGTACAGCCGACTTTGATTTCCTTCAAAAATACGGATGATCCTTTATTTTCAGAGGAAACTTTTGGTCCAGTAGTTGGGGTAATGTCATTCGAAACTGATGAAGAACTCGTTCAACTGATGAATCAGTCGCGCTTTGGTTTAACCGCTAGTATCTGGACAAATGACTTATCTAAAGCTTTGCGTTTAATTCCTAAAATTGAAGCAGGGACCTTGTGGGTCAATATGCATACGTTCTTAGATCCATCTGTTCCATTTGGCGGGGTAAAAGCTTCAGGAATTGGCAGAGAGTTTTCAGATGCATTTATTGAAGATTACACCGAATTAAAATCGGTTATGATTCGGTATTAAGTTTAAAAGCTACAAGATATAAAAAAATGGCCTTTATAGGCCATTTTTAACATTAAAACTAACCTAATAAAAAGTTCTTTAAGATTTTATTAAAAGCTTCTGGCTGTTCTACATTGGAAATATGAGAGGCATCTATTTCTGCAAGTTTTGATTGTGGAATGCGTTGCTGCATAAATTCACCATCTGCAACTGTAGTGACTGGGTCTTGAGTTCCAGCAATCACCAATACAGAAATTTTAATGTCTTTTAACTGTTCACGGACATCCGCTTTAGCCAAAGCCTCACAACAATTGGCATAACCCATTGCGCTGCCAGCACTTAAGTCGTTACACAGGTTGTTGACGATTGAAGCATGACTTTGGATAAAGGGATCTGTAAACCATCGCGAAGCTGCTGTAGCTGCGATTGGTTGTAAACCTTGCTCACGTACTAATTTTGCACGGTCAAGCCATGCTTGTTCTTGTCCAATTTTAGCGGCAGTATTTGCCACAACCACATGACTAAAACGGTCAGGGTAGTGAATCGCAAGCCATTGACCAGTTAAACCGCCCATTGAAATACCACAAAAAGCAGCTTTGCTAATATTCAGATGATCCAGTAAACGGACAACATCTTCACCTAATTGCTCTAGAGTATATGGGCCGTCAGGCGTAGATGATGAACCGTGACCACGAGTGTCATAGCAGATCACAAAAAATTGATCTTTTAACTCATTAAACTGTTTTTGCCACATACCATAATTGGTGCCCAAAGAATTGGAAAATACCAGAGCAGGGGAAGACGGTTCGCCAAAGGTTTGATAGTTAATTTGTGCATCGGCAGATTGAAAAGATGGCATTTATTTCTCCTTAAAGTGCTTCAACACGTTCAATAATCAAAGCAATACCTTGTCCTACACCAATACACATTGAACACAAAGCGTAACGACCACCTGTTTGCTCAAGCTGGTTTAGGGCTGTAGTCACAAGACGTGCACCGGATGCACCAAGTGGATGGCCCAAAGCAATTGCACCACCGTTTGGATTCACCTTTTCAGAATCATCTGGCAAGCCTAAATCACGGGTCACGGCCAAAGCTTGTGCAGCAAAGGCTTCGTTAAGCTCAATCACATCCATCTGATCTAAATTCAGGTTGGCTTGTTGAAGTAGTTTCTTAATGGCTGGTGCAGGAGCAAACCCCATAATGCGGGGTTCTACACCCACTGCTGTTGAAGCAATGATCTTGGCACGTGGTTTGAGGTTATAAGCTTGAACTGCTTCGTCAGAAGCAATCAGTAGAGCTGCTGCACCATCGTTAATACCTGAAGCATTCCCCGCAGTCACAGAACCCTCTGCTTTGACAACAGGTTTAAGTTTGCTTAAACCTGCAAGGGTGGTTGATGCACGTGGATGTTCATCGGTATCAATCACAACAGCATCACCCTTACGCTGAGGGATTTCAACTGCCACGATTTCTTTAGAAAAAAAGCCTTTGGCTTGCGCGCTTGCGGTGCGTTGTTGGCTCACCAAGGCAAACTGGTCCTGATCTGCACGATTGACGTTGAACTGTTCAGCGACGTTTTCGGCAGTCTGGGGCATGGTGTCTACACCATACAATTCTTTAAGTTTAGGGTTAATGAAGCGCCAACCCATGGTGGTGTCTTCAATCTTCTGGCTACGGCCAAAGGCACTGTCAGACTTACCCATCACATAAGGTGCACGGCTCATGCTTTCTACACCACCTGCAATTACTAGATTTGCTTCACCTGCTTTAATAGCACGGGCAGCAATAGCAATCGCATCGAGTGATGAACCGCATAAACGGTTAATGGTGGTTGCTGGTACTTGATACGGCAAACCAGCAAGCAGTGCTGACATACGGCCAACATTACGGTTATCTTCACCGGCTTGGTTGGCACAGCCATAGATCACATCATCGACCTGTTCCCAATCTACATTTGGGTTACGCTGCATGAGGGCTTTAATCGGGACAGCGCCAAGGTCATCGGCACGGACAGGTGCAAGGCCACCGGCATAACGGCCGAATGGAGTACGGATGGCATCGATGATATAAGCGTTTTTCATTCTTACATTTCCATTTTGAAATCTGTTGCTGTCATTGCCACAAATGATGGGTTTATCCATTCTTCCTTTGCATAGGCAATGCCTCACTTTTGACAGGGCAAAAGTGACAAAACCCTTTGTTACTCAGACACAACATCCCTGTTGTGCTGAGCAACGAGGCGACATCCATGTCGCCACCTCGTATCCACTAGCAGTTTGCTATCGTGACAGGTGACATGGATGTCACCCGTTGGACAGGGAGGCAAGGAAGCCTCCTCTGTTCAACATAGATTTTTGTTACTTTTCATCTTTGAAAAGTAAGGTACTGCCTATACAAAAGGCTTTTGAATATCAATGTAATTCAAGGCCGTGATGCTATTTATTAACTGTAGCGACTACATCATTTACAAACTTAATTCGTTGCATCAATCAAAGTTGCACCTGTTAAAGCCTGTAACTCTTCAAAGCTAAGACCTTCTACTTTCTCAATCACTTTCAAACCATCTTTAGTCACATCAATCACACAAAGATCGGTGTAAATACGATCCACACAGTGCTTACCTGTAACCGGATAGCTCAGCTCAGCCACAATCTTCGGCTCACCTTGCTTAGTCACATGATCTGTGGTGATAAATACTTTCTTGGCACCTACTGCTAAATCCATTGCACCACCCACCGCAGGAATCGCATTTGGCGCACCGGTATGCCAGTTCGCCAAGTCACCATTGGCTGCAACCTGAAATGCACCAAGTACCGCAATATCAAGGTGACCACCACGCATCATGGCAAATGAGTCGCCATGGTGGAAAAAGCTACCACCTTCAAGCATGGTCACAAATTCTTTACCTGCATTAATCAGTTCAGGGTCTTCTTCACCTGCTGCTGGAGGAGGACCAAAAGCCAACAGGCCATTTTCAGAATGAAGGAAAATATCTTTATCGTTAGGTAAGTAGCTTGCAATCTTGGTTGGTAAACCAATACCTAGGTTTACATAGGCACCATCGGGAATATCTTGTGCCACACGTTTTGCAATCTGGTCACGGCTGAGTTTCTGGTAGCTCATGTTATTTCTCCTTATTGCTTACTGTGCGGGCTGTACTTGTACAACGTGCTGTACAAAGATACCTGGGGTGATGATGTGCTCAGGGTCTAATCCACCCAGTTCAACCACTTCAGAAACCTGAACAATGGTCACATCAGCAGCCATGGCCATAATCGGGCCAAAGTTACGTGCAGATTTACGGTAAACCAGATTGCCCCAGCGATCGCCCTTGTAAGCTTTAATCAAAGCAAAGTCAGCCTTGATCGGATATTCGAGTACGTAATCTTTACCATCAATTTGACGAGTTTCTTTGCCTTCAGCTAAAAGTGTTCCAAAGCCTGTTGGGGTAAACACAGCGCCTAAACCCATACCAGCTGCCTGAATACGACAAGCCAGATTACCTTGTGGTACCACTTCAAGCTCAACTTTCCCAGCACGGTACAGTTCATCAAACACATAAGAGTCTGACTGACGTGGGAAAGAGCAAATCACTTTTTTAACTGAACCAGCTTTAAGAAGTTTCGCCAGACCGTAATCGCCATTACCGGCGTTATTGCTGACAATGGTTAAATCTTTAATACCCAATTCAATAAGACCGTCAATGAGTTCAGCGGGTTGTCCAGCGGTACCGAAACCACCAATCAGAATGGTTGCACCATCTTTAATTTGCGATAGAACCTCGCTTAGTGAGGACTTACTTTTGTCAATCATGTGAGAAACCTTAGAGCATGAGGTAACGTGATGTATTACTACCGCTAAAAATTTATTGAAATTCTTAATGGTAGTAATAAATGGAATAAATTTTGTGAGTCAAAAGAGAACTTTTAACTCACATATATTTTCAATTAAGCACTAGCGCGACGACGTTCAACTTCAGTTGAAGGAGCGGTAGCAGCATCTTTAACAAGTTCGATGTTAAATGTGATGTGTTTGAAAGCGTGATCTAAACCACGGCGTTGAATTTCAGCAGGGTCAGTTACATCAACTGCCGTTGCCACTAAACCGTCACGAGTTGCGAAGGCAAAGTCGTCCCATAAGTACTCATCACCCTCAATGTTGAATTGAGTAGTCAGCTTGCGGTAACCTGGTGCAGAAACGAAATAGTGAACGTGAGATGGACGGTTACCATGACGGCCTAATTTGTTAAGAAGGGCCTGAGTTGTACCTTCTGGCGGGCAACCATAACCTACTGGCATTGTGGTTAATGCAACATATTTACCATCTGCATCAGTCAAAATACTACGACGTAAGTTGAAGTCAGATTGCGACTTATCAAAGAATGAATAGTTACCTAAACTGTTAGCATGCCATACTTCAACTTTAGCATTTTCAATGATATTGCCATCAGTATCAGTCACAGTACCTTCAATAATTAAGGTATCGATTTTGCCAGATTCAGTTCCGTCATCCATACGCGCAAAACCAACGGTTTCAGGCGCACCAGCTACATAAAGTGGGCCTTCGATGGTACGTGGTGTACCACCAGTAACGCCAGCTTTTGCATCAGCTTCATCAGCACGTAAATCAAGATAGTGCTCTAAACCTAAGCCAGCTGCTAAAAGTCCAAGTTCGTTTGCTTGGCCTGCATCGGTAAAATATTCCAAACCTTTCCAAACTTCAGAAGGCTGGATGTCTAAATCTTCGATGGCTTGAAATAAATCCCCGAGAAGGCGCACAACAATTTGTTGAACACGTGCATCGACTTCACCTTTAGCAGTGTCGACATTCATTTGTTTTACAAGCGCATCAATTTGTTGACGGTTCATACTAAAACTCCTTAAGTATGCAATACGGTTTTGTGTGGCAGCGCTGCGGGCATTTTGTTTTGCTAGCGAATAAGTGCCGCCACGTTCCTTGTTACCTTCTGAATAATCTGCTTGGTTTTTAAATGGACTTCAGAGATCACATTTAAAAAATTCTTTTGGTTTACGAATCATCATCACGAACAGAAGAAGGGTGGCGATTAAGTGCCATCACTTCAATGTCCATATATGGATAGAGAGGTAAGCCCTGTAAAATGTTGTGCAATTCCTCATTGCTCTCAACATCAAAAATACTGATATTTGAATACTGGCCTGTAATACGCCAGATATGACGCCATTTACCTTGGCGTTGTAATTCTTGCGAATAAGCTTTTTCAACAGCTTTAATTTCATTTGCTTTGTCGGCTGGCATATCAAGTGGAATATGCACATCCATACGTACATGAAATAACATGGGAAACTCCTTATCCTGTTGCCTTAACGACGTAATTTCTCAATCTTATCTTCATCAATTTCAATGCCTAAGCCCGGAGCTGTTGGCAAATGCAATTCAAAGTTTTCGTAACGTAGCGGCTCTTTTAAAATTTCTTCGGTCAGTAATAACGGACCAAATAATTCAGTACCGAACGCTAACGTTTCAAAAGTTGCAAATGCATGAGCAGAAGCAATACTTCCTACAGGGCCTTCAAGCATGGTACCGCCATATAGGTCGATTCCAGCTAAACCAGCAATTTTGCCAACTTCACATGCTTCAATCAGGCCACCTGATTGTTCAATCTTCACGGCAAATACATCTGCACCATGATTTTTTGCAATACGGTATGCACTGTCAGGTCCAGTTAAAGCTTCATCCGCCATAATGGCTACATCAAAACGATGGGTGAGGCGAGCAAGTGCTTCGGTATTTTGAATTGCACATGGCTGTTCAATTAAATCGATTCCACCATCTTGGAGCTGTTGAATACCATGAATACATTCAAGTTCTGACCATGCACGGTTTACATCTACACGTACACTAACATCAGCACCTAATGCTTTTTTAATCGCAATCACATGGTCAACATCTTGCTGTAAAGGACGTGCACCAATTTTAAGCTTGAACGTGTTATGACGCTTTAGCTCAATCATTTTGCGAGCTTCAGCAATATCTTTTTCCGTGTCACCAGACGCAAGCGTCCAAAGCACAGGTAAACTATTACGCAGACGTCCACCTAAAACTTCGCTTAATGGCACACCTAAACGTTTGGCCTGAATATCAAGTAGGGCAGTCTGAATGGCACACTTGGCAAAGCGGTTACCATTAATATTTTTACGAATCAGTTTTAGCGTTTGTGCAACATTTAAATCTTTAACTGATGTCAGTAATGGTGCAAAGTAAGTATCAATGTTGGCTTTGACACTCTCAGGACTTTCTTCACCATAGTTCAGCCCACCAATGGTGGTGGCTTCACCCCAACCGACAATACCATCCGTGGTCGTAATTTTAACGAGTACCAAAGTCTGGGTACGCATAGTAGTCACAGACAACTGGTGAGGACGGATAGTTGGAATATCCACAAGTATGGTTTCTATGGTTCTATACATGAAGTTTCAACTATTACGAACTTGTTTGTATACCATAGAAGAATGTAATAGCCTAAAATAGATATAGAACGGTATTTTAAGATACTAAAAAGGTATATTAATGGAATTAAGACATCTACGTTATTTTGTTACCGTGGTTGAAGAACAGAGCCTGACCAAAGCCGCAGAAAAGCTTTTTATTGCCCAGCCGCCTTTAACACGCCAAATCAAAAAACTAGAAGAAGAATTAGGGATCGATTTATTCGAAAAAGGCTCTCGTCCATTAAAAGTAACGGAAGCAGGGCTGTTTTTTTACCAACATGCGGTGCAAATTTTGACGCACACCGCTCAAGCTGCTTCGATGGCTAAAAAAATGAAGCTAGTCGAGAACGTTGTTAAAGTAGGGTATGTAAGCTCGCTTCTTTATGGGCGATTACCACAGGTCATCTATCTATTTAGACAAAAAAATCCTGACATTCATGTTGAGCTTATTGAGTGTGGTACACGAGATCAGGTTGAAGCATTAAAACTCGGTAAAATCGATTTAGGTTTTGGTCGCTTGCCAATTAGTGACCCTGCCATTAAAAGGCTTTTACTTCGCAAAGAAAAATTAAAACTCGCGATTCATAAAAAACATCCTTTAAGTGAGTTCCAAGAGTCAGGAATTTATTTATCTCAAATTATTAATGAGACAATTTTCTCTTATCCAACTACACCTAAACCGAATTTCTCGACCACTATTCAAGCTTTATTTACCAAATTAGGTCTAGTTCCAGCCAAACTGACAGAAGTCCGAGAAATTCATATGGCACTTGGACTAGTGGCATCTGGCGAAGGTATTTGTATTATTCCGGAAAGTGCTTGTGATATTGGTATGAAGAATTTAACTTACTTAAATATCTTGGATTTAGAAGCCTATAGTCCAATCTCTCTATCCATGCGCAACATGGATCAAAGTTCCTATATTCCTAAAATTTTAGATTGCATTGAAGAGATTTATAGCGAAGAAGATGTGTCTAGAAACTTGAATTTATAAACCTTTAAGGTTCTTAAAGTGGATATTTCATGTTATTTTAAAACTTTAAACCTATAGGTAATATGTAAAAGGAATTATTGAATGAGAAAAATTTTAGGTTTAGTTTCACTTATTATGTCTACTAGCGTTGTACATGCAGAACAATTAAAAGAACAAGAAAAAACCTCTCCATATAGCGCAAATGTTACTTTTGCTAGTCAATATATTTCACGTGGTTTCCAACAAACATGGGGTAAACCAGCCTTACAAGGTGGATTGGATTATGCCAATCCTAATGGTTTTTTTGTAGGGACTTGGGCATCAAGTGTCAGCTCTAACTATCTGCGAGATGCCTCGGTTGAATGGGATTTTTATACAGGTTATTTAAAAACAATCGATAAATTTTCAATTGGGATGTCGGTTTTTTACTACTACTACCCAGGTGCGAAAAGTACACCAGAAACGGGGAGTAGCAGTTATAACTATGGTGAGATCGTACCTCAAATTGGCTATGGTCCTTTAAGCCTTAAATACTTTGTGACTTACACACCAGATTATGCTGGTTATAACTCTAAAACCATGGGGGGACCTGCTGGTAAAAGGTCGAGAGGATCAAGTTATTTAGATCTTAACTTTACACAGCCTATCAGTGATACTTGGACTTTTGGCGCTCACTATGGCTATGAAAGAATCAAAAACTTTTCAGAGTCGAATTTTCAGGATGTTAAAGCCGAACTTATTAAAGATTTAGGTGATGGTTGGAGTACAGGACTAGCGTATACAAAAGCATGGGATAAAAATGCTTATTATAAAAAGTATAGCAATGGTGAGGCAGGTGCACCTATTTCAAATCCAATCGATTCGACTTTTACAGTGTCTGTAAAAAAGGTGTTCTAAGTTAAACTTATGAGTAATGGTCTCATTAACTACGTTTGAAAGTTAGGTGTAAATTTAAACTTCCAAACGCAGTTAAAATTAATTTTTATTGAATTAAGGTCGGCAAATTAAGGACGACTTGCGCATCTTCAATAACATCTAAACGGAGAATTTTTGAAGCGCCAACTTCATTAAGCAACTTTGTTAAAGGCCCATCGTGTTTCTGAAGTTGAACATTCTTTGGAAAAAGGTTTTGTGCAAAAGAAAGGATATTAGATTGAACGTCTGTTCGGTGCCATTTTCCATCAACTACATGCAGCATAGTTGCTTTATTAATATGTGTTTCAGAATCGACACGTTTTAAAGTCGGTACAGGGGTTTTTAAGCTTAAATCTAACTTTCCATTAAGATCAAAAATATTGGCTTGAGCTTCTTTTGAGTTAATGTCGACGTCAATTTTAGTTAACCATTTTGGTAGTTGGTAACCATATACACCACGTACTCTGGCGATTTCAGTATCAACAGGCAAAGCTAAAACATGTGCATAAAAATGACGTTGACGCATCGATTTCATTAACTCTGCAATATGTGAACCACGAGCATTAGGTTTACGGACCACAATCGCAATCGATACTTCGTTATAAGGGTCATTGTCACAAACAGAATAGGTAAAAAAAGTAACAGCGACCAACCCGTAACCCGGAAATGGTTGTAATGGTGTTAAGCCAGCTGGAAGTTTTGCTTTAATTTGCTTAATAGGCGCAAGCATGAGCAGTTGTACATTCGCACTACGATAATAAAAGTTGGGTGCCCAGACAGGACCTACACGTGATTCCACAATTTTTTTAGGAACATGACGGAAAAAGTCGATGTCACCAACAGCAGGATCTTGAGCGACTTCATCTAAATCGGGGTTCATTCTGAAACGGTCATAATAACCACCTTTGGGTACTTTGACTTTTTGTTGCCCAAATTCAACTTCAGTAAACTGTTGTTTTGTATTCATGAAAGTTCACCTTTACATTAATTGACCGAGTAGCTAATGCTGTATATTTCAAGACGTGTTAATTTAGAACCAGTTCAGAAACTATAAGTTTAAAGTTAACTTTAAAGTCAAGATTTTAATTTTGATGATGAAAGTCTTTGACATTTAAATGAAATAAAAAAGGGGAAAGATGAGAAGAATTTAAGGCGGAACTTTCATATAAATTTGATTTTAAAATGCAATTAAGGTGATTGACCTTAAAGTTAACTTTAAGCTTAATATAACTATCTAAACCCTTATAACGAATCAACAAGCAGTTTTTCAGCAGGAGAACAAAGATGGGATATGTAACCACAAAAGACGGCGTAGAAATTTTCTATAAAGATTGGGGTCCACGCGATGCCCAAGTATTATTTTTTCATCACGGTTGGCCTTTAAGTTCAGATGATTGGGATACTCAATTACTTTTTTTCCTTAAAGAAGGTTTTCGTGTAGTTGCTCATGACCGCCGTGGGCACGGGCGTTCGAGTCAGGTGTGGGATGGTCATGATATGGACCATTACGCAGATGACGTTGCAGAAGTGGTGAAGCATCTGAATATTAAAAATGCAATTCATATTGGCCACTCAACAGGTGGCGGTGAAGTAGCTCACTATATTGCACGCCATGGTCAGGAAAATGTTAAGAAAGCTGTTCTTGTGAGTGCGGTTCCACCATTGATGGTTAAAACTGAAAATAATCCTGATGGTTTACCAAAAGAAGTTTTTGACGATCTGCAAAATCAGGTTCTCACAAACCGTGCACAATTTTTCCGAGACCTTCCATCTGGCCCGTTCTATGGTTTTAACCGACCAGATGCGAAACCATCAGAAGGTATTATTGCTAACTGGTGGCGTCAGGGTATGACAGGCAGTGCAAAAGCACATTACGACGGTATTGTGGCATTCTCACAAACTGACTTCACCGAAGATTTAAAGAAAATCACGGTTCCTGTTTTGGTGTTGCATGGTGACGACGACCAGATCGTGCCTTATAAAACGTCTGGCGTAAAATCTGCAGAGTTACTTCAAAATAGCCAACTCAAGATCTATCCGGGTTTTTCTCATGGTATGTTAACTGTAAACCATGAAGTGATTAATGCTGACTTGTTGGCATTTATTCGTGAATAATTTAAAGCTTTAAACTTTAAAAAGAGGCCTACTAAGTGCCTCTTTTTTCTTTATAAGTAAATGAAATTAAAACTAATAAATATAGAAATGCTAAAAGGTATTGACATTAAAGTTAGCTTTAACCTTAAAGTAAAGCCATACTGAATGAGGTCATTCCAATGAAAGTGTTCGAAAAATTAGTATTCCCAAATGGCTCATATGTTCCTAACCGTATTGCTAAAGCAGCAATGGAAGAAAACATGGCTGATTTAAACCACGCACCATCAGAAGAATTAATGCTTTTATATCAAGCTTGGGCAAATGGTGGTGTCGGTCTAATCATTACTGGAAATGTAATGGTAGATCGCCGAGCGATGACTGGACCGGGCGGTGTAGTGCTTGAAGATGAAAAGCATCTGGATACTTTTAAAAAATGGGCACAAATTGGTCGCTCAAAAGGTGCTCAGATTTGGCTTCAAATTAACCATCCGGGGCGTCAAATGCAAGCGAACCTTGGTCAGCAGACTTGGGCGCCATCGGCTATTTCACTTGATCTTGGCAAAATGTCAAATCGCTTTAATACGCCAATCGAAATGACTGAATCTATGATTGCAGAGGTGATTCAGCGTTTTGCAAACACGGCGCGTTTAGGTGAAAAAGCAGGGTTTACTGGTGTAGAAATTCATGCAGCACATGGTTATTTGTTAAGCCAATTTCTTTCTCCACTGAGCAATAAACGCCAAGATCAATGGGGTGGTTCTTTAGAAAACCGTGCTCGCATTTTAATTGAGATTGTGGAAGCAGTTCGTAAAGTGGTTTCGCCTCAGTTTACTGTTGCAGTGAAACCAAATTCAGCCGATTTCCAACGTGGTGGGTTTAGCGCGGAAGATGCTCAACAAGTGGTTAAAATGCTAAATGAACATGCAGTTGATTTGGTTGAACTCTCAGGCGGTAGCTATGAAGCACCAGCCATGCAAGGTCAAGTACGTGATGGTCGCACACTTGCTTGCGAAGCTTACTTTTTAGAATTTGCACAAGAAATTCGTAAAGTTGCCAAAATGCCTGTTATGGTGACAGGTGGTATACGCCGTAAACAAGTGGCAGAGAAAGTAATTGAAAGCGGTGTCGATATGGTTGGCATTGCCACAGCTTTAGCCATTGAACCTAATTTGCCAAATGCTTGGAAACAAGGTCAACATATTTCACCTGAACTCAAGCCAATTACATGGGAAAATAAAACATTGGCTTCACTTGCCAATATGGCTGTGGTCAAATTCCAGTTACGTAATGTAAGTGCTGGTAAAAAAACAAACCCAAATGTTTCACCAGCTTGGGCTTTAATTTTGCAACAATCAGCGATGTCATGCCGTACTCGCCAGTATAAAAAAGGCATGCGTGACTATTTATTTGCTTCTTAAAAAGTGAGTTGTGTTATGACAAATCTTAACGATTCAAACTGGATAATTTATGGAGCAAATGGCTACACGGGCGAGTTAATCGCTCGTGAAGCTGTACGCCAAGGTCTAAAACCGACTTTGGCTGGCCGTAACAAAGCTAAGGTTGAAGCACTTGCTCAAGAGTTGGGGCTTGATTATAAAGCTTTTGGACTTGATAACGTAAATGCGGTCAGTGAGCAACTCCAAGGTTTTAAACTGGTTATGCACTGTGCAGGGCCATTTTCAGCAACCTCAAAACCCATGATGGAAGCGTGTATAAATGCCGGCGCTCATTATCTCGACATTACGGGTGAAATCGCTGTATTTGAACTGGCACAGTCACTGAACAGCCAAGCTGAAAAAGCCGATATTGTGATTTGTCCGGGTGTTGGCTTCGATGTGATTCCGACAGATTGTGTTGCTGCTGCACTAAAAGAAGCACTGCCAGATGCGACCCATTTAGCACTTGGTTTTGACTCTAGAACAGGATTTTCACCGGGTACTGCTAAAACAAGTACAGAAGGCATGGCCGAAGGAGGAAAAATTCGTAAGAACGGAAAAATTACCACCGTTCCATTAGCACATTATGTCCGGACTATTGATTTTGGTGACGGTAAAAAAAGTGCCATGAGTGTTCCATGGGGAGACGTATCTACAGCGTTCTATACAACAGGTATTCCAAACATTGAAGTATTTGTACCCGCATTTCCCAAAATGATTTTTGGTGCGAAAATGATGAACTATGTACGTCCAATATTAAAAATCAATGCCGTGCAGAAGTTTATTAAGTCGCGTATTGAAAAAACAGTCGTGGGACCAAATGAAGAGCTTCGAGCGAAAGTACCTACCTATGTTTGGGGTGAGGCAAGAAATACCCGTGGGGAAATCAAAACTGCCCGTATTCAAACAGAAAATGCGTATAGCCTTACCGTAAATGGCTCACTGACTGTAGTGAATTATTTACTCAAAAATACCGTGAAAGGCGGTACATATACGCCAGCAAAACTGATGGGTTATAAACTAGTGACTGAGCTGCCGGGTTCTGGTCCGTTAGTCATTAATTAATAAAGCCCTTATTAAAACAGCATGTTGATTGATAGTCCCGAATAAGGAGTCATTCTTGTTCGGGTTATTTTTAAATATTTCAATTAAATATAGCTTTCTATAGATAAAAAGCAAAACAGAAAACAAAACACTCCATAAGAAATAATTCAAATTGAATATACTAAAAAGCGATAAATATTTTTCATAACAAAGGAATGAGAATAATGAGAAAACTTATACTCTTTCTACATGCATCGCTAGACAGTTTTGTGGAAGGTCCAAATGGGGCAATGGACATAGGCTGGATTGCTTACGATGTCGATTTGGCAAATCATGCAAAAGAAATTTTGAGCACTGCCGATACGGTGATTTGGGGACGTGCGACTTACCAAATGATGCATAATTACTGGCCAACCATGCTTTCAAATCCAGAAGCTTCGGAGCATGAACGAAATCACGCTGAGTGGATTGAAAAGACTGAAAAAATTGTTTTTTCAACCACCCTAGATAAAGTTGAATGGAATAATTCCCGTCTTGTAAAAGACCATGTCGAAGAAGAAATTAATAAGCTGAAACAAAAAGCGGGTAAAGATATGGTGATTCTGGGAAGTCCACGGTTCGCGCACTATCTCATGCAACTTGGTTTAATTGATGAATATAAAATTACGGTTTCGCCCGTTTTAATTGGTAGTGGCTTACCACTATTCCAAGGTATTCAGGAAAAGACCAATCTTAAGCTTATTGAAAATAAAACTTTTGCTTCTGGTGCGATAGCTCTTCACTATCAAAAGATAAGTTAATTTTTTCTATAATATTTATATGAAAAAGACGAATTACAGGGGTAGTCTGTAATTCGTCTTTTTAGATTTATTGAATTGTACTTAAACGCTTAATCACTGCTTCAGCAATTTCTTTACTTGATTGAGGGTTTTGTCCAGTAATAATTCTGTCGTCTGAAACCACATACGACGTAAACGGAATAAATGCTTCTTTGTATTTTGCTCCACGTTCAATGAGTCCATTTTGTAAAGAAAATGGAACTTGAGACTTAATACCTGAAAGTGTTTCTTCTATATTTGCAAAACCTGTAACAGTTCTACCTGCAATTAAGGGTTTGCCACTTTCATCCTGCAAAGGCAATAAACCACCCACGCCGTGACACACCGCTGAAACGACTCCACCTTGGCGATAGATCTGTTCGCTAATATTTTGCAAAGCTTTATTGTTTGGAAAATCCCACATGGTGCCGTGCCCGCCAGTATAGTAAATAGCTTTGTACTGGGTAGGATTTATCGCGTTCGGAGCTAATGTGGTTTTTAACCGATACATAAATGCTGGGTCCGCTAAATGCTGACGAGCAGATTTGTCTAGGTAAATAGACTTTAAGCTACGTTCATCTAGAGGCACTTCACCACCTAAAGGGCTTACAAAATCCATTTCATAGCCAGCATCTAAGGCCACATCGTAAAAATGAGTGAGTTCAGTCAGCCAAAGTCCTGTTGTATCCGAACGGGAAGGGTAAACCGAGTGATTGGTCATTATGACTAAAATTTTTCCATTTGCTTTGGTAAGGCTTTGAGCTTTATCTGACTCTGCGGCATGTACCACATCTGTAGTCAAAAAAATGGCAAAAATAATGCTTAACCAACGCTGAAAATTCCAAACTTTAAACATCACAGGCTCCTCATTTATCACCTGTAGCCAATCGTATGTTTAAAGCACACTTTAAGGTCAATAGAGTTGTTAAAAAATTACGGTGTTTTTGCTTTGTCGAAATAGAGATTCATAAGACGTTCTGCATTTTGCTCGCAGGTAATTTCATCGGGTTTGTTGTTGATTGCATCAATCATGGTACGTAAGTTTTGCTTACTCACCTTTAGCTTTTGTTCTAAAAGTTCTATTTCCTGAATTTTTAATTCAATTGTTTGGATGAGTGCGTCATGGTTCCAAGTGGCAACTTTTGAAGGCAAAAAAGCTTTAATTTCTGCTAAAGAAAAACCAACTTGCTGGGCTTGCTGAATGAGAGAAAGTTGCTTCAAATCGTTATCGGTATATTCACGATAACCATTCGATTTTCTTTTTGCTTTAGGTAAGAGTTTGATCTGTTCGTAATAACGAATTGTAGGGGTACTTAAACCGCTTAGTTTCGATAACTCGCTAATATTCATAGCCACATACTCTATTAACATTCAAGTTAACTTTAGACTTATAGTCGCTTAAAAGCAAGGTTCATAACTTTACCAAGCACACACTTTCAGTAACAGCTTTCTATGCTTTGATAGATGAAAGAATAGAATTATAAATATGAAAAATGAGGTGAGAAAATGTCTAAACGCATATTACATGTCGTGACGAATATTTCACGCTATAAGGATGTAGATGAACCGACAGGACTGTGGTTGGGCGAGCTCACCCATGCCTATGATGAGTTTGAAAAGCAAGGCTATGTGCAGGATATCGTCAGTCCAAATGGTGGTAAAACACCGATTGAACCTAAGTCACTTTTGCCGTTAGTTGCTGATAAATCTGTTAAAGACCGAGAAAAAGATCAAGCTTTTATTACGCTGCTGGCAAATACATTTAAACCTTCCGATATTAATTGGCAAGATTATGACGTGATCTACTATACGGGTGGTCACGGTGTGATGTGGGATTTTTTAGATAATCCTGAACTGCAAGAAATCACCAAAAATATTTATGAAAAAGGTGGGATTGTTTCGAGTGTTTGTCACGGATATTGCGGTTTGCTCAATGTCAGACTTTCAAATGGTAAACGACTCATAGAAGGCAAAAAATTAACAGGCTTTGCATGGAGTGAAGAGGTTCTGGCAGGGGTAGCGAAAAAAGTGCCGTACAATGCCGAAGAGCTCGCTAAAGAAAATGGTGCCCGTTATGAAAAAGCTTTTATTCCATTTGCACCGTATGTGGTTCAAGACGGCAACTTAATTACGGGACAAAACCCGTTTTCTGCTAAAAGAACAGCTTTAGCGATTATAGAAACGCTTGAAAAGAGTGCTTCGTAAAAATCACTCAAAGTTATAAATAAGATAAGCCGAACACTTAAAATGAGTGCTCGGCTTATTTATATCAAACTATGAACGCCACCAATAATTTTCAACATTCGGCTTGTTTAAGTTCAAAAGTTGTCCCATTTGCGGTGTGCTAATCGCTAACGCTTTTTCTTGAGCTAAACCGACAATACGTTCAAATGGGTCGTCCCAAGCATGGAGCGCTAAGTCAAAAGTACCGTTATGTACAGGCAACAAATGACGACCTTTTAAATCGATATGTGCTTGTAAAGTTTGCTCTGGTTGCATATGAACATCGGGCCATTCAGGGTCGTAAGCACCAGTTTCTAACATAGTCAAATCAAACGGACCATAACGGTGTCCAATCTCTTTAAACCCATCAAAATATCCCGTGTCACCGCTAAAAAATACACGTAAGTCATTATCAATAATCACCCACGAAGCCCAAAGCGTCGCATTGCTATCGCCCATACCACGGCCTGAAAAGTGATGAGCAGGGGTGGCAACCAATTTAAGCCCATCTACATGCGTGGTGTCCCACCAGTCAAGTTGTTGAACTTTTCCTGCTGGAATTCCCCATTTAATAAGGGTATCGCCCACACCAAGCGGTGTTAAGAAATGCTCAACTTTATCGTTAAGTTGCATAACCGCATGGTAGTCGAGGTGATCGTAGTGGTTATGCGACAAAATCACACCTTTAATGGGTGGTAATTCGGCAATGCTAATCGGTGGTTGGTGGAAACGTTTTGGACCAATCCACTGAAAAGGTGAAGCACGATCCGAGAAAACAGGGTCGGTTAACCAAAATTCATTGCGTAGTTTTAACAAAATGGTTGAGTGGCCCAAACGAAATAGAGAGCGGTCAGGCGCAGTTAAAAGCTGTTCTTTGGTTAAGCTTAAAACAGGAATTTCTTTGTTGGGTACTGTATCTTTGGGCTTGTTAAATAGAAACTTCCACATAAGTTGGAGCGTTTTGCCAAAAGAAGGCTTGTGTTGGTTTGGACGCGTATTTCTAAATTTACCATTGTGCTGCTGAGATGGCATTAAGGGAGAAGGCAAGTCTGTTGTGTTTGAAATCGTCATCTTGTTTTTCCTTATTGGAACAAACCTATATATGCAAATAAGAACTTGGGCTAAGTACTTATTTTGATTTAGTTAAATGAGTATTTACTCACTCATTAATTGGTTTAAAAATAAGGACGCCGTGCATCCTTACTCTTTTATCTATATTGAAACCGCATGCCAAAACGCTTCAAAGCCAGATTTGCGGTAACGCTCGGTTTGAGAAGGGTCTTGGGCAATAAAATTAAGTGTAACTTCTGCAAGCGCACCTAAAATTGAAGCAATAAATAACGGTGGATAATCTCTTAATTTGCCATCGTTAATACGTTCTTGAATGTTTTGGGTGAGATCACAAAAGGTTTGCATGCCAATTTGTTTGCTTTGCTCGGTAATTTGTTCCGAGGTCGAAAGCTGTGCCATTACTTTACGCTTAAGGGGAGCTTCTAAACTCCAGTCCAAATAGCTTTGCCAGATATGCGACATTTGTGTTTGTAGGTCAGCGTTAGTTGGGTAACTAAGCATCATGACCTGACGTAGCTCAGCCTTGAGCGAAAGATATAACTGATTCAGCAATTCTCCTTTATTACTAAAATAGGTAAATAAAGTACCTTCCGCGACACCAGCGGCTTTTGCAATTTTTGAGGTAGATGCACGTTCGCCAAGCTCTGCTAATGTTTCAATAGCAGCGCTTAAAATTGCATTACGTTTATCTTCACTACGAGGACGAGCCATATACAAACATATTAATTGAGTGATTACTCAATCATACACCGAAATTAGCAAAGTGCAAGTGAATCAAAATATTTGCGTAATAATTAGGATAAAAACAAAAGATTAATCATTAATTCAGCTATTTTATTGCCATGCGCTTTTGATCGTTCATACCATTCTTTTGCCTTAACTTTGTCTTTTTCTACGCCATGCCCTTTTTCATACATATAGCCTAGTAGAAATTCAGCAGAATTATCATTAGATTCAGCTGCCTTTAATAAATAAGTAAGTGCTTTTGTATAATCTTGATTTATTAATTTACCTTGATAATAAATAGAACCTAACATTGATTGAGCTACAGTATTGCCATGATTAGATGCATTGGTTAAAAGTTCAATCCCTTTATCTTGATTTTTTTCTAAGCCATCTCCTTGTAGGTAAGCAACACCTAATAGAGATGTAGCTCCATAATTTCCAAGAGCGTCTGCTTTCTTTAATAGTTCAAGATACTTTTTATTATTCTTTTCAATGATATTACCTTTTGAGTACATTATAGCTAAGAGGACCATTGCATTCGTATCATTTTTATTTATGGCTTTTTGAAGCCATTCAACACCCTTGACAGGATTTTTATCAGTTCCAAAACCATTAAAATACATATCTGCTACAGCAATTTGTGATTTGGTATAGCCAAGTTTTGCTGATTTTTCATACCATTCAAATGCTTTATGATAATCCTTAGGGTTCCCATATAATCCCTCAAAGTATGAATTGCCCATGAAGTGAATAACTTCTACATCTCCTTTCGCAACAGCTGCTGAAACTTTTTCCATATTGATAGTTCTACTTTCGGCATAAACAGTACTTTGTAGAAAAATAATAGTTAAAGTTAAAAATATTAATCGATTAAGAAAAAAAATCATGAAAGCTTATACCTTAGGCAGATTATCTTATATAAGTTAATGTTTGATTAATATATTATTGATTTAAAAAGTATATTCAATATTTTTTTGCGATTGGTTTACTTTGTGGCCTATAAAAAAATATGCTATTTTTCACAGCACTTTGGTGAGACTAATTTTTCATGTATCGATTTGGGCTCTTAATCGGCTTACTAGCAATATTGCTACAGAACCTCGTGTTCTGGCAAAGCCTATTGCCCAGCGAAATGCATCAGCAAATGGTATGTGAACAAATTAGTGGAATGATGAATCATTCAACTATGCAGTCTGAACCACATTTATCTCACCATATAAAAAATGATTCTCATGAAAAGCTCTTAAACAAAAACGTTCAGCACGACTCAAGCTTAAGCTGTCATTTTTGTTATCTCTATAGCCACATTGCAAATATTGATGGCTTCAAGTTCACCTTGTTTGCAATTGGTGTCGTTGTTCGTCTTATTATGCTGGCAACGATGAGCTATATATTATTTTATTTAAGACGCTTATTTCTTTCACCGCAAGGGCGAGCTCCGCCTAAACAACTTTGTTTTGCTTAATTTATTACTAGGTACGTGGCTGTTCCTATTTAATTACTAAACAGAGTTTGTCATGTCTAAATTTTTACTTCATCCACTTGCGTGGAGCATTTTATTTGCTCAATTTTCTATGTCAGCCATGGCACAAAGCCAACCTGAGAGCCAGATTGCCGAGCTAGAAAAAATTATGGTTAAAGCCGAAGAGAGCAGTGAAAACTCTAATTCTTCAACAGTGTTAACCCAATTTGACCATAGTTTGTTAGATGTTCCATTTACTAAGTCTCATGTATCGGCTCAAGATATTAAAAATAATAATATTCAACGTGTGAGTGATGCATTAGCTTTAGTTAATGGTGTGGTGTATCAAGATAGTTATGGTGGTGGTTTTTGGGATAACTATTCATTTCGTGGTTTTAGTACCGACCCCAACATGGGAACAAACTATTTACGTAATGGTTTGAGTTCTTTAAGTGGTATTCATACTGCAAGAGATATGGTGAATGTTCAGGCAATCGATTTTTTAAAAGGACCTATGGCAGCCATGTATGGGCAAGGAGCTATAGGTGGCATTATGAACATTACCACCAAACAACCAGAATGGACGCCAAAAAATGAAGTAAGTTTAAGTGGTAGTACATTAGAAGAATATCGAGCTTCACTAGATAGCACAGGCGCATTAAATGATGCTGTTGCCTATAGGCTTGGACTGGCTTATGAAAATAATCAGAGTTTCAGAGACCATGTCGACAGTCAGCATTATTTTATTGCTCCACAACTTGCATGGAAAATTTCGGATCAGACACAGCTTAATTTAGATACAGAATTTTCTGAACATCAAGGCGTGTTTGATCGCGGTGTTCCAATGGTAAACGGGGCATTTGTTGTCAATAAAAAGTCCTTTTTGGGTGAGCCTTCAGATGGGGACATTAAGGTTAAAGATCAACTGTACCAGTTACGGTTAAATCATCAATTTAATGAAAACTGGAATAACACGACAGCTTTAAGCTACGGTCATGGCGAACGGGAAGGAACCTCTACTGAAATTTCGAGTATTTCAGCAGATGGTCAAACTGCAAACCGATTTAGACGTTACCGTCAATTTGAAACAGATACATTTCAGTTCCAATCGATTTTACGCGGGAAACTAAATACAGGAACAATCAGGCACGAAGTAGTCGCAAACATTGAAGCTGGGCACTATACCATTGACCAAATTCAGCTTCGTAATGCAGTCGGTACATCTAGCCCGATTAATATTTATAATCCAGTTTACGGACAAAATATTTTAGCTCTGACCAGAACAACCAAAAATACCAAAGAAATTCAAAATATGCTGGGACTGAACTTACAAGACCAGATTTTTTTGAATGATCAATGGAATTTGTTGCTTGGAGGGCGTTTTAATCGTCTTGAACAACAAATTGATGACTACAGAACAGGAATATCGGCTCAGCAAAAATTTACACCCTTGAGTCCACGTGTTGGAGTGAACTATCAACCTACAACAAAGCTTTCTTTCTATAGTAATTGGGGGAAATCTTTTGAGTTAAATACAGGTCTTAATAAAGATAATCGACTGTATGACCCAGAGAAAACCAAGAGTTGGGAAATTGGGACAAAATACCAATTTTTACCGCAAAGCTGGTTTGGTCTAACTTATTTTGATTTAGATAAACAACATTTACTGACTGAAGGTATAACCGACAGTTATGTAGATAGTGGTCGCGTCCAAAGTCATGGTGTTGAAATAGAGTTAAAGCACAAGTTTAGCGATCATCTTAATGTAGGCGCGAATTATACTTTAACGAAAGCTTCTGTTTTAGAAAGTGAAGTCGATGCGAAAGGCGCTCGCCTTAAAAATATTCCTAAGCACACTGCAAACTTAAACGCAGATTATCAGTTTGAATTATTTGGAAGGGCAGCTGGCTTAGTAGGCAACGTCAATTACTTTGGGAAACGTAGTGCCAACTATATTGATAATGGAACAAGTTTGCCTGAGTTTACAGTGGTTAATGTCGGTGGGTATATGCAAGTGCGCCCAGATTTAAGGGTGCAGTTAAATGTTGATAATATCTTTGATAAAGATTATTACGTTTCAAGTTATACAGATGAATGGGTACAACCTGGTGAACCTTTAAAGGCAACTTTATCTATGACTTGGAATTTTTAAATAAAAACTAATAAATAGAAAGGATTAACCAAAATGGGGCGTATTTACAGGCCCCATTTTATTAAGTTTATAATTTAACTAGCTAGAGTGCTTTTCTTAAAATTATATCGAATTTTTTCTAAATGTAATGGGTGTTTGACCTGTCCATTTCTTAAAGGCTCGTGTGAAATTTGTAGGTTGTATATAGCCCAGATAAAGCGCAATTTCTTGTATATCCATATCACTATGAATTAACAAATGTTCAGCTTCTTTTTGTTGAGCTTCTTCAAGCAGTTGTAGATATGAAGAACCGACTTGGTTCAAATGGCGCCGTAATGTTCGGCTAGACATGTTTAAGCGAGTCGCAATTTCATCAAATGAGGGATAACCCACTTGTGGTTTTAAGTTTAGTTCGGCTTTTACGGTCAGGCATATATCTTTAATTTGCTCTGAAAAACGGATTTGTTCAGCTTCACACTGCGCCAGAGCTTGTTTAAAAGCAATGGGATCTGCCATTTTAATGGGTAAATCTAGAAGCTTTTGGGTATATCGAATTTGATTAGTCGCTTGATTAAAGCGAATAGGTGGCAATACGTGTTGATAGGCTTTGTGATAGGTAGGTTCTGGCCAATCCACCCATAACTCGATTTCAGCAAAATCATGCTCTATTAGAAATTGGCCAGTTTGAATCACACCAATCATTAAACATTCATAAAAAAATCGTCTAAGCGTTTCAGCTTGTTCGGGTTGATTGCTGACAATTGGGTGAGTTTCATTTATTTCAATAATAGAAAACTCATTATTTTCAAGCAAAGCAATACGATAATCTTTTAATCGCATGTTAAAGAATTGCGTTGAAACCTCAATGGCTTGACGAAGGTTTGGACTACTCATAAGGGCGTATCCCATCGGGCCATGAGCAGTTAAACGCAGTTTTAGTCCATATTCATATCCTAAGCCAGAATCTTTCGACAATAACAAGCTTTCCCACGCTAGCTTAGACCACTGCACAGGAGTAATTCGCGCATCTAGTTGATCTAAAAGGTTTAAGGGAATTTTACTTTTCTTCAAAATCTCAAGGGCTGAAAATCCTTTGTCGACCATGATTTCAAATAATAAATGCGCATAAGAAATAGGAATGCTGGCTTTGGAAAGCCCATACGGATCTTTCATATTACTTTTTGTTTTGGCCGAAAATGATTATCAGTATGTCTGATCCACATCTCACGCTCAAGTTAAAAGTTCGGAATAATCAAACTATTGTATTTTGAGCATCAATTATGAGCTTACATATTCCACAAGCTTCCTCTCGAGTTGTGATTACTGGTGCTTCATCGGGCATTGGTGAACAGCTAGCAAAACAGTTTGCTGTACGAGGCTATTCTTTAGTTTTGGTGGCACGTCGTGTAGAGAAATTAGAGGCACTCGCAGAAAAACTAAAAGCCGAATATCAAATATCTGTAGATTTATATCCATGTGATTTGGGTGATCGGACGGCGCGAGCTAAATTTCGTGATTATTTAGAAAATATTGAAGTAGCCATTCTTTGTAATAACGCTGGATTTGCAACTTTTGGCTGCCTACAAGACTTAGATGCAGATCGAGAGCGCGAAGAAGTTGAAGTTAATTCGGTGGCAATTCATGATCTGACTTTAGCGGTGTTGCCACAAATGCTCAAACGAAAATCTGGAGCAATACTGATTGTAGGCTCTACTTCTGGTCATCAACCCACTCCGGCAAATGCCACATATGCGGCAACTAAAGCATTTGCAAACTCATTTGCAGAGTCTTTACATAGCGAATTAAGTGGTACAGGCGTGACCTGTACTTTACTTGCTCCGGGTCCTACTAAAACAGGTTTTAATGAAGTTGCTGGAATTACCAAAATTGATGGAGTCGGTGGAAATTTTGTTTGGGTAACAGCAGAACGAGTAGCTAAAGAAGCGATTCAAGGCATGGATTGCAATCGCCGTATTGTGATTCCCGGTTTTATTGCGCAGGCGCAAACTTTCGGGGGACGTTATACCCCGCGCATCATCTTGCTCCCAATTCTGAAACAAGTATTTTCGAGATTAAAATCATGAGACAACTCATCAATGATTTAAGTGTTCCAGTGGGCTTAGCCAATCTTGGCAATAAGCTGTACCACAATGCGCAGTATTTGACGGCTGTTGTTGAAGTGGATGAAAAAGCGATGGCTCGTTGGTTACCGTCTGGGATGACACTGGTTCAGCCTGCCAGAGCTGATTTGTTCTGTGCTTATTTCCCGGAAAACGTCTATACGGGTGCTTACCATGAAGCGGGTTTATTCGTTCATATTAAAGTAGGCAATAAAACCGGAATCTTTTGCCCTTGGATGATTTTAGACGATGACCGCGCCATGATTATTGGACGTGAGTTGCTTGGCTATCCTAAAAAGATGGGTGAGATTAGTTGGGAAAATGATGGCAAACGTATTGTTAGCAATGCCTCACGCCGCGGTACAACACTCATTGAAATGGAAGCTAAGCTTGGTGAAGTCATTGATGATGCGCCTCCAATTTTAGGGCTACCACATCGTAATATCACAGGTGGGTTGGGCCTTGGTCTACCACGTGAGGTTCGATTTACCCCTAAAGAACACCCACTTGAAGTCCGTCGTGTAGAAATGAACTTACGTTTTACGGGCACTGAAAATGATCCTTTACATGATATGGGACTAGGGAAAGTCATTGAGGCAAGATTGCATCGAGTTGATTTATCGGGTGGGTTAATTCCTCCAATTCAAATACCTCGTCTACGCACGCCGTTATTTTTATTGCGCCAATTTAATCCTCGCGTTTTATAACTGGAGAATAAAGATGAATGCGTTCTTTAAGTCAAAACAAACACATGATTTTTCTAAAATCTCGGCTTCAATTGATATTCCTGTAAGAACAATGGATTTTACTTTTCCAGATGAAATTCCTGAGTTCTGGTTTGATAACAATGCTTTACTTACGATGTTGTTGACTGCATTATCGAGCGCATTTCCAGATGGTGAACGTCAATTTATTCATAGTGTGCGTAATTATCAGGACAAAATTAGCGATCCTATTTTGCTTAAACAAGTCCGAGCTTTTATTGGTCAAGAAGCCCATCACGGCAAAGAGCACGATGCGCTTAACGCTGTCATGCTTAAAAAAGGTTATCCAGTTGAACCTATTTATAAACGTTTTAAAAAAATGAACCGTATGTTGCAGCAACGATTTTCTTTAGAGCATCAGTTGGCTTGCACGGTATGTATGGAACATTTAACGGCAATTTTAGCGGACTATTTTATTAGTATCGCGCCCGAAGACTTAGAGTTGTTTAATGTTCATTTGCGAAAAATTTGGGCTTGGCATGCCATTGAAGAAACAGAGCATAAAGCTGTGGCGTTTGATGTCTACCAATCTTTAGTGAATAGACCTTACTTCTTACGGTTGGTGATGTTAGAAACCACGCTTTCTTTTCTCATCATTACCACCAGAGGAACAAAAGAGCTTTTAAAGGCTTCTGGCAAAAATAGAGATTTTAAAAATCTATATGTGGGTTTGAAATATTTGCTTGGCGGTCAAGGTGTGATCCGAAAAATTAGCCGCAGTTACTTAGATTTTTATTCTAAAGATTTTCACCCTTGGCAACACGATAACCGTGAGCAAATGATGAAATTAAAAGACATATATCTCAATGAATGATTTTTTAAATTTAGGAAGAAAGAAAATGACAAAACCTAATCCAAAGCCCACATTAGCAAGCCCTTTAACGTTAGCCTGTGGCATTACCATTCCAAACCGAATTGCCAAATCTGCAATGAGTGAACAACTTGCTGATCGGCATGGTTCACCGACCACTGACTTACAGCAACTCTATGCAGCTTGGGCCAGAGGTGGAGCAGGGTTGTTAATTACCGGCAATGTCATGATTGACCATCGTGCTTTTGTGGAACCACGAAATGTGGTTTTAGAGTCAGCAGAATTTCTGCAAGCAAATAAGTTATGGGCTCAGGCTGCTCAGGCCAATGGCAGCAAAATTATTATGCAGATTAACCATCCCGGCCGTGTTGCAGTTTTACCACTTTTGAAAAAGCCGATCGCGCCCTCAGCAGTTGGGCTTGATTTACCTGCTATGAATATTATTCGTATTCCACGAGCAATGACTGAAGCAGATATTTTAGAGCAAATTAAACGCTTTGCTACAACCGCAGAGCTTGCTGTTAAAGCCGGGTTTGATGGAGTACAGGTTCATGCAGCACATGGCTATTTACTCTCACAATTTTTATCACCTCTAGCCAATGTTCGGACAGATAAGTGGGGCGGTAGTCCTGAAAACCGACGCCGTATATTGATCGAAACGGTTCGAGCTGTACGAGCTGCAATAGGCAAAGACAAAATATTAAGTGTAAAACTCAACTCTGCCGATTTTCAAAAAGGTGGCTTAAGTCAGGAAGAATCGATAGACATTGCATTAGCTTTAGAAGCAGAAGGGATCGACCTCTTAGAGATTTCAGGCGGGAATTATGAGTCCCCTGCACAGTTAGGTTATGCACCAGATCGTTCTGCTCAGCGTGATGCATATTTTATTGACTATGCCACTGCACTTCGTAAACAAAGCAAATTACCACTCATGTTAACAGGTGGACTGCGCGATGTAGATTTTATGAACCATATTGTTGCCAATGGTACGGTCGATTTGGTTGGATTGGCTCGACCTTTTGCAGTACAGCCTGATTTAGCCAAACAACTGTTAGCAGGAAAATCGGTATTAGAACCAGCAAAAATTCCAGCCATTGGATACAAACCAGTAGATGCCTATTTGCAACTCGCTTGGCATGCTTCGCAATTTCGCCGTATTAGCAGTGGGCAACAACCCAAAGCGATTAAGGGCTTAGTGCGAACATTGATTGCCTTTGGTCCACGTATGGGTTTTAACATTTTGACTCAGGATTAATGGTAAATGCTTTTGATATATAAGGATTTATTATCATGAATAGTTTAATCAGACAAAACCATGTCATTGTGCCGCGGCGTCCAGTATTTAATTTTACTGAAACCCCATGTCATTGGATTTATGATGATCCCATAGTTTCACAGATATTAAATTCAATTAACCCAATTACACCTGCACCAGAACGTTGGTTTTGTCAGACGTTTAGAGATGCATTGCCTTATATTAAAGATGAAAAACTGAAAGAGGCAGCAATTGCTTTCATTAAACAAGAGGGTGCTCATAGTTATGGGCACACTCTCGGAACTCGGCATATAGAGGCGTTAGGGATTGATTTAAGTCGTTATACCAAGATGACGAATTGGATATTTAATGACATGATTGGCCCAAAACCATTAGGCTATGAATTGAAGCATCCACGCTTAAAGTCGATGTGGCTAACGACCCGATTAGCAATGGTGGCTGCTGCCGAGCATCTAACAGGAGTATTAGGGCATTGGGTTCTCAATGCAGAGGGATTACAACAAGCACCTGTCGATGTGGAAATGTTACGTTTATTGCAATGGCACGGAGCTGAAGAGGTAGAGCACCGTGAAGTAGCCGATGCAATGTTTAGATATTTTAGCAATAGTAATGTACTTCGAGTGGGGGCAGCGGTTTTCACGTTCCCTCTATTTATTGTTTTGGCTTATGTTGCTGTCGAAAATCTAGTAGAACAAGATGCGCAATTACCACATCGTTTTCGTTTCAAAGATTATTTCCGAGCAGCTCGACAAGACCGTGTGCCTAAAATTGATAATATAATATTTGCATGTTTGCGATACTTTAATCCCAACCACAGCCCTTTAAATGAAGGGTCAACTGAGCAAGCCTTAACTTTTTTATCTACAATAAAAGAACTTAACTAAATAAAAGCTTGTACGAATATTGCTTCTTTTAGGCTCAAAAATAATGAATAAGACCTTTTAATTCATCTTATTAATAGTCTATAGCCGCCATATGAGCGGCTATATAATTTTCGAACCCTTGCGTAATCTAGATAATATTTGAGCTATGTACCTTATTCATCAAATTGTAAAACAACTTTCCCTTTTGCTCGTCCAGTATTTACATATTGAAGCGCTTCTTTAATTTGAATAAAGTCATAGGTTTGGTCAACTACGGGTTTAATTTTTCCAGCTTCTACCAGTTCAGTAATTTTTGAGAGCTGTTGACCATTTGGCTGCATAAATAAAAATGTATAAGTAATCCCGCGTTTTTTTGCTTTATGTCGAATTGACCAGCTTAACATCGGAATAACACATTTTAGGAACCAGTTCGGATTAATTGCCTCTGCAAAAGCATGGTCAGGCGGTCCTGAAATACTAATAAGACGTCCACCACGTTTAAGAACGTTCAGTGATTTTTCTAAGGTTTTCCCGCCTTGTGTATCTAAGACTACGTCGTAATCTTTAAGCTCTTGCTCAAAATCTGTGGTTTTATAGTCAATGATGATGTCGGCACCTAACTCTTTCACCCAACCTATGTTTTTGCCACTGGTGGTGGTTGCTATGATGGCGCCTAATGATTTTGCAAGTTGAATTGCAATTGAACCCACACCGCCAGAACCTGCATGAATCAGCACTTTTTGACCAGCTTTAACTTTTGCAATTTCAACCAGTGCTTGCCATGAAGTTAAGGCAACCAAAGGCAGGGCTGCTGCCTGTTCCATCGAAATATTTTGCGGTTTAAGTGCAAGTGAAGACTGTTGAACGACTGTATATTCAGCAAATGCACCGTTTAAATCAGTCTTGGCATAAACTTCATCACCTACTTTAAACTGGCTTACATTCGAGCCTATTTCTACAACTGTACCTGCAAAATCATTGCCTAATATAAACGGAAACTTCACTGGAAGAATTGCTTTAAATTCACCCTCTAAAACCCTTAAGTCGAGAGGGTTAATGCTGGCTGCATGAACTTTAACGAGCACAGCGTCTGCTGTTAGTGGTGGTTGAGATTGTTCATCGAGCTGTACGTCATCAATGTTGCCATAACGGCTAATGTAGGCTGCTTTCATTTGAAACCTCTATTTCTCAAAATTATTTTTAAAGTTTTATAGGCTTGGGTTTGTTCTAAACTTTCAAGCTGCGGTGAATTAATTTGTCAAAGATCTTTGCTGGTGCAAATCGTCTTAACGCTTTTAAGCTTTTTGCAGTTTTTCCTGCTGTATAGCGTGGTACGACCTGTTGGCTTTGAATGACGGTTAAAATTGTATTGGCAACCACACTCGGGTCATCTGACTTATTAATTGAATTAATCATTTGTTTATGTAGCTTTTCACGCGTTTGATCGTAAAAAGAAATTTTATTATCTGCTTCGAGTAAGTTTACTCCCAAAGAAGTATTAGTGTAAGCAGGTTCAATAAGTGACACACGAATGCCTTGAGATCTTAATTCGTGATCTAAAGATTCAGAGTAACCTTCAAGTGCATGTTTTGATGCAGAGTAAAGTGCGCCAAAAGGCAAAGGTAAAAGCCCAAGAATTGAACTGATATTTAAAATAAGTCCTGATTTTTTCTGGCGCATATGTGGAATCACTGCACGAGTCATTCGAACCGCACCAAAAAAATTGGTATCAAAAATAGCCTGTGCTTGCTGCATTGAACTTTCTTCGGCACCAGCAGGTGCTATTGCAAACCCAGCATTATTAATTAAGACATCAATTTTTCCTTCGGTCGCTATTACTTTCTCAACGGCTTGGGCAACTGAATTGTCTTGATTTACGTCTAACTCAATAAGATGAAACTTATGATTTGATGAATCTTTTGCTCGTCGGCTTGTGCCATAAACCGTAAATCCTGCTTCATGTAAAAGCTCTGCTGTTGCCAAACCAATACCCGATGATGCACCTGTAATGAGAACTACTTTACCAGCCATATCATGTTCCTCACTTAAATTTTGTAGTCAATTCACGAATGAATTTCGACTTGATTTTTTAATCATAATCTAAAAATAAAATAGTTACTACTAAAAAGATAGTGACAATACATTTTTGTCCATGTATAGTTAGTACTAAATCGATATTAACTCTGTTTTTTATCTTTTCTCCCTTTGAAAGATCACTCATAAAAAACAGATGAATCAGATCAATGAATTAAATTTGAGGATCAGAGAAATGAAATTTTTATTAAATACAGTTGCTATGAGTTTGACGGCATTATCTGTTTTTAGCGCTCCCTTAACTCAGGCAGAAGTTGTGCCATCGGTTTCTTTTAATGAAACATCAATTCAGGCAAATAAAGTGTCATCAAGTGCTGTTAGCAATCCGCAAGCAGGGCAATACGCCGAGCAAGATACAAATTGGAAGAATGTACCAACTCAATTTATTAGTGCAGGTGGCGTTAACTTCGCTTACCGAGAATATGGTCAACAAAACGGTGGAACACCTGTCATTTTCTTAAACCATTTAGCTGCTGTACTAGATAACTGGGACCCACGAATTATTGATGGAATTGCGGCTAAACATCATGTTGTGGTGTTTGATAATCGCGGCGTTGGTGCTTCGACTGGTGAACTAGCAAAGTCAATTGAACAAATGGCAGATGATGCGATTACTTTCATTCAAGCAAAAGGCTTTAAGCAGGTTGATTTATTCGGCTTCTCGATGGGCGGCATGATTTCACAAGAGATTGTTTTGAAGCAGCCAAATTTAGTTCGAAAAATGATTTTATCGGGAACTGGCCCTGCGGGCGGTACTGGAATTAGTACAGTCGGGCGAGTTTCTAATTGGGATTTAGTTCGTGGAATGGTGACTGGTCAAGACCCTAAGGTTTATCTTTTCTTCACTCGTACAGAAAATGGTAAAGCTTCTGCAAAAGCCTTTATTCAACGTATTAATGAACGTACTGAAAACCGTGATAAAGAAATCACTATTTCTGCCTATCGTGCCCAGCTTAAAGCATTAAAAAAATGGGGAAGTAAAAAACCTGCTGACCTTTCTGTGATTCAACAACCTGTTCTTGTTGCCAACGGTGATCATGACCGAATGGTGCCAACAGTAAATACTTATGATTTAGCAAAGCGTTTACCGAATAGCTCACTTGTAATCTATCCAGATGCAGGTCATGGGGGAATATTTCAGTTTAATGAAGATTTTGTAAAACAGTCACTTACATTCTTAGCGAAATAAGAACTTAAATTTAGGACTATGACCATGACAACAATTACACACCAAACAGCCGAGACCCAATTCATTGAAGTAGATGGAGCAAATTTTGCCTATCGTCGATGGGGTAATGCAAATACAGAGCAACCACCGCTATTTTTTCTTCAGCATTTCCGAGGTGGTTTAGACAATTGGGATCCACTGATTACTGATGGTTTAGCTCAAGGACGTGAAGTCATTTTGTTTAACGGTCGCGGCATTGCTTCATCTACTGGCCAGCCCCGTACTCGCATTGAAGATATGGCAGACGACGCGGCAGCAGTTATTCGTGCACTAGGCTTAAAGCAGGTTGACCTATTAGGCTTTTCACTGGGCGGGTTTCAGGCACAAGATTTAGTACGCCGCCATCCTGAACTCGTCAGAAAACTGATGCTTTTAGGTACAGGGCCAAGAGGGGGTAAAACACGTGGCGATGATCCAGAAGTCGCGGCTTTGGTATTGAAGCATGCAACAACTGCTGTGCCTTCTGAAGAAAACTTCCTCTTTTTATTTTTTGGCCGATCTGAAGCTGCTATTCAGGCGGGGCATGAATTTTGGCAACGTCGCCATGAGCGTAAAAACCAAGATCCAGCAAGTTCAGTTGAAGTCATGCAGGCACAGATAGAAGCCAATATGCATTTTTTACCTAAACTTGATGAACAAGATCCTTTTGCACATTTACGTGAGATTAAACAACCTACTTTCATTTTAAATGGTGTCGATGATGTGATGATTCCGACCATTAATGCATATCACATGGCACTTAACATTCCAAACGCTCAGCTATTTATTTATCCCGATGCAGGACATGGTGCCCAATTTCAGTACCCTGAACGCTTCGTAAAACATGCAATCCAGTTTTTAGATGAATAATGCCCATGAGTTCGGTCCATTCAATTTGATGAATTAAGAAGATAAAAATGATGAAATTTAAATTATTGCTGTGGATGCTGACCAAGCTCATGCAGCGTGCTGTAAAAAAGAACCCGAAATGTGCAGCGTATGTGAAAGATAAAAATGTCATCTTTCAGATTCAAACAGCAAGTGGTGAAGGCCGCTATTTCGAAGTAAAAAACGGCAAGATTAACTCTTACTCAGGGCTAACCAAATCACCAAGTTTTACCTTTACGTTTAAAACGGGTAGCAAAGGGTTTGCCGTGTTGTCAGCGAAAGACAGTGTAAACACTTTTTTAACTGCACTTAAAACACAAGACCTTGTTATTACGGGAAATTATGTAGATGTGATGTGGTTTCAAAGTTTAGTGGACTTTATTCAACCTCATTCAAAACCTTCTTTAACCGTGTGAGATAAGGCCATGACTCATTTGCAATTAAAAACGAATCTTTTGAATCAGCCTTTAACTTTACCGAATGGTGTCATCATTCCAAACCGTTTAGCAAAGGCTGCAACCAGTGAAACCTTAGCTAGTTATTCAAATAATCCAAACGAAAAACATGTTCGGCTATATCAGCGTTGGGCCGCATCAGGGATTGGGATGATCATAACTGGCAACATTATGATTGACCGCAAAGCCTTAGGTGAGGCTGGCAATGTGGTGGTTGAGGATGAGCGTGATTTTGCAATTTTACAGAAATGGTCAAAATCGTGACCGAACAAGGTTCTCAATTGTGGGCACAGTTGAATCATCCAGGGAAACAATCACCGAAAGGATTAAATGTACGTAATATTTCTGCGTCTGCAGTACCATTTGGTGCAGAAATGCAGTCTTTATTTGCAACACCTGATGAAGCAACCCACGAAGAGATTTTAGAAATTATTCAGCGTTTTGGTCGTAGTGCTGCGATATGTAAAAAGGCTGGATTTAGTGGAGTCGAGATTCATACTGCACATGGTTATCTGATTAATCAGTTCTTGTCGCCTTTACATAATTTAAGAAATGATGAATGGGGCGGGACACCTGAAAAACGTCGTCGCTTTTTAATGGAAGTTTATGCAGAAATCCGTAAACAAGTCGGTAAAGAGTTTCCGATTGCCATTAAGCTTAACTCGGCAGACTTTCAAAAAGGTGGCTTTACTGAACAAGATTCTTTAGAAACAATTCAGGCTTTAGCAAATGCAGGCATTGACTTGATTGAAATATCAGGCGGTACCTATGAGTCTGGCGTAGCCAAAGCACCACAAAAAGCATCGACAATCGCACGCGAAGCTTTCTTTATTGATTTCGCAGAAAAAGTAAGAAAACTCGTAAAAACGCCGTTGATGGTAACAGGTGGATTCCGAACTGTAGAAGGTATGGATCAAGCTTTGCAGTCTCAAGCATGTGATGTTATTGGGATTGCAAGAATTATGGCGATTGAACCTGATGTCCCTAAATATTTGCTGGCAGGTAAAAATGGTCTTCAGTCGGTGAAACCCATCAAAACTGGTATTAAGAAGGTCGATAGTCTAGGTATTATGGAAGTACTTTGGTACACCCAACAACTAAAACGCATTGGAAAAGGTAAAGAACCGAAACCTAAAGAAAGTGGCTTATGGGCATTTATTAAATCAGTTTTACGCAGTGGTTGGGGAACTTATGCCACCCAACGTAGCCGAGCAAAATAACCCATTTACTTTACATCAGGCCAATAAAAAGCACTCCAATTGAGTGCTTTTATATTTAAATCATTCATTACTTTTGACTGATCGGGCGGGTGCCAATTTCGGCGCCAGTCATTTGGTCAATCACAATAGGCTTAATTTCTGTGCCTTGTTCTGCATCAATAAAAGTCACCATTTTTTCAGGTTGCTCAAAGGGTTTATATTTTCGACCCCATGCACCAATCACAAATAAAGCTGGTAAAAAATCTTTACCTGCTTGAGTTAATACATACTCTTCACGTGGTGGGTGTTCAGAATATTGTCTTTTTTCGAGTAAGCCTTCTTCTACTAAAACAGATAACCGTTTTGTTAGCATGGTTGGTGCAATGCCTAAGCTTTTACGAAACTGATCAAAACGTGTAAAACCTGCATGAGCATCTCGTAATATTAACATGCTCCACGCATCACCTAAAACTGAAAGTGTTCTGGCAATTGGGCAGACTTCAAGATTGCTATTTTTACTCATATCAAATTAATCAACTTAATGGTGACTACTAAAAAAATAGTAACACAATTCCACTTAATAAGCTATTAAGGGTTCGTATTAGTCTAAGAAAATGATTGTATTTATAAGATATTATTAAGTTGATATTTATAGTTTTAGTTAATTATGTAATCTAATGAAAAATAATAATTAATTAAATAATTTCTAGCCAATTTCACATTGACACCTTAATTTTTGAAGATTACCATTTGCGGGCTGGCCTACATTGCCAGCCGGTTTTGACGGACCGCTATTTGAACCACATCAGGATTATTTCTTCTGAGGAGTAGTCTTGTGTGCACACCCCGTTCCCTCCCGTAGCGGTAGGACGGGAGTGGGACACCTTTGGGTGTGCTGGAGTTCAAACCAGTCCGTCAACCTGCTTCCGTTCTGCCACCATAATTTATAATGCTTTGGCAGAACTCCCAAAAGAAGGAGTTGGCTATGCACATTCATAAATTATTGGCAGTCACTGTCAAAATCTATATCGACACCACTTAAATCACTTTAAAGCAGCTCGATCGCCGTAAGGTTTTCAGGGCTTTAAATCATTACGTCTAAAAAACTTGCTTCAACAATAAAACTTGAGATGTGCCAAGCACAGTCTTTACGGCTTTGCTGTGCCTTTTTTTCTCCCAGAAAAGGCACAGGCTTTTTAATCTCTTTTAGAAACAACAAGAACTTAAAACGGTAAAACTATGTCAAATTTAGAAATATCTTCGAAAAAACTACATGTTGTTCAAACTGCTATACGCCTATTTACAACTTACGGATTTTGCACAGCAGGGGTCGACCTCATTGCCAAAGAAGCTAAAATACCGAAAGGCTCCCTTTATAACTACTTTCGGTCGAAAGAGCATCTTATTGAAATGTGCATTGCTTTTCAAAAGAGCAAACTTAAAGAAGAAGTGCTCGCCATTATTTACTCAAGCTGTTACCGCACTTCAAAAGACAAACTCAAAGAGATTGTCGTTTTACATGCCAACTTTAATAGCCTGTACTACCTTTTACTCAAAGCCTTTTTTGAAATTAAAATCGCTTATCCACAGGCTTACCGTATGGCAATGGAATATAGAAAATGGCTGCATCATGAGATTTTTGACCTTATTTTTAGTTTAGAAACTCATAAGTTAAAACCAAATGCTGACTTGGTTTTAAACCTAATAGATGGCTTGATGTTCCAGATTTTAAGCTCAAATAGTTTGGATGAAAGGGATGTGGTGGTGGAGAGGTTTTTTAGGGTTAGATAATGATTCTTTTTAATTTCTAGTTCTTAAACTCGCGCTCTTTTATTAAGTAAGAAATTGAAAAGAAAGTTAATGTTTAATTATCTTTTTATACTAATTAATCTTGAGTGATTATTATATATCTATTCAATGAAATAAAAAATTTAACTGTTTGTTTGAAAGTTAATCTTATGTAAGTAAAGGGGAAATTGAATAATTTGTATTTTTATGTAAAATAATGTTTTTATACGTACAATTCTGTATATTAGATGTTAACTAAAAACTTTATAACTTCTTCCATTATTCTTTTTACGGGTTTTATTCAATATGTTTACGCCATCGAAGATGTCTCTTTACCAGGTCAAGTACTACAGGAACAACGACTCAAAGAGCTGAATCAGCAATTACAAGACCAAATTACTCAGCAAACTCCTTATCAAAACAGCAAGACTTTACAGGATTTTAAACATCTGGTTGTTGAAGAGAGCCCCTGTGTAGCAGTTAAAAAAATTAGTCTTGTGCCGTTAAAAGAGCAGTCTGTTGCAGACTTGCAGCAATTTGACTTTGTGGTAAGAGCTATTCAAAAACATCCTCAGGCTGTTTTAGGAAAATGTATTGGCACACAAAGCCTACATAACATTGTGAACTATGCCCAAAATGAGCTTTTAAAGAAGGGTTTTATTACCAGTCAAATTGTCGTGAATCCTCAAGATTTAAATCAGGGTAACTTATATTTAAGTATACAAATTGGTCGATTGAATAAGGTCGTTATACAAGAAGGAAAAATATCGTCATTACAGCTTAAAACAGGACTACCATTTAAAACGGGCGATATCATTAATCTAAAAAAATTAGATCAAGGATTGGAAAACTTAAAACGTGTTTATGCTGTAGATATGCAACTTACCCCAGCAGTTTCTACAGATAAAGAATTAATGGGCTATACCGACTTAATACTTAAACTACAACCCTTACAAAAAGTTAATTTCAATTTAAGTGTAGATAACTCAGGTAATCAGGAAACTGGTACCTATATGGGTAATATAGGTGTAGGAGTTAATAACCCATTTCATTTAAATGATATTTTATCTTTAAACGTGAGCCATTCATTAGATGACTTCCATGAAAACTTAAATCGAAGTTACTTCATTAGTTATCAATTACCTTTTGGCTATTATGATTTAGGTGTTAGCTATAACGATTATCAATATAGACAAGGAACGGTTACTCCTAAATATCCTGTTATCTATCATGGTAATAGTCAGCAAGCCAACCTAAATCTCTCTCGTGTCATTAGCCGTAGTGGTCAACATAAAACCAGCATTTATGGCAAGCTTTATCATAAAGAAAGTCAAAGTTTTCTAAATGATATTGAGATTAATGTCTTACATCGTAAAACTTCAGGTTGGGTTTTGGGTCTACAGCACCGTCAATATTTGGGAAATGCCGTATTAGATGGCAGCATTGATTACCGTCATGGTATGGGAATAAATGCACTGACTGCACCAGAAGAAAATATTACCGATATTAATGGTAAACGTCTTGCTGTAGAAGGTTACTCTCGCGCTCCGCTTTGGAGTGCCGACCTCCGTTTTACCATGCCTTTTCTTTTGCTAGAGACCCCCGCGCAATATCGCCTTAATTGGCGTGGACAATATGCACCGAAAATTTTAGTACCTAATGACCGTTTTTATATTGGCGGACGCTATAGCGTGCGCGGTTTTGATGGCGAGCTCATGCTTTCAGGGGATAACGGACAGTATTTGCAGCAAGAAATTAGCCTAAATACTCCTATGCCTAACACTCAGTTTTATATGGCGGTTGATCAGGGCTGGGTCAATGGGCGTAATAGCATACCGGGGCAGCGTTATTTACTCGGCAGTGTTTTAGGGCTACGCACCTATCAAAATAGTTTTTATCTGGATGCCTTTACAGGTCGGGGGCTTATTGCACCTGACAGCATAAAAAAAGACTGGATTACCGGTTTTAGTATCAACCTTTCTTATTAATTTACTTTAGAAAAGACTTAATTCATGAACAAGAATAGTTATCGCATTATTTATAGCAAAGCACGTCAAATGTTTGTTGCCGTGGCTGAAAATGTAAAAAGCCAAACCAAAACGTCGGGCCAAAGTGAAGCAAGTGCACCGAACAATATTGCGCATACTGAATCTCAGGCATTTCATCAACTCTGGCAAGTAAAAGCGTTGGTTGCCAGCATTAGCCTATGGATGCCTTTAGCACCTGTATATGCCGATATTGTAGCGGACAGTGCTGCAAATGCTGCGAATAGAGCAGTGATTGGTGCTGGTAAGAACTCGGCAGGTACAGTTGTTCCTGTGGTCAATATTCAAACGCCAAAAAATGGTGTGTCTCATAATATTTATAAACAATTTGATGTATTAGCTGAAGGTGCTGTATTGAACAACAGTCGCCAAGGTGCTGCTACTCAAACCGTCGGTAATGTATCTGCCAACCCATTTTTGGCTACAGGTGAAGCGAGAGTTATTTTAAATGAAGTAAATTCATCAGCCGCTTCACGTTTTGAAGGGAACTTGGAAGTTGCAGGGCAAATGGCGGATGTAATTATTGCCAACCCGTCTGGTATCAATATTAAAGGTGGTGGCTTTATTAATGCCAATAAAGCAATTTTCACTACTGGTAAACCTCAGTTAAATGCTGATGGCAGTATCAAGCAGTTCACTGTAGATCAAGGAAAAATTACGGTCTCAGCAAACCCTAATTCTAAATTTGGACTGGGCGGAAATAATAACGATGCAAATTATGTAGACCTCTATGCACGTGCATTAGAACTCAGTGCTGAACTTCGTGCCAAAAATGATATTCAGGTCATTGCAGGTGCAAATGATGTTAGTGCAGATTTACAGGATGTTACAGCTAAAACAGGAGCGGGGACTGCGCCAACATTAGCCGTAGATGTTAAAGCACTGGGTGGGATGTATGCTAATAATATCTATTTGATGGGAACTGAAAAAGGTTTGGGTGTTAGTAATGCTGGAACTCTTGAAGCATTAAACAGTCTTGTTGTGACGAGTGCTGGTAAAATTGAAAACACAGGAGCGCTCTACAATAAAAATCCTCAAAATAGTTTATTAAGCCTAAGTTCAGGTGAGGGAAATGATATTGTTCATACAGGAACAATGATCACAAATGGTAATTTAATATTAGATTCTGGAAAAGATATAATAGTCGATCATGCTAGAATAGAAAAACACGGTGCCGATAATAAAAATATTGTTTCTTTAAGCGCAAAAAATGACATTAATATCAAAAACAGTGCAAATATACAAAACTTTGGTGAAGGTGGAGACCTTTACTTAGATGCAAATAATATCAATATTGGTAGTGATACACATTTAGGTGTAAATGGTTCAATTTCATTACAAGCCAAGCAAAATCTAATAGCAGATTATGTTAAAAATATTTCTGGTATGTATGATGTGAATTTATATGCTGGAAGCTTATTATCATTCAATAATACCTATCTTTGGGCCCATTTGGGAAACCTAAATCTTAATGCTGCAAACACCAATTCAAATCTTATATTGGATTCAGATAGTTTTAATGTAGGAAAAGATATCAATTTATATAGTTTAGGTGATATTAATTTAAAGAATTTAGGATTTGTACTTGAGAACTCTGCTACCCGCGCCAAAAATATTACTGCTTATAGTGGCCGTAATTTAGTTTGGGATAGCACAGGTAGAGCATTACCACAAATTGGTGGTGATGTAAAAGTTGAAGCAGCTAACTTGATTGATTTAAAAGGCTCTAATCTATCGAGTACAGGAGATTTAAAACTACAAGCTAAGGCTCTAAATATAGGAACAGATCTAAATGCTGGCAAAAACTTAAGCCTTAATGCGACTCAAAGTGATCTAAATTTAAATAAAACACTTACTGCACAAAATAATATTGACGTTACATCTTTAGATGGAAAAATTACTGCAACGGGGTTAAATGCAACGTCTTCTCAAGGCAAACTTTCAATATTAGGTGCAAAAGATACTCTCTTCACTAATGCAGGCACAACCAACACAGTATTAAAAGGTGGTCAGGGTGTTACTGTTGGAACTACTGGCATAGGTAATTTAACAGTACAGAATGCAATTTTAGAAAGCCAAAATGGCAATATTGTTGCGACTAGTGGGGCCAAAAATACGTTAACTGATAGTACGTTAACTGCTAAAAATAACATTGAAATATTTGCTACAGATGACCTTACTCTAGATGGTGTTAAATCTACATCGCAACAGCATACCGCATTAAATTCTAAAAAGAACCTTTATATAAATAGTCATGTGAATGCGTATGGAGTAGCAGATTTTAGCTCGACCAAAAGCAGTGAGCTGAATTCAACAGGTGTGTTGTCACTAGTTGGTGGAGGAAGCTTAAATGTTCAAAATACTAAGCTTACAGGCGGAGCTGTTTTAATTGAAGGTGAGTTCTTAAATACTGCAAAATCAGTAGACTTAAATGCTATAGGAAGTGATTTACTTAAAAATGATGCCAAATTAAATAACCTTAATGGTGATTTAAGTATCCAAACGAATTCAAACTTGACTATTGATCCTAAAATTCACAACTTAAAAGCAGCAGGTAATATTGAACTTATTTCCAAGAATGGCACTTTAGCTTTAAAAGGCTATGAAGGAACTGCGGGTAATGGATCTGAACAAGTTGTTAAGTTGGATACAGCCAATGGTGGTATTACTTTAGAAGGTGCCAAAGTCGATATTCAAGGTTCACAGTTAACAGCACAGAAAGATATTAAAATTACTGCAAGTCATGATGATTTATTGATTGATGGGGTGAAAAATAATATTATCAATAAAATAAGCACTAGTAAATTAGAGTATACTAAACAAGATTTAGCTAATATTAATAATTTAATACAACAATTTAAAAATAGTGAAAACTATAATTTGTATAAAAATAGTATTAATAATATAAATATTTCAGTTGAAAAAAAGAAAAAAGAGTATGAACGGGCAGTAAGTGATGATCTTCATGCAAAAAAAAGAGGACTTTGGGAACAACTAAAGAATTTGGAGCAAGAAAGAGAAAATTTAAAAAATAAATTTAAATATATTATCGATCAAGAAAGTAAATTAAATAATTTATTGGATGAGAAAACTAATTATTTTAACTATTTTAGTTCTAATGTTAATGGTTTTGAACATGCTGAATCTAATTTAATTTCAAGAACTGGAAATATTAATATATCTTCTGTTCTAGGTTTGTCTATTACGGGTGCTAATATTTCTGCCCAGTCAGGTCAAGTTAACTTAGAAGCAAATGGTATTTTGACACAATCATACAGTCCTGCAACTACTATAGGTGCAAGCACACAATCAAAAACACTTAGTGCAAGTATTATTATAGATGGACATTCAGACTTTTATGATAAAGGGAATGAAAGTAATCAAAATTATAGCTTCAGAACATTAGTCAGCCCTACTATTATTAATGGTGATAAAGGGGTTAGTATAAGAACTGTAGGTAAAAGTACAAGTGATGGTTTAGTTTTACAAGCTACAGGTATTACTTCAAAAAATGGTGATGTAAAAATAGAATCAAACAAAAATATTTTATTTGATGTTGCAATTGAACAAAGTTATGACCGCTCAACAACTACCGAGAAGAAAAAATCATGGGGTGGTTTAAAGAAAAAATATATTACTACTGTAGCTGAAAGTAATAGTACTAATGCAGCTTCAGTTGATATTTCTGGTAAAAATATTTTTATTGAAACTAAAAAATTAGACCCTTCTAGATATTTAAATACTCCAGATAATAATATTGATATTTATTCAGGCCGATTCACTGCTGATGGTGGACAAATTTCGATTAACTCTGGTGGTAATCTTAATTTTTACTCGGTAGAAGAGAGTACTAGCAGTAATGTAGATATTACTAAAAAATCATCATTTGCCGGTATTAAATACAATACTTCTAAAACCAACGCAACACGTACCCAAGTGAGTGAGTTACCTGCAACTTTAAAAGCTGACTATATTGGTACTAAATCGGGTTTTGATACCAGACTTGTTGGAACAGAGTTTGAGTATTTAAAAGGTGCATCAATTGAAGCTGGTGGTAAGTTAGAGTTAATTGCCGCGAAAACATCTATTACAGACCTCGTGAAAAAAGAAAAAAATTCTGTGGTTTGGCAATCGATGCAAGATAAAGGGTCAATTACCGAAACAGCTCAATTGCCAAGATTCAATGGGCCTGTTTTACCAACCATTAATGCTGCAGGAGGTTTAGTAGTCCAAGTTCCTATTAGTGAAAAAGATGCGAATAAAGCTGAATTAAGAGATGAAATTTTAAAACTGGCAAATCAGCCCGGAAATGCTTACTTAAAAGAATTAGTTAACCGTAAAGATGTAGATTGGCAGCAAGTCCTTCTTACTCAAAAAGATTGGGACTATAAGTCACAAGGGTTAACGGCTGCTGGTGCTGCACTTATTGTTATCATTGTAACTATTGCTACGATGGGTTCAGGTACAGCCGCTGCGGCTGGTGCAGCAGGAGGTGCGGCTGCAAGTGGTACTACTGTTGGGCTTGGTGCGAGTATGATTGGTGCTGCTGGTGTGACTACCACAGCAGCAGGAGCAATCGTTCCATCTGCTCTAGGTGCTATGGCAAATGCAGCTGTTACAAGTTTAGCAACCCAAGCAAGTGTAAGTTTAATTAATAATGGCGGAAATATAGGGAAAACGCTTAAAGAGTTGGGAAGTAAAGACGCGGCTAAGAACTTGGCAGCTTCTGTTGTAACAGCTGGTTTAATGAGTCAGGTTAGCTCGGCACTGAACTTAAAACCTGATAGTACGGTTTTATCAGATAGATTAGTTAATAACTTTACAAGTTCAGTTGGTTCAACATTAGTGCAAACCGCAATTAAAGGTGGAGACTTAGAGGAGAACCTTAAAGTAGCTTTACTGTCTGGTTTAGCTGGTGCATTACAAGGTGAGCTGGCAAGTCAAATTGGAGATAATTTAGATAAAGTAGATCCAAATGTATGGGAATATACTATTCATAAGATTGCACATGCAGCGGTAGGATGTGCAACAGCAGCTGTAACCAAGCAAAGTTGTGAGGCAGGTGCAATTGGAGCAGGAGTTGGGGAAATCGTTGCTAGTCTGATGCCTGACCCAGTCAACGGAATCGAATATAATGACGAAGAAAAGTTCAAAATTAAAAGCACTGGAAAAATTGTTGCTGGTGTAGTTTCTGCTTACGCGGGCTATGATGTAAATACTGCTGCTAATTCTGCAGATATAGCTATACAAAATAATTCATTAGTAAAATTAGCCTCTACTACTGGTAAAATTTTAGTTAAATCATTAGATGAGATAAATGCTCTTAGAAAAGCAGGGAAAAATTTTACGGTAAATGATTTAAAAGCTTCTATAAAAAAACAAGGTGCTGACGATTTGCTCGGAATGGCAGATGATTTATATAGCATTTTTGCAAGAAATACTTCTAATTTTGATAGAGTTCTGGCAGCAATTGATTTAATCGTTGGAACCGATTTAAAGAAAGGTAATGGTATTGCTTCTAGAAAAGTAGAAGAATTGATACGTGATAAAGCATTTGTTCAGAATTTAGCTGGAAAAAATGTCAATACACCAGCCTTACCTAAAACACCATATCATCCAGACATGGTAACACTTAGGGCTCTAACCCAAGCTGAAAAAAATGCGTGGATTACTCAATTACCTCAGACTATAGTTAAGCAAAAAGTTACAGTAGGTGGTAAAGCAATAGATGTTGATCTAACAACAACATTAAACCGTATTATTAATAATAAACCTTTAAATAGTCGTGATGGAGTAAAATACCAAAATATTTCTAAACCATCTATCCCTTATAAACAACCTGGCATGCCTGTTTCAACTGGTAAAAATTTTGAAGAATGGACTGTACCAACACCTGGAATTGCTAGTAGAGGTAATCAACGAATTGTCATAGATAGAGATACTGGAATATTATATTACACACCTAATCATTATGGCACTGCACAAACAGGAGCGACTAATACTTGGCGTGTATTAGGAAAATTACCTTAAAATTTTTAATATAGGATTTTTGATGTGAAGAGTATAAAATTACAAGATGATATATGTCATTTTTATTGTGAACAAGATAATATTGATAAGCTGATTGTTGATATTTCTTTTGATATATCTGATTTTGAATTTTTGCAAGAAGTTTATAATTTATTCGGTGAATGTGTGTATGGTAATGGTCGGGAGTCTTTAAATGATATTCTTGTTAATACAAAATCATTTGGAGGGAACTTATCTTCATTTCATGATTATTTAAGAGGATATTTAACTGGTATTTTTTTAGAAAAAAGAAATGAATTTTTATTAGTTAATATTACTAATAAAAATAAAAAAAATATTAATGAAGACTGGTTAGCTTTTTTTAATATTTTGGTGCAGACTTTTTTTGATTCAAATCGTGATATAAAGTATGGTGCTTATATGAGTTTAAGTATATCAAGAAGTATAGTTGTTAATATGATGGATTATTTTTCATTTTTAATTTCTGATCATAATAATAAACCCAAAGATGAAGTGGATGCTGATGGTAATTATTTATAAAAAATAATGATAAAAAAAGAGACCATACATTGGTCTCTTTTTTTAATTAATTAAATATTTTTTATAAAACCTAACCCAACTTTTGTATTTTCCGTAAAGTTGGTTTTTTTCCTAAATATAACGCAATCATGCCCCTTAAAGGTAAGAATGCATAACGATAAGATGTAAACAAATAAATACAGGATTGCATTATAGTGGACTAAGCATCAGTAAATTTCACTATTGTTCTAAAAGAAAGCTCATCGATAGATGAGCTTTCTTATTACACATTGATTAAAAATATACACAAACCTCTTTAAAACGAGTTGGAACGCTACAAACGCTGATGCTAATTTGAATTCCACTCTTCCCAATAAGTGAGGTGAGCAATGAAATTGTTAGCTTTGATTAGCATGGGAGTTGCAGCAAGTTATTGGTATAAAACTATAAAAGATAGCAAGCCAGCTCTTCTGAAACCAACTTTTGATGAAATAGTAAAAACTTTGTATTAGCAGAATTTAAAGTCTAATGCATATTCTTAAATTTAGTTAAATAAAAAGCTCATCGGAAGATGGGCTTTTTTTATTGGAGTAAACACCAACAAACTTATAGTTTTTTATATAGGAGTAGGAAAATATTGATTCATCTTAGCGTCTATATACTTGTTATAAATAAAAAAAAGACCATTTAAGGTCTCTTTTTTCTTAATTGCCCCAGCATCCTCAAATTTACTTTTTAGTCGTATCCACAGAAACTACAACAGATAGACCTGGGCGCAACAACTTAATATCTTTTTGATTTTCAATAAGCTTGATGCGTAAAGGTAAACGCTGAACAATCTTGGTAAAGTTACCTGTCGCATTGGTCGCCGATATTGGAGAGAAAAATGCGCCAGTAGATGGAGAGAAGCTGTCTACTATACCTTTTAACTCAACATTGTAAGCGTCAACATAGACAGTGACAGGCTGACCAATTTTAATTTGTTTTAGCTCAATTTCACGGAAGTTTGCTTCTACATAGACTTGATCTAAAGGCACAACGACCATGAGTGGATTACCAGCGCTTACAAAGTTACCTACGTTAGCTGACTTTTGACCAATCATGCCATCAATAGGTGCTCGAACTTCTGTATAACTCAAATTCAGTTTTGCTTTATCAAGTGCCGCTTGTGCTTGTTTAAGAGCAGCTTGTTTGGCTTGAACCTGAATTTTATATTGGTTGAGCTGATACTGTGCATCGGTAACTTTTTCTTTACTGCTGTCTAAGTCAGCATATTGCTCAGTCAATGTGGTTTTTGACTGTTGTGTAATTAATCTAGACTCAGCACCAAGTGCCTGTAGTTGCTCATAACGCGCTGTATTATCTTTGGTGAGTTTAATTCCAGCTTCTACTTTTCTAAGCTGAGCCTCTGTTTCTCGAATAACAGTCGGTTGTCTTTCTACTGCCAGTTTTGCTTCATTTAAATCAGCTTCCGCTTTAGCATAATTAGATTCTGCTTCAGCTAAAGCAGCTTCATAATCTCTTGCATCAATCCGTGCCAAAAGCTGGCCTTTTTTTACGGTCTGATGATCTTTAATATAAATTTCTTCGATATTTCCAGAGACTTTAGGAGCAATGGTTGAGTACTCTACATCTACACGTGCATCGTCTGTTTCAATAGTCGAAGATGGTAAAAATATAAGTTTTAAAACCCATAAAATAGAGACTAAAACAATAATGAACGCAATAACCATAACCCAATGCTTTTTGAGATATTGCACCTTTGTTAATTTGGCTGACTCGGTCGCAGAGTGATCTTGGGCTTCTAGAGTACTCATAAAGATTTTCCTGAGTTATGACTATTCATTAACTTAATGAGAGCAATGCGTGGTGGATAAGTTCTAACGGGTAAAATCAGCATCACAATGAATAAAATTGCAGTAAGGCCAGCTAAAATTAGATATTGATCGCTAATTACTAAAACAGATTGTTGCGCTTGAATCGCAGAATTTAGGGCAGATAAACCGCCTGAAACACGATCTGCACCATTTGCGTTAAGTACAGGGGGAGTAAGCGGATTAATGACAGGGCCTTGAATATTTTGGAAAACATGTTGTGCGGTATTTTCAATCAACCGTGTTGAATGGTATTCACCACGTACGCGATTGACCCAATCCAATATGCACACACCCAGTACACCGCTAATCGCACGCGGCGTGTTAATCATCGGTGATGCATAAATTGCCATGGTTGGATGAACACTGTTTGTACCCATCATTAAGAGTGAGAGCACGACACAGGTTTGGCCCAAACATGAGATGGCATGCCAAAAGTAAAATTGGTCTTGATTCCAAGTGGTATCGAGTTGGCTTGCACCTAGGCAACCGGCCATCACCAGAAGCAAACCAAAGCCATGTACATAACGGCTGTCGACCCAAGCTTGATTTAAAAGCTTAATAACAATTGGAATATAAATAAATTGTAAGGCCGCAATTTGTAAACCAATCCACATGGTTTGAGTTGGTTTATAACCATGTACAGCGCTTAAGTAATTGAGTGGTAAAGTGCTTGTTGACATGCCAATAACCACAAAACAAAATAGGGCAATAACGGCATAGGCAAAATTTCGTATTTCGAGCATTTGCGGTTTAATTAATGGAGTTGGATAGCGCCATTCATGTATTAAAAATAAAGGTAAGGTAATGGCACTGATTAAAGCCAAAACACTAATCAATTTAGAATGGAACCAGTCCAAGTGATTGCCATGTAAAAGCATGGTACTTAAGCTTGCTAAGCTAATAATGGCTAAAATGGCACCTGTCCAATCGTAAGTTTTTATTTTTGAATAATTTAATGGATCTTGGGGAATACCAAAATAAACTAGCGCAGCGCTTAGTGCACAAAAAGGAATGGTTTGGAAAAATATCATTTTCCAACCAATCACATCTAAATAAAAAGCTGAGAGTGCAGCACTTAAGTTGGGAAAGAAAGTTGCTGTTAGCGCATAGCAGGCCAAACCCCATAAACGGATTTCTGGCCCTAAAAATCTAAGTGCACAGGCCATGAGTAAAGGAATGGTTAACCCATTGGCAAGTCCTTGCAAGCCACGCAATAAATAAAATATTTCAATGTTGGGACTAAAAGGAATTAAAACGCTAGAGACGAGACAAAGACCTATGGCAAAAAGAAGGACTCTACGCATTGAAAAAATAACGGCCCAACTGGTAGAGAGGATCATGCCAATAATCATGGCACTGGCATAAATACTGCTGACCCAATAACCAGAGTCGACACTAATACCCATTGCACCGCGAATATCGACCAAAGTAATACTGGTAATTCGGTTATTAAATTCGACAGTCATTGCTGCAAAAATTGCACCTGCCAAACCGATGAGTGGTCGTATATTCATCTTTTACCTTAAATTTTAAAAATGAACTCGTTGCATAGAGCAGTTATTGAGCTCAACTGTACCGATCGGTACTGTACTATCTTATTAAAATTACGTCAATTATCGATTTTGAACTTTTCGATGAGTTACACTAAACATGAAATTTCTAAATATATTTGTAGGTTCGTATGTCTGATTGCATTAAAGCCAATGAGAAAGATCAAAAAATTCTGGATGCAGCAACAAAGTTTTTTCTGATCCACGGTTTTAGTGGCACAACGACAGACATGATTCAAAAAGAAGCTGGTGTTTCAAAAGCCACCATGTATGGTTGTTTTAAAAATAAAGAAGCGATGTTCGCTGCAGTCATTGAACGTCAATGCACCAACATGCAAAAGCAAATTATTTTAGTTGAAACGCAAGCTAAAAATTTAAGTTCAGCTTTAACAGAGATGGGTAAAACTTATCTCTGCTTTATATTGTCACATTCAGGTTTGGCTTTTTTTAGGGTTTGTATTGCTGAAGCAGTCAGATTCCCAGAATTATCTGAAAAATTCTTTGAACTTGGACCACAAAAACTGGCAAATATTATTGCGGGTTATCTTGAAAAATCGGTCAAACAAGGAGAAATTGAGTTAAGTTCTTCCTCTGAAGCTGCGGCAAATATCTTTTTATCGCTTTTACGAAGTGATGCTCATTTAAAATGTCTGACCCATCCTGATTATTTAATATCTGAGAGTGAAATTAGTGTTTGGGTTGAATATGTAGTCGATTTATTTTTAAAGAATATGAATTATCAAGAAAATAAGCGTTCTATATAAAGGATCAAACGAAGGCCGCGAGAAGCGGCCTTTTTAATTCTGTCTCAAAAAGATTTATGGTTAATGATGTCCCTGTGAAACACCACCATTACCATCTGGAAGGCTAATGCGAATGTTTTGCATCATGCCTTGATCTTCATGATCTAAAATATGGCAGTGCAATACAAAGTCACCAATGTAGCGTTGGTACTTGGTTCTAACAATGACTTTATAACTGGCTCCTTTTACATTTTTAACCCAAATGGTGTCTTTCCATGTGCCTTTTAGACCACGGTATTGTGGGTCGGGTGGAGCGGATTTGTCGTAGTCATCAACGGCGTTGATATCACTGACATCTTTTCCACTCGGATCTCTAATCTCAACGATCTGAAATGGATTTACATGAATGTGGAATGGATGGCTGGCTAATTTAGAGGTGAGTATCCATTCATCGGTTTTGCCCAACTCGAGCGTACGGTCAATTCGGTCTGGTTTATATGGTTTTCCATCGACCTGAAATTGAGTTGGATTAGCCTTAGTATCAATATTAAATTCTAAAAATTGTTTATTTGGTGTTGCCGGTAAATCCTGATGAGGAACAAAATGACTGAGCTTTAAATTTTGTTGTAAATCTTGAAGCACAGCGGGACGCATATCTGGTGCAATATTGCGTGTTGCATTATTACTTAATGCTGTTGTTAAAGACTGAGGTGCTGAAGTGGATTTATTGACTTGAATAATCCCAAGTAAGCGTCTCTCAGAAGATATACGGTCCACGTTAGCAGAAACTGAAGCAGCTTCATCAATCAGACAATAGCGGCCTTCTTGCGGGAATTGCATTAAGGCATCAAAACGGTAACCCGGTTGAAAAACAGTGACTGTTTTATCCATGACTTGTTTGAAAGTTAAGCCATCGGCTGCAATAAGGTGTTGACTTACAATCGGGCCTGTACAGCTTTCTCTTAATAATTGCTTTTCACCCGTTGGTGTTAAATCGAGTTTAGAAGGGATGTTTTGCATTTGACGAACGCTCAGGTTAATACTGTCGCGCACACCAGCATGAACCATTCGCCAACGTTCGACTTGTCCTGCTACAGCTTGAGTAATGAAAGGTTGAACTTCACCATTAATGCTTGTATATCGTCCTGATTTCCCCCAACCGCCGACACCAAAGCCCTGATAATCCCTAATTTCACCAATTTGATTATTTGGGCAAATATAATTACCTTTTGAGTCAGTTTGGATTTTACCGTTAGCATCATAGCAAGCATATTGAATTTGCTGAAAAACCAGCGTTCTTTCTTTAAAACCATAGGTGAGTAAATCTAAATCACCTGTTTTATTTGGTGTGGGTTGACGATATCCACGAATAATCAAAGCACCTGCCATACCACTTGCGACTTGAATCGCGGTTGAACCATGTCGATGCGGATGATACCAAAATGTTCCGGCTGGATGATCAGGCGGTATGTTGTATTCATACTGGAAGTTAACACCTGGATTAATCGAAACTAAAACGTTATCACTATTTCCTGCTGGGTTAATCCATAACCCATGTGTATGCATATTGGTACCATCAAAACAATGTGGTTTATTCACGTCAAAATGATCGCCAGTGCAACTTGGGTCTTTTGGAAGTTTTTTATGGGTAATTGGATCTATATCAAGCTGATTATCTAAAGTTGCTCGTACAGTTTCACCAGGAAACACCTCAATGGTTGGAGCAATATAAGGCGTATTGGGCTGTGTATTTGTGCCTTGATAGCTGCGTAACATGACTTTGTCATAACTGTTTGTTGCTGGGTTCCAGAGTCTATTTATTGTTTTTTTTACCTCCCAAGTAAACAATGCTTCATTTGAAGACTGCATTTGCGGAACGTTTGTTGTGGCAGTAGTAGGGCTTGGTGCCGCAAGTAAAGCTTGATGATTACGTGCAACAGACATTTCAGGAGGGTCTTCTAATATACGTTCAGAAGACTCCTCTGCTAAGGCATACCCACTCACTAACGTTAGAGGGGTACATACTATTAAATGAGCTATTTTCATAATAAATATAGGCCTGAAAAATCAGGCCTCTCCCTTAATTATTATTTTGAAGTTTCTAAGCGAACTTGAGAAATGCTCAGTCCTTGAGAACTTACTTTTTGCTTCACTGGGTTAAGGGTTAAATCGGTAGCAACAAACTGAACCTCTAAGTCTTCAGCAGGTACGCCTAATTGATTAACTTGATCGCTGACTTGATAGACCAATTGACCCATAGCACCATTGCTCGCATGCCCGCTGTGGTTATGATCTAACACACCGAAATAGTTAATTGTGGCAACATAAATTTTTTGGTCAGGTTTATTTTTAGGAGATAAATAAATCTTATAAGTTAGATTTGGATTACCCACCATTTGTACATTATCTAAGATTAAATAAGTTTGTCCTGATGAAAGTGTAGTTTGAGAAAGTTGACTAGCACTTTTTAAGAACGTTGTGGTTTGAGGCGCTAAAGCTACTTTTTGACTTACACCCATCAGTTTAATGGTTTTATTGCTGCTGACTGGTTTATGCGCTTTTTTAAATAGATTTACTTTTCCTGCTTGACTACTCATAACTGGTGCTTGAATTTTACATGCGTTTTCATTGGTATAACGCACCGGAATTTTACCAGGGGTAAATACATCAGCAATGGTCATGGTGACTTTATTGCCGTTTTCGTCTGCAAAGGTGTATCGAGTGTCATACCAGCTATCTGGCATACCTAAGTTTTTCTTTGCCCACTCAAGTGTAATGGGTTGCCCATTGGCTTTTTTATTTAGCCAACATTGCCACAAGCGGTCGATATTGGCATGGTGCATATAAAATACAGGGTCTAAACCTGCAATTGGTACAAATCCCATATCTGGCAGCACACAGTTTTTACCTACCGCGCAGTGCATTACACCATGGGGCTGAGACTGTAACTGATTGGAAAATGATGTGAAGTCATTCCATTTAAATGCTTGGGCAGCGCTGGCATCGTCTGGATCTATAGCGCTGATATTCTCATTTAAACCAGGTGTACGGAACTGGTCATATAAGCTACCTGCTTGTTTACCTCGAACCAATTGAGGCAGCGCTAGTCCTTTCCCATTAGCCGCTTTTTCTTGGTAATAGTCCCAATAAGGAAGAGAGTAATCTTGTCCAACATACTTACGCACTGTTCGCTCGTAAAAATAAAGCATCATACGGTGCCAAGGTAAGAAGTTTAGATTGCCATGTTGGCATGTACCCCAAACTTCATCGGTAAAACCATCTTTTGGAACTGTAGAATTTTGAATATGTTTATAGTAACTATCACACAAGGCTTGACTATTATCTTGTAAGCAACCTGCCATACGGTTTTTAAGATATGTAGTTTTATCAGTGCCATGTGTGCCCGTACCAAAATAGCCGTGAGTATTTGCCCAATAATTAAAACTTGTACGAAACTCCGGAGATAATGGATTTGCATTATTATTTGCTCGCATTTTTTCCAGACCTTTTTGCAGTGCGCTTACTTTGGCTGGGTCTTTTGCAAACTCCGTGGCACTCATTCGCAGTGAGTCGGCATGTGTTGCTAAGCTCATGCCACATAAAAGAGTGCCTAATATATAATAATTTCTTTTCATGGTTTAAAATCCTTATTGTGTTTAATATTCTTATAGTTCGTAAGTTATTTGTAGTATGAGAAATTTCCAAATAATTGGATAATTCTTGTACATTAATCTAGCACATAAAATAGTCATTATTAAAGATTTATCTTTAATATTAACTTTAGATTAATTTAATTTTTAAAGCTGTAATTTTTTAGAAAAACTTAATTTTATTATTTTAACTAAGATTTTGTTTATTATTAATTATTTATTTAATTGATAAAATTAAAAATGAGAAAATAACTATATTTTTGAGTATTGTGTTTCGTTTTTTTAATTTTTATGTTTTTAGATCTCATTATTTTTAAATATTTTACTCAATTAGATTTTAAAATAACTGGTATTAGTTAACTCATTATTAGAGAAGTGTGAAAGCCCATAAATATTTTTTCTGACTTGAAACAAGTATGACAACCGATTGATGGGTAAATTTATTTTTTAATTCTGGCATTTTTATTGCTTAATTATTCATATCTTCAATTAAACATTTAATTTGCACCCCATATAAATGATGATTCAAACCGTTTTGCTCTCTTATGGTGTTTTTTTTACATGAAAATTGCACCAAATAAATACATATTTTTATTTTGCACCATATTTGTGCATGGAGAGGTGTAATGAGGTTTGGGGCTTCAATACTCACTTTACTCATTCTATGTGGATGTTCTTCATCTGAACAAAGTAGAAAAACTAAAGAAAGCTTAGCAGTTCATTCGATATGCGTTTTTGATAGTACAAATACAAAAGTGTGTGTAGCCAAGCCAGCGCAAAGAATTGTTTCTCTATTTGAGTCAGGTTTAGATGGCTTATATATGCTAGGGCAAGGTCATAAAGTGATTGGCATACCAGCCGAAGTATACATTCAACCTTTATTATTTAACGCCTATTCAAAAATAGATCAACGCATTGCCAATCAACAGCTTGCAACGCCTTCACAAGGTGCCAATGCAACCAATATTGAAAGTCTTGTGTTGTTGAAACCCGATTTAGTAATTTTGGGAAGCGGGCAGACCCAAACGATCGCACTATTACGACAATTTGGTATTGCTGTATATGTAATGGAGTCTGGCACTTACCAGCAAGTGAAAGAAGAGCTATCTGAAATTGCTGTTCTAAGTGGAGCTCAAAAGCGAGCTCAAGAAATTTTGAGTTTTTCTGATGAAATTATGGCAGAAGTCGCAGCCAAAACAGCACGTCAGCCAAATAAGCAATCGATTTACTATGCGTGGTCAGGTGGGCGAATTTTTTCCACTTCGGGACGTCAGTCTATTACCAATGATTTTATTGAGCTGGCAGGTGCTTACAACATTGTTCAGACCAATGCTAACCAACCCAATGTAAATCCCGAGACTCTCATTGAATGGAACCCTGACAATATTGTGCTTTGGAACACCAACCCAAAACTGATTTATGAACGAAAAGAATTACAAGGCTTAAGTGCCGTACAAAACCGTAAGGTATTTAATTTGAGCCCTGCATTTATTTATAACCCACATACCATCAAAATCATTATTACGGCGATTTATTTGAACCACAGCATTTACCCTGAACAGTCCGATTTACCAGTAAGTGCTTTACAGCAGCGTATTTTAACCAAGTTGTATGGTAAGCACCTTGCGAAAGCGTTGGTGTCATGAATATGGAAAAGCTCAAATATTATTGGTTTTACCCGTTACCGTTCATGATGATTTTTATCTCTTTGCTCATTGGGCCAACGCAGACTTTGAGTGCATGGGACTATTTGCGGTGGGGTGTGCAAGCAGTCTTTGGTACCCCATATTTTGATGCTGAACAATTTAGACTGATGCAGAACATACTGGTCAATGTCAGATTACCCAGAATTTTACTGACCTTTATGGTGGGAACTGCGTTAGCAACCGCGGGTAATGGTTTGCAAGCATTGTTTCGTAACCCTTTGGTTGACTCGTATGTACTCGGTATTTCTTCCGGTGCAGCGTTTGGTGCAGCTTTGGCACTTTCTCTAAGTTGGCTTTCGCCCAATCTATCCGCCTTTATTTTTGGTGTTTGTGCTGTTGCCTTAACGTATTTATTTGCACATCAAAAACATGAAAGCCAGACGTCTTTAGTGATGGTAATTTTATCCGGCATGATTGTGTCGGGGCTGTTTTTGGCAGGACTTACAGTTATTCAATATCTAAGTGATCCATTTAAATTACAAGCCATTGTGCAATGGACGATGGGCAATTTACATCAAGCTTCTTGGCAAAAAGTTCAATACGCTGTGCTACCGATTTGTATTGGCCTTGTCGGATTATTTGCAATGCGTTGGCGTTTAAACTTAATGGCACTCGGTGCTGAAGAAGCGCAGGCGGTTGGTGTTAATCCACGCTGGGAGCAGTTTCTTTTAATTGTACTAGTGACTGTATGTACATCAACTTCTGTGGCTGCTGCTGGCATTATTAGTTTATATGGACTCTTTATGCCGCATATTGTGAGAATGTTGGTGGGGCCAGATCACCGCTACAGTATTCCTGCCAATATGATTTTGGGCGGCAGTTTCCTACTCATGATTGATAACTTTTCACGTGTTTTACTAACCTTTGAAATACCAATTGGCATTTTTACCATGCTACTTGGTGCGCCATTTTTCTTATTATTAATGAAAACACAGAGGACTCATTGGGCATGATTCAAATTGATCAGTTAAATTATGCCTATGGGCATAAACAGGTTCTCAAAAACATCCATCTGGAGTTTCCTGAAAATCAGTTTTCCGTCATTTTAGGGCGCAATGGCTGTGGAAAATCGACACTTTTTAAATTGATGGCTGGCTTAGAACCTGTAAAAGATGGGTTGATCCGTTACTCTAGAAAACCATTATCAGACTTTAAAGGCAAAGATCGGGCTGCGTTACTTGGCTTTTTACCACAGTTTCATAAAACCGTATTTCCATTTTTAGTTAAAGATGTAGTGATTACGGGACGTGCCGCTTTTAGCAGATATAGACCTTCAAAATCAGACTGGGAGCGTGTGGATCAAGCTTTGCTTGATTTAGATATTGAGCATTTACGTGACCGTCCTTATACAGAACTATCAGGTGGTGAAAGGCAATTGGTTATGATTGCCCGAATTTTAGTGCAAGCACCCAAAGTGATTTTGCTTGATGAGCCAACCAATCATCTCGATGTTTATTACCAGTCTTATTTAATGAAAAAATTGCGTCAGTTGTCGCGGCAAAATTTTACGGTGATTGCGATTATGCATGATCCCAACTTGGCTTTTTTATTTGCAGATCATTTGTTTTTTATGCGCCAACATGAAGTAGTTAAGCCTGAATCTAAAACACGAATCACCGATCCGAAGTTTTTAAAAAGTGTCTATGATGTTGAGTTCCATGAAGCCATGATTCAAGACAAAACCATTGTTATCCCTGACCATTCTTGGCTATAAATATGACTTTTCACTATCATCTAGCAGACAAATCAGACTATGCATCTGCTGTAGAGTTTGCACTTTATACAAGACATTTATTATTCCCAGAAATCTATCATGGGCAAGTTCCCAAAGATTTAAAAAATTTTGGGCAATATTATGTTAATGATCCATTAGGTTGCTTTATTACCGTAAAAGATAAAAACCGTATTATTGGCACTATTGCATATCGGGCGTATGACCATCGTTTTGATTTAAATTTGCCATCTAATACAGTGGAAGTGGTTAAGTTGTTTGTATTGCCTGAATACCGCCGTAATGGTATCGCAACTCAGCTATGTGACATGTTGTTTAGCCATGCAAAAAACAATGAAATTACGACTTTGTATTTGCACACTCATCCATTTTTGCCAGCGGCTGAAAAGTTTTGGCGTCTACAAGGCTTTGATGTCATTAACCGTGAGTGGATCGAGACCTATGACACCATTCACATGAGTAAATCTTTATAGCGCTTTATTATGCGTATGAAATCTTTTTTGAAAATGGGTAGGTGGATAACCCATAATTTTACTGAACATTGCAGTAAATGCTGCCGAGTGCTCATAGCCCAAACTAAAGGCAATTTCAGTAATCGAGATATCTGCTTTTAACGCATCTAAAGCATAGATGATGCAGACTCGATTACGCCAAGCCTGAAATGACATGCCCGTTTCTGCCTTAAACCAACGATGAAAAGTTCGTTCACTTTTATTGTGGACATGTGCCCAATCTTTAGGGCTGCTATGAATATCAGGATGCTCCATAAACTCAGCACACTGATTAGATAGTAATGTGTTGTGAGGCAATGGAATAAACAGAGGCAGGGCTGGTGCAGCTTCTAATTCATATAACAATAAATCGATAACCGCTCCGTCTCGGCCTGCATGTTGGTAGTCAACAGGCAGTTGATTTGCTTGAATCAGTAACTGATGCATTAACGGTGAAACTTGCACGACCTCGCAATAGTTTGCCTGTCTTGGAGCATTACTTACTTCTATATACAAACTATAAGTACTGACTTTAGATAGCCATACCTGATGTGGTTTGCCTGCGGGTATCCATACACCACTGTACGGTAACACGAGCCATTGTCCATCTTCAGTTTCAACTTTCATAAGCCCTTCGGGTGCATATAAGAACTGAGCACGGCGATGGCTATGCGTATCTAACAAAGTATCAGCAGGATAGTCCGATCCTAACGCTAAAACCGCTTGCGGTAGATGGTCTACATCGTTAATTGGAATATTACGCATATATTTTTGTCTGAAATAATTAAAAATATGGCTTTTCTACGTTAGTTTGCCATAGGGCTATTTTATATCATGCCTCTATAAATGTGAGGAAGATAACGATGCTATATGAGCTATTTTTATTTGGACTACTTTCAGGCGTTACCACTTGGTTATTTGGCTTTGGCGGCGGTTTTGTTGCTGTGCCTTTGCTTTATACAGTCATTATTCAAAAGTACAGTAGCGAAAGTATGGTTGGGATACATGCCATGCAAATCGCCGTAGCTACATCAGCTTTTGTGATGCTGTGTTCGGCAAGTTTTGCAACTTTTCGACACTATCGGTCCGGACAGATTGATTGGCAAAAAATCCGCTTTTTATGGAGTGGTATCGCATTGGGTGGGGTTGTCGGTGCGGTAATGGCCTCATTGTTTAATGGAAATTGGCTTCGCTGGATATTTATGGGTTATGTATTCATAACCATTCTAGATTGTTATTACCGACCAGGCTTTATGGTGGCATCAAGACAAACGCAAAACTATGGTCAAAACTGTGAACTCATTAAAGGTGGAATTATTGGTTGGGTTGCAGCGCTTTTAGGTGTGGGTGGCAGTGTAATGACAGTTCCGTTATTACGGCGGCGGGGTAGTTCTATGGCAGAGGCTGCGGCTATTGCAAACATTCTCACGCTGCCTTTGTCTTTAACTGCAACGCTGACTTATTGTGTATTGTCACTTTGGCAATCTACATGGGCAGTCAACGGATTTATCGGTCTAATTTGGTTTGAAGCTGCTTTATTCTTGGTTGCTGGAACATGGATTGGACTATATTTTTCAGAAAAAGTTATCTCAAAACTACCTGATTTATGGCGGGCAAGATTGTATCCGCTACTTTTAATAATAGTTCTACTCGTCATGCTTTTTGTAAATTAACTTTTTATTTCAATTAATTAAAGAATAATCCCTCTTAAAAATTAAATCTCTAAATACTCTAAAACCGTAAATTTTATGCCTTAAATGGTTTTGAAAAAAGTTTGAAAAATAGACTTGAAATATATAGTGGCTTTATGCCACTATATATTCATCGAAGGTCATCAGACAAAAAGAGGATGATATGGCTATCCAGCTTTTAGATGCGGCAAGAAATGAAATTCCAGTGAAATTCACGCAGTTTTCTGGTGGAGAGCGTCATGTTCAGATTGATGAGACAACGTTAGGTTCACTATCTGGCAAGGTATTGGTGCGTGCGCAAATGATCTCAAGTCACGATGTGATGGACTATTTGTTACTTGAAAATATATTGCTGAATCACGGGCTAACAGTTGACTTAGAAATTCCATATTTTCCATACGCTCGTCAGGACCGTATTTGTGCAGTAGGCCAAGCGTTCTCGCTCGATGTGATGACCAAGCTACTTAACATCAATGCCGAAAAAAAAGCGGGTAAACAAGGCAAGGTGACTGTTTGGGACTGCCATAGTGAAGTAACAACAGCATTACTTGCTGCTAATACTTCTTTTAAAGAAGTTGTAAATGTCAGTTCAGTCGACATCATCGCGAAGAGTGAAGTGCTAAGCAAATTGTTAAAAGATGAAAAAACAGTGCTGGTTTGCCCAGACAAAGGCGCAAAAGCACGCACACAAATGGTTGCAGACGCTTTTAATCTGGAGCGCAAACAACCCATCACTGTTGTTCAGTGTGATAAAAAACGTGACCCTGTAACTGGCAAAATTTTGGGCACACATGTACATGCGACTGATTTATCAGGCCTAACAGCGGTCATTACCGATGACATTTGCGACGGCGGTGCAACCTTTATTGGTATTGCCAAAGAACTCCGTCGTCTCAATTGCCATAAGGTCGTTCTATACGTGACCCACGGTATTTTCAGTAAAGGAATAGAGGTTTTTGATGGATTGCTTGACCAACTATTTACCTCGGACAGCTTTCCACAACAAGAAACAGACAAAATTTCAGTAATTGCTTTTGCAGCAAAATAAAGAGAACAAAGATGACTATTAAACTTAATCCATTAAACGCTATCGATTTTTATAAAGCGGATCACAGACGTCAGTATCCAGCAGGCACAGAGTACGTATATGCAAACTTTACGCCGCGTTCATCTCGACTCGCAAAAATGCTACCTGACTTTGACGATAAAGTTGTGTTCTTTGGGCTTCAGGGTTTTATCAAACACTTTTTAATAAATACATGGAATGAAGGCTTTTTCAAACAACCTAAAGAAAAAGTTGTGGCTGCTTATAAACGCCGTATGGATAGTTCACTAGGTGAAGACGCAGTACCTGTTGATCACATTGAAGCGTTACACGACTTGGGCTATTTACCATTACGCATTAAAGCCTTGCCAGAAGGCAGCCGTGTCAATATGCGTGTACCTGTGCTCACCGTGATTAACACTGCCCCACGTTTCTTTTGGTTAACGAACTATATTGAAACCGTATTGAGTGCTGAACTTTGGAAAAGCTGTACTACGGCCACAATTGCCTATGAGTACAAACGTTTATTAACGCAATATGCTGTAAAAACTGGCGCACCGCTCGATTTTGTACCTGTGCAAGGACACGATTTTAGTAGCCGTGGTATGAGTGGAATTTATGATGCGGCACAATCGGGTGTGGGACACTTAACCAGTTTTATTGGAACAGATTCGGTTGCTTCAATTGACTATGCAGAAGAATATTACAATGCCACAGGTGTGATTGGGGTATCTGTACCAGCGACCGAACACAGTGTGATGTGTATGGGCACAGAAAACAGTGAGCTAGAAACATTTAAGCGTTTAATCTGTGAACTTTATCCGTCGGGTGTTGTCAGTATTGTGTCTGATACTTGGGATTTTTGGCGAGTGATTACAGAGTTTACGGTGGCTTTAAAACCTGAAATTTTAGCAAGACAACCTAATGCTTTAGGCTTGGCTAAATTGGTTTTCCGTCCTGACTCTGGTGACCCTGTTAAAATTATTTGTGGTGACCCAGATGCCAAATTTGGCAGCCCAGCGTATAAAGGCGCAGTTGAATGTTTATGGGAAGTGTTTAGCGGTACAACAACTGAGCAAGGCTATAAAGTACTTAATGAGCGTGTCGGTTTAATTTACGGTGACTCGATTACACTAGAACGTGCGCAGCGCATTTTAGAAGGGCTAGAAGCCAAAGGTTTTGCATCAAACAACTTGGTGTTTGGGATCGGTAGCTTTACCTATAACTATTTAACTCGAGATACCTTTGGGTTTGCTGTGAAAGCAACTTGGGGCCAAGTGAATGGTGTAGGCCGAGAGCTGTTCAAAGACCCAATTACTGACTCAGGTGTGAAAAAATCTGCGAAAGGTCTTTTACGCATCGAAGAAAGTGAAAATGGTTTTACCTTGTTTGATGAGCAAACAGCCGAACAAGAACAAGGTGGAGCACTAAAAACCGTCTTTGAAAATGGTAAACTTCAATATGAGTGTACTTTGGATCAAATACGTGAGCGTTTATCCATCGCATAACTGAGTTTAGATGAGCCGTTGCATGGGTATCGGCTCATCATTTTCATTGAGAGACTGAACGTGACTATTCAAACTGAACAAGAATTCCTTGCCAGTTATGATCGCCGAGATTATGACGCACCTTTACTCACTGTAGATATGGCTATTTTCTCGGTATTTAATGGTCAGTTGCAGGTATTACTCATTAAGCGGCCCAACTTTCCAGCCAAAGACCAATGGGCTTTACCGGGCGGTTTTGCCGATTTAAAGCACGATCAAGATTTGATGGCCACGGCTTATCGTAAGCTGGTCGAAAAAACAGGAATTGCTTCACCTTACTTGGAACAAGTTGCCTCTGTGGGTAATGCTAAACGTGACCCACGTGGTTGGGCCGTAACCATTTTGTATTTTGCTTTAATTGATTTTAACGCTTATGAACACCAAGCTTTGGCTGAATACAGTGAATGGGTGCCCGTAGCAAAAGCACAAGATTTAGCATTAGCTTTTGATCATAATGAATTGCTCAGCTTAGCTTTAGAGCGTTTAACCAATAAAACCCGCTATACCGCATTGCCAGCGAGTCTTATGCCTGAGTTGTTTACGCTAACTGAGCTACAAACCATTTATGAAATTATTCTTGGGCAATCGTTAGATAAAAAAGCGTTTAGACGCCGTATGATAGAAGCGGGTGCAGTTGAAGAAACCAATCAAAGGAAAATTGTAGGCAAACGACCAGCTCAGCTTTACCGCTATGCACTCGATTCTTTTGATTTTATATTTCCTCGCTCACTCGAATTACCTAGAAACAAAGAGGGTGAAGATAAGCAAAACAATGAGCTTTCTGACTAGCGCATCTTGATGCACTTTGATTTATAATGCCGCGCTTATGATTGATGTCATGTTTTGATCAGCACTTTGCCTATGTCACACGTTTCTCCCTGCTTCCAACAAAACCAGTTTTTTGTGTTGGTGGAATATCTCACTTCACTGCATGAAATTTATCCTGTGAAACATGAGTTTGCGGGATATCCGGCTGCAATGACATTGGCAGATCGTGTACATTCAGATCATGATATTGCTCCGCTTGAAGCCAGCAAAAGTTACCCTGACTCAATCGATAAAGTCTTACACTTTTCAGGTAAGGCCCGAGACATACAAGACTTCGAGCAATTTTTAGAACAAGCTCAAGCAGCCAATATTCAAAACTTGTTATTGCTTACAGGCGATAAACTTAAAGAACACCATAATGGTCGAGATGGGCAGCCTCGTAGTCGTTACTTAGAGTCAGTAAACTCCGTAATGGCTGCCAAGCAACATGGCGGGTTTCGTATTGGGGTTGCTTTTAACCCATTTAAATATGTTGAAGCTGAGCGTGATGCACAGTATTTAAAACTACATAAGAAAATTAAAGCAGGTGCTGACTTTATCATTACCCAATTGGGCTATGATATTGAAGCTTTAAAACAAGCCAAAGCATTTTTAACCAAAAACAATTATTCACAGCAAATACTGGCTTGCGTCATGCCACTGACTTTAGGTCGTGCCAATTTTATGGTGAAGCATAAAGTTGCGGGTATTGTAATTACTCCACACATGCTAAAAGTCTTGGCAGACGAAAAACAAGCAGGGCATACGGACCGAGTTTATTTGCGCTGTGCTTTACAGATTTTGATATGTAAACATTTAGGGTTTGCAGGAATTCACTTATCTGCTTGTCATAAGCCAGAAGAGCAAATGCTGCTTGAAAGTTACATTGAGCAATACAGACATTTGGAGCTTAAAGCGTTAGAAGAGCTTTGGAATTCACTTTGGCAAGTCACGTCAGGCAACGAGTTTTCACCTGAAATTGCTCGGTTTTCGCGTCAGCCAACGTCTAAACAATTAATCAAATATCGCCAATTGCATGTTATGCATGAAGCAATGTTTGGATCAAAAATTGCTAAAGGTGTTGGACGTTTTATTTTTAAAGCATCTTTTTGGGATAACACTTTAGTTGCTAAAGTATTACTTAAAACAGAAGTACTGAGTAAACATAGCTTAGTGGGCTGTGAAAGCTGTGGTCAGTGTCGTTTAGGTGACACTTTATATATTTGTCCTGAAACGTGTCCAAAAGGTTTAGCCAATGGGCCTTGTGGCGGTACAACTTTAGATCGCTGTGAATTTGGTGACCGTGAATGTATTCATTCAGTCAAAGCGAGACTTGCAAAAGCGGTTGAACAAACTGAAATATTAAAAGAGAAATTAATTCCTACAGTAGCAATTGAAACCAGAGGAACCAGTTCTTGGAAAAATTGGTATTTAGCGACTGAGGTTTAAGTTATATCTCTAATTAAATTCTTTTTATAAAGAAGCCTCTAGAAAACTGAGATTTAAAGTATTTTTAAAAATTAACATTAATACAAGCGATCTTAAAGGAGAAACTAGATATATAAGTATTTATTCAGAAACTTATGATATTAGAAACTTAGCCCTTGCAAAGATCCAAAGTAATAGTGGTTTACACGAACAAGACACGGTTGTATTAGAAGTTTTTTGCAAACAAGCAAAATTTTATCCTCTAATAATTAATGGCAAACCATATCCCATACGTGACACAGCAAACTATACTTTTTAAAGTATTACTATTCTCTAATTTTCAGCCAACGAACATTTGCATCATTCATAATTGTTTTATAGCGCTTATAGAAATTGTTTACTAAATTTTGATTTATTGATTTACTACTTTCAGAATGTTTTATATCTGTATTTAAATCGTAAAGCTCTGATAGTTTTATTGCGGAATTAATCCATAGACTTTTATGATTAAAGAGCCCATTCCAGGCCAGAACAACAGTTAGAGAAGCACTAATAAACAAAGAAAAACCTCCAATAAAATTGGTGTAATCTTCAGATACGTAAGGAGTTAGGCCAATACAAAATGTGGTAAGGGCCGATATTAGACCAGTATATATACTAACAAAAGTAGATTTATCTCTATCTTTTTCACGGTTTGCTTTAGTCACTTTGATTTCATAAGCTATATCTTCTTTAAGTTGATATAGATCTGCATTAATATTATCCATAATTATTCCTTTTTATTCTGATTTTATAAATTTATATCTAATAAAAATATTACAATAAAAATCCTCCTTTTGCTCCACTCATATGATTAATAGCAATGTAATTAATGAGATTTTTATTTTCTCATCAGAATAAAACATAGAACCTATTACTTTTATAACAAGATTACTAGTGGCTTTTGATATAAATAAATCTAATGAAGTAAGCTAATAAGTAAGTTTACTAAATACTTTTGATTTTCAGAAGACTAAAAGCTAAAAGAGGTTAGCTTTTAGTCTTTTTAGAGGAAATTTATTTTTTCCAAATAGCAGGCAACAATTTGGCGAATACAACTAGACCTAACCTTAGAATCTTTAGTCGATCAGATCTCAAGTCCAGATGTACAGGCAATTTTTAAACTGAATATTCTTCCTGAGTTAACTCTAGATCCGAATGGTCAACTTGTTCCTGTTTTACCTTTGTATGAAAAAGCGATTAGTGAAGCTCGGCCACAATTGCTTGAACTCTATCAAAACACATTTAAAGCGCATAATTTACATGCTTTATTATTCCCAACATCACCAATTGTGGCACCACTAGCAAATGAAGAAGTCTATTCAATTGAAACTTTCCAGACCCTCATGCGAAATACAGATCCCGGGAGTAATATAGGAATACCAGGGCTGAGTTTACCTATTGGAAAGGGGGCGAAATCAAAACTGCCAGTTGGTTTAGAAATAGATGGCTTAGCTCATCAAGATAGTGAAATACTTGCTATTGGAATAACTTTAGAAAAAATTTTCAAAGGTTTAAATCAATAAAAAATCACTTAAACTACTATTTTTAAAGGTTTGTTTTTGCTTTTAAATAATGGGTTTGAGGTTGTTTTCTGCTTTTATTTTATCTGGAAAAATATAAGTCACTTTACTCGGTAGAGTGACTTAATTATTAAAAATTACCGTTTATCATCTTTAATGATTTTGTTAGATTTCTTATTGTTGTTTTTAAAAAATATAATATTTATAAATTATATGTATTCTATATGTATAAGTATAAAAATTTTGATTATTAACTCATTTTTAAATTACATGTTATTTTAATTAATAATACTTAAATATTACACAATAAAACTTTTTGTTAACATTTCTGCAATAAATTAACCGATTTGGAGTTTTGAATAAAATATAAATAACTTTAGTAATTTGTTAATTAACAAATGTTTATGTTTGATTTTTAAATCGATTTATTAAGAGAAATCTATCGTAATTAGAATTAAATATTTTTTAAATATAGTTTATATAACATGATTTATTGACATAAATAGAAAAAATATATGGCAAAGAGGTCAATGATATTTAATTCACTTCAGAACCATAATTTGCACCAAATTTTACGCTGTCACGATTCATTGAATAAAACCAAGTGAAAAGTTACGTAAATAAGAAACCAATAATTTTATTGGCTTAAATAAAAAATCGAATATTACAAATAAGCGGAATGAATATGGATAACGTAGCTCAGCTAGAAACTGATACTAATTTCCAAAGTCGAAAGAAAATAACATGGGGTGTTTTTAGTGTCCTGTTGTTATTTTTAGTTGCTGGTATCGTATATTATTTTTTTGTATACCGATTTTATCAATCTACTGATAATGCATATGTGCAAGCCGATGTAACTTGGGTGATGCCAAAGATTTCAGGCGAAGTGATGGAGTTATTAATTAATGATAATCAGGTGGTAAAAAAAGGGGAAACTTTAGCGGTATTAGATCACCGCGATTATCAAGCTCGTTATGATCAAGCCCGTTCTGTGGTGAGTTTGAAAGAAGCCGCACTCGGTGTACAACAACAAAATGAAAAGTCTGCCAAGTCATCAATTACAGAAGCAAATAGTGGCGTAGTGGCAGCACAAGCCGATTTAACTCGCTTAAGAAAAGAGTTTGAGCGTTATCAAGACTTATTAAAAGATGGCGTGATTACCCGACAAAACTTTGAGGGTGTTCAGTCTCAATATTTAACCGCTCAAGCACAGCTCAGTAAAGCACAAGCCGCAGTAAATGCAGCAGAAGCTCAGTTGGGGAGTTTACAAGCGAGTCGAGCGCAGCTTTTAGCAGATATTCAAAGTGCCAATGCAAATTTGAATCTCTATCAGGTCGATCTGGCTTCCTCAAAAGTAGTTAGTCCTGTGAGCGGCAAGATCGGTAGCCTTGCAATTCAAAAAGGCTCACGTGTTTCTCCACAAACCCGCTTAATGGCAATCATTCCTGAAAATAGTTTGTATGTACAAGCCAACTTCAAAGAAACCCAAATTGAAAAAATGCATGTTGGTCAGAAGGTGAAGTTAAAACTTGATGCTTATCCGAGCCTCACCTATACCGGAAAAATTGAGAGTTTTTCACCAGCTTCAGGCGCAACTTTCTCACTCATGCCACCAGACAATGCCACTGGCAACTTTAACAAGGTTGTACAGCGTATTCCTGTACGTATTGCCATAGATTCAAGCCCGCATATTGATTTGATAAAACCTGGAATGTCGGTGAGTGCCACCGTTGACCTAAGAACTTAATAAAAAATTTTAGGTAATAAGAAAATGAATAAGCATGTTGAAGCCGAGTGGAGGTTTCCTGCAAAAACTGCATGGGCAATTTTTGCTGCCATGATTTTTGGCAACTTCATGGCGATTCTTGATATTCAGATTGTGGCGAGTTCTCTAAACGAAGTTCAAGCTGGCATGAGTGCAAGTCGTTATGAAGTCACTTGGGTACAAACGGTTTATTTAATTGCCGAAATTATTGCAATTCCAATGTCGAGTATTGTCTCGCGGGTGCTTTCAACACGGGTGTATTACACCATGTGTGCAATCGGCTTTACGGTTAGTTCTTTACTTTGTGCTTTGTCATGGAACTTGGAAAGTTTACTGGTGTTCCGTGGCATTCAAGGCTTTATGGGCGGCGGGATGATTCCGACTTCAATGACGGCGTTGTACTTACTGTTCCCCGAACCAAAACGGTCATTGCCTTTGGTCATGTTTGGCATGATCAGTACTTTAGGGCCAGCGATTGGCCCCACCATAGGAGGTTGGCTCACCAATAACTTCTCATGGCACTGGATGTTCCTGATTAATATTATTCCGGGCATTATCATTGCCACGGTCATTTACTCAGGCCCAAATATCGACCGAGCGAACTATTCACTCATCAAAAGCATGGACTGGTTTAGTCTGGTGGGTATGGCGATGTTTTTGGGAGGGCTTGAATATTTCCTCGATGAAGGTGCACGACATGACTGGCTTGCAGACACAGGCGTTCGTATTGCTTTTATGGTCTGCCTAATAGGCGGCATGATTTTCTTCTCTCGAAGTTTTACCCAGCCTAAGCCTTTGCTCGATTTATCGGTATTTAAAAATAAAAACTTTACCTTAAGTGCCATCACAACGTTTGTGATCGGTATGGCGCTGTATGGCTTGGGTTACATGATTCCCGTGTTTCTTGGGCAAGTCCGTGAAATGAACAGTAGCCAAATTGGTCACGTCATGATGGTGACAGGCATTGTCATGTTCTGTTTTGCGCCGTTCCTTGCGTGGCTTATTCCTAACTTTGATACCCGTAAAACCGTATTTGTCGGAATGGTTCTGGCTGGTTTTGGTGTATGGCTCAATTCGCACCTCAGCATTCACAGCGATTATGACTTTATGTTTTGGCCGCAAATTTACCGCGGTATTGGTCTTATGATTTGCCTAATTGTGGTGTCGCATTTGGCGATGAGCACTTTGCCACTTAGTAAAGTGGCCGATGCCAGCGGTATTTATAACCTCATGCGCAATATCGGCGGCGCGGTTGGACTGGCGCTGATTAACTCATCCTTAGACTGGTTGACCGCTATGCATGTCACCCAAATTAATCAGGCGATGACACCACAAAACTGGATATTTACAGAGCGACTTGATCAGCTCACGGCGCAATATCAAGAAGTCGGTGCAAATGCTCAGCAAATCGCGCTGAGTGTGATTTACCGCGACATTCATTTTCAAGCACTGACATCTAGCTTCAATGATTTATTACGCATGCTCGCAATCATTATGTTTGTGACCGCCTTTTTAACCATCTTTATGGACAGGGGGAAGAAAATGAATATGTAAAGTTTTAGCAGTAGAGGGCAGCTTTTAAAGAATGAAAAACAATAGGGCATATCAAAACGTATCCCTTCTTAGAAAAAGAACATTTATACGAGTTTCCAACATCGCCTTATGAGCGAGCGGAACTCACAGATCTGGATGTGGGAGATTAAAGTATTATGATTAATACAACATATAAACTGATTTCAAAATTGAACCTGAAAAACGCAACTTATGGGCAATATTTTGAAAAAGAGCAAATTGATACTGATCGACTAAAAGAGATGTATTCCATTTACGAACAGTATTATGAAAATACCAGATTTTCTATTTTTGTAGATGATTTTGAAAATAAAAGCGGTGCGATATTAATTTTTGACTCAGAAACAGACGAAATAGTCGGTTTCTCGACTGTGGTGGTGCAGCATTTCTACTTAAACGGTAAAGACTACACCGTGCTCTTTAGCGGTGATACGGTCATTTTGAAGAAGTTCTGGGGCACGCGTACATTACAAAGTACCATGCTTAAACTCATGATTAAGCTTCGAATCAAATATCCTTTTAACGAACTCTATTGGTTACTCATTTCTAAGGGCTATAAGACCTATCTATTACTTGCCAATAACTACTATGTCTATTACCCAAACATTAAAGATGAAAACCAACACCTTTCGGAAGTGGTTGAGCACTACTGTGAGAAATTCTTTGGTGAATATTACGACCGTGAAGCTGGTTTACTCAACTTTGGTGATGACTATCAGCCACTAAAAGGCGAAGTTGCACCCATTACCGCCGAAATGCGAGAAAAGAATCCAAACATTCATTTCTTTGAACAAAAAAATCCAACTTGGAAAGCAGGCACAGAACTACCGTGTATAGGCCGTCTGGGCTGGAAAGATATTGCCCGTTTCCCAGTTAAGCTCATGACGAAGCCGACCAGTAAAGGAAAGTTTGAAGCTTGTGTAACCCATAAAACAAAACGTAGAGAGGCTATCCAATGAAATCTAATGAATGGCTGACTCTAGGCTCGCATCTTATTTTAAAAAAATGGTGTGATGCATCTGACCGTAACTTCCAAAAACAGTTTAATGCTTTAGAAACCACACAACGTCAAATTTTGCATTCGATATTACAGACTTCCACCTTTGCCAAAGATAAAAAGGTTCAAAATTATGAGCAGTTTGTAAAAGCATTTCCCGCGACTCGTTATAGCGCATGGCGAGAAGACATTCAGCGTTACCGTGAACAAAAGTTGTCTTTGTCTAGCAGTAAACTGGTTCGTTTCCAGCCAACCAGTGGTTCGAGTGAACAAATCAAGTTTATTCCATATACCAAGCTGTTTTTAGATGAACTTGACCATGCAATTGCGCCGTGGATGGCAAGTTTATACCGTAAGTGTCCAGAGCTGAGTTCGGGTACACACTACTGGTCGGTGTCATGGTTACCTGAAAGTCAGCGTGAAGTTTTAAAAGATAAAAACTTAAATGATGATAGTGCGCTACTTGGCGTAGGTAAACGCATACTGTCTAAGTTTACCCAAGCGGTTCCAAGCAACGTTGCCTTTGCAGCCAATGCAGATGATGCTCTCTTTGCCACCATTTGTTATTTAGTCGCAAACCGTAACTTAGCCATGATTTCGGTATGGAGTCCGACTTTTGCACTGCAATTACTTGAGCGTTTAGAGTCACTACAAAAAGACGTGATAGAGGTGCTTAACAGTGGTAAATGGGGCAATCGTCAGACTTCATTAAAAGAAGTCACTGCACCGCATAGCCCTGAAAGTGCTCAAGCATTAATTGCAAGTTCAAACGGCGCACAGATCGACTTTAAAAAGCTCTGGCCAAAGTTAAGTCTGGTTTCGAGTTGGGATACCGCAGGCTCAAAAGCTTGGGCCGAAAAATTAAAAGAGAAATTACCCAGCGTTCAGTTTGAAGGCAAAGGGTTATGGGCGACGGAAGGTGTAGTGACTATTCCCTATAACGACCAATACCCATTGGCTTACCAAAGTCATTTCTATGAATTTGAATATTTAGAAGGTGAGAAACAAGGCGAAATCGTTCCTTCATGGCAGCTTAAACAAGGAGATGTGGTTAGCCCGCTCATTACTTCGGGTAATGGTTTGCTACGTTACTGTTTAGATGACTGCTTAAAAGTGACTGGCTTTATAGAGCAAATACCTTGCTTTGAGTTCCAAGGCCGCCGTTTTGGGGTAGATCTGGTCGGTGAGAAACTTGCACCTGAAACCGCCCAGCAGTTGTTGTCTCAGTTAAATGAAACGGAATCGAAAGCGATTTCTTTACTTGCGATTGATACCCAACAACAGGTTAAACCATTTTATTGCGTGCTTTTTGAAGGTGAAATTCACCACAGCATTAGCAATGAATATATCGATAGTATTTTACGTCAAAACTTCCACTATGAACTTGCACGAAACTTGGGACAGCTCGACCAGCCTCAAATTCGACAAGCCAATAACGGCTGGAATGCGTATAAGCAACTGGTCATGTTTGATGGCATTATCGAAGGCAATATCAAACCTGAGCCACTTAAAAAAGTCACCCTCAATAGTTTGGAACAACTATGAAAGGGATGAAGTCATTTAATACTCGATTTTTAACACTTCGACACGCCTTGTATTTAGGCGTGTTGGTTGTGTCGAATACACATGCCATGACTTTAGACGAGGCGTTGTCTGCCAGTTTAAGACATGAAAGTCAGCTTGAAGTCAGCCGTTTAAGCGTAAACCAGTCTACCGCTATGCTTGAACAGGCTAAACAGCGTGATGGACTCAAAGTCAATTTAGTTGGGCAGCTTGACTATGAACGAATAGATACGCCACCAAAAGTCATGTTTCCGACTGAAGGAAACCGTAAAGGACGAAGTTTGCAGTTACAGGCAGATTATCCGATTTATACCTCTGGGCGGCATCGTTTAGGTGTAGATATTGCCGAGAGTCAGCTTTCCGCCCAACACCAAGGCTTGTCAGATCAACGGTCGGAAACCATTTTAAATACCGTCATGGTCTATACCGACGTATTAAAAAAGAAAGCCATTTTAGAACTCAGACAAAAGACCATGGCGAACCTACAACGGTCTCTATATGAGTCAAAGCGCCGTTTTGATGTCGGTATGATTACCCGTGCAGACTTGGCTCAAGTTTTGGCACAAGTTGCACAAGGTCAAGCCGATATTACACAGGCGCAGTCTAATTTGACCGTAAGCGAAGCACAGTTTTACCAAGTAACAGGTACAACACCTGACAACCTTGTTGCAATTAAACAATTGCCTGCTATACCGAATGGACTAGATGAAATTTTGGCGCAAACCAAGAACCATCCGGCTTTAATGCGCGCTAAATATGAAATGCAAGCCGCAGAGAAACAATACGCTTTAACTAAACGGGAACTCTGGCCAACAGTTATGCTGACCAGTCGTGCCGGAAAGCAGGATGAAGCAAGTTATATAGGTTCTGAAAGTAACAACTATATGGTCGGGTTACAGCTTAATGTACCGCTCTATGACGATGGTTTAAATCGCGCCAATGTCAAAAAAGCGCAGGCCGATATCGATTTGGCTCACCAGAAAATACGAAGCCTTGAACTGGACTTAAATAAACGTACCCGTACCACCTATGCGCAGCTTCAAACCATTCGACAAAATAAAGACGCATTGGCAAATGCTATAGAGGCAGCATCTATTGCCTTTGTCTATACACGTAAAGAGTTTGATGTCGGCACCAAAACGACCTTTGATTTGCTTAATACCGAGCAGAAGCTACTCGATGCACAAACCCAAAAAACCGTAAATGACCAAGACGAAGTAGTGTTTGTTTATCAGCTACTCGATCAAATGGGACGTTTAAACAGTTTGGTTCCTATGCAGACCGTACAACAGGTGAATAATGAATAAAACAAATACACCACTCGCAGAAAATACCCTGATTACCCGTGAAGCAACTTTGGCAGATGATGAGGCTTTACGAGACTTAATTGCGGTGCCCATGACCACCAAAGGCATACAAATTAGTTTTCAGCGTGAACCGAGTTATTTTAAAGCGTCTGACATTGTCTATCGGCATAAACTGCATGTTGTGATTGAAGACACCGAGAGTCAAAAGAAGCTCGCTTGTTATAGCAATGGCTATCGTCCTTGTTATGTCGATCGGAGCGTTCAAAACTTGCGATACGCTGGCGACTTACGGGTAGATCACAACTACCGTGGTAAATCACTGGTGAAGGTATTAGCCAAGCATGTAAAACAGACCATGCATGCACCCAACTTTAGCCAAATGATTATTTTTGATGATAACCATGCCGCACGCGCCGCTATACAAACGGGCAAAACGGGAATGCCTGATTATTATGATGAAGGGCTTATAGAGACACTCAGCCTGACGAGTACTGGCGCAAAACGAAAAATCACGGCTTTTTTAAAGCAGACTGCTAAACAGAGTCATCTTCAAGAGATTCATAGTTGTATAGCCAAAGCTGAACATGTAGCCGCAATGAATCAGTTTATTGCCGACATGGCAGAACACTATAACTTTATACCTGCCTATGACTTTAAAGAACTTGCTCAAGGGCATCAATATTTTTCAGGGATGAAACTCTCAGACTTTTCACTTTACTTTAACGGTGAAAAACTGGTGGGTATGTTTGGCTTGTGGGATCAGCATAGTATTAAGCAAACCAAAATTTTAAATTATAGTTCGGCTATAGGTGTGCTTAGACCCGTTTATAACTTGCTAACCCCAATTACCAAAGGCATGCGTTTGCCTAAACTGGGTGACTCTATTCAGTACCACGTACTGCATACGCTTATGTGCCATCCTGAAGATTTAGCTTTGCATCATAAAATGCTTGAAGATGCCTATAACCAGTCAAAACATCAAGGTGTTGGTGTGGTGAGTTTTACGCTTTCCCATAAAGACCCGCGTTATCAGTTAAACCAGTTCTATAAAGGTGAGCGTTTAACAGGTATGCATGGTTTTATTAGTTATGAGGGCGACCCAAGACCAAATTTTGATAAAAACCTGATTCCGTACTTAGAAGTTGGGCGTATTTAACCCTTATATAGCTTCGCCGTAGGTCATGAATGCGCAAAAATTTGCTCATTTTTAGGCAAATTAAATAGATTTGAGCAAATATATGCGCAAAATGATGAATGTTCGCTAGAGCAAGAGACTTTTTAACAGTGATTTTGATTACGTTACAAAATCAAGATAACTCGTTTTGGATTTAATAAACCTAGTAAATTTGACCCTTTAGCCCAACTTATCTTGCGCCGTTGAAACAGCTAGCATCGTTTGAAGGTAATAATCGACACGTGAGTGATTATTGTCCTTATGTGAGTTATGCGCATTAAAGGCTGCATCATGAAGTTTCACCACTCTAGCAATTGGATTTAAACCACAACGGAGTAAGTATTCTTCGCGTGTTTCATCTTCACGTTTAGTTAGTGCATCGACGGCATCGCGGATTTCTTTTCCAAATAAGCTTTCGATTTTGTCTAGCGTAAGAGGCGTGTCTTCAACACTATCGTGTAGAAGGGCGGTAATAATGTAGATTTCTGAAAATTGATGCTCGATTAATGAATTGACCACACCTTTAATATGGTACTCAAAGTAATCATGAGGGCCATACTTTTGACCTTGATGAGATTCTTTTGACAATTTTTCTGCGAGTTCAACTTGATTTTGAGTCATTTTTTGCTCTTATCAATTTAAGTATATGAGGCGGCCTAATGGGTGAGATTAGTCGCTTAGGTCATAATTTTATACTGAATAGCTAAGTGAGACATACTTGTTTTAAAGGTTAACCATGATCAAATTTTGCTAAAAACCTGATTCCATACCTAGAGGTTGGTCGTATTTAAGCCTGAGATAGGTTCGCCGTAAGTGATTAATGCGCAAAAGTATTTTTAGAAAATATATACTTATTTTAATTAATAGAAAAATTAACAATAAATGGGATTTATAAACAGAATAAAGGTTTCTACAGTCAAATAAAAAATTCCTGTAAAGCCCTTTTTAGAAGACAAAATAGATGTGGCTAATGATAAAATATCGTACTATTTCATCAATATTTAGAACTTTAAATCAATTAGTTAACTCGATAATTTAGAAATACTTTGGAAAATTTATGGATGTTGTTGATTTTGTGAAAAGAAATGCGCCGTCATTTATGGCTTCAATGGTTATATCTTTTCCAGCTTGTTTGTGGTTCGTTAATCAGTTTGTCTATACCCCTAAAGTTGAAGCTTTGGAGATTATCAATAAAGATTTGCAGACTAGAAACAACGAATTGAAAGATGAAAAAGATGCCAGCAAAAAAGAATCTCAGGATCTAGGGGACAAAAAGGATACGCTCAGTACCAACCTCCATAAGAGCAATAGTGAGTTAACAGTAAATCATTACAATGTACAGAATTTAAATAACAAAATTAAAGAATTGAATAATGAAAAGGATACTTTGAATTTAAAATTAGACCAAGCCTATGCTGATAATCAAAAGTTGCTGGCACATCTTAAAAACTATCAGGAAAATGCTGATATTCTTCAAAAAATCAGTAATCTGGAATTAAAGAAACAAAATGCTAGAAATGGTCATGCAAGGTCAGTTTTTGATAACAAGACAGATCAAGAAATCAGAGCTGATAACGAAGTAATAGCTAAAGAATATCAACAACAAATACTCAATTTGCAAGATAAGTTAAAGTGTGTGAATCAGTCCTAAAAAATATGCCCTTAAGGGCATATTTTTATAGGGAAAATATTATTTTCTAATAAATATTTTTTATGAGATATTTAAAATAACTTTTTATAAGAGCAATTAAGTCCTTAAAATTTTAAACTTTAACTTAATGATATAAAAGTAGATTGTAAATATTACTTAAGAGTTTCCTTAATTATCTAATTAAATGAAAAATAATAACTATTTAAATAATTTCTAGCCAATTTCACATTGACACCTCAAATATTGGAGATTACCATTTGCCTGCTGGCCACATTGCCAGTCGGTTTTAGCAGACCGCTTGTAATACCGCATCAGAATTATTCCTTTCTGAGGGATAGTTTTGTGTGTAAGCTCCTAGTCTCCTCCCGTAGCGGTAGGACGGGAGAGGGACACCTTCGGGTGTGCTTGTGTATTACCAAGTCTGCTAACCCTCTTCCGTTCTGCCACCATAAATTTTATGCTCTGGCAGAACTCCATATATAAGGAGTTGGCTTTGCACATCCATCATTTCTTGGCAACCTTTGCCAAAAGCTATAACAACACAGCTTAAAACATTTAACGCAGCTTGATCGCCGTAAGGCTTTTCAGGCTTTAGCTCGTTATTACTTAAAACTTTCATCAACAACTAAAACTTGAGATGTGCTCGGCACAGTCTTTACGGCTTTGCTACGCCTTTTTTTCACCTTTAGAAAAGTGGAAGACTTTTATATCTCATTTATATACAACAAAAATTTAATTTATAACGGTAAAAATATGCAAAATTTAACTCTCCCAACACGTGCTTTTAACGTCGTAAATAAAGCAATTGAGCTGTTCCATTACCACGGGTTTCATTTGGTCGGTATCGACAGACTTACGAGCGAGTCCGAAATAACCAAAATGACGTTTTATCGCTACTTTCACTCTAAAGAACGCTTTATTGATATTTGCCTGATCGTGCAAAAAGAACGACTACAAGAAAAAGTAGTTTCTATGGTCGAATACGACGAATACACCAGCGCAGCCGATAAACTCAAAAAGCTCTATGACTTACACGTAGACATAGACGGGCTGTATTACCTGCTATTTAAAGCCATTTTTGAAACGAAAAATAACTACCCAAACGCGTACACAATCGCCGTGAGATATAGAACATGGCTCACCAACGAAATATATAGCCAGCTTAGAACACTTAACTCCGATGTTTCTTTTACCGATGCCAAACTATTTCTATATATGATTGATGGTGCAATCATTCAGCGTTTAAGCTCAGATGAAGTTGATGAGAGAGTGTTGGGGGTGTTTTTGAGGGGGATGGGTATTATTTAAGCCTTTTATAATACCCTTTTTAGAACATAAGTTTAGGTGCTTTTCTGAGAAGAAATTAAGTATTGCAGTCTTCAATATGTTTAAAGATCTTTTCGCAAAGTTCTTTTGCAGGTTCGGTGAGCACCCAATCTTCGTAAGTCATTAAAATTTTGCATATTTCACAAAAACCAACTTTATCATCAATTGTACCAGAAGCATCTGAAAATAAGCGAGGTGGATTTGACTGAAGTAATAAGTCCTTATCTTTGATAATAATCTCATCAATAATTTTTCCGATACCTTTATTGCTTATAAAATTAATAGAAGGGTTCAATTGGCTAATATCAAAATTAGAAGTATCTCTAGCAAATCCTCTATGAGTTAGCTTACTAATGGTTTCATCATTTAATGTGATTTGATCTTTTGTATTGCTTATTCCTTGGAATTTTATTAAACAAGCTTTATAAATTATTGATGGATCGATTGTGTTTTCAATTTCCTTACAAGGAAGAATATATACATTCTCTGGTTTTAACTCAGATTCCCATTCTTGTAGCCTTTCTGCTTTTCCTTCATTATCTCCATCCGCTAATAATAAGATATTTTTAGAAATGGCTTTGGCAGTAAGGCCTTTATTGTGTTCAAGAAATTCAAGAGCTGCTTCTTTTGAAGGATAATCGTCAATAAAACTCCAGTGTGTAATATTTCCACCTGCATATTCGATGAATGTATAATGAAAATTAGGCATAAAACTTTTATATTTTTTATAGTTTTCAGGTTCTAATAGTTCAATTTCTTTTAAATATTTATCCATTAACTTAGATAAATACATTCTATCAGTAACACCTTCGATCCAAATTGTGCAATTGGCTAGATAAACAGACGAGGGGCGAACTCCTAAAGAAGTTAATAATTCATGGTCTTTGTCACAATTATAAATTTTGAACGAAAACCTCTTATCTTTATCTATTTCTTTGATAATTTTTTGGATAATGACTTGATCTGATTCATCTACCATATCTAACAAGTGGTTAGAATGTGTGGTAAAAAAATAGTAATGCGGTGTTTCATTTAAATAGAAATTCATTAACTGACGCACCATTCCTGCATGCATGTGCAGTTCAGGTTCTTCTATAAAAAAAGCATGTGTCTTATCTTTTTTGATAAAAGCTTCATAGGTCATAATAATAGCCTGTTGTAAACCATCTCCCAGATCATAAATTGGAAATTGTTCATCATCACCAATTTTAATATGTACTACATCATTTTCATTTCCATTTTTATCTTCACCAAACATCGGAATTAGAGTAACTAATTCATTATCAAAAAAATATTGACTCAATTTTTCTTCATATTTTTTGATAAGTTCACGTTGTTCAGGTTTGCCAAGTAAGTGAACTTTTAATTCATAATATAAACATTCACCAGTAATTATATTTTGAGCATTAAACCTAGACTTATCCTTAAAATAATCCTTTTGGGCACGCTCCAGATAAGGTTGTTTATTATTTATATCTGTTACAGGTCGCATACCTCTTAAAGTGGGAATATAAAATTTATCTTGAAAAAGGTCATTTATCTTTTCTATATCATCTCTCGTAAATTCAATATTTTTATAATTAGCTTCTGAACGATAAGTGTCAGGTAACGTAGAAAATAGTTGATCTATTGTTGAAAGATTAAAAATAAATTTATCAACTTTTCCTATTTTAGCTTCTGAAAGAAACTGACCGTGAAATCTTTTCAAGTCACCTAAACTTTCAAAATGGTGAGAAGAATTTTTATTGGTTAAAAATTCTTCTAATCTTTTTATATTTTTTAAAATTTCAATATGACTAAAAAAATTGCTAGGGTAATTAGAAACAAATAAGTTTCTAAGGAAACGGCTTTTTCCAGAATTATTTTTACCAATAAAAAAATTTAGACGCTTTATTTCAATAATTTCTCCATAGTCTTCCTCGTTATCAGAAGAATATTGTTCTAAATTATCACCCCAATAGTATAATTTTTTATTCATATGAAAACTCTAAAATTTATAAGTTAATTTAACATTCCTCATATAGATTTAGTATATAAAACTATGAAAATATTAACAATGATGAGAAGATTTCTTAATTGAAAGCTGTCCTTTCTACACATGCTAAATCTAATTAAGGATTGCGAACTATTCTAGTAAATTTTATTCAAATAAATTTGAGAAAAAATATGAAAGATATTGAAATTTTAGAAATAAAAGGAATAGGCGATTATGAAGAAGGCTTATCGCTATTGTTAGAAGATTCTATCAATAGTGGAGCTTCTATAGGTTTCTTAGCTCCTATAGAAAAGAATGAAGTCTTAAATTATTGGCGTGAGGTCAACCATAAGTTAGCACAGGGTAACAGCCGCCTATGGATTGCTATTCAACAAGGAACGATTATAGGTAGTGTTCAGTTGTCCTTGGTGAGTAAAAAGAACGGCGTTCATAGAGCCGAAGTTGAAAAACTCATGGTTCTGACAACAGCAAGAAAACTAGGAATAGCAACATTACTAATGAATGAACTAGAAAATTTTGCGCGAGAAAAGGATTTGCATTTACTTGTCTTAGATACACGTGAAGGCGATGTATCCGAACTTTTATATAGCAAAATTGGATTTGTTCGTGTGGGTGTAATTCCAAGTTTTGCATTAAGTTCAAACGGGAACTATGACGGCACCGCGATTTATTATAAAAAGCTTATTTGAAACTAGAAAAAACTTCCAAAAGCTTATACAACTGCCGTGAGATATAAAACATGGCTTACTAACGAAATATATAGCCAGCTTAAAGTGCTTAAGTCAGATGCTTCGATTTTCGTTAAAGCAATTTAAAAAGCCCTGAATATTCAGAGCTTTTATAATAATGATCTATTCACATACTTCTACAAAGTTTCGAGCAGTCTTATCTTTGCTATCGCGTAACTTAATAATTTTCTTTCTTTCACCATAAAGACTGTGAACATCATTTACTGTTTCATTTTTAAGCTGGCTTTTGTATGAACCTTCAACTTTGTTCACGTAATTTTCCATGAATACAGTCATCCAACATATTGTGTTGAGGTCACCATAGTCATAACCGTTTTTATCTAAGCCTTGAACCCAATCTGGATACTCATCATTTAAAAGGTTCCGTGCTGTTTCTAACTTAACATAGGAATTGTTAAACAAAGAGTTTTTCAAAGCAGGCTCATTGTTCACATTCTTATTTGCTTCAATGATCAATCTATAATTGTCAGTAGCATAATTTTTAAGGTCTACTTTCACATAGTTATCAATGTCTTCTTTATCTGTTGAAGCTTTACAAGAAGTCAGGAATAAGCAGGAAAGTAAAAGTATTGGTATTAATGTAATTTTCATATTGAGAAGCGGTTATTAGGTGGAGAGTAGTGGTAATTCTGAATATATAACGAAACAGTTGCTTGATCGTAAGGACGACCAAATACATTTTTGTACATATACTCGTTAATACCATATGGTCCATTGTTGGTAAACGTTGCTAAAGCATTAGCGGCAAGAACAGGTTTACTCGCATTGGATAAGGCCAAATCTATTATTTCACCAAAGTTTTGTTTAGTAATTGCCATACGAGCTTTAAAGGTATCCTTTGCAAGCTCTGTAATCATCTCAGCACCTTTATTCCTAGAGTGCTTTTGAGCATATAGAGTGAACTTTAAGTACATCATCGTATGAAATGAATAGCGTCCCAATACTTCATCTGAAAATTGACGTAAATCGAATTCAAGACCAAAGCGTATTGCAAGATCATGCTCAAATGGATAATGCTGTTTCACCCAGTCCCATTGTGCTTGGTTCATCATAAAAGTATAAGGTACTGTTGTATGATAGTTTAGAATCTTAACAATGCTATTACATAAGAGAGGATCTAGTAATTCATCCGCATGACAGACTTTAACTTCGTTATCCAAAGAGGGAATTAATGTCGGTGAAAATACTTTATCTTGTGCCATTATCAATCCTTAAAGCGGTGGTAGCGGTTTAGAAGCATCAATCGTCTGAAACTCCACCTCATCAGGTGTAGCAGCATTGATAACATGAGTTTTACCTTCTTTATCAGTCCAACCAGTTTCTACCTTTCCATCCTTCTTATAAATAATTGAATAGGGAATATCGCAAAAGACCTTTTGTGTCTTCTCATCCTTTAACTGGAACTGAATTCCATATTCTTTAGGTTTATCTTCTACAAATCTATCTTGAGCAGCCGTATTGGTATTAGCTGCACTTTGAGACGAACCACCGCCATTATCCTGAACAACTAAATTTTGTTGAGGCAATAATTTGCAACCGCATGAAAGTGAATCATTTACACGCGCGGCAGCTTTACCAAAAATTTGCATGTATGAATCGCCTGAGACAATTGTCGCAACGATTTTATGAGTTGGGCATGTAGCTTTATCACCGACACAGGCAACGGGAATACCGTCAATGAGGAACATACTGTTCCCAGAAATTACTTGACCACCACTTGAAGTTGGGCAGCCTATTGTTATATATGGTGTTGCCAAAACGATTCCTTCTTATTTTCTTGAGAAGTGTCAGAATGATAGCAATGGTAGGTAGACGGTTCTGTATGTTTTTATTTAAGAAACTTCATGAAGATGGTCGGTAAAAATGAAGTCATTTTTATATATAATTTCTTCACAAATAATTATTCAATTAATATCCAATAACGTAGAGAAAAATATGAAAGATATTGAAATTTTAGAAATAAAGGAAATTGATGACCATGAACAAGGCCTATCGCTATTGTTAGAAGATTCTGTAAATAACGGAGCCTCAATAGGTTTCTTAGCCCCTATAGAAAAGAACGAAGTCTTAAATTACTGGCGTGAGGTCAACCATAAATTAGCACAAGGTAATAGCCGTCTATGGATTGCCATACGAGAAGGAAAAATTGTAGGTAGTGTTCAATTGTCTTTGGTAAGTAAAAAGAATGGCGTTCATAGAGCCGAGGTTGAAAAACTCATGGTGCTTACTTCTGCAAGAAAACAAGGAATAGCAACATTACTAATGAACGAACTAGAAAACTTTGCACGAGAAAAGGATTTGCGCTTACTTGTCTTAGATACACGTGAAGGTGATGTGTCCGAACTTTTATATAGTAAAATTGGATTTGTTCGTGTGGGAGTAATTCCAAGTTTTGCATTAAGTTCAAATGGGAACTATGACGGTACAGCGATTTATTATAAAAGGCTTGTTTAACTATCGCTAAAGCCTATCTATTTGGAAAGTTTCCCCGCTTGGGAAACTTTCCAATTTATGAATTAAAGATGTTTTTGAAAAAATGGAATAATTTTTTCTAAGGCTTGAACAACAGGTTCAGGTTGATCATATAAGTCATAATGGCTTGCATCTTTAACCACAAAGAGGTTTTTATCTTTAGAGGCCGCTTTGTTATATAGCTCATAACCGTCACGATATGAACCGAAGCCTCCCGGAACTCCACCAATCACAATTTGTAAGGGTTGGGTGAGTAGGTGATCTGCCAAATGAAAGGCATCAAACCCAACAGCAGCCGCTAAACCTGAAAAGCGAAGTTTATTTGGTGAACCTTCTGTCTGACCGCGCGGGGTTTTGTAGTAATCTACAGCTTCTTTAATATCAATATCATGAATGCCAGCTTGCTCACGCTCTTGTTGTGAGTTTGGAATGTACTGGGTAATAAACGGTTCGGCACCACGAGCTTCCGTTGTACGTTGTGCTGCAATGGCTTCTAAAGTTTTAATGGCAGCTTCAGGTGTTTGGTCGCCTTCACGCATTAAACGACCATAGTTTGCTGCAACCACAGTTGCGACTGCTTTAAAACGGCGTTCAGTCATAGCAGCATTAACAGCATAACCACCGCCACCACACACACCTAATACACCAATACGGTTTTCATCAACATAAGCAAGCGTTGTTAAATAGTCGGCTGCACAGCGGAAATCTTCTACACGTGTTGCAGGGTCTTCAAGAAAACGAGGTTCACCACCGCTAGCACCTTGATACGATGCATCAAATGCTAAAGTAATAAACCCAGCTTCAGTGAGTTTTTCAGCATAGATTGCGCCGGCAGTTTGTTCTTTACAGCTACTAATTGGATGCGCACATACAATGGCTGCATATGTTTTGTTTTCATCGAAATCTTTTGGAAAACGTATAGTTGCAGAAACATCGATGTTTTTATTTTTGAAAGTTACAGTTTTCATCATCTTCTCTCCGAAAGAAGAACTAGGTCGATGAAATTAATATAACCGTGGTGATTTATTATGATAATCCACTATAATCAGATAGCACTTATACTGAATACTTATAAATAATGAAAGAAAATTTAAATGATTTGCACACTTTTATGGTCGTTGCTCAGGAACGTAGCTTTACACGCGCAGCCGCAAAACTCAGGACTTCACAGTCAGCCATTAGTCAAACACTCCGTAATTTAGAAGACCGAATTGGCATAAAACTATTATCAAGAACAACACGAAGTGTGGCACCGACAGAAGCAGGTGAATATCTATTAAATTTGCTTCAACCTGCAATAGAAGAAATAGAAAATGGCATAAATCAAATTAGTGCTTTAAAAAATGATCCAGCAGGAACATTACGTATTAGCGCAGATGAATATGGAATACAAAGTGTTTTATGGCCAGCAGTTGAAAAAGTCATACAACAATTTCCAAAAATTTCAGTAGAGATCATATCTGATTATGGTCTTGTTGATATTGTAGAAGGGCGTTTTGATGCAGGACTTAGAAGAGGTGGTTTAGTTTCTAAAGATATGATCGCTTTACAGGTGAGTGAGCCAATACAAATGCTCACTGTTGCAACCAAAGAGTTTTTAGCTCGTTATGGTCACCCAAAGCATCCAAAAGATTTAGTGGAATACCACTGTATTAATTTAAGATTACCAACACATGGTGAACTCTATCGTTGGCAATTTACCAAACAAGGTAAAACACAAATAATTACTGTTAATGCTAAAATCGTTTTTACAACCTTATCTCCAGTGCTTCAAGCAGTAAGGAGCGGTGTAGGAATCGCTTATTTACCTATTGATATGGTTCAGCCTTATATTGAAAGTGGTGAACTGGAAGAAACGCTAAAGGACTGGCGACATAGCTATGAACCTTATCATCTGTATTATCCCCACAGACGTGAGCAAGCACCTTTATTAAATATCTTAATTGATGCGTTAAAAGAAAATTTTAATAAAAAATAGCTGCGCATAAGACTTATAGTTTGAGTCAATGATTAGAATTTTGCTATTAATTAAATAAACACGGATATCTCAAAACATCCGTGTAAGAAAATTGGTTTAAGTTAATGATGAAAGAAGAAGTTTGCTTAATTTATTCATCATTTAACGCACATTCAAAATTACTTGGGGTTTCTTTACATCTTACCTTTTTCAAAAAAATCATCATTTTAGGGTCATAAATACCTGCTTTGGTTAGCTGTATACGTGCTTCGCGCATCATTTTCATATAGTTTAATTGTTCATTTTTAGGAATATCCATCCAGTACTTTGAAGGAATATCACTTTCATATTTAGCAATAACGCCAAACGTTCTGTTTAGTTGGCTGGCTACCCAAGTTCGAGACTTTTGCCCAAAACCTGCTGGAAATTGGTCTTTACGAATAATGAAGTTTGCTGAAATTTGAGTCAAAGGAAAACGAACGATAGCGCCTTTCTCACCTAAACCTTTATATAGCTCAAAAGGTTTAAAGGCCACAATAGGAGCGGGCACAATATCAATTTCATGGTTATTAAACTTTGCGCCAGCGTTGGTGACGTCTACCGATACAGCCTGACCGCCAACCTGTTGCACAAGCTTTGGTTGAGCTTCATCATATTTAAATACTCCAATTTTCTTGCCGGCAGCTTTAGCGAGTGTATTTATACTTCTATCATTTACAAATAAATATGCAGGGCCAATAGTCCCTAAACCTGCAATTTCGTATGGGCCTACCACCATATTTTTTGCGGCCATAGGTGATGACAACAGCTTATAGGCATTAATTGCCGTTTTCATATTTGTTAATGCGCCAACCGCATCTAAGGATCCTGTGTATTTATTAAATTGACGGCCACGTAAACCACTAATAATAGCGCCATCACATTTTCCAACTTTTAAGTCTTCAGCCGCAACACGTTCATCAACATATGCTTTTAAAGATAGATCAGCTCCCCAATTTTTAGCTTCAAGAGCATAATCCTTTGCTAAAGCAAAAGCTTCTCCAGACTTACCAATTGGGTCAAAAACACAGACAACTTGTTGTTTGGCATAAAGTGTTGTTGTTAAACAGGTACTTGTAATCAATAAAATAACTTTCAAACGATCCATATTTAATTATCCATTATTTAAATTATAAAAATTATTGTATGAATCTTGGTTAAATTAGATATGACACCTCAATAAAAATTTAAAGAGAAAAGGTCAAAAGACAGCTTTGAGTTGGATCTTATTTTTTTGTGATTTAGCTATGGTTTATATAATTTGAGATCTAGCAGCAGGCTAAATTTAAAGAATAGCTGCACACACGTACTATATCATTTTTTAAGAGCATGTAAAGAGGGTTTTTAAAAATATTTATATAAATTTCAATAAGATAGAAAATATTCTGTATGTTGCAATTTAGCCTAAGCAAATTAATAACTTTAAGAACCAAAAGGCAATTTAGCAAAATAATCTCTAGGTAGCCAGCAACCACAAATGCAGGTCGTAAATTTAGGATGTAGTGAATAACTCAGCTCACTAGGGGCAAATATAAAAGTGTAATTACATTTTGTAGAAGGCTGCCTAGAGAATTATTCTGGTTAAAACTAGAAATAGGGTTATACCAAAGGTAATTAAGAGCGCTAAGGCCCAGCAGACAGAGGTGCAAGCTTAATAATTAACCACAGTAAAGAATAAACGGCGCAGCAACAACGTAGAGCAGCCAGAGTCTTATATAGGTAGATTTCTACATATCTTATTTAACATAATATACATTATGCGAACTATCTTGTAATGTATATTTGGCCATAGCTAGCAATATATTTCCAACTCTGGCTTCTTGTTTGCTGACTATGTATTGAGCTTTATCCACTAATACAAATTTAAGAGACTTATAAAGCCCTAAGAGTCACTACAACATTCTCTAGGCACTTTTTTGTGTTTACTCTTATGAATATCATTAGATAATTCTTTTTTGTTCAAAGTTAAGGGTTAAAACAAATTCATACAAGTAGATAGCAGTTGTCATAGCACAAGAATTAGCCTTTGGAGCTTTAAGTGGCTTCAAAGTTCAATTTCAAAACTATTAATTTATTCTAAATAAATTTTTGCAATTATTTAACTATATTTTAAAATATGGCTATTTTTATTAGTTGAAAATTTGAAAGAGCTTTAAAGGTTTGTATTTTATATTATCAATTATTTTTGTGATTATTTAAAAATTATATTATATAAATTCCATTATTAATAAAAAATATCTAAGAATAAGTTTAATCTATCGCTAAAAGATCGTGTTTTGATTAAAAGCATTTATTATCAGTAATTTAAATTTATATGGACTGTAATTCATTATTATTGTAAAAGTGTGATTTTATTATCATTTTTATTAAATTAATTATAAAGTATTAACTACTTATATAAATAAAATAATGAGTGAGATATAGGTCACATGTTATTTATTTATTTTTTATTAAAATGAATTTTTATATTGTTTTTAAATAAAAATTATTGTATCTCTTATATTAACTATTTAATAAATAGGTATATATAAAATGAAAAATAATATATTTAAACTTATGGTTTTAGCGGTAATTTCCACTTCCCCACTATTTTGTTATGCAAATAACACAATAATGATTAAAGGAAATATTGTTGAAGACACTTGTTCTACAGTAAATGTTGAAAAAGCATGTGCTCAAATCAATACGCTGAATACGACTATCGATACTCAATATTTAAATAAAGACAATGTATTCAACTTGGCACGACATACTGAAAAAATGGATACAAGTATTGAAACAATAACTGCTAATAAAAAAGTAGTAGTTCTAAATTATCACTAAAAATATTAGTCCAGATTTGTTGCTCTGGATGAAGTACTCTATGTAAAGATTAAGGTGAATTGCTTATTATTTAGTCAAAAAAGAAGCAATTCACCTTTTACCTTAAAAAAAGATTAATTGATCACACTTTGTTTAGCAAAAAGATAAACTATCGTATATAATTGTTTTACCAAATTTTTTATAAGTATTTATTTTTTTCTTGAAATACTTTTTTAGTACTTTTCTCATACTTACAATAACTAGAAATTCTTTTTAAAACATAGACTTAGTTTTTTTATATCCTTGGATTTTAGTCAAAATCAGTGTTTTATTTCTTTTTATTTAAAAATATTGTGATCTAGTTTGCATTTTGTTTTAAAAGTGTTAGTATCGCCGCATTACTTTTCAAGATGCCAAACTCTGGAAAAGTAAGAGATTAAACTTTTATCCAGACTTTTTGAGAAAACACTATGAAAAAACTTGCTCTAATCGCTGCTCTTTCAGTTGTAGGAATTGCGAACGCTCAAGCTGCTGATGGTACAATTACAATTAATGGTTTAGTAACAGACAAAACTTGTGACATCGTTACACCTGCTGGTAAAGATTTCACAGTTACTCTTCCAACTGTTTCTAAACAAACTTTAGCTGTTGCTGGGGATGTTGCTGGTCGTACTCCTTTCCAAATTAAATTAGCTAACTGTTCTGAAGGTAAAGTAGCTACTTACTTTGAACCAGGTGCAAATGTTGACTTTAATACTGGTCGTTTACTTAACAAAGACGCTACTGGTGCTAAAAACGTTAACGTTCAACTTTTAGGTAGCAACAACAACTTCATCCCAGTTCTTGCTGCTGGTGCAAACGGTGCTCAAGCTAACTCACAATGGGTTGACGTAGCTGCAGCTGGTAGCGCAGACCTTAACTACTATGCTGAATACTATGCAACTGGCGCTTCTACTGCTGGTAAAGTGAACACTTCTGTTCAATACACAATTATCTATCAATAATTGATGGATCATAGGGTTTCTATATTCGTATAGAAACCCTATTTTGTGTAGCACTTTCCCAAACTTCGTTGGCTGAGAATCTGAAATGAAATTGAACAGTTATAATTTTTTGTTAGGTTTGGCATTTGCTTCGGCGGTAGTTGTACCTGCCACTCATGCAGAAATTGTAATTCATGGTACTCGTGTAATTTATCCATCAGATGCTCGTGAAGTGACGCTACAAGTTAGCAATAACGGTTCAAAACCAGCTCTTGTTCAAGCTTGGATTGATGAAGGTGATGCAAAAAGTACTCCAGACCAATCAAAAGTTCCTTTTATGATTGCTCCTCCAATTTCTCGTGTTGAAGCAACTAAAAGTCAGACTTTTCGTATTACGGCCCTCCCTACAGCTTCTCAATTGAATCAAAAGCAAGAAACTGTTTTATGGTTAAACGTTTTGGATATTCCTCCAAGACCAACCTCAAAGGGTGCAGATACGACACCTGATAATTTTCTGCAATTAGCCATTCGCTCACGCATTAAATTCTTTTATCGTCCAGCTTCGATTAAAGATGACGCGAACTTAGCAGCAGATAAACTTCAATGGGTTAAATCTGGTCAAAACTTAACGGTAAAAAATCCAACTCCTTTTCATATCACAATGACTTCAGTTTTTCAGAAAGTCGGTGATAAAAAAGTTGATTTATTACCTGAAGGGCTAATGGTAAAGCCTTTTTCTGATGCATCCGTTCAGCTTAAGAATGGCAATGTTCAGGATATGAGTTTTATTAATGTGAATGACTACGGTGGTCGAGTCGAACACACAATAAAGCTTCAATAATCAGATTTATATTTTTAATAAATTTTAAGCACCTATTATGTGAGTAGGCGGACTTAGCTATGCCAAAAAAACGGCAAGAATCTTATAAATTATTAAAACGCCATATTTGTTATTACTTGGCTTCTGGTGTTGTTACAATGACAATGCCTGTATTCGTACATGCTGAAGAAACAGCTGCGAATGCTCCTGTCGAAGCTGAGTTTGATTCTGCTTTTTTAATTGGCGATGCAAAAAAAGTTGATATTTCTCGTTTTAAATATGGTAATCCTGTTTTACCAGGCGAATATAACGTTGACGTATATGTAAATGGTCAATGGTTTGGTAAACGTCGCATGGTATTTAAAGCAATAGATTCGACGCAACAAAATGCTGTGACCTGCTTTACAGGAATGAATCTTCTTGAATATGGTGTAAAACAAGAAATTTTGTCTAAACATGCCCCACTTCAAAAAGAAAATAATGCTTGTTATAAAATAGAAGATTGGGTAGAAAATGCATTTTATGAGTTTGATAACTCACGATTACGTGTAGATATCTCAATTCCTCAAGTCGCATTACAAAAAAATGCTCAAGGTTATGTCGACCCAAGTGTATGGGATCGTGGTATTAATGCTGGCTTTTTATCTTATAACGGTAGTGCTTATAAAACGTTTACTAATTCTAATGATACAAGTGAAACGTCGAATGCCTTTATGGGGATTACAGCTGGACTAAATTTAGGTGGCTGGCAATTACGTCATAATGGTCAATGGCAATGGCAAGATACTCCTGCCGAAAATCAGTCTAAATCGAGCTACGACGAAACTAGTACTTATTTACAACGTGCGTTCCCAAAATATCGCGGCGTGTTGACACTGGGTGATAGCTTTACCAACGGCGAAATTTTTGACTCTTATGGCTACCGTGGTATCGATTTTTCAAGTGATGATCGAATGTTACCAAATAGTATGTTGGGTTATGCTCCACGTATTCGTGGTAATGCGAAAACCAATGCGAAAGTTGAAGTTCGTCAGCAAGGTCAACTGATTTATCAAACAACGGTAGCACCGGGTAACTTTGAAATTAATGACCTTTACCCTACTGGTTTTGGTGGTGAAATCGAAGTCACTGTTATTGAAGCAAATGGTGAAATACAAAAATTTGCCGTGCCTTATGCATCTGTTGTACAGATGTTACGTCCTGGTATGAATCGTTATTCTTTGACTATAGGTCAGTTCCGCGACTCTGATATTGATTTGGATCCTTGGGTGGTTCAGGGTAAATATCAACAAGGTATTAATAATTACCTAACTGGCTATACGGGTATACAAGCAACAGAAAATTATGCGGCTGTTTTATTAGGTGCTGCTTTTGCTACACCAATTGGTGCGATTGCATTTGACGTTACCCACTCTGAAGCTGACTTTGAGAAACAGTCATCTCAATCTGGTCAAAGTTTCCGTTTAAGCTATAGTAAATTAATCACTCCAACTAACACAAACTTAACACTAGCAGCTTATCGTTACTCAACAGAAAACTTCTATAAATTACGTGATGCCTTGCTGATTCGTGATTTTGAAGAAAAAGGTATTAATACCTATTCTGCTGGTCGTCAACGTAGTGAGTTCCAAATTACCTTAAACCAAGGCTTACCTGAAGGTTGGGGTAATTTTTATGTAGTGGGTTCGTGGGTTGACTATTGGAATCGCAGTGAAAGTACTAAACAATATCAGGTTGGTTACAGTAATAACTTCCATGGCTTAACTTATGGCTTATCTGCAATTAACCGTAAGATTGAATATGGCTCAACTAGCCAGACACACGATACTGAATACTTAATGACGTTGTCATTCCCGATTGATTTCAAGAAGAACTCGGTTAACGTCAACGTTACTGCTTCTGAAGACAGTCGTACTGTTGGTGCAAGTGGCATGGTGGGAGATCGCTTTAGTTACGGCGCTTCAATGTCACATCAGGACTATTCAAATCCATCATTTAACATAAATGGACGTTATCGTACTAACTATACAACTGTTGGTGGATCTTATAGTGTGGCTGATTCTTACCAACAAGCAATGGTTAGCTTAACTGGTAGTGTGGTTGCACACTCAGAAGGTATTTTATTTGGACCTGAACAAGGTCAAACGATGGTACTTGTGCATGCACCAGAAGCTGCTGGAGCAAAAGTCAACAATGCTGTTGGTTTAAGCGTAAATAAACAGGGTTATGCTGTAGTTCCTTATGTTACGCCTTATCGCCTTAATGACATTACCCTTGACCCACAAGAAATGTCGAGTGAAGTAGAACTTGAAGAAACAAGTCAACGTATTGCTCCTTTTGCTGGTGCAATTGCTAAAGTCGACTTTGCAACCAAAACAGGCTATGCAGTTTATATTACTAGTAAAACTGTAGATGGCAACAGTCTACCGTTTGCTGCACAAGTCTTTAACCAAAAAGACGAAGCTGTAGGTATTGTTGCACAAGGTAGTATGATTTACTTGCGTACCCCACAAGCTCAAGATCACCTCTATGTAAAATGGGGTGATGAAAGTAATGAGCGTTGTTCTGTTGAGTACAACATTAGTAATCAGTTGCAAAACAAGCAACAAAGTGTAGTAATGACTGAGGCTGTCTGCAAATGAAAAAAATATTATTAACTGGTGCTTTATTTACTGCTGGTCTTGGGATTTATGGTGAGGCTAATGCTTCATGCTACATAACTGGTTATCAACCAAATGATGTACTTATGGCTGTAGGACGTGTTGTAGTTCGCCCTAGTGATCCAATTGGTGCAATATTAAGAAAAGCGACTTTTCCTATTAGTCGTACTGATACACAAGCGAATAACTGTGATAGTCGAGATGTAGTAGTTGCGGAATTAACCCAAGCTTATCCTTTAAGCTCTTTAGGCAATAGCATCTATACCACTAATATTCCTGGCATTGGTATTCGTCTATATCGTGAAGCGGAGAATAATGCGAATTTCTCGGGTTACTATCCTTATGTGCGTAGTGGAATTTCAGGTACTCGCTATTTAGCATCTGGGTATTTTGTGGTGGAAATCATTAAAATTGCTCCACAAACTGGCTCTGGAACCTTAGTACCAGGCAGATATAGTAGTTATTATATCCGTGGCTATCCTGATAAACCTTTTTTAACAAGTACTGTTAATGCTAATGCGATTACCATTGCGTCTTCTTCGTGTGAAATCCAGGGTAATATTAATAAAGTTGTACAGCTCCCAACAGTTACAAAAGCAGGCTTCAAAGGTGTTGGCTCTACTCAAGGTGAACAAACCTTTGATATGAACATTCTTTGTAATGGCGGTATTAACCCAACGGGTTATGAAGAGAAAAACGTCATTAGTTTAAGTTACGACTTTACACAAGACGGTACAAACAATCAGGTATTGGCAAATACAGCTGCAGCTTCTGAAAAAGCGAATGGTGTGGGTGTACAATTACTCTGGAACTATCAAAATAAAAATCAAGTCATTAAAAAAGGCGATAAATTAGCCTTAGGTACTTTGTCTTCTAACCAGACACTTCAATATAACGTACCAATGACTGCCCGCTACTACCAAACAGCAACGAATGTTTCACCTGGTAAAGTACGTGCTATGGCAACTGTAACTATTGAATATGATTAATCATATTCAATAGTTTATAAATTAAAAAAATATCAAGTATTTAAATATTAATAATAACTTTTTTCTTAATACTTTCTAAGAACTTAATACTCAACTCAATAGGAATATCTATGAAAAAAATCGGTATAGTTGCTGTTGGTGCAGTGACATTATGTTGGGCTATGTATGAGGTATCTCCTGATAATACGACTACCGTATCGCAGAATGAATCCAGTCAAAAAGTAGCATCTAAAAACTTTTCATCAACAGCAAAGAATGAAAAATTAGCGCCTCAAATGCTTTTGGCTCAAACTACCTCCCTTAATTCTTCAGCCCCAGTCTGCAAATACAATTTTGATGCAACTCAAGAAGATTTCGATGTATGGAATAAAGAATACCCTGATTTTCCTATGAAAATATTCCCATTGATAACTGGTCAAAAATTTGGTTTTAAAGTAGAACCTACGCCAGAAAGTCAGTATGGCTACGTAGATTATGTAGCTACAAGTAAAGTAGACAGTCTGAATTCGGTTAATGAAATTGGTGATTTAACGATACCTCACACAGGTATTGTTGCATTTGAAATGGAACTTAAAATTCCAACATCAACTCTTGGAAGTTCATCACTTGGAAATTCTACTTATTACTCCGCTAGCATTGGATTTAGTGGGGTAACAAATAATGGTTATACAGTTAGATCTGGCTATTGGTTTGATATGGGTGGGTATGATCCAGATTTTGGTGAGAATCCTGCTAGATTAAAATATTATGTAGCTTATCGACTTAGTGATAATAGTGGGCCTAACAATCCATATTATAAAGGTCAAAATATGACAAATAATTCAAATGGATACCAAAGATTAGGGATGTATATTAATCAAAACACTAAGCAGGTTGGCTTTATTGTAAATGGTGTTGATCAGGGGTATCAATCTACTTTACCTGCTCCACTAGAGAATATACGTTTTTCTGTCTCAAGTAGTATAGGAATATATTCTAATCAATTATTTGGACAAGAATTATCTAATGAACTCATTACTGACCGTAATGCTCTACAGTTTAGCTATCCTCAAGGCACAACTGACATGTGCGGTAATGCTATTTGAAATATAAAACTATGAAGCGTAAAAAAAGGGCTGAATCACAGCCCTTTTTTTATTTCATTTAAAAGTGAATGACAGTACGAATTGATTTACCTTCATGCATTAAATCAAAAGCTTCGTTAATTTCTTGTAGAGGCATAGTATGAGTCACAAAAGGTTCAAGTTGAATTTCGCCTTTCATCGCATCTTCGACCATTTTAGGGAGTTGTGTACGACCTTTCACACCACCAAAAGCAGTACCTAACCATTTACGGCCTGTCACTAACTGGAATGGGCGTGTCGAAATTTTTTGACCTGCACCAGCAACACCAATAATAACGGATTGTCCCCAACCACGATGTGCGCACTCTAGAGCCGAGCGCATAACGTTTACGTTACCAATACATTCAAATGAATGATCTACACCCCAGCCTGTCATTTCTACAATCACTTGCTGAATAGGTTGATCATAATCTTTTGGGTTTAAGAAATCTGTAGCACCAAACTGTTTAGCAAGTTCAAATTTATCTGGGTTTGTGTCAATTACAATAATACGTCCTGCTTTTGCTTGACGTGCACCTTGTACAACAGCTAGGCCAATACCACCTAAGCCAAATACCGCAACCGAGTCACCTTCTTGTACTTTAGCTGTGTTATGCACGGCGCCAATACCAGTCGTCACGCCGCATCCAAGTAAACAAACTTGCTCGTGATTCGCCTCAGGATTGATCTTAGCTAAAGATACTTCAGCAACTACCGTATATTCACTAAAAGTTGAACAACCCATGTAGTGGTAAATCGGCTCACCATTATATGAAAAACGTGTAGTTCCATCTGGCATTACACCTTTACCTTGTGTAGCACGTACGGCAACACATAGATTTGTTTTTCCAGATTTACAGAATAAGCATTCTTTACATTCTGCAGTATAAAGAGGAATAACATGATCACCCGGCTGAACGCTTGTTACGCCCTCACCCACTTCAACTACGACACCTGCGCCTTCATGACCTAAAATCGCAGGGAAAACACCCTCAGGATCATCACCAGATAGTGTAAAAGCATCGGTATGACATACGCCTGTATGAGTAATTTTTATGAGAACTTCACCTGCTTGAGGTGGTGCAACATCAACTTCAACAATTTCTAAAGGTTTTCCTGGGGCAAAGGCGACAGCTGCACGAGATTTCATCTTTGGGTTTCCTTTAAATCATTCGGTATTTATAGTCGAGCAAAATAGATTATATATTGGTAATACAAGAGCTTAATTTTGCTTAAATTAAATTGGCTTTCATGACAATCCATCACAGCATAGCCAGTCAAGTACGTCTAGGCAAGCACGTTTTTCAAAAACAAGAAGCCTCTTATGTTAAGAGGCTTTTGATTAAATTGTTTATATATTAAACAGCTTGTCTTTACTTATAGGTAAATATCTGGTGGATATGGTGTGTTATCACTAATAGGTGTATATAGCGTATTTTCAACAAAAAAGCCATTTGGAGCTTGAGTAGTATCAATTGTAATCGAGTCAAACATCACTTGTGGATATGCCCAGATAAACTGCTTCATCAGACCAAGCGATAAGTTGTTTTGCATATCTCCAAAAATCCTTTGCCAGATCGGTGTACGATATGGTTTGTTTTTATCGAACCCGTAGATATAAGCAATAGATGCATCTGGTACAAATCCCGATAAATAAGCCACTTTATTTACAGGGTAGCCTAAATCTTGAGTGGGTATTTGTGAAACAGCCTGATGAGCTAAATCTAGTTTCGCTTCTAAAAGCCAATCATAGGCTTCCGTCATGATGTAATCAAAATTTGGATAAGAATAGTGTTCGCTTGGGTAGTTGATATAAGTTGCTAAGGTTTGTATTGGAGAACGAATAGATGGGAAAAAGATTAATGGACACACTTGAGCATTTGAATATTTTGCTTTAATCGCTGTTCGAATATCTTGGCATGTTTGTCCTAATTTATTTCGTAACCATGACTTAAACTCATCGTAAGGCGTTCCAGTCTTATTCATTGCATCATAAATTGTTCCCAAGTCTGGCGCATATAAACCTGTATCTGCATTAAAAGCTAACTTGGTTGGATAGTCATAGACACATGGTAAGTTCGTATCCGTGTTGTACCACCACCAAGGCTCACCAATTTGCATGTTGACATCACACCCGCCCGTCACCAAGGTATCTGCAAACTCAATAAAAACTTTATGTAAGTATGCCAAAGCATTTTGATCACATAAACTAAAGAAATAACTTGGTGGCTGGTAGCCTGTTTTACCCAAATTACTATTCCAGTCGCGCTGTGCCCAAAACTCATTTGCTCCTAACGAGTACATCTCAAAACTTACCCCAAAAACGGGCTGCATATTTGCATTATGCAGAGCTTGAGCATATTTCTCATGCCATTTACGGGTACATGGGTTAACGACATCTTGGCCTGTAACGAGTGTGTCTGGAATCTGGAATCTATTAATATCACTTCTCCAGATCATTTCAGGATAATGTGACATACCACAGTAGTGATTAATAAAACCGTGGTATCCCAAAGCAGCCATGTTATTTACTATTCGCTGTGGATTTAGATCGTAATGGTCGTCATAACTGGTACATAAGCCATAATTATGCTGAGGTACGATCACTCGGCTTAGATTTAACTGTGCATTTGTACCAGTAACGACTGAATTAGTAATACGAATATAACCATCTTCTGACTGACTCAAGGGCAAAGATGAGTGGGCGTTATAGCTACTCGTAAACGCTGAAAATGAAATTCGCTGAATATTGGTAACTGGAAAGCTGTCTGTAGCTGAGAAACCTGCTTTAACTGTATCCCAATTAATATGAATATGAGCAGATCTTGAAGATGGATTATTCGCGTAGTTGAACAAAACAATATACGCGATTTTATCTACCCCATTGTCGTTATAGTAAACAGTTAGAGTTGGGGTTAATGACTCATTATTTAAAACAGGCATAGAGGATGACAGTTCAATGTCAAAGTCCCATATCACACCTGAATAGCTATACTTGGTTTCATAAGCTAAAAGTTTATGATCTTTAGTGTCATACGAGTTCCAACTAATACCTGCTAAGTCTGTAGTCATACGTGAGCGGAAAGTTGCCTCAAAACCATTGCCATAATTGGTAATAGCAAAAGACATACTTTGTGGGCCATCTATTGTCCAATAGCTTGGACTGAACCTATCAATAAGTATATTTTGAGTAATGGGTTGAGGAGAAACCGTAGAATTATTTTGTAAATTTTGTGAGTTATTTATCATGTCATAATGCTCTTAATGGCTTTAAGAAGTCTTATATTAAATAATTATTTTATTTATATTGTTAGGATAAGTAACAATTGAGTTTAATCTACGAAGAGTAGATAATTATTATGATTATTAAAATAATATGAACCTAACACATTATTTTAATTCTAAAGTGGACTTTGCAATAAGGAACAATGAATGCCAAATCCTTCTCGGTTAAGACACTTTAGAATAGTGTTACTTTTGACTCCAGCTTTATTATTAAATGGTTGCACTGATACAGCATTTCATAAAAATAATAAGCCCACAGTTATTTCTTCAAGTATTGCGAAATCTTATCCTGAGCCAGATACATACTTGGGTGAAAAGCTGCAACCAAATGAAAAGTTAGTGGCTCAGCAAATATCCACAGTTATTGAAGAATCTATTCGAAAAGAATACTCACCCGGCAAAGCCTTAAGAGATGCACATCCGAAAGCACATGGCTGTGTTCGTGCCGAGTTTCATGTACTTAAAAATATTCCAACTCAACTTGCAAAAGGTGTATTTGTTCCCGATAAAAGCTATGAGGCATGGATTCGCTTTTCCAATGCATCTAACGATGCTTCTCAAGCAGATATTGAAAAAGATGCCCGCGGCATGGCTATAAAAGTCTTAGGTGTACCGGGTGACAAAATTTTAGAGAGTGAAAAGGAAGCGACAACTCAAGATTTTATCATGATCAATCATCCAGTCTTTTTTGTAAATGACGGTCAAAGATATCTTTCATTTATTCATGATGTGAACAATAAGGGTTTCTTTAATAAACTCCACATTCCTTTTGCCCTAGGTTTTAAAGGAACAATCAATGCTTTAGGAGCTCGTAATTCTAAAATTTCCAATCCACTCTATGCACGTTATTGGTCTATGGTGCCCTATCAATTAGGATTAGGTAATGACCGTCAAGCTGTTAAATATTCAGTAAGAAATTGCTCGGCGGTGTCCCCAGCTTTCCCTGATCATCCAAGCCATAATTTTTTAAGAGAAGCTTTAAAAGATACTTTGCAGAAGCAAGATATTTGTATGGAATTTTTAATACAGCCAAGAACTTCAAATAAAATGCAAGTTGAAGATGCAATGACTGAGTGGAAAGAAACGGAAGCACCTTTTTACCAAGTTGCGACTCTTCATATACCAAAACAGAGCTTTGATACACCTGAGCAAAATCAATTTTGTGAAAATCTCTCTTTTACGCCGTGGCATGCTTTACCTGAGCATAAGCCTTTAGGCGGAATAAATAGAATGCGTAAAATTATTTACGAAGATATAAGTAGAACTAGACATGAGATGAATTCTGCTCCACGTCATGAACCGTGATAAATTAACTCGGCTTAATGAAATTTTGAATAAAAAACCGCCCCAGAAGGCGGTTGCTGAATTTTAACAGCGATATATAGAAGTGTGGTGGAAACACTTCTATATTCTTTAAATTATTTTCTTTCTTTTACCATTTTTTTAAAATCTTCCGATTTAAAGTACTTAATGATCAGTTCACCATCATCATTTTTCTGTGCAGTTTCTGACGAATTTTTATAGTGGTCAAACTCACTATTAAACTTAAAATCTGGGGGAATTAACTTTGAAATAGACGGAAGTCTGGTTTCTCCACCAGTAGTGATTCTTTCAATGAATCCTGCTAGCCATAAAATATACTCATCTTTATTTTTATAACTAGGCATCAAACTAATATCAATTTTAACGGCGCACTGATCTAGTGGTTTGGTTAGACACTCTTCAAAATCAATGAAGTTATATTTAAGCTTAAACTTGGTGTCTTTAATTTCTTTACGAATCACTGCTATTAAGTTGTTTAGTTGTTCGGTGGGAATATTTGAAAAAAGATCTTGATCTTTAAATCGTTTATAAACCTTTTCAGCAATCATCAAATATTGGGGCATGTCCTATCTCCTTTTTACCTTCCTTCTTAGTCGGTTGCTTACTCAGCCTTTTAAAGAAGTATGATACAAAACATGTGTTTTCTTGTGATTCTTAAATATCTAAATGTAATTAATGTTTAGTTGTGAAATTCTATTGATAAATAATTCACAGTATTTGGACTGAAGATGTGGTGTGTCTCGGTTTTTAACGATAAATTTTTAGTGTTGGTAATAGCAGCTTTCAAAATACTTAACTACATCAATTTTAAAAAAAGAAGATAATCATTTTTAACTTTTGATTATCTTCCCTTATGTTTAAATCAATTTTCTAAATATATTGATGTGCTTCGCTTGGGAAAGAACCTTCTTTTACAGCTTTAACATATTCTTTAATAGCAGACTCAATACTTGATTGTCCTTTCATGAAATTTTTCACAAATTTTGCAGGCTTATCGTTTAAACCCAACATATCATGTAAGACCAATACTTGTGCATCTGTATCGGCACCAGCACCAATTCCAATTACTGGTATAGAAACTGATTGACTGATTTGTGTTGCAACAACAGAAGGCACACATTCAATCAACAGCATTGCTGCTCCAGCTTCTTCTAAATGCTTTGCTGTATTAATTAAATTTTTTGCTTGGTCTTCAGTTTTACCTTGAACTTTAAATCCACCCAAAACATTTACAGATTGAGGTGTTAATCCAATATGAGCACATACAGGTACGCCATTTTGAGTTAATTTATGAATTGATTCAGCAAGCCATGAATCTCCTTCGATTTTTACCATATGCGCTCCCGCTTGCATTAAAAGGCCAGCATTTTTTAGCGCATCTTCCAGCGTTCCATAGGTCATAAATGACATATCAGAAATAATAAATGCGTTAGTATTTCCGCTTTTAACACAAGCAGTGTGATATACCATTTGTTCAGTTGTTACAGGTAAAGTGCTGTCATATCCCTGTAATACCATTCCTAAAGTATCTCCAACTAGCAAAACGTCTACTCCTGCATTATTTGCGACCTTAGCAAAGGTAGAGTCATAACAAGTCAGAACAGCTATTTTTTGTTTTTGTTCTTTCATAGCTTTTAATGTCGTTAAAGTTATCGTTTTCATAGCTAATGATTCTAATCTTTAAAGAAGGATTTAAAGGTTAGTCTTTTTTGAAAGGTAAAATTTACCAAAAAATAATATATAAGATAACAGTATTAGAAAAATCTTCTAAAGATGAGATAAAAATTAATTTATTTTTCTTTATTATATTGATTAATATAATTACGATTTTTTCTTAATTTATGAATTATTATCAAAGGATTATGCACCCTTTTATTTTAAATTTTTTATTTTACAACTATTAAATTCAACTTGAATATTTAAAGAGATTTAATTAAAAAAATTATATATATTAATTATATAGATATATTTTTAACATCGTAAAAGATAAGCTTCACTTCTATTTTTTTCACTTTCTTTTTAGTTTCATAAAAATATGCAAAAAATAGTCAAATTGGTAATGTTAACCAAAATATATGACTAAATTTCATCAGATGTACGAGCAATATAGTACTATGGCCTTAAGTGCTTGGGGTTTTACTGATTTACCTTCTTATACAGACAGATACGATCCTAATGAGAAAGATATAGTGATAAAGACAAATAGTTGGTTGAATGATGATGCAGCAGAAGAAAAAACGCGTCAGGGTCTTACCGCCTTTGTAGCCCTCGATGATGCATTTATGAGTATCGCCTCACGTATATATGTCATTAGAAATGCCAAGGAAAGTATAGATCTACAATATTATATTTGGACTAATGATTTTGTAGGTAACCTGATTCTGCATGAGTTACTCAAAGCGGCAGATCGAGGAATAAAAGTTCGACTGTTAATTGATGATCAAAACGGTATAAAGCTTGATGGCATATTAAGAAGTCTTTTACAGCACTCCAACTTTGAAATCAGACTCTTTAATCCTTATAAATTTAGATACTTAAGAATATTTGATTATATTTTTCGCTTCAAAAAAGTGAATCACCGCATGCATAATAAACTTATTATTGCGGATGCCACGATTGCAGTAACAGGCGGTAGAAATATTAGTAGTGAATACTTTGAAGCAAGCAGTAAGTTTCAATTTACTGATATGGATATTTTGTTCTATGGAGATGCCGTAAGACATGCCCAAGCTGTATTTACTGATTTTTGGGAAAGTACCTTAAGTGTAAATGCAACTGATATTATTGGAACTTGTGCTGAGCATCATTTAAAAGCTCTAAGAGAGCATTATGAACAATTACATCATGAAGGCCAAAGCCTCACAGAAGATAAGCTTTATGATGCCCAGAGTTATTTAAAAGAGCTTTTAGAGCATAATCCTATTCAGTGGTCTAAAGCACACTTTGTGGCAGACTCACCCAAGAAGATTTTAGGAACAGCAACTGAACATGAAATGCTATATGGACAAGTCATGTCTATTATGGGTAAACCTAAGCAGCATTTAGAATTAGCTTCGGCTTATTTTGTACCAACCCAACAAGGTACATATTACTTAAAACAACTACGAGTTGAAGGAATTAAAGTTCGCGCGTTAACCAACTCTTTTGCCGCAAATGATGTTGCGATCGTACATGCTTTTTATAGTCAATACCGCGTAGAAATGCTTAAAAATGGTGTTGAGCTTTATGAGTTTAAACCTGTGCTAGAACGGCGGCGTAGAACTTGGTACGAAATCGTAACGGGTAGCGTTATACCAGCAAAAGGTAAAAATAAATCCAGTTTGCATGCTAAATTTTTTGATGTAGACGGCAAAGTATTTATTGGTTCTTTTAACTTTGACCCCCGCTCTACCTATTTAAATACCGAAGTTGGCTTAGTGATTGAGTCTAATCAATTACAAACCCAAATTTCCGTTATGTTAGATCAACACTTAACTCAAGTGGCCTATCAACTGAAATTAAATAGCGAAGGACAAATTGTCTGGCTCGATTACCAGTCGAATGGGCAAGTGATTGAATATAATAAAGACCCGGGAACTAGCCGCTTTCAACGAACAATGATTAAAGCTGTTTCTTACCTGCCTATTGAATGGATGATGTAATTTTTCAATATTACAAGAATCCGATTTTATTAAAGAATTGTTGATAGGCCTCTGCTTTTTTCTCAAGTGCTAAAGGATATGCTCTAGAAGAAGATGGTAACCGATATAAATCAATATCGCGGTCTGCAAAGTAGGTTGATGTCGATGTCCCAATTAAAGGTTTTTCCGTATTTTCAGGTAAAACTGAAATTAAGGTATCAGTGGCTTTATCGCCTGTCGTCATAATTGTCTGGCATAAAGGAATTTGCTGAAGTAAAGCAGCCAAGTCCGTTGGAATCACAATTTCCAGAAATTTATCGGAAGCATTACCCTTGAGCCGTTTAATTTGATAAGCCGTATCGAAAATAGCAATACCTGTTTCAGTTAAAAACTCTCGGATACGTTCTTCATTAAATGTTTTTTGACTTTCACTTAAGAAATAGGTTTTATCTTTGAAGAAAATTAAGCCAAAAATTCTCCACATATCATTTTGAAAATTTGGATAATAAAAATCCATCTTCCATTTATTACGAGGTGGTGGAAAACTCCCTAGCATTAGTAAACGAGCATTTTCAGGTAAAAATGGTTGTAGTGGATGGGTTTCTATCTCAATTATCATAAAAAATCAGTATTTACTTCAAAGTTTATAAATAACTTAACGCATTTTCAGATTAATCACGAGTCAATAAATGCAAATTCTGTTAATCAAAACGTTAAGTTATTCCATATCCTATTGTTGAGGTATGCTGATTTTAAAAATGCTATGTGAGTTCTCGTTGATGTAATCTACCCTTCCTTTATGTGCAATCACTAGTGCTTGTACAACCGAAAGCCCTAAACCAGTTCCACCTAATTCTTTATTTCTTGACTGCTCAAGCCGAAAAAAAGGATTAAATAATTCTTTATGATGCTCAGCTGAAATGCCTGGGCCTTCATCTTCTATTTCTAAAACCCAATATTGTTGATCACATTGGGTTGAAATTTTTAACTTGCCCGGATTTGCATATCGCGTGGCATTATCAAGTAAAGCAATTAAAACTTGTTCAATTCGTCTATGATCGCACTTCACTTCTGGTGCCTGAATATTGAAAGTTACTTTAAGTTGAGCAGTCTGTAGTTTTTCTTGAAACATATGCACGACTTTATAGGCAGTCTCATTAAAATTTATCGTTTCAATATTAAGTCTGAGCTGTTGGTTTTCAAAAAGACTTAGAGTGCGTAAGTCTTCCACAAGGTTTGATAAGCCTTCAACTTGACTCAGTAAATTTTTAAATAAAACCGGATCTGGTTTAAAAACACCATCGATAATACCCTGTAGCCGTCCTTGTAAAATGGTGACAGGTGTTCTTAGCTCATGTGCAATCGCAGCATTCCAGACATGAGCGTTCTGTACAGAAGTTTCAAGCTTTTGTGCCATATCATTAAAATTATGCATGAGTTCAGCAATTTCAGAAGTATGATGCATAGAGCTTTCTACACGTGCAGTTAAATCACCCTGACTAATTTTTTTTGCTGCATCTGCTAGTAGATTAATTGGAACAATAAAACGTTGAGCAAGTTTAATACCCAAAATAATGGAAAATGCCGTACCAAACAGAAGCACGGCGAACAGCCATATGCCGTCTAAATAGTGGAAAAATTCATCGCTTTCTTTTAATTTTTTAAGAGAAATAAGACCGACTTCGATCGCAACATAATAAGTACCATAACCTAATATGAGCGAACTCAACGTAACAATTAGACTGGTAAAGCTAAGTGCAATAATCAGTTGTTTACTAATGCCGGTTTTATTTTTCATACGGATTATCCAAACGGTAGCCTACTCCACGAACATTAATAAGCATGTTCTCTAAACCCAGCTCTTCCATTTTCTTTCGTAGCTTACTGACATGGCTATCAACAGTACGTTCAAGAGCATCCCGATCTGGTAAGCAATGATTCATCAGTTCCGAGCGGGTAAAAACTTTATGTGGATGAGGTAGCATCAACAGCAAAATTTTATATTCAGTTAGGGTCAAATTAAGCGCTTGTTGCTTGTTATCTAAATATATATAGGCAGTATGTATTTCGGTATTTACTTCAATATTTTTATAAATCAGATTTCGGTTAGACATTTGCTGATTTTGTTGGGTGCGCCGTAATACTGCTTGTACGCGTGCAACCACTTCATTGGGATTAAATGGTTTTACAACAAAGTCATCTGCCCCAATTCTTAGAGCCATGACTTTATCAATTTCTTGATCTAAAGCAGTCAACATAATTACAGGTGTGGCTGCTTTTTGCCGAATTTTATTTAGAACTTCCCATCCACTTAATTCGGGCATTTTTATATCAAGTATGACTAAATCAATAGGTTGAGTTGCATGTATTTCAATGGCCTGTTTACCATTCATGGCACGTACAACACGCATGCCTTCACGTTTTAAATAATGCTCAATTATATCGCCAATATCATAGTCATCTTCTACCACAAGAATAAGCTTATCCTGACAATTAAACGTAAAGGTTGACTCAAACATAGCAATAAAACGCGATAAAAATTTGATTTATGATACGCACATTTTTTCTTAAGTCTCCACACTTTTTCCACATATTAGCGATTTTGGTTACACACACATCAAAAATAATGTCAGCATCTAGAAGTCCATTAGGTGTTACAAAAGTGCAGAAGCATTTTTTAGTTCCATTCATATTCTCAATTAGTCTTGTTTTGCATGGCTGTGGTAAAGAACAAGCGACAGATCAAACACAAGCGCAAGAGGCTAAAGTCACCGTTTTAACAATTCAGCCACAGTCTGTGAACTTTAGTGAAAATCTACCTGCACGTGTTCAGGCTTTCCGTACAGCCGAAATTCGTCCTCAGGTAGGCGGTATTGTTGAAAAAGTTCTGTTCACCCAAGGTAGTGAAGTCAAGGCTGGACAACCTTTATATAAAATAAACTCGGAAATTTTTGAAGCTGATGTAAATAGTAATCGAGCTGGCCTAAATAAAGCAGAAGCAGAAGTTAATCGTTTAAAAGTACAACTTGAACGCTATCAACAACTCTTACCAAGCAACGCAATTAGTAAGCAAGAAGTAAGTAATGCCGAGTCGCAATATCGACAAGCGATTGCAGATGTTGCCCAAATGAAAGCTTTGCTGGCTCGTCAAAATCTTAATTTACAGTACGCCACAGTACGAGCACCAATTTCAGGCCGTATTGGTAAATCGTTTGTGACCGAAGGTGCTCTAGTCAGCCAAGCTGATAGCAATACAATGGCTACCATTCAACAAATTGACCGTGTTTATGTCGATGTAAAACAATCTATTGGTGAATATGAGCGCTTAAAGGAAGCTTTACAAAGTGGCGAGTTATCTGCCAACAATCAAAAAGGTGTACAAATCTTAAATAGTTTGGGACAGCCTTATAACGTATCGGCAAAAATGCTTTTTGAAGATATTAATGTCGACCCTGAAACAGGTGATGTCACTATCCGTATTGAAGTGTCTAATCCTGAACGAAAATTATTACCGGGCATGTATGTTCGCGTCAACATTGAACGCGCCTCTGTTCCTCAGGCTTTACTTGTTCCAGAACAAGCTATTCAGCGCAATATGAATGGCGACCCACAAGTTTATGTTGTAAATGCCAAAGGTAGTGCAGATGTACGCCCTGTAGAGCTAGGCCAACAATATCAACAATTTTATCTCATCAATAAAGGTCTAAATGCTGGAGATAAAGTTGTCGTTGAAGGGATTGAGCGTATTCAGCCCAACCAAAAGCTAGCGATTTCAGCATGGAAAGCCGCTTCGGCAGCAAATACGGTGAAGCAAGGAGATGCTAAATGATGTCTCAATTCTTTATTCGCCGTCCTGTTTTTGCATGGGTAATTGCAATTTTTATTATTTTATTTGGTGTACTGAGTATTCCAAAGTTGCCTATTGCACGCTTTCCAAGTGTTGCACCTCCTCAGGTGAATATTACGGCAAGCTATCCTGGCGCTACTCCTAAAACAATTAATGATAGTGTTATTACGCTCATTGAACGGGAAATGTCTGGAGTAAAAAATTTACTCTACTATAGCGCTACAACTGATTCGTCAGGGACTGCTGAAATTACTGCGACGTTTAAACCGGGTACTGATGTCGACATGGCTCAAGTTGACGTACAGAATAAGATTAAAGCGGTTGAAGCCCGCTTACCGCAAGTTGTTCGTCAACAAGGTTTAGCAGTCGAAGCATCATCCTCGGGCTTTTTAATGCTAGTCGGTTTAAACTCACCTAACCATCGTTATTCAGAAGTCGATTTAAGTGATTATTTAGTCCGTAATGTGGTCGAAGAGCTTAAACGTGTTGAGGGTGTCGGAAAAATTCAGTCTTTTGGTGCTGAAAAAGCAATGCGGATTTGGGTGGATCCAAACAAATTGGTTTCTTATGGACTCTCAATTAGTGATGTAAACAATGCGATTCGCAGCAATAACATTGATATTGCACCGGGTCGGCTTGGTGACCGCCCTTTAGTCAACGGGCAGCTAATAACAGTGCCGTTATCTGCCCAAGGTCAACTCGAAACAGTTGAACAGTTTAAAAACATTAGTTTAAAGAGCAATATTAGCGGAGCCCATATTAAGTTATCGGATGTAGCCGATGTAGAAATGGGCGCACAATCATATAACTTTGCAATTTTAGAAAATGGTAAACCTGCGACGGCTGCGGCAATTCAGCTTAGTCCTGGTGCAAATGCAGTAAAAACAGCTGATGCAGTAAAACAGAAACTTGATGAATTAAAACCAAACCTGCCTGAAGGTATGCAATTCAGTATTCCTTATGATACTGCGCCTTTTGTTAAAATCTCGATAGAAAAAGTAGTTCATACATTACTTGAAGCCATGGTGCTGGTTTTTATTGTGATGTATGTATTTCTTCATAATGTTCGCTACACCTTAATCCCTGCGATTGTAGCGCCAATTGCCCTGCTCGGCACCTTTACCATCATGCTTTTGACAGGTTACTCAATTAATGTGTTGACCATGTTCGGTATGGTGCTTGCAATCGGGATTATTGTCGATGACGCAATTGTGGTGGTGGAGAATGTTGAACGGATTATGGCAACGGAAGGCTTATCGCCCAAAGAAGCGACCTCTAAGGCCATGACAGAGATTACCAGCCCGATTATTGGTATTACCTTAGTGTTGGCGGCTGTATTTCTACCTATGGCTTTGGCAAGTGGTTCGGTCGGCATTATCTATCGTCAGTTTACGATTACCATGTCGGTTTCAATTTTATTCTCGGCATTTTTAGCTTTAACCCTCACTCCCGCACTTTGTGCAACGTTGCTAAAACCAATTGATGCTCATCATCAAAAGAAAGGTTTTTTCGCATGGTTTGATCGAAGCTTTGATAAGGTCACAAAAAAGTATGAAGTTATCCTGCTAAAAGTTGTTAAGCATACAATTCCGACTCTCATCATTTTTGTGGTGATTACAGGTTTGACTTTTGCTGGTATGAGATATTGGCCAACCGCTTTTATGCCTGAAGAAGATCAGGGCTGGTTTTTAACTTCGTTCCAATTGCCTTCAGATGCAACTGCTGAACGCACTCAAAAAATTGTTGAAGAATTTGAAGATCATTTAAATGAACAGTCTGATGTAACAAGCAATATTTCAATTATGGGTTGGGGATTTAGTGGTGCAGGTCAAAACGTCGCGCTCGCATTTACAACCTTAAAAGATTTTGGTGAACGTAATAAATCTACAACCGACTATACCAATTTCGTTAATGCAGAAATGGCGAAAAGTAAGGAAGGTACAACGATGTCAGTACTTCCTCCAGCCATTGATGAATTAGGTACCTCTTCAGGTTTTAGTTTGCGCTTACAAGATAAAGCAAATTTAGGAATGCCAGCTTTAATCGCAGCACAAACAAAACTCATGGAAATGGCGGCTCAAAACAAAAAGTTTTATATGGTTTACCCTGAAGGTCTGCCACAAGGCGACAATATTAGCTTGAAAATAGACCGTGAGAAATTAAATACCTTAGGCGTAAGCTTTGCTTCTGTTTCAGATATTATTTCAACTTCTATGGGGTCAATGTATATCAATGACTTCCCAAATCAGGGTCGTATGCAACAAGTGATTGTTCAAGCCAATCCACAATCACGCATGCATTTAAAAGATATTTTGAGCTTGAAAGTTGCTGGGGCAAATGGACAACTGGTGTCTTTATCTGAGGTGGTCACTCCACAGTGGAACAAGTTGCCGCAGCAATATAATCGCTATAATGGCCGTCCTTCATTAAGTATTGCTGGGGTTCCTAATATTGGAGTTTCTTCAGGCGATGCAATGCGAGAAATGGAAAAATTGATTGCCAAACTTCCTCAAGGAATTGGCTATGAATGGACAGGTATTTCTTTGCAGGAAAAACAGTCTGAATCGCAAATGGCATTTCTCATTGCTTTATCGATGTTGGTCGTATTCTTAGTGTTAGCTGCACTTTATGAAAGTTGGTCAATTCCACTTTCAGTTATGTTAGTTGTTCCTTTAGGTATTTTTGGAGCTATTTTGGCTATTATGTTAAGAGGAATGCCAAATGATATTTTCTTCAAAATTGGTCTGATTACTATTATTGGTTTGTCTGCCAAAAATGCGATTTTAATTGTTGAGTTTGCAAAAATGCTTAAAGAAGAAGGTATGAGCTTAATTGAAGCGGCGGTTGCGGCAGCGAAGTTACGTTTACGTCCAATTTTAATGACTTCTCTTGCCTTTACTTTTGGTGTGATTCCGCTGGTAATTGCAAGTGGTGCAAGTTCTGAAACCCAGCATGCGTTAGGGACTGGCGTGTTTGGAGGTATGATTTCTGCGACAATTCTGGCTATATTTTTCGTACCGGTCTTCTTTATTTTTGTGTTGGGAGCAGCAGAAAAACTATTTTTAAAGAAGAAAACTAACTCATAAAACTCATTGAGGCGAGACAGTTAAGTGTTTCGCCTCAATCATTTCTTTTATATTCATCTAAAGCCAAATTATTTAAGAGTTTAACACCTTAAAGACTTTACCTGTTCTAGGATGAGCAAAGGTATTGTCTTGATCTAAATTGATGACTTTGTCTGAAATCACAATCTTAGAAAGAGGTAACCAGTTTTGTTGTATTTCACTTGAAGCCAAATTTTTTTCAAATGTATTTTCGAAAATTTGTTCTACTACAATTTCCATACCGCACATACTTTTCGCATTAACTTCTTTTAAAATATGACGTTTAGACATTTTAGTCTCCATTTTCTTATTCTTAACATAAAAAATAATAGAGTTTGTTTTGCTACAATGTGTAAAATTTAACATTTAAAGTGTTCTTTTTGTTTTATTAAATATGTCTCAAATAATTAAATGAATAATAAAATTTTATATAACATGAAATTTATTTTTAAATTAACTTATTAGTCTTATTTTTATTTTAGATAAAGTTAATTTTAAATATTAGAAGGGTTCACTGATGAACCCTTATGAAGTTCTAAACTTGTACCGCATTATCGAGTGAACTATCATCTTTAACTTTGTTATTATCTTTATTAATTAATGAGTCAGTGTCACTACCTGTGCTAAAGCTCTTACTATTTTTCTGCTTTTTCTTGTACATGCACATGCCAATTGCAATACCTGTTCCTAGTACTAAAATTGATTTTAACATTTTACACCTCTTTAATCGACGGAGAAACTTTTTATAAATCAGCTTAAATTAATAGCACATTCTTTGTTATTTAAGGGCTTTGATTTGAACCGCTTTTGTAAGGTATTTAATTTTTATGTTAATTGAAGAGTGTAATAGTTTCAAAAATAAATTTTCATACAAAGCAAAAAGCCTATTCTAAAAAAGAATAGGCTTTCTACTGTATTTCAGGATTAAGCAGTATTATTAATTGCTTGAAGCAATATTATTTATCTTTGAATACAACTTAAATGTATTTAATGCTGAACTTTTAGTCAAGATAGTAAAGAGATGATTTGCAGTTAATTAGTAAATTCTGTGATGAAATTCTCATTTTTTATAACCAATAAAAAACGCCCATTTCTACTTCTCAAGAAAAAATGGGCGCAAGTGAAAACCACTAAAGACCTGAAATACCAAATGTTCTTACATTCAGTAATATTGATTCTAGTTAATTTACCGAATGGTTGACAATTAAACCAGTTGTACTTTTTCTAGTCATTTCGGCCAATAAAAAATGTAAAATAATTCGCTATTTTCAATAAGTTTAGCGATAGATTATTCATCTAAAATACGATTAAGCACAGTCAACCAGTTAGAAAAACAGATTTTTTCTATGATTTCATGCGAATAGTGCCTTTTTTGCATTCTCTCGATGAGTAGGTGTAGTCCTCTTACATCTCCAATTTCATGACTAATAAGCGCCCCATCAAAGTCGGAACCAAAACCAACATGATCTATCCCTATTTCGTCTATTAAATATTCTAGATGTTTTAAAATGATATCAATGGATGTGTTTGCATCACGCTGTCCATCTTTACGTAAAAAAGCCACATCAAAATTTAATCCAACTATCCCTTTAGAGTCTCTGATCGCTTTGAGTTGGTCATCTGTCAGATTTCTGGCTTGTGGACATAAGGCATGGACATTCGAATGAGTCGCGACAATGGGCTGTTGAAGAATGTTAGCGGTATCCCAAAAAGCTTTTTCGTTCATATGGGAAACATCAACCACCATTTTTTTATCAACACAGCGCTTTATAAATGCTTTCCCCTCGTGTGTAAGGCCGGCTCCCGTATCTGGTGAATGTGGAAACTTAGCATTTAAACCATGTCCAAAACGACTAGGTCTATTCCAAAGCGGCCCGATGCTACGAAGCCCTGCATCATAAAATACATCGAGTAAATCTGGATTAAGTTGTAGTGCTTCGGCGCCTTCCATATGCAATACAATGGCTAACTTTTGTTTTGCTAAGCAGTGCTGAATATCCTGAACAGTTGTGCAAATTTGAATGTCATTAGAATACTCGGCGAGTTGTTTTGCTAAATCGAGTTGTTCCAGACAAATTTGTTCAATTTGCTGTTGTGTGAAGTCAGATGAAGTTTGGTCAAAAAGCTTATTAGGATGGTGCTGCTGAACATAGGCAAAAGGTGGTAAGAAAATAGCAAACATACCGCCAACAAAACCCGCTTCTTGACAGCGTTTTAAATCGAGATGCCCTGCTAAACGTTCCTGAATAAAAGCTTGAGCAGGATTGCGATGATCGCTTAACCAAAGGCGCGTTAGTACATCATTATGACCATCAAAAACAGGAATTGAGCTATGGTTCATATTTACGTTCTCACCACTATTCATCTGCAATATTTTGAACAGGAATGTTTTGCTGAACCGTAAATTGCTTTGAATTTTTAGTATTACGGAACACTAGTTTTTCTAGAGAGGAATCGAGTTCACTCTCGGCACGTGCCTGTTCAATCAGCTGATGATATGGCGATTTACCACAGACAGGGTCTGCATTGCTTGCATCGCCTGTTAACATATAAGCTTGGCAACGACAGCCGCCAAAGTCACGGTCTTTATCTGGGCAACTACGGCAACCTTCTGGCATCCATGCATCGCCACGGAAGTGGTTAAAACCTGTAGATTTATACCAAATATCGGAAAGGCTTTGTTCACGAAAATTTGGGAAAGAAATAGGTAACTGTCTAGCGGCGTGACAAGGCAAAGCCATACCATCTGGAGCTACCGTAAAGAAAATTTTGCCCCAGCCATTCATACAGGCTTTTGGTCTTTCTTCGTAATAGTCAGGCACCACAAAAATAAGTTTGCAAGGATGATTTTTTGCTTTTAACTGGTCGCGATATTCATTGGTAATACGCTCTGCACGTATGAGTTGTTCTTGTGTTGGTAATAAACCTTGACGGTTTAAAAATGCCCAACCATAAAACTGACAAATAGCTAACTCGACTGTATCTGCATTAAGTTCAAGGCAAAGCTCGATAATTTTATCAATCTGGTCAATGTTATGTCGATGAATCACAAAATTAAGAACCATCGGATAATCATATTCTTTTACCAGACGACACATTTCATACTTTTGTTCAAAAGCATGTTTTGAACCTGCCAAAGCGTCATTAACAACTGGGTCACTTGCTTGAAAGCTAATTTGAATATGGTCTAGGCCAGCTTGCTTTAAATGGGAAATACGCTGTTCGGTAAGGCCCATACCAGAGGTAATGAGGTTGGTATAAAACCCAAGTTGGTGCGCATGTGCTACAAGCTCTTCTAGATCTTGACGTACTAAAGGCTCACCACCTGAAAACCCGAGTTGCACAGAACCCATTTGACGCGCTTGATCGAAAACGTCAAACCACTCTTGTGTGGTCAATTCATTTTTGTGCTGTGCATAGTCTAAAGGGTTTGAACAATATGGACATTGTAGCGGACAACGATACGTTAGCTCCGCTAGTAGCCATAATGGTAAACCAACACCATTGGTCATATAAAATCAATCCAGTGCTGTTGCTGGGCAACTAACATGTAATCAATAACATCGTTGTCAATTTCAGCTATATCGCCAAATTGTTGTTTGAGTTGGGCAATAATGGCAGAAACGTTATTTTTCCCATCAATATACTGTCCAATAGCCCCTGCACTTTCATTTAACTTGATCATGCCTTCAGGATATAAAATCACAAAACCATTTTGAGCGGGTTCAAATTGGAAACGATAACCTTGTCGCCATGTCGGCACAAGATTTACATCAAATTGCTCTTTATTCATTTAAATAGTCCTTTGTGCCATACCCGTTCTTGAGTCACGCTATGATACGGTGCTTCATTGTGTACATATGCCAGTGTTAAGGCATCTAAAATGCTCCATAAAATATCCAGTTTAAACTGCAATATTTCTAGCATTCTTTGTTGTTGTTCATGAGTAGTAAATGAATCAAGCGTGATTGTTAAACCATGTTCAACATCACGGCGTGCTTGACTTAAACGAGAGCGGAAATATTCATAGCCCTTGTCATCAATCCAAGGGTAATGTTGTGGCCATGATTCAAGGCGAGACTGATGAATTTGAGGTGCAAATAATTCAGTTAAAGAGCTGCTTGCTGCCTCACGCCATGATGCACGACGTGCAAAATTTACATAGGCATCTACAGCAAAGCGAACACCTGGCAAAACCAATTCTTCGGAAATCACTTGCTCACGACTCAAACCAACAGCTTCTGCCAAGCGTAGCCATGCCTCTCGACCACCACCGTCAGGATATTCACCATCTTGGTCAATCATGCGTTGAATCCATTCCTGACGCACGCGCTGGTCTGGACAATTTGCCATAATCGCGGCATCTTTGAGTGGAATGTTGATTTGATAATAATAACGGTTTGCAACCCAAGCCTGAATTTGTTGCTGAGTCGCTTTACCTTCATACATCATTACATGAAATGGATGATAGATATGATAATACTGACCTTTATCAATAATAGCCTGTTTAAATTGTTCGGTTGTTAAAGCTTCAGGTGTTTGTGTCATAGCGCACCTTAGAGTTCGATCTGCATGCCATCATAGGCAACCTCTACACCATTTGCCTTTAGTTCGGCAAACTGAGCGGAGTCTTCATTTAAAATTGGATTGGTATTGTTAATATGAATCAGCACTTTTTGGGGTGTATTGAGTTGGTTCAAATAAGACAACGAACCACCTTCACCACTAATGTATAAATGCCCCATTTCACGGCCAGTTTTTTTACCTACACCCGTTTGCTGCATTTCATCATCGGTCCAGAGAGTACCGTCAATCATGACACAATCTGAATTTTGCATAATCTGCATGATTTGATCGTCAATCTTTCCAAGCCCTGGCGCATAAAACAACTGTTTTTGTGTTTTATGATCTTTGATGATTAAAGCAATATTGTCGCCTTCATGCGGGTCATGGCGATGTGGTGAATATGGTGGTGCAGCGCTTTGAATAATTAAAGGTAAAAATTCTAGATTTTCGAAACCATCAATTCTAAAAGCTTGTTTAGGATTAATTTCATTGTATTGAAGACCTCCATTCCAGTGCTTCAACATATTAAAGACTGGAAAACCTGTGGTCAGGTCTTGATAGACCATTTCAGTACACCACACTTTCATTGGGCAGCCTTCACGTAGAGTTAAAAGTCCAGTGGTATGGTCAAGCTGGCTATCCATTAAAATAACGTTGGTAATGCCCGTGTCACGTAATTTACGCGCAGGTTGAGCTGCTTTAAAGTCAAATAATTGCTGACGGATATCTGGTGATGCGTTTAATAAAATCCAGTCTACGCCGTTTTCTGAAACCGCAATTGAAGATTGAGTACGCACTTTGGCATTCATCGTACCTGTACGGACACCATGACAATTAGGACAATTACAATTCCACTGAGGGAAGCCGCCTCCAGCTGCTGAACCTAAAATATAAATATACATAAAATTAATATCTTATTAGAAAGACATAAGCCCTAGAACAAAACTAGGGCTTATGACAGATTTGAATAGAAATAATTAACGTGCTTCAAAGTACATTGTTACTTCAAAACCAATACGTAAATCAGTGAAAGCTGGTTTTGTCCATTGCATAAATTTTTCTCCAGTCAGGATTAATGTTGTGAAATGAATCACTTGATCAAATCTTATAAAGCAATTAAAAATTTATTCTAATTAAAAATGTCACGTTTGTAGATAAGGTTGGTACAAGATATTGTTCGATAATTGTGTTTTTTGTCCAAATTTTAATAACTCCTTATCAATCAAAGGCAATTAAAAAAGCCATAGCAAATGAATATTCTGCTATGGCAGATGTTTTACACGGCTAAGTTCATTAAGTGTTGCTGCGCAATATAAAGCTCTTGCCCTTCTTTAGGCTGACATTGCACCCAAGTTCCATCGGCTTGTAATTCCCACGCTTGACGATTGTCTTTTAGATAATTGTTTAGTCCATCTTCAATCACTTGTTTCTTTAATTTTTTACTTTCGATTGGGAAACAAGTTTCGATACGAGAGAACAAATTACGTTCCATCCAGTCTGCACTAGCGCAAAACACTTTTGTATCGCCATCATTATAAAAATAGTAAACCCGAGTATGTTCTAAATAACGGCCAACAATTGAACGTACCCGAATATTATCTGACAGTCCTGTAACTTGTGGTCTTAAACAGCAAATGGAACGAATAATTAAATCAATTTGTACACCTGCTTGAGAGGCTTTATAAAGCGCGCTGATGAGCTGTGGTTCAGTAAGCGCATTCACTTTAATGATGATATGTGCCTTCTTGCCAGCAAGACTATTTTTAATTTCCTGCTCAATAAGCTCTAGCAATTGAGAGTGCAAGGTAAATGGTGCATGAAAAAGTTTTTTAAGCTTTGCCATTTTTCCCATACCAGTAAGTTCTTGGAAAATCTTATGCACGTCTTCACAAATTTCAGCATCACTGGTAAGTAGGCCAAAATCGGTATAAATTTTGGCATTCACCGCATGGTAGTTGCCTGTACCTAAGTGGACATATCTTTTCATTTTGTCTTGTTCACGGCGAACAACTAAAATCATTTTAGCGTGAGTTTTATAACCAACAATGCCGTAAACCACAACTGCACCTGCTTCTTGCAATACGTTAGCTACTTCAATATTGGACTCTTCGTCAAAACGTGCCCGTAACTCAATGACCGCAGTAACTTCTTTTCCATTACGTGCAGCTTCTGCAAGAAGTTGAATGATTTCCGAGTTCGCTCCACTACGGTATAAGGTTTGTTTAATTGCCAAGACATTTGGATCTTGGGCAGCTTCCCGAAGAAACTTGATGACAGGTGCAAATGAGTCAAACGGATGATGAAGTAAAACATCCCCTGCTTTTAACACATCAAAAATTGGCTTTTTGCTATAGAGGAGTTTTGGTAAAACTTGTTGATACGGTTTATAGCGTAAATCTGGCAAATCAAAGTTTGAAATAAAACGGGCTAGGTTGACGGGACCATCGACGTAATAAAGATGTTCAGCATCTAAATCAAATTGCTCTAATAAATAGTTTGCAATTTCTTCAGGACATTTTTTTGCAACTTCCAAACGAACCGCTTGACCAAAACGGCGTGAAGATAACTCACCTTTTAAAGCCACGGCCAAGTCTTCTACATCTTCTGATACGGTTAAATCGGCATTTCGAGTAACACGAAATTGATGACAACCTGTGGCTTTCATGCCCGGAAATAAATCTGAAATGTGCTGATGAATAATAGCCGAGAGCAAAATGTAATGTTCTGCACCACCAGAAATATGTTCGGGAATTTTAACCAGTCTTGGTAAAGAGCGTGGTGCCGGCACAATAGCTAAATCAATTTGTCGTCCGAAAGCGTCTTTGCCTTCCAAAGTCACAATAAAATTAAGACTTTTATTAACTAACCGTGGAAATGGATGTGCTGGGTCTAAACTAATTGGAGTAACGACAGGTTGTACTTCTTTGAAAAAGTATTCTTTAATCCAGTCTTTATGCTTTTCTAATATATCGCCATGCTGAATAAAATGAACGCCATAGCCTTGTAGCTGTGGCAACAAGGTATAATTTAAAATGTTATATTGTTCTTCAACGGCTTCATGCGCATTTTTCGAAATTTGTTTTAATACTTCTGCTAATGGCAAGCCTTCTGGCCCAGTTGCTTGACTCATTAAGCTAATTTTCTGGATTAAACTTGCCACACGGATTTCGAAAAACTCATCCAGATTGCGCGAAAAAATGATTAAAAAATTTAAACGTTCAAGTAATGGATGTTCAATATCTTTGGCCTGAGCAAGCACTCGCTTATGAAACTCTAATAAAGAGAGTTCTCTATTAATATACGTTTCTAAATTATGCTGGTTTGGGCTAGATAATGTAGGTAATGATGTCATTCTTGACTCTTATAATTGATAAAAATTGTACATGAATAAAAAAGATTAATTTAATAATGTATAACCGATTTTATTCACCGGACATTTTGTAACTATTTTATTGCAAATTCATGAATTTTTTATGAAAACCTTAAAAATTACGATCTATTTTAACCTTTTGCTTGTTTCCTTACGTTTATGGGTATCTATTATCATCTTAGCATTAATTTTTTAAAGATCATCTGATTTTGATAAAGATTTAGTTTTCATTAAATATTCATATAGTATGCGTATTTTTTATGCATCTTAATTCACCAATTGATAAAAAATGACGACTTTAAATATATTATTTAAGACAACATCTTTATGTCTGGCAATGGCTTTATTAGCTGGTTGTAATGATAACAATGACAGTGATTCAAATACATCTGCACCCCGAAGTAACCAGACGGTCGATATTTTAGCTTTTAACGACTTTCATGGAAATTTAGAACCACCTAAACGCTATGTTGATGCAACTAACCCAAATGATGCATCTCAGACAGTACGTATTCCAGTTGGGGGTGTGAGTTACTTCGCAGACGCAATTAAGAAACTTAGAGCTCAAAACCCTAATAATGCTGTTGTTTCAGCGGGTGACTTAATTAGCGCTTCCCCACTCACTTCTTCGTTGTTTTTAGATGAACCTACGATTGATGTCATGAATGATATTCAAATTGACTTTAATGCTGTGGGTAACCATGAATTTGACCGCGGTACAGATGAGTTACGTCGTTTGCAAAATGGTGGCTGTCAACAATACACAAGTACAGCACCCTGCCAAATTAATAAAAACTTTAGTGGTGCAAAATTTAACTTCCTTGCCGCCAACGTTGCAATGAAAAACGATGCAAGCAAAACAATTTTTCCAGCTTATAAAGTCAAAACTTATGGCGGAATTCCAGTTGCATTTATTGGTTTAACACTTAAAGCAACTCCAAGCATTGTATCTGCAGCTGGTATAAAAGACGTTGAGTTTCGTGATGAGGCCGATACGGTAAATGCCCTCATTCCTGAACTACAAAAACAAGGAATTCAGGCTTTTGTGGTGGTAGTCCATGAAGGTGCAGCACCAAGTACTAAGCTTAATCAAAAAACATGTGATGGTTTAAGTGGACCTATTTTAGGTATTTTAGATCGCTTAAATCCAGCAGTTGATATTGTTGTTTCAGGTCACACGCATCAATCTTATATTTGTGACTATGCAACTAAAAATCCGGCTAAACCGTTCTTACTGACTTCCGCTGGCCAATATGGCACGCTGATTACCGATATTAAGATTGAGCTAGATGGTAAAACTGGTGACATTATTAAAAAAGATGCTAAACAAGTTCCGGTTCAAAGTGAGGCCTATACTTCAGGTACAACCACTGTAAGCCTTACAGATCTTTATCAAAAATTTAGTAAGACACCAAGTATCGAAGCGATTTTAGACAAATACCGTCAGGCAGTAACGACCATTTCTGGACGCGTGGTTGGAACTTCAACGGCCGTCGTGAGTCGTACACAGGCTGAAAGTGGTGAAAGTCCGCTAGGCGATATGATTGCTGATGCACAACAAGCCTCTGCTCTTAAAGCAAGCGACCAAGGTTCAGACTTTACACTCATGAACCCAGGTGGTGTACGTGCCGATCTACTGATTAACAGCAGTAACCAAATTACCTTTGGTGATATTTTTGCTGTTCAGCCTTTTGGTAATTCGATTGTGACGCTGAGTTTAACCGGTAAACAAATTCGAGATGTCCTTGAGCAACAATGGTCTGGTGGAAATGCAAGTTCACCTAAAATTTTACAGCCATCTAAAGAGTTAAGTTATCAATATTCGGCAAATACAACTATTTCACCGAGAGCAAGCAATATTATGGTGGCAGGCTCTCCATTAGTTGACATCAAGGTGTATCGCGTAACAGTCAATAGCTTCTTGGCAGATGGTGGTGACAACTTTACTGTGTTAAAAGATGGTCAGAACCGTGTTGGTGGTGGTCAAGATATTGATGCCTTTGAAAGCTATGTTGCTAAAAATTCACCACTCATTATTCCGGCTACAACTCGAATTAAAGTCATCAAATAATTTCATTTAATGACGTATAAAGGACAGTACGAAGCTGTCCTTTATTTTTTTATATGAAAAGCTAAAAGCGCTTTTATTCAGTATAGAGATTAAGTTCTACACTGCTGATGTCTGCTCCAGTATTTGCAAAAATAATATCCATAACTTCATGCAATAGTTCCTTCACTTTTTCATGCTCAAAACTTGAGGTTTCAGCAGTTTTTAGGCAAATCAGGTTACAACTCATTTTATCTTTTCTGAGTTTATAAATACTTTTACTTTTTCCCAGAAACACTCTTTTAACGAGTTTGCGATTTTCAAACTCAGATAAAATTCGGTAAATGGTGCCTAGTGTAATTTTATATTCATTTTTAATTTGTGCATAAATGCTATCCGCACTTAAGCCATGTGGGTTCTGATTTAAAATTTCAAAAACCTGTATTCTCGATTTTTTTATCGGTAGTCCATTTAATAATGATTTTGATATTGTCGTCATGTTAATTAACCTTAAAGTTTAGAAATATAGAAAGTTTTAAAATTATTTTGTCTATATTTACCTGAAAATTATGGATATTTACTCACTAAAAAGCTCAAAGCCTATTCCCCTATGAATAAGCTTTGAGCCTAGATTTAACTTAGAAACTATAAGTCGCTTTCACAAAGTAATTGCGGCCATAAAGTTTGGTATTAAAAGTTTTGTTTTTATCTTCCAAGTCAACATCGGTCAAGTTTTTTACACCGTAGTCCAGTGTTAAACGTGGCGAAATTGGCGAGGTAAACGTAAGGTCATAGGTCGTATAAGCTGGTAACTCCTTAGTTGCAGAGTACATTTGTTTGCCTACATAACTCACGCCTGCATTTACACGAAAGTCTTGAACTGGTGCCCAAGAAATAGAGCCATTGGCAAGCCATTCTGGTCGTTCAGTTAAGTCTTTACCTGTAGTTTTGTTTTTCGCATCCAGATAAGTTGCGTTTGCCTTAACACCTAAATTGTCAGTGAAATCATATCCACCTGTAAGCTCAACACCTTTGAGTTCTGCACGACTGACATTGGTCCAGATTTTTCTAAAATCACCTACTAAACGCGGGTCCCCATTACTCAAGGTAATGGCTTCAATCAAGTTCTTCACATCGTTTTGGAAAACTGTAACGCCAGCATTCCAGTTTGGACGTGTCACAATTAAGGATGCTTCATAGTTTGTACTTTCTTCTGGCGCTAGGTTTGGATTACCTCGAATGTGGCAACTACCTCCACATGAAATCATCGAGTAGTTAATATCTAGCTGAGCAGGTGCTGGTACCTTATAAGCTTGTCCCACACCACCTTTAAGTATGACTCCTTCAGCGAGTTGATATGCTAAATAGGCTTTACCCGTCGTTTTACCATCAAAGTCATCAAAATCGTCGTAACGACCACCTAATGTTAAGGTAAGTGCATCATTAATATGGGTATCGTTTTGCACAAAAATGCCATAACTTTTTTGCTGGTTTTTCCCTGTGCCGATATAACTTACGACATCTGTAATTTTCTGATCTTTATAATCAAAACCACTGGTCGTATTATTCATGAGCCAGTCAAAGTTGGCAAAAGCACGGCCAATTAAATTTTCTTGTTTATAGTGACGGCTTTGCGGCGCATCGTACTCACTGTCATAGTCATAGATTTTAGCTGTTTCTTTACCAATATAAGCTTCTGTTTTACCCCAAGCCCATTTACCACGGTGAGCAATGCCTACATTGGTTCGCTTCATTTCAGATTCTTGAATAGATGTAGCTGCATCTTGCGTCAGCGGGCGTTTATCGTTGTTATAACCCAAATCTAAATCTAGAGTTTGCTGATCATTAATATTCCAGCTTAAAGTACCATTTACATTCTTGGTGTCTTTTTCTACAAAATATGCACCGTCCGGATCTGGTTTGCCTTTTCTATACCACGCATCACGGTTATAGGCATCACCTGCCAGAGTGAAACTTAAATTATCGGTTAAACCACCATATAGGTTAAATCCATAACGGTACTGGTTTTTACCATCGCCTCGGTCTGCTCGGTTATATTGACCAAAAATAGAACCATGTAATTGTCCATCTTCTGCTTTTTTAGTAATGATGTTAATGACACCGCCCATCGCATCTGCGCCATAGAGTGATGACATAGGCCCACGAATCACTTCAACACGCTCAATGCTATTTAAAGGAATTGCGCTCCAGTCAAAATCATTACCTCGCCACATTGCTCCCAGAGAAGATGTTCTTTTTCCATTGATTAGAATTAAAGTATAACTACCAGACGTATCTTGCATCCCTCGGATAATAATTTTGTCCTGTCCACTGTTATAGTTATAAACCCCTGCTTGTTTTTGTAAAACGTCTGCAAGGCTCAGTGCTGCACTACGTTCAATATCTTCACTTGTGATGACACTAATCGATGCGGGTGCTTTATCTACATCTTGTTCTTTTAAAGCAGCAGAAACCACAATAGTTTTAAGTTTTTGAACAGGTTCATTTGTACCCTGTTGCTCAATATCTGTATTTGCTTGGACTGCGAATGGAAGCAGTGTTGAGAGAGCGACCACCAGCGCCTTTTTCGTTAATGTCATTTCTCGGTCCTTATATTTTATAACGATTACCATATGATAATTGTTATCATTTATGATGTGCCGAGCATGATAGCCTCATGACTTTTATTGTTCAAGATAAAAGTAATTATTATTTATATAATGATAATCATTATTGTTAATTTGATTTAAAAAAGTTAATATTGCAATTTGGTGTGCCTAAAAACCTATTGAAAACAAGCTTAAAGTAGACATAACAATGCTCTCTCGATTTTTTATTTATCACCCTATTTTTGTATCTGTCCTTGCCATCACTATTCTTATTTTTGGTTTTTTTTCTATTCGTGCAATGCCCGTTGAGCGTTATCCAAACTTAGCTCCTCCAAGTGTCACAGTGGTTGCTAATTACCGAGGTGCGTCTGCTGAAACTGTTGAAGAAAGCGTAACTCAGATTTTAGAACAACAAATCAAAGGACTGGATAACTTACTCTATTTCACATCAAATAGTGAATCTTCAGGAACGGCCAGTATTGATATTCATTTTAAAATTGGTACAGATATTGATAAGGCACAACTACAAGTACAAAACCGCATTAACAGTGCATTAAACCGTCTCCCCGAGCAAGTACAACGGCAAGGGGTAAATATTTGGAAAACCACAGGTGATATGCTGTTAATTGTGGGTCTATACGATGAGACAGGTAAAGCCAGCAATATCGAATTATCGGACTATATGGTCAATCACTTTGAACAACCACTCTCACAATTGCAAGGAATTGGTGAGGTGGATGTATTTGGTTCAAGTTATGCCATGCGTATTTGGTTAAATCCAAATCAGCTTAGAAATTATCAACTTATGCCGAGTGATATTGAACAGGCACTTGAAGACTACAATACCCAAATTGCTGCAGGTTCGATTGGTGCCATGCCTTCGGCTTCTGACCAGAATATTTATGCCAAAGTCACTGCAGGTTCTCGGCTAAAAACAGTCAACGATTTTAAATCGGTTGTGGTTAAAGCGAATGTAGATGGCAGTCTGGTTTATTTAAAAGATGTAGCGAGAGTTGAATTAGGTGCCGAAAACTATGAAAGTATTAATACGCTAAATGGCTATCCTTCTGCTGGTTTAGGCATTTCACTCAGTCCTGATGCGAATGCCATTGAAACCTCTGGTCTAATTAAAGCAAAAATTGAACAGCTCAAGCAGCATCTACCTGCTGGATATAAAATTGTTTATCCACGTGACAATACACCATTTATTGAAGAGTCGATTAAACAAGTCATCATTACTCTGCTTGAAGCTGTGGTGTTGGTCGTCATTGTCATGTATCTCTTTTTACAAAATTGGCGCGCTACACTTATTCCAACCATTACTGTACCTATTGTGATTTGCGGTACCTTTGTTGTGTTGTATTTATCTGGAATGAGTATTAATACACTTACCCTGTTTGCACTGGTTTTAGCAATCGGATTATTGGTCGATGACACGATTGTCGTGGTTGAAAATGTTGAACGGCTTATGCATGAGCAACAATTAAGTGTTCGGGATGCATGTTTAGCATCGATGCAAGAAATTAGCGGTGCATTGATGGGTATTACCTTGGTACTAACCGCCGTATTTATCCCGATGGCTTTTTTTAGTGGTTCAACGGGTATGATTTACCGCCAGTTTTCAATCACCCTAGCGGCTGCGATGTTGTTATCTTTATTGGTAGCCATGTTTATTACGCCAGCTTTGTGTGCTGTCTTACTAAAAAAACAAACTAAACAACCTAAATGGGGACAAAAACTTGAGACTTTGCTTGAAAAAGTTAAAGTTGGTTTTAGTTTTTTAGCAACAAGTTTAATCAAATTTAAAGCACTTTCATGTCTTATGGTGTTAGCTTTAGCTGCTGTTTTAATTGTGATTTATCGTAGTTTACCGACGAGCTTTATTCCCAATGAAGATCAGGGTTTATTAGCTGTGCCTTATAGTTTGCATAACAGTGCGTCTATGAGCCAAACACAAGAAGTAGGTAAACTGGTTAATAACTATTTCTTTGAACATGAAGCTAAAAATATTAATACTGTTCTTGTAGTCAATGGACAAAACTTTTCAGGAAGTGGTCCAAATTTAGGCATGGCGTTTGTTTCCTTAAAACATTGGAATGAACGTAAAGGTGAAGCTAATACTGCAAGTGCTATACGTGAGCGTGCGCAAAATTACTTGCAAAAAAACTTACCAGCCAAAGTTATGGTGGGTATGCCTGCAAGTGTTTCTGGTTTGGGCCAATCTGATGCCCTAGAACTTTGGCTCAGAGATGTAAATGGTCAAGGACGCAATGAACTCATTAAACAATATAAAGCTTTAGAAAAAGAATCTCACAATTATCCTGCGTTTGAAAATTTAAGTCCGCTTGTAGATGAAAATAAGGCTGAAGTTTTTATTCAACTCGATCAGAATAAAGCCAAGATATTAGGGATTGATCAACAAGCGATTCGTTCAACTTTATCGACTGCTTGGGGTGGAAACTATGTGGGTGATTTTGTTGAAAGAGGCAAAATTAAACGAATCATTATGCAAGGTGATGCTGAATTTCGCTCTAAACCTGAAGATTTAGCTTATTGGCATGTCCGTAATAATACAGGTGGAATGCTTTCTCTTGCGCATTTTGGACAAAGTGAGTGGACTGGTGGTCCAGAAACACTAACAAGATTTATGGGACTTGCTGCAATACAACTTGAAGCAAGTGTTAGTTCTGGCTTTAGCTCAGGTCAGGCAATGCAACAGTTAAGTGATATGGTGAGTAAACAGTCTGGTGTAGATGTCGCATGGAGTGGCCTCTCTTTACAAGAGCAGCAATCGAGTCAGCAAGCCTTATTCTTATACATTATCTCTATTTTATTTATTTTCTTATGTTTAGCCGCTTTATATGAAAGCTGGAAAGTACCTTTTATTATTTTACTAGGACTTCCGCTAGGAATTACTGGAACTATTGTATTTGCTCAAATTTTTAACTTACCAAACGATGTATATTTTCAAATCGCGTTACTAACGGGTATTGGTTTGTCTTGTAAAAACGCGATTTTAATTGTGGAGTTCGCAACTAAAGCCATAAAACAAGGTAAAGGCTATGTTACTGCGGCATGTGAGGCTTTAGCTCTACGCTTACGTCCAATTTTAATGACCTCGCTGGCTTTTGGTGCGGGTGTTATTCCCCTTGTTGTTGCCACAGGTGCTGGTGCAGTGAGTCGCCATGAAATTGGTATGAGTGTATTTGGTAGTGTGGTTATTGGAACCGTACTAGTCCCTGTATTTACGGTGTTTTTCTTTGTCTTGGTACATAGTTTACCGACGTTACAATGGTCGCTTAGACGGGTTTTGTTTAGACGTGTATCTAAATATAGAAAAGATCATTCCTCTTTATAGAACAAAAAAAGCAGATCAATGATCTGCTTTTTTATTATTTAATTTTAAGCGACTAGTTTCTCAATCCATACTTCTAATGTAGGTTGTTCCGCTAAATCTTCAAAGCTCACTTGAGCACCATAAGCCTGCCATTTGCCCACCAAAGTCATTAAACGAACTGAATCAAGCCCAAGCATAAGTAAATCATCATTTAACTGAATGTCTGAAGCTGGAATCTGTAGTTGCTCACTTACCGCTTGAACAATCCCTGCTTGGGTTAATGGCGAGGCTGCTTGTTCAAGTGTCCAAGTGCGAGTCACTTGTTGAGTTGTCATGACTTGAGCACAACGTGTACTTGCATATTTTAATGCCATGTCGTGTTCTTCACGGCTAAAGTCAGCGAGTGCATCACCACATAAAAATGGTTGTATGTTGAGCATAAATGCTTCTGCGGCACTCATGAGGCAGCCAATATGGGCATAAACACCACAAATAATAAGTTGATCACGACCTGACTCGCGCATGAGTTGTTCAAGTGGTGAAAACTTAAATGCGCTATAACGCCATTTTGTTAAAACGGTATCATTTTTCTGAGGTGATATTTCCGGCAAAATTTGAGTAATATACGGATCATCTTTTAGACCAGTTCCCCAAAAATCAGTTAATAACTGGCGATGTTCAGGTGTCTGGTTACCGGGCTGTGCAGTATAGACGACAGGGATATTAAACTTACGCGCAGTTTCAATCAGTTCTTTGGTATTTTTAATGAGCTCTGGAATAGGCGCTTGAGTTTGATCATAAAAATCTAAAAAATACTGCTGCATGTCATGGACCAATAATACGGCGCGATTGGTATGCAACTGCCAATGTGTTTTATTCGCTGTAAATTCGTGGGCTTTAGGCATGCTATAACTGGTAATTTTGGGAATACTCATCAAATTTTTCCTTTTTTATCTTTAAGCAAGAACATTGGTTTTAGTTTCAAGTTGTTGACGTAGTGTTTTTTTGTCAATTTTTCCAAAGGCTGTATATGGAAACTGTTCGATAAATTCGACACGATCGGGAATTTTGTAGGTAGCAAGCCCATAGTCTTTCAGATGTTGACGAACTGACATCGCAAGGCGAATTGGGCTTGGATCATCGGTTTGTGATTGCCATGCAATAAAGGCACAGCTTTTTTCACCCATCATCTCATCAGGCATAGCAACCAGCGCTGCAAGGCGAATTTGTGGATGAGTTAATAAAGCTTGCTCCACTTCTTCAGTCGCAATTTTTTCACCAGCACGATTGATTTGTTCTTTTGAACGCCCTTCTACAACAATGCAGCCATCTTCACGAATACGAACTAGGTCGCCTGTACGATAAAAACCATCTGGTGTAAAAGAACGAGCGTTGTGCTCTGGTGCTTGGTAATAGCCGCGAATGGTATAAGGACCACGAGTGAGTAAATGCCCTACCTCTCCAGCGTCTACGGGTTGGTCATGATCATCCAATACCAAAATTTCATCATCTTGTGATATTTTTAAACCTTGAGTATGAATAATTTGCTCTTTTGACATACCAAAACGGGTGTAATTCACCAGCCCTTCAGCCATTCCAAAGACTTGTTGCAAATTAACCTTAAACTCATCAATTAAACGTAAGGCAACAGCATCCGGTAAACGCGCTCCTCCGACTTGTAAACAACGTAGAGTCGATAATATTGGATCTTGATCTTTGGCTGCTTTGTCCATCCACGGTCGAACCAATGCAGGAACTAAACAAGCATCTGTCACACCATGTTTTTTAATAAGTGGAAATGCAGTTTCCGGACTTGGATCTGTACCTAAAACCACTGCGCCACCAGCATAAAAAATGCCTAAAGAACCAGCCGAGCTCATTGAAAAGTTATGTGCCGCAGGTAAAACCATCAATAAACGTGAAATCTGATTGAGTTCGCAAATTTTGGCACTTTCACGCACACTGTAGAGATAATCATCATGAGTACGTGGAATCAGTTTTGGAACACCTGTGCTACCCCCCGAAAGCTGTAAAAAAGCCACTTGATTTGCTGTAGTTGGCGAGATTGCTTCCGCTAGAATTTCTGTTTCTTTTAATAGGTTTTCGATAGCGACAAAATTACCAGCATCTCCAAGTACAAATACATACTCTAAGCAAGCTGCAGTTTGCTGAAGCTTTTCGGCAAGTTCTCGATAATCAAATTTTTGTGCACCAAAATCTGCACAGAAATAAGCTTTTGCTTGCGTTTGTTTAAAAAAGCTACTGAGTTCAGCATATCGATGGGCAGGCAAAGACATGATAGGTAAAGCACCTAATCGAATCAGTGCGAAAAATAGAACATAAAACTGATAGCGGTTTGGCATTTGTACGACGGCTTTATCACCCGCACGTAAACCATGTTGATATAAATGGCTTGCACAACAGTCAACTAAGCTATCAAATTCTTCATAACTAACAGCTTTATCCCCATCATATACTGCAATATTTTGTGCATACTTTTGAGTACTTTCCCGCAAAAAATCACTCAAGTTTTGTCCAAGCCAATAACCTTTTTTACGGTAAACCTCAGCAAATTCTGCTGGATATGGCACAGCGCCAACTAAATAATTCTTAGTTGTCATTTATTTATTCCTTATCATGGTAATTGGTCTGGTGAAATCTGGAAGCCATCAAGTACGGTACGAAACTTTGCAGCGGTTTCGGCATGTTCAGCTTGTGGACGTGAGGCTTCCACAATTCCTGCACCGGCAAATAAACGGGCAATATTTTGATAAATACGAGCACAGCGAACAGTCACCGACCATTCACCATTACCTTCGGCATCGGCCCACCCCATGGTTCCGGCGAATAGTTCACGGTTAAATGGTTCAAGTTGCTGAATCAAATTTTTTGCTACGGCGCTTGGCTCACCACAAATTGCAGGTGTCGGATGTAGACGTTCAATTAAGTCAAAAACATGAGTATCGGCTTGCTTAAGTTCACCCGTAATGTGTGAGGCCAAGTGCCAAAGACGTTTGGTGCGAATAAGTGAAGGCTGTTTGGGCACATGCAGTTGCTTGCAAAAAGGAGTGAGTTCATCGGCAATCATTTCGATGACAAGAGCATGCTCATGTTGATCTTTTTGTGAAGCAAGTAATGCTCTGGCGTTATTTTGGTCAATAATCGGATCATCATCGCGTGCTAATGTGCCCGCAACAGGTTTACTCCAGATTTTATTATTTTGCTTTGCAATTAAAAGTTCAGGACTTGCACCAACAAACCAACCTTCGCTTTGAGGATGTCTTGCGACTGCATAGTTATATCCTTCAGGATTATGCTTGGCCAAGTTATAAAATACATCCGAGATTGGAAGATTGTCTTCAAATTCAAGTTGTAAAATACGAGCAAGTACTGCTTTATCTAGCTTTTGTGCCCGCATTTGTTGTACTAAATATTCAACTTGCTGTTGATAGTGTTCACCTGAAGGTAAATAATCGGCCTGCTTTAATATTAAGTCATCAAGATTAATATCAGTTTGTGAAAATAAAGCTTTCTGGTAAACCTTGGCATCTTGCATCAGCATTAAATTGACATCTGCCGATGAACTAAATGGCAACCCACCCATAACCTTGGCATCGCTATAACCATCTGCAATTGCTTGTTGTAATTGTAGACGGGCTTCGTTTAGCCACTCTTTTAACTGAGTGTCTTTTGTAACCTCAATATCTTTAAGTTTTTGATGACTCGATATGATGTATTCAGGAGTCGTAAATATAAAACCAGCGTTATCAGTGCAATTTAAAACTTCTTTTGCGAGTGTAATTCTGCTTTCAGTAAAATTTTCTCGTTGGATAAAATACGGATGCTGTACCGACATCTCGCAACTCCTTATAAAATTATTTTGTTGTGATGAATTAATATTTAAACGCCTAATGTGGCTCCCCCATCGACCACAATTTCTTGCATAGTAATTTGTGCTGCTTGGTCTGAAAGTAAAAAGCTAACGGTATTAGCGATATCTTCAGGCTGAGCAAGTTTTCTAAGTGGAATACCAGTGCGGTACTGGTTTAAGTCACCATCAATAACAGCAGGTGGAGGCGAATTATCTGTCCAAAGCTGCTGCTGCATTTGAGTGAGCGTAGAGCCTGGTGAAACAATATTGAGCCTGACTTGGTGAGGTGCGATTTCAAGTGCAAGATTACGGCAGTAATGGCTCAGTGCAGCTTTACTCGTTGCATACATGCCAAGTTGTATACGTGGCATACGTGAACTGTTCGAGCTAATCGTGACAATGCTTCCCTGCTTTTTTTCACAAAAATGTTTAGCAAGTTGTTGACTAATCGCAATGGGTGCCATGACATTTACAGCAAAAAGTGTTTGCCAGTCTTCTGTTTTTGCTTCAAGCATAGACCGCATAATTAATACGCCCGCTGCATTTACTAAGCCTGTAATGTTGTGCTTTTCCAAAAGCTCCGCAATCAAATTTTGAGTAGTTTGTTGCTGTGTAATGTCTTGTGAAATTCCTTGCCAACGTGATATTTCATAGTTTTCTAGCTTTTGAATGATTTCCCATTGTTCTGGGTTTTCCTGTTGGTCAATACCAATCACTTGATACCCTTGCTGCAATAATTTTTTTGCAATAGCAGCTCCAATACCTCTTGCAGCACCTGTGACCACGATGGTAGAGCTCATATTTAACTCCTGTTTGAAGCAATATTAAATTGCGCAACATAATTGCAAATAATTATCATTATTATCAAGTGCAATAAATATCAAACATATGATTACAATCTAAATTAAGCTATTTATTAACCATAATTTTAAATTAAGTTATTGTTTTTAATTGATATTATAAAAATAAGCATTTCTTTATTGATTATAATGATAATTGTTTTCATTTACTAGTGATAATCATTTTGATAATTTTACCGCGCTTTCTTGTCGAGATGGACTCAAAATGAAGCCATTTTCTCATCCCTTACATCCCCTATTTCAACAACTCAATGTTGGGAGTGAGGTTTGGTGGAATATCGTTAAAAAAATAGGTAGTCCACTAGTTAACCTACAAAAAAATAAAGCGCTCTGTACCTTTGTTTGGCGTAGTCCTGAGCCTGAAGAAAGTACCTTTGTCTATATTGATATCTATTCACAGAGCCCTTCTATCTATCAAAAGTGGAATCGTTTTAGCCATATAGCTGGGACAGATGTGTATTTTTTTGAAATAGTGCTGCCCCTAGCTTGGGCTGGTAGTTATGTTGTAGTTACGGCTAGTGAAGAAGCGCCAGAAACAGATTGCGCGTCCACACGCCGCTTATGGTGGCAGACACAGCTTAAACAAAATGCTCAAATTGATCCTTTAAGCCACCAAGCAGTTTATACAGGACATTTAGCGCGTTATATCAATCAGATTCAACTCGAGAACACAAAATCTTTAATAAGCGATTGCCCAATTACAAAGACATTTAAATGGTCAAGTCGCTTATGCCAACAGGATTATTTGGTTGATATTTTTATTAGTGGTGAATTAGCAGAAGAAAGTCTGCCATTAGTTATTTTGCTTGATGGACAAATCTGGAGTCGAGAGCTTTCAATTCTGCCCGAAATTCGACATTTGACTGATTCAAATAAGATTCGTCCAGCAATTTATGTTTTTGTTCATAGTTTAAATAGTCAACAACGTCAACAACGTCAACAACGTCAACAAGATTATGGTTGCCATGATGCATTTAGTCAGGCGTTGGTTGATGAACTCATTGAAATACTCTTAAAAGAATATGCATTTATTTCTAAAACCGACATTACGTTATGTGGCCAAAGTTTAGGTGGATTATGCGCTTTACATAGCGCCTTGTTGTTTCCGACCATTTTTACTTCTCTGATTTTACAGTCTGGATCTTATTGGTGGTCAGATTTTTCAAACAGTATTTTAGGGCGAAAACACAAAGGTAATTTTTTAGAACTGCTTCAAAACTTATCTGATCAATTATCAAAAACAACTCAAATTTATATCAGTGCCGGCACGTATGAAACCGATATGCGGGACGATGCCCTTCAACTTTATCAACAATTGCAATCATTCAATCAAGTGAGTTTTCAGACTTTTCAGGGCGGACATGATGCTGTGAATTGGCGTACTGACTTGCTTAAGGGATTGCAAAAAACTCTTTCACTATAACCATTTGTTTCATCAAGGATAACAATATCATGAGCAACTTACAGGAAAATTATATCAATCCATTTGATAACGAAAGTTTGTCTTTTCAGGTTTTAAAAAATCAGCAAGGTGAGTTCAGTTTATGGCCTGCTCAACATCAGGTGCCATCGGGGTGGGATATTCAGCATGGACCAGATACGCGGGCTTCATGTATTGCATATGTAGAAAAGCATTGGTTAACCATTAATCCTTTTCAACAAGCGTAATGGAGAACAGTCATGAATCAAGCATTACATAATGAATTTACCCAAGAGCTTTCTGGGCCAATACGCTTTGAGCTTACTTCTACACAATTGGGGATATTTCTAGCCGATCATTTAAGTTCTATTAATGATCTATATACCATTGCTCACTGTCTTGAACTTCCTAAATCGGTTGATCTTTCATTATTTAAACAAGCCATTCAAATTGGTTTAAATGAAGCCGATACGGTCATTGCTTCATATTCATCTGACCCGTCTCAACCGTTTATTGAGCTTAACAATCAAGTTCAAATACAAATAGAGGAGTTTGATTTTTGTCATTTAACACCTAAAAAAGCTCAGCAACGTTTATGGGATTGGATGCCAACCGATCGGTTATGCGCAAAATCACTTAAAGAAATCGATAATCACTTATACCGTCAGGTGTTATTTACGACGCATGACAAAGTGTATTGGTATCAGCGTTATCACCACATCATGCTTGATGGTTTTAGCATGATTAACCTGACTAAACGTATTGTTGATTTATACCAGCAATTACAATCAGGAAAAGATCTTAGTCCTTCGCCTTTTATTGAAGTTCGACATGTTATTCAAGAACGTCAGGCTTATGAAAATAGCCATCAATTTAAGCAAGATCAGAACTTCTGGAAAGACTACTGTCAAGATTTACCAACTCCTGTCACTTTAAGTACTCATCACTTGGCAGCAAAAACGACAGCACAATTTGTTAAGCATCACCTTCGATTTTCTTCAGGAATTTTAGCCCTGATACAACAGATTGCTTCAAATCTCAAAGTCGGTTTGAATGACATGATGATGTCATTGTCATTACAATATATTTACAAAATGACCGAAAAAGCAGAATTGGTTGTCGGTATTCCATTTATGCGCCGTTTAGGTTCAAAAGCAATTCGCTCGACTTTACCCGCAGTAAATGTCTTACCGGTAAAGTTCAGTGTGAGTGAAAAAGATAGTTGGGCGAGTTTAGCGCTGCATGTGCAGGCACAACTGCAACAGATACGTCCACATCAAAAATATGATGCTGAACAAATTTTAAGAGATTTAAATAGTATCGACATTTATGAACGAATGTATGGCCCTATTTTAAACTATAAAGCTTTTGACCAAGATTTGGTGTTAGATGGTGAAAAGGTCAAAACACACCACATTTCTACAGGTCCAATTGATGATTTTGAGTTTTCTTTTATTGTTCAAGATCAAGAACTCATTATAGAACTGCGTGCAGATGCAGAGCGCTATACACAAGATGAGCTCTTTATGCATGGGCAACGTTTAACTCTATTGCTTGAACAAGCGCTGATTCAACCAGAACAACAATGGAATAGTTTTAATATTACCCCACAGCAGGAACTTGCTGCCCTGACCCAAAGTGGTATTGGTCCACGTGTTAATCACCCTGAACAATATAATAATGTTCTAGATATTTTTTATGAACAAGTTAAAAAGTATCCCGAACGTACGGCAATCGTGAGTGGCGAACGTCCAAACCTTGTGCATCTGAGTTTTGCTGAGCTTGCAGTAAAAGTGAATCAACTCACTCGTTTTTTACAAGAAAATGGAGCCAAAAAGCAAACGGTCATTGCTGGAGCTATTCCTCGTTCGATTGATTCAGTTGTGGTGATGTTATCTGTACTAAACTCTGGTGCGAGTTTCTTGCCTCTCGATTTAGATTACCCAATCGATCGTATGCAAATGATGTGTGAAGATGCCAACCCATTATTTGTATTAACCACACAAGCACTCGCACGGCAACTACCACAAAGCATTCAGCAGTTATATCTTGATCATGAAGATGTTCAAACACAAATTCGAAAGCAAGATGCGAGTGATATTCCTGCCGAAAATCGTAAATTTGATTTCCAAGACATTGCTTATGTGATTTTTACCTCAGGTAGTACTGGTCGTCCTAAAGGGGTAATGAACACACATGGTTCTTTACTCAACCTCATTTTGTCACATAAACCAACCATTTACTGGCCAGTATTAGAAGCTGTAAATCAGCGTTTCCCTGACCGTCCGTTACGTGCAGCGCATACACACTCTTTCTCGTTTGACTCATCTTGGTTGCAAGTTTTCTGGATGTTATGGGGCCAAGAGCTACATATTTTTGATGAAAACATGCGTCGTGATGCATTTGGTTTAGTGCAAGAAATTCAGCAACGACAAATCGATACACTTGATTTACCGCCATCTTTTTGTGCGCAAATGATGACGAATGGTTTATTTGCTGAAAATCAGCACCACCCAAGTCTTATTTTGATTGGTGGTGAAGCTGCACCTTTAGCTTTATGGCAACAGCTGAATGCTCAGCCAGCGCTTTTTGCTCATAACTTATATGGTCCAACAGAATATACGGTTGATACTTTCCGAGCAGAATTAAAACAGACAGCTCGCCCTGTCATTGGCAACCCTATTGGTAATACACAGGCCTATGTACTAGATCGCTACTTGCAACGATGCTCAACTGGTGTCATTGGTGAGCTTTATATTTCTGGTTTTGGGATTGCCAATGGTTATTTAGGTCGCGCTGACTTAAGTGCTGCCCGCTTTGTAGCAAATCCATTTGAACATGGACAGCGCATGTACCGTACGGGTGATTTAGTCCGCTGGAATAGCGCGGGTAAACTTGAATTTATGGGGCGCTGTGATGACCAGATTAAAATTCGTGGTTATCGAGTTGAGATTGGTGAAGTTGAAAATGCGCTTTCAATTTTAGCCAATGTTGAAAGTGCAGTCGTGATTGCAGAACCGATTAATAACAGTCATCGTTTACTCGGTTATTGTGTGATCAAAGACATTGAGCTTGATGAAAAAACCAGTGAGCAATTAAGTCAGCAGTATTTAAGTCAGTTACGTCAAAACTTACCAGAATATATGGTGCCTTCTGCCCTGACGGTTATGTCCGAATTTCCACGAAATGTAAGTGGCAAAGTTGATAAAAAAGCACTGCCAAAACCTCAAATTCGTACCCATAGCCGAATGGCCGAAACGTCTGAACAACAACTTTTATGTCAAATTACTGCGTCTGTTCTTAAGCTTGACGCAATTGGAATTGATGACGACTTCTTTATGACAGGTGGCGATAGTATTTCGGCCATTATGCTTTGTACTCAATTGCGCCAACATGGTTATGGCTTAAGACCAAGTGATGTATTCCAATTTAAAACAGTCGCCGCTATGGCACCACAACTCACCCGTTTAGATGAACAACAAGCGGCTATTTCAAAACCATTATTTTCAGCAGAGCTAGAACAAAAAGTTCAAGAAAAATATGGAAAAAATAGCACCATTTTACCTTTGCTTCCTTTGCAAAAAGGCATGCTGTTCTTATCTCAAGTAGAAAAACAATCGAATTATAATGCCTTTACTCGTCTTAGTTTAAATGGAGATATTGATCCGGTACGTTTACAGCAAGCGTTGATTACCGTATTAAAACGTCACCCTCAATTAGGTGGACATTTTGATAGTGAATTAGCTGAAGAACCTGTTTTTATCTATTCATTACATCCTACTCAAGCTTGGCCAGTTCAGTTTTGCTCAGTCACTCCCGATCTGCTTGAGCAAACCATTCAAGAAGCATTGCAGCAACCGATTCACCTTGACCAACCCTATGGCTTAATTCGGGCAACCTTAATTCAACATGCTCCAGAACAGTCAGAACTATTGATTATGGTGCATCATCTTTTAACAGATGGCTGGTCAACTCCACTATTTTTACAAGACTTTATTAAAGCCTATCAGCAAACTAACCAACCACTGCCAGTGCTTGAACATAGTTATGAAACGGTGATTAAAGCTTTATCTGGGCGTGATCATGAAACGTCAAAAGCTATATGGCAACGTGATTTAGCTGATTTACAACCACTTATTTTATTTAATCAACCACAGCAAGCTGTGCAAGAAACTTCATATCGTTTAAGTGCCGAGTTGGGTGCGAAACTTCAACACAAATTACGCCAGCAAGGCATCACACTGAATGTCTTCATGCAAATGATTTGGGCAATGACTTTAAATATTTATGCTCATCGTGAAGATATTGTGTTTGGTACACCTGTTTCTGGGCGTTCGGCACCTATCAATGGTTTAGAGCAGCAGATTGGATTGTTTTTAAATACGATTCCGGTACGTGTAAAGCTCAACATGCAGCAAACACTTTGGGAACAATTACCTCAGTTACAGCAATTGCATGTTGAACATTTAGAACACGATGGTTTGGGACTGGGTGCAATTCAGCAATTGATGGCTCAAGGCAATCTTTTCGATAGTTTGTTAGTCGTAGAAAACTATCCTGATAATCAGTATTTACAGCAAAAACTTGGTGATGCTGCGATTTCAAAACTCACAAATCGTGGTTATAGCCATTATCCGCTTGCTTTGTTGGTTATTCCTGATCATCAAATTGAGCTATTACTCGAACAGCGTGGTGTAATTGATCAGCCTGAACATTTCTTAGAGCGAATGGTTCAATTGATTGAAATTGCATTAAATGAACCAGAGACTTCTCTAGCTCACTATCGCTTACAACTGGCCGAAGAACGCGATTTAATCCAGAAAACTAATCAAACCCAATACTATGTTCGCCAGAGCACGTTACAGCAATTACTCAGAGAACAAGCTCGAATTACGCCTGAACAAACGGCGTTATCTGATGAAAATCATCAGCTCAGTTTCACTGAAGTACGTTTGCAAGTTTGTGCGTTAGCACAGCAATTGCAAAACGCGGGCGTACAGGCGGGAGATATTGTTGCTGTTGCCCTACCAAGATCAGTCAAACTGAGTATTGCCATTTTAGCGGTGATTGAAGCAGGTGCAGCTTATTTACCTATTGATTTACAACATCCGTCCGAACGTATCAAATTTATGTTGCAGGATGCCAAATCTAAACTTGTGATTGGTGAACAAAAAGATCTAGCTGCTATTGCCCCTCAATCAATAGCTACCTTTGCTTTTAATGAATTGTTTGATGAAACAAAGGTTGATTTAAGCAGCTATAAAACAACAGTCATTACGCCACAGCATCCGGCATATTTAATCTATACATCTGGTACAACAGGCCAACCAAAAGGTGTTATGGTTTCTCACCAAGCCATTGTGAACCGTATTTTATGGATGCAATCAGAGTATCCACTATCAGCAGCCGATACAATTTTACAAAAAACGCCATGCACTTTTGATGTTTCAGTATGGGAGTTTTTCTGGTCATATTTAGTGGGTGCACGATTGGTTATGGCACCTGTGGATGCACACCGTGATCCATTGGCATTGTTAACCCTCATTCAAAAATATCAGGTAACAACATTACATTTTGTACCTTCAATGTTGGTTGTTTTTGAAAATGCTGCTACCGAAATTTTGTCATCTGCTCAGCGCCAAAGTTTGCCAATCCGCCGAGTGTTCTGTAGTGGTGAGGCCTTACCAACGGCTTTAGCAAAATCATTTACCGAGCACTTTAGCTGTGAGCTACATAATTTATATGGCCCAACGGAAGCTGCAGTAGATGTGAGTTATATGGATGCAACACTGGGATTACACCCAGAAGAAAGTAGCGTTGCAATTGGCTATCCAGTCTGGAATACCCAGCTTTATATCTTGGATCAATACTTACGCCCCGTTCCTGTTGGAGTAGATGGTGAGCTTTATTTAGCAGGCCATCAACTGGCCATGGGTTATTTGCATCGAGCGGACTTAACAGCAACACGTTTTGTGGCAAATCCATTCGCAGCAGGTCAACGCATGTACCGTACTGGTGATATTGCCCGTTGGCATGCAGACGGCAGCATTCAATATGTGGGCCGTGCTGACGACCAGTTAAAAATACGTGGGCAACGTATTGAGCTGGGCGAAATTGAACAACAATTACGCTTACTCAGCGGTCTTGATGTGGTTGTACACCCTATTTCTTCTGAACAAAATAAAGCTGATGTTCAGTTAGTTGCTTACTTACAAACAACAGCACCTGTGGACATTGAGCAGCTAAAGAAACAATTGGCGAAACAGCTTCCTGCATATATGGTGCCAACACACTATATGTTGGTCGAACAATTCCCATTAAGCCATAATGGGAAGCTAGATCGTAAAGCACTGCCGCAACCAAAAATTAATCCTTCAAATACAGAAAAACAGTACGCCACCACTGCTTTTGAACATGAACTGACACGTATTTTCCAGCAAGTTTTAAATACAGATCAAAATATTGGTGTGAACGAAGATTTCTTTGCGATTGGTGGGCATTCCATTTTGGTGATGAGGCTTGCAATTGAGATCCGAAAAGTATTTAAGCGGACCATTCCAATTGGCCAGTTAATGAGTCATGTCACGATTCAACGTTTATCGGCTTTACTTCTTACACAAGAACGTTTGGCAGAAGTTGAACAAACTGGCATGCAACCTATTTTACCAATCCGTTCCGGCTCAGGGCATCCATTGTTCTGTTTCTACCCAGGTTCTGGTTCAGCATGGCAATATACGGTTCTGAATCGTTATGTACATCCTGATTTACCAATTATCGGTTTGCAGTCTCCTCGACCAGATGGCCTATTGGCAAATAGTACAGATATGGATGAGCTGGTTGAAAAACAACTTGAGATTATTCGCAAGCAACAACCAACAGGCCCTTATACATTACTAGGTTATTCACTTGGCGGCACTGTGGCCTATGCAGTTGCGGCGAAGCTCACTGAACAAGGTGAAAAAGTTGATTATCTCGGCTTATTAGACACTTACCCTGCTGAAATTCATCAATGGTTAGATTTGTCGGTAGAGGAAATGAATGCAGAAGCCGAACAAGAACAGCTTCAATTCTTCAATGATATTTTAGCCGATGCAGATACGGCATTAAGTGAAGAAACCCGTCGTTTACAAGAGGATATTTTTGCGAACTATCGCGATGCCGTCCGTTTATTAAAACCTTATAAGATGCCGAACTTTGATGGTGAATTACACTTAGTTGTCGCTGAAAAAGACTTGCTTCCGTATATCCAACCAGAACAACAATGGTCACCTTTAGTTAAAAAACTCAATATTGTTCGACTAAGCGAAGCAGACCATACCGATATATTGTCACCGCAGCAGCTTGAAACACTTGGCCCGATTTTAAACCGCATGATCTGTCAGGCACGCGGTTTAGAGGAGCACACGCCATGAGCTTCAAATCTATATTGACCGATTTTAGTCTTTTAAAACGTAATGCTCATTTCCGACATGTATTTATTGCTCGCACATTGTCATTGTTAACGATTGGCATGCTGGTCGTAGCTATTCCAAAACAAGTCTATGACATTACGGGGAACTCGCTTAACGTTGCTGTCGCAATGGCTTTTGAAGGCATTGCTATGTTTATTGGTTTGTTACTTGGCGGTTTGCTGTCAGATCGCAAAGATCGAAAATGGCTAATTTTATTGGCACGTGGTGTGTGTGGGTTAGGCTTTGCAGGCCTTGCCATCAACGCCATGTTTGAGCACCCTTCGCTCTATGCGATTTATTTTTTATCGGCATGGGATGGTTTCTTTGGTGCACTCGGTGTAACCGCAATGATGGCGATTATGCCTGTGATTGTAGGACGCGAAAATATTGTACAAGCCCGTGCGATCAGTATGGTATCCGTACGTCTTGCAACCGTTATTTCACCAGCAATCGGCGGTATTTTAATTGCTGCTAGCAGTGTTGCGACCGTGTATTGGGTCTCAACGGTGGGTACTTTACTTACCGTATTTTTATTGATGGGGCTACCTGCGCTTAAACCACAACATGCATCAAATGGCGAAAGTCCTCTTCGCCAATTAGCTCAAGGGTTTAAATTTGTTTTTAAAAATAAAGTGGTCGGTAGTACCATTTTAATTGGAACATTGCTCAGTTTTAGCAGTGCTATTCGTATTATTTTTCCGCAAATGGCAGATGAAATTTTTCACGGCGGCGCATTTGAACTCGGACTTATGTATTCAGCTGTTCCGTTAGGCTCGACTTTAGGTGCTTTGCTCAGTGGTTGGACAACAAGGTTACTCAAACCCGGCTTAGTTATGCTCTATACGTGCTTAGGTGTTTTTAGCTGCATGATTATGATTGGGCTTTCACCTTGGTTCATCGTAACTTTACCCATTTTATGTGTGTTTGGATATTTGATGTCGATTGCCAACTTGCTTCAATACAGCATTGTGCAAGGACATACGCCTGATGAATATTTAGGACGTATTAATTCAATCTGGCTCGCACAAGATGCGTTAGGCGACTCGATTGCCACTACAACTTTGGGTCTCTTAACTCGGTTTTTACCAATATCAGGAAGTATCCTCTTCTTTGGCATACTAAGCTTTGCAGTAGGATTTATGTTCTTATTCAACTCTCAAGATATGCGTGAAACAGGGTTCCAAGATCCTAAATTACAAGAAAATTAAACCCTAAATAAAAAGAAGGCAATTCGTTGCCTTCTTTTTTAAGCAGATGTATTCGCTTTAAAAACCCAAGTCATAATATGGTCTTGCTCTACGACCCAGCCACCTTGATATTGTTCTAAAAGTTGATAGCGTTGTTGAATTTCTGGCAAAAAAGTTAGCGTTAATGTTTGATTTTCAAAATTAATATCAACTATAGATGCTTCTAAGAAATCGATATATTGCTTTGCAGTGGGATAAACCGCTTTATATAGGCTTTCTTTTATAGAAAAAATTAAGCTCACATAATGGGCAAAATCAAAACCAAAACACTCACAGGCTTTATTTTTCCATAATTCAAGCTCACATGGCGTTAAGATTAGATGTGCACTCTCTTGAGCAAATTCTGAGGTCACCCAGTGCTCAATATCAATTCCCAAATAAACCGCATTGCTAGATAGCGCAACAATTAACTTATTTTGTGAATGACTAATACTCCCCAAAACATGGGATGGCCAAATGGGTAAATGTTCGTGCATAGAAGTTATTGGCTGATCTAGACCGAAATGATGATTTAAAACTGCCTGAGCTAATACTCTGCCACATAAGTACTCATTTTTACGTTTGACACGCGCTTGAGCAATTTTTAGAGGATGCTCTAATTGTTGGTCTATATGCAAATGCGTTGTTTGCGATAAATCTAGCCCATAACAAAATAGCTCTGATGTAAAAAAAATAGGATTCGAAATTTCATAAATTGATGTACTGAGTTGTTCAGGAATGTATAGATAATGACTCACTGTATTCGACTTCAAAATAAATATTTTTAATGAGTTATCTTCTATCTTAACTTACTTACTGCAAATCTATAAATAATTATATTTATCATTTGATAATAATTATTATTTACTTATACTATTGGGTAAATTTTGACTTTAATTTACTTATAAACATCGATTATGAAACTTATAGGACTTTTTTTGACCCTGTTGGGAGCGGTCAGTATTTATTGTAGTCATAGCAACCAAAATCTGTTGTCTCAACATCTTCCTACTTTCTTTAAGTATTTGGGTCTAGTGCTATTAGGCATTGGATTTATTGCGCTCTTTGCAAGCTTACCAAAAGTGGTTGCCGCTTTTTGTTGGTTCATGCTCATCATTTTTGCGTGGTCGTTTCTTCCTTTTATGGCGCTTTTTAAACGGAAACTGATTTCATGAAAGCTAAAATTCAGTCTCCGATTCAGCCAGACTGGTGGAGTAAAACTTTTGCAGGTGGGGTTTTTGGTCTAAGTCTTTCTATTGCGATTGGTAATTTGATTGTTTTATTAGGCCAACCTTATGTTGCCATGGATTTATTAGTGCAAGTGGGAATGTGGAGTGTTCCTTGGTTTTGGATGCCTATTATGTTTGGCAGTTATTTTTTTACGACTGGACGAAAAGCGCTGATCTATTTATCGATTGCGAATGCCCTAGCGTATAGCTGTATTTTTGTCTTACGGGGTTAAACATGAAAGTACGTTCAGACATCATGAAATTAGCAAAAAGCATGCATACTTGGGTGGGTGTATGTGCAGGGATTTTGCTTTTTATCTGTTTCTTTGCTGGTGGGCTCAGCATGTTTCAGCACCATATTAGTAAGTGGGCTACGCCAACACAGCAAGTTCTACCGAAAGTCTCACCCGATCAATATAATGAACTTATTCAAAAAGTTCAGGCTGCCTATCCTGCTGCACAAAAGAACTTCACACTAAACTTAGCGTCCAATGAATTTCACTATGCACCCATTACTTGGAGTGAACATGAACGTGGAGATGGCTTTAATGCGGCTCAGACTACGTGGATGGCAAGCTTAGATGATAAAGGTCAGTTAATCGTTGCTCAAGAAAACTTATCTAAAGCAGGCTGGCTAATCGAACAGTTGCATGAAACAGCAGGCATACCGGGCATGGCAGGCCATCACGGTTTAGGTCTCTATGTGATGGGCGTGGTTTCTATTTTATATTTTCTTGCTTTACTCTCAGGGGTGATTATTCTTTTACCAACTTTGGTAAAGGATTACTTTGTTATTCGCCCTGGTAAAAATAAAAAGCGTTTTTGGTTAGATGCGCATAACGTGATTGGAATTACCAGCTTACCTTTTCACATCATTATAAGCATTAGCGTTATTGTCTTTGCTTTTCATGACTTTTTTTACGATGCGATTGGTCAGCTTGCACTCAAAGGACAGCCTGTTTTTCAGCGTTCTCCCCCTGCGCTTATTCAACCTAAACAAACACAGGTTGATGTACAGCAAATACTAGCTCAAACAAAAAAAGTTGCACCTGAATATTCAGTTGACTATATCGAGTTCAGTGGCCTAGACAAACCTGAAAAAGCCAATGCACGTATTGCCCTCTATAGCGCAGATCAGATGTTGCGCGGTGCAAATCATGACTTTATGCGTATGAACCCATATGCAGTTGAGCACTTTAATCATAAAGGCATTAACACACAGACTGATGCTGGGAATAAGTTAATCAATGCCATGTTTAGCCTACATTTTGGAAGTTTTGGTGGTACGGGCGTACGTTGGATTTATTTTGTGTTAGGTGTCGGTGGCGCTTTCTTGTTTTATACGGGAAACATCCTTTGGGTTGAAACCCGCGCACGTAAGCAAAAGCGTGCTGAAGATCCTGTTCCTGTTCAACGTAAAGATGTAGTGTTCCTTGCGAACTTAACGATAGGTGCATGTTTAGGTTGTGTTTTAGCTGTCGTAGGTACAATGTTGGCCAGTCGTTGGCTTTTCGCAGCGCTTAACATTGAAAGCATGAATCACCTCTTTATGTATGGTTATTATGCGATTTTCCTACTGACTATGATTTACACCTTTGTGATTGGCTATGCAAAAGCTTTACCGCAACTGCTGTTAACCGTGGTTTTAGTGTTATTTGCGATTCCACTTACATCTCTTTTAGCTTACGTCATTCCTCAAAGTGGCTTATGGGTACATGGTGGAGAAATCTTAGTGGTTGATTTCTTAGCTATCATTTTTGCTTTTGCTTTCTGGCGTTTTTATCAACAAGCTCAAGATCGTCGAAAATCTGCTCCAACGGGCAGTTTATGGGCTAGCTAACAACCATAAATCAACATAGCTGAAACAATGTGTGAAATATGAGAAATTATAAAACCCACATTGTTTCGGTCAGTTGTTTAATTTCTTGAATATCATGACTCACATAAATCATTGGAATTTTTATTTCCTGTTTTACTTTCTGAAAAAAAGGAATAATTTCAGCTTTATGATTCGCATCTAGTGCCGATAAAGGTTCATCAAGTAGTAACAACTTAGGTGAATATAATAATGCTCGACCCAGTGCCACGCGCTGCTTTTCCCCACCAGAGAGTTTGATGGGCATACGTTGTAATAAGTGCTCTAATTTTAATAACTCAATAATATAATCTGCTTCAAAGTGACGTTCTTGTTGGGAAAGGTGCTTAAGACCAAATAATAAGTTTTGCTTTACCGTTTTATGGGGAAAAAGCTGAGCATCTTGAAAAACTAATCCAACATGCCGCTTTTGGGTGCTCAAATTAATGTTTTGATTTGAATCAAACCATGTTTGGTCCTGTATCTTAATGAATCCACTACGCGGTGTGTTCAGCCCTGCAATGGCATGTAAAATCGATGTTTTACCTGACCCAGAGGCACCAAATAGCCCAATAACAGTAGCATCTGACTGGAAACTAGCTTCAATATGAAATTGACCCATCTGTAGCTGAAAACGGCATTCAATCAACATAATCTCACCGTCCTAAGCGCTTTTTTTGATAACGATGAAACCACTGTGCAAACCATAGGGCTAAAAAAGCCACGCTTAACGATAAAATAATTAGCCTTTGAATAGCGGCCTCGGTATCGGGTTGTTGCATTAGGCTATACATGGCCAAAGGCAAAGTACGTGTTTCATTTGAAATATTACCCACAAAGGTAATGGTCGCACCAAACTCACCTAAACTGCGGCAAAAACATAAAATAGCACCAATTAGAATACCACTGCTGGCAAGCGGCATCGTGACATGAAAAAATGCCCCTAAAGATGAGGCACCTAATGTCTTTGCTGCCATTTCTAAACGTTGATCGACCAGTTCAATCGCTAATCGAATAGATTGTACCAATAGCGGAAAACCCATTACTGCTGAAGCAAGAACGGCACCTTTCCAGTTAAATGCAAAATGAATTCCGAGCGGTGCCAAATATTGCCCAATAATGCCTCGGCTCCCAAAAACTTGTAAAAGCAAATAACCAGGAACCACTGGCGGTAACACCAAAGGTAAAAACACCAATGTTTCAATAAATGACTTACCCCAGAACTCTTTACGTGCCAAAAACCATCCCACACAAATTGCAGGAATAATACTGACCACAAGACAACTTGCTGCAACCTTACAAGAAAGTTGTAGCACGCTGAGCTCTTCTGGGGTTAAAGAAAACATCATGGTTTGACTGAAGCCAATACGCTAAAGCCATATTTTTTAAAAACAGCTTTGGCTTGGTTGCTTTGTAAAAATTGATAGAACTTTGTTGAGCTCGGATTCTTTTTAACTATCCCTACAGGGTAAGTAATTGGCGAATGGGTATTTTCTGGAAATACGCCAGCTACACTCACATCTTTGCTAATCGCTGCATCAGTTGCATAGACAATCCCAACCTGACATTCACCACGCGCAACAAAATTTAATGCAGCTCGAACATCTTCTGTTTCAACTAACTTTGGCTCAATACGGCTCCACCAACCTAGGTTAGTAAAAGCTTGTTTGGCATATTTGCCTACAGGCACACTTTTTGTATCCCCTGTACAAATCTTGCCTGTAAATACTTTATTTGGATCGATCGTTTTATCTAGTTTTATATTTAGTGACTTCCCTTTAGGGGTAATTAGAACCAGACGGTTACCTAGTAAATTTATACGGTCATTTGCTGCAACTAATTTTTTATTTTGCAGATAATCCATCCACTGGGTATCTGCTGAAATAAATACATCCACTGGTGCCCCAGCTTCAATTTGTTTCGCTAAGGTCGATGAGCCTGCATATGAAGTTTTAACTTCTACTTTATTTTGTTTTTCATAAATTTTTTCTAAATCGTTAATCGCATTGGTTAAGCTCGCTGCTGCATAAACGGTAACCGATTCAGCTTTAGCTGGAACATTAAAGACCAATCCTATGCTGAGCACCGAATACGCTAAAGCCAACTTTTTTATCTTCGTATCACTTACCATTATATTTACCTTTTTGTCGTTTTTTGCAGCGATATATACTCAAGAATATAGCGATAAGCATATACAATGAAAAGTAGAAATTATTTATAAAGATGGATATTTTTTTCTAAGCAGTTAAAAATTATAGGTAAGTAAAACTGATTCGCACTTAAATTTTTTGATTTATAAAGTATTTCTCATCTTATTTCTTTAAATAGCTACTCATAATTTGATAATCATGTTCTAAGGCTTGTCGAGCATTGATTTCCATTTGACGATAGTGTTGTAAGACTTTCTGTCCCAAAGCTGTAACGGCTGCCCCACCACCATGTGTTCCGCCTGTTTGAGTTTCCACCAAAGCTGTTTCGAAGCATTGATTCATGGTGTCTACCAACTGCCACGCACGGCGGTAGCTCATATTCATAGATTTTGCGGCTTGTGAGATCGAACCAGTTTTCTCAATTGCTTCAAGTAAGTCTGCCTTACCCGGACCAAACGCAATGTTCTGCTCTAAAAGAATTCTAATCTGTAATTTTAAGTTTTGTTCTTTCATAGACTTAGTTCACAAAAGTTTATTTTATGCTCGTTAACATTATAGGGAAATTTAACAAGCTAAGACATATACAAATTTAAATCTCTACTCTTTCCTAAAAAGAGTTCAATTAAAAAAATCAAAACTGCACAAAGTGGATAAAGATCTGGAAAAAACGGATAGAGGCCAAAGCCTAATCGCGGTTCAATCAGTTAAAAGCTGAATGAATAGGATTGAGCAAATGACCTCATCTAATTTAAAACAATGGAATGATTTTGTAGATGGATGTATCGACTTCCGTCCTAACGATGGCGTGTTTCGTATTGCACGCAATATGTTTACTGAGCCTGAACTATTTGACTTGGAAATGGAACTTATTTTTGAAAAGGTTTGGATTTATGCATGTCACGAAAGTGAGATTCCAAACAATCATGATTTCCTAACAGTTCAAATTGGTCGCCAACCGATTATTGTGAGCCGTGATGGTAAAGGCGAATTACATGCGATGGTCAATGCTTGCGAGCATCGTGGCGCAACTTTAACACGCGTTGCTAAAGGCAACCAGTCAACCTTTACATGTCCGTTCCACGCATGGTGCTATAAGTCAGATGGTCGCTTGGTGAAAGTCAAAGCACCTGGTGAATATTGTGAAGATTTTGATAAATCAAGCCGAGGCTTAAAACAAGGCCGTATTGCCAGCTACCGTGGATTTGTATTTGTAAGCCTCGATACTCAAGCAACAGATTCTCTAGAAGACTTTTTGGGCGATGCCAAATTGTTCCTTGATTTAATGGTTAACCAGTCGCCAACAGGTGAACTCGAAGTACTTCAAGGCAAGTCATCTTATACCTTTGCAGGTAACTGGAAGCTACAAAATGAAAATGGCCTAGATGGCTACCATGTCAGCACTGTTCACTATAACTATGTCTCTACAGTTCAACACCGTCAGCAAGTCAATGCATCAAAAGGTGAAGAACTCGATACGCTTGACTACAGCAAGTTAGGTGCCGGTGATTCAGAAACTGACGATGGCTGGTTTAGTTTTAAAAATGGTCATAGTGTTTTATTTAGTGACATGCCGAACCCAACAGTTCGTCCGGGCTACAGCACGGTTATGCCATATATGGTCGAAAAATATGGTGACAAATATGCTGAATGGGCAATGCACCGTTTAAGAAACTTGAACTTGTACCCTAGCCTATTTTTTATGGACCAAATTAGTTCACAACTTCGTATTGTTCGTCCAGTGGCTTGGAATAAAACTGAAGTCATTAGTCAGTGTATTGGTGTTAAAGGTGAATCTGCTGAAGCGCGTCGTAACCGTATTCGCCAGTTTGAAGATTTCTTTAACGTATCCGGCCTTGGTACACCAGACGATTTAGTTGAATTCCGTGAGCAACAAAAAGGTTTCCAAGCACGACTTGAACGTTGGAGCGATATTTCTCGCGGTTGTCAGTCTTGGGAATATGGCGCGACCAAAAACTCACAAGATTTAGGCATTCAACCAGTTATTACTGGCCGTGAATTTACCCATGAAGGACTCTATGTAAATCAACATGGACACTGGCAACGTCTAATGCTCGATGGCTTAAACAAGAAAGCCTTGAAAATGCAAGATATTACTTTTGAAAACAATGCCGCAATGGATGAGGTGTAACCATGTCACAAGAACTAAATTTTGCTGTATCTCAGTTTTTGTACAAAAAAGCAGAACTTTGTGACGCTTATGACTGGGATGCCTACCTAGAGCTTTACGATGAAGATAGTGAATATCATATTCCACAGTGGATTGATGACCATAACTATGTTCAAGATCCAAATCAGGGCTTGTCTTATATTTATTATGCAGACCGTACTGGACTCGAAGACCGTGTATTCCGTATTCGTACCGGAAAAGCAGCCTCTGCAACGCCGTTACCACGTACTTTGCACAGCATAAACAACATTCGAGTTAAAACACTTGATGATGGATTAATTGAAGCAAAAGTTGCATGGCAAACGCTGTATAACCGTCAAGGATTAGAAGGTTGTTTTTATGGACACGCTACTTATCTTTTACGCCAAACTGCAGATGGTTTCCGTATTCGTCGTCAGCACAGCATTTTGCTTAATGACAAAATTGATTCCGTTTTAGACTTCTATCACGTTTAAGGGGAATGAAAATGGGACATTCAGTTGCACTTAACTTTGCCGATGGCAAAACCTTTTTCATTTCAGTAAATAACGATGAATTGCTGCTTGATGCAGCAGTTCGTCAAGGAATTAACTTACCGCTAGACTGCCGTGAAGGTGTTTGTGGAACCTGTCAGGGGCAGTGTGAAACTGGTATTTATGAACAAGAATATGTTGATGAAGATGCATTAAGTGAGCGTGATTTGGCTGAGCGTAAAATGTTAGCTTGCCAGACGCGTGTGAAATCCGATGCTGCTTTTTATTTCGATCATGATTCTGCTATCTGTAACGCTGGTGATACTTTAAAAATTGAAACCAAAGTGACCGCTGTTGAGCTAGTTTCTGAAACCACAGCAATTTTGCATCTTGATGCAAGTAGTCATGCTGCACAACTTCAGTTTTTACCGGGTCAATATGCTCGTTTGCAAATACCGGATACTGAAGATTGGCGCTCATATTCATTTGCAAATAGACCAAATGCGACCAATCAATTGCAATTTCTCATTCGTCTCTTACCAGACGGTGTGATGAGTAATTACCTGCGTGATCGTTGTCAGGTTGGACAAAGCTTACTTATTGAAGCACCGCTTGGTAGTTTCTATTTACGTGAAGTAGAGCGACCACTGGTTTTTGTGGCAGGTGGAACTGGTTTATCTGCTTTTTTGGGAATGCTTGATAACTTGGTTGATCAGCCTAACTCGCCTGCAGTTCAGTTGTACTACGGCGTAAATAGTGAAACCGACTTGTGTGAACAACAGCGTTTACAGGCCTATGCAGAACAGCTACCCAACTTTAGCTATCACCCGATTGTGACTAAGGCAACGGAAACTTGGCAAGGTAAAGCCGGTTATATCCATGAGCACTTAAATAAAGATCAACTGGCCGAGCAAGCTTTTGATATGTATTTATGTGGCCCACCGCCAATGATTGAAGCCGTTAAAAATTGGTTAGATGAACAAGCTTTGCAAAACTACCGTATCTACAGCGAGAAATTTTTACAGAGCAATACCTCACGTTAAAAGTATAAATAGCTTAAAAACTACTAAACCTGAAATGATTCAATATACTCTTATAAGGGGTATATTGAATTTTTGCATTTAAATTAAAAGCTTTTATATATCAATAATATAAAATAATGAATTCCGACAAAATAAATTGACCAGTTCGCACGGATTTGTTATAAATTTTGATAGATCTTAAGGAATAAGATCATGATGAGATTAAGTTATAGCACCTTTTATATCCCCCTATTCTATTGCTCGAATGTATTAAATTGATGGACAAAATCCGACGTAAAAGTTTGAGAAAATCACAATAACTAGCGGTTAGATTGGTCTATATCTTGCTTATATCTCATTGTATTTTACGCTTAACTTAATTTTTAAGTGCCGTATTTACTTATTGCACAGTGAAAGTTTAAAACTTTTGCAACATAGGTAAATACAGGAGTGAGCCAAAAGGGATAAATATGAACCAAGCCAACTCCCACGAACTCAATGGACGTCATTTTCAAAATGAGTCTATCTTTACCAATCATAATTTGGTGTTCGATCACCACGATTTAAGCGAAACCTGCCGCAATGTAGGCCAAATTTTTAAACCGCATGATCTTAAAATCTCTCATCAGAAGCGAGATTTCAGTGCAACTATGCACCATGTTAAAACAGGCGCATTGTCTATTAGCCGCTTGGAATATGGCGCGGATGTCATTATTGAACCAGATCATCTGGATAACTTTTACTTAATTCAGATTCCAACTCAAGGCTATGCAGAAATCGAGTTTGGTTCGCAAAAGTTTATTTCTTATTCTCAAGTTGCTTCTCTTATTTCACCTCAGCAATCTTTACGTATGCGCTGGCATGCGAACTCACCCCAGCTTATTCTAAAAGTGTCAAAGGATGATTTTACTTACCATTGCCGTCAACACATTGCGGATTCAGAGAATAACTTACTCGTTTTTGACCCTAAATTAGATTTTTCTACCCAAGGTGGAGCCTATTTTTTACAGCTCGTTAGAACATTGATGGATGCTTTAGCATGTGATCAGCACCCGCTCCATCATCCATTAGCCTTTAAACAATTTGAGTCAAATCTATTTAATGCACTGATTTATGGTCAACCCAACAATGCATTACATAAGCTTGATCATTATAAAGAAAAAACGGTATCTCCTTATTTCGTGAAGCGTACAGAAGCCTATATTAAAGAACATTTGCATGAGCCGCTTAATGTCGAAATTCTGGCCGAGCATGCAGGCGTGAGCGTAAGAACCCTATTTACTGGTTTTAAAAATTATTTGGGGACAACCCCAATGTCTTATTTAAAAGAATTACGTTTTGAACAAGCCCATTTAGAGCTCATGCACAATGAAAATCTATCTGTCACTGATGTTGCATTTAAATGGGGATTTACCCATTTAGGCCGTTTTTCACAAGAGTACAAACGCCGTTATGGTGAGTTACCTTCGTCTACTCGCCGATCTGGTCAAAATGAAGGCTCAGGCATCATTACTTCAATTTTTTCTTAAACTAAAAAATAGATAAAAGCCTTTTATATTTTTTGATATAAAAGGCTTTTTTTATGACTTAGAAATGATGAACATAACGAACTTGTAGTCGCGTACCTTCTGGGCGGTTTTCAGCGTCTTGCTCAAAATAGGCATTTGCAACCAAGTGATCATTTTTAGAAAAACTATACATCGCCCCCGGACCAATTGCCCAGACTTGCTCACGTCGACCTTTAACTTTTTCACCATCGACTTCGGTGTCAGTGATTTGTTTTAGCCAATAGCCATTTAGTCCCAAGCGGAACTGTTCAGTAATGGCATAGTCTGTTGCGAAGTTTGCATGAATTGCTTGCCCAGCTTGCATATCATTTGCACCTGCAAACGCATAGCTTGGGTCATCATTTTTAAAGTTATAGAGATAATGGATACGCGTTGAAGCTGTCCATTTTGGATTAAACCAATATGTGGCAGCCCAATAAGGGTCAAATGAAACGGCGTTATTACTTGGGTTAATATCTTTTTGTTGATTGTATTCGCCAGTAGGTAAATTCACTTGAAACTCAAAACGATGTACAAACTTCGGTCCTTGTGCACCTATAACTGGATCAAACTGAATAAAGGGACCGATCATAATGTCCCCAAAGCCACTTTGAGCCTTAATAGCAGCATTATTCAAGCCATCATCCATGTCCATTTTGCTGACAAAAGGAATTAAAAAATTTATGCCTAGACTGGCTTTATCTTTTACTCGGACATTCGATAAATAACTAATCTGCTCAACCAGTACATGATAATTTAAATCTGTTTTAGGTAAACCGAGTTTTTGTCCATTGGCATCGACCAGTTTATTGCTATCGTAATTTTGAAGATAGGTTTGAGCATACCAGCCGGGCCCTGCGGGTAATCCACCATCAAGAAAGCTGGTCATACCTAAGTTTACGGTCGGTAAATCATAGGCATGTGTAACCAAGGGCAAACCCAACAATGTCCCTGCTAAAAAGCCATGTTTAATTAAAGTGCTTTTCATCTTCTTATTTCCTATAAAAAAATCACGACCGGATTGATCGTGATTGTGGTGAATTAACCTGCTAATTCTGGATGCTCAGCGGCAATCCGATACTTTCCTGCGTGGAATACCAATGGTTCACCTTGGCGCTGTTGGTATTGTTCAATTTGACCAATAAAAATCAGGTGATCTCCGCCCTCATACTGATTTACATTACGGCAAACCAAGGTTGCGAGTGCATCGGACAAAATTGGAACGCCTGCATTGCATTGTTGATGGGCAATACCTGCAAATTTATCTTCAGCACCTCGAGCAAAATGTCCCGAAAGCTGGTGATGCTCCTGTGCCAACATGTGAATGGCAAAATATTCAGCCTCTACAAAATCAGATAAACTTGGCGCTGTTTTTGAAAGACTCCACAAAATTAATGGTGGGTCTAAAGACAGTGAGGAAAATGAATTGGCGGTCATGCCTATTTTCCGACCATCTTTACCACGAGTTGTAATCACGGTAACGCCAGTTGCGAATTGCCCAAGTAAATTACGGATTTCTCTTGGGTTCTCCGCATTAATCGCTTGTAAAGCTAAAGTTTCAATTGTGTCCATTTTTCATTCTCCCTTTGCTGTTTTGCCCTTAAGCCACTTTTGCTGTGGTTTTTGAGGCCAAGAATGCTTGAGCTTGATCTGCATCAAACCACCAAGGGGCAAAAGAGCGCGGGTCATCAAAGTTATTGGCCATAATTGACGCAATGCTTTGGTTCTGGCTTGCAGCTGCTAGGAGTTCAACGACATGAGGCTCTGGAGGTAATAACAAGCTATTGGTCCAAGCCACGACTTTTTCTGCATAAGCCCAATAACGTTCAAAAGTTTGAAACATCCATTGTTCGCTGAAGCTTTGATTATCATTGGCTAAAATGGCATCGAAATAGATCTTGCTACACTTAGCAGCATTGTTTGAGCCTTGACCAGTAATTGGATCATTGACCACTAAGGCATCTGCCATACCAAAAATTTGCTTGCCAGAGGGTAATGTCAAAATTGGTTTGCGTATTGTCGGTGGGAAACGGCCTGCTAAATATCCACCAGCATCGGTTAGTTCAACATTTGCGCAGCGTTCATGTTCCCAAGGCACAAATTTCTTGAGTAAGTCCAAACTGCACTGCAAATGCTGTTCCGGTGTTTTGACATCTTGCCAACAGTCCATTGGCCCATTTGGAATTCCTTCAAACACCATGATGTCGCAGGGTCCATTCACGGTAAGTGCTGGAAATGAAAAGTACTCACCGACTTCAGGAATAATGTTAAAAGTCACTCGTGAATAAGGTGAAATTGGCTTCATGTTCTTGACATAGGTCAATGCCAAAGCGCGCTGTGGTTTATCAAAAACACTACGTGCATCATCACGCTCAAACTGTTTAACGACTTCACCTTTACCAGCGGCGAGTAATACAAGCTCGTAATCATTTGCAAGTTGTTCTAACTCTTCTATTCCCACATCCTGAATCACCAATCGACCGCCACGGCGTTCAAATTCTTCCATCCAATATGGCATTTTGACGCGTTGATCGACCGATTGAGCGTAGCGTTCAAGACGAGCATTCCATTCAAATGCTTTACCACCATTTTCAGGGTTAACTAAAGCCATCCCAATACCTTCTACCGCTGGACATTGTTCTTCCCAAAAATTTAGTCCCAAGTCACGTTCAGTTTGTAAAGCGGTATGAAACATACACTGGCTTGACATGACTTTACCTTGACGGATTTCATCGGCAGTTCGATTGGTGAACATGGTCACGTCATAACCTGTATCTAATAAGCCCAAACCAAGCTGTAAACCAGACTGTCCTGCTCCAACAATTGCAATACGGCGCATAATATTCTCCATAATTTTCTAAATGTGCTTTTAAAACGCTGTGCTATTCGGCTAAACGCGGAATAGCGGGCTGTGATCCTTCAGGGCCCATCACTGAATATCCGCCATCGACCACATAATCTGCTCCGGTAACAAAGCTTGCAGCGGGTGACAATAAAAACAAAACAACATTGGCGACTTCTTCGGGATGCCCCAATCGGCCTAGTAAGTGATAATCGGCTGCCACGCTATCTGCCTTTTCACGGTTATTACCGCTGACTTCTGCAATGACACGAGACCATGTCCAACCGGGAGAAACTGAATTGACGCGGATACCATCGGCAGCAAAATCCATTGCCATGCTTTGTGTGAGTTGACGTATTGCGGCTTTGGAAACTGGATATAACCAGCGCCCTGTTTGTGCTACTTTGGCCGAGATTGAAGTAAAGTTAACGATTGAACCTTGCTGCTTTTTTAGGTCATGGTATAAAGCACGGCTCAGCTCAACTGTAGACACCAAATTAATATCGAGTGCTTGTAACCAGTCCTGACGTGAAGATTTAAAACCATCATCTAAATATGTACATGCCAAATTCACCAAGTAACTCACTTCACCTAAATGTTGGTGAATATCTGCTACAGCTTGTTGAATAGCCGCATCACTGGTTAAATCGGTTTGAATAAACATCACATCATGATTAAAGCTTTCTGCAATTGCCTTGCCTTTGGCATCGATATCTAAGATAGCGACATGAGCACCTGCACTCACCAAGGCTTGTACAACAGCTTTACCAATCAGTGTTGCACCGCCGCTCACCACAGCAACTTTTCCTTTTAAATCTATATTCATTGCAGATCTTCCTTAACTAACTGGCTTGCCTTCACTACTTGACCAAGATGGCATCAACGTATTGGAAGGAAGATCTTCATCAAGAAGTTTTCGCGCTGTCTCGACACCTGCAACTGGTAAGCCTGTTGGGTCTAATAAACCAATTTGAACGAGCACCGATGCTTGGTCCCAGTAAATATGTTCATGACACAGCTTTGAACCTCGGAACTGAATTACACCTAACATTGGAATTTCGACGTATTTACCAGTTGGTTTTACACCCGGTAATAACCAGTCAATTTCAGCGTCGTGTGTAAAGCTCATAATGAACTCGTCTACCACTTGCGTTGAACCAACCGTACGAGAGATCGAAGTAATCTTCATATCTTTTGGGTTTTGGTGAACAAAATGATATTGATAAAAACGAGCAAGCTGGCTTTGGCCTACACCACCAGTTAAAGTTGGAATATGGTTGACATAAGGTTCTGCGACCATCGTTGCCATGGTTGCTGGCACATCACGCGTATCAAACTCATGACGAATATGCTCTTCCCATAGCGCAACTAAGTCATATTTCGGTCCAATCGTGTCATGTAGAGCGGTTACTGTACGCTCGTGGGCAAAACGTGCTGACGGTTTGTGATAATGATTGCTTTTAGGGCGTGCAAAAGCATGATCAACACCTTCATAAACATAAGTTTGTACATTTGAATATTGGTTGGCTGCATTCACAATCGCTTGCCTTGCATCTGGCGGTGTAAATTGGTCCAGTTCTGCAATATGTAAAACCAATCGCCCTTTTACGTTGGCTAACTCATCTAACGCTTTTTCAATGCCTACACCGTAATAACCTACGGCACATGCCACGTCAGGAAGTCGGCAGCCTGCCAGATACGCCAGCTTTCCACCTAAACAATAGCCCACCACGCCGAGACCTGTAGAGGTATCACATTCTGGTCGTGTCTTTAAAAAAGCTAAGCTGTCTTGAATATCTTCAACCCCAAGATTTTCATCATATTGCTGATAAAGTTCAAAAGCCTTTTGAAAATCTTCTGGTGTATAACCCAGTTCAATATTAGGTGCTACACGCCAAAATAAGTCAGGAACTAAAACGGTATAGCCTTCTTCTGCAAGAAATTCTGCTTTTTCTCGCATGGCTGCATTCACCCCAAAGATTTCCTGACAAAGTACGACGCCCGGCCCTTTTCCTGTTTCTGGTGTTGCTAGATACGCACTGAACTGTTTTCCAGATGCAGTTTTAATTTGAACGGTTTGACCAGCCATAGTGTCAACTCCTGACATTGTTATGGCTTTATCTTCTATCCGAATATTTTTTTAGACTGTCCAAAAGCTGCAAGCACTATCCAATCTCTGCGCAATTATCAAAATTCATCAAACTGGATAAAACACAAAAAATAAGAAAACTAATAAATTTCATAACTTTAAATTAAAAAATTAAATTAATACTTTTTATCTAATTTGGAAAAAATGGATGAAGATTAGGACTTATTGGATAGTGACTATTGGCTAAAAATAGTTCAATCAAGTCATGTAATTCGTTTGATTACATAAAAAAAGCCCAGTCATTTTCTAAATTAAGGCGTTTATTTATGCATCGACCATGGCCAATTTATGGACAACAAAAAACGTTAATGCTCATCAATATTTTATGTTGTAGTGCATTTTCTACTCAGGCTTATTCAGCGGATGAAGAATGGAAATTTACATCAAAAAATGCATATATAGATAGAAACTATGACAATCCAGATGTAAAAGACACAGGTAGCTGGTCACAATCAGTTTCTCTATTTTACAACTCAAATATGCATGATACGCCGTTAGAAATTGGTGAAACTCCAATTCAAATTGGCGCAAATGCTTCAGCACAATATGCGGTTCGTTTAAGCCAAGATAAACATGTTGCCGATACGGTGTTACCTTTTGATAAAGCCACGCAGTCCCAAGCACCTGATTATCTAAAATATGGCGCGACTTTAAAGTTAGGCTATAACAAGACGCTACTAAGCATTGGTGAATTATGGCTGGATTTACCCGTAACCACTGTAGATGCAAGTCGACAACTCCTCACGTCTTATTGGGGAACTAATCTTAAGAGCCAGCTAAACGATAAGCTTTTTGCTGAAATTGGCCGTATTGAAAAAGTATCACCGCGAAATGAAGAAGATTTCCATCGATTTTCTTTTACTTCAAAAGGTGTGACTGGCTACTCTGATGGCCTTAACTATATAGATTTTCGCTATCAATTTACGCCTACGTTGAAGGGCGAATATTACTTTGGAAATATGGAGGATTTATATAACAAACATTATGTCGGCGTCGACCACATATGGAAAAACGCTAATTTTTCAGTTAATTCAAAATTCAAATATTTCAATGCCAAAGATAATGGACACCTTTTTGACATCGATGCGCAAAATGTAGGGTTACTAGAAACACTTAAAGTAAAAAATCACAGCTTTGGTGTGGGTTATCAGCAAATTATTGGCGAGTCAGCCTACCCACTACCTGATGGTTTCTTGCCTGAAACTTATTTCATTAACTGGAATACGACTGGTTTCTTCAAACAAGATGAAAAGTCTTATCACTTCATTTATGGCTATGACTTTAAAGATCATGTGCCGGGCCTAAATACCACTTTGAAGTATGTATACGGCGATCACTTCAAAAAAGCAGATGGCTTAAAAAACAAAGAAAGTGAAGCAAACGTTATTGTCAATTATGCCCTTCAACAGCCATTCCTCAAAGGCTTAGCTCTTCAGTACATCTTCATCAATTACGACGTTAAACATGGAAACGATTTCTCTGAAAACCGTTTATTCGTCAATTACAGCAAAAAATTTTAATGAATAAGGAATACCTATGAAAACGATAGATGCAAACACGATTATCAACCGTGAGAAACTGTCTCCGCTACAGTGGATGGTTTTTATCCTAGGCTTTTTCGTCTTTTTCTGTGATGGTCTAGACACCGGAATTATTGGTTTTATTGCCCCTGCACTGCTCGATGATTGGGGAATTACCAAGCCGCAACTTGCTCCAGTTTTAAGTGCTGCTTTAGTTGGCATGTCGATCGGTGCAATCATTTCGGGGCCTCTGTCCGATAAATTTGGACGTAAAGGCGTCATTGTTTTTACAAGTCTTTTATTTTCCATATTTACGATTTTGTGTGGCTTTGCTAATTCAACCCAAGACTTAATGATTTATAGATTTATTACAGGTGTTGGTTTAGGTGCAGCCATGCCAAACATCAGTACCATTGTTTCTGAATATATGCCTGTAAAACGTAAAGCATTCCTGACAGGTCTTGCTGGCTGTGGTTTCATGCTGGGTATTTCTTGTGGTGGTGTCCTTTCAGCTTATCTATTAGAAAGCTATGGCTGGGCTAAGGTGATTATTATTGGCGGAAGCATTCCGCTCATTTTAGTGGTTGCTTTATTACTTAAATTACCTGAATCAACTCAATACTTAATTACACGTCATCAACAAGACAAAGCTCAGCGTATTTTAGAAAGCATTCAAGGTCATTCTTTTCAAGAGCCGGTAAAACTTGTTTTAACTCAAGCAGAAAATGCCTCTGATGAAAATCCAGTTAAAGTGGTTTTAGGAAAATATCTTTGGGGTTCAAGCATGCTTTGGCTCTGCTGTTTTACCAGTTTATTGGTGTTTTATCTTTTAACAAGCTGGATGCCAACGATTTTAAAAACAGCAGGTTTTAGTACTCAGCAGTTTAGTTTAATTGCAGCGATTTTCCCTTTTGGTGGTGTCATTGGTGCAACCATTATCGGATGGTACATGGATAAACTGAACCCAACTACAGTGATTAAATATTCATATCTCATTGCTTTTGGACTATTCATTGTTGCAGGTCTGGTGAGCTCAAATATTTTCTTGCTAGGTCTTACTATCTTTTTAATTGGGGCCTTACTCGCAGGTGCTCAGTCTTCATTACTGCCACTTGCAGCTATGTTCTATCCAGCAGTGTGCCGCGCAGTTGGTGTTTCATGGATGCATGGTATTGGTCGTATCGGTGCAATTTTAGGTGCTTTCTTTGGCTCGCTCATTTTCACTTTCAACCTAAGCTTAAGCGGTATTTTCTTTATTCTCGCGCTACCAACATTCATCTCATTTATTGCACTTAGCCTGAAAGTGATTTATGAGAAATCTAAAAACAAACAAGTGTTAAAGCTAGAAGAAAGTCTATAAATATTAATCAATAAATAAAAAAACTGATTTAAGTAATTAAATCAGTTTTTTTATTGGGAAAATTAAATATCAGAAAATTTTGCCTTTAGTCTCACTTGGATTTTCGCCAAATTCTTCGCGATATTCTTGAGAAAAACGACTTAAATGGTTAAAGCCCCAGTCATAGGCAAGCTTTGAAATAGAAACCTTCCTATCTGCTCCTGTGGTGCTCAAGATTTTATAAATTTGTTGGAGACGATATTTTTTTAAATACGACATAGGGCTTGTGCCGTAGTATTGTTGAAATTCGTCATACAATTTTGATTTTGAAACCCCAGCCAAACGCTGCAAGTCTTCTGCACAGATTTCTTCGTGAGCATGTTCAATAATAAAATTACGAACCTTTCGAATATAAGCTGGCTCATCTTGATGTGAGAGTGACTTTAAAGCTTTAGAGTAGTTGTTTTCTTGAGATAATAGTAAGGCTTTAATTACAAAATTTTCATAGTCTTCAGATAACATCTGTAAACCATAAAAATTGCTATATTGCGATTTTAGCTGTAAAAAATTCTGAATATTCTTCCACCACGCTCCAATCAGTTGCTCAGAGTCTAAGTGCATTTCAGGGTTAAAAATGATAGGCGTTTCTATAGGTTTATTGAGTAGATCCGCAAGAACAATCTGCATACTTCGCTCAGGAATAACCACCTGAAATTTTCTGCAATCTTTATCGATAATCAGATCTTGTTGATCATTATTTGAAACAATTAGGCCTCTGTTTTCATCAGATTGATAATGTGCACCACGAATGTTGAGAGCTTGTCGCCCCTGTATAGGTAAACTAATGCTATAAGCTTTTAAATTTGAGATGTTGATAGCGACGTTTGCACCATAACTGATTGTGCCGATTGCCATTTTTTTATTGGGCAAACGCATTCCGTCATAGTGAAAATCGAGAGTGTCTTTGTAAATTGTGTCTAGACGGTGTTCACCACAAATTGTGGACATCAAATTCTGCGCAAATTCAGCTCTGCGTGAATAATGATTGAGTTCCGTCTGTTGGCTGAGTGATATCATATCCTTTTCACCTAGCTAAATAACTTATTGCTTAAAAAGCAACTTGTATGCCAATTAATATCCTTTAATTGACGAATTTTCCTGAAAAATATCTAATCAAGAAAGAGAGTAAAGATTACTTTCTCATACTCTATTAGATTTTAAAAATGGAAATAAGTTAAATACCTTTAAAGTATAATTTCATACTTTAACAAACTTATTTTATTAGATTTTTTATAAACATATAGAGTAGATATAAATCATTATTTTGAACAGTAGACTATCGTAAATTTTAATGAATAAAAAAACCGCCTATTTAAAATAAGCGGCTTTTATAAAATACTTAAATTACTGAGCTGTGTAACCACCATCCATAACAACAGCTTGGCCTGTTACCCCACCTGCTTTGCTACTCGCAAGGAAAATCGCATAGTCAGCAATTTCTTCAACAGAGAGTAAACGCTTTTGAGGAACCATTGCCAAAATTACATCTTCAAGTGCGCTGTCTAAACTTACATTACGGGTTTTAGCCAAATCTGCAATTTGCCCACGAACCAATGGTGTATCTACATAACCCGGACATAAAGCATTTACAGTAATACCGTCACGTGCACACTCCAATGCCGCAACTTTTGTTAGACCAATCACGCCGTGTTTAGCACTGTTATAACCTGCCTTTCCAGCAAAACCAATCAAGCCATTAATTGAAGCCATGTTAATAATACGTCCATATTTTTGAGCTTTCATAATTGGAAAAACATGTTTAATACCAATAAATGCCCCTGTTAACATAACCTGAACTAGCTTTTGAAAAACAGCCGTTGGAAACTCTTCAATAGGCGCAACATGTTGAAAGCCAGCATTATTAATTAAGATATCAACGGTACCAAAGGTCTTTTGAGTCAGCTCAATCGCTTGTTTATAAGCATCTTCATCAGTTACATCACATGGTGCAGATAATGCTTCAAAGCCTTGCTCTTTAAGTGAATTCGCCGTTTCTTGGCACTTTTCGGCATTCATATCAGAAATGACAACTTTGGCGCCTTCTTGAGCAAATTTCTTAGCAATCTCTAGACCGATACCACTTGCAGAACCTGTAATAAAAGCAACTTTACCGTCTAAAAGTTTAGTCATCTATTTACTCCTTAATACTTATAACGTGCTGATTTAAACAATACCCGTTAGGGTAAAGACCGTAATCACCACAAATACTGCTAATGTTTTAATTACCGTAACTGCAAAAATATCTTTATACGATTGTTTATGGGTTAAACCTGTAACAGCGAGTAAAGTAATTACAGCACCATTGTGCGGTAAGGTATCCATACCACCTGAGGCCATTGCAACCACACGGTGCATAACTTCTGGTGGAATACCCGCAGCTAAAATCGCGGCGTTATAATGTTCAGCCATCGCACTTAAAGCGATACTCATACCACCAGAAGCTGAACCGGTAATACCTGCTAAAACGGTTGTCGTCACCGCCCCATTCACTAAAGGATTTGTAAAGGTACTGCTCATTGCATGACTAATCATGGCAAAGCCCGGTAATGACGCAATAATTGCACCAAAGCCATACTCAGAAGCCGTATTCATCACTGCTAAAAGTGAGCCACCAATACTGGCATTAATGCCTTCTTTAAAGTTCGTCACTACACGTTGGTAATCAAACAAAATTGCAGTAATAATCCCGACAATTAGCGCAAGACCAACCGCCCAGATCGCACCAGTTTTTGCAACATCTACGGTGTAATCAGCAAGACCAACTGAGGAAAAATCAAAGCCATTTGGATACCATTCTTTGATTGCTTTAGATAAATATTTGTTCATTACTGCAACAAGAATGAGCGGTACAAATGCTAGAAACTGACGAGCCGAACTTCCATTATTTTGTAGAGCCATATCAGCTTCAATTTCTTGAGAGTGCATATTGTCTATACCAAAATCAGAGAATCCTTCCCCAGCTTTTGCAGCAGCACGGCGACGCCATTCTAAGTAGCTTAAACCCATGCATAAAACAAAAATAGCACCAATAATTCCTAAGAAAGGTGCGGCATAAATATTGGTACCAAAGAAAGTGGTTGGAATTACGTTTTGGATTTGTGGAGTACCCGGCAATGCATCCATAGTGAATGTAAATGCACCAAGCGCGATAGTTCCCGGAATTAAACGTTTTGGAATATTGGCTTGTCTAAATAGCTGGTTTGCAAAAGGATAAATGGCAAATACAGCAACAAATAAACTTACACCGCTATATGTTAAAATTGCACCTAACAATACAACGGTTAAAATTGCTTTTTTTGCTCCAATCCATCTTACTATGGTTCTAGCAATAGACTCAGCAATTCCTGACATTTCAACGACTTTACCGAAAATTGCCCCGAGTAAAAATACAAGAAAGTAATCTTTAATAAAGTTCACCATTTTGGGCATAAATACACCCGAATAAAACGGTAAAACATTGGCTGGGTTAATCAGTAAAACTGCAAGTAAGGCACAAATGGGTGCCATGAGAATGACAGAAAAGCCCTTGTAAGCTGTATACATTAACAGCCCAAGTGAAAGTAGAATTACAAATAATTCCCACATATATTCTTTCTCCATAAAGAATAAATATTTTAGAAATTCCATATCTATTTGATTAATTTTAAGTTTATTAGATTTATTTCGATGTCCTGCAAAATAAATGCAAAATTCCTGCAAAACAGTTAAATCTAATAATCATTTTACTGACATAAGTGACAACATCTATTTTGAAGCTTTCTTTAAAGATTTCTTTTTCAAGATGTTGTAATTTTCATGTAAATAACCATCTAGACATTACATCTATTAGAGTTATTTTTGTACTGATATTTGATAGGAATTACAAAAGCATAAAAATATTAATTTTCTAGTTTTTATATGCTCATTATATAAAAAAGCCCTCCGTAGAGAGCTCTTAAAGACGCGGGTTCAACTCCCGCCATCTTCAACGAAATATTAGTTTCTATTCAGTAAATTATATCGATCCATTGGTGGTAAATGCCAAGGATGGGTATCTATACGTTTATGTAGCTCGGCCCTCTTATCTTTCTCAATGAATGACCAAGCGACAAAGCCGCCATCATTGAAATAGTCATGGATTGCTGCGGCCATGTGAGGATTGATCCCTTTCACGGCAGGTCCAAATTGTCTCCACCAGCCGCTTAACCAAGCTAAATAAATCGCCATAGCTTTAACGTTAGTGTCTAGTCCTGTATTGCCGTTTTTATTGCTCATAAGCGCAATGAGATGATGAATGTATTCAACTGCTACAGGAATCATGTCGTAAGGGATCTCTTCAATGTGATCCACATTGAACCTCTGATGAATTAATTTCCATGCATCACTTGAGCTGAGATGCTTTGTTTTAGCTACAAGAAGAGCATGTGCATCATGTAAAGAGGTACGCTCGGATTTATGTGTCTTATGTTTTGGTTGAACTTCCCGATCTAGAATATCTAAAACCCATTTACGGAATTGCTTTGCTACAGCAGTACGAGCAAACATTGCTATTAGGTGGCAACCACGTAGCGAAAAGATACGTGACTTTTTCTTATAATTTCCTGAGGTCACTGATTCGATGACCTGAGTCATAGAATCTGAAAACTCATCTTTATTTGAGCTATAAAGATTACTTACAGACTTAACATTCTTGTAATCCAATGCTTGCGCTAATTCGCCAGATGAAAGCCAAATTTGACCATCACGCTGAACAATGGGTTTAAATTTCTCATCGTTAAAGCTTAATGCTAAACTAGTCATATCAATTACCTCATGTGGTTGATAACATGCCCCGATAGCCGTCCAAAGTCATCGGGGTGTTTTATATCCCTAGTAGGGATGTTTTGTAATTTATTCTTATAAAAATATATTGTCAATCCCTGCTAGGGATATTATTATTAATTTAATAACTGAAATTTTACTAGAGTGATAGATATGGGGCGCAATCTGGCGGATGTTGAATATAAGATGCGTATGACGCAGGATCTTAAAGACAAGATTGTTGAATCAGCTAAAAAGCACAATCGCTCTATGAATGCTGATATCATTGCTCGTCTAGAGCAAAGTTTTGGATTCTCAACTGATATTACAGCTGAACATATTCATTCTTTGGTTGAGAACATAGAAGTTTATCAACAAGAAATGATTAACTTAGGAAATCTAGTAAAGTCTCAAACAGAAATGATTAACCAATTATCACAAATAATAGAATTATCAGAAAAGGCTCGACTAGAAGCGGAGAGTAAATTATTGATAAATTTATCAAATAAAAATATGTAGATATAAAAAAACACCCTAGGGTGCTTTTTTTTGAGAATAAATAAATTTATCAAATAAAAAATTATTATTATCCATATTGTTTTTGAAAAATTTAAATCGTTGTTTCATATATTGATGATTAATATCCCAATAAATTATATCAAAAGAATTATTATTCAATTCACTCATACTTTTTACTATTATATTAATTTTCAAATTAAGCTTATCTTTACTTTTTATGAAACTTTGAAAATCACTTATACTCCCACTTTCTACATGTTCAATAGCAATATTTCTTGCGAATCCATTTTCACAGCAAAGGCCCAACTCAATAATTTGATATTCCTTCATATTAGCTACATTTTCAATTTTGATGTGAAAAAAAGGTTGTAATTTCTTTTGTTCATTAAGTGCTGTTTCTTCATATTGCGCTTTCATCTCTGAGAGCTGATCTTCTTGTATTTCAGTTGTTTTTTTCATTTCTTCAACTTGAGCAGTTAAAGCTTGAGTATTGTGGCTCAACTCTTCTGCTTGCATAACTAAAGCTTGTTGACTTTGATAGTAACCAACTACTACCCAAAGAAAAGCAAGTGGTGATGATACACCTGCTATAAAATCTCCTATTTCATTTAATGTAGAGGGTATTGGTTTCTTAATTAATAAAAAAACAATTATTAAAATCCAGATAAAAGTAAGCATCCACCCAACTTTTACAACATTTTTAACCATAGTCTTACGTTCATAAGGTTTTTATAAACTTATAATCTATCAAGAATTATAAAAAATATGAATGAGCAGATTATGTGTGCAAACTATGAGCCGATATCAAAAGACCGAGTACACCTCTTAGATCTATTCGAACCAACCTTCGATTATAAAGTTGATGTTTATCCTGGTTACGACTGCCCTCTTATTTTTTCTAAAGACGGTCATATAGAATGGCGCCAAGTTAAGTTTGGTATGATCCCAACTTGGCAGCACGATTTAAAGTTCTCCAAGTATACATATAACGCTAGAACTGAGACGGTAGATAAAAAGCCAAGTTTTAGGCATGCATGGGCTAAAAGCCAATTTGCTTTAATACCTGTAGAAAAAATTTATGAGCCTAGGTATGTGAATGGCAAAGCCGAAAGATGGGGAATTTATCGTGAAGATGGATTACCTTTCACCGTTGCAGCAATATACGATTCAACTATGATTGATGGCAAACAAATTAGATCTATGTCTATGCTGACAATTAATGCAGACAATCATGCTTTTATGAACCAGTTCCATAAACCAGAAGATGAGAAAAGATCGATTATTGTTATTCCTGATAAATACAGAAATGACTGGTTGAATTGTAAAAAAGAAGAAGCGCACCAATTTTTCTTTGAAATGCCACTAGGTGAATTTACTGCTGACTATTTTCCTAAACCTAGAAAATCTACAAATTAATAATTTAAAAGGCCAATGTAGCCTTTTAAATTTAAAAAATTTAATTATTGAAAAATAATGTTAGCTTTCTTTAATTGTATAGCCTGCTCGACCTTTATCATACTTTGTACCGCAAGGGTCGCCATATTGATTCTGGCAGGTCGGTGATTGATGTACTTTTGTTCCCATGCAGAATGCATATTCATCAAAGCCATAATCGAACTTGCCTTTCTTATCCGCACAAATTTCTGCACGTTTTGGCGGAACTACATTTGTAAGTTCAAATTTAAATTTCTTACTTTTATCAATAATTGTATTTTGAGAATACTCAAACGAATTATATAGTTCATCCATTTCTTTTTTTTTGATATTAAGTTCTGCTTTACTAAGTTTAGTCCATCCATAACCATATATAATTATTGGTAACTGCTCTTGCACACAATCCTGCACTAAAGAGACATCCTTTTGAGAATAGTTCAATTCATTTTCTTCTTTTATATAATTAAAAGTTTTATATTCAGTTTTAGTATCTATCCAACCGGAACCTAGCTTGCGAAAGCCATATTCAGTGGCGCAATGCTTTACAAGATTTATGCTTAATACATATTTAGACTTTGCAGTTTCTTCTGCTATTGAAATCGAACTGAATGTTAGGGATAAGGCACCTAAGAGAATGTTAGCCACAATTTTCATAAAGTTTTCCGTACCAATTATTAAAAGATGTATATATCTATTTTGAATGGAATCTTGTATTTACTTAGAATTAACTGTTTCAGGTAAAATTGACAATTAGTTGATAGATATACAGAATTTTCTGTACTTAGAATATTTATAATGAATATTACAAGCAAGACAAAAGGTGACAAATAAGGCTGTAGAATTTCCGACCAAATGCACAATAGCAGACGTCAATTTTTGACTTCTGCTTGTTTATCCACAGCTTTTTAAATTTGAATTTCGACTTAGCTCTAGCATATCATTTTGATTACGTAACAAAATCAAGCTAGGGGAAGTCTATGAGTGAAATTGCACCATCCATTATTCAGATAAAGCCATATCTTCAAAATATTGTTTTATCTGAGGCTTTATCATTTAATCAAGTTGTACCATCAACTCGCATGCTTATCCCCTACGCTCTGATTTTAAACATATAGAGAAAAAGGAATGTTTGATGCAGGCTATGGATGGTATCCATAGTAAATTTGGAAAGAAAAAGATTAGTGTGGGTCCCTGCTTTATCCCTAATCGAAACTGGTCAATGAGTAGGGATAAGTTAAGTAGAAATCCGTTTAGGTGGAATGAGTTATTGACCATAAATAACTGATATTAGCCATGATGAAAGTCCAATATTATTAAGAAGATTACAAAACAATATACTTTCCCGCATACTGCTTATAAATTACACTATTCCTCATAAAAAACATATAAACCCAATATTCCGATGAAATTCACTTTAAGAATTCTCGGAAATCTTTTGAAATTAATTTCATGGACTATTAATTTCAAAAAAAGCTTCTACTCAGCTTCACATCTCAATGTTTTGATACGAGATTATTTTAATTTGGAAAGTATGTTGACTATTAATGATTAGTCTAATAACTTACAAACGATTGTAAAATTTAGAGAAAATTATGGGACAAGCAAAACAACGCGGAAGCTTAGCAGAACGTATAAAATTAGCCGAAGCAAAAGCTGTAAATTTATATTCTAATGAGAAATATGAAGAATTACTTAAAGATCCAACTAACCTTAAAGTCCCAAGAATAATCGACGATAAAGTTAAAAGTTTTTGTAATCAAATTTCTAAAGTTGAACCCATTTATTTAAAAGTTACACCCGAACCAGACTCTTCATTAAACAATTGTGATATCAATGTTAGAAATAAAATTCAGAGAGATGGAGGCACATTGGTTGCAGGTTATAAAATCTGGTACTTAGAAGATGCTTATATTATGGCTGAAAGACATGCTGTTTGGAAAAATAATGAAAATGAGTTATATGAAATAAGTTTCGATTTAGAATGCAACAAAGAAATATTATTTTTGCCAGATGCAGAAGAGTTTACTGTACTTGAAGATAAATTACCTCGTATTGATATGGCTTATATAAAAAATCTTGAGAGTACAGCAAAGCGATGTAATATCGAAACGAATATTTTTTGGGAAAACCAAAAAAAACAATCCGAGGGCGCAGTAGGGATTGCGCAAACTGAAAATTACGCGGATTTTAGTAAGCGAGTCTCACCTATATCTGACGCGATGCATTTGAAAGATATATTGCCATTAGAGTTAATACAACAGACTCTTGGTAGACAGTACAATTATAAAATTAAATATTTTAGAGATTTAGAATCTATTCTACAAAATTCTGAACTTAAAGGCGCCTTTTTCGAAAACTGTGCATCAAGTTGGCACAATCACTGTATAAAAAATCAAGTACCTAAAGAACAATCTCAAATTGGTGAGTCATTCAATGCTGATAATAAAATACTTTATAAGCAAATCGAACAAAGGGTTGGGGCGCTAATCTTTGATGATTTAATCGCAACGAAAGTGTTTATTGACGATAACCCTACTCCTGTAGCTGAGCTTTTCTTATCAACCACCTTAAAAGGTCCACTAAAAATACATGATGTATGTTTTCAAAACATATTTAAACCAAAGGAAAAATACACACTTCAAAAGTATGAGGGGCTAAACGCATTTTCTCAGCTCATTATAAATGCAAAATTATACTGTACACAGCATGACATAAATCAAATAAGTCTAACAGCTGCAAATATAGACCTCATACCTTTCTTTGAGGGCCATGGCTTTATTGTCGAGGATAGTGAAGTTGCTAGAAAAGGAATATCTGTATTTAAAGCAGGAATTCCAATGCATTTATATCTATAGACTTTCTTAATTGGCACACTATACACATTCAGCGACATGAACGTTTGTTAAATCAATGGGCTGTGCATTCTGTTTTAAGGATGCACAGCAAAATCATAACTTTCATAGTGAAACGCGGTTAGCGATCCACCCGTAAAAGAATTGCTCTTGTTTTGGATTACGCTCACAGTTTTTAATATATCGTTTGCTTTATCTCATAAGAAAAAATTTTACTAATTTATAAATCTATTAATCTTATACCCCTTTTACAAGATAATTTGACGTCGTTTCTTCCTTCATGTTTTAGCTTTAAATAACTTAAAAACCTCCCTTCAAATTTCATACTCAATTCTTATCAATTTTGCTTTTAATAATATATATTCTTAATAAGAAAAAATTAATTAAATTTTTTTATTTTTCATAGACTTTATTTAATATAGGGAATAATTTTATAAATAGAAATACACAATAATAATTATTACAACCACAACAAAAGCTAGGAGATAGTCATGCCAAATGGACAAGATCTTGTAAAACTTGGTTTAACACGACTAGGCGAAAAATATGAGCACAAAGTGGTGCCCAAGGATGACCCTAATTATCATGGTCCATGGGACTGTGCAGAATTCGTTAGTTGGGTCGTATATCAAACAACACATAAACTATTTGGTTGTGCAAATAACCATGGAAATCCACATACCCAAGATGCCTATACTGGTTACTGGGTTAATGATGTAAATAAAAAACTCTTTAGTGAAACAGATTTTAAAACTGCCCTTGCTACTCCGGGAGTAATTTTACTACGAGACCCTCCTGGTCCTGGAAAAATGGGACATATAGTAATTTCTGATGGTAAAGGCAATGGAGTTCAGGCCAAAGGAAAATTATGGGGAGTCGTTAATGAAAAACTATCTGGGGGTTGGGATCATTATTTGATGATTCCAGGAGTTGAATATTCAAAGTCAAATGCTCCTGTTAGTGTTCCTGACAAACCTAAGTTTTTAACTTTAACAAATCCAGTGACCCATGGAGAAATTGTAAAAAAAATTCAAGAGATTTTAAGAGAACAAGGTTACTATCCATATGAAATCAATGGAAATTATGAACAGTCTACTATTGCAGCAGTTTGGGCTTTTCAAAATCAGAATGGATTAGTTCCTGATGGAATTGTTGGCCCCAAAACAGCAAAAAAACTTGGTATTAGTTGGTAAAATTAAAAGGAGAATGTCATGTCAAATTTTAATAATATTCAACCCAATACAATTGATGTAAATCCTAAACAAACTGAAAAGAGATCCTCTGATGTCTTATTACAAAAACTATCATCGAGTAATGAATTAATCGATGAACTAAAGAGTGATCCACTTCCCACTTTAATACGTTTAAACAATGAAGTAAAAGACGAATACCCTATCACTGGTGTGGAAAAACCATCTAAAGAAGTAAATGACGTGTTATGGAAAATAGTCATACTTGCATTTAGTGGAGTTATGTTAATTACAACAATTAGTTTATGTATTGGAGTCTTTGTGGATCATGATAATATTGCTAGTGGTACCGTATTAGCTATTTTTACATCCGTTGTCGGTTTTTTGGCTGGCCTGTTTTCGCCCAGTCCTTTAGGCAAAAGAACTAACACGAATTAACTTAAACAACCCCTCAGGGCTTGTACAAGGATCTGAATACTATCCTTATTATTCATCGTATGAGCTGTGCATCCTGATAATAAGATGCACAGCAATGTAATTACGGAAGCTATTCTTAAGCGTTTGCAATGAAAGACTTTCACATAACAATCCGATTTGCAATCCAGCCATAGAAAAACTGTTCCTGCTTTGGATTACGCTCGCAGATTTCAATGTAGCGTTGACCTTGCATAATGTTCAGAACTCGCACCAGAACTTTCTCACCTTCTTTTCCACGTTTGGCCAAGTAAGTTTTGAGAGCTCCTAAAGTGTTAGAACCATAAACGCCATCAATCTTTAAATCTGCATATCCGGCTTTACCTTCATTATTGAGCAAGTTCAAAGCACGCTGTAAAAGTGGTTTTGCAAAGCTGGTACCACAATTCACGCCTGTATCTAAAAGCTCTTCAGCAACAACTGAGCTAATCGAGTTCACCTGATCAAATCGCGGAGCTGTCCAGTACTGCTTTTTATAAATGGCTTTAGCAGTTTCAAGCGGTAAATCTTTCATGTTGCCCTTAAAACCATTTGCTCGAGCAACTACTTCAGTAATACCGTACTTTGTTGCCCCTCCTCGATCTGCTGGGTTATTAACATAGCCACCTTCGCGTTTTATCAGCTCATCAAGATATTGTTCAATATTCATTTCACTTTCCTTTAGACGTAAAAAAGCCACCCGAAGGTGGCACAGATTTTCAAGTTGGTTCATGCTTTTATAGAAGCAATGATTACATCCAACTTCCATATTAAGATTGGTATGGAAAACAAAAGAATAAATGCAACTATTGTTTGCCATAAGCCGTACTTTTCAATAGATACTTTCATAAGCTCCACTATTGGTTTAAAATGCTCCATATAGATATATCTTCTCCTTAATCTAGCTCTGGTTAAGTTGATAAAAAACCTCAGTGCGTCAACACTGAGGTTTTTGCTTTTTGATCATAGAAAACTTGGCTATGAGTTTCCTCCGGCCCGATTTCCATGTAATAAAAAACCGCCCGAAGGCGGTTGTTGAGAGAAACTTGTTACTTATATAGTTTTTTTACAAAGCTACCCCACAAATATCTTTAGTCCCTGTTGGATAAGTAAACTGCATTTTTGACTTATCGGTTACCAATTGAAGCCCAACACTTTTCCCAGTTAAAGCAGAGTTAGCAAATGGATTTTGATTAATTACGCCAGTAAAGCTAATATTCCCTAATTTGTTTTCCATAACAATATTTAGATAGCCATAGTTAGTACCATTAATTATATAACCAACTTGTTTGCTATTTTGGTTTATATAAATACCTACTCTGACCTTTCCATCAGCTGGTATTTGTACAGGAATATTTGTGCTATCAGCACTTAAAGGCGCTAGATAACCTGCACCATTTGACTTGTTAGTTACACCTAACACAGTAATAGAGTTTCCATTTATCGCGCTTGGATGATTATTTGCTTTAATAAAAATTACATTTAAGGCTAACTCTATTTTGCTCTGCGAAGAACCTGTGACTAAAAAACCGTAATTATAAACTTGCGAAGTAGTACCAAGATCGACTTGCAATTTGCTAACATCAAAAACAAATTCCTGAGCAAAAATATCTGAAGTAGTAATAGGTTTATCAATTAAAACAACATTATCTGGTGTATTAATATGATACAAGGTTTTAAATTGTGCATATTTCTTTGAGGCTAAGTATAAATCTACATTTTTATTTGAATAATAATTTATAAGATCATAACCAGACTGATTAATATTATTTACATTGGCAACTTTCTCAATATAACGGTAATTTGCTGTATTTCCAGCTACCGCTGCTTCATAAGCTTTTAAGTCCTGTAAAGTTGCATCAAAGCTATAGGTACACTCGGCAAAAGCACTACCTATTCCACTAAAACCAATTACTGTTGCTAAAATTATCTTTTTCACGGCGTTATCCTATTTTTTATTTTGAACATTTAGTATATACAAGTCTCTAAATAATTTAATTAAATCCGACAAATGACAAAAGTATATGTGTTCTAGCTAATAATACCGCCCGAAGGCGGTTAACTATTTTGAATATCATCCTTGGCTTTTTTTACTTCTTTAAGTACTTCAACAATCGTCTTACCTTCCTGCTTATCAATAAAATTGAAGATCCACCGGACCAAAGCCCAACCGGGGATGCCACAAATAAAGAAGAATCCACCCAGCGTAATCATTCCCCAAATATCTGTAATCCATTCATGTAGTCCCCACTTCACGATAATAAAAGAGCCGCCAGCCAAACTTGATACAACTGTACAAATCAGACCAACAGCCCATTCTTGTGGTGAGCGAGGCATACGTGTCATCAAAACAACTGCTGCAACTAAAGCGACTGCTAAAGTCACCATAATTGCTGCTCCATAAAATTTTAATAATGCTGTTAAACCGCTAGTGGAAACTGGTTCCATTGATATCTCCAGAAATAAAAAAATCGCTAGAAAGCGATAGTTGTTCGGTGTCCAATCCATCATTGGAGGGGTAATAAAAAAGCACCCAGTTGGGTGCTCTAAGTTCTTTCAAAGTATTAAAGGGTTTGTAAGATTTTCCCTCCATTAATCAATTTAGTTGTAAGTGGAGCAACTCCCACAATTGCAGCTCCACCTGCACCTGGTTCGCTTTCAGTTGTGCCATGGTATTGCCAGTTCCAAGTACCATCATTAGTCGACTTGGTACCACGTTGGCCCCAGCCTCCACCATCACCAGACAATGGAGATCCGTATCGATCATCTTGAAAGCGATAACCTTTGCCAGGTATTGAAGCTTCAGCATCAGTAACTTTAAAGACCAGCAAGTAACCGCCATCTAAATACCAGCGCCAGTCCTGAGTATCATTGTAAATTGGTTGCCCTGTCATAACTCGGCCGAATGGCGCACCAGCTCCACCGGGAACACCCTGCACCCCATAGCCAAGTTCAGTGTAAATCCCACTAGGAGTAGCGCCTCCACCAGACCCACCTCGGGCCAGTGTTCCGCCATCAATAATGAGGTTCAATTTGCTGTGTCGGTTCTTTAAACCTGGTGCACCTTGGAACCCATCACGGCGTGTTCTGGTAAAGCTATAATTTGGATCACTTGACCAGGCACCAAATGCCAAATGTGGCAATCCACCATCACCACCACGTCCAACGACCGAACCTTTGATCGTTAGATTGACTGTAAGGCCAGAAGGAAATTCCCCTGTATCGATCGCTGGTAATTCAGGTGCAGCAGGAACAACATACTCTTTAGTTTCTGAGTTATTCGTATGCTTATAAATCATTCGTGTTTCAGTTCTAAGCGAACTTGAACTTGAAACCAAAGCACCAGCTTCAACCACAAAACTAATTTCTCCAGTCGTTGGTAAGTCACCTCTTTGCATCTGATATAAGCGAGCTAAATTAATGTCTAGCTGGTCATATCGAATGTAAATCGGTGAATCATCTACGGGTACGTCAATGAAGTCTTTATCGTTGAGATAATAGCGCCCATCGTAATTGACTGCCGTAATCGTATTTGAGAACTTATCAACTGGATCTTTTTTAGCGACAAGGTATGGTAATGAGTCTTTTGTATCGTCATTAACAACCGTATAGATCGTATTAACAAAATCATCTGGACTTAGCTTTAATGCACCGTTTGGTAATCGGCCTAAAACTACCTTGTTCTTTGCAGATCCAGCAGTAACAGGAATAAGGTCCACTGTACCATTACCCATTTGCAGATAAATCACATAGCTCTTGCCTGCTATGAAATCGACATCATGACTCAATGTAAGGATTAAGCCCTCTTGCTGAATTACATCACCGCTTTGATGAATACCATTTCGATAATCTGCAACGGCAATCCGGTCACGTAAAACAAGTAACTCAGATTCAGGAGCAGCATCGAAAGTAATGGATTTACGTTGAAAGCGGAGCTTGTTCCAGAGCCGATATGCATTGAAATGCGCTTGCCACTTGTTCCGTACTCCTACTGATTTAACCTCTTTGGGGTTTTTGGCACCCTTATCCGGCAAGTAGATATTAATACGACTATCATCAGTCGGATCCGTGTATTCGTAGATCAGTCTATCGTAATCATCTATTACACCGAAGTCAGATCATGCTTATAACTATCAGGGATGATATTCCTGAAGTTAAAAAGCAATACTGAGTTATCCGTAGGTCGCTCAAAGTAGATTTTAAGCTTGTTGTTCTGACGATAGGCAGTACAAAACACAGCATCACAAAGATTAGTAACAAGCTCTTCAAAAGATAGGTTTGTATCATCAATAGTCGTACAGAATTCTGCTGCTAAAGGAGTTCCGAAATAATCGACAATATCGTTATAAGTACGATAGATGTTTTCGATATCAATTTCGTCGATCGTACGGCGGCCTATCTTGTCATCGAGAGCCATCGATACCAAAGCATCGGCAAAATTAGAAGTTGGAAATAGCTCGGTTGTCATTGCTCCATTTTTATAAGTCGGCAACATTCGCTAACGCTAAAATATTGATGTTATTGGCCAGCCTAGTAGATACCTAAAAAATAAGTAAATTCAACATAATTTGAACTATATAAAAAAATCACCCTAGAGTGTTTTCTTCTCAAGAAATATCTTTTATTTAAATACGACAAAGAATAAAAACATCAAACAGCAAAATACAATTATTCCCGCCATGGTATTGGTAAGATTAATATTTGAGATTTCTTGTTTGAATACTTGTTGATTTAGTTTTTCCACCTCGTCGTTTGTTGCATTAGCATGGGCTAACATTTCATCAGTCATAATGTTTAAAAATTTTTCTTGGTCATCATAATTAAATCTTTCAATAAACTCATTTTGTATATCACTCAAATCATTAGATGCTTGATATAAACTTATACCCTTTGAATTAGCTAAAGATTTCATAAGTTCGGTTCTTTGAAGAACTAATTTTCTAATATTTTCTCTGGTAAAAGGGTAAGTGACATTTACTCCAAATAATTCACCTGCATTACCTGCTTTTATGAATTCTGCATTATGGATAGAACTGTTACCTTCTACATTAAACCATTCTCTTGGTGCTGCGTTAACTTCTTCAGAATGAGTTTTTCAAAGATCCTTTTATCCTCTACTGAGATGTTTTTAAAAAATCCTTCAAAAATATCAGCTACCTCCAGGAAAGCTTGATCTTCTGTTAAAGCTTTTTCAGTTTGTAATGCAGCTTTAAATTCTAATTGTCTTTTTAAGACCTCACGCACTTCATCTCTAATGATAGGCGAATGAACATTAATTCCAAAAAGTTCCCCTAAAATTTTTTGTTCCATTAGCTTTTCCCTATGAAGTCATCCTTAAACTCAAAAACAAAACCAAATAAAACAATCTTTTTCATATCAACCAACCTTAAATAATCTTCAAATCTTGTAATAAATCTCTAGAAATTCTTTGGCTCATTTCCATCTGTTAAAAATTTAGCTTTCATAACTCCATTCCCTGTATCTGCTTCACACTCTATTTTAGCTGGCATACCATTATAAGGATTTTGAAAAATACACTTCCCCACAGCTTTATAACTCTTTTTAGTGTTAGAAGAATTAACTTCAATATAACTAACAGGCATAACTTTTTCATCATACCCTGTATTTATTTCTGAATCACCAAAGAATTTCAGTGCGAAAAAATCAGTCTCACTTTTAGAAAAGACATATATGAACAATAGGGTGCCACTTTTAAAAACAGAATGTGAAAGTATACCTTTGCACAAGTTTTCTTCTTTTGAGTTAATTAATGCTTCTGTGCATGTTCCATTCATTAAAAGATTGCTTCAGTATCCTTGGTTCTTGAAATAGAGTTCTCAGCAATAGTAAAAGGAGAAAAAAGGACTAGGTTACCTAATAAAATTATTTTTTTCATGAAATTAACCACTATTATTAATGAGACTAATTTAACAAACTGGTTACTAATTGTCACATAAAGAAAAACCACCAAAAGGTGGTTTTTTCATTCATGATATTTTAGTAATGAAGAGTAAAAAATTTCGTTAATGTTAAATTTGTAGTATCACTAATCGGATAAGGTTTACCGTTAATTATTAAAGGAAAGAATTTAGCCTTTTTACGAAATTCATCTAAGACTAGATTATCTAATTCTTGTAAGCCAGTACTTTTTCGAATCTTTGCAACAATGATGTTTCCATTATCATCTGCTTCTGAATAAATACTCAAATATCTAATTTGTCCTTTAAGATCCTCTTTTTTTACTTTGATCTCAGGAAAAAATTCAAAAATTGGTTTTCTAGAAACTTCTATAATAAATGGTTGTGTGAAACGAGAAGGATAATATACTCCATCTTTTTGATAAGGATATATACTAGCCTTTTTTACTGCTTTTTCACATTGTTTATCTACATACTCGATACCACTACTTTTAATGATAGCTGTATTTGTTATCTTGCCTCTTTTATTGGCCTCAAAAATTACTATAACTTCCCTATCATATCCTTCAAGATAAGAGGTATCTATATGTACTTGAGGAGGATTTTTCCATCGATAATAAGAAATATTATCTGTTAAATCATCATTTGAATCATTGGCATACACATTAAATGAGAAACCAAACATTAAACTTAATAAAAATTTTAAGAAAATTTTCATATTAATCCAAGAAGTAAATTATTTATTTGAAAGTATAAAAGCAATAAAATTATAAATGATTTCAAAGACATTTAACTATAAAAGTTTTTTATAAAAGCTAATCACAGCCTCAAAATCTCTAGTAATACTTTGCTCAGTGTAGTCATGAGGGGAAAGCTTCAGTAGAGCTGGCATGTACTGTGTTTTTTAGACTTCACGGTATGTCTTACAAAGGATCTCCCGCTTCCGATCGAGTGGCACATTCTGATTATTTAAATCATCGAGCATCTTTCCTATTTGTTGATCCGCACTCATGAATTGCGCTTCAACTGAAGGAGGAAGTGTTTTATTTTCCACTTGTTTAGTACAGCTAACCAAAGCTACTAGAAAAACAGATAACCCCAATGTATAAAAAAGTTTTACTAACATATTAATATTAAATACAAATTATTTTATAAAAAATTATATATTTATAATTATTTAAATTCATTATTTCTAGATGATATATATTAAAAAACCACCCGAAGGTGGTCTTTTAAATCAGGTTATGCATGTAATAGTTTCTCAGCACCTGCAGCTAAAAAAGCAGATCGAGTTTTAAATCTTTTATCTTTACCTACATTGTCATCAATCTTTCGAATTAATCGGCTTGGCAAAGTTACATTGATTTTTTCTGGTTTACCCAGATAACGACTAACATCAACTTCGGTAACGGCCCAGATCATTCCTTTAAATTCAGGATCATCAATAAATTTTACTAGTTCTGAAGCTAATGGAATCTCTTCACCATCTTCTGCCAAGATTTCTAAATGACCTGAAATAGCTTCTTTGACATTCTCAATAGCTTCTTCAAGTGTATCACCTGCACTAAAACAACCTGGAATATCAGGAACACTGACACCAAACGCCTCGGTATCTGATCCTCGTTCAATTGCAATTGGATATAACATCTCAACACTCCATGCCCTTGGCATAAACATATCGCCCACTGCGTTATGATTAGTTATAAGGGATATTGTATTTAAAGTCGGGAACAGCGAGTCAATTTAGACCCACTTGCTTCAAAATGCTTTTACCAGTTCCGTTTGGTAAATCCTTTTTAGGATGTGGGATTGTTACTAGCCCCTTTTTGGTTGGGTGTTTGAAGTGATGATGACTCCCTGTAACCCTAACCTCATACCAACCGCCTGCTTCAATCATTTTGATTAAATCCAGACTTTTCACGCCATTCCCTTTTTAACTTGTTGAGATAATTATAACCCTAGGGTTATTTTTATTAAATACCTCTAGGGTTATTTTTTAGGTGCTTAGAGTTTATTTTCTTATGTACTTCATCAATAAATAAATTATCCAAAGCAAAGATACAGTCATTAAAGATATGAGCATCAACAGGTAAATCATTATGCTCAGCATAGACATGAATAGCCTGCTGATCTAACGATAGCGGTATACCTTACTCATATCTCCTAGATCTGCAAATAGTGCTAAATGCTGAAAGAATGGACTGAGCCGCATAAGAATATTCTGGTGGCTCTGGAACAAGTCCACCTAAGAACTTGATTTGTTCGATTTCGTGCGGCGTTTTCGACGCGTAGGTTTTTTGATATTTGTAGAGTTCGAGGACTTTCCCAATATCGTCGCCTTGTCTTTATCTGCGTCTTCCTGAATCTTTTGAGCTTGATCTTTGATAAATGTCCAAATTACTAGGCTAATATCACCAAGGTTTAGTAGCTTAGAGGCATTCTCAGGTGTATAGGGCTGCTCAGTTTCAACAGTCTTACCTTCAATTTCGCCACTTCTGAGCTTCGTACAATTCCGACTTTTAAAGCCATATCTACCTCGAATAATTTGAAAATAAAAAAGCCCATGGGATTCCACGGGCCTTTATTGATTTAAACTGAATTACAAAAGAGCGCGCACAATCGTTGGGGCTGTTCGTACTTGAGCAAAGTTGATATCTAAAGTGATGATGTCATCACCACCGCCATCTGGGTGATTAGCTTCCATGACTTCTAGCTGCGGGAAGTTGAACGAGTATTTACTGCCTTTGCTGTCTTTAATGTCAAAGGCCAGCGTAAACACATCACGAGTTTTGATGGCATCAATCCAACCTGCAGCTGTGGCTGAGAACATGAAGGAAGCTTTCGCCTCAATATCCATCATCTTCTCTAAGTAAAACTCTGGTGTGTACTTGCCCGAGCCGATACAGCGAATTGCTTCAAGGTTGTTATTGATTGAAAGTGTAAGCGACTGCATACATGCTTTACCTTGAGTAGATTGACCATTCACAAGTAAATTTTCAACGTTTGGCATGCTGACCAGTGGTCGAGTTGAAGCTGCAACAGGGTTTACAACTGGGCTTGTTGTTTGGAGTGTAAATGAGCTACCTACTAAACCAAAATTATCAGTAATCTTTCCTGTCGTCTGAATGGTAATTTCACCCGTATTTACCTGCACGCCACGGTAGATAAATACCTGACCTACATCTTCAAAAACTTTAACTAACGTTAATGACTTACGGACGGTACCACCAATAGTTAAACTGTTTGTTGCCCACTTGTTGAAGGCTAAGGCACTTAAGAATAAATCAAAGGTACCAAGTGACAATTCAAACTCTAACTGACCAGCAACTTCAGATTCAGTAACAACACCACCTTGTCGATAGCGTGAATCTACAACCTCACTGCTTTCTTCTGTAGATACGTTTTCTGATAAGCCATCACTTACACGGCGAACTGTGTACCAAATTGGGTTTGCTGGAGTCGTCCCTAATACTGCTTCTTCACAAGCATATAATCGAATTTTCGCGCCTGAACTCATTTATAGTTCTCCAAAATTTAGGCATAAAAAAACCCGCTTCATGAGCGGGTCGGTAAAAATAGAGGGCGTAAAAAAAACCGCTAAATTAGCTGGTCATTACTTAGTTTCTTCTGAGAGTTCTGGCGGGGCTACGCCGACCATGGCAGCCGAAACTGCTTCTGATAAATTGGTATGTTGGAAATTAAAAGGTATTTCTGATGAATGTTCTTCTTCAGGCTCTGGTTCGCGTTCTTCATGCAATCGAATATCAATCCAGCGTGCTTCAGGAATTTCAACTGGATTTTCAAGATCTGCAACTACAGCAGCAATTTCAAAATCGAACTTACGTTTATAAGTTTTAATTGAGATGTCACCATTTTCTAGGGTGTCATACACTACAGCGACAATTGTGTTGCCGTTTGCGTCTTTGGGTACTTCGGTATACCAACCTTCTTGAGCAAAGCCTAAAGAGCTTTTAAGTAAATAGTCGCCTAAATCGACTTTCTTCAATTCAATCGGCTGTTTTTCTGCATCACTATTAAGTTCAATATGATCTTTAAATAACTTCACTACAGGAGAAGCTGACTTTAAGAATCCGTTTGCATCGACGGAAGTGTTAAAGCTTGTCTTTAAATGTCCCCATGATGACCAAACATCATTTCCTGCACCATATCGATAATAAAGAAGTCCTCCAACTACTGACTTAAACATTTGCCAAGAATAAGTTCCGTATGAGTTTGACCCCAAATATGACATTAATGATCCATAGCGATTCGGCATATTTAAAGAGTTATTTACATTACCGCCCTGCCAATCACCATTCGAAATAAATGCAAACTTGTTATCGCCGAGTGCAGCAACCCATTGGGGGACTGATACCTTGTCAAATAATTCACTAGTTTTGCTACCCGAGAATCCTTGTGTACCATTATCACCCAACCCAAGAGTTGAGCGAGCTCCTGCAGCAGTAGATGCACCTGTACCGCCTTGGTCTATAGCAAGAGCAGTTGTTAAGCCCTTAATTTGAGTAATATCACTATTCACGCCTTTTTCAGCAGCTCCAAGATTATTTCGAGCATCTGCTGCGGTTGTCGCTCCGGTACCACCTTGGGAGATAGCTGCTGTACCAATTACTTGTGAAAAGTTAGGGTCTAAATTAGGAATGCCGGATGCAAACGGCAGCATAAATTGCCGCTTCCCCTGTAAGGCATTATATGGGAGCGGTCGATGGTCCCAATTAAATTTAAATACAAGATTTGCAATTATGCTATTACCCCATCAATCACTTGGAAAGTCAAAGTTTCGGTGTGTTGTGTATTACCACTCACAACCGCTTTAATATCCATCTGACATAAACCTACAGGTCATGCGGCTGCGCTTGCTCCAGATTTCACATTAAGCCAACCTTTCTGTGTGCTTTGGCTTAAAGCTGCACAAGTCAAAGTTGCTACCGTAGTACCATCGACTAACGATTTAATTTGCGATGTGAATATATAGCTTGTTAAGTCGATGGCACGGCGTACATTATCGGGTGGATATTGCAAAGCCTCATCTGTATCAACGAGCTGCAAATTCAAGTTGAATGTGTCACCAAGCTTAAAAACAAAATTGCTCATAAGTGATTCCTGTAAAAATAAAAAAACCACCTATGAGGTCGCTATAAAAAACAATAAAAAGGATGCTAAATGCACCCTTTTAAATTACTGCAAATTAAGTTATGTGGTAAACCTCAAAACGAGCATTTGGATTTTCCAAAGAGATAGTTAACATAGATTTGTCTCTATTATCATTGGAATGATAACTAACCAAAGTTGATGTTAGATTTACCTGAGTAACGACCATAGTGTGGTCATAAATTCCATCATCATTCCAATCAGCAAAAATAATATCTCCTAATCGAATATCTGTATGTAAATACTCAGGTACGGTTCCTAAAAGACTTCTCGGTAGTTTAGTTGTTCCAAGCTCATAGCCATTAGTAAAACGATATCGTAGACCATTTGCAGTTGACCATGTTTGAGCATAACTTGTAGCAGATTTATAGTACCAACTTGAAGCTTGCGTCGATTGCAAAGAAACGGTATCTTTCCACCCACCAGCTCTTAAAGCTTGACTAGCAAAATTAGTACAATCATTAGAAAAATTTATATAATTTGCATTGCGAGACAAGGCCCATTGATAAGCATAATTAGAAGCTGACGTATAATTCCAAGGTGATTTACGCGGTGCATCAGCAAGTACAGATGTGCTTAAAATAGCAGCCATTATTATTGTAGGAAGCTTTTTTCTCATAGAAATATCCTCAAAGGAATAATTAAGTTTTTTAAATTAGCGCGTCCACTCTTTACCTAATACGCCTCCTCCCGTATTGGTATATGATTTATTCAATGTAGTAAATTTTTGTTTTATACGATCAATACTTTGTAGATAAGAAGTCCCTGCACATTTCACAGCGAATTCATCTCCTGACATAGGATTACTTAATGTATTCATGAAGTCATTTATTCTATTAATAATTGATAAATCTATTTCTTTGCGGCCAGTATTTGGATCAACCTTCATCAAATTTTCAATATCAAAGTCACTTGAGGTTAATAAAACAGGTAATTGATCAGCAGGAATATTTGGATTAAGCCGAGCCATCTCATTACGATTATAATTTTCACATTTATCTAAAATATCCGGTAAATCTGAGTCAGACAAAAAATCATTAAGATTTTTTTCAGTTTCTGGAGTTACATACGGAATTCCATCATGATCACCTTTAGCTTGGTAATCTTCAGGTTTTAAGGCTACTTCATCTGGATTGCCTTCTCCAAATCTATAATTAATTTCTTTACCATTAATTGTGAGTTTTTTATCCTTCCAATTCAGTTGTGGTTTGAATTTCTCGAACTTAACTTTTTGATTAGCCTCATTTGAAGCTATTGAATTATTCTTATTTAACTGATCTTTTATTTGCGAGCTATCTTGCTTAGAATTTACCCTATCCTCTTGATTTTTAGGATAGAGGTAATAGATAAAACCAACAATTATTAATATTGAGACAATTAACCACATAAACTTTTTATTTTGCATATTTCTCATTTATAAAAAATAATATTTGGTACTAAAATAAAATATGAAAAAAATAAAGAAAAGGATTAATCCACATTGTTTACATTTTTACATAATATTAATAAAAATAATTTAGAATTACTAATTAATTACGTAATTAATTATTAAGTTATTCTGAAAAAAATCTTTGTTTTGTTCAGCATAACTAGATTGTCCTTGTAAGCACTCAAGATGATCTTTTGTGAAAAACTCAAAATGAGCAAGTAAAGCACCGCCAAGCTCTGTTAAACCTTTGACACCAGTATGATGACGAGCAAAACACTGGACCATAATATTTCCTGTACGGCACAAGGATTGTCGGCAATCACAACTATAAAACTAGGCCCACCAGCGATCGTTAAACGACATCATAAGCCTTCTTGTGGGACCTTAAAACCTGGTACATTTGGATAATGGATTCTGTCCTGGGCAATACCAGTAAAGCTTTGCATTCGATCGATAATAGCTTGTCTTGTTTGCTCTAAAGTCATTGCCATATTAACCACCATACTTTTGAGAAATATAGTTAAAAGTAGTGTTGTAAATACCTTGTGGTGCTTGATCAGACCAACCGTTTTCTAAACGTTCAGCATATGGAAGGTTATTCTGAATATAGACCAAATTACCCAGCTTAAACTTAACGGCTTGAATAGCTGCATCTTGCACTGCATTTGTTTCAGGACCACGTACTCCATAATCATCAGATCCAATAGAAACAATGTGAGAAGCACGATAAGCGCCAGTATCAACGGGACTTGAAACGACCAAAGACTGGACAGTATCCATAGTAATTTTCTTTACTTTATCTTCTTCTGATTTAGTTACATCAAAAATAAAGTCAGTTGGCTTTTTCCCCTTCCATCCCATAAATTTCTCCATAAAAAAACCACTCAGATAAGAGTGGTTTTTTCTTTTTCAAAAAGTTCTTAATTAGTACTTCCACAAATATCAGTGGTACCTGTTGGATATGTAAACTGCATATTTGCTTTACTAGTAATTAACTGTACTGAAACGGTTTTACCTAAAAATTTAGAATTAGGGTTTGGTGATTGTAAACCCACACCATTAAAGCCAATATTTTTAAGGGCATTCTCAGCAATTAAATTAAGATATCCATAATTTGTACCATTGATGATATATCCTACTTGTTTACTAACTTGATTAAAGTAAAGTCCAACTCTAACTTTGCCATCTGAAGGTAAAGTAATAGGTATTGTTTTTTGAGCAATATCTTTAACAACTATTGAACCTGAAGAATCTCGTGTTCTAGTAATTCCAAGAAGAGAGACATAACTTCCATCTGCACGTGTTGAATCTTTATTCATTAATGCATAGCCTAGATCAATACTTATTTCATTTTTTAAATTAGAAGCACCCAAAATCTGAAAGGCCATTTGCTGAGTTTCATAACTGTCACCAAGCACAACATTTTTAAGATTTGAAGCATCAAAAACAAATTCTGTAGCTACAATATTAGTTCCTACAACCGCTTTATCTACTAGTGGAGTTTGACTAGAAGCTATACCTATAAGTTTACTAGAAGTCACAACTTGGTCTACAGGCGTACTTCCCACATAAGTAATTGTTGCTGTCCCTTTTTGCTCAGCAATACTGATTGGAAACATTAATTTTATCTGTCTTCCACCTGCTGCATTTACCGCATCGACTTGAGCCTGAGTTGCATCAAAACTATAAGTACAGGCAGCATAAGTATTTACTGAAATTCCACTGGTGATTAATAAACCCAAAATAATTTTATTCATGTAATCTTCCATTTTTATTTGAACAAGCAGTATAGCCAAGCATATAAAAATATTGATTAAAAACTGACAAGCGGTAATTTTTATTTCTTTAAAACCTTTTTATTATTTAACTTCTTGCCAGCATGTATTGCACTTGCTTAAACGGTGAAATGTACTACTCAAGCACATAATCAGTATTAACCATGGAGTACCTTTTAACTTGGCAAAGGAGTTTCGGTGGCCTCTTTACCATTAAATGATTTATGAATGAAAATGCCATCTACAGTATAGCCCATCTTCTCTTCAGCCACATCGTAACGATCAAGACTCCATGCTTTATTTTTAAGTTTGCCCTTACGACCGCCAGACCAAGGTCCACCAGCAATTTCAACTAATATGCGATGTTCAATTAAATAAAAATCAAATCGCCAATGCTTCGTTGATTTAAATTGGAATTTCTTTTCGTATTTGATTTCAAGTACATCTAAGGCTTGGGTAAATTCTTCTTCTGCTTCCAGATATTTTTGAGTTGCTTTTGGTAGTGGACGACTTTTGGGTTTTGTTCTTGGTTCTTTTTTTTGTGTAAGCCAAAAGTATTCAGTAGCTTCCATATTTCACCCATAAAAAAACCACCCCAAGGTGGTTTTTAAATATTAAAACTATCACAGCAACTTCTTATAATTTTGCTTACCGCACTCATAAGGTGTACCAATTAATTGTTTAGCAATATCAAGATAGGACTGATTTTCTTTTTCTAATTTCAGATTCAATTGTTCACGGGTGGTTTTCTCTTTTGCTAATTCTTGAGATTGTTCAAAATTATCATTATAAAATTTTTTAATCTGCTCATTTGCCTTAGCAAGATCACAAACTGAATTTGTAAGTTCCAACTGCTCTTTAAAGTTAAGTTGTCTTTCCTCTGATAGCATTCCCAATGCTTGAAATCTATTGATAGCATCTGCACGTGCATCAAATAGCTCAGTGGCCTCTGTTAAAAACTCTAATTTTGATTTTGGATATGCCTGACATGAAACAAGTCCCAAAAGTAATAAACTTATTGCTAAATGCAATTTCATATTAATCAACACTATAAGGAGATAGATTTATTGATAAAGTATATCGCTAAAGAGGAAAATAGTTTTAAAACAAATAATTTTTAAAATCATTACAGTAAGTGTTTATAACTCTGCTTACCACATTCATAGGGTGTATCCTTTACTTCTTCTAATTCTTCAAGTAATTTTTGTCGTTCAGGTGGGAAAAGAGTTATAACTTCCTCATCTTTCAATCCAAAAAATGCTTTATTTAACTTCATGAATTCTATTAGGGGTTCTTGTGCCTTCCCTAGTTCACAGTAAAGATCAGCCAACTTCATTTGATCTTTAAAATTAGCTTGTCCTATCGTATGAATTTCACTTATGTAATTTATTAAATTTTGATCAGCAATTCGATAATTTTCCATCAATTTTGCATAAACTTCAATTTTCTCTTTGCCTAGTTTTTCAGCATGCAGATATGTTGAACTACAAATAATAATAAAAAGGAAAATTGAAAATAACTTCATTAATATTATTCTTAAAAATTTATTGGATATGAATTATAAACCAAAAGCCCCGCCAATAATCGATATTTAGCGGGACTTCTTGTGCCGTAATTGGTCTGGCAAATTAAAAATTAGCTAAAATAACTATCTACTTTAGCTTTCACTTTGGGATCTAAATCTTCTTGCATAAAGAAACAATCCCGATATTTTTCAATCAAAAAGTGTAAAAATTTCTGTTTATCCGGAACAGTATGTGCCAATATAATTTGCGATGAAGCTGTAATTAAATTATTAGATTGCCTCATTAATGTCATCACAAGGTTCTCATCAAAACCTATTTTATCGCGAGTAAAAGAATGTTTACCTGTATGAACAAATGAGTTCAGCTGGTTGAGATGATACTTTTTAAATTCAACTAACATATTAATTACAGGTTTGGCTGGTAAATCAGCACTATGAAGCATTTCCAACATTTCACTTAAGGATGGGAATTTATCTTTTATAAACTGCTCCTCAAAAATATAACTAAAACTTGACTTAGATATTTGATGATCAGATGCCAAAAACAATAGCCATTAAGCTCGTACTGCAGACTCAAACTGTGAACGGAATAAAACCATTGCTTGAATTGGCATATCTAATGTCAATAATGTATTAACCCCTATTCCATGCTCAAATGAAATATAAACACTTTGTTCAACCAAGTCTAACCGTGGTCCACAATCAGTCACTTCGCTATTAATAATCTCGTCTTTAAGTTCTAAAATCATGTTTAAAGATTTTTCTAAAAGGATCCCCGTTTCATAAATTTCCAATCTAAATTATTGTAATGAAATCAAATTATAAATTAAAAAACCCGCTTTCAAATAGAAACGGGCCATAAAAACAAAAAACTTTCAGCGCAGTATTTGATACTGATAATACAAATTAAAATATGTATTTACAATATATTTTAAGAATATAAGTGTTGGAATAGGATGTTAGCCAACCACGTATTAAATGCTTGCTTTGAGACGAAAGAAGGAGCTTGGAATAGATCGATATCAACATTTAAATCATGATGACATACAACTTTATATTTTCCACCACCTAAAATAATGATGTTCGTATAAGGATATTTCAATATTGTTAATGCATGGCCTAAAAATTTAGCTTGCTTTTCTTTATCGTGCTGACACGTCTTAAATTCGTGTGAATTTACGAAGAGATCATATTCTCGATCTATTGTTGCCTTAATTTGCGTAAGTTCCACTTCGATCTCCTTATTATTGGAAATCTTTTTATAACATATAAAAACTCACTATTAGGGAGGTCTTAAGTTAAAAATTGATATCGATGTTATCGAAAACAGATGATGCAAAATCAACTATATCTTTTCCGATTTCTACAATTAAATTTTTAACTTCAACTAGATCAGGATTAACATAATTAAGCACCGAGTTTTCTTGCTTTTGCTCATTCTCGGTATCTAATTGCTCAACATTATTAATCTGTTCATTTTGATTTTGCATTAGGTTAATTATTCCTCAAAAGTCTGAAATTCCGGAGGAGCAAATAATGCCGTCTTATCCTTTGTGCAAATTCTTTCAATTCTCAAGCCAAAATCTGTAGCCGCTTTTTGTTTTTCATCTTCTTTTGTATATAGAGGTGTGTCATAAGCCAAACCACTTACATGACCAAAAAAGTTATTGATATGGTAATTGATTATCATATTTTCCTTATCTTGGTCCAAAGGAATCATTAGCTTTTCAAGCAAATCAAGAGGCTTAATACCTGTCTGCCTTTCTAACATGATTTGATATGCTGCACTGTTAAGCTTTTCACAGACCGTTGATTCTTTTTCTTCAGCATGCAAAAGACTTCCAACTGACATTAAAATTACTATAGCTATTAGTCTCACTCACCTATCTCCAAATATATAAATCAGTAGCACAATCTCAGCTAATGGGATCTCTTACTTGTGTTTGCTAAGGTGATCAAAAGCTGCTTGTGCAGCCTCACCAATATCTTCAAATAATTTGTTGATCATTTTTTATTTTCGATGCTAGTTTATTTTTGATTATAACAAAAAAAGCCCACCAAATGATGAGCTTTAATACTACTAGTGCTTTACTTACCCATAGTTTAATTAACTTTCTTAAATGAACTTAATAAATATTAAGGAGGTTAACTTCTCATTACTAAATACATTCCATCCATTACATTAATAATTAAGCAGAAAATTTTTTATCCGAATAATCAGGTTTTTAATGAATAGATTAGGGCCTAATCATGGTAAAGGCGTTAAAATATAAAACTTTAATTACTGTGACCAACCTACGAGTCCAATAAAGATGAAGAAAAAGATGTTGTTTATAGGAAGTATATTGTTGACTTCTTTATCTACCTCAGCTGCACCATTAAAGTTACCCGATGACTGGACTCAAAATACTCAGCCATTTCAAATTACTGAAAATATATACTATGTAGGTACTCATGGTCTTGCAGCTTATTTGTTAGCTTCTGGTCACCAAGCCCTATTGATAGATACGGGCCTTCCAGAAAATACAGAGAAAATAGAGCAGAACATTAAACAATTAGGTTTTAAGTTATCAGATGTAAAAATTATGGTTACGAGCCATGCTCATTGGGACCATGTAGGTGCACTTGCACGCATTAAACAAGATACTGGTGCTAAATTAATTACAATGCAGCAGGATGTTAAGGCTTTAGAAATAGGAAAACCTATAGGTGAAAACACCTTCCAAACTATTCCTTTTACTCCAGTTAAAGTTGATAAAGTCATTCACGATGGAGAAGTAGTTAAACTAGGTAAATTTAAACTTAAAGCCACGCTTACTCCTGGACATACCCCAGGTTGTACAACTTGGTCAACTGAAGTTAAATCTAACGATAAGAACCTAACAGTTGTTTTCCCTTGCAGTCTCTCTGTTGCTGGCAATGTTTTACAAAATAATCATCAGTATCCTAATATTGTTGCAGATTATCGTAAGAGTTTTGAGCGTTTGAAAAACATGAAGGCAGATATTGTGCTTACTAGTCATCCAGAAGTTGCAGATGTCTTGGGCAATAAGGCGCGTAAAGACGCTGGACAAACCAATGCATTTATTCAACCAGAAAAACTTTCTAGTATTGTAAAAGATGCGGAAATGGCGTTTGAAAAATCACTAGTTAGTAGTCATCCATAAACATTAAGTTGTCATATTTATATTTGATAAAAATTTAAAAGCCCTGATGATGCAGGGCTTTTTTAGAAGCTGTAATATAATCGCCCTTTACTATTTTCTTTTTCGAGTTATATCTAAACAAAAATTATAATATTGATTAAACTTGATATTGATCCGCTTTCAAATTGGGTTGATCTACAAGTAACTCAATAAAAGATGGAATTGATGTAGTGTTAAGCAAATATGGATTAAATTCATCAACATGATGATGAAAAAAGAAATCTTTTATTTTTGTATTGATAGGAGCAAATTTCATACTCCAATGTTTAAATAACCGTTGTTCAGATGGTTCCAAAAAGATGATTTCGCAGTTTTGATGCCTCGAATCTTTCAAAATTGATTTATAGAACAGCGCCTCAACTTGTTCTTTCTCACCTTCTAAGTATTGTAAGAAGTAACCATTACCATAGTAAAGCACACCAGTAATGTCATTTTTAGAATTAAATTTGACAGCTTCTGTAAGAATATCAATTAAATCTTGTTTTATTTGACTATGTTCACTATTGGTTTTACTTGCATACATAAAGCCTATTAAACTCATAGCGATAACTCGAAGATAAATGTCAATGGTGCATTCTGACACTTACATTCTATCCTTACAATGCGGCCTACTTAAAACCTTGTATTTCAAAAGTAAAGATTATTATCATTTTGAAAATGACAAACTTTAACAAGCAGAAATCTTTTGTAAATGAATGCCAACTTAATCAACTAAACAGATACTTTTAATTTTAGTAAAATTAAACTGTCTTTAATTTGTGGATGTCTAATGGAGAACCATGAAATCACTCTTCAAGACGAACATCATAAACAATTTAAGATTGTCAAAGTTCAAGATGTTCGTTTTGATAGTAATACACTGACTCATAGTTACCAATGGTTATGGGTATTTGATCATAGTTCAGAGTTTTTCCCATTTGAACTATGGGATCAACTTGACAATGCCACCATTCATCAAAAAATAAGACTGAATAATCAGGTCTTTAAGATTATCAAGATTCTGACAAATAAAACCAAACTACGGTATTCCTGAGTAAACATTTTTTCTCATATGTTTTAGATAAAATTACTAATTTATTCATTTGCGGTACGTAGCCATGGCGTAACTGTTAACCCAGTAAGTACTCCTTCAGGACTTAAAAAGCGAGTAACTGACTGCCCCCATGGTTCTAAACGATTATTTACCAGTAGTTGATATCCTTTAGAAATCATATGAGCTGAAGCTTGATTAATATCCTCAACTTCAAACTCAATCCAACTTTGAGGAACAGTAAACTCGTCGGGCCATTCTTTTCGACCAAAGCAGGACTCTGCTGCTTGATGTAATGGCCACAGTGCAAAGTGTTTTACACCGCCAAGCTCGCCATCTTCTGTACTCATATAAGATTCATTACCTTCCATCGCTTTTATTGGAAGGTTTAATGTGTCTTGATAGAGTGCTTTACTCTCTTCATTAACTCTTGTAATTGGTCCAAATCCAGCAACAAAAAGTACTTTGATAGGAGACATTTTTAATAACTCATTTTTATAAAGTAATAGATTCTTTTATACTTGAAATAATTCATTTTTTAAACATTAATTATTTTCTTGCTAATTTATGCCTAAATATTTTAAGGATCCTCTTATCACTATCATCACGTCAAACATACATAATTTATTTTCTGATTTTTAAAAATGATCATTACTATTTATTTTAGAAGAAATTTTAGAAAAAATTGCCCAGAGAATGTTTAAATATGCCGACAAAAAAACCTCGCCAATGCGAGGCTTAAATGTTCTAAAATTTATTTACTCAGAAGCTTCTCAACATTCTTTTCAATTAATTTTTTACTTTGATTATTCATTAAATAAAAGTAAAAAATTAATCCAAAAAATACTGCTGCATAAAGAATAATCACCCATATGTACTTCAATATATTTTCAAATAACATATGATTCATCATGTCTACATCAATATTAATTCCAAAATTATGTACATATCGACTTAAGAACAAGGCAATACAATAAATTAAGATAGGAACTGCAAGAATTCCTGTCCAGATGTTAATTTTGTTTTTCTTAACTTCCAGTTTCTCAAAGTCATCTTCACCAAAATATTTTTCAATCTCAATAATTTGTTTGTTTAAATCATCTTTTAAAGAGATAGGTAATCTCCTATCTTTAATATGATATTGAACGTCTTTTAATATTTCCGCATTTTCCAGAGATTCACCTAAAATTCTTAAATTTCCCATAAATAACCATAATGTAATCAGTAAAAAACAGGGATTTTAGTGGAAATTCTATATGAGAAACTGCTTTTTAACATAAAAGTAATAAATTAACTTGAATAAAAAATCCAGAAGATACTTTAACTTTTTTAAACACTTTCCTATTTTCAATAGTTTTAATAAGATCAATTTTTATGAAGAACTTGGATTAAATTAGAGTAGTAAAAGAGAGTCTTTTTGCTACTTGTTTTAAGATTAACTCTAATATTACCGATAGAGAAAATTTTATTTATACAAGCTTTCTCTAAAAATATTCTGTAGATAACGGACTGGAGTAGTACCTGTATGTTGACGGAAAAAAACGATAAATGCACTATCACTGATAAACTCCAGTTGTTGCGCCACCTCACTTATTTGCATACCTTCAGATAGCATTTCTATTGCTCTTAATAATCTCCATTGTTGTCTCCAGTTCTGATAATTCATTCCTGTATCACGAATGAATATTCGACTAATAGTACGTTCGCAAGCACCTACTAGCTGAGCCAGCTGACCTAAACGTGGAGGTAGTCCTCCCATACGGACGTGCTCTAACCAAGATTCTAGACGGGCATCTGATGGATACATTAATTGCCAATTTTCACTTCGTGCAGCACATATCTCTTCACAAAAAACAGTTATTAAACTTGCTTGTTGTTCAGCCTGCATTCCCCATGGCCAAAATGCCATTCTTTCAATTACTTCAAAAAATAATGGATTGACTTCAACAATCTGTACTGGCAACTGAGATAAATTTGATGTTGGTAAAAAATACAGTGAGCGGTAAGCCATTACACCACGCATGATCACTCGATGAATTGTGCCTGCAGGAATCCATGCAGCACGTCGTGGTGGAAGTAAAAAAGTCATTTTACCTATTTCTATTGTGATACTACCAGCAGCCGAAAACAGTAACTGATGACGAAGATGACAATGCTTACCAGAATCATGTTTTCCTATATCTGATGCAATACCAATCACTGGATCAGAGAAAATATCTGGATCAAAAATACTATCTGATGCAATTTTCAAAATTTGTCCAATAATTAATATATTCAGTCCTTATTATGATAATCAGACTTTCATCTTTCAAGAATAATAACCTTTAATATTCATTTATTAAGACATTTTATGAATGCCATACATCGTCCACCCTTGTGGCTTTTAACACTTCTGATTATGTTCCCTCAACTAGTTGAAACCATATACAGCCCGGCACTACCTTACATTTCCCACTCATTTGCAGTTACTAGTAAACAAGCAGCTCAGACGCTTTCAGTTTATTTCATCGCTTTTGCTATAGGTGTAGGGTTATGGGGATGGTTAAGTGACCAAATTGGTCGCCGCTATGCAATGATGTTAGGACTTATCTGTTATGGGGCTGGGACACTATTAGCTATTACAACAGTAAATTTCAAAATTTTATTATTCGCCCGTATGATTTCAGCTTTTGGCGCTGCCGCTGGATCTGTTGTAGTACAAACCATGCTTCGGGATAGTTATAAATCGACAAAACTAGCGAGTGTATTTTCTCTTATGGGAGCCGCCCTAGCTATAAGCCCTGTTTTTGGTTTAGTAAGTGGAGGCTGGTTAGTAAGTCATTGGGGTTATATGGGCGTATTTATTGCCTTATTTTTACTTGCCATACTATTGTTAATACTAAGTGCTGCTTTTCTTCCTGAAACTCAGTCTCACGCAATAACTCACACTCGCATACGAACATTAGCTGGCCGTATGTTCCATGATAATTCGCTTTGGCAAAATGCCATGCTAATTGCCTTGCTTAATACAATGATTTTCAGTTATTACAGCCTTGCCCCATTTCTTTTTAATCAACTTGGCTGGAGTTCAGAAACATTTGGCTGGACAGGATTATTATTAGCAATCTCTTCTCTTATGGGTAGTTTACTAAATCGAAAACTACTTGCCTCAAATATTGAACCAGAAATATTGGTAAGACATGCTTGTTACATCGCAATATTATCAAGCATGATTGCTTGGATATTACAAACAACCGTATGGCTCTTGATTCCGATGGCTGGGGTCGTTCTAGCCTATGGTATTGCCATCCCAAACATACTTAGTCGGGCATTGTGTCATTATCGAGAACAAGCAGGAAAAGCTGGTTCATTATTTGGTCTAACATATTATTTACTGTTGGGTTGTATGCTCGGACTTGCTGGGTTAGTACAACAATTGGGCCTTGTTCTTACAGTCTGTGCATCGCTAGCCTTACTTCTGCAGCCAAAGCTAGAGTCGAGTTAATTGAAATATTTAACTAGATATAATCATTTATTTTTTAGATTTAAAGTATATCTATTGAAAGCATTCTAGTATGAACTCTAATAAGAGTAATATAAGTTTAAAACACTATGAAAGCATTGAGCGTACTTATTTCAAATTCTGTATAGCTTAAATTTTTTAAATTCAACTTTTGGTTTACAAGCTATGAAATCTTTGGATCTTACTCGCTTTGATCTTAATCTTCTGGTTGTACTTGAAGCTTTATGGAATGAAAGACACGTTGGCCGTGCGGCAGAAAGCTTGCATATAACACAATCTGCAACTAGCCATGCTTTATCAAGGCTACGTAATACACTAGAGGATCCTTTATTCATTCGTAACCCTAAAGGAATAGAGCCTACTCCACTAACAGTTGAATTAATGCCACAAGTAAAAACAGCTCTTGAATTAATAAGACAAGTTGCTACTCCTAGAGGGCAATTCGATCCAATGAACTTAAAGAGGCCCCTTGTAGTGGCAGTTACTGACCATGCAATATTAACAGTTATCAATCCTGCATTTGCTCAGCTTCAGAAGGCTGCTCCTGATATAGTTTTGAAATTAAAACAAGCTAATACTGAATCAGCTTTAAGCATGTTAGATAATGGAGATATTGATATTGTAATTGGCTCAGGATCTTTTTTTCAAATCCCCCAGCGTTTAGACTGCCAATTTGTCCATCAGGAAAGATTTGTAGGGATTGCTCGTAAAAATCACCCAGCTTTAATCAAGCGCGACAACAAAAAGTACATAGATATCAATAATTTTATCAAATCTCCGCATATCTTAGTCTCACCGAATGGAGATATACGAGGAATTGTGGATGAAGTACTAAAAACTCATAAGCTTACACGCAAAATTAGCGTAATTTGTCCTAGTTTTTTGGCTGTACCATTCTTAGTTGGTAGTTCAGATTCAATAGCAGTAATAGCTGAGCGAGTAGCATTAAAATTACAAGAGACTGCTCAATTGAGCATTTTTGAGCTACCTTTGGTATTACCAACTTGGGAGGTTTATATTATTCGATCGAGAGATAGGATTAATGAACCTATGATCGAATGGATTACAAACATACTAATATCAGCGCAATCAGCCAGTTAAAAAATTCTTTTTTAATTATTAATTTTATGCATGCATTCAATGAATGAATGCCATTAGAGATCATAATTTCAGCTGATTAGAATCACTCTGATACGATTATATAAATTATTGGAGTAATTCATGAATAACCAGCCAACCCTAGTCATGATTCCTTGCTTCTCAGGAGCAGCGTGGCAACTTAACCAACTTACTGAATTAAAAAATTATAATATGCGCACTTTTTGTTTACCGAATGATATTAATAAAATAGAAGAATTAGCTGATTTCATTATAGACCAAGTAATAGATCTAGATAATTACGTTTTAGTTGGTGATTCTTATGGTGCTATAGCAGCAATTGCTGTTGCAATACGTCAACCAAAAGGTTTAACAGGTTTGGTCATTTCTGGCGGTTTTGCTAAAAGTCCGATTACTTCTCCACTACTCAAATTTTTATCAATGCTTGCCCCTTTCTTTTTAGGTCCATTTTATCGACAACTAACACTTCGATTTCATGCTGCACAGCTCGCTTCATCTTTTGATAAAGAGGGAGAAATACCCTGGTCAACAAATCTAAGTAGAGATTTATTTATTAAATCCACGCCTCACAAAGCGTATATCAATCGTATTCAATCAATTGAAGAAATCAACTATCTCTCTCTCTTAGGAAACATTTTAGTACCCACATTAATTCTTACACCTGATGAAGACAAGCTAATTGGAGAAGAAGCTTCTAAAACTCTTTTAAAGAATATTAAAAACTCAGAAGAAGTGATTATCAAGCGTACGGGTCATATGTTTCGATTTTCACACCCTTTCAAATATTCTCTTGAAATAAAAAAATTCCTGAAAAAATATCAAATGTAAATATTTAGAAGAAGCTCTCTTCAAAGGGCTTTGATACATAAATCTTGCATACTTGGTCTTAATAATATTAGTGATATATCTTAATAAGCATGTACAGAAAGCTAAAATCCTCGTTAGAAAATTAGCTTTATTACTTGTTCTTTACTATCCTAGATTTTGTTCTCTATCAAATAAGTCCATGATTTTTATTTTTCATAATTTTTTCAAAAAACATCATATTAGGCAAATTTTCGTATAAATTACTCTTCAAGGTAAGTTGAGTAATCTAAAGGTAAGAAATGACGCTGAAACAATTAAAAGCTTTTTTAGCTCTTGCACGTACTCTCAACTATGCCAATGCTTCTTTAGAGCTACATCTAAGCCAATCTGCCTTAAGTCTTACCATCAAAAGTTTAGAAGAAGAGTTAGGCGGTAAACTCTTTAACCGTAATACACGCCGTGTTGAGCTTACACAGGAAGGTAAATCTCTTATTCCCTATGCGAAAAAGTTACTCGCCAATTGGGATGAGATGGAAAATGATGTTAAACAACGCTTTAAACTTAATCGGGGAACTTTAAGTATTGCATCTATGCCCTTTGTGACTCATGCCATTTTACCTGAAGTAATTCACCAGTTTTTAGCTGTTCATCCCAATCTTAATTTTTCAATTCACGATATTCCAAATGAGACCATTATAGAAAAAGTACAAGATGGTATTTTTGAGCTTGGTATTTGTTTTGAACCAGATCTCACCGAAGGCTTAGAGTTTAAACCTCTATTTGAAGAAGATTTCTTGGCTCTATTGCCAAAGACTCATCCACTTGCTCAATCATCTTCTATTACATGGCATGAGCTTTGTTCAAATCCATTCGTGACCTTACAGAAACCTTCAATTGTTCGTTATTTAGTTGAACAAAATTGTTTGCGAAATAACATAACGCTCGATTTAAAAGTGGAATGTCATCAAATTTCATCACTCTCAAGTTTTGTGGCTTATGGTATTGGGGTAAGTGCAATTCCAAGACACTTCGCAAAACACATTGATAAAGAACATAACGTGTTGATTGAGTTAAAGGATGAAGCTATTCATAAGACTGTGGGAATTGTTTATAAGAAGAACTTTGAAATTTCAAATATTTCTACTCAATTTATCGAGGCTTTGATTCAATATAAATTTTAAAAAATTAAATACTGTGTTTTAGGGTTGGTTTCGCTCATGTTTAATAAAAATTAATTAATTATGATATTTTTCAATAAATTAAGATTATTTTTAAAGTTTTTTACCTAGTGAAAAACTGATCTCTTGTTATAAATTTGATACTATTCATTGATTATACTTATTAATCCTTTAAAAAAATTAACTTCTATAACGCAAATTGTGATGTTAAAACTAAATTACTAAGGGATATAGGAAAACAACAGAATGAATAAAGTTTATGCCAATGCAGAGGCAGCACTGAAAGATGTTATTGCAGACAATCAAACACTCGCTGTAGGCGGTTTTGGTTTATGCGGAATTCCTGAAAAACTAATTGTTGCAGTTAAGCAAAGTGGTGTAACTGGTCTAACTTGTATTTCAAATAATGCAGGCGTAGATGATTTTGGTTTAGGCATTTTGCTTAAAACCAAACAAATCAAAAAAATGATTTCTTCTTATGTTGGTGAAAACAAAGAGTTTGAACGCCAATATTTAAATGGTGAACTTGATGTGGAGCTTACACCACAAGGCACTTTAGCTGAAAAGTTACGTGCTGGCGGTGCTGGGATTCCTGCATTTTATACTCAAACTGGTGTAGGTACCCTTATTGCGGAAGGTAAAGAAGAACGTACTTTTCATGGCAAAAACTACATTCTAGAAGAATCTTTAACAGCTGATGTTGCTCTTGTAAAAGCATATAAGGCAGATAAAGCAGGTAATTTAGTATTCCGTAAAACTGCTCAAAATTTTAACCCTGAATGTGCGATGGCTGGAAAAATTACAATCGCAGAAGTGGAACAAGTGGTTGAAATTGGTGAATTAGATCCGGATGAAATCCATTTGCCGGGTATCTATGTAAACCGCATTGTACTGAATGCATCACCTGAAAAACGTATTGAGCATAAAACTTTAAGCACGGAGGCAGTATAAAATGGCTTGGTCACGTAACGAAATGGCACAACGTGCTGCAAAAGAACTTAAAGACGGTTTTTATGTCAATTTAGGTATTGGCTTACCTACCCTTGTTGCTAACTATATTCCAGAAAATATTAATGTTTGGCTTCAGTCTGAAAATGGTCTATTAGGTATTGGTGAGTTCCCAACAGAAGAAACCGTCGATGCTGATTTAATTAACGCTGGTAAACAAACGGTTACTGCTCGCGCTGGTGCTGCATTTTTCTCAAGCTCTGAATCTTTTGCCATGATCCGTGGTGGTCATGTCAACATTGCAATTTTAGGTGCAATGGAGGTTTCTGAAAATGGTGACTTGGCTAACTGGATGATTCCAGGTAAGAAAGTTAAAGGTATGGGCGGCGCAATGGACTTGGTTGTTGGTGTCCAAAAAGTTGTAGTTCTTATGGAACATTGTGCAAAAGATGGTACGCCAAAAATCGTAAAAAACTGTAGTTTACCTTTAACAGGTAAAGGCGTGGTTCATCGAGTCATTACTGACTTAGGTGTAATGGATATTACCCCACAAGGCGTAGAGCTGATTGAACTTGCTAAAGATGTCACGCTTGAACAAATTCAAGCCGCTACAGGTGTCGAGTTTTATAAAACCTTAGTCGCGTAAATTCTAAGATTTAGTTAGCTGTACAAGACTCAAGTTAGAAAGTGAGCTTGAGTCTTAGCCCTTTTAAGCACTGGATGTGCTGTTTATAAATAAGAACGAGAAGGATTTTTCAGCTATGGAAAAACAGCAAGGAATTTTTGAAAGATTTGCTCTTCGGATTAGTGATTGGTCTGAAAAATGGTTTCCTGATTCATATATTTTTGCTTTGCTTGGCGTCATTATTGTGTCTATTGCCGCTTTGAGTATTGGCGCCCCAATTCACGATGTGGCCACTTCATTTGGTAACGGTTTTTGGAGTCTTATTCCCTTTACCCTACAAATGACCATGCTCATTATTGTAGGTTATGTCGTTTCTGTATCTAAGCCCGTCAAATACATCATCCAAAAAATGGCACGTATTCCAAGCTCTGGTCGCGGTGCCATTGTTTTGGTAGCAACCGTCAGCTTATTAATTTCGCTGATCAATTGGGCTGTTAGTACAATCCTTACGGCGCTTTTAGTGATTGCATTAGCAAAACGTAAAGAGCTGAATATGGATTACCGCGCAGCGGCTGCGGCAGCAATCATTGGTATGGGTGCAACTTGGGCACTAGGAATCAGTTCTTCAGCAGCACAGCTTCAGGCAAATAAAAGTAGCTTACCTGAGTCAATTTACAACCTAACTGGTGTTATTCCATTTACTGAAACGATTTTCCTTTGGCAATCAATTGCGATGACTATTATTTTGGTGATTGTTTCAATCGCGATTGCATATTTTTCAGCTCCAAAAGGCAATAGTGTTAAAACGATTGATAGTTTTGATGCGCAGTTTGAAGAAGACAAGCCACATGAGGAGAAATCAACGCGTCCGGGTGATTGGTTGGAAAACTCGCCTATCTTAACGATTATTGTGGTCGCATTAGGTTTAATCTGGATGTTTTTTGAGTTTTCAAAAAGTAATCCAATCATTGCTATTTCAAGTTTAAACACCTACAACTTTGTGTTTTTAATGCTTGGTTTAGCGTTACATGGCACACCACGAAACTTCTTAAATGCTGTTTCAAAGGCAGTTCCAGCTGTATCAGGAATCTTAATTCAGTTTCCACTTTACGGAAGCATCGCATTTATTATGACGCAAGCTTTAAACAGTCAAGATTTATCGCTGTCGCATTATATAGCTGAATTTTTCGTTTCAATTGCTTCAAAAGAAACCTTTGCAATTGTGATGGGAATTTACTCTGCCATCCTTGGGTTCTTTGTGCCATCTGGCGGTGGAAAATGGATTATTGAAGCCCCATATGTTATGCAAGCAGCAAATGATTTAAAGGTTCATTTGGGCTGGTCTGTACAAATTTATAATGCAGCCGAAGCTTTACCAAACTTAATCAATCCATTTTTTATGCTTCCAATGTTAGGCATTTTAAAACTAAAAGCAAAAGATGTGATTGGGTTTACAGTCACTCAGCTCGTTGTGCATTTTCCATTAGTTTTATTCTTGCTGTGGTTCTTTGGTAGAACGCTCAGTTACACCCCTCCAACTTTTTAATTTAGTGGCGCCTTTGGTTTAGGCTAAAGGCAAATTTAGCAAAAACACCAATAAGAGATATTAAGATGAGTTCAATAGTTATAGTTTCAGGTAGCCGTACGGCAATGGGTGGTTTTCAGGGTAGTTTATCTTCTCTAACCGCTCCAGATCTTGGCGCTGCTGTCATCCGTGAATCGATCCAACGTGCAGGTGTTAAACCTGAACAAGTAGATGAAGTTATTTTCGGTTGTGTATTGAGTGCAGGTATTGGTCAAGGCCCTGCTCGACAAGCTATGCGTAAAGCTGGTGTACCTGATCATGTCGGAGCTGTGACCATAAACAAACTTTGCGGCTCTGCTATGAAAGCTGTGTTAATGGCATCAGATACTTTAAAAGCAGGCAGTGCCAATATCGTTGTGGCTGGCGGCATGGAATCTATGACCAATGCACCTTATATTTTGCCGAAAGCTCGCGGTGGTTACCGTATGGGCCACGGCGAAATTAAGGATCATATGTTTTTAGATGGCCTTGAAGATGCTGAAACAGGTCGTTTAATGGGTTCTTTTGCTCAGGACATGGCAAACACCAAAGGCTTTACCCGTGAGCAAATGGATAACTTTGCGATTTCTTCACTTAAAAAAGCGCAAACTGCCATTACCGAAGGTTACTTCAAAGAAGAGATTGTTCCTGTTGAAGTAAAAACACGTAAAGGCGTGGAAGTTGTTGATCAAGATGAGCAACCTTTAAAAGCTAATCTTGAGAAAATTCCGACTCTACGTCCCGCTTTTAGTAAAGACGGTACAATTACAGCTGCAAACTCAAGCTCAATTTCAGATGGTGCTGCTGCATTAGTACTTGCTACTGAAGAATATGCTCAAAGCCATGGCTTAAATACTTTGGCGAAAATTGTTGCAACTTCAACTCACTCGCAGCATCCAAGCGAATTTACAATTGCTCCAATTAGTGCGATTCAAAAAGTGCTTGAGCGCGCTGGCTGGTCTGTTGACGAAGTAGATGCTTGGGAAATTAATGAAGCTTTTGCAATGGTGGCAATGGCACCAATTCATGAGCTAGGAATAGATGAAGCAAAAGTTAACGTACATGGTGGCGCTTGTGCATTAGGTCATCCAATTGGCGCTACAGGTTCAAGAATTATCCTTTCTCTCATTTATGCATTAAAACGCTTAGGTAAAAAGAAAGGTGTTGCTGCGCTATGTATTGGTGGCGGTGAAGCAACTGCTGTTGCAATTGAAATCTAATTAAAAAATAAAAGAAGATGTAAGGACTTTCCTTGCATCTTCTTTTTTATAGATAAAATTCTTAAGCTGTTTTAAATAGCTCATAGCAAGTTTGACGGAACCATTTATGGCTACTCTTATGATGACAAGACATATGCCAATGTTGCTTAACGTCATAAGTTGGAAAATCAAGCGGTGCAGGTAAAATCTGTAAATTCTCTCTAACCAATAAAACTTGGCTTAAATAATATGGAACAGTGGCAATTGCATCTGTTTCCTGAACAACTAAACCTACCCCTAAGTAACTTGGTAATCGGATCAAAATATTTCGATCCAACCCTTTATTCTGCAACTCATTTTTAATGTGATAATGCCCAATACCTGCATCAATATCGATATGATATTCGCGCATATAATCTTCTAAAGTAAAGTTATTCGGATCTAAACGCGGGTGGCTTTTTGAGCTAATCACGACATAGTGTTGACGGAAAAACTTCTGCTGATAAAAACCTTCTTCTAATTGTGGCAAGAAACCTATCGCCAAATCAATTTCACCATTTGCCATTTGATAACTGGTTTCTGGCGTAATTGGTCTAATATTTAAACGAATGAGAGGTGCTTTTTCTTTTAAATAGTTAGTTAATTGTGGCAATAAAACCAAATGTGATACATCAGTCATTGCAATGGTAAACAGCTGATCTGACGTTAGCGGATCAAAGTTCACATTAAAGTTATTAATACTTTCAACTTTATCAATCACTTCACTAATCAGAGGAAAAATCTGCTTTGCAAGTTCGGTCGGAATCATTTCATTTCCAACTCGAATAAACAAAGGATCATTAAAATGTTGGCGAATTTTGTTTAGACCGTTACTTACACTCGGCTGTGTTAAACCAATAGCATCTGCAGCCATTGAAACACTTTTGAACCGATAAATATGATAAAAAATATTTAATAATCTACTGTCTAGATCAAACAAAATTGTCTCCGCTTGGACTCAATAATCCAGTGAAATAAGTTCAAAAGCAGGTATAAATGATAGAAAGATTCCTATGCCCTACTTTTGACTTATTGAAATTTACTCTAAATTAGCAAAGAACTTAGATGAGGGGCAATGCTTTATCATGCCTTTCATCATGAAGACCCAAGCATAATCTACTTATTTGATTAATTTATATATAAATATCGTGTACTTCATCTTGCGAATGAGTATGCGTTATTGTTCTTGCTGGGCTTTAAAACCATTCCATATTTGTTGTACCGATTTATTATCGCTCAAATTATTTTTAAAGATATAAATATCTTGTGCGAGGCAATATTCTTGCTGATCTAAAATAACTAATTTTCCAGCTGCAAGGTCTTCTTCAACGTTAATTTTCGGAATCCATGCAACCCCTAAACCTTGTAAAACCAGTTCTTTTAAGTTAGTTGCATTGTCCGTTTCATATAACGTTTTATAAACAAGTTTACCTTCTATCAGTTGGTCTACCAATTTTCTTAAGTAAGCATGTTTGCTATAAGCAAGCAATGCAAAATTGCTTTGTATTGTATGTTTAGGGCTATGGTCAGGTTCTGTAGCAGAAACAGGAACAATAACTGTCTCGGCAATTTTAATACCACTTAAAATATCATCTCCGACTTTTCTAATATTGCTTTTATCTGCATAGCAAATCATGAAATCACAGGCACCTTCTTTTAACAAAGATAGGCCTTCTCCACTATTCGTTGCGACAATTTCAATTTTTAAATCACGAATAAGAGTAGGAAATTTCTTTAAAAATGTTGTTAAAAAACCTGAAGCTAGTGAGTGAACAACACAAAAACGAATAGTAGATTCAGTTTCATTTTTAATATTTTTAATGAGTTTTGCAGTCTCCTCGACTTGCTTTTCAATGTTTTTAGACATTACCAACAAAATTCGTCCAATGTCTGTAAATTCGATATTGTTCTTATTGTTTCTAATAATGACTTCAGCACCAATCATTTCTTCAATTTGCTGAATTCTTCGAGTAAAGGCAGATTGGCTAATGAACCTTTTCTCTGCTGCTTTTGAAATTGAGCGTTCACGCTCTAGAGTGAGGAGATCCTCTACCCAGCGAACTTCTAAATTCATCTTATCTATTCCCTTTTATATTTATAATTTTATTAATTGATATTTTTGGGAAGTCGTATGAATAAATGTAGAGATGAATAAAAATGGTAAAACATAGGGAGTACCTGCAAAAATGCGAGAAAAGATTGGACAATGCCAAACTATGAAAATGAAGTATTTAATAATTCTGACATAGAAAACAAGATAAGAGAATAATAGGTTTTGTTTTAACACGTTAAGAGATGAACATAAGTACGATCTAATAAAAAAAAATTTTGAAATCAATGAATAAAAGAACATCAGAAAAATAAATAATTCAGTTCAACCAAATAAGTTTTAGAAATAACTATAGGCTTTTATTTAATCATTTTTTATAAAAAATATAGCTTCAGGAATGAAGTAAAATTTGGATAAAAAAAGTCCGCACCTTGGGGAAGAATGCGGACTATGAACTGTTTCAATAACCTATTGTTAAGTTATTGACTAAATTTTGATGCTATTAAATTAGTACACTATTCAACTTTAAGAGCAATCATAAAATCTGATTAAACAACATTTTCCATTTTTATTTCACCAAGAAATAAGAATCTTTTATTTACTCTTACAATAGCTTATAAAGTAAAAATAAATTTAATGAATAATTACTACAACTTATTTTCAAGTTCTATGTAGTGATAATAATTAATTGTATTTCATACAATATTTATAAAGAGTATAAAGTGAAAATTCAATTCCGACTATTATACTAAAGTATCGATTTGCTTATTTTGAACTTATAAAGTCATCATTCACAATAATGACTTTATGGACAATGGAGATATTCAAAGCAAACTAATACTCTCCAATCAAGTAGTATAATTTTCTTGAAATTTCAACCATCATATTTGCAGTATATTGACTAATTTCAAATATTTGTTTTTTTTGTGGATTAAATACCATGTTGTCTTTTTCATCGCTAAAAAAAACATAAGTTGTATATTTATCCATGTGATGAACATGCTCTTTTAAGCTTAATTTTTCACCAGAATTAGGGTCATATGCAATAAACTTCATTCTCATGCATTTGTCTCTTACAGCGCTTACATCTCAATAATTTTGAATCAAGAGATTATTTAATAGACAACAATCTCAAGCTATAACTCATCGATACGATGCAGTTGGAATATTTTGCTTTGCTTTTTGAATGGATAGCTCAGCATTTTTTATTGATTGCTCAGCCTCTTTAAGCATGTGTGAACTTTTGGTTTCAGCTTTTTCTTCAGTGCACCAAAGAAGATAGCAAGCAAAACTTCCCAATATTAATAATCCAGCAGTTACTTTTAACATAAACTTAATAAATCAAAATTTTCTGTATTATATGTATTTTTATGTGAAATGCATCACAATTTTATTAAAATTTATTAAACAAAGCTCATTATTTATTCTTTAAAATTAATATTCACATGAAATTTCAATTAAATTTACTGTTTTTAAAAAATAAAATTATGGCCTAACCATATTTAAAACACTCAATTGACGTAATTATTTTTACAATTCTGCACATCAACTATGAATATAATTATTTGAAATAATTAAATATTAATAGAAATTAAGTCTATTGATCTATTCAATTTTTAACTATTCATTTTAGCTTAACTCATTTTTTGATATGCAAAAAATGCATAATTGGTTTAATAAATGCATTAGAAGTGAAGCATTTCGAATTCTAAGATGAATCATCTTTAATGAATCGAAGTTTAATGATGAACGCTGATATTACTACCCGTATTGAGAAGGATCTTATTGGTCATCGAGAAATCAACAATGACCATTATTACGGAGTTCAAACATTACGTGCTTTAGAAAATTTCAACTTAACAAATAGCAAAGTTGGAAATTTTCCTAATTTAATTAAAGCATTAGCTATGGTTAAACTAGCTTGTGCTGAAGCAAACTATAATCTTAAAAACCTAGATCAAACTAAATTCGAAGCAATTGAATACAGCTGTAATCAGCTTATTCGTGGTAATTTCCATGACCAGTTCCCAATCGACATGATGCAAGGCGGTGCTGGTACTTCAACTAATATGAATGCAAATGAAGTATTAGCAAATGTTGCTTTGGAATATATGGGCCATTCTAAAGGGCAATATCAATACTTGCATCCAAATAACGACATTAATATGTCGCAGTCAACAAATGACGTATACCCTACTGCAATCCGTTTAGGTCTGTTATTAAGCTTAGATGAGTTAAATCTTCCTTTTAACAATTTAATTTTAAGTTTTCTTAACAAATCTCAAGAGTTTGCGCACATTTTAAAAATGGGCCGTACTCAATTACAAGACGCTGTACCTATGACTTTAGGTCAAGAGTTTGGTGCATTTGCAGTTACCTTGCAGAAAGATCTTGAGCAAATTAATACGCTTATTCCAAATGTTTTAGCTTATATGAACCTTGGTGGTACAGCAATTGGTACGGGAATTACGACTGAATATAATTACCGCGAACTGGCTATTCAGGCACTTGCAAAAATCTCTGATAAGAAAATTAAGTCAGCTCCAGATTTAATTGAAGCAACTTCAGATATGGGTGACTTTGTTCTTTTATCTGGTCTATTAAAACGTACTGCTACGAAACTTTCAAAAATTGCTAATGACTTGCGTTTACTTTCTAGTGGCCCACGTACTGGCATTAATGAAATTAACTTAGAAGCGCGTCAACCTGGTAGTTCAATTATGCCGGGTAAAGTAAACCCTGTTATTCCTGAAGCGATGAACTTAGCTTGCTTCCAAATTATTGCAAACGATTTGGCAGTAACTTTAGCTGCTGAAGCTGGCCAATTACAGTTAAATGCAATGGAACCGCTTATTGCATTTAAACTATTTGAGTCTATGGACTTACTTGGTAGAGCAATGGCAATGTTCCAAAGCAAGTGTATTGATACAATTACGGCGAATCCTGAACACTGTAAAGCTTTAGTTGAAAACTCAATTGGTATTGTGACTGCACTCAACCCATATTTGGGTTATGAAACTACAACTCGTATTGCTAAAACTGCAAACGAAACTGGACAAAGCGTATTGGCTTTAGTTCAAAAAGAAGGTTTATTATCAACTCAAGTGCTTGATGATATCTTGTCGATTAATAATATGGTTAAACCAAAAATGTCGGCTTAATTCCTGAAAAATAAAAAGGAGCTTTTAAAGCTCCTTTTTATTTGTTTCATAATTTTTTAAAAACTAAACGTTGTAGAGAACTGGGCTGTACGTGGATTACCTAAGAATAAATAGTCATCACCCATAAATGCCCCTACATCACGCCAATATTTCTTATTAAATAAGTTATCAATATTGAGTCTAAAAGTTGTGTCATGCCCAGCAAAATTTGTTTTATAGGCAGCACCAATATTAAAGACACTGTACCCACCTACTTTTGCCGTTGCCTCTTTATTTGCATATTTACTGCTGCTGTATTGCATACCACTCAGTAATCGTAATCCTTCAACAGAAGGAACTTTATAAGATAGCTGCGCAGTTGCGCGGATTTTCGGTACATTTTGAGTCTGATGACCTTTGTAGTTGTCAGTATCAATATCAACAAGACGAGATTTGGTATAGGTAACACCTGAACTTACATCGAGTGTATCGGTTAAGGCACCCGTTAAACCTAACTCAATACCTTGATTGTGTTGCTCACCTTGTTCAACAAAATCGAAAGTTCCATCTGCATTTACTTTGCTATATTGATTATCTTGTTTTAAATCAAAAATAGCTGCTGTTACCAAGAAGTTGCGTATCTGTTGTTTAACTCCAAGTTCATATTGTTCAGAGTTTTTAGGTGATAGAACTTCTAAAGCATTATTAGCAAACCATGGTGCTTCACCACCATCTGATAAACCTTTAGCATATGAAGCATAAAGATTAGTTGTAGTAGTTGGGCTATACATGAGCGCTAATTGTGGCAAGAATTTGTTTAAATCCGTATCACGGCTTTGCTGCCCATCTGAATTATAAGCTTGCTCATCAAGGTGAATAAGTTTCCCACCCAATAAAGTTGACCACTGATCATTAAATTGAACTCGGTCAGATACAGTAAATGCAGTCTGATCACTCTCTAGAGCTTTGTAACGATCGCCTGGACTTTCTGATGATGGACTGTAGTCGACCGTATCTTCATAGATATTGCCTGTTCCTACCGCTACATTCAGAGGTGTATGGTGCTTTAAGGTTTTATATGTACGTTGTAATTCGAAAGCGATTTGATGCTGAATGTTACCAGTGTTGAATTCACCATTTAATCCTGCAGCAAACTGATTAGTTATACGTGTGTCATCTGGGCTGCGGAAATCGTAAATATCATAATTACCTTGTTTATCAAAAGTATTACCTAAACCAGAATATTCACAAATATCGTTATAACATCCCCATGGGAAAGCGCTATTATCATCAATCACAACACGGCTTTGTGATGCGCTTAAGCTACCATTCCATTGATCGTTAAATGCATATTGATATTTCAAACTGGCATTTACACTGTTATTTACAACAGGCTTACTCCAAGACTGGTAACCCAATAAACGGTCTTGATCTACATTTGTTGGTACTTCTTGTCCATCAAGCAGTTGATAACCCGGTACCGAACGTTGGCTTTGACGCTGCGCTTCAATATCAAACAGTAGTTTAGAGCGATCATTAATTTTCCAGTCTAAAGCAACTGAACCAAACTCGCGCTTACCATTTGCATGATCAACGTTTGGGTGAATACTTTCATGCGCTAAATTGACTCGATAGCCAAAATTATCATTTAAAAAGCCGCCTACATCCGTTGCCAGTGTATAGCCGCCTTCTGAATTTGCATCGACCGTAATAGTTTTAATATCGGCAGGTCTTTTGGTCACGTAGTTAACCACACCACCGGGTGTAGACATTCCACTTTGAATCGCAGAAATACCTTTTAAGATTTCAACTTGCTCTTTATTTTCTAAAGCTACATTTTGCTCGCCACGTATACTATGACCATTAATGAGATAACTTGAACCTAAATCGAGTGCGAAACCACGAGCGACAAAGTTTGGATAATAGCCAATAGCAGCGTAGCCATCGCCTAGCGATGAATCATTTTTAATAACATCGGTGAGTGTTTTTGCGTGCTGATCTGCTAGACGCTCAGAAGTAATGGTTGTAATGGAGGCAGGAACTTTCTTTACATCGCCAGTTTGAAAACCAGATAGATTAACTTTCTTTGAGGTGTATAGCGCATCACTATTTTGTGTGGCATTCACAGTAATGGTTGGGAGCTGCGAAACCTCCGCTTCATTTGCATAAACTACAGAGCTTATAAGTGCAATAGATGAAGCCAATGCTGTTTTAGAGCATGTCATGAAGTGAAGATTTAACGCGCGTCTTTCCATTGAATAGTTACCTGCCATAGCGAGCATAATTTATAAAGCTAAAAAACGGTTATGTGCCCTATTTTTCAGCCACGCAAGAATACAGGCACCCATATTGAGAAACAACACATTCTGTATTTTTTCGATTAAGTGAATTTGATGCAACTTTTATGCACTTACTTATCAATATATAAATTTCTTTTATTTTCTTGGAAATTGAGGTTATAACTTTTTAAGTATTACAAAATAGCAAAAATGAAACTAAGCTCAAAACTAGAGGAGTCAGGAGAAATTTAACAATAGATATATTTTTAAAATTACCTCAATGATTTTAAATGCAATTCATTATCAAATTGAATGAAAGGAAATGTTCGATCATTGGTTAATTTATCTTTAAATCGAACAAAAGGACGTAATTTTACTAGAATCGAATTTTAAAATTAGAAAAAATGAATGGTTAGGAATTTTAAGGAAGTGCTCAAGGTCGAGTGATTTTTAATGTTTCATTCTATTTTCTGTATAGCATACCTAAAAAATTCCTAGTTTTTGTCTACAAAACGATGGAATAAATATGACATATACTCAGGAAGAAAAACGTAGCCGGATACGTGGGATTGTAGGCGCAGCCTCTGGTAATTTAGTTGAATGGTTCGACTTTTATATCTATGCAGTATTTGCTGCCTACTTTACTCAAGCCCTAACTGCACCAGATATGGATAGTACGACTAAGTCTATTTATGTTTGGGGTGTGTTTGCTGCAAGTTTCTTTATGCGTCCGATTGGTAGTTGGGTATTTGGACGCATCGCAGACCGACATGGTCGAAAAAAGTCGATGATTATCTCAATCTGTCTGATGGCCCTAAGCTCATTTTTGTTTGCAGCTTTGCCAACTTATGACCAAGTTGGTTTATTTGCACCCTTTCTTTTACTTGTAGTGCGATTACTTCAAGGCTTATCTGTGGGTGGCGAGTATGGTGCAGTTGCAACTTATATGAGTGAACTAGGCTTAAAAGGTCAGCGTGGTTTTTACTCGTCTTTCCAGTATGTCACCCTCTCTGGTGGTCAGTTACTCGCAAGCTTACTTGGCGTTATTTTGTTGGCATTTTTAAGTGAGCAACAATTACATGACGGCGGTTGGCGTATTCCATTTGTGATTGGTGGTATCGCGGCAATTTTATCTTTACTTGCTCGTAGTCGTTTAGAAGAAACACTTTCTCATCAAGACAGTGAGCGTAAAGAGTCTGGTAGCTTAAGAGAACTCTTTAAAAAGCATTGGAAAACCTTTTTATTGGTGGTCGGATACACTTCTGCTGGTTCATTAACGTTTTATGTAGAAACTGTTTACTCAAAAACTTATTTGACCAATTTAGGGATGGATGGAAAAACCGTTGGTTATATCATGACCTTCGCGCTATTTGTCTATATGTGTGCTCAACCTGTATTTGGTGCAATATCCGATCGTATTGGGCGCCGCTCTTCAATGTTGGCATTTAGCTTATTGTCCGCCATATTTATCTATCCAGTCATGGTGGTCGGGATGCGAGCCAATATTGACTCTCCGATTATTATTGCCCTGCTACTCATCTTTATGATGATGTTACTCAGTTTCTATACCTCTATTAGTGGTTTGGTAAAAGCTGAAATGTTCCCACCTCATGTACGAGCTTTAGGCGTAGGTTTTTCGTATGCAGTAGGTAATGCGCTGTTTGGTGGTTCTGCACCTTCAGTTGCCTTACAGTTCAAAGCTGCTGGAATTGAAAATACTTTCTTTATTTACGTCATTGTCATGCTGATTATCTGTTTCTTATGTAGCCTTGCGCTTCCGAAAAATCCAGATTATTTAGAACATGATCACTAAAAACTAAAAGTTAGATATTCTTCTAGAGCTTTTTTTAGAAGAATATCTTTTTAAAATAATAAGAAATTCATTTTTGTTCTGTATCTTATAACTACATAGTACAACGCACCTGCTTAATTCATTAGCAATTTTGAGTTTGATGCTGTTGATCTATATAAATCAATTTTTTGATGGGATAAAAAATGGAAAACGAAAAATCCCCTTTACCTGAAAGTATTATTCAAGTCACCTTCTGGCAAGCCTTTTTATTTTGGCTCAAGTTAGGCTTTATTAGCTTTGGAGGACCAGCTGGACAAATCGCTGTGATGCATCAGGAACTCGTTGAACAAAAGCGCTGGATATCTGAAAAAAGATTTCTCCATGCACTTAACTACTGCATGCTGTTACCCGGCCCTGAAGCGCAGCAATTAGCAACCTACATTGGTTGGCTTATGCACAGAACTGCGGGAGGATTAGTCGCAGGCATTCTATTTGTCCTACCGTCTTTATTTATTTTAATTGGGTTGTCTTGGGTTTATATAAAATTTGGAGATGTTCCCGTTATCGCAGGCATTTTCTACGGGATCAAGCCTGCTGTTACCGCAATTGTTTTTCATGCAACGTACCGTATAGGAAGCCGCTCACTTAAGAATAAATTTTTATGGTTCATCGCAATTGCTGCGTTTCTTGCCATTTTTGTCTTAAAGCTTCCTTTCCCGCTTATTGTTTTATCAGCAGGTATTGCTGGCTATTTAACAAGTAAAAAATACCCGGAACTATTTTCCTCAGCGGCTGGACATAAAGCTAGTCAAAAGGATTATGGTCCGGCATTTATTGATGATGATACCCCGACACCAGAGCATGCTAAATTCCATTGGTTGCGGTTAGCTAAACTTATTTTTGTGGCAATCGTTCTATGGTTATTGCCAATTTTAGCTTTAGGCGCATATTTTGGATGGCATCATTCTTATACCCAAATGGCGTGGTTTTTTACTAAAGCTGCATTGCTGACTTTTGGGGGTGCATATGCAGTTTTACCTTATGTCTATCAAGGCGCTGTAAATCATTTTGGGTGGCTTTCACCTACGCAAATGATTGATGGATTGGCACTTGGGGAAACTACACCCGGCCCACTGATTATGGTTGTTGCCTTTGTGGGTTTTTTAGGAGGCGTTAATCATTCATTACTTGGGCCTGAACATCTATTTTTTGCTGGAGCACTCGGTGCTGTCATTGTGACTTGGTTTACCTTTCTCTTTTCATTTGTATTTATTTTTGCAGGTGGTCCTTTTATTGAATCTACACACAATGAAATTAAGTTTACCGCACCACTCACTGCTATTACCGCGGCTGTGGTCGGTGTCATTTTAAATTTAGCACTATTTTTTAGTTATCACGTGTTATGGCCACAGGGTTTTTCAGGCCATTTTGATATTATCGCGGCCCTCATTACTGTAGCTGCATTTATTGCCTTATTCCGCTTTAACATTAATGTACTGTATGTCATTTTTGCATCAGCACTAATTGGTTTAGGTATTTATCTTTTATAAAAAAATGAGTCATGAGTCCTTTAACGTAACTGCGAAGGACTCATGCCATAAAACTGTTTAAAGCGATGGCTTAAATGGCTTGCTGAACTAAAACCACATACTAGGGCAATATCTTGTAAAGAAAGTTGAGATGACTGAATTAACCCTTTTGCCTTAGTTAAGCGTCTTTGCATGACATATTGGTGAGGTGCCATATTCATAGATTGTTTAAACATATGAGCAAAATGGTATTCACTTAAATTCACAACATTTGCCAAATCAGACAAAGTGAGTGCTTGGTCTAAATGCCCTTCAATCCATTCTTGAATATATTTGAGTTTATGAGGAGCAAGGCCTCCTTTAATGGCAGGCTGTTGCCATTGAACACTACTGTATCTTCGAATTAAATGATTCAACAATAAACTGGCTGTAGTACTCATTTGTAAGTGGTTTGCTGAATCGCTCCAGTCACAATCTAATAGGAAAAACTGATATAACGCTCGAATCTTTTCGTCATCGTTAAAAACAACTTCGTTTAGTTCAATTTGATTGGGTTCTTTGTCCCATATTTTTTCGGCGACATCACGCAAATGTTGGTCGGTATAATACAAGTGAACGAATTTAAGCCCACCACGTATATCCCAAGTCGACTCCTGATGCTCAGGCAATAAGCAAAAACGCCCCGGCCCACCGCCGTTTTTCCAACCCGCAGGTGTTTTTTGATAGCTTTCATAGCCATCTTGAATATATAGGCTTAGAGTGTGATGATCGCTACAGACACTTACACGATCTTGCTGATTAGACCAAAATGCAAGTTGCATATTCTCATCAAGCACCACAGTTTCGTGAAGCTTGGCTTTAGATTGCTGTAGCTGTTCTAAAGTTTGATAGGCCATGCAAAATTAAAACGAATATCATTGAGCTTAAGTTAACCATATTCAGCAAAGTTCAGCTAGTTTAGATCTATAAAAAACGCAAGATCTTGCATGTATAACACAAGAATATATACGTGAAAAATGAAGCATTCCTAGATACTTAAGCTTGGTAATCGAGGATGAAGTTATGAATATTTTACTCTATGTTGCGGTGGTGTTGATTTGGGGAACAACATGGATTGGAATTGCCGTTCAAAGCCACTATGCAACACCCGTTGTCGCAATTTTATGGCGTTTTGCCATTTCAGCCTTATTACTGTGGGTTGTTTTACTATTTTCAGGAAAATTACAGCGAATTGCTTTAAAAGATCACTTGTTTTGTATGCTACAAGGACTCTGTGTTTTCGGCCTAAACTTTATTTGTTTTTATACTGCGGTTAAATATGTAAATAGCGGTTTAGAGTCTGTCATTTTTTCGATGGCTGTTTTCTTTAATGCCATTAATGCGCTTATCTTTTTTAAACAGAAACCTTCTCCAAACTTTGCGCCAGCTACACTTTTGGGTCTAAGTGGTATTGTTCTACTGTTTTGGCATGACCTCATTAATAGTCAGTTTAATGCGCAGTTATTAATGGGTATTGGGCTATGTGCAATAGGCACTTACGGTTTTTCTTTAGGAAATATGATTAGTGTTAGACACCAAAAACGTGGTCTAAATATCTTTTCAACAAACTGTTATGCCATGACTTATGGTGCATTGGTGATGTTAAGTCTAGCTTTATTTACAGGACAAGATTTAATGCCACCGATGAATTTCCCATTTTTAAGTTCGGTACTTTACTTGGCTGTATTTGGTACGGTTATTGGGTTTTCTGCTTATTTTTCTTTGGTTGGGCGCATTGGTGCAGCCAAAGCAGCATATAGCACGTTGCTTTTTCCTTTAGTTGCTCTAACTGTTTCTACTTTCTTTGAAGGTTATGTATGGACGCTAAATGCTGTATTTGGAATTTTATTAATCTTACTTGGCAACTACTTAATGTTTAGTAAGTTTGAAATTGGAAAAAAGTTATTTAGTAGTCAAAAAAATTGTGAGAAGCAGGCTTAAAAGCCTGCTTTTTTATAAGTGCTGATACAGATTTAGCAGTAAGTTTTTAGCATTAGCTCAAAATCTTTTAAAGCCGCAGCAGCAGTGGCTAAGGGTGCAGATGCTCCTCCACTTACAACAAGCTCCCCCATTTCTTTCGTTAACACTCGAATGCATTTATTAGAACCTTGCAGATGAGCAAAAGGATGATTTGCTGGGACTAGCCGTAATTCAACACCTGTTTGAATTTGCTGATTTTCAATATGAATAAAACCGACCAGACGAGGAACTACGTTTTCTTTTTTCCAATCACGAATATGATCAGCAGTCACATGGCTAATGCTTTGTTTTGGAATATCTTGAATTTTTATATCAGCTCCCAAAACAGTATTCGCTAGTATGGTAATTTTAGCAGCGGTATCCCATCCATCTACATCGAAAGAACTGTCAGGTTCCGCAATACCCTTTGCTTGAGCTTTTTCAAGAGATGCTGTAAACGCACATTCAAGTTGCAACATATCATTCAAAATAAAATTCGTGGTGCCTGTAAACACACCTTCAACTTCTAAAATTTGGCAGCCCGCCAAGTTATATTCAAACAAATCAACCGTCGGTAAGGCCGCAGCCGTTGCACCGCTAAAAAATAGTTTTTTATTCTGCTGATGTGCCAAGTTAATTAATTTTTTACCATCTACGACTAACGCGCCTTTAGATACCGCAATCGCATTCATGTTATGTGTTAAAGCATAATTTAAATAAAATAGGCCTTTCCCACCTGTCATATAGTCACTTGGCCCTGTCTCAATAATGACATCCGCCTGAACCTGTTCTAAAAATTTTTGCTCAGTTAGACCTGCTTGATATTGTGTTTTATCTAGCCACTTTGCAGCTTGTAAACCTTCTTGATCAATTAAACCTGATGATGAATTGCAGACACCCACTAAACGGGCATCAATTTGATATTTTTGTTGATAGTATGCCGATCGATTTAAAAGAAGCTTTGCAATTTGTTGCCCAATCCGTCCAAAACCACAAATTGCCACGTTAACTCGCTTCATATCGCTTTCTCAAAAATTTATATGATTTAAATCAAAAAGTTTCCATAGACAATTTCAATGCATCATCTCTGGAAACTTTATATTTATATAGATAAGTTAAAATACTATATCGCTCATATATTTGTTAGATTAACAATCTTAATGACCATATAAATTGCAACAGCAAAAACCATTAAAGCAAAGACTTTTTGTACAATCGCAGGTGGAATAAAGCGAATAGCTCGACGACCTAATAGCATGCCTGCTACACATGCAAAAGCAAACGCACTCGTAATGGCGACTGGATAATGAAAACCCTCTGCAATATGCATCACAATACTTATGCCACTAATGAGAAAAATAATCATAAGTGAGGTTGCAACAATGCTATGCATATCCAAATTTGTGACTTTTCTAAGCGCTGGTACAATTACAAAGCCACCACCAACCCCTAGCATACCAGTTAAAAGCCCCGCAATAATTCCAATGCCAGCAAGTACACCACCAGTTTTAAAATTCCAGATAAAGCGTCCCGTACTTGGGTTGACCTGACACGGCGGGTTATGAAAGTCTGATACTCGGTTACTAATAAGTCGATAGCCTACTGTAAACATGACCAAGCTAAACATTAACATGAGCCAGACAGGTGAAATCGTATTGGATATTAAGATTCCAATATGGGCCATTGGAGTACCAATAATTGCTATCCAGATTGCAGCGCGATAGCGCACAATCTTTTTAAATAAGCCTTCAATGGTTCCAATCAGGGTAGATAGCGCGACAGCCAGCAAACCAATAGGCGCTGCTTGAGCCACTGTCCAGCCTTGACTTGTCATAAGTGCAGGTACAGCGAGAATACCGCCACCCGCACCAGTAAGACCAAGTAAAAAGCCAATCACAATGCCTTCAACGACAAGTAGTAACATATCAAAAGCCTAAAATTGCATATATTTCATTTGCTGTGGACTGCCATTTGATGAGTAAGCAAATTCTCATCTTCTTGCGAAGCTTCAGTCGCTTCTCAGGGTAAAGCATTGCTTTACTTATCCTCTTCCGCTCGAGCATAGCTCTCGCCTTGCGCTCGTACAAAGCGTTGCTTTGCTTAACCTCTTAACTCGAACATAGTTCTCGTCTTCTTACGAAGCTTCAGTCGCTTCTCAGGGTAAAGCGTTGCTTTACTTATCCTCGCTCAGGTTTGACCATCCACTCGCGGCCTTTGAGCATGCCTTGCCAGTAAATCGGTGGCAAAATCTGTTCTTTAAGCAACCAAGCCAAACGAGATGGTTTTTGTCCATCAATCACCCATTTTGGAAAACTAGGAAGCAATTTACCGCCGTAACCAAACTCGGCTAGAACGATTTTTCCACGCTCTACTGTGAGTGGACATGAGCCATACCCATTGTATTCACAGAAGTTTTGTTCACCCTTGAGCTGCGTTATCACATTCACAGCGACGATCGGAGCTTGTGCGCGTGCAGCAGCAGCCGTTTTGGCATTAGGCGCATTCATCACATCACCTAAAGCGAAAATATTGGCATGCTGTGTGTGTTGTAAAGTTTGAGGATTCACACTCACCCAGCCTGCGTCATCAGTGAGAGTACTTGCACGAATAAAATCTGGGGCTTGTTGTGGTGGAACAACATGCAACATATCGAAATCGGTCTCGACTAATGCTGCATTTTCCTCATTCACTACCTTAAACCATGCTTTTTTTGCAGGCCCATCTACTTTGATCAGTTGATGATTAAAATGAAGTTCAGAGCCATATTTTTCGACGTATTGCATGAGTGCAGGCACATATTCCTTCACACCAAATAAAACAGCGCCAGTGTTATAAAAATGTATAGAGATATCTTTTAGTTTGCCTTGCTTTAACCAGTAGTCAGCTGAAAGATACATTGCTTTTTGAGGAGCACCAGCACATTTAATCGGCATAGGCGGTTGAGTAAAGATCGCCTTTCCACCGTTTAGCTGTTGCACCAGTTCCCATGTATACGGCGCTAGATCATAACGATAGTTAGACGTTACCCCATTTTTACCTAAGGTTTCGACTAAACCTTCAATTCCATGCCAGTTGAGTTTTAAACCAGGACAAACGACTAAGGCTTTATATTGAATGGGCTGACATCCTTCCAAAATAACCTGATTATGCTCAGGGTCGAATCCAGCAACCGCGGCTTTCATCCATTTTACTTTTGAAGGAATCACACTTGCCATTGAGCGTGCAGTGACGTGCGGTTTAAAAATACCACCACCCACCATAGTCCAGCCCGGTTGATAATAATGAGTGTCTGCCGGATCAATAATGACAATATCCAAATGAGGTTCACGAGACAGTAAACTTGATGCTACAGAAATTCCAGCTGCGCCTGCTCCCACAATCACAACGCTATAGCAAGGAACTGAGCTTGGTTCATGATCTCTTTTTAAAATACGTGGAACTAGGCCTTTTAAGTTAAAACCAAGTTTGTTACCCGATTCAACTAACAGTGCTGCATCTTTTGGAGCAACTTCGGCCAAAGCCCATAAACTGATTGCACGCATACCAGAACGGCAATACGCTAAAACAGGTTTTTGGGCATTCTGATAAAGCTGTTTAAACTCGGCAACTTGTTGATCGGTAATTTTGCCACTGCTAACAGGTTGATAAATTACCTTTAGGCCATGTCGCTGAGATGCTTCTTCAATTTCAATCACATTGGGTTGGTCTGCACCTTCTCCATCCGGGCGGTTACATATCAGAGTCTTTACTCCCTGATCTGCAATTTTTGCGACATCATCAGCGGTGATTTGAGCAGCAACATAAAATTCTTGATTAACTCGTTTAATTTCCATATTGCCACCTTATGATTGTGAAATTGAGCCGCAGGCCTGATTAGCAGGAAGTGCTTTATCGATCTGCTTTGGATATGGAAGATTTAAATTATTCATTAATTTAATAAAATCTTCACGCGAACGATTCTGGCCTAAACGTGAGTTATTTAAACGTTCATTGCCAATCGTTGAAGATAAACGACCTTTATAATCGTGTCCCGGGTAAACAATTGTTTCGTCAGGCAAGTTAAATAGTTGTTTATGAATACTGTCATATAGTGTGCCTGCATTTCCCTGCTGGAAGTCAGTTCGACCGCATCCATCAATTAATAATGCATCACCAGTGAAAACCATATTTCCCACCAAATAACTCGTACAAGCATTGGTATGACCTGGTGTATAACGTGCTTCAATACTAAGTTTGCCTAGTTTCAGCGTACAACCATCTGTAATTAGAATATCTCCACAACTTACATCTGAGTTTTTATGTAAAACCGATTTACAATGAAAACTTTCACGCAGTAAATTTGCAGCAGTAATATGATCTGCATGAACATGTGTATCTAAGGTATAGATGAGCGTAAATTGATGCTTTTCTAATTCTTTTGCATAGATTTCTATATCTGATGCAACTGGGTCAATTAAAACAGCCTCTCGTGTTTCTTCACATCCAAGCATATATGTATAAGTCGAACTTTCTTGTTCAAAAAATTGCTTAAAGAACATGATTTATACCCCGATAATTTATTTCTATCCTATATTTTGCAAATACAATGCCAATTATTTTTATTTAAATAATAAGTTTAAAAATCATATAGTTAATTAAAAATTTAAAATTAAAATGAGAATATAAACTTTTCTTGATGTTTCTGTGAAACTCAAGTATGTTTCAATGAAACGATTGTGAAACATATAAAATGGCAAAGCTAAATTTTGAGTCAGAACAAGATTTTTATATTTTATTTGAGCAACTTAAGGCTTTATTCCCAAATGCGAGTCTGTTTTTAGCAGACACAACGACTCACGCAATTTACTATAAATTTAACACAGATGATATTTCTGTCGAGAGCATGGCAGCGCTTACTCAAGATCATCACAATCAATATCTTGAGATCAATACTCCTAAAGTTAGAAAGCGATTTATCTATCAAGAACATGATATTTATATTGCCGAGCATCGGATTATTGGGAAGCTACATATTTTACAGCCGATAAGCAATGAAAATGACATTACAGAACCGTTAGAAATAACAGAGCAATTGAAAGACTTAGCCAAAGTTTTTAATAGCTGCTCACCAGAAATGGCTCGTATGTTTTCGATTATTCAAAGAGTAGCTATAACTGAGTTTCCAGTGCTTGTCCGCGGTGAATCTGGCAGTGGTAAAGAATTGGTAGCAAAAGCCATTCACGATTATAGCCAGCGCAAAAACAAAATTTTTGTAGCGATTAACTGTGCTGCTCTCAATGCAAATATTTTAGAAAGTGAGCTGTTTGGACATGTAAAAGGTGCTTTCACGGGAGCAATTCGTGATCATAAAGGCGTGTTTGAACGTGCCGCTGGTGGAACACTTTTTCTGGATGAAATTGCCGAGATTCCTTTAGAGCTTCAGGCTAAATTATTACGAGTGTTAGAAACAGGTGAGTTTACTCCAGTGGGTGGTGAAAAACCGATTCAGGCCAATGTCCGAATTATTACTGCAACACATAAAGCTTTACGCGAAGAAGCTAAAGCTGGACGGTTCCGTCATGATTTACTTTACCGTTTACGCGTAATTCCAATTTTTATACCGCCACTCAGAGAACGAAAAGTCGATATTCCACTCATTGTCGATCAGATTTTAAAAGAAAGCTCAACTCAACTCGACACCATGCCTCGTCATGTCAATCAAAAAGCCATGCAAGTTCTTTTAAATTATGACTGGCCAGGAAATGTTCGTGAGCTTAAAAACACCCTACTTTATGCGTTAACGATGGCAAATGGTAAGGATGAGATTGAAGTTGAAGACTTACCAAATGAACTTTTAAATGCTGACGATTACGTTAAATTGCCTGAGACAAATACCGAGCTTAGTCCAGAAAATGTGCAAGCTGCTTTAGAAAAATATGACCATAACCTGAATATGGTTGCTAATATTTTTGGTATTAGCCGTACAACGCTTTGGCGTTATAGACAAAAACATAAGCTTTAGCTAGGTATTTGTTAGATCTAAGGCGTATCATATTGCAGTTGGTTAGATCCATTAAATTCAAAGGCTTTCTATGATTGTTCGCGATAAAAGCAACGTTTTTAAACTCTTATTTGCATGGAAAGGAACTGTTCTACCCAAGGTCTTGCCAGCATTAAGTTTTGTTGTATTTATTTCAGCATGTGTAGTTTGGCTTTCCTATTATCATTGGATTCAAATTCCTACCGTACCCGCGATTGGATTTACTATTTTTGGTGTAATTCTTTCTATTTGTACTGGCTTTAGAAATAACGCCTGTTATGACCGTTGGTGGGAAGGCCGCAAACTTTGGGGTGCATTAATTGCTAATGCCAGACATATTGTTAGAGACAGCCATGTTCTATCTAATGAACAACGTGAACATTTAATTCATCAGGTTTTAATTTTTAGTAATTTACTACGTGATCGACTGCGCCAGCAAACCGCTGAACCGACCAAATTTCTCGAACATGCGTATTTAAATAACTCTTCACTTGATTATTTAAATGAACATATTAATGCACCACAGTTTGTACTCGAAAACATTCAAAAAGATTTAGTTAAAATACTAAAGGACGGCGAAATTAGTGACATTATCTATAGCACGCTAAATCGACATATTATTGAGTTAGGCAATATTCAAGCAGGTTGTGACCGTATTGCCGGTACACCTTTACCCTACTCTTATTCTGTACTTTTACATCGCGCTGTTTATTGTTTTTGTTTCATATTACCGTTTAGCCTTGAAGCTGCTTTAGGTATTTGGACACCGCTTATTGTTGGCTTAATCGCTTATATGTTTTTAGGGCTAGATGCTTTAAGTGCTCAAATTGAAGAACCTTTTGGTTTGCAAGAAAATGATTTACCGCTCGATTCTATTGTACGTTTGATTGAACGTGAGTCTCTAAGCTCTTTAGGACAGCCATTACCTCCTATTATTGAAGCCAAAAACAACAATTTACTTTAATAAAAAAGAGCGATGATTCGCTCTTTTTTACATGTTTAAGTTTCTATTTAGGGTTGTACAATAATCTTAACTGCCGACTCATTGTTATGAATTAAGGTTTCAAAACCTTGTGAAATCAAATCATCCAGTTGAATACGCTGCGTAATAAAAGGTTCAAGATTTATTTTACCTTCTTCAACCAGTTTGATCGTCTCCTGATGGTCATTTACATAGGCAATTGTGCCTCGTACATCAAGCTCTTTCATTACCACACTATGCACATTAATTGATGCTGGATGGCTCCAAATCGAAACTATGACAATCACACCAGTTGGTTTCACTGCTGCAACTAAAGTATCTAATACCTTGTTAACGCTACTACATTCAAATGCGACATCGACACCATCGCCATTGGTAATTTTCATAACCTCAGAAATAACATCAACTTCAGATGGGTCTAAAATATAATCTGCGACTCCCGACTCTTTGGCTTTTTCTTTACGTTTGGCACTTAACTCGGTAATGATGACTTTAAGACCTTTCGCTTTTAAAATTGCCGAAAGCAATAAACCAATTGGCCCAGCACCGCCAACCAGTGCAATATCACCAGCCTTTGCACCACTACGCACGAAAGCATGGTGACCCACCGATAACGGTTCAATTAAGGCTGCCTGATCTAGTGGAATTTTATTAGAAATTGGATGCACCCAACGGCGTTTAACCGCAATTTTTTCCGATAGACCACCGCCACGACCACCTAAACCAATAAAGTTCATATTTTTGGAAAGATGATAATTATCGCCCGGTCCAGTCGGTACATCATCGGCCACAATATAAGGCTCTACCACCACATGCTGACCAATTTCAATGTCATCAACACCGTCACCTACAGCATAGACAACACCTGAAAACTCATGGCCCATGGTAATCGGTGCAGATTCACCTGAAATAGGATGTGGATGTCCACATGGTGGAATAAAAATTGGCCCTTCCATAAATTCGTGCAAATCTGTACCACATATTCCACACCAAGCTACCTTAATGCCTACAGTGCCAGGACTGACTTCTGGTTCAGGGATATCTTCAATACGAATATCGCCTCTGTCATAAAAACGCGCTGCTTTCATTATTATCTCCCTCAAATCAGGATGTTGTTTTAGCGATAGACTATTCCACCGTCCGTTAAAATGGATTGACCCGTAATATAGTCTGAATCTTCACTTGCCAGAAAAGCAACTAATGCAGCCACATCATCTGGTGTTTGGGCTCTACCTAAAGCAATGCCTTCTACATACTTTTTATAAGTTTCACCTATAGTGGCACCAGTAATTTCAGCAAAACGTTTATCAATTTCAACCCACATGTCTGTTCCGACAATTCCGGGGCAATATCCATTTACCGTAATACCATGACTGGCATATTCTTTTGCCGCAGCTTGCGTAAGTGCCCGTACTGCAAATTTGGTTGCCGAGTAAATACCGAGTAAAGCAAAACCATCATGGCCTGCAATTGAACAGGCATTAATGATTTTACCTTTATGTTGGCGTTGCTTAAATTTTGCAGCAGCCGCCTGAATACCCCACAGTACGCCACCAATATTGATATCGACTATTTTTTGAAATTCATCAGGTGTGATATCCGCAATCGCCTGAACCTGTGCAATTCCAGCATTATTAATCATGACATCAAACCCGCCAAGTGTCTGCTCAGCATGATTTATAGCGGCATACACTTGCTCTCGGTCACTTACATCAGCAATAAATGTGCTCGCATTTACACCTAAAGCCTGAATTTCCTGCTGCACATCGTTCAGTCGATCTTGTTTCATATCCACTAATGCAATATGTGCCCCTTCTTGCGCCAAGCGCAGGGCAATCCCACGGCCAATGCCTTGAGCTGCCCCCGTCACTAAAACGACTTTATTTTTTAATCCCTTAACCATGTTCAACTCCTGTAAATGTAGAATTTCTACATATGAATCGCTCGTTGCATGGACGCCAAAATGGATTCATGCATGGCTTCTGATAATGTTGGATGCGGGAAAATCACTTGAGCTAAACTTTCATCAGTTGCTTCTAGATATTTGGCAATCGCAAAGCCTTGGATATGTTCAGTCACTTCATGACCTACCATATGTGCACCAAGTAATTCACCCGTTTCTGCATGAATAATAGTTTTCACAAAACCTGACGCATCTCCAATTGCCAAAGCTTTACCATTTGCAGTTAAAGAAAACTTGCCGATTCGTACAGGTAAATTCTGAGCTTTTGCTACGTTTTCCGTTAAACCAATACTCGCCACTTGTGGATGAGTAAAAATACAACCCGGAATCTGACTACGATCGAGTGAATGTATGTTTGCTACACCAGCAATTTTCTCGACACATATCATGGCTTCATGGCTTGCTTTATGGGCAAGACACGGTGCTCCAGCCACGTCACCAATCGCATAAAGCCCTGCTACATTGGTTTTACAATAGTCATCAATTGCCACAAAACCTTGTGGATTCAGTTCTACACCTAAACGCTCTAGTCCTAACCCTGTGGTATTCGGCTGTACACCAATTGCCGAAAGCACACGGTCGAAAATAATCGTTTGAACGTCATTTGCCGTTTCAATTACACAGTGGACTTGATCATTTTCAATTTGAATACTTTGAACAACAGCATCGGTTAAGACCTTCATTCCTTTTTGTTCAAATTGCTTTCTGACAAATTGAGCAACTTCCGCATCTTCAGTTGGTAAAATTTGCTTGGCTAAATCAATAAGCGTGACCTGACATCCTAAATCTTGATAAAGACTAGCAAACTCACTGCCAATTGCACCTGAGCCAACAACTAATAAGCTTTTCGGTAATTGCTCTGGTACAAGCGCTTCTTTATAACTCCACACATACTTTCCATCGACAGCAAGCTGAGGAACATGTCGAGCTTTAGCTCCAGTTGCCAAAATAATATGCGGTGCACTCAAAGCCTGACTTTTACCTTGAGCATCTGTCACTTCAAGTTTTTCTTTAGCCGTAAGTTGAGCACGGCCATTAAACACTGTCACCTGATTCTTTTTCAGCAGGTAGTCGATGCCTTGTACTAACTGAGCTGACACTTGTCGGCTATGCTGCACAAGCTTTTGAATATCAAAATCGAGTTGAGATACCTGAAAACCAAACTGTCCAGCATGTTTAAACTGGTTTGCAAGCTCAGCCCCTGCAAGCAAAGCTTTAGTTGGAATACAGCCCCAATTTAGACAAATTCCGCCTAAATGTTGCTCTTCTACAATTGCGGTTTTTAACCCGAGCTGGGCTGCACGAATTGCAGCCACATACCCACCCGGTCCCGCGCCAATCACAATTAAATCAAATTGAGCTTCTGACATGCGGGTTCTCCTACACCAAAATTAAAGCAGGGTTTTCAACAAACTGCTTAAAGCTGGCCAAGAATTTCGCCCCAACTGCACCATCAATGACTCGGTGATCGCAAGACAATGTCGCTGTGACAATCTCACGAACCACCACATTGCCATTTTCAACAACAGCACGTGATTCAGAAGCACCTAATGCCATAATTGCACCTTGCGGTGGATTAATAATGGCGTCGAACTGTTTAATGCCTAACATTCCTAAATTTGAAATGCTAAAGCTACCGCCCTGAAATTCATCAGGCTGTAACTTGCCAGTCTTGGCACGCGTTGCCAAATCACGCATATCATCGGAAATTTGTGCTAAAGACTTCTGATTTGCTGCTTTTACAATCGGTGTAATTAAACCGTTTGGAATCGCTACAGCCACCGAAATATCCGCTTGAGAGAACTGTAAAATTGATTGAGTCGCCTCATCAAATTGAACATTCACCTCAGGTACTTTAATCAGCGCCGCTGCTGCTGCCTTAATGAGCATGTCATTAATAGAAAGTTTAACTTGTGGAACAGTCTCATTAATCTGCTTACGTAAATTTTGCAAAGCTTCTACGTTTAGATCGACGACTAAGCGAAAATGTGGTGCATTACGTTTTGCAGCCTGTAGCCTTGAAGCAATCGCCTTACGCATCCCATTCATCGCTACAGTAGTAACGGTCGATTGTTGTTGAACAGCACATTGAGTAGATTGTTCATTTACCGATGCAGGGTTATCACGATAGTAAACCGCTTCAACATCTTCTTTACAGACACGGCCACGAGTACCTGAAACACGGCAGTCATTTAGATTGATGCCCCATTGCTTTGCTAAACGGCGTGCTACAGGTGTCGCTAAAACTTGGCTATCATCGGCAGTAGATTTAACCACTTTAGCTTGAGTTTGCTGCTTAACATCAGGCCATTGACCACCAGCAGCTTGTACAGCCTTCTGGATGTCTTGAACACTAATACGTCCTTCACGACCAGAACCTGTGACTTTTGCCAAGTTTACATTGTGCTTTTCTGCAAGCTTTAACGCATGTGGTGTTGCAAACAAATCATCAGGTGTTTGATAGCCTTGTAATGGCTCTGGTACAGCGTAGTCACCTTTAGCAGCCTTTACTGGAGCTGAAGCACTTGCAGCTACAGACTGTGGTTGTTCTGTTTTTTCAACAACAGGTGCAGATGTTTCCGCCTTACTTTGCTCCGAAGGTGCTTCCGGGGCTTTAGGTGCTGAACCACCTAGTGATGCAATAAACGTTTCAACTTCTGCATCAGAAACTTCACTTTCAGCACATACAGCAATAAGTCCACCAACAGGTAAAGTATCACCATCTTTCGCTAAAATTTTACGGAGTGTTCCAGCAAAAGGCGCTTCTAATACATTGACGATTTTTGTGGTTTCAATTTCACAAATTTCATCGCCTTTATTAAAGCTATCGCCTTCTTTAATCAACCATTGGGCGATCGTGCCTTCTTCCATGGATAATCCCCATTTCGGGATCTCCAGCGTTTTAATTTCGCTCATCCTAAGCCTCCAATGTTTTTCGCACAGCTTGCTCAATACGCTCTACACTTGGAATCCATTCTTTTTCTAAAACTGGAGAGAATGGAACAGGCGTATGTGGTGGCGTTACGAGTTCAACAGGTGCTTTCAAATAGTGGAAACCTTTTTGAGCAACCAATGCAGCCACATCATGACCAAAACCACAGCGTGCTGCTGATTCATCCACAATGACCACGCGTCCAGTTGATGCAACAGACTCTAAAATTCCTTCTTCATCCAGAGGTGAAATTGTGCGAGGGTCTACCACTTCAACCGAAATACCATCTTTTGCCAGTTTGTCCGCTACTTCATTGGCACGGTGTACCATCAGACCTAAAGCAATAATGGTCACGTCTGTCCCTTCACGGGTGTAATTTGCTACACCAAAAGGAATGGTGTAGGCATCATCTGGAACTTCACCTTTAATGTCATAGAGCATTTTATGCTCACAGAACACCACAGGGTCATCATCACGAATAGCCTGAATTAATAGTCCTTTCACATCATATGGGCTAGATGGAACCACAACTTTTAAGCCCGGAACCGCGGCGAATACATTATATGGCGACTGAGAATGCTGAGCTGCCGCAGAAAAACCTGCGCCAATCATGCCACGTACAACCATTGGCGCCTTTGCTTTTCCACCGAACATATAACGGAATTTAGCGGCTTGGTTATAAAGCATGTCATGACAGACGCCATAGAAATCCATAAACATTAAGTCAGCAACAGGACGTAAACCTGTTGCAGCTGCACCAGCGGCCATACCAATAATTGCAGACTCGGTAATTGGCGTATCAATCACACGTTCCGAACCAAATTCTGTCCATAAACCTTTGGTTACGCCAAGTACCCCACCGAAACCTTCTAACTGGTTGTCTTCAGTGTTTTTACCGCCATGTCCACCGCGAACATCTTCACCAACAACAAATACGGTTGGGTCGCGGCGCATTTCTGATTCAATGGCTTCTTTAATTGCATTACGAAAACTTTTATTTGGCATCTTTACTATTCCTTTAGTAAGAGACATAGACGTCGGTAAGGAGTTGTTCTGGTTTTGGATATGCCGCAGCACGAGCTTTTGCAACGGCATCATCAACATTTGCCTTTGAAGCTGCATCAATCTCGTCTAGTTTGGCATCATCAATTTTGTCTTTGACTTTTTCGCGGAAAATTTTCAAAGGATCTTTGTTTTCTTTAATAAACTCGACTTCTTCCTTAGAACGAATCAAGCCAGGGTCACCTTCAAAGTGGCCATAAAAACGGTTTGTAATGGTTTCAATCACGCTTGGTCCTTCACCACGACGTGCACGTTCAATGGCAGTTTGAGCAGCTTCATAGACGGCAAAGAAATCGGTACCATCAACTTTAACCGCAGGTAAACCAAAACCTGCTGCACGACCAGCTATGTCTTTGCTTCCTACTGCGTAATCATGCCCTGTTCCTTCACCAAAGCCGTTATTTTCAAAAACGAAAATTACTGGAAGTTTAAGAACAACAGCCATGTTCATCGCTTCAAAAGTAAGGCCTTGGTTTGAGCCACCGTCACCTGTAAAAGACAGTCCGACACCACCAGTCTTTAAGGTTTTCGCTGTCAACGCCGCACCAATTGCTAAAGGAGGTCCTCCTCCCACAATCCCGTTGGCACCGAGCATACCTTTGTCTAAATCGGCAATATGCATAGAACCGCCTTTTCCACGGCAGAGTCCGTCATCTTTACCAAAAATTTCCAGCATCATAGCGTGAATGTCACAGCCTTTTGCAATACAGTGTCCATGTCCACGGTGTGTTGAAGTGATATAGTCTTTGTCGGTTAAGTTTTCGCAAATCCCAACTGCAACAGCTTCTTCTCCGCTATATAAATGAATAAAACCGGGAATATCACCATTGGTATTTTCTTCGTGAAGTCGATCCTCAAATTCACGAATATCACGCATGCGTTTGTATGCTGCGAGTAATTGCTCTTCCGTTAATTGCATATCCTTTTCCTTTATTATCTTGATTATTAAAAATCAACCAAGTTTCAGCGAGAGTTATATATTTCGCTATAAATAATAAAGCTCAATTTAATTTAATATGCTATTAGACTAAAAAGTTTTAAATAAGTTTTTAACTATTAGTTTTTTATTTTTCAAAAACTTGTAATGCAAAAATAAAATAAAATAATTTTAATTTATTTCATTAACTTATAAAACAAACCTTTAACCAACCTTTGTTAATTTATAATATTTGCTGTGTACTGTGTGTATTAATAAATTCATTTTTTATTATTTTATAAATTAAGATTCTATTGTACACAACCTAGTTTTAAATAAATTTAATATAAAATGGAATTTTATATATGGACTTTAAAAGGCAAATAGAGACAGGTATTAAATTAAGAGGAATAGATAAAGTTTCTCGTATTCCGATTAAGATTTTACCTACCGAAGAATTACCTAAAAAACCAGAATGGATTCGAGCAAAAATAAAGGATTTCGAAGAAATTCAACGTATCAAAAATCTGCTGCGCCAACAAAAGTTGCATAGCGTTTGCGAAGAAGCGGCATGCCCAAATCTACCTGAGTGTTTTGGTGGCGGTACGGCAACATTTATGATTATGGGAGATATTTGTACAAGACGATGCCCTTTCTGCGATGTAGCTCATGGTCGTCCAATGCCTTTAGATGAAAATGAACCTAAGCATCTGGCAGAAACAGTCGCCAACCTAAATTTAAAATATGTCGTGATTACCTCTGTAGACCGCGATGATCTACACGATGGTGGCGCAGCACATTTTGTAAAATGTATTGAAGAAATCAGAAACCGTTGTCCAGACACGCTGATTGAGATTTTAGTCCCTGACTTTCGTGGTCGTTTAGAAACTGCACTTTCGACATTAAGTTTATCGCCACCCGATGTTTTTAATCATAATATCGAGACAGTGCCACGTTTATATAAAGCGATGCGCCCTGGTTCGGACTATCAGCATTCGTTAAATTTATTAAAACGTTTTAAGAAATACTGTCCAGATATTAAAACCAAATGCGGTCTAATGGTTGGATTAGGAGAAATTGAGGCTGAAGTGCTTGCTCTACTCAATGATTTAAAAGATCACGATGTAGATTTAGTGACTATTGGGCAATATCTACAGCCCTCAAAGTCACATGCCCCTATTCATCGTTTTGTCCATTTAAAAGAGTTTGAAAGATACACTCAGCATGGAAAGCGTTTAGGCTTTAAAAATATTTGGAGTGCACCAATGGTACGTTCTAGCTATTTTGCCGATCGGCAATACTTTGGAGAACCTGTACCGAAGCCATTTTCAAGAGAAGATGTTTTGTCTTAGCGCAATCCGAAATAACAAAACTTATCCAATTGGCTAATGGTCAAACCCATTAAAACTATTTAAGGTAAATGAAATAAGAGGAAATTGTCACAATAATAAAGTTAAACCTGTTGAGCGGCTAAGGATACGCCATTTCAACGATAAAGGAATTTCGATATGGATATGTCAAAACAACTATTATTGCCTTCTACAGATAACCTTCCGTCTTTCTTTAGAACGGAAATAACCTCTGAAACAGCCTATTCAGTGAAAAAGCCGTCACTCGATTTAGATGCAGCCCCTTTATTTGATCTTGATCAGGAATGGCAACATTCCTTATTTGGTCGTTCAATCCAAGAGTGCCATAGAAATTTGATGAATATTGCTGAAGATGCGGATATGGCAATTGGCGTGACAGATCCTCACGGTACTTTACTCTGGACATGGAGTAGTACACCTATGCGTTCATCTGCTGAACAAGTCCACTTTGTTGAAGGTGGGCAATGGTCTACTCAAGCGGTTGGTCAAAATGCAATTGGTCTTGCACTCAATACACATTCAGCAAGCTGTGTTTATTCACATGAAAACCAGATGAACAGCGTTAGAGACTGGGTATGTTATGCAGCCCCAATCACCGATGCAAACACAGGCCAGTTTTATGGCATTATGAACTTATCCACTAAGTATCAAAAGCATAATTCACTTGGAATTTTAGCAGTTGAACGATGTGCAGATATTGTAAAACAAGCCATTCAACTTCATCAAAAAAACATTTTATATATTAAGGCTCTAGGCACACCTAAAGTTCAATATAATCAACAAGGCTTAACACTCACACAGCGCCAAATCGAAATATTATGTATTCTTGCCTTGTGTCCAGAAGGTATAAACTTAGAAGAACTACACTACGCTTTATATGGCGACCGCCCAGTGAGTACAACCACACTAAAATCTGAACTCTCTCAACTTCGAAACTTAATTCCAGATGTTATCGAGTCACGGCCATATAGACTCAACTGTGAAATTCAATGTGACTTTCTTATGGCTGAGCAGGCGTTAAACCTAGGGTTTACTGCAACCACTTTAACACTCTACAGAGGTAGTTTTTTAGCCAAATCAGAAAGCCCATTCTTATGTGCTTGGAGAGATTGTTTTGATGCTCGATTGAGCCATGTGATTTATCAAATTGATGATATAGATCAATTGTTACGTGTAGTCAGTCGTGTGCCTGATCGAGTTGATGCTGTTGAACGCTTACTTGAATTATTACCTGAAGATACACCTTATAGAGTAAAGCTTTTAAAATTGCTTGAATAAAATAACTTGAATAAAATAAAAGGGAGAATATTGTATAAATATTCTCCATTTTCAAGATCAGCTTAAGCAGAAGCTTTAAGCTGTATCCTATAGCAATCATCTAAAGCCAGCTCGTAATAACGCAATCCTTCTTCAGCAGCATGAAATGCTTTTTGCTGCCAATCGGGTCGGCCATTCGACAAACGTTTAATCAACTCCATGGCTTCATAAGGATGTAAATCATCATAATGCGCATGGGCACGCAACCAAGCTAAAGAGCGCTTATCAATCGTGACTTCAGGGTGATCTGTATAAACATGAATACCTTTATAGACTTGAATAGACCAGTCACCTGTCGCCCATTCAATTGCTAAGTTGGTGGCAGCTAAACATTCAGCTAAATTACCACGATGACTCATGTTCCATAGGAAATGGTTCACCGCATTCATTGCAGCTGGTGGTCGCACGCTATCAAGCTGTTCTATAGTTAATCCAAAACCTTTAGCCCAATCACGATACCACCGCAAATGGCGTTCTTCGACTTTAATATTTTGAATTAACCAGTCTCGTGCTTCCGTTACACCTGGTTCAGCAAAAGCAGTCGCTTTAGCTAATGCACCAGCCATATATGATGGAAAGTGCGCTACTAATGGATAGAAATTAAGTAATGCATAACGGAAACTCTCTAGGCTCAATCCCCCATTGGCCATTTCAGTAAAAAACGGATGTTTACTGACTCGCTCCTTAACTGGTAAAAGATTATCCCAAAATCGCTGAGACCATTCATTATGCGCTGTAATTTCTAAATTCATTCCATATTGATTTAAAGCAGTCATTGCTAATTTTCCTATTTATATGACAGCAATCATCTGTACTTCACGGCTATAAGTCTATCCGAAAATGATAAAGATACAATCTTTAATCGACCATTTGTCATTTTTTCTCAAAGGTTTGGGGTCTTTAGATAATTGTGACGCTAATCATTGAAATGTCGTGATTTTTATCACAATTAGAGAGTATAAAAATCATTACTTTTTTAAAAAATCTGTATTATTATTTTTAAATAATCCACACATTATATAACCAATACTTTTAGATGGAACTTTAATAAACCAAGTCTCATTTTATGCCAACTTCCAATATAGAGAGCATTAATTATGAAGTTGCAAGGTTCCAATATATTGGGACAGGAACAAATAGATTTATTAACCACACGCGGATTAAATTTCCTCAGGTTTCCAAAGCAACTTGAAACGATTTATCGTTTTCAATATCAAGAAGGTGCGGCCTATGAGTTTCGCTATAGAGCACCTATTATTTTAATATTATATTTATTTTTAAGCTTTGGTATATACCAAGTTTTACCGACTGAACAAGTTTTATCCTGGTTAAACTATTATTCTTGGGTGGGTATAATAGTTTTAATTGCATGGATTTTATCATTTATTAAAAAATTAAATCAGTGGTTTGATTATTATGTCGGAATTGGCTCTGCTTCCGCCGTTGCTATCACCTTTATTTTAATTAACGTTTTAGAAAATGGCCAAGATAATGTTCTTTTTCATGCAGCGATGATGTATGCAATTGTGATTATCTACGGTGCTGTAGGTATGCGCTTTTATACTGCCATTATTGCCGGATGGGTTGGTGGTTTTGTTGGTATTTTAGTCAGTACTTATGTAAAAGGTGATATTGATTGGACCTTTTTAAACCGTACATATACGTTTAGTAGTTTCTTAGGAATGACCCTTGCTTACGCGACAGACCGTCAACACCGAGAAAACTATTTACAAAACTGTATGATTGAGCTCAACCGTATTGAACTTATGCAACAAGCGCAGCAGCTATCTTTGCTTTCACAACAAGATGCTTTAACTGGGCTTGCTAACCGACGTTATCTTGATGAAACACTAGATAATGAATGGCGACGTGCACTACGTCATGAGACATCACTTACCATTATGATGGTTGATATCGACTTTTTTAAGTCATATAACGACACCTTGGGCCATCTTAAGGGTGATCAGTGCTTAAGAGATATTGCTACTGCAATTTCATCTATTGCCGCTCGTAGTGGAGATTTGGTTGCTCGTTATGGTGGTGAAGAGTTTTTACTTCTTTTCCCTATGACAAACCCACAACAGGCTCAAATTCAAGTTGAAAGATTAATGAACGCAATTAAAAAAATTGCAATTGTTCATCCATGTAGCAGTGTTTCACCGTATGTAACCATTAGTGTGGGTGTGGCAACTACTATTCCGCGTTTAAATGATTCAATTTCTGCCTTTGTTAGCCGCGCAGACCATGCACTCTATCAAGCAAAAACAAATGGTCGTAATCAATATCAAATTGCTGTAAATGAAGAACAAATTGTAGACTTAACTTAGTTATTTATAAGTTTATATAATTAAAAAAATTGCTATCAATAAATAAAAAGCCACATACTTTAAATTATGTGGCTTTTCTTAATTCAACCAGAGCTATGACTAAGGTTCAATCGGAGCAAATGGAGGAACAACATCTGCATTTTGAGCACGATGGCGTAGGAAATGATCCATTAAAACGATAGCCAACATTGCTTCCGCAATTGGAGTTGCTCGAACGCCGACGCACGGATCATGACGGCCTTTAGTTAATACATCGGTATCTTCACGATTTAAATTAATCGTTTTCCCCGGAGTTGTGATACTTGCTGTTGGTTTTAGGGCAATCGCTACACGAATGGTTTGACCACTTGAAATACCACCCAAAATTCCACCAGCATGATTTGCTAAGAAGCCATGACTCGTCAATTCGTCACGTGTTTCATGACCAAACTGTCCAGCAACTGCAAAACCATCACCAATTTCCACACCTTTCACCGCATTAATACTCATCATTGCATGTGCAATGTCAGCATCTAAACGGTCAAAAACAGGCTCACCCCAACCTACAGGAACTTTCTCAGCTAAAATTTCTAGCTTAGCGCCACAGCTTGTACCTTGTTCACGTAAAGAAGTCACCAAAGCTTCAAAACGTGGAACAGCGTCTACATCGCCACAGAAAAATGGATTATTCGGAACTTCATTCCAATCCAGTTTTTCGGCAACTTCATTGCCGATTTGAGTGACGTGACCACGAATCAAGACACCAAATTTTTCTGCTAAATATTTCTTCGCAATAGCACCTGCTGCAACACGCATAGCAGTTTCACGAGCACTTGAACGACCGCCACCACGATAATCACGGAAACCATACTTTTGTGTATAGGTATAATCCGCATGACCCGGTCTAAAGGTTTGCGCAATATTTCCATAATCTTTCGATTTTTGGTCAGTATTACGAATAAGTAAACCAATTGGAGTACCTGTGGTTTTCCCTTCAAATACCCCTGAAATGATTTCAACTTGATCAGGTTCTTTGCGTTGAGTTGCAAATTTCGATGTACCAGGCTTACGGCGGTCCAAATCTGTTTGCAGATCTTCTTCGGTCAATGCAAGGCCCGGTGGCACGCCATCAACAATTGCCATTAAGCCAACACCATGTGATTCACCACATGTAGTTACACGAAAGAGTTGTCCAATAGTGTTCCCTGCCATACGTACAACTCCTTAAGATTGTTCTGCAAATAATTTTCTATAACGACGACATTGCTCAGCAGTCAAAGCAAAAATACCTGAACCGCCTTTTTGGAAAGTAAGCCAGTTGAAGTCAATTGTATTGAAGTTCTGACGCATTGCCCATTCAGAGTTACCCACTTCAATGACAATTAAACCATCTTCTGTCAAATAATCTGCTGCTTGAGCAAGCATTTTACGAACTAAGTCTAAACCATCTTGACCCGCTGCCAATGCAAGTTCAGGCTCATGTAAAAACTCTTCTGGTAGGTCAGCCATATCTTCGGCATCAACATATGGCGGGTTACTTACAATTAAATCGTACTGATTTTCAGCTGGAATCTTGGCGAATAAATCAGATTCAAGTAACGCAACTTGATATTGCTTATTGTGGTGTTCAACATTAATTGAGGCTACTTCTAAAGCTTCTTTAGAAATATCTGTTGCATCCACTTCAGCATCTGGATAAGCATAAGCTAAAGCCACAGCAATACAACCAGAACCTGTACACATGTCTAAAATGCGTTGCGGAGTCTTAGGTTTGGTATTTTCTGGTAAGTTGTTGAGCGCTTCACGCATTTGACCATTTTCATCTAAGCAATATGGTGCAAAACGCTGCTCAATTAACTCTGCAATTGGTGAGCGAGGAATAAGTACGCGTTCATCAACATAAAATGGCTTATTGAAGAAGTAAGCTAAATTTAATAAATAAGAAGTTGGAATACGGTCATTAATACGACGTTCCAGCAAGCTTAAGAATTCTGCTTTTTCACTTGGTAAAAGCTTAGCATCTAGAATTTCTGCATCTGCTGACCATTCAAGAGATAAGGTTTGTAAAACTAATGCAGAGCTTTCTGCAAAATAATCTTCAGTACCTTGTCCTAAATGTGCATCATGTTGACGTAATGCTGATACCCCAAAACGAATAAAGTCTCGAATTGTTGATAAATTTTCAGCAGCTTCCTGTAAATGTTCAGGGCTAATCGTCGGTCGCTCCACTTAGGCGTCTCCAAAGGCAAATTTTGCAAAGTGACTATTCTACTGAGTGAGACAAAGCAACGCAACGCTTTGCCTTGTGAACCAGTGTTTTACATCTCAATCTATAGAAATCACGGCTTTAAATTAGAATACTTTGTTTTAATTAAGAAATAATGAACTTTATAAGTAGCGCAATATATAGTCTCTGAAACAAAAAAGCGGCCTTTAAATACTGACCGCTTATGAACTCTAGTTGGCTTAAAGCTTAAGCTTTTCTGCAACATAATCGGAGTCTTTATCTCCACGACCCGACAGATTCACCACAATCATGGTTTCTTTCGGCAGCTTTGGTGCTTCACGAATTGCCCAAGCCACCGCATGTGAGCTTTCTAGTGCAGGAACAATTCCTTCTACACGAGAAAGTGTCATAAAAGCATCTAAACATTCTTGGTCGGTTGCAGTGCTATATTCCACACGACCTAAATCTTTTAAAAAACTGTGTTGTGGCCCAACACCCGGATAGTCTAAACCGGAAGCAATAGAATGCACAGGTAAAGGTTCACCAGCCTCATTTTCAAGGACATAACACGCCATCCCATGAATTTGGCTTGGTTTACCTAAAGTTAAGGTTGCCGAGTGCATATTGGTGTCTAACCCATGCCCAGCTGGTTCAACCCCAACGAGTTTTACATCTGAGTCATTTAAAAATGCCGTAAACGCACCTATAGCATTTGAACCGCCACCAACACATGCCACCACATAATCTGGATTTTTACCAAAGCGCTGGTGCGTTTGATCTTTAATTTCATTGCCAATTATCGATTGAAAATCTCGAACCATTTTAGGAAATGGATGTGGTCCAACCACAGAACCAATGGCATAAATAAAGTTTTTAGGGTCTTTTAAATATTCTTCAAATGCGCTATCTACCGCATCTTTTAAGGTTGCTGTACCACGTGTAACTGCCACCAAATGTGCACCCAAAATTTTCATTTTGACGACATTTGGATGTTCTTTTTCAATATCAACTTGACCCATGTGAATTTCACACGGAATACCCACTAAAGCACACGCTGTTGCCAAAGCAACTCCATGTTGGCCTGCTCCAGTTTCAGCAATGACTTTCTTTTTGCCCATATATTTAGCAAGTAAAGCTTCACCTAAGCAGTGATTAATTTTGTGGGCACCCGTATGATTTAAGTCTTCACGCTTTAAGTAAATTTGTGCGCCACCTAACTGTTCAGATAGACGCTTTGCATGAAATAAGGGACTTGGACGGCCTACATAATTTGCAAAGAGGTCTGCTAATTCATTTTGAAATTCTGGTGTGTGGCGAATTTCTTCATAAGCAACATTAATTTCATCCATTGCTTCTTTTAAATGTGGAGGAATAAATTGTCCTCCATACTCACCAAAAAATCCTTGTTCATTCGGTAAAGCAATACCATTAATTTGATGTTGCATATCATCCCTCTTTTTAAATTATTAAAGTTATCAAGTTTATCGAGAAAGGTAACGCGTTAAATCCTCAATGCCTTTTAGGGTCATTGGATACATATGGTTTTCAAAAATCTCTTTAATCCAACCAATTGTTTGTGTGTAATGCCAATACCCTTCTGTTTCAGGGTTTAACCATGCTGTTTTATCAAAATGTTGACGTAGGCGACGTAACCAAACTTCACCAGCTTCATCATTCATATATTCAACCGAGCCACCTACCGATTTCAGCTCATACGGTGCCATACTGGCATCACCGACTACAATTACACGATAGTCGCGTCCGTAAGTATGAAACAAATCCCATGTATTCATACGTGTAGCTGTTCTTCGGTAGTTATCTTTCCAAACATAGTCATAAAGACAATTATGGAAATAAAAGTATTCAAGTGTTTTGAATTCTGTTTTAGCTGCGCTGAAAAGCTTTTCACATTGGGCAATATGAGCATCCATTGAACCACCCACATCAAACAACATGAGTACTTTTATTCGATTACGACGCTCTGGCACCATCTGAACATCCAAGATACCTTGCTTGGCTGTTTCCCGAATTGTTCCGTCAACGTCTAGCTCTTCAGCAGCACCTTGACGAGCAAATTTGCGTAAACGTCGTAACGCAATTTGCATCTGACGAGTTCCAAGGACTTGGTCGTCATCTAGGTTTTGGTATTTACGCTGTTCCCAGACTTTAACCGCCGAACGTTTACGCCCCGGCCCACCAATTCTGACGCCTTCTGGATGGTCACCAAAAGCGCCAAAGGGTGAAGTTCCACCTGTGCCAACCATACGGTTACCACCTTGGTGTTTTTTATGCTGTTCGCGTAAGCGTTCCTCTAGCATTTTCATCAGTTCTTCTAAAGAGCCTGCTTTTTGAAGTTCAGCTCTTTGCTCTGGTGTTAAATGCTTTTCGAGAAGTTCTAAATCGAACCAGTCTTTTGGTAATTTATGGACTTGCTTGAGTAATTCATCGATATCAAAGGTTTCTATGCCATCAAAGTAATCTTTCATGGCACGGTCAAACTTATCAAAAAAGCGTTCATCTTTAACTAAAATGGTTTTAGCAAGCTGATAGAACTCTTCCTGATCGGCAAAAACTAAACCTTCACTTACTGCACGGTTTAAGTCAATGAGCTCACGTGTAGTAACTGGAACACCGTATTTACGTAAGGTGTAAAATAACCGCACAAACATGGGTTATTCCCTCCTTTAACGTCGTGACATGAAAGCCAAACGTTCAAGCAGTTGCACATCTTGCTCGTTTTTAATGAGTGCGCCATACAAAGGTGGAATCGCTTTTGATGTATCTCGATTACGTAATACATCTTCAGGCATATCATCTGCCATAAGCAGACTTAACCAATCAATTAATTCTGAAGTAGATGGTGGTTTCTTCAAATTAGGAATTTCACGGAGTTTGAAGAAAACTTGAAGTGCTTCATTTACTAAGGTTGCAGAGATACTTGGGAAATGTACCGAGATAATTTCACGCATAGTTGCTTCGTCTGGAAACTCAATGTAGTGGAAGAAGCAACGACGCAGGAACGCATCTGGTAATTCTTTTTCATTATTTGAAGTAATAATTACGATTGGACGTTGAGTAGCCGTAATCGTTTCGCCTGTTTCATAAACATAAAAAGACATCTTATCAAGTTCATGTAACAAGTCATTTGGAAACTCGATGTCTGCTTTATCAATTTCATCAATTAAAAGCACACAACGCTCTTCACTGGTGAAAGCTTCCCACAGTTTACCGGGCTTAATATAGTTCTTAATATCGTAAACGCGATCATCACCGAGTTGACTATCACGCAAGCGGGACACAGCATCGTATTCATATAAGCCTTGCTGTGCTTTAGTCGTTGACTTGATGTGCCAAGTGATGAGTTTTAAACCTAGACTTTCTGCAACTTGCTCAGCAAGTAAAGTTTTACCTGTACCTGGCTCACCTTTAACCAATAAAGGCTTTTGCAAAGCACGAGCTGCTTTTACAGCAAGTTTAAGACTATCAGTCGCAATATATTGATCTGTACCGGTAAAATGTTGGGTATCAGCAGACATGTAGAGACCTTATTTTTCTATTTCAATGGTTAGATGGAACGCATGCTCTTGTTTGTTGAATATTTTGACCAACAATAGCCAATAACCAAACCTAGACCAACCACAAACAGAATTAAGGATAAATTTGACCAGATTAAAGGACTGTCTTTAGTTAACACACCAAACAGTAAACCAAAAATAGCTGGTGCTACAGATGCATTAGGCCCTTCCGAAACGGTTGGCGTCAATAAAATAGCAAACACAACTAACCAGCTTATTGCGCCAAAAGTAGTAGGTAAGCGGCGCATTAAACGCCACCAACACCACAAAGCAATAAGAGCGCCAACGCCATAAGCTGTTAAAGCAATGATTTCCTCAGGAACTGCATCGAGAGAAGAAAGTAATTGATTTAAAATTCCAGCTTGATCTTCACGCACCACGTAAGCCCTCTGGTTCAACTGCATTTGGGTTAATTAACCCTTCTGGCGGCATCTGAATAAAGAAACCTTTTGTTTGTAATGAGTCTAGAACATGTAAAACATTTACACGCGCTAATTTACGTGTTGGAGCCAATTCTAAATGCATGACAAACGTTGCACGACCAAATGCTTGTAAAACAGCTTCTGGAACTTTTTCAAACGGATCGGTTTGCTCCGTATCATCAGGATAGTTTGGACGAGCAATATAAATGTACATTTCATCTTTTTTGCTCGATCTATAAATATCACAGTGCATTTCAAATCAACTCTTGAACTAAGGACAGCATACATGAAAAAAAACAACAGACACACGCAGGTTTGTTTACGCATCAGTCGTTTTTTCTTTTCTTGCGAAATATTAACCCACAACAATCATTAAGGTCGACAAATAACTTTTAATTTTCTAAAGTTTTAAATTTTCTACCTTTAATAACCTATTAATTTTACATAAAAAATCCTTTGAACTACTTTTATAAAATGAAAAAATTACATTTTGAAAACAATCAAACTTTAATTTAACTGAAGTTAATCCAGTTTAATTTATTGAAAATTATAAATTTAATTTAAATTCTGCTTTAAATTAAACATTGATAAGCTTTAACTTATGCATACAGGATAAGACATTATTTAACCGATTATAAATTCGGATGTGTTTCAATAACTATAGATCTATAAATAGGAGGTCTATGCTATGTCTCGTGGCGATAAATCATCTTATACAGCAAAGCAAAAGCGTCAGGCTCAACATATTGTTGAGAGTGAAGTAGATAGAGGTCATTCTCAAGAAGAAGCTGAACGTATTGCATGGTCTACCGTCAATAAACAAGATGGCGGTGGTAAGAAAAAATCACATTAAAATTACCACTGGATACTTCTTTGGTTAACTTGATGACTAAAGAAGTATCCTATTAATAAGCTAACAAAGATTTTAAAAGACTCTTGAGCCTTGCATATAGTCATTACTCACCTGATTTAACGCACTCAAAATTAAGCTGTCATCTTGAGTAAGTAAGGCCTCATTTAACTGACTCATGTAATTCATTAATGTTTCTTTTGAAGCTTGCGCAAACTCGGTAGTCACTGCTTCATCTTCATATAAGATTACATAACTACGAGCAAATCCATAAATAAGATAAGTCGCTGATTTTTGGTTTAGATCTGGAGATTGTTTTAGATACTGCTCACACGCATTTTTTAAGTTTTTAAATGCATCCGTACCAGTAGATTGATTTTTGAAAGATGAAAGTATTGTTTGGAAGTTCATATCCATATTCCACTCAAAAAGTAAAGCTACAGAAGAAGTACAAGCCTGTCAAACAATATATTGATTTTTATAAATTTAGATTGTAAAAAATTATAAGAAACGCCCTAAAGTATGGGCGTCTGATAAAAAATTTAGAAACTAACTTCAATATTGACTGTTGTACCAGACTGTTCAATATTAGTTGAAACATTAAAACCTCGAGCTTTTAGCTCTTCTTCTACTTGGGTAATATGTTCAGGATGTAAGGCATCTATTGGAAATTGAAACACTGCTCGGCGTTTACCTTCTTTGGAAATTTCCTCAGTTCCAGATAAGATTTTTTCTAACAATATTGTTTGATCAATTTTTACATCTTTAGCATTTTTTCTTGCCTGTTCAGCATTAAAATTATTAGTCATGTTTATCTCTCTAGTTATTAGTAAGCTTTATTTATAGCATAAAAAATTAATTTCAATATTAACTTATTATTGATTTTAAAAACTTTTTAAGATTGCACAAATAAAATTAGAGGCCTCCTCTCCCCGAGAAGGCCTCTATATTTCTGCACCGAAACAAACTTATAGTTATATATTATTTATTTTGAAATTGTTTTTCTTGCTGCCAAGAATATACAGACCTGTATATATACGCAATTGAATTTTTCTCATGAATAAAGTTAATTTAATTCAGCATAGGTATATATAATTAAGATTAACTCATATTTATAGTAATTAAACTTTAAAAAAGTCTACCAATATAAAGCAAAGCTAAATAAAAAATTAATTTCATAAAGCTGTGCTTACAAAAGAGTCTTATTTTAAAGTAATATTAATAAGTATTATTTGAATAAATATTAACCAACCAAACTATTTCTTAAATACAAAGAGTTTATTTGAACTAAAAACACCTTTATAAATTTAAAATAAGAGACTTGCCTTCTCTTTTGTGAATAGTTCAATAAGTGGTTTGGTAAGTAATTCGTAACGCCATCCCAACAAGTAATCAGGTAAATCTTGTTCGTCACCTTTAGAAAGCACATGCTGATGAATCGCATTTAACCATTTCTTACGAAGCAAAACTTCTTTTGGAATGGAGGTCTGCTCTATAGCATTAGCAATTAACGCATCCATTTTATCTAAAGTTTCTTTCGAAGTAATTTTAAAAGGTTTAGCAATTTTAGCTGGCCATTGCCCTTCTATTGGTAAGTCTTTTAAAAGATCCAGAATAATCTTGCCATATTCACGAACAACATTTGGACGAATATCTCTGACTTGAGATAATTGGAAATTATTACGCGGATTCTTTTCGACTAAATCAATCATTGTCGAGTTTCTAAGAACAAAACTACGTGGCTGGTTAGTTGCTTTCACTATATGTTCTCGCCATTCACTCAAATTCTGCAACTGCATTAATTGACGACGCGAATGTCGATAATTCCCTACATCTGTATAAAGCAATGAAGTTGGTGTTTCACTAATAATTTCTTTGGTGAGACTACTGCAATCTTCAACAACATAGTCGTAAAGCCCTTTTTGCTTAAGCTGCTCCTGAATATGGGTAGCCAATTGCATAAGATATAAAACATCATTTGCAGCGTAACATAGCTGTTGAGGAGATAAAGGTCTCGCCAACCAGTCTGAACGTGTTTGATCTTTTTCAATGTCAATGTCTAAACAAAGCTTTAAAGCACCTTGATAGCTGACTTGTAAACCATGTCCGAGAAAAGAAAGTCCAACTTGAGTATCAAAAACATTTAACAGGTTTTGTTCATCGGCATAATGGTAAATTAAATCGATATCTTCACTACATGCGTGAAAAATATTTTGTTGAGCAACAAAGATTTTTTTCCAAAACTCAGTTAAATCTAACGATACCCCATCCAACAAATATACGTTTTCGTTGACATTGACCTGACATACTCCAAGTTTAGGCCAAAGGGTGTCAACCTTAATAAATTCTGTATCAAGTCCATATGTTGAACATTGATCCATTTGTTGAAGAACATCAACCAATTCGGTTTGCTGTTGGATAAACTGAAACATGCTTTCTCAAGTAAATGCAAAGAGTGCTTTAAACTCTGGTATATATAACATAGCAATAGAAAAATGCTACTGAATCTCGGATGAATAATCTATTTTTGAACAATTTCCCTAAAAAGAGATAATTTTTTGATCATTATTTTAAAGTTTTTCAATTTAACACCCTTATAAAATTTATTTTTCCACAACCGCTTCTTTTTAATTTATATATTCACTAAATAATTTTTAAAAATATACTTTTGTCTTCTAAAACTATTTTTAATAATAGGATTGATTTTAAAAACTTTGAAATAAGCACCGAAGTACTTATTTCATACGCATGCGGTTATGAACAGCCTGACTTAATGTATGACTATCAACATATTCAAGTTCACCACCTTGTGGTACACCCTGAGCAATACGTGTCATATGAATAGGTAAATGTTTCGTGGCTTCGACCAAGTAGTGTGCTGTCGCCTGACCTTCTACTGTAGCATTAGTTGCCAAAATAACTTCTTCAATAGTACCTTGGCTTAAGCGTTGAATTAGGTAAGGAATACCTATTTCCTCTGGCCCGATACCATCTAATGGAGAAAGATGACCACCTAATACATGGTATTTGCCACGGAAACTACCACTTTGCTCAATTGCCATCACATCTGCCGGAGACTCAACTACACAAAGCAGTTGATCTTCTCTTTCTGTTGAGGCGCAAATGTCACAAATTTCGTGCTCTGTTAAAGAGTGGCAAACACTACATTCATGAATATAACTTGATGCTTCATGGAGAGCATGCGCTAAAGCAAAGGCACCTTCACGATTTTTCATCAACAGATGTAAAGCCATACGTTGGGCCGACTTCGGTCCAACGCTAGGCAAAATACGTAAAGCTTGAACGAGTTGTTCAAATCTATCACTAAACACTGAATTTCCTTAGAACATGCCTGCTAAACCAGGAGGTAAACCCATACCTGAGTTAGCTTTTTGCATTTTCTCTTCAGAAATTACTTCTGCTTGACGCACAGCGTCATTAACTGCCGCAGCAATCAAATCCTCAATCATGTCTGGTTCATCTTGAAGTAATTCTGGATTAATTTCGATACGTTTTACGATATAACGACCAGTCATTGTTACTTTAACTAAACCGCCGCCAGCCTCAGCATGTACTTCAGTTTGAGCAAGCTCTTCTTTGGCCTTTTTTATATTTGATTCCATATCTTTTTGCATGCGCTGCGCTTGCTGCATGAGCATATTGATATTCATAAACCTAACTCCGTATCTCTATCAAATATGATTGATAGTCACATAACACTTCGGAACTTAAACTCTTTTATTACCCCCACCGATCATCAAGATCATTGAGGTCATTACGTTTAAATCAAAATTAATCCGCAATTCTGACACAATAAATTAATGTTTTCTATTGGTATCTATGAAACTATTTTCGTTAACTCATCCATTTAAAGTTTTCTATACAAAAGTTTTGAGACTTAGGAACCGGTTCTCTAATTTAACTGACACTACTGTGAAGCTTGAAGATTTTTATTGTCAGATTTGTATTCATTTAAAGGCATTTTCTGAAAAGAAGCATTTGCTTTTTCAATTGAATGATCGGCATCTTCAACTGATTTGTTCGCATCATTAATCAACAACACAGTTTCGCTGATTTGAGTTGGTTCATCTTTTTGGGCAAATACTCTATATCCAATTAAACCAATTGCCCCTATAGCGACTAAAAAAATTATAGGTTTAAGCATGGTTAAAACTCGCTTTGTTATTTTTATTAACTTTAGAACTTTTTTACGTTTCGATTTTAAAGTCATTTACAACAAAATGTAGTTTTTTTATTTCAATCGTTGGTTAAAAGTAAAAGTGAATTTAAAGAAAAGCCATACTAAAACCAGTATGGCTCAGTCTTAAATATATAAATTAATTAGATTAAATCTAATCCGCGTGAGATATCACCAATAATATCGTTAATATCTTCTAAACCAACTGAAACACGGATTAAACCTTCTTGAATTCCTGCTGCTTGTTTGGCTTCAGCAGAAAGTTTGCCGTGTGTTGTTGTCGCAGGGTGTGTGATTGTCGATTTAACATCACCTAAATTACCAGTAATTGAAATAAATTTGGTGTTATCAATCACCTTCCAAGCACCTTCTCGTTCGCCTTTAACAACGAAAGAAACAATCCCGCCAAAACCATTTTGCTGTTTTGCTGCAAGTTCATGTCCTTCGTGAGTTGGAAGGCCTGCGTAATAGACTTTCTCTACTTTTTCATGAGTAGACAACCATTCGGCAAGCTTTTGAGCACTTTCACAATGGGCTTTCATACGTAAACGTAAGGTTTCTAGACCTTTTAAGAAAACCCATGCATTAAACGGGCTCATTGATGGCCCAAGTGTACGGACGACACCAAAAACTTCTTCTAACAACTGATGATTACCGACAACAGCACCGCCTAATGCTCGCCCTTGTCCATCTAAATATTTAGTTGCCGAGTAAATCACAAGGTCTGCACCAAATTTTAATGGTTGCTGTAAAACAGGCGTACAGAAACTATTATCAACTGCAAGTAATGCACCATTCGCATGTGCAATATCTGCAAGTGCTTGAATATCTGCAATCTCAGCTAAAGGATTCGATGGTGACTCAACAAATAAAAGTTTAGTTTCTGGACGTACTGCGTTTTTCCAATCGTCCAAATCACATAAATCGACAAATGTAATGTCTACACCAAACTTGGCAATATATTTCTCAAACAAGGCAACAACTGAACCAAAAACTGCTCTTGAGCAAATAACATGATCACCCGCTTTTAAATATGCCATAGCAACTGACAAAATCGCGCCCATTCCAGAACTTGTCGCAACAGCACGTTCAGCACCGTCTAAAGCTGCTAAGCGTTTTTCGAACATCGATACAGTCGGATTGGTAAAACGTGAATAGATATTTCCTTGAACTTGACCAGAAAATTTTGCAGCCGCTTCAGCAGCGTTTTCATACACAAAAGATGAAGTCAAAAAAATCGGTTCGCCATGCTCACCTTCAAAACTACGAGTATGCCCGGTACGAATGGCTAAAGTATCAAGTTGGTATTCTAAATCATCAGACTGGTTCATTAAATGTTCGCCTTTACTGGTCATGTACTAAAAACTATCATCATTTTGAGTGCCTAGGGTATTTAAGGTCAAGGTAAACCTGAAAATTATCGCTTAGACTTCAATCAATCTTTAGTATAGTTGGTAAAACAAGATGAAACGCTTAAAGTCCCTTGTCTCTGAACAAAGTCAAATCAAGCACCTCTCTACCCGACTATTCCACCCCAAAACACTGGTGTTGTCTCAAAGCACGCATTACGAAGTTATTGGTCAATTTAATGAAACTCGCATTCGTTACTATGCTGCTGCTCAAAAGCGCTTTAAAGAACCATTAGTATTTGTTGCACCTTTAGCGATTAATATGGCGATCTATGATTTATATCCTTATCGTTCTCTTATTAAACATTTCCAGAATGCAGGTTTCGACGTATACCTTGTCGATTGGGGACGTTTAGGATTTAAAGATAGACATCTAAACTTTTTATCATTTATTGAAGATTTTATTCCTAAAGCCATCGAGGTAATACGAACGCATTCAGGTAGCAATCAAATTTCACTACATGGATGGAGTATGGCAGGCATATTCGTTACTTTATATACGGCGCATAACCAACCTAATTATGTCAAAAACCTTATAGTCTTAGGCAGCCCTATCAATAGTTATGCATCTGGTTATATTGGAAAACTCTACAGAACCATAAATAATGCTATTAGTCATAATAAAAAACTTCAGCAACGTATTTATTCTGGTTTACCAAAGCGGTTGATTCATACTCCAGGTATTTTAAATTCTTTGGGATTTAAAATTCTTGACCCTAAAGGCTGGTTCGACGGTCATATTCAATTACTCAAAAACCTTCATGACCTTCAATTTGTACAAGAGCACGCCACATTAAGTAGTTTTTTAAACAATATGATTGATTATCCTGGTGGTATTAATCAGGACATGTTATTCAACGTATGGCTACAAAATCCGTTGAATCAAGGCTCTATTCAATTAAAAGATAAAAAAATTGAATTAAAAAATATTGCTTGTTCTCTTTTAGTCGGTGCAGGTCGTAGCGATCAATTAGTCACAGCAGATGCTGCTCAGCCATTAAGTCAATTAACCAGTAGCCAAGATGTAACCTTTACCCTTATTCCCGGAGGTCATTTAGGACTGATGTCTAGCCAAGCAAGTGCACAAGAATTTTGGCCTAAACTGGCAGATTGGTTGACGGAACGTTCGACTATAATTTAAAAAACGACTACGAAAAAGCCCTGATATAAAGGGCTTTTTCATTTTTTATAAACCATAACTGTATATTTGATCAGTTTTGAAGATTGCTAATATTAGAAATCTTGAACATACAACCGAGTTAAAAAGATATCTTTTTAAATACAAAATACCCTACCTTACTTTCGAAACTTCCGTCTTTTTGAAGGTTGAAATATTTTCTGACAATATCTGATGCATTTTCTTGTAGATACTTAAGCGTTTTTATCTGATCTTCAGGTGTTTTCATACGCTGTACCCAACTATCAAAATCTAGCATGAGTGATTGTTTATCTAAAGCAGTTAACTCAAAGCCAGCGTCCTCAATAAAGTAAACCCATTCTTTAATACTGTAATTTCTTACATGACTCGGGTCTCGAATCACTTCTATAGTTTGCAAAAAGGTATCTAATATGGGAAAACTTGAGCTAACAATATCAACAAAAATAACGGTACCATTAGGTTTTAAAACCCGGTTTATTTCTTTCATGGCCGTTGGTACATGTTGCCAGTGATGAGCAGAATATCGACTAATGACTACATCAAACTGTTCATCTGTAAAAGGCATATCTTCAGCTATACCTTGTTGTACAAAGATATTCTTTATTTTTCGGTCATTGGCAGCTTTTGAAACAGTATCGAGCATTTCATGAGATAAATCATAAGCAAAAACCAGATCAGCATGGTGAGCAACGCTATAAGCCACATGACCACCACCACAACCTAAATCTAAAACAACCGCATTTGGGTATTTCTCAATTTCTTTAATAAATTTATCAAATTCAACCCCTTCAGAATGAGCGGTGCTATTCAAATAACTTAAAGATTTATTGTGGTACTGCTTTAAATTAATCTCATGTTGATTCAACATGGCTTATTCCTCTTTTTCGATAAACTAAACATAGAAGAAAAAGCTGATAAAAAATAATGATTAGTTTTTAAATAATTAATAACCTAAAGTTATCAATCAATCGTAAAATTCACTATAAAAACAAGGAAACCACCTGCCGGTGGTTTCTTGAAGTAAAGAACAAGTTCATATTGAAAAATTTACTTAGATATAAATTTTATATTGAATTTTCTAGCTTGCTTACGAACCTCAGGATTAGTAGGTAAATTAAATGGACTTGAACGCCATATAGCTTTTTCAATACTTGATTTAAACTTTGGGTCTTCTTTATCAAGAAAAATAATTTGCTCAATTTGACCTGTGTCAGTTAAAAAAACTTTAACACTAGCACTCATACCAGATGAAGATGATGGGACATCCCAAGTTCGAAAGATTTTTTTCTGATATTGTTGCTTATATTTTTCAGCTTCTAATATCGTTTTATCATCATTACTTTTTGGTGATGATAATGACTTAGTATTAATTGCGCACCCGCATAATAAAAATATAGAAGTAAAAATAATGATACTTTTCATTTATAAAACCAATTTTTTCAATGATTAAAATTTAACATTTTATCTTTTTAAAAACCACCAAACTGGTGGTTTTATACTTAGCAGCTTTTACTAAATAGAATGCTAGTAAATTTAATATTTCAGCTAATTGACCAGTTTATTTAGTTTAACTATTCAATTTCAAATTCTGTTCACTTATTAAAATGCTACCTCATAACGTGAATTGATATTTGAATGTTCAGGCATGTTAGCAATATCTTGCTCAGTAAAAATTCCATGCTCAGGTACTTTCGTTCCATTAAATGCGGTATTCACTGGAGTAACTGGTGACTTGCTAACATAATTTTCATCAGCTTTATGGGTGAGTGATGCACAACCATTCAGCGTCAGCACCACAGCAAAAGCGAATAACAATTTTTCCATACAGCCTACCCATTGTTGTAAAAAATAAAACAACCTATCAAATTAAACAAAAATTGTCATATATTTAAAACGATCAGGCTTTGATCGATTTTTAACAAATCTTAATAAAATGCAAACCAATTTGCATAAAATGTTAAATTGTGTAAAATACCTAAATAATTTAACGATATGCTTTAACTTATGGCTTTTCTACTTTTTTTATTTTTATTATTTACATTCGTGCTTCTTTTAAATGCTCACTATAAATAAGTGGAGTATTTAGGTGTAAGCTATTATTTTGATGCATATTTTATTAGTTTAAAAACAAGAATATTTTCTTCTCATTCAGCCAATTTTTCAGTTTAAATTTATACAAAAAATAAAAAGCCCGCTTTGTAAGCAGGCTCTACCCTTTTGATTTTTTGCGCTGATCATTCAGGACTTTTGCTGTTTGTGACAGCGATCGGATATTACACTTATACTTAAATATTAAAAAGAATAATATTATTTAAATTGATGTTTTTACTCATCAAGTTCTATCGGATCACCATCTTCAGGGCGAATATGTCTTGTTCCGTCATCGGCAGGATCAACGCTAGATCCATCCTTAGTGATCGAGTTATACATTTCATCCTCTTTTTTATCGTCTATAAATTCTTCATCTTCAAAATCAAGAGGCTCTTCATCATCTTCAAAGTTTAAAGGCTTTTCTTCATCTATCATGTGATTCATCCTTTTTAAATTATGTCATTTCATGCTCAATTAAATACCGGATATATTCAACAGTGAACACACATCATTTATGTAACGAACACTTAAGAAATATTAAAAGATATAAAATTAAAAAGATGTTATTCGAAGTATTTTAAGAATTCCTCAATAACAGGCAAAGGGTCGAAACTTTTATGAGCGTTCGCTAACCTACCCATTCATGTTTTGACTTTATACAAAAAGCTTTCTTCGACCAAAGTCCCGCATTCGCTCCCATACCCGTTTTTTTTCGCCATAAACTGCAATGACCGTAATAAACAGTTTTCATTTAAAGAAATATAGAAATTTTCTTGATTACATAAACAAGAACCGATGTTACTCATATAGCGTATTTAATTCATCACTATGAAATTTTAATAATCGTTTTAAATATTTATTATGTATATATTTTTATTATTTAATCTAAAATAAAATATAACCAATTGATTTAATTTAAATTTTAAAAAAGATATTGATATGTAAAGCTTTTTTGTATTATAAGATAAAACATGATTTTTAATAACACTTGAGTAATTAATAGTCATTGAAATATTGGGAATAAACCTTATATTGAGTACAGGTTCATACCTTAACTGAGGAAAAGCTCATGAATAAATTATTGGTTGCAGTATTCACTGGAATGGTATCTCTTGCCGGCTTCAGTGCTCAAGCTGCAACACCTGAGCAAGAATGTCAAAAATTGCAAGATGATTACAATTTGATTTATGCATCAAAAGGCTTTTGCTTTAAAGACCAAGATGCTAAAGAAAAATATGGTAATGAAAACTGTCATACGACTAAGCCAAAATTCTCTGATAAAGAGCAGCAACGTCTAGACGCAATTAAAGAACGTCAAAAAGAATTGAAGTGTAAATAGTACTTAAAGGAATAATTCATGGCATATGATGATCAAAATATCTTCGCAAAAATTTTACGTGGTGAACTTCCAGCGATAAAACTCTATGAAGATGATCAAGTTCTAGCTTTTATGGATATTATGCCCCAAGCCGATGGTCATGCATTAGTTATTCCAAAAACTCCTGCAGTAACTTTACTTGATTTACCCCCTGAGGCAGCAGCTTACACCATCCAGATTGTGCAAAAGATTGCGAAAGCAATGGAAACAGCACTAAACCTAGATGGTATTGTTCTCATGCAATTATCTGGGGCCGCTGCTGGACAAACTGTCCCTCACGTTCACTTTCACCTAATTCCAACAAATGTTCACCAGCTTGGTAAACATGCTGCGCAATTAGGAGATCAAGATAAAATCAAGGCTTTAGCCGAAAAAATTAAAGCAGCTCTTTGATTTAAAGAGTTAAAAGCGGAGCTTAGGCTCCGCTTTTTTTATTTAAAAAGTGTAATAAAATCAAAATAAAATAAAGTATTTCTAATTCTTATTTGTCATAAAACTGTCATTTCTTCTTCACTCCACTGTCACAAAGTTTACAGATACTTCTTAGCAAGTTGGTGAGCTTCTGTAACTTTTTGTACATAAGCCAACTAGAAAATAAAAGTTAGCTAGGCATACGCCATTTAAAAATACCTTTTGGAGAAATCTCAATGAAGAAATTGCTTCTCGCTGCCGCAGTTGCAACTCTAAGCGTAAACGCGGTGCAAGCAGCGCCAACTTTGTACGGTAAACTCAATGTTACCATTGACCAAGTTGACAACAAAAATTTCGATGGTAAAAGTGACGTTACCGAAGTTAACTCTAACGCGTCTCGTATTGGGGTAAAAGGCGAAGAGAAATTGACTGATAACTTGTCAGCAGTTTATTTAGCTGAATGGCAAATTAATGCTGATGGTGATGGTACAGATCTTGGTCAACGTAACCGTTATATCGGTATCAAATCAAATAATGTTGGTACATTGAAAGTTGGTAAATTTGACTCTTACTTCAAAAATGCCGCTGGTAACTACCAAGACATCTATAACGACCACACTATTTTAGATATTACCAACACAATGTATGGTGAAGAACGTCTAAATAACGTTATTGGCTTTGAATCTGATCCTAAACTTCTTGCTGGTGTAACATTCAACGTAATGTTCCAACAAGGTGAAACGCCTGCTGATCCAACTCCAGGCGCATCTGGTAACGATGACAAACGTAATGGTTTTGGCGACTCAGTTTCAGGCTCTCTCGGCTACGAAAATAAAGACATTGGTTTAGCATTGGCTGCTGCTGCTAACTACAGCGTACAAGGTAAATACAATGCTTATGGCCTTAGCAATATTTTCTCTGATGCTTACCGTGTAACTGGTTCTTACGATTTTAGCAAGCTTGGTGCAACTGGTCTTGTGTTGGGTGGTTTATGGCAACATGCTGAACCAACTGATGAGTTGACTAAATATAAAGGCTTACAAGAAGATGCATGGGTTGGTGCTATAACTTACAAAATTGGTGAAACACCTTTTGTTGTAAAAGGACAATACCAATCATCTAAAGCTTCTGTAGATGGTCAACAAGATCGTAAAATTGATCAATACGGCGTAGGCTTAGACTACAAAATCAATAAACAAGCACGTTTCTACGGTATTGTTGCTCAACAAAAACGTGACTGGCTTGCTCAAGACGACAAACGTACTGTTGTAGGTGCTGGTATGGAATATAACTTCTAAGTTATTAACCATCCTTCATAAAATAAAAGGGCTTAAGCCCTTTTATTTTATTGTACGTACTAAAAAAGCCGATATAAAAATGATCGGCTTTTTTTAAAGTATATCTCTTATTTTAAGAAACCACTTACCAGATTCATCACATTTTGAATGTCTTGATTTGCTTCTTGATGATCTGTACTGTCACCCTGAGGTGTTAAAGAGTCAATAACCTGAGGTAACACAGATGCGATCGCACCATAAACTTGTTCTTTTGGCGCTTGAGCCTGCTGGGCAACTTGCTCAATATCTGCTGGGTTAAATAGGCTTTGTAATTGCTGGGTAGGAACTTCACTATTACTTTGATTTGGGTCAACCCAACTTTGAACTTGGCTACCTAAGCCAGCGCCTTTTAACTTTTCTAAAGCAGCTTGTAATCCACCTTGTTGTTGAACCCAACCTAAAATTAAAGGTACAACCGCAATTAATAAACTTTGTACGCCACCTCCTGTTTGAGGTGCATTGTTGTTGCCTGTCACTTGTCCCAATACCGAACCTAATACACCACCTAGACCGCCTTGAGCACCAGAAGAAGTATTACCGCCCATTTGTCCCAATACAGAACCTAAAATTCCACCCAAACCACCTTGACCTGATGCTTGCTGGTTCCCACCTAAAGCTTGTTGAGCCAAAACTTCTACAATACTGCTTAAATTTGTCATGTGTATCTCTTATGCATGATTTATACATGAGCATACGCGGATTCTTATGAACACAGCAAAAGCCAAATTGTTAAATTTTGAAAGAGATTTGCTTGCCTTTTACCAGCGAAATTTATTCCAGTTCTCTGGGTTCGCCCAAAACTTTGAATTAAACCAGTCTGGCACATGTTTATAGGTCAAAATGTTGAATTGCCATAAAGCAAAATCACTATCATGTGATGTTTTATCAATAAGTTGCGTGAAGCCTAAAGAACGTAATAGCTGTTCATCACTGCGTTTGCTTACCACAACAATCCGTTTTGCCAACAAATCTCTTAGCTTCACTAATAATTGTGATTTTTGTACTTCAGTTATGTTCTGCATTTCATCTGTATCAAACAATACAAAACCCAAATCATAACGCTGAGTAAAAGGCAGACTTAAAAGCTCAGTTACGGTAAAATAGTGCCATTGAATTGCGTTATTCTGGTCAATTTTCTGGCCAATACAAAGTGCAGTATGAATGGGCTGTTCGTTTGATAAATCGTCTAGCATAGAAGTGATGACATTTTGTTCAGCCATAACTGCAACCCTTAATTGAAAGATGTGAGTTTAAACTTTATGGAACTACAAGGCATTTGCCATAAAATGCATGCAGGCCTAAAAGATGCTAGTGTAACTGATCAACAGACAACCAAGGCAAATGTTAAATACAAATTTGTATTAGACCGTTCAGAAATTGATCTTCCTTTTAATTTAGGACAAGAACTAGAAATCGAATGGACAGGTAATATTTATTGCACTTCTTGTGGCACTAAAACACCGAAGTCTTATTCTCAAGGTCACTGCTTTAAATGTTTTAAAACAAAAGCTGAATGTGACCTATGCATTATGAAACCAGAAACATGCCACTACCATTTAGGTACATGTCGTGAAGATGACTTTGCCCATAATGTTTGTTTCCAACCCCATATTGTCTATTTGGCAAATTCGAGTGCTTTAAAAGTAGGTATTACTCGTGTTAGTCATATGCCAGGTCGTTGGTTAGATCAAGGAGCAACTCAGGCTTTACCAATTATGAAAGTTGGATCACGCCGTTTATCTGGTCAGCTTGAAACTATGTTTGGTTCTTTAATTGCTGATAAAACTGATTGGCGTAAACTCCTTAAGGGTGAAGCTGAACCTCTCAAACTGACAGAACAGCGTGATCAATTAATCAAGGAGTTTGCACCAAAAATTCAAACGATTCGTGAGGAATTTAGCCAAAATCTTGAATTTAACGAAACTGTAGAATTATTAGAAGATGAGTTACCACGAGAATTTGTCTACCCAGTAGAACAATATCCTGAAAAAATTAAATCTCTAAACCTAGATAAAACACCAAAAATTCGTGGTGTATTACAGGGTATTAAAGGCCAATATTTAATCTTTGATATTGGTGTTATCAACATTCGTAAATATACGGGTTACGAGCTTATTATACGTGCCTAGATAAGTTTTAAAGCCCCTAAAATGGGGCTTTTTAATTAAGATAATCTGTTTCTGAATAGCCAAGCTGCTAAAGGTAAAGTAACTACTCCCAGTATAATCATTGGGATAAAGTTGTATTTGACTTGTGCAAAGCCTGCACCTTCCAAATAAACTCGTTGTACCAAGTTAATTCCAAACCTTAATGGATTTACGTACGTTGCTATTTGTAATACTTTCGGCATATTTTCTACAGGTGTCAGTAAGCCTGAAAGTAACATTAAAGGCATAATGAGTAAAAACGTAAATAGCATGGCTTGTTGCATATTTAAAGATAACGCTGAAATAGATAAACCCACACCAACTACAGCCACATTAAAACTTAGCAAACCAAAATAAAGTAGCCCAATCGAGTCATTCATGGGAATTTTAAACCAGAACAAAATGATCAAGAGAATAATAGTTGATTGTATCAACCCTACAAAAATTGGTGGTAAGGCCTTACCAATCATAATTTGTAATGGTGTATATGGTGTCACTAGTAACTGATCGAATGTACCTTGCTCACGTTCACGAGCAACTGATAAAGCAGATAAAAGTAATGTCTGCATCATACTTAATGCTGCAATTAATGATGGCATTAAGCTCCAACGAGACTCTTGATTTGGATTGTACCAAGTTCGTGTTTCAAGACTAATCGGCAAAGCTGAGTTAAATTTTTGCTGATTAAACTCCCCAATTATTTTATTTAGATATGAACCAGCTACAACCGCGGTTGATGAATTCCTGCCATCAACAATGACTTGTATAGGTGAACTTTGGTTATCATTTAATTTGCCCTCAAAATCTGATGGAATCGTAATCACGACCAGTGCCTGACGGCTATCAATTACTTGTTTGATTTGTTCGGTATATTCAAGTGTTGCAACACGCTTAAAAATACCAGAGCCATCTAGTTTTGAGATTAGCTCATGTGAAACTTGCCCATTGCTCTGATCTAAAATTGCATAATCCACACGGTTAACATCATAAGTTGCAGCATAACCAAACAAAAGCGCTTGCATCAGTGCAGGTACAAATAGAATGACTCTATTTGCAGGGTCACTAAAAATGGTTAAGAATTCTTTTTTGACCAAAAAACTTAAGTGTTTTAGCCAAGCGATTAGTTGCTGCCACATAACTTTATCTCAACCGTTTTTTTAGTGAAAAGTTCACGGCACATATCAAAACAACGATATATCCCAGTAAAAAGCCACATTCTTTAAGCCATAACTTCCAATCATCACCTCCCATAAATAAAGTTTTAATTAAAATCATAAAATGTGTAGCTGGAAGCAATTGGCTAATAATTTGCACGACTAAAGGTAAGTTACGGGTATCAAAAACAAATCCTGACAGCATAAGTGCGGGCATAAAACTTGCCAATAAAGCAATTTGACTTGCCTGAAACTGACTTTGAGCAAAACCGGATATAGTTAAACCAAGTAATAAAGAAACAACTAAATAGAGAAATGAAGCCGATAAAATTGAGAATAATGAACCGCGCATGGGCACTTCAAAAATAAAATAGGCAGCAATAATACAGATCACGATATCAATCATGCCCACAACAACATAAGGAATAAGCTTTGCTAATACAATTTCAAATGGTCTTACAGGTGTGACAAATAAGGCTTCTAGTGTTCCTCGCTCCCTTTCACGGGCGATAAGTAAACCAGTTAAAAATGCACCGATTAAAGTCAAAATAAGTACCATTAAGCCAGGGACTAAAAACCAAGTACTGTTAGCAGACTCGTTAAACCATATTCGTTGTTCAATATTAACGGCGCTTGACGTTGCTAATATTTGCCCACGGTCAACTTGTATAGACGGCGCGGTAGCTAAAGCACCTGTAACATAACCTTCTAAGGCTGTTGCTATGGTGGTGGATGTACCATTTAATAATAGTTGAACCTTTGCATTACCTTGCTGTGCCTGAGTGGCGAAATCTGAAGGAAAATGCAAAATGGCATCAATTTCGCCATCTCGAATGGCCTGCTCTGCTTCAGGCAAATTATGAAACTCTTGACTTGTTAAATATCGTGAGCCATTCAAACCCGCTAAAACCTGATGGATTTGTGGTGAAGACTGATCAACTACAACTCCGACCCGGGCCTGATTTAAGTCAAAGGAAAGTCCATAACCAAACAGTAAAATTAAAATAACAGGCAAAACGAGTCCAATTCCAAGGCTGCTTTTATCACGAATGAGCTGCTTAGTTTCTTTACGAACTAATGCGATCAAGCGATTCCAAAACCCTAAGCTCATTGCAGACCTCCTAAACAGCGTGCCTTAATGCACGTGCTTGTTCCACAATCGCTATAAAAGCCTCATTCATATCACCAACATGCTTATCTTGACTGGCTAAATTGCGTACTTGTTGTGGTGAACCTAAGGCCAATAACTTTCCAGCATCCTGTATTGCAATGCGGTCACAATATTCTGCTTCTTCCATAAAATGAGTGGTAATAATGATAGTAATCCCTTGATTTGCCAGCTCACCAATGCTGTACCAAAATGAGCGGCGTGCAAGTGGATCAATACCACTCGTAGGTTCATCTAAAAATAAAATTTCTGGTTCATGTAATAGTGCAGCAGCCATAGATAGGCGCTGTTTATAACCACCTGGTAAATCACCGCTTTTAATATTTGGATTTAAATCGTATTGCTGTAAGGCTTTATCAATTTGTTGATTTAGTTTTTTGCCAGTTAATCCATAGGCCCCACCAAAAAACTTTAAGTTTTCCAAAACTGTTAAATTACTATAAAGCGCAAATTTTTGAGAGACATACCCCACTTTGGCTCTGGCCTCAGCACGAGCTGTACGTAAGTTTTTACCAGCAACTTCTAGATACCCACTGCTTGCTGGTAACAATCCACATAACATCCGAAATGTTGTGGTTTTACCCGCGCCATTCGGCCCAAGTAATCCAAATATTTCGCCTCGCTTTACATCAAATGATGTATTGGCAACGGCAGTAAAATCACCAAAGGTTCTAACTAAATCTTTAACCACAATGACGGGTTGTTCTGATTTCAAATGATTGTTTTGTTCTAATTGAAAATTCTGCTCAGGAACAGATACTAGTTTTCGTTGCTTTTGAGTCTGCTGCAACAACATCATAAACGCATCTTCAAGTTCTGCTGATCGCCTATGAGCGACTAGCCCCTGAGGTAAAATATCTGTTGATAATTCTTTTTGGCGACCGATAAAATTTACTTGTTCACCCTTTGGAACAGCGTCAATAATGTCAACAGAATTTCCAAGCAATTGAGCTTGTAAAGTCCGTGCCTTAATTTGCTCTGAAAACTTTACTTTCCATGTTTGTCCATGCGCTATTTCTTTTAATTGCTCAGGTGAACCTTGCTTTAAAATTTTGCCCTCATACATGATATACACGTAGTCACACTTTTCTGCTTCATCCATATAAGCTGTACTTATAATAACGCTTAAGCTTTCCTCTTGAACAAGCTGTTCAATAATGATCCATAAATCTCGTCTTGATAAAGGGTCTACTCCAACACTAGGCTCATCAAGTAACAATAACTCTGGTGAACGAACTAGAGTACATGCCAGACCTAGTTTTTGCTTCATACCACCAGAAAGTTGCCCAGCTAGACGCTCAGTGAATTGAGTAAGATCCGTTATTTCCAATAAACGTTTAAATCTTTGACTACGTACTTCCCTTGGAACGCCGTGTAAGTCAGCATATAAATCTAAATTCTCTTGTACGCTTAAGTCTTCATATAGCCCAAAGCGTTGTGGCATATAACTAATACGGTCTTGTACAGCTTGAGGATGTTTATCGATATCAAACCCAAGCACATTCAGAGAACCTGAAGTAGCTTTATATAGTCCAGCAACTAATCTTAATAAAGTTGTTTTTCCTGCGCCATCTGGGCCAACTAAAGCAATAAGTTCTCCTTTATTGATTTGCATATTCAAATCATCAATTGCCTTAGTATTTGCTAACTTTTTATTTTCACCTTTAAAAGTCATCGATAAATGATGGGCTTGAACCACTACATTATTATCAGTCATGAGCTTTCTCACCTGAAACAAGTGGTACTTTTACAGTCACTGGTTGACCCATTTTCAATTGATCATTCGGGTCATTTACATAAACCCGAACTTCATAAACTAGAGTTGTTCTTATCTCATCAGTCTGTACAGTTTTAGGAGTGAACTCAGCCACAGAAGATATATAGCCAATTTTTCCATTGATAGGTTGATTTGGGTAAGAATCTCGAATGACCTGTGCCGTACCCCCCATATGAATGGAACTTAAATCTTTTTCATTTGCATATACACGAACCCATTTAGGGGCAGTCAAAGCCAATGTATAAACTGCCTTTTGCGCAGTGGTCATATCTCCAACTTCTTGTAACCGTGCCCGTACCACTGCATTTACAGGAGACTTTAGTTCAGCTTGACTAAGGTTATAGTTGATTAGATCTAAATTAGCTTTGGTTGCGTCATATTGTGCTTTGGTTGCTTCCCGATCCTCTTGTCTAGCCCCTTTAATGATCAATTCTAAATTAGCTTGTCTTTCACGGACTGCTGCTTCAGCACTATATTGATTGCTTTTGGCATAGTCGAGCTCTTGTTGGCTTATTGCCCGACCATCGGTACTGTTCACCAATATTTGCAACCTTTGCAAGTTTTTACTGGCTTTATCTAAGTCAGCCTGTGTAGAAGCAAGTTGTGCTTTTGCTTGACTAATTTCTTCTGGCCGAGCTCCGACTTGTTGTTTAACAATTGCCTCTTGTTGAGCTTTAAGTTGTGCTTGAGCTTGCTTAGCCTGAATTTCTAAAGAATTGGTATTCAGGGTCGCCAGTACTTGACCTGCTTTAACTTTATCGCCTTCTTGAACTAAGAGTTTCTCTATACGGCCAGACTGTTCAAATGCGAGGGAAACTTGGCGAATATCCACGTTTCCATATAGAGTTAAATCATTATCTTTTTGATTCTTATTATTATATTTCCATACCCAGAAGCTGATGATAACCAGAGCTAAAATAACTAGGACTATGGCAATCACTTTTTTATTCATCTTATTATCCTTCTTATTAAATTCAAATTTTCTTAGTTTAAATTCAATTTAAATTTAAATTACTCCAATCTTTGAATAAAAGATATACTTTTATGGTGGATGAAAATTAGGTTTAAACATGTCCAGATCTAGACGAAGTGATGGTGACTTAACCAAGTCTAAAATTATTGAGGCAGCAGGACCACTAATTGCCCAATATGGTTTTGCAAAGACAGCAAACAAAACAATTGCTAGCGCTGCCAATGTCGATTTAGCTGCAATTAATTATCACTTTGATGGTCGAGATGGACTATATCAAGCAGTTTTGGTGGAAGCGCATGCCCACTATCTAGATGAACAATACTTACTAGAACTTGTCGAGAGCACTCACTCACCAGAAGAAAAGCTGAGCTTATTACTTGAAACTTTGCTGCATAAGTTAACTGAAAAAGATGTTTGGCATGGGGATCTTCTATAATTGTTTTATAAAAGTTTTTTTTAAATTTAATTAAAATATACACTTATATAAATATATTATTTTTTGACCCTTCAAGTTTTTTAATATTAGTTAGTATTCTAGGACAGTAAATTTATTCTTAACCACTAAACAAAAATCAATTTTATAACTTGAATAAAATAATATTATTATATTATCTTCTAAAGATTGATTTCAATAAAAAAACAAAACTCAAAATCAATTTTATTCTACCCCTATAATAAAAAAAGCAAATATTTACTATTAATGACAGTATATTAGTTATTTAGTTAAACTACCAATCAATAGCCATAAATTTGCGCAAACTATGAAAAGCATTCTGAATATTAGAGTGCGTCATAATTTATATATTAATTAAAAAAAGGACCTTTAAATAAAAAAATATTAATGTAGATGCTTCATGGGGCTTATTTTTGCTGATCATGAAATATGTACAAAATCCTACTCAACTTGCTTACTCCTTCCAGTTGGACTTGACCCAACGTTTCTGCCAGATTTGACCACGTACCTTTTAACTATAATGGTAGATGGTCAATTCCTACCTACACTTTTTTTCTTGCCGTTTACGCATGGGCTAAACAAAGAGTTCAACGAACGCATCCTTGTCTCACCCAGCAAACTATTCTCTACCCTTTTATAGTTTGATTATGCAGATTGAGCGTTTCATCCAACCAATTGAACACGACTTCGTGTAAGTAAGCAAAAGCACCCGATTGGCAGTGATTTTCGGCACCATCTTCTCTAGTGAATCGAAACAGAGTCTTTGCAGACTTCAATCCATCATAAACTTTCTGCGGCTGATCCGCGAAGAACATATCCTCTTCAGCTTCAAGCACAAGAGTTGGACACTTGATTTGTTCTATGATGCCATCTAGCGTAAATTGCTCTGATTTACTCAAAAAGTCGCTAATACTCGAAGCCCCAAATGACCAAAGACCTTGAGTAATGGCCCAACGTAGATTGGTATTGTGCTGTGTGGCAGTGCCGATGATTTGCCCAAATCTTGCAGAATCTCCGGCATCAAGAACAGCAACGGCCTCTTTCGGCAGTACACCTCGAACACTTTCACCGAAGCTATACACGCCATCAAACAAGATCGCTGCACGAAACCGATGTTCAAAAGCCACAGCCCGTGCAGCAAGAATACCACCTAGGCTCATCCCCATCAGTGCCAAGTTATTACCATCCACTTCAGGGCGGGTCAACGCATAATCCACGACAGGTGTCACCACCGCTTCCCAATCATGTCTGAAGGGAAGATTTTGCTCACGAATAAGTGCACCTTGCCCTGGACCATCGAAAGTCAAACAGTTATAGCCCCGTTGTACTGCCGCAGCCGCAGCGGCAAAGTAAAGTTCTTCCAAACTTGAGTCATAGCCACCATGAAAGATCAAGGTCGGGCGCGGCTTACCCGAATTATCTACTTTGTAGAAATAACCAGGGAGTGTGGTTCCTTCATAGGGAATCTCCACGGGTTCCCAAGTTGAGCCACTAAGCTTCGCAGCTTCGGCATATGCCTGTTGCGATGCCCTCGACTCTGACAGAATACGGGGATCGCTAGGATTGCCATGTAGATAGAACTCGGCCAGCCGAAAGTAGGTTGAGGCACGTAAATAACCTTGACGCGCACTTTCCAAATGACCTGCGCTAAAACTCGCGTCGGCCCTTAACAAAATCCGACGTGCAAGTGCATCCCACTCCGCGAACCAACTTTCAAAATCTCCTTCCGTGATGCGCTCTGCGGTTGCTATCATTTCACCGATATCTGATCCACCGTAGTAGACAAAACCCAGATTACGAACAAACTCAAATGCAAATGAATCATCTTTGAATGCAACTTTCATGGACTGCTCTCCAATATGTGCGGGAAAATGGTGCTTAGTTTGAAAATCCATGATTCTGTATAGCCCTGAGACTACGCTAAAAAAAGCCTAGTGCATTAGGATCATAAAACTATTCAATAGATCAATAATCAGCTATGCTTTCCCTAAGCGGAACGCAATCGTTCCACCACATTTAATGTAGAGGACATTACGATGGAACGCAATAGTTCCGATGATAATAATTTGGTTACGCGACGTCCTGCGGGTGCTGCTGTATTTCAAGCGGATGTCACTAACGCCCTTACTCGAGCTTTTTTTAAAGAATGGGCGCGAGTAGGCTTCGCAGCGATCAGCCTTGAACGAGTTGCTAAGAATGCAGGGGCTGGAAAAGCTGCGATCTATAGACGCTGGTCTTCAAAAGTTAATATGGCCAGTGACCTACTATCAAAAGTAGGGATTCGATTTACCGATCTGCCTGATAAGGGTTCCCTTGAGGCAGATTTGCTTGCTTTCTTGTGCTCTCTTAGTCGAGTCTTGCGCCACTCACTCATCCGACGGATTTTGATTGATCTCCATGCTGAAACTGAACGCGAACCTTTATTGAAAGCCGCGATTCAGCCCTTTATTGAAGCCCGACGCAAGCGAGTTATGATTCTTATCGATCGCGCAATCGCACGTCGTGAAGTGCCACAGACAATTGACATTGAGACAGCAGCCGATTTCATGGTCTCGGCACTTTATTGGCGACTGGTAGTCATTGGTGGATCGTCGGACAACCAGCATCTTGAAACAGTTGCACGAATGGTAGCAGCGGCTATGCGAGTCGGCAGCCCGAATGACAACAAAGTCGAGACTCTGCATAATTTGAGGTAAGAGTCCACTCAGCATCACTACCTTCAGAAAACGAATCTGTTCTTGACGATGGCTTAAGGTAGTGACGTTTGGTGAGATCCCCCAGTCATATCGTGTCTGACTTTGATTCAATATGCTCATTGTCTGAATAACCGCAATTCGTATGCGATGTGCGATTCAGGAAAAAGAAGGCAATAACAGCAGACAAGAGAGTAATGATGATCAAAACATGAGTCAGACTCTGGAACGCATTGGTATAACTCGAAAGAAGAAGGTTGTGACTTATCTCCGGCAACATTACAGATGCAGAAGAGAGATCACCTACTGCAATATGCTGTGACGCTTCCGTGATTCGCAAAGCTGTAACAGAGCTCGCACCATTTGATAATAAAAACTGTAGCTTCATGCTAGCGAAAGTCGACAGCAAAGCTACGGTAATGGCTAGCGCAACACCCTCACTCGCAACTCGCGTGGTATTAAAAATACCAGTCGCCATCCCTGCCCTCTCTTTAGGCACAACACTGATTGCAAGCCCGTCCATGAGTCCCCACGGCATACCAGCACCAATCCCAATAAGTAACATTGCAATGATGACAGCATACCCAGAGTGACCATCATTGATCAAGCCAAGCAAGTAAAGCCCAATGGCAGCGATTAAAAAACCAATTCCGCACAGAACACTGGCTGAGATCCAGCGTGTCAACGAAGCAACCAGCATGGGGATCACGAGCAATGGTGCCGATAAAGCCAGCATCAACTGACCTGCTTCGATTTCAGAATAACCACCAACTCCAATAAAGCGCAGCGGTAATAATACAATCAACACGATATAGCAATAGCAAGTTCCGATAGGCAGCATCTGCACACCTATAAAACGTGGATAACGAAATAAACTGAGATCAAGCATTGGTTTCGTCACCCGTAGTTCAATAAAAATAAAGATGACTGACAAAACCAATGAAGCAATCAATAAAGTTATCACCTTTGGACTCGTCCAGCCACTTTCAGGCACCTCAATGACACTAAATGTGAAAAGTGACAAGGCCCCTGTAAAGGTCAGCATACCTAACCAGTCAAATCCTGCCGCATCGGAATCACGTGTTTCACGCATTTGTGACATTCCCAAAATCAGTGCCACAGTACCAATGCCTGCAATTGCAAAGAAAATTGATGGCCAACCAAATATGTCAATTAATGCACCAGCCATTAAAGGACCAAAAGCAAGGCCTACCCCAAAGCTTGTGCCTAGCATACTGAAAGCGCGTGTACGCGCATGTCCCTCGAACTCCTGTGCCAGCGCAGACGAACCACCAGACAGCGCTGCCGCTGCAGCGATTCCCTGTATGGCACGTAATGCATCAAGCCATACTACAGTCGAGCACATACTTAAAACCAGCGAAGTAATAATGAATAAGGTCATGCCTAGAATAAACATACGTTTCCGGCCAAACTTATCGGCCAAGACCCCAGTGGCCATTAATAAACTGCCAAAACTTAACATAAAAGCATTGGTGATCCATGTAAGGGCTGTGGCACTACCGCCCAAAGTATGGCCAATCAAAGGTGTTGCAACTACTCCTCCGGTAAAGCTTAATGGCAGAACTACCGCAGCAAGGCAGATCGAAACCAGAATGAGTACTTTGCTGCGGACAGTGTTGAAAGTCGTATTTGTCATAGAAATATCTTTTCTGAGAAGAATGGATTCAGTGAGTGAATTGCTATGGTGAGTATAAATTCGACTTAATATTAGATAAATACGATACAATTCCACTTATAATGGAATAAAATTCTATAATTAATCGGGTATTTCATGGATAGCTTTAATGGAATTGTCTACTTTGTAAAAACAGCTGAAGCACTCAGCTTTGTCGGTGCTGCCCGTTCACTCGGTGTGTCCGCATCTGCTGTGGGTAAAAGTATTGCTAAGCTTGAACATGCGATGGGAGTACGATTGTTTCAGCGCAGCACGCGCAAAGTTCATTTGACTACTGAAGGTGAGATGTTCTATCAGCGTTGTCGATCGATCTTGGACGATCTCGACGAAGCACAGGCCATGCTGTCGCATGCCATCCAGACACCACGTGGTAAGTTACGATTAAGCTTGCCAACCATCGGTTACCACTTCTTACTTCCTGAGCTACCTGAATTTCGCAGACTTTATCCAGAAATTGAGCTAGACATTGATTTTAATGACCAACTTGTCGATGTCATTAAGGAGGGTTTTGATATTGTCATACGTAGTGGAGATCTGCCAGATTCTAAACTTATGTCGCAGCGGCTAGGAACGTGTCGTCACGTATTGTGTGCAGCGCCTGCATATCTTGCACGTAGGAGCATCCCACGCACACCTGTTGAATTGGAACAGCATGACTGCATACGTTATCGCTTTCCAAATACTGGGAAGCTCATGGCATGGACGATGTCAGCCGATCCCCTCTGGTCACAACTACGGCTACAAACTATCTTAACGTTTAACAACATGGAGGCCGTATTGACTGCTACGATTGATGGACACGGGATTGCTTACATGCCTGATTTCTTGGTGCATAAAGCTTTCGAAGAGGGAAAACTTCAAATTGTATTAAATAATGCAGAACAGGAACTCGTTCAGTTCTGGGCATTATGGCCGTCAAACCGTCATCTTTCTCCCAAAATCAGGGCTTTTGTGGATTTTATTTCAAAAAAGTTGTTTAGATTAGACTTACTAAAAATATGAAAATTTATGAAAAACCCTATTTTTACAGCAATAATATCACTTTTATCTGGATCTCCGACCTTCATCTTGTCTATTGCACGGTCTGATAAAGCTACTTTGTTTTTATTGTTTATTTCCTTGCTCATTTTTGGAATCCTTTTGCTAGTCAGTTTCAATTTTTCAGATGGCAACCGTGAAGATTTAAGTTAACCTTTCGCACACTTTTGACTCAAAAAAGGTACACTAAAAGGTATACTTTTTCTTTAGATTAGGTAAGATTTGCATAGATGTTGTTAGCATTGGCTGGACTATCAAAGCTCCATAATAAAAAAATTTATTATTTAAATTTAATAACTTAACAAGTTTAAAACTGATAAGAACAATAACCCACAAAAATTCTCTTACACCTATGGCATGGCAAAGTCTTTATTCGTGAACTCTTTTCACCTTCTGAGCACTTATTAAGTTTTATTGAATTTGCAGGTATGAGAAAATTTTTTCTTATTCGTAAGCTCATTAGTCAATTTGCAGGTTTAAATGAAAATGATCCAGCTGTTTTGCCTTGTATTTTAAGCGTGATGACGCCTTGCATGATGCTCATTATTGCTGGACCAAATGCTCAAGCACCTGAGCCGCTTAAAAATATTGCTCAGATGCCATTGCATGATTTAATTGAACATTTAAAAAAATTTTCATTGGCAGGATTAAAAGCAATTAGCCAATCAAATCTTAAAAATTAACGATTCAAACATTGCAAAATGGCCTGTACCGGATCTTCTGTATTCCCAGAAATTAGCTGTTTATGCATAGTTAAATGTTGCATCACTTGAATTTGAGCTGTTTCAACATTCATCAGTTTTTCTATTTCAGCAGCTAAATTTTCCGGTGTTGCATCGGCCTGAATCAGCTCTTCAATGACTTTCTTACCCGCAATAATATTCGGTAAAGAATAATAAGGAATTTTCACCAAAAGCTTAGCAATTATATAGGTCAACCAATGCAACTTATAGAAAGTGACCATCGGTCTATGCATTAACATGGCTTCTAAAGTCGCCGTTCCAGAAGCTAACGCAATAATATCACTTGCATTCATGACCATACGGCCAATTTTAGATTCACTATCAGTATTTTCTAAAATATGAATAGAAGCCTTTAAATGAGGTGCTAGTTGTTGAACACCCTGCTCAATCTGTTGCTTACGGGCATCATTAATTGCCGGAATTAAAAATTGGATGTCTGGATATTTGGTATGCAAAATATTAGCAGCACCCAGCAACATAGGAAGAAGTCGCTCTACTTCACCTTTACGGCTACCTGGTAACAAAGCAATATGCTTTTGATTTTCATTAAGGCCTAATTGCTGTTTGGCAATTTGAATTGAATTTTCAAGTGGTAATTGTCTAGCTAATGGATGACCCACAAATGCCGCTGGAACTTCATATTGTTCATAAAAAACTTTTTCAAACGGAAATAAGCAAAGTACTAAATCGATACTTTGTTTAATACCGTGAACACGTCCTTGGCGCCACGCCCAAACAGATGGACTGACATAGTGAACTGTTTTTATTGGAAGATTCTTTACTTTAATACTTTTTGAAAGTCTGAGGTTAAAATCAGGTGCATCAATACCAATAAAAATATCAACCGGATGCTGAGTCCATTGATTAATTAAACCATCTCGTACGGAGAACAATTTTTTTAAGTCTTTTAATACCTCAACAATCCCCATCACAGATAGAGTTTCCATCGGGTAATAACTGTTAAAACCTTCAGCAATCATTTGGGATCCACCGATTCCCTCAAACTCAGCATCAATTCCTTGCTCACGGAAATTACGCATAAGTTTGACACCTAGCGTATCTCCAGAAACTTCCCCAACTACAATGCCTATTTTAAGTTTTCGATTTGCCAAGTCGGTTTACCCAAGAATTTGAAATAATGCATTCTAGCATAGAGGTTTATTAATCTTGAACTTGCTAGATACATGCTGGCGAAAGTCTACCTCCGCACGCCATAATCTAGAATTACACTCATTCACTATATTTTAATCAAAATTAACAATGCAATTTGAATTGTAGCTTACATTTACAAACAATAAAATAAATGAGAATTATTTACATTATCTTTACTATTATGACCTTCCCACCTCGACCATTTAAACTTTCTGTAATCGCTTGCGCGATTTGTTACGCAAATCTCACTTATGCTCAAGACACAGATGTGCAATCTTTACAGACGATTCAAGTTAAAGCATCCAATGCTGAGCAGTCTTCTGAACAAACAAAAGCATATAATGTTAAAAACTCTAGTAGTGCAACCAAGCTTAATATAGAAGCAAAAGAAACGCCTCAAACTATCAATGTCGTTACTCGTCAACAAATTGAGGACTTTGGCCTTACCAGCACCCGAGATGTTCTAAACAACACACCCGGAGTCACAGTTACCAATCAGGAAACCGAGCGAACTACTTATATGGCTCGTGGTTTCGAGATTTCAAATATATTGACTGACGGCGTAGGTTTTCCCCTCTCAGGTTATAACTACAACAACACCAATCCTGATACTTATTTTTATGATCGTGTAGAAGTCGTTAAAGGTGCTGACTCTTTAACGAATGCATTTGGTGACCCAAGTGCAACTATCAACAATATTCGAAAACGCCCAACTCAAGAATTTCAAGCAAGCGGCGGTATAAGTTACGGGTCTTGGGACACTCAGCGTTATGAGGCTGATGTCTCTGGCTCAATTCTACCGAGTGGAAAAGTCCGTGGTCGCATTATGGGCTATGAACAAACTGGTGACTCATACCTTGACCGATATTCTTCAGAAAAAAATGGTTTCGCTGGTATTGTTGAAGCTGATTTAACAGATACCACGTTACTTACCGTAGGTTATAGCCAAGAAAAAAATAAACCGAATGCAAACAATTGGGGTGCTCTACCCTTACTTGATGCCAGTGGTAAACAAATTTCTTATGATCGCTCCTATAACCCAAACCCTGACTGGGCACATTGGGATAATGAAACGCAAAATGCTTTTGTTGAATTAAAACAGAAAATTAATGATCAATGGGCAGCTAAGCTGACTTATAACTATCTTGATAGTAAACATAATAGTCGCCTTCTTTACTATTATGGTTATCCAAAAGCTGATGGTTCAGGAGTGTCTTTGACACCATGGGGTGGTCAAGAGCATCAAGGACAACATGCTATAGATTTTAATCTTGAAGGAACTTATAAACTTTTTAATCGAGAGCATGAAGCAACTTTAGGCTATAACTATGTACGTAGTCGTCAGCATGATAATCAATCTACGGGAAAAATTAACGACACCAATGTTATCAATTCGACCACTACAAATTGGGCAAGCTGGACACCTCAATCTATAACGTGGTCAGATTTCACGGAAGCAGCGAACTATACGCAAAATATAGATTCAATTTATGCAGCTACACGTTTACATCTCAATGAAGATTTAAAACTTTTGCTTGGCGCAAACTATGTGCGAGCCGAGAGTAAAGGCGAAAGCTATGGTTCACCCATGGAGTATAGTGAAAGTAAAGTTTCTCCCTATGCAGGCCTAACCTATAACTTTACGCCTGAATATACAGGTTATATGAGCTATACGTCTATTTTCCGCCCGCAAACTGGTATCGACCAAAATACCAATCAAGCTTTAAAACCTGTTGAGGGTAAAAGTTATGAAATGGGAGTTAAAAGCTCATGGCTAGACGACCGTTTAACAGGTACTTTTTCAGTATTTAAAACTGAGCAAAATAATTATCCGCTACGCAACTCAGACGGAAATCCATTTAACCGAAAAGTACCAACCAGTGATTTAGAATCACAAGGTGTTGAAGTTGGCTTATCAGGTCAAATCACTGATAACGTCAATCTTGCTTTTGGCTATGCTCAATTTAGTATTAAAGATATTAAAAATGGTGGTGAAGCGAGAACGTATAATCCGAACCAAACCCTTAACTTGCTGACGACCTATACACCATCTGTTTTACCTAAGCTGAAAGTTGGTGCAGGGCTACAATGGCAAGACGCCGTGAAACTATATGACTCGACAGCAAACAGCACCATTAAACAAGATTCCTATGCCTTAGTGAATTTAATGGCGAGCTATGAGGTGAATAACCACATTACGCTTCAAGCCAACGGTAATAATATTTTCGATAAGAAATATTTGTATAGTTTCCCGAATGGTCAAGGTTTTTATGGACCCTCAGCTAACTATACAGTTGCTGTAAAGTTTAAATATTAATCGCGTAGCCAACTCCAGTTTAGGTGTTGGCTTTCTTTCTATTTTTTATGTGCCAGTAAAGATGTCCAAAACTTTAAGTCTCCCTATGTCATATCGCATAAAAGTTTTCTATCGATTCTTAGTCGTTTTCGGTATGGGTTATGCCTGTATGGCTTATTTAAGTCTTGGTCTTACTGGCATTTTTCATTTGACCCTAGACAAACCTGAAGCCATTTATTTGGCAGCATTTATCTCTATTTTGTTTTATGTACTTTTCGTGATTATAGGTTTCTGCATTCAATCACTTTTGAAACTCACTGGGCTATCAATCGCGTTATGTCTTCTTTTCTTTTTTGTGACACGGATGGTGAGTTATGCATAAAGGTATACGCCAATCTATGGCATGGCTACATTCATGGACTGGATTAATTTTTGGATGGCTCGTATTTGCTATTTTTTTAATGGGAAGTTTGTCGTATTACCGCCATGAAATTAATTTATGGATGCAACCAGCACTTGCACAGTACGAAATAAAACAAGATGTAGCAGTTAAAACAGCATATCAATATTTACAAAAACATGCTCCAGATGCCAAGTCTTGGTATTTAACTGTTGCTACCGCAGAAAGCCCCGTTAACACCATGTATTGGGAAAAACCTGACGGTGGTTATGGCAATGCCACACTCGATGCAAACACAGGTCAAGAACTAAAACTTTCGGCAACCGAAGGTGGTGACTTCTTTTATCGTTTTCACTATCAACTTTTTGGTGTTCCGATATTCATTGGACGGCTAATTGTATCTTTAGCAGCTTTTATTATGTTAATCGCCTTAGTCTCAGGCATTATTACCCATAAAAAAATCTTTACCGACTTTTTTACCTTACGCACCTTTAAGTCTCAGCGGTCATGGCTAGATTTTCATAATGTATCATCTGTACTTGCATTACCCTTCTTTTTGACTATTACTTTTACAGGCTTAGCTATTTTCTTCTATTTATATCTACCTTGGGGAATGCAAAAACTCTATCCAGATAATCCATATCAATATTTCAATGATATACGTAGCAAAACAGCCTCAGAAAGTAATGCTCCGCATCCTGCGCAAAATCTATCCATCGAAAAACTATTAGCTCAACTTGAACAACGCTGGGGAAATCAAACTTTAGCAACTATGAGTGTTAAAAACCCAAATACGAATCAGGCTCAAATTACATTTATTCAGCAAGAAGACCGCTCCATTACTCGTAATCAAGCGCAAATCATCCTAGATGCTACAACTGGCAAAGTCTTAAGTGATACACGTAATCATAGTGCCGTTGCCACACTTTATGCGGGAGTATATGGTTTGCACATGGCAACTTTTGCTCAACCTTTACTTCGCTTAGGATTATTTTTCTCAGGCATTTTAGGTTGTGTGATGATTGCGTCTGGCTTGTTACTTTGGAGCCTTAAACGCCAACTTCAAAATAAAAATACTAAGTTTCATTTCGGGCACTATTTAGTTGACCGTTTAAATGTTGCCACATTTGTAGGCTTGCCTTGTGCAACACTTGCTTATTTATATGCGAATCGATTGTTTACCGTCACTATAACTACAATCAATTATGAAATTTATAGCTTCTTTTTAGTCTGGCTGATGAGCCTAATTATTGCATTGATCACTAAAAAGCAGCATTTGTGGCGAACTCAATTGAGTATTTTTATTCTGCTTTGTATTGTACTTCCAATCTTAAATCTAAGTTATTTAATCAAATATAATTACATTCAAAGCCTCAGCGACTATTGGACGTTTGCACGTATAGACGTATTTTTATGGATATTTGCAGCTTTAGCACTTTTCATATTCTGCAAAATTAGACCTATTCAGCATAAAGCTACACAAAAAATTCAAAAGAAACTGAGTAAGTTAAATATTGAGGTGAATTCATGATGATTATTGTTTTTACCCTGACTGTGCTAGGTATGTATTTACTATTCATATCGAGCGAGAAATATCGATCACCGAAATCAACTGGTTATTTCAAAACCTTAGCTCAGAAATCTCACTCATTGTTAAGAATATCCGCTTGTCTGTTGTTTGTTTTGAGCGGATTTATTCTTATCAGAAAAAATGGTTTATCTATTGGTTTTGTTAGCTGGTGGATATTTGCAACACCTTTAACTTTTGCTCTGATACTTTTAATTAATCCACTCAAGCCATCAAAGTAATCTCTTTATTAGAAATAATGATTAAAAATAAAACAAACTAAGTAATATTTGCATTGCTTAGCTTTTTTTTGCATAAGTAAATCATTATTCATGACAAAAGTTTATCTCTAAAAGGAATAAGATATCTGCGTTTCGTGATAAGTGGCGATAAAGATGTCTGGTGCTTTTGAATTTATCTTAGCGGGTATGTTAGTTGGTTTCTGTGTAGGGATTACAGGAGTTGGTGGTGGGTCATTAATGACACCAATTTTAATTGGCCTTTTTAGAATTGAACCTCATATCGCAATTGGTACCGATTTACTTTATGCCGCAATTTCAAAGTTCTGTGGATCAATGGTTCACGCAAAGAAATTGAATATCGTGTGGCCTATCGTTTTATGGCTCGCAGTCGGTAGTATTCCTGCTTCTTTCGTTACCACTTGGGTACTCGAGCACTATTTAAGTCAATCTACGCACTATAAAGCCGTATTAACAATGGTGTTAGGCTTTATGCTGACTTTGACAGGTGTTTCTATTATTTTCCGCTCTCGTATTGAGAAGTTTTTTAGTAAATTCCGCAACAAAGAAACTGCTCATAGTGAAAATGAACAATTAGCTATTCAAAATAAGCGTACCTACATTGTGATTATGGGCATCATTTTAGGTGTATTCGTAACACTATCATCTGTTGGTGCTGGTGCCTTTGGAATTATGGCACTCGTGATTATGTTCCCGAACTTGCCAATGATTCGAATTATTGGATCAGATGTTGTACATGCCGTATTACTTACTCTAGTTGCTGGTCTTGGACATATGAGTGCAGGTAATGTCGACTTTATGTTGCTTACATGGTTATTGGTAGGTTCAATTCCTGCAATTATTGTAGGAACATTAATTAGCTCTCGCATGCCTGAACGTTTAATCCGTAAAATTTTAGGTATCACTCTATTTGCCCTTGGTGTTAACTTTATGGTTCACCCAGTCAAAGCAAAACCGAAAGCACCTGTGGTACAACAACAAGCTCAAGTTGCTGAAAAAACAGGCAACTCGACTGAAAGATAGTAAAATCAATAGGATTTTTCCAAACTGAAATACCATGGGATGTAGTATTTTCATAATTATTTCATGGTATATTCAGTACACAAAACAACCTTTAGTATGATCGAACCAGTGACAGCAATGACTACACATTTAAATTCCGTTTCAAAGCCAGATATCGACGACGTTAATATTAAAAGCATCCAAACTCTTGTAACACCAGCTGAACTTAAGTCAGAACTTCCTTTATCTGATGTTGCTTCACAAACTGTTCTAAAAGGCCGTGAAACTATTCGCGATATTTTGGACGGTTCTGATAAGCGTTTGTTTGTCGTTATTGGTCCTTGCTCTATTCATGATCCTAAAGCTGCTCACGAATATGCCGATCGCTTAAAAGCGCTAAGCGAAAAGGTTAAAGATACCCTCTATTTGGTTATGCGTGTTTATTTTGAAAAACCACGTACGACAATTGGTTGGAAAGGTCTAATCAATGATCCAGATATGAATGACTCATTTAACATCGAAAAAGGTTTACGTATTGGTCGTAAGCTTTTGCTTGAGTTAAATGAAAAAGGTTTACCTTGTGCAACTGAAGCACTTGATCCTAACTCGCCACAATACTACCAAGACTTAATTTCATGGTCTGCTATTGGTGCTCGTACAACTGAAAGCCAAACTCACCGTGAAATGTCTTCTGGTCTATCATCTCCAGTAGGTTTTAAAAATGGTACAGATGGTGGTTTAACTGTTGCAACCAATGCCATGCAGTCTGTTAAATATGGTCATAGCTTCTTAGGCTTGAACGAAGACGGGCAGGTTTCAATTATTAATACAAATGGTAACCCTTATGCGCACGTTGTATTACGTGGTGGTAATGGTAAGCCAAACTACGATGCTGGCTCTGTTGCAGAAGCAGAAACTGCTTTAGCGAAAGCAAAAGTTAGCAATAAAATCATGATTGATGCAAGTCATGCCAACTCTAATAAAGACCCGTACTTACAACCACTTGTTCTTAAAAATATTACTGAACAAATTTTAGATGGTAATAAGTCAATCGTAGGGATTATGGTTGAAAGCCATTTAAAAGGTGGTCGCCAAGATATTCCTGAAAACCTTTGTGACCTTGAATATGGTAAATCGGTAACTGATGGTTGTATCGATTGGGAAACTACGGAAAAGACATTGCTTGAAATGCATGAAGCTTTAAAAAATGTTTTACCAAACCGTTAATTCATCTTTTTAAGATTGAAAATTAAGTCCTCATTTTTGAGGGCTTTTTTATTTTGATTGAACAAAATTTAATATCAAAATAAGTAAAAATAACTCACCACAAAAGTAAAAAGCAGTACAGTTTCACTAATCTCAATTGCTGCGCCGACAGTATCGCCTGTAATACCACCTATTCGTTTTATAAATAAATGTCTTAAGTAAACAAGACTGCTTAAAAAGCCAATAATCGTAATAAGCCCTTGCAATTCCCAATACAAAGGCAATAGCAGAACAAACCCAGTTATTATCCATGAAGCAATTTTAGGTAAATGATCTGTCAAAGAACGACCTAAACCTTTTTCACGAACATATGAAGTAGTCAAAAATAAAATGGTCGGTACAACGCGTCCAACTATAGGTACAGGTATTAAAAATAGTGTCTGATGTTGTTCAATCAACACATAGATCAGTACAAATTTGAGTAAACAAATGATAACTAAGCTCAGTACTCCAATTGGACCGCAACTTGGATCCTTCATGATTTGTAAAGTACGTTGTTTATCACCAAAACCACCTACCCACGCATCGGCAGTATCGGCTAACCCATCTAGATGCAATCCACCAGTCAACCAAATCCATAAAGTGAGTATGATTGAGGCAAGTAGAACAATCGGAAGTTTAGCTAAAAGACAAGCGGTAATAAAAAGTATGCCACCAATAACTAGCCCAACCAGCGGATAAAACAAAATAGCTCGACCATTTTGTTGCGCCGTTGGTATTGTTTTTAACTCAATAGGCAGAACAGTTAAAAATTGCAATGCAATCCAAAAAGGTGTCATATCCAACTCTCTAACTGAACTATATTTAAAAATAAACTGAATTATGAAGAAATAAAAATGGGAATAGCAATCCCTATTCCCATGAAAGACTTTAAAAACTGAAAATCTATTGCATTTGATAGCACTGTTTCAATTTAATGTAGTCATAATAAAAACTTGTTGGTGTGTAACGTGCATAATTACATGCAGACTTAAATAACGTCTCTTTTTCGTTATAGAGCATCTTCACTAAAGTATTACCTTGGTTATTTTGGTAAATATCCCACTGTACATTGGCTGCCATAGGTGAAACTACTTCACCACGCCATGTGCTTGTTGAATAGTTATAAGTCTGGCGTAGGGGTAAAGGCTGCATCATATTATGCAGATCTAAGCTGGTCGCTAGAGGAATAATAATTTCAGCATGAGCAAAACGTAAAACTGCTTTATATGGTTGGGCTTTATTTACAACTGCATCAACTTGTTGAAATAAATCTTGTTTGAGTCCTTGTGCAATTTCACTTGTAACTTGATTTGACTCTGTGAAACTTGGGCCTTTTTCATAAAAATCATTGGCATCATTAAATTCAGCATAAAATTTTGCGGCGTCTAAAGGCATATATTTATCAAAATAAACACCTTTTAACTCATCTTTCATACCACCAGAAATAGAATAAAGCTCATAAATATAAGCCGCAGCATCTACTGCACTAGCAATGGTATTTTTACCCTTACCCTTTTCTGTAATTTGTTCGCCTTTAGGTGAAGTTACTGTAAAAGACCCATTATTGCTAAAACTATAACCTGTTGTACCAAGCTTTTTAATAAAGTCTGCTTTAAAAATTGGAGTGAGTACGGTCTGAGCAGTTTTTTCTGCCTGAGGATTTTTTGATAAATCACTTAACTTTTGAGCTAAATCTTTATTGTTTGCTTCAAAATCTTGATAAGTCTGGCTTGCATCATAAATTTTCTGTTGGGTAGCACTTAGTGGTTGAGTTAAGTCTTCAGCCGCATTTAAGCTATGAAAGTAAAGTTTAAAACGGTCAACACCACCATCTAAAATACTTGGAACACTTGTACTCGATAAACTGGTATAAGACGTTGGTACAATCTTATCTTTCAAGAGGGGTTGTTGTTTAATAAGTTCAGCAGTGAAGAATTTAGCACTATCCACCGCACGATCTACCCCAGAACTTTGTACCAATATAGATGCTTGAGAGTTTACAAGTGTTGGTAAACGTTGTAATAGGCGATCGGCAATGCCACGGTGTTCTAAAATACCAGTCATGGTTTCATTTCCGTAACCATATTGGCGAATACCTTCAACACCATAACCTAACAGGATATTGGCTTTCATCATTGCTTCTAAGTCAGCACCTAACTGCTCACCTACCGGCGTTAAAGCATTTTCTGCTTTTGCCTGTTTCCATAAATTATAAAGTGCTAAATCATATTTAAGACTTGAGAGTCCTCGTGAACCATGACGTGCAACTAGCTCTGTAAAAACTGGTTGGAACCCATTGGGTGCTTGTTCATAGCTTTTTAGATCTTGTTGCGGTTGATAAGGTGTTTTGGTTTGATAATATTTCGATGAGTTTGTAGATGGTGTAGTTTGAACTTCTTGATCATCATTGTTGTTGCAAGCCGCAAGCAATAATGAGGCGGTAAGTACAGTCGTTTTAAATAAAATATTCATAAGTTAGATATGCTATTAATACGAAATGCCCCTAGCTTAGTTTTTAGCAATTACAGTTCTATTAAACGGACTTAAATATCTTTATAAAAATAATAACTTACAATTGTATAAAAATATAAAACCACTATTTCAAGATAAAAGTTAATTGTTCTTCTTCTTCAAAAAATTCGAATGAGTATAATTTTCCAAGTTCTGCCTGCATTTTTAGCAAGTCATCTAAAGGCTGTTGCCGTGCCAAGCAAGACAATAACTTAATCACGCCTCCATGCGTAACAACCAATCCACGTTGCCAGTTTTGTTTTCGCATCTCTAAGAGTAAATCTTGAAAGCCTTTCAAAATCCTCGTTTGAAATTGAATTAAGGTTTCTGCCTGTGGTGGACAATATTGACTCGGTTTCTGCCAGAAATTTGCAAGTAGTTCGGATGAAGTTTCGTAAATTTGCTGAGTTGATACACCCTCCCACTCACCAAAATACATTTCCTTTAAGTCATGATTTAGAAGTAAAGGCAGCTGAGTTGTCTTTGCAAGTTGTTCAGCAAAACAAGCACATCGTTTTAATGAAGAACTTACAATGACATCCCATGTCTGGTCTGTAACTTGCTCAATGGTTGACTGCATTTGCTGCCAACCTTTTGCGGTTAACTCATCATCCAAATGCCCACGTAGAGTATGGCTATACTGACTTTCGCCATGTCTGAGTAAATCGATTCTAAATTTACCCAATTTTATCCCCGCTTACAGCAGCTTGGGCAAAGGTAGCCATTTGATTATGTAATACACATGCCATTTTAACTAATGCCAATGCAGCACCAGCACCACTACCTTCACCTAAACGCAAGTTCATCTTTAAAATAGGGTCAGCATTGAGTTCCTGTAAAATACGTTGGTGGCCATATTCAGCCGATTGATGACCGAATAACATCCAGTCACGTACTTTAGGGTTCATCCGTACAGCGCATAAAGCGGCTACAGAACTAATAAATCCATCCACAATAATAGGTAAACCGACTTGTGCGCATCGAATATAAGCACCAGTAATTGCGGCAATTTCCAAACCACCGACGGCGCATAATGTTTTAAAGACATCACCAACGACATGTTTATGATGAAGTTCTATAGCTTTCTCAATTACTTTAATTTTATGTCTTAACTGATCGGCACCTATTCCTGTCCCTACTCCAGTCAATTGCTCGGCAGTATCATTTAGTAAAAGACAAGCTAAGGCAGAAGCAGAACAGGTATTCCCGATTCCCATTTCACCTGCAATATAAATATCTGCGCCGTCGGCTTTAGCAGTATCTACACTATTTTTTCCCAACTCTAGCGCAGCACGGCATTCACCAGCATTCATTGCGGCTTGTTTAGCAAAATTTGCAGTCCCAGCACGAATACAGTGACGTTCAACACCTTCGTATTCATATGCTTCGCCCACTGTGCCACAGTCAATCACTTGTAAATGAGCTTCATGATATTTAGCAAGTACACTAATTGCTGCGCCACCCGTCGTGAAGTTTTGCAACATTTGACGGGTAACAGCTTGAGGATATGCAGAGATATTTTCTTCAACTACGCCATGATCACCGGCAAAAATTGTAATCCATGGATGGTTAACATGAGGATGTGCATTTGATTGTAAACTAGCAAGTGTAATTGCAATCTGCTCTAAATCACCTAAAGCACCTGTAGGTTTAGTGAGCTGGAGTTGATGTTGTTCAGCTTGTTGCTTTGCATCTAGATTAGGTTGCTTTACAGATTCTAACCACCAGTTCATTTTACTTCTCACCTTTTAAAATCATTGGAAAACCAGCCACACAAAACACAACTTTATCTGCAATTTGCCCTAAAGCTTGATGTAATCTTCCTGCTTCATCGACAAAACGGCGACTAATTTCGCCGAGTGGTACAACACCAAGCCCTGTTTCATTACTTACTAAAATAATTTCTGACTCAAGTGTAGGTAAAACTTTTAATAGTTGCTCACATTCAAATTGTTGAATATTTTGATCATCTAACAGTAACAAATTGGTTAACCAAAGCGTTAAACAATCTACCAAAATAATTTGATTAGGTTGATCAATTTTTTTCAGAGCATTTGCTAAAAATAATGGTTCCTCAACCAATGCCCAGTGAACAGGTCGCTGATTTTGATGATGTGCAATTCGACTTTGCATTTCTGGATCAAGCGCTTGCGCTGTCGCCACATAAGTCACAGGTAATTGTGTAGATATTGCCGTTTGTTCAGCGAGTCGACTTTTGCCAGAGCGAGCACCACCCAAAATCAATTGCAACATGAATCACCTAAAAACAAATGCTGATACGAAAACAGCTTACCTTGTAAAGTTTGAGCTTCATAAAAACCAAACGTTAAATGCTCAACTTTCAGTTCAAATTCAGCGTTTTTGTATTGTACAGGTAATTGAGAAATTTTTTGCAAAATCAAATCACTACTATAGATGTTTTTATATAAGCCTAAGGTGATATGAGGATAGTAATCTAAAGCAGCAATTTCATTAGAAACTATGCCTAATTTTTGACGTATGTGGGATAAAACATTATCGGTATCTTGGATTTCTACAAATAAAGCACTACTAAAACTATCAACTGAACCAATTTTTAATCGAAATGGTGAAATATTTTCTTTTTTTAAAATTTCTCTTTGTTCTGAGAAATCATGGAAACTAAAGTCATCACTATAAATACTATGTTCATGGGTTAAAAATCCACATATAAATAATGTGACATGATATTGACGGTTATTCGGTTCTAATAAAAATTCTGAAAAATGTGTACGTAAGACATCTAGATAATCAACTAATTTCTGATCATTAATCTCTAGATACCATAAAGCATAATTTTGACGTCCTAGGTGCCATTCCGGATAATCCCGTATAGTCGTTGGCACCATGAACGTCGTAGGTTTTAGCAGCACAGTTTTAATTCAAAGTCACTTAAGTTTTGTATTAAAACATGTTTGCCTTTCAATTGTAGAGTGTTAAATCATTAAATGCCTTCAAACATATTGGGTAGCTGTCATTCTGGCTTTGTTAGTTTTCATACCCAAAAGCTGTTGGTCTTGTTCAGAAAACAAATATTGAATGTGTTGGACCAAATCAACTTCAAGCTGTCTTTTTTGAGCCATATTCAGATCTAATTTTAGAATTTGTTGCTGCAAATGCTGAATAGCAGCATTATCATCAATTTCTAAAAATTGAATCGCATAGGCATAACCTAGAGCAGTACCTTTTAATAAATTTTTATAAGGTAAATCATGACCTATATTCATTTCAATTGATGCCATGACACGTTCATTATGGTTGAGTTTGCGTAATGGATCTCGAGCTACTCGTTGGCACGGATCTTTAAATGCATATTCACATGAGTCTAGAAAACTTTGAGCCATTCGGTTCAGATCTTTTGCGTAGTTAGGCAATACAATTGCAAGCCCCTGTTTTACTTCTGTAATTAAGTTTTCTGCAAATGCTTTTACTGAATGATCACCCATAGCAATCCCAATAGATTCATAACCCATTAGTGATGCATACCAAGCAAGCATCGCATGCACGCCGTTCCATAGGCGGTTTTTAATAAGTTGAATATCTGTAATTTGTTCAACCAATACAACCTGACGTAGCTTTTCGAGTAAAGGACTGCCTTTTTCAACATAAATTGGCATATCCGTTTCACTATGGAATAAGATTAAATCCATACTTTGTAAGATATGACCGGGTTGGAAATTACGACGCATGTTTTCAACATAAACCGAGGCATTGTTTTGCTGATCTGGAGTCAGTTTATTGCAGTCTTCAATTTCAATTTGATCTTCTTGCTCTACATCCTCTAAATGCTGTTCAAGGAAATTATGCTTAATACGAAGTTGACGATATAAATTCTGATTAGAAAGTTTTGAAACCATTCGGTTTACTACAGTGTCACAAAAGTAATGCTCTTTTAAAATATGCTCAGTCACGTCCTCATCATTCGTTAACTCTAAAAGAGCTTCGCGAAGATGCTTCATCACTAAATATTTAGCACCCACTTTATTTAAAATAATTAAAAAAGTTAACGGTTCTATACATGTTTCAAGTGGTGAGTTAAAACGGGCGTATAGTCCTTTTGCAATCATTTTTGATTCAGCTTCAATCGCTTGCTCTGGTAAACAAAGTGCAATCAAACTTGAATGAGTATACATCTCTAACATTTGTTGCTCATTGTCCGAGTCAACAATCGTCATATTCTCAATACGTTCATCATAAGAAAATTGTCCATAGCGAATACTATAGGTTCCAAACGCATTTACGGCCTCGCGAAAAAGACTATTACGCGTTGAAGCAATTATTTTTCTTGGTTTTGTATATCCATCCCAATGTGACAATATTTGAGCTATATACCCCCCACCAATAGCACCGAAGCCATGTATACCAACCGTAAGTTGATTCAGGCTCTGTGGAAAAGGTTCTTGTATTTCCGGCATATCCATAATAGGAATAAACTGGTCAAGATCGCTTAAAAAGTCATACATCTGATCATAATAAAAATCTGCTTTTTCAAGCATTTCATCATTTGGTTCTTTAATATCTTTTAATAAAATCGTTAGACCTTCAGATGTGTAAGCTGAGGTTAGACCATTTTCAGAATCTTCAAACATTAAACATTGCTTAGTGTTTAAATTAAGTTGGCTTGCTGCTTTTAAAAATATTTCGGGATGAGGTTTTCCCTGTTCCACTTCATCACCACAAGTAATCACATCAAAGAACTTATAAACGTTGGCATTTATTAAATATTCTTCGGCAATTGCTCTACGACTTGAAGTGGCTACGGCCATTCTTAAACCAGATTTTCTTAAACGTTCAAGAACTTGAACTAATCCCTTTTTAATAGGCACGCCGTGTTTACGAATATGCTCAAGCTCCATCTCATCAGCTCTTTTCCTTATTTCTTTATACGGAACATCTACCCCATATAAACGTTGTGCTAGTTTTTCTGCTGTTGTCGCACTTAAACCCAAACATTGCATTAAATATTCGTGTGAAAACTCCTGCCCAATCAGCTCTTGAGATGCTTGTTGCAATGTTTGAAACCGTAAGCGCTCAGTGTCAAACATTGTCCCATCCATATCAAAGATAGCTCCATGAACAGGTTTTCCATGAAAAATAAGCACGTTTTTACCTCTTTTTTTGATCATGTTTTATTCAGGGTATACAAAAAATTGATTAAAAAGGCAGGATGATAATAAATGAAACATTACTGGTTATTTTTTAATCAAAAATATAAGTAATCTGTTACTGAGAGAACTTAAAAACTCTAAAAGGTTGAATAATGAAAATAATTCTGAAACCGAGTTCTAATGCAAAGATAGCAAGCTATCCTTGCTTGCTATCTTTACTTGTTCTTTTTATTGCGCTGATAATGTTTATTTTTCTTAGGTCCATTTACTGCTAAACAAACCTGCATTGTTTTTATTATGTCTTGCAGGTCTACCAATACCAGAAATTTATCTAACTCTTGTTATCTTCTGGTAGAACCAAACTCCATACAATAATGATAATCATTTTCATTTAACAAGTCAATTTGATATTGCCCTTATTTTAATCAATCAAGGATATCTACAAATTGCGCCGTCAATATTCGCGCCAGATCATTCGGATTTAGACCAATATCTAATCCTCTTTTTCCCCCACTTACATAAATTTTGCCAAGTTCTTGTGCAGAAGCATCTATCACAGTTTTCAAACGTTTCTTTTGTCCTAATGGACTAATTCCACCCACTAAGTACCCTGTTAAACGTTCTGCATCTTTTGGATTTGCCATTTGTAGTTTTTTACAGCCAACCGCCGTAGCAACCTTTTTTAAATTGAGTTGATGATTAACAGGTATAATTGCGACAAAATAATTTTTTTCATCAGTTACAAGTAGTGTTTTAAAAACTTCATTTACATCAAGATTTAATTTTTCGGCAGCTTCTAAACCGAAACTTTTAGCATTTGCATCATGTTCATATTCATGAATAGAAAATTCGATTTTATTACTTTTTAACAGTCTACATGCAGGTGTCATAGGATTTTAGAATTTAATGAAATGGTATTGATTATATTTATTTTAAAGAAAAGTTTAAAATTTGCTTAGGCTATTTACATCATTTACATGAAAAATCAAACAGACACTGAACAAAAAACAATCTGAACTTGATATTGAGTGGATGACTCCAATATATTTAATTGAGATTTAAAGTCTGAACTGGCAAATTTATGAGTTACAAACACAATAATCTGATGGCAATGCGTCACCGTTTTTGGGATGAATCTTCAGATCATGTATTAAATGAAAAGCAATTTTTACAGCAGACCTTAATCGAACAAGGCATTTTTAATAATGCCACTTTTGAGGATGTTAAGTATTTTTTCTATACACTACCGAGCATCGTTATTGTAAAGGCCCATGCACTTGGTTTTATGCATGATTCTGTCAAGCAAATGGTTATTCAACATATTCAAGCTAATCGTGTCCACTTAATGCAAAAAGCTGAATTAAAAATTCAGTTTAAAATGTAAGTTAATGATTAATATTTAATGGCTTTTTAATCTAGTTCCTCTTTCTGGAGAAATTGTATTTTAATTTTTATTATGTTGCTTAGGCTATTTTAGAAAATTAAGATATAAAATGATACTTTCAACTCACCATTCAGTCTGAGGGAACTATTTTAATACGTTCAAAACATGTAATATTCGTTACAATTTTAGATCACCAGCGTTTGGCTGCATGATGCGCATAGGATTCTATTTTCATGTCAAATCAGAACGATAAGCTTAAGAGTTTAAAAACTTCTTCCATGGATCGACGCTTATCAATCGCGAAAGCTTCTTTACTGGCAGGAACACGTTGGGCTACTGCAAGTGCCTCTACCCTTTTTTCTAGTGAAGAAGAAAAAGAGAAGAAGCGTAAAAAGGCAATGAGCGAACAAGCTAATTATCTTGTTTCTGAAATTGGCAAACTTAAAGGTTCTATTGTTAAGATTGGCCAAATGATGGCTCTTTATGGTGAACATTTTTTACCAGAAGAAATTACTCAGGCGTTAAATACTTTAAACAACCAAACGGTTGCTTTAGACTGGCCTGCGATTAAGCCACATTTACAAGAACAACTTGGTTCTAAGTTAAACGATTTAACCATTGATCATGAACCTATTGGTACAGCGTCTCTTGCACAAGTTCATCGCGCAATCCGCAAATCAGATGGATTAGAGTTAGTTTTAAAAATTCAATACCCTGGTGTAGCGAGTGCAATTGACTCAGACATGAGTCTATTTAAAAACATGCTTAAGCTTACACGTATGGTGCCACAAACCCGTGAGTTTGATCAGTGGTTTGATGAAGTACGTGAAATGATGCATCGTGAAGTCAATTATGATGTAGAAGCAGCAACCACTCGCCGCTTTGGTGAGCGCTTAAAAGATGATGAACGCTATATAGTCCCTACAATTGTAGATGACTACTGCACAGATCAAGTCCTGTGTATGACATTCGAACGCGGCGTACCTATTAATAGTCCTGTTATGCTTTCTCTTCCGCAAGAACGTCGTAATCAACTTGGTGAAGCATCATTAGAGATTGCAGTTCGTGAGATTTTTGAATGGGGTGAAATGCAAACTGACCCTAACTTTGGTAACTACCTAGTTCGTTTAGGTAATGGTCAAGATGTTCAAGATAAAATCGTACTATTAGATTTTGGTGCAATCCGTCAGTTCGATGAACACTTACTCTCAGTTGCACGTAATCTCATACAAGCGGGTTATCAGCATGATAAACATGCAATGGTCCAAGCAATGACTGGATATGAGTTTTTCGATGCGATGCCTGAAAGTATTAAACCTGGCATGGCAGATGTCTTTTTACTTGCGACCGAAGCATTCAGCACCCCTGCAAATAATCCAGATATGCCAGCCGGCCTGATGGATGAACATGAACGTTATGACTGGAAAAAAAGCCAGTTACATAGCCGTGTTATGCAACAAGCAAGTAAATCAATGGCATCCCGATATTTCTCTGTTCCTCCAAAAGAATTTATGTTTATTAGCCGTAAATTTATTGGCGCATATACATTTATGACTGTTATTGATGCCAAAACAAATGTACGTCGTATGATTCGTAACTTTGCATAATTTGATCACGACTAGAATGGCTCAATGTCATTCTAGTCAATGCAAACAAAATTATTATTTTTAAGAACTAATTTTTATTTATAAAATCAAAAACATAAAATCAAGTCTATTTTATTTTTACCATTTATCTACTCTTTTTTTGAATGTCAGTAACGACATAGTTTTTTCTTATACTGCGTGTCAGCATAAAACAATAACAATGTGTTAGGACACCATAATCATGACAAATATGATCAATAAAGCCCAAGGGTTGGGTTTATCGCTGATCACAAAATTGGCTGGAAGCGATGTACTTGATCAACTCAAACTACGTAAATTTCTTGAAAAGTCTCTTTATCAAGGTTCAAAAGCTGGCTTCAGAGCATTAAGCCAAACTCAAAAAGCATTTAAACCTAAACAAATTCCACAACAACGACTACCTCAGCAAAAGAAAAACCTATTTGATTTAAGCCTAACTGAAGAACAACAAATGACTTCTGAAGCAATGTCTCAATTTGCTCAAGAAGTTTTACTAGCATTAGCTCATGATGCCGATCAAGCAGCACAATTTCCAGAAAGTCTTTGGCAATATGTTGAAGATTTAGGGCTAAATTATTACGCCCTACCAGAAGCACTAGGTGGAGTTGCTGCTGAACAAAATATTGTAAGTAACTTACTGATTGCTGAAAAACTAGCTGAAGGTGATTTTAGTCTTACAGCGGGATTACTCAGTACCTTTAGCGTTATTAATGCAATCACACGTTGGGGATCTGCCGAGGTTCAGTCAATGTATCTGCCATGTTTTGCTGAAGACTCAGACATTACAGCAACCTTTGCAGTACAAGAAGCAACTCCAGCATTTAACCCTTATGTTTTAAAAACAAAAGCTTTTCTTGAAAATGATCAATTTTACATTGATGGTGAAAAAACCTTAGTCATTTTAGGTGATTTGGCTGATGTGTTATTGGTGAGTGCTGACTTTAATGGCAAGCCAGATGTATTTGTAGTGCAAGTGGGTGACACTATTTCTATTAAGAACACTCCGGCAATGGGCCTCAAAGCAACAGAGACAGCTACTTTAAAATTTAGCCACGCACCTGCTCTACGACTAGGCACAACAGATTTTGATTACACAGCCTTTGTAGATTTGGGCAACTTGATGTGGTGTGCAATGGCTGTAGGTACATGTGAAGCTGTAAAAGCCTATTGTATTAAATATGCCAATGAGCGAACTGCTTTCGGAGAACCGATTTCACATCGTCAAAGTGTCGCATTCATGATTGCAGACATGGCAATTGAGATTGATGCTATGCGTATGCTGATTTTAAATGCAGCAAGTCTTGCTGAAGCAGGTAAATCTTTCCATCGTGAAGCATATTTAGCTCGTCTTCTTTGCGCAGAAAAATCCATGAAAATAGGAACAGATGGCGTACAAATTTTGGGTGGTCATGGCTTCACAAAAGAACACCCAGTTGAACGTTGGTACCGTGATTTACGTGCGACCGCAATTTTACATTCTGGCTTACATGCTTAAGATCAATCAGAGGACATTTTCATGAATTTACAAAATCCAAAAAAATTCAAAATGATGATTGATCAAGCACATGATGTTGCGATCAATGTATTACGCCCTATTTCCCGTAAATACGATAAAGCAGAACATGCTTATCCCAAAGAGCTTGATATGCTTGCTTCACTCATCGACGGTATGAACGAAGGTGGCGAAGGAATTAATGCAGGTGCGGCTGGTGCAAGCAAACGAGGTGAAACAGATGATGAAGGTGTCCGTAACGGCACCAACATGTCGACAGCACTAGGTATCATTGAAATGTGTTATGGCGATACTGGGTTATTACTCAGTATGCCACGCCAAGGTTTAGGAAATTCTGCCATCGCAGCAGTTGCAAATGATGAGCAACTAGAACGTTTTAAAGGTACTTGGGCTGCAATGGCGATTACTGAACCCGGCTGTGGTTCAGACTCTGCTGCTATCCGTACTACAGCAACTAAAGATGGTAATGACTACATTTTAAATGGTGAAAAGATTTTCGTAACCTCTGGTGAACGTGCAGACTCTGTGGTTGTCTGGGCTACACTCGACCGAAAACTTGGACGTGCAGCCATCAAATCATTTGTAGTGCCTAAAGGCACGCCTGGAATGAAGGTGGAGCGCCTTGAACATAAATTGGGAATTAAAGCTTCTGATACGGCAGTTATTAGTTTTACTGACTGCCATGTGCCAGCCGAAAATCTTTTAGGTAATGCTGAAGTCGATGTGGCTAAAGGTTTCGCAGGTGTAATGGAAACTTTTGATAATACACGCCCGTTAGTCGCTGCTATGGCCATTGGCTGTGCTAAAGCTTCATTAGAACGTATTAAAGAAATTTTTAAAGATCAGTTGGACTCAAATTACTCAACGCCATATTTGCAAACATCCAATCTTGCGGCACAAATTTACCGTATGGAGGCCGAATGGGAAGCAGCACGGTTACTCATGTTGAAAGCAACATGGATGGCTGACAACAAGAAACCAAACTCAAAAGAAGCTTCCATCGCCAAGGCAAAAGCTGGCCGCGTTGGTAATGAAATCACTTTAAAATGTGTCGAGTTGGCAGCAAGTGTTGGCTATAACGAGGATGAATTACTTGAAAAATGGGCACGTGACTCAAAAATTCTCGATATTTTTGAAGGTACTCAACAAATCCAGCAACTTATTATTGCTCGACGTGAGCTTGGTAAGTCTTCAAGTGAATTAAAATAAGAGCATTGCAAGGGAGTTTAAATTCCCTTGCTGTTTAGCACTACTCAATCTACAAAATAAAAACCCTCTAATCACCTGATTAGAGGGTTTGGTATTTCAGGAATATATTTTTTATTTATTTAGCTGGTGTAACTTCTAATGACTTATCAACTACACCGAATTTTTTAAAGATTTTTGCACGACGTTTTGGTGAAATATTTGCCTTATTTAAATCACCTTTGTAGTGATCAAATACACGCTTGTCCATCATTTTAAACCACAGTGAAGGAATTAATGCTGGTAGCAACATACTTGCATAACCACTTGGTAACTCAGGTGCTTCATCAAAATGACGCAGTGCCTGGAATGGACGAGTTGGATAAGCATGATGGTCTGAGTGACGTTGTAACTGATATAAGAACAAGTTTGTCACTACGTTGTTATTATTCCAGCTATGCTCTGGCATTGTACGTTCATATTGACCATTTTCTTTTTTCTGGCGCAATAAACCATAATGCTCAATGTAGTTAATAATTTCGAATAGACTAACACCGTAAAATGCTTGTGTTGCCAAATAAGGAATTGTGCCTTTACCAAAAATACCGACCATAGAAGCATGGAAAGCAGCACTCATACCCCAGCCTTGCAACAACTCGTTATCAAGTGACCAGAACTCTTTACCTTTACGTTTTAAACGGTTTTTCTCAATTTCAATTGCTGACTTGAAAGAACCAATAACTGTACGCGGCCAAAATTCATAGAATGTTTCACCCATACGTGAAGAAGCAGGGTCTTCAGGCGTTGCCGCACGCTTATGATGGCCGTATGGATGCTCAATACGGAAATGGTTGTAACCTGTAGGCACCAAAGCAAGATGAGATAAAATATGGTCAATACGATCATGTTTATGGCTTAGTTCATGAGCAGTATTAATCGCAATACCATTGATTGCACCCATTGAAATACCAAGTAAAATTTTATCTATAAAAGAAGTAGTTTTACGGCTTGTTAAATAACATGCATAAACGTTTGCTGCATATTGTAATGGGATAAAGCTCTTCACCAAACGTGAATAATACGGATCTTTTTCAAGAAGCTTAATTTCTTCGTCAGTTGGATTACGTGCATCTTTACCAATAATCGTATCAATTGCAGGAATCACAACATGTAATAAAAGTGGGCCACCTAAAGCAAATACTTTCTTTAATCGGCGTGGACCAAAATGGTAACCAGCTAAAATACCTAAACCAATTACAGGTAAAGCCGGACTAATCATCCATAAATAGCGCTTACGATCTATCTCACGCATAGACGCTGGCACTGGCATAAGTTCTTGCTGAACATTTACTGGTGCATTCATAGTCATATTTCCTTTTTCTATATATCTATATAGTTAAAGAAATACCATTTGCTTAACAGTTGTAACCGTCCAAAAAACCTATTTCAAAGTCTTTGGCATTTTCTTCCACTTTTTTGTCCTAAAAACACATGTTGATCTATTCTTACAGCTCACTATAATTTTATTAAAATAATGATTGATCGCGTAAACATGGATGCACTAAGTAAATTTTTTGATGATATCCACTTAAATAAGTCAGAATATATCTATATCAAAGCACAAAATGAATGGGCTTTTAAAACACAAGATCAATCTGCTTTACTTGCTTATATCGTTTTAACCGGTTCTGTATATATTCAAATAAATGCTTCAGAAAAAATAACAGCTAAGGCTGGAGATATTATTTTAATTCCCTCTGGAAAAGCTCACCATGCTACAGACTCAAAAGCGACTGCAAGTAAACTTGTAGATCCTGTAGATATTACTCCGTTATTTAACGGACATCGACAAGACCCGATTGAGCTCGGTTCAGCAGCATCTGAAAATACATTACTGCTCTGTTTACGCTGTCAAGTTGATACGCATATGGCAGGACCACTTATTAATGCATTACCACCTATCATGCATATTCAACGAGAGAACCAAACCACGCCTCCTGAATGGTTGCAAATAGGACTTTATTTTTTAGCAGTCGAAACACAAAAAATTCAACCTGGGCATGACAAGATTATCGATCATTTAGTGAGTATTCTTTTAATTGAATGTATTCGTGATCATATTCAACAAATGTCAGATCAGCAAAACTGGTTAGGTGCCTTAACTCACCCTGAGTTGAGTAATGCTCTATCAGCAATTCATAGTCAACCTGAAGCAAGCTGGACTGTTGAATCATTAGCTGAACAATGCTGCATGTCACGTTCTAAGTTTGCCAATCTTTTTAATAGTATTATTGGGGAACCTCCCCTTACTTATTTACAGCATTATCGCTTTCGTTTAGCAAGCCAATATCTGCGTACAAGTAATTTATCAATTCAACAAATTTCAAATAAAGTGGGCTATTCGTCAGAAACAGCATTTAGTCAGGCATTTAAAAGAGTATTTGATTTATCGCCTAAACAATATAGACAAAATTATATTGGCAGTAGTCTTGATCAGTAATAAAAAAAGCGCCGAAGCGCTTTTTTTATTACATAAGTTTTATTTGATTTTAGCGTGTGACTTTAAGTATTCGCTGTAATCTTCGAGTATTTGCTGACCGCGAGATTGGCGATAAAGCTGTTGTAATTGCTTTAACTGGTCGGCTGGCATAGCGTTTACGGCAGCTGAATTTACATTAGAGACAGCAACAACGACTAACTCATTTGGTAAGTTCGCTGTTGTAACAGACCACATACCAGGTTTTGGCGTAGGAACACTGAATGCTGCACGCTCAATTGCACGTTTCAAACCTTGTGAGCGAGTAAATACACCTGCAGATTCAAAAGGTACCTTATTTTTTGCAACAACCTGTTCAGCTGGCTGAGTTTTGAATTCAGTCAACATTGTAGCAATTTTTGCTTGAGCCGCTTTACGTGCTTTTTCATCGATTACTTTAGCTTTCGCTTCATTCATCGCTTGAGCAATTGGTTTAACACCAGCTGCATGATAGTCACGTACTTTAATCCAGACAGTATCGCCATTCGCTAATTGAATATTTGATGAAGCATTACGATCACCATTTTTCACATCATCGTTAAACAATTTAATTTTTACGTTTGGATCACTTAATTGCGGGTTTTGAGTAGCTAAAGTTACACCATTTAAAGATTCAATTTTTGTACCTTTGACTTGTTGTACAACTGCATCTAAAGAATCATTACCAACAATCGTTTCATTCAAACTATTAACGGTATCTGAATAAACAGTAGCAACTTTATTCTTTTCAACTTCTGCAGTTAAGCGTGACTTCTCAGCATCAAATGAAGGAATTTGAGTCGCTGGGGTTTCTGCTTCAATAATGTGGTAACCATATTGTGTTTTTACTGGCTGTGAAACTTGACCATTTTTCAAACTTAAAACAGTTTTATCAAATGCATCAGAGAAAATACCTGGTGCATATGCCTCAACTAAGCCACCTTTCGCTTTCGAAGTGGGATCTTCTGAAAACTGGGCTGCTGCTTGAGCAAATGAAAGACCACCTTGGATTTTTGCGTATACATCTTTAGCAAGCTTTTGGGCTGCTGCATCATCACGACCATCAGTCGTAATAAGAATATGTTTAACAACACGTTTAGCATCTTTTTGCTGAGATTCTACAAACTTCGCATAGGCTTGCTTAAGCTCAGCATCTGTTGCTGGTGCAGGCTTAGCCATTAAAGATGGAGATAAAACAACATAATCCACATCAACTGAAGCAGGCTGTTTAAACTCATTCTGATGTTTGTTGTAATAGTCAGTAGCTTCTTGATTCGATGCAGTTAAGCCAGTTTTATAACTGTCTAACTTGATACTAGCCAAATGTAATGTACGTTGTTCTGTTTGCAAATTCGCAATTTGCATTAAATCAACTTTACTTACTAAAGAATAATCTGAAAAAGTTGAAGTCAACATTTTTAAAGCGTGATCTTGACGCAAGCTCGCAATTAAAGCTTGGCTTGTCATACCAATCGAACGCAAATAATTTTCATATAATTTTTGTGAAAACTGGCCATTTTCTTGCAAACTTGGCTGTTGAGCCAACATTTGCTCGATTTGAGCATCACTTAAAGAGATACCGAGTTTTTCAGCTTGCTGAATGAGTAAATTACGAGATACCAATATATCAAGTGCTTTCGCTTGAATTACCGGTAAATTAAGTAAACTTTCATCACCCTTTACAGCAGCTAAATATTGTTCTTTATACCTTTGCGTTAAAGTTTCAAGGTCTTTTTTTGATATGTCCTGTCCATTGACAGTTTTTGCGACATCTGCCTTGTTTCCCCTATTAAAATATCCATTAATACCTACAAGCGCTAAAGGGGTCAAAAACAAAATTAAAAGGACTTTGCCTAGCCAACCCTTAATGACTGTACGAAAAGATTCCATAAGTATTCCAATATTTTATTTCGAGGAGAATTTTAACTGAAAAACCACAATGAATGAATGAGCAATATTGGTCAATTCAGATTTTTAATAAAAAACGCGCCTATATTGGCGCGTTTAATCATCTTAAAAGATTAAGCAACTGAATCTTTAAGACCTTTACCAGCTTTAAAACTAGGTACTTTTGTTGCTTTAATTTGAAGCTCTTCACCAGTTTTAGGGTTACGGCCAGTACGTGCAGCACGTTCTTTAACACTGAAAGTACCGAAACCAACTAAAGTTACTGTGTCACCTTTTTTTAGTGCTTCAGTAATAGACGCAATTGTCGCATCGAGTGCCTTGCCTGCATCAGTCTTAGATACTCCCCCTTTTTCAGCAATTGCATCGATTAATTCTGATTTATTCATGAATAAAACATCCTCTTAATATCGTTTGTTTAAGGTCCAAGGCTATAGTTTAAAAGGCCATGACGCCTTTATAGCAATGCTTTGGGGGAAAACGCAATACTAGAGCAGAGCTTTTAGCAAAAATAAATGCTAAAAAACTGTTATATATTTGCTAAATCCCTACATTTTTTTACTTTTCATTCAATTTTGCCTTCAATTTTTGATTTTCTTCAATTAAAGCATCAACCTTTATATGCAGTTGAACCAAGAGTTGTTCTATGTGCTGTAAGTCCTTAGGAGTAACTAAGCCAATTCTATTTAAAGAATGATTCACACTGGTATCTAAGATTTTTTCAACTTTGTCTTTGGTGTCAGAAACAGACTCTTTGGCTTTTTCGGTTACTTTACCAACAGTTGTATCTGCTAAGTCACCTGTTTTGGACTCAAGCTCTTCACCTACTTTGACTAGCGAGTCAAATAGTTTATTGCCTTCTTCTTCAGCACGAGAAAAAGCACCTAGACCTGCTAACCAGATCTGTTTAGTATACTTTCTAAAATCTAATGCCGACTTCCTAGAACTTTTTGATTTTAATTTATTTTTTTCTCCTTGCTCTTCTACTTGTGTTTCTATATTTGCATTATCCATTGATCTAAGCTCCTGATCGGATGAGACAGACGAAGTCTTATTTAACCACAAAATATTCTTATAATATCAAAGTCAAGACTTGATACATTTATGAAACTGTTCTACAAAACAATCATGTCATGTAAATATATTTAACAGGACATTATGCTAAGTTTGAGATAGGATGTCTCATTCCCTCAATTAATCTCTAATATTTAAGGATAAACTTTTATGAGTGAAACGCAACAAAGACAAAAACATCCACGTCTGTTGCTGAATATTGTTCTAATTATTTTAGAAACTTTTTTCTCATTTATTCTCACCCACGATGGTGTTCTTCGCTTGCAAGCGAAAAAGTTTATCGCTAATAAAATCACAATCCGCATTAATAGCTATTTGCCATTTTTCGACTTCTATGTGCAATTTACTGAGAAAGGCTTGCTATTTGATATTCACTCATATGACCGTCGTATTGACTTAGAAATAAATAGTACACTTATTGATCTTATCAAGATTTTCGCTTTCTCAAATCAACGCAGTTTAAACAACATGCGAATTGATGGAGATTCAGAAACTAAAAAAGAACTCATCGATTTAATTTCACATCTCACATTACCTAAACTTCTAGCAGACTGGAAACAATGGTTCAACACGCCAGATGACGAAGCTGAGACACTTGCTTCACGCAAAAGAATTGCCCCATTACTTGAAAAAATCGATCAACAACGTTCAGAGATCAATTCATTAAATGTAGAAATTAAACAATATCAGAATCGAATTGCACGTTTACAGCAACGCCAACGCAATATTAACTTGTGCTTTGGTATAATTAGCCTAATATTTTTTGCTTATTTGATATATAATTTATGGGCAGCATAACTCATTTTTTTCTATCTTGATCCTACACTTGAATTAAAAATAAAAAAACTTGACTATTTTAGTCGGGATTCATAAAATCCTATTATCTAGTCTTAACATGTGTATCGAATCATGCGCCTTACAACTCGCGGTCGCTACGCAGTGACTGCTCTACTTGATTTAGCTTTGCAGCCAACTGAACAAACGATCACGCTCGCCGAAATTGCCGCACGTCAATCTATTTCAGTTGCTTACTTAGAGCAGTTGTTCGCTAAACTTAAGCGTCATGGGTTAGTTTCTAGTGTTCGCGGTGCAAATGGTGGTTACCATTTGGCTCGAAACGCTGATGAAATTACTGTGTTAGAAATCATTGAAGCCGTAAATGAAACCGTTGATGCAACGCGTTGCGACCATAAAGGTAACTGCCAAAATGGTGCAATGTGTCTGACTCACGATTTATGGCAAGAACTCTCTCATCATATTGCCGACTATTTAGCCAAAATCACTCTTGCCGACCTCATTAGCCGAGACAACGTTCAAACTGTTGCACTACGCCAAAATGTGACTGGCATAGATTCAGCTCTTTTATCGGGTACAGGTATTTGATATGAAACGTCCAATTTATCTTGATTACGCAGCAACCACTCCAGTAGATCCGCAAGTTGCAGAACGTATGATGGAGTGTTTAACTTTCGACGGTACCTTTGGTAATGCTGCATCTCGTTCCCACGCTTATGGCTGGCAAGCAGAAGAAAAAGTTGAATATGCACGCGAGCAAGTCGCAAATTTAATTAAAGCTGACCCACGTGAAATCGTTTGGACTTCTGGTGCAACCGAATCAGATAACCTTGCTCTTAAAGGTGTAGCTCAATTCTACGCATCTAAAGGCAAACATATCATTACAAGTAAAATTGAACACAAAGCTGTTCTAGATCCTTGTCGTGAATTAGAAGAACAAGGTTTTGAAATTACTTACCTAGAGCCACAGCCACAAACAGGTTTAATCACTCCTGAGATGGTGAAGGCTGCCCTTCGCCCAGATACTATTCTTGTTTCTCTTATGATGGTAAACAATGAAATTGGTACAGTTACAGATGTAGCGGCGATTGGTGAGTTAACACGTGCCAATAAAACATTTTTCCATGTAGATGCAGCACAAGCAGCTGGTAAAGTTGATATCGACTTATCTACTATGAAAATTGACCTAATGAGTTTCTCTGCTCATAAAATTTATGGTCCAAAAGGCATTGGCGCATTATATGTACGTCGTAGCCCACGTGTTCGCTTAAAAGCACAAATTCATGGTGGTGGTCATGAGCGCGGTATGCGTTCTGGTACTTTGGCTACTCACCAAATCGTAGGTATGGGTGAGGCTTTTGAAATCGCAGGCAAAACCATGCATGCAGAACAAGAGCGTCTTCGTAAACTTCGTGACAAACTTTGGAACGGTTTACAAGATCTTGAACAAGTGTTCTTAAATGGCCACCCGACTCAAAACGTTGCAAACTATTTAAATGTCAGCTTTAACTTTGTTGAAGGTGAATCTTTAATGATGTCGCTTAAAGATGCTGCCGTATCAAGTGGTTCAGCTTGTACTTCTGCAACTTTAGAGCCTTCATATGTTCTTCGCGCATTAGGTTTATCTGATGAGCTTGCACACAGCTCAATTCGCTTTAGTTTTGGTAAATACACGACTGAAGAAGACATTGACCACGTGCTTACAATTACCAAAGCCGCTGTTGAGAAATTACGTGAACTTTCTCCGCTTTGGGATATGTACAAAGAAGGTATCGATCTTTCTACAGTTGAATGGGCAGAACACTAATTATTGAAATTAGTGTTTTAACCCTCATATTAATATTAGGCTGACCCCGAGGTTTGGAGAAGCGAAATGGCTTATAGCGAAAAGGTAATTGATCATTACGAAAATCCACGTAATGTTGGTGTTTTAGACAAAAACTCTGAAAATGTTGGTACAGGTATGGTGGGTGCACCTGCATGTGGCGACGTGATGCGTTTACAGATCCAAGTAAATGACAGTGGCGTAATCGAAGAAGCACGCTTTAAAACTTACGGTTGTGGTTCTGCAATTGCATCAAGTTCTCTTGTAACTGAATGGTTAAAAGGCAAAACTCTTGATGAAGCTCAAGCAATCAAAAATATTGATATTGCGACTGAGTTAGCTCTTCCACCAGTAAAAGTTCACTGCTCTGTTTTAGCTGAAGATGCGATTAAAGCTGCGATTGAAGATTATCGTAGTAAAAAGTCAAAAGCTTAATTTGTTACCATTATAAACGTTGGAGTTTTCATGATTCATTTAACTGAAAATGCTGCGACTCATATTAGCAATTACCTTAAAAACCGAGGTAAGGGTGAAGGCATTCGCGTTGGTGTGAAAACTTCTGGTTGTTCTGGGTTGGCTTATGTTCTCGAGTTTGTAGATGAAATCGATGAACATGATCAAACTTTCGAACAGTTCGGCGTTAAGGTTTTTGTAGATCCGAAAAGCCTAGTTTATTTAGAAGGCTTAGAAATGGACTATGTTAAAAATGGCCTTAATGAAGGGTTCGAATTTAACAATCCTAATAAAAAGGGTGAATGTGGTTGTGGTGAATCTTTCACTGTTTAATCCTCTCCTTTCCTTTTTCTCATTAAAACAGTGTCTATCAAGCACTGTTTTAATGTATTTAATTAACGCGGATCCCATTTCTAATGAATCATTTTGAGTTGTTCAATTTACCTGTGGCACTCGATATCGATTTGGCAAGCTTAAAATCAAATTTCTTGAGTTTGCAGCAACAATATCATCCAGATAAAGCCTCAGATAAAGATCAAGCATTGATCAAATCAAGTGAAATCAATCAAGCTTTTAAAACACTATCACAAGTAGATAGTCGTGCTGCTTATCTTTTAGCTCTTAAGAAGCAAGATCATCATCTTGATCAATCTATTAGTGATTTTGAATTTCTACAATCTGCTTTAGAACTTCGTGAACAACTTGACGAAGCGACAACAACTGAACATTTACGTACTTTAAAGCTAGAAGTACAACAATGGATTGATGGCCTGGTTCGTGAATTCAAAATTGATTACAGTGAAGAAGATTGGGCTGAAGCACGTGATACCGTACGTAAGTTACGTTTCTTTCAACGTGTTTTGAACGATATTGATAAAGCAGAAGATCAACTGTTAGATGAAGAAGACAACTTTGATTTAGACGATGATTTTTAATTTTGCTTTTTCTACTTTATTTTCAAGGGATTTAACTCATGGCACTTTTGCAAATTGCTGAACCGGGTCAATCCAGTGCCCCACACCAACATCGCATTGCGATTGGTATTGACCTAGGAACAACACACTCACTAGTTGCGACAGTGTTATCAGGCAAACCTAAAGTACTCAATGATGTTCAAAATAGAAGATTACTTCCTTCTATCGTTCATTATGGGGACAATACAACTCATTATGGTGAAGAAGCTAAGCCATTTATCATTGCAGATCCAAAAAATACGATTGTATCTGTTAAACGATTTATGGGTCGCTCAAAAGCAGATATTAAGTTTCAGCATCCATATGAATTAGTAGGCTCAGAAAACGAGATGCCTGCTTTTGAAACTCGTGCTGGACGTAAAACACCTGTAGAAATTTCAGCTGAAATTTTAAAACAATTAAAAGATCGTGCTGAAGACAGTCTACAAAATCCTGTTAATGGTGCTGTGATTACAGTTCCTGCTTACTTTGATGAAGCTCAACGTCAAGCAACTCGTGACGCCGCTCAACTTGCTGGTTTAAATGTATTACGTTTATTAAATGAACCTACAGCTGCCGCAGTTGCTTATGGATTGGATCAAGAAAGTAACTTAGAGACCGACCGTAACTATGTAATTTACGATTTGGGCGGTGGTACTTTTGATGTATCAATCTTGCGTTTTTCACAAGGCGTATTTGAAGTCTTAGCGACTGGTGGTCATACAGCTTTAGGTGGTGATGACTTAGACCGTCTAATTGTGAAATGGGCAAAAAAACAGCTTAGTATTGATGTATTAAGTAATGAAGACTATGCCGTATTTATAGTTGCAGCGCGTCAAGCTAAAGAACAATTATCTACTCAAGATTCAGTTGAATTAAAGCTGATTGATACAACTCTTACACTAGATCGCCCTACATTTGAAAGCATTATTCAAGTGGCTCTAGATAAAACCATTAGTGTTTGTAAGCGTGTATTACGCGATGCCAAGCTTGAGTTAACTGACATTCAAAATGTTGTTTTGGTAGGTGGTTCTACCCGTTCTTATGCGGTTCAAAAAGCAGTCCGTGACGTTTTTAATCAAGAGCCTCTCTGCACAATCAACCCAGATGAAGTTGTGGCTATTGGTGCCTCGATTACGGCAAATCAGTTAATCGGCAATAGTCAAGATGGTTCACTTCTTTTAGATGTGACTCCTCTTTCTCTTGGATTAGAAACAATGGGTGGTTTAGTTGAACGCCTAATTTCTCGTAATACAGCTATTCCTGTAGCCCGTCGTCAAGAGTTTACAACTTATCAAGACGGTCAAACTGCCATGTTAATTCATGTAGTTCAGGGTGAACGTGATTTAGTTGAACATTGCCGCTCATTAGGCAGATTTGTGCTTCATGGTATTCCACCAATGACAGCAGGCCAAGCTCGTATTGAAGTCACTTTCCAAGTTGATGCAGATGGTTTACTCACTGTTTCTGCTCGCGAAACAACTTCTGGTGTACAAGCCTATATTGATATTAAACCATCTTATGGTTTATCTGAAGCAGATACGGAACGCTTATTAATTGAAGGTTTTCAACATGCCGAAGAAGACAAAAATCTTCGTCACTTAAAGGAAACCAAAGTTGAAGCAGAACGTGAACTTGAGGCTCTAGAGCAAGCATTAAAAGTAGATGCAGATTTACTTGATGAAAACCAGCGTGAAGCTCTTAACTCTGCAAAAGAATCCTTGAAAACCCAGCTTGAAGGCAGCGATATCCAAGCGATTGAGCAAGCAGTTCAACAGCTTAAAGTACATAGTGATGCGTTTGCAGCACTACGAATGAATCGACATATTGACCATGCCTTAAAAGGCACAAAACTCGACGATTGGTCAAAATCAAACTAAAAGGTATAGGTGATCAATATGCCACGTATTAAAGTACTTCCTCATGCTCAGATTTGTCCCGAAGGCGCAGAATTTGAGGTTGAACAAAATGCAAATCTTTGCCAGAGCCTGCTCAACAAAGGTATCAAAATCGAACACGCTTGTGACATGTCATGCGCATGTACAACTTGCCATGTCATTGTTCGCAAAGGTTTTGATAGCTTAGAAGAAATGAATGATGTTGAAGCCGATCTTTTAGACCGTGCTTGGGGCTTAGAGCCAGACTCTCGCCTTTCATGCCAAGTTAAAATCGTAGATGAAGATCTTGAAATCGAGATTCCGAAATACACAATTAACCATGCATCAGAAAATCATTAAAATATAATAGTGAAAAAGCTGCTTCGGCAGCTTTTTTATTCTTGTAATTTATATTTGGTTTTGCTTTTGATCAATATTTATCTGTTTAACTTCATCTTCAAGTTTAAGCTGAGCCACACCTTGAGTATTAATCAAAGTTTGTTGAACTTTAATGCGTTGAATCATTTTTTCAAGCACTTCAACCAACTCTGGATATTCGTAGTTCTGTACTTCTTCTAAGTTCAGGACTAAATGAAAACCTTTATACTCATAATCAAACCATTGCTGATGATCTGACTTGTTACCTGTATATTTTTCCATGACTTGCCATGTTTTTACTGCACCTTGAATACCTTTTAAATAAATAGGTGTTTTAGGTGCACATAGAAAATCACTTTTAATAAGTTGATAAGTATCATCAGAAATGAGTATCTCATCGATTTCAGCAGCATATTGTAAACGTGCCGCCAAATTTACATCACGACCCACAATCGTATAAGCCATACGATGTGTTGCCCCGTAGTTCCCAACGTGGCAATAACCCGTACTAATCCCCATACGGATATGTAAGGCTGAATATCCCATTTTCTTCCAGCGTTCGCGCAACAACTTCATTTGCTGACGCATAGCAATTGCCATTTCTACACATGATTTGGCATCTTGCTCAACACCTTGTGAGTTCGGATCTCCAAAAAATATGAGAATCGCATCTCCCATAAATTTATCAACAGTCGCCTCGTATTGCTTCGCAATTTCAGTCATATGACTTAAATAGTCATTAAGCAAGAAAGCCAAATCATCTGGAATTAAGGTTTCGGATAACTCAGTAAAACCCTGAATATCAGAAAAGAATACTGTCATTTTCTTACGTTTATATTCAATTTTTGCCTCAGCCTCACCGCGCATAATAGATTGCCATAGCTGTAATGGCGCATAGCGGCTTAACTGATTAGCAAAAGCAATATAACGTGTCATTTGATCATAATAATGCTGACGTTGCTGACTAATTTTTTTGACCCAACGATGTTGGTAGTAATTACCAATGGTTATAAACATAACCAGACCAAGCAAAGTAATTACTGTAAGTTCTTGGCTAGTAGCTTCAAAATATGGATGGAAACCGAATAGGAAAAAAGTACTTAAATAAAAAATAATCGCACCAAGTAAGCTCGTTAAACAAATCACTGCAAACGAAATACGACTATTAATAGCTGAGTAAAATAAGGCAAAAACTGCAATAAATGTTGGAACAAGATTAAGGTGTACTCCTGCAAGAGTAACTGCCACCACAATCGTGTCTATGGCAAAAAAAACACTTTTTTGTGTTTTCTTATCAAATTGATACTGTAACCAATGTTCTAATTTAGAACTGATAAAAAGTAAAAAAAGAAAAAAAGGAGGAATATAGATTTGATAATTAGTATTTGGTGAGGTGAAAGCATAGATCACTAAAATCAATGACAGAATTGAATATCCCATCAAACGATGAAAATATGCAAACTGTTTAGGTTCTCGATCTATAAACCTCTCTAATTGCACCCTATCCTCCACATTTCAATGTAGCCACACTGAGATGTGGCATTACATTGATTTAATCCATGCGCCAATCAAAAGGCATATCACCTTGACCACGTAAAGCAAGCATAAGGGTCTGACGCATGTGAGCTAAAACATCACTTGTGTATGGCACTGCTGGTGTACCCCACACTGGTTTAGGCCAAGCTACGTCATTTTGATAGCGGACAACATGGTGGAAATGTAATTGAGGTACCATATTACCTAGAGCTGCAACATTCATTTTGTCAGCACGAAAAACGCGAGCTAACTGGCTAGATAACCAGCTTGATTCACGTAAGAACTGTTCTTGGTCAGCTTGGCTCAATTCGTATAATTCCGTGATTCCTGGTACACGTGGTACTAAAATCAACCAAGGAAATTGCATATCATTCATTAAACGACATGTTGAAAGCGGAAAATCGCCTACAAAAAAAGTATCTTGAGCAAGTTGTGGATGCAAACTAAACATATCTTTTATAAATGACAATAAACAATAATGGCTAATACTATCACATCAGTTTTGATGTGAATATTATTAGTAGCCTGTTTGCTTACAAATAATAATGATTTTATGCACTTATTCATATCTCAAGGTATAAATAGTACATAACTTTCAATTGTAGCAATACAAATGTCTTACTCAGTTATCGTTTATAAAAAAACATATCTCAGACATGTAGTTCACTCATCAATTTTTGTAGTAGATCATTGATAAATTGAATCCGTTTTTCATACTCTTCGAGCTGAACCATTACCTTTAAACGTTGACCACCTTCCATACGATAATAGGTCGGATTCTTTTGCATCAATTGAATAATACTAATCGCCTGAACTGGGGTATCTGGTGAAAATTCAACATGTCCACCCTGAGTATTAATATCAATTTTTGTAATACCTAAATGTTCTGCTTTTAAGCGAATCTGATGCACACTAAACAAGTGTTTAACCGACTGTGGAGGAACACCAAAACGGTCTATCAGTTCCATTCGGATATTATCTAATTTTTCCTGAGTATCGGTACTACTAATACGCTTATAGAATAATAATCTTTGATGAACATCGCCTAAGTAATCATCAGGGATCAGCGCAGGAATATGTAAATTAATTTCAGCAGTTAACGACAATGGTGCATCAAAATTCGGCGTTTTACCTTGTTGAATTGCTTTGGTCGCTTTCTCAAGCATTTCCATATACAAGCTATATCCTATCGCTTGCATTGAACCACTTTGTTGCTCACCCAATAACTCACCAGCACCACGAATTTCTAAATCTTCAGTAGCAAGCATGAAACCTGCACCCAATGTAGAAGCGCGTTGAATTGCATCAAGGCGTTTTTCAGCATCACCTTTCAAATGTTTGATTGAAGGTACCAATAAATAAGCATAAGCCTGATGATGTGAACGGCCCACGCGCCCACGTAGTTGGTGTAATTGTGCTAAACCGAGCTTATCTGCACGTTCAATTATGATTGTATTGGCATTTGGAACATCAATACCCGTTTCAATAATGGTTGAACACACTAGCACATTATATTCTTTGTGATAGAACTGCTGCATGACTTGCTCAAGCTCACGTTCACGCATTTGTCCATGTGCCACAGCTACGCGTGCTTCAGGTACAAGAACACGGATATTTTCAGCAGCTCTTTCAATGGTATCTACTTCATTATGCAAGAAGTAAACTTGTCCACCACGTAATAACTCACGCAAAACTGCTTCTTTAATCGAAGCATCTGTATGCTCTTGCACAAAAGTTTTCACTGCTAAACGGCGTGCAGGTGGAGTTGCAATAATTGACAAATCACGCATACCAGAGAAAGCCATATTAAGCGTACGAGGAATTGGTGTTGCTGTAAGAGTCAACATATCAACATCGGCACGTAAAGCTTTAATTCGCTCTTTATCGCGTACACCAAAGCGATGTTCTTCGTCTACAACCATTAAGCCTAAATCTTTAAACTGAACATTTTCTTGTAATAGCTTATGTGTACCTACCACAATATCGACTTTACCATCAGCCAAGTCTTCAATATTTTTCACATGAGTTTTGTTTGAGCCAAATCGTGATAATACTTCAATACGAACAGGCCAATCAGCAAAACGGTCTTTAAAAGACTCATAGTGCTGTTGAGCGAGCAATGTAGTAGGAACTAAAACTGCAACTTGTTTACCATTTTGTACTGCAACAAATGCTGCTCGCATGGCCACTTCGGTTTTACCAAAACCTACATCACCACATACCAATCTATCCATTGGTTTTGCTTGCTGCATATCATGCAGCGTAGCTTCAATTGCATTGGCCTGATCAAGCGTTTCTTCATACGCAAAGCCACTTGCAAATTGCATATAAAGTGATTGATCTAATTCAAAAGCAAAGCCAGGTTTTGATTGGCGACGTGCCTGTATATGTAAAAGTTCGGCTGCAACATCATGAATTTGTTCTAAAGCCTTACGCTTTGCCTTATTCCAAGCATCTGTACCAATTTTATGTAATGGTGCTAAATCTGGATCACCACCACTATAACGGCTAATCAGATGCAAGTTTGTTACTGGGACATAAACTTTAGCATCTTCAGCATAATCGAGTTGCAAGAACTCATAGTCTTGCCCTTCGATAGCAAGTGTAATTAAGCCAGCATAACGCCCCACGCCATGATCAATATGCACAACAGGAGCACCAATACTAAGCTCAGTTAAGCTTCGAATCAGAAATTCTTCAGAAACTTCCTGTTGTCGCTTACGACGACGCTGTACAACTCGGTGTTCATAAAGCTGATTTTCTGAAATAACTGTTAATTGATCAGTTATAAGTAAGCCACGGTCTAAAGGTGCATTGGTAATCGCAATTGCAAATTGACTGGTTTTGAATTGCTCAAAATTCTCTACATTCGGAATTTCCCCCAAACTTGAACGCAATGCATCTTTTAAACTTTCTCGACGTCCTGCACTTTCCGCAACCAATAGAACAGGATGGTTTGCTTCATCAATATATTTTTTTACAGCTGTAAATGGTTTTTCTTTTTTTGGGTCGACCGGTAATTTAGGTGGTTGCTCAGTTTTAAGGTTAAGTGCACCAGCTTTTTCTTCAATCGTTTCCGCACTCACAAGCATTCGTGGAAACTGATTTAAAGCACTCAACAAATGATTTGGAGAAATAAATAACTCTTCAGGAGCAAGAATAGGTTGATCAATATTATGACGTCGATCTTCATAACGACGCATAACTTCTTTCCAGAAGTTAGTTAAATCGGTATCAACATCATTGGTTGTAATTACAATGCAATTCTTTGGCAAGTACGTTGTAAACATACTTTGCGATTGCATTTGTTCTTTATCAAAAAACAAAGGTAAATAAAACTCAATTCCTGGAGATGCGATGCCATCTAAGACATCTTGATAAATTGGATTTTTCTTAGGGTTTGCTGTCGGGAAAAACTCAGAATAACGATCTCTAAAAACTGACCGTGCTTCTTTTAATGGAAATTCCTTAGCAGGTAAAACTGTAAAACTTTTTAGCGTTGTAGTTGTTCTTTGGGTTTCAGGATCAAAGAATTTTAAAGAATCAATTTCATCATCAAATAGGTCTATACGAATAGGAGCTTCTTGCCCAGATGCAAAAATATCCATAATACTGCCGCGTACCGCAAATTCGCCATGATCATATACTGTGTCTACTAAGTGGTAGCCAGCCTGAACCAATCTTAATTTTTGCTGTTCTAAATCAAATTTTTGTCCCACTTTTATGTCAAAGTGCTTGCCTAAAACCCATGAATAAGGTGCAACACGTTGAGCCAAAGTACTTGCTGATATGAGTAATACACCTTGCTGCGGCATATTCGATAAAATCGCAAGACGTTCCGAGACAATATCCTGGTGCGGTGATAAACGATCATAAGGCAAAATTTCCCAATCAGGGAAAATTGTCGGTTTTATCCCATAAAACTCAAGTTCACTTTCTAATTGTGCAACATGTTGGTTATTTCGAGCGACTAAAACTAATAAAGAAGAATGCTGAGTCGCAATTTCTTTAAGCAATAAAGCGGTTGATGAACCTAATAATGACCCCACCCAACGCTTTTCACCGGCCTTGAGCTGTTGCAAATTCAATTGAGAGATTTCTTGTTGAAACATGTATATGGCTTTTATGAGCTAAAAAGATATGAGGTTAATAGTAGCATGATGTTTTTATTGAATTGAGTTATTTTTCTGAAATCAAGCTACTACTTTACGATACTTTTTTATAGTTCTTAAACAAATGTTTGAACTTATTTATCACGTAGAAACATCACATAATATTGATTCAATATTTGTATAATTGCTTTAAGTCCAAGTAACTTTTCTTCAGTATTACCTAACCTTTCGACATAGCGTTGGCTTGCAATCTCTAAGTCGATTTTTTCATTAATTTGTGGCGTAATTTGAAATAACTTACGTAAATCATCAAAGTTTTGTAATTTACGATTTGAAAAATATTCAAGATGCTCTGACCATTTCTCGTTAATGACAATATTTTTAATTACGGGTCCACGCTCAGAATCAAAACTAAGTTGATTCTCTTGTAAATATATTTGCTCTGGTGACTCTTTCGAGCCTTGAAAAAGCTGGCTTAACTTTTTAAACATTTCATCACATCATATTAGTTTCAATGTAAATAATGGAGGCAACCTATTCACCTCCATCACTTATGCTTAATTAATTTCTAGCGACTATTCGTCACCCAAATCATCTAGGAAATCTACAGTCGGTACAAAAAATAAAGTACCAGTTTGCGCAGTACTAAAGTCAAGTAAACGGTCAAGATGGCCTTGCTCATTTCCTAGGAACATATTTTCAAGCATTTGGCGCGTTGTACTAAATTTACGTGAATAACCAATAAAAAAAGTACCGTATTCATTTTTTGAAGGATTCGAGAAAGGCATATTGGCACGCATAATTTTTAGTTCATTGCCCTCTGCATCATGCGCTTTACTTACCACATTATGAGCTGTTAAAGGCTTTTCCTCATCACCAAGTTCAACATCATTAAACTTCTTGCGTCCAATCACTTTTTCTTGTTCTGCATCGCTTAAAGCACGCCATTTTTCCATGTCATGAGTATATTTTTGAATAAATGCATAACTTCCCCCGATAAACTCAGGATCTTCACTACCCACTAGCGCCCACTGCGCAGCAATGACAGGTTCAGGGTTTTCTGTTCCATCTACAAAGCCAATAATCGCTCGACCATCGAAATAACGGAAACCATGTACTTCATCGATTGGGTAAGTCACTTTACCCAACTGTTCATTGATTATGCTTCCCAATTCATAGCAGAGAGCTTGTCGATCAGCACGAATATGAAAGAATAAATCACCAGGTGTTGAAACAGCTGTGTACTTTGGGCCTTTTATTTCTTGGAATGTTTCTAATTCTTGAGGCTTTGCTTGCTCTGGAAATAAAACATCCCATGCATTTGAGCTAAAACCGAATGTGGCATTAAATTTACTTTCTGGATAACGATTAGACAAACTTCGAGTTAACGCTGAAAAATTAGCAGCAAAATCTTTTACTTTTTCTACAACAGAATCACCTTGAGCTAACCCCAATACAATAAATAATGCATTTTCACCAGGATGACTTGTTACTGGCTGAATTCTCATACATTCCATAAAAACAGGCCTTATTTTTCACAATTTACGGTAGTAATTTAGCATACTCATTTTTTTATCGTACGATTTCTTATTCTTTTTATGTCTTGAAAGAGACTGAATTTCTCCAATCTCTTTTAAATTTTTTTAATTTATCTTAACTACCATATTGTTGTTTTAAATATTTTACAATTTGAGCAGATTCAAACATTTTAACCCCTGTATTTGGGTCAACCAGATAAGGTACTTGCATTTTACCTTGCATAATCGGCAATAACTTTTCTCTTTTCCCATCTTTTAAAGGTACATATTTACCCGGTTTTAAGCGAAGAATAGCAGGTCCCATATCTTGCCATCTTTCTTTTGCAACATTATGCAAAATATAAGGAATTTCAAGTTCACATAACAAACCTCTTACTACTCTTGAATATGGGCTTGCTTCAAAACTCCATAGTTCAAGTTTTTGCTCAGGTGCAACTCTATTTACTATTTTTTTATTAATCCAGACTCCACGTGCACCATTCAATAACGTCCCTGCAAATGCCAGATATGGCATTTTTGGATAATTTGAAAATTTCTGAGGTGTTTGTCCTGTCTTTCCATAATGTTTAAATAAGTGATGAATAATATCTTGTGATTCGTATAGCTTATCGCCTGTATTTTCATCAATAAAAAAAGGAAACTGTAATTTACCGCCTATTTGTTTTACAACTGAACGATACTTTGTTCCCCCTTTAGGGCACGGATAAATTTCAACATCCAAATTCAAAAGTGTAATCACTTCACGAACACGACGACAAAATGGTGAACCCTCAAATTCATAGAGTTTTAACGCTTTAACAGGTTGATTAGGAAATGCTGTACCTGTAACCCCTCTACCACCCTCAGCAATTGCAGATGCTACTGCTTGCAACACTTTAATTTGATGATTCACCATGTCATGTTCCTTTATATTGTGGAGCTAAACTAATTGTTCCTTAGCAATCACAATTCCATTGTTATCTGCATAAATGAAATCTCCAGATTGAATTGTGACTCCACCAAAATACAAAGGAATATCTACTTCACCAATGCCCTTACGATTACTTTTTTGTGGAATTGCTGCCAATGCATGTACACCTAAATCCAGAGTTGCAAGTGCATCAACATCTCGTACACAGCCGTAAATAATCACGCCATTCCAGTTATTTTTAACTGCCGACTCAGCAATCATATCTCCCATAAGTGCACAGCGCATTGAAGCACCACCATCCACAACCAACACCTTCCCTGTACCATCCGTTGCCAATAACTCTTTTACACGTGAGTTATCTTCAAAGCACTTTACAGTTACAACTTGTCCACCAAAGGTTTGACGCGCACCATAACTTTTAAAGAACTTACCATCCATTGAGGGTATGACCACTTGTAAATCTTTTTCTGGGTTATCATCCAATAAATCACATGTCACAAATGGTACTGTAGACACTTTTATTCTCCCTTATCGAGTTTGCTGTATGCTCAGATTATCATATCGCTTAAATGCTTCAATTTGCGCTAGCGCCGCTACGACCATGGTATGAGCCAATTGCTCAGCAGTAACGGGTTTATATTTGAATGGTTTATGCCATTTATTTTCAATGAATTTAAATAGGCTTTGTCCTAAATCTTCAATAAAACGCACATCGCTACGTTTACCAATTAATAAAGATGGTTGGAAAATCGATAATTTTTCAATATCTAAACTTTGAATATAGTCTTCGAGTTGTCCTTTTACTTTATTGTAAAAAACTGGTGACTTAGCATTTGCTCCAAGCGCACTCACAATTAAGAAATGAATATGTTTATCTTGGATCAAGTCGGCAAAATGAGCATTTATTTCATAGTCAACAGCATAAAAGGCTTTCTTTGAACCTGCTATTTTTAGAGTTGTACCTAAGCAGCTAAATGCATGAGTATGATCATTTACGTCTTCGTCATTAAGTAATAAAAAATCCTCTATGACTAGTTGAGTAACTTTTTTATATGTATTAAGTAGTTGCGATTCTTTTCTAACAACAACCGTAATTGCTTCAAATTCTGGTGTTTGCTCAAGCTGCTCTACAAGAGCTAAACCAACAAGTCCTGTAGCACCTACTACAATTGCTTTTTTCTTGCTTATAGTCATTTTTTATCCAACCTTCTTTAAGTTTGTTTCAAATTTAACCTTTTCTTACGCTTTTAGCAGCCCCTAAAACGGCTTAAAATGCTCGCAAGGCTTGACTTCACGGTGTTGATTCATCACAATATGGCACTTGTTTACGGGCTGGTGATGGTTACACCAGTTTACTGGATTGACCACAGCCCGCCCAGACCAACTTATTTTCAAGGAGTGCAAGAGTGGCAAACTCTGCTCAAGCTAAAAAACGTGCGCGCCAAAACGTTACAGCGCGTAAACACAACGCAAGCTTGCGTTCTATGGTTCGTACTTACATCAAGCGTACTTTAAGTGCAATCGCTGGTGGTGATTATGCAGTTGCTACAGAAGCTTATAAAAAAGCTGTTCCTGTAATCGACCGCATGGCTGATAAAGGCATCATCCACAAAAATAAAGCTGCTCGTCATAAGAGCCGTTTAAATGCTCAAGTTAAAGCGTTAGCTAACTAATTTGAAGCATATAAAAAAAGCCCAATAGGGCTTTTTTTATTATCTATATTTTTTGCTTTTACTGTTCATTATGAAATTTTGATACGTCCAACTCGTAAGCCTTGCCTCTCCAAATCCATTTTAATTTACAGTTGGGAAATTCATCCCCTTCAAACCATACAAATAAACCTTCCATCATTGCAGGCCAATCTGCCTTTTGTATCTGATTATTACCCGAAATTACAGCAACAATCGCAGCAATGATTGTGTCATGACTAACAGCTAAACTTAACCCACTTTTCGTTTTAGGATGAGTCTGATAAATCAGCTCCAACACGTCTAAAACACCCGTAATGGGATGTTTCATACCAGGTAATGCGTTATTCACAAAACTATTAATAAAGCCTAAAGCCCCTTGTTTACGAAAATAAGGGGCGGCTTGTTGAATATCGAGTACAAAGCTTCCCGGTTCTACTAGTAAGCCTTGTTCAACAATTTCAATTGTATGTGTATTCGGCTCAGGGCTTACACCATCTGCACCTTCAATCATAAGCGCAGCAGTATCTACACAACGTTGGATCGGACTAGATATACAATGTTGAATCACACGGTCCGTATTTTTAATTAAATAGCTTCCCCATGCCTGTGCTAGCTCACGCCCTTGAGGAGTAAGTTGCAAATCGTATCCTGCCAAGCCTTGCCCATCGACCAACTCTCTCAGCGAGTGCCGTGTAAAAAGGGTTACAGGGGTTGAAGCATCTGGCAATAAATCAATTGCTTCAAACATGCTTTTAGGCAATAAATCGAGTGCCATTTTATCGTGTCATCTTTTTTCAATACTTTGTCACTATAACATGTCTGGCATAACTCTCAATCCAAAACACCCGATTGAGCCAAAGCTTCAAATGCTATTTTTTTGCTTTGTTGATCACGAAATGCGATAAAGCCCCCGTTTAATACAGTATCACGCTGGTTATATTCAAAGGGTTTACCTTTTAAGGTGAGTAACCCCCCACCTATACTCTCTAATAATCCCTGACCTGAGCTGGTATCCCATTCAGAGGTAGGATGAAATCTAGGGTAAATATCAATCTCACCTTCTAACATCATGCAAAACTTATAAGCACTGCCCGCTTCACGTCGAATCACGGTCCGTTTTTTTTCAATCGGTTCAATAAATTTATGATATTTCGGATTTTTACTACTATGGCTTAAACCAATTTGTACAGGTGCTTGTGTTGAATACGACTCTTTTTGATATTGGTACCATTGTTGTTGGCTAAAGCTATATTTAAAAGGCAACTCTTTTAAATAACCCAAATAAACAACCTGCTCACAAGGTACAACGATTACAGAGAAGATAGTTTCGCGCCCTTCAATCAAACTTAAGTTTATCGTGAACTCATCCCGCTCATGTATGAACTCTTTGGTACCATCAAGCGGATCTAACATCCAGCAAGAAAACCAGTCATGGCGAGCGCTATAGTCACTTTCTTCTGATAAGACAGGTAACTCTGGTGTAATTTCTGCAAGATGTTTTAATAAAAATTGATTTACTTTTAAATCTGCTTGAGTTACAGGTGAATCATCATGTTTTTCTTGAATATTAAACTCATATCCTGCTGAATAGTTTTGATATTCTTGTAATAAAATCTGACTAGCCTCTTCCAAGATTGGTAGCAGCTGTTCAATTAAGGCATCATTGGGACGAGTTGTTGTTATAAACATAAATAAGCTCTATTTACTTTCCTTTTCATTATAAGTGAATTATGACAAATTCAGTATTCAACAAGAGTCTAGTATCCTTAAAAATACATTCTTTTTAATTGAATCATTACAATTTTTTCATAAGCTTTGCTTCAAATCTTGAATTGGTAAAGTACTTATATACAAAAGAAAACAACATTAATTTTTGTATATAAATTCTATTGTAACTTATGAAAAATAAACAACTTAACATAAATTCAAACATTTCATTTTCAAGCATTTCTTGTTATGTTCAATAGCACAATAACAAAACGGAAGACTAAAATATGATGCTATATGGATATCATTTCTCAACAATTGAAAATAACTGGGAAGACTTAACCCCATTAAACGAGTTTTTACAAACATTTGCAGATGATGACGGCGATGTGTCTCAAAGAGACAAAGAATCACTTAAAGAAATTATTGCTAAGTCAGATACCGCTTTGGCTTTGGCTAAAGAAATGGGTTGGGACGGTAGCTATACAGGTTGCCCTTATTTATTTTGGTTACCAAGTAAAAATACGCAATCATTTGAATATGGCTTTGTATTTAAACAAACCTCCGATAACTCAACTTTTGTAATTTCACCAATTGAATTGGCTTATCTAGCACATGATGATCAGGTACAAACTTTAAGTAAGAATATTGACTAACTATAAAGGGTTATTGACTTAACAATTAAGCCAATAACCTTGCTCTACTATTGCTATTCAAACATACTTAATTGAGGCGTAGGTTTTATAATTTTCTCTTTGGGAACATGTAAACATTCAAACTCATCAACAGGGAAACCCTCAATAAAGCTTGAAATATCTGGTGTTTCTAAACTTAACCATTCATCTAAACGATCATGTGGAATCACAATGACTGATCTTTTGACATCGCCCGGTTCGTGAAAGTCTTTCATCATAGGATGGTCAATCGCGTCCATGGTTAACATACTTGCAGAACGAACAATCGTTTCATTCATTTTGCAAATTTCATAGATTGCTGCAATGAAAAATGCCTGTCCATCTTTACGGCGTACAGCCCATCGTTCAGGTTTATCATTTATATATTTACTTTCATAAAACTCGGTCACAGGGATCACACCAAACTTACATTTAAGTGCGGCTTCTTGAAAACTTGGTTTTTGGAAAATTGTTTCGTGACGCGCATTATAAGTATGTTTTGCTATGTTTGTATCTTCCGCCCATTTGGGAACTAATCCAAACATGACTTCACGCCATTCAAGACCTTGCGGTGATTTGAATAATAGCGGCGTTGTGCCAGCAGGATAAACCTCATCGGCATAGCTAAAGCCGACCACAGGCAACTGAAGTTGCTGTAATTGGGCAAGCGTTAAAGGTTTAAAGTTGGCACACATAGCAAGAATAAAACACTGTACTTTTACTTCTCTTATTTTATAAGCATTTACCACATAAACCAAATGAAAAGGCACTCGAAAGTGCCCTTAACGACATAACTTTACGCTTATGAAACGTGTTAAATGCCTTGTGGAATCGCCTGCAATAATCGCTTAGTGTAATCATGTTGAGGATGTGCATAGAGCTCATCCGAATTGGCAATTTCAACAACCTCCCCATGATTCATGACCATGACTTGATCCGAGATATATTTCACAACCGATAAATCATGTGAAATAAAGATATAACTTAGTCCAAACTCATCTTGTAAGTCCTGTAATAAGTTAAGTACTTGGGCCTGAACTGAAACATCGAGTGCCGAAACAGACTCATCACAAATTAAAATTTCAGGCTTTAGCGTTAAACAACGTGCAATAGCAATACGTTGGCGTTGCCCACCCGAGAACTCATGTGGATAACGATAGTAAGCTTGTTCAGGTAAATTAACTCGTTCAAGTAACCCAAGTGCAATTTGTTTACGCTCCGCATCATCTTTACCAATGTTATGAATTTGCATAGGCTCTAATAAAATCTGCCCGATGGTAAAGCGTGGGTTAAGCGAAGCATATGGGTTCTGAAAGATAATCTGAATCTTCCGCTGATATTTAGCAAACTCTTTTTCAGTTAATGAAAGAATATCTTTACCTTCAATTAAGGCTTCACCACCTGTTGCTTCGTGTAAACGCATAAGTAACAAGCCCACAGTAGTTTTGCCTGAGCCAGACTCTCCCACTAAACCAAGCGTTTTCCCTTTTGCCAGTTTGAAAGAAACACCTTTTACTGCTTGAAATTCTTCCTTGCCAAATAACCCTTTACGGCTATAAAAGCTTTTTTTCAAATCCTTTACTTCTAAGACGATTTGCTCATCGCCATTTAAACCACGTTTACGCTGTGGAATTTCTGAAACATCAAAGCTTTGTTCGACCAATACATTGTCTTCTTGACGCATAAAATCGCTGGTCACAGGCAAACGATAAGGTCGCTGGGACATTTGAGGACGACAGTAAAGTAAAGCTCGGGTATATACATCTTTAGGTTGCTCTAGAACTTGTTCTGCAAGACCTTGCTCTCTAATTTCACCATGACGCATCACAATGACTTGATCTGCAATTTCACCCACTAAAGCCAAATCATGCGTAATAAAGAGCATCGACATTTGACGACGCTGACGCAACGATTCAAGCAGATCAATAATTTGTTTTTGAATGGTGACATCGAGTGCCGTAGTCGGTTCATCGGCTATCAGTAACTTAGGTTCACAAGCAATCGCCATTGCAATCATGACACGTTGTTGTTGACCACCAGACAGCTGGTTAGGATAAGCATCAATTTTCATTTCTGGTGAAGGTATCCCGACCTCTTTGAGTAACTCTAAAACACGTTGACGGGCCTGTTTACGACTCATACCCATATGTAAACACAACACTTCTGCGATTTGATTACCTACCGTAAAAACGGGATTTAATGATGACATCGGTTCCTGAAAAATCATGGCAATATCTTTACCACAGATTTTTCGCATATCTTTACGGGATAAGCTGAGTAAGTCTTGACCTTCAAAAACAATCTTACTTTTTTCATCAATTTTACTTTGGCCTACAGGTAGTAAGCCCATAGTTGCCAAAGAAGTAACTGACTTGCCGCTACCCGACTCACCAACTAAAGCGACAGTGGTATTTGCTGGAATATCAAAGGAGATTCCTTTAACAGTTTCGATATACTGCTTGTCTTCACCTTTAAAGCTTACACGTAAGTTTTGAATGTGGAGTAAAGGGACACTTTTTTGTTGTTCTGACATTAGGTTTTCCTCTTATTTTAGTTTTGGATCTAATGCATCACGCAGTGCATCAGTAAACATTGAAAATGCAGTAACCAAAACAGCCATTGCGACAGAGGCTGCGACAAGCTGCCACCATTTTCCTAAAAGAAGTTCACTTTGCGCTTCATTTAACATACTTCCCCAAGACACTACGCCGACAGGTACACCGAAGCCTAAGAAGCTCAAAATAACTTCCGATTTAATAAAAGAAACCACCAAAATTGACATTTGAACCAAAGCAATATGGCTGACATTAGGAAAAATATGAATGAACATACGGCGAAAATGTCCAACACCAATTGCCTTGGCAGCCAGAACATATTCACGTGAGGTATGTTTCATATACTCAGCACGAATTAAACGGTAAACACCTGTCCAGCCCGTTAAACCTAAAATTAGAACAATAGATAAAATGCCCTTTTGTTGCAGTACGGCAGCTATCGCAAGAACTAATAATAAATATGGAATGGAAGTAAAAATGTTATAAAACCAGTTAAGTATGTCATCTACCCAACCACCAAAGTAGCCTGAAATTGCCCCTAATAATGTGCCTAAGGTCACTGCGAGTAATGCAGAAACTAGCCCTACAATAATTGAGGTTTCGGCACCTTTAATGGTCTTTTTAAGGACATCTTGTCCCCATTTGTCAGCTCCAAATATAAGCGTACTTTTAAGTTCACTTTGCTGTTCGAGTAAATGTCCACCTAGTTGCTGATCAATTGCTTTCATATCATCTGCTAACGGATCAACTACACCATAATAATCAATTGCACTTCCAGAGCTCTTTTCTTGTTTAATTTCAGCCTTGAGTTGGTGAATAATATCTTTTAAAGGATCGACTGGATTTTCCGGTAACTCTTCATCTACAGCAGCTGTCTTTTGCAAAGCTTCATTTGTTTTATCTGCACCTATAAATGTAGGAGGTGCATAACTGACAGCAACTTCTTTATTCCAGTCCGATGCAATCACTCCTGTAAATGATAGTAGTAATACGACCAGATAGAACAGCACAATAATGAGTGATGCAATTGCAATTTTGTCAGCCCGAAGGCGACGCATTGCAAGCCGCCATAAACCCGCTGAAACAGGCGCTGTCTGGGTTTGTAATTTTCTTTTTGATAGAACACTTAGCATAACCCACCTACTTCAACTGTACACGTGGATCAACCACTTTGTAGACTAAATCGGCAATCAAGTTAAAAATCATGGTTGCAGCTGCAATGTAGACTGTAATTGCTTTAATCACAGGAAAATCACTTCGCTCAACTGCGATAATTACTTCTCGACCAATACCGGGAATACCAAAAAAACGTTCAATTAAAAATGCACCTATGAGCAACGCAGGCAAAGTCGCCATCACATCGGTAATAATAGGAATTGAGGCATTACGTAAAACATGCACACCTAAAATTCGGCTTTCCCCTACACCTTTAGCCCGTGCCGTTCTAACATAATCTTGGTTAATTTCATCAAGCACAAAACTACGGTATAAACGTAAAGTAGGTGCAATACTCACCACCAACATAATTAAAATTGGAAGTAAGGCGAACTTAAATAAATTATCGGTAAAATTATCGCTCCAGCCCTGCACTGGGAACCAACTTAACTGATAAGCCAGAACATATTGAAAAACAATAATATAAACCAAGATACTAATCGACATGCCAATAGTACATAACATCATGACCATACGATCTGTTAAAGAGCCACGTACAGCCGACACAGCCAATGCCAAGCCAATTGAGATAACGGTTTGTAAAATAGTGAGTGGAATTAAAAGCGTTAGTGAAGGCCCCAAGCGGGTTAAAATAATTTGTGAAACCGGTTCCCCCGTACTCCAACTTGCACCATAGTCAAAAGTGAGAATCTGCTTAATAAAAATCCAGAGCTGAACGTAATAAGGCTGATCGACACCTAGCTGCTTACGAATGTTTTCAATCTGCTCAGGATTAGACATCTTACCTGCCAAAATATAAGCTGGATCTCCACCTACCCAGTTAAAAAGAATAAAGATAAACAGTACTACTCCCAACATGGTTGGAATCATCTGCCATAACCGCCGAATAACATATGCCAGCATAGTGATAATTCCTTATTTAACCCGTTGTCCGGTAATTTCATTAAAGAATGCTTTATTGTCAGGATCACGACCAAGGAAATCTTTAACCAACTCAGCTGCCGGTTTTTGGCTACCTTGGGATAAAATCGTCTGACGGTAACGTTGCCCGACTTGTGGGTTATTAAGGTTGTCACCATAAGCAGAAAGCATGTCTAAAGCTAAAACCTCAGACCACATATAACCGTAGTAACCTGCTTGATAACCACCCATTAAGTGTCCAAACTGTCCAGGAAATTCTGTTGTTGGTACATATCCCAAGGCTGTATCTGCTTCCATTTTTTGCCAAGTTTCTAAAGGTTTTACTTTTAAGGCATCAGCCGTATGAAGTGCCATATCGTACTGTGCATAAAGTGTCTGACGTGCATAACGTAAACCGCGCCCATAGTTATGTACTGCTTTTAAACGGGCAATTAATTCATCATCAACTCGTGGACATGCTGGATCACAATAATCAGCTACTTTAGACAAAGTTTCCTTACGGCGTGCCCACTCTTCATACATTTGAGATGGTGCTTCTACGAAATCACGCTCTACAGAAGTTCCAGACTGACTTGCATAACGGGTATTAGATAAAATGCCATGTAAGGCATGACCAAATTCATGAACAAAAGTTTCTAACTCGTCACTATTTAAACCTTTACGGTTAAAGTTTGTGACAAGTACTGACACGGGTAAGCGGTTAGTTAAAGTACTGCCACCATATACTCCCCAAACGGCAGCATGGCCATATTTCCCTTCGCGAGGGAATTTATCCATATATAGAGCACCCAGAAGCTTTCCTGTCTTTTTATCGACTACATCGTAATACTCAACTTCGCTTTGCCATGCTTTAACTTTGACAGATTTAAAATCAATACCATAAAGGTCAGATGAAATTGCAAATAACCATTTTTGTGCCGCTAAAGTCGGGAAATAATCACGAAGCTTTTCCTGATCAATTTGATATTTGCTCTTACGCAGTTTCTCACTCCAGTAAGCTTCACTCCAACGTGTTATCTCGGTTTTATCTAATGGTGTTTTTAAAGTTTGTGCTTTAAATGCGCGGAGCTCTTCTACTTCTTTGCGCTCAAGTGGTGCCACCGTTTTTTGTACTTCTGCCAAAAACTGATTTACAGCTTCGGGCGTTTTTGCCATACGGTCCTTTAACGCCCAATCTGCATAACTTGCTTTTCCAAATAACTGCGCCAGTTCATAACGTAAATCTATTGCTTGTTTGAGTAATTTTAAGTTTTGTTCAGTACCACGTCGTGTAAAGGCGATTTGATATCTTTTTCGGGCATCATCATTATCTGCCAGTTCCATAAATGGACGATATTCAGGATACTCAAAACCTAATAGATAGTTACCTTTGCCATTTTTCTTTAACCCTGAAATATAACTTTCCGGCAGACCTTTCATCTCTTCAGGCGTAAATTCAAGTTTTTCAGGGTTATCACGAATATTACGGCTATATTCTTGTTCGAGTTTAGTCAATTCATCAAGAATCGCTTTCATTCTTGCACGTTTGGCTGGTTCTAATTGAACCCCTGTGTCTTCAAACTGATCCAAAATATCCTGGCGGTATTTTTTATCTATCGGATCAGTCGCTTTTGTATTTTTAATTACGTTATATAATTTTGAGTTTTGAAATATATCGGTATGTAACTGATTAATTTTAATTTCGCAATCTTCGGCTGCCTTACGTAATTTCGCATCTGGATCTACATTACTATATAAACCGACAGGTCCTGAAAAATCTTCAAGATGAGCAAAAATTTTATCCCATTTGGCTAATATCGGAGCGGCAGCAGCATCGGTTTTAACAGGTATTTTTTCAAAACTTGAAATCTCTTGCTGGATTTTTTTTAAATTAGAATCGCACCATGTGGGAAGTTGCTCTGCTTTAAGTAATGGTAACGTCGCACGTGTCGTCTCTGCCGATGCAAACTGACTTATACCTATCGTCAACATACATAAACTAGTCATTTTCAGTGTGTTATTTTTCATCGTATCTCCAATTTTTTTCATTTAATGATTAGATTTCGTATTTGTATCGATATCGAAGTACATCCATTCAGCATGTAAAATCGGATGCTTCTTATATCCAATGATTCTTGGTTGAGCCAACATATTTCTATAACGTGCATACAACACTTGAACTGGCATATACACTTCTAACAAACGTGTCATTTTTCGATAAATCACATCTCGTTCTGGGCCAGGCTTAACCTGTTGAGACTGACGGTATAATTGATCAAACTCTGGTATTGAACCGCAAGACCAGTTGGTCATATGGGTGTTCGGGCCATAAAAATTCTGCATAAAATTATCGCCATCTGGATAATCGGCAATCCATGCAGAAGAGCCAAACATTCCATCACACTGTTTTTGCGCCCGAATAAGATCTGAAAAGAGCATTGGTTTGTAAACCATACGAATATTCAAACTGTCAAAGTTCTTTTTCCAAAGCTCAGCGCTTTGCTGACCAATACTGTCATTGCGCGCCATATATTCAATAACAAGGGGCTTACCATTTGGTTGTGTACGCCAACCTGATGCATCTTTTTTATAGTTATATTTATCTAATAATAAATTTGCTGCTTTGACCGAATATGGGGTACTGCTTCTATATTGAGGTTCAGCCCCTACTACACCTGGTGGAACTGGAAAATGTAGACGCTCAGCATCACTATTACGTACTAATTTAATTTCTTGATCTATTGAACGAGACATTGCAATTGCACGGCGTAAAGCAATTTTTTCTTTACTCATCCCTCCAACAACGGGATTTTTAAGATTCCAATAGTTATAACTAATTTCCGGATCAACAATACGAGATAAATGCACACCCTCTTTTGCAAGCTCAGGACTTAATTTACCGTCTTTAATCGCTTTCGAGACTAATTGCCCTTCAAGTTGAATGATATCAACTTCACCACGCTGAAATGCTAACCATCGTGACTGGTTTTCTTCCATTACCTGAATATCAATTGTGCCGATTTGAGGCATTTGTTTACCTTTGAGGCGTTTTACAATTGCTTGGTCCTCAGCACTACTGGCTACAAAGTTCCAAGTAAAACCGCGATAATCAGGATTCGCTTTTAAAACAATACGCGAAGCAGGCACCCACTTACTGAGCATATAAGGTCCTGTCCCTACTGGATGCCCCATAACAAAGCCAGATTTATCTTTATATTTTTCGATAACTTCACGTGCTACAGCCCCTGTAGGGTCATGTGCCAGTAATAAAGGAAAGTTATAATCAGGCTTCACTAACCGAATAACCAAAGTGTACTTATCAGGTGTTTGTAAACCACTCACACTTTGATCATAGTTAAACTTTCCTGTTTTACTGGCTGATTGTACTAAAGCATCCATACCCTCAATTTTGTTCTCCAACAACCAGCTATTTGGCGAACGTAAATTTGGGTCCAATAGACGCTTAAAAGAGTATGCATAATCGTAAGCCGTTAACTCTCTAGGTTTACCTTTAAAAACAGGGTCCGGCGTAAAATAAATACCTTTTTTAATGTGAATAGTATAAGTCAGGCCATCTGCACTCACTTCTGGCATAGCGGTTGCGATTTGCGGAATAAGCTTTGCTGGCCTTGCTAAATAATCGTAGGTATATAAAGTTTCAAATATCGACGTGGTTACATGTGCCGAATATAAGTCATGGATATACGCTGGGTCGAAACCTGTTTCAGCTGTCGGAAACGTATAATGGAGAACTTTATTTGGATCGGCTGGGCTTTTTGCAAAAATAGTCGTGTTACCCGTTAATGCCATACTGACAAATAATAGACCTACACTACAGTGCTTGAGCTTTTGTTTTAAATTTTCAGTCATGATGATCTTTATCTAAAATTATTTTTTAATAGGGGTAATATCAAGATATTGCCAGTTTGTATTCATCATAGGGTGAGGTTTAAAACCCTGAACTTGTGGCTGTATCAACCAATTACGAATTCGAGTTACATGAATAATCCAAGGATTATCAGCTTCTATCTGGCGATTAAGCTTTTCATAATATGGTAGACGTTGTTGCGGTGGTAAATGAATGGCCTGAGTGTAAAGAGCATCATATGTTTTAGACTGATAACACGCATGGTTCCCTTGCCCAGCATTTGGTCCATATAGTAATTGTGCAAAATTATCTCCTTCGGGATAGTCAGCAATCCATGCCCCACTCCACATCATATATTTACATTGAGTTGCGGCTTTTAAGTTATCTGCAAAATTACTTACTTTAAAATCAGCACGAATGCCTATCGCATCTAGATTTTTTTTCCAAAGCTCTGAATGAATAACGGATGCTGAGCTATTTTCATTGTTAATTTTTAAAACTAAAGGCTTGCCATTTGGTAAGGTCCGATAGCCATCAGCCCCTTTTTTATAACCATAATAATCAAGTAATTTATTTGCTAGAACTGGATTGTACCCAACACTACTTTTATATTTTGGGTTATATCCATTTACACCTTCAGGTATAAACATTTCTGCTCTGACAGCCTGACCTTTATATGCCTGTTTTATGCTTTCTTTTTGATCATAAGCTAAAGTAATTGCTCGACGAAGCGCTATTTTTTCAGGACTAAAACCACCAATGACAGGGTCTCGCATATTCATCATGGTATAAGTAATTTCAGGTTCTTTATATGGGAAATGTTTAATGCCTCTTTTCTGAAAAGAAGCTTTAAGTTGATTGCCATCTAAAGCTTGCGGAACTGCATCTGCTGTAAGTCTATCAAAATCTAATTGACCAGACTGGAAAGCTAACCATCGTGACTGTTGCTCTTCAATAATACTAACCACCACCTTGCCAATTTGTGGCATTTTCTTTCCAGACATTTCCTTAACAAGTTGGTTATCCCAAGGCGTTCCTGTTGACTTAAAATTCCAGACAAAACCACGATAATCAGGATTGGCAACCAACTCGACCTTACTTCTTGGAACATATTTACTTAGCATGTAAGGTCCGGTACCTACAGGGTGCATACCAATACGGTCACCGTAATAATCGACAACCTCTTTGGCAACGCCGCTAAATGTAATATAGGCAAGAATATAAGGAAAATTAAAGTCTTGGCGAGTTAAAGTAAATTGTAGAGTATATCGATCAGTCGCTTTAAGCCCTGCAATTGGCGCAGCATAATCAAATTTTCCTGTTTTTTTTGCTTGAGCTACCACTGCGTCGGCACCCACCAACTTTCCATCCAGAAAAGAAACGGAAGGCGCTCTGTTTTTAGGGTCTAAAATACGTTTAATTGCATAGACATAGTCTTCAGCTACCAACTCGCGGCGTTTACCTTTAAATGCGGGATCATCTGTAAAATAAATACCTGGCTTAATTTTAAATATATAAACTTTACCGTCTTGTTCAACCTTAGGCATAGTTTCTGCCGTATAAGGAACCAGTTGTACCGGACGTGCCAAATAATCGTATTTAAGTAGAGGTTCAAAAATGGCTTCTGCAATACTTGCACTATAAAAATTAGTGGTTTTAACCATGTCAAAACCATCATCTGGTGCTTCATAGGCAACATGCAAAATCTTGTTGGGTTGTGCTGGCGTAATTGCGTAGGCACATGGAACTGATGTAATAGCCAAACTTAAAACGGCGAGCTTAAAAAATTTTAATTTCAAGTTCATATCCACATAACTAATTTTTTTAAAAGACATTAACCTTTTGAGTAACATCTAAATCCGCATAAGAAAAGTTCTTTTTCAGCAGATAGGCCTATTTGGGATTTGTAATTTACTTTCCTTTATCATCATTTTTATTTGATCAAATGGAAAAAAATAAACTTAAGCACCCAGTGTTTGTAACTACTGAATATAAAGCGAATTTCATGCCATCTATTGGCAATCATCATAAAATATTTGAGATTATTAGAAATTCATATTTTTATTAGGTACTTAAATTCATTTGAACTATATAAATAAAAGTCACTTTTTGCCAAATATTATATTTGCATAAGTTAATCATTGAACACCTTAAATGCACAATAAAAACACACAAATGTATCATTATGAATCACAAAAAAGTATGCATATAAAATTATTAATTTCAACCTAATATACTAATATTATTAGAAATATTAAAAATAAATAATTATTAAAAATAGTATAACATTACATACAAGAAAGTTCTAAAACAGCACATTTTTCTGTATTAAGCATGTGAAGAATCTAGCAATGTATATTTTTTATACAAATTTATTTGGAACTTTTAGCCACCATTAAAAAAATTACCAAATGGAAAACTTTTTATCCCTATAAAAAATCAAAAGCACTGTTCGCAACCATAATAAAATCAATATTTATCAATATTTTGCATAAACTAAAAAAAGAAAAATATATAGTTGGCACTTGCTTTGCTTAAAAACTTTCCAGCAATATCGCTAACTACAACAAAAAGGGATCAAATCCACGATGAAAAAAAAATACAATGTTCGATCTCAGGTAACCCCCAAGATCGGCAAGACAATACTTAAATTAAGTACCCTTAGTTTAAGCATGATGTGTCTTACCATGGCACAAGCAGCAGAAACAGAACAATCAAGCAATGATGATAAACCTGCAAAAGTCGTAAAAGTTGCCGTTACAGGTTCTTCGATCAAAGGTGTTGCAGCACAAAGTGCTTCTCCTATTACAGTTGTGAAAGTTGATGAAATTTTAAAACAAGGAGTAACATCAACTGAAGAAGCTTTAGCCAAGATTAGTGCAAACCAATCAAACTTTGTGACTGCAAATAATGTCGGTACAAGTAAAACTGTTGGCTCGGCAGCAAACTTGCGAGCCTTGGGGGCAAACAAGACACTTATTTTACTAAATGGGCGTAGATTAGCTGCCAATGCTTACGATAGCGGAGTAACAAATTTAAATATTATTCCACTCGCCATGTTAGACCGTATCGAAGTTTTACGTGATGGTGCTTCATCCATTTATGGCACAGATGCAATTGGCGGGGTTATTAACTTCATTACTAAAAAACAGTTTACTGGCCTCAACTTAACTGCTGGATATCAAAAACCAGAAGAAAAAGGTGGTGAGCAACAAGATTATAGTATTTTCGGTGGTTTTGGTGACCTAGATGAAAATGGCTATAACGTTTTTGGGGTTATCGATTATCGAAAAGGTGATGATGTTATGGCCCAAGACCGTAAGGTCAGTCGCCGCGGGGGCATATTACCTGAATTAGGTGTCAATAGAACCAGTAGTGGTACCTTCCCTGCTAATGTTCCTGGTCTAGGTAATCCCTATGCGAGTACTGGTTGTGGTAATGATCCTTTAGTCGCTAGTACTGATGGAGAAACGTGCAGATATAACAGCCAAGCTGTGATTGGAATTGTTCCAAAAACAGAAGATATCTCTGTAATGGGTCGAGCAACTTTTAAACTCAATGATGATTTTAATGCGATTGCAGAATATTTATATGCAAGAAATGAGGTTACCACCTCGGTCGCACCAGATGTATTTTTTGATTTAACACTAGACCCTAGCAGTAAATACTATCCAGGAAATGGCATAACTCCTGCTCTTGCTGGCACATCGGGCCCTATCGATCTTTACTTACGCTCACAAGCTGGTAATCGTATCAGTAATAGTATTAACCAATCGCATCGAATATTTGCTGGTATTGAAGGTGAAACATATGGTTGGGATATCAATTCAGGTGTGACTTATGCGCATAGTAGTGCTTCTGATGCTATCTTGAGTGGCTATTTAAACTATGACAAAACTCAAGAAGCTTTAAACAATGGCACCTTAAATCCATTCGGCCCTCAGAATGCTGAGGATGCAGGTGTATGGGACCAACTAGGTGTTGAAGGAAAATATTTAAAAGCCAACTTAGATACAACCACGGTTGATTTTACTGCTAGTCGCCCTATTTTCAAATTGCCAGCGGGTGATGTTGGGTTCGCAGTTGGAGCGAGCTATCGTTATGAAGATTGGACTTCAAAAGTAATTGCTGATGTTGCTCGACTTGCTCCTAGTACAGGTAATGATCCTGACGAACCAGAAAATAAGGGTGATCGTAATATCAAATCAGTATTTACCGAATTTCATATTCCACTGCACAAAACTTTAGAAGCTCAAATTGCTGCTCGTTATGATGACTACAATGATTTTGGTGATACCTTTAATCCAAAATTCGCACTTCGTTGGGAACCAATTAAACAACTGATGTTCCGTACCACTTATAGTACAGGTTTCAGAGCACCTACACTTTGGGAGGTTAATGGGCCAAACTCAGTAACGAATACTGGTGCAACATATAATGACCCAGCACTTTGCCCTGGAGGTGTTATACAACCTGGAGGTAAAAAAGAACGCGACTGTAATATGCAGTTTAAACGCCAAAATGGTGGAAACAAGAGTCTTGATGCTGAAGAGTCTAAATCTTTTACAGCAGGCTTAGTCTTTGAACCTGTTAAAAATTTAGCCTTTACTCTCGATTACTTCAATATAGAAGTGGACAAGCAAATTGCTACTCTATCTGAAGCTGCTATTTTTAATGACCCTGTGAAATATGCAGACAAATTTGTACGTAATGCTGATGGCTCACTAAATTATATTATTACTACACAACAAAATTTAGGTGGCATTAAAACATCTGGTTTTGATGTGGGCTTAAGTTGGGTTTCCCCAATGACAGCTACAGGTCGATTTGGTTTCAATATTGATGGCACATATATCACAGACTACAAATATCAAGCAGAACCAGATGGTGAATGGATAGGTGTTGCAGGCTCATATACTGGCTTAGATTATCAATCAATTATTCTTCGTTGGAAACATACCGCCAATGTGAATTGGAACTACGAAAACTGGGCTTTAAACCTACAACAAAACTTCTCACGCGGTTATCAAGATCAAAACTCAAATGATCAAAATCACAGAGTAAGTGACTACACAACTTACAATATTTCAGGAACTTACAAAGGCTTTAAAAACCTAGAGTTAACAGCAGGTATTAAGAATATTTTTGATGAAGTTCCACCTGCTTCTAATGTAATTGATAACTTCCAAATGGGATATGACCCACGTTACGCAGATCCTTTAGGACGCACTTACTTTGTACGAGGTACATATAAGTTCTAAATGGTTGTTCTGCAAATATAACACTCAAAAGTTAGTTTGCAGAACAAATACTCATTCTTAGCCAAACAGTCATTTCAAACATTGTTTGTCTACAGTTTCAGGAGTAACTATGGGCATGACTTTTACAGACATAGAAAATAAATCTGCCAAACGCCTTATTGGTATTGCTGCAGTAATTTTTCTGCATCTTCTTGTTGCCTATATTCTGATGTCAGGTTTAGCAAACAATATTCAAAAACCAGCAGAAAAACCTGTGGAATTACAAATTATTCAGGATATTAAACCGCCTCCACCACCAAAACCAGAGGAGCCGAAACCTAAGGAAAAACCACCTGAACCGCCAAAAATGGTGGAAAAAGTTGCCAAGGTTCCTGAACCTCCTAAACAGGTTGAGAAAGTTGTAACTCCTGTGCAAAAAACCACTCCAATAGCTCAACCAACTAAAGTTGCGACTCCTGCTCCAGCAGCACCGGCTGCACCTAGTGCACCATCACCAAGTCCAGTTGCGGCACCTGCTCCAACTGCGGCTGCTCCAGCACCTAAACCAGCTGGTGTAACTCGTGGCGTTTCAGAAGGTTCCGCAGGTTGTGAAAAACCAGAGTATCCACGTGAAGCAGAAATGAGTGGTGAACAAGGCACTGTCCGCATTCGAGTTTTAGTTGATACGAATGGCAAAGTTATAGAAGCAAAGATAAAGAAATCGAGTGGCAGCAGGATTCTAGATAAGGCAGCAACTAAAGCTTACAGCCTATGCACATTCAAACCAGCAATGAAAGATGGTGTGCCTCAGCAGGACTGGTATGAAATTGAATATCCTTTCGTAATTGAATGAACAAATTGAATTAATCAGAAATTAAAAATATTGGAGAAAATATGATGAAAAAATCAACTCAACCGCTAGTACGTTTCGCTTCTGCAAGTCTAATCGCAGCTTGCTCACTGCTCCCATTAAATACAGTTTTTGCAGAAGAAACGAGTAATACTCCTGTTGCAACAGCAACGACTGAAGCAACCTCAAACTCAAGCACACCGACTCCACCGCCAAAGCCTGCAACGAGTGAAACCGTTAAAAACCCTTATGGTTTAGAAGCACTTTGGCGTGAAGGTGATTTAGTTGCAAAATCTACCCTATTCATATTAGTACTTATGTCTATCGGTACATGGTACATCATCGTTTCTAAACTATTACAACAAGGAAAAGTTAAACGACAAGGAAAAGAAGCTGAAAGACATTTCTGGGAAGCTACTTCTCTTGATAATGCTGCTGAAGGTTTAGAACAAAGTAGCGCTTATCGATTTATTGCAGAAAAAGGAATTAACTCAACTAAGTCACACGGCGGTTCGTTACTTGAACGCATTGACTTCAATACGTGGGTAAGCATTTCAATACAACGTTCAATTGAAAAAGTACAAAACCACTTAAGTGGAGGTTTAGCCTTTTTAGCAACAGTTGGATCTACAGCCCCTTTCGTAGGTCTATTCGGAACAGTATGGGGAATCTATCACGCGTTAACAGCTATCGGGATTTCAGGACAGGCATCTATTGATAAAGTTGCAGGTCCAGTTGGTGAAGCACTGATTATGACAGCTATTGGTCTTGCAGTCGCAGTACCGGCTGTACTTGGTTATAACTGGTTGACTCGTCGCAATAAAGCAGTGATGGAAAACGTACGCTCATTTGGTTCAGATTTACATGCAGTTTTATTAAGCGGAGAAATTAATACTAATAATTCAGTTAACCGCAGCATTAAATAATCAGGAGCAAACATTATGGGTATGAGTGTTGGTTCTGAAGATGAAGACGAAATGATTGGAACAATTAACACGACGCCTCTGGTGGACGTCATGTTGGTTTTACTTATTATTTTCCTAATTACGATTCCGGTAGTTACTCATACAGTTCCGGTGAAACTACCAGAAGAAAAGAATACGCCGTATGCAACCACACCCGAAAATATTCAACTCTCAGTCAATAAGAAAGGAGATATTTTCTGGAATGAAAGTTATGTACCAAATAAAGAAATTTTATTATCGAAATTACAGGCTGTGGCGCAAAAAAGACCGCAGCCAGAGGTACATATTCGAGGAGATCAGCTTACCCATTTTGAAGCGATAGATCAGGTCATTAGTACAACCAAACAAGCTGGTATTGGCAAAATTGCCTTTGTTACTACCCCTCCAGCCTCCCCATAACTATTTTAAGGAGAATCTTATGGGTATGAATGTCGGTTCAAATAATGATGATGATGTGATGTTAGAAGTCAACATGACACCGCTTATTGATGTCATGTTGGTACTCATTATCATGTTTATTATTACCATACCTGCACCCAACAACGCGATTAATATTAATTTGCCAAATGGCACACCGCCACCAACAAATGAAAAGCCACCCGAAGTTATTGATGTAAGAATTGATGCCGTAGGCAAAGTATTTTGGAATAACCAAGAGGTTTCTGACCGAAAGGCGCTAGAGACTTTATTTCAAGGTGTTGTTGCTAAAAAAGATCAAGACCAGATCAAACTCAAACCAGACCAATTGGCTGAATATAAAAATGTAGCGATGGTCATGGCTACGGCACAGCGTTTAGGCGTCACTAAAATTGGAATTGTAAGTAGTAACTAATATTACTTTTCAATCTATTTAACTCTATTAACTCCTGCGCTAACTTGAATCTTCAGTTAGCGTTTTTTTTGAAGCCGAAATATTCAACTCTAAAATAATATCACCACACTCATCATATTCTCCAGTTTCTATAAAACCCATTTTCTTATAAAGTTTTCCAGCAATGTTATTAGAAGATTTATACATCGTTCTAATTCGTTTAGCTCCTTTTGCAGCTATTTCATCAATTGCCATTTGCAACGCTGTGGTACCATAACCTTTAGCTTGATGATCTTTGCTAATCATAAAACGAAATAACCAAAATAATGTCTCATCAGGTGGATCAATTTCGACGCAATACATTAGGAACCCAACGACTTCATCATTAAAACAGATGACTCTTGGACAGTAATGTTCTTCTACTTTAGACTCAGCAATAGAATATACATTTGGTGCAACATAGTCCCTTTGAGAATAATCTAATGATAATTTTGCACATAGAAGCCAATTCTCACGCTCGAGATTTTTTAAGTCAATCAAACTTGAATCCTTTATTTATAAATTCACACCTTATCTGTAAGCACAAAACATACCGAAAATAAAAAAGCCCCCGAAGAGGCTTTTTTTCAAAACAGGTTAAAATTAGTCACCTGTATAACCTTTTAACTTTAAACGAGCAGCATGAAGTAACGGCTCAGTATAACCAGAAGGCTGTTCACAACCTTTAAAGATAAGATCAGAAGCTGCTTGGAAAGCAATATTCGTTTCAAAGTTAGCTGCCATTGGTTTATACAATGGGTCATTCGCATTTTGCTCATCAACAATTTTTGCCATGCGTTTAAGCACTTCTTCAACTTGTTCACGAGTCACAATACCGTGACGTAACCAGTTCGCAACGTGTTGAGAAGAAATACGCAATGTTGCACGGTCTTCCATTAAACCTACGTTGTTAATATCAGGAACTTTTGAACAACCCACGCCTAAGTCAACCCAACGAACAACGTAACCTAAAATACCTTGGCAGTTATTTTCAAGTTCATTGTTGATCTCTTCTGCTGACCAGTTTGTTTCTGGTGCAAATGGAGGAGTTAACAAGTCATCTAATGACAACATTTCTTCAGCTTTTAACTGATCTTGACGCGCTTTTACATTTACTTGATGGTAATGCATCGCATGAAGTACAGCACCAGTTGGTGATGGAACCCAAGCACATGAAGCACCAGCATTTGGATGAGCAGCTTTAGTTGCTAACATATCTTTCATACTATCTGGTTTTGGCCACATGCCTTTACCAATTTGAGCTTTACCTTGTAAACCACATTTCAAACCAATGGCAACGTTACGATTTTCGTAAGCAGCAATCCATTTTTGTGTTTTAACCGCTTCTTTACGAACAACTGGTGCAGCTTCCATAGAAGTATGGATTTCATCACCTGTACGGTCCATGAAGCCAGTGTTAATAAAGATAGTACGATCTTTAGCAGCAGCAATACAGTTTTTCAAGTTTACAGATGTACGGCGTTCTTCATCCATAATACCGATTTTTAAAGATTTCGCGGGTAAACCTAATGCTTGCTCAGCACGTTCAAATAATTCAACAGCAAAAGCAACTTCTTCTGGACCATGCATTTTTGGCTTAACAATATACATAGATCCTTTACGAGAGTTTTTATTTTCGTTCGTACTACGGATATCAGCAACTGATAACAATGGAGTTACCAATGCATCCATAATACCTTCGAAAATTTCTTCACCATCTACCAAAATAGCAGGATTCGTCATTAAGTGACCTACGTTACGAAGTAACATAAGTGAACGACCATGAAGTTTTGTTGTTCCACCAATTAAGTTTTTAATTTCACGGTCTTTGCTTAAAGCACGGACAATTGTTTTACCATTCTTTTCGATAGATTCTTGAAGTGTACCCTTCATTAAACCTAACCAGTTACGGTAACCTTCAACTTTTTCTTCAGCATCTACAGCTGCAACAGAGTCTTCAAGATCTTGAATCGTCGTAACCGCAGCTTCAAGTGTTAAATCTTTAACACCCGCTAAATCAGTTTGACCAATTGGGCTATTTGCATCGATTTCAATAATGACATGCAAGCCATTACTTAAAAGTACAACTTCTGAAGGATTTGCTTCTTCACCATTAAAACCAACGAACTGAGCTTCATGAGCTAAACCTGTTTGAGTCCCATCTTTTAAAGTCACAACAAGTTTATTTTGCTCAATTGCATATTTAGTTGCATCTGCGTGTGAGCCTTGTGCAAGTGGGAAAACTTCATTTAAGAAGTTTTTAGCAAACTCAATTACTTTAGCACCACGTACAGGGTTATATCCTTTCCCTTTTTCAGCACCACCTTCTTCTGAAATTACGTCAAAGCCGTAAAGTGCATCATATAAAGAACCCCAACGTGCGTTTGCTGCATTTAAGCAATAACGTGCATTACGTACAGGTACTACTAACTGCGGCCCTGCTAATAATGCAATTTCTTCGTCTACATTTTCAGTTGTGATCTGGAAATCTTCAACTTCTGGTAATAAATAACCAATTTCAGTTAAAAACGCTTTATAAGCACCTAATTCAAATTTGTTATTACGGTGCCATTCATCAATTTTTGCTTGTAATTCATCACGCTTAGCCAATAACGCTTTATTTTTTGGACTAAGATCGACAACAACTTGCTCAAAGTTCTTCCAGTAAGTTTCACTATCTAAACCAGAACCTGGTAAAGCTTCATTTTCGATAAAATCGTAAAGTTCTTTAGCAATCGCTAACTTGCCTTTTTGAATACGTGCAGTCATTGTCTTTCCTGAAGTTGCTACTTTTTATACCAAGAGAAACCTAGTATACCGATTTAAATTAAGCTGAATACTAATATCACATTCCTAAATAGTAAGCATTTTCCGTTGCAAAACTATTGACAAAGATAAATTTTTCTATATAGGAAAATATTAAAATTCTAACTAGGTTTCTCAACAATTTATTCAATATTTAAAAATACTGAAACTAGACTTTTTGTTAACAAACAAAAAATTTCAGTATCTGATTTTTCTAAAGCGTATTTAGTTATATCAAACTTTAAGCTGTGAAAAAGCACTATTTAATTAAATTTATCAATTTTTTGTTATAAAAAAAGCGCTCTATCTAGAGCGCTTTTCACAACTATCTTCTTAAGAAGTTTTAGCTTCATCAATTTGTCGGTGTTCTGAATGCAAATAATCATCTGACTGCATTTCCAACAAACGAGAACGCGTACGCTCAATTTCAAAAGCTAATTTCTCGCCTTGATAGATATCAATGATACTATCTTGAGAAGTTAAGAGTAATTTCACGCCACGGTCATAAAACTCATCGACTAGATAAATAAATCGACGCGTTCCTTCTGACAAGAAGTCGGTTAAGTGCGGAACATTGCTGACCAGAACTGTATTATAAATATTAGCAATTTCAATAAAATCTGCTGGGCTACGTGGCTTTAAACAAAGTTCAGAAAACTCACACCATAAAACATCTTCGGTGTGACCTAGCGTTTCAACAACACGGTTATTGATCACAATTGGTTCTTGAGAATTTGCTTGCGTATGCGTTAAGGCAGTATAACGCTCAGATATCCAACTTTGCGCTTCATTACCTAAAGGCGATTTGAACAATTGAGCTTGTTTCAAAACACGTAAACGGTAATCTACGCCCGCATCTACATTTAAAATAGCACAATTCTTTTTAACCATTTCAATGGTAGGTATAAAACGGTCGCGATGAATGCCATTTTTATATAAACCGTCTGGTGCAATATTCGAAGTAGCAATCAGTGTTACTCCACGAACAAATAACTTCTGGAATAAATCACTCAAGATCATTGCATCTGTTACGTTTGAAACGAAAAACTCATCAAAACAAATAACAACCGCATCTTTATAAATTTGATCAGCCACGATATCGAGTGGATTACGTTGACCAGAAAGTTTATTTAATTCTTTATGAACGTGTTGCATAAAGTGATGGAAATGCATACGTGTTTTACGACGAAATGGCACAGACTCATAAAATTGGTCCATTAACCAAGTTTTTCCTCGACCTACACCACCCCACATATACACGCCTTTTGGAGAGGTTTGGCGACGGAAGCGACGGAAAGCTTTCTTAGAAGCTTTATAGCGGTTTAAAAGTTCCTTCCAAACACGATCTAATTCTTGCACTGCCTGTGCTTGTGCTTCATCTGCCATAAACTGGCCTGAAGCCAATGCCTCAGCATAGCGCTCTGCTGGGGAAGAAGGAGTAAAAGCAGTACTATGAGAAGATTTTAAATTTAACATATCATTTTATTTCAATTTTAACTGAAGAGAGTATAGCGAACATTTTGTCCGACCACATTAGCTTTTAGCATCAAGAGTTATGCTCAGTAAAACTCTTTCCCATATTGCCGAGGACTCTGCCCAAACCATCTTTTAAACGCATGATTAAAAGCTGCAGGTTCAGAATAGCCAAGCGACTCAGCAATAACTTCTATTGAATATTCTTTATATTCCATAAGTTTAAGCGCCTTATTCTTAATAATCTGTTCACGAATCTGTTTGTAACTCGTATTAAGCTGCTGCAATTGATGCCTTAATGTCCTTTCAGGCATTTTTAAAGCGAAAGCGGTTTCCGCCATGCTCGGGATAATTCCTTGTTGTAGCTCTAGATAATCTTGTACATATTGAATAATGGGTGGTATTTGATGATCTTGCTCATTTAATCGTTTTATTTCTTTAATACATTTCGCTTCATAGATACGATGAGTAATGATATCCGCTGAAGGAACTTTCATTCCAAGCACATTCTTACTTAGGCTAAATGCTGCATGTGTAGAATTAAAATGCAGATCATCTCCATAATATGAGAAATATTGAGCAACGGTATCTGTATTATTTGGTTTGGGAAATGGCAAATCTATACGCATAAGAGGCATTGTTAAGCCCATCATGGTGTAAATATCTTGAATAAATTTATAAGTCCCTGAAATTTCACACTGGGCACGAAGCAAACCAATCTCTGTTTTTAAGTCGACAGGTAAATAGTTCAGAATGATATGATTTTCAGTTTCTTGTAAACTTAAAGTACCAAATAAATGAGTGAGTTTTTGATACTGTATGCCTTTTTCCAATGCAGTTTGTATATCTTGGCTTGTTACAAGTAGCATTAATAAAGGACCATAACCTGCTAATGCATAGTGCTGCCCTATGAACAATCCTTTTTCGGGATCAACATTTTCACTAATAATTTGTTGAATATCCCACTCTAAACTATCGTGAATTGTTGAACTTGGGTCCAAAGAATCTACTTTAATGCCTATATTAGCCAAACGTGAGTCGACATCAATGCCCGCATTGCGCATTCCTTGAATTAAATAGATTAAACCAAGTGCCGATCGTTTCATTCTTCTATCAATTTCCCTAGACTGAAATGTTTTACTATAAAGAAGGAATAAAATTAATTGCCGAATATATCAATTTTCACGTCGGTACAATCATGTTTAAACTGATCAAAAAACGTTAGTCTTGCCTACAATCCTCTTTACGGTATATGCAGGGTTTACAATGCACAGTCCAAAACAAAACGCTATTCAAAAAACTAAAATCGCAATTATTGGTGCTGGATTCGGTGGCCTTGCAATGGCTATTCGTCTATTACAGAACAAGCAAACAGATTTTCTTATTTTAGAAAAGTCTAATGATGTGGGTGGAACTTGGCGCGAAAACCGCTATCCAGGAGCTGCATGTGACGTTCAGTCGCATATGTATTCTTTATCTTTTGCACCTAAAACTGACTGGTCAAAACGCTATGCAGAAGCACCAGAAATTTTTGACTATATTCAAGATATAACTCATAAATATCAAATTAAAAACTACTGTAAGTTTAATCATGAAGTTACTTCTGTTCAGTATGATGAAACGCGCCATGTATGGACGTTAGACTTTACAAACCAACCTTCTCTCGAAGCACAATTTGTAGTATTTGCTTCTGGTCCCTTACATATTCCGCAAATCCCTCATATTCGCGGTATCGAAAAATTTAAAGGTAAGGTATTTCATTCATCACAATGGGAACATAACTATAACCTTATAGGTAAATCAGTTGCCTCTATTGGTACAGGTGGTAGTGCAATTCAATATATTCCAGAAATTGCAAAAGATGTTAAACAACTATATGTGTTTCAAAGAACAGCAGCATGGGTGATTCCACGAGATGAGCGCAAATACTCAAGCTTAAGTAAAGCCTTATTTAAAACATCTAATCTTTATAGACAAATTCATCGCAGTCGCCTTTATTGGAGTAACGAATCCCGCGTTGTGCCAATTGTTCAGCCGCAAATCATGAAATATGGGCAAAAATTAGCTGAGGCTTTTATACGTTTCCAAGTCAAAGATAAAGAATTAGCTAAAAAACTTACACCAGACTTCGTGATGGGTTGTAAACGCATTCTTATTTCAAATAAATACTTTCCGACATTTAACCGTAAAAATGTTGAATTAGTGATAGATGGTATTCAAGAAATTAAAGAGCACAGCATTATCACAAAAGATGGAAAAGAAAGACCTATCGATTGCCTGATTTATGGGACTGGTTTTATTACCGACCCACGTATTTACTTAAAACATTTTACTTGTATTGGTCGTAACCAAATTGAATTAAAACAAGCTTGGAAAGATGGTGCAGAAAGTTATTATGGCATTATGACCAAGAATTTTCCTAATTTATTTCAACTCGTTGGACCAAATACTGTTTTAGGTCATAACTCAGTTATTTTTATGATTGAGTCACAAGTTAATTATATTTTACAGCTGATTGAACTTGTCGATAAATCTGGCCAACATGCGATAGAAATTAAACTGGAAGTCCAAGATGCTTTCAATGAAAGAATACAGAAACAACTTCAAGGCACAGTATGGCAAGCTGGGGGGTGTAATAGCTGGTATCAGGCTGCCGATGGAAAGAACTTTTCCTTATGGCCAACTTACACTTGGAAGTATTGGCTAGAAACCCGTAAAGTGAATACCAAAGATTATTTGTTGCTAAATAAATACTCTAAAAACTATGCAGCATAAAATGTTCAATACATAATAGATAGGTTGATAACAATCTATCTATTATATGCAATCTGTTAGCCTCATTATTCAAATTTTTATTGTCATAGCTTTTGGCTACTTTTTAGGCCCTAAACTTTCGTTAAATATTCGAAAATTTATTTTCAAAGTTTTGCCCTATTTTTCTTATATTTTACTCACAAGTGTTGCTTTAGAATTAACTCTTGCGCTTGATCAAATTAACAATCCTTCTACCATACTGCCACCTGCACTATTAATTGCAGTCACCACATCATTCGGTTCCTTTTTTACATGTTTATTAGCGTATACAGTTTTTGATAAAGAAAGTGTAAAAGGAAAAATTTCACTTCAACTTTTTATAAATGCTTTAAAAAATATTGCGAAGGCATTTTTAGCTTTAGCTGCAGGTATCATTTTAGGTATTTTTTTAACTCGATTAAATGTACATATTCCATTTAATAGCTGGTATTTGTTATTAGTTTTTATTTTTCTGATTGGTATCGAATTAGCTTTTACTCATTTTAATCGAACATGGTTAAGCTGGAAAATCCTTATTGTGCCATTGGCTGCTTTTATAGGTTCATGTATAGCTGGGTTTCTCAACTATTTCTTACTAGGTAACCATTTTACACTCAACGAAATGCTAGCCTTGGCTCAAGGCTATGGCTGGTATTCAATGTCGGGTATTTTATTTACACAGTTACATTCAGCCGAGTTAGGCGGAATTGCTTTACTTACAGATCTATTTAGAGAAATAGTGGCAATTTTACTAATGTATACAATGGGATGGCGTTTTCCGCGTCCAGCAATATCAAGTGCTGGCGCTACCTCAATGGATGTAACATTAGCTATGGTAAAACAGTCATGTGGCACACATTATGTACCACATGCCATGATGAGCGGCCTACTTTTAAGCTTACTCGCTCCACTTTTAATTACTGTGTTTTTAAACTTTTAAGCAATTGAAGCAAGAATTGATTTCAACATCTGAGTTGGATCTTCTGCTTTCGTAATTGGACGACCAATAACTAAATGAGTAGAACCATCAAGCATTGCTTGTTTTGGAGTCACAATACGTTTTTGGTCATCGGCATTGCTACCTTCTGGACGTATTCCTGGAGTAACTAAAGAAAAATCTTGTCCAATTAATTCACGGAGAATTTTAGCTTCTTGAGCAGAACAGACCACACCATCTAAACCACTGTCTTTGGTAAGTTTAGCCAATCTTTTAACTTGCTCTACAGGTTCGATATCTAAACCAATATCTTTTAAGTCCTCACGCCCCATTGAAGTTAAAACTGTTACTGCAATTAGCTGAGTTTGATAATTACCTGCCTTTAAGCGCTGTACACAGGTCTCCATCATTTTACGACCACCTGATGCATGTACGTTCACCATCCATACCCCCAAATCTGCTGCAGCACATACAGCTTGAGCAGTTGTATTAGGAATATCATGGAATTTTAAATCGAGGAAAACTTCGAAATTTTCATCTTGAAGTTTTTTTACAACAGATGGGCCTTCATGAGTAAAAAGCTCTTTACCTACTTTTACACGGCATAACGTAGGATCGAGTTGTTCAACAATTTTTAAAGCGTCATATTGGCTTTTAGCATCTAACGCAACAATGATACTCAAGAGACTTTCTTCCATCACATAAAATCAGCGCTATTATAATAGACAAGTCAGCTACTAATAAAGAAATCTATTGAGACAAGTTTTTGAATAAGAAAATATTGATTTTGAATTTATTTAGTAATTGAAATATAGAAATGAAAAATACTACTCTTTATAACTGGATAAAGAGTAGTATCAAAAATAATTATAACGGAGTAGAGTTTTTATCTTGCGGATAAATATCTACAACAGTTTTTTCATGTCTTACATTTGCAGCTGCTTCTGCCGCTGCCAATTGAGCAGTTTGAATTTGTTCTTTTCTCAAATGATCAATATCTTTACGAAGACGTTTGATTTCCCAGCCTTTTTGAAAGACTCGGAAAACTTGCACACCTAATAAAAGTCCAACCACAATTCCAAGCGCTAAGGTAAGCAACAATAATAGCCCTAAACGCATTGCTGGAACTTGAGTAAATAATAAATCAACAGGAAGTTCTGTTGGGTTCTGCAAAACGAGTGCTAAAGAATAGCCAAATAAAATAATGAGTAATGCAATTAGAATATAACGCATAGGCACCCCTTATGAGTTTTATTTATTTTCCAGATTCATTCACTGCATCACGTAGTGCTTTACCTGGTTTAAAGTGCGGAACCGCCTTTGCTGCAACATCAACTGACTTACCAGTTTTAGGGTTGCGACCAACTCTAGGTTCACGGTGATGTAAAGCAAAGCTACCAAAACCACGGATTTCAATACGGTTGTCCGTCGAAAGAGCTTCAATCATTTGATCAATCATGATTTTAACCGCTTCTTCCACCAAAGGTTCAGCCAAGTGTGGATTTTTTAGCGAAATGCGTTCGATTAAATCAGACTTATTAAGAGCTTCAGTAGTCATCTACGACCTCGTTATTTATTACTACTCTAAGTCGTTTGATAATAACCTGTTTAAATACAAAACGGTAGCGCAGTATGTTGAATACTACGCTACCGTTTACAGTAATTTGTATAAAAAGTACAATTTCGTTACATGAAACTGTACTTTGTTAACTTATTACTTCATTTGTGCTTTGATCAAGTCACCAATAGTCTTAGGACCATTTTCTTGAGAAGCAGATGCTGTACGTAAGTTAGCAACTGCTTCTTTCTCTTCAGCTTCGTCTTTCGCTTTGATAGACAAGTTGATAGAGCGAGATTTACGATCAACGTTGATGATTTTCGCTTCAACTTCTTGACCAACTTCTAAGAATTTAGTCGCATCTTCAACGCGGTCACGGTTGATTTCAGAAGCTTTAAGAGTTGCTTCAACTTCGTCAGCTAACTTAACAGTTGCGCCACGAGCATCAACTGCAGTCACAGTACCTTTAACTAAAGCACCACGTTCGTTAGCAGCTAAGAAATCATTGAACGGATCGCTGTTCAATTGCTTGATACCAAGGCTGATACGGTTACCTTCAGCGTCTACAGACAAGATAACAGCTTCAACTGTGTCACCTTTCTTGTAACGACGGATAGCTTCTTCGCCTTGTTCGTTCCAAGAAATATCAGACAAGTGAACTAGACCGTCGATACCGCCATTTAAACCAATGAAGATACCAAAGTCAGTGATAGACTTGATTGTACCTGAAACTTTTTCGCCTTTCTCATGAGACTTAGCAAACTCTTCCCATGGATTAGCACGAGTTTGTTTGATACCAAGGCTGATACGACGACGTTCTTCGTCAACTTCAAGAACCATAACATCAACTTCGTCACCAATCTGAACAACTTTAGATGGGTGGATGTTTTTGTTAGTGTGGTCCATTTCAGAAACGTGTACTAAACCTTCAACGCCTTCCGCGATTTCAGCGAAACAACCGTAGTCAGTTAAGTTAGTAACACGTGCTTTAACGATAGAACCTTTAGGGTAACGGCTCATGATCGCTAACCATGGATCTTCGCCTAATTGCTTAAGGCCTAAAGATACGCGGTTACGTTCACGGTCAAATTTAAGTACTTTAACAGTAACTTCTTGACCAACTTCAACAACTTCTGAAGGATGCTTGATACGCTTCCAAGCCATATCTGTGATATGAAGAAGACCATCAATACCGCCAAGATCAACGAATGCACCGTAATCAGTAAGGTTTTTGATAGTACCTGTAACTGTTTGACCTTCTTCAAGTTGAGCAAGTAATGCTTCACGGTCAGCAGAAGATTCAGCTTCCATAACAGCACGACGAGATACAACAACGTTGTTACGTTTAGCATCAAGTTTGATTACTTTAAACTCTAACTCTTTACCTTCAAGGTGAGTAGTGTCACGGATAGGACGAGTGTCAACTAATGAACCTGGTAAGAATGCACGAACAGGACCGATGTCAACAGTGAAACCGCCTTTAACTTTACCAGAGATAACACCAGTAACGATTTCGCCATCTTCAAAGATTTTTTCAAGTTTAGTCCAAGTTTCAGCACGTTTAGCTTTTTCACGTGATAAAACTGTTTGACCCATACCGTTGTCAAGAGCTTCAACAACTACGTCAACAGTATCGCCAACCTGAACTTCAAGTTCACGTTGTTCATTTAAAAATTCAGCACGATCAACAATGCCTTCTGATTTAAGGCCAGTGTCAACAGTAACCCAGTCGCTATCGATGTTTACAACAACACCTTGGATGACTGCACCCTTTTCAACGTTGAGGTTTAATTCACTTTCTTCAAAGAGGGCTGCAAAAGATTCGGTCATGATATACCTGATAAATTCAGCGGTCTTGGATCAGACAAGGCCGGTTTAGTTAAGTATCAACATAGTCTTTATAGACTGATCAAGCTATGCGTCAACTGATAATCTTAGTTGCTAACAGTACGGCTATTGACATAATCAACCATTAACTTAAATACTTGATCGATCGTTAATTCCGAACTATCAATAATATAAGCATCTGCGGCTGGCTTGAGAGGAGCAACTTCTCGCTCCATATCTCTTTTGTCACGCGCTTGTATATTAGCTAAAATGTCGTTTATTTTAGCATCTAGCCCCATGCCCTGCAACTGTTTTACTCTTCGCTCAGCACGTGACTCAGCCGAAGCTGTCAGATAAATTTTTGCATTAGCTTCTGGGAAAATTGATGTTGCCATATCTCGGCCATCTGCAACTAAACCTGGAGTTTGCGCAAATGCTCTTTGACGATCAAAAAGTGCTTGTCTAAGTTCAGGAATTGCTGCAACTTTAGATGCATATTCACCAACTCGCTCTGTGCGGATGGTTTGCGATACATCTTCTCCATCAAGGAAAACTAATGTTCCCTCAGGTGAAGTTTCAAACTTGATATTAAGCTGACGAGCATAATTCACACACTCATCTAAATGGCTATCTAATTTTTCCAATAAATCATGTTTATGTAATGACAACCCTAACAAACGATACAAGGCGCCAGAGTCAAGTAAATGAAATTGATAATATGCAGCAAGTTTTGCCGCTAATGTTCCTTTACCCGAACCACTCGGACCATCAATAGTAATAATTTGAACTGTCATTGAACTCTCACTAAGAAGCAAATGCTTTAGCTAATCTCGAAAAGCCTAGTGTAATCGCTAGTTTTAGCTGTGCAAGAATTAATTTACTTACAACGGGGGCTTTTGCCGTTAATTCGATACGATAAGTAACCAAAGTAATATAAGGGGTAATTTCAGAAAACTCGATACGACCTAAATGGTGTTTAACTAAAGGATTATCAATCAATTTATATTCAATACGCTTGTTTTCTTCGAGATGAGTAATTTCTTCTTTAAGCGGTTTAATTGCACCAAATCCCATACGACGAATAGAACCAACCCCATCTGGTCTTTCAGGATCTGCTGAGTCTTTCACACGTACAACTTGTAGTGGAGCAAATGCCTTGTTGTAAGTTGCATGTTTAGAAAGCAGGTTAAATACATCACACAGCGGAGCATTAAATTCTTTTTGTATAGTAATTACATTACGCATGAAAGTTCCTTATTTAAATAAATCATGTCAATGAAACGGCGCTAGTTTGCCATAACCCCATGACATTTTTTAATCATTTAAGGACGTTTTTTGTTGTTTCTCTTTTTTCTTTTGTTCACGTCTTTGCTTAAAAAAAAGACTTAACTGTTGAGCACATTTTTCATGTAAACACCCTTGCTCAAAAGTAAATTTATGATTGTAATAACCATTTTCTAATAATTGACGCGCACTGACAAGTGAACCAGCTTTAGGTTCTGTTGTGCCAAATACAACGTGTTTAATCCTTGCATGTACTAAAGCACCTACACACATCGTGCAAGGTTCAAGCGTAACATACAAAGTTGCATCTTCTGGTAAACGATAATTTTTTAATGAGTCACAAGCCGCACGAATAGCTTGAATTTCCGCATGGGCAGTAGGATCAGATAAACCAATTGGAGCATTAAAACCTGCTCCAATTAATTTATTTTGACTTACGATTACAGCACCTACAGGAATTTCACCCTGTTCAGCCGCTAACTCAGCTTGCTCGTAAGCAAGCTGCATCCAATACTCGTTACTAAATTTGGACATTTATTGACTATGAAACTACGCCATATTGTCTAAGTAAAGCATTCCAGCTATCAATAGATGTTATTGGTGGATCATCAGCCAAAATGCCTCTCAATGTAAGGTCTTCACATGCTTTCCATTCTGGCGATAAATCTTTATCAACTAAACGAGCACGAACACCTTCGACAAAATCAGGATGACGAATTTTCCATTCAGAGATTTGCGCTTCTAAATCAAAAACTTCGTCCCAAGAATGTACTTGTTTACCCCATTGCCATAATAACCAAGTAATGGCTGCTGTGCTCGGTGAACCCTTTTGCAAGTTTTCGCTGGCTTGACGCAACCAATCACTGCTTGCATCTCGCAAGCTAACAATGGATTGATAGTCTTGTTCAAAACTTGAACCACGACAAACACTATGGATAACATCTAGGGAATTTTGTAATGGCCCAGCTGCAACTGGACGATGCAAACTATTTAAAGTATCGTCAATCGCGCGGAAATCGCCTGCTGGATAGTGAGCCCAATTAATATTAAGTACTTTTTGCAAAACATTATCACGTTGTGCTTCACAAATATGTGTCGCCCAACCAATGCTAAATGCCCCAGCAGCAGTCATAATTGAACCAGTCAAACCAGTAAATAAACCAATTTGCCCACGGTCAGCAAGGAAACGGCTTGCTCCAACATCCGGATATAGGCCAATGTTAATTTCAGGCATTGCTAAACGTGAATATGGCGTAACAAGGCGGAAAGGCGCCGCCATGAACAAGCCTAGTCCACCACCCATTACATAACCTTCACCCCACACCACAATAGGTTTGGCATAGTTATGCAACAGTAAATCCAAAGCATATTCTTGCTGGAAAAACTTATTTGCTGTTTCTACTTCTTGATTGATCACCAGCTGACGTAATTTGCGTACATCTCCGCCTGCACAAAAAGCTTTTGGTGTTGTCGAATCCAACCAAATTGCTTTTACTCGCTCATCATCACGGAAGTCTTCAAATACTCGTAATAAAGCCGTTACGATTGATTCATCTAAAGCATGTAATGATTTAGGCCGATTCAATCGTACAATACGCCAACCATTTTTCGCTTCTTCAACTACCAAATCCGGATGATAGCTATTTACATTGGGAGAGTTCATCATGCGTCCAATTGCCAGTCTATGGGCTCAATGCCATGTTGTTTCAAATATTGATTTGTTTTTGAAAACACTTTACACCCAAAGAAACCACCACGATTAGCCGCAAGTGGTGATGGATGTGCAGCTGTTAAAACCAAATGTTTTTCTCTATTTATACGTTGTCCTTTACGTTGTGCATAAGCACCCCATAAAATGAACACGATATGCTCACGTTGTTCATTTAAAACATCAATTACTGCGTCAGAAAACTCTTCCCAACCTTGTTTTTGATGTGATGTTGGTTGTCCTGCTTCTACAGTAAGTACACTATTTAATAAAAGTACACCTTGCTCGGCCCATTTAGTTAAATCACCATGGCGCGAAACAGGTACACCTAAATCAGTGTTTAATTCATGAAAAATATTACGTAAAGAAGGAGGTAATGCAATCCCTTTTTGTACGGAGAAACTTAACCCATTCGCCTGATTAGGGCCATGATATGGATCTTGCCCTAAAATAACGACCTTTACATGATCTAAAGGCGTAATATTTAAAGCACTAAAAATTTGTTTGCTTGGTGGATATATTGTTTTCTGAGCTTGCTTCTCTTGGAAGAGAAAGTCTCGCAAACTATCCATATAAGGGCTCAGCAAAAATGGAGTTAATGAGCTTTTCCAGCTTTCTTCTAATTGAACTTTACTGAGTTTGTCTTGCTGTTGCTCAGTTAATTGCATTAATGTCATCCTAGATCAATTTTCATTTCTACAAACAAAAGGAAGTTAACTTAAACTTCTACTTGTAAGTTAACATGCGGATTATGAAATTTAACTCCTTGTTTTAAATTTTCATACATTTGTGGATCATTCCACTCAGATTGAACTTGTTCTGAAAAAACAATTCCTTCAAGGTTTAACAAACCCATTTGCTCATTTTGAATATCTTCAAGGAAACTTTGGGCATATCCCGTATCAGTTTCATGAACAATCACTGAATAAACTTCAACATCGCCTTCCCCATTTTGGGTAACGGTCGATTGTAATACTTGCTGAGCTAAGAAAAAGAAGATACGAGAAAATTGCTCGGCAGATGGAGACACTGGTAAAGAAATCCAACGTGCACTAAAAGTCTTACAAGCATCGATATATTGAGGATCATCTTTTTCCCAGAAACAAATCGCATGATCAAAACTATCAAAAAGATCCTTAATTACACCTTTTAACAGTCCAAAATCATATACCATTTGTCCATGATCTAATTTCGAAGCTTTAAGTAATAACTCGACTTTATAACTATGCCCATGAATCGATCGCTTACAACGATCCGATGTACAGTTACGTACAACATGTGCATTTTCAAACTTAAATAACTTACGAATTAACATGTGCCAAATCGATCATTCCTTCTAAGAACATTATTATAAAGCAAAAGACAAAAACTTCGCACCACTTTTCAAATAGAAACAATTAGCAAAAAGTATGATAAGAGATGTGAAGGAATTTTGAAGATATTGATTTTTACTTTAAATACTGTCTATGCAGAAATATGACCCCATCCCTTTTATTAATAAGTTTCAAGTATTACAGACTCAAAAAAAATATCAATAAATTTATTCAGTTAAATGGAGCCAAGCTTCTGGAATATACATATACTTGCTTGTCTTTTCGCATTAAAGCACTTGTAAACTGACGCTTTCTATTGTTTAGAACAACTTCAATTTGAGCTTGAAAGAAGTTGGATTTAACATCAATAAGACCACTTGCCTGCTTTTTCTTCTCACTATCAACCGCTGAAAAAGCATTCAATTGCCAAAGTTCATCAACATTTTGAAAGAACTTTAAGTTTTGCTGTCGTGCTTGTAATTCTTTTTCTATAGTTCCCACATCTAGTTTTTCATCAATACTTGCTAAAACCAATGGTGAAGCAGTATTAATATTTAACTTCGTATTTTCAGGTAAGGCAGAAATATATGGAGAGATAAGGTCATATTTTTTACCTTCAAAGCCTCTGACCAGCTTTAACTCTTCAATACGATGAAATTTAGTATTTGCAGCCATATAGCTTGGATCTAAACCTTGATAATAACTACTTTCTGCTCCCATTGGTCCAGCTGGTTCATCATTTGGGTCTTGCCAATCAATCACAGCTTGACTCAACTCAGCGGGTAAACCTAGTCGTACAAGCAAACGCTCGAACCAATTTTTAGCATCTTCATTGACAGCACCTTCCCCGTTGGTCAAATTATTTAGATTAAACTTCCCCGACTCATCAAGTAAACGCCCTGAGACAGAACCATCTTCTACTGGAAACGGTGGCATAGGTTGCGCCCATGTTTCCTTTAAATGATCCACTCCACCAGCATTATTTGCATCTTGAATTAATAATTCCGAAAAAAAAGCTTCTGCACTTTTTGCATAGAGCAAAGATTGATTTTGCCGCATTAAGTAAGCTGTATTTTCCATAGTATTATTTTGATGCTTGGCAATTGAAGCAGCTAAAATTGTAGCCAAGGCGACCATAATAAGTATTGTCAATAAAGCCACGCCCTGTTGGTGCTTATAACGAATAACCATTATGAACCACCTTGCTGAGAAAGTGCTAAGTTGCTTTGATTTAAGCTATAAATCCATTCATAACTTACTCCTGCAACTGTAACTTGGATTTTTATTCCTTTCGGTAATTTTTTTAACTCGTTAGGTTTTGTTGGATCAATATTAACTTCGGGCCATTTTGTTACTTCTTGCGGAGTTAAGACCATAACCTGATATTGGTCAACTTGACTTAGTAAGGTACTTGATAAAGGTTGCTCGTTATTCGAAGTATTTAAATTTGTATATTTAAGACGATAAAGTTTTTTTTGGTCAGCATCATAACGATATTCAATTCGTTCAAATGGTGATAAACCCTGTTTTAAAGGATCAGTTACGCCTGCTTTGCTAAAACGTAAAATTTGATTATCGATTTCTAAAGCTGGATGAAGTTGCCCCCCTTGATTTGCAGATAAAGGAATAATTTGCAGAGTATCACGAAGAATTTGTTGATAAGCATCTTGTAATTCAAATAAATGCACTTCATGTTCAGCGTTACGATCACGAACCTTGAGCAAATAATCGAATATTTTCCACCCCAATAAAGATAAAACCGCGAAAATAGCAATCGCAACCAATAACTCAACCAACGTAAATCCTGAGGCGCGAGCTAATCGAGCACTGCTCGATCGCGCCGCAAGATGAGAAATAGTGTTTCGAGTGTGAGAATCACTAAAACAGCGCTTTGTCTGAGCGTAAGACGAAGAGCTATGCTCTGAGTAGTCAGTCGACACAATACTTGATCGTGCCGTAAGACGTGAAACTTTGCTTCGGGTGCAAAAGTACTTATTTTTTATCATTATTTTGCTTTCACTGGATAATTAAAAAAGACCATATGAGTAATACCGTTTTGTACTTTTCCCTTATCCGGATCATATAAGCTAATTTGTACATCAATTTTTTGAACATTAGGGCTAACAGTCGATTCAGCTGATTTATCAATCTGCCAAGTCTCACCTTGAGAGGTTACTTGCTTACTTTGAGTGCCCTGCAACCACTCTTGGTTAATCTCCATCATAGCAATTTCATTCATTGCTACAAATTGAGCTTTAGTTCGTAAAATCGCATTAGAGGTAGACTGAGTGTACTGCATAGCCACTTTAGTTAAAGCGACAGCTGCTACAGCAAAGATTGCCAAAGCAACCATAACTTCTAAGAGGGTAAAGCCTTTAGATTTCATTAATTTTACCCAAATGATCTATTTGTATTTCTGAACCAATCGGTTTTTGTTCTAAATAAAATTGTATTTTTACAGTCTTGGCTTCGCCATTGCCAAACCAAATGAGTTGAGGCGTTTGCCCTCCCACTAAATCGGTATTTTTAGCTTTAGAATAATTCTGCCCATCTATCGGTTGCACAGAGAAAGATACATGCGTAGGAAGTTGTCGTGTTTTAAACTCAGCATATTTCTGCCATTGGTTTTTTATATCTTGTACTTGCAAGGTACTTTGATCGTGATATTCGTATAATTCATAAGAAAATGGTGAGACATCTGTCTCACCATGAGTTTCTAAAGCTAATACACGCGATTGATCAAGTGATTCTTTATTAATTTTCTGCAAATCTAATAAAAATAACTCTCGTGCCTGCATTGCCTTCTTTTGGTCTATACCACCGATATTCAATACAACAAGTGAGGTCATAATTGTCATAATCACGATGACCACCATCACTTCTATGAGGGTAAAGCCTTTTTGTGATTGAAATGATTTCGATTTCATATCGACCTATTAAGCGTATTGCTCAATTGCTTGTTTCGGTAAGGCCAATGCCTGATCAATATAAGCTACCCTTAAAGTATCTCTTGAACCCAAATAACGTTGGTAAAAACTTGAGTTCAGAATTGCAGCAGCTCCATGAGTGAGCGACCAGATTGAAGCCAAGTAATCGCGCGTACTCATATGACTTTGAATTGACTCCAAATAATGATCAGTCATACGAATAATGATACGTAAGCGCTGTTTTCTTACCTGATACAACTCATTAAAAAGATGGTGTACACCTTGAGCAGTAATCGAAAGCTTTTCTTCAATTTGATGAAACAATACAGTTCGTTCTGGATGGTGCAAATGGTGCAACATAAAGAAAGCCAAATGCTCTGGAAAAGCTTTTTCAGTGTCTTGAACCATTTCAAGTAGCATGCGCTCATTACGAATAATTAACAGCATGTACAATTCATCTTTACTTTGAAAATGTTTATACAAGGTACCTTTTGCCAAATCAAGCTCAGCAGCCAGCACATCAAGTGTCATTCCGGCTTCGCCATTTTCTAACAACAACTGTTCCGCAACTTGAAATATTAATGCTTCTCTTGCTCGGAACTGAGCTTGACGGTCCATCTTCACGCAATTACTCTCTTTATATAGTTTCTATAAGTTAAATCGCTTTGAGTAAATTTTCGAAATTTTGCGAGGTGATTCTTGCAATTTCCTCAACCGATTTATCATATACCTCACTAAGTGCTTTCGCTACATAGGGCACGTATTTTGGTTCATTTGTTTTACCACGATATGGCACTGGAGCCAAATAAGGGCTATCTGTTTCAATTAAAAGTCGATCTAAAGGCACTTGCTTGGCAACATCTCGTAAATCTTGCGCATTTTTAAATGAAACAATCCCTGAAAAGGAAATATAGTAACCGCAGTCTAATACGTCTTTTGCTGTTTCCCAGTCTTCAGTAAAACAGTGCAAAATACCATGTGAAGATTGTTCAGCTCGAATAATATCCACCGTGTCATGTTTGGCTGAACGTGTATGAACAACTACTGGCTTTTTGACATTTTTAGAGGCTTGAATATGCCGAGCAAAACAAGCCTTTTGCTCATTAATAAAGTCAGTGCTGTGGTAATAATCTAAACCTGTCTCGCCTAAAGCCCACACTTTTTCTGATTGGGCTAACTCAGTCAAATACTCAGTCGTTGCTCGGGCCATGGTATCTACATCCTCACATGGATGTACACCTACTGTATACCCAACATCTTCATGACGCTTTGCGATTTCAGCTAAAGCAATGTGATCATCAAGGTCAACTGAAATTGCCATAAACTTAGAAACACCTTCTGCTCGTGCAGCAGCAAGTGCAAGATTTAAATCACCGTTATATGGTGTTAAATCCAACATGGTTAAATGGCAATGGGTATCAACAAACACTGTTCTTTCCTATCTACTTACATGGTATAACTTGGACGATCTAAAGACATACTACCAGCTAAAATCCGTTCAGCCTCAGCTTTATAGTAAATACCTTTATCGCCACTCAATTGAATTGCGAAGCCTTGCGGCTTAAAGCCACTTTGCTTATGTGAAATCCACACCACTTTACCAGTTAAAGGAATTTTTTGTGATTGTTCTGGTAACGTAGCTAAAATAAAAATTTCTTGACCCATCTTCACTTTTTGCTTTGATGGCACAAATAAGCCCCCACCTTGCACATACCCCATATAGCTTGCTTGTAAGGTTGCTCTATCAGGAATATTAACCTGAATAATTCCACCCATTTGTGGTTGCATTATAGTTTCCCCTTAAACGTTCATTAATTTTATAAAAAGTTGATCTGTGATGAGTTGTGTTTGTACATTTTGTTCAACCAATCTTTTGGATTGCTGTAATTCCTCATAAAGACTGAATAAGCTTTCTAAATTATAGTTTTGTGCTAATTGATCAAATTGTAAATCAATATTTTTTTGTGGTTGATTGAGCTTGACACAAATTAAATCCCCTAACAAGTATTCAAGAAGCATCATAAAATCATTAAAGTTGAGCTCTTTCTGCCACTTAGCTGAATAAAATAAAGGCATATTTTTTTGGTTTACAACTTTCGTCCAGTCTTCTAAAAAAGACTGTCTTTTCGCAAACCAATCACTAGTAGCAATTTCGACTGCTTGCAAAGGCATATCATTGGAAAGACCTAACAATAATTCAGGTGGCACTGACGCAATTTCAGCCAAATGCTCATTTAGATAAGTTGTTGCCTGCTCATATGAAATACGGTCTAAAGCAAAATGCTGTAAACGACTTCGAATGGTAGCTGGTAATTTCAAATAGTGATCAGCCAACAAAATTAAAACAACACGCTCACCGGGTTCTTCTAAAGTTTTTAACAGTGCATTTGATGATGCAAGATTTAAAGCTTCGGCTGGTTCAATAACAATAACACGCCATCCTTCACCAGTTTGCTGGACAAATGGCAATAGATCTCGAATTTTTTCTATTTTAATTTTTGCATTCTGTTTTTTATTTTCTTCATCAGTCGTGATATGAACATAGTTTGGGTGCGTATCTGACTTTAGCCATTGACAACTACTACATTCACCACAAGCACCGTGAGGTTGTTTATTTAAACAAAGTACCCACGCTAAGAAATGCTTAGCAAAAGCATGCTTGCCACAACCTTGTTTACCATAAAATAATAAGCCATGCCCAATATTGGGAAAACGTGTTGTTAACGTTTCCCACATTGTCTGTTGCCACGGATAAACCTTAGAAGTCACATTCTGATTCATTAAATTAACACTTACTCAAAAGACTCAACAGGCATATTATTTAGGCGGTCAAGATCTGCTTGGGTGTCAACACCTGGCGGTAAATTCGCTTCTGCTACAGCAATAGCAATACGATGTCCGTTTTCTAAAACACGTAATTGCTCAAGACTCTCTAGCTTTTCAAGTTTACCCATGTCCCATGTAACATATTCTTGTAACAAGTTCACACGATAAGCGTATAAACCTAAATGACGAAATGCTTGACTATGTAAAGTTGATTCAGCTTGTTTAGCACCATCCCGATCATAAGGAATAGTTGCACGACTAAAGTACAAAGCTTCATTTTGATTAGACATGACCACTTTCACAATGCTGTCACGCTGAAACTCATCTAAAGCATAAATAGGCTCACATAATGTGGACATTGAGCAATTTGGTTTTTCAACTAGAAGCTTAGCAACCTGCTGAACAAGTTGAGCTGGCAGTAAAGGCTCATCACCTTGTACATTTACAATAATGTCATCCGCATCCCAACCTTTAATACGAGCAACTTCACTTAAACGGTCTGTTCCCGATGGATGTTCAGCACTTGTTAAAACAACATCAACGCCCTCTGCACGGCATATTTCAGCAATACGGTCATCATCGGTTGCTACACACAGATCATCGAAACCTTCAACTTTCTTTGCCTGATCTACTACGCGTAAAATCATAGGACGATCATGAATAAGTAACAATGGCTTACCTGGCAAACGCGAGCTTGAGAAGCGTGCTGGAATAACGATGTGTTTCATTTTTTCTTCCTAAGATATTTGAATATCAAGCTTTTGCAATTGCTGATTTAAAACCTGATAGCATTCTTCAGACAAAACAGCTTTAACAGGTACGACCCAAATAGGCCGTTTAAATTCTGGATGCTTTTCGAGTAACGGTAACAACTTAACTGCATCTTTTTCAGTCGTAATGATAGGTTGGTCATCATTAAATACAAGGTCATCAATAACGTAATCATGATGATCACGAAAAGCATGCTCTTGAAATTGGTTTATACCTAAACCTTTAAGTGTTTGGTAAAAGCGCTGAGGAAAACCAATACCAACTACTGCATGGTAATTATTTTGGGTATTAAATGATAACTCAATTGCTGAAGAAACATTCAACAAGTAAGGTTGGCCTGCATCCAAATGCATATGCATTGCTGTTGAAGGGACAGATGCATGTTCGATTACTGTACCCGTTTTTAAACGTTCAGCAGGTTCACGCAAATAGCCTTCTGGTAATAACTTTCTATTTCCAAGGCCACGATTTTGATCAAGCACAATCCATTCTATTTGACGACCTAATGCCCAATGTTGCAAACCATCATCACTAATAATTAAATCTAGTTTTGTTGATGCTAATAATAACTCGGTTGCTGCTTGTCTATTGGGCCCTACAGCCATAGGAACGCCTGTTGACTGTACAATTAAAGCAGGTTCATCTCCTGCTTCAGCTGCCTGACTGGCTGATGTCACCAACATAGGAAAAGGACCAGCTCCACCATAACCCCGACTAATTACCCCTACTCTTACGTTATGTTGTTTCAGGTAGTTAACCAGTTCTATTAATAATGGCGTTTTGCCACTACCTCCCACTGTAATATTTCCAATCACCATGACCGGTACAGGCGCGTCATAGATTTTTTTTAAACCTGAATTATAAAAATGACGATTCAATAAAAACCCAACACGATACAAACATGATAATGGACGCAAAACAACCAACCAATTTGATTGTTTATTCCATGCATTTTGTATCAGCTGGGCTAAAGACATACTTAGTTGTCCTCAAAATTACGCTGATGTAATTGATGATAAGCACCCTGTTTAGCAAGTAATTCTTGATGAGTACCTTGTTCAACAATTTGTCCACGATCTAACACAACAATACGATCTGCATTTTCAATTGTTGATAAACGATGCGCAATCACAATCGTTGTACGATCTTGCATCGCTTCATCAAATGCCTGTTGAATAAAGTGCTCAGATTCATTATCAAGCGCACTTGTCGCTTCATCTAAAATAAGAATTGGCGCATTTTTCAAAATTGCACGAGCAATTGCTATACGTTGACGTTGACCACCAGACAAGTTTAAGCCTTGAGCACCTAAGACAGTATCGTAGCCATTTGGTAAGTTCATAATAAAGTCATGGGCGTAAGCGGCTTTTGCTGCCGCTACCACTTGTTCATCACTTGCATCATGTAACTGACCATAAGCGATATTTTCACGTACTGTTCGGTTAAACAAAACAACTTGCTGATTTACCATTGCAATTTGCGTGCGCAAACTTGAAAGTTCAATATCACGTATTGGTAAATCATCTAAATAAATTTGACCACTTGAGACTTCTTGGAAACGCACCAACATGTTCACTAAAGAGGTTTTACCAGCACCAGAGCGCCCTACCAATGCAACAGTTTCCCCTGGGCGAATGTTCAAAGAGAAATCCTTAATCGCCTGAGTACCATCCGCATAGTTAAGTACAACATGGTCAAAACGAATTGCACCTTGCAACTTAGGTTGAAGTTGACCGCTGTTTTCTTCTTCCGGTAAATCTAATAGCTCAAAAACGGAATGTGCTGCTGCTAAACCACGCTGCAACTTCTCATTGACATCAGTTAAGTTTTTGACAGGTTTAGAAAGTAAGCCAGCCGCTGTAATATACGCGACAAACTCACCAGCACTTGTATTACCTAAAATTTGTGGTCTTAAAGCCAACCATACAATAAGAGCCATTGCGCAAGCCATGACCACTTGAACAACGGGACTATTCAGGTTTTGTACAATCACCATTTTTAAACCGCGTTTTAAGTTCTCTTCAGATGACTTATAAAAACGCTCTTGTTCTGACTCTTCACCTGCGAAACTTTTAACAACTGCACTACCACTAATGCTTTCTTGCACTACATGGTTGACATCACCCATAGTGTCTTGCACTTGCAATGAAAGTTTGCGCATTCTTTTTGATGCTCTACGTACCAAAACACCAATAATAGGTAGGAAAACCATGATACAAATAGTCAAACGCCAATTTGTATAAAACAAATAACCTAACAATCCCAAAGTAATCATGCCATCTCGAACGATGGTTTTTAAGGATTCAGATGAAGCAGCCGTCAGCTGTTCAACGTTATACATAATTTTGGCTGTAATGTGTCCCGAAGAGTTATCGAGATAATACTGGGCTGGCAATCTTAAAAGTTTTGCATAAACCTCTTGGCGAATGCTAAAAACTAAACTACGAGATATAACAGCAGTATAGTAGCCACCCATAAATAGGCCAAGGCCACGGAAAAATACTAATAAAATAATTAGTAAAGGGAACCAATCCAGATCCGCTCTACTCGAATTTTGAATTGCATCAATAATGAATTTAATGAGCTTAGCAACTGAAACCTCTGTTGCTGAGTTCATACCGAATCCGATAAGAACTAATAAGGCCACGCGCCAATAAGGTTTTAAATAAGATATGAGACGCAAATAAACCTTAAAATCTTGATTCACTCAGAAAAACCTCTAGAAGGAACTTTGGTACTAATATTGATGTTAACAAAACCGAGTTGTCCTGCTACATCCATAACACGAATAACATCCTGATGAGACGCTTTTGCATCAGCAGCAATGATAAACATAAAATCACGGCGCTCTTGAGCAATTTGCTTAATTGCAGTACTCAAATCAGCTATATCTTTTGTAGACAATGCCTGACCGTTAACAGCGTAATGACCGCTAGAGTCTACCACGACTTCAATTTTATGATCGTACTGTTTTGGTGGGACGCCTTGCGCATCTGGTAATGTTAAATTGATACGACTGGGCTGGTTAAAAGTAGTAGATAACAATAGAAACACTAAAATAAACAACAAACAGTCAATCATCGGCGTCAGATTGATATGAATATCTTCAACTTGAGAACGTTTAAACTTCATATTGTTCCCTATCCATCAACCAACACGACGGTGTTCTTGAGCAACAGAAGAGCGTTTGTAAAACAGTGATGCGTGAAAGAGTGTAGACTGCTGCTCTAATTCCGCAATGTAGTTTTGCACTACTCTTTGAAAATAGCGATATGAAATAAGAGCAGGAATTGCAATGAGCATACCAACGGCGGTCGTAATTAGGGCTTTTGAAATACCCGGAATCATTAGACTTGGACTACCTGCCGAACCAAAATCAATCACTAAAAAAGACTCAATAATCCCTACAACTGTCCCAAGCAAGCCAAGTAATGGTGCAATCGCACTCAAAGTTCCCAAGAAGTTAATATTTTTTTCTAAATAAGAAATTTCTTGAGAAGCCATTGCTTCCATTTGTGCTCGAGCAAATTGCTCACCATGCTCCTGATGCTCAAAACCAGCTTTTAGAATATTTCCTAATGCTGTGTTTTGGGCAGCAATATCCTGCTCCAAATTTGTGATGATATGAGAAACATCTGCACTACCATCACTCATCAGTAATTTGGGCAAAACTTGTGAACGTTTTAAACGTATAAAACGCTCAATACTAATAGCGACCGTTAAAATTGAACACAAAATTAAAGGCAGCATTAACCAGCCGCCCGCTTTCACAAGTTCCCACATATTTTCTTCCCCAAGAATATAAATTAGAAATATATGACCTAACTTAGAATTACTCTGGCAAACAAATATTCAAAATACCATCTAACTCATCGAGTGAATGATAATGAATAACAAGCTTACCTTTACCTTTCTGGTTATGATCAATTTTAACATTGGCACCAAATCGCTCAGATAATTTTTGCGTTAATTGCTCAATGTCTGGTGCAACAGGAGTTTTTTCTTTTTCCTGTTTAGGCTCATTCCAATCGCGCACTAACTGTTCAGTCTGACGAACAGATAATCCTTTTTCGATAACAATTTTGGCAACTTCAAGCTGCTCTTTGCCTTTTAAAGTCAAAATGGCACGAGCATGCCCCATATCAAGCTGGCCCTGTTGCATAAACTCTTTAATATCATCAGCCAAGCTTAATAAACGCAGTAAATTACTCACCGTTGTTCTTGCTTTACCGACAGTATCAGCGATTTCCTGATGACTTAAACCAAACTCATCATGAAAACGTTGCAGTGCTAAGGCTTGATCAATAGGGTTTAAATCTTGACGCTGAATGTTTTCAATCAGTGCTAAAGCAATGGCAACTTGGTCATTTAAATCACGAACAATTGCAGGAATTTCAGTTAAACCGGCAATTTGTGCAGCACGCCAACGACGCTCACCTGCAATGATTTCGTAAGGATGAGCTTCATCATCTACAGGGCGGATAACGATTGGCTGCATTACCCCATGCTTTTCAATAGATGATGCTAACTCTTGCAAATCATGTTCATGAATAAAACGACGTGGCTGATATTCACCACGTTTCAATAAATTCACATCAATTTGCTTTAATTGACCATGATCAAGCGCTTGAGCTTCGAGTTGTAATTTTTCTTTTTGAATTGAACCAAGTAATGCATCTAAACCACGTCCTTTCGCCAATCCGCGTTTTTTGATGCTCATACTTTACTTCCTTTCTTCACTTTACTTTTCTTTAACATCTCAGCTGCAAGATTTAAGTATGCAACTGCACCTTTAGAACTTTTCTCAAAATAGATAACTGGTAAACCATGTGCAGGCGCTTCCGCCAATCGAACGTTACGTGGAATCACGGTATCGTAGAGTTTTTTACCAAAAAACTGCTCCAACTCAGCTGACACATCACGTGTCAAAGCATTACGTGCATCATACATAGTACGTAACACACCAATGATTTCTAAATCAGGATTTAAAGCTTTTTGAATACGATCGATAGTTTGAGTTAAATCTGCCAAACCTTCTAATGCGTAGTACTCACATTGCATAGGAATGATTACACTATCTACCGCCGCTAACGCATTCACTGTAATTAAACTTAAGCTAGGTGCACAGTCAACAATAATGTAATCAAATGAATTTCTGATTTCATTTAGTGCATTCTTTAAAATGAATTCACGTCCTTCTTGTTCCGCAATTGCCAACTCAACGCCTGAAAGCTCACGGTTCGCGCCTAAAACCTTATATCCAACCTCTGCCTTTTGAATTGCTGTTTCGATTGGAACTTCACCCAATAAAACATCAGTAATTGAATAAAGCAGATCATTCTTTTGAATTCCAGACCCCATCGTTGCATTACCTTGCGAATCTATATCGACAAGTAACACACGTTTTTTCAATACAGCTAGTGACGCTGCAAGATTTACTGCAGTCGTTGTTTTACCAACACCACCTTTTTGGTTTGCAATCGCAATAATTTGAGCCATGGTAACCCTAATACTTTTTATTTAAATTCGTTGAAGTAAAAGTAAATGACGTTGTTCATCAAGTCTTGGTACATGCAGTTCAATTACTTTACATGAAAACTCCTGCTTAAGCTCTTCCATTTCTTCAAATGGAATGAGTCCTTTCATTGCAGCAATTATGCTCTGCTCATGTAAATATGGACGCGCAGCATCAACAAAATCAGTTAGTGATGCAAATGCACGACTTGTAATCACATCGAACTGACCAAGCTCATCAATTGTTTCTTGATTTTCAACACGTGTTTGCACAGCTACTACGTTTTTAAGCTTAAGGTCAGCAATAAACTGTTTCAAAAAGCGAATTTTCTTACCATTTGAATCAAGCAATACACAAGAACGTTCAGGCTGACATAAAGCAATGATCATGCCTGGCATGCCACCACCTGTACCTACATCTAGCAAGCGCCCTGCTGGTAAGTCTTTCAAAATACTTAGGCTATCTAACAAATGCTTCACTAACATTTCTTTCGGATCACGAATCGCTGTTAGATTATAAGCTTTGTTCCAAAGTACCAAAGCATCTTGATACTTTAACAATAACGCCAAAGCTTCATCGCTAAGCGATAAACCTAATTTTTGACTACCCTGTTGTAACTCTTGAAAAAACGGATGCATAAACAGATAACATCTAAGTAAAATTTAAAACAAAGTATACCCATTTATGCATCGTGGAACACTATTTAACGATTAGGGATTACGCAGTTAATCGTAGAAGCCTTCACGAATTTGCAAATCTAGCTCCATTAAGCGCTCTGGCGTCCCTACATCCACCCATGCACCTTTAAGCTTTTCAGCGGATACCTTTTGATTTTGCATTGATTGCTTCAATAGCGGAGCTAAAGGACGTTTACCAGGTTCCAATCCATCAAAAAGCTTAGGATGAATAACAGACACACCACTAAAAGTTAGATTCTCACCCTTCACATCCTGATCGAATGCAAAAGCGCGCCCATCCAATAATGTAAAGTCGCCTTCAGGATGTTGTTTAGGATTATCAACCAATACAAGGTGTGCTAAATCATCATTTAGGTTAATATCGCGCAGAGCTTCAAAATCCAACGTGGTCCAAACATCACCATTCACTAGAATAAAAGGATCCGTTCCAAGTAGTGGCAAAGCATTAATAATGCCGCCAGCTGTTTCAAGGCCTTCTTCTTCTCGTGTCCAACGGATGTCCACACCAAATTGAGAACCATCTCCTAAACTACTAATCAGCTTATCAGCCAACCACGCCGAATTGATGACTATTTCAGTCACACCAGTTTTTTTGAGTTTCTCAATATGCCATACAATAAGTGGCTTACCGCCTACCTCAAGCAGAGGCTTTGGCGTATATAGCGTGAGTGGACGCATACGATTACCCAAACCTGCAGCAAGAATCATTGCTTTCATTATGCTGCTACCTCATAGCTACCATATTTCTCGATAAACTTAGGCATCACTATGTTATTTACAAATGACATGAATTCTTCAAGCTCAGCGTAACCACGACTTTCCTCAAGTAAATACCACATCACTCGCGGTAAATCTTTTAGGTATCCAGACTTACCATCTCGCTCGAATAAGCGGACAAAAATACCCAAAATTTTGATATGGCGTTGAATTGCCATTAAATCAGCATCACGTTTAAATTGCTCAAAACTTCGGTTTTGTTTAGCAGAGGCTGGTAAAAGCTCATAGAAAACTTTAAACCATTGATAAACATGCTCAGCGTTCCACTGCACATATGCATCACGTGTAATCGAGATTAAATCATAGGTATCGGCACCAATAACCGCGTCTTGGAAATCGATTACACCCAATTCGTCTTCGCTTGCAATCTTCATCAAATTACGGCTATGAAAATCGCGATGTACAATAACCTGAGGTTGAGCTAGTGCTGATTGAGCCAAAAAATCAAAAGCATTATCAATAATTTTCTTTTGCTCAGCCGTTGGATGAATTCCAAGTGATGGCAACATCCAGTCTGTCAATAAGTGCATTTCTGACATTAACTTTTCATAAGAATAAGCTGGAAAATTGTCAGTGCCATTAATCGATTGCAAATGAACGAGCTGCTTAAAGCTTTGTTCATAATACTGATCTACTGTCTCATCATTTAATAATGTAGATAACAGCACATCCCCAAAGTCTTCTAACAAAAGAAAACCTTGAGTAAGATCCTTTGCAATAATTTGGGGTACCCGAACTCCATTACCCGCAAAAAACTCGTCAATCGTCACAAACGGAACACAGTCTTCTTTTTCAGGAGGCGCATCCATAAGCATATATGTTTTATTTTGTAACTGAATGCGAGCATAACGGCGGAAGCTCGCATCACCTGCTAAAAAAGCGATCTGAAATTGATCATTTTCAAGAACAGATGTAAGCCATGTATGTATCAATTGTTCACGTTGTGTATTCATTTGCAATAAAATCTAAAACAAGCTGAGATTTTTGAAGGGTTAAGTGTAGCCACTTATAAACTTTTTCTCTATGATGCGACAATAATTAATTGTGAATTAGCATACTTGGTTAATGAGACAATGAAGCATCAGTTTAAATTTAATCCTTTAGCGACCGCTATTTTTACGCTCTTATGTAGTGGCTCCATACAATCAAGTTATGCTGAGTCAGCTGATGTTGTCTCCAACATAGACAATAATCAACTTAAGGCGAGTATTAAGGAAGCCTATCCAGGACAGGAATTCTTTCAACAATATTATGTTGATAAATCTGCACCTGAGGCGCAGTTGCGCAATAATAAATATTTGAGTTCGGCATTTTGTCAAGGAACTTGGATTACCCCTATTAATCCTGAAACCAAAGCGTTAGATGCAGACAAAACCACTTCGGTCGTTACGGCTGATTATGGTCATTACAACCCTGCTGGCGACTCGGTGTTAGAAGGAAATGTGGTAATTGATCAAGAAGGTCGCACGGTTCGTGCCGACAAAGTGACCATTGATAAAACTCAAACATTTGCACATGCAAAAGGCCGAGTACAGTTGGCTCAAGGTGGCTTACTCTCTCAAAGTGACGAAATTGATTACAATCTAAAGACTCAGACTGGTAATTTAGACAATAGTTTTTATATTGCTGAACAACAACATGCCCATGGTCATGCTGGAAAAATCGAAAAAACCTCTCCAAATGTGATGGTTCTTAACGATGCAACATATACCACTTGCCCTCCAGGTCAAAAACCTGCATGGAAGATCCAAGCAAATAAAATTGAGCTCAATCAGGAAACTGGTCGCGGTGTTACGCGTGGAACAAAAATCTATGTTAAAGATGTTCCAGTTATTGCCGTTCCATATTTCAACTTTCCAATCGATGACCGCCGAACCACGGGTATCCTCAACCCTCAGTTTGGGTTCTCAAACGATGGTGGCGTTGAACTTTCAGTACCTGTTTATTTAAACCTTGCACCTAATTATGATGCAACCGTGACTCCACGTTATTTAGCAGACCGTGGTGCAATGCTGCAAGGTTCGTTTAGATATTTAACTGATGGCTTCGGTTCTGGTCAAATATGGGGCGGTATACTTCCATCTGATAAAAAATACGATGATCAAGATCGTAAAAACTTTAACTTCCTTCATAACTGGGATATTAACGATCAGTGGTCAACCAATCTTGAATATCGTTATGCATCGGATAAAGATTATTTTGCTGATTTAGATAACAGCCCAAACTCTAAAACTGATGTAAATTTACGTAGAGCTTGGGAACTTAACTATCAGCACGGTATTCCTGGCTTAAAAGCGCAGCTTAAAGTTGAAGACTTCCAAACACTAGATCCAACAATCTTGGATGCAAATAAACCTTATGCACGTTTACCACAATTCTTATTAAATTATGTCACTGGTAACCCACAGGGATTACAATACGAATTTAATAACGATACGGCATACTTTAAAAAATCAATTAATGACGGTTCTGCTCAGGAAAGTAGTGGTACGCGTATTTATAACCAGTTCGCGACACGTTATAACTATCGAACACCGGCAGCCTTTGTTATTCCTGAAGTTTCAGTACGCTCCATACAGACATTCTATGATAAGGACAGTATTGCCTCACAGGGTCTAGACGCAAGCTCGGAATCTAAATCAGTTGTTGTACCTCAGTTTACTTTGGACAGTGGTTTAACTTTTGAACGCGAAGGTAAATACCTACAAACGATCACCCCTCGTGCATTTTATGCGTATGCGCCTTACAAGAACCAAGATGGTTATCCAAACTTCGACTCAACTTCAGCATCGGTTAATTACGATCAACTCTTTAACCCATACCGCTTTTATGGACATGACCGCCTTGAAGACAACAACTTCTTATCACTAGGTGTAAGTTATAGTCTTTTTGATACGGTAGGCTTAGAACGTTTGCGTGCAAGTGTAGGGCAAAGTTATTACTTTGAAGATCGCCGTGTTACTTTAAACGAACAAGATGATATTGATACCGAACGTAATACTGGTCCTGTTGTAAGTTTAACGAGCCAACTCAACCAAAACTTTACAATTGCTGCCAATTCTGCATGGATGTCAAATGGTGATAATGCCCAGAGAGACTTCCAAGTTTACTATACAGGCGACAAAGGTAACCTTTACAACCTAGGTTACTTCTATCGCAAAGACATAGCTGGTCGTCAAGAGACTTATGATCAAGTTGTTGCATCGTTTATACAACCAATTAAAGACAATTGGCGTATTATGGGCCACGTACAATATGACATCGATAATGATGTTGCCCGTGAAATTTTACTCGGTGTTAACTACGAATCATGCTGTTGGGGTATCTCAGTCTATGGTCGCTCTTACTATAACGACCTAGATGATCCGAAAGCTTCGAATGTTAGTGAAAAACGTGCGATCATGGCTGAAATTACACTCAAAGGTTTAGGCGGTTTAAATAATAAACTCGCATCTTTACTCGAAAATCGCGTGTTAGGTTTTAACAAAATTAATCAATCTTGGACACAACGTTAATGAAGACAAAGCATCTTAAACAGTTTTTTAAAGCAACAACCCTTGCTGTATTAATATCTTCATCAATGCATAGTTTTGCCCAACCCGCGGATGAAGTTGTGGCAATTGTGGACAATAGCGTAATTTTAAAAAGCGACCTTGAACAAGGAATGGCTGAAGCCACCCATGAATTGCAAGCGCAAAAAAAAGAAGTACCACCTCAACAATACCTACAGTTTCAGGTTTTAGATCAACTTATCTTACGTCAAGCTCAACTTGAACAAGTAAAACGTTATGGCATTAAGCCTGATGAGAAAAGTCTAAATGAAGCAGTACTTAAAGTAGCAAATCAATCTGGTAGCAAAAGTTTAGAAGCCTTTCAACAAAAGTTAGATGCTATTGCACCAGGTACTTATGAAAATTTACGTAGCCGTATTGGTGAAGATTTAGCAATCAATCGCTTACGTCAACAACAAGTAATGTCTCGCATTAAAATTAGCGATCAAGATGTAGACAATTTCTTAAAGTCACCTCAGGGACAAGCAGCTCTTGGCAATCAAGTACATGTGATTCACATGCGAATTTCTGGGGACAACCCTCAAGAAGTTCAGAGTGTAGCCAAAGAAGTTCGTTCGAAGCTTGCTCAAAGTAATGACTTAAATGCACTCAAAAAGCTTTCAACTACAAGTGTGAAAGTTGAAGGTGCAGATATGGGGTTCCGCCCTCTTTCTGACATTCCAGCTGAACTTGCTGCGCGCATTACTCCGCTACAAGAAGGTCAAACAACTGATCTAATCTCTGTACGTGATGGCGTACATGTTCTAAAACTTTTAGAACGTAAGCAAAATGAACAAAAAGCTTTAGTAACACAGTATCAAACTCGCCATATTCTTATTCAACCGTCTGAAGTCGTTAGTCCTGAAAATGCGAAACAAATTATTGATAGTATTTACAAGCGATTAAAAGCAGGACAAGATTTTGCTACACTTGCAGCAACCTATTCAAACGATACAGGTTCAGCACGTGATGGCGGTAGTTTAGGCTGGGTTACACCAGGTATGATGGTTCCTGAATTTGATAAAAAAATGCAGGAAATTCCTGTAGGTCAAATTAGTGAACCTTTCCAAACTCAATTTGGTTGGCATATCCTACAAGTGACAGACAAACGCGAAAAAGATATGACTCATGAATATCAAGAGCGTATGGCACGTCAAATTCTAGGTGAGCGTCAATTCAACACCGAAGTTGATAGCTGGTTACGTGAAGTACGTGCTAATGCCTATGTAGAAATTAAAGATCCTAGTCTCGACAAGAAAAACTTACCAAAGTAAGTTCTTTTCGCTGCTATTAAAACCTGTGTTTATCACAGGTTTTTTATGAATAAAAATCCAGCTAATAAAAAAACCGGTTATTTACATAACCGGTTTCTATAAATCAAACCCTAACGGGAATTATTTATAACGATCAACCATTTTCTCTAAAGAAATTGGGCGGATCTTATCAGCATTACCAGCTGTACCAAACGCTTCATAACGATCAATACAAATTTGCTTCATTGAATCTACAGTTTTAGCAAAGTATTTACGTGGATCAAATTCAGCTGGGTTTTCAGCCATAAACTGACGAATTGCACCAGTAGATGCTAAACGTAAATCTGTATCAATATTGATCTTACGCACACCATGTTTAATTGCTTCTACAAGCTGTTCAACCGGCACACCATAAGTCTCTTTAATATCACCACCGAATTCATTGATTACTTTCAACCATTCTTGTGGTACAGAGCTTGAACCATGCATAACAAGGTGAGTATTTGGTAAGGCCGCATGAATTTCCTTAATACGGTCAATTGCCAAGATATCGCCTGTAGGTGGACGAGTAAACTTGTAAGCACCATGTGAAGTACCTACAGCAATCGCCAATGCATCTACATTGGTATCAGCAACAAACTGAGTCGCTTCCTCAACAGAAGTAAGAAGTTGTGAGTGATCGAGTACGCCTTCAGCACCAACACCGTCTTCTTCGCCAGCCATACCAGTTTCAAGGCTACCTAAACAGCCAATCTCACCTTCAACAGAAACACCACATGCATGTGCTAAAGCAACAACATTACGAGTTACATCAACGTTGTATTCGTAAGATGTAGGTGTTTTACCATCTGTACCTAATGAACCGTCCATCATCACAGAACTAAAGCCAAGCTGAATTGAACGCTGACAGATCTCAGGACTTGTACCATGGTCTTGGTGCATTACCACTGGAATGTGCGGCCATTCTTCAATTGCAGCCAAAATAAGATGACGCAAGAATGGAGCGCCTGCATATTTGCGAGCTCCAGCTGATGCCTGAACAATCACAGGTGAATTGGTTGCATCCGCGGCAAGCATAATTGCACGCATTTGTTCTAAGTTATTTACGTTAAATGCTGGTACGCCGTAGTTATGTTCTGCAGCGTGATCCAAGAGCTGGCGCATTGAAATGAGTGCCATAATATCCTCCCAGGTAGTGCGGCTTATTCTACCTTGTCATTTATTTCAATTCAGCAACAAATCACAGTATTTCAAAAAAAATCCCTGCATTTGCAGGGACTTTTTAACAAAATACAACAAATTAATGAGTTTCTGAAGCAGCCGGCTCGCTAGACGCGCCACCTTGAACCACATCGGTATTCTTTTCATCTAAAACTGGCTTATCAAGCGAATCAATTGTAGCTTGCTGTTCAGGAGTTACTTTATCAGCAACTGCTGTAGAAGCAGCATCTTGTCCTGCTTTAGAAGACTCTTCTTTTTTGCCACAAGCAGTCAACATCACTGGAACAATTAACAAAGCAGCTAAGGTAAGTTTTAAATTCATCACTATTTTCCACAATTGGTGATTTAGTGCTCATTATTTTATTTCAGAAATATGACAATTTAATGACTTATCCATGAAAAAAGGGGTTGAACCCAACCCCTTCTTATTTTTACATATATCTATTATGCACGTTCTAATAAAACTGCAACTGCTGGCAAAGTTTTACCTTCAACGAACTCAAGGAATGCGCCACCACCAGTTGAAATATAGCCAATTTGGTCAGCAACATTATATTTATCGATCGCAGCAAGTGTATCACCACCGCCAGCAATCGAGAATGCATCAGATTCAGCAACAGCAAGAGAAAGTGCTTTAGTACCTTCGCCGAATTGATCAACTTCAAACACACCAACTGGGCCATTCCAAAGAATCGTTTTAGAAGTAGTCAAAATTTCTGCAAAAGCTTTAGCTGTTTCAGGACCAACATCTAAAATCATATCGTTTGATGTTACATCTTCAACTTTCTTAACAACAGCTTCCGCTGCCGCTAAAGAACCCAAGAAATCTTCAAAATTAATTTGAGATGCATCAGCAACAACAACATCTGTAGGAAGCGGAACACTTACTTTAGCAGCAATTTGTTTTGCAGTTTCAACCAAATCAGCTTCGTATAAAGATTTACCAACGTTGTAACCAGCTGCCGCTAAGAAGGTGTTTGCGATACCCCCACCAACAATAAGTTGATCACAAATAGTAGACAATGAGTTTAAAACATCAAGTTTTGTTGAAACTTTAGAACCAGCAACAATAGCAACCATTGGTTTTTCAGGTGTTTGCATTGCACGACCAAGTGCATCTAATTCAGCAGCTAGTAATGGGCCAGCAGCTGCAACAGGAGCGAAACGAGCAACACCTTCTGTAGAAGCTTCCGCACGGTGAGCAGTACCAAATGCATCCATAACAAATACATCACATAGAGCAGCATACTTTTGTGCAAGCTCAGGATTGTTCTTCTTTTCACCCACATTAAAACGAACATTTTCGAGCAAAACCACTTGCCCAGCCTGAACCTCTACACCATCAAGATAGTCAGTAAATAATTTAACTTCTTGGCCTAATGCTTCAGTTAAATATGCTGCAACTGGTGCAAGTGATTGTTCTGGCTTTGGCTCACCTTCAACAGGACGACCTAAATGCGAAAATACCATTACAGCAGCGCCTTTTTCTAAAGCAGCTTTTATTGTTGGAAGTGCTGCACGTAAACGAGCATCGCTGGTAATCACGCCATTTTTAACAGGAACGTTTAAATCTTCACGAATAAGTACACGTTTACCTGCTAAGTTAAGGTCAGTCATACGCTGAAAATTCATGTAAAGCTCTCTTTATGATTTTAAAAACGCGCCAATTTTAAATGATTACATCAAAAAAGGTTAGTTTTTTTGCATAAAAGCTGTAGAAAGCCAAAGTTTTGATTATGATAGAGGTAGTAATCTAATATTTCATCCATTATGTCTATTCATCCAGATCCACAAATCAATCGTTTAAATGTTTTAGGTGAACCTTTAGCGAGCTGTTGTTTTGACCCTATTACTGGTTATTTTCGAAATGGTTTTTGCCATACAGCGGTAACAGATCTTGGACAACACACTGTATGTGCCCAAATGACTTCAGAGTTTTTAAATTTTTCACAAAAAATTGGAAATGATCTTATCACACCTCTACCTGAGGCAGGCTTCCCGGGTTTACAGCCTGGCGACTTCTGGTGCATCTGTGTAACTCGCTGGGTTGAAGCTTATCAAGCTGGGCAAGCACCCCCCATCAAACTCCACGCTTGTCATCAAGCAGTATTAAGCTATGTTCCTTTAGATGTGTTAATGGAATTTGCAGTTTGATGAAGCAACCCAAAATTATCTTGGCATCGAGTAGTCAAACGCGTAAGGATTTGATGAATCGTTTAAGACTCGAATATACCTGTATTAGCCCAGATATTGATGAAAGCCCTTGTGGTGAGACTCATGCCGACGATTTAGCAAAAAGATTAGCATTTGCTAAAGCACAGCTTATAGCTCAACAGAATCCTCAAGCAATTGTAATTGGATCAGATCAGGTTGCATGGCGAGAACATGCACCTCATGATTTTATTGGTAAGCCATTAAACTTTGAAAATGCCAAAGCTCAATTAACGGCCAACTCTGGTAAAACAGTCTTTTTTAGTACAGCTTTAAGTGTCCAGTGCCTTGAAAAAGGTTTTGAACACACTCTTATTGATCACTATCAAGTTAAATTCCGCAATCTAACCCAGTTAGAAATCGAAAGATATATCGAGTTAGACAAACCCTTCCATTGTGCGGGAAGTTTTAAGTGTGAAAGTCTAGGTATTAGTCTATTTGAAAAAATGATAGGCCAAGATCAAACCACTTTAATGGGTTTACCCATGATTCAGCTTTGTCAGATTTTAAGACAGCTTGAACTTCAAATTCCTTAATATTTATTAGCTTATTTATAGGTTATCTCCATGACACAACCTTTAACCGTTTTAGGCGGCATTACTGCTGAACAATTCCTAACAGAATATTGGCAGAAAAAACCATTACTTGTGCGCAATGCCATGCCTGAAATTATTGGCATGTTAGAGCCAAATGATGTAAAAGAACTTGCTGTAGAAGATCATGTCAGTGCTCGTCTTATTCGTCAAAAAGATAAGAACCCAAATGAATGGCATTTAAAATCATCACCACTAACCAAAGGTGACTTTCAAAAACTACCAAAACTATGGACGCTTTTAGTACAAGCTGTTGATCATTACTCATTTGATTTAGCCGAGTTATGGAAGAAGTTTCCTTTCATTCCGCAATGGCGTCGTGATGATATTATGGTTTCTTATGCCCCTAAAGGTGGTTCAGTCGGAAAACATTTTGACTTTTATGACGTGTTCTTAGTTCAAGGCCACGGTCACCGTCGTTGGCAACTCGGACAAATGTGTGATGAAACTACTCAATTTGTACCTAATCAACCTTTAAAGCTTTTATCTGAAATCGATGTTCATTTTGATGAAGTTTTGGCACCTGGAGACCTTTTATATGTTCCACCTGGATTATCTCACTATGGTGTTGCAGAAGATGAGTGTTTAACCTACTCATTTGGTTTTCGCATGCCTAATATTTCAGGCATGATCGATAGAATTAGCGATCAATTTGCTACCGATGAATTACTACAAAACCCAGTTGTAGATATTGCTCGGAAGAATATTTCTCAAGTTGGTGAAATCAATCCAGAAGAATTAGCTTATTTAAGAAATTTGGTTTTAGCTCAGTTGCAAAACTCATCAGTACTTGATGCTGCTATTATGGCCTACATGACTGAGCCTAAATATCCAGACAATATTCCAGAACCTGATGAAATTGAAATTGAAGATTTAAATGCTATTTTGTCAGAAGGCTATGAATTATTGCTAGAACCTGCTTCTCGCCTACTTTATAAAGAACAAAATGGTATTTTAAATTTTTGGGGTAATGGAGAAGATTTACCAATTGTGGAATCTTTTGCCACTCAACTTAAAGCTATAGCTGACGGAAAAAGTGTTCCTTTCAATAACGAACTAAACAGTTTAGATATTTTAGAGAATATTGTTCAATTATTAAATGATTCAATTATCATGCTTCTACCTCCTGCGGAATAATATTAGCTAATCATCACGAAAGGAGAAATTTATAAATTTCTCCTTTTTTCTTTTATAAATACATGTTTAAATATACCATTCTTTAAACCCATGTTTATGGTTATTCGTTTATGGTATAAATCAATCTTGCTAAGTGAAAAAATGATCTATTACAGGCTTTGTAAAATATAGAAATTTTTTAATAAATATAAAATTTATATTTAGAGCATTTGGCTTTATATCTTTTATTGTTTTCAAAAAACGTATTTTTTTCTATCAATAACAATCAATACAATGTAAAATTGCGCGTTCGTGCTTTTTATTTATGCATTCCACCATTTAGGCTAAGAGCAAAATATTTGTGTGAGGCTATCAAAACATGTCAAAAAAAGATGACATCATTACCACTGCTTTAAGACTTTTTAACTCATATAGTTATAATTCTATAGGAGTAGATCGTATCATCAGTGAGTCTGGTGTAGCAAAAATGACATTTTATAAATACTTTCCTTCAAAAGAGAAACTTATTGAAGAGTGTTTATTGTTGAGAAACTCACTTTTGCAAAACTCTCTTACTGCTGCTATTTCCCAAGAAGCTGAAAACAATCCATTAGCTCGTATTAAAGCAATATTTTTATGGTATTCAAATTGGTTTAATAGTGATGATTTTAATGGATGTATGTTTCAAAAAGCCCTAGAAGAAGTATTAAAACAGTACCCTTCTACTCACCAGCCTGCAACCTTATATAAAATATGGTTGACCCAGCTAATGCAAGATCTGCTTATTGAACTTAAAATTGAAGAGTCCCGCCCTTTAGCTTTACTTCTAGTCAATATTTTAGAAGGTATGACCATTCAAGCTCAAGTTGAACATGGTTCAGTAAAAATTTATGACTACTGGAAACGTGTGGAGAGATTAATTGAGTTTGAAAAAACTGCACATTAAAAAATAAAGCGTGATATTATTCTTCTTATGTTGTTGAATCTTCTTCTTATTCATCACGCTGCGTCTGAAAGTCATTCTAGTTTAGAGTTAGACTTCTTTTTGGAATAAGATTCCAAACCAGAATATACAGACCTGTCTGTACACAATCCATTATATCTTTAAAAAGTAAAAACTCAATCTTTTTTTATCGACTTTTTTGACATAAATCAGAATTAACTATTGATCAGAGTTAAAACATGGATTGTTTACTTTGACTTTGTTTCATTTATACTTAACAATTACGCTTCTCACACAACACAACACTTTTGACACAAAACAACTACAAATTCTTGTTTTACCTTAATAATGCTATATATTTATCAATTACACTTATAAACCTTTTCAACAAAAACAATTGGATTGATTAGTTTTGCTACATTCATTTCTGCAAGATCAATCTATACTATGCCGGCCATATTGATATAGGTATAAAGTATGAAAGATGGACTCCAAATTGAAGAAATGAAAAATGCGGCTGATTCTGTCGTAGGAACATTAAAGTCTTTAGCTAACACTGACCGTTTATTAATTTTATGTCACTTAGCTCATGAGGAGTTGAATGTCTCTCAGATCGAAGACAAAACACAAATTACCCAGCCCACCCTTTCACAACAATTGATGATGTTACGTAAAAGTGATGTTGTTTCAACCCGTCGTGATGGCAAACAAATTTTCTACTCTATAAAGGATGATAAGATGCATTCAATTTTAAATATGCTTTATCAGTTATATTGCATAAAGTAACTGATCTGCACTTATAAAATTATAATAATATTAATGTATTTCCTGAAATATGCGATTTTTCAACTTGGTAGCGGGTGTAGTTGTTCCAGCAAAGAGGATTGAAAATTCGCGTAGTTTTTCTAGTATTCAAATCTATTGAAAACAAAAATAATCTCTTCTATTTCTTTTTACATCTTTTATCTTCAACCACTCATTTACTAAACAGCCAAGTCTACATAATTGGTTTATTGATTGTAATGTAAGCAAAAACATCTTTCTTGGCACTTTAATAATATTATTTTAATATTTTAAAAACATATACTTAATATTACCGCAGCTTATAAACCCGATTAGTTGCTATAAAAAAGCTTAAGATTCCGATCACTTAAGTATAAAATACTCCGCTTGTTCAACCTTTAGCCACGAATAGGTTAATAAGGCCTTTATATGCTTGAATTCTTTTCTCGATTAAGCTTAGTCACCAAAATTATTATTGCGATTGTTTTAGGGATAGGCGTTGCACTATTATTTCCAAACGTTACACCCTACCTAAGCTTGTTTGGTGAACTGTTCATTAAAGCATTGAAATCAGTTGCTCCTATTTTAGTTTTTGTATTGGTTCTTTCTTCTATTGCCAACTTCCAAGTAGGTCATAGTGCAAATTTACGTCCAGTCTTATTACTTTATGTTGTGGGCATGCTATTAGCTGCTTTTAGTGCGGTAGTTGCTAGCTTGTCTTTTCCAAGTACGCTTTATCTCAATAGCGTTAGCCATAACAATTTACAAGCCCCTGGAAGCCTCGCAGACATATTAAAGAACTTGCTTTTAAGCTTTATTGCAAACCCTGTTCAAGCAATTAGTGAAGCGAATTTTATTGGTATTTTGGCGTGGGCTATTGGTCTTGGCTTAGCAATGCGTCATAGTTCGGAAACAACCAAACAAGTCATGCATGATGTTTCACATGCAGTGAGTGCCATTATTCATAAAGTAATTGCATTTGCACCTGTAGGTATTTTCGGTTTAGTAGCTGTGACTTTTGCCGATGCTGGTTTAGCAACACTCGAAAGTTATGCGCACTTATTAGCAATCCTATTAGGAACAATGTTATTTGTTGCTCTTGTAGTTAATCCAATTTTAGTAGGTTTAACAATTCGTGGTAACCCATACCCACTCGTTTTTAAATGCTTAAAAGAAAGTGGTATTACGGCATTCTTTACACGTAGTTCAGCAGCTAACATTCCGGTTAACCTCGATTTAGCTGAGCGTTTAGGCGTTAACCCATCTACTGCAAGCGTTTCTATTCCTTTAGGTGCTACTGTTAACATGGCTGGTGCAGCTGTGACCATTACGGTACTTACGTTAGCAACTGTACACACATTAGGAATTCATGTTGATTTAGCAACCATGATTATTTTATCAGTAGTCGCTACAGTTTCAGCATGTGGAGCATCTGGTGTTGCAGGCGGCTCCCTACTTTTAATTCCAGTAGCGTGTAGTTTATTTGGTATTTCATCAGAAATTGCAATGCAAGTTGTTGCGGTAGGTATGATTATTAGTGTATTACAAGATTCAACGGAAACGGCTCTTAACTCATCTACTGATGTTTTATTTACAGCCGCAGTTGATATTCGCTCCAAACAAAACTCTTAGAGAACATGCCATTTCAACGTTTACCAAATTGGTTCCAAATTGGTGCCTTCTTACTGGCAATAAATGCCGGAATGATTAATGTATTAGGGCTAATCACCCTTTTACATCAGTCAGTTTCGCATATGACAGGTAATGTCAGTATGCTAGCGATGAGTTTGGTAAACTGGCAATTTGAACACATCATATATTTAGTACTTGTTATACTGTGTTATGTATGTGGATCATTTTATAGTGGCTTTATTTTAGGTAACAGTCATTTTAAATTAGGCCGTCGATATGGCCTTCCTTTAAGCTTAGTTGCTCTATTTATTTTTCTATGTTGGCTATTACTCCCTTATTTTCCCAAATATGGATTATTATGGGCTTGTGTCGCCATGGGATTACAAAATGCCATGGTCAGCCATTACAAAGGTACTATTATCCGGACCACTCATTTATCAGGTGTTTTGACAGACCTTGGTCTTGCTCTTGGTTACATGGCACGTGGTTTAAAAGTTGAAAACCGTCGTATAATTTTGCATCTACTTATTTTTTCAGGTTTTCTGTTTGGTGGTATAATTGCTGCTTTAGTTCACCCCCACTTGAAATTGCAAGCATTTTTGCTTCCAGCAATTTTGAGTTTAACTCTCAGTATCTCGTATTGGGTTGTTTATTTTCACAGTTCTTCTTCAAATTCGGATTAAGTCATGGTTAAAAATGCCTTACAAGCTCAGTTACTCAAAGCTGGTTTAGTTGATAATAAAAAAGCGAAAAAGCTAACCAAACAAGCTCAACACGAGCAACGTACAGGCCAAAGTAATGAGGCAGAAATTAAGGCAAATATTGAAAAAGCTCAAAAAGAGAAACTGGCAAAAGATCAAGCTCTAAATTTAGAAAAACAACAACAACTTGAAGAAAAAGCATTGAAAGCTTCAATCATTCAAATGATTAAGCAACACAAAATTACTGATTTTGCTGGCGATGTCGCTTATCAATTTATTGATGAAAATAAAGTTAAAAAAGTCTACCTATCTCAGCAAGTCTATAATGCCCTTGTAACAGGAAGCTTAGTAATTGCTAAAGATCAAGACCAGTATGCTTACCTTCCAAAGGCTTTAGCTGAAAAGATTGATCAAAAGATGCAAGGCTTTATTTTGATTAATAATGCAGAGAAAAATGAACAAACCACCGACGAAGAAGATCCATACGCAGCGTATGTTATTCCAGATGACTTAATGTGGTAATTTTCTCAAGCCTTTATCAATTATGCGATAAAGGCTTATACTTTTTAAATTAATTATTAATATTTTATCAATTATTAAAAAAAACTATAAAAATTACATTCCGGTCAAATTCATTCACCACTTCATCTATTATTATCGATATAATGAATAAAACATTTTGTCTTTACCATGCCTTTTAGGCTTTTCCCGATTCCAACTTTATGTCTTGTCTAAATCATGTCAGTTTTAGCCAAAGATATAAAACATAAACTTTGATGTGTCTTCACACATATCCGAAAGATCAACATCTTTGTCGAGCTTGATCTAACTGACTTTATTGCAAAATTAAATTGCGGAATTTTAATAAACTAGCTGATGTATAAAGGTAGTCATTCATGCTGAAGTGGTTTGAAAAACTTGTCGATCCTTATCCAACCAAAGGTCTGGATGAGCCCTTACCAACACGCTTTTTCCCATTTGTTTGGCAAGCTACTGAAGGCGTACGTCCATACTTACTGCTTCTTGTTATCTGTACAGCGGGTGCAGCTACATTTGAAGCATTACTCTTTTCAAAAATTGGACAACTTGTAGATTGGTTAAGTAAAAGTCAACCTGAAAGTTTTTTAAGCCAACATGCTTCAAATATCCTTATTTTAATAAGTGTCTTATTTGCTAATATTTTATTTGTTAATATTCAATCTATTATAAAACATCAGATTTTATATAGCACTTTTCCAATGCGCTTACGTTGGCGCTTTCACAATCTTTTATTAAAACAAAGCCTAGATTTTTTCCATAATGATTTTGCAGGTCGCCTTTCAGCAAAGGTTATGCAAACAGCTTTAGCCATTCGCGAATTCTGGATTATTCTGGGCGATATGTTGGCTTACGTCAGCATTTACTTTATTACTGTTAGTATTGTTCTGGGTGCAATTTCACCGACTTTACTTATTCCACTTATGGTTTGGTTGGGCTTATTTTTATTAAGTGCTTGGTTCTTTATTCCGCGTTTAAGCAAAGTGTCACAACAACAAGCCGATGCACGTGCCGTAATGACTGGCCGCGTAACTGACGCCTATACAAATATTCAAACAGTTAAACTATTTGCCCATGCAGGCCGTGAAAGCCAATACGCAAAAGCCTCAATGAAAGAGTTTATGACAACGGTCTATGCGCAAATGCGTTTAGGTACTCTTTTTGAAGTTAGTATTAATATGCTTTCTGCTGTTTTATTTGTAGGCGTGATTGGTACCGCAGTTTGGTTATGGACTCAAGGTTTAGCGGCTTTAGGTGTTATTGCTGCAACCACAGCCATGATTTTAAAACTTAATAGTATGGCTGAGTTTATGATGTGGCATATGTCCGCGTTATTTGAAAATGTTGGAACCATTCAAGATGGTATGCAAACACTCGGCAAAAAAATCAATATTCAAGACAAACCAGAAGCAAAACCACTTGCAGTAAAACAAGGTGAAATCGTATTTAAAGATGTCACTTTTGCCTATAACAATAAAAATGTTATCGATCACTTTAATTTACATATTAAAGCAGGTGAAAAGATCGGTATTGTTGGGCGCTCAGGTGCAGGTAAGTCTACTCTCATCCAATTACTTTTACACTTCTATCATCTTAAAGAAGGTGCAATTTTAATTGATGGACAAAATATTGAAGATGTTACACAAGATAGTTTGAGAGCGAATATTGCTTTAGTTACTCAAGACACGTCCCTACTACATCGCTCAGTTGCCGAGAACATTAAATATGGTCGTCCAGATGCAACTGATCACGATATGCAAAGTGCTGTTCATAAAGCTAAAGCAGCTGAGTTTATTCCCCAGCTTGTAGACCTAAAGGGTCGTTCTGGTTATGACGCACAAGTTGGTGAACGTGGTGTCAAACTTTCAGGCGGTCAAAGACAACGTATCGCTATTGCACGTGTTTTCCTAAAAGATGCACCAATTTTAATATTAGATGAAGCAACAAGTGCACTAGATTCTGAAGTTGAAGCAGCCATTCAGTCTAGTTTAAATGACCTGATGGTTGATAAAACGGTTATTGCAATTGCTCACCGTTTGTCTACCATTGCTCAAATGGACCGTTTAATTGTTCTTGATGAAGGTAAAATTGCAGAGCAAGGTACACATGAAGAATTAATTGCCAAAAATGGTATATACGCACAATTATGGAAACGTCAAACTGGTGGCTTTCTTATTGAGCAAAAAGTAGTACAGGGTCAAGATTAATGCTTTATTTAGAAGATTTAAAAGTTGGTGATCGTTTTATTAGTCGTGAATATGAAATTACACTAGATGAAATTAAACAGTTTGCAAGCCAGTATGACCCCCAAACTTTTCATACAAATGAAGAGCTAGCCAAAGAAGACCCTATCTTTAAAGGTATTGCCGCTAGTGGCTGGCATACTTCTGCAATTACGATGCGTTTATGGACAGAGTGTATGCCAATTCATGGCGGATTAGTGGGTTCAGAGTCTAGTCTGCGGTGGCCACGTCCAACACGACCAGGTGATCGTATTCATGTTGAAGCTGAAATTTCCGCCATTACACCATCCAAAACAAAATTGGATCGTGGTATTGTAAGTTACGTTACACAAGCCTTAAATCAACATGGGGATGTTTTACTTATTTCGACGACAAAAATCGTTGTCTTTAAAAAGAATGTTTAATGAATCGTTGATATGATTGTCTAACAGTTTTTATAAACTCAAATTATATTTCATGACAAGATGTGTAAGAAATGCACGTAGAGAATTGATGAGAGCAACGGAACGCATATGAAAATTACCTCAGCTCGTCAAGATCAAGGTATTCCAGGAGTCTATGGCTTATTGCTTTTAGATGTTGTTTCACGTTGGGGATACAACGATGAGACTTTATTTGCTCCTTTTCATCTTACTAGTGAGCAATTGGCCGACCCTGAGTATCGTATTTCAACACCTGTAGCAAATGAACTGGTTAAACACGCCTTAAATCTCACTGGTGAAAGTACATTGGGTTATCATATTGGCACCCAAATGCGCATTTCGATTCATGGATTTATTGGTTACGCAATAATGACAGCAAAGGATATTACAGAAGCGATTGCTCTTGCTGCTCGTTTTATCCAGTTACGCTTACCCTTTCTACAACTCTTTTTTTCTACATTCGGCCCCAAAGCCACATTACAATTACAGTGTGATATTGAGTTAGAACCACTTCGTACCGAAATTGTTTTAGGCTTAACTATTGGCATCATGACAATGGCAAAAGCAATGACAGGTATCGAAGATTTAGCAGGTGATGTTGATTTAGACTTTCCTGAGCCAGCAGGCTTTGATAAATATAAAAATAAATTAAGCAGCACTATTCGCTTTAATCAACCTCATTTAATTTCTAGCTTTGATAAAAAATATTTAGGTCTTAAATTAATTAATTCAGATCCAATCGCCAGTCAAATCGCTATTAATCAATGTGAAGCGGAACTATCAGCTTTAGGCGAACGTCGCCGTTTGGCAATGCGTGTCCGTGATATTCTAAGTAATTCTGAACAACATTACTTAAGCATAGAAAATGTAGCAGAATACTTACACATGTCAGATCGTACTTTAAAACGACAGTTGGCTGCTGAAGGAACATCATTTTCAACATTAGTAGATGAAGTCCGCTATCGTCATGCGACTTCTTTACTTTCACGTACAGATTATAGTCTTGAACAAATTGCGGATGAACTTGGTTACTCCGATGTCGCAAATTTCAGCCGTGCTTTTAAACGCTGGAGTGGCCGTAGTCCAAGCAACTGGCGCAAAGACCCCTATTTATAATGTTATTAAAATATTGGACACAAGCTTAAGGAGTTGTCATGAACCACCCTTCAGAATTGAAGTATGCACGTACACATGAGTGGGTAAAAATTGAAGGTGATCTTGTTATTACAGGGATTACTGACCATGCACAAGATGAACTTGGAGACTTGGTCTATGTTGAGACTCCTGAAATTGGCAGCAAAGTAACAGCTGGCGAACAAGCTGGAGTAGTTGAATCAGTTAAAACGGCCTCTGATATCCACGCCCCTGTCTCTGGGACTGTAGTAGAAGTAAATACAGACCTTGAAGATGATCCGGATTTTGTAAATGAAGATCCATACGGCAAGGGATGGATTTATAAAATCAAGCCAGACAACATGGCAGACGTTGAAAAACTGTTAACAAATGCAGAATATGAAGCTGGTCTATAAAAGTTAGCAACGCTTTCAGTATTTGATAAAAACCAGTTTACTTTTAAACTGGTTTTTTTATATATGTATAAAATAGATACAAAAATGGATGCTTAGGATCAATAACATGACAAGACTTGTTGTATTTTCTGGTGCAGGTATGAGTGCTGAAAGTGGAATTAGTACTTTTCGCGACAGTAATGGCCTATGGGAAAATTATGATATACAACAAGTAGCCACTCCAGAAGCTTGGAACAAAAACCCGGCTTTAGTCCAACGGTTTTATAACGAACGCCGTAAAAATATTTTAGAAGCTCAGCCAAATGAAGCTCATCAGTACATTGCCAAACTACAAACTCATTTTGATGTACAGGTTATTACGCAAAATATTGATGATTTACATGAGCGTGCTGGTAGCCACAGCGTCTTGCATCTACATGGTAATATTCGACTAGCAAAAAGCTCTGGACCAAATGCACAATATACAACTCAGTTTTATGAGATTAATGGTTGGAAGTTAGATTTAGAACATGACTTTTGCCCAAATGGTTATCCACTTCGTCCTCATGTAGTTTGGTTTGGTGAAGCAGTTCCAGCATTTGAAGAAGCCATCAAGCAAGTACAGGAAGCAGATATTTTCATTGTTATTGGTTCAACCTTAAGTGTTTATCCTGTTGCTGCTTTAGTTCATGAAATTCCTAATTACACTGAAGCCTACTATATAGATCCCCAAGCAGATCATTCTCGTGTTCCATCTCAATATAAACTATTAAATATGACAGCCACAGAAGGTATGAAAGAGCTATTTCATAAGTTGACGAACTGATATTTTCATAGTTTTTATTGCAGATTTCATCTCTAAAATTGTCTTTTCACATGAAATTGATGCGAAAACACTCAACTCATATCAAATTTTTTCTTGAGTCATATATTGTCATTGCTAATTTTGTAACCAAACATGCTATTTTATTCTCAAAATTTACCATTTCTATAATTTTTGAAAGTTTATAAGAATTATGCATACCCTATAAGATATTGATTAAAATTGATTTAATTTATAATGTAACCAAATTTACATTAGATTACACAAAAATACACAAAACACATCACAAAGATAACAGAGCAAAAAAATTCTTTTGTGGTTGAATCTCAACCTCTTGAAATGCCGTACAAGAAAACAGCGACCTGGATTAGGTTACAATCACGGATTATGGATATAAGGACACACATCCATTATGAGTTATTTTGATCCCACCCTCATCATGTTTATGGTGTACATCGTAGCAATGGTACTTATTGGCTTATTTGCCTACCGTGCTACAAGCGACTTCTCTGATTATATTCTTGGTGGTCGTAGTTTAGGCAGTTTCGTTACTGCATTATCCGCAGGCGCATCAGACATGAGTGGTTGGTTACTCATGGGCTTACCAGGAGCGATTTATCTTTCTGGTTTATCTGAGGCGTGGATTGCAATTGGTCTAATTATCGGTGCTTGGCTTAACTGGTTACTGGTTGCTGGTCGATTACGCGTTCATACTGAAATCCAAAATAATGCACTCACTCTGCCCGACTATTTTACAAGTCGATTTGATGACCAGAAAAAGATTCTTCGTATTTTCTCTGCCGTTATTATCTTGGTTTTCTTCGCAATTTACTGTGCCTCAGGTATGGTAGCTGGCGCACGTTTATTTGAAAATTTATTTGGTATGTCATATACCACCGCAGTCTGGTTAAGTGCTATTGCAACAATCAGTTATGTTTGTATTGGTGGGTTCTTAGCCATTAGCTGGACCGATACTTTCCAAGCTGGCTTAATGATTTTTGCTCTTTTACTCACCCCAATCGTAACTTACCTTGCAATTGGTGATACGACTCACTTTGTAACGCTCATTGAAACTGCTCGTCCGCATGCATTTAATATTGTTTCAGATTTAAGTGTGGTGGCTGTTTTATCCTCCATGGCATGGGGCTTAGGCTATTTTGGTCAACCGCATATCCTAGTACGTTTCATGGCCGCTGATTCTGTAAAATCAATTCCTGCTGCTCGTCGTATCGGCATGACTTGGATGATTTTATGTTTAGTTGGTGCTGTTGGTGCTGGTTTCTTCGGTATCGCATATTTTGAGCAACACCCTGAATTAGCAGCAGTTGTAAGCAAAAATCCTGAAACTGTATTCATGGAATTGACTAAAATTTTATTCAATCCTTGGATTGTGGGTATCATTTTGGCTGCAATTTTAGCTGCTGTTATGAGCACGCTAAGCTGTCAACTTTTAGTATGTTCAAGTGCTTTAACTGAAGATTTATACAAAGGTTTCATCCGTAAAAACGCATCTCAAAAAGAGCTTGTGTGGGTTGGTCGAGTTATGGTTCTTGCGATTGCAGTTCTTGCAATTGTGCTTGCAGGTAATCCAGACAGTAAAGTTCTTGGTCTTGTTGCCTATGCATGGGCTGGTTTCGGCGCTGCATTTGGTCCGCTTATTATCTTGTCATTGTTCTGGAAACGTATGAATTTACAAGGTGCTTTAGCGGGTATGATCGTTGGTGCTGTTGTAGTGATTGGCTGGAAGAATCTTTTCGCAAGTACTGGTGTTTACGAAATTATTCCTGGTTTTATTCTTGCATTTATCAGCATTATTGTAGTGAGTCTTTTAACTAAAGCACCAAACAAAACAGTAACTGGACGCTTTGAAGAAGCAGATGAACTCTACAAAGAAAGTGTATAAAAATGAGTAAAATAAAAAGGGGCTTCGGCCCCTTTTTATTTGCTTTTAGTTTTGATTTTAATTTTTGAAGTATCTTTGACTACTTGCATTACAGGGTAACTACGGGTTTCTTTTACCCCTGGTAATTGCCATAGTACCTGCCCAGCAATACGTCTAAACTCCTCCATGCTGCCACTTCTTAACTTAATTAAGAAATCAAATCCGCCACTCACCATATGGCATTCAACGATTTCTGGATAATGCACGACAGCATCAATAAACTCGTCTAAAACGTTAGGTGTTGTTTTATCAAGCAAGACCTCTACAAACACTAAAAAATTTGCATTCAGTTTGATTGGATTCAATTTTGCTTCATAGCCCAAGATAAATTCATCTTTTGTTAGCTTCTGCACCCGGGCCATAACAGCGGTTGGAGATAAGTTCACCATTTCGGCTAATTTACTATTAGAAATTCGCCCATCTGTTTGAAGAATATCCAAAATTTTTAAATCAGTGCGATCAAGGCTTAATAATGGGCCATTCATCTGAATTTTCCTCTAAAAAATAGGCTAAATATAGTGAGTTATTCGGTGTTTCTTCTGTAATCATAAATTATCTAAACCTCTCTACTCAAGATGAGTTTATGAGAGTCGGTTGTCGGAAATAGATATGAACACAATGGATACTTTTCATCAAATGGATAAATCTCACCAAGGCTATATCACCGAATTCAATGATAAAAGTGAGTTTGAACAACGCATTAATACAGCTTGGCGTCGTGCTGAACCGGAAGCTGTAGAAGAGCTATTACAAGCTGCTGCGGTATCTGATGATTTAGATCATAAAATTTATGAACTTGCATTTAATCTTGCCCATAACTTACGTGAACGTAAAACCTCTTCGGGTAAAGCTGGTATTGTTCAAGGGTTATTACAAGAATTCTCTCTTTCTTCTCAAGAAGGCGTGGCGCTTATGTGCCTCGCTGAAGCTTTGCTTCGTATTCCAGACTCTGCAACACGTGATTTGCTTATCCGAGATAAAATCAATCAAGGTAACTGGAAAGAACACGTTGGTCAAAGTAGCTTAATGTTTGTAAATGCTGCTGCATGGGGCCTTATGTTAACTGGTAAGCTTATGGAAACCCCAAAGCAAACCAGTCTTTCAAGTGTACTTACTGGCCTTTTAGCCCGTAGTGGACGTGGCATTATTCGTAAAGCAGTTGATGTTGCAATGCGTATGATGGGTGAACAGTTTGTAACTGGGGAAACTATTGAAGAAGCTGTAGACCACGCAAAAGTGCTTGAAGATAAAGGCTTCCGTTATTCGTACGACATGCTAGGTGAAGCAGCTTTAACTGACCATGACGCTGAACGCTACTTTAACGATTATACGCAAGCTATCCATGCAATTGGTAAAGCGTCTAATGGTAAAGGTGTTTATGATGGCCCAGGTATTTCAATCAAGCTTTCTGCTTTACATCCTCGTTATCAACGTGCGCAAATTGAACGTGTTCATCAAGAACTTTACGGCAAAGTATTTGAACTCGCTCGTTTAGCCAAACACTACAACATTGGTTTAAATATCGATGCTGAAGAATCAGAGCGTTTAGAAATTTCGCTTGAGTTACTTGAACGTCTTTGCTTCGAGCCAGAACTAGCCAACTGGAAAGGTATTGGATTCGTTATTCAAGCTTACCAAAAACGCTGCTTCTTTGTAGTTGATTATATTATTGATCTTGCTAAACGCAGCCAAAAACGCCTCATGATTCGTCTTGTAAAAGGCGCATATTGGGATAGCGAAATCAAGAAAGCTCAAATCGAAGGTATGGATGACTACCCTGTCTTCACGCGTAAAGTACATACAGATTTATCTTATATTGCTTGTGCTAAAAAATTACTTGCAGCCCCTGAGTTCATCTATCCACAATTTGCAACTCATAATGCTCAAACATTGGCAACGATTTATCATTTAGCTGATCCAAGCAAATATTATGCTGGTCAATATGAGTTCCAATGCTTACACGGTATGGGTGAACCACTTTATGAACAAGTTGTGGGTCCTCGTGAGCAAAATAAATTAGGCGTACCATGCCGTATTTATGCTCCGGTTGGTAACCATGAAACTTTGTTAGCTTATTTAGTTCGTCGTTTACTCGAAAATGGTGCAAACACTTCATTTGTTAACCGTATTGCCGATAAAACACTTAAAGTTGAAGATCTCATTCAGTCTCCAATTTACGATATACGCAATACTGCTAAACTTGAGGGTTCAGTTGGTTTAAAACACCCATCAATTCCTCTTCCTTTAGATATGTACGGCACACTCCGTAAAAACTCTAAAGGATATGACTTAGCAAACGACACGCCGCTTGAAGCTTTAGATAGCACAGCTCAACAACTTCGTAACCGTGTTTGGCAAAGCCATCCATTACTAGGAAATAACGCTTCAACAGAACAACGCCATTCTGTTGCAATTACAAACCCAGCACAAAATGATGAAATTGTTGGATATGTACAAGAAGCTGATCTTAATGATGTAGAAATTGCATTGAATGCAGCTGAACAAATACAAATTGAATGGGCAAATACACCTAAAGATCAACGCGCACAATATTTAAAAAGTGCAGCTGACCTTATGGAAAGCCGTATTCAAGAGTTAATGGTATTACTTTGCCGTGAAAGTGGTAAAACTTATGCCAATGCCATTGCAGAAGTTCGTGAAGCTGTAGATTTTTTACGTTACTACGCAACTCAAGTTGAGAATCTTCCTTCAAATACAACTATTCAACCGCTTGGTACTGTACTTTGCATTAGTCCATGGAACTTCCCTCTTGCAATTTTCTCTGGTCAAATTGCTGCAGCATTAGTCAGTGGTAACTGTGTTATTGCAAAACCTGCTGAACAAACACCATTAATCGCGGCTCAAGCAGTGCAAATTTTATGGGAAGCTGGTATTCCACATGGCGCTGTACAGTTACTACCTGGCCGTGGTGAAACAGTAGGTGCTCAGCTTAGCCAAGATCGACGCATTGATGGCATCATGTTTACTGGCTCAACTGAAGTTGCAAAAATTTTGCAGAAAACAGTAGCAAAACGCTTGGCTGCTAATGGTCAATCTATTCCTCTCATTGCAGAGACTGGTGGTCAGAATGCCATGATTGTGGACTCATCTGCTTTAACGGAACAAGTTGTACTTGATGTTGTAAGTTCTGCATTTGATAGCGCAGGTCAACGTTGCTCTGCTTTGCGTATTTTATGTGTACAAGAAGATAGTGCTGCAACCGTTATTAAAATGCTTAAAGGTGCAATGCAACAGTTAATTGTTGGTAACCCTGCTATTTTAAAAACGGATATTGGCCCTGTTATTGATGAAGAAGCAAAACAGACAATTGATCAACATATCCAAAAAATGAAGTCTAAGGGCTATCCAGTACATCAACTGATGTTTGGTGCAACTAACCAAAATGAATTGAGCAAAGGAACTTTTGTTGTCCCGACAGCAATTGAGCTACCTAACCTCGATGACTTACAACGCGAAGTTTTTGGTCCTGTTTTACATATCATTACCTATAAGTATGGTGAGCTTGAACAACTTATCTCACGTATTAATGCCAAAGGTTATGGTTTAACAATGGGTCTGCATACTCGTATTGATGAAACCATCCAAACCGTTATTCAACATGCTGAAGTTGGTAACCTTTATATCAACCGTAATATTGTTGGTGCTGTTGTTGGTGTTCAACCATTTGGTGGTGAAGGTTTATCGGGGACAGGTCCGAAAGCTGGTGGTCCGCTTTATATGTATCGCTTAATGCAAAATTGTTCAAATAAAGTATTGGCAATACCATTTGCTATGAAAAATGAACAAACTGCATATGAAGGCTTTAACCGAGAGGTTTATCAGAGCTTACAAAACTGGGCGAAACAGCATTTACCTCAAGCAAATCGTGATATTGAACGATTTGGTGTAGGCAAATTTTATGAGTTACAAGGCCCTACTGGGGAAAGTAACCAATATATTATTTTGCCGCGTCACCGTGTGCTTTCAATTGCTGATACTGAAGAAAATCAATTGCATCAATTGCTCGCAATTTTTGCAGTGGGTAGCCAAGCTGCTGTAATGCTAAATAGTCCATTGTTGGCAAAACACAAACAAACGTTGCCAAAAGATGTACTTGATGCAATTACTACAGTTAAAAACATCACATCAGATGATTTTGATGCTGTTTTACATCATGGCAACCGTGAGGAAGTTCTTTCATTACAGCAAGAAATTGCTAGCCGCTCTGGCGCAATTGTTGGCATTACACATGTTGAATCAAATGAATCGATTCCACTTGAACGTTTAGTGATTGAACGTGCAATTAGTGTGAATACAGCCGCTGCTGGTGGTAATGCAAGCTTAATGACTATGTCTGACTAATGCATAATTTATTTAAAAAGCCCAAATCTTAGTATTTGGGCTTTTTTGTTTAATGAAGTAATCTATTTTTAAATATATAAATTTTATAGATTAGAGAGTTTCGTAGTGATCTTTTTAGAATCAGAGCAATATCAACAAAAATGTATTCAACTTTTTAATTCGTATAAAAAAGATATTTCCACACTTCTCCCATTTGCCAAAGTTGAGCATATAGGTTCTTCTGCAATACCTCATGCAATTTCCAAAGGTGATCTAGATATTTATATTGAAGTTATGCCTGACCAATTTGAATTCGCAATAAACCAGTTAAAAACACTTAATTTTATAGAGAAACAAAATACGCTTAGAACACACGAGCTTTGCATGCTTGAATCACTTAACAACGATGATGTTGCATTTCAAGTTGTAGTAGCCGATTCAGTATTTACGTTTTTCTTAACATTTAGAAATAAGCTTATAGACTCACCAAAGCTCGTGAACGAATATAATCAACTAAAATTAGAGTGTAGTCATTTAGACCATGATCAATATAGAAAAGTAAAATCAGATTTTATTCAAAATATCTTAAATCATCTCTAATTTAAGTACCCTATTTGTTTATGAATATCTGAGTAAAATTGGCTCCTGCAAGCTCGTTTTTTTTGGTACCATTCACTATTTGATTCTGTTTAAATTTTCTTTGTCTATGACCTCTTCTTATCGTCAACAACTTCAAGCTAAAATTGATCGCATTACTACTCAATTTTCTGAATTTACACCGCCTACATTAGAAGTGTTTGAATCACCTGAACAACATTTCCGTATGCGTGCTGAGTTTCGGATCTGGCATACAGAAAATGATATGTTTTATGCCATGTTTGAACGTAACGATGAAGACAAGCAAAAAACAGTTGTTCGCATAGACGAGTTTCCTATTGCAGACAAAAGCATTAATAATTTAATGCCGAAACTTTTGGAAGAACTTAAAGCAGAACATAAGCTTTCTAACCGTATATTTGAAGTGGATTTCCTCGCAACACTAAGCGGTCAAATGCTAGTTACTCTAATTTATCACCGTAAATTAGATCAGGAATGGGAACAAGCAGCTAAAGCACTTGCTGAAAAACTAAATATTCAAATTATGGGCCGTAGCCGTGGCCAAAAAATTGTGATTGGCGACGACTTTGTTGTAGAAGAATTTGAACTTTTAAATCGTACATTCAAATATAAGCAAATTGAAAGCAGCTTTACCCAACCTAATGCTCAAGTTTGCAAAAAAATGCTGCAATGGGCATGTGATGCAGCGGAAGGTTCGAAAAAACATTTATTAGAACTTTATTGTGGTAATGGTAACTTTACCCTTCCGTTATCACTAAAATTCGAACGCGTACTTGCTACAGAACTTGCTAAATCATCAGTCTATGCCGCTCAATGGAATATTGAACAAAACCAGATCGATAATATTCAGGTAGCTCGTCTATCGGCTGAAGAGTTTACTCAAGCATATCAAGGTGAGCGTGAGTTCCGCCGTCTACAAGAAGCAAATATTGATATTCAGAGCTATGACTTTGACACGGTATTCGTAGACCCTCCGCGTGCCGGAATTGATGTTGAAACTTTAAAACTTTTACAAGGTTTTGAGCGTATCATCTACATTTCATGTAACCCTGACACTTTATATGAAAACTTAAAAACACTCACAAAAACTCATCAAGTGACTAAGTTTGGTTTGTTCGATCAGTTTCCTTATACACATCATGTCGAATCAGGTGTATTACTTGAGAAGATTTAAACAAAATCTTTCAATGTAACCAAATTTTATAAGGAGATTAAATATCTCCTTATTTTTCAATGCATTTCATATAAGCACTTAAATTTTTAAAAAATATCAAGTCATCTATTCGTCATAATTTCGTTTAACTCAACCATTACTATCGAAAATTCTTGAGTTCAACTGGTGGATTTATCACATATAGAGTCTTGTATTTTAATTTAAATTGGCTATATTTCGAGCTATGTTAGGTTGTATATGAAGGCTCTATGAGTTTTTGGCAAAAGCTGTTCTTAGCAGATCAACAGCATAACGAGCATAAGAATCAAACTGCTTGTGTTGAAAATGACTGCTCATGTAAAACTAATGAACAACTTCTAAGTGCGCTTGCACAAGCAACAGATGAAGATGTCATTATGGGAATAAAAAAAGTTCTTATTTCCCGTGGGTATAGCCGAAAAGAGTTAAATGAACTCATTCAAAAACCATCTATTCATTAATGATAAAGCCAGTCTTGTACTGGCTTTTTTGCATTTTATTTTACTGTACAATTTTTGCGACTAACCACACCAATAATTGGCCCCATATAAAATTTTCTATCATTACGGTTATTTTTTTTCAAATAAAGACTAGATATAGAACCATCAAGATAAAGAGCTTGTTCTACTTTTAAATTCTTTTGGAAAAATTCAGCGAAATTATAAAAATTCACTCTATTTTTAGAAATTACAAAATAAAGCTTATTATTTTTTATACCCACCCCATTTCGTATTTTCTTTGAATCGCTATTTGCTAGAAACAAGGGATTGAGTTTTCCATTAATCACCAGCATTGGGCCAGATTGAGTTGCATAATCTGGTTGAAAAGCCTTTGCTTTATATTGTTCAGTTGTCCATATAACAGCTTGTCTTTTATTCCATGCAAAAACTCCGTTAGGCTGCAAGAAGAAGTTCCCCCACCCTTTATCTTGATTTAAAGGTTGGATCTCTTGCCCTTCTTCGATATATAGGCCTACAGGTGAAAAGCCTGAATGAAACATCCCTCCGTTCATTGCAAAAGTAAGTTGTTCACATGACTTGAGCTGGTACTGAATATTATCGAAACTTTTATAATATTCATTCGTTTGTGGCTTCTTCAGAAATAGACGTAATTGATTTAAATTAGAAAGTTCAATAACTTCAAATTGATCATCCGTATCATTTTCAATTTGTCGATGCTCTAATGCTAAAGCAGACTGCACAAAGACAAAAAAGTTCATAATACACAGTATTACTATTTTCATTAACGATGAATCTCATAAGTCATTTTATGTTTATAAAATACATTTTATTAAACTAAAAAAGGTTTCATAAGATGTATATCCGAAAGTCGCTTATTCCACCTAATCAATACACTAGGACACAATCATATTCGCTATAATGCTCAAAGCTTTTAATAAAAGTGATTAAAACTTTATCGGATCAGCGTGAATATGCAACAAACAAATAAACGCTACCCTTTAGGGGCTCATCTTATTGTAAAACATCTCGGTTATAGCCATCATGGTATTTATGCTGGGAGAGGTCGAGTTATTCATTATTCAGGCCTAGCACATTTTATAAAAAAGCGTCCCATTGAAATCACTTCAATAGATGCCTTTTCTCACGGCAAAAAAATTCATGTACGTTCTTATGATGCTCCACGCTACAAAGGTAAAGTCGTTGTGCGACGTATGCGCTCACGCATGCACGAAAATCATTATCATTTGATTATTAATAATTGCGAACATTTATGTAGCTGGGCAATTACAGGTATAGAAAGCAGTACTCAAGTTGAACGCATGATGCATCGTCTAACTACAATAGGCTATGTAAGTTCAATTATGAGTTATATGAATGGCATGATGCTGACGGTAGCAACGACCTGCTTTGCTCTTGTTCTCTATATTAAAAAGAAATTACGTGATCAGGCAAAAATGAAAGTCCCGACATATCAATTTTTAAGAGAAAAAGCAGAGAAAAGCAAGATTGATCCTGCTCAACCTTTAGTTTTTATAGAATCAGATAAAAAAGAACCCATCTAATTAAAAAAGTCCTCACAATTGAGGACTTTTTAGAAAACTCACAACTTATTTTTTAGCTGCAGTTGCTTCAGTCGTAATGTTTACAGTGATCTTGTCACCTACGTTTGGCACATAACTACCTAGGCCAAATTCAGAACGATTGAATGAAGTTGTCGCGTTGAAACCAATCGCTGGAACTTTTGCCATTGGATGTTCGCCCTGTTTATTTAAAACAGCATTAAGTACAACAGGCTTAGTTACACCTTTAACAGTTAAGTCACCAGTAATTTTGAAATGCTTTTTGTCTTTAGTTTCTACTTTCGTACTTTTGAAAGTAATATTTGGATATTTAGCTGCGTTAAACCAAGCTTCTTGTTGGAATTCTTTATCTAAAGCAGGTACGTTTGTATTTACGCTGCTTAAAGGGATTGTAACATCTACAGAAGAATTTGCTGGTTTAGCATTATCAACTTTGATTACACCTTGGATGTCTGAGAAGTTAGCGCTTGGTGTTGAAAAACCAAAGTGATTCCATGAAAAAACAGTAGCTGTGTGCGTTGGATCAATTTTATAGTCCACTGGAGCAGCCAAAGTAACTGTACTTGCCAATGCTACTGCTAAACCGAAGCTTAATGTTTTAAGATGCATTTTCGTATCCTTTATTGATATAGTCGTTAGTGTATACATCAAGTAATTTAATTCACTATTCTTTATAAAACGATATGTTTCATCCATGCAACAATAAAAGCGTTACAGTTGTTATTCAAAACCCATATTATAAAGTATAGATATTTTTCTATTCAAAGTTTTCAGATTGATTGGTTTTTACTTCGATTTTATTGATAAATAACAAGGTAAAACATGGTTAACACAGTCCAAGCACAAAGCACTTCTACTCCTTACCGAGTAACACTTACTGATCCATCTGGTCATCAATGGTTTGGAGATGAACCAACTGATAAAGGTGGACAAGATACAGCTCCAAATCCAGTTCAGCTTTTACTATCGGCTTTAGGCGCGTGCACTACAATTACACTAGAAATGTATGCAAATCACAAAGGGATTAAGCTTGAGCATGTACAAGTCGATTTAGCCTTAAATCCAAATGGTGATCCGGAAGCAGGCACAAATAACATTGAGCGTAAAATCACACTTAAGGGTGATTTCACCGAAGACCAACATAAACGACTACTAAAAGTTGCTGAAAGCTGCCCCATTCATAAGTTATTGACTTCGAATATTTCGATTCAAACCGAGCTTAATATTTAAAATTTATAAAAAAAGCGCCCTAATCAGAGCGCTTTTTTATACTACTTAATAGATTAAGCAGTCAATTCTTTAACCGCAGCTACTACAGCTTCAGTTGTAATACCAAAGAATTGGAACAAGTCTTTCGCTGGTGCTGACTCACCATAAGTTGACATACCAATTACTTTGCCATCAAGACCAACAAACTTCCACCAGTAGTCAACATGAGCTGCTTCAACAGCAACACGTGCACGGATATGAGCTGGTAATACAGCTTCACGATATGCAGCGTCTTGTTTCATAAACTCTTCTGCACATGGCATAGAAACTACACGCACACCGTCAAGTTGAGCATAAGCTTCCATTGCTAAAGAAACTTCTGAACCAGTCGCAATAATAATTGCTTTCAGCTCGCCTTTTTCTTGAGCAAGAACATAACCACCTTTTGCAGCATTCTGAATTTGCTCTTCAGTACGCGTTTGGAATGGCAAGTTTTGACGAGAGAAAATAAGTGCTGTAGGACCGTCTTTACGCTCTAAAGCAGATTTCCATGCAATTGCTGTTTCAACAGTATCAGCAGGACGCCAAGTATTTAGGTTTGGTGTACCACGTAAAGAAGCAATTTGTTCAATTGGTTGGTGTGTAGGACCATCTTCACCTAAACCAATTGAGTCATGTGTATAAACATGAATTACACGTTGTTTCATCAATGCAGACATACGCACTGCGTTACGTGCATATTCCATAAACATTAAGAATGTTGCCACGTAAGGAATGAAACCGCCATGTAATGCAACACCATTTGCAATTGCAGTCATACCGAACTCACGTACACCATAGTACACGTAGTTACCCGCTGGGTTTTCTTGAATACCTTGGCAACCTTTCCAAAGTGTTAAGTTAGAACCAGCCAAGTCCGCTGAACCACCTAACAATTCAGGTAATAAAGGACCAAATGCTTGTAATGTATTTTGGCTTGCTTTACGAGTTGCTACAGTCTCAGCTTTAGCATTTGTTTCACGAATAAAGGCATCTGCTTGAGCTGAAAACTCTGCTGGTAAATCACCGCTAATACGACGAAGTAACTCAGCTGCTTCTGTTGGATATTTTGCTTGGTATTGAGCAAATACTTCATTCCAAGCTGCTTCAACTTCATTACCTTTTGCTTTAGCATCCCATGCAGCATATACATCAGCAGGAATAACAAATGCTTCTTCTGTCCAGCCTAAAGCTTCACGGGTTAAGGTAATTTCATCTTTACCTAATGGTGCACCGTGACAATCTTCTTTACCTTGCTTGTTTGGAGAACCTAAACCAATAATTGTTTTACAAATAATGATCGTTGGTTTTTGAGTTTCTGCTTTAGCTTGAACTGTTGCTTGACGAATAGCATCAGCATCATGGCCATCTACACGAAGAACTTGCCAGCCGTACGCTTTGAAACGTTCTTCAGTGTCATCACTGAACCAACCTTCTACTTCACCATCAATCGAAATGCCATTGTCATCATAATAAGCAATCAACTTACCAAGCTGTAAAGTACCTGCCAATGAACATACTTCGTGAGAAATACCTTCCATTAAACAGCCGTCACCCAAGAAACAATAAGTGAAGTGATCAACTACTTTTAAATCATCTTTATTGAACTGAGCAGCTAAAGTTTTCTCAGCTAATGCAAAACCAACAGCGTTTGCAATACCTTGACCTAAAGGACCAGTAGTTGTTTCGATACCTGGCGCATAACCATATTCAGGGTGACCAGGAGTTTTTGAGTGTAATTGACGGAATTGTTTTAAATCTTCAATTGAAAGATCATAACCTGTTAAATGAAGCAAAGCATATTGCAACATTGAACCATGGCCATTTGACAAAACAAAACGGTCACGGTTTGCCCATTGTGGATTAGTTGGGTTGTGATTTAAAAACTCGCGCCAGACGACATCAGCAATATCTGCCATCCCCATTGGAGCACCTGGATGCCCTGAGTTTGCCTGTTGCACAGCATCCATTGCCAATACACGAATTGCGTTTGCAATACGACGTTCGTTTAAAGGGGTCGTCATAGATCAGAATCCAATTTTAATAGATTGATGAAAAGAAGAAGATGAATAACCATTCAGTGCCGCTATATTGTCTTAAAAAAACGCCTATGGGTAAACCCCAACACTGTATATTTCTTTATTTTTAACCGTTTCTTGGTTACTCAAAAAACATTTAGATTCTTAAGTTACATAAAACAATGCATTTTATAGTTCCTCTTTAATCAACAATTGTAGACGTTTAATGACTATAAAGAGCATATAAAGATGAATTTGCGTATGCAATTTATACTTTTCCACTTCACAGTGCAAATTTTATTGATTAATATTTCGCAAAATCAAATGTTTAAAATTTAAACGACCATAAGCAACTCTTGTTTAAAAACAATTAATTTTCAACCTACTATATCAATTTCGCTGATACACTTATCAATTAAAACATAGTAGAAATGAAATAAATTCATGCTTTTTAGTCAGTATGAACTAGTCCTCAAGCTCAAGTCGATGTAACATATTATGTCTTTTTGAAATAACCAAGATAGGACTTTCATGCGCGAGTACGCTGTTTTTACCTCGGAATCTGTAAGCGAAGGTCATCCCGATAAAATGGCCGACCAAATTAGCGACGCTATTTTGGATGCAATCTTAAAAGAAGACCCATACGCACGTGTTGCTTGTGAAACACTGGTAAAAACAGGCGCTGTTGTACTTGCAGGTGAAATCACAACTACTGCGAATATTGATGTAGAAGCTGTTGTTCGCCAAACTGTTAACGGTATCGGCTATCACCACTCAGATTTAGGCTTTGATGGTTCAACTTGTGCAGTGATCAATATGATTGGTAAACAATCACCTGAGATTGCTCAAGGTGTTGATCGCCAAAAACCTGAAGATCAAGGTGCCGGTGACCAAGGTTTAATGTTTGGTTACGCAAGTCGTGAAACTGACGTGCTTATGCCAGCTCCTATTTCTTATGCACATCGCTTAATGGAACGCCAAGCTGAACTTCGTCGTTCAGGCGCATTACCATGGTTACGTCCAGATGCAAAAAGTCAGGTTACTTTCGCATATGAAAATGGCAAACCTGTACGTTTAGATGCAGTAGTACTTTCTACTCAACATGACCCTGAAATTACTCAAGCTCAGCTTAAAGAGGCTGTAATTGAAGAAATTATCAAGCCAATTATTCCTGCTGAAATGTTCCATGCAGCCACTAAATTCCACATTAACCCGACTGGTATGTTCGTTATTGGTGGTCCTGTAGGTGACTGTGGTTTAACAGGTCGTAAAATCATCGTTGATACTTACGGTGGTATGGCTCGTCACGGCGGTGGTGCCTTCTCTGGTAAAGATCCATCTAAAGTAGACCGTTCAGCTGCATATGCTGGCCGTTATGTAGCTAAAAATATTGTTGCCGCTGGTCTTGCTGACAAATGTGAAATTCAGGTGAGTTATGCAATTGGTGTTGCAGAACCAACTTCTATTTCAATCAACACTTTTGGTACTGCAAAAGTTTCTGATGAGTTAATTATCCAATTAGTACGTGAACATTTTGATTTACGTCCGTTTGGTATTACTCGTATGCTTAACTTGATTCAGCCAATGTATAAACAAACAGCTGCTTATGGCCATTTTGGTCGTGAAGGTTCAGATTCTGCATTTACATGGGAAAAAACTGACAAAGTTGAAGTACTTAAAGATGCTGCGGGCCTATAAGCCTCATATATTAAAAGCCCGCTTAATGCGGGCTTTTTTATTATTTTTATATGCTGTTAATATTAAACAATAAGCTTTTCGATACACTTTGTTTAAAGGTATTTAGCAACAACTTAAGTCATACTATTGTTTAGTGGTCTTATCACCTTCATTTAGCACGTCCAATAAAGTCGACTGCGTAGGTGTATCTTGATGATTTTGAATATAAATATGAACAACTTTAAATACAACAACCACAGCCAGACATGCCATCACACAGAACATCCATAACCCATACGGGCTTCGAATATGGTGTGAACCACAATATGGACATGATTTGTCAGTTGATGCCACGACTTTGTCACAACATGCACAATGATATTGATATAGCATAGGTAACCCTCCTTCCCTCACTTCAACCGTTGTTGTTTTAATAGGTTTGCTACAATTTTTACTTTATACATCCTTTATATTTATCCTATGTGAAATGAAAAGAGAATTCAATCTGAATGAACAATGCGTTCATTTTAAAAATATTTAATTTATACAATGAGATAAATTAAATATTATTTTTTATGTACTATTTTTCTTATTTTGATATTTTGCTGAATTTGCTAAAATGCATAAATAGTTTATTTTCTAGGCCAGTCTATGTCACACACACAGCTCATTAATAAAGGTGGCTTTCGTGAAAGAGCCAATAGAAGCCGAAAATATCAACAATCTGAAAACAAACAAACAGCCCTACCTTCAAATAAATATCAGCCTCAGACGAAGTTAGAAGAAAATCCAACTGCAATAGCTCAAGCTGGAACAGATAATACTGATTCTTCAAATTCATAATCGATAGAATATAAAAAAGGCCTAAACATTTAAGATTTAGGCCTTTTATCTTTTATATAAGGAATTAATTAATCCTTATTTTTATGTTCAATTTTCTTATGGTCTGGAGTAACTTCTCGTGCTTCACCATCAATAATGCTTGAATCTCCACGGTATGGGCTACCACCTTGTGGGTTCTGCATATCCTGCATTTGACGCATTAAATCAGCAAATGGATTTTGACCACCACCTGCACCGCCCATGCCACCCATCATTTTTTCCATCATGGCTTGCTGACGCTTCGCAAGTGTTTTCATTGCGATATTACGGAACGCAGTTTGCACGCCCGGAATTAGAATTAGAAGCGCTAAAACATCTGATACCAAGCCAGGCACCATCAATAAAAAACCTGCAAAAGCATATGCTAGTTTTTTAGTCACGGTCGGATCGCTACCTAATTGTCCAGTCATCTGCATTTGTTGTAATTGCGGCATAATACCAGCCGTACTCTTACGAATAAGCGTTAGACCAATAAAGAAGGCAATGATGAACCAGAAAAACACATACCATCCACTTATGAAATGTGCTACGCCAATCCATACGGCAATTTCAAGAATCGCGCCAAGAACCACAATAAGAAGTAAATTCATGTAAAACTTTATCTATCTCAAAAAGAAAATTCATTGCAGATTTCACCATCTAACCTATGAACCCTTTTCAATTGAAAAAAGTTGAATAGGTAGTAAAGCTTAGACAATATTTTCTTGTAACTTAACTAAAATCGTCGCTAAGCCCAAACTCTGCAATACTATCAATAAGACTGATTTCAAATTAATAAAATAGCCATACTTCATTATTAATGAGTGCTATAAAAACTTTATCAAGTGTTTTTTCTACAAGATTGCATTTTTTTCAAAAATTAGTCGTTTTTTTAACTATTATCGACATTTTTCTAAAATCTAACTTACATTTTTGATATCTAATATTTGATCCACTCAAGCTACATTAATTAGCTAAACTTTAAATTTAATTTTATAAATCGCATGAATATTAAAGCTATCTTATTGGTAACAAGCGCTCTTCTTATTTCTGCCTGCTCGCCTTATATAGTGACAGCAAATCCAAATAATAGTGTTTTAAAAGCAGATGAAAAAGCGCAGAAAATTAAAGACATCTTTGAAGAAGCACATACAACTGGTGTTTTAGTTATTCAACAAGGTCAAACACAACAAAGCTATGGTAATGATCTTACTCGAGCTTCAACAGAGTATGTACCGGCTTCAACCTTTAAAATGCTTAATGCTTTAATCGGCCTTGAGCACCATAAAGTAACCACAACAGAAATATTCAAATGGGATGGAAAAAAGCGACTCTTTCCCGAATGGGAAAAGGATATGACACTAGGCGATGCTATGAAGGCTTCTGCTATTCCAGTTTATCAAGATTTAGCTCGTCGTATTGGACTTGAGCTCATGTCTGCTGAGGTAAAACGTGTAGATTATGGCAATACTAATATTGGCACCCAAGTCGATAATTTTTGGCTTGTCGGCCCTTTAAAAATTACACCTCAACAAGAAGCACAATTTGCCTATAGGTTAGCTAACAAAACCCTTCCATTTAGTCAAAATGTACAAGAACAAGTTCAATCCATGCTTTTCATAGAAGAAAAAAATGGAAATAAAATATACGCAAAAAGTGGTTGGGGATGGGATGTAGACCCACAAGTGGGTTGGTTAACTGGCTGGGTGGTCCAACCTAAAGGGAATATTGTAGCATTCTCTCTCAATTTAGAAATGAAAAAAGGAATACCTAGCTCTGTTCGAAAAGAGATTACTTATAAAAGCTTAGAACAATTAGGTATTTTATAAAATTACACTATGCCCCAGTTCAGTTTTTCCTATATTGAACTGGGGCATTGTCTAACAAAAAATTTGATAATTTACCCATCAACAGGTTCAAATGGTGTATTTAAAATTAACTGATAAAAAGCAGCATCTAACCATTGTCCAAACTTAAAACCTACCTGTTTAAAAGTACCAGCATGTGTGAATCCCATTTTTTCATGGAGGCCTATACTGGCTTGATTTGTCGCATCAATACAACCAATGAGTACATGAAACTGGGCTTCTTGAGCTCGCTGAATTAACACTTGCATTAATACTTTACTCAAACCAGCACCACGATGTTCATGATGTATATAGATACTATGTTCAACTGTATATTTATAAGCTGGAAAAGCTCTGAAAGTTCCCCAACTAGCAAATCCTAATAATTTGCCTGATTCATCTACCACACCAATAATAGGAAAACCATTTTCTCTTTTTACAGAAAACCATGTTTTCATTGAATCAAGCGAACGCGGCACATAGTCATATAGTGCTGTTGAGTTAATAATCGCATCATTCAAAATCTCTAGTATAGCCACAGCATGTTCTGCCTCATTACAGTCAATTAAGCGAAAGTTAGAATCGAGGGAATAGTTCATAAAGATTCCTTAAGAGCAGACACGAGTTGATTAGAGACGACTAAAATATAGCGAGCGACTTGTGATGAATTATTGCTGTATATAACAGGTTGATCTAATTGCATAGCCAAGCAATCCCCTTGACCTAATGCGTAAGAATTTTCACCTAATTGAATATCAATTTGCCCTTCAACTAGCCAAAGTTGCTGTTGTACTACTTTAGAACTTTCACTCATTTCATATGTAATTCGAGAATGAGGCGGGAATTCAATTTCAACAATCTGAAATGGTAGCTTCAAATTGGGGGGCGAAACGGTACGGCGAATATAGCCAGTTTCTGGATCTCGCCATTCAGCTTGTTCATTTCGGTGAATAACCGGTTGAGGAGATGGACTAATTGTTTCATTGATAAAAATTTGGGTTAAAGGTACTTCAAGTCCATTTGCTAATTTTTCAAGCACAACTGCTGTAGGACTTGTTTCAGCTCTTTCAATTAAAGAAATAGCTGAACGACTGACTTTGCATCGAGTGGCAAGCATCTCTAATGTATATCCACGCGCTAAACGTAACTCTCGTATTCGATGTGCAATCCTGATATTGATATCATCCATCGAGCAAACTCATTCCATATTTATAGATAAGTATTCCATTAAAATAGAATTACATCAAATCATTTCACATTATGGTTTATAAGTATTTGTAGAGTTTTAAACAGTTATAAATTAGACCAGTTAAACCCGAAAAATAACCATTTACAGCAGCATTCTTTAAATTACGCATGCAGAACCGTTTTGGCTATGTAACAATACTCTCTAAACTAATTATATAAGTCTTCACATGGCATTGATTATTGGAATTGACCCAGGTTCACGCTTAACAGGTTATGGAATCATTGAAAAAGATGGTAGTAAACTGCGTTTTGTCGATGCTGGTACAATCCGAACAGAAACTCAAGAAATGCCAGAGCGCTTAAAGCGTATTTTCGCTGGCGTTGAGCGAATTGTGAAATTTCACGGCCCTACTGAAGCTGCGGTTGAACAAGTTTTTATGGCTCAAAACCCAGACTCTGCCTTAAAACTAGGACAAGCCCGTGGTGCTGCCATAGCTGCTTTAGTTAATTTAGATTTACAAGTTGCAGAATATACTGCCCGTCAAATCAAACAATCTGTAGTGGGTTATGGCGCTGCCGATAAAGAACAAGTACAAATGATGGTTATGCGATTACTTAATTTAACCATTAAACCGCAATCCGATGCAGCCGATGCCCTTGCAGCTGCCATTTGCCATGCTCATGCATCAGGAAGTATGAGTAAACTGTCGGTCTTAAATGCTTTAGGTGGTATGGCACGTGGACGAAGTCGCTCGAGTAGCCGTAGACGCTAAAGCTTTATTGATTCACGACTTGAGTAATTGCCTGATTCATTTCGTAAGCCTGTAAACCACGCATGCCCTGTTTTGCAAGTTCATCACCTGCCTGAGCATGCAAAGTCACTATCTCATGTAATGCAATATCTTTGTGGAACTGAGCTTTTAAACTCGCGATCATACCTGCCAATATATCTCCCATGCCACCAGTACCCATACCTGCATTACCTTGGGTACAAATGTACAAGTTATTCTCTAAAATTAAGCTACCAGCACCTTTAAGCACCCATTGCCCACTATATTTTTGCTGCAACGCATAAATTGCATCAATTCGGTCATTTTCAATTTCCGCTGTAGAAGAACCCAGTAAGGTAGCGGCTTCTCCCGGATGAGGCGTCGCATAAACATGCACACCTATTTTTTCAGGCTGCTTGGCAAGAAACCATAAAGCATCTGCATCTAATACAACTTCCAAGTGTGAATGATTTAAGAAATGAAACCATTGTTGAAAAATTTGCTGTGACCAGTCATCACGGCCTAATCCCATCCCAAAACATACGGCATCAACTTGAGACAAAATATCTTTAATGCCATTTTCATCAAGTCCATTAATATCACGAAGCATAATATTAGGTGCTCGTGACAAAATAGCCTGATGATGGTTGCGATGACAAATCACTGTCACTTTACCTGCACCTGCATGAAACGCAGCTTCCGCAGCCATAATGACAGCTCCACCCATTTGCTCATGCCCACCAATCACCAAAACATGCCCATAACTTCCTTTATGCCCAAAAGCCAAACGTTTAGGAAGTCTGATATGTGTTGGTGTCAAATAAGCTAAAGGTTTCAGCTCTTGGTCTATTGGAATTAAATTAACTAAATGAATTTGTCCCGTGTACTCTTTACCTTGACCAGTAAACAGTCCTGCCTTAAGACCTAAAACAGTAAATGTATGATCTGCCTTTACAGCTGAGGGTAAAATACGTCCTGTATTTGCTTGCAAACCACTTGGTATATCAATCGAGATTTTTAAGCCAGCCTGCTCATTAAATTGTTGAATAGCATGTTGCCAATAATCATTTAACTCTCGGTTTAAACCAATCCCAAATAGTGCATCAATATGGCAATCAAAGGTTTTACTCACCTCAAAATCTTGGTGAACCTGAACATTATTTTCTTTCGCAAAATCGACAGCATATTGTAAATCAGTTGAGTCGCCCAACTCAGCCGCAAATATCTCTACATGAAATCCAGTTTGTTTTAAATAACTTGCTATAAAATAGCCATCACCTGCGTTATTACCCTGTCCGCACCAGACCGCAATATTCTTAGTAGCATGATTTTCAAAAAGTACGATGAGCTGTTGAGTGATTGACCAAGCTGCCTGCTGCATTAAGCCTAATGATGAGTTTTGCGCAGCAAACCAGCGCTGCTCCCATGCTCGAATATCATCGCTATGGTAAACTACGGCCTGCATATTATTATCCTCTTGCATTTTGGTTTATGACATCTTCCGACACATCACGCATTGCAGTACAACAAATTGATCCTTATGAACTAAAAGCATGGATCAAAGCTCAAGCATTAGACTTGGGTTTTGCTGATTGTGTCATTGCAAAACCAGATGCTCAAGAGCAAATGCCTCGTTTTTTAGAGTATCTTGAACGTGGTTATCATGCAGATATGACCTATTTAGAAGAAAATCTAGAAATGCGAGCTGATCCCACTTTATTAGTTCCAGGCACAAAAAGTATTATTTGCGTACGCATGAACTATCTTGTGGAATCTCCAAAACCACGATATGTCCCATTTGAACCGAACTCAGCCATTATCGCGCGTTATGCGCGTGGGCGTGATTATCACAAGGTGATGCGTGGTAGATTGAAAACTTTAGCAACACGAATTCGTGAAAAAGTCGGCGATTTTGAATCTCGCCCTTTTGCAGATTCGGCACCTATATTTGAAAAATCACTGGCGGAAAGTGCTGGAATGGGCTGGACAGGTAAACATACTTTGCTCATTCATAAAAAGTCAGGTTCATTTTTCGTTCTAGGAGAGCTATTTACATCACTCGACCTACCTTTTGACGAACCTGCAACAGCACATTGTGGTTCTTGTAGCGCGTGTATCGACATTTGCCCAACGCAAGCGATTGTCGAGCCTTATATGCTAGATGCAAGACGCTGTATTGCATACCTAACTATCGAATACAAAGGAATTATTGCTGAAGAATTACGTGCAGGTATTGGTAACCGAATTTTTGGTTGTGATGACTGTCAGTTAATCTGCCCTTGGAATAGCTTTGCAAAAAAAGCTTCTATTACCGATTTCGCCCCTAGACATGGTTTAGATAACATTAGTCTGCTCGAGATTTGGCAGTGGGATGAAGCTACTTTTTTAGCCAATACCGAAGGTAGTCCAATACGCCGCACAGGTTATCAATCATTTAAACGTAATATCGCTATTGGAATGGGTAATGCGCCATATTCAGAAGAAATTATAGATCAGCTACATAAAGGCAAAAATCTACATGACGAAATCGTTAATGTGCATATTGATTGGGCAATTGAGCAACAACTTAATCAACTTCAGCGATCAAATTAAAAAAATGATGTTTTTTGCCCTATAGCTTTAATACGAATTCTGTATGATTATGTACAGTGAATTAATGCCATCATCATGGATATGACAATGACTCTACGTAATGATTGGAATCGTGAAGAAATCCAAGCTTTATATGAACAACCTTTTTTGGATTTAGTTTTCAAGGCTCAACAAGTACACCGCGAGCACTTCACTGCCAATACAATTCAGGTCAGTACCCTGTTATCTATTAAAACGGGTAAATGTCCTGAAGATTGCAAATACTGCTCACAATCGGCACATTACGAATCAAAACTAGAAGCAGAAAAGCGTATTGCTGTAGAAAAAGTAATTAGTGAAGCGAAAGCTGCAAAAGATTCAGGTTCTTCACGTTTTTGTATGGGTGCTGCTTGGCGTAACCCACATGAACGCGATATGCCTTATGTTTTAGAAATGGTACGCGAAGTTAAAGCATTAGGTATGGAAACCTGTATGACTTTAGGTATGCTTAATCAATCTCAAGCTGAGCGCCTGAAAGTTGCTGGTTTAGATTATTACAACCATAACTTAGATACCTCTCGTGAATACTATTCTCACATTATCAGTACTCGTACTTTTGATGATCGTTTGAATACACTTGATTATGTTCGTCAAGCTGGTATGAAAGTTTGTAGTGGCGGTATTGTGGGTTTAGGTGAAAGTCGTGAAGATCGTATTGGTCTATTGCATGAACTAGCTACTCTACCGATTCATCCTGAATCTGTGCCAATTAACATGCTTGTTCCAATCGAAGGAACACCTTTAGCTGATGTTGAAAAGCTTGATGTAATTGAATGGATCCGTACTATTGCAGTTGCACGTATCATTATGCCACATAGTTATATCCGTCTCTCTGCAGGCCGTGAATCTTTAAGTGATTCAGATCAAGCTTTAGCATTTATGGCAGGTGCGAACTCTCTGTTCTCGGGTGATAAATTGCTTACCACTCCAAATGCTGGTGAAGGTAAAGACCAAGCATTATTTAACAAACTTGGTTTAACTGCTGAAAAGCCAAAACCAACTGTTGCTGATCTATCAGTCGATGCGATGAGTGCTTAATAGCATCAAGAATTTAAAAGCCCTGATCATTCAGGGCTTTTTTTATATAGATGTTACTAGTATTCCATAAGTCGCATTCAGAAAAGTTCCAACTCGAATAATATCCCTACCTGCTGCATGTGTAACCGATAACTCTTGGCTCAGCACATCAAAGTGGAAAGTTTCAAAAACATCTTGGTGATGCATGAGCCAAGTCACTGTATCTGCTACGTTCTCATCCGCAATATAAGTTAAGGCTTTAAAGTCTTTACTCATAAATCACTCTTAAAAATAAATATTTATGAATTCTATATGAGTTAACCCTACCTTAAAAGAGAGTCTAAGCAGCTTTAGGATTCACAAGCGAATATCCCGATAACAAACTTGCTAAGGCCTGAGGAGAAAACTCCAAAGATAGCACATGATTCTTAAGATTGATTGAATGCTTACTAATCAATGGAAGTAAGCCTTCTTCAGTTTCAAACACGTATTCATCCGCAATATTTAGAATACCCTCAAGATTCGTTGTACTAGACGCTAAATCATGACTAAAGATGTCATAAATTGTTTGTAAATTAAACGTCGTATTCTGTTCTGTGGGATGTTTAAGTAAATAGTCCTTTAAGAATAAGACTAATTTATGGGCAAAGAAAAAATAATTTGGTTTATAACTGTATTTCATGCTGTTCATGGAAATAAACTCCAGACGATCTTTTATTGAATCACAACTAAAACACTAGGAATTAAACCTTAAAAAATTCTTAAAAAAACAAATATCTTCATACAACATAAACAAATTATTTTTATTAATAAAAAACAGATACTTAATAAAACATTTTATAAATAACTTATATTATTTTTCTAAAGGAAAACTTAAATTGCTTAAATTCAACAACTTAAATTAAAATTATTATCAATTTTATTTTAATAAAATAAAATTTAATTATTTTACCATCTGGTATAAATTAAATTTTAAAACAAAATTTCACATAAAAAAAACCGATCAAAATACGAAAAAATATAATGTAATTCTTGTTTTTTAATTGAAAGGTGCTATATTTCCACCGCATTACTTGATCAGAATAAAATCACTGAAGAGTAATAAATATACTTTATAAAATATTCTGGGGAATTTATGAAAAAGCTTATTTTTATAGCCGCAACTTCTATTTTTAATATTGCCACTGCACAGGCTGCAGATGGCACAATTACTATTAATGGTTTAGTAACCGATAATACTTGTACGATTGATACAGGTGATAAAAATCTAACCGTAAATTTACCTACAGTATCATCTCAATCTTTAAAAAATGTTGGTGATATTGCTGGACGTACTCCCTTCCAAATCAATTTAACGAATTGCGCTTCAGCTGGTAAAGTTGCAACTTATTTTGAACCGGGTGCAACAGTCGATTTTAATAGTGGACGCTTATTAAACCAAGCGACAACTGGTGCGGCTACTAATGTCAATATTCAGTTATTAGGAAGTAATAATGCAGTAATTCCTGTACTTGCTAAAGGTGCTTCAGGTGCACAAGATAACTCACAGTGGGTAGATGTTTCAGCTGGTGGTAACGCTGACCTTAATTACTATGCTGAATATTATGCGACAGGTGTATCGACTGCTGGTACCGTAACTTCACAAGTTAAATACACCATTATTTATCAATAAACTAAAAATCAGCTTCTATTATCAAATAGAAGCTATATCTCATCTATTGTTTATTATATTGAGAATATGACTCATGCTTTTTAGTGGTCGTAAATTTTTTTGGGGAATGGCTTGTCTTCAAGCAGCTATTGCTATTACAGCACATTCTGAAGTAGTACTACATGGCACGCGTGTAGTATATCCATCGGATGCTCGAGAAGTTAGCTTACAGCTAAGTAATAACGGGACAACACCTTCACTGATTCAAGCTTGGATTGATGATGGAAATCCAAAATCCACGCCAGATGAGTCGAATGTACCTTTCATTATTACGCCTCCTATTTCAAGAGTCGAACCGTCTAAAGGACAAACATTACGAATTACCGCACTACCTAATGCATCTCAATTAAATCAAAATAAGGAAAGTATATTTTGGCTTAATGTATTAGATATTCCCCCAAGACCAGAAGGGAAAAAACAAGAAAATAGTGAAATATTAACTAATAATTTCCTTCAATTAGCCATACGCTCTCGAATTAAATTCTTTTATAGACCTGTAAATTTAAAAGAAAATATTGATACAGTGGGTGAGAAAATTCAATGGATAAAAAATGAAGATAATTTGCTTATTAAAAATCCAACGCCCTTTCACGTTACATTAAGTTCTATTTTTCAAGAAGTAAATCATCAAAAAATAGATCTGTTAAAGCAAGGTTTAATGCTTTCTCCTTTTTCAGAAGATCACATAAAACTTAAAAATAGCAATATAACAAATATGCGTTTTGTTTACATAAACGATTACGGTGGTCGAGTTGAACAAGTAATCAAGTTCTAATTTTATTTACCATTTTTAAATTTAAACACCTATCCATGAATAGGCATAAAGATGATGTCAGAGTGGTTCATACCCCATATTTGCTTAAAAAAGCGAAGTACATATTATTTAGTGTTAAGCATCGCAATTAATGTGCCTTTGGCTGTATATGCTTCTGACAATATGAATAGCGAAAATGTGTTAAAAGCTGACTTTGATACTAATTTTTTAGTAGGAAATGCGCAAAAAATTGATATTGGTCGATTTAAATACGGTAACCCTATTTTACCTGGCGAATATAGTCTTGATGTATATATTAATGGACAATGGTTCGGTAAACGAAAGTTTCTTTTTAAGACTACAAACTCCAATGAAAATGCAAAAACCTGTTTTACGGCAGATATGCTTTTAGAATATGGGGTTAAATCAGAAATTCTTGATAGAGAAGCAAATAATTTACCTACCTGTAATGATTTAGAAAAATGGATCAAAGATGCCTTTTATCAATTTGATACGGCTCGCCTCAGACTTGATATTTCAATCCCACAGGTCGCTTTGCAGAAAAATGCTCAAGGATATGTCGATCCACGCTTATGGGATCGTGGCATAAACGCCGCTTTTTTTTCATACAACGCCTCTGCTTATCGGATTGTAAATAATGATCATGAAACAAATTATGCTTTTATGAGTACAAATGTTGGTATAAATTTGTACGACTGGCAATTACGCCATACTGGACAATGGAAATGGCAAGATCATAATGAAATACAGAATAAGAATTCTTCTTATACATCAAATAATACCTACGCCCAAAAAGCCTTTCCTCAATTAAATAGCGTCGTAACTGTAGGAGATTATTTTACAAATAGTAATTTTCTTGAGGCTCTTCCTTATCGGGGTATTAACCTATCAAGTGATGACCGCATGCTTCCGAACAGTATGCTTGGATATGCTCCTCAAATTCGAGGTTATGCAAAAACCAATGCAAAAGTAGAGGTACGCCAACAGGGAAATTTAATTTATCAAACTACCGTTACCCCGGGAAGTTTTGAAATCAACGATCTTTATCCCACTGGTTTTGGTGGTGAACTCCAAGTTTCTGTACACGAAACAAATGGAGAGATTCAAAAGTTCTCTATTCCCTATGCATCTGTAGTAGAAATGCTTCGTCCTAAAATGAGTCGATATTCTTTTACCTTAGGGCAGTTTAGAGATGCGAATATCGATTTAAAACCGTGGTTGATACAAGGTAAATATCAAAGAGGTATAAACAACTATTTAACAAGCTATGCAGGTTTTCAATCTACTGAACATTATCAGTCAATTTTAATAGGTAGCGCTTTTGCGACACCAATTGGTGCAATTGCATTTGATGTAACTCAATCAAAAGCTGATTTTGACCAAAGTCCTACTCTCAAAGGACAAAGTTATCGTCTAAGTTACAATCGATTATTTACTCCAACTCGCACTAACCTAACTGTAGCAACATACAGATATTCAACAGAAAATTATTTAAAGTTAAGAGATTCAATATTAATCCAAGATTTACAACAACGAAATATAGATAGTTTTTCAGTAGGGAAACAAAAAAGTGAATTTCAGATCACATTAAACCAAGGTCTTCCGAACCAATGGGGTAATTTTTACTTAGTGGGTTCTTGGATTAATTACTGGAATCAACCTAATCGTAATCAACAATTTCAATTTGGATACAGTAATCAGTTTAAAGATTTAACTTACAGTATTTCTGCAGTTAGGCATGAACTTGACTTAGAAAAACAAGATTCAGGACATGAAACACAATATTTATTGTCATTATCCTTTCCACTCAAATTTAAGAAAAATACGGTTAATTTTAATAGCACTATTTCAGAAGATAGTAAAACTCTAGGAATGAGTGGTTATATCGGCAACCGCTTCGACTATGGTTCATCTGTTACCTATCAAGATCAAGCTCAGACAAGCATAAATATTAATGGAGACTATCGTACTAACTATACCACCCTAGGAGCTTCTTATAGTCAATCCGATACATATCAACAAGAAATGATCAATTTAAATGGAAATATTGTTGCCCACTCTCAAGGTATTTTATTTGGACCTGACCAGGCCCAAACGATGGTATTAGTCTATGCTCCTGAGGCTACTGGTGCACGAGTAGGTAATACAACAGGTTTAAGTATTAATAAGCAGGGATATGCTGTTATTCCCTATGTTACGCCTTATCGGTTAAATGACATTAGTTTAGATCCTCAAGGTATGCCTTCCAATGTGGAGCTTTCAGAAACAAGTCATCGTATAGCACCTTATGCTGGATCCATCACCAAGGTAAATTTCTCGACAAAAACTGGATATGCACTTTTTATTAATACCCAAACTCCAACGGGTACTCATCTTCCTTTTGCAGCACAAGTTTTTAACCAAAACAAAGAATTAGTTGGGATGGTCGCCCAAGGTAGTCGAATTTATTTACGTACACCTCTAACCCACGATCATTTGTATGTGAGGTGGGGTGAAAGGAATAATGAGGAATGTCAACTTGAATATGACATTCAATCAAAAATCTCTCAGGAAAAACAATCAATTATTATGACAGAGGCAATCTGCAAATGAAAAAAGTACTAATGAAAAGTGGCTTATTAGTAACTAGTCTATTTATTTATAACCAAGCTTATGCAAACTGCACTTTAAGCAAAGGTTTTACTACAGTAGATATTCCAATAACAATTGGTACGATTATCGTTCGTCCGACTGATCCAATAGGCACAGTTCTACAAAAAAATACTTTTACGATTTCGCCAAATAATTCTACGGCAACATGTAACCGTCCAGATGACCAAATTACAGCAGCATTACCCCTAAATTATCCAATTAGCTCAATAGGCAATAATGTATATGCTACAAACATTCCGGGTATAGGCATTCGAATTTATCGTGAAGTAACAGACTCTTCAAACGCTTCCGGCTATTACCCTTATAAACTTACATTGACGCCTCACACAACATACACGCTTTCACCAGGCTACATTGTTCTGGAAGTTATTAAAACTGCTGCCACTACAGGTTCCGGTGCATTGGTGACAGGTCGATATAGTACCTACTATGTGGCAGGACAACAAAACCGTCCGTTCTTAACAACCACAGTACTAGGTAGCTCCCCTATTCTAATTGCATCATCATCTTGTGAAATTCAAAATGGTCCAGATACTATTGTGCAACTTCCCACAGTAACAAAATCAGGTTTTAGAGCTATTGGTTCAACGCAAGGTGAAAAAAACTTTAACCTATCTATTCTTTGTAATGGAGGCGAGAATAACTCAGGAGTACCTACCAGCAATTCATTGAGCTTAAGCTTTGACTATAATTCGGATAGCTCAAATAATCAGGTTATTAATAATAGTGCTGCTGATTCAACAAAAGCGAACGGCGTTGGTGTAGAGCTTTTATGGAATATGAATGGTGCGAACAGCCCTATTCAAAAAGGGAATCCGCTAGATATTGGTACTGTAAGTTCTAATCAAACTGTAGAATATGATGTGCCTTTAACAGCACGTTACTATCAAACAGCAACTACTGTTACAGCGGGTGAAGTCAAAGCTAATGCCACTGTAACCATTCAATATGATTAGCAGTAAACTTATACAAAACTGAGTTTTATTACGTCTCTATTTGTAGTGTGAATAAAGCTATATAAACTATTATTTTTAATTAACACTAAATAAAAAGGATTTTAAATAATGACGTTTTTTAAATTTTACTAACTAATAAATTAAAAAAATGCTCATAAGCGAATAAAGCCAATGAGCATTAGTGATAACCACTTAACCTGAAATACAAATTGTGGGAAATAGATCACAATTTGCATCACTATAATTCCAAAATTTAACTTAAATATCAAGTCTTTTTTTTAACAAAGGTTTGATAAACACACCTAACTAGTTAATTTCAAATACAATTAAATTAAAAATAAAATTCAATATCACTATTCTACAGACTTTCTAAAGAATTACCATTCTATTAATTAAGAAAATTTGAAATTTACAAAGATTAATGTTCAATATAGCTAAAAAATCTATTACATCGTCTTTTTCAATATTGAATGTCACTTCACTGTATTTAAAGTCTAAAAATTATAAAGTTTTACACAACCTATAAGAAAAAAAACATAAAAAAATCTTTAAATATTCTTCAATTACAGTCTAACTTCAAGTGTTTACAACAAAACAGCATGCTCATTTTTTGGAAAATATTTTGCATTTTATTATTAAGCTTAGGGGCTTCGGCAATTGGTTTTGGTATTAGCAATCTAGATTTTTTCTTGTTTTTTATTGGTTTACTTTTTCTACTATGTTTTTTTCTAGCTTTAAAACAAGGGCGAGAAGATGCAGGTCACTTCCCTGAATAATTTAAGTAACTTGGCAACCAGAAGCACTAAAACATTAATTTTAACTCTGATCGGGACGATCTAATTTATGTAGAGGAATAAAAGTGAGCTTTGGAAGATCTGTCAAATTGAAGGAGCTGCTGAACTACAGCAGCTTTTAAATTGATTAATATAAACTCATTTTTAATTAACGAAATCTAGACTTTAAAAGACTCAAAACAACTCACAAGAAAATCAATTGCTACTCGCACAGCTGGGCTGTGCCTTAAATCCTCATGAGTCACCAACCAGATTTCTGCACTCATCGGCTGGTCATCTGGAAGTTTCTCTAAGTTACCAAGACCACCTAAAAAATCAGGCAAAACAGCTAAACCCACTTCCCCACATGCGGCTCTCCATTGCAACTCAGGATGATTAGTCATCATAATCGGCTCTTTATTATTTAATCTTTCTTTTAATTTTTGTTGTTTTTGTCCATGTACACCACCGACCTCAACGCTAATCCATTCATAATTTTCTTCACTCGTAGCAGCTAAGTAATTTGGAGCAGCATATATTCCAAAAGGGATTTCCCCAACTTTACGAGCAACTAAATAATCATCTTTAGGTCGTCCAAATCGCACAGCTATATCCGCTTCGCTATGCAGCAAAGATACATAATGAACGTCACCAAGTACACGTAATTTTAACTGCGGATAATGGCGATAAAACTTTCCAAGTTGAGGCATGATGAGGTGAGCAGCAGTTAACGGAGGCATGCTAATAGAAACAGTACCTGTAACTTCCTGCTGTCCAGCCTGAGCAAGTCTCTCAATGGAAAAAGTTTCTTCCATCATACGAGCTACAACTTGAGAAAGCCGCTCTCCATCTGAAGTAAGTACGTATGTACGTGGCCTACGATCAACTAGCTTTAATTTTAAGTTCTGCTCTAACTGTGCGATTCTTCTTGCAACAGTAGCATGGTCGACTCCCAACTTTCTTGCGGCAGCTGAAAGTGATTTCTCTTCTGAAAAAACTGAAAAGTAATGTAAATTTTCCCAATCAATCATTGTGCAAATTTTCACATCAAAGATGAATTAATATGGAATTGTACACCTTTAAATGATTACTCAGAATAGAGACATTCTTTTTCGGAGTCCCATCATGAATAAAACAATGGTTTATGCCTATACAGGCGTTGTAATCACAATGCTGTTTTGGGGCTCAGCATTTAATGCAATGTCTTATATCATCCAACATATGCCTCCACTTTCAGCAGCAGCTGAGCGCTTTACACTTGCAAGCCTTGGGCTATTTATTATTTTTTCGGCTACGGGTAAATTGCGTTGGGATGCTTTACGGCAGAATTTACTTATCTATCTGCTTATTGGAATTATAGGTATTGCTGGTTTTAATATAGGCTGTTTCTACGGTTTACAAACAACATCGGCAGTCAATGGTGCTTTAATCATGGCAACTACTCCACTGATTACTCTATTGTTAGCAATTTTGCTTGATGGAGAAAAATTAACACTTGCTAAATCTATTGGTGTTGTATTTGGTTTAAGTGGAGTGCTTTTTGTTATTAGTCATGGTCATCTATCAACGCTACTTCATTTAAAAATAGCAATCGGTGACTTATTTATCTTACTCGGTGGTATCAGTTTTTGTTTAGCCAATGTGTTATCACGTCGCTATGTAAAAAATGCTACACCACTAGAAACTACAACTTTTTCTATGTTGTTCGGTGCTTTGACTTTAATCACATTAAGCCTAATTTTCGAACATCCAATCAAAGCAGTAGTTATGGCACCTATTACTTCACACTTGGCAATGGGTTACGTCATTATTTGCTCTACCATGATTGCTTATTTATTTTGGTTTAATGGCATTCAAAAACTAGGCGCAGGCCGAGCATCAATCTTTTTTAACTTTGTTCCAGTTTTTAGTATGTTGGTGGCACTATTGGCTGGTCAGGCACTTAATATCTGGCAGCTTATAGGTACTGTTTTGGTCATGCTCGGTGTTCTAAGTAGTGGAGGATTTATTCACATTAAGCGTCCGACACTTATGGCTAAACCTTGTACGAAATAGTAGTCACACAAATTCATCTTAATTATTGCGTTGTAACAAAGATTGTATGTTTCTTTAAAACTTAACAAATGGCTGCCATATATAGTTTTAAAAATACAACAAGGAGAAATTAAGATGAATTTGGATTTTACAACAATCGAAAAACAGGCCAAATTGCTAAAAGAAGAGCAAGAGAAACTAGAACAGCAAGATCATGATTTTCAATTAGCCTTAGACAAGCACAGAGAATCGTTAAAAGATTTATTTAAAGAACTGTTTCACGATCGTGAAATTAAAACAGAAAAAGGAGGCCAATTTTGTGCTGTATTTGGTGACTTTAAAATCTCTTTACTCATTGAAACTGCCAAGTTTGAAAATGGTGTACCCGTTAAATTAAACTCTGTAAATCCTATTATTGTTAAATTTAAAAAAGACAAACCTGTTGCCAAAGCCCAATTTTCCGATGCAACTCAATATCTCGATAGTGCTTTTGAAACACCGCATTATCAATACTATTATAAGCATGATGATAAAACTCAATTAGTTCAATTTTCAGAACTACCTGTATTTTTTCAGGCCATTCTTGATGCTGAAGTCTGACTATCTGCCCTCATTGGAGGGCTTTTTTATGAAATTAACTTTTTGATTAAACATTTTTATACTTATAAAAATGATTATAGCCCCGTTGAATTTTCCATCGTATTTAAACTTATAGACATAAAAATTTTATAAGTGTGATTTCACTGACCATTGCTTCTTTCTAGAATTACTTGTATATACATGTTTGTATTTGTTTGTACAAAATAGACTCAAATAAAAGAAAAGCTCTTAAAGGATAAGGAGAGTGTTATATGGATCCAGCAACAGGAACATCTAAAAATGGGTTTGTTGAAAACCGCAGTATTGACTTTATTCCTGAAAATGAAAGGCACGGCAGTATATTCGCCCAATTTACCCTTTGGTTTGGTGCTAATTTACAGATTACAGCGATTGTCACGGGTGCTTTAGCCGTCGTATTAGGCGGTGATGTGTTTTGGTCAATCATTGGACTATTTATTGGACAGTGCTTTGGTGCGGCTGTTATGGCTTTGCATGCAGCTCAGGGACCAAAACTTGGCCTTCCCCAAATGATTTCGAGTCGGGTGCAATTTGGGGTCTATGGTGCATGTATTCCTATTATTCTGGTTTGCCTGATGTATATTGGCTTTACCGCAACTGGTGAAGTACTCGCAGGCAAAGCACTTGCACACCTTACACAAGTCAGTAATACAACAGGTATTTTAATTTATGCTTGTTTCATTATTGTATTTGCAACGATTGGCTATAGGTTGATTCATTGGGTAGGAAAAGTCGCAAGCATTATCGGTTTAATTGCTTTTGTTATTATTCTTACTCAAATTTTGGCCCTCTCGAATTTTTCAGAATTGCTTGCTGTACGCCACTTTAGCTGGTCATCATTTCTATTAGCAGTTTCTCTTTCGGCTTCTTGGCAAATTTCATTCGGGCCTTATGTTGCCGACTACTCGCGTTATTTACCAACAAAAACCTCTTCAACTCGGGTATTTTGGGCAGTTGGTCTTGGCTCTTTGATCGGTTCACAAATTTCCATGACACTTGGTGTATTAATTGCTCAAGTCTCAAATGGTGGTTTTGTTGGTAATGAAGTTCAGTATGTTGTAGGTATGAATCCCATCGCTCTCATCATTACTTTCTTATATTTTAGTATTGCTTTTGGGAAGGTCACTTTATCGACACTCAATGCTTATGGCAGTTTTATGTGTATAGCGACCATTTGGAATAGCTTTAAACCAACTGGACAAATTTCAAAACTAACCCGACTTATCATTGTTCTTGCAATGGTTTTAATCTCGACGTTCATTGCAGTTGTAGGTGAACATACCTTCTTAAGTGCATTCAAAGCTTTTATTTTATTTCTTCTGACATTCTTCATTCCTTGGAGTGCAATTAATTTAGTTGATTATTATTTTATTTCTAAAGAAAAATGTGATGTAGACGCACTATATGACCCGAATGGAAAATATGGCCGCTGGAACACCATTGGCATTAGTTGCTATTTTCTTGGCATATTACTTCAGCTTCCCTTTATTGACAGTAAATTCTACAAAGGACAAATTGCTGAGATGTTAGGCGGTATTGATTTATCATGGTTAGTTGGATTGTTATCGACTGCAATTTTATATTATGTACTAGCAAAAAGAGCTCAAATAAAAGTTTCAAAAAATCTTGAGCTTGGACAAATCAAATAATTTCAGGTGAGATATCAAAGTTAATAGATCAATACTTTGATATCTCTTTGAAATTTTCTCTATTCTTGAATAGGCTTAATCTGTGCAGAAACAGGTAATCCGAATAATTTATCGAACGTCCAGTTAAATATAAATGTATAAATTGGAATGATGATAATAAAGGCAACATCTAGCCAGAATGCTGCAACGAGAGAAAGATCCATCCACCATGCAATAAGCGGAATTAAGAATATCACTAAAGTGATTTGAAATCCGATCGCGTGTACGATTCTACGTTTAACAGTACGTGACTTACTTTCTTGCCGAGCTTCCCACTTTTCGTAAAGAATGTTGTATATAAAGTTCCATGTTACCGCGATAGTCGTAATCATCACTGAAAGTGGGCCAGTATGCTCTACACTGTCTCCAGCCAAAAGTGCTAAACCTACCGATGAAATTACCATTCCAATAACTTCATATGAAGAAACATAAACAATACGACGCTTTAAACCTTGCATAACCAATCAACTTTTCTAACTTCCTTTTATTTTAGTTTCAGTTAAAATCACAATTAAAGTTAACAGCTTTCAGTTGTACTGATATCAAAATGAATTTTAATAGCGAAAATATCGAGCTTTTCTTAACTGTGTTAGATACAGGATCTTTTTCTGCTGCGGCCCGTAAATTAAGTCGAGTACCGTCAGCAGTGAGTATGGGTATTGCTAATATCGAAGCAGAGCTTGGTTATCATCTATTTGAACGTACTCACCGTAAAGTGATTCCTACTTCTGCGGCTTTAGCATTAGAACCTCAAGCAAGAATTATTGCTGAACAACTTAGGCTATTAGGCACCCATGCATATGAACTTTCATTAGGGCTAGAAAGTAAACTGAAAATTGGTGTTGTTTCAGATGCCAACACCGATTTACTACTTAAAGCGATAAAACAATTGGCGGATAAATTTCCGTTACTCAATATAGAAATTATTACCGCTCCACAAGATGATATTCTAAACTTGCTCTATACAGAAAATATTAGTCTTTGTCTTGCAGGTTCAGATCTCAATATAAAAATGCGTGAAAGCTTACAATTAGTTATGAATGAAACTTTAGTCGCCACAATTTCTGTTGATCATCCATTTTTAAAACAAAAGAATAAGCTCATTTCTATTGAAGAATTAATTAATGTCCGACAAATTGTTGTCGCAAGTACTGAATTAAATATGCAAGACTCACGTTCAATCGTTGGAGCAATGTATTGGAAAACCAATAATTTACAAACCGCTATTAATATGGTTGAGGTAGGTTTAGGCTGGGGAAATTTTCCTTTATCTTTAGTAAAAGAAAAAATTGAACAGGGGCATTTAGTTCAACTAGATTTTAAAAATACAAAAAATCATTTGCCGCTCTCTATTTATCTCATTTGGCTCCAAGATAAACCCTTATCAAAAGCTGCAAGAGAACTGGTTCAAACTATTCAATCAAGCCTATCTAAGCTTACCCATTAAAAAAAGCAAAAAGCCTATTCATAGTGAATAGGCTTCTTACTGTATTTCAGGACTAAGCAATATTAATAATTATGAGAAAATACTCTGGTACTGTATAAATTCCAAGTGATTTAGTCAAGTATAAAATTCATCAATTACAAATAGTTGTGAAAAATGTGAAGAAATATTCATTCTGCGTTTTACAGACAAAACTTAGACTTATTTGATAAGGGGTGTCAGTTCTGTGTTTTTTATTTTTGAGAATAAAAGTTCTTAGGAATTGATGTTCATTAATGCAATAAGTTCATCTCTATATGAACTTAAAACGATTTGTTCAATTTTATTCATTTTGTGACGCATATCTTGATCATAAACAACATGGTCAGATTCTAATATTATTTTCTTTTTATTTGTGTTTTTTATAAATATAGGTTCATTACTTAAATTACTTGCAATAAAGTTAAATGTTCTACGTAAATCTTGAAAAGTAAAAGAAATATTACTTTGTTCATTTATCTTTTTTCGGAATTTAGAAATATTAACAATATGACCAGATTTAGATTTAGCAGATGGAAAAACCCACTCTCCCTCCATTTGAATTTTACGTTTTTTCATTAAAAGCCATAGAAAATCACCCATATAAAGTTTATAACTCTCATTATTATAAGCATTTATAAAAGAAAGTGTTCCTTGGTGTAAATCCAGATCTTCCCAACGCAAACACTCACACTCATTTCTAAGAAGTCCAGTTAGGACAAGCGTGAATAAAAAATCTTTATTTGTTTCATTCTCCTTCCCCCTATTTTTATATTCAACTATTGTATAGATCCATTTTTTCAAATTATCTATATCAATATAATCATTTCGAGCTGGGATTTCTTGCCATACTTCTCTTGAATTCAGCAAAGCAATCGGGTTCATGATTGGGATTGTTGTTTGCGTATTTTTATAATATTTTACTGAAAAATGATAAATAGCTCGTAGAACACGCATAGACAAATTGGCTTTTGCATAACTACTTTTAGATAGCTGAGTATACTTATCTATAACCATTTGTTCAGTAATATAAATTAATTTAAGTTCCTTCAAGTCTATTAAGTATTTTTCTATAACTTCTTTATAATCAGCAAGTGTTCTTTCTTTCAGTTTATGATGATCGATATAGGCTTGGAAAGACTCTGCTAGAGTGGGCTGATAATATTCCTTATTTAAATTATTTTTTAATATTTCATCATTTTTAATACAAGCAAGACTGGTATCAGATAAATCTTTTAACTTTTGCCGTGCAAGTACACGTGCGTCTTCAAGAGTAATTTTTTCATAGTCAGCTATTTTGCAACGTATAGATTTACCCTTTATTTTCTTCTCTATAATATATGTTTTATAAGAATTATTCACACGAATAGCAAAGCCGATAATCTCACTGTCGCGATAAATTGCTGGAATGAGTTTAAGTTGATCAATAAATGACTTGGTTAGCTTTACTCGTGAAGTGCTCATAAGCTAAAATCCGTATCGCTTGTGATAATTAACAATATATCAAAATATTTTTCAGGTCTACTGCATATCTAGTTTTGAAAAATACTTGTGTTTAAACAAAAAATTGATTAGTATTGCAGGCACTGAAAAGCCTTGAGAATAAAAGCTTTTCTTTCTTATAGGGCCTATAGCTCAGTTGGTTAGAGCAGCGGACTCATAATCCGTTGGTCCCGTGTTCAAGTCACGGTGGGCCCACCAAATTCGAACCTCATAATCTTTTAGGTTATGAGGTTTTTTAATGTCTTCTATTTTTCAGAACATCTGGATCTTTATATCTTTTCAATGGTTCATAATTTTAATAATCCGTTGGTTTATAGGTCAAACTTCACACTATTTAATTTTTTAAATACCTTGTCTTTTTATCAGTATTAAATATCTGTCCTATCATTCAATACCTTATAACTAAAAAAGAAAGTAAAACGATCTATCTTCAGAAAATTTAAAAATTTCAGCTGCTTACCCTTTTTCCTATTAGCACAAGCGGTTTCATAATGTTTTCTTCAACTGTGCATGATAGACAATAAAAGTATTTATATTCATCTCCCTATGAAGGTTCTCAACTTCCTACTAATAACACCTCCGACTGTAGTTAAAAATTTTCACTTATGACAATTACCCATCATGAGTACGCTAGTCTATTTCATTATTTAATAAAGCCATACTTTGTAGCTTAAATCCAAAAATATTTGATTTTAAAGAATTCTTCTTAGTTTCCAATATAAATTTTTGAAAAAATTACAGTGCAAATTACATCATTAAACCATTACACCTTCTTATCATCGTTAAAAAGTTCAACTGATTGAACTTGCCCCTTTCAAAGCTCAAAAACATCATTTTTTGCTTAAAAACCGTAAAAAATTACAGTTATTTCCTTTCAAAAAAACCATTAAATTTTGATCAAAGAATAAGCAGATGTATTGATATCACGGAATCTTATAAATGCATCTACCTACAAGAAATCATTCCATACCGGAGTGACTGTGGATTCCAGAAACCACAAAAAATAAATGGGGCGAATTTCGGAAAAGCCAGATGAGTACGAAGATTTAAAAGGAAGTATTAAAATGAGCAAATGTCAATGTGAAAAAGACGTGATCCCTGACTACACAAAAGTCGGATTTGAAAATCAACCTGCAAACGCTAATTTAGCAAGTGACAATAATAACTTAACAGCTGAAAATAATATAACTGTAGAAGGCCTCAAAAGCCAACTAGATTCAGCTGGAGTTCAAGCATTAAACCTTCAAGCTTGTGTTTCAGCTTCTTATGATCCAAAAACAAACAAAATATGCTTCAACTTTCCAATCATTGGGCAAATTTGCTTCCCATCTCCTATTAGTATTCCAATTGGTGCCACACTAAAAGTCTGTGGTGATGTTTGTACAACATGGGGTATCCCTAAAGGTTTAAAAATTACACTCTATCTTAACAACAATCCTGTTTGGTCTGGTGTTGTTTGGGGTTCTTGTTAAATCTAACCAATCACATAAATCTGCTGCACTATAAATTTATAGTGCAGCAGATTCATACTTTTTGTCATCTACACGAATTTTCATATTTAAGGGCAATCAAAATAAATGCATCATTTATAATTAAAAGACAGGAGCTTTTACTTCTTATTCATGGTTAGCTTTTGTTCGTAGGTAAAAACTTAGCTTTAATTAAAGATTAAATATAATGTATAATTAATATACAATTTAAAACCTATTATATTATTAATGGTGAATTGGTGAGACCGAAGCAAAAACAGCAAGGACCACTCATACAGTTTGTTTATCAACCAATTAATACCAATAATTTGTAGTTATAAAAACCCTTTTAAGGGAATACTTGACCATAAAAATCAAATACTTTTAATAAAATTTTATGCATTAAGGACAAGGGGAAAACATGGAAAATTGGCAAGAAGATCTGCTTTCTGCATCTTTAAATGCAAAAGATACTGATCAGCTGTTTGATACAGCCAAGTCCATTAGCTTGCAACTGGGATATAATTATTGTGCTTATGGCATGCATATCCCACTCTCTATTACTCAACCTAAGTTAATCTTATTAAATAACTATCCAGAAGAATGGCAGCAACGTTATGCTCAGCATCGGTATATTGTTATTGATCCAACAGTGCGCCATTGTCTAAGCTCATTAAAACCACTTATTTGGTCTAGTCAAAAAGCAAACAAACAATCACCAAAAGATTTTTGGGAAGAAGCACAATCATTCGGCTTGAGCGTTGGTTGGTCACAATCATGTCGAGATTTAATTGGTACGCAAGGCATGCTCACACTTGCCAGATCAGCCGATCCAATTTCTGAACAAGAACAAAAATCGCAATCCTCAAAAATGTTTTGGCTTGCTCAAATGCTGCATAGTAGTCTAGCCAAAATCGTGAATGACAAAGAGTTCCGTGATTTAAATCTTAAGTTATCCAACAGAGAAAAAGAGGTATTGCGTTGGAGCGCAGAAGGAAAAACCGCTTCAGAAATTGCACTAATTCTATCTATTAGTGAGAGAACCGTAACTTTTCATGTGGTGAATGCAATGCAAAAACTCAATGTAAACAATAAAATTTCAGCAGTCATTCGAGCAATAATGCTAGGATTGCTATAAATTTTCATCGAAATCAATTTAGCAAGCTAATATAAATCAACATTAAAAAAAAATAATGTAGATCCACCGCCAATCGTAAACTCTTATAAATTATTAATATATTAGGGATAAACTCATATTTATTGATTGAATTGACCAACAATATTATGCAAATACAATCTCATTGTAAGAATATTCCAATTCTACAATGACCAGAATACATCTGCCCCTAAATAGCACTAAACCAAACTACAAATGACATAGAGAAACATCGTAAACAACTGATTAATCTAAGTTTAAATAAAAATATTTAAGTTCTCTAATTTATTGGCTAGCCAAATTTAACCCCCTAAAAATTTAATTTTGGGGGTTTTATAATTCTGAATATCTTAAAATACAATTGAATAGCACTACACGATTCAAAGATTGCTCACTTAAAGACTAAAAGAGTTTTACTATTTCCATATTTTCAATATTCCTTTTAGTATTTATGTTTATTATAAATTATGAGTTCAATATTTGAGATATTCTTAAGCCAAATTTTGTTTAGGCATTGATTTTGATATCTCCATTTGAACATCCCAAAATTTTTCCCACAAACCACAATATTCAAGGCATAGATTTTCTAAATAAATATAGTCTTCTTCAGTACAAGCCTGCATCAAAATGTACCATAAATCTTCTTCATGATCATCATCTGCTGCCTCGGCAGTTTCATCTTCAGAAATGCCATGAACATGGTAATAACCACCACCCTCGACATCTATACCGACAGCACTGGTTGCTTTACGCAAAGGTGGACTATACAAAATCACCTCTTCTTCAGCCACAGCCAATAAAGCAGAAACAGCTTTATAGTCATTATAAGAACTCTCTAAAAAATCTCTCACCTGATGCGCGATTTCTGTTGGCTTATAGTTGCGACGCTCCTCTTCAGTTACTCCAAAATCATTCAAAACATCTTCAAATAATGGATAATGAGCATATTCAGGGTTTCCTTGATAATAACCATCTCGGTCAGCACCAGGCCTGAATCCGAACTCATCAAATATATTTAGACTTAAAAGAAAACGCGGGAACATTTTGGCTCCAGCATGCAATTTTGGTTCTAATTGCTTTGTCTGATATTGAGCCATTAATAAAGCATCTGTAAAAGTTTGTACAATTGCATGGCGATACTCTAAATGAATACGCTTTAAATTTTGTTTACTGATTTCTCCATTGTTTAAAATTTCTATTGCGGGATGATGAGAAACAGGATGTTTTGAAATCTTAACTCTTAATTGGTTTAAAAAATTTAGATTTTTATCCCAAAGCTCAGCTGAAATGCTTTGTTTCATCCCTGCGAGTGCCTTTTTCCTAGGATTATTAAAGTTCTCAAATTTTTTTGGCATAATTCACTCTCGTTAAACTTATTAAAGTTATCTGATTTCCATATTTTATTTTAAAAACAAAGAATTACGCTAAAATCCAAACTCCTTTTGTTAAAAATCCATCTTAGAATTAAAATTATATTAAATCAAATAGAATATTTAAAAAAATTTAAAAATAATAAAGACTATTTTTATAATATTAACTTGAATCAAATTATGTTTTTGATTATGATCAAATTGATTAAAAAATCAAAAGCTATGTCAACTCATAATTAGTTCTAACTATATGGAAAAATAATGTCAAAAAAAGAAGATATTATAAATACTGCTTTAAACCTTTTTAATAAAATAGGTTATAACGCTACGGGTGTAGATAGAATTATTGCTGAATCAAATGTCGCCAAGATGACTTTTTATAAATACTTTCCCTCTAAAGAAAGTTTAATCATGGAATGCCTAGAGCATAGAAACATTAATATACAAAATTCTATTTATGAAAGATTGAATGCACATCCAGATGCAGAGCCACTTGAAAAAATACATCTGATTTTTAATTGGTATATCGACTGGATTAACAGTGAAAACTTTAATGGCTGCCTATTTAAGAAGGCATTTATTGAAGTATCTAAACAATACACTTCAATTCGAGAACCATTTCAAGAATATACAAATTGGTTAATCAATTTATTAAATAGTTTATTAGTAGAGCTTGGTATTGAAAATCCTACTCCGCTTACCCATATGCTTATCTCAGTTATTGATGGGATTATCATTGATGGAACGATTGATAAAGATTTGATTGATCCTAACAAAAAATGGCAATATATCGAGTATTTAATTAAAACTGAAAATCTTAGTTGAACTGATAAAAGTTAATCTCAAACCAATATATTATATATTTTTATATTGACTAGTTAAAATATAACACTAATAAATATAAAGTTTATTGAGTATTAATATTAAAATAAATGAAATTTACTGCAGTGATAATTTTCTACCTTTTTAGACCAACTCATATTAGAATTCCGCATCCTTATTGTCTCCCACATCTCTATGAAAAAGTTTTTAGGCAATTCTATCTTTAAAGCAGTTGGTTGGACCTATGATGTAGATCCTACAATTCTTGAGAAAAAACAAGTTATTATTGGTTTTGAGCATACTTCTAACCTAGATGCAATCTTATCTATTGCTTTGTTTCAAATGTTAGACCTAAAAATTCATACTTTAATAAAAAAGGAACTTTTCAAAGGTCCAATGAAGCCTATTCTTGAGAAACTAGGTGGAATACCTGTAGATCGAAAAGCGAGTAAAGATATTGTCTCTCAAATGGTCGAAAAATTTCAAAGTCACGATACATTTAATCTAGTCATTGCACCTGAAGCAACACGTGCAAAAGATGGATCTGAACGCAGACCTATCCGTACCGGATTCTGGCATATTGCTAAAGCTGCTAATGTGCCAATCGTACTGATGTACGCAAATGCAAGAACAAAAAAAGGCGGTATTTTAGGCAAAATTTATCCTTCCGATTTGCAAAAGGATCTTGAAACAATTAAAGAACTCTATGCGCAATACGATATTGATGTAAAGATTAGCTAACCAATTTAGTCGCAAACTTCGAGTCTATTTTTTAGCTAAATTTAGACTCTCAAAGCGTGCTTAATTGGTTAACAAAACATAGGACAACAGTTTTCAAGAAAACCATGCCTATGATAATATTCTGGCACTTTTGCATTTTTTAATTTTTGGAGTTCACTTCCATGGCGGGTCATTCTAAATGGGCCAATATTAAGCATCGTAAAGCTAAACAAGATGCAAGTCGCGGTAAAGTTTTTACTAAATATATTCGTGAAATTGTTACTGCTGCCAGACTTGGTGGTGGAGATGCTGCTAGTAACCCTCGCCTTCGTGCTGTTGTCGAAAAAGCACTTTCTGTCAATATGACACGTGACACCATTAACCGTGCAATTCAACGCGGTGTGGGTGGTGAAGATAATGATGATTTAAAAGAAGTAACTTACGAAGGTTATGGCGTTGGTGGTGTTGCTGTTCTTATTGAAACAATGACAGATAACCTAAACCGTACAGTACCAGATGTACGTCACTGTTTTAGTAAAACAAACGGTAATTTAGGAACTGCGGGTTCTGTATCTTACCTATTTACTAAACGTGGCGAAATTACTTTTGAAGATGTCTCTTTAGAAGATAAAATCATGGAAGTTGCTCTAGAAGCTGGTGCAGAAGATATTGAAGTTTCAGAAGATGAAATTTTAGTCATTACTTCACCAGAAACTTTTGGTGATGTTCAAGATGCTCTCGCTGCTGCAGGCTTAAAATCTGATAACGCTGAAGTTGTAATGAGCCCTTCAACCAAAGCTGAAATTACAGATGTTGACCAAGCAAAACAAATTCTCAAAATGATCGATATGTTTGAAGATCTTGATGATGTACAAAACGTTTATACAAACGTTGAATTCTCAGATGAAGTTTTAGCTCAATTAGATGCTTAAACCAAACATTGAAATTAAAAAACGCACCGATTGGTGCGTTTTTTTATAGCTTATTTAATAAGTTATAACAGTTAAACACATTGTACTCTTTAATCACAAAGCTCGAATGTAGAGCGACGACATTGTCAATTTTACCAATCCGTCTTAATAAAATTTCGCTGTAGTCATCCATATTACGTGCGACCAATTCAAGAATAAAATCGGCACTTTGACCAGTGACTAAAAATGCATTTGTAACTTCAGGAATAGCTTCAATTTCAGAAAGGAATTTATCGAAGGTCTCGCTATCATGTTTACTTAAAGAGACTTGTAGCAAAATATGCAAGGTAAAACCCAATTTGCTAAAGTTAATTTCTCTTTTAAGCTGTCCCATGATATTAGCTTCAATTAAGTGCTTAATGCGACGATGAACAGAGCTAACTGAAAGATTAATCCGTTCTGAGAGCTCATTCAAATTCAGGTCTTCATGAGACAAAATTTCCAGAATTTGTTTATCAAAACGGTCTAACTCCATTCTTTTCTCCAATCAGTACTCTTTATAAGTGAACAGTATATCCTAAAGCCAAGTCTACGTTAAAAATCAAACACGATTAAAAAAAGAATTAAGCTTTACTTCAATATGTTGACTCAAATCTGTGCCTGTTAACTGTGCAGTAGTATGACGTTTATAGCGCATTTGCAATGGTTTATAGCCTTATATCCTTTCAGTTTTTCATTTAACACATTAGTAAAACAATATGCTATTTAAGAATAATGAGTATTTTCTAAATAAAATCAGTTACTTTTCAGAATTTCAAAAAGTTGGCACTGTTTTTGATATGCAGATATTGGAAAAATTTTATATCCGATGTGGGGAATACCTGTGAAAAAAATCAAAACTTTAGTTCTTGCCATGAGTGCTGTTAGCCTAACAGGTATAATGGTGCCAGCCCATGCTGCTACTGATGCAGAAGTAGATGCTTTACGCAAAGAGGTCGGTGAATTAAAACAACTGGTTCAGCAACTATCAAGTCAACAAAAAACAGCACTTGCAGCTAATACTCCAACAGCTCCACAAACTGCAACTGTAGCAAATCCACCTGCTCCACAAGGCAAACCTGGATGGATGCAAATGCCTGATGGACAAACTCAAGTTAAGCTCTATGGAAACGTACGAGTAGATGCAACTTATGACTTTAAAGGTTCAAATGGAAGCATTTCAAATGCAGCCAATTACCCATTAAATAAAGATGATCCAAGACAAGATTCTTTAAATGTATCTGCTGCAACTACACGTATTGGCTTAGATATTCTTCGACCTACCCAATATGGTGATTTAACCGGAAAAATTGAAGCCGACTTTATGGGGGGGAATGGCGACAATGGCAGTGGAACTTTCCGTGTACGCCATGCTTATATGTCTTTAGGTAAATGGTTAGCAGGTCAAACGACTTCACCTTTCGTAAATACCGATACATCTCCAGAAACATTAGACTTTACAGGTGCAGTGGGCACAGGAACAACCCGTACCGTACAAGTCCGCTATACCCAGCCGATTGATGCGCAACAAAAAATCTTATTTGCTTTAGAAGGTGGCGATGTTGAAAAAGTAGGAAATGTTGCGGGTGGAAGCCGTTTCCCTGCTCTAACAACGCGTTATGATTTTAAAACTGCCGATAATAAAGGCTTATTACAACTTCATGGGCTTGCTCACGAAAACCGTGTCGCACCTAAAGATAGTTCATCTGAAGAAAAATTTGGTTGGGGTGTCGGCATAGGCGGAAAGTATGATATTACCCCTCAAGATAGTGTTATGGCGAATTACTATCATGTTAAAGGCGATGGTCGATATTTATCTTATAGCAACTCTGCTTATGCATATGACACAGTTAGTCAAGATATCAACTTAGGAGAATTTGATAGCGCTGTTATTGGCTATCAACGCAAATGGAATCCAATATTACGTTCTACTTTCGCAATTGGCGGAGTTCAGTATAAAGATGACAGCACATATGCCAATACTAATTTAAATAACACCAGCTATAACAAAGAAATTTATAATGCGCTGGTTAATTTAATCTGGAATCCAGTTAAGAACATTGACTTAGGTGCAGAATACACTTACGGTCAGCGTGAAACATTTGCAGGTGATAAAGGTGATTACTCACGTATAAATTTACTTGCTAAATATAATTTCTAATAGCTAGATATAAAAAAAAGAGCCTTTAAAGGCTCTTTTTTTATTGTCACAATTAATGCATTGCCTGAATTTTCTCTAAGAAAAGTTTAGCGCGCTCGTGACGAGCCTCTAAATTATCAAAAAATTCATTGGTTGGACAATCTTCAAGAATTTTGCCTTCATCCATGAAAATTAAACGGTTCGATACTCTTTTAGCAAAACCCATTTCATGAGTAACACACATCATGGTCATACCTTCATTTGCAAGTTGTACCATCACTTCAAGCACTTCTCCTACCATTTCAGGGTCGAGTGCCGAAGTAGGTTCATCAAACAACATACAGACTGGGTCCATAGATAACCCGCGAGCAATTGCAACACGTTGTTGTTGTCCACCAGAAAGTTGTCCTGGAAATTTATCTTTATGCGCAAGTAACCCAACTCGCTCCAGATACTTAAGTCCCTTTTCCCGAGCTTCAGCAACTGAGCGTTTTAACACCTTCACTTGAGCAATCGTTAAATTTTCCAAAACTGTCATGTGCGGAAAAAGTTCAAAGTGCTGAAACACCATTCCTACGCGAGAACGGAATTTTGCAAGATCAGTTTTTGGATCTTTTAATGAAACCCCATCAACAATAATGTCACCTTGCTGAAATGGTTCTAAAGCATTTACGGTTTTAATGAGCGTTGATTTTCCTGAACCAGATGGCCCGCAAACAACAACGACATCACCTTTTTCAATACTCGTCGTGCAATCTGTTAAAACCTGAAAATCACCATACCATTTAGAGATATGTTGGATGTCTATCATTGGCATTTAAAATCTCCAATTAGCGAATGATGGCAATTTTTTTCTGTAAGCGTTTGACTAATTGCGATAGCACAAACGAGCTACAGAAATACACCACAGCGACGATTAAGTAGAATGTTGCTTTTGTTTCAGGACCATAGGTATTAGCCAATGTATCTGCACGACCTAAGAAGTCTGGTGCACTAATCACATAGACTAATGACACATCCTGAAAGAGAATAATGGTTTGAGTAAGTAATACTGGGAGCATATTACGGAAGGCCTGTGGTAACACCACATAACGCATAGATTGACCATAGGTGAAACCTAAAGCGTAGCCTGCATTGACCTGACCTTTTGAAATAGACTGAATACCGGAACGTACAATTTCCGAGAAAAATGCAGCTTCAAAAATAGCAAAGGTCACAACACTCGAAAATAATGGTCCCCAATAAGTATCTGATTGAAACTCAAATATTTTCGGCAACAAAAAATAGAAAATAAAGATGACCTGAATTAATGGAATACCACGAAATAGATCGACATAGAACTTCGCAAAGTTACTTGCAATTGCGCTGTTAGATAAACGCATCATTGCCAATGGAGTTCCAATCAGGATCCCTCCCATCATCGCAAGTACCGTTACCGTAAGCGTGAAGATAAAACCTTCTTTGAGTGCAGCAATAACATCAGGATTATGTAATAGAGAAAAATCCATAATTATTTTCCTCCCGAACCTAAACCTGGTACAGCCATACGTTTTTCAATCCATGCCATCACAAATTTAATGGTGTAGGTAATGATTAAATAAACCGGTGTAGACAGAATAAGAATGATAATGTCCTGAGAAGTCTCTTCTCGCATGGTTTTGGTATAAGCGAAGAAGTTCAAAACACTTAACGCATATAGAACTGCTGAGTTCTTAAAAACGTTCATTGCTTCTGAAGTAATGGTTGGCCATACAGTACGGTATGCAACTGGTAAAATCACATAACGATAACTTTGCGCCGTTGTAAAACCCATTGCAGAAGCTGCGAACTTTTGTCCGCGAGAAACTGTGTTAATCCCCGCTCTTACATGCTCAGAAACACGTGCTGCGGTATATAGACCCAAAGCAAAAACACCAATAACAGCAGGATGATGATTTAGAAGGTTTTTCCACCATCCACCTGCTACAACGTCTCCACTTCCGGCACTTAAACTATCTGGTAAGAACTCTGGGAATACAAAAGCCCAGAAGAATAACTGTACAATTAAAGGAATATTACGGAATATTTCGACATAACAGTTGCCGATAAATGCAAGCGGTTTGTTGGGTAAAGTACGAATTACCCCGAGGAGAGAACCTAATAAAAATGCGATAAGAAAGGCTACAACAGCAGTCCATACCATAGTAAAGACACCAGAACCTAACATTTGTAACCATGTGGGCGCCTCAGAATAAGCATTGTAGCTAGAGCTACCAATGACTTTACAAACTGATTCTGCCCATGCGGCTTTATCGACACCATATTCATTAGACTCCGCACAGAATATAGTCCAGTTTAGCGAGCCGACTGACATGTTTGCCCCTTAAATGAATATCTTAGAAAATAGACCACTTGTGCAAATGAGGTTTTACACTTGCACAAGTAAATTTAGGACAAAAGGAACGTGTTAGATTCCTGCATCTGTTGGGTGGGCTTTAAGCTTTTTGTAAGATGCACTTGGCTGCATATTTAAATTAGTATTTTTTGGTGGAATTGGAGATAAGAACCATTTCTTATATAAAGCGTCCATTTGACCAGTTTTCCATAAATTATTTACGGTACGGTCGGCAACTGCTTTAAATTTTGGATCATCTTTTGCAATCATGATGCCATAAGGTTCTGACGAAAGTACTGGCCCTACAATTGCGAATGCTTTTGGTGTAGATGACTTAGCAATTAGACCAGCTAAGATATTGTCATCCATTACAAATGCTGCGGCACGGCCAGATGCCATCATGGCAAATGAGTCAGAATGGTCTTTACCATAAATGTTTTGTACATTAAGTGACTGACCTTTTTCATTCATTTTAATGTACTTGTCAGATGTTGTACCTTGAGTCGTAACAACTGCTTTACCATTTAAATCAGCTAGACTCTTAATACCAGAGTTTGCTTTAACAGCCATGCGCACTTCTGTTGCATAGTAGTTCGTTGAAAAACCAACTTGTTGCTGACGCTGTTTAGAATTTGTAGTCGTACCACATTCCATATCAATATTTCCTGCTAAAAGCTCAGGAATACGTGTTGATGAAGTGACTGCCTTGTATTCAACTTTTAAACCAGGCATTTTCAATTCTTTCTTAATATCATTTGCGAACTGGTTACAAATGTCGACTGCATAACCTACTGGTTTACCTCCAACAACGTATGAAATTGGGTCGGATGATTCTCGGTGACCAATAACGATTTTTCCAGTACTTTTGATTTTTGCTAATGTGTCTGCTGCCTGTATTTGAGAAGTAGCACCAACCGTACAAAGCATAATTGTTGAAACAATGAGAGAGGTTGCAGAACGTTTCATAAGAACTCCTTGATGATCATTCCTCTATTTGTCTACAGAATCATTCTTATAGAGAAATAAAGTGATTTATTATTAAATTGCAATTATCGAGCCAACTTTTCCAAGTAGGACTTCATCCATTTGCTTCACTTATTATTTATCTGTTTCGCAGAGTTAATACCTTTAAAACTGCTCACATGTTTCTACTTTAATCTATATTTTAATCTTCTGTCTATTATTAAGCTCATCTAATTACACTTAAATGTGGCAATTTTTGATTACATTGTAAACACATGCACAATAAAGTGGCTTAATTTTTTCTAAAAACTGTTTTTAGAAAAACTATTTTATTAATAAAAAGAAAAATTAATTTTATTAGGCATTTAGACTAAAAGTCTAAGTTTGTAATTTAAAAACAATACAAACCTCAAAATAATAAATAAAAATGTTTTAATAAAATTCATTTATAAAATTTATAGTCATGTTTTTTACAATTAAAATATTTCTACAAATATAAAAAAAGCCCGATTTATTTCGAGCTTTTTTATAAAACCTATAGATTAAATGCCTCGCCAATCAACGCGTGCATTTCTTTCTGTTTGATATATTCTTAAAACATATTGTCCAAGGGGCAAATCAAGTAAAGCTTTCTGATAATTGCTCCACTCTGGCGACACCTCTTCATCCTCTTCGGATTCCCATGGTGTACCTTTTATTTCAAGTAAAGGTGCAAGCATAGAACACACCGAAATATCAGCAAGACTTAAGCGGTCTCCAACCATATAACGTGCTTGGTTTTCGATGAGGTACTGATTCAACTCATTTATAAGTTCATCCATACGTTCTTTTGACTGGCTCACAACTTCCCCTTCAAGCTTATAGTTCTTCTTTACTAAAGTTTTGAGGAAAGGTTTTGATATTTTTTCAAACTGGCGCAAGTAACCTTGCTCACCCATCATAATCTCTAGAGCATGGTCGCCATGGGCTAAAGTATGGGCAAGTGCCCAACGACGTACATGTACACCCAGTTCATCTGCCAAGCTATCTATCTTGAGCGTTTGTTGTCGAAGTTGTTCATCACGGCGCAAAAGTGCATGCTCTGGATAAGTATCATCCAGATAAAGTGCAATTTTAGTTGATTCAGCAATCCAACGTTGGTCATCTTTCAAAATTGGCAATAAATTTTGCCCAGTTTTGAGTTGTGCAAATGCACGATGGAAGCCTGGAATCAAATTATGTGCAACGTAATCAAGTTCTTTATGGTCTAACAACCAGCGAGCTTTTTCACAATAATGAGACAAAGGAAACTGATACAAAACCCGCATAAAATCTCCACGTTTATTTTTATTTGACTATTCGTACAAAAATCGTCGTCGTTAAGTAGATACTTTAGAAGCTATTTTTAATGAAAACAATGGATATTGTGCTCATTTTTCACTGACAGTTAGGTCTATATTTTTATATCTTTTTTTACCGTACTTATAGCTCTTTTTCATATTAAAACCAGTTTAGTAATTTTCCTAGCCAATGAATTTTATAATTGATTGATTTATAATAAATTTCTATATCTATATTTATCTATTGAAAATCAAAAAAAGTGCTTTGCATTTTTATTCATAAGCTGAGCATAAGTCCTCGTTTAGTGGAAAAATATTTCTTTTGTAAGGTAATGACAGCAATACAAGGTGTCATTATGTCTAATTCTCTATCTAAAACGACGGCATACGTCCAAGTCATTCAAAATGATCAACAAGCGATAAATGCTGCTTATCAAGTGGCTGATTTTGCTTTAGAGGGTCGTAATACACGTGATCAACAACGCCAACTTCCTTATGAGCAAATCGAAAGTTTTAGCCAAAAAGGTTTAGGTGGAATTCGCATTGCAAAAAAATATGGCGGTGCTTTTGTTTCCAATAAAACTTTGGCTCAAGTCTTTCGTATTTTAAGTAAAGGCGATGCCAATGTTGGTCAAATTCCACAAAATCAAATTAGTCTGTTAAACCTAGTCGAGATCTTGGGCACAGAACAACAAAAACAATTTATTTTTTCAGAAATATTGGCAGGCAAACGTCTTGCTAATGGTGGACCAGAACGGAATACACATGACTCAAAAACACTAAAAACCACGCTTACCATTGAAAACGGTAAATACATTTTAAACGGTGAAAAATTTTATTCGACAGGAACAAGTTTTGCGCATTGGCTCGCAATTAAAGCGGTTCATCCCGAAGGTCATGTTGTTTTAGTAATTGTTAACTCGGATGCTCAAGATATTGAAGTGATTAATGACTGGAATGGTTTTGGGCAACGCACGACAGCAAGTGGCACGGTTAAATTAAATCATGTTGAAGTCAATCCTGAACTTATTTTTGACGAACGCTTATTAACACAAGTTCCTACGTATCGCGGTGCTTATTCGCAACTGTTACAAGTAGCCATTGATGTAGGGATTGCAGAAGCTGCATTTGACGATACTTTATCGACTATTCATAAAGCACGTCCAATTATTGATGCAAATGTTGAAAAAGCCAGCTTTGAACATTACACCTTACAAGAAGTAGGTAAGTTAAATATTTTGCTCGATGCTGCAATCTTACTGCTTAATGAAGCTGCTGAATATTTAGATGAACTTGACCAACTCCAAACTGTGACTGATGAACAAGTAGCTAAAGCTTCAATTTTGGTTGCTGAAGCAAAAGTCTATGCCAATGATGCAGCTCTACAAATCTCTGAAAAACTACTAGAACTAGGCGGTAGTCGTTCAAGCTTAAGCCAACACAATTTAGATCAACATTGGCGAAATGCCCGTGTACATACCTTACACGACCCTGTTCGCTGGAAAATACATGCCATTGGCAATTATTACCTTAATGGTCATTTCCCTGCCCGTCACGCCTGGATTTAAGGAGAAATTGTCATGACTTCATATCAATCGGTTCAAACAAAACAAACATCAGCATCTGGCCAAGCGCACATTATTCAAAATGATGCTGAAGCATTAGAAATTGCTAAACAATTTGCTGAGCAATTTAAAAAAACTGCAGTTGAGCGAGATGCTAAACGAATTTTACCCTATACCGAAATCGATGCTTTGAGCCAATCTGGTCTTTGGGCAATTACAGTGCCAAAGCAATATGGTGGTGCCGAAGTTTCAAGTCATACAGTTGCTAAAGTGATTGCTCTTTTGAGTGGTGCAGATGGTTCAATTGGACAAATTCCACAAAACCATTTCTATGCCTTAGAAGTCTTACACAATACAGGCACAGAAGCTCAAAAACAACGTTTATACGGCGAAGTTTTAAATGGCACTCGCTTTGGTAATGCCCTTGCCGAGTTTAAAACTAAAACTTCAACCCACAAACAAACCAATATTCGTCCGCATGAAAATGGATATCTCATTCAGGGTGAAAAGTTTTACTGCACAGGAAGTTTATTTGCTCACCGAATTCCAACCTTAGTTTTAGATGATGCGGGTCGAGAATACCTAGCCTTTGTAAAAAGTGGTTCACAAGGATTGAAACTAGTTGATGACTGGTCTGGTTTTGGTCAGAAAACCACAGGTAGCGGCACTGTTAAATTTGATCAGGTTTTCGTAGATGCAGATGATGTTATTCCTTTTGATACTGCATTTTTACAACCAACCTTAGTGGGCCCTTTTGCTCAAATTATGCATGCATCAATTGAGGTAGGCATTGCACGTACAGCCTTTGAAGAAAGTTTGCAAAGAGTGCATCAAGCACGCCCATGGATTGATTCAAATGTAGAAACTGCCAACCAAGATCCTTTGACAATTTATGAGCTAGGACGCATTGCTGTCGATGTACGAGCAAGTGAAGTGTTATTAAAACAGGCAGCTCAATCAATTGATGCCGCAAAAATTGAAACCACACCAGAAAGCATTGCAAAAGCATCTATCGATGTGGCCAAAGTGCGTGCTCATAGTAGTGATATTGCACTCAAAGCATCCTCTAAGCTGATTGAACTTGCAGGAAGTCGTGGCAGTCAGTCACAGGATGGTCTAGACCGTTTCTGGCGCAATGCGCGCGTACATACCTTACATGATGCTGCACGATGGAAATATTACTTTATTGGAAACTATGTTCTTAACGGTGTTCTACCACCTCGTCGGGGGACATTGTAATGGCAGATCTTAAAGCGAAAGAAATTTTACTCAATGCTTTTGATATGAACTGTGTTGGGCATATTAATCATGGCTTATGGACACATCCACGTGATGAATCACATCGTTTTAATGAACTGAGCTACTGGACAGAACAAGCCAAAACCTTAGAAAGTGGTTTATTTGATGGTTTGTTTATTGCAGACATTACAGGTGTGTATGACGTCTATCAAAATGGTATTGATCTGACTTTAAAAGAGTCCATTCAGCTTCCTAGCCATGACCCATCTACACTCATTTCAGCTATGGCGGCAGTCACTCAAAACCTAAGTTTTGGAGTCACTGTGAACTTAAGCTATGAGCATCCATATCAATTTGCCCGACGCTTTGCGAGTCTCGACCATTTAACTCAAGGTCGTATTGGCTGGAATATTGTGACAGGTTATCTAGACAGTGCCGAACGCTTAATTGGTCAAAAAGGTTTAAAAGACCACGATGCTCGCTATGAACAAGCCGAAGAATTTTTAGAGCTTTGCTATAAATATTGGGAAGGTTCATGGGAAAATGACGCTGTTAAAAAAGATAAAGTACAGCGTGTTTTTACAGATCCATCTAAAGTTCACACCATTCACCACCACGGAAAATATTACCAAAGTGAAGGTGTGTTTCAGGTGTCTCCTTCTGTGCAACGTACTCCAACACTGTTTCAAGCAGGTGCTTCACCAAAAGGTATGCAGTTTGCGACGCGTCATGCTGAGTGTGTATTTATTGGTGGCGACAAACCCGAAAAAATACGCGAACAAGTGAAAAAGATTCGTGCTCTTGCAGAACAGCAAGGCCGTTCAGCGAATGACATTAAAGTCTTCGTTGGCATCACCGTTGTTGTTGCCGAAACACATGATCTCGCTGTACAGAAACTTAATGAATATCGTCAGTATGCAAGTGCTGAAGCTGGCCTCGCGCATTATGCGAGTTCAACTGGCATCGACTTAAGTAAATTTGCTGACAATGAAGCAATTCCTTACCAAAAAAGTAACAGCATTGTTTCGATTACCGAAAAATTTAAAGAACAGCAAATCACAAAAAATGACTTAAAAGCTCAGCATGTTTTAGGTGGCCGTTATCCCCTCATCGTAGGTAGTGGCGAAGAAGTTGCTGAATACTTAATTCATCTTTTAGATGAGACAGATATTGATGGCTTTAATTTGACACGTACAGTTGCACCTGAGTCTCACCACGACTTTATTCGCTTGGTTATTCCTGAACTACAGCAACGTGGTCGCTATAAAACTGCATATAAAACGGGTTCACTGCGGAACAAAATTTTTAATCGGGGTGATCAATTACCAGAACAGCACCCTGTTCAAGCGTTCCGATGTAGTCCCTATAACAACAGCAAAAACCTAACAAAAATTGAAGAAATAACTGCCTAAATTTGGAGATAGACATGGCTCAAACAGCCTCTAAAAAATGGCTAGGCGTAAGCTTAGTCGTTGTAGTGCTTTTTATTGCTTTATTCTTATGGAATAAACATCGTCAAAGTGGCTCAAATGAACTTGTGATTGGTATTAGTCCACCATTTGCAAAACCTTTACAAGCTGCTGCCGATGAAGCAAAGAAACAAGGTTTAAATGTAAAACTGGTTGAGTTTTCTGACTGGAACACACCAAACATTACCTTAAATCATGGGGATATTGATGCGAACTTTTTCCAGCATCAACCTTTCTTAGACAATGCAATTAAAGAAACTGGCTTTAAGTTAAAGGCATTTGCAGTGGGTGCTGCATCACATGTGGGACTTTACTCAAAAAAGTATAAAAGCTTAGATGAATTGCCACAAAACGCACGTGTAGTCATTCCAAATGATCCAGTGAATCAAGGTCGTGCCCTACTACTTTTACAGCAAGCTAAATTAATTACGCTTAAAGATTCAAATAATCATTTATCTGCACTTAAAGATGTTGTTTCAAACCCTAAAAACTTGCAATTCATTGAAGTTGAGGGGCCACAAACTGCTCGTGCAATTGATGATGTTGACTTGGCTTTTGGCTATCCACATTACTTACGTTTAGCAAAAACAGCTGACCCTAATAGTGCGCTTTTACTTGATGACAATACCAATAAACGTTATGCAATTTTGTTTGTAGTGCGTGATGACTATCAGGATAAGGGCGACAAATTAAAGAAATTTGTTGAGATCTATCAAAACTCGCCAAAAGTTAAAGCTGTGTTAGATGCTGAGATTGGCCCAAAACTTTGGTTCCCTGGCTGGAAATAAGGAGAATGGCAATGGTGAGTTTTGGATCACAAGTTGATTTTTCTCTACCCCATATCAAAATTCGTGGTTTAAATAAGTTTTACCAATCGCAGAGTCAAAAACTGCATGCTTTAAAAGAGATTAACCTTGATATTCCTCAAGGTAAGATTTTAGGCATTATTGGTAAAAGTGGTGCGGGAAAATCTTCGCTACTCCGTACTTTAAATGGCTTAGAACAAGTTAATACAGGCAGCATTCATATTCATCAACAAAACATTGCTGAATTGAGTCATGCTGAACTCATTCAAACCCGTCAACGAATTGGAATGATTTTTCAACATTTCAATTTAATGTCTGCAAAAACAGTCTGGGAAAATGTGGCATTGCCCTTAAAAGTTTCCAATTACAACAAAGCAGATATCGATGAGCGTGTAAATGAAGTTCTGGCACTCGTAGGTCTTGCAGATAAGTCTGGTCATTATCCATCACAACTTTCGGGCGGACAAAAGCAACGTGTCGGTATCGCACGTGCACTTGTCCATCATCCTGAAATTTTACTGTGTGATGAAGCCACCTCAGCACTTGACCCAGAAAGTACCGCTACTATTTTGGCTTTACTTAAAAAGATTAATCAGGAACTTGGTCTAACGATTGTACTCATCACACACGAAATGCAGGTCATTCGAGAAATTTGTGATCAGGTCGTTGTGATTGACCAAGGTGAAATTGTAGAGGCAGGAAAAGTTTGGTCCGTATTTTCACGACCAGAGCAACAAATTACTCAAGAATTGTTAAACCTTGAGCAGATCACTCTGCCTTTTAAAATCAGTTCTCTACCCGATGAAGATTCAACTCATATTATTGTAAAACTGAAATATGAAGCTGAAGCACATCAGGTTCCAGATATTCAAGAACTACTTGCTAGATTTAAAGCGCCCGTCAATTTATATCAAAGTCAGGTCGATACCATTCAAGGGCACATTATTGGTTCTCTTTTAGTCGGTATTCCTAACGTAGAAATTGATCTTTCATCTATACGACAAGACGCATCAACTGCAATTGCACAATTTGAGGTACTTGGCTATGCACGACCAGCTCATTGATTTATTAATTACTGGAACTGTAGACACCTTACTCATGGTAGGTGCATCTGCATTTATTGCTTTTTTAATTGGCTTACCTATTGCTGTTGTTTTAGTCAGTACTTCTGAGCACGGCATTCACCCCTCGCAAAAGATTAATCAGGCTTTGGGTTGGGTCATTAATATTACTCGTTCTGTGCCCTTTCTTATTTTAATGGTTGCACTTATTCCGCTTACTCGCTGGATTGTAGGTACAAGTTATGGCGTTTGGGCAGCCGTTGTTCCATTGACGATTGCGGCAATTCCCTTCTTTGCGCGTATTGCAGAAGTCAGCTTACGCGAAGTCGATCAAGGTTTAATTGAAGCTGCACAAGCCATGGGTTGTAACCGTAAACAAATTATTTGGCATGTGCTTTTACCAGAGGCTTTGCCGGGTATTGTGGCAGGCTTTACCGTGACTATTGTGACTATGATTAACTCATCAGCAATTGCAGGTGCTATTGGTGCAGGTGGCCTAGGAGACATTGCTTATCGTTATGGTTATCAACGTTTTGATATGCAAATTATGTTAGCTGTAATTTTTGTGCTCATTGTTTTAGTCATGTTAGTACAAGCAACAGGCGATGCATTAGCCCAGCAACTTGATAAACGTAAAGTTTAAAAGCAATACAACCCTGCTCTAGCCATGACTTTGTCATGGCTTTCATGTAAAATCAGCGACAATTTTTAATTTACACATTTGTGAGTGGTTTTCATGGGTTTTAATTGCGGTATTGTTGGTCTGCCAAACGTAGGGAAATCTACCCTTTTCAATGCATTAACGAAAGCAGCGATTGCAGCGGAAAACTTCCCTTTCTGTACCATTGAACCAAACACAGGTATTGTTCCTGTACCAGATCCACGTTTAGACAAACTTGCTGCGATTGTTAAACCACAGCGTATTTTGCCAACTACAATGGAATTTGTGGACATTGCAGGTCTTGTTGCTGGTGCATCAAAAGGTGAAGGCTTGGGTAACCAGTTCCTTGCTAACATCCGTGAAACTGATGCGATTGCTCATGTTGTACGTTGTTTCGAAGATGAAAACGTAATTCACGTAAATGGTAAAATTGATCCATTAGACGACATCGCAACCATCAATACTGAACTTGCGCTTGCCGATCTTGAAACTGTTGCCAAAGCAATTTTACGTTTAACTAAAGTTGCTAAAGGCGGTGACAAAGAAGCTGTAGCAACTAAAGCAGTTTTAGAAAAAATCCAACCTTTACTTGACGAAGGTAAACCAGCTCGTGCAGCTGATTTATCTGATGACGAGCGTAAATTAGTTCGTGGTTTTGGTTTAATGACTTTAAAACCAACCATGTATATTGCAAACGTTGCAGAAGATGGTTTTGAAAACAACCCACACTTAGACGCAGTTAAAAAACTTGCGGCTGAAGAAAACGCTATCGTTGTTCCTCTTTGCAACCAGATTGAAGCTGAAATTTCATTATTAGAAGATGAAGATCGTGCTGAATTCTTAGAAGCAATGGGTATGGAAGAACCAGGCTTAAACGTGGTTATTCGTGCCGGTTATGCGCTTTTAGGTTTACAAACTTACTTCACTGCTGGTGTACAAGAAGTACGTGCTTGGACAGTAAAAGTTGGTGCAACCGCTCCTCAAGCAGCTGGTGTGATTCATACCGACTTCGAAAAAGGCTTTATCCGTGCTGAAGTTGTTGCATACGATGACTTTGTACAATACAACGGTGAAAACGGCGCTAAAGAAGCTGGTAAATGGCGTTTAGAAGGTAAAACTTACGTTGTTCAAGACGGCGATGTAATGCACTTCCGTTTTAACGTTTAAGTTAAAGCTAAAAAAGCCCCAATATATTGGGGCTTTTTTATTGTTAATGACTTAAATCCATCGTCTCTCGTTTACTGCGCGCCTCTTGTAAAATACGCTCATGCAAAGGCTTTCTAAAACCCAGCATAAATATAAATTCTGCCAATACAAATAACGGCCCTATCGCGAGTCCAATCACATCATCAACAAAGGCAGGTTTTTTCTTTTCGAAATAATGTCCAACAAACTGAAAGACCCAACCCACTACAAAGAAACCAATACTTGCCGCTAACCATTGTCCTAAAGAAAGCTCGGCAATTTGGCTTGCCAATGGATACACAGCAACTAAAATAATCAGCATGAGTAAACCAAATACTTTATCTAAAATGAAGTAATAGATCGTACTAACTGCAATCAACACCATATCGAAAGTCAGTTTGAAACTACTTATATCGATCCCAACTCTCGCTGTTAAACATAAAATTGAAAATACAATAAGTGGAATACCAACAAAATGCGTCAAAATATTTTGATGGTTTAAATGATAAGCCGCATATTTGCTAAGCTGTTGCTCCAGATTTGTCATGAGTAATTCCCTATTCATCTACATATAGTCATACTGTACAAATACGGAAAATTTAAAGTTGTCAGCTATTTGACAAAGTAATGATTTTTTCATGGATGGACTGATATTGGATCTTATTTATATTAATCGACTTAAAGAAAATACATGGTTTAGTGTGCTTCCAGAAGCATTCCAAAATTTTATTTTAGAACATGGTAAGCAAATTACTTTTGAAAAAAATAGTTATGTGTTCCGCACTCAAGATGTGTTTGATGGCATTTATACTGTGCTTGAAGGCTCAATTAGCTTGGGTTATGTCGATGTAAATGGTAATGAAGCCCTTTCTGCAATTGCTGAGCCAATTATGTGGTTTGGTGAAATATCCCTGATTGACCATGAACCGCGTTCACATGATGCCATTGCCTTGAAAAAAAGTACCGTTCTACATATTCCTGCCAAACCATTAAATGAATTACTCAAAGACAATCCATATTATTGGTACTACTTTGCCCGTTTAACCAGTCAAAAACTCAGATATGTTTTTTTAGAACAGATTGCTATACAAACACGCAGTATTTCTCAAAGACTTGCTCAACGTCTTTTGTTTATTTTGGAAGGTTATGGTAATCACATTCTTATACAAGAAAGACAAATTCATATTTCTCAAGAACAATTAGCAAATATGCTCACTACCTCAAGACAGACTGTTAATCATGAGTTAAACTTATTAGAAAAGCAGAATATTATTAAAATTGCGTTCAGAAAAATTGAAATTTTAGACATAGAAAAGTTAAATTTAATCGCAAAATCTACTAGTTAAATAGATTAAAAAAATCTATATAATAAAAACTTAAAATTAAATTAAAAAATTAGATAACACTGCAAAATTAAACATTGTTCAAACTCTATTTCACAAAATAAATATTCCAAAACAGAATTTTTCATCTTACACTCGAACTGAGCAATAATACTCAACAAGGCGCTGATTAACATGAAAAAATTATCAACAATTCTTACAGCTGGCGTATTGGCAATGTTAAGTGTTTCGGCATTTGCATGTCCAAAAGGAACTCAACTCCAAGGAGGAACTGGACCACATCATAAAGGTGGCAAATGTGTTGCTATGAGCGGCAAAACGACTGCTAAAAAAGAAGCTAAGAAAGATATGAATGAGAAGAAACATGCTGCTATGACTAGCGCGACTAACGCTAAACAAGAAGCAAATCAAGCTACTCATCAAATGAAACAAGATGCTGTAAAAACTGCAAACACAGCTAAGAAACCATAATTAATATTAATTTATGTGTTAAAAAAGCGAGATTCCAAATCTCGCTTTTTTTATTATTACCATTATTTCGGAGATGTATTTCCTAAATTTGGGTTATCAATTGCTTCCTTACACTGCTGTTTATCACGTTCGTAGTCTGTTTGTTTTTGAGCAACTGTTTTTTCATTTTCCAGTGTTTCTCGTGCCCATACATCTAGACTAGTTAAGGCTTTTCGACAAAGTGCATATTTTCCTTCAGTTACCGAATCTGTCATTTTTACGTTAATACGCCAGTCCGTACTCAGCTGACGTAATGGTTTGCGAACCTTATCATTTATCTGATTAAGCTGTTTTCCATAAACTAAAGGGTCAACAGAGTTAATTAATGTCCATGCCTTTTTCGCATAGACCGTTGCATCATTAGTTAATTTCGGCGCTGGTTTAATTTCAACTTTTTTATCTGGGTTATGTCCATCATCACAACCCTGCAATATAAATGCGCTTGCACTCAGGATGGCGATATAAACTAAATGAGTCTTTGATTTGAACATATCAAACTGCCGAATTAAACATTTCGGCACTATGCTATTAAATTCGGCTACAATACTCAATCTTTCAAGTTTTTATAATTGTTTTACAGCCAAGGTGTATCGTGTCGAATCAACAACAGATGGCTGCTCAAAAAGCAACTTTTTGGCAAGGTGCCAAAGATAGCCAAGCCATCGTACTCACCTATTTACCTGTTTCTTTTACCTTTGGCGTTTCTGCATCTCAATTTGGTTTCAGTCCTTGGGAAGCATTTTTTCTTTCTTGTTCAATGTATGCTGGTGCAAGCCAATTTCTTGTGGTTGCGCTTTTGGCTAGTGGTTCATCTATTTGGTTAACGGCGCTAACAGTCATTGCACTAGATATTCGCCATGTACTCTATGGTCCAGCACTGTATAACTTAATTCCCAATAAATTAAATCTAAAAAAGACGGCTGTTTGGGCTTGGGGGCTTACAGATGAAGTTTTTGCCAGTGGAATGATTCAACTTTCGCAACGTAAACAGCAGTGGTCTGAATCTTGGATGTTAGGCTTAAGTCTGTTCAGCTGGATGTCTTGGGCAACTGGTTCATTGTTAGGTGGCTTATTTGCAGATCAAGTCGCCCATCTTCCAAAATTTTTACAAGCAGCTTTAGACTTTTTACTACCCGCTTTATTTTTAAGCTTTTTGCTCGCAGCTTTTGAGCGCAAACATACTTTAGTCGTTGCAGTATCTTTGGTCGTTTCAGCCTTGGCATGTTATTGGATTAACTTATCAGCAGCTATTTTTATTGGTATTTTTTCAGGCATTTTAGCTGGTTTATTTAAACACTATGTGCTGAAACAGCATGAAGAGGTTGAAGCCTAATATGAACTTAGAAATTATATTGGTCGGCATTATTGTCGGTATTGCCAATTTTGCTTCACGTTTTGGCCCGTTCTTCGTTATACAAAAACTACAAGGTACTCATCAAAAACGCGGCTCTGTCTGGATAAAAATTGCTTTAGGGAGTATTGGTATCTCTGCGATTAGCGCTATGCTTGTAGTTGCAACTCTCCCCCCTTTACTTGAAACTCCCAACAAGAGCTTCGCAATGTTTATGGGTTTTATAGTTTTAGCAGCTCTTTATTTTAAATTTAAGAAAATTGTTCCAGCGACTTTAACTGCTGCACTCGTTTATGGTTTGATCTACACATATTTACCTTTATAAATAGATAAACTGATCATCCTTATATAATATATAAAGGCTAGAAGTGATTAATAGTAATAGCTTCTAGCATGAAAAACTCATTTTTTAAATTTATTAAAAGATAACACCATCTAGCGATTAGAGATAAAAATGTCACAAGTTAAAATTTATGCAAATGAACAAACCATCATGCAGTATCGAGAATTGCTTTCTCATGCTATTCATCAGGCTCTTATTGAAGAGTTGAAATATCCTGTCGAGAAAAGATTTCAACGCTTTATGAGTCTAAAACCGGAAAACTTTATCTATCCTTCAGATCGAAGCCAACACTACATCATTATTGAACTTTCAATGTTTGCTGGCAGAAGTACTGAAGCGAAGAAAAGACTTATTCAAACTTTATTTCGTAATATTGAACAGTACTGCAAAATTGCCCCACAAGATATTGAAATCACTATTTTTGAAACACCTAAAGAGAATTGGGGTATCCGTGGTCAAAACGCAGATGAAATGCGTCTAAACTATCAGGTTAACGTTTAAAAATTATCTGCATCATTGTCTGACAAAATTCATTTTTTTATGTGTGATAAGGCTTAACTCCACCATAAGTTCTGCTATGCTTAAAAAAATAATTTTGTCAGGATGATTCGCATGAGCGTGACACTCGGTACCCCACTTCAATCTTCTGCATTTAAAGTTTTATTGTTAGGTTCAGGAGAGCTTGGTAAAGAAGTTGTAATTTCCTTACAACGCCTTGGTGTTGAAGTACATGCAGCCGACCGTTATGATCACGCACCAGCTATGCAAGTTGCACATTTTTCTTATGTGTTAAACATGGCTGATCCAACTCAATTAAAACAACTCATTGAAAAAGTTAAACCGAATTTAATTGTTCCAGAAATTGAAGCAATTGCAACCGAGGTTTTGCTTGAAATTGAAGCAAATCAAACCGCTACTGTCATTCCTTCTGCTAAAGCAGTAAACCTGACCATGAACCGTGAAGGTATTCGCCGTCTTGCGGCTGAAGAGCTTGGTTTGCCTACTTCCGCTTATCGCTTTGCTGACTCTTTAGAAAGTTTCCGCGCTGCTTGTGATGACATTGGTTATCCTAATTTTGTAAAACCAGTCATGTCTTCTTCTGGCAAAGGCCAGTCTCGTGTAAAAAGTTTTGATGAAGTTGATGCGGCTTGGGAATATGCGATGCAAGGTGGCCGCGTTAACCAAGGCACAGTCATTATTGAATCTCAAATTGATTTTGATTTTGAAATTACGTTACTCACGGTACGTGCTAAAAACCCTGAAACTGGTGAAATTGAAACTCACTACTGTGACCCGATTGGTCACCGTCAAGATGCAGGCGATTATGTAGAAAGCTGGCAGCCTCAACCCATGACTCCTGCAGCCCTTGAAGAAGCAAAACGTATTGCAAATAAAGTGACAACAGCACTTGGTGGCTGTGGTATTTTTGGTGTAGAACTATTTATTAAAGGTGACAAAGTTTGGTTCAGTGAAGTCTCACCTCGCCCACACGATACTGGTCTTGTGACTTTAGCATCTCAGTATCAAAGTGAATTTGAATTACATGCACGTGCAATCTTAGGTTTACCTGTAAACACAGCACGCCACAGTGTCGCTGCAAGTGCCGTAATTTATGCTGGAGTAGATGCCAACAATTTAAGTTATAGCAATCTGAATGTAGCTTTAGCTCATCCAGACACAGACTTGCGTTTGTTTGGTAAACCAGAAGGCTTCAAACGACGTCGCATGGGTGTTGCAACTGCTCGTGCTGAAAATACTGATCTTGCCCGTACTTTAGCGAAAGAAACCGCTGATCAAGTAATCGTTCAAACAAACTCTTAATTTTTATTTATTGGTAGACCCATTTTCATGATCAATACATCGCCACTGTTGAACTACGTCTCAAGTCATCATGATATTAAAGCCATTAATCAATGGCGAACGGATGTAGAAAAGCAGTTGCAGGATTCATATGAAAATGGGCAATCTATTCGTGACATCATTAAAGCACGTTCAGATTTAGTTGATGAAGCGCTGATCTTTTTATGGAAACATGCTGAACTGGATCGGACAGGTCTAGGCCTTTTCGCTGTAGGTGGTTATGGACGCCGTGAAATGTTGCCCTATTCCGACGTCGATATCATGATTTTGTCAGAACATGAAATTACTGAAGAAAACGAAAAGCGAATTTCTACCTTTATTTCTTCATTATGGGATGTCGGAAACTTTAAACCTGGTATTAGTGTTCGAACTATTCAAAGCTGTGTTGAGCAGGCCGCTACTGATTTAACGGTTGCAACCACACTCATTGAAGCCCGTTTAATTACCGGTAATACTCAGCTTGCAAAATGGCCTCGTCGTATCGTCTCTCAGACTTGGACAGATAAAACCTTTTATGACGCGAAAATGGCAGAACAAGCCAAGCGCTACCATCAACATAACAACACAGAAAGTAACTTAGAGCCTGATATAAAAAATGCTCCGGGTGGTATTCGTGATATTAATCAGATCGGTTGGATTGCTAAACGTCATTTCCGCGTAAACCGTATCTATGATTTAGTACATTTAGGATTCATTTCAGAATTTGAATTAGCCGTTCTAGAAGAAGCTGAAAGTTTCCTTTGGGAAATTCGTCACCATTTGCACCGCTTAGCCAAACGTGATGAAAACCGTCTACTCTTTGACCACCAAAGGGAAATTGCCGCAAAGTTTGGATATGTGCGTCAAGAAGGCCAACCTGTAAATTATGGTGTTGAGCAGTTCATGAAGCGCTACTACCGTACTGCACAACAGGTTTCGACACTCAATGAAATGTTACTCGCGTATTTTAGTGAGTCGGTCATCACACCTCGACTCCCCAACTACGAACGCAAAATTGAAGTGATTAATGATCATTTTAAAATTGTCGATAACAAACTTGCCGTACAACATCATAAAATATTTGCAGAACATCCGAGCGCTATTCTAGAGTTGTTCTATATTTTAGCGAATCGACCAGATATCGAGGGTATTCGTGCTCGTACTTTGCGTTTACTGATTCTTGCGGCGAAAAGAATTAACCAAAGTTACCGTAATAACCCAGAAAACCAAGCGCTGTTTATGTCAATTATTCGCTCACCATATCGCCTATACGATACATTGGTTGCGATGAAGCGTTATGGTGTTTTAGGAAACTATATTCCTGCTTTTGGGCAAATTATGGGGCTTATGCAATATGACCTGTTCCATATCTATACAGTCGATGCCCACACGTTATTATTACTGCGTAACTTAAACCGATTTAGAGAACCTGAATTCGCTAAAGAGTTCCCTGTGGTCAGTTCAGTTTTTCAGCGTCTTGCTCGCCAAGATATCGTCTTTATAGCGGCATTATTCCATGACATCGCCAAAGGTCGTGGTGGTGACCATAGTGAACTTGGTGCTGAAGATGCGATTGAGTTTGGCCGTGCACACGGATTTACAGAGCGTGAATGTAAATTAATCGCATGGCTTATTCAAAACCATTTACTCATGTCTTTGACAGCGCAGAAAAAAGATATTTCTGATCCTGATGTGGTAAAAGATTTTGCAGAAAAACTTGGCGATATGGAACATCTCGATTATCTGTACACTTTAACGGTGGCGGATATTAATGCGACAAATCCAAAACTTTGGAACACATGGCGTGCATCCCTCATGCGTCAACTTTATACGCATGCTCGTGATGTAATTCGTACTGGCTTAGGTCGCCCTGTTGACTACCAAATGCTGATTGAAGATACCAAATTTGCAGCAAGTGAATTACTGGTAAATAACTTCGCATTGGCAGATGTCGAAAAGGTATGGCAAGAACTTGGTGATGAATACTTCATTAAAGAATCTGCCGATGAAATTGCATGGCATACACAAGCAATTTTAAAACACGGTGATAATCCTGAACCATTAGTACTTTTACGTGCTCATCGTAAAGCTGCCCAAGATGCCGTTCAAATCTTTATTTATACACGTGATCAGCCAAACCTGTTTGCGACTACAGTTGCAGTGTTAGATCGCATGAATTTAGACGTTCAAGATGCAAAAATTATCACAGCAATTACCGCATTTAGTTTAGATACCTATGTTGTACTTGATCGTTTTGGTACATTGCTGACTGATCCTGAACGTGAAGAAACCGTTAAAACTGCATTAGTGAAGGCACTTAGCCAACCAGATCAATATCCGGGACTCATGCAACGCCGTATCCCGCGTCAATTGCGTCACTTTGATATTGAAAATACAGTCGACGTAACATTAAATGAAGCTTTACAGCAGAACATGGTCGAAATTTCAACACTTGACCATCCTGGCCTACTTGCACGTGTAGGTGGTTTATTTATGATGCAAGGTTTAGACATCCATTCAGCTCGAATCGCAACTTTAGGTGAACGTGCAGAAGATATTTTCTTTGTCACCAAAAAAGATGGAAAACCGCTAAATCATGAAGAGGTCAAACTCTTCTCGGAAAAACTGAAAGCTGCATTAGATGAAGCATCTAATCAAATTTGTCAGCACTGAAACTCAACTACTTGGTAACTGTTTAATGAACTCTAGCTTGTCGTTATTACATCCGTATCCGTTTGAAAAGTTAAACCAGCTTTTTAAGGATACTACTCCTGCTAATCTCCCATTGATTCCTCTATCAATTGGTGAACCTAAGCACCCAGCACCAGAGTTTGTTAAACAGGCTATTATTGATAACTTCAACCATCTATCAACTTATCCAAACAGCAAAGGTTTACCTGAACTTCGCCAAAGCATTGCAAACTGGTTAACTCAGCGTTTTAAACTTAACAGCATTAGTGCTGAAAACCACATTTTGCCAGTGTCTGGTACGCGTGAAGGGATTTTCTCTTTTGTTCAAGCTTTGATTAATCGTGAAGATGCACCATATGTGGTAATGCCTAACCCGTTTTATCAAATTTATGAAGGTGCAGCGTTACTTGCAGGTGCAAAGCCATATTTCATTAATTGCACAGAAGAAAACGGTTACTTAGGCGATTTTGATGCTGTGCCAGCCGAAGTGTGGGAAAAGACAGCCCTTCTTTTTGTATGTACTCCGGGTAATCCAACAGGTACGGTGCTTTCTAAAGAGCAATTTAAAAAGCTGATTGCTTTATCAGATCAATATAATTTTGTGATTGCTTCTGATGAATGCTACTCAGAACTTTGGTTCGACCAAGCGCCTACAGGTTTATTAGAAGTTTGTGCTGAACTTGGACGAGATGACTACAAAAACTGTATCGTATTCCACTCACTTTCAAAGCGTTCTAACTTACCGGGTCTACGCTCAGGTTTTGTAGCTGGTGATGCTGATTTATTAAAACCATATTTGCAATATCGTACCTATCACGGTGCAGCAATGCCAGTACAACACCAGCTTGCTTCAATTGCAGCATGGAATGATGAAGACCATGTTGAAGAAAACCGTAAGCAGTATCGTGCAAAATTTGACTTATTCCAATCTGAGCTAGGCCATTTGTTACCATTACAAAAACCTGATGCTGGTTTTTACTACTGGTTAAAAGTAGATAATGATGAAAATTTTGCCAAAATGCTGATGGAAAAAGCACACATTAAAGTTTTACCGGGTCGCTATTTATCTCGTGATACTGAGCAAGGCAACCCAGGAGCTAACCATGTACGCATGGCTTTAGTGGCAGATTTAGCACAATGTGAGGAAGTAGTTAAACGCTTAAAAGCGATTCTTTAAGTCTCTTCTTACCAGTTGTATAGTCTTTTAACGATTAAGACTATACAACTGGGCTATACACTATTTATATGTAATCAAAAGCACAGCAAAAATAATAAAAGCAACACTAGAACAATAATATAAACCTGTCGCAGAGCGCTTGATTTTTTCTAAAACCCACCCCTGAGCAAGTAATCCAACCAGCAAAATATTCCAAACAAGAACAACACCAACCATCCATGTACTCATGAGCAATTTTTGAATTAAACTGAACTTATATTGAATAAGCAGCATCAAACTACTATAAAACATAATATTTTTTGGATTTAGAAGACTAGACTGCACACCTAACATTAAACTTTTAATTTTGTTCTGCTTAATATTGGCTTGATCAAATAAATTGTTTTCTTCAGTCGAGAATGATAAATCACTTGATCTAGCAGAGTTAAAGCAAAGAAAACTCAAATATGCCAAATATGCCGCACCAAGCCATTTAAAAAGTGTAAGGAGGCCACTACTCAAATCTCCAAGCAACATAAAACCAAACAAACACACGACTAAAATTAATGCATTCCCTAAAGTGATTCCTAAAACAACTCCATAAGTATAATGGCGTCCTTTTTGCAAAAGGCTCGTGAGAATAAGAAAGAAATCTGGTCCTGGTGATAACAGTGCTAAAAAATGAGTAAATGCAATAACTAAAAAAACGTCCATAACAGCTTCATCTATAAAACAGTATGGAAAATCTTAAAAATAGGAACTTATTATTTCTTGTAAATTATTGCGCGACTGCAAGTTGAAACTGTCGAGGAGTAACTCCTGTATGGGCTTTAAATGCTTTATGAAAATGACTTTGATCACTAAAGCCTAAATTAACAGCCAACTCTGCGAGTGAAATCCCCTGTTTAAGGAGTTCTCGAGCTTGGTTAATCTTTAAATTAATTTGAAATGCATGTGGAGTTAGACCGACATTTGCTTTAAATAGCCGAATGATTGCATAACGACTCAGGCCAACCTGCTGTGCAAGTTCTTCAAGGGAAATAAAACTCTCAGAAGAAGTAACAGCCTCAACTAAATCTAGAAAATCTTTATATAAGTACTGCGGTTTTTGTATTTCTTCTAAAATAAAATGCGGCAACAACAAGCCCATAAGACAATCAACAAGTGATTGTTCCTTTTCAAGAATTAGCTTTTGTTCATCAAAAAGCGCATCATTCATTTCAGTAAAAGCTTTATAGAAAGTTTCATCCCTTATAATGAGAGGCTTATGTTGAGGTAGATGCAAATCAAAGCCTTGCTGTTGAAATTCAGAATACAACTGACTTAACCACATTATATCCAGATGCAACATTTGATAACTCCAAGCCTCATTTGGCTTAGGGTTACAAGAATGTTCAATATGGGCAGGTACAATAACTAAAGTACCCGTCGAGATCTCTTGAGCAGTGCCAAAAGAACTTTGAAAAATGCTATTCCCCTCGTCTACCGCACCAATTGAAAATGTTGGATGGCTATGAGACTTATAACATGTCCGGCTACGACACGACTTTCGAGTTTCAACATAGGGCATTCGCCGATCTTGCCAAAACTCGAAAGTTTGAGGAATAGCATTCATTAAATTAATTAGCCTGCTAATGCTTTTTCAATATCAGCTTCTAAAGCTTCAGGTTTAGTCGTAGGTGCATAACGATTCAAAACTGAACCATCTTTACCGACCAGAAACTTGGTAAAGTTCCATTTAATCGTACTACTGCCTAAAATCCCTTTAGCTTCACGTGTTAAATATCTAAAAATTACATGCGCTTCAGGCCCTTTTACATCGACTTTCGCAAACATAGGGAACTTAACCCCATAGTTTCGCTGGCAGAAAGCCCCAATCTCTTTATTATTTCCTGGATCTTGCCCACCAAACTGGTTGCAGGGAAAACCTAAAACTTCTAAACCTTGATCTTTATATTTTTCATAAAGTTTTTCGAGGCCAGCAAACTGTGGAGTAAAACCACATTTACTGGCGGTATTTACAATTAATAAAACTTTACCTTTGTAATCAGCAAATTGCTTAATATCACCTTCTAACAATTCAGCTTCAAACTGATAAATGTTACTCATGGATAAGTTTCCTCGTCATTTTTTTCTTGTGTTTTAAGTTGTAATGATGCCGAGTTCACACAATAGCGCAAACCTGTCGGCTGTGGTCCATCTTCAAAAACATGCCCAAGATGAGCTTCGCAATCATGACAAACAATTTCTGTTCTGACCATACCATGCGTTAAATCTTCATGTTCTTCAATGACCGTTCCATTGACTGGACGAAAGAAACTTGGCCAGCCGCAACCGCTATCGTATTTTGCATCTGACGAGAACAATTCAGCGCCACAGCAACGACAAACATAGGTACCATGTTGCTTAGTGTTCCAGTATTGCCCCGTAAAAGCTGGTTCAGTGCCCTTTTGTCGTGTTATCCGATATTCTTCTGGTGATAACTCTCTTTGCCATTCCCGGTCTGTTTTATTAACTTTTCCCATGACATGCACCTTTTATTCTGATGTAAACATAAATTGATAATCGTGTTTTATATTTACGCCATTCGTCAAAAAAACACTAGTCTCTGAACGTAAAATTTGTTGGAATTTAATCATCTAAGTAATAGAAAGCAAAAAGTAAGCAAATTAAAAAACAAAAGTAAGCAAAATTATGTTTTATTTCCTTCCAAGGAAGCAAAGATGGTGCTATTCTTGTTTGGCACGGTTGTATAGGACAAAACATGTCTCAGAAAAAAAGTGTGCTTTTCCAGCAACTATTACCAGTTATCAAACAGTATCAGCAATCGGGTTTTACCCACGAAAGAATTGTTGAACTACTAAAAGATCAACATGATCTAAATTTGGTAACAGTTAAAACATTTAAAAGTTATTTATACCGATATGCAAAAGTGAATCCAGCTATGTCTAAAAATACTGCTACTCTCCAATCCATGCCAACTTCTCGGGAAATTAAGAAATCATCGAAGCTTGAGCATGTTTGCTATGACATTCGCGGGCCTGTATTACGAGCCGCCAATGAAATGGAAGAGCAAGGACATAAAATCATTAAGCTAAATATCGGCAACCCTGCTCCATTTGGTTTTGAAGCACCACAAGAAATTATTAATGACGTTGCTTTAAACCTACCAAATGCAATTGGCTATGTTGATTCGAAAGGTATCTTTCCAGCACGTAAAGCGATCTGCCAATATTACCAACAAAAAGGCATCCTAAATATGCACGTAAATGACGTGTATATTGGCAACGGCGTATCTGAACTGATTGTCATGGCGATGCAAGGCTTACTTGATGATGGCGATGAAATGCTAATTCCAATGCCAGATTATCCACTTTGGACAGCAGCCGTTAATCTTTCGGGCGGTACTGCCATTCACTATAAATGCGATGAAGAAAATAGCTGGTATCCAGATATTGCTGACATTGAAAGTAAAATTACTTCAAATACACGTGGTATTGTGATTATTAACCCAAATAATCCAACTGGTTCAGTATATCCGCGCCACGTGCTTGAACAAATTGTGGCACTTGCAAAAAAATACGATCTCATTCTATTTGCTGATGAAATTTACGACAAAATTGTTTATGACGGAATTGAGCACGTTTCAGTGGCTTCATTAGCTGGCGATCAGCTATGTATTTCATTCAATGGTTTATCAAAAGCTTATCGTATTGCGGGTTTCCGTTCAGGATGGATGGCAATTACAGGTGATAAAAGCCGTGCAGCAGATTATATTGAAGGCTTAGATATGTTGGCGTCTATGCGTCTATGCGCAAACGTACAAGCTCAATATGCAATCCAAACTGCGCTTGGTGGTTATCAGTCTATTAATGACTTAATCCGTCCGGGTGGCCGCCTCTATGAACAGCGTAATATCGCTTGGGAAATGTTAAATGAAATCCCAGGTGTAAGCTGTGTTAAACCAGAAGGTGCAATGTATTGCTTCCCACGACTTGATCCTAATATTTACCCAATCGAAGACGATGAAAAGTTAATGTTAGATTTACTTCGTGCCGAAAAAGTACTTTTAGTGCAAGGAACAGGCTTTAACTGGCCAACTCCAGACCATTTCCGTGTTGTTTTCTTACCAGCAGAAAATGAATTACGTGAAGCAATTGGTCGTTTAGGTCGTTTCTTAGCCAATCGCCGTTAAAAAAATGCATAATCAAAAAGGCATCTTAAATTAGATGCCTTTTTCTTTTTTATATGATCCATACATATATTTAAAAATACTTAAGACCCAATTTAAATATCATTAAAAACCGACACAATATTTTGATTTTCATTAATTTTTAATAAATTTAATTTATATTAGTTTCCAATTAAAAATAAACTCATATTTTTTACCATTCGATTAAATTATTATAATTTTCCTCATTTTCCATTTTAGCTGTTATGCAAAAAATGCATGAGTTGATATTTTTTTGCATTTCACACTGCTTCAAAATAGAGCAACAATCCCTTTCCATAACAACATCATCATATTCGATTCGGTTAACACTGATGCAGATTTAGGAAGATGAAATCAGTCAAAGGATCGAACTGAACTTACAAGGAAAGCTTTTCAATCATCTCTAGCCCATCTAAAAGATGATTGAACCCAAAGGATAGAGGTTCATATGAAGCAAAAGAAATTGCTCAAGTATATTGTGGTTGCCATTTTACTCGGAGTATTGACGGGTTGGATCTGTCACCACTTCTTTAATGAAGGTGATCAACTGAAGCAAATCGCTTCTTATTTTAATATCATCACAGATATATTTTTACGTCTTATCAAAATGATTATTGCTCCATTGGTATTTGCCACAATTGTTTCTGGCATTGTTTCAATGGGTAAATCGACTTCAATTGGTAGCATTACACTCAAGTCAATGACTTGGTTCATTACTGCTTCCTTTGTCTCACTAGCCATCGGTATGGGCTTAGCCAATTTTTTCCAACCTGGCGCAGCACTAAATTTAGTATTACCGACAGCTCAAGAACTCAGTAGCGCCACTCTCCCAGCGACTACTGGCTTTACACTACAGTCATTTATAAGCCATGTATTCCCGCGCAGTATTGCTGAGGCGATGGCTAATAATGACATTTTACAAGTACTTGTTTTTGCGATTTTCTTTGGCTCAGCTTTAGCTTTTGTTAATCAAGGCAAAGAACAAGACTCGGTTATTATTCGCTTGACCGAAGAACTTAGCAAAATCATGTTCCGTATCACTGATTACGTCATGAAATTTGCACCTGTCGCAGTTTTTGCAGCAATTGCATCTGCAATTACTGTACAAGGCTTAGGCTTAATTGTTGACTACGGTATTTTAATTGCAGAGTTCTACTTCGGCCTTTTATTACTCTGGGTTATTTTATTCTCGGTAGGTGCAATCGTACTCAAAAAGGATATCTTCCGTTTAGGCAAATTAATTCGTGAACCTGTAACCCTTGCTTTTGCTACAGCTTCGAGCGAATCAGCTTATCCAAAAGTTATGGATGCCCTAAATAAATTTGGTGTACCAAAGAAAGTGACAAGCTTCGTTTTACCTTTGGGTTATTCATTTAACCTAGATGGTTCAATGATGTACACCACCTTTGCAGTACTCTTTATTGCACAGGCCTACCATATTGACCTTAGCTTTACTCAACAAATCTTGATTTTGTTGACTCTTATGGTGACAAGTAAGGGTATTGCTGGTGTTTCAAGAGCTTCTATTGTCGTAATTTCTGCAACACTAACCATGTTCCATTTACCTGAAGCCGGCATTTTATTACTGCTCGGAATTGACCAATTCCTTGATATGGGCCGTACTGCAACAAATGTAGTCGGTAATAGTATTGCAACAGCTGTAGTGGCTAAACTTGAAGGTGAAAAAGTAGCAGATACTGAAGAATTACCAGAGACAGTATTAATTAAATCGACTCAAGAACAAACGACTGCTTAAGTCTATATTTTCTCCCACTCTCCCAATTTCAGAGCAATTTTATATGACCTTATAAAATTGCTCTTTTTTTTGCTCTAAAATTTAACAGTAGAAACTTACGAGTATTTTTATATTAAATAAAGGTAGAAAAATTAGATTCCAATCACTATTAAATTTATTAAGAGCAAACCTTAAAAATAGAATACAAACCAATCAATCAAATTTTATTTTTTAAAAAACACAGATCAAATGCTTATTTTTTAATACACTTTTAAATTCATTATTTTCATTAAACAACTGAATTTATTATTGAGTTTGCCTATATAACTTTCAATACCATTAAAACAATTAAAGTTATCAATAAAAAACAACAACATAAAATTATCATTTGTTAAATAAGTCTTTGAATTATTCTATTATTTCCTATTTTTATATCATCAAAAATTTCATTTGTATTCTTTATATAAAAATTAAAAAAATAGAGATAAATTAGAAAAACTTAATAGATTTTTTATTTTTTTCATGATATTTATTAGCACTGAATAAAAGCAATGACTAAATGATTGTTGTCGAAACAAAATGATATTCAGGGATGCTTTTTATTCAGACAAGTTACGAATATGTTTTATATGGTATGTATTTTGCTTAGGACAAGCAGGCGTATTCGGCAAACTTCTACTTCGTCACTTCATAAGGATATTTTCGATGTTGACTAAAACTGTTAAATCTTTCGGTTTAGCTATGGGCTTATTGGCCTGCTCTCTCCCTCTTTACGCAAAAAACAATGTTGTTGTCGTTGCTACGGGCGGTACAATCGCTGGTGCTGGCGCAAGCTCAGCAAATAGTGCAACTTACACAGCAGCAAAAGTTCCAGTTGATGCTCTAATCAATGCAGTTCCACAAATCAAAGATTTGGCAAATGTAAGCGGTATTCAAGCATTACAGATCGCTTCTGAAAGTATTACTGACAAGGAATTATTACAAATTGCTCGTCAAGTAAATGAACTTGTTAAGAAGCCATCTGTGAATGGTGTCGTAATCACTCACGGTACAGATACTTTAGAAGAAACAGCATTTTTCTTAAATCTTGTTGTTCATACTGACAAACCAATCGTTGTTGTTGGTTCAATGCGACCTTCAACTGCACTTTCAGCAGATGGACCACTTAACCTTTATAGCGCAGTTGCTTTAGCAGCTTCTGACGAAGCAAAAAATAAAGGCGTTATGGTTCTTATGAACGACTCTATTTTTGCTGCACGTGATGTAACTAAAGGCATTAACATTCATACAAATGCTTTTGTTAGCCAATGGGGCGCTTTAGGTACATTAGTTGAAGGTAAACCATACTGGTTCAGACAGTCTGTTAAACGTTTTACAAATGCTTCAGAATTTAATATTGAAAATATTAAAGGTGATGCACTTCCAATGGTACAAATCGTTTACGGTTCAGACTCTATGCTTCCTGATGCTTATGAAGCATATGCAAAAGCTGGCGCTAAAGCGATTATCCATGCAGGTACAGGTAACGGTTCTGTTGCGAACTATATCGTTCCAACTTTACAAAAACTTCATGATAAAGACGGTATTCAAATTATCCGTTCATCACGTGTACCACAAGGTTTCGTATTACGTAATGCTGAACAACCTGACGATAAATATGGTTGGGTAGCTGCTCATGACTTAAACCCACAAAAAGCACGTCTTCTTGCAGCTTTAGCTCTTACTAAGACGAATGATGCTAAAGAAATTCAACGTATGTTCTGGCAGTACTAAGTTTTTCAACCAGTCCAAATCCGTTTGGGCTGGTTCTTTTATTTTCTTGTATTTTCACTCGATAAAATAACTAAAATCTTTGATCAATCTTTCATTTTAATATTCTAAACATTTGCTTAAATACTAAAATCCTAAACAGTTTGCCAAAATATTAAGCATTTCCTTTGAACTTTGCATGCTAAACTATGCTGCGGTCGTATTAAGGATTGGTTTATGCAGTTTGTTCATCTCGGTATTTATACAGAATTTTCGATTACAGAGTCGATTGTTCGCATACCCGACTTGGTCAAGGCTGCTGTAAAGGATGAAATGCCTGCACTGGCTCTTACAGACTTATCTAACCTTCACGCTGCCGTAAAGTTTTATAACTCTTGCCTTAAAAAAGGTATTAAACCTATTTTAGGTAGTACCATACGTCTTAATGATGCTCAGCATCGTGTAACTTTACTTGCAATGAGTAATGTTGGCTGGAAAAGCCTGACCGAAATCGTTTCACGCGGTTTTATTGAAGGTCAACAACTCAGTATCCCTTGTGTACAAAAAGAATGGGTACTTGAACAGCATCAAGATATTATTGTTCTGCTAGGTCAACATAGTGATGTTGGTCAAATGCTTTGCTCATCTAACCCACAAAAAGCTGAACCTTTACTTGAAGAGTGGATTGAAAAGTTTGGTAATCGTGTTTATCTTGCTTTAACACGTACTGATCGTCCTGGTGAAGAAGACTTTATTCAAGAAGCAGCAAAACTTGCTGCCAAATATAATGTTGGTGTAGTGGCGCATAATGATGTGCACTTTGTAGAAAAAGAAGATTTTGAGGCACATGAAGCACGTGTTTGTATTGCTGATGGTTATGTATTAGCAGATGATCGTCGTCCACGCTTATATAGTCCTGAACAGCATTTTAAAACTTCCGATGAAATGATCGAATTGTTTTCTGATATCCCAAGTGCTATCGAAAACACCTACAATATTGCAAAACGCTGTAATGTTAGCCTACAACTTGGCACCTACTTTTTACCTGATTACCCAATTCCAGATGGATTTACCATCGACACTTACTTTGAGCACTTGTCAAAAGTAGGTTTAGAAGAACGCTTAGATTATCTGTATCCTGTTGAAAAACGTGGCGAAGACTGGCCAGAAATTCGTAAACCTTATGATGAACGAATTGATTATGAAGTTGGAATTATCCTTAAGATGGGATTCCCTGGCTACTTCTTGATCGTAATGGACTTCATTCAGTGGGCTAAAAATAATGGCGTTCCTGTTGGGCCTGGCCGTGGTTCAGGTGCAGGTTCATTAGTAGCATATAGCTTAAAAATTACTGACCTTGACCCACTTCGTTATGACTTGCTCTTCGAACGTTTCTTAAACCCAGAACGTGTATCGATGCCCGACTTTGACGTCGATTTCTGTATTGCAGGTCGTGACCGTGTTATCGACTATGTATCACGTACCTATGGTCGTGAAGCAGTTTCGCAAATTGCAACTTTCGGTACAATGGCTGCAAAAGGTGCGATTCGTGACGTTGCGCGTGTTTTAGGTAAATCTTACGGTTTAGCTGATCGTATTTCAAAAATGGTGCCGACTAAGCCACTTGGTGTAGATTTAGCAACTGCTATTGAGATGGAACCTCAGCTTAAAGATATCGTCACTAACCCATCTAACCCAGATAATGATGATGCCAGTGAAATCTGGGAAATGGCATTAAAACTTGAAGGTATCACTCGAAATACTGGTAAACATGCCGGTGGTGTTGTTATTGCACCCGGTAAGATTACCGATTTCTCGGCTGTACTATGTGATGAAGACGGAACCAGCCGTGTTGCACAATACGATAAAGACGATGTAGAAGCTGCAGGTCTGGTAAAATTTGACTTCTTGGGTTTACGTAACTTAACCGTTATTGAAGATGCTATTCAAAATATTAATAAAAATCGCGATAGCAATGACCCTCTAAACATATCTCACGTCCCACTCGACGACGCTAAAGCATATTCTGTGTTTGCTGATGCAAATACAACAGCGGTATTCCAGTTTGAATCCGTCGGCATGAAACGAATGCTTAAAGAGGCACGACCAAGCAAATTCGAAGAAATTATTGCGTTCGTATCTTTGTATCGTCCGGGCCCAATGGATCTGATTCCTGACTTTATTCATCGTATGCATGGTGGGGATTTTGAATATCTTCATCCTTTGCTTGAAGGCGTATTAGAGCCAACCTACGGGATTATGGTTTATCAGGAACAGGTAATGCAAACTGCACAGATTTGTGCGGGTTATACGCTCGGTGGCGCTGACTTACTTCGCCGTGCAATGGGTAAAAAGAAACCTGAAGAAATGGTGAAACAACGCCAAATCTTCCTTGAAGGTGCTGGACAAAAAGGCATTGATGAAAGCACCGCCAACCATATCTTTGACTATATGGAAAAGTTCGCGGGCTATGGTTTCAACAAATCACACGCGGCTGCTTATGCTCTTGTTGCATACCATACAGCATGGTTAAAAGCTCATTACCCTGCCGAATTTATGGCAGCAGTAATGTCATCGGAAATGCAGAACACTGACAGCGTCGTATTTTTAATTGATGACTGTCGAAATAATGGACTCGAAGTTTTACCTCCGTCAGTTAACATGTCGACTTATCATTTCCATGCCAGTGATGATAAAACCATCGTTTATGGTTTAGGTGCAATTAAAGGTGTTGGTGAACAGGCAATGCAGTCTGTTATTGACTCACGCCGTCAGCAAGGGCCTTATACAGACCTATTCGACTTCTGCCACCGTATTGATTTGAAAAAAATCAATAAACGAACCTTAGAAGCGCTTATCCGTGCTGGTGCACTAGATTGTTTAGGTATTGAACGTTCTAGTTTAATGGCTCAACTGCCAGAAGCAGTACAAGCAGCCGAACAAGCACGTAGTAACCGTGAAAGCGGGATTATGGACTTATTTGGTGAAGTTGAAGAAGTTCAGCGTAAACCCGCTAAGCCAGTTAAACCATGGAGTGATGAAGTTCGTCTTAAAGGCGAAAAAGATACGCTTGGTTTGTATTTAACAGGTCACCCTATTGATGTTTACCGTCAAGAACTCAAAGCCTTTATTCCAGCAAAACTTAATGAAATTACTGCGACTCGTCGTGGTGTAACAACTGTTTATGCGGGTCTGGTTCTGGATGTAGCCAACTTTCCAAATCGCGTGGTTATTGTGCTCGACGATGGTACAGCACGTATTGAAGTCAGTTGTAATCATGAACGCTTCCAACGCTTTAAAGATATCATACAAGTTGAACATGTAGTTGTCTTTGAAGGCGAGATTTATGAGCGTGAAGGCTTTGATCGTCCAATGGGCCGTTTAAACAAAGCCTTTAACTTAAATGAAATTAGACAAAAACGTGCCAATAGCATTCAAATCAAGTTAACCAATGATTTAATGCAACCAAGTTTGGCAAAAGATCTACAAAATATCTTATTGCCTTATTGCAATGTTGATATGCATCAGCATATTGCACTAAATTTACACCTTGACCAACCATATGCTCAGGCCGAGCTTCAACTTGGCCCACAATGGAAAGTCGCTCCTTTAGATGAACTTCTAGCCAAGCTAAGAGATTACTTTGGTAAAGATAATATTCATGTTGAATATCAGGTAAAATCTAAGGCAGCTAAAGCAGCAGACCCTGTTCGTCCGCAACCTGTTGCCTCACCTCCTGTGGACATGACTATTGATGATGCATTGGATTCATACCAAAGCGAAGTTTCTCAATATTCGTAATTTCTGGAAATCTTATGAGTTTGTTTGACGACACCGCTGTGTCAAAACAATTAGCACAAGTGCGTATTGTGATGGTCAATACCACTTTACCTGCTAATATTGGCAGTGCTTTACGCGCAATGAAAACAATGGGCTTAAGTAAGTTGGTTCTTGTTTCACCAAAGACCTATCCACATCCAGATATTCTAGCGCTTGCTGCTGGTGCACAAGATTTATTAGAACAAGTCGAAATTGTTGAAACGCTCGAAGACGCGATTAAAGATTGTCATTTAGTTTTTGGAACCAGTGCTCGAAGTCGTACTATTCCATGGCCATTGCTTGATGTACGCCCTGCTTCAAAAGAAGCAATTAAGGCTGCTTCGCAAGGCCAACAAATTGCAATTGTTTTTGGACGTGAAGACCGCGGCTTAACCAATGAAGAATTAGCTTTAGCAAACTATCACCTTACTATTCCTGTAAATTCGGATTATGGTGTACTGAACGTTGCCCAAGCGATTCAAGTTGTATGTTATGAACTTCGCATGTCGGTATTAGAGCAAAAAGAATCTGTTTCTGATGATGGACAAATGCCACTTGCACAAGGTCAAAGCATGCAGTGGGATGAGCCTTTAGTCACTCAGCAGCAAATGGAAGAGTTTTATCCTCATTTGGAAAAAATGCTAACTGAAATTGAATTTTTAGATCCAGAAAATCCACGTTTATTACCTTTACGCTTGCGTCGTTTATTTGGTCGTATACAATTAGATCGTATGGAATATCATTTACTTCGCGGTATTTTTAGTCGAGTTCAAGCCCTCACAAGCGGCAAATGGAAAAAAGCATCATCGGACAAGGAGGATCAATCCAATGCTTAAACAGCTTAAAGAAGATATACAGGCTGTCTTCGCGCGAGATCCTGCTGCACGAAATACGCTCGAAGTACTTACCAATTATCCCGGTATTCATGCCCTAGTGTTGCATAGACTTGCACATGAACTTTGGAAAAAAGATTGCAAAGGGACTGCCCGCTTTGTATCAACATTTAGTCGTTTTGCAACAGGAATTGAGATTCACCCTGGTGCAAAGATCGGCAAACGTTTTTTTATCGATCATGGTATGGGTGTTGTGATTGGTGAAACTGCCGAAATTGGTGATGACGTTACGCTATATCATGGAGTTACCCTAGGCGGTACGACATGGAAAAAAGGTAAACGTCACCCAACTCTAGAAGATGGTGTAGTCGTTGGTGCTGGTGCAAAAATTTTAGGACCTTTTACAGTTGGTAAAGGCGCTAAAGTGGGTTCAAATGCTGTGGTGACAAAAGCTGTTCCCGCTGGTGTAACAGCCGTTGGTAATCCTGCGCGCTATATTTATAAAGATGCTGATAAAACCAAAGATCAAGATGAAGCACGCCGCCGTGATTATGCTCAGAGTATTGGTTTTGCCCCGTATGCGACCACTGCTGATCAATCTGATCCGATTTTAGAAGGAATGCGAGTTTTACTTGATCGTATTCAACACAACGAAACTCGTATGAACAATTTGTGTCAGCGCTTATCCGAACTTGACCCAACTTTCAAAAAAGAAAGCCAAGATGAACAACCTTTTAGCGATGAAGAGCTAAAAATTCTTGAAGAAGTTCGTCGTGAATGCGGTGCGCAAAACAAGACATCAAAAACGTAATATTCTTGATTCATAATGTAACACGCTTACCCTTGCATGTCGGTTTAGGTTTTCCTAGACTTAGCTGTACCAAATCTGACTTTACTAAAATGAACGGAAGATCCTATGAATTTAAAGCCATTGGCGTATTTACTCCTTGCAACTTCTAGTTTAACAGCGTGTACAATGGCGCCTGTAAAAGAACAAAAAAATGAACCTTTTGTTTTCAAGGAACCTGACCTTACTCCTCCATTTTATGCTTTAAACCCATTTAATTATGATGCTCCGCCAGCATTTGAAGTTGCTTTAAAAGATGCTGCTGCTCAGCCTGTAACGAAAATGGTGGTCACTCGTCAGGATGATCCAACTAAATCGCTTACTTTAGATACAAATAAACTGATTGTACCTACAATTAATAGTTCACAACGTTCAGTGAAGTACGCAGTTTTAGCTGGCGATAATGAAATTGATGTGACAGAAATTGACGACTTCTTACAGCTTGTAGAAGGTAAAGCTCGTCACTACCCGCCTCGCTTTACAGACCGTCAGGAACGTAAAGGTTTTGAAAGCAAACTTAAAGAAGTGACTCAGCGCTTAGATACTTTAGCTGCTAATCCAAATGCTTCATTTGATATTTTAATTCGAGCATTCAAAGCAAGCGTACTTGCACGTAATTTAGATTTAGGTACTGTTCACACAACTAAATCTTTAGAATATGCTCAAAGACTTTTAAAAATTAGCCCAGACGATCCAGAAACGAATTTCTGGTTTGGTTTTGGTTTATCTGAAGGTGGTGGTCAGCGTGAAGCCATTCCATATTTAGACAAAGCCATTAAAGGCAATGTTCAAGAAGCATATTTAGCCGCTGCAAATAACTATATTGCAATGGAACAAAAGAAAAATGCGATTCAGACTTTAAAAAATTATAAAGTTAAATACCCTGATGAAGCTGAAGTGGCTGACCGTTTAATTCAAGAAATTGAAAAACAAGGTCGTTGGAATGTATGGCAAGTTTTAACAAACCCAGCCATGGCACCTGCTACGCCTGCAAAACCTGCAAAACCTGCAAAAAAATAAGTTTAAAATTTAAAAAAGGGCTGATTTGACAGCCCTTTTTTATATTTGATCAATTGAAAAAAACTTTAAAATTTGTATGATCGGCATATTACTGATCCACATATTTGACCATAATGTTTGTTAGAAAAAGAAATTCAGCGCTCTTCACGGTCATAATCCTCGGTTCAATTCTCGGTGGATGTCAGGTCGTCAATGTTAAGCAACAAGCTCTCAACGTTACTATTGCAAATGAACGTAATAGTATTCTTACGCAAGATAAACTGAGTGAAGCAAGTCTTAACGTTTTGTCTATGTCAGGGCAAGAAGCCAAAACCTGTACAGATTCCCCTGACACCTGCGTAAATCAACTCAAAAACCTTCCTCAAATTTTAGACGAACAGCTTTTATCTACTGCGAGCGAAATGTATCTCGCAAAAACGATGGCTTTATCAGATTCTTCCGAGTGTAAAATTAGTCGATTCACTAAACACAAAGCGACTGATGAACAAAAAGCGATTCAGAATAAATATGACGATTGCTTAGACCAACAATTAACCTTTCTCGATAAGAGCATTCGTTATAGCTATGCCTATCTGTTTTCAACAAAACGTCAGCCGACCGACCGTATTTTTGATAACAGACAAGTTCAAATACGCGACTTTTATAATCAAGCCATTGCCAAAATGGTCAGTGTGTATGATTTGAGATACCCGCAAAAAAATGTGGTAGAGCCACAAATCCATATTGGTAAGAGTGTTTATTCAATAGACTTTGAATTTCATAGACAATTAACTGGCCAAAAATTAGAGAAATTAATTTCAAGCTATAACTTAAATTTCTCGGGTTTAAGAACAATTAACCGTCGTGATGGTTTCGGTTCTGAGTTTGTCGCCGTTTTTCCGAGCTCAGGAAAAGAAGATATTAATGAATATATTTTAGATCCACTTAATTACAGCTATAAAAATGGTGTGAATCCGAATATTCACCATGCACGTTATTTAGCTGCAACGATTGTGGCTGAGCCTAAAAATGCCAAAACTGTTCAAGACATTATAAATAACCCAGAATTTGTAATTCGAGTTTATGATCCTTATCGCACCGATAATATTAATGTCGCAGGTAAGCAATACCCTCTAGCTGCGAACTTCTCTGCACCTTACGGTTTATGGCTAGCTGAAAATAACTTAGGCGTAGCGGCTTATTTAAGCCTAATTGATCGTGATCAGCATTTAACTATGCCACATTTATATATGCTCGAACCTTATAATCCAAACAAAAAAATTATTGTGTTGGTGCATGGTTTAGCAAGTAGCCCCGAGGCATGGATTGCGCTCACCAACGATGTGATGGGTGATACTGTTTTAAGAGATAACTATCAAGTTTGGCAAGTTTTTTACTCGACTAACATGCCAATTTTAGAAAGTCGCTTCCAGATTTACGCTCTGCTTAAACAAGCGTTTGGTTCGCTAAACCCAAGTGACCCTGCTGCACACGATGCTGTGCTTGTAGGCCATAGTATGGGTGGTATTATTAGCCGTCTGCTGGTCAGTGATGGAGATATTACTCAACCAGCCTTAAAACTAATGACTGTACGCCAACAGAACCGTTTCAAGAAACACCCTATGGTAACTGAGCGATTGCAAATGCATTCAATTGGAAACTTTGATCGTGCAATTTTCTTGGCATCACCTCACAGAGGTACAGATTACGCTGATCGGTGGTTTACGTTAGCTGCTCGTAAAATTATTCGTTTGCCGGGAGCTTTTTTATCTGCTGTAGCGACATCACTAACTACAGAAAACCTAGATGTTAAAGATTTCTTGAATAACATTGATAATGGTCTGATTCAAAATGGACCAAGTGACTTAAGCCATCAATCTAAATTTATGGAACTCACGGAAAATATTAATCCACATCAAGGATTAGTCTTCCACTCAATTATGGGTAACATTACCAAGAGTGATGATCCAAATGTGATTACCGATGGTATTGTTCCTTATAAGAGTGCTCACTTAGAGGGTGCAAAGTCTGAGAAAGTACTTCCGGGTGGACACTCTATTCAGTTAACACCACAAGCTGTATTAGAGCTACGTCGGATTTTACGAGAGCATTTAGTCGAACACGGTTTATATAAACCATGAAAATAAAAAAGAGCCAAAGGTAATCCTTTGGCTCTTTCGTTTGGGAACTAAATTTTACTGCCCAGAGCGAATGATGTAATCAAACGCAGAGAGTGATGCTTTAGCACCTTCACCTGTAGCAATAATGATTTGCTTGTAAGGCACAGTGGTACAGTCACCCGCAGCAAATACACCTTGCACATTGGTTTCGTTGCGGTCATTCACAATGATCTCGCCACGGTTGGTTAACTCAACTTCACTGTCTTTTAAGAAGTCAGTGTTTGGAAGTAAACCAATCTGTACAAAGATCCCTGCAAGCTCTACCACATGCTCTTCATCAGTGGCACGGTCTTTATATTTAAGGCCAGTCACTTGTGAACCATCACCTAACACTTCTGTGCTTAAGGCATTCATAATCACAGTTGTGTTCGGCAAGCTATGCAATTTGTTTTGCAACACTTGGTCTGCACGTAGTTTTGTATCGAACTCAACCAAAGTCACATGCTCAACAATTCCTGCAAGGTCAATTGCAGCTTCAACACCTGAGTTACCACCACCAATCACGGCAACACGTTTGCCTTTGAACAATGGACCATCACAGTGTGGGCAGTATGCAACGCCACGGGTACGGTATTCTTGCTCACCCGGTACATTCATTTCTCTCCAACGTGCCCCTGTTGAAAGGATGACTGTCTTCGATTCAAGTTTTGCACCGTTTTCAAGTTCAACTTCAACCAGACCATTTTCTGTTTGGTTGGCACCTGTGATTTTGCTAACACGTTGCAAGTTCATGATATCGACATCGTATTCACGAACGTGTGCTTCCATCTCGGCAGCAAACTTAGGACCTTGAGTTTTTTGCACAGACGTGAAGTTTTCAATGTCCATGGTATCCATGACCTGACCACCAAAGCGTTCAGCTACGATACCAGTGTTAATACCTTTACGTGCTGCATAGATGGCTGCTGTTGCACCCGCAGGTCCACCACCAATCACCAATACATCAAAGGCATCTTTGGCATTCAGTGCTGCTGCATCTTTTTCAGCTGAGTTGGTGTCAAGTTTTGCCACAATCTCTTCAAGGGTCATACGACCTTGACCAATGTGTTCGTTGTCCTGAAATACCATTGGTACAGCCATGATTTTGCGTTGTTCCACTTCGTCTTGGAAGAATGAACCGTCAATCATGGTTGCTGTGGTATTCGGATTATAAATCGCGATCAGGTTAAGCGCCTGTACCACGTCCGGACAGTTATGACAGCTTAAGGATACAAACACATCAAAGTTAGCTTTGAGGTTTAGGCCTTTAATTTGGTCGAGCACTTCATCAGAAACTTTAGGTGCATAGCCAGAGACTTGTAACAGCGCCAAGATCAAAGATGTAAACTCATGGCCCATTGGTAAGCCTGCAAAGAACACACGAGGCTGTTCACCTGCTTTAGCCACACCAAAGCTTGGACGACGTGTATTGTTGCCATCAAAACGAGCAGTCACCTTGTCAGAAAGCTCAGCGATTTCTGTCACTAACTCTTTAATTTGAGCAGCTTTATCTGATTCATCTAAAGCAGCCACTAATTCGATTGGACTTTCTAAACGTTCTAAGTAAGCTTTTAATTGAGTTTTAATGTTTTGATCTAACATCTGTTTTTACTCCAATTCATCCAAATTCTTTCAATAGATGCATAGTACGTTAAAACACAAAATAGGTAAAACAGTATGTTTTTATAGATTTAATCGGTTTTTTAGATTTTATTCTTTTCATTCAAAAAAACCAACCTGAACTTATCCCAGCGCAGGTCGGCAAACTGGTTAAACTAGAGTAACACCACACCAAATACAGCCCCAGCAATTAAGACATGTAAAGGATGAACTTTTTTAATTAAAGATAATAGAGTTGCAATGACTACCATAATAATAAGTAAAGTATTTATTGCTGCTGCCTCAGAAATAATCCAAGCACTGGCAAGCACCGTCCCCACTGTGACGGGTTGCAAAGCAAGCTGTAAAACACGGCGCCATTTTTTATCTTTGAACTTAGACCAGCCTCTCATTACAAATACCGTAATAAGAGATGAAGGTAGAAATTTAGCGGTAGAGGCCACAAGTAAACCTGACAGTCCTGCTACATGCCATCCCACCAATGGTACAATCATCATGTTCGGACCGGGAGCTGCTTGAGCCATAGCAAACAAAGCACTAAATTCTTGTGCAGTCATCCAATGATGAATATCAACCACTTGACGCTGCATTTCGGGCAAAATCGTGTTTCCGCCACCAAAAGCTATAAGAGACAACTGAGTAAAAATGATCGCTAAAGCAAGTAGAACTGCTCCCATTACACACGTCTCCAAATAATAGATGAATAAAGTGCCAATAGAATCAACATAGTCAAAAGCAAAGAAATTTTTAGAAAAGCAATACTGATAATTGCAGCCACGACAACACACATCGCTATCGGGTTACGTAATAATGGTTTCAACATTTTTAAGCCAGTTGCTACCAGAAGCACTGCTGCTGCTGCTCCTAACCCTTCAAAAAGATGCTTAACCATTAAATTATTTTGGAACTGCTCATAAACATAATGTAAAAGTACAACAATAACAGTAGGTGCAAGGATCAGACCAATGAGCGAGCTCACTGCACCACGAACACCTCGAAACTCCATACCAATCGCAACAGATAAATTAATAATATTGCCGCCCGGTAAAAATTGACACAAACCAAGTAACTCGGTGAATTTTTCAGGGCTTAGCCACTGTCTCTGCTCTACAATGACTTTTCTTGCTAAAGGTAAAACACCACCAAATCCAATTAAACCTAATGTTAAAAAACCTAAAAATAACTCTGTGCAGGTGGGTACACTCTCCTTCCGCACGGCAATCTCAACATGGTTCATTTTCGTTACTTTTCACTTTATCTGACCAAGATAGAATGATACTTTTGTGATATATCTACAAATGCTTTTATTTTCACTAAGCATACCCTAAAGGTATTTCTATGCTCGATTTACATAAGCTTCACGCCTTTGTAGTAGTGGTTGAAGAAAGAAACATTACGCATGCAGCAAATCGATTGTTTATTCAACAGCCGCCTCTAACGCGTTTACTCAAAAAACTTGAAGAAGAACTCGGTACACAATTACTTATTCGTCAACCGCGCGGGATTGAACCAACTGAGGCAGGTCTAGCTTTATTTAAAGAAGCACAGCTTTTATTAGAGCATGCTAAACATATACCCCAACTCGTCCAAGATGTTAGCCAAGGCAAAACTGGACAACTCAATATTGGTTTTACAAGTTCCGCAGGTTTACATCCGCTTATTTCGCTGGTATTGCGCTCATATCGTGAAATGTACCCAGCTGTACAGACTAAACTTGAAGAAGCAGGCAGCCAAAAGCAATTAGATTGGTTAATTTCGGAAAAGCTTGATATTGCTTTTTTAAGAGCGCCGATTAGTCGTGATATTGGTTTGAAACATCTGCATATATTAGATGAATCAATGGTAGTGGCATTGCCTATAGACCATCCACTTACAAAAAGAGAGAAAATTAGTTTAATTGACTTATCTGATGAGAATTTTGTTTTATACCGTCGTTCTTCAGGACAAGGCTTATATGACAATATTTTATATAGTTGCTATCAAGCAGGTTTTAGTCCGCGCATTGTCCAGGAAGCACCTCGACCTACCGCAACATTAAATTTAGTCGCTGCTGGAATTGGTATAACGATTGTGCCAGCCTCAATGCATAACTTTTGGGAACATGGAATTGTATATCGAGAATTTGATGATTCAATAAAACTGAATGCGCCTATTTACTTGATTACACGAGAAAATGAAAACTCGGCTAAAGTTTCAAACTTTATTGAACTTATGCAAAAACTTTTGCCCACAATCACCTGAGTGTAAAAACTAAGCAATAAAAAGTGCTCCAAATGAAGCACTTTTTCATGAAACTGTTTATTTTTGATTTACTCGTTTTGATAGCTCTTCTGCCGATTCTTTGCGCTCAGAATAGCGATCTATCAAATATTCTTTTTGCCCACGCGTTAATAATGTGAACTTATACAGTTCCTCCATCACATCAACAATTCGATCATAATAAGAAGAAGGTTTCATACTGCCATCTTCCTCAAACTCCAAAAATGCTTTTGCGACAGATGACTGATTTGGGATGGTAATCATACGCATCCAACGACCTAAAATACGCATTTGATTGACTGCATTAAAAGATTGCGAACCACCACTGACTTGCATGACTGCTAGGGTTTTACCCTGAGTTGCACGGATTGCTCCAGCTGCTAAAGGAATCCAGTCAATTTGAGCTTTTAAAATTGAACTCATCGCACCATGACGTTCAGGCGAACACCACACCATGCCTTCTGCCCAAGCTAATAGTGTATGTAATTCTTGGACTTTAGGATGATCTGTTCCTGCATCCTCAGGCAAAGGTAAACCTTTAGGATGAAAGATTTTGACTTCAGCACCTAAATATTCAAGGATTCGGCCAGCAGTCAGCACAGCAAAACGACTATAAGAGCGTTCACGATTAGAACCATATAGCAATAAAATCCGAGGAGGATGCTCAAGCTGCTGTGCTTGCACTTGCTCAAATGTAGGCTTATCTAGAAGATTTAATGCTACATTTGATAAATCATTATTAGGACTGTTCATGTGAGAAATACTTTTTCTTGAGCCAAAGAGAAACGGTAACGAGTGAAATTAAAACGGGAACTTCAACCAACGGCCCAATCACTGTGGTAAAAGCGACAGGTGATGCTAAACCAAATGTTGCGATAGCAACCGCTAATGCCAACTCAAAATTGTTGCCAGCAGCGGTAAATGAAATAGCAGTGGTACGTGGATAGTTATTCCCCATCCGTTTACTCATAAAGAAGCTAATGAAGAACATTACGACAAAGTAAATTGTAAGTGGAATCGCAATACCTAATACATCTAAAGGTAAGCTCACTACATCCCCACCTTTTAGACTAAACATCGCCACAATAGTAAAAAGTAAAGCAATTAAACTAATCGGGCTGATCTTTGGTAAAAATTTACTTTGATACCACTCCAACCCTTTCGACTTGACTAAAATCAAACGCGTCAAGAATCCCATTAAAAATGGAATACCTAAGTACACCAAAACCGCGTGTGTAATCGTCCAGAAATTCACATCAATGACTTGTCCTGCCACACCAAAATACGGCGGCAAAAAGGTCAAGAATAGCCAAGCATACGTACTGAAAAATAAGATTTGGAAAATACTGTTAAAGGCAACTAACGCTGCAACATATTGGTTATCACCACAAGCCAAGCCATTCCAGACTAATACCATGGCAATACAACGTGCTAAGCCTATCAAAATAAGGCCCGTCATATACTCTGGATAGTGATGTAAGAAAATAATCGCAAGGATAAACATTAAAACTGGAGCAATAATCCAATTCTGTACCAACGATAAAGTTAAGGTTTTCTTATCTTTAAATACCTCTGGTAACGCAGCATAATCAACCTTAGCTAAAGGTGGATACATCATCAAAATTAAGCCGATTGCGATCGGGATATTAACGTTATCTACACTTAATTCATTCAAAGACACAGATGCCTGAGGAAAGAAAACTCCAATCGCTAAACCTAAAGCCATTGCAATGAAAATCCATAGCGTCAGGTTTCGATCTAAAAATGAAAGCCCTTGTCTGGTCATGTTCTACTCGAAGAAAGAATTGATTAATTTTGTTCAATACATAAATGATTGATACACCTATGCTAGAAATCCGAATTTTTAAGATAGAAATCTAGGAAGATTAATCGCAGCACGTTGTAGTGATGAAAGGCTGATATTGTTGTTTTACTCTTGTCTCACTCTCATCATTTTCTATCACCTTTAAAATATCTAAAGCCCATACAGGTAAATCAGGATTTAAGCTGTAATAGACCCACTGACCTTTTCTTTCATCAAGTAATACGCCATGAGTTCTTAATAAGGCCAAGTGACGAGAAATTTTCGGTTGGCTCAATTCAAGCTGCTCTGTTAGCTCACAAACACAAATATTTTGTTTATTTAGAACTAATTTAAGAATATTTAACCGAGTTTGGTCAGATAGACATTTAAAGAAATCGACTTGGTTGATCATATCTTCAACAGAATATATTCGTTATTGCAAATATACGGATATCCATATATAAATGCAATATCTTAATTTGACAATAAATTTACCATGACTGAGCTAGTGAAGATTTACCATAACCCTGCTTGCGGAACCTCACGCAATACATTGGCGCTTATTCGTCATGCAGGACTTGAGCCTATTGTTATTGAATATTTGCAAACACCACCAAGTAAAGATGAATTGATTCAACTCATTAAGGATTCAGGCTTAACTGTACGTGAATCAATTCGTAAAAATGTTGATCCCTACAAAGATTTAGAGTTAGAACAAAACCATTGGACAGACAAGCAATTAATTGATTTTATGGTGGAGTATCCAATTTTAATTAATCGCCCATTTGTGGTTACAGCAAAAGGCACGCGACTTTGCCGCCCTTCTGAAGTGGTGCTCGACATTTTAGATTCAAAAAACTTAGGCTATTTTGCAAAAGAAGATGGCGAAGTGATTATTGACGAACAAGGCCGTCGTATAAAGTAATTGAAAATACTTATTAATATAAAAAGCTAAATGGCATAGCACCATTTAGCTTTTTGAATGAAACAGGTTAAAAATAGGACTTAATAAAAGGAAGCAGTTGCTCTCCTATCACCATGCCCAATAAACCGACTAATGCAACAAGAGGTGGAGCAGGTGACTTAACATTTAAAACATAATATAAGACACCAACAAGTAACCCTACAGCCAAAGATAACAAGTACATTTTCATCGTACATACCTTAGAGAATCAAGCCATTTAATCAGCAGGTTCCCATACTGTTTTATTTAAAATGCGAAACACGAGCACCCTAGTGCGCCCCAGAAAGATTTTTTGTCCTTATCATTTACAGGAACATCAAGCATCCAAGCGTGGCTGTGTCCATGCATGCCACAGCTGCTAGCACATTCACACAATGCACTTTGTGACTGTAATGATTGATTCGAGGGCGCATTACGATTTTCAGATAAACGCCACTGACCACCAAAGCGTTTTACTGGCGACCATGTTGGTGAAGCTGGCGGTAACGGCGGATCATCTTGCTTAAACTCTGCACCTGCATATACCACTTTTCCACCTAAAACAGTGAGTACAGACTCAATCCACTGGATATCTTCTGCTTCAACTTTGAAGTAGTCATCAGACAACACGACCAAGTCAGCAAGTTCCCCTGCTGTGAGTGAACCTTTGACATCTTTTTCACCTGAGAACCAAGCCGAACCTTTAGTCCAGAGTTTGAGTGCAGTCTGACGGTCTAATAGATTTTTTTCATCATAGAGTGGCAAACCACCGACTGTTTTACCCGTACTTAGCCAGTATAAACATACCCAAGGGTTATAGGATGCAACTCGAGTCGCATCTGTCCCCGCACCCACAGGAACACCAAGCTCTAACATTTTCTTAACTGGTGGCGTTGCCTGAGCAGCCTCGGCACCATAGCGTTTTACGAAAATCTCACCTTGATATGCCATACGGTGTTGAATGGCGATACCACCACCCAACGCACCAATACGTTCGATATTACGCTCAGATACAGTTTCTGCATGGTCAATAATAAATCGAGTTGCAAATGGCTGTTTTGAATTGACGCGCTCAAATACATTGAGCAGACGATTAATACTTTCATCATAGGTTGCATGAATACGGAATGGCCATTTCTTTTCAGCCAAGTGCTCTACAATGGCTTCGAGTTCACCTTCCATTTTTTCCGGTAAATCTGGACGTGGTTCATAGAAATCTTCGAAGTCACCCGCTGACCAAGTCAGGTTCTCTCCTGCTCCATTCATTCTAAATAACTCATCACCATCACCCGGAAATGTCATTTCTGTCCAACGGCGATAGTCATCAAGCTCTTGGCCTGCCTTCTGAGCAAATAGATTATAAGCAATTCGCACTGTCATTTGATTTTGATCGTGTAATTGCTTAATCACATCATAATCTTCAGGGTAGTTTTGACCACCACCACCTGCATCAATTGCCGAAGTAATGCCTAATCGATTTAGTTCGCGCATGAAATGACGAGTTGAATTGACTTGATCTTCAACTGGCAATTTTGGTGCTTTCCCTAAGGTTGAATACAAAATCATAGCGGATGGAGTTGCGAGCAACAGACCTGTTGGCTCACCCTTTGCATCTCGTACAATTTTGCCTCCGGGTGGATCTGGCGTGTCTTTATTAAAGCCTAATACATCAAGCGCTGCCCGGTTCAACAAAGCACTGGCATATAAATGTAAAACAAAGACAGGAGTATCTGGCGCAGCTTTATTAATTTCTTCTAAAGTTGGTAACCGCTTTTCAGCAAACTGGAACTCAGTCCAACCGCCTACTACACGGACCCATTGTGGAGCAGGCGTATTATCTGCTTGCTCTTTAAGTAAGCGTAGTGCATCAGCAACGGATGGTACTCCTTCCCAGCGCAGTTCCATATTGTAATTTAGGCCACCACGAATAATATGCAGATGACTGTCATTTAGACCCGGTATAACGCGACGGCCATTTAAGTCTACGACTTTGCTTGTTGGTGTTGCGAGCTTCATAATCTCATCATTTGTACCCGTACGTACGACTTTACCGTCTGCAATCGCAATTGCTTGTACTTCGGGATTCTGAGGATCTAGTGTTGTGATTTTACCGTTTATGAGTATGAGGTTTATTTCGGTCATTCTGAACTCCATTCTTGTGAATTATCGTTCTAAAAAATAAAGGCATATCTGTATTAATATCACTTAAATATTGAATACTAGACATGCCTTTACCTAAATCAGTACTGTTTTATTTTGCAGGAACTGGTGCAAGTACTTCGTGTTTTGATGTTGTACGTTCAGGCGCCTTATGTACCATCGTATAAGCATAATCAACGCCCATACCATAAGCACCAGAATGCTCGCGTACAATTGCCATAACTGCATCATACGTATCACGATGTGCCCAATCACGTTGCCATTCGAGTAAGACTTGTTGCCAAGTTACTGGAACAACACCTGCTTGAATCATACGTTGCATGGCATAGTCATGTGCTTCTTTTGATGTACCACCAGAAGCATCTGCAACCATATAAATTTCATAATCGCCTTCAAGCATGGCACCAAAAGCAAAAGTGTTATTGCACACTTCAGTCCATAAGCCTGAAACAATCACTTTTTTACGATTATTTTTTGCAAGAGAATCACGTACTTTTTGATCATCCCATGAGTTCATAGAAGTACGTTCTAGTAATGGAGCATCTGGAAATACATCTAAAAGTTCTGGATAGGTATGACCAGAGAAGCTTTCAGTTTCAACCGTAGTAATGGTGACAGGAATATTGAATGTTTTAGCTGCTTTGGCTAACCCTACAGTATTATTCTTTAATACTTGGCGATCTATTGACTGTACCCCAAAAGCCATTTGTGGCTGATGATCAATAAAAATAACCTGACAATTCGTTGGTGATAATTGTTCTAAAAGTGATTTATTCATGAATAACTCCGTTATTACTGATAAGTTTTGTGTTTAAGTAAAAAATCTAATGTTTATTATCAAAACAGATAAAAATGTAAAAAAATAGACAGTAAATCAGCTCGAATCTGTATGCTGTACGAATACAATAAAATCAATGATTGCTTTTTAATTTTTATAGTTTAATCATTGATATATATTTTTTTAACTTTTGCTTATCCATGGATCGATTAGACTGTATTTCCACTTTTGTAAGTGTCGTAGAGCATGGGAATTTTAGTAGCGCAGCCAGAGCACTCGACATCTCTCGTGACTTAGTAGCCAAACGTGTTTGCTACCTCGAAAATGACCTGAAAACCACACTGTTAACCAGAACAACAAGACAGATGAATCTCACCTCTTGTGGGGAAAAATTTTATCAACATAGTAAAGTCATTTTAAGTGAGTTTGAATGGGCTGCTTATGAAATTAGTTACAATCAGCAGTACCCTGAAGGCGAACTTAAGCTCAATACCCCCATGTCTTTTAGCAATATTTTTCTTCAACATATCATTTCAGACTTTATAGAGAAATATCCCAGTATCAAAATTGATTTATTCATGACTGATCAGCTATTAGATACGAATAATAATAAATTTGATTTAACCATTCGTGTAGATGGTTCACCTCCAAATTTGGCAAATAGTAAAATATTAAATACCTATCAACGATATTTATATGCAACACCAGAGTATTTTAATCAGCATGGCCTTCCAACCTCTTTAGAAGAACTTAAAGAACATAAATTTCTGATTTACTATCAAGATAGCCGACATAAAAAATTGATTTTCCAAAAAGATCAAAAAGAAGTGTCCTTTAATTGCTTCCCTGTGATGACCTGTAATAATGGGGAATTATTATTAGATATGTGCTTGAAAGATCACGGTATCGTTTTTCTTCCAGAGTTTATTGCAGAGCCTTATTACAAAGAAGGCAAATTACAGAAATGTTTGGAGGACTATACCAGTCAGCCGCTTCACTTATATGTCACATGGCCAAACCGTAAGATTTTATCGAAGAAGGTCAAACTATTTATTGATTTTCTAACGCGTCAAATCGTTCCTATAAAATAACCAATCTGGGCCTTTTCCATAGGAATTGGCCCGTTATTTTTTAGTTATTTTAAATAGTTTCAATTTTTTTATTTTTAAATAAATTTAATAAATTTTGATCTGCTGTTGCTGTGTGGTCTTCTTCAACAAATGTCGTCGCGTAGTGTTCTAAATGCTCTTCCATCAATTGAGTTGCTCGCTTTTCATCGCCTTGCTCAATGGCATTTAAAATTGCACGATGTTCATCTGCCGAACAATTATTATGTTTGGGAATTTCATATAATCCAATTAATAACGAAGTCCTTGCAATAAGCGTCTGTAAATAACTGGTCATAATTGTATTTTGATTTGCTTCAATCAGCTTTAAATGAAATTGCCCTGATAGCTTAATCCACTCGGCCCAATTGCCAGCTAAACGCTCATGAGACTCTTGATCGACTAAGCCTCGAAGCTCACTAAAATCTAAGCTATGTGACTTTTGAGCGAGCTTTTTTACAGTAGCGATTTCAAGCATGCTGCGTGCTTCAAAGACCTCTTTTGTTTCATGAGCACTATGTTTTGCGATGAGTGCCCCACGATTGGGCTGAATTTCGATGACCTTATCATGTGCAAGTTTGACAAAAACACGTCTTAACACTCCTCGCGTTACACCGAATGCTTCACACAAAGGTGCTTCAACTAAACGTGCGCCAGGGGCAAGTTGTCGATTTAAAATAGCATCTACAATAGCGTTATATATATGGTCATCAATTTCATCATTGCTCATTTCTACGGCTTTTTTTGGTGCATTCGATGGCATTGATTTTTCCATTTTTTATTGATGCTCCCTCTTTTTAAAACTTTATCTAATGACAATAGTGTAAGTTTAACTTAAGCGTTTTGGAATATTGCTCTCATTCCCCAAATACTTATGTTGAGCTAAACAATTCAATATTAGACCTCTAAATATCCACTTATACAGCTAAATTTACTTACTTTTTATAAAAAATTAAGCACTTTTCATTTTATAAATTTATCTCTTCATATCCAAAATCCATACCAGTTTAGATAACTCATAAGCGCTACTTCTGAAATTTGGCATAACTTTTGCTCAATTAAGATTGTGCACAATTTAAATATCACATTGTACACAATTTTAATTCCATTCTTTTAGACAGAAAAACAATACTGCTGAAAGTGCCTCCATCTTAAGGAAGTGAGTGTTCAAGATGAATAATACCAAAGCAATAATTAAACCTTCTTATGATGCAAAACTGACAAATCAAGACTTGGCTCCTTTAAAAAAGCAAACATGGGGCGCTTATAATATTTTTGCTTTCTGGATGTCTGATGTTCATAGTGTCGGCGGTTATGTCATGGCTGGGAGCCTTTTTGCACTTGGGCTCAATAGCTGGCAGGTACTTTTATCTTTACTCATCGGCATTGCCATAGTTCAGTTTTTTACAAACCTGATTGCCAAGTCTAGCCAACAAACTGGTACGCCCTATCCTGTTATTTGCCGCGCAACCTTCGGTGTGCTTGGTGCAAATATTCCTGCTGTTATTCGTGGTCTTATTGCTGTCGCATGGTATGGCATTCAAACCTATTTGGCCTCAAGTGCTTTCTTATTGGTCATTTTAAAGTTCTTTCCAGAATGGTCGGTCTATGCCGATATTTCAAATTATGGCTTTCTTGGACTTTCCTATTTAGGATGGGTTGGCTTTATGCTGCTTTGGCTACTTCAAGCGATTCTTTTTTGGTCTGGCATGGACAGTATTCGTAAGTTTATTGACTGGGCAGGTCCGGCTGTCTACGTTGTAATGTTTGTGATGGCAGTATGGCTCATCTGGAAAGCTGGCTGGCAGAATATTGATTTAAACTTGAGCGGTGTTCAATACGACGGTTTTGCGGTTGTACCAGTCATGATTGGTGCTATTGCGCTTGTTGTTTCATATTTTTCTGGACCAATGCTGAACTTTGGTGACTTTTCTCGTTATGGCAAAAGTTTTAATGCCATTAAAATGGGTAACTTTCTTGGACTACCGATTAATTTCTTAGGCTTTTCTTTACTTACTGTGGTGTGTATTGCGGCAACGCTTCCAGTCTACGGCAAGCTCATTACAGACCCTGTCGAGATGGTTGGAAAACTTGATAGTACCTTTGTGGTGATTTTAGGCAGCTTGACGTTAATGATTGCCACCATTGGAATTAATATTGTCGCTAACTTTGTTTCACCTGCCTTTGATTTTTCCAACGTTTCACCGAGCAAAATTAGCTGGCGCATGGGTGGAATGATTGCAGCAGTTGGTTCGATTTTCATTACCCCATGGAATTTATTTAATAATCCTCAAGTAATCCACTACACCATTGATATTTTAGGTGCATTTATCGGCCCACTTTTTGGCGTATTGCTAGCTGATTTTTACCTCGTTAAAAAACAAAAAATCGTAGTAGATGATTTATATACCTTAGATACCAAAGGTTTGTATTGGTACAAAAATGGTTATAACCACTCTGCCTTTTATGCCTTAATTCCAGCTTCATTAATTCCTATTCTCTGCGTACTTTTACCACAACTATCGGGGCTAGCTAATTTCACATGGTTTATTGGGATGGGATTCGGTTTTGTCATTTACCGATTTCTTAACCAACCGCTTGCCCATGCTAAATCGGCAATGACGAAGGCAAAAGTACAATGAAAATTAAAATTATTAATCCCAATACCACCCAAAGCATGACAGACAAAATTGCTGCATCAGCAAAGATAGTTGCAAGTTCTGGTACTCAAATTATTGCAGTGAGTCCTCAAATGGGCCCTGCAACGATTGAAAGTTATTATGATGAAGCATTAAGTGCAGTAGGTGTACTAGAGGAAATTCGCCAAGGTGAATTTCTAGGTGTAAATGCTTATGTTATTGCCTGTTTTGGCGACCCTGCGCTTTATGCTGCCCGTGAAATGACTTCAGCACCTGTGATTGGGATTGCCGAAGCAGCTATGCGAACTGCAAGTTATGTTAGTACTGGATTTAGTGTAGTTACAACCTTACAACGTACAGTGAATATGAGCTGGCATCTCGCTCATCGCTATGGCGTTACGCCATTTTGCAAAAATGTTCGAGCTTGTGACATTGCAGTTGAAGAGTTGGAGCTTCCTGACTCAGATGCTTATCGAACCATACGAGATGAGTGCAAAAAAGCACTAGTAGAAGATAAAAGCGATACGATTGTTTTGGGCTGTGCAGGTATGAGTGATTTGTGTCTAAAACTACAAAAAGAGTTGGGAGTGATTGTTATTGACGGCGTTGCAGCAGCAGTTAAACAAGTTGAAATGTTAGTCCAGTTAAATTTAAAAACCAGCAAAGTTGGTGATTGGGCCTCACCTCCCGTAAAGAGTTATACAGGCATATTGTCAGGATTTGGAGCACATTAGAAATAAATTACTGTTTCAATTCCAACTCAAAATGCTGCGTTGGAATTGAAACGGCTGAAAACCAAAGAATTAAACTTCGGCTAACTCTGGCTGTTGTTCATTTTTATAAAATGGCACATCACCGTTAATAGTTGCACGGTGCATGATGCGATGAGCATCGCCATAATCAAATAATGCTTTATGTTGTGTGCAACGGTTATCCCAAATCGCGATATCACCATCTTGCCACTTCCAACGCAAATGAAATTGCTCTTGGGTCGCATGTTCAAACAAGAAATCAAGTAATTGCTCACTTTCTTGTTCAGGTAACTCATTAATGCGAGTAGTAAAGCCTTCACTTACGAACAACAAAGGCTCACCTGTAACCGGATGGGTACGCACCACTGGGTGAACCACTGGTGGATTACGCTTAAATGTTTGCAAAAGCTTTTCACGCTCTTCTTCATTATGGGCAAAACGCTCAAGCGGAAAAGACTTACGAATATCGTGTGTTGCAGTTAAGCCACGTAGTTTTTGCTGTAACTCAAGCGGAAGCCCTTTAAAAGCTGCTGTGTTGCTCGACCATAATGTATCTCCGCCTACAGGTGGAATTTTAATGGCTTGCAACACACAACCTAAAGGTGGGGTTTTACTAAAGGTCACATCTGTGTGCCAAAGTTCATTGTCACGCAAGTCTTGTTTCCAACTGTCGAGTACCATCACTTCAGGTACATCTTCAATTGAAGGATAAATCGGGTGCACGTGTAAGGTGCCAAAACTGCGTGCCAAGTCTGCTTGTGCTTGCGGCGCTAATTGTTGCTTTCGAAAAAAAATGACCTGATGATCAAGCAAAGCCTGCTGGATTTGTTGCGTTGTCTGTTCATTTAACGCATTCAAATCAATATCGTGAATAATTGCGCCAATGGTAGGCTTGATCACTTCAATATTTAAGTTTGCTACTTCTGTATTCATCTTCTTTACTACAACTGCTGACCATACCAAGGAGAAAACTGTTTTTGTAACCAACGTAAAAACAGCTCAAAACTAACTGCGACAATCGCAATCACAATAATGCCCAGAATCACCGTATCGGTAATTAAGAACTGCGCTGCCGATTGCACCATAAAACCAATACCACGGTCCGCTGCAACCAATTCTGCTGCAACTAATGTTGACCAGCCCACCCCGAGACCAATACGAATACCGGTAATAATATGAGGCAAAGCCGTTGGTAAAATGACATGCCAAAAGACTTGTGACTGACTCGCACCCAACGACAATGCCGCACGCTCACGATTAAGCTGATGGCTTAAAACACCATGCGCACTACTAATAATGACAGGCGCCAAAATCGAGAAGAAAATCAAAAGTACTTTTGTGGTTTCGCCAATACCGAACCAAATAACAAGTAACGGCAAATACGCTAACGGCGGAATTGGACGTAATAATTCAACCAAAGGATCTAGAACAGCACGAACCCATTTGTTCAGCCCCATCCACAAACCCAGCGGAACACCAATCACCACGGCAGCAATCAAAGCCAAAAACACACGCGAGATACTAGCGGCCAAGTGTTGCCACAAAGTAGCCTTCATAAAGCCTTCTTGGCTGACCGATATAAATTTTTGCCAGACTGCCTGTGGGCTCGGTAAAAACAGTTCAGGTACGATATGCAAAGCAGTAATGAGAAACCAGAGTGCGACCACACTTCCCACACTAATTATGCTAACTGCCAAAGTGCGATGCTTCTCAAAAAATGACGATAGAAATGAAGCATTTTCTGTTTGCACATCTGGCTTAAGTTTTAGCTCTGCTTTGTCATATTCATAGACGTTATCTTTAGTGTTCATGTGGTTAACGCCTCCTTACCGCTTTGCTTTTGCGCCCTTAAACTTTCAAACAGCTGTTCTCTGAGCTGAATAAATTGAGGGTCCGATTTAATTGAGCGAATAGACTCGCCTTGACGATATCGATTAGCAAAATCGAGATGTAGAGTTTCTACAATTTTGCCTGGATGCGCTGTCATCAGAACTAACTGATTGCTGAGCAATAATGCTTCTTCAATGTCATGAGTAATTAAAAAGAAGCTTTTATTTTGTTGAATCCATAAATCGAGCACTAACTGCTGCATGTTTTCACGTGTAAAAGCATCTAATGCGGCAAAAGGTTCATCTAATAAAATAAACGGTGCATGACTAATCAAAGCTCTGGCAATACCAACACGTTGTTTCATACCACCGGAAAGTTCCCAAATATTGGCTTTTTCAACGTGGCTTAAACCTACAATTTTTAAAATTGCACTCACTTGTGCTTCGATATCTGCGCGCTTTAAACCTTTTAACTGCAAAGCGAAGCCAACATTATCTGCAACATTCAACCAAGGAAGGAGTGCATGATCCTGAAACACGACAGCGCGGGTTACATCTGGTCCATTTACCACTTCATGATTTACAAGCACATCACCTGAACTCGGCTTTTGAAACCCCGCCAAAATATTAAGCAAAGTTGTTTTGCCACAACCTGACTCGCCCAAAATGACGGTTAAAGAACCTTCTTCAATGGTTAAGTTAATGTCTTGTAAAACTGGCTTTTGCTGTTTAGGAAAAGTCAGATGAATATGTTTGGCTTCTAGTACACTCATGACAACTCCTTAAGGCTGCAAAAATGAAGAATTCACGTTGCCTTTATAATCGGCTTTAAGTTGATCGACCTTGCCCTGACCTTTTAAGAATTTCGCTGTGTCAAAAATATTTTGCGCAAATTCACCATCTAACGTTTGTTTTTGCTGAGCGTGGTCTAGGTAAATATTTCCACTTAATAAAAGCGGGATATCTTTTGGATCAGAACCTGTGAGCTGTGCAATTTTTTGCACGTTATCGGCATCTTTAACGTAAGCGGCTGGATCTTGATTATATTTTTCAAGCTGCTCAAGCGTGGTTTGGACAAAAGCTTTTAAGAAGTCAGGATTTTTCTCTGCAAAATCTTTACGTACAACCCATAAGTCATAAGTTGGAGCACCCCATTCACCCACTTGTTTTGAGTCGGTTAAAACCGTACCAGATGCTTTAGCTTTACTTAAAGCAGGTTCCCACACATAGGCAGCATCAATATCACCACGTTCCCAAGCAGCTGAAATTTCAGGTGGACGCAAGTTAATAATTTTTACTTTGTCTTCAGGAATGTTCCAATGTTTAAGCGCAGACAAAAGGCTGTAATGCGTAGTTGAAACAAACGGTACAGCAATGGTTTTGCCAATTAAATCTTGAGGAGTTTTAATGCCTGATTTATTACTTACTACTAGCGCTTCAGACGCACCAAGTTTTGATGTAATTAAGAAGACTTCAATCGGTAAATCACGGCTTGCCGCAGCAGCAAGTGGACTTGAACCAATATTGCCAAGTACAACATCGCCTGAAGCAAGTGCGTTTACAACATCTGAACCCGCATCAAATTTTTTCCATTGAATATTACGTTGGCTATGTTTTTCATATTCCCCATTGGCCTGTGCAACTTTGCTTGGGTCCACCCCTGTTTGATAGGCGATCACGACAGGTTTACTGTCGCGAACTGAAGCACTTGTATTATTGTCTTTTTTATTTTGCCATACGATAAATGCAACAATTGCTACAACCACAATTGCCGTGATAATCAACGGTTTGGTCTTTGTGCTCATAATTTCATGATCTTTCAATAATATAAGCTCATGGTATGCAGCTGGCTTTATAATGAAAAATAAAAAAATATGAGTTGCTTATCTATTTTTGATAAATAACTTTTTCATATAAGTTTTTATCTTTTGGTAAAAAGAAAATTTTAAGTAATCTTATAGAATAGATACAAAATTAAAATACTTATATATCAATAATTAAAAACGTTATTCCCAAATCATATGATTGGAAAAGCCTGACATAAGCTCTCTAGTATTTTATCCTACTCACCTTTAATCATTTTTTCTTTTGGTCTATCGCATTAGACGTTTTACGTCTAATCAATTTTCGCCATTTTTTATAAAGATCAGATTTTATTATCTTTTTATCTTAAAACCTCTGCAAATATTGAGATTTAGACAAATCTTTTTCTGGTTTATACATGACGCAAGTTTAATTTTTTATTTTTAAGAGGAGAAAATATATTTTGTTTAAACATCCCCAAAATTTTAAAAAAATATTCATCGCTACGACTTTGACTACCTTTAGTCTTTCAAGCCATGCAGCGCTTACCTTTGGTAATGCTGAAGAAGGTGAACTTAAAGTAAGTGGTACTGTTCGGGCTAAATATGTTTATGATTTTGACTCTGAACCCTCTACCAGTAAATTTTCTTTTAATGACGCGGTATTATGGCTGGACTACAACTCCCCGAAATGGATTGGCCGCTTAGATTATCGGGTTTATGAATATTACGGGCGTTTAGGCGATGCCAATTGGCTGACCGATGCATGGTTGGGTTATAAAATTAATGACAATAGTAAAATTATTGCTGGCTTAAACCCCGTTCCTTTTGGCTTGGGTCGCTTTTGGGGAAATACTTATTATTTAGGCATTGCCAACAGTGCGGGTTGGGAAGATGTACACAACCTTGGCGTGAAATATGATTTCAATGATGGAATCAATGAGGCACAACTTGCCTTTTATCCTACCGATGGTGGCACCTATAGAGGTAAAAGCAAAGACTCGAGTCGATTTAGTATCAACCCTGTCAATGCAGATGACTCTGTACCAGAAGGCACCAATACCAAAGAAAAGAACTCCATTGTTGTTCGTGGTACTCATACCTTTAAAAATGTCTTAGGCCAAGAAAATTTCTCTACCCAACTGGGTGCTTCTGCATGGTATTCCACCATTGAAAACAAACGCTCAGGACAAGATGGGAATCGCCAAGTCTATTCGGTTTTTAGCAACACCAATTATAACCAATGGAATTTACAGCTTTTGGCTGGTTATCAAGACATTGATAATGCCGACAATCAATATAAAGACCACCTGACTTTGGGCGGTTTCGATTATTCATTTAACTCGGCAACCAAAGGTCAGATTTATTCAGCCGAACTGAGCTATTTATTTCCTCAGCAGTTTGGCCCTATTACATCTGTTCGCCCATACCTAAACTATAGTTCTTATCGAAAAGAGCAAGATGGCTTTAAAGACTCCACCCGTTTTATTCCGGGTATTGCGTTTAATTATCAAAAATTGACGGTACAAGCCGAGTTGCTGATGGGTAAACATGACCCATATTTAGGCGATAGCGAAGGCCTTGCGGCTGGTGGAAGCAATGATAAATGGAACAAAAAAGCGTTTGTGATTTTTGCTTATTACTTCTAACTCCAAGAACAAAGGTCAACAGATGTTGGCCTTTGTTTTCATTTAGATATCTATTTTTACTCTAGTCGATTACAGGTGAATTATTGAGAGGAAGTTCTGTTTTATCTTCATCGATAACATCGACATCTTGGGCGGTAGGCTCAAACTTAATCAGTAGTCCAATCACAATTAAAGGAATAAACGCAAAGATAGAAATAATCAGGTAAACATCAGTTTTATATCCCGCCATCCAGATTGGTAAAACAAACAAAGCAATTGCTTGAGCAACGCCCGTTACTGCACGGTTAAAGCCCACACCAACACCACGAATCGAAGCTGGATAAGCCATGGTTGGATAAACCATCATTTGTGCCCCAGGCCCAAAGCCTTCAGCAAAAAGCCATAAACCGAGCATGCCAATTGCGGTATAGAGTAAAAAGCTATTACCGGGTTCACCAATTAATGCCAGCGCAATGAGTGCTATAAACTGGAGTAAAAAGCCTGTGAGCAACACATGACGAGATTTAAATCTGCTAGCAACAAATACGCCTAACAACCCGCCCGTAAATGCAAATAGTAAATTGAGTCCGAGCGTTGTAGTAATCGTCGTCAAGACATCAGTATGAAAGAAACGCGTTAAAATAGAAGGTAGAAAGAAAGCAATGGTGGTGTACTGAAATGCCACCGAAATGTGAATCACAATTGCCACAATCGTTCTTGGCAAATAGGTTTTATTAAATAAAACTGCAAAACCCTCGCGCTTTTTCTTTTCAGCAGTTCTTTCTACTTTTTCAACTGTAGCGACTGCATTAATTGCATAAGACTCTTGTAGAACTTTAGCCGCACCTTTTAAATCGCCTTGGTTTGCCAGCCAGATTGGTGATTCAGTTAAATATTTACCGCGAATAAAAATAATGAGTAACGCTGGCACTGCTCCAAAAATTAAAGATGCTCGCCATAACCAGTTGCTATGCTCAGGGGGTAAAAGGAAATAAAGCGCCAGAACTAGACCAAAACAGACCGAAGAAGCGGCATACCACATTGGGCAACATGCGGCTAAACGTGCTGCTTTGTTGCTACTACCGTTAAATTTGGAAAACTCAGATAAGTATGACATTGCCACAGGCAAATCAATACCGACACTAATTCCCATGATAAATCTGGCTAAAATCAAAACCCAAACATTTGGTGCAAAGCCTGCGACAATTGCCGCAATGACAAAGAGCACCATGTCCGCCATAAAGACCCGATAACGGCCAATTTTATCTGTCAGCCAACCACCAATCAGGTTACCAACAATGGTTCCGCAGACAATTGCTGAAGCCACCACCCCAGTCATCACAGGGCTTAAAGAAAACTCTGAGATAACTTGCTCAATACCAAAGGATAGCGTTGTTAAATCATAGGCATCAATAAACACCCCAATCAATGCCAACCAAATAACTTTATTCGATTTACCCTTCCCTGCAAATTTGGAAATTAATTGTGAAACATCATCGGGAGATTTAATTTCATAACGATGGTTATGATCGAGTTCTTGTGTGCTCACTTAATAATTCCTGAATTTTAATAACAGGAACAAAATAATGATTATTCACATAATACAAAAACAAATTAATCTGATTTTTTAATCTAAATTATAGAATTATCTTTTCTTTATTAACTCAGCAGTAAAACCGATATAAAAATACAAAATAAAAGCTGGTATTTAACCAGCTATTTATTTAATGGTTTTGCAAAATATTAACTCGCCTCAGCAAGTTTTAATTCCTTTAGATTACGATATTTAGCGCCGCGGTGATTTTCAGGTAAATATGGCCCAGCACCAAATAACTTTTCTCTTAATGTTCCTTGTGTATATGAGGTTTGATATACCCCTCGTTTTTGCAACTCTGGAACAATAAATTCGACCACATCGGCAAAGGTTTGATGAGCTAAAATGTAGGCCAAGTTAAAACCATCGACATCGGTATCTTCAACCCATTGTTGTAGAGCATCTGAAACGGTTTCTGCCGAACCTACAAGAACAGGTCCATTACCACCTAAACTGTTCCAGTTTGCAATTTCTTCAATGGTCCAGACTCGTTCCGGATCTGCATTTACATAAGAGTCTAATAAAGATTGAATCGCGTTGGTTTGAATATATTCAACTTTGTCCGTTGGCTGGTATTGAGAAAAATCCACACCCGACCAGCCAGATAGCAATGTTAAAGCGCCATCATAGCTTCCATAGCTTTGATATTCTTTAAACTTAGCATGTGCTTTTGCATCGGTTTCATCAGTGACAATCGATAGAAGTGCATAAATTTTAACTGAGTGCGGATCGCGGCCTTCCTGAGCCAATTTCTGGCGAATGCCCTGCACCACTTTTTTTGTAGCAATTTTAGACGGCGCTGCGATGAATACACACTCGGCATTTTGACTGGCAAACTTCTGCCCGCGTGAAGATGCGCCTGCTTGATAGAGTACTGGCGTTCGCTGTGGTGATGGTTCACAAATATGGATGCCCGGTACAGTAAAGTATTTACCTTCGTGCTGAATTGGATGCACTTTTTTATGGTCAGCAAAGATACCGCTTTCACGGTCACGAAGTACCGAACCTTCTTCCCAAGAGCCTTCCCAAAGTTTGTAAAGGACTTCTAAGTATTCATCAGCAATATCATAACGATTGTCATGATTCACCTGAGTTTTTAGGCCCAAGTTTTTCGAACCACTTTCCAAATAAGACGTCACGATATTCCATCCAACTCGCCCTTTGGTTAAATGGTCTAGCGTGCTAATACGTCTAGCAAAAGGATAAGGATGTTCAAAGGAAATAGAGGTCGTGACACCAAAACCCAAGTGCTTTGTGACTGCTGCCATCGCTGGCACAATCTGTAGCGGATCATTGACTGGAACTTGTACTGCACCTGTTAAGGCATGTTCAGCACTTTGATGATAAACGTCATAAATACCAAGCACATCTGCAATAAAAATACCGTCAAAAAAACCACGCTCAAGAATTTTTGCTAAATCTGTCCAATATTCTAAATCTTTATATTCAACAGATCGATCTTGAGGATGTCGCCATAATCCAGGAGATTGATGGGCAATACAATTCATTTCAAAAGCATTAAAACTAATTTTCTTAGTCATAAAATATCAACCAGCATTTTATTTAATTTTTATACTAAAGCAATTTTTATATTTTCTTTATAATATAAACCCCAAACAAAATATGATTTTATTCTAATAGATTTTTATAATTTAATTTAAAAAAATCAAAATAATATTAAGCCGCTAAAAATAGCAGCTTAATATCTAAAACTATAATTTATTGTTTAGCAACATTCCCTATTCGCCATTGATACGGTGGTAATGTGCCGTTTACACTAAAATCACCGATAATACGATTTTTAAATACTCTCGGGTTATGTGAAGATAAAGTTCGTACATTACGCCAGTATCGATCTAGGCCTAAATCTTTGTCTGTTGCGAAAGCACCTAAAGCGTCAAATAAAATCGTAGAAGCATTTAAAATCAAATCGGTAATAACCGTTTGAGACTGTGCACTTTCAAGCTCGGCAAGCGCATTTTGCTCTTCTTCAAGCTGCTCATTATTTTGAAATGCAGCTAAGTAAGCACGTTGTAAGCTTTGTGCGACTTTTTCCACAATCGCCCCTGCACTGTAAGCCGCGCCACGGATTTGACCTACTACTTGTAAAATTTGCGGATCTTGCTTTACAAATTGAGCATTTGCATGCGTGTAGTTTCGGGTCCGTTTAGCAACAGCTTGAGAAACATCATAGCTTGCAGCACGCCCTAGACCTGTAATGATTGCCAGTTGGACCAGTTGATAATAAGCCGCCGAATATTTAAAACGGTCATCGTCAGGTAAAATTTCAGCTTCATCGACCAATACGTCATGGAAATATGCCGTACCACTTGCAGTAAGCTGCTGTCCAAAGCCATTCCAGTCATCGACAATTTCGACACCTTCATCTTCACGGCGAACAACAACCGAGCCAGATTCACCCTTTAAATCTGTTACACCAACATCAACCCAATCTGCATACAGACTGCCTGTGGTGTAATATTTTTTACCCTTAACGCGAATTTTTCCGTCACTGTCTCGATACAAATGTGTTTCAAACTGATCGATTGACTCTTTCCCGCCTTCAGACCATGCACTACCCACTGTTTCGCCATTGGCAATTCGGCTTAGCCAACGCTGTTGAAACGCTTTATCTTTACTTACCAAGACATCTTCTGTAAAACCAAAATGCACACGCAAAGCTTGCGGTAAGTTTGAATCCGCTTCTGCAAGTTCAATGAGCAATGCAAATAGTTCAGGAATGGTTGCATCAAAGCCACCATGAGCTTTGGGAAGTCTTAGCCGTGTAAAACCAATATCTTTGAGCCACTGAAGTTGTTCATAAGGCAAAATATGCTGTTGCTCGCGGATTAAAGCCCCTTCTTTAATAAGGGCAAAAGTCGGTCTGAAATTTTTTGCCAACTCATCATAACGCTCAGTTGGTCCTTCACCCCACACCCGAGAAATAATTGAGGCCTGACTAAGTGCTGCGTGTGTTAAGGAACCGAGATGATGCTCAAAATTTAAATTTGTCATGTAAGTAAAACCAATATTGCTTTGCTTTTACCATAAAATATTTATTTCACATGAAAACGATTATTTTTTTATAACAGTATTCAATCTTGATATAACACCAATCAAAAGCCTGACCGCTCTAAGCGATCTCTTTCTTGGTAAGACTATGCTGACTTTGCAATAAGGTTTGCATATATTCTGAATAGACAGATAACTTTTCAAAAATATGTTCTGAATAAAACATGTCATCAATTAAGTGCGTCATTTGACTAGCAGTAAAGGTATCGCATAACCCGACCAGTGCTGCATTCATTTGCGCAAAATGAGCACATAACTGTACATATGCTTCATCTTTATTTTTAAATAATAATTTACGCATATCTAGCTGATCTAAGCCTTTTAGACTTTCATCTTTTACGACTTTGACCCAATGAATTTTTATTTTTAAGAACTGTTCAAGTTGTTTTAAAGCTTCTAAATCAAGCTCCAAATGGGTGATCAAAAAAACTGTAGAGATATCACTTCGACACAATGCTTTGATTAATTTTAAATAAATAAAGTCAGCTTCTCCCATCTCTATTAATTCTAAATCTAGATATATTTTTAGGCTTTCTAAAACTTCATCTATCTTAAATACGACCTTCTTGTCAGCTTGATAGTATTTATTAAAAATAGTAAGCACAGGTGGTGTTGCAGGTGTTGTATAAATAGCAGCTTTGTTTAGGTTCGCAAAAATAAATGGTGAGAATAGATAAGCCAAACTGCTTTGCTGTGGCTCAATATGCGACTGAATTAAATAAACCGTTTGAGTTTTAGAAAAGTCTCTGAGTACTTTCGCTCTAAGTAAAGTTGCTTCAAGGTTCACATAAGCCTGTTCTAACTGATCTATTACCAAGGTAGAAATAGACTGATTTTTAATAATTTTATGTAGAACATTGAGTTGAGAAGTAATAAACATTTTTTAACATCCAAGCTATTTTAGAAGCGCTACACTTACACTCAGGTCTTTAAGAAACACGCAGCAACCGGACCCTACACAAAACAACAATGGAAATAGAAAAGAAGAACATAATCATGTGCTTAAAAAAATCTAAAGCAGCGTTCACATTGAGTCTTGAAGGTTGGTTTAGGTCGACGGTAAATCCTGTTCATTTTTATTGTGAACTTTAGAGGACTGAATATATAGCTACAGATGAGCGAAAAAAAACTATAGCACCCCCTCGAAACAGCACTGAACTGTTATAGTTTTATAAAAAATTTCTGTATCTACATATACAAATAGAGCGAGTGCATGATTAAGAAAACTTCTTAAGGTAGGTAGTTTTCATGAGACGATCTATTGCATATCGCCAGATATTTCATCAATGTTTCAATGCAACATGCATTTTTACAAATGCAACATCAAGCATAAACTTTGCTAACAGATTGAAAACAATCAATCGCCCTATTCTATTGAAATATCAAGCAATTATATTGCTTTACTCTGTTGGCATTTTACTTGCTAAGAACATTTATCACAGAAGTAAGTTTAATCGCCAGAGTACTTTTTTGCCTGAAAATAAGTATTTAACTCATTCAATCATCATCAGCTAGTTCACAGGGGGAAAGTTTATGAGCCTCGGTCTAACCGCTCTAGAATTAGCGCGAATACAATTTGCTTTCACAGTATCCTTCCATATTATTTTTCCAGCCACATCCATCGGACTTGCCTGCTTTTTGGCAGTTTTAGAATGGAAATGGTTAAGAACACAAAACCCTATTTATAAAGATCTATTTAAATACTGGATTAAGATCTTTGCCGTTGCGTTTGGTATGGGAGTTGTTTCCGGTGTCGTAATGAGCTACCAGTTTGGTACCAACTGGAGTGAATTTTCACGAGTCGCCGGAAGTATTACTGGTCCTTTACTTACCTATGAAGTGTTAAGTGCCTTCTTCTTAGAAGCAGGTTTCTTAGGCATTATGTTGTTTGGCTGGGGACGTGTTGGTCCTAGAGCCCATTTCTTTGCGACGCTTATGGTTGCTATCGGAACATGTATTTCCATGTTCTGGATTTTATCTTCCAATAGCTGGATGCAAACCCCACAAGGTTTTGCCATCGAAAATGGCATTATTGTGCCAAAAGACTGGCTAGCTATCGTTTTTAACCCATCGTTCCCTTACCGCTTTGCCCATATGGGTGCTGCTGCCTTCTTGGTTTCATCTTTATTGGTCGTAGGAACATCTGCATGGCATTTAGTAAAAGGCCGTCGCGATGAATTGGTAAAAAAATCATTCTCGATGGGTCTTTGGATGGTACTTGTGACTTCATGTTTACAAGTGGTGATTGGTGATAACCATGGTTTAAACACTCGTGAACATCAACCTGCCAAACTTGCCGCAATGGAAGGTCACTGGGAAACCAATCATAACGAACCAATGCCATTACTGTTATTTGCTATTCCAGATATGAAAGAAGAACGTAACCACTTTGAAGTGGGGGTTCCATATTTGGGTAGCTTAATTTTGACTCACAGTTTAGATGGTCAAGTCACTGGTTTAAAAGATTTCGCACCTGAAGATCGTCCAAACTCGACCATTATTTTCTGGAGCTTCCGTGTGATGGTTGGCCTTGGTGTCCTTATGGTTACCTTATCACTGATTGCCCTTTGGCTGCGTAAAAGCGGAAAACTTTATGAAACATCATGGTTCCACAAATTTGCTTTACTAATGGGCCCAGCAGGTTATGTTGCATTACTTGCAGGCTGGGTAACCACTGAAGTAGGCCGTCAACCTTGGGTCGTATATGGCATTATGCGAACCAAAGATGGCTTATCTCATACGGTGTCGGCAGATCAAGTCGGCCTCAGTCTCTTTATTTTTGTAGTGGTGTATACCATCGTTTTTGGTAGCGGTATTTACTACACCTTAAAACTCATTAATAAAGGCCCATCATTTATCGATACACCAAATATCGAATCTGGTGGTGTTGGACACTTTAAAACACCAATGCGCCCACTCAGTGCAGTTGATGAAAATATTGACAGCAACCAAAAATCTGGGGAGAACCGTCATGATTGATCTTTCTTTAATATGGGTCGGTATTATCGGTTTAGGTGTCATGATTTATGTCGTCATGGATGGTTTTGACTTAGGAATCGGGATCATGTTCCCCTTCATTAAGAACAGCCAAGAACGTGATGTGATGATGAATACCGTCGCCCCTGTCTGGGATGGTAACGAAACGTGGATGGTACTCGGAGGTGCTGGTCTATATGCAGCATTTCCACTGGTCTATTCAACAGTTTTATCAGCACTCTATCTACCTATTATTTTCATGGTGATTGCCCTTATTTTCCGTGGCGTTGCTTTTGAATTCCGTTTTAAAGCTCATCGCACCAAACACCTTTGGGACTTGGCTTTTATTTGGGGTTCAGTGTTAACCAGCTTCCTCCAAGGAATTATTCTGGGTGCTTATATTCAAGGGATCAAAACCGAAAATGGTATTTATGCTGGTGGGTCTCTTGATTGGTTATCTCCATTTACGATCTTTACAGGTATTGGCGTAGTTGCCATGTATGCCACTTTGGGTTGTGGCTGGCTCATCTTAAAAACCGAAAAAGGCTTACAGCAACGTATGTATGAGCTTATGCCTAAGCTAATTATTGCACTGCTCATTATTTTTGGCGCTGTAAGTTTATATACGCCTTTGACTCACCCTGAAATTGCAGATCGCTGGTTCTCTTTACCAAATCTGTTCTATTTTAGTCCTGTACCTATTTTGGTCTTATTGTTTGTTGGCCTAATTTTATCGGCATGTAAAAAGCAGAATCACGACCTCAAACCATTTGCATATACATTGGCTCTCGTTTTCCTTGCATTTACTGGTTTTGTGATTAGTTTATGGCCTTATATTATTCCACCATCAGTCACCATCTGGCAGGCTGCAGCACCACATTCAAGCCAAATGTTTGCTTTGGTTGGTGCTCTTATTTTGATTCCAATCATTATTGCTTACACCATTGTGTCTTATTGGGTATTTAGAGACAAAGTCCGTGTAGGTGATGAAGGCTATCATTAAGTATGGAGGGTTTTATGAAAAAGTCATCCGTTAAACTCAACCAAACCCAATGGTTTATTCTGCTATGGCTTGGTGGTTTTTTTGCCCTAGCTGTGATTGCGGGATTGTTTAAAGTGATATTGATTTATGCAGCCCCTTACTTAAAGTAAATCTATCGTTCTAAACAAATGCCGTTTGTAGATTCTACAAACGGCATTTATTATTGATTCAGTGCATCTTTTTTTATTTCGTGCAGCTCATACATGTATAAATCAGAACAACTCGCCCATAGCATTCGCCAACTCATTGAGAGCGGTACTTTAAATGCACATGAAAAATTACCTTCGTTAAGAGATCAGGTACAACGTTCTGGTTTTAGCTTAATGACTGTGATGAATGCTTATCAAGAACTTGAATCCCAAGGTCTGATCTATTCAAAAGAAAAATCGGGATATTTTGTTGCGGAGCAAATTGCACTTAAACCACTGGAACAATATTCGGTCGTTTCGCTCAATTCTAAAATTGAAATTAATTCCTTAGTTTTTAAATATCTTAAGTCAATTCAACATGAATCTGTTGTACCTTTTGGGTCAGCTTTTCCAGACAGTCAGCTTTTAGCTGCTCCCAAACTTATTCAAATTATGGGGCAACTTGCGCGTCAAAGACAAAGCTATGATCAAACAGCAAGTCTACCTCCCGGTAATTTAGCGTTAAGGAAACTGATTGCTCAGCGCTATTGTATGCAAGGGATACAAACTGACCCAGATGACATTGTCATTACATCCGGAGGTTTGGACGCGCTTAATCTTTCATTACAAGCAGTCGCTAAACCAGGCGACTATATTCTATTGCAACAAACCGTATTTTACGGCGCTTGGCAAGCTGCCGAGCGTTTAGGGCTTAAAGTGATTACCATTCCTGAACATCCTCAGCATGGTTTTGACTTAGAAGCTTTTGAACAAGTTATTCAAACATATCCTATCAAGGTATGTTGGCTCATGCTGAATGCCCAGAACCCGATTGGTTTTACTGTTAGTGATGACATTAAATATAAAATTGCCAAATTGCTTCATGAACACCAAATTTATTTGATTGAAGATGATGTCTATGAAGAGCTTTTTTATGGCGGCCAAAAACCACTTTCAATGAAGTATTTTGACCAACAAAATCTGGTGCTTCACTGCTCGTCTTTTTCTAAAACATTAGGTGCAGGTTTTCGGGTTGGTTGGGTCTATGCGGGTAAATTTTCAGACCATATTCAACACTTGCAGCTTATGAGTACCATTTCAGTAAATGCACTTATTCAAAATGCATTGGTTGAATTTTTGTCACATCATCATTATGAAAAGCACTTGCGTACACTTAGACTTTCACTTGAGCGTTATAAAAAGCAGTTTTATCACTATTTAAAGCAGCATTTACCGAGCTCTTGCGAAGTGTATTACTACCCAAGTGGCTATTTTCTATGGGTCAAACTTCCTAGTACGCTAGACAGTATGCAAGTTTATGAAGAATTGATTCAGCAAGATATTGGCGTTGCGCCAAGCCCACTGTTTAGTGTTTTACCCGCACAGCAGCATTATTTGCGAATCAATTGCTCTTTTGAATGGAACACTAAAATTCAAAGTGCATTAGATCAGGTGATTAAAACCATTCAACAAAGAGTTGAGACCATTTCATAAGGAGATACAGCCTCTTAAAATCAAGGCCCAAGCCATATCATTCCTAACGCGGTTTATTCAACATCCATTCCAAGTTTTGGCGAACCGCAGGCCACTCATGTTTCAAAATGCTGTAAACGTGAGTGTCCCGTAAAATATCATCTTTTACAATTTGATGGCTTCTGAGTACACCGTCTAACTTTGCACCCAAGCGTACAATCGCGGCTTGACTTTGAACATTTAAAGAAGATGTGCGTAACTCAACCGCAATACAGTTTAAAGTCTCAAATGCGTGAGCCAGCAATAGCTTTTTACACTCAGTATTTACAAGCGTACGCTGTGCAGACTTGCGGTACCACGTCGAACCAATTTCTACACGGCGATGGGCTTCTTCAATATGCATTAAAGTTGTCATGCCCAACGCCCACCCCGTTTTTCGATCTTCAATATAAAATGGCAGCATAGAGCCGGATTTTTGTAAACCGAGACGTCTTTCAATTTCAGCAGCCATTTGTTCAGGTCTAGGCACACGGGTATACCAAAGATTATAGAGTTCCCCATCACAAACAGCCTCTGCCAGTGAGTCAACTTGAGCTAAGTTTAAAGGCTTTAAAATAACGTGTTCACCTACCAACTCAACAGGTGTAATCCAAGACATCTTTATCTCCTCAATTGATATTAAGCTTTTATATTTTCAAAATTATTTATTTAACTCAGCCACACTGTACATGGCATTCGCTATAGTTTGATGACCAGCTTTCGATAGGCCATCTGCCGCGCCTAAAATGTCTCGGCGTTCTTTGTTTTGCCCGAGTTTTGATTTTCCTTGCAGCTTGGTAATTTCAATCTCAATACCTACAATGGCTTTTAACATCGGTTCAAGATAATCCTTTGGTGCATCGGACATTTTCCATGGTTCAAGTTGAGAAGCTTCATGGGTGCGGGTTAAGCGAGCCACTACACCACGAACATAGCGTTCATCATCTCGAATCGTCACTTTGCCATATGCATGCACAACCCTATAGTTCCACGTCGGTACTTGTCTGTGCTGTTCATGTTTAGATGGATACCAGTTTGGTGAAATATAAGCATCTCCTGCTTGAAAAACGACCAACACCTCATCTCCATTTTTAATGTCCTGCCAAACAGAATTATTTCGTGACACATGGGCATGTAGCATGCCAAATTTCCCTTCATTTTCCTGCAACTCGAATGGAAGATGATTTGCATCTAAGTCATTACTTCCATGCGTAAAAAGCACACCAAACGGATATTCGGTAATAAGAGAATGCAATACATCCAAACGGTTTTCTGCAAAATCATCAAGGATATACATGGCTAAAAACCTCGCTGTAAATCTCAGGGTTATTTATATTTGGTGTTGTAAATTTTCTGGTTTCTGTGGTTTATTAAAAAGAACCACTTTGTATTTTTTTAAGTAGACCAGAATTATGGCAAGAATGGCAAAAGTTGTTGAACTTCCGTCGATTGCAAAGATTAATAAAAGCCAAGGAAAAATAAGTGCTCAACTGACCCAAGCTTTGCGTGAAGCTGTACAAAGTGGTGATTTACAGCCCGGCGATCCGTTGCCTTCTTCACGAGAACTGGCTCAAACACTTGGAGTCGCTCGCGGAACGATTATCGAAGCTTACGATCAGCTTTTAGCTGAAGGCGTTTTTGACTCTCAAGCACGAACAGGCACCTATGTGTCTCATGCTTTAACTAAAAAAACTACGCCGCAACATTCTCAAAAAGAAACCACACCTAGCGCAATCTCTTTGACGAAGTCAGCACGTTCTTATGCCCAAGTGCTTAAAGAGTTTAAACCACTTCCTCACGCCCCTTTTGCAGTGTCTGTTCCCATTGCCCGCACCCAACCGAGTGATATTTGGCGTAAGTTTGGTAATAAATTTAGATCTCGAGGTGCAGGTGCTCCTTCGGGTTATGGCGAACCTCAAGGCGTGTTATCACTCAGAGTTGCTATAGCCGACTATGTCCGTCGATCCCGCTCTGTACACTGCGAACCTGAACAAATTGTGATTACACCCGGCATTCAGCAATCACTTTATATTTGCAGTCAGATTTTATTTGAAGCAAAAGATGAAGTTTGGATTGAAGATCCTGCTTATCGGGGTACAACAGCCATTTTTGAACATGCTGTACAAAACATTCGCATGGTGCGTGTTCCTGTCGATGAAGAAGGTATTCAGGTTGAAACCGGAATTAAGCTTTCTAAACATGCACGTGCTGCTTTTGTAACACCCTCTCACCAATATCCACTGGGTATGCCGATGAGTCTAGCAAGACGCACGGCATTATTAGCTTGGGCAAAACAGCAAAATGCATGGATCATTGAAGATGATTATGACAGTGAACTTCGTTACAACGGTCAGCCCTTCCCATCTTTACAAGGCATGGCACCTGACCAAGTGATTTATCTTGGGACTTTCAGCAAAGTCTTATTTCCATCGCTTAGGCTTGGCTATGCAGTGTTGCCTAAAGAACTGGTAGCTCCTTTTTGTGGGCTCAGAGTATTAATTGATAGACACCCGCCTGCTGCCGACCAACACGTTTTGGCTGCTTTTATTCAAGAGGGTTATTTAGAACGGCATATTCGACGTACTCGAAATGTCTATGCAGAAGTTCGAGAATACATTATTGATCTGATTGAAAAATACATACCTCAAGAACTGGCTTGGTTACAGCCGGGCGATCAAGGCATGCATATGGTGTTATGGCTTGCTCAACATATTAATGATATTGACGTTGCAAGCTCGGCAGTCGATGCAGGTATTGCCATCAAAGCAATTTCGCCGACATTTTCAAAAGAGCGGCAACGTTCGGGTTTAATTGTCGGCTTAGGTGATTTTGAACCCGAACTGATGCAACAAGCTATCAAAAAATTATCAAAGATTATTCAACAGCACGCCAAATCAATGTAGGTAAACCTTACAACAGCAACCATAGATGAATCGCAAATGGTCCAATCAGCACCATTAAAATACCAGCAATAACCATGGTTAAACTGGCAATCACCCCTTCTTCACTATTTCTTTGCTGTGCTCTGACTGTACCAAAACCATGCGCTGCGTTACCCAAGGCGGCACCATTTGCCACATTAGAACGGATTTTAGTAATTGCCAAAATTGCATCGCCACAAATCATACCGACCAAACCGGTAATAACAGTAAATAGAGAAACCAATGCTGCCGAACCGTGAATATCTTCCGCTAAAATCATGGCAAATGGTGTTGAAATAGAACGGGCCATCAAACTATTGGTGACTTCAGGGCTAAAGTGGAACCACTGCGCCATTTTATAGGCAGTCATCACACCTACACTCATCCCCACAATAATCGCAATCGAAAGGACCCCAAGGTTTTTACGTATCGTTTCCCGATAACGATAAATCGGTACAGCAAACGCAACCGTTGCTGGTCCTAATAAATTAACAATCCACTGCGTATCTTCTGCATAAGTTTGATATGAAATTCCAAAAATCGTCATCAAAATGATGGTAAGTACAGGCACACTAATTGCGGGTGATAACCAAAGTTTTGGATGTTTTTGATAGATTCGCTTTGCCACAACATAAGCGACCAAAGTCCAGATGAGACAAAGAATTGACCAGATATTCATGTCATTATGCTCTTTAGATATGCTTATGTTGAAGACGTTTTCTAGCCTGTAAGTAAGCCTTCAAACGATTGTAATAATGAATAGTCAGTGAAGTGCTTAACATGACTAAAATGGTTCCAACCGCAATGCTTAAGACGATTTGCCATCCTTCGGTCATAAACAGGGTTTTATACTGGACAACGGCAACGACTACAGGCACAAAAAACAGTAATAGCTCACCTAAAACCACGGTTGCTCCCATTGCCACCTGATCCATTTTGATAATTTTAAAGAACAGGCATAAAAGCAATAAAAACATACCTAAAATACCTGCCGAGACAGGTACACCGAGTTTTTGGTGTAAGAGATATCCAATCCACCAAAATCCAGCCAAAATGAGAATTTGTTTAACTAACACGAACAGTGATGGTTGTGTGGGTGTTCCAGAAGCAGATTCAGTACTCATTTTTCGAAATTAAATGGTTAACTACACTATTATGCTATCTTGGTTAAATCTGCTAAATATGAATTATTCATGTTAATATTATTCCAAAATTGAATAATTTATTCTTTATTATGCTTTCTCTAAAATCATTACAGTGCTTCGTTACACTAGTAAAAACTAAAAGCTTTACACGTACTGCTGAAGAGTTGTATCTGACTCAACCCACTATTAGTAAAATATTACAGCAGCTTGAAGAGCAACTTCAGGTACAGCTTTTGGTTAAACCCGATCATGGCCGTAAAAGACAAATCGAGTTAACTGAAATTGGAGAGCGCATTTATCAACATGCGATCGAGCTTCTTCAGGTAGAACAGAACATCTTTCTTGAAATTGAAAACTATCAACAATTAAAAACTGGGACTTTAAAACTTGGCGTTCCGCCTTTAGGCTCGCAGCTCTTAACGACTGCCCTGTTTGATTATCATCAGCAATTACCAGATATTGAATTGGCTTTTATGGAGGTTGGTTCACGCGGTATTGAGCAAGCTTTACTTAACAATGAACTAGACGTTGGCGTTTTATTGCAGCCTTTTGATACGCAAATTTTCAATAGCATTGAGCTATGTAACTACCCTTTAATGGTACTTTTACGTCGTGATGCGACTTGGGCAACACGCAAAAAAATAAATTTAGAAGAGCTACAACACCAATCATTTTTAATGTTTCCTGAAAATTTCTCTTTAAACAGTATTATTCTCGATGCCTGTAAGCAGCATGGTTTCTACCCAACCATTGCTTGCCGGACCAGCCAATGGCACCTTTTGGCAGACATGGTGTTACAACGTATGGGAATCGCCCTTCTTCCTCAATATTATACCGACATGCTTGACCCTAGTTTATTTGCAGCGGTACCACTCGAAAAACCAAATATTCAGTGGCACTTAGTGATGGCTTGGAAAAAGAATCTTCCTGTCTCACCAGCAGTACAGGCATGGCTGAACATTGTTCGTCAACATTTTCAGCATATTAAACCCTAACGTTGAACACTGAAATGGCTTAATTCAAAAACCGATAAAGCTTTTCCACAAAAAAGCTACCCAATCTTGGCTTAGCTCACTTAGACTAGATCCGATTGTTTTATGACATGGACAATAACAATGAATAATGAACATTTTAAGCTGTACACAGATTCACAATTTCTAAGCCCCTATGCGTTTACAGTTTTTGTAGGGCTACATGAAAAACAAATTCCATTTGAAATAGCGACCATCAACTTAGGCCAGCAAGGCCAGTTTGAAAAATCTTATGTAGCAAAGTCACTAACTGCCAAAGTGCCTGTACTTGAGCACAATGATTTTGCCTTATCAGAATCATCTGCCATTTTGGAATATCTTGAAGAGCTTTATCCAAACACATCTATTTATCCAAAAGATATTCAAGCACGCGCAAGAGCAAGACAAATTCAGGCATGGCTCCGATCAGACTTAGTTTCACTAAGAACTGAACGACCAACCGATGTTATTTTTATTCAGCCCAAGTCCACTCCACTTTCAGAAGAAGGCAAAAAAGCTGCGGAGAAACTTTTCTTTGTTGCAGAAAAACTTCTTGCGTCTGATGCCGAATTTCTTTTTGGTTCATGGAGCATTGTGGATGCTGAACTTGCCCTGATGTTGCAACGCCTTATTCAAAATGGTGATGCTGTACCAGAACGTTTAAAAAACTATGCATTACAGCAATGGCAACGTCCGACCGTACAAAAATGGCTTGCCTTGCGACATAAATAAATCCTTATATTTACACCAAACACGAGATAAAAAATGAGTGATTCAAACTATATTCCTCCACAAGTTTGGCAATGGACTGGAGAAAAAACCGATTTAAACCAACCTACTTCAGGTGCGCGTTACGAGCATACACTTCCCGTCGGTAAACATCCGCTCCAGCTCTACTCTTTAGCAACGCCTAATGGCCAAAAAGTCACTATTTTGCTAGAAGAACTTTTAGCATTAGGACATCAAGATGCTGAATATGATGCATGGCTGATTAAAATCGGTGAAGGTCAGCAATTTGGCAGTGGCTTTGTAGAAATTAATCCAAACTCTAAAATTCCAGCATTGGTTGACCATAGCCAAAACCCGCCATTAAGAGTATTTGAATCTGGCTCAATTTTGCTTTACTTGGCTGAAAAGTTTAAAGCTTTCATTCCAACTGATATTGCTGCACGTACTGAATGCCTTAATTGGTTATTCTGGCAAATGGGCAGCGCACCTTACCTAGGTGGCGGTTTTGGGCATTTTTATGCTTATGCACCCGTTAAAGTTGAATATGCAATTAACCGCTTTGCCTTGGAAACAAAACGCTTACTTGATGTATTAGAGCAGCATCTAGCAAAGCATGAATATTTGGCTGGTTCTGAATATAGCATCGCCGATATTGCGGCGTTCCCTTGGTATGGCGGTCTTGTTAAAAACTGGGTGTATAACGGCGCGGAGTTTTTAGGTGTCGATCAATATAAAAATGTTCAACGTTGGGCAGATACGATTTTAGCGCGCCCTGCGGTTCAACGTGGTCGTATGGTAAATCGTACTTTTGGTGATTTAGCTACGCAGTTGCATGAACGCCATGATGCGAGTGATTTTGAGACCAAGACTCAAGATAAATTGCAGAATCAGTCTTAAAAATATCATTCAGTTTTTAACTTACCCGTAAGATATTTCATTTTTGCGGGTATTCAAAATTGGCAAAATAACTCGCATATAACTCACTCAGCCAAGCGACAAAAACCCGTACGCGTGGTGAGAGCTGCCGATGCTGCGGATATAAAGCAGAAACTGACATCTTCGGGATTTCCCACTCAGATAAAACCTCAACCAGTTGTCCGTCTTTTAACTCATTCGCTACATGATAGCGCGGGACCTGAATTAAACCTGCCCCACGTAAAGCAGATAATACATAGTTTTCAGCATCATTTACCGCGATCCAGCTTTTCAAAAAATAATCTTGTTTCTTGCCATTCACAATTAATTCAAATGGATAATTTCGCCCGCCTGATGTCGAAAAGAAATTAACACAATAATGTGATAACAAATCCTCTGGTTGCTGTGGTGTTCCATGTTTATTTAGATAGTCAGGACTTGCACAAATGACTTGTGGCATATCGACCAAATGTCTAGCAATTAAACTTGAATCATCCAAACGTCCCGCTCTCACCACACAGTCTATCCCTTCCCGAATCAGATCAACCAAACGATCACCCGTACTAATTACAAGTTCAATGTCGGGATATAACTCGTGAAATTGGTCGATATTGGGTAAAACAATTTTAGTCGCATGTGCACCTGATAAATCAACACGTAATAAACCACGGGGCTGAGCAATTACATTACGTAAGGACGATTCGGCATCATCGAGTTCCGATAATATTTGTGTACAACGCTCATAAAATGCCTGTCCATCTAGTGATGGTCTTACATGCCGAGTCGTCCGCTCTAGCAAACGACACCGTAAATTATTCTCTAACTCTTTAATGGCGTTACTTGCTGTAGCGCGTGGGATATTTAGCTGATCGGCTGCCTGACTAAAACTACCCAGCTCTACGATGCGGGTAAAAAGTTGCAAGGTATCAAATTTATCCATAGTGCTCTCTTTTTTACCCTATCTATTATTAATAAATATGGAATTATCTTATCCAATTATCAAGATTTATCCCATATTTCTATATTATTAAAATAAGCCATACCTACTCAAACAGGCAATCTAAAAATGAATATTTCAAAAAAGACAGCTCTGGTTACTGGCGCATCACGTGGTATTGGTCGTGCTATTGCTGAACGCTTAGCTCAAGATGGTTTTTATGTGATTGTTAACTATTCGGGCAATAAGGTTCATGCCCAAGCCACTGTAAATCATATTATTGAGCAAGGTGGTCAAGCCTCAGCTATTCAAGCGGACGTTGCAAATGAACATGAAGTGAGTCGTTTATTTCAAGAAGCTAAAGCCATTAACGGTCAATTAGATGTGGTAGTTCATAGTGCCGGCATTATGCCTATGGCAAAAATTACACCTGAAGGTCTGCCAGATTTCGATAAAGTAATTCATACCAATTTACGTGGCGCTTTTTTAATTTTGGCGCATGCAGCCGAAACGGTGCCAGATGGTGGTCGGATTATTACGCTTTCAACCAGTGTAATTGCCAAATCTTTTCCGGCCTATGGTCCTTATATTGCTTCAAAAGCAGGGGTAGAAGGTTTGGTCCATGTGTTAGCAAATGAGTTACGCGGCCGAAATATTACTGTAAACGCAGTTGCGCCCGGCCCGACAGGAACTGACCTTTTTTATAATGGAAAAACTGATGAGCAAGTGGCAGCAATTGCAAAACTCGCTCCCTTGGAAAGAATCGGAACACCTGAAGAAATTGCCAGTGTAGTTGCCATGCTAGCTGGCCCAGATGGACGTTGGATAAATTCACAAGTCGTTCGAGTAAATGGTGGATTTGCTTAATTTCTGTATTTTAGAAAGTCTAAGTTTGAAATATATAAAATATATTTCAAACTTATCAAGTGAATGTGATGAGAAAGTATCAAGTCTAATTAAATAAATCCCATATCAATCTCAATGCAATCCCAATCAATAAAACTCCCATCACCCTCTCAAAATAAACTCCGAACTCTAAAAATCGTTTACGTACAATAGGCTGTGCAAACAGTACACTCACTACCATAAACCAGATGGCATTGACCATACACATCCAAACCCCATAAAAGACCTGAACTTTCATTGGTGTGGTCGTACTTACAATCGTTGTAAAAATTGCCAGAAAAAAGATAGTGGCTTTGGGGTTTAACGCATTGGTGAGAAAACCCATTGTAAACGCTTTAAATAAACTCGGCGTGTCACTGTCTGCTTGACCATTAATATCAATATTGGTATTCGGCTGGCTACGTAAACACTGCCACCCTAAATACACCAAGTAAGCTGCCCCCGCTGTTCTGATCAGAGACAAGAGCCATTCACTTTGCTGAATCAAAAAGCCAATACCAACAAGTGTATAAAACACATGGACTGAAATCCCGACACCAATACCAATCGCGGTTAGACATCCAATCAAATAGCCATAACGTACACTTTGTCTTACCGTAATCACAAAATCTGGTCCCGGTAAAATCACGGCCATAAAGTGAATAAGAGCTAGCGTTAAAAACTCATGTCCATACAACTGCCACATAATAATTTAGTTTCCTGAAAATCATCTAAAAGATTGTATTGCGATTTTTTAGACGCGATAATCCAATCAAAATCCAAATAACTTTTGCCTCATGAGCACAAATCAAAGTCTGGTTCTGTTAAATGAAATGGCGACTTTCGTTAAGGTTGTCGAATCGGAAAGTTTTTCTGAAACTGCAAGGCAGCTTGGTACAACGCCTTCTGCTGTCAGCCGCGCGATTTCTCGATTAGAACGTGCTTTAGGCACCCGCTTACTCTATCGAACTACGCGGAAACTTCGTTTAAGTGAAAGCGGACAACAGGTTTATCAACGTTGTTTAGATATGGTAAATGCTGCCCAAGCAGTCATGGAAAGTTCAGGTCAATTTCATGTCGAGCCAGAAGGTATTATTCGTATGAGTGTTCCGAAAGCTGTGGGGCATTTTATGATTCATCCGCATTTACCCGAATTTTTAGAACGCTACCCAAAAATTGATATTCAAATGCTTTTAGAAGATCGCTATGTCGACCTGATTGATGATGGAATTGATCTAGCACTTCGAATTACAGAGCAACCACCGGGTGGGCTGATGGGTCGAAAGCTGATTGATATTGATCACTTGGTTTGTGCCACACCTGAATATTTAGCAAAGCATGGCATACCAACCCATCCTCATGATTTAAAGCAGCATGAATGTATTTACTTGGGCGAACAAGCCAGTGACTCAAAATGGAAATTTCAGCAAGGAAATAAATCGATAAGTGTGGCTGTGCGTGGGCGTTATGCAGCAAACCATACGGGTGTGCGCTTGAGTGCTGCATTACAGCATTTAGGTATCGCGAGCTTGCCATACTTCGTTGCCCATCATGCTCTACAACAAGGAACCTTAGTGCAGGTTTTGCCAGACTGGTATTTTAAAACCTATTACAGTGGAGGGCTGTGGTTACTTTACCCACCGACACGGCATGTCCCGCCTAAATTGAGTGTGTTGATTCAATATTTGGCAGATAAATTAGCAGCAGAGCCGACTTTATTTAAGTTAAAGTAATATAAAGCCAAGGAATTAGCACGATGAAATTCTATCTTTGAATCTCTTAAGTAAGTAGCTAATTAAGTTTTAAAAATTCGATCTGTCAATCAAAAACCTTCAAATCAGTTGAATACAACTGCTTAAAACATATTCACTAAAACAAAGATGAATAACAAAACCAATAAAAAAATCGGACACCAAGGCCCGATTTTTATTAAATGATTTTTAATCTATTGCTTATTTTCTAAGTACATCACCAATACTTGGGTCTTTATCAAAAACCGATTTAGCATATGGGCAAAGCGGAATTACTTTTACGTCTTTTTCACGAACAAAAGCCACCAAAGCATCAAGTAATTGGCGACCTACGCCTTGTCCACGATAATTTTCATTTACATCTGTAGCATCAATAATTAGCATGCTTTCGCCTGCCCATGTATAAGTCATTTCGCCTGCAACGGTTTCACCATCAAGTAAGCTAAAGCTGCCGTGTTTTGTATCATCTTTTTGTTGAATATTCACAATGAATTCCTCGTATTAAGACTCATATTTATTTAGAAATGACTTTGTATAATCTTTATCTATAAGAACAAATTTAACTGTAAAAAAATAGCCTGTTTTTAGCAGCGAGTCTGTATGCTTTTTAAATACAATCGCCAGTTAAATTAGTGAAACTCTTGTACCAGACTATTAATATGTGCCACGGCAGCAGTTCGGTTTTCAACACAAAGTTTTTCAAAAACATGCTCTAAATGCTTGTTTACCGTCCGTGGACTCAGCTCCAAGATTTCTGCAATATCTTTATTGGTTTTTCCTAACAACAACCAGTGCATGACTTCTGCCTCACGTTGAGTCAACTGTGGGCAATATTTCAAAATATCAGCCATTTCCAAAGCTGGTGTAGAAGTTTTTATCTGGATAAGATAATTTTTAGCCACACTTGGCTCACTCTCCCACGGCGTGAGCAATAAAAGCTGTAATTGCTGAGATGGTGTTGAATAAGAACAGCTGGTTAATTTTTTGGGGTCTTTTTCATGCTCTAAGTCTGAAAACCAAGCTTTTAAGCCTGCTTCAAAACCCTCTAATTCAGGTAAGTATTGATTCAGTAAATCGCTGGCTTTTTGAGTTTTCCACACAATTTTACCGTGAACATCTAGCGCGAGAATGGCTGTTTCCGTTGCATCAATCACCTGTTTTTGTTGTTGCAATAGTTTGGCATGTGCCAAATGTGTTTTTACCCTTGCTAATACTTCTTCAATATTTAGAGGCTTGGTTACATAGTCCACTCCACCGACCTGAAAACCACGCACGATATGTTCTGTCTCAGACAAACCTGTCATAAAAATGACGGGAATAAACTGCGTAATTGGGCTCGCTTTAAGCTGTATACAACTTTCAAAACCATCCATATGTGGCATATTGCCATCAAGTAAAATCATATCCGGTAAGCATCGGTGTGCAATTTCAATAGCACTTAATCCATCCGTTGTAACAAGCACGCGATAACCTGCATGATCCAGACTTTCATGTAACAAGCCCAGATTTTCCGGCACATCATCCACAATCAGAATAACAGCCTGCTCGTTTGGCGAAGCTTGCTGAAAAGAAACATGTTGCGTACTCATTGCTTATCCTGAATCAATCGTTGCGCGTGTTTTAAATCAAACTTTCGAATAGCCTGTTCAAGCTGTTCCCATAATTCGTTATGCTCCGGAAAATTTTGCCGGCATTGCATTAAAGTCTGTTGAATTCCTCGAATATAGCCCTGCCCAATTAAATCATTTAATTGTTGCAAGCTTTGCGGTAAATCAAGCAGGTCTTTATTTTCAGGTTGTGTAATTGATGTATGAACAGCAGCTTGCTCCTGCTTAAACACCTTTACATCAAGTGCTTGAACTTCATCATTTTCAAGGAATGTCTCTGATTTGGAATCAATCCAAACTAAGCCTAACTTGTCTCCAATTTTACTCAACAACAAATTCAGGTCGATTGGTTTTAGCATAAAGTCTTCACTTAAGACTGCATCTTGTGGATTGACTTCGCGCTCGCCTGCATTGGCGGAAATAATTAAGATCGGCACATTGGTAATATTATTCTGACGTAATAATCGTGCTGTTTCCCACCCGCCCATCAAAGGCATATTTAAATCCATCAAAATCAGATTAGGTTGGAAAATAGGTACTCGTCTTAAACAGTCAATCCCCGACTCGGCTTCTTCAATTATAAACCCTAATGGTTTTAGAAAATTAGCAACTAAACCTCGGTCCACCGCTTCATTATCGACAACCAAAATTCGTTTTCGCTCGCCTTGATAACCTGTGATTTGGTTGGAGTAAACATTAGAAATTGGATGAACCACTTCTTTTGAAGGTAAGTAAAACTTAATCTTAAACTGAGAACCCTGATTGAGCTGACTAGCCACCGATAACTGCCCGCCGAGTAAATCGACTAATAATTTTACAATTGGTAGTCCGAGTCCTGTTCCGGTAAATCCGCCTTGCACGACATTGCTGCCCCGTTCAAACGGGTTAAAAATTCGTTCTAAATCTGCCTCGGCAATGCCGCAGCCCGTATCTCTAATTTCAAAATAAGCTGTTTGGAAACGATACTCAACTTTCAAAGTAATTGTGCCACTCATCGTAAATTTTAAAGCATTGCCCAGCAAATTGATGAGCACTTGCTCTAAGCGTTTTTTATCGGTACGGACATAGTGCGGTAGGTTCTCTCCAATTTCATAAACAAACTGCAAATTCTTCTGTTCAAACTGTGGCTGAAACATTTGAATAATCTGTTCTATAAAATTAGGGAAATGAACATCCACCACATTTAAAGAAATTTTGCCTGTTTCAATGCGTGCTAAATCTAGTAAACCGTCAATCAGTGAAGTTAAATGCTGCCCACTACGGCTAATCACCCCGAGCGCCATTTTGCCTTGTTCTGAAAGCTGCTCTTGTTTCTGAAGTAATTGGCTATAGCCCAAAATACTATTTAGAGGCGTTCGTAGTTCGTGGCTAATGCCAATGACATAACGGCTTTTTGCATCATTTGCCCGTTCTGCTGAAATTCTGGCATCTTGTAAGTCTTTTGAAGTGACTTCATGGGCAGCAATTTCATCAATCAATAATGCTGTTTGCTGGTGTGTCTCAATTTCGGCATTACGACGGCTTTCATCGTTTAGCACTAACCACCATGCAGCAACACTCATTAATAAAAATAAAATGGTGTAAATTTTCACAAACAGCGTAAATAGTTGAGGAACGGCTGCTGCATCAATGGTTTCTAAATAGGTTTTTTCTTGGATATAAACCAGACTCAAACTTACTGCCAAAACGATCGACAGCCCTAAAGTCAGTAATAAATACAAACTGACCCGACTATTTAAACGGCTGGCCCATCGTTCTGGTAAATAGTGCCAAATGGCTTTTTTGAGTTGTACTGACCAACGTGCATCAGGTTTACATAAGTCATGACAGCGTGCTTCAAGTGAACAGCATAAAGAGCAAATCGTACCGTTATATGCTGGACAGCCAGCCATATCAGCAAGTTCATAGTCCCTTTCACATACCACACAGTTAGCAACCGAAGTCGCCTGAATTTTTTCAGGTTGGCGTGCAATGTAATATTTGCCTTTGGTTAAGTAAGCAATAACAGGCACACATAACACCGCACTCCCCAAAGCAATAAAACTCGCCAATCCTTTTGCCATGAGTCCGAAAAAGCCCAAATAACTGAACATCGATAACACTGAGGCAATCAGTAAAGCACCCACACCTACGGGGTTAATGTCATATAAATAAGCACGGCGAAATTCAATTCCCTTTGGGCTTAAACCTAAAGGTTTACAGATAATTAAATCGGCAACAACGGCACCAATCCATGCCAAAGCGATATTGCTATATAGCCCCAAAATGCGTTCAACCGCATGGCTAATGCCCATTTCCATCAAAACAATGGCAATAAAAACGTTAAAAAGAAGCCAGACAATTCGCCCCGGATGGCTATGAGTTAAGCGGGCAAAAAAGTTGGACCATGCCAATGAGCCAGCATAGGCATTGGTCATATTAATTTTAATTTGCGCCAAGCAAACCAGTGCTAGAGTCAATATTAACGCTAGCTGAGGGTTTGGAATAAATTGTTGATAGGCAACCCAATACAGATAAGTCGGATTGTCTAGTTCAGAGACAGGAATAAATAGCTGAAAAGCCAACACCATCAGCAGCATGCCCATCAAAACTTTTAGAAAACCGAAAATAATCCAAGATGGACCACCTAAAAAAACGGCAAAACGCCATGCAGTTCTGTTCTTTTCTTTTTGCGGTAAGAAACGTAAATAATCGGCCTGCTCACCAATTTGGATCACAAATGAAAAAATAAGAGTGCACGCTGCACCAAAGTAATACAGATTAAAATCGGTCGAGTTTGAAACCGCACCAACAAAATGCAGGCTACTACTTAAAATTTGTGGCTGCTTCCAAAGTACAAAAAACCATGGTAATAACAGCAATAAAAGCCAGATTGGTTGTGTGATTGCCTGAACTTTATTAATAAAACCAATACCTTTGACCACTAAAGGTAAGATCACTAAGGCAGAAATTAAGTAACCAATAACTTGCGGAATACCTAAAGCCAGCTCAAGTGCCATCGCCATAATGGCAGCTTCAAAGGCAAGCAAAATAAAGGTAAAGCTGGCATAAATCAGAGATGTAATGGTCGAGCCAATATAGCCAAAACCTGCACCACGAGTAAGCAAATCAACATCTACATTATATTTTGCAGCGTAGTAACTAATCGGCCAACTGGTTAAAAATATGATGGTACATACAACAATTGCTGCCCAGACTGCATTGCTAAAGCCATACTGCCAAAGCATGGTCGCCCCAATGGCTTCCATCGCCAAAAAGCTAACGGTCGAAATTGCGGTATTGGTCACCGTCCAAGGTGACCATTTTCTTACTGAGGTAGGTGCATAGCGAAGCGCATAATCTTCGATACTTTCATCTGCCACCCAAATATTATATTCACGGCGTGTTTTGATCACACGTTGTGGCGCTTGTTGGGGGCGTGAAGAATCTGGCATAACACTCATGTTTGGCATGTGGCTGCATTAAACCCAGCAATCCTTATGCCAAAAGTCATTTATCATGGCGATTTTTTGTTATACGCACATATACGCAAAATAACGTATTTTCAATTTTTCCCAAAAATCACACACTCAAATCCATCAAAAAACAATGATCAATATTTGTGTTGATTGACCGAAAATGATTGGGAGGTTGATGTTATGAGTGTATCTGAACATCCAAATCTGGACACTGTGCAAGGTACAGATTCACAAAAAGCAGTGAATGAAACCTTAGAAGATTATACTTTACGTTATGCTCCACACAGCTTTCGGCGCTGGAGTCCCAAAGTTGTCGCTATTACTGCACTTGGTGGTATTGCCTATCTTGCTGACTTTTCTATTGGTGCCAGTATTGGTATGTCTTACGGAACAACTAATGCTGTTTTCTCCATTTTATTTGCAGCGATTATTATCTTCTTAACTGGCATTCCTTTAGCCTACTACGCAGCGCGCTATAACATCGACCTTGACTTGATTACCCGCGGCGCTGGTTTCGGTTACATCGGTTCGGTTCTTACCAGTATCATTTTCGCCAGTTTCACATTTATTTTCTTTGCCCTTGAAGGTTCAATCATGGCGCAAGGGTTATTGCTTGGTTTAGGCATTCCGCTTTGGGCTGGCTATCTCATCTCAACCATTATGGTGATTCCATTGGTAATTTACGGTATGAAAGCTTTAAGTAAATTACAAGTTTGGACTACCCCACTTTGGCTTATTCTGATGATTGGTCCTGTGGCCTACCTGATTTATCAAGAACCTACTTTAGTCAGCCAATTTGCTACTTTTACAGGTAAAGAAGGTTTTGCAACCGTAGACATGGCTGCAATCATGTTAGGTGCTGGTATTTGTTTATCGTTAATCATGCAAATTGGTGAGCAAATTGACTACTTACGTTTCATGCCTGCAAAAACAAAAGAAAATAGCAAAGCATGGTGGGCAGCCGTTATTTCAGCGGGTCCGGGTTGGGTGATTTTAGGGGCAATTAAACAAATTATTGGGGCATTTTTAGGATTCTATTTACTCACTAAAATACCGGGCGTAAACAGCACTGAACCTGTTCAACAGTTTAATGCAGCGTTTCATGACATGCTTCCGGGCTGGGCAGCTTTAACACTTGCAGTGATTTTGGTGGTTATTTCTCAAATTAAAATTAATGTGACCAATGCTTACTCTGGTTCCCTTGCATGGACAAGTGCCTACACTCGTATTAGCAAACATTATCCTGGTCGTATTGTCTTTGTGATGGTGAACTTAGCAATTGCGCTTGCTTTGATGGAAGGCAATATGTTTGCGGTACTAGGTAAAATCTTAGGGTTCTATTCAAACTTTGCAATTGCTTGGGTGGTAGTTGTTGCAACAGACATTTCAATCAACAAATATGTTTTAAAACTTTCACCTAAAGAACCTGAATATCGCCGTGACATGCTCTACAACGTAAACCCTGTCGGTATGGTTGCATTCCTTGTATCAGCAGGCTTATCAATTGCAGCATTCTTCGGTTTACTTGGTAGCTTCTTGGCGCCTTACTCACCGCTTATCGCACTTGTACTTGCTTTTGTCTTAACTCCAATCATGGGTTTATTAACCAAAGGAAAATACTACATCAAGTCACATGATGACGGTATTAAAGAACCACGTTACGATGCTGAAGGTACACCTGTAGCAACGGTTTACCACTGCCGCGTATGTGAGCAAGGTTATGAGCGTCCAGATATTATGTTCTCTCACAAACATAACGGCACGATCTGTTCTTTGTGTAAAACACTCGACGCTTAAATATTCTTAAAACTAAAAAAGAAGCTTTAAAGCTTCTTTTTTTATATCTGATGATTCTTAGCCAATCGGAAATAAACGTTCAGGTACTACATCTTTCATCACAATGGTTGAGATGAGTCGCTGCACACTTGGAATAGCTGATAATTTTTCATCGTACAAACGCTGAAAAGCCGGTAAATCTTTAGCCACCACATGCAACAAGTAATCTGGCTCACCAAACAAACGCTGAGCCTGAATAATTTGCGGGATGTCTATCACAGCATTTTCAAACTTCTCGACGGCCTGTTTATCACCTTCTTTAAGCGTAATAAAAACAATCGCTGAAAATTCAAAACCGACTAAATTCGGATCGAGCTCTGCCCGATAGCCTTTAATAGCTCCCGACTCCTCTAAAGCCTTCACTCGTCTGTGACAAGGTGAAATGCTCAAACCGACTTTTTCTGCCAATTCGGTGATAGATAATCGGCCATTTAATTGCAATTCAGCAAGAATCTTTTTATCTGTGCGATCCATTTAGAAAAATTTACCCCAAATGAGTGTGATATGAGCAAACATTTAAAAGCACATTCTAAATACATGAGCATATTATTTTCAACAAGCTCGAATAAATAGGGATTTTTTCTAAACCACGAGCGAAACCTTTGGAAAATAGTTTGCCGAGATAAGCATATGGCTTTTAACATTTTTATTGCATTTTGGAGTGTCTCCATTCTTTTTATTATTACGCCAGGGGCAGACTGGGCCTATGCCATTTCGGCAGGCATTAAAGGCAAAGTCGTTGTACCAGCTGTTGCAGGTATGCTATTTGGGCACTTTATTACGATTTTATTGGTAGCGGCTGGTGTTGGGCTGCTTGTAGCAAATAATCCAACTGCACTCATGATCCTAACAATTGCAGGTTCTGCTTATTTGTTATGGATGGGAATAAACTTATTACTTACCCCTCCTACTCCAAATCAGTCTGGTTCTGAAAAGGCTCAGTCATGGTTGAGCTGGGCAACCAAAGGCGTTTATGTGAGTGGCTTAAACCCGAAAGTTTTTTTGCTGTTTTTAGCGCTGCTTCCTCAATTTATTGATACTACTGCTTCATGGTCAGTGACAACACAAATTCTTGCCTTTGGTATTGTACACATGATTAGCTGCGCGATAATTTATTTAATGGTGGGTTATGGTTCAGAGGCTATTTTGAAAACCAGACCACAAGCAGCTCAGTTAGTCGGCCGTTTTTCAGGTGGTTTGATGGTTGTTATCGCAACGTGCTTATTGATTGGGCAAATTTAAAAAAACATTTAGCAAAAAGTTACTGGCCTCCATTTCAGGTCAGTAACTTGAATAGTAAAATATAAGAAAAATTTATCTCATTCGTTTGAGGTTATAAGTCACCACTCCCCAAATAACCAGTTCTTGCCCCTCTTCAATATAAATATTCTGATAATCAGAGTTTTCTGCTTTTAGCCAAACTTTAGGCGGCTTAAATTGACTATCAATCATTAAGCGCTTCACAGTGAAATCATTGTCGATGAGCGCAATCACAATATCACCCGATTTAGCAGGAATACTACGGTCCACAATAAGCGGATCATTAATATCAATTCCAGCATCTAGCATGGATAAAGAATTGGCTTTGACAATAAAGGTGGCATTTTCATTTCTAATTAAATATTCATTTAAATCGAGTGCTTGCTCAATATCATCTTGCGCAGGCGAAGGAAAACCTGCAGCCACACGTTCTGTTGCTAAAGGAATCTGATAAATTTTATCGTTGTTTGGATGCACCTGCTGTATTTTTAGTTTTGAGGTGAAATCTTTCTGGTTATCGGTTTTGACATTATTCAGTAACCAATTTTTGATAAATTTGACTTGAGATTCAGGAACACGAATCACTTTAGTGGGTTCATTAAACTGTGCTTTACGACCAGCATTTTCCCGTGCACCGCCATGCTCGAATTCTTTTTTCTTTGGCATACCGCCTCCATCTCACCGTTCAAATCCTACACAAACAATGTAACTTGAAAAAGTTACACTTTCAAGTTGACGAAATATTTTTTTTGCATAACAATAAATCTCATGATCAGATTTTAATCCATTTTACTTTTAACAGGGATGCTAAAACGAAAATGGCAATTTGAAGAGAATCAAAACCCATTGTGAAATAGTCCTTATTACTGACTGTTTTGATTTTTATCAAATGAAATTCTGGACACTTAAATATGAGTTAGATTCAGTTTTTGGTATGGAGACATGCGAAATGAAAAATCAACGTGATGCAGTTTTAGGTTATGCAAATGAGCAACATGCTTACTTTATCCGTCTTATTGAAAATGATGCGGTATTAGGTGAAAGCTATGGAATTTTCTGTGAAAATCCGGAAAGTGAAGCAGCCGAAAGTATTATGACGACACTATTTTTAAAGAAATCTTTTTGGTTAAATGGCTCAGAATTTACAGATATTGTAAAAGGCCTACACCCTCTTACTCACTCATAAGTTTATAAAAATTATAAAAATAAAGGAGGCATAATGCCTCCTTTATTCTCAAAAACTGTCTGCTTAAGACGTAAAACGTCCAGAGGCATCGCGTTTTTGATTACGAGAGTTTTGTCCACGGCCATCTGAACGACCACGGCGATCATCGTCATCATCATAACGACTGCGGCCACGGCCACTTGAACGACCGCGATCATCATCTTCATCGTCGTCATCACGACTGCGACCACGACCTCGGCCACTTGAACGGCCACGATCATCATCTTCATCATCGTCATCACGACGACTGCGGCCACGTCCTCGGCCACCTGAACGGCCGCGATCATCATCTTCATCGTCGTCATCATGACGGCTACGGCCACGGCCTCGACCACCTGAACGACCGCGATCATCATCTTCATCGTCGTTATCGCGGCTGCGACCACGTCCTCGGCCACTTGAACGGCCACCACGATCATCATCTTCGTCGTCATCATAACGGCTGCGACCACGACCTCGGCCACCTGAACGGCCACGATCATCATCTTCGTCATCATCATAACGACTGCGGCCACGGCCTCGGCCACCTGAACGACCACGATCATCATCTTCATCGTCGTCATCACGACTGCGACCACGGCCTCGACCACCTGAACGGCCACCGCGATCATCATCTTCGTCATCATCATAACGGCTACGGCCACGGCCTCGACCACCTGAACGACCGCGATCATCATCTTCATCGTCGTCATCGCGACTACGTCCTCGGCCACCTGAACGACCACGATCATCATCTTCATCGTCATCATAGCGGCTACGGCCACGGCCTCGACCACCTGAACGACCGCGATCATCATCTTCATCGTCGTCATCGCGGCTGCGACCACGTCCTCGGCCACTTGAACGGCCGCCACGATCATCATCTTCGTCGTCGTCATAACGGCTGCGACCACGTCCTCGGCCACTTGAACGACCGCGATCATCATCTTCATCGTCGTCATCACGACTGCGACCACGTCCTCGGCCACCTGAACGGCCGCCGCGATCATCATCTTCGTCGTCGTCATAACGGCTGCGACCACGACCATTACGATCATCATTTTTATGACTTAAAGCACCAGCTTCACGAGCCTCTTCTGAGGTAAATTCATGTGCGTTACCACTGGCATGTGCAGCTCGTCCAGCTTCACGAGCTTCTTCTGAAGTAAATTCATGTGCATTGCCACTTGCATGCGCGGCACGCCCACCTTTACTGGCTATTTCTCTGACTCTTTCAGGATCCATGCTTGCAAATCCACGATTTGAAGTACCTGAACTATTATTATCTTGATCTTCATATCTAGTATTAGCCATAGTTATATCTTCCTATATTAAAATTATAGTCGCTACCGCTTTTACTTAACGGATAAATTTAAGATAAGAGATTTAGAATATTTTTATACCAATGCTATGTTTCAATCTTTTTAAATGTATATAAGTTAAAATAGGGATAAATATACTAAGATGATTATTTAAATAAAGATTTTATCAATTAAAAAATTTATAAATTATTATGCACTTTTACCTTTTAAATACTCATCATACTTATTATTACTCAAACCTACATAACAATATATTTTTACAAATGCATTTAAAAATCCATTTTAGATAACATAAACTTTCAGAATGTACAAATCAATAAAAAACAAAAACATCTTCCTACTTGAAGAAACAAATCAAAAATACAATTAAAATTATTTAAAAACAATAACATAAATAATTACTTTTCTAAAAACAATTCACTTGAGTGAACAAAATCAAGATTTAAAATTAACATATAATATTTATGGAAAATGAATCATGCAATTAACTCAAACACAGCCAATGCTACAATATATTCATATTTCTGTACCTGAAATTTTACTGAGTAATATACAGCTTAAAAACTCTTGGCAGAATTATAATCAAGAATGGAGCTACAGATTAGACCCGCCTCATGCAAGTCACCCTTTCCAAAGAGACTTATATATTATTAAATCAAAAGATATTGAAAAAGAGGATATAAAAGAGCTAGTAGATAAAGTAGCTTCCAAAAATAATAAAAATAAATATAACTTAAAGACAATAGTAGAAGCAGAAACCTTAATAAAAGAAATTTTAGATTTATCTAATTATATACCTATAGAGAATTGGTTAAATGACACAGGCAATCGATCTATTATTGAAAGTATGATTGATAAAAATAAGGTTAAATTATTAGATATTACTTAACAAACTCTCAATGTTATATTTTTTTACATCCTTATATATAAAATAACAAAGACAACTTTTTAAAAAAGACTATTTACTCATATTCACGTGCAGATTAACCAATATAAAGGGACTGAAAATTAAATAGAGGTAGTCTAGACATGGAAAATACAACAAATGAGTATCCATCAGCAGTTCCTGCACAAGTTCAACCTCATCAACCAGGTGATCAGGAGAAGATGCATCCTGAACCAGAAATTATTAAAGCATCGCATAAAGGTAGTGAGAAACTAAAAGGTAAGATTGCCGTCATTAGTGGTGGCGATAGTGGTATAGGTCGTTCCGTTGCCGTGTTGTTTGCTCGTGAAGGTGCCGATGTTGCTGTACTGTATCTTGAAGAAGACCAAGATGCCGAAATCACCAAACAGCTCGTTGAAAAAGAAGGACAACATTGTCTTTTATTAAAAGGTGATATTTCCGATGCAGAGCTTGCCAAACAGAATATTGATAAGGTTTTACAGCACTTCGGTAAACTTAATATCTTAGTAAATAATGCTGGTGTTCAATATCAGCAAAAAGAAATTGAAAGCATTAGTAATGAGCAATTAGAAAAGACATTTAAAACAAATATTTTTGCCATGTTTTATTTAACCAAAGAAGCGATTCCTTATATGGAAGAAGGCGATACTATTATTAACACCACTAGTATTACCAGCTATCAAGGTCATGATGAGCTCATTGATTATGCAAGTACTAAAGGTGCAATCACCTCTTTTACTCGTAGCTTGTCGAACAATTTAATGAAACAGAAAAAAGGTATTCGTGTAAATGGTGTTGCGCCAGGGCCAATTTGGACTCCTCTCATTCCAAGTAGTTTCGATGCAGAAACCGTCGAAAAATTTGGTAAAGATACCCCAATGGGTCGCATGGGTCAGCCAAGTGAAGTCGCCCCTGCTTACCTTTTCCTTGCCTCAGACGATGCAAGTTATATTACGGGTCAGGTTATTCATGTAAATGGCGGCCAAATCGTTAATGGCTAAGCACCAACATGATTTGAAAAAGCCCTGAAAGCTTCAACTTTCAGGGCTTCTTTATTTAAGCCGGTACGTGTGCGGCTATTTGTTCTCGTGACCAAACACGATGAGCTTTAATCAGATTTTTAAATTTTTCCGCAATATGCTGGAACTCATCTTCAACTAAAGTACCTTCATCGGCAACTAAACCAAGCGGCTCAAGCAAATCAGATTTATTACCTAAAAATGCAATTGGTTTTAAATGCTTATAAGCTTCGAGTACATAATGGCGTGCTACCCCATCTTGCATCACTGCATTTAAATTATCGCCATCTGGAACAATCACCGCATCATAAGCAATTGAAGGTTCAGCCATTTGCATGCCATCAGCCACAATAATGTTGTCTTTATGGTCTTTTACTGGAGCCAAGCTCGGCGCTAGTAAATGAACAACCACACCTTCTTTAATCGCCCAATTTTTAATAGCTTCAAGTGTATCTGACTTCACAAGATTATGAATAAGTACAGCAACTTTTCTACCTTGAATATCCTCAGGTGGGAAAGCTAAAAGAGATAACTTGGCGGATTTTTCAATTGCTGTTTTCTTATAATCTAAGGTTAAGTCAGGCACTTCAATACCGAGGTTCGCACCGACTTGACGTGCCAGATCGAGATCGATATTTGCCAAAATTTGTTGAACTTGGCGCTCACGAATATGTTTTCTTTGAACTTTACTTAACTCAAAAGTATAGGCATCGACCACATGTTTTTGCTCATGCGGCGCAAGGCTTTTGTAATAAAGTCGAGGCTGTGAGAAATAATCAGAGAATGTCTCACTTCTTTGACGAAGTTTATGTCCGCTGATTTTTTCAGGATAACTTTCAAAACCACCATTTGATGCTGCTGGCGGTGTCTCAACTGGCCAATTTCCATCAATTGAGTTTGGTTGATATGAGGCTTGGCCTTTATGAATAGTATGTTGATGAATGCCATCACGTTGATTGTTATGGAATGGACACACTGGTTTGTTAATCGGAATTTGGTGGAAGTTTGGTCCACCTAAACGGCTCAATTGGGTATCTGTGTATGAAAATAAACGTGCTTGTAAAAGTGGGTCATCTGTAAAATCGATACCAGGTACTAGATGACCTGGACAGAAAGCCACCTGCTCTGTTTCAGCAAAGAAGTTATCGACATTTCTATTTAAAACAAATCGGCCAATTGGCGTAACAGGAACTAATTCTTCAGGAATAATTTTGGTTGGGTCCAATAAGTCGAAATCGAAGTCAAAGTTCATTTCATCTTCTTCTTCGACAATCTGCACGCCGAGTTCCCATTCTGGATAAAAACCTTGCTCAATTGCTTCATAAAGATCACGACGATGGAAATCAGGGTCTTTACCTGCAAGTTTTTGAGCTTCATCCCATACCAATGCACTCAAACCTTGTTTTGGTGTCCAGTGAAATTTCACGAAATGTGATTTACCTTCTGCATTAATTAAACGGAACGTATGCACACCAAAACCTTGGATTGAACGTAAGTTACGTGGAATTGCACGGTCTGACATTGCCCAAATTACTGCATGTGCAGACTCAGGAACTAAAGACACAAAATCCCAGAAAGTATCATGTGCAGTTGCACCCGTCGGGATTTCTGTATCGGGTTCAGGTTTTACCGCATGTACAAAGTCTGGAAATTTAATCCCGTCTTGCACAAAAAAGACAGGTGCGTTATTTCCTACCAAGTCGAAGTTACCTTCTTGGGTATAAAACTTAATAGCAAAACCGCGGATATCACGAACAGTGTCGGCTGAACCACGTGGTCCTTGTACTGTTGAAAAACGTACAAAAATTGGGGTCTGAATAGTTGGGTCTGTTAAAAACCCAGCTTTGGTTAAACGTTCATTTCCTTCATAAGCCTGAAAATAACCATGAGCCCCTACACCACGCGCATGCACAATACGCTCAGGTATACGCTCATGGTCAAAGTGGGTGATTTTTTCTCTTAAAATAAAATCTTCCAATAAAGTTGAGCCACGAATACCCGCTCTTAAGCTATTTTGGTTATCCGCTATTTTAACTCCCTGATTGGTGGTTAATGCCTCATTGGTTGCATCATCTCTTACGGTGTCTAACTGTTCAGTTTTCTGGGTAGTATTGGCTTTATTTGCTGCATCGGCGCCAGCCATTTCACTTGTTTTATTAGTTAATTTAGTTTTGTCGTTCATGTCCATTACCTATGTTTTGAAAGTTAAACTTGGGGTTGAAGTTGAAAACATTTATCAAACTAGTTTTTAAACGTACCTAAATAAGGAAAAAGAAGTTCTACGTATTTACGAGTACTCCAAAGACCAATACTTTTATGATGAGAATCAGGGGCTAGAAATGGGGTAAGTTTGCATATTTTTATTGCAAGATCGCTTGATTGCAGCACGCGCTCTTGCAGTGCATCAAGTTCGCCATCAGAGATATAGCTAAATAGATAGTCTTGAATACGCTGGTTGCTGTTAAGTTCCTTACTGTAAGTCAAGAAATTAGAAGAATGGTCATCTCCTGCAATCCAATCATGAATGATCTGGCGCTCTACAGGAGTAAACACTCCAAACATTTTTCCATTCTCATCATTAATTAATCTCCAAAAAATACTTTGTTCAGGATTGCTATTAAATTTAATCCATTTATGGTCGATTAAATGCGATACCAGCCCTTCAACATCGTGTGGGTTAGATAACCATTGATTAATCGTTTTGCACCCAAATTCTCTGGTTTCGTTATGAATTAATTGCCCTACGAGCGCCTTTCTTTTTAAAATTTTAAGAACAAAATCTTCAACATTTAAATTTTTTATAATTTTCGAAGAGCCCACGCCATGATTGTTTAGCGCAAAACCACGTTTTAATTTAGTAAGAAAAAGTTCTTTATCTTTGTATTTATCAAAAATATTTTCGATAACTTTGATTGCTTTATTTGCATGCCCATTATCAATGTTATCAATGGTGATGTGCAGATTGAAATACTTAGAATCGATGCCCAGTTCAACTAGTTCGTAATTGGTAATCAATAGATGAAGAGGCAGCTGTTCATAGCCCAGATTAAAACCAATAATCTCGGGAATAAACTCAGCTGGAGCATAACCCAGAGCCAACTGAACCACGGCATGATGATAGTATTCATCTTCTAAAAGCAGATCAAAACTATCGATTCCCAAACTACGCAGTAAATCATCATAAATACATACGTGGTTTGCTTTCGGTTCACCTAACCCGAGTTCTTCCAAATACGTAATAATTAGTTCATGAAAAACTGGATCATTCCAATAGTGAACACAACTATACAGCCATGCACCATCCACTTTTTTTGTAGGAGAGACTTTAATTAAAAATTCAAATGCTTGAGCAACACTCTGAAAATACTCTCTATCTTGACCAGCTTGTCTACGGTTTAAATATGCCTGAAATTCCTGACAATTTTTTTTATTATCGTTCTCACACCATGTTTTAATCGAATTGATATCTGAAGGAAAATCTATTTCCTCTATCTCTAATTTTTCAATCTCTTTAATCAGAAAATCTCTTGCCTTTTTCTCTTTCTCAAAACTTGAAACATCAGAATCAAGGAAAAAAACAAACAATTCATAATAATTTTTTTGATTATCTTGTAATAAGTCTAATAATCTTTCTTTCACTACAACAGGCATTTTCATTCTCCGTTTGTGAGATATCAATTACCATACGTCACCCGAATTATAATCAAGTTTTAAGTTTGTTATTTTGCGTTATTAAAAATTAAGATAAACCACATAAATCAAAAAATTCAAAGATATACAAATTCACGTAAAATTACATTTAAACTTTTAGAATTATTTAAGCCACTGTTTTTATATAAAATTTGCAAAAATTAATCTAAATTTACATTAATTTAACCATCAAAAGTAAAACGTAAAAAAATAACGAATCAAAGTTTAAAATAGTTCTATAACATTTAAAAAATAATTAAAGGGAGAATTAGAATGTTTAATTCATGTTGTAAATTATTAGCAGATAAGAAAATCAAAATTGCTTTTTTTGAAAGCGCTTCTGCTGGCTATCTTGTTTATCGCTTTTCTTTGAGTCCTTATTCAGGAGATATCCTTATAGGTAGTCTTGTAAGTTATGATCTTCGAGTAAAGGAAAACACTCTGCATATTTCAGAGCAACTTATTGAAAAATATACTGCAGAATCAATGCAAGTGACTGTTGAAATGATTAATAAAGGAAAGGAACTTTTGCATGCTGACCTGTATGTTGCCTGCACAGGTCTCCTAAAAAAAGGAGGTTCTGAAACAGAGGAAAAACCTGTAGGAACATTCTTTTATTCAATATATTATAAAAATAATTTTTATAATTTTAGACGTGTTTTAAAAGGACCAGCCTTTTTAAAACTTAGAAATTTGACGCACTATATTACTCAAGATATAAAACTTATTATATTAGATGAAAAAGCCTCTTAGATTATATAAAAAGTTAACAAATATACATTTGGAAATATTTATTATCTTTCTTAAATATTATGTTCTGAAATGTAATTTTTTAAACATTCATATTAATAATGTTTATGACTAAAAATCATATTCACTAAAAATCAGCAAGTTATTTAAAATTAATAGTTTTTAAATTTACATTTAAATATGGGGTAACACCCCTACCCTACACATTTTAAAGCTACATGTTTTAATAACCCTATCTGAAGCTCTCAGATAAAACACATCGTCATAATTGATATGAGGTATAAAAAAATGAGCACTACTAATAATCAAGCAAATCAACGCAATAATCAGCAACAGCAACAACAGCAAAATGACAACCGTAATCAACAACACGGTAACCAACAGCAAAACGATCAACAACGCAATAATCAGCAGCAACAGCAAAATGATAACCGTGGCCAACAACAAGGATCTAACCAAAAAGATTCTGGCCAACAAAATTCAAATAACAACCAACAACGTTAATCGTTTGTAGTTGTTCTTTGATGCGGTCAATCATTTAGGAAGGTGAACTCACCTTCCTAAATTTAATATAAGCATAAAATTCAATAAAATATGAGGGAATTCTGATGACAGATCAAAATACAGATCATGCTCAATTAGTAGCTGGCGATCATAACTATTCTGACTCTCGCTGGCGTGAAAGCTATCTTACCCGTCCTTATTACCAAGAAGCACAATTAACAACACCAGATCTAGATTATGATCGTGATTTTTCTGCTGCTTATGAACTTGGTCATCGGGCTCGTTCTGAATCTAAGGAAGGAACTCAGTTTGAAGACATGGAAGGTAGTTTGCAGCAAAAATGGGAAGAGCTAAAAGCCGAGTCCCGCCTTAAATGGGAACACGCGAAACAAGCCATTAAAGATGCATGGGATGATATTTAACGTCCTCAAACGGTCCAAAGCTATAAGCTTATTTCCTATTGGCCCTGGGAAATAGGCTTTTTTATTGTTTTGTTTTGCTCACTTTTGCTTTTACACCATAAATTTCCGAATCGTTAATGCAAGTTCCTTCTGTAAAATGTACAAACATACATGTCAACTTGAATATCTATAATTAATGGCTTATCAAAATAAAAACCTGACTTAGATAATCAAGTCAGGTTTTCGTTAAAAATCAATTTTGATTTTTCTTAAAATATTCAATTATTTCTTCACCATTATTTACCGGCTTTTTCTGTGAAGGATAAGTTTCCTCATATGCATAAGCTGGTAAAGTAATTTTGGCCTGAATTGAAGGTAATTTCTCTTGCCCACCTGTTGTAATCCGTTCAATAAAACCAGCAAGCCAAAGTACAAACTCCTGTGTATTCTTACTTTTAGGAATAAGACTTAAATCCAATTTAATTTTTGACTCTTGTAAAGGCTTAATAAGTATTTCGGCAAAATCAATATAATTATATAAAAGCTTTAGCTGTGTCCCCTTAATTTCATGTCTGAGCTCAATCATCAAATTGTTAAGATCTTCCATCGGCTCATCCGTAAACCCTTTTTTTTCTTTGACATTTTGATATATTTTCTCAGCTATTTTTAAATATTGGGGCATATCCTTACCTTTATAGTTCATTATTACTAAAATGAATTTTGGATGAATATAAGTAAGCTATTGTGTTTGTTTTATTAACTTTTTGAAAAGATATATTCATTTTACAACAATTCAGTAACACTTAGATTCCCAAGCAGTAAAAAGATAATAAATAATTGATAAATATTATATTTTAATATATTTAATTTTTATTATGCTATATTTTTTAGATAAAATAACAATAAAAAAAGCCCACTTAATAAGTAGGCTTTTTTAAGGAAAACTAATTATTGTGAATTTCTATTCATATCATGAGGTGCTGCTGGATCACTTGCTCCATGCATTCCATCATTTCTTGAATTGCGGTCTTGGCATGCGCTCACGCCCATAGCTATTACAAGTACCATACTCACTGCACAAAAGATTCTAACCATTTAAATCACCTTTATAAATATTAAAATGTAGGTTTATGAATAGCATTATCTTATGTTGGCCTACTGCTGTGGTTCTCTTAACTTTTGTAGATTATGCAAGCTTATGTAAAAACCTAAAATAGGATGAGTAAAATTATATTTATTGCAATTGAAATTCTGGTTATTTTTTGGCATGCAGTGTATACACTCCATAGTCCAACTTATAAAAATAGAATTATTAAATAGTTTAGCAAAACGATACATCCAATTAATGACATTGATATACTATATAAATAAACAATTAATAAATAATTGATATATATGATTAAAAAACAACACCGCAAGTAAAATAAAAAAGAGTTATATTAATGTTATGCGTTTTAGTTTTTCTATTTTCTAAATAAAAACAGGCAAATATTTATATCAAATTATATAAATCAATCTTTTATTTTTGCAATTGACCCACTCTAATGCTCAGCTTATGATGCTCGCGCTGACCAATTTTGTCAGTCGGTTTTAGCAGACCGTCTACCTAAGTGCACTAAAAACACGTTTTTTGGTGTGAAGCCCCTCGTGCCTTTGATGGAGGAACGAGAGTGGGACACCTTCGGGTGTGCTGGTTTCTTAGGTATCAGTCTGCTAACCCTCTTTCGTTTCACCACCATAATGATTAGCAATGAGTGGGCGTAACTTCTTTTAATCAAGGAGTCACTCATGACTATTATTCTATATTTTTTACATTCTCTTATTGATCTTACTTACATTCGACGTCTTTTATTTATTCAGGCATTTTTTAGAGATCGCTCTACTCACCTCTCTAAAATAAAAACCTTATATAGAGTTCAAAAGTTGTTTACTTAATCCTTTTGCCTACCCATCTATATAAGTTGGGATCAAAAGTTTTATGTATTCAAAAACCACATCATAAAGATTAGAACTTCTATCAACATCACTTAACGATAACAACAACCTATGCAGAGTAACAATAATGTTTTTTCTCTATCGTTTTGTTTTGGTGAGCCTTCTTACAATTAGTGTTTTAAATCTAATGGGCTGTAGACCTATGAGTAAAAAAGAATTTAATACACATTGTGTTTGGGCAGGACATGACCTTTCACAGTGTAATTGTATTTATAACTCTTTAGAACAACACTATTCACCACAATTTGTTGAAAACTTACCAAAAGTGAGTTTGCAGAATATTGATGCCAAAATGAACTTTGTAGACACCATGAATACAACAATGCGACAGTGCCAATTTAGTGCTAGAAAATAGCTATTAACTTATAAGGGCATGTTCTACCAGAAAATCTAAAAATACACGTACACGTTTAGGGACATATTTATCATGACCAATCCAAACAGCATGAAATTCTTCAAAAGCTTTGATATTCCAGTCTTCAAGAATTTTAACGAGTTGTTTTTGCTGTAATGCATTTTGAATTTGAAATTCATTAAGCTGAGCAATACCTACATCTGCAAGGGCCAACTGTAAAATAGCTTCGCCGTTATTTACTTTTAACACCTTAGAGGGTGCTAGGTTAATTTCCTGATCTGCTTTTTTAAATAGCCAAGTTTTGTTCTGACGCTGATAGCTTACATCTAAAAGCTGATGTTCATGCAGTTCATCTGGATGTTCGGGACAACCATACTGTTCAATGTATGCAGGAGAACATACATAAGCTTTGTGAGTAGTACCAAGTGAGCGAGCCACCAAATTTGAACTTTTTAATGGCCCTGTCCGAATTGCAACATCAATTCTTTGCTCAACCAAATTAATCACTTCGTCACTCAAATGAGCCTCTAACTCAATTTGTGGATAGCACTCGTTAAATCGAGAAATACAAGGCAATAAAAAATGCGTCCAATATGAAAGACTGGTATGAATTCTGATTCGCCCTTGTGGTGTGTGATTTGCGGTAACAGATTGCTCAAGTTCATCTAAATTATTGAGTATTTGAAGACCTTGCTCATAAAACTGACATCCTTCACTAGTCAGCTGAAACTGACGTGTTGAACGGTTCAATAACCGGACACCCAGTCTTTTTTCTAAACGTGAAATTAACTTACTGACCGCAGACGGCGTCATGTCACACGCTCGAGCGACCGCCGAGAAGCTTCCAATTTCAACCACCCGAATAAAGATTGCCAACTCACCCGATCGATTTATATCAAAATAAGACATAACAAAATTTATTTATGAATTGTATTCACAAATCTTATTCCGCTTAGCCCGCTATAACAAGCTATCAATTTATTTCAAGATAACTTTAATTCGTTTTAAAGAGTTCACGAGATGAAACTTTATCAAGCCACCGTATTTTCTTTGGCTTTATTTACGAGCGTTACACAAGCTGAAGTACCAAAGCATCAGTGGATTACCACTTGGTCTGCGAGTCCTCAAAAAGTTTGGAATAAAGACTTCGTTTTTCCAACCCTTATTCCAGAGCAAATATCTAACCAAACAATTAGGCAGGTAAGCCAAATTAGTTTAGGTGGTGAAGCTGTTCGGCTTGTTTTTACCAATCAATATGGCGAGCAACCACTTTATATAGATCAAACAACAATTGGTTTAGCGAACGCCGCAAGCCTGAAATCTAAGAGCACGTATCCTGTTTATTTTTCTGGTCAACTTAAAGCAAAAATTTTACCTGGCAAACAACTCATAAGTGATCCAATTAAGTTACCTGTCCCGGACCACACTCAATTGGTGGTGAATAGCTTTATCCAAAAACCAGCAACGTTTAAAACTTTCCATTGGGATGCAAAACAAACCAGTTGGCTTATTAAGGGAAATCAGACAACAAATTTAACTACGCCAACTGATGCCAAAACAACAACGGCGCGATTATTACTATCAGCAATCGAGGTAAAACCCAAACAGAAAGCTCAGGTGGTTGCTGTTATTGGAGATTCAATTACCGATGGAGCCACTGCAACCTTAGATGCAAATACGAGATGGACCGATTTTTTAGCGAAACGTTTATCAGCACACCAAGTAGCCGTGATTAATAGCGGAATTTCAGGAAATCGATTACTTACCGATGGTATGGGCGATAGCGTTTTAAAACGTTTAAACAGTGAGATATTTCAATATTCAGGCGTTAAAACTTTAATTGTTTTGGTTGGTATCAATGACATTTCATGGCCAGGCACAGCCTTTGCTTCTAAACAGCAAATACCTTCTTTTAAAGCATTAACCGAAGGTTATAAACGTGTTGTGAGAGAAGCTCACCAACACGGTATGCAGGTGATTGGTTCTACTTTACTTCCCTTTTCAGGCGCTTTACCTAACACCCCTTTAGATAATTACTATCAACCGAATAAAGATCAATTACGTCAGCGCATTAATCATTGGATTCGAACCAGTCATACCTTTGATGGTGTGCTTGATCTTGATCAAGGCTTAAAAGATCCAAAACATCCTGATCGGTTAAATCCAATTTATGATTCAGGAGATCATTTACATCCGAATGATCGCGGTAATCAACAAATGGCAAATCTAGTTGATTTAAACGAATTAGTTAATCAATAAAACGTCCAGATACAGGTAGAAATTTGCTCCCTACCTGTATCCATATGGATTAATTACCCTCTAACTCGACATTAAGTTTTGGTGTAATAGGCTGTTTTTCAGCTGCATATCGTCTTAAAACCATGACGGCGAAAAGCGCTAAAATTGCAGGAATTGCGATCATCACAAAATTCATCTTATGTGGTAACTCTAAAGCCAATAACAGGCCCGTTAAGATAGGTCCAACAATAGCCCCAATACGACCAACACCAGAAGCACAGCCAATTCCAGTAGAACGCACACTTAATGGATAATATTGTGCAACGTAACTATAAAGAAGAATTGAAGTACCAATCGTTGCTGCTCCTGCCACAGTCACCAAACCATATAAAACATAGGCTGGTGACTTAAAACCTAAACCGACTAAAGCAACAACACCTGCCAGTAGCATTCCCATAATTACAGGTTTTAAGTGGAATTTATCAGACAAAATACCGCCACCGATTGAACCGATCATTGCGCCAACATTTAGAGCAAGCAAGAACAAAATACTCTTTCCGAGTGAATAACCTGCTGCCAGCATGAGTTTTGGTAACCAGCTACTTAAGGCATACACCATGAGTAAGCACATAAAGAATACGAGCCAAAACATGAGTGTATTGAAAGCACGGCCTTGTTGAAATAATCCCTTTACAGAACTACCTGTTGGAACATTATCCTCATTAAGCACTAAGTGAGTATTAATCGTTAGGTTTTGTTCAGGCGAAATTTTTTGAATAATGCGCTGTGCTTGCTCAGTCTTACCCGTCTTAACTAAAAAGGTTAAAGACTCAGGTAAAAACTTCCAAATGACAGGTAATAAAAATAATGGAATACCGGCAATTAAAAACATAATTTGCCATCCCTGACTTTCAACCAAATAGCTACCGATTAATGCTGAAAGAATTCCCCCAATTGCATAACCACTGAACATACTCCCCACCAGCGTACTTCTTATACGTTTAGGCGCATATTCTGATGTAAGTGCAACTAAATTTGGCATAACCCCACCAATGCCTAGTCCCGCCAAGAACCGAAGTACCCCAAACTCAAGTGGGCTTGATGCAAAAGCACCTAAAAAGGTAAAACCACTAAAAAAAGTCACACAGATTAAAATTACCTTTTTACGGCCTATTTTGTCTGCCAGTGTTCCAAAGAACATTGCCCCAAACATCATTCCGCATAGTGCCGTACTTGCTAACATCCCCGCCTGTACAGCTGTTAACGACCACTCTTGCATTAGCAAAGGCAGTACCACGCCATAAATCACCAGATCGTAACCATCAAAAATAATAATTAATAAACACCAAAGTAAAATACTCCAGTGAAAAGGGGTAAATCTGGCCTGATCAATAACTTCATTTACATTTAATTTAGATGTTGTCATTTACTCACCTCCTTTGTGAGATAAATTCATATTCAATTTTTTAAAACGACATACTGCACCCTAAAGAAAAAACAGATTATTCAAGGTTTTGTTGAATAAATTAAAAGTCATAACTCGCCATCATATTGAAGCGGTTATCAATTCCGTTACGTCCATCAAAAGTTTCTCGTTCGCCATACACATATTCGACGCCCAAGGTAATTGGTTTGTATGGGTTATAAAGTGCATTCACCCAGCCCTGCCAAAGCTCTTTATTTTGGGTAGTGCTATTACGTTGTAATTCGGCAAAACGGTTATCATCTTTGACTTTCATATAGCCGTAGCCTAAAGTCGAGCGAATTTGCGGTGTAAATTGATGAGTAATACCTAAAGAAACGGTGTCAAATTCATTGCTATGCATATTGTTTTGATCATCTATTGCATAGCCGCTGTTAGTCCATAGTAGGAAACGCCCATCTCCTTTGACATGGTAATAATCGGCTTTGAGTAATGTATCGGGCGTAATTTGGTATTTACCGCCCAAGCCTACGCCCCAAGCGACTTCCTCATCATGATTAGTTCTCTTTTCGGCAACAAAACTACGTCCCGACAACATCGAGCCATTGGCAAATTTATGATTTAAGCGCCCTACCAACGCTGGTAAACGCATTTTATTATCTGGGTCTGAAGTCGCAGTATATTTCGGATCTTCAACCGATATTGCAAAGCTTGTATTTGCCGTTAAGTTATCGCTATAGCGAACTAGCGGTGATCTTAATAATGCACTGCCTACAAATGTGCCTGCATCAATCGTTTCCGGATAATATTCGGGTGCGATAAATGTTGACCACGTTTGACCGATAAGCCATTTATCAAAAGTTAAATAAGCATGGCGTATCCGAAACTGATCACGAGTGGCTGCCCCAAAGAAGTCCATTTCTAACTTTCCGCCCACCTCACCCGCGGCCGTCGGGGTTTTAAAATTCAACCCGAAACGTGTCACATTAACCGTACTGTGCAACTGGTCTTTTTGTGCAGATTCTTCCGGCGTGTTTTCAAGTGGAACACCGCCAATATTGTTATACATGGTAGATGCGCCCTTCATTTGATAAGAAGCATCTGCCCGTATATAACCATATAAGTTAAATTCTGCACCAGACTTGGTTAAACCTTGCTGTATTGGTGATACGGCTTGAGGAGTCGCTGAATTTGCTAGTTCCACTCTTTGTTGCGATAAAGATTTTTGCGCCTGCATATTGGCTTGTAACATAGCCCGAAGTTCTTTCACTTCTTGGCGAAGTTGTGCTATTTCAGGATCTGTTTGACCTGCCAAAGCGGAAGACATAAACAGGGTCACAGAAACAGCCAACAGGCTTTTTTGAACCGTTGTATTTAAAACTTTCATCATGAAATTTTCCTTTTGATCTTTAAATAGACTTAAAGATCTCGACATCCTTTTTGTTATGTACCTATCTAAAATAGGTGCTTAAAATTTGCCTTTCTTTCACAAGAAAGACCTTCGATCATATTTTTTTAGACAAAACCTCCCTAAAGCGGCCTGAAAACCACTTTTAATTTGTTTTAAGTAAAGCTAAATCTTCTAATTTTTTTCAGTTTTTATATTCTCTTCCTCATTGAGAATATGCAGGTTTTATATCCGTATTAATGCTTTCCCAAATCCATTATTTTTTTGCAATAAACCCTTGATACGTCAAAATTTGCGTATAAGGATGCACACTTTCAAAACCAGTTTTTTCTAAAAGTTTTATATATCCTTCAGTGGTTAGGCTAAAAAAGTCTTGCGCCATACGCTCTAACATTTTTTGACATTGTTCTTCTGTTAAGCCTTGTGCCAAACACAAATAACGTAGTGCTTGAAGCTGCTGTGGGTTTACACACGTCATGAGGTCATAAGTAAGCAATACTGCTTTTTCTTTTAAACGATCATAAATATCTTTAAAGAAAGTAGGCTTTATATCATCGGCAACGAAATGCGCCACAAGAATAGACAATGCAGCATCGAAACATGCTTCCAAAGGCAGTGCTGAAGTATCACCATGAATAAAAGTCACTTGTGAAGATTTATCTAAAAGTTCAACCTGTTCCTGTGCCTTTTGCAGCATGGTTAAAGATGGGTCAACTGCTGTAAATTTCCAGTCAGGATGTCTTTTAAGTAAATATTCGAGTTCATATCCCGTGCCACAGCCTACAATTAAAATATGAGCATTAGGTTTCAACACAGATTGCAAAATGGCATCCACCTGTAGATGGATGACTTCATAACCTGGAATTAATTTACGAATATGTTCGTCATATCCTTCGACTACTTTAGGGCTATTAAAGTCTTTTGCCATTTTGTTTTATCCCTTTTAAAACTGTCTTTCGATTTATCATCTGCTGCACTTTGAACATGCTTTCAACATCTTTAGTCAAAGACATTTCCCGTTAAATTAAGTTCAGCTCGCATAATTTCCTGCAATTTAAACTTTTGCGCTTTGCCTGAAGCAGTCATTGGAAACTCATTAAAGAATCGGACATAACGCGGCACTTTATTATGGGAAATGTGTTCTTTGCAGAATTGGCGAATGCTGTCTTCGTCGACTTGGTGATGCTCATGCAAAATAATACAAGCACAGAGTTCTTCACCATATCTCGCATCTGGCAAGCCAATGACTTGAACATCGCTTACATCTGGATGGGTATATAAAAAGTCTTCAATCTCTTTTGGAAACAGATTTTCCCCACCACGAATCACGACATCTTTAATACGGCCTTTGATTTTAATAAAACCGTCTTGGTCCATTTCGGCAATATCACCCGTATGCATCCAGCCAGCTGAATCAATGACCTCTTTGGTCTTTTCTTCTTCACCCCAATAACCAGCCATCACGGAATAACCTCGGACGCATAGCTCACCCAAAGTCCCTTGCGGAACAATCTGCCCTTCTAAATCGACAATTTTAATTTCAACATGCGGATGAACATGCCCAACTGTGCTTACTCGTTTATCAATTGAATCATTTACCGAACTTTGTACACTTACTGGCGAGGTTTCAGTCATCCCATAACAAATGGTGATTTCAGACATATGCATCCGGTCTATGACACGCTGCATAATTTCACGTGGACAAGGACTACCTGCCATAATGCCCGTTCTTAAACTCGACAGATCAAACTCATTAAACTGTTCATGCTCTAAGGTAGCAATAAACATGGTTGGTACACCATAAGCTGCCGTACAACGTTCTTGATGAATCGCTTTTAAAGTCTCTAAAGGATTAAATACCGCCGATGGATAGACCATGGTTGAACCATGCGTAACGCATGCTAAATTCCCCATGACCATACCGAAACAATGAAACAACGGCACAGAAATACAGACTTTATCTTGAGGTGTTAGGCGAATGCCTTCACCCACAAAATAGCCATTATTTAAAATATTGTGGTGGGTCAACATGGTCCCTTTAGGGTTACCTGTTGTACCTGAGGTAAATTGGATATTAATGGTTTCATCAAACTGGAGCTGCCTGGCTAATTGTTTTAATTGTTCCAGCTGTTCAGAAGTTGGTGTAGTTAGTAAATCACTAAAACGATAAATACCCGTATGCTGTTGGTCATCAATTTTAATGACAAATTTTAAATGTGGCAGGCGCTCTGAATTGAGCACTTTATCTGAACTGTTGGTTAACTCAGGGGCAATTTTTGTGAGTAATTCTTGGTAATCCGTCGTTTTAAATTGAGAAGCAATAATTAATCCTTTGCATGAGACTTTATTCAACACATATTCAAGTTCATGGCTTTTATAAGCTGTATTCAGGTTAACTAAGATAATCCCTGCTTTAAAAGCTGCAAATTGGGTTACTGTCCATTCCACACAGTTAGGTGACCAGATCGCTAATCGATCTCCTTTTTTTAATCCCAATTTTAAAAGGCTACACGCAAAAGCGTTTACTTCATCCTGCAAAGCTTTATAAGTTAATCGTCTGTTTTGGTGGAAACTGACGATTGCTTCCTTTTCAGCATATTGCCGACATGCTTGATCGAATTGTTCACCAATGGTCATACCCAATAAGGGCTGTGTGCTTGGTCCCGAGGCGTAGCTTAACCGTTCTTGTTGCATTGAATCATTCTCCTTGATTCTTTTAATTCTCTTCTTACCTGATCTAATTGTTGTTACTGCAACTACTTTTCCAAACTACTTATTTTGTGTTGTTTTAACCTTTATATGCCCTATTTCTTCTGCACAGCGTCTACACAAAAGTCAGCAATCTGTTTTGAAAAATAGTCTTTATGCGCATGATCAAACTTTGTATTTTGAGCTGGGTCTAGGGGTTCAACCACCACATAGGTCATGGCACCGACAACACAGAGTGCTGCTGTGTTTAAATCATCCAAGACAAACTCACCACTTGCATTTCCATCCGCAAGTATTTTTTTAATACTTTGTTTAATCAATTGCTTCACACGAAAACGCTCATGTTCAACCGTTGAATCGACGGGTTCAAACATGAGTGAATATGCAAGCTGAGGACTATTCAGTGCCCGTTTTACAAAGGTTGCCACCGCCTTGTGTAATTTCTGCTTTGCCGATAAATCACTTTCGGTAATCGAATCAATCACCAATAGCTCTGTATTAATGGCATCAGACAAAACTTCTATTAGCACTTGGCTTTTATTATCAAAGTAGCGATAAACCAGTCCACTTGATACGCCCGCTTGCTCTGCAATTGTTTGTATTTGCGCGTCCTTAAATCCTCCCTCTGAAATTATTTTTCTGGCTGAATTCAAAATCGATTTACGATTTTGCTCCATCCGCTCTTGCATTAAAGATGATCGTTTATAGCTCATAATTTATTCTCTAATAAATAAAATGAATTGTAAATCATTTTATGAATCTGTATTCACTTTTTTAAAAAATCATTGTATGTTACTTATCAAATACCCACAAAATATTTTATGGACAACAAATATAACCAATAGGATGAAAATATCATGAACCTACGCAGCTTGAATTTCGGTCTAGATGAAACTTTAATTGCACTTCAAGATTCGGTAGCCGCATTTTGTGCAAAGGAAATTGCACCAATTGCCCAACAAGTTGATCAAGACAACAAATTCCCTGCACATCTCTGGAAAAAATTCGGAGATATGGGCCTTTTAGGCATGACGGTTTCTGAAGAATATGGCGGTGCCAATATGGGTTATTTAGCTCATATTATTGCCATGCAAGAAATTTCTCGTGCTTCGGCAGCCATTGGTTTGTCTTACGGTGCTCATTCTAATTTATGTGTAAACCAAATTAACCGTAACGGTAACGAACAGCAAAAACAGAAATATTTACCAAAATTAATTTCTGGTGAATATGTGGGTGCCCTTGCGATGTCTGAACCGAATGCGGGTTCTGATGTCGTCAGCATGAAATTACGTGCTGAACAAAAAGGTGATCACTTCATTTTAAACGGTTCAAAAATGTGGATCACTAACGGCGGTGATGCAGATGTACTCGTGGTTTACGCTAAAACTGATCCACAAGCTGGCGCGAAAGGTATGACCGCTTTCTTAATTGAAAAAGGCATGAAAGGCTTTAGTCACGGTAACCATTTAGACAAACTCGGTATGCGTGGCTCTAACACTTACCCGCTGTTCTTTGACAATGTAGAAGTACCTGCTGAAAACGTACTTGGTGGTGTTGGTAACGGCACAAAAGTACTCATGAGTGGTTTGGACTATGAGCGTGCAGTTTTAAGTGCCGGACCTTTAGGCATTATGGATGCCTGTTTAGATGTCGTGATTCCTTATTTACATCAACGCGAACAGTTTGGTCAGGCTTTAGGTGAATTCCAGCTCATGCAAGGCAAGCTTGCCGATATGTATTCAACTTGGTTGGCATGTAAAGCACTTGTTTATGCTGTTGGCGCTGCCTGTGACAAAATCGACCATGACCGCAGTCTACGTAAAGATGCTGCAAGTGCCATTTTATATGCTGCTGAAAAAGCAACTTGGATGGCGGGTGAAGCAATCCAGACTTTAGGTGGCAACGGTTATATCAATGAATTCCCTGCTGGCCGTTTATGGCGCGATGCAAAACTTTATGAAATTGGTGCAGGAACTTCTGAAATTCGCCGCATGCTGATTGGCCGTGAACTTTTCAATGAAACCAAATAATAATTATAAATAAGGATGCATCTTATGAACCAATTACAAAGCAAGATTAATGTTCGAAGTGAAGACTTCAAAACAAACCAGCAAGCCATGCAAACATTGGTCACAGATCTCAAACAAGTTGCCCAGCGTATTGCTTTAGGCGGCGGTGAAAATGCCCGTCAAAAACATTTGGCTCGAGGTAAACTTTTACCCCGTGAACGTATTGATCAACTGATTGATGTCGGCACGGCATTTTTAGAAATTGGTCAGTTGGCAGCGTACAACGTTTATGAAGATGATGTTCCTGCCGCAGGTGTGATTGCAGGTATTGGTCAAGTCAACGGCATCACTTGCATGATCGTTGCCAACGATGCAACAGTTAAAGGCGGAACGTATTATCCCCTTACAGTTAAAAAACATTTACGCGCACAGGAAATTGCCGAACAAAATCACTTGCCTTGTATTTATTTAGTGGATTCAGGCGGTGCTTATTTACCAATGCAAGATGAGGTTTTCCCAGACCGCGATCACTTCGGGCGTATTTTCTATAATCAGGCACGTATGTCGAGCCTAGGGATTGCCCAAATTGCCGTGGTGATGGGGAGCTGTACCGCAGGTGGTGCTTATGTGCCTGCCATGTCTGATGAAACCATTATTGTCCGTAATCAAGGTACGATTTTCTTAGGTGGCCCTCCTCTTGTAAAGGCTGCAACGGGCGAAGTGGTCAGCAGTGAAGACTTAGGTGGTGGTGATGTGCATACACGTCTTTCAGGCGTGGCTGACCATTTAGCCGAAAATGATGAACATGCCATTGCGATTGCACGAAACATTGTCGCTAACCTTAATAAAAAGCCAAATGACTTAAATAAACAAGTTGATGAACCATTGTTTGATGCATCGGAACTCTATGGTGTGGTGCCAAGTGATGCACGTAAGCCTTTCGATGTACGTGAAGTGATTGCCCGTATTGTAGACGGCTCACGTTTTGATGAGTTCAAAGCACGCTTTGGTTCAACACTGATTACCGGTTTCGCTTCACTCTATGGCATGCCAGTCGGCATTATTGCCAATAACGGAATTTTATTTTCCGAGTCTGCACAAAAAGGCGCACACTTCATTGAGCTATGCACACAGCGCAATATTCCTTTGTTATTCCTACAAAACATTACGGGCTTTATGGTTGGTCGCCAGTATGAAAATGAAGGGATTGCAAAAAACGGCGCTAAATTGGTGATGGCAGTTGCAACCGCAAATGTACCAAAACTCACCCTAATTATTGGCGGTTCATTTGGTGCGGGTAACTACGGCATGTGTGGCCGTGCTTATTCACCACGCTTTTTATGGACTTGGCCAAACTCTCGTATTTCAGTGATGGGCGGAGAACAAGCGGCAAGTGTACTCTCAACTTTAAAACGTGATCAGATTGAGCAAAAAGGTGCCGAGTGGTCAGCTCAACAAGAAGACGAGTTTAAACAACCAATTCGTGAACAGTACGAGCGCCAAGGCCATCCGTACTATGCTTCTGCCCGTCTTTGGGATGACGGTGTAATTGACCCAGCTCAAACTCGTCAGGTACTTGGTTTAAGTCTTGCAGCTGCTATGAATGCTCCAATCCAGCCAACCAAATTTGGCGTGTTCCGCATGTAAGAGGTGTATATGAGCTATCAATTTTTACAACTCGAACAACAAGGTCAGGTTGCCTATGTTTGGCTGAACCGCCCTGAATTACACAATACTTTTAATACGACAGTCATTGAAGAGCTGCATGCTTGCTTTAAACAAATCAATACACGTGATGATGTTCGTGTTGTGGTTTTAGCAGGTCGCGGCAAAAGCTTTTCGGCAGGTGCCGACCTCAACTGGATGAAACAGGCAGGTCAGGCATCTTCAGCAGAAAATGAAGCAGATGCATTAAAACTTGCACAAATGTTAGATGCACTTGCAACGCTTAAACAACCGACCATTGCTCGTGTACATGGTATTGCCTTTGGTGGTGGTATGGGCTTGGCATCGGCATGCGATATTTGCATTGCCAGCACTGATGCCAAGTTTGCAACCTCTGAGGTTCGTTTAGGGCTTGCTCCATCTACCATTAGTCCCTATGTGATTCGTGCGATTGGTGCAAGACAAGCTTCTCGTTACTTCTTAACTGCCGAGCGAATTTCAGCACGTGAAGCCAAACACATTGGCTTGGCACACGAAGTGGCAGATGCAGAAGATTTAGATAAAAAAGTTCAAGACATTATTGATGCGCTCTTACTTGGTGGCCCACACGCTCAAGCGGCATCAAAACAGCTCATTCAAATGGTGAGTAACCAGACCATGAGCAATGACTTGCTACAACAGACAGCACATCATATTGCTCAAGTTCGTCAAGGCAGTGAGGCAAAAGAAGGTCTGAGTGCCTTTTTAAATAAACAGCAACCTGCTTGGGTTTCTAACTCGAATAACAACAATTAAGGACGATCATCATGTTTGAAAAGATTTTAATTGCGAACCGTGGCGAAATTGCCTGCCGTGTAATTCGTACAGCTAAAAAATTAGGTATTGCAACGGTTGCCGTTTACTCAGATGCAGACGCAAATGCACAACATGTCAAACTTGCAGATGAAGCGGTTTATATTGGTCAGTCCCCTGCAACTCAAAGTTATTTACAAGCCGACCGTATTATTCAAGCAGCGATTGATACAGGCAGCCAAGCGGTTCACCCGGGCTATGGCTTCCTTTCAGAAAATGACCAGTTTGCACTCGCTTGCCAACAACACAACATTTGTTTTATTGGCCCACCAGTGGACGCCATTTTAGCGATGGGCTTAAAAGCAACCTCTAAAGCTTTAATGGAAAAAGCAGGCGTTCCTTTAACACCGGGTTATCACGGGACCAACCAAGATGCTGACTTTTTAAAACAACAGGCAGACCAAATGGGTTATCCTGTTTTAATTAAAGCCAGTGCTGGCGGCGGTGGTAAAGGCATGAGTCTGGTTGAACGCAGTGAAGATTTTCTGCATGCCTTAGCTTCGTGCAAACGTGAAGCTAAATCGAGCTTTGGTAATGATGATGTCTTGATTGAGCGTTATGTGGTTCAACCGCGTCATATTGAAGTCCAAGTGTTTGGTGATACACATGGCAACTATGTACATTTGTTTGAACGTGACTGCTCTGTGCAACGTCGCCACCAAAAAGTACTGGAAGAAGCCCCTGCTCCACAAATGCCAAGCGAGAAGCTTGATGCAATGCGCCAAGCGGCAATTGATGCTGCACGTGCAGTAGACTATGTCGGTGCCGGTACGGTCGAGTTTATTGTGGAACAAGACGGCACGGCGTATTTCATGGAAATGAATACCCGCTTACAAGTCGAACACCCAGTGACTGAAATGATTACCGGTGAAGACTTGGTTGAATGGCAACTACGTGTAGCTTATGGCGAACCTTTACCTAAACTACAAAACGAATTGCAAATTCACGGGCATGCGCTCGAAGCACGAATCTATGCCGAAGAACCTGAAAAAGGCTTTTTACCTGCGATTGGTAAAATTGACTATTTGCACTACCCAACTCAAAACCAATATGTGCGTGTAGACAGCGGTATTGTTGAAGGCGATGAAATCACGACTTATTACGACCCGATGATAGCTAAACTGATCGTATGGGGTAAAAACCGTGAAGCTGCGCTTATTCAAATGCAACACGCTTTAAGTCAATTCCATGTCGATGGCTTAGGCAACAACATTGCCTTTCTTGAAAAGATTGTTCGCAGCGACTCATTCAAACAAGCCAAGCTTGATACCAACCTGATTCAACGCGAACAAAACTTCTTGTTTAGCCCTGAAGATATCAAACCAGAACTTGTAGTGGCAGCAGCATTTATTGAGTTTCTAAGTAAACTTAACAACAACAGCTCAAGCCAAAAACAGCTTTGGCAGGCTCAGCCACTTTGGCGTTTAAATATTGCCTATCAGCACAGCATTAAACTGAATTATTTAAACCAAAATATCCAAATCAAATTTGCTTCAAGTGAACAAGGCTTCACCGCAGAATATAACGGACAAAGCTACCCTATTTCTGGTCAATTAATTGATGCGCATACTGCCTCTGTTCAAATTGGTGGAACTCAGCAAAAGCTGTCTTTTAACCAAAGTCAGCAAGGCATTACCTTGTTCCAAAATGGTCAAAGCTATAAGTTTGCTTATATTCGCCAAGACTTTAACCAGGCAGATAGCCAAGCTGACGAAGGCCACCTAAAAGCACCAATGCCGGGTGTAGTCACACAAGTGCTAGTAAGTGCAAATCATAGCGTGAAGAAAGACGATATTTTAATGACGCTTGAAGCGATGAAAATGGAATATACCATCCGTGCGCCTAAAGACGGCTTGATTGTAGACTCCTATTTCCAAGTCGGTGATCAAGTCAAAGCTGGCGACGAGCTTGTGGAATTTCAGCCTGCTCAGGAGGAAGTTGCATGAGTGAGTTTGTCAAAATCGTGGAGGTCGGTCCCAGAGATGGCCTCCAAAACGAAAAGCAAGCTTTAACCGTCGAACAACGCTTAAACTTCATTAATGACCTGATTAATGCTGGCCTAAAATCGATTGAAGTCGGTTCATGCGTTTCGGCAAAATGGGTGCCGCAAATGGCTCAAAGTGACGAGCTATTTAAGCTGTTACTCCAAACAACCGATGTGCAATTTAGCCTGCTCACTCCCAATATCAAAGGTTTTGAAACTGCTCAAGCGGTAGGATGCAAAGAGGTTGCGGTGTTTACCGCAGCTTCTGAAAGCTTTACCCGTAAAAATATCAACTGCTCAATCGATGAAAGCTTTGAAAAATTTAGCGATGTTCTGAGCGCAGCAAAAGCACATAACATCCGTGTGCGTGGTTATGTCTCTTGTATAGTCGATTGTCCATATGAAGGCGCAATTGCTCCTGAACAAGTGGTAAAAGTTGTTAAACGGCTCTATGACATGGGCTGCTATGAAGTGTCTTTAGGTGAAACCATTGGCACCGCAACACCAGATCGCGTTCAAAAGGTTTGGCAAGCATGCCTCGCTGAACTCGACAGCAAGGTTTTGGCTGGGCATTTCCATAACACCTATGGCATGGCGATTGCCAATATTTATCAGTCTTTACAACAAGGCATTCGTGTTTTTGATTCGTCTCTTGCAGGACTTGGCGGTTGCCCTTATGCCAAAGGTGCTTCTGGCAATGTATCGACCGAAGATCTATTTTATTTGCTGTCACACATGGGCTTTGAAACTGGCATTGACTTAGAAAAGCTAATGCAAGCCAGCCAAAATATTAGCAATGTATTAAACCGAAAAAGCTTGTCGAATTATGCAAATGCTTATTGGCAAACCAAGTGTGCCTAGTCATCAATTAAAGTAGCTCAGCATCTGGTATAAGGCTTAATATTAGGCCGAGTACCAGATTATCACGTCTAATCTTTATCTCATTTCGTTCAGGAATTGGGACTAAATCCCTCATGTAATTTTTTTAAAATTTATCATTCATCTCTGTATTAAATGCCTCTCTCAACAGAAGCATTTTCTATCCTATTTTTATTCTAAATCCGTATTATTGTTCATCCTTTTCTATCTTAGTCCTTAAAAAATTTATCTCATTATTTATAAAAATAAGATGCATCCATTTCAATTCTTGGGGAAATATATTCTTCCACCCAATCTAACCATGCACGCGTTTTAGCATCAATAAAATGGCGTGAAGGCAATAAGGTATAAACTCCTATATCAGGCGAACGCCACTCTGGCAAGATATGACATAATCTTCCATTCTGAACTGCATCTAAAGCCGAAAACATCGGCAATAACGCCACGCCCATATCTTGTTGCACCACATCCAACAATAACTCAGGGTTATCTGCAATGAGTTGCCCGCCAGTATCAATTTGGTAAGACTCACCCTTTGCATTTAACAAGTGCCAATCTGGTGTAATAGATGGGTTTACTAAGCGTAAACAGGCATGGTTTTTTAAGTCTTCTGGGGACTTCGGCACACCATGTTTTTCTAAATATGCAGGTGATGCACATAAAACAGAAAAAATAGTGCCTATTCTGCGTGCAACAAACCGAGAGTCTGTTAATGATTCAGTCAGATAAAGACTGACATCGACCCCTTTTGCCAACAAATCTGGAACGTACTGTGAGGTCGTATATTCCACAGTTAATTCGGGATAATGCTTACAAAACTCGGCCATCACTGGAAAAACATAATGATGCCCAAAGCTGCCCATACTTAATACACGTAAACGTCCTTTCGGTTTAGATGCCGTTCCTGTTACTTCTGATTCTGCTTCATCCACCATTGAAATGACTTGGCGACAGCGCTCGGCATAAGTCGCACCAATATCGGTCAGTGCCTGCTGGCGCGTTGAGCGTTGTATTAATTTTGTACCTAAGCGTGTTTCTAGCTCGCTGATAAGACGTGAAACCTGTGCTGTGGTCAGATCCATCTGCTCAGCTGCTGCTGTGAAACTCCCGCTATCAATCACTTTCAGGAATGCATGCATTGCATGCAATAGTCCACCATCGAGATTTTTGCGCATAACGTAAATATGTTTTCCTAAATTACGGATTGTTGCACCAGTTTAGTTCAACCACAATGACTAAATGTACATACATTGGCACTAATTCTTTTTAAGAAGAGGAACCGATCTTTTTTTATTTCGTATGTCACTTGCTCCAAATATTCAACTGGATGTTGAAAAAAGAAAGTAGTCCGAGCTACTAAAAATTCTAAGGAGATATAAATGAATATAGCTACAAAAGTCACTCCAAATATTATTGCAACAAAGGATGTGTCACTTGAAGATAAATATGTAAGTGATAACGGTACAGCATATATGACTGGCATTCAGGCACTTGTTCGGTTGCCTCTTGCCCAAACTCGCCGTGACGCGATCAATGGTTATCATACTGCTGGTTTTATTTCTGGTTATCGCGGTTCTCCTGTTGGTAACTATGATAGTTTCCTTTGGCAAGTTCAAGGATTACTTAAATCCCATAATGTTGTATTTCAACCTGGTGTAAACGAAGACTTAGCTGCTACCGCAATTTGGGGTACGCAACAAGTTAACCTTTCAGGCCAAGGCAAATATGATGGAGTGTCTTCATGGTGGTATGGTAAAGGCCCGGGTGTTGACCGTTCAGGCGATGTACTCCGCCATGCTAACTTAGCTGGTACCTCTGAACGTGGTGGTGTCGTTGCTTTATTTGGTGATGACCACTCATGTAAATCTTCTACAATTCCTCACCAGTCTGAACATGTCATGATTGGTTGCGGTATTCCAATTTTCTATCCAACATCCGTTCAACAAATTTTAGACTTTGGTGTTCACGCCATTGCAGTTTCACGTTTTTCTGGCCTTTGGTCTTCAATGAAGCTCGTCAGTGAAATTGTAGAAACTTCTGCTTCAGTTCATGTCGACCTAGACCGTGTTACTCCGGTTATACCAGAAGATGTTAACTTCCCAGAGGGCGGCGTCAATATTCGTTGGCCAGATCATGGCATTCAGCAAGAAGAACGTCTTTATAAATATCGCTTACCTGCTGTTTTGGCCTATGCCCGCGCGAATAAAATCAACACCGTTACATGGCCTTGTGAAAATGCCCGTATCGGTATTGCTGCAAGTGGTAAAGGTTATTTAGATACGATTGAAGCTTTACGCATTTTAGGTATTGAAGATGAAACTGCCCAACAACTTGGGCTACGTGTTTATCAAGTTGGTCTGATTTGGCCTTTAGAACCACAAGGTGTTCGTGAGTTTGCCGAAGGTTTACAAGAACTGATCGTTATTGAAGAAAAACGTCCAATTATTGAAACACAAATTAAAGATGAGCTGTATTCACTGCCTGATGGCAAACGTCCACATGTGATTGGTAAAGCAACTGATGGCAAAGGTGAATGGAGTACCTCTATTGAAGAAGCACCGCTTATCGGTCACTATGAGTATCAGCCTGAACCGATTGCAAAAATGCTGGCTGCTCGCTTCTTAAAACTCGATATTCCAGAAAGCCTAAAAACACAAATCCAAAGCAGAATCGACTTACTGCTAAAAGCAGAGCAAGAATCAAAACGTGTTATTGATCTTGCTGAACGTAAACCGTATTTCTGTAGTGGTTGCCCACATAACTCTTCAACAGTCGTCCCTGAAGGTAGCCGTGCACTTGGTGGTATTGGTTGTCACTATATTGCCGTTTCACTTGACCGTGGTACAGAAACGTTCTCTCAAATGGGCGGTGAAGGTGTAAGCTGGGTGGGTGCATCACCATTTACCAATGAAAAACACATTTTTGCTAACCTTGGTGACGGAACTTACTTCCACTCAGGTTACTTAGCAATCCGTCAGTCTATCGCTGCAAAAACTAATATTACCTATAAAATCCTCTACAACGATGCGGTCGCTATGACAGGTGGTCAGCATGTAGATGGTCATTTGAGCGTTGCGCAGTTAACTCGTCAGCTTGCTGCCGAAGGCATTAAAAAACAAGTTATTGTTACTGATGAAGTTAAACTATTAAACGAAGAAGATGGCATTGCACCGGGTGTCGAAATTCGCCACCGTAATGAACTCGATACAGTTCAACGTGAGCTTCGTGAAGTTACAGGTGTCACCGCTTTAATTTATGTACAAACATGTGCCAGCGAAAAACGCCGTCGTCGCAAACGTGATGCCTACCCTGACCCAGCTGAGCGTTTATACATTAATAGTGATATTTGCGAGGGCTGTGGCGACTGTTCGAAAAAATCAAACTGTTTATCTATTGAGCCAGTAGAGACTGCTTTAGGTACTAAACGTCAAATTAACCAAAGTAGCTGTAATAAAGACTTCACTTGTGCCGAAGGTTTCTGCCCAAGTTTTGTGACTGTTCATACACGTGACATGAAACGACCGGCTAAATTTGAAGGTATTGGTGCAGGCTGGCCAACATCACCAGTTATTCCTCAGTTATATGACGTTCCAAGTCGTATTATGGTTGGTGGTATTGGTGGTACAGGTGTTGTGACTATTGGTGCACTCCTTGGTATGGCAGCTCACCTAGAAGGTAAAGCTACACGTGTTATGGACATGGCAGGTCTTGCTCAAAAAGGTGGTACGGTTTATTCATACGTTCAACTTGCAGCAAGTGATGAGCAAATTTCTTCTACTAAAATTCCGGCAGGACAATGTGAATTACTCATCGGTGCAGATGCTGTAGTCGCTGGTGGTAGCGCTGCTCTATCTCGCTTAAAAGATGATGCTTTAGTTATTGTGAATGAAGACAGTACTCCTACTTCTGAGTTTATTAAATCTCGTGACTGGTATGCGCCTATTAGCGATTTAATTGATCGTCTCCGTGGTCGTGTTCGCCAAGGTCAACTGGTTTCTCTGCCAGCCGCTCGCATTGCAACACAACTCTTAGGTGATTCGATCTATACCAACCAGTTATTACTCGGTATGGCATGGCAATCTGGTCGTATTCCATTACTGCGTGAAAGTATTGAAAAAGCAATTCGTTTAAATGGTACGGCTGTTGAAAAGAACCTCGAAGCTTTCCGTGTGGGTTGTCATCTTGCAAGTGACCCAACTTTAGCTGCACGCTTAGTTGCGGCAATGCCAAAAACCAAAACTCCGCAAACTTTAGCTGAACTTGTTGAAGACCGTTCTGCTCGTCTAACAGACTATTGGAATGAAGCTTATGCAGCTAAATACCGTACGCTTGTAGAATTAGCTGCTAAAAAGTTACCAGAAGAGTTAACAGGTACGATTGCAACTCAGCTTTATAGAGTCATGGCGTATAAAGATGAATATGAAGTTGCACGTCTTTTAACAGGTAAAAGCTTCAAAGAATCGATTGAAACACAGTTCGGTAAAGGCCTACGTTTAACGTATCACCTTGCTCCGCCAGCGTTACTTGGTGGGCTGAAGAATGTCCGTAAACGTGCGTTTGGTTACTGGATGCGCTTCCCAATGATGATGCTTGCTCGCTTACAATGGCTTCGTGAAACTTTCCTTGACCCATTTGCACGTCAAGAAGAACGTCAACACGAACAAGCTTGGCGTGACCGTTACATCGCATTTGTTGAAGCACTTGTTGAAGCACCAGACAATCATAACTTGGCAGTTGCTGAGCAAATTGCAAAATTACCGGCAGAAGTCCGCGGCTATGGTCATATTAAAATGAAAGCAATGGATGCTGCAAAACAACGTTGGGATGACCTTACACCAACACTGCTCAAAGTCCGTAACTAAAAATTAAATATCAAAATAAAAAGTCATCCTGAGGGATGACTTTTTTATTGGCTCAAAAATTTATTTAGCCATTTTACGTAAAGTCAAAATCTGCTCGCTTCGTCCAAATGGACCATACACGTCATGTAAAACTGCACTGGTTAAACCAATGCCATCCGAACCATATTGCTGAACGGTTTCCAAACCTAGCCATTTCCCTTGCGGATAGCGGTGCATGTGGATTTGTAAATCAAGATTTGGAAAGCCCCACGTAAATTCACCTTCTTGTCTTGGTACAATGCCGTTTGCGGCATCGATCATACCAATTAAATGCGCAAAATCTGTGGTCGGTTGCCCTTCCACGATTTCAATATCATTATTGAGCCAAACAATACCTTTTCCCGCACGATGTTGATCATTAGTTTTAGTGACTAATGTCTGGATAAAACCACCCGGCCATCTTTTCATGCCCGTCCATTCGGTAAAGGTATCGGGATGATGAATTGGTTGATCTTCAAGCCCCGCAATCTCGGAACTGTCTTGAGTGCACATGCGCCATGCTCTAGCCACAATACAAGTTTTACCTTGTGCTTGCATTTCGGCTTCAATCAATTCAATGGTTTTACCGGCACGAATCACATGTGTCTTAATCGTAAATTCACCAAATGCAATCAATCCAAAAATATCAAAACTAATTCGACCAATTCGCATATCTTGTCGTGGTGAAAATTGTTCTAGCTCAGCTGCGATGACACCACTTGCAGGTGCCATGTGCTGTTCATGAGGATTCCAAGCCCCTTGTGCATGAACAGTTGAGCAATAATGAGCAATAACTTCACCTTGAGGACCAATGGTTCTATTCAGTAATTGATAATAAGCATTCATGATTTTCTTTCCGTAGTCCTTTTCCAACATCTATATTTGATGAAAATTCACGTTTTAATGCTTATGTTAACCCTCTATTTCTTTGGCTCAACTGGTTTTTCCTACCAAAAACTGATGAGTCTAAAATTACAAATTTAATCACTAGGTAAAATTTCGCATGTCAATTTCACCCGTAGTTGTAGAAAAATATGGCATAAATTTTTTTACTATAAATAGTAATCAATAGAACTTACTGAACAAATTCAAATTTGGAATCGTTTTTCTGTTATAGCTAATTTTGCAAAATGCTAGATATTACTTATTCCACTATTTTATTATTCTCAATTTAAAATATTTAAATTTATTAATATTATTTAAAATAAAGTTAAGATAAATTTAAATTAGTATCAACAATAAAATAAAATTCCATAACCACTCAAAATCTACATACCAATTAATCAATCAAAAACATATAGAAATAAATTATATTTTAAAGCATTATAAACCATTTCCCAATCTGCACTCTAAAAAACACCTTGATGGAAATAACAAGTAATGAATTATAGTTTTTTATCTTTTGTTCTAACGGCGCTAGTGATTAATTTAGCACCTGGCCCTGCTATGTTTTATGTAATGAATCAATCATTAAAATATGGAATAAAAGCGGGACTAAAAGCAGCAGCAGGAGTTGAATTTGGCGTATTTTTCTATGTCTTGTTATCAGCATTTGGATTAATGTTTGTATTTCAACAAATTCCTCTATTATATAAAATTCTTCAATTCACTGGCGCTTTATATTTACTATATCTTGCTTATGTAGCTTGGCCCAAACGTAAATCAATAGAGAGCTCGAATGTTCCCTCACAAAATTCTACAGAATCAGCTCGTTATTCATTTAGCAAAGGTATGTTAATTAACTTGTCTAATCCAAAGATTGGTCTCTTCTTTGTTAGCTTGTTACCACAATTTATATCTTCGGTTTCTCATCCAGCTTGGCTATATTTCCTATTATATGGCTTAATATTTAACTTTGGTGGGATCTGTGTAAATATGACTGTAGGTGTAATGGCTTGCAAATTAAAATCTATTATACAAAAAACATCATGGTTTGATTATGTTCCATCACTTCTATTCTTAACGATTGCGATTTTAACTATAGGACGAGATACGTTGTCTAGCTAAAACATTAAAATCAACCAATTAAAATAGTGAGTACTAAAACTAATTACTAAGATTTTATTAGATACTCCAGAAGATTCATTAATGCCTAAAAAATATATTATGAAGTTTATGAATAATTATAAAAGACTTCATAATGTACATATTCTTATTTTAAATCTCACTAATATAGATATTTCCAGTTTTCAAAAAAACCTGCTTTATAGCAGGTTTTTTTACGCAAGCATTTGTTTAAGGTCGCTCCCCTTGCCCTAAGCGGCGTTCAATATCATCTAAAACATTGGGCAAATCAGCGACACTATCAATTACATAGTGAGCACCCGACGCATTCATTTTTTGATAGGCCTTATCTTTTAGCACAATCTGTTCATCAGCCGATAATGCACTCCACTCTTCATAGCTTAAACCAACTTCGTTACCACTAATCGCAAGTCCTACTGTCCAGCATCCGGCATTTAAACCTTCATCAATCCCCACCACGGTATCATCCACTTTTACAACTGTTTTAATGTCAGATACATCGAGTTGAATTAAGTTCTTCCATAGCATTTCAGGATATGGACGGCCATATTTCACGTCACTGGCAGTAACGATACAGTCTGGATGGTAACCCTGATTGGCAGCATCTTTGACCAATTCTCCAATCATCATGGATGCATAGCCTGTGTTACTGCCAATTTTTGCGCCGCGGCCTTTAATATTTTCAAAAGTCGCCAATGCACCCGGAATTAAAGCCGAGCATGTTGGAATCGATTTTAATTGATAAGGAATAAAGTCCTTATATAAACGGTCAATATCTGCTTCTGTTGCCGCTTGACCATAAACTTCCTGCCATGCAGCTGCTACGCGTGGCATTTTTAAAACAGCAGCAATATGATCACGTTTCTCTAATCCCATTGGTGCACGAGCTTCTTCAACCGTAATTTCAACTTTATTGTCTTTAAATAAAGCCATAAAAGCCAAAATTGGTGCGCGTGATCCGAAATCTACAGTTGTACCAGCCCAGTCAAAAACAACAGCCTGAATTTGAGTATTGTTGGTCGTCATGGTGTATTTCCTTTAATTCAAATATTTTAATAAAAACTATGCTGTTACAGCTTGATTTAGATGGCTTTTGTAGTAACTCTCAATCGCATCAAGAAGCCCTTCAATATCATGTATATAAACTTCGCCAATATTGCCAATACGAAAGCAGTTGAGATCTGTGACTTTGCCTGGATAAATTACATAGCCTGATTTTTTTAGCGTTTCATAAAATGATTGGAAACTAAATGTCTCGGCTGTTGGGTAAAGAAAAGTGGTAATGATGGGCGATTGTGGGCACTCTTTACCGAGTACCAACTCAAAACCCAGTTGTTGCATACCTTTAGATAAGGTTTGTTGGTTTTGTAAATAACGTTGATAACGTGCAGCAACTCCGCCTTCTGCCTCAAGCTCAAGCAATGCTTGATAAAATGCACGTACCACATGGGTTGGCGAGGTAAAACGCCATTTACCGTTATGCTGCTCCATTGTGTTCCACTGGTCATATAAATCGAGGCTAACCGAACGTGCCAAACCTTTACACGCATCTAGGCAATCCCGTTTCGCCAAAATGAAACCAAAGCCCGGAACACCTTGAATACATTTATTCGCACTTGAAATTAGAAAATCAATTTCAAGCTCAGCCATATCCATTGGCACACCGCCAAATGAACTCATGGCATCCACAATCCAGATTTTTCCTGCTGCTTTCACCAAACGGCCAATGTTTTGAATCGGGTTTAAAATTCCTGTGGTGGTTTCGCAGTGCACACAGGCAACGTGACTAATGGTTTTATCTTGTAAAACACGCTCAATCTCTTGTAGATCTGGTGTTTGGGTTTCTAAATAGTTCAGCTCGATCACTTCAATATTTAGGCAGCGTGCCATTTGCACCATACGTGCACCGTATGCGCCATTATTAATAATCAAGATTTTGCCATCACGCGGAATAGCTGAACCAAGCACAGACTCCACAGCAAAACTACCACTGCCTTGCATCAACACAGCCGTATATTTTTCAGGTTGGCTGGTTGCCAAGTTGACTAGACGAGAGCGGATATCTTGTACCAGCGAGTTGTATTCTTGGTCCCAAGTACACCAGTCTTTTTGCATGGCGCGGCGGACTGTCGCAGAAGTTGATAATGGTCCTGGAGTAAGAAGCAAATATTTGTTTTCTAAATCCATATCGAGTTGGGGTTGCATGTTCATAATGGTACTCATTTCTTTCGCGTTCATTTCAATATACATCAATCTGGTTTAAACCAGATTACAAGTTAATAAATATTTTGTGTTAAAACTTCTTTCATAAATCCGGCCCCTGTAGTCATGCCTTTGCCAGCAATCGCACTCACCAGAAAGATATTTTTTTCGGCTTCAGTGACACAGGCCAACTCATGTTCATGGGTCAGGTAATAACCATTCCAACGTCTTTGAATTGGAGGTAAAGTCAGCCCTAGTTTTTCGTAACAGTAAGCTTGAATAAACTCATTAATCTCTTCACGCTGCTCGAACTGAGGCGCTTCATTAATCGAATGATATTCGTGACTATCGCCTACAATCAGTTCGCCAAATTCGTTTTGTTTAATCAGAATATGAATACCGAATTCTTTAATGAAGCCTTGTTGTGACGCTTTAACTAGCTCAGTATGACTTGGGCAAATTTCAAAAGCTGGATAACGAGAGATAGATAAGCCTGAATAAAGAGAAGCATTTAATTTTTGGTGAAACCGTTGAGTCATGGCCATTTGTAAGCCACAACGTTTCAAGTTCAAACTTTGTAAGAGATCTGGATATAAAACATTGATGACTTCACCGTGGCAGATCAAAACTTTATTTGCCCGATATGCCTCGCCATTTGCCAAACGAACGTGACAGCTTCTATGTTGATATTGGGTTTGAACAACACAGGCATTGGTATAAATCTCTACACCGTTTCTTTCGGCATATGCCAATAGTCGCTGCCCAATCACATGTGGTTCGACTGAATAATCTTCTTCAAAAACCAAGCCGCCTTGAAACTGCTGTTCGGGATTTAAATAAGAAAATTGGGTGACCAGTTCATCATGCTTTAGCAAATGAACTGGAATTTGGTAATGATTTGCACGCTCGACAAACTCATTTAAAACTCGCCATTCAAGTGCAGTGTTTGCGAGATAAATACCTTGGCGTTGAGCAAACGAAATATCGGTTTCAGCCTGAATACGCTGATAAAAAGAACGCGTTTCAAGAGCGTATTTTCGCCACTGCTGTTCAGGATGGGTTAAGGTTGATGTTCCAACCATGCCGAAATTAAGACGAGTTGCCCCCACTGGTTGAGCATTTTTCTCGAAGATACAAACTTTTAAGCCTTGTTCTTGCGCTTGTATGGCAGCGGACAAACCTAAAATACCGGCTCCGACAACAATTAAATCAAACTGTGTGTTATTCATAAGACTTCCAATTTGCGAAATTTAGGATGAACAAACCCTTGCCTTGTTGAACAAAGCATTTCGTTTCAGTCGGTTAAATAAAAATTGTGTTTAGCTAAAACTTAATGAGAACTTTCACGCCATTGCTGACTTCTTGCCATAATTTTTCGGGTAAATAACCAGTGAATGAGTTTTACAACACATGAAGTGGTCAAAATCAAAATACTCATGGCAACAGCAGCAACCGTGTCTCCCGCATCATCCATATTTAAAACCGCCACCGCAGCTAAACTTGTGTCTGGTGAATAGAGGAAAATGGCAGCCGACACAGTGGTCATGGCATTCACAAAAATATAGACCGATACATCGCACAGCGCTGGAAAACACATAGGCAAATACACTTTCCAAAAGGTTTTCCATTTTGATGTTCCTAGAGTTTGTGCTACCTGATCGAGTTGTAGCGGAATCTGTTTAATAGCATTGGTTAAAGTAAGATGTGGCACGGTGTAATAATGCACAATGGTTGAAATCACCAAAATGGTCATGGTTCCATACAGCACATTTAACGGGTTGCTTTGCTGGTTAAAAAACAAAATGTAGGCAATACCTAGAACTAGCCCCGGTACAGCAAGAGGTAATAAAACTAAAGCTTGCACATAATTTTTAATCAGTGGATGTGCTTTAAAACGTTCGGTTAACAGTGCCACAATAAAAATCAGTGCCGTGCCCACAACCGTACTAAAGAGTGCCATGCGAATCGAGTTAAAATACGCCGCCCAACCACCACCATCGACATACTCAAAACTATAATGTGCTAAGGTCAAAGACAAATCATAAGGCCAAGACTGAATGAATGATGCTAGCACTGCCGTAAAGATAATCAGTAAAATCGAACCTGAAACTAAGCCACAAAATAAGCTCAGAACGACTTCAAGTTTTTTATTCGGTGCAGAGACATAAGGTTTAGCCTGAAAAGCTTGAAACCGTGCATGCCGCTTGCTTTGTATTCGGTCGAAAATGAACACAAAAACTGCCGGTAACAACAATAAGATGGAAATTACCGCACCCATGCTCATGTTTTGCTGACCAATAATCTGTTTATAGACATCAAGTGCCATCATGTTAAATGAACCGCCAATGACTTTTGGAATCCCAAAATCGGTGAGTACATAAATAAAAGCCACTAGGCTTGCGCTGATGAGTCCATACCGAATTGCAGGTAATGTGACGTGGTAATGCGTCTTCCAAATATTTTTGCCGAGCGACAAAGAGGCTTCAATTAAACGCTGATCGACACTGCGAAAAGACACCATCATCAACATCAAAATTGCTGGAAATAGCCAAAAACAGTAACTGATTAAAATACCGATTGGCCCATAAATTTGCATATCGCCGAGTAAAGGCTTTAATACGCCTTGCTTACCAAACAAATAAACCAATGCCAAAGAAGGCAAAAGTGACGGCGCTAAAATGGGTAAAAAAGCCACCAGTTTAAAGAAGCCTTTGCCTTTTATATTCACATTGGTGAGTGCAAAAGCATAAATACTGGCAAGCAATACTGTAATGACAGTAGCAGTACAAGCAACCCACACTGAGTTAAATACAGAGCTGAGTAAAGCTGGACTGCCAAAATAATGATAAAAATTTTCAAGACCAACAAAATTTTGATTTTCATCAAAAAATGCAGTTTCAAACAGCATGATTAATGGAGCAATAATCACTAAAGTCAAAGCAATTGCAACGCTTGCTAAAGCAATATTTGATCTTAATGAATATTCAGTTTTTCGACGCGGCTGTGTTTTTAAAACCGCTGAAGCAGTTTCATTTAACATAGTGCGTACCCTTGTTCGTCAAAGACATGAATGAGCTGATTAGGCACTTTTATAAACATGAGTTCTTGCAAAGATTTGAACTTGGTATTTTCAATTTCAATTTGCAAAAAGTGTTTTGCCTGCTCAATTCCATCGATATGAATAGTGCAAAACAAACGACGTTTAGCGCCTAAAAATTCAGTGCTTAATACTTTAACCGGCAAATACAACGACTCTTTATCACTGCCAAAATCATCAACCAACTCGACGGCTTCCGGCCTAAAACCAATGTTGTAGCTTTGCCCTGCTTTAAGTTTTTGCTGTTCTAAATTTAGAGGAATAAAACCTAAAACCTCAAGCTGATTAACAACCGAACAAGCGGCTGCCAAAAAGTTCATGGTGCCAATAAACTTTGCAACGAATTGGGTTTGTGGCTTGTAATAAATATTGTGCGGTGTATCAATTTGTTCAATAACGCCATGATTCATCACCACAACACGGTCAGAAATACTTAATGCTTCTTCTTGGTCGTGCGTGACCATAATAGTGGGCAAATTAAGCTGTGATTGAATCGAACGGATCTTTTGTCTTAAGTTCAAACGCACCTGAGCATCAAGTGCAGAAAGCGGTTCATCGAGCAGTAAAATATCAGGCTTCGGTGCAATTGCCCGAGCAAGCGCAACACGTTGCTGCTGCCCGCCTGATAATTGGTTGGGATACTTTTTAGCAATATCAGGTAACTCAATTAGTTCTAATAACTGTTGAACCCGTTGGCTACGTTGTGCCTTATCCCACTTTTTTTTGTCTAAGCCGAAAGCAATATTTTCTTCTACATTTAAGTTTGGAAATAACGCATAGTTCTGAAACACAATACCACAGTGACGCTTTTCAGCACTGAGCAACGTAATGTCCGTGCCCTTTTTTATGACTTTTCCATAATCAGGTTTTTCTAGACCCGCAATAATGCGTAGCAATGTGGTTTTACCGCATCCAGAAGGTCCCAAAAAGCTTACGAACTCACCTGCTTTAAGGTCTAAATTAATATGTGTTAGAGCCTGAAAGTGTTGGAACTTTTTTTGAATATCCACCACTTCTAAAACTGAAGGACCATGTTCAGGATATTTATAGGTCGTTAATGTCGACAATAAATGCCCTGCTAACTCGCCCTTTTGGTTTTGACCCAGCAGCGATGATTGCAATGAAGAAGGAATTTGCATAATGAGGCCCTTATCCCAAAGATCACTTTTCAAAACGCTTTGACCATTCAGCCAAAATACGTTCACGCTGCTCGGCCGCCCAATAAAAATCATTTTTTACGAGCATTTGAGGAAGATTTTTCGGGAAGTCCATGGTGGTATTTTCAATGCCTTTATAAGCCACCATTGAAAAGTTATGTGCATAAGCTTCGTTTGCCGCTTTGCTTACCGACCAATTTATAAATTTTTGTGCGCTACTTAATTTCTTGGTTCCTTTCACAATTGCTGAGGCTTCCATTTCCCAGCCTAAACCTTCTGTTGGATAAACCACTTCTAAAGGTGCACCCTCTGCTTTTAATTTAAATGCTGGATAACCGAAAGAAACTCCTATTGGGATTTCACCTTGTGCTGCCATCTTGCAAGGTTTTGAACCCGAATGCGGATATTGTGAAATGTTTTTGTCTAAAGCCTGCATATAGTCCCATGCCTGCTTTTCACCCAAAATTTGCATCCAAGCTGTGACATCTAAATAGCCTGTGCCACTTGAAGCCGGATTTGGCATCACGATCAGGTTTTTATAAATCGGGTTGGTTAAATCTTTCCAAGTTTTTGGAATAGGTAACTTACGATTTTCTAATTCGACTTTATTGACACAAATTGCAGATTCCCATGCATCCATACCCGTCCACGTTGGTACAGATTTTTGACTTACAAATTCCGGTTTTAAATTTTGGATGCCTTCTGGTTTAAAAGGCTCAAGCATGTCTTTCTTTTCCATGACCAGCAAACTGGTTAAAGCCACACCAAAAACCACATCCGCTTGTGGGTTTTTCTGCTCTGCCAAAAGTTTAGCGGTGATTACACCTGTTGAATCACGTACCCATTTTACTTTGAGTTTAGGATAGGCTTTGTGTAATTCTTCTTGGTATTGCTTAAGTTGGTCGGCTTCCACCGCCGTATAGACTGTAATTTCTTCTGATTGTTTTGATGTTGCTGATGAACATCCCATTTGAATAGCGACCACTACACCTAAAACTGATGCAGTACCGAGTTTAATTGTCTGTTGAACATACTGTTTCATCTGCAAACCATCGAATGCAATTATTTGATGATGGTATTTCAACAGCTTTATATGACAGTTTAATTAATCTGGTTTAAACCAGATTTCATTTTTATGCTCGCGCTTCGAAGTGCAAATCTAAAACATCATGTAGCCAATATTCTTGGTCAACATCGGTAATTACGCCTTCTTCATTTCTGTTGCTACGGCAAATATATAAACCCAGTGCGCCAACATTCACATGCAGTGCTTTAGCCTGTTGTTCCGATAAAGCGGTTGGATAGAGGTTAATGTCAGCTCTGGTGATATGGCAGTTATATTGATTTGCCATCAGTAAAGTAATGGATTGCTTGAGATCATGAGTTAAAAACTCAGGGAAAAGTTCGGCATTCACCCGTAAATGCTCAACCAAAACAGGTCGTCCATTAATACAACGACGTCGCCAAACTGAATAAATCGGATGCCCTTTTTCAACTTTTAAATGCTTGGCATCCCAAGAAGTAGCTTGCGTAAGTTCACTCGAAATTACTTCTGTAGAAGGTTCATAGCCTTGTTCAATCACAAACTGGTTAAAGTTTTTTGTCAATTGCGGGTGATAAATAATGCGAGGAGAACGAACATACCAACCACGGCGGTCTAAGCGATAAATCAAGCCATCAGTTTCCAAAGCCAGTAAAGCTTCACGTGCAGCCACACGAGTGGTTTGGAACTGTTCAGACAGCACTCTTTCTGATGGGAGTTTTGCGTGGGCTTCTAATACACCCGATTCAATATCATGGGCAATCGCATCGCGAATAGGAATATATTTAGGTATGCGAGCTTGGTCCTGTTCCATACAAACTTAGAATTTATAAATAAAGAAATTAATAGCAATATACTGAAAAAATGTGACAAAAGCTTTTATTAATGCTGATCTTTTAAGCAAAATGCGTCCTATCCCCCCTTTTCTTCAATTCAGCTTTTCCATAAAAAATCGTGTGTGCACGCGTACTCTGGCTTTGGAAAACTTTCCTTGACTCATCTGTTTATCAAGGAAAACGGCATAGCGTAACCATTACATCATATTTATTGAGACACTTATTTAAGATAAAAATTCATATTTTGTACTGACTCTTACAGGAATTGAGGATTTGCCCTAACACTCAATATCCGCTCTGCTATATTACTGCCTTGTAGAATTAGAATAGTATGGTCAATAAAAACCCAAAACTTCTTGAGTAATTTAAAAAATAAACACACCATCTTATATTTAAAAACTCTCAATATAAAACCACCTACTTAATAAAAACTAAAATATTAAGAAAATTTCCTAATTTAAAAATAAACATAAAATTTTAATTTAATCAAAATTTCAAACAACAAATTTAATCAAAAAAACAAGATAAGGCCAACTCGTCGATTTATTACACAAAACCATAACTACACCTCCAAGGTTAAATAATACTCAACTATTTATTCAATCTAATTAATATTTCATTTATAAAATTTAAATTAATTAATTAAAAACTATTAAATATGACATTTGATGCATAAAAATTTGTCACGGTATAACCAAAAATTTCTAAATAATTTTAATAAAAAATATAAATATATGATAAATATAATAATTTTAATATTTCATATGCCCTAAAACAAAGTTTCGGATGTTTACCTCCATATATTTTTTATATTTTACCGAATGATAAAAAAATCATAATTAATAAATAATAAAAATAAAAAACCCCTTTTAATAATAAAGTTAATTATTTACCAAATGTTATATTTTAAAAATTGTTATTAAAAATATCACCAATAATTAGATTAAAAAAATAACATTCAAAAAATATAATGATTTTTCTTCTTGTTTTTTCACAAATGTATATTTAGATTTAATTAAGATTATTTAAAATCACATTTGTATTTCATGAATACAGTTTAAGCAAAATTAAATTTTACTTAACACTGACTATAATATTTTAAGGAGAAAGTATTATTACGACCAAATCGTGTGACATTTTAAATTAATTATATCTCTGTACTTAACCATAAAAATCCACCCAGCGTTAAATCATATTCAGCCAGGAAAGATTAAAAAACTCATGAAACTTAAAACAAATTTTTCGCATCTCGCTTATAGCTGTACATTGGTATTATTCGGTTCCATACAATTTGCCCATGCTGCACCTTTACTCACGTCTCATATCACAAATGAAGTCAGCCCTGCACCTACAGCTAATGCATGGATTGAAGTTGATACTCAAGCTTTTGAAGATAATATTAAAAGGACAAATCAATTACTTAATGGCAAAACACAACTTTGTGTAGTCATGAAAGCAAATGCGTATGGGCATAGTATTGACCTACTTATGCCGAGTGTTATGAAATTAAATGTGTCTTGTATTGGCATCACCAGTAATGCAGAAGCGGCGATGGTGCGTAAGCATGGCTATAAAGGCAAAATTACACGTTTACGTACAGCAACTGATAGTGAAATCATCAATGCACATGCGTTAAATATCGAAGAGCTTTTGGGTAATTATGATCAGGCTGCCCGTATCTCTAAATGGGCAGAAGCGAACAATACAACTGTTCATTATAGCTTGGCTTTAAATTCGGGTGGTATGGATCGTAATGGTCTTGAAATGTCTACAGCTCAAGGTAAAGAACAAGCTGTTGCAATCACTAAGCTTCCAAATCTTAAAATTGACGGCATTATGACCCATTATGCTGTAGAAGATGAAAAATATGTTCGTGAGCGCCTAGCTCAATTTAATGAACAAACAGCATGGTTGATTAAAAAAGCCAAACTGAATCGTAAAGAATTAACATTACATACAGCAAATTCATTTGCTACTGTAAATGTTCCTGAATCACATTTAGATATGGTCCGTGCAGGCGCAATTATTTATGGAGATTTTCCTAATCACCCTGAATTTAAACGCATGATGGCATTTAAAACACAAATTGCTGCAATTAATAATTACCTTAAAGGTTCAACTGTAGGTTATGACCAAACTTATACGTTGACACGTGACTCCAAACTCGCAAACTTGCCTGTAGGTTATTCGGATGGCTACCGTCGTAGTTTTAGTAATAAAGCTTTTGTCTTAGTCAATGGACAAAAAGCACCAGTGGTTGGTCGAGTATCCATGAATACTGTTATGGTTGATGTAACAGATATTCCAGAAGCCAAAGCGGGTGATGAAGTTGTATTATTTGGACGTCAAGGCAATGCTGAGGTTCAATCTAGTGATTTAACGAGTCTTACAGGCCATATTTTGACAGAGGCCTATACTCCATGGAGTAACTCTAATCCACAAGTGATTAAACCTATTCAATCTCAGCAATCAACGCAAATCAGTAATCATCAAGTTGCAGCAACCGCTGAGTAAACGTTAAGTTAATTGATAAGTAGCCCTATATTTCAAAAAATATCAGGGCTACTTTTTGTATGACGACATTTCTTAAACTATTTGTTCCCATCTAATTTTTATATAAAAAAAGAGCATTTTCATGCCCTTTTTACTTTTTATTTAGCCTTTAGCTTGCGTGCTTAAAACTATCAATTTGCTTGATCTCATAAGGTAAACCGACATAGTTTTCAGCCAATGTGGTTTTACCTGCAATTGAACCCAGTACATAACTTAACTCAGCTTGTTTAATCTTGTGATCAAACTCACTTTCAGTTTCAAAGCGATGTAACAAATGAGTCATCCACCAAGAAAAACGCTCTGCTTTCCATACACGTTGCAGGCATTTTTCAGAGTATTCATTTATACCTTGCTCTGAACCTTCGGCATAGTATTCAATGAGTGCACTTGATAAATAAGCAATATCAGAAGCCGCGAGATTTAAGCCTTTTGCTCCAGTCGGTGGAACAATATGCGCAGCATCACCTGCTAAAAATAGTTTTCCGAAACGCATTGGTTCAGTCACAAAGCTACGTAACGGCGCGATACTTTTTTCAATAGAAGGTCCCGTCACTAACTTTTCACGGCTTTCAGGGTCTAGGCGGTTTTTTAGCTCATCCCAGAACTTTTCATCCGACCAGTCTTCGACGTGATCTGTTAAAGGGACTTGTAAATAATAACGGCTACGTGTCTCTGAACGCATACTGCATAAAGCAAATCCACGTTCTGATTGTACGTAAATGAGTTCATCGGCTACAGGTGGGACATCTGCCAACACCCCTAACCAGCCAAACGGATAAACTTTTTCAAAGGTTTTAATTTTGTCTTCTGGTACGCTGGCACGGCAGACACCATGGTAGCCATCACAACCAGCAATAAAGTCACACTGAATTTGAAAATCTTTACCTTGGTACTCAAACTCAACTTTTGGTGAAGTGTAAAAATCTTTCACTTGTACATTTTGAGCTTCATAAAATGACTTGAGCTGCTCCGCTTCACGCGCAGTCATTAAATCTTTGGTCACTTCGGTCTGACCATATACGGTCACTTGTTTACCACCTGTGAGTGCGGCTAAATCAACTCGATGCAATTCACCATTGGTTAAGATTTCAATGCCCGAATGCGGTAATCCTTTTTCTTTTAAGTTTTGATCAACGCCTGCTTGTTTGAGTAAGTCGACCGAAACTTGCTCTAAAATTCCTGCACGAATCCGTGAAGCCACATATTCAGCACTACGTTGCTCAACAATAATATGATCGATTCCAGCTTTATATAGAAGTTGCCCAAGCAATAATCCTGCTGGTCCAGAACCAATAATTGCAACCTGTGTCTTTAAAATATCCATAACTTCATCCTTGTTTTATCCTGACTTTAAAATTACTGGCTTTAAGTTTTGTTCACTATGTATGCAAGACGAAAATAACCGTTTATCATCTAGTTTGTCCGAATAGCGGACAGAAACAATCAAAATAACAGGAATGAATGGATGCCTTCTCTCGATGCTTTTTTAGAGCACCCGAACTCGCATGAGAAAATTCGTCAAGATGACTACATTGCAGGTCTAGCAAAAGGCTTGGCTTTACTGGAAGCTTTTGGAACAGATCGCCAGCGGCTCAATGTCACTCAAGTGGCCGAACGAACTGGCATTAGTCGTACCGCGGCAAGGCGTTATCTAAAAACTTTAAAATACTTAGGCTATTTAGAAACCGATGAACATTACTTTTGGCTCACTCATCGTGTGCTGCGCTTTTCGAGTTCTTATTTAAGCTCGGCCCATCTGCCTAAAGTTGCTCAATCATTTTTAAATCTTTTATGCGCGCAGACATCTCTTACTTTTTCAATTGTGGTTCTGGACGATAACGAAGTGGTGCCGATTGCCCGTAGTTATTTACCACAGCAAGATAACTTACGCGTTAGTCCTTATGGCATGCATTTAGGAAACCGACTCCCTGCCCATGCAACGTCTACGGGTAAAGTATTGCTGGCAGCATTGTCTGAAGAAGCTCAGCATGTATGGGTAAAAACTTATGGTTTAAAGCGCTTAACCCCTTTTACCATTGTAGATGAGTCAAAGTTTTTTGAAGTACTTAAGGATATTTCGTTATCGGATTATTGTCTTTCCAAAGAAGAACATGAACTTGGCGTAATTGCGATTGCCGTGCCCGTATTTAACGCCCAAGGTCAAGCCGTTGCTGCGCTTAACTGCATGTCTCAAACCAACCGCGTACAAGAAGATTATTTGGTTCAGCAAATTTTGCCATTGCTACGCAACACGGCAAATGAACTCAGAAATGTGATTTAAATGGACTTAGAAACTCTTGTGATCAGTTAGAGCTGCAAGAGTTTCAACTCATAATTTTAAAGAGCGAATTCTTTGACTTGCTGGCTTGCCAGATCCAATGCATTGCTGCGATAAGCCTGCATGTCTAAGCCTTCTGCATAGATAAATTCAACCTCATGAATGCCCATTAGCCCTAACACAGCTTTGAGATAAGGCGTGACTGCCTCAGTTTCTTGGCCGACATGAATACCACCACGACTACTTACCACCACCGCTTTGACCCCTTCAACCAAACCTTGAGGATAAGTTTCGGTGTAACGGAATGTTTGTCTTGCTCGCGCCACCAAATCAAACCAGTTTTTGAGCTGAGTCGGGACATTTAAGTTGTACATCGGTGCGCCAATGACCAATAAATCGGCACTTTTTAATTCAGCAATTAATTCATCAGACAAAGCAACGATCTGCTGAATGTCTTGATTATTATTTTCAGCACCACGAAGCGCCTGAAAAATTTCCAGATCTAATACAGGCAGGTTCATTTCAGCTAAATTGCGTATGGTAATGTCATCTTGCAAACCTTGGTCTTTACGGTGCTCAAGCATTACATCAATTAAGCGATTGGTCTGTGAACCCTCACCCATAATGCTGGATTTTAATACCAATATTTTAGCCATGACTGTCTCCACATTTTTGATGAAGCCATAATAACTCCACAATAAATTCAACAGTGGTGATATTATTTCTTATTATTGGTTCCTTTTAGGCAACAATCATGCAACATGAACTAAGTGCAATATCTATATTTGTGACTGTAGTTGAAGCTGGAAGTTTTGTAAAAGCTGCCGAACAATTGCATTTAACTCGCTCAGCCATAAGTAAAAATATTGCTCGTCTTGAAGATCAGCTTGGCGTGGCTTTATTCAAAAGAACAACACGTTCGCTCAGCATGACTGATGAAGGCGCTTTGTTTTATGAACATAGCCGCCGAGCGTTAAGTGAAATACAAAATGCGGCGGCTTTATTAGACCAAGGCAAAATTAACGCAACAGGCCGTTTACGGATGTCTGTGCCAGTGCTGTTCGGGCAACTCTTTGCTGCTCCGCTCATGGTTAAATTTGCTCAGCAACATGCGGACTTACAGCTAGAAATTTCATTTAATGATCGAACTGTAGACTTGGTCGAAGAAGGTTTTGATTTATGTATAAGAATTGGAACACTACCTGACACCACTCAGCTCGTTGCCAAACTGATTGGTGAGCATCGAATGCTACTTTGTGCCTCACCTGACTATTTAAATGAAGCAGGTCCCCTAGAACATATTGAGGACTTAGAGCACCACGCCACGATTGCCGATCCGCATTTTGGTCAAATAAAAAAGTGGCAACTCCAAAAGGAAAATAGCGAGCCTTTATTTATCAAGCCCAAAGCAAAACTTCTTTTAAATGACTTACAAGCCATTAAAAATGCAGCGCTTGCTGGAGCAGGTATCGCTTGGCTACCCGATTGGCTCATTCAAAATGAATTACAGGATGGTACGCTCGTACAAGTATTAGAAACCATGTCGAGCATTGCTTTTCCGATTCATTTGGTATGGCCTACACTGCCTTTTATGCCCCTAAAAACCCGTCTTGCAATTGATTATTTGGCGCAGCATTTACCCCCTGAACTAAACAGACAAGTTTAAAATAAACAAGGCCTTTTGCAGTCATGCTTGCTTTGCGAATGTCATAATGTATATAGATCAAACTTAATATTTTTTAGAAAAAAGCCACATGCATAGATGTGGCTCAATAGAATTTACTCGTATTTCAATCAAAAACTTTCAAGCAAACTAGTCAGCGTCCTCTTTTTTAGAAGAAGGCCCCAAAGCCATACTCGAAAATACTCCATCGCGATAAATCCATGCATGTAATAACGCAGCAGATAGATGACCAATAACGACAGCAAATAATAGCCAAGCCAAAATTCCATGTAATGTACGGAACCAAGCGTAAAGTGTCGAGTTGGTGGGTGCTATAGGCGGAAGGTCCCAACCCGGAAATATAGTGACAGGCCAATTACCTGCCGATAGCGTTGCCCATCCGAGCAATGGCAAACTAAACATCAAAATATAAAGTAGCCAATGTGATGCATGAGCAAGAAACGCCTGCCAGCGCGGTACAGTCGGCGGCAAAGGTGGAATTGGATAACAGAGTCGATTTATTAATCTGATGATGACCAATAGTAAGATTGCGATCCCTAAAGGACGGTGAATATCGATTAACCACGGACGCCACGTAATTGAGGTGGTCATTCCTACCCCAATAAATAGCATAGCTAAAATTGCTACTGCCATAAGCCAATGCAGTATTCGAGCAGTCAAATTAAAATGACGTGGAGCATTATCGTTAGATTTGTTTTGCATTGTTCAGCTCTCCTATTTGCCCACAGCATCGGTTGCTTTGCCAAATCCAATTTCACGTAATCGAGCATTGTAAGACTGTGAATATATCGCCGCTCGTGCTGCGAGTACGGGATCATCTGATAACTCAATTCCGGGTGGCACCAAAGTTGGGTCAAAGTTAATATCACGACATGCGCCATTTACCTGATCAGTTACATTTTTGACTTCTAATGTTCCGGCTATAACTTCTTTACGGTCTTTTGGCCAAGGCTGAGATGGGTCATTCACTGGGTCCCCTGGCTCGGCAAGTTGCAAAACTAAGTCCCAATAGAGCGGCCCTTCAGCCAAACGTTTTTTGATGTCTTTAAATAAGAAATCATGGTCAGCTTGATCACGTTGTTCTTTGGTCAGACTAATAAATTTTGAATGAGGACGCATAGACCAACGGACTGGCTGTTCTTGTCCATTGGTGGCTCGCAATATAAAGGCATTTACGACATAAAATTCTGCGCCGCTAAAACTACCGGTTAATGGCATCTTGGCCTTTTGCTCAATAGACTTACGCGCTTCGGGATATTCTTTTAAAAACGCTTCAACAAGGGCTGGGTCAGGTTTACCAGTAGATGGAACCGGTTTAAATGCTTTTTGCTGCGCCAAAAAACCTTCAGCATTTCGCGTCGGGAAATAAGGAAAGTTGTTTAATTTCATGCGCCACTGCGAATGATCGGCGGCAGAAAGTAATAAAGCCATACTCACTGTTGCGGTAGAATTATCTGCCGCATGCGGATTGCCGCTTCCAATAGAAAATCGGCCAATTGCTGGTATATCAGACTTAGCAAATACAGTAGCTTTAGAGAGTGCTGCTGCCGCACCATTACTATGGTAAGTGCCATCAAAGCAAATCCCTTTACCGTGTGCACGTCGATATCCTGGATCAAAGTTGTTTATTGTGTCACCCAAAAAAGTTTTGGATGTTGTTCGATGTCCAAATAGACCAGCAGTCCAAGCAAATGCCAATACTAAAAAACCTGCGATTACAGCAATACCCACGAATCGCAGCCAGTACTTCTTTAGAGTTTTAAAATTCAAATTATTCATTCTTCATCCTGTGTAAATTATATAGCTGCATTTATAAAAAAGTTTGATCCTATAAAAAGAGTATTACTTAATTTGATGAAATTATGTTCAAAATTAGCTGAGTAAATAAAATCCCAAAATTTCTGGATCTAATAGTGATAAGCCTTAATATAATATTTATTTCTGGGCCATATAAGTTACGTACCGTGAGGTTAGTATTAAGTTTATTAACATTTGAATGCATATAAATAAGGCATGGGAACAAAAAATGTAAAAGCCCCCACATTGACAGAGAAAGTCCGAAGAGCTGATCTTTTTACTAGTGAGAATAATTGATTCCATGAACCAGATATAACTTATAAAAACTTAAAAGAGGCCGAAGCCTCTTTATTTTTAACCCACTTAAAATTAGTCATCAATCATGGCGAATTCTTGTTCAGGCGTACCTTTCACCAAATGATGACGGCTATATAACAAGTAATAGAGTATAAATCCGACATAAATCAGCGCGGCTAGTAACCAAACTTTTGGATTTACCATTAACCCTGCCACTACAGCAACAGCAGCAAGAATTAAAGCAATGCAAGACGTCCACATTCCACCAGGGGTTTTATAAGGGCGAGGTAATTCAGGGCGAGATAAACGTAATTTAATATGTGAGAGCATCATCAACACATAAGAAATGGTTGCACCGAATACTGCCATTAAAATGAGTAAGTCACCCTCACCTGTTAAAGAAAGTAAGAAACCAATAATGCCCGGAATGATAATGGCCCAATATGGCGCTTTATTTTCATTCGTTAACGATAAGTTTTTTGGTAAATATCCTGCACGCGACAATGCAAAAATCTGACGTGAATAGGCATAAATAATTGAGAAGAAACTTGCGACAAGTCCAGCAAGACCCACAAAGTTAACAAAGCTTGCCAACCATGTGTGCTGACCATATACCGCAATAAGCGCATCAACTAAAGGTGCCCCTGAATTTTTTAAAGCATTTGAACCTGCTGCGCCTGCTCCCAAAAATAAAATTAAAAGTGCAAATGATGCCAATATCAACATTGAACCAATCAAGCCACGTGGCAATGAACGTACTGGATCTTTTGCTTCTTCGGCAGCCAATGGTACCCCTTCAACCGCAAGGAAAAACCAGATGGCATAAGGTACTGCGGCCCATATTCCCATATAGCCAAATGGTAAAAAGCTACTCGTGCCTGCATGAGAACTGACTGGAATATCAAATAAGCGCGCACTGTCAAAATGTGGAAGCATCGCGACAATAAATACCACCAGTGCAATACAAGCAACGGCGGTAATTCCAAACATGATTTTAAGCGCTTCACCTGCACCTTTCAGATGAATGCCCATAAAAACCAAATAGCAAATTAAATAAACGGCCCAGCCGCCAATGCCAAAGAGTGATTGGCAATATGACCCAATAAATACGGCAATCGCAGCAGGTGCAATTGCATATTCAATTAAAATCGCAGTTCCTGTTAGGTATCCTCCAAAAGGACCAAATGCAACGCGGGCAAAACTATAGCCACCGCCAGCAGTGGGCAACATCGTCGACATCTCAGACATCACAAAGCTCATGCAGAGATACATAAACGCGACGATGACTGTTGCAATAAAGAGTCCTCCCCAGCCGCCTTGTGCCAGCCCAAAATTCCAACCCGCAAAGTCACCCGAAATGACGTAGGAAACACCAAGCCCCACTAAAAGTAACCAACCTACTGCCCCCTTTTTTAACTGACGTTTTGCAAAATACTCTGCGTCCTGTTGTAAAGCACCAACATCCACGCTTAATTCAGACTCTTTCATTGTCGTATGCCTTATCGACTAAATTTACACCACCAATAGTTGCGCAAAAGATATTCATAAAACTTGACAGCAAAACATCTCCCCGACCACTTGAAGTCAAGTTGATTCATTTTTTCTTTTATAAGATCGACGGCATCTCAACACGAAACGTGTTTAAAAATTAAATTGAGGAGATGGGTTATGTCTGTAGAACAAAATGAATTTTTAAGCCAAGTTCAATTACAAATACTGGCAGAACAAGCAATTAAGCAATATCCATCAGACTATCAAGGACAGGTCAAACTACTGTGTCAGTCTGAAAATGCAACCTATCAAGTTTCGACTGGATCTGCCCGATATGCACTTCGAATTCACCGTCCGAACTATCACAGCAAACTCGATATACAAAGTGAGCTTGAATGGTTAGATGCTTTAAATGCGAGTGGTATTCAAGTTCCTGTTGCGATTGCAGATCAATCGGGTGAACGCGTCATTACCTTGAAACTATCGAATGATATTTATCGTTATGCAGTTCTTTTCAACTGGGTTGAGGGCGATATGCCGACTGTTGAAGTTGACCCCACTGCATTTGAGCAATTAGGACAGATTACCGCAAAGTTGCACGTACATAGTAAGACATGGCAAGCGCCTGAAAACTTTCAACGTATCGTATGGAACCATGAAACCATGGTTGGTGCAGATGGACACTGGGGAAACTGGAAAAATGCACCTCATTTAAGACCACAAGATCACGGCGTAATTGAAGAAGCCATTGCACAGATTTCGAAAGATTTAAATTTCTTTGGCAAAACCCAAGAACGCTATGGCCTGATTCATGCCGATTTGCGTTTAACCAATCTCTTACTACAACAAGAACGTATCGGCGTGATCGACTTTGATGACTGCGGAATGAGCTGGTTTATGCATGACCTCGCTGCTGCAATTAGCTTCAATGAACATTATGCCAATGCGCCGCATTGGGTTGATTACTGGTTAAAAGGCTACGAGCGCGTAGGTCATATTCAGTCTGAAGAATATGAAATGATTCCGACTTTTATTATGCAACGCCGGATTCAAATGATGGCTTGGAATGGTTCTCACGCACAAACAGAAATGGCTCAAAGTCTTGGCGATCAATGGTCCAATGAAACTGTGCGTCTTTGTAAAAAATATCTAAACGGACAAATGCCTGTCGGAATTTGAAAAGTGATTTAGATCGCTTTTCTTCATTTTCAATTTTTAGTTTTTAAATTTTATAGAATTTAAAGGAAGGGTTTATGCAAGCTACCCATCAACTGAGCAAAGTTGCCAAAGCACTATTACTCACCAGTAGTCTGGCAAGCATGATTGCTCTAAGCGCATGTAACTATAACCCTATACAAAGCACATCTCCCGCAGTCGCTATTCCCAAAAAGGAATATATACAAAAAGGTCAATGGGACGCTTTTAACTTTGACCAACTTAATCAATTAATTGCTAGCTATGGAAAAGATAGCCCAAACTACAATCCTGACAAGCGCCCGTATATTGTCACTGACTTTGACAATACCTCGGTATTTTTAGACATCGAAGAAGCAACTTTAATTTATCAGCTTGAACACTTAGCCTTTAATGTTACGCCAGATCAGCTTAATCAGATTATTCGTAAAGGAATTAGCTCGCAAAACTTTGAAGCGGCCTACAATAACCAGCAAGGCCAAGCCGTCAATATTGATAAAATTGCCCCAGATATTATTGCGAGCTACACATGGCTTTATCACCACTATAGCGGTCTAAAAGGCAAGCAAAGTCTGGATCAAATTAAACAAGATCCGCATTATCTCGATTTCATTACTAAAATGAGATATCTATATGCGGCGATTGGAGACACGTTTGATCATGAAGTTGCATATCCGTGGGTCACTTATTTATTTACCGGGCTTACCGAACAAGAAGTCCGTAATTTGGTAAAAGCAACGGTGGCTTGGCAAATGCAGCAACCGATTGGACCTGTGACATGGACTTCCCCAGCAGCACTTTCGGGCCAAGCAGGCGTTGTGAAAACCACTTGGGAAAATGGTTTAAGGCCATACCGTGAAATGCAAAATCTATTTAAGGCCTTTCAGGACAATGGCATTGATGTCTATGTCTGCTCGGCATCTTTTATTGATGTGATTAAGGAAATTATTTCTAATCCAGAGATCGGCTATAACATTAATGAAAAAAATGCCTACGCCATGGAGTTAGAACGAGATGCACAAAATCGAATTTTACCTGAGTTTCGTCATGGCTATGCGCAAACTCAAGGTAAAGGCAAAACAGCAACCATCCAGCGTTTTTTAGTCTCTAAATATGGTTATGGGCCAATTTTTATCGCAGGTGACAGTGAAGGCGATCAAAATATGATGCAAGATTTTGCGGCGACTCAGAAGGTTCTCATTATTAATCGATTGCGCAGTCCGAGTTCTGATATTGGAAAATTTTCTCAGCAGGCTGTGCAAGGCTATGGTCAAGCCAATACTAAGTTCTTACTACAAGGCCGCGATGCCAATACAGGTCAATTTAGACCCTCAATGGCCAGTTTAAGTTATGGCGCGCAAACGGCGAAAACTACAAAAAATTAGTATTTCACTTATTTTCTCATGCCTACAATACATGTTGTATGCATGAGAAGCAGCTTAATTTCTTGTTTTAGTTCTGCCCTTTTTGCCTATCTCTAATGCATTTTCTGCCTTCTTTTAGTTCGCTACCCCACGTTAAATACAACTCTTGATCTCTTCTTAAAGAATCAAGCCTGAAACTTAAAACAGCAACACATAAGTCATTATTTTATAAAAATTTTTAACAACACAAAATCAAGGACGTAAGCAAAAACTGGTATGGCTTTTGCTTAATATAAGAATAGTAGGAATAAATATCATGAGACTTGACATGTTACATCTCAACCCAGCTCATCTTGTCGACTCAAATATGTGTAATCAAGGTGTATTGTCTGCAGCTGCCTCTGGATTAAGCGAGTTTATTCGTCAAAAAGGTGCAGATGTTGATCGCGTTTTAGGTATTAGTGGTATTAATCCTGAACTTTTAATTAGCCCAACGTTGAGCTTACAACTGCCCAATTATTGCAAAGTGCTAGAACAGGCGGCACTGGTTTCTGGTTGTGATAATTTTGGCCTGCATTATGGTCAACAGTTTCAACCCAAATCATTGGGACTCATTGGGTACATTGGTCTTTGTTCAAACACATTAGAATCTGCACTCATGAACATGACCAATAACTTTTATTTGCATCAGAAAGATACGCTTAATCGAATGGTCGATTTGGGAGATAGCTGGCGCATAGATTATCAAGTTCAACACGGCGCGATTTTAACTCGCCGCCAAGATGCAGAACTGACCATGGGCATGTTTATGAATGTGATCCGTGAAGTGATGGGTCCTCATTATTCACCTCGCGCGATTCACTTTGAGCATACTCGACCTGAATTCTGGCAAGAACACAGCAAATTATTTAACGCGCCTGTTTATTTTGATCAGCCTTTTAACTCCATCATCATTTCAAAAAAAGACGTCCAGCATACTATGCCGGGGCGTGATTCTATTTTATTAACAGTGATTTTAGATACGCTGCTGTTACTCAATCGCTCGTCTCAAAGCCAAAGTCTTGCAGATCAGGTTCGCTCTCACATCCAACTTGAACTGAGTGAAGGTGAACCAAATCTTGAAAAAATCGCTCACGATATTGGTTTAACCAGTTGCACCCTTACCCGCCGTTTAAAAAATGAAGGGCTCACCTTTACCCATTTAGTCGATCAGGTTCGTTGTGAGTTGGCCGAGCATTATATTAAACAAAAAAATATTCCAATTTCAGAAATGGCATTCCTGCTAGGTTACTCAGAAGTAAGTGCTTTATCTCGTGCATTTAAGCGCTGGTTTGGTGTTACACCACGTCAATTAAGACACTAAAAAATCGCAAATAAAGGCCTTGAATAAAGGCCTTTTTATTATGTAAGTAATTCGAGATAACGTCTAAAGACACATAAGATAATTGAACAACAAAATACCCTTCAAATTAGATTTAACATCCAACTTGAAGGGTATTTTTTATATAAGGTCTTACTTTAATTTTGTTAAGGCTTGATCTAAAGCACCGACTAACCAATCGATGTCTTTTATTTGGAAAGCCAAAGGTGGGCGCAGTTTTAATACATTGCCATAGGGACCTGCAACTGAGGTTAAAACTCGATGAGTGTTTCTGAGCTCTTCAATAAGGTTCAAAGCCAATGCTTTATTCGGCTCTTTTGTCGCTCTATCTTTAACCAGTTCAAACCCGATAAACAGACCAGCGCCACGGACATCACCGACCATCTCATGTTTGTCCATAAGTTTAGTGAGTTCTTTAAGAAGTAGCCCTCCCACATATTTACTATGGGTTTGCAATTCTTCTTCCTGAATGACTTTAAGTACAGCCTGTGCCGCTGCCATAGAAACAGGATTACCGCCAAAGGTATTAAAATATGGAATTTTATCGCTAAAAGCAGCGAGGACTTCACTCTTGGCTAAAAGCCCTGACACTGGCACCCCATTACCCATTGGTTTACCTGTGGTAATGATATCAGGCACAACATTGTGGCGACCAAAGCCCCAGAAAGAATCGCCAGTGCGTGCGAAACCCGGTTGTACTTCATCAGCAATAAAAATACCGCCATTGGCATGCACAACATCAACCGCTTTTTGTAAAAACCCAACAGGATTAGGCATTACACCGTCAGAAGAGAATATTGAGTCCGCTAAAAAACCTGCAAACTTGATCCCTTTAGCATTCATATCGTCAATTTGTTGCTGAATCTGCTGTGCGAACCATTCGCCCAAATCATCAGTTTGAACCCGATAATAATCAGGTGCTGGAACTAGACGAGTTGTCGCATCTAGAGGCTGCTCAGTTCCAAGCGCTGGAGAGCATCCTGACGTTAAGCTACTGGTTCCATGATACGACTCTTGAGACACAATGATTCCTGTACCGCCGCTATATTCACGGGCAATACGAATCGCTAAATCATTCGCTTCTGAACCCGTACACATGTACATGGCACGGTCAATTTCATCGGGAGTAGTTTGTAAAAGTTCTTCGGTATAATCCAAAATATTTTCATGTAAATAACGGGTATGGGTATTGAGCATTTTCATTTGCTCATTTACCGCTTCAATCACCGCAGGATGACAATGACCAATGCTGGCAACATTGTTGTAAACATCTAGATATTGATGACCTGCTGCATCCCATAAATATTGCCCCTGTCCTTTCACCAGATGCACGGGATTACGATAAAACAAGCGATAGGATTCGCCTAAAATTTTATTTCTTTTATCGGTCAGTTTGCGGGTAGCATGGTCCAGCTCAGCAGCATGTTCTGGACGAAAGCTATTGGTATCCATAATGGTTGAACGCGTACCCATGAATGACTCCTCTATTTATATTCAGCATACTTTTGCGTGACACGATGACTGATGTAGGCAACTCATACGCTGATTCGACATATTTCAGTATTTGATTGAAGTTACGCAAACCATATTGCTTAAGTCTCTTTAAAAAAACTTGACCTCAGACCACTTAAGCCACAATTTGAAGTCAACTTATTGCTCTGTTATTGCAACGCTCAAAGCTCATCTAATCGCTATTTATCATTAGGGCTTATGCTTCCCGTAATCGTGGGCTAAAGTTTCTAACAAAAGAATTTAAAAAATAATCCAACACTACATCTCTTTCCTCCAAACCTTGTGAGCCTAAAACCTGTAGGAGTAAACCATCTATCAGGTTTACCACCATGTTGGCATCGAATTGTGGCTCACGGATTTCTCCGCTAAAAATCAGGTCAAAAATTTCATGGCGCAGCCACTTTCGATATTCAACCGCCATACGGTAAGCCTGCGGGTGAAGGAGTTTTATTTCAAAAATAGCTTTTAGTAAAAGGTTATAGAGGCTGTTTAAATTGGTATGTAATACAATAATTTCTTTGAGTTTATCTTTTGACGCGTAATAACGGCTTGAGTAAATAATAGCGAGCACTTTCTCTCTGAGCAGGCTTTTTTGAAAGGCGATGCACATTTCAACTAAGTGTTCTTTTGAGCCAAAATATTTATAAAACGTAGATTTAGTGATTTGGGATTGTTTAGCAATCAGGTCTACACCTACAGTGTGAAAGCCACGAGTAGTAAAGAGTTGGATTGCAGTTTGAACAACCTGTAGTTTTTTGGAAGAGATATCTAAATTGCGCATAATTTTTCCGTTATAAATTCTTGTTGTTTCTAAATGAGATAAAAAGCCTGTGCCCCTTTTGGGAGAAAAAAAGGCACAGCAAAGCCGTAAAGACTGTGCTTGGCACATCTCAAGTTTTTTATGACTAAGTTTTAAATAAAAAAGACTTAAAGCCTGAAAACCTTAGGGCAATCAAGCTGCTTTAAAATTTTTTAAGCTGTGTCGTTATAGCTTTTGGCATTGAGAGCCAAGAAATAATGGATGTGCAAAGCCAACTCCTTTTTATTGGGAGTTCTGCCAGACATTTATAGAATTATGGTGGCAGAACGAGAAAGGGTTCGCGGACTGGTGAAAGATATAACCAGCACACCCGAAGGTGTCCCTCTCCCGTCCTACCGCAACGGGAGGAGACGAGGAGTTCACGCATAAGACTATCCCTCAGAAGGAATAACTCTGATGCGATCTTTCATCACGGTCCGCGACGACCGTCTGGCAATGTGGCCAGCAGGCAAAGAATAGTGCCCAACCCTTTTGCAGTCAAGCACGCAAAATGCCATTTGTTTTAAATTAAATCATTAGAAAAGTAAGGCTAAATAATGGGTGGGTTATTGTTAAGTGAGGGTTGTAGAGGGGAATATTTATTAAACTTTCATTCACATAAACAAATAAAGCCATCTCATACCAAAGATGAGATTCTCTATTAGTTTCTGAAAAGGCTCGTTGAAAGATAGCTATAAGTAAGCAGGTATATATATCCCTGCTTACACGTCTTACTATAATTTAAAATTGTTTAGAAAAATTAAGGTGTGTATTTAATCATTAAAAAAGGAGTAAATCGGCTATAGTCTCCACTAGTTTTTAAAGGATCATTAGCATAATTCACATATTCGAGTCGAACTCCAATTTGAGTTTTAGATTTTTTTCCTATTTCCCATAATAAATCTCCCCTCTCAAATATTTCTGTTCCATTGTGGCTACTACCATTTACTAAAGATAATAAATTAATATGAAAATTTTGTTCTTTTATTTTTATTGGATTAGACATTAACACAGTACGCCATAACCACGTATCGGGATCAAAATTGGTGTCACGATAAAGCAAACCCGATTCAAACCAAGAAAAATAAGGCACATTAAAATTTAGAGAGATTCCATAATTCTGTGAATGGAAATTATTACTAGATGGATAACTACTAACTTCCCATCTTCCTATAAGACTTACATCACTGATAGGCCCCCAACTCATTGGATTATTAGTTAATTTACTAATACTTAATCTTGGGTTTAATACAAATAGTGATTGAAAATCATTTCCGCTCACTACAGGCGAACCTACATCATTTCCATGGAATAGTTCCGCATCAAAATAAATATCGCCCCAATCATGAGTACTGAAATGTTCATATTGAAACATCTGCAAATCTTCATCACTAGTACCGTAACCATAGATAGCATCAGATTTTGCTTTATTAGTTGCTAATAATGAAAATGAATTAATCGTAAAATTTTGGGCAGATACGCTTGTTGTAAAAAAAACAATAAGCGAAGCTATTGCCCCCATTAAATAGAATCGGGACATGATAATTCTCCGAAAAAAGATGGAAAGTGGTTTTACCCCGCGATTTACAAAGGTAAAACCATCAAATGATTTAGGTAGTATGAGAACTCATTGGATCATTGGGAGATACTTTGCGTACTCCTGCCTCTACTAGTGGATTTCCACCATAAACAGAACGAATCACTCCCCGTGGTGGAAGGACAGTTCGCATATTTTTATAGATCTCACCATCTTTCATCACCATTAAAATCTTTTCAGGATTCTGTAATAAGGCAAGGTTTTCGATTGGATTTCCATCAACCAATATAATATCTGCAAGAAATCCTTCTTTAATCTGACCTAAATCATTTGGTCTCATCATTAATTCAGCTCCATATTTAGTAGCTGAAATTAAAGCTTCTTTAGGAGTCATACCTACATATTTGACAAGATATTCGAGATCTTTAGCATTTGTCCCATGAGGCATCCAAGCAAAACCATAATCACCTCCTGGTAAGACACGTATACCTCTTTTATGCATTTTGGAAAGTGTTTCGGAAGCAACTTCTAACTCACGCTTGTATCCCATTTTGGTTGCAATTTCTTCAGTAATACCATAATCACTGGCGTTATAAAGTGTATTTATCAACCAACCTAAACCAGGAACGACAAAATGCTTATCTTTATTAGCTTCTAGCATATCTAAAGCTTCTTCATCAGCGAAACTAGCATGGAAAATTAATTCAAATCCATGTTTTATACATGCTTTTACTGACTCATTTGAACGAGCATGTGCAGCAACTCTTTTGCCTGCTATTTTGGCTTCTGATGCCAGCATAGCAATTTCTTCTTCAGAAAAAGGGTTAGCTTCTGCTGGAATTCCTGCGATATATTCTCCTGAAAGATTAATTTTTAGGTGATCTACACCATATTTAACAAATGTACGCACAATACGACGCATATCTTCTGGGCCATTACAAATAGCACCAAAATTCATTGCAGTATCTGGAAGATGAGGCAAAGTATTATCACCCAGCCCTCCAGGTGTCGTAATTTCTTGGCTCCCTGCTAGATATCGCGGTCCTGGGAAAGCTCCTGCCTCAATAACATTACGAGTTACTACATCTAAACGAGGTTTAGCAGTTGCTGCTCCTAATGCACTTGTCCAGCCCATTTCTAAATATCTTTTAGCTACACGAATACACCAAAGGATATGCTCTTCAGGGGGCATGAATTGAATTGCGGATAAACTAGGTTGATCATTCCAAGAAAAATGTGTATGTCCTTCAGTCATACCAGGCATGAGGAAAGCCCCATGACCATCAATAATTTTTGCATCTCCTGTTTCTAAATATTCACCATTTTTTGCAATAGCTTTTATTTTATTGCCTTCCACAAGAACTTCACCTAAATAAGGATCTGCTCCACTTCCATCAAAAATTGAAATATTTGTAATAGCTATAGTATCCATACTATTTATTCCTTCAATTGAATCAATTATTTCATAAACCCAATTTTTTATAAAAATCTGTTATTAATCGGATGCACTCAAAAGGCTTTTCATAAACCGTCCAGTGACCACATCCTTGTAAAACAAATTGCTGAACATTCTTTAACCGATGAGCTAAAGCTTGGGTTCCTTCAGGAGTCCCTACTCCATCTTCATCACCAGTAACAAGTAAAACAGGTAAATCTAATCTCTCAATTTCAGCTTTTTCAGCTTCAGCAAGTGCTTCACAGTTAAGAGCATATCCATCCGGAGATTGGCGCATAATTGATTCACGAATTAATGCTAGTGTAACTAGTCTTTCAGTCTTTGTTTCTGAACTAGTTGCAGCTTTACATATTGCATCAGCAATTTCTTGCATAGCTGCATTGCCTGTTCTTGCCTGTTTTGCACGATTACGTGTTGCTTCCCGAGCCCCATCTGCTGGAGCAGATAAAGGTCCAAACAAAGACATAGAAAGAACACGATGAGGATAGTTTACAGCCAAATGTTGCGCAATAATTGTCCCCATAGAGTGTGCGACAAGATGTACTTTCGTGATATTAAGAATATCTAAAATTTTGATTAACGATTCAACATGACCTTGTATAGTTAGGCTTCCAGATACTGAAGAATTACGACCAGCGCCTGCTAAATCTGGTCGAATTACTCGATAATTACCAAAAGCTCCTAAAATTGGGGACCAAAAATTTGAAGTCCCGCCTAACCCATGGATACACAAAAATACCTCTTCACCAAGGCCAGTGTCTTCAACCCAAAGACCATTAATTACTGAAGAAGTCACGCACCCACCTCATTCTCAAGTTGGCCAATACCACTAATTTCAATTTTTACAACGTCCCCTCTTTTAAGGAAGCGTGGTGGATTAAAACCAATACCCACACCTTCTGGAGTGCCAGTAGCAATAATGTCCCCAGGTAATAAAGTAATACCAGAAGAAATCGCTTCAATTAGAGTTGGAATATCAAAAATAAGATCTTTAGTATTGGTATTTTGACGTAACTCATCATTTACCCAACATTTCAAGTCAAGATTATGTCCGTCAATTTCATCAGCCGTAACAACTACAGGACCCATAGGACCAAAGGTATCGAAGGACTTACCTAAATGCCATTGTTTGTGACGCTTTTGCCAATCACGTGCAGTCATATCATTGATAATGGTATAGCCCCAAACATGGTTCATAGCATCAGCTTTATTAATACCACGTCCACCCTGGCCAATCACAACTGCTAATTCAGCTTCATAATCTAAAGCATCACTTACACCAGCTGCATCCCAGATACGATCCTTGTGTGCAATTACAGTTTCAGGAGTTTTTGAAAAAACAATTGGATCAGTTGGAATTGCATCTGCTGCAGTTTGCCCTGCATCAAAACCACTCTTAGTAAATTCTTGGGCATGATTAATATAATTTTTCCCAACACAAAAGATATTTCGTATTGGTTTAGGAATTGGTGCTAATAACTTTATTGATTCTAAAGTTTGAGCCGGTCCGAAATCTATTAGGGTTTCTAAAGATATATCCTCTTTAATTAGAGTTAATAAATCATTTACAACTCGTCCATCTGGGTAAGCAAGTGGCTGAACTGTTCCATCAGTATTTAACTTGGCTACAGTATTATCGCCTGCAGCATTACGAAATGTTAATAGCTTCATATCTTGATCCAATTGTAAACCATATCAGTTATTACATGAACCATTATTGTTAATTGGTCTTTTATTGTCAATCATATTTGAACCATTTTTTAAAAAAATGGACTATTTTTTTAAATTGGATTAGAATTGGATCACAATTGTAAGAGGTGAAAGATGTTATGGAAATTGCGGTACAAGGCTTACGAAAAAAAGCAAGACATAGTAGTACAGCGCTAATACAGCATATTCGTAAACGTATAACCGATGGAACTTGGCCAGCAGGATATAGACTGCCACCTGAACGTGATCTAGTTGAACAATTTGGTATTGCTCGAAATACAATCCGAAAAGTAATGGATCAATTAGAACAAGAAGGAATAATCACCCGCCACGTGGGTCGTGGCACTTTTGTCTCAGATACCCCTTCAAGTACTAATATTGAGAAAGCTGATTCATTAATACAACGCATTCATGGCGCTAGTCCCGTTGAAGTAATGGAATTACGTATAATGCTAGAACCACAATTTGTGGAATTAGCAGCAACTCGAGCATCTAGCCGAGATTTACAACAAATTATTCATTGTTTAGAAGAAAGTGAGAAAGCTAATACAATTTTAGATTTTGAACATTGGGATGGTATGTTGCATCAAGCAATTCTGGGTGCAGCTCACAATAATCTATTAACTGATCTTTATGAAGTTATTAATGGTGTTCGTAGACAGCCAGAGTGGGAATCTTTAAAACAACGAAGCTTAACTCCGGAAAGATTAGCGCATTATCGAGATCAACATCGAAAACTTGTAGATGCTCTTAGACAAAGAGACTCAAAAGCAGCAAGTGAGGCTATTTATCAGCACTTGATAGAAGTTAGAAATAGTATGATTGGTGAAATCTAGTACTTTTAAAGTTAAACAATAACCCCATTAATTCAATATAAATCAATTTTTTATATGGATTTTTATTTACTTAAAGTAAATTGTTAAATTTGCAGTATTCGCGTGGATTGGCAAACAATATTAGTTCAGAGTAAAAGGCCCATCCACCCCCTAACTAGCCGCCTATCACGGCGCAAGCCTATAACAGGTCGATGTAAACAAAGCGACTCTATTATTCAAACCGTCCGTTATTAACACTTCATAATGCGCAAATTTTTTACTACTTCCAACCTTGGTTGCCGTTGCAAATAACATCTTATCTTTCGCACCGCTCATATAGCGAATATCCGCCTGTAGGCCCGTATATGGCGCATCCCCTGCATTACAAGCCATCGCAAAAGCAATATCGGCTAAAGAAAATATGACTCCACCATGCACACCACCCAAGGCATTCATGTGTTCGTCTTTTACATTAAGCTGACAACGCGCTTCATCAAAACTGCGATGCAGCACTTGTACACCCAATAGCTCTGCGAATTGATCAACTGCGGTAGTTTCCATATTTTGCACAAACGTCTCCCTACTCGTGCGAGTATTCCTTAAGTGTTATAAACCTATATGTATTGAAATCGACTGATTAAAAGCCGTTAAACGCTATCTTGTTTAATCTGATAGTTTGAAGAACTAAAGTCCTTATAGGTCAGGCGGTCATCCAACTCTGAGCTTAAAGGCTGAACTTCTTGCATTGAATTTAAGCAGCGCTGTGCAAGTTCAATGTACTCTTGCGTGCCTCTAGTTTTCCACTTTTTTTCTTGTTCTGATAAATCACGTGCAACCTTGGCAGGACTTCCCATTGCCAATACATTTGCCGGAATAATATCTTTGGTTTTGACCAGACTATTTGCACCAATAATGGTGTTTTCACCAATTTCGGCATAGTCCAAAATTACGCTGTTCATACCGACCAAAACATTTTTTCCAATACGGCAACCATGCAAAGTTGTGCCATGCCCTATGTGCCCCATTTCCTCAACTAAAGTTACGCTTTGCGGAAAACCATGTATGGTGCAGTTATCTTGTATATTGGCATTTTGCTTAATATGAATACGGCCAAAATCGGCACGCAATGAAGCAAATGGCCCTACATATACACCCGCTTCAATAATCACATCACCAATTAAAACAGCCGTTGGATGTACAAAAGCTTCTGGGCTAACGACTGGAATAACACCGTCAATACTATAACAAGGCATGATTTAACCTCTCATTTGTCGCCACCAAACCTCCGAAACGGCGCCAATAATGTGCTGTGGCATTTGGCATTGGTCCTTCTGCTGTTGCGGCAACAGACAAGAAGTATTCATCCGCAGGTTCAAATACTTTTTTATAAATATTCATTGATAACGTTCGTGCACTAATCGCGGGCCAGTCAGTTGGCAACAACTCAAGCGGTAATGCAGGGTCTTTCAACAAAATCCGTCGATAGTAATGAATCAGCAAAGTTCGAATTTGAAAGGCCTGAACAGGTTCGAGTTGTTCGTTTTCCTGCATCAGCAACACGCCAATTTCTCTAAAAATATCGAGAAACTGTAGATATCTTTGGCGCAATTCATCGATTGGCCAGTTAGTTCTGAGCATACGACCAATGGTATCGACCGAATTATTAAAGAGTTGCAATGTTTCGGCTTTAAACACCACCACTTGCTCACTCATATTTAAGTCAACCAACAAACGTTGCAGTTCAATACGGTTACAACCCGGATAAGCCATTAAGTTTGTCGAAATATTGGCAAACCCTAACCATTCGAGTTCTTTCTTTAACAACGCTTTATTTTCAGTATCGAGGCTAGACATCAGAATAAGATCCCAATAATGGTCCCACTCTTTCATCTGGTCGTTATAAATGCGTTGCTCGGCCTGCAAATAAGTCGAACGGCTCGAATCGGTAATTCGATAAAAACTGGTTCTGCCGATTTTGTCCGAACATAACCAATCATTCTTAACTAAACGAAAAACAGAGGTTCTTACAGCACGGTCATTAAAACCAAACAGCTCTAATAACTGAATCAGGCTCGCAAGACTAATGTTTCCACCCCGATGAAGTACTGAATCTCCAAAAATTGTCGAAATAAGCGAAGTTCCACTTAAGGTTTCATTCTTTACAACAGAATCAATTATTTGCTGTATTTTTGCACTCATACTCATGTCTTGGCGTTTAGTTTCAGGGTATAGATTCTATACCCTGAATGATCTTGATGTTAAGCAATCTGACGCATATCGATTACCCGCTTTGCCTTACCTTCCGAACGAGGTAAGGTCGCTTCTGTCACAACTTCTACAGTAACGCTAATCCCAATCATGGTTTTAATGCGTTTCATCAACTCCTGAGCAAGTTGATTGGCCTGTATAGTACAGTTATGACACATCTCTGTACGAATATGCAAAGTATCCATATGGCCTTTTTTAGTCACCAAAATTTCATAATTTGGAACTAAATGCGGAACTTGCAAAATTTGCTCTTCAATTTGGGTCGGGAAAACGTTCACACCGCGAATAATCAGCATGTCGTCACTACGACCCACAATTTTATCCATCTTACGCATTGCCAGATTTTCACCCGGTAGTAAGCGGGTCAGATCACGAGTACGGTAACGGATAATCGGTAAGCCTTCTTTGGTAATGGTCGTAAAGACTAGCTCGCCAAGTTCGCCATCTTTACAGACTTCACCTGTTTCAGGGTTAATAATTTCTGGGTAGAAATGATCTTCCCAAATGGTTAATCCCTCGCCCTCACCTAAGCACTGCATGGCAACACCCGGACCCATGACCTCAGACAAACCATAAATATCGAGTGCTTTAATATTAAGACGTTCTTCAATTTCACGGCGGAGTTCATTGGTCCACGGCTCGGCACCAAAAATACCCACTTTTAAAGACGTATTACGTGCAGTACCAAATTGCTGTTCCAGCTTTTCAATAATGCTCACACAATACGATGGCGTAACCATAATTGCAGTCGGTTTAAAGTCTTGAATAAGCTGAACTTGCTTTTCAGTTTGACCGCCAGACATTGGAATAACCGTTGCACCTAAGCGCTCGGCACCATAATGTGCACCTAAACCACCTGTAAAGAGTCCATAACCATAAGCCACCTGAACCATATCTTTCGCGGTTAAACCGGCCATGCGTAAGCAACGCGCAACAATGTCAGACCAAGTATTAATATCTTTTTGGGTATAACCCACCACTGTCGGTTTACCCGTTGTGCCTGATGATGCATGTAAACGCACAATTTGCTCTTGCGGTACGGCAAACATCCCAAACGGATAGTTGTCTCTTAAATCCTGTTTGGTGGTAAATGGAAACTTTGCCAGATCGTCTAAAGTCACGAAGTCGTCAGGATGTACACCTGCTTCATCGAACTTTTTCTTATAGACCGGACTATTTTCATATACAAAAGTCAGGGTTTGCTTTAACCGTTTAGTTTGCAGCTCTCTAAGCTCTGCAAGTGTTAATTGCTCAACATTATCCGTTGTAAGGCTGTCCATCGCCTCTCTCCTCATTATGTAATTTTAAAAACCGTCTGAATTAATTTAAGTTTTCCAAAATCAGTGCAACGCCTTGTCCAACACCCACACACATCGTGCAAAGTGCATAGCGTCCACCGCGTTTTTTTAGCTCACGTGTTGCCGTAATCACTAAACGTGTACCGCTCATGCCAAGCGGATGTCCTAACGCAATCGCACCACCATTTGGGTTAACACGTTGATCGTCATCTTTTAGACCAAGTTCACGCATACAAGCCAAAGATTGGGCTGCGAATGCTTCATTCAGCTCAATCACATCCATCTGATCTAGCGTTAAACCTGTCTGCTTTAAAATTTTCTGCACAGCCGGAACAGGACCTATACCCATATATTTGGGTTCAACCCCTGCACTTGCAATGCCTATCACACGTGCTAAAGGTTTTAAACCATGTGTATTTGCAAATTCACGGTTGGTAATTAACACACAGGCTGCACCATCATTTACACCAGAGGCATTTCCAGCAGTCACTGAACCGCCTTCTTTCTTAAAAGGCGCTTTTAGTTTTGCGAGTGCTTCAAGTGTCGTTTCACGCGGATGCTCATCGCGATTCACCACAACCACGTTTTTCTTACGGTCTGTAATCTCGACAGGCAATATCTCATCGTTAAAGAAACCGTTTTGTTGTGCAGCGGCCGTTTTTTGTTGGCTACGCAATGCAAACGCATCTTGGTCTTCACGACTAATCTGATATTTTTCAGCTACATTTTCGGCAGTTTCCGGCATGCTGTCGGTGCCGTATTGTGCTTTAAGTTGCTTATTTACAAAGCGCCAGCCAATAGTGGTGTCATAAATTTCAGGTGTACGGCTAAACGCTTCTGTTGGTTTAGCTTGTACAAATGGCGCACGGCTCATTGACTCTACACCACCTGCCAAAACGAACTGTGCTTCACCTGCTTTAATTGAGCGTGCCGCAAGTCCTACCGCATCTAAGCCAGAAGCACATAAGCGATTGACTGTCATCGCTGGCACTGTATCAGGTAAGCCTGCCAAAAGTGTTGCCATACGTGCAACGTTACGGTTGTCTTCACCTGCTTGGTTAGCGCATCCTAAAAACACTTCGTCTACCGTATTCCATGGTAGGTTCGGGTGTTTATCTTTTAAATATTTGATGGGCAATGCAGCTAAATCATCTGCACGTACAGCACTTAGGGCACCTGCATATCGTCCAATTGGGGTACGAATAAAATCGCAAATTAAAACGTCTTCCATGTTGACTCCTGATTATGCAAATTCGGTCATATCACGTGAATATTGAGTAGCAATGTTTTGGGTTTTTGCTACGTATTGCTTGAGGTAGATACTCGCGCGATATTTTTCCTCTCCATACAGTGCATATAAGTTATTTAAAGTTTGGAGCACATAAGCACCGCCCATTTGTGTCAACCACTGGTAAGGACCTTTAGGATAATTCACTCCATATTTCATGGCATTATCAATATCTTCCAGACTCGCAACACCATGTAAACTTGCTTCGCAGGCTTCATTAATGAGTAAAGCGATGGTACGTAAGGTTAATAGTGCCGGATGGTCTTTAATCCACATCACACTCATACCAAACTGTGCAAAGTAAGCCTCAATTTTAGCCAAATCACTTGCTTCACAAAGTTCGTTATGACTGAGTACTAAAGTCTCTGCTTGCTCAAAATCATGGTGCCAATCCATTAAAACCACTTTACGGCTTAAGTAATGAATATTGGCTGACTCACCTTGGCTTAAACGCAAGTCGATATCATCAATTTGAAGAATATTGTCGTCACTCGCAGATCCGCTTTTTAAACTCAAACGCGTTAAAAATGCAGGTATCTGAGACCAAGCACCTTTTAGCTGAATATGAGCATCGACTGGCTTGGCAACAACAGCTTTAGGCTGAAATGTCTCGTACTGATTTTTTTCGTTATAACTATAGAAACCCTGTTTTGACTTACGACCCCAAGCACCTGCATCGACTAATTCTTTTTGAATGAGGCTTGGGCGGTAGCGCGGCTCGTAAAAAAACTCTTGGTAAACGCTTTGGGTCACTGAAAAGTTAACATCTTGCCCAATGAGGTCAGTAAGTTCACACGGTCCCATCGCAAAACCGCCGCATTGCTTCAAGGCATAATCTAGCTGGTCATAGCTGGTAACTTGTTCTTGCAGTGCTCTAAAGCCTTCTGCATAAAACGGACGAGCAATTCGGTTAACAATAAAACCAGGAGTCGACTTGGTGAGTACTGGAATTTTTTTCCAATTCAACATCAAGTTTTTTAAAGCCAGACATAAGCTGTTTGGTGTTTTTAAACCTTGTACAATTTCAACCAATTTCATGACTGGCGCAGGGTTAAAAAAGTGTAAACCCACTACGCGCTCAGGATGAGCAATACCCGCCGAAATTGCAGTCACTGAAATTGAAGATGTGTTACTTGCAAAAATGGTTTGCGCACTACAAATTTCAGCGAGCTGTTTAAATAAAGACTGTTTAACTTCTTTTTTCTCAACGACTGCTTCAATGACTAAGTCAGCATCACGCAGCGCTTCAACTTGGTTGACCACCGTTAAACGCGCTAAAGCTTCATCAGCTTGCTGCTCTGTGAGCTTGCTCTTTTCAACCAGTTTTTTAAACGTCTGCTCCAAGCCCTCAACTGCTTGTTGCGCTTTTTGAGCATCTAAATCATATAAAACGGTCGAGTGCCCATTGACGATGGCTAACTGGGCAATGCCGATGCCCATGGTGCCAGAACCAATAACGGCAATTCGGGCACGAGATAAATCTAAATCTGTCATGCTTAGCGCCCTTTAAAATTTGGTTCCCGTTTATTCATAAAGGCTTGTACCCCTTCACGATAATCTTCTGAACGACCTGCAATACGTTGTAAGTCACGCTCTAACAGCATTTGCTCTTCAAAGGTGTTATTGCTTGATTGATGAATGGCTTTTTTAATAAGAGATAGACCAAATGTAGGCTGTTTCGCTAAACGTTCAGCGAGTTCAGTGACTTTTGTTTTAAGCTCAGCGTCTTCAACCACATCCCAAATCATGCCCCATTCTTTTGCGGTTTCTGCTGGGAGCTTGTCACCTAACAAGGTCAGACCCATCGCACGCGCATGGCCTACAGCACGTGGTAAAAACCATGTACCCGCAGAGTCTGGAACCAGTCCTAAACGGCAAAAGGCTTGTACAAAGTTTGCCGATTTAGCTGCAATCACCAAGTCACACGCCAGTGCAATATTTGCCCCTGCACCTGCTGCCACACCATTTACCGCGCAAATCACAGGCTTTGGCATATTTACAATCGTTTTAATGAGCGGGTTATAGTAAGTTTCAATGGAATATCCTAAATCTGGTGCTTCAGCGTTTGGGTCTACTACACGGTCACCTAAATCTTGCCCTGCACAGAAGCCGCGGCCTTCGCCACTAATCACAACACAGCGAACATCCGGATTTTTGGTCCACAGGTTTAAAACCTCAGCCACTTCACGATGCATATCAACGTTAAAGCTATTCAGTGCTTTTGGGCGGTTAAATGTCAGGTAGCCAACACCATTTTTTTCTTCAGCAATAATATTTTGATAGTCCATCACTCACCTCTAAACACTGGCTTTCTTTTCTCAAAGAAAGCATTAATCCCTTCGTTTCGATCTTTTGTAGCCGCCAGCCAGACAAAGTTTTGACGTTCAAACTTGAGTCCCTGACTTAAAGTCGTTTCATGAATATTTTTAATTGATTGTTTAATCACACAAATCGCTAAAGGCGCTTGTTTGGCAATTTTGGCTGCCAGTTGAACCGCATATTCAACGGTTAATTCGGTTGGCACCACTTGACTGCAAATGCCATGTTGCTCGGCTTGTTTTGCCGAAATCATCTCACCTGTCATGGCCCAGCGCATGGTGAGTTGTTGCCCAACCAAGCGTGCTAAACGTTGTGTTCCGCCTGCACCCGGCAACATACCCAAGGTAATTTCAGGTAAAGCAAAACGGGCATTTTCACCGCAAATCACCATATCTGAATGCAAAACCAACTCAAACCCAGCGCCTAAGGCATAACCATTGACTGCACTAATCAGTGGCTTACTAAAGGCATCAATTTTTTGCCAAAGCTTCGGGCGAATATCGAGTTGTAAAGACACGGCATCCATTGCAGCCAACTCACTAAGATCTGCACCAGCCGCAAAACACTGAGCGTTACCCGTTAAAACCACTGCTTTGACTTGAGCATTATGTTCAGCTTCTTCGAGCAACTCGCATAAACACTGCAATGTTGCATTGTTTAAAGCATTTCTTTTTTCCGGACGGTTTAGGGTTAATAACAAAACACCGTCAGCAGCTGTGCTGGCTTTGATCAACTCTTGCATGACAGCCTCTACTCATCAAAACTCAAGCGAACATTTGAGCCTTTTGGTAAGGTCTGACAGCTCAGCACATAGCCCTTTTCAACTTCATCTTCTTCAAGACTATAGTTAAGGAACATGTCGACTTCGCCTGAAAGTACCTTACAACGACAGGTCGCACACACCCCACCTTTACATGCATACGGTAAGTCGGCACCTGCACGTAAAGCCGCATCAAGAATACTTTCATCATCTTGAGCCACAGAAACAATCAGCTCACGACCATCTAAAATGATGTTTACTTTTTCTTCTTTACGATTTGCATCCGCTTCAACACTACGTTTACGCGCTTGGCCTGTGTGGAAACGTTCAGTGTGGATTTTTTCTTTTGCAATACCATAGTTTGGCAAAGTGCTTTCTACGGCATTCATCATTTCGTCTGGACCACAGGCAAACACATGGTCAAAACTCGTTTCAAGCACATCAAAATCAAAAAGCTGTTTTAGCTTTTCTTCATCAATACGACCATTCATCAGCTCACTATCGTTAAACTCACGAGAAAAAATATTGATGAGCTGAAAACGTTCTTTAAACTGATCTTTCAAATCCATAATTTGCTCGGCAAACATGGTTTGTTTCCATGAACGATTGCCATAGAGCAAGGTAAATTTAGCTTCTGGTTGTTCAAACAACACTTGCTTAACAATCGATAAAATTGGGGTAATACCACTGCCCGCAGCAACGCCTAAATAGTTTTGTCCACCGATCTTGGCTGCTTTTTGAAAAAACACACCTTGTGGTGGCATGACTTCAAGTACATCGCCCACTTTTAAATGGTCATTTGCCCAGTTTGAAAATTGACCCTGATCAATTTTTTTAACCGCAATACTGATGTCTTCTTTGCCCGCATAGCTACAAATTGAATAACAACGGCGGATTTCACCCGCTTCGGTTAAATGGCGAATGGTTAAATGTTGACCCGGTTGAAATTGAAATTGTTCTTGTTGTTCAGGTACAACGTCAAATGCAATACAAATTGCCTGATCGGTTTGCGGTGTAATACTTTTTACTTTTAATGGTACAAATTGGCTCATGGCTGATTTCCTTATCTAAAGACTTAAATACATTTGAAGTAATCAAAAGGCTCAAGACAGTCCTGACACTTATAAAGTGCTTTACAGGCGGTAGAACTAAACTCTGTTAACAGTCGGGTATGTCGGCTTTTACAACGTGGGCACTCGACACCATTTGTTAAGTGAACATGAGTTCCACATTGATGCGCCAACCCTTCAGGTGGTGCAATGCCATAGACTTGCAGTTTCTTTTTGCCCGCTTCAGACATCCAGTCCGTGGTCCATGCTTCTGACAAATCGACCATGACTTTGACCGGTGTCAAAGCTTCTGCGGTAAATGCCTCAACAATTTGTGCTTTCAACATATCTGTTGCTGGGCAACCGCTATATGTCGGAGTTAGACGAACAATAATTTCTTGTTGATCGTTAATCTCTACACCGCGGATCATCCCCAAATCGACAACCGATAAAACCAGAATTTCAGGGTCACTGACCGTTTGTAGAACATCCCAACATTGGTCGATGCAATGACGAATCATTTGCATGGCTCACCTCCTTGTCTTACCAGGTCATGCCCGGATAAGTTCTTTGAATACATTGCATTTCAGCCAACAAATAACCCAAATGCTCGGTATGCAATCCTTGTTTCGCACCACGGCGATAAGCACCGTTCACAGCAACATTTAATTCAAAACGCTTAAGCTCATCTGCGATGGTTTGGTTCCATTGTTCTTTTTCATTTGAAAAATCTGGAATCACACCTTCTGCAACTAGTGCTTGCTCGTCTGCACTCAGTTCAAATAATTCAGCGGTAAAGCGCCATAAATTATTTAATCCATCTTGTACACGTTGATGCGCTTCATCTGTGCTTAAACTTAAACGTTCCATCCAGCTTGTTGAAAAACGGATGTGATACTTCACTTCTTTTAAAGATTTAACGGCAAGTGCGCTTAATTCAGGAAGTGAGCTTTGCGTTAAAGCCGTAAATAAATGAAGATGGTAATGGTCCATCAACCACTGGCGTACTATCGTTTGTGCAAAATCGCCATTGGGTTGTTCACACAACAATAGGTTTAAAAACTCTCGTTCTGTACGGAAATACGCAAGTTGGTCTTCATCACGTTTAGCTTCATCATATTGACCAGCCAAAGTCAGAAAGTTTCTTGCTTGACCTAACAAGTCCAAGCCGATATTTGCTAAGGCAATATCAACCTCAAGCTCAGGTGCATGCCCGCACCATTCAGCCAAACGCTGAGATAAAACCAGTTGACTGTCGCCAATATGCAATAAGAATTTAGATAAAACTGAATGATTCATGTGTCATCTCCCTTACATGTGCTCAATGCCATCTGGGATATGGTAAAAAGTCGGATGACGATAAACCTTGTCTAAAGAAGGATCGAAAAATTCTGCTTTTTCATCTGGCTGTGATGACTTAATCAGTTCAGAACGAACCACCCAAATGCTAATTCCTTCATTACGACGCGTGTAAACATCACGAGCATGTTGCAGTGCAATTTCATCATCAGGTGCTCTTAAGCTGCCTACATGACGGTGGCTTAAGCCTTGTTTACTACGTACAAATACTTCGTAGAGCGACCAGTTGTTTTTATCTTCCATTTTGATTTCCTCAAATTTTTCCATAAATCTTGTTAAGCCACTTTGTTCGCTTCAAGCTGCTGTTTTTTTGCGTAGACTACTGCTGCATCACGAACCCATTTGCCGCTTTCCCATGCTTTACGGCGTGCTTCGATACGCTCGTGATTACATGGTCCACGTCCGGCAATTACTTCATTAAATTCGTGCCAGTCAATCTCGCCAAACTCATAGTGGCCTGTTTCTTCATTGAGCTTTAAATCTGGGTCTGGTACTTCCAAGCCAAGTTGCAACACTTGTGGTACGGTGTTATCGACAAACTTTTGACGTAATTCATCGTTACTAAAGCGTTTGATTTTCCACGCCATGCTTTGTGCGCTGTTTGGAGAGTGCTCATCACTTGGACCAAACATCATCAGTGCTGGCCACCAGAAACGGTTCACTGCATCTTGTGCCATCTGTTTTTGTTCCGGTGTACCGTTTGCCAAAGCCATCATGGCTTCAAAACCTTGGCGTTGGTGGAAACTTTCTTCTTTACAAATACGTACCATCGCACGTGCATATGGCCCATATGAAGTACGGCAAAGCGCAACTTGGTTCACAATGGCTGCCCCATCGACAAGCCAACCAATTGCAGCGACATCTGCCCAAGTCAAAGTTGGATAGTTAAAGATTGATGAGTATTTCATTTTCCCATTAATCAACTTTTCCATCATGTCATCACGGTCAGCACCTAAGGTTTCTGCCGCGCTATACAGATATAAACCATGACCCGCTTCATCTTGTACTTTCGCGAGCAAAACCGCTTTACGTTTTAAAGTCGGCGCACGCGTAATCCAGTTTCCTTCAGGCAACATACCTACAATTTCAGAATGGCCATGTTGCCCGATTTGACGAATCAATGTTTTGCGGTAGGCATCAGGCATTTGATCCTTAGCCTCGATCGTAATTTCATTGGCAATATTTTGTTCAAATTTCTGGTAATTGTTTTCCATTCTTTCATTCCCTGTAGGTATCACCCTTAAATCTATTTTTCGATACACAAAAAACAAAGTCAACTAATTTTTTAGTATCAAATTAAATCCAGCCAGCAAACAATGACTAAATATTTGAAATTAATAAACATTAATTGAAAACAAAAAATCTTTTTACGTTTACAAATCAAAATAAAGTTGACTTTTAGACAAATTAATCTGAAATTATGAATCATATTTTTGCAATTTTTATAATTGATGTATCAAATAAAAAAGGAGTTTGGTCATGCTTGAACAAGCACACCTAGAAGGAACCTCAACTGACACAGATTTTCAGCAGTCTGAGCATCAACTGCCTCATCTTGCTTCTTATGTCTATGGAACTTGGCATTCGTCTGACGAAGAATTACGTACCGTTTATCATGCCATTACAGGTGAATCGATTTATGCCGTAAGTAGTCATGGCATAGATATGAAGCGTGTTGTTCAATATGCCAAACAGAATGGTTCAGAACTGGCTAACTGGACGTTTCACCAACGTGCCAATGCGTTAAAACAGATTGCCCAACATTTACTTGAACGTAAGGAAGACTTCTACAAACTTGCTTATGCGACAGGCGCAACTCGTAAAGATGCATGGATTGATATTGAAGGCGGGATCCAGACATTATTTGCTTATTCAAGTCTGGTTCGCCGTGAACTCAATGATGAAAAAATTATTACTGAAGATAGCTGGATTCAACTCTCTAAAAATGGGACTTTCGGCGCTAAACACATTTTAAGCCCTAAAGCAGGTGTTGCCGTTCACATTAATGCTTTTAACTTTCCAATTTGGGGAATGCTTGAAAAGATTGCACCCGCTCTACTAGCAGGCGTGCCATGTATAGTGAAACCAGCAACCGATGGTGCACAATTAACTCAAGCAGTTGTAAAAGCCATTGAAGAAACACATGTCTTACCAAAAGGCGCACTACAACTCATTTGTGGTCAAACTTATGACCTGTTCGACCACCTAGGCCCACAAGACTGTGTCACCTTTACAGGTTCTGCTTACACAGGTCAAAAACTACGTAACCACCCTCACCTCAATAAATATTCGATTCCATTTAGTATGGAAGCCGACTCGGTAAACAGTGCAATTTTAAGCCCTGAGGCAAATGAAGAAACTGTCGATTTATTTGTGCGTGAAGTCTTCCGTGAAATGACCACCAAAGCAGGCCAAAAATGTACTGCAATTCGTCGTGCTTTCGTTCCTGAAAACTTGTTAGCGACTGTGCAAGAAAAGCTAACTGCCAAACTTGCTAAAGTTGTGGTGGGCGACCCTCAAAAAGAAGAAACCACCATGGGTGCTTTAGCGAGCATTAAACAAAAACATGACGTTGCAGAAAAAGTTGCCGAACTCAGCAAAGATGCAAAAATTGTTTTTGGTGGCAACGATAGTTTTACATTTAATGCAGATCATCCTGAAAAAGGTGCTTTTTTCGCTCCAACTTTATTACTCTGCGAACAACCTTTACAAGCGACACATGTGCATACCACAGAAGCTTTCGGTCCGGTATGTACACTCATGCCATATCAAAACATTGAAGAACTCGCTGACCTTGTTTCACGTGGTGAAGGTAGCTTAGTGGCTTCTGTCGTTAAAAATAATGGTGAGAATATTGAGCAGATTATTCAAAAAATCGCGCCTTGGCATGGCCGTGTGCATGTACTCGATGCAGAGTCAGCAAAAGAAAGTACAGGACATGGTTCTCCATTACCGCATTTAGTACACGGCGGCCCTGGTCGTGCAGGTGGCGGTGAAGAGTTAGGTGGTATTCGCGCGGTTAAACATTATATGCAGCGCACTGCAATTCAAGGTTCTCCAAATAGCTTGACGCAAATTACCCACTCGTGGACTGCTGGCTCGAAAGTTAACGAAGACCGTGTACATCCATTTAAAAAGTCTTTTGATGAGTTAGTGATTGGTGAACGTTTATTAACGGCGCGTCGCACCGTAAGCGAAGCAGATATTGTTAACTTTGCTGGTTTAAGTGGTGACTACTTCTACGCGCATACCGACAAAATTGCAGCTGCCGAGTCTTTCTTTGGAGAGCGTGTGGCACATGGATATTTCATTGTGTCTGCTGCAGCAGGTCTATTTGTAGATGCAGCACAAGGTCCAGTTATCGCCAATTACGGTATGGACAACTTACGTTTTGTTGAACCGGTTAAAATTGGTGACTCGATTCAGGTTGAACTCACCTGTAAACAAAAAACACCTAAACCACAAAAAGACCCATCTCAGCCTGCGCATGGCGTTGTGGTATGGGATATTAAAGTCAAAAACCAACGTGGTGAACTTGTCGCAACCTACGACATTTTAACTTTAGTTGCTCGCGAGGCTTAATGTTTAAAATGAGAAGGGGCCACCTCGTCCCCATCTCATTTTTTTTAACACTCAATCGCGTTAACAGCGAGGCCACCTTTTGAAGTCTCTTTATATTTCTCTGACATATCTCTACCTGTTTCCTTCATGGTCTGAATAACTTTATCTAAAGTCACAAAATGCTCACCTTCATCATGAAGTGCCATTTGTGCTGCATTAATCGCTTTTACAGCCGCAATTGCATTTCGTTCAATGCAAGGCACCTGAACCAAACCACCAATCGGGTCACACGTTAAACCCAAGTTATGTTCAAGCCCAATTTCAGCCGCATGTTCCACTTGCTCAGGTGAACCACCCAAAATCTCGGCTAAACCCGCCGAAGCCATCGCACATGCCGAGCCGACTTCACCCTGACACCCTACTTCTGCACCAGAAATAGAAGCATTGAGTTTACATAAAATGCCGACGGCTGCCGCACTTAGAAAAAAGCGAACCACTTTATCTTCAGAAAAGTCTTTAGAAAAAGTCACGTAGTAATATAAAACTGCCGGAATAATCCCTGCTGCACCATTTGTAGGTGCCGTCACCACTCGACCGCCAGCAGCATTTTCTTCATTTACCGCTAAGGCAAATAAATTGACCCATTCCATCGCATGGAAAGTCGTCACAATCAGGTTTGAGTTTTTCTTATTTAATAACTTGTCGTGAATTTTTTTAGCCCGACGTTTTACGTTTAATCCGCCCGGTAATATGCCTTCATTAATTAATCCGTTGTGAATGCACTGCTGCATCACTTTCCAGATTTCCATAATCTTGCTACGAATCTCAGTTTCACTACGCCAGCTTTTTTCATTTTCAAGCATTAACTCACTTACTGTTAAATGATAAGTTTTACATAAGCTTAAAAGTTCAGCCGCACTGTGAAATGGATATGGAACCTTAACGTCGTTGGTTTCAGTCTGGGTTTGTGTTAATTGCCTTTGACTAACAATAAAACCACCACCAACCGAATAGTAAGTTTCTGCATATAAAATTTCTTGAGCTTCATTATAGGCAATCAGTTCCATTGCATTGGGGTGATAAGGCAAAGATTCATCTAAAAAAAGCACATCATGCTTATAGTCAAAACAAATACTCTTTTGTTGATTAAGCTGGATGGCTTTATTTTCAATAACATCTTCAATCAAGCTTGTGCTCAATTGAGTATCGATATGTTCAGGGTCAAAGCCCATTAAACCTAACAGAACAGCCTTGTCTGTTGCATGACCAACACCCGTTGCTGCAAGCGAACCGTATAACTTCACCTGAACTCTAACCGTTGCTTGTAAATTGTTTTGTTTAAATAAATCATCTACAAAACTGTTTGCCGCTCGCATTGGTCCAACTGTATGGGAGCTAGATGGGCCGATGCCAATTTTAAAAAGATCAAATACACTAATAAACACTGGGTCCTACCTTAGATTCATTATTATTCGTATGTTCGTCATTATTGTGTCCTTACGGATAGCTCTAAAATTATCATTAAGCCAAATACAAATCACGAATAACTCTTAGGTAGTCGCACAAAAAGACAACGGTTGAACAAGAACCCTAAGCTCATGAGTCCATAGTCATAAATTTTAAGACTTCTATTTTTTAGTAGGTGTTTAAAACGATTCTTAAATTAATTTAATGCATCAATTTGTATAAATAACAAACAGCATATATTAGCCATTAGTCGCACGCCCCTATTTTTACTCATTTTTACTGGTAAAGTGCTTTACATGGTTTGATACAACCTACTTAACTCAGATGCATAATTCACCTGTTCTTGCATCTGAATTTTTTCTGCCTCTAGTCCGCTAGGGGCTTTTTTTTGAATAGCTGAAAAATAATAAAAGCCCATCTTTTGACAGGCTTGTTCATTAGATCTTGGTTCAATTTTTAATTAAAAAATTAACCACAGTTCGCGTTGGTAATTTTTTTTGTTGCTGGATCAATGGTAACAGTGACACGGTTTGTACGATAATCCATTGTCATTGGCTGACCTGGAGCGACTCGACGTACAATTTCTGATTGAGTCTTTTGTTTGATTTGGTCATCGGTTAAGCCTGATTGTCCTACTAATTTTTGAGCTTCTTCAGCTACGCAGTTAGCTTGGTTGTCGCGGAATAATTTCCACTCTTCGACCACTTGACCATTTGGCAAATGACAGTAACCAACCTGACCATTTGCCTCATTTCTAATTTCTAATTTTCCACCTTGCTCAACACAATATTTACTTGCTGGGTTTGGTGAACCAATTTTTGGTGGAGTTAACTCTTTATGTTGTACTGCTGAGCAAGCCGTTAACGAAACAAGTGCTAAACCAAGAAAGATAATTTTTTTCATAAATTTTACTTCTTACTAAAAAAGCTAAAGATATCAAAAAAATTCATGTTTTATATGACTTATTTACAATAAAAAACCTTTATAGATAGCGGCTTACAACACATTAAGTTATTCCGATCGGTAAATTATAATCAAGATTTAAAGCCTAAAATCAAGATTTATGGTCTTTCTAAAATACGTGGTCCAGAGCCTTCTTGTCCTAATTTATCATCTGGATTTCTTAATGGGCACTGCTCTAGAGAGAGGCATCCACATCCAATACACCAATCCATCTCATCTCGCAGCCGCGTAAGCTTTTGAATACGCTCATCCAAATTTTTCCGCCAGTCGAGAGATAACTCTTTCCATTGCTGTGCAGTTAATTTAGATCCCATTGGGTACTTGCTTAAAGCTTGTTTAATTTCCTCTAGTGGAATACCCACAGTTTGCGCAATTTTAATGATCGCTATGTAACGCAAAACCACTAAAGTAAAACGGCGCTGATTTCCATTGGTCCTAATACTTTTAATTAAACCTTTTGATTCATAAAAATGAAGTGTTGAAACGGCAACGCCACTACGCTTTGCAACTTCACCTACAGTCAACAAACGGCTCTGATTCGTTTCAGTCATTTTTATTAATCTCAAGTTTAGTTGAGGTTTTATAAAAGCATGAGAAAACTTTGTCAAATGAGAAATATAAATTTTAATCATTCATTTATGAGGATTGTTTATAACAACTAAAATTTATTAAAAGTATTTAGCACTCAATAATGCATAAAAAACAGACAATGTTTTGAAGTCAAATTTTATTAGACCTTATAAAATGCTATTGCCTTCTTTCACAACCACATATCCAAAACATGTTGTAAACAAATGGCATAGGAGCACCTAATGGATAGACTTTAGCTTCTTCAATTTTATATGTCTTTTTTCTTGATTCGATATGTAAAATATTATCGCAACGAGCAATCACTATTCCTTTTTTATATAATTTTTTTCTTTCATTTTTTGCATCGAATTTATATACCAAAAAGTAAACTTTTTCTCCTACTCCTATCTTTGAATGATTAACCATAATGTAACCATTACAATACTTACATTGCCAATCGTCCATATCTTAAAATATCACATACTCAAATTAGAAAAACATAATAACTGTTATATTATAAAATTATTAAAAACATAAATCTAAAAAATAATTGAATTTTAAAAAATAATACTTATTTGTGACATCCATCACACTAATTTCCAATCAAAATGTGAAGAATAAATACCTAAAAGACAAATAGTTACAGCAATGTAGAATTATCATCATTTCTAGTGCCCCATAATTTTTCTTACTATAAAATTAAAAACCACACCTTTAATATTAGGTTAATATAATATATTTATTATATTAATAGCATTGAATTTTATTTAATCTCAATTAATATTACAAAATAAAAAATTAAATATTTTCATCTTAAATTGAAAAAAATTCATTCCAATATGATTTTAAAAAACTTAAAATATATAGAAACATAAGTTAATTTTAAATTATGACCATTCAACGTCAAAAAATCGAGCTCCCATTAGGACATAATAAACTATTACTTCATTCATGCTGTGCGCCTTGCTCAGGTGAAGTAATGGAAGCATTAATTGAATCCGAAATAAATTTTTCTATATTCTTTTACAATCCGAATATTCACCCAATAAAAGAATATCTTATTCGTAAAGAAGAAAATATTAGATTTGCAGAAAAACATAATATTCCATTTATTGATGCAGATTATGATACAGACAACTGGTTTGCGCGTGCCAAAGGTATGGAAAATGAACCTGAACGCGGTATCCGATGTACCATGTGTTTTGATATGCGTTTTGAACGTACTGCTTTATATGCTTATGAACATGGGTTTAGCTTAATCAGTAGCTCATTAGGGATTTCAAGATGGAAAAATATGACGCAAATCAATGATTGTGGGATTCGTGCTGCTTCTCACTATCCTGAAATTCAATACTGGGACTATAACTGGCGAAAGAATGGTGGCTCTAGTCGCATGATCGAAATTAGCAAACGTGAAGAGTTCTACCAACAAGAATATTGTGGTTGTGTATATTCTTTACGCGATACAAATCGGTGGCGTATGAGTAATGGCCGAGATCGTATTAAACTAGGCGTTAAGTTTTATAGTAATGCTATGGAAGAAGATTAAAACTATTCTATATATTTAATCTTATTAGTTTATTTATTTTGTTAGCTTTTTAAATTTTCCATAAAAAGAGCCACATCTGGAGAATGTGGCTAAAAGGTGTACTTAGATGAGCTTTGATGTTTTTAGAATAATAAAGCTAGCTTAAAATAAGATTAATATTATTTTAAATTTAAAATATTTTCGCTATTTAGTTAAATTTCATAAAATTATTAAATTTTACTGAATAATTTACTTTATTTTTTAAAAAGTAAAATTAACCAATCTTTCATATATAGTTTAAAAAACTCGCTATTTTATTTGTCTAAAATTAAAGCCAATTTCTTAATATTTTCTATAATTTCCTCAGCTTGATGCGCAGCATAGCCTAATAAAACAGCAGCCTTTTTCGGTGTTCGTTGACAATATCGAGATAGAGGCTGAACCGTCAAACCCAAAGTCGAACAATGTGTAATAAATTTTTGCTCAGTCCATGCGCCTTTTAACCAGCATATAAGATGAATGCCTGAGTCTGTGGGTTGAACATCAAGTATGTCTGGAAGATACTCATTAATTGCTTTAATTAGTGTCTGCTGGCGTTCATAGCACGCTTTTCGAACTTTTCGCACATGCCTAGCATAATGACCTTGTTGTATAAATAGCGCTAAAGCAACTTGTTCTAAATATGAACTTCGCACGTCAGTATAATATTTAGCGGCACTAAAGGTTTCAATTAATGCCTCAGGTACGACCATGAAACCTAAGCGAAACTCAGGAAACATCATCTTGGTAAAAGTACCAGAGTAAATAACACGTTGCTGCTGATCCAAACCTTGTAGGGCTTGGATGGGGTGAGTGCCATAGCGGAATTCACTATTATAATCATCTTCAAAAATCCATTTTTCTGCTTTATTCGCCCAATCTAATAATGCAAAACGGCGAGTCAAACTTAAAGTTCCACCTAAAGGAAACTGATGTGATGGCGCAGTGTAAACAAGTTTGCTTTTTAAATAATACTCTGTAATGTCAGAGACTTGCATACCCTCTTCATCACTCTCGATTAAATTGACCTGAGCTCCAAAACTTTGAAAAATATTAAAGGCTGCATCATAACCCGGCTCATCTAGGCACACTTCATCATTTGCTTGAAGTAAGGCATAGGCAGTCAAATGAATAGCCTGCTGAGTCCCATTTACAATTATGATTTGCTGTTCATTACAATTCAGCCCACGGGTTGAACGCACATATTCGCAAATTGCCTGACGTAAAGGTAAATAACCACGAGGGTCATGAAATTGACCCAATTGATAATAAGATTGTCGCCAAGCTTGAGTTAATAGCTTCCCCCAAAGCTGATGCGGAAACAAGTCAACACAGCCCACTCCCACATGGAACATTTTTTTCTTTTGACTTGACGATGACTGCTCTCGCCATGAAGCCAATAATGCTTCTATATTCGGATTAATATTTAAGGTATGAGTCTTACTTGTTGTCGTTTTTTTTGAACTTTCTTGGATATGTATGAGTTGATCTGGTACAACCTCAGCAACGTAAGTCCCTGAACTCGGTTTAGTAAATAAATATCCTTCGTCGAGTAAACGTTCAAGTGCAGCTAATACAGAATTTCGTGAAATCGACATCATGTCTGCTAAAGCACGACTTGAGGGTAATTTTGTTCCGGCAGTGAGCCTTCCATCTAAAATAGCATCACGTAGAGCTGAATATAGTCCGTTTTTAATCTGGCCCTTTGGCAAAATTAAATGTGGAAAAGGCGCAGAAATTGAAGCAGCCATAACAAAACTGGTACTGTAAAAAATATCAAAAGTGTACCTTATAAAAATACCACTTTCAAAACTACACTTCAGTTGTCAATTTTTCATTACTTAAGAAATAGAGTGTGTTTTTTATGCAAAATCAAGATGTTCAAATTACCCCTGTTCAGCAACAAGACTATTCACAGTGGGAAAAATATTGGCTAGCCTATCAAAATTTTTACCAAGTTAGTTTGCCTCTTCAGGTTACAAAAATAACTTGGGATCGTTTTTTTAATGAAAAAGAACCTGTGTATTGTGCCGTTGCTAAACAGGGCGAACATGTTTTAGGAATTGTGCACTATGTTATTCATCGCTCAACATGGGCAGAGAATAATTACTGCTATTTAGAAGACCTCTATGTTTCACCTGAAGCCCGGGGGCAACATATTGGTAAGCAACTTATCGAATATATTCAGAAGCAAGCCATTGAACAAAACTGTGACCGTTTATACTGGCATACACAAGAAACCAATCATACGGCTCAAAAACTCTATGACTGGATTGCACAAAAACCAGGTGTTATTGAATACCGTATGTCTTTAACCTAAAAAAGTAAAAACACCAAAAGCTTTAATTCTTTTGGTGTTTTATTTTTAACCCAAAATAGTGTTTATTTACTTCTTGCTGCGAATAAGCTGACTTACTTTGTCATTCACAGTTAAACATTGGTTAAATGCTGCGAAGCGTTTAAGTTCTTGATCTAACTCGAAAAAGAAATGCTCTTTATCTTTTACTGTTTTTTCTAAATGTAAGCTAATTACCTCTAACTCTTTCACACTCCGATGTGCTTTACAGTCGATTCGGCCGACCAACTCATCTTGGTAAAGAATAGGTAAACAAAAATATCCAAATACACGTTTGGCTGCTGGTACATAACATTCGATCCGATAATCAAACTCAAATAAAGAAGTTAAACGGTCACGATGAATAAGCGAGTTATCAAAAGGTGAAAGTATTTTTAAACCAAAATCAGTCTCCACTTTTTGTTCTATTGCAGCTACATCCACATACAGGGTTTGACCATCGGCAAGTTTAACCGCTGATACAACACCAACATCAACCTGCTCTTTGAGCACAATACGCATAGCCTCTTTTAAATCATTTTTCTTTAAATGAACTAATTGTTTCCATGTAAATGCCCCATGTGCTCGAAGCGTATTATTAAATAAATACTGCGCATATTCGTAAAGTGAAGGCATTCTTAAATCAATATTTTCAGGCAAGCAACGCTCAGTCAAATCATAGACTTTTTCCATGCCGTTACGCTCACAGATCATCAGATCGCCCTGCATATATAACTGCTGAAAAGCACGGCGACCCGGACCTGTATTCCACCAATTCCCTAAACTTTTTTTATTTTTCTTGTCTATATCACGTAGCCGAATTTTACCTTCGGCACGAACACGCGCCAATATTTCATTCATCAGGTGTTGATCACCTCTATTGAAATAACGACTTTCTCCATTCTTAACAGACATCATGGCAGGCAAAGCATAGCGATAATCTTTCATAGGAAGATACGACGCCGCATGATACCAATATTCAAAAATCTGACCTTCACGAACCAAACTGTTTAAATGACTTAAATCGTACTCAGGCACTCGGCTCCACAATATATGGTGATGAGCACGTTCAACGACAGAGATGGTATCAATCTGCACATATCCTAAATGTTCAATCGCCTGTAAAGTTCCAGCTATGCCTGTCTCAAATAGACTATTTTTTCCTAAGCCTTGTTTGAGTAAGGCAATTTTTTTCAATGAAGATGTCATAAAAACCAAATATTGTTGTATTCATTTAAAATCTAAAAATTTCAGTATTATCCTAACACTCTTCTTTAACCTTATTTGTAGCCAAATAGCATTTCTTTAGGTAGATAATATTGTCGACTCACTTAAAATTTGATAGTTGAATCTTGCTATAACTTTCAGGTGCCAGCCTTACCACTAAAGCCATCACGAGCAGCACACAACATAAATGAAAAATCCATCCCGCTTTATAAGCGCATGTAAAGTCATGCAATGCTGCTAAAACCCAAGGTGGTATTGCCGCAAGTAAAAAACCTCCACCTTGCATAAGTGCAGATAAAGCTCCTGCATTGCTAGGTTCTTTAAAATGGTCAAGTGCAACAATAAGTGTTAGAGCAAAACAGCCTCCCAAGCCAATGCCTAAACAAATTGCCCATAAAATAGCTGCAAACTCGGGCATAAATGCAAGTCCAGAAAAACCAGCAAATTGCATGAATAGAGTAAACCATAGCCATGGACGGCGATCTTTATATTGTCTAGCTAAAATAGGCAAAATTAATGCTGATGCTGCTTGGCTTAAAGCAAGTAAAGCGAGCAATTTTCCACTTTGTCCACTACTCCAATCATGATCTTGAAATGAAGGTGCTAACCAAGCAACAACCGAAGAATAACCACCATTAACGAGCCCAAAGCACAGCATTAATAACCATGTTCTAGGTTTCTTTAACAACTTATTTACAGGTGCTGGAGGTGTATTCGAACTTACGATAGAGGGTAAAAAAATAAATGTTGAGATTAATGCCAATACAGCTGGTATAGCAAAGAAAGCCAGTCCGACAGACCATAAACCCGTTATATTGGAGACTACAGGTGCTAACCATGCGCCTAAAGCACCACCACCCATAAGCATGGCTGAATAAAGGCCCATCATCGGTCCAATATGTTGACTGAACTCTCTTTTGATAATGCCAGGAAAAGCTGCTTGTATCAGCGCGACGCCTAAACCAATTACGACTGCACTGGTAATTAAACCCTCAGCAGTAGGAAATAAAAATCTTAGTACGCATCCAATAAAAATAGTCAGTAAGGAGCCCAAAACAACGCTACGTTCCCCAACCACGCTCTGCACGATTGGCCCAACAAGGGCTATAACTCCCATCAACATCATGGGTAATAAAGTGAGTAAAGCTATTCCTTGTAGACTTAATCCAGTTTCTGCCCGAATACTGGAGACTAATGGACCAATATTCGTTATAAAAGGTCTTAAATTAAGTCCAACCAAAGCGACTGTTACAATGAGCATGGGACGTGTCAAGAAAGCTCCAGACTGCTTCATTACTCTGAGCCTGACTTATTGGTTTGATAATTTTGCCAAAGGACATAAAGATCGGTGCGGTCTTCAAATCGAACGGGTACATATTCAATTTTCATAGTCTGCTCAGTAAATGGTTTTGCAAGATCAGCATATATTTCAGCTGTAGATAAACCAAAGGGTGTTCCGTCTTCATTAGAATATGCATAGTGAACTGCTTTGATACCTGCTAAACGCATTGCAGCCATACACATTGGGCATGGATGTCCACTTGCATACACCGAGCAGCCTTCTAAGTTAGCAGATCCTAAAACTTGACTAGCTGCACGAATTGCAAGTAATTCAGCGTGAGCCGTTGGATCATTAGTCGTCAAAATTTGATTTACACCCGAACCAATTACTTTCCCATCTTTTACAATTACTGCGCCAAATGGTCTGCCGCCTTTTTCAATATTGTGATAGGCAAGTTCAATCGCTTGGCGTAAAAACATTTGATTTTCTTTCATCATTTATCCTCAACCAACTTTGCGCCTGCTAAAAAAGTAACTTTCAATTTCACGGTATTCACTTGAACAAGCATGCTGTACCAACGAGCAGATTGATTCATATAAGAAACTTAAGTATGAAAAGATCTAAGTAAACTTTAAAAGTAGAACAATTTGGAACTAGAATAAGCGTGCCTAAAAGTATTTGGAAATTAAATTATTTAATCGATTGTATTAAGATTATAAATACTTAAGCGTTCCGCTCTTTGCCTAGTTGGTGATAATTCTTATGTTTGACCCTCGTCTTCTTCGTGCATTCGTGACTATTTTCGAAAGTGGCAGTTTTACCGCCGCTGCTGATAAGTTACACCTGACACAATCAACGATTAGTCAGCAATTGGCACGTCTTGAAGAATCTGTTGGTCATTCTCTTATTGATCGCACATCACGACCTTTACAATTGACTGCCTCAGGTGAATATTTAATTGGTTATGCTCAAAGGATTTTGACACTTCAACAAGAAGCAGAGGCCGTTCTAAAAGATCCAGCAGGTAGTATTCCTATTCGGATTGGCGTACCAGAAGATATGATGAGTACCGCTATGGCAGAAATTTTCGGCATGTTCGCACAAGCCCATCGGTCTATTCGTTTAGATGTTACTTCTGGCCTAAGCCGTAACCTAACAGAGCGTTATCGAAATGGTGAGCTGGATATTATTATTGTAAAAGAACCAGCCGCTAGTGCTGATTGTTATGCATCTTTTCCAGAAGAAATGGCTTGGTTTGAAAGTGAAAATACCACCACACCGATGTCCGATCCAATTCGTTTAGTGACTTTCCCCCAAGGAGGACTTTATCGAGACGAAATGTTTGAAACCTTAGAACGTGAACGAAGACGTTGGTATATTGCTTTTACAGGCAGTAGTTTAGAAAGTGTTTTAGTGAGTGTTGAAACGGGTTTAGGAATATCTTTACTCCCTGTAAGTACCACTATAGGTCGTCGTGTACGTAAATATAAGTCGTTAGGCGAAGCTTCACCTATGGTAGTTTCAATTTACACATGGGAAAAAGCTGGGATGATTTCCCAGCTTGCTGATAAGATGACTACTTTATTACACGATCGTTTCGAATCGCTCTCTTAAGCTTTTAACTTATTTCATTTAAGCTTTCAGCAATTAATTTTTCCGCCATTTCCTGAGTTTTCCTCAAACCAGGCATTCTATACTCCGTATGACCATAGTCTTGTATAGATTTCCAGCGACCACCCCATGTCAGTCCAACTGACTCTGCAACTTGCCCATACAATCGGTACCCCTGCATAGCCCATGGATCACGTTCAGAAATAACAACTTTACCATTTCGTTTAAATGCTACATCTGCCGCTAAACCAAATTGATGGTAACTCTGATACCCTTTTGCCTTGGTTGTATTCGGGTTGCCTGCCAACATATTTTGGCGCCCTGGGCTGCGATAACCTTCAAGCAAAACAAGTTCATAACCATATTGCTCTTTCATAATTTTAAAGACCATGAGTAAACGCTGCTTATAGCGTGGGTTCATTTTGTCCCACTTACGATTGACCATGTTGGTATCTAAAATTGCACGACCATCAAAACTTGCTTTATCAATAGGTGAAGAATTGATTGCACCACTGTCTTGAGAAGCATATTGCTGTTCTAATTGCGTCGCTTCAACAATTGCCGCTTCAATCAGACCTTCATCAACTTCAGGCGGTGGTGATAAGATTTCTCCATTTAATAACGCATAAATTTGCGGATCAGTTTTTTTCAAATATTCGGCTTCAATCCGAGTTGAGCTAATTGGGCGAGTAAAAGCAAAAACTAAAATACTGGCAAATAAGAAAAATCCTGCAATTACAATCCACCATTGCTGCAAATGCCAATGAGATTGTAATTTTTCAGGTGCAGCTGCCTGATTCATGGTTTGGGCAAATTGCCGTACTTGATTCAGTTGTCGACGCCCTTGAGGTAATAAAGATAGAACAAATGTTCTACCCTTACTTCTGAGTTCGTAAGACATTAAAAATGCCAGCCCTATAGCAAGGCAGGCAAAACAAAAGAAAATTAGAAAAATCATCATGAAGTTACTAATTCACCGCAAACGGGCTGCGAGTCACTTTGATATCAACCGATGCTTTTGGTGTTTCCGCCTCAGCTTCTGGCTCAGCTGGAGCTTGCTTAGCTTCAACAGGTTTAGCTTGAACTACCTTAGGTTGAGCGATAGGTTTTTGCTGAGCTGGGTGTATGGGTTGAGTTGGCTTAGCCACAACTTGTTGCTTAGGTGCTACCCGTTCACCTGTTAACTGGGCATCAAAAGGTGAAACACGTTGCTGAGTTGTTGGAGCCACATTTTTATGAGGAGCAGGTTTAAAAATACCACTCAGTTCATTTTCTTTAGGTTGTTCAAAACCATCATGGCTCATTGGATCAGTTTGTTCTTGCTGATCATTTGTAGCTTGCTCATGTGTAGAGGAGCTCGTCATTAATACTGGATCACGTTCTTGATCTTGAGTTGATTTATTCTCAACAATTGTAGGTTCTGACGAATACGGTTGAGACAAGAACAGGAACAGTGAGATGCTTACAAACACCCCTGCAATAATACCAATGATGATATAGATTACTGGTGATCTCGACTTTTTTTTATTCGATTGCAAAACTCGAATAGAAGTTGGTTTTTCCTGAGCCATTTCGTTCCATCATCAAGGTAAATAAATTGTAATATGTGCCTGCTCTTGTGGGGCAGAAATCACATTTTGATAGCTAGATAATGCTTTATCATTTTGATTATTGAGCATAAATCTTAGACCCGCGAAAGTAAGTAATGCAAAAATCAACAAGAAAATCAAAATCCAGAAAAAAGGTAATTCGCGATGAATAATATTTCGTATCTGATCGGGAATTGCCGAGAACGGCGAAAAAGCAACTTTTTTACCTTTTAAATAATCAATTTCGTCGCCTACTCGTGCAACCAAATGATTTAAGCTTTCGATAGACTCAATTCGATATTTACCCTGAAAACCTAATAATAGACAGTAATGAAATACTTCAAGAGCAGCTAAACGGTCTTTTCCACGGCTTCGCAATTGTTCTAATATTTCGAAGAACTGATAACCCGCCAATTGAGAACCAAATAAGCTCAATTGCAACGGGCTAATCAACCAAGCATTTTGCAAATTAAAATAGCTTGGGTCTTGTTGGGTCACGATTGTTTCATCAATCAATGCACAAAATGCATATTTAGCATCATGAATATCATCTGCTGAAAACTGCAACTTTTTAGCTTGTTGTTCAAATCTATTAAGCAAATCTAAAATCTTTTCACGAAACCGCTGTGGGTCAGCTGGCACATACTGATTTCGAATCAAAAAGATTAAATAAAAACCATCGTGCAATAAATCGATCAGATTAATTACCTGCAGTTTTGCTTGGGACTGACTATTGTTATTTCCCCCAGTCCCGATTTGACCATCATCAAATAAAGAAGGAGCACCTGTAGATTGTGACATTTTTCTCTCCTTTATCTTTAAGCGTTCATGACCGCAATCAGCTCAATACTGATATCTTGGAAGCCAGCTGGAACGTAAATACAAATCGTCTCTGAATCTAGCATGCGCTGATAGAGTTCATGATGTGGTTCGATTTCGAAATAACTCACGCCAGAACGTACCGGAATAGCCGTTGGAACTTGAATTAAGTGGTGTAATGGAATGGCCGGCAATGCTGCAATAACACGCTGCTCAACATCCAGCGTACTACCAATTTTAAATCGTAGAGGTACAATCTGAATCAACTCGTGAGTCTGCATTGCACTACTTGATACGGCTATATAAAATCTAGTGTCACGAGTAATCTTATCTGTCTCAAGACTTCCCACCCAATATGAAGGCCGGATTTCTTTAAGTGCAATACTGATGTAACGACTAGAAATAATGGTGTCTAATAAATCACGCAAAATGGTGTCGAGCTGAGTAAAGCTTTCTTGCAAATTGTGATGTTTATATGCAGGTAACTGATCGACTTCATAAGCTGTCGAAAAAGTTAATAATGAGCCTGCTAAACGCAATAATTCAAAAAATAATCGTTCTGGATGAATTTGCGGATATTGTAAGAAATGGTTCAGACCAGCATGTGCAGTATTTAAAGCATTGACCAACCAAAACGAAACGATATCACCTGAACGGAATTCAATTAATTTCTGTTCATTTTCACGGTTGTTGGTTTGAATGGTTTTAATTTTTGCCTTAATAACATTCAATGTTCTTTTTAAATTCGAAACCAATGTCTCAGATGCATCGACATGCAAAATAGGTGGAATAAATTTGCGATCAATTTCAAAAGCACCTGAACTCTGACGTTTGATTTTACCTATTGGCAAATAGAGGAAACCATCCAGATTATGATCAGGATTGCTGTTTGCATCTAATAATTTAAATACAGCTCGACGACGTAATAAGCTGATATCAGCTTCTGTCGCATTTGTGAAAAGGTCGTGTGTCTCAACCAAATGTGATTGATAACGCCCCTTCTGTGACTGGTTTTGATCGATTAAATTTTGTTTATTGGCTTGTAGTAATGGTAATGCCAAATAAATGACCATCTCACCACGCAAATTAAGCTCATCAAGCAAAATTGGTTCAGGTAATAAATCATAAGCCGGTGCTTGGTATATTTCACCGTCTTGCCAAATCATTTCTACCGACTCAAGCGCAAGAATATGTGTACTAAGCTGTGCTTCATCAAAACTAAGTTTTTGAACACCATATGAAAATGGCACAACAGCGCGAACGGTGTGATTTAAGCGTTGTTCATGATAAGTATCTTGAATTTGGAAATGTTGAGGTCTTAAAAATAAACCTTCGCCCCACAGGACTTTTTCAGCTTTAAACATATGTCTTTACCAATCTTTATTCGTATTCATTTTTAGGCTGTACACCTAACATTTCCTGAACCATTTGTAATGGATTTTCATCTTTAATGACTTGTGCCAACCACTCATGTAATGGCATTTGACTCCATTTAATGGTCTTTTGAAGCATATAACTCACAGGGCTATGTGGCTCATTGGCCTGAAAATAATCGGCTATTTCTTGTAGCACTTTCATTGCTTGCTCACGGTTAGCCAAGTGAGTTTGTGCTTGAGGCTGAAACATAGGCTGCTCCGATACGATTTGTACAGGCACTTGATTTTCCATAGAAGGAGTCGTGATAACAGCAGCCTGTTCTTGGGTTTGGGTAAGCCCAGCACCAAAAGCCTCTGCTTTATAAATCTTGCGTAAAGTGCTGTGAATTGTTTCAAATGCAGAATCAATTGAAGCAAAACTTGGTGCATCCAATCCCATTAAATGATCAAGCGTCTGCTTTAAGACATTCCATTCAGTTAAAACTGAAGTAAATTCTTGATAATTTGAATATTGAAAGGTTTTAGATGTATTAAAGATCGCTTGATCAAATTGTTCCAATTCAGATGGGCCTGATTGGCTGTCGTAATCTTCAGTTTGCTTACGACGAATATTTTCATGATATAGAAAATTATCGTAATCAAGCAAATTGTAATAAGGCACTGTGTTAGTTAAAGAGACTTTCTTCAACAAACCAGGCAACTGATTAATTAAACCTTGTAATAAACCAATACGTTGGTCCAAATCATCATCTTCAATAATCGGATGAATATCCTGCCAGTACTGGTTCAGCATGGTATGGGTTAACGTTAAACCCTTTACCATACCTTCAAAGCCGTGTAGATGAGTCCAGGCTTCTATTAACCATGTTAATAGACGGATATCTTTGGTTTTTTCTGTGAGCAAAGTGCTTACGCTCTTTGCAACAAAATCCCAATCTGCCTGTTTCCGCTCAGCAACCCAATCCCCCTGATCTAATAGTAGATCATCCTCTGTTCTCGCTTTCTTTATTTCGTGAAATTCATTAGAAAATGAATAATCCTCTCCACAAAGTAAGCTGTCATTAATGGGTTTAAGTAGTTCAGAAATATCAATACTCATCTAATTTTGGCTCTATTAATTTTAAACTTCTGATTTCAACTTTTTACTAGTCCGTTTTTTAGCAGGCTTCGCCACTGGATCTAATAAATATTGGATTTCATCATCTTTCGCATCAATCATGATTACTTTCGGCAATTTTTGATCTGCTAGCGCTACCAAAATTTCAGTTGCCAAAGCAGGTAAAACTGTCGAATTTAAGATGTTATCGACATTACGGGCACCACTATCCACTTCAGTACAACGGCTGAGTAGCAACTCGACCAAGTCATCTGAATATTGGACTTCAGTTCCATATTGTTTTTCAATTCGAGCGGTAATTTTGCCCAATTTATGTTTAATAATTCGAACCAATAAATCGTCATGCAATGGGAAATATGGCACAACTCTCATACGCCCTAAAAAGGCTGGTTTAAATTGTTTATATAAACTTGGTTTTAAGTGTTCGATTAATTCTTCTGCTGTAGGCCATTCTTCAACAGGCTGATTTAAACACGCCTGCATAATTGCACTTGAACCTGCATTTGAAGTTAATAAAATTGTCGTGTTTTTAAAATCAATAACTCGACCTTCACCATCTTCTAAAGTACCTTTATCAAATACTTGGTAGAAAAGCTCTTGCACATCACTATGTGCTTTTTCAATTTCGTCGAGTAGTACAACGCTATAAGGATTACGGCGTACTGCTTCGGTTAACACACCGCCTTGACCATAACCCACATATCCTGGAGGTGCACCTTTAAGTGAAGATACCGTATGCGCTTCTTGATATTCAGACATATTAATCGTGATTAAATGCTGCTCACCGCCATACAGCTCATTTGCTAAGGTGATTGCAGTTTCAGTTTTACCCACCCCGCTAGGTCCAACTAAAAGGAATACACCTTGAGGTTTATTTGGATCTTCTAATTTAGCTTTTGATGTTTTAATGCCCTGAACCAATTGTGTAAGTGCATAATCTTGGCCCATTACACGCTCGCCCAATTTATCTTCAAGCGTTAAGATTTGCTTAATTTCATCATTTACCATTTTCCCAACAGGAATACCGGTCCAATCAGAAATAATTTCATTAATAATTTGAGAATTTACACGCTCAAAAACTAATGGCTGTTGGCTTTGAAGATTAGCAAGGTCTTTGCGCATTAAATTAATCTGATCGTAGGCTTCAGACTCATTAGAATGGCTCTGCGCTTCTAATTCCTGAATGTTACGAACTAGCTCTAATTCTTTTTGCCATTGTTCCTGAGTCTCTTGAATCTCATTTTGTAAAGACTCTAAATGATTTTTCAGGTTCTCTAATCGTTCATGATGTATTGGAATCTGACGATGTTCATTTTCCAAAATCTGTTGCTCAAGCTTTAAGTTATGTTCTTGTGCCTTCAATTGATCAAGTTTGACTGGCTGTGCATTTTGGGTCAACGCTACGCGTGCTGCCGCAGTATCTAGAACACTTACTGCTTTATCCGGGAGTTGACGACCACTGATATAGCGATGAGAAGCATGTACAGCTGTGATAATTGCTTCATCATCAATTTGTAAATTAAAGTGCTTCTGCATTACTGGAATCATTGCACGAAGCATATCAACAGCAACTTCTTCGGTCGGCTCTTCAACCTTTACGACCTGAAAACGACGGCTTAAGGCAGCATCTTTTTCAAAATACTGTTTATATTCAGCCCATGTTGTTGCAGCAATCGTTCGTAGCTCACCACGTGCAAGAGCAGGTTTTAAAAGGTTAGCAGCATCGTTTTGCCCTGCTTGACCACCTGCACCAATAAGCGTATGAGCTTCATCAATAAATAAAATAATAGGATGAGCCGAAGCCTGAACTTCCTGAATCACTTGTTTTAAACGGTTTTCAAACTCACCTTTAACACTTGCACCTGCTTGTAAAAGGCCCATATCTAAAACATGCAAATGTACATTTTTTAAAGCTTCAGGCACTAAACCTTGAGCAATTTTCAAAGCTAGCCCTTCAACTACAGCTGTTTTACCTACACCTGGTTCGCCAGTTAAGATCGGGTTGTTTTGGCGTCTGCGCATTAAAATATCGAGCATTAAACGAATTTCAAATTCACGCCCAATAACAGGATCAATTCCACCATTCTTCGCTTTTTCAGTTAAATTAATCGTATATTGGTCTAAAGCTGGTGTTTTTTGAGTTTTTACAGCTGGAGTAGCGACTTGTTCTAGCTCATTTTCTTCTTGTGAAGAGGTTTTAGTTTCTTCTTGTTGTTCTACGCTCTTTTCACAAATCTCAAGAAACTTATGTTTCATTGAATCTATAGGTAAAAGATCAAATAAACTCGAAGCTCTTGTTGCGATTTGATATAAATCTGGTGCAGTTAATAATGCAACCAATAAGTGACCACTACGAATGACAGGGTTTTGTTCTGCTGAAGCCAGTAACCAAGCTTGCTCAAATAAACGCACAATTGATTTGGCAAAAATTGGAGTACGTGTATTCCCTTTTGGTAATTGAGAGATTGTCTCTTTTAAATCATCTGCTAAAGCATCAGCTGAGATTTTATATTTTTTTAATAAAATTTTTAAATCATTTTCTAAAGGCTGATTAAGTAGCTCTAAAAATAAATGTTCAATTTCAATTTCGTAGTTTTGCTGAAGAACACAAGCATTAGCTGATTTTTCTAAAGCAGTGCGCGCAACTGTAGAAAGTTTTGTAATTAAAATTTTTAAACTACTCATCATTACTCTCAATATTTTTAAATAATTTAATACTTAAAATCATAATGCCCGTATATTACCAAAATTTAGCTTTATCCGACAAATAACCTAGCATCATAATCATTAATATGATTTGTTCGATTTCTTATCTCTATATAAAAAATCTAATACCATTAAGAACATTTAATTAGTACATATATCTTTTCAAGTTAATAGTTTAAGTGAAAAGATATATCCTCTGCTATCCTTGATTAACCAAACTTTGTTTCGGTAATAATTTACAACCACAAGATAATGAATCATTTACTCTTGCTGCTGATTTTCCCATGACTTGCATATTTGGATCTCCAGAAACAATCGTAGAAACCGTTTTATGCGCCGGACAAGTTGCTTTATCACCTACACACGCAATTGCGATTCCATCTATTAAAAATGCACTATTACCAGAAATGACTTGCCCTCCACCTGTCGTTGGGCAACCAATCGTAATATAAGGGCTAGCCATATCCTTCTCCTCATGTTTATAAAACGGTAAACTCAATTCGACGGTTTTTCTTTCTTCCTTCTGGAGAGGTATTATCCGCTACAGGTTTAGAAGAACCCAATCCTTCTGCAGATAAATGATCGGCAGGAATGTTTTTACTCACTAAATAGTTTTTAACTGCTAATGCACGGTCCTGACTGAGTTTTAAGTTTTTAGTCGCATCTCCAGAACTATCGGTATGTCCTACAATTTTGACTTTTTTACCGCCAACTTTATTTAAAGCAACCGCCATTTCATCAAGAATTTTTTGGCCAGCATCTGTGAGCACGGCACTACCAGATTCAAATTCAATAATTCGATTTTTCAAAGCATCATCAATGACTTTCTGCTCTGCCTGATTTACAGAAAGCTGTGAAAATAATTGATATGGTGGCTGTACTAAACCTTGAAATATCTGAATAGTTGGTTGTATTTCTGTAGGATTTAGCATTTTTCCAGTCAGTTCAAATCGCGTACCGTTAACGCTTAATTTACCCTGAGAAACTTTTTTAAGATCTGGTGTAATCACTCTTGTTACAGAATCACTCCAGCCATTTGGAGCTGCTACTGGTCGAACTTGTATTTTATCTACCACTTGGTCTGCACCATAAACAGACTGCATTTTCATTAAAATAGCCTGTTTACTCGCTTCATTTGGCACAACACCTTCAACAACAATTGGCTGTGCTAAAGCATAATTCGCAATCGCATAGATAAAACAGCCTTTTATTAATTGTGAAAGTTTAATTTGATATTTTTGATTCATTGTTATTCACCCAAAAAAGTCTGTCTAAATAGTTTTAAACCTTGATTTAAACTTAATTGGCGTTGGCATAAAGATTGTTCTAGCGTAGCTAAACCAGCATTTTGTTCCAAATAAGTATCAATCCATTGAGCCTCTATTAAAGAAACCCAATGTTTACTATCCATATTCTGAGTAAAAATATCGCTAAGAGCTAAAATATCCGCACCCTGAAAACCAAAGAATAATACTGGCTGCTCTCGATGTAACAATCCAATCAAGACTTCAGTATTATGTTGTTTTAAAAAACGACAAATGATACTGACCCAGAATGCTGCTATTTCATAACAATAAGCAGGATTATTAATCGGCAAAATCAGCACTTTATTTAAGCGACTGGTTCCATTTTGTAAAATGGGCTGCAGTAATAATCCTAACCCAATCATACTTTGAGCTAATTCATAAATACTCAGCTTCATTAACTGAGCAAACGAATGCATTGTATGGTTTTCATAAAAACCGACACATTCACGTTCAGATAAGACTTGAATTTGATTTGGTAAATGATTGAGCTTACCAAATAATAAGTCAGAATCTTTAATACCTCTTAAAGCACGATTATTTTGAAATAAATCGACTAAAACATGCTTATAACTATAAGGGGCATATAATAAATTTTCATAAGGTAAATCAATCTCAAGTAAATGACTGAGTACCATTGGAAAAGCTCGGCCTGAACTGTCTTCGCTCGCCAGTAAATTTGCAGCTAAAAACATATTCTCTTGTGGATTTGCAATAAAGAAGTCCAATGGAGGCAACGTACCATATGCCTCTTTGAACGTAGTGGATTGCATTGCATATTCCAGTGCTTCTGTAATCCACTGGTCAAGCACCTGTATTAAGGCATATTGACCCTTTGTTTTTAAGAAATCACCGCGTGCCGGACTTTTCCCGTAATACAGAGGAGTTGTTTTTAATGTATGCATTAGACCACCTCCTTTAATATTGAGGTTATTTTCCCTGTCATGGCTTAACTCCCGCAGCTGGTTGAGTTGCAGCAGGTTGTGTTAATGCAGCAACGGGATTTGCAGGTTTCGTAGGAGCAGCAGCCTGAGCTGGTGCTTGCTGCGCCGATACAACACGGGCAGCTTTATCAGCAGTAACTTTGTCAACCAATTGCATACCAGAGTAACCGCGACTTGAACCAATACTGCCTGAGTTACTGCTAATAAGGCGGAAATTCATTTTCACAAACAATGATGGATCCGTCTTACTGCGCCAAAGCATTTCGAACCCACCGTTCTGCTCTTTACGCTGTGCACTATCAATTAAGCGGTTAATACCATATTCACCTGGTTCATCAAAAATCGTATGCGTTTGACCTTGTAAATCTACAGCCGTAATACGCGCACCAGGAATACTGCCTTGATTTGGCCAAATAAAGTTAACCCATTGCTGTACACCATTTTCATAAGTCATACGCTGACCATCAATATCAACGGTATATGAAAGCAATTGCGGGTTTTGAATTGGGTAGAACTGGAAGTTAGACTGATTCGTTGCTGGAGCCGCTGGTGCTTGACTATTTAATTCCCCAGTTGCCATACCATTTGTAGGTGCAACATAGCGCTGGAAATTCATCACAAATTGCGGGTTTAAACTAATACCCAAATCTTTCCATGTTTTTGAAGTTAAGGTATAGCCGCGACGAATAACAAATGGGTCTAAGCTCTCTTTAACAAAACGGGAAATGCTACCGTTTTCACCAAGAATTTGACCAATTTCACTACTTGTTGCTTGTAAAGAAGCGGATGAGTTAAATGGATATTTCTTAGCAAGATTTGTAGTAAATGGCTGATACGCTTGCATAACCCAAAGTTTATTAATTTCATCTTGTGTAGGTGTAATTAAACTTTCAAAGGCTTGTGTAAGAGGACTTACCACTAATTTTTGTAAAAGTTGCTGATCAATTTCACTGAAACCAACCGCCATTTTTTCATCTACAATTTTTTGAGTCTGGTTAAATACCGATGTCTGCTCATTTAGGGTTTGCTTAACCAATGTCATTGCACTTGGTCCAACCTCACCCGCATTTTTAAGTTCATTAAACTTACTACGTACTAAAGCAAGATTCGTCATATATTCATCAAGTAAAGATTTACCTTGTTGATCATCACGTTTACGAACCAACTGATAGAACATTTGATATTCTTGAGAAATAGCACCTTGAGCATTAGCAACTGCTTGGTTTGCTAATTGTTTGTCATCACGGTTTAAGACCTTACGTTTGAACCATGCGACAAAACCTTTTTGAGGAGCAGCTAACTCTGCTTGGACAACTGGATTGTCCCAATTTGTTTCAATAGCTACACGTTCAATAAGAGTACGAATTGGTGAATTTTGTGGCTCACCTAATACATCAATATTTTTGACTTGCTGAGCAAATTGATTTGCTTTTGCATAGTGAATACCACTTAAGAATTTTCTCCATTCAGCGATATATTCTTGTTTATAAAGTGCTGTGAGCTGCTTTCTAATTTGCTCTGGGCTACCAGAGAAAGTTAAGTCATCAGATTGACGACTATTTAACACCCAGTCTTTACTATCTGTAGGCTTATCTGCTGCTTCCTCAATGGCTTTTTCTACATAGTCATTCCAAGCTTTTTGAGTAAATACACCTGGTAATGCATAGCTGCCCAATACAACATTTTTATTTGCCTCACCAACAATTTGACTTACTGTCAAAGCTGGGAAGCGAACAGCAGCACGCATTTTAATTTCGTTATAAACACGGTCACGTGCTGGCATACCTCTAATCACAGAGAGCAATACTTGACGTGTCTGATCAACTAATTGAGAGTCAGCATCCAAAATCGGGAATTGCTTGTCATTTGCTAATGTCATTGCATACGACAAAATCTGTTCAGCTTCCTGAATCATATCTGCACGTGGCATTTGCCCTTTATTGGCATCCAGCCAAGAACGCCAGAAACGCGTTACCTGATCGCTTAAGTGACTTGCATCCATATATTGTGGATTACTCATCATCAAATATGCTTTTAACGCATTATAAGCATCTTGTGGATTGGTATCTGACGGCTCTAAATATTGCTGAGTTTGAGCAGTTTGCTTAATCTCAACGTTGGTATGATTTGCTTTTAAAGTCGCTTCGTTATTTTTCACACGTTGCAAATACTGAGCAATATTTTGCTGAGTAGGTGTTAAAACAATTTGTTTAACGCCTTTTAAATATTCAGCTTTTAATTTTTCACGTAACTCATTGCCTTGATATAAACCAAAACTAAATTTTAGAGGTCTATTTTCATCAAACTCGTCTAATTGCTGTAGACGTCTTTGTAAAATCAGTAGGGCTTCCAATTGAGTTGATAATTGTTGACCCGAACCCTTCTCTAACTGAACAACTTTATTTAAATCAGCTTGAACTTCAGAAATAAGCTGTTGGTTATTGCGATACGACCAAACCCATACACCCAGAATAATTGAAACACCCGCTAAAGCACCGATAAATGCAATGTAGCGTTGACGTTTTCTGCTTGTATTAACATGCTGTTTAACTAAATCTTTATCTTTTAAAATGACTTCTGAAAATAGGCCTTTTAAGAAATAACCATGGTTAGGTGTTGTTTTTAATTGATCTCTTACTTCATTTTGTGCAATTTGAGAAAGCTGAAATTCTTGTGCAATTTGCTCAGTCATTGGACTTTCGATCACACCTTCTTGCAAGGCACTTGTGAAATAGAAACCACGGAAAACTGGCTGGAACTGGTAAGGATTGTCTTCAAACAATGTAGCAATAAAACTTTTGAGTGCAGGTTTTAATGTTTTAAATTCTAATGGGAAAGTCATCACACTCGGTGAAATATTTTGAGAGTGTCGACGGCTAAGGTGAGTCGAGCTCACCCCTTTTAAACCATCGTAAAGAATAGTGTAATGTTTCTCAAAAAGATCTACCGCATTATGAGAAGAGTTTTGCTCATATGGTAATGTTGCACCCCATGCCTGATTATATTCTTGTACTTCATAGAATTCGAAAAACTCGGTAAAACCCGCAATCAAATCCATTTTTGAAAAGACTAAATAAACAGGCACTACAACTTCTAAACGTTCAGTTAAATCTTGAATACGAGCACGTAAATTTTTAGCGAGCTTCAATGAATGTTCAGGGCTTTGGCTCACCAGCTCAGCAATACTTACAATAAGAATTAAGCCATTTACCGGAGCTTTAGAACGGTTCTTCTTTAATATATTTAAAAAACCTAACCACTCTGAATGATCTTCGCTATATACCGAATAACGACCAGCCGTATCTAATAAAATACCCTCTGTAGAAAAGAACCAGTCACAATTACGGGTACCACTTAAACCAGCCGAAACCATTTTTTGATGGGTTTCTTCAAAAGGAAACTTTAAACCAGAATTATAGATCGCAGAACTTTTACCAGCGGCTGGGTTACCAATAACCATATACCACGGCAATTCATATAGTGCTGCATTACCCTTCTTATCGCCTAACTTTGACTTACGAATCAATTGAATAGATTCTTTCATTTGTTGGCTGATAAGTTGCAGTTCTTCTTTATCTTTATCTTTATTTTTGCCGTACTCTGCTTGAGTATCTTTTTCAATCGCTTCAGCAAGCTCTTCACCTTGAACCGCATGCTTCTTGCGCTGAATTAGCCAATAAATTCCATAAACAATGAGCCCTAAAGCATATGCAGATGCTAAAGCCCAAAATATATGGCGAGGAATTGAAGTATAGGAAGACATCAATGCCACGAACAATGACAAGGCGATAATTGCTTTAGGATTCGTGATGTACTGCCACAAGTAGCCTAAAATTGTATGCATTCTATTCTCGTTCTAAGTTCAAAGTTTAAATTAGCTATTCAACACCATCGCATCATCTTCTGAATTTTCAGTGACATTCTGCACAAAGGTATGTGCTGACACCGTATTTTCTCCAAAGACAAAAGGAACGATATGTTCAGGAAAATGCATACTGAGCATAAAGCCATAAATATCAACTAAATGCTGGGTATGCCCCAATGAAGATTTCACATAAATAAAGTGATGTGGTTCAACAGAAGTTTGTGTAAATTGCTGCTGCAAATGCTTCGCTGCTTTTATATCTGTCTGGTCTGAAAGAATAAGTACATATGGCTCTTCCCCTGCGTACTGCGGTAATTCATTTAAGTTCAGCGTATTAAGAACTTTTGCTGTTTTTTCTTGACCAATCACAATTTTTAAGTTTTTAGCGGGTTCAAGTTCTTCAATTTTTAAAGAGGGATCTGCAATAAGGCAGCTTGCCGCGAACTCCGCCGGAATATAGTCCTTAACCATCCAAGACTTTTCATCAATCAGGTCTTGATCTATTTCTGAATCAACAGCAAGCACGAGAAAAACTTCATGCTCTTTCTTTTGAATACGTTTTAATAAATGAATAAATTCTTGATAAGCTACACGCTCTCCCAAAAAGTGATATTCGATATGAACTTTTTGGGAAATAATGCCAATTTCAGTAAAGAATTCTAAAATCAAATCATTACTTTGCTCATCATTCCATATATGCAATAAATCCTCTGGAAGAAGAATATGTAAATTCAGACGATTTAAACGATGTACTTCAACTACAGGTGTTTCTGTATCTCCATATTCAGAATTTGGATCAACCCATGCAGGATGCATGTGATATTCACGGATCTGATGAGATTCATAAAATATAATTGAGCGCTTTAAATGTTCAGCCAAGTGGTACAAATTCTCTATGTTTTGTTCTAATTGCTGTCTTATTAAAGACATAATACGAACTTGTCTCGGTGAAGCTGCGTATTGAAAATCCTCTTCACTCGACTCAGCTAAATCTTTAATTCGATAAGATAAAAGAGGCAATCCATAAGAATTTAACAACTGATCATCAAGCTCTGGGCTTTTGAAATCTTGTATTTCTTCAATAATCGTTTCATTCTCACCTAACGCATGTATAGCGAAAGCAGAGTAAATATGAAAATCTAGCTGTTCTAAAGGCTGATCAGGTGTAGTCTGTTGTTTTTGACTATCATCATCTTGACTTTGATTTGCAGCTTTCTCTTTCTTTTCTTTATAGCTTTTATAAGCACTATAAATCAGCCAAGGCGATAAAATCGCCACTGTAATGATTGCTGGTAACAAAAGAAAATAAAGGAAAAAATCTCCTTTATCAGGGTTATATTGAACATCGCGCCAGTAGAAAATAGTCAATCCACTAACAACTGTAAAAATAGCGATGAATGAGAGTAATATTTTTTTAATCATATTTGCTCTCCAATAAGGCTATAACATGTTTCATGACTATGTGTACTAGGCTTGCGAGACATTAAAAAAGCACCTTGCCCTAAGCCACTTTCTTGGCTTTGAGTTAGGCGAACAGGTTGTATTTCCGACTCATCCAGTATCAATCTTAAATCGATTGATAGAGTCGGACTGCACCATGTTTCTACGATTTTTTTGAGCTTTAAACTAAGCTCTTGATGAGGTAAAAACTTTAAATATTGCTGACGCTTAAGCGGACCAATCTGAATCTCAATTTTTCCATCAATTTGTTGAATCGTTTCTCCACAAAACGTGTTTATACCAAGTAAGCTAGGCTGGCTTCCGCCCAAAGTTGTTAACTGATCACTTGCCAACTTAAATGATTCTTGTATGAACTCTTTAATTGTAATTTCATGCTTAAATATACAACTCAACATTGTTTTCAAAGCATGAACGGTATTATTTTGCCCCTGCATTAAGCCTGAAAATTCGGCAAAATATTCATCTAAATCTTGTTGTTGATGTTGTGATCGGACATAACCATTTAAAGCATGCAGAATATCTAAATAATCATTTTTATTTTCTATTTCATATCGCACAGGCAAGTGATAAGTAATACTTGACTCGACATACTGACTCGTTAATTTATGATTAAATAAACTCAAAAACTCTTTAGTTTCGGCACGTTGCTGCCGTGGAGCCTGCTTAATTTTATTTGTATAGGTATAAGGTAACGCACCTTGTATACCGGTAAGACCAACGATCAAGTTTGTTAAATGAACACGCTCATCTACTAATTCTAAACTTTCAATTTCAGTAGCCGGAAAGTTTAAGTTAAATGAGGTCTCAAACTTAAAATGATCAGTCCACGACGAAAAAGCATCATTAGCTGGGCTATGACGCAATAACCGTGTTGCTTGAATAAATTCAAAAGATTTAGGGCGTTGAAATAACTCAGCCGTTATAGAAGAGTCTTGCCACCAACGTTCTGACTGCATTGGTATAACTCCTGCTGAGATGAATAATCCTTAACCACCAAATCAACAAAACTATTAATTTGAACCTTTAAATTAAAAACACGACTTAATAGTTGACTAAAAATATATAAGCTATGCCCTCTAAACACTGATGAATCAATTTGTAATTCAGCTTTTACCCCTCTCACAAACATTGGAAATGGTTTGCCATCTACAAGTTTATGAGTAAGTGAAAATTCTAATTTTTTAATTGATTCAATAATTAAATAATTTTCTTTTGACTGCGGTAAGTTATATAAAGCCAGCAGCTCTTTAACATGAGAAACAGCATCCCCTTTCATAAGCGCTAAGCTATTTAATGAAAGATGCGAAATCACACGCCATTGCTCACTTTGGCCTTGTTCAAACTTATAAGGCTTTGTTGGTCGCTTTAAAACAATGGCACGTCTAGCCAAGCTACTGTCATTTAAATTTAATACGTTATTAGACTGACCCAGCGCTTCATGAGGCAAGTCACGGTTTGAACATAATAATTTGGTGCTAATAAAATCTGAACGTGTTGAAAATGGATTTAGATTTTTAGAAATAATGGAATAGCCCATTTCAACGAAATTAGACTGTAACTTTTGATAATTCACTGAGTAAAAAAAGCGAGCTGTATCATTGTGATAATGACTCATCGCAAAAAACGGTAAAACAGGAACATAGCTTTCTTCCTGATTTGTTTTTTCACGCACCATATTCATCTCAAGTATTGAATATACTTGATAAAATTCAGGATGGTGAGCGTCTGTAACCAGTGGATATTCGAGTTGCTTATGAACTATTTTTTGAGGTTCCGCATATTTTTCAAACAAGTTGATTACTGGGGTAGTAAACAATTTAAAGTTTGCAATATTTAATTCAGAATAGTTTCTAACAACGGCTTGATCGTTTAAATTTAATTTGAAATGAATTAAAAGCTCAAATTCGGATACTTGCTGAGGTATAGACTTTAAAAAATCTAAATCGAGTTTAAGATAGCTAAACTTTTCTGGGAAACAAAAATATTCCATCAACAAACGATAAGCATGATGCGTATGTTGATCGAGAGGCAATAAACTTTCTTGTTCAGAAAAACCTATTAATTCGAATGGATTCTTACCCAACTCTACAATCGTTTGACCATGTTTAACAGCAAAACTGGTCCCTTTTTTGAAAATACTATCAAGTACTTGTAAAGGAAAATTAGAGATAGCATCTAAATAAATAGGAAGCTTCTCATGAATTAAGCATGCATGAGCACTATTGAAAATTTCAAATTTAAGGCTCAACGTCGCATTTTGGTTTAAGTGCATATGTGCACTAGGTGTAGTTTTAAAATCTAAACCACATAAATGAATAGGTAATAATTTAACATCTTGAGTTGTATTAAACTCACACTGTACCCCCTTGAAACTACGAGATTTCAAAACCGTATGGTCAGGTACAAGATGAGGCTCTGTAAGCTGTTTAATTTTATTAATATCTTCAAAGCTAACAACTGAACAAGCAGGAAAATGACGCAAGTATTGAGGAAACATTACCTCAAATAAAGAACGAGTAAAAACATCATAACTGTCTGTAAGTTTTTTATCGATTCGAGCGGCAATCAGCGAAAAAGCCTGTATCAGACGTTCAATATGCGGGTCATCAATTTGCTCTTGATTTAAAGATAAGCGCTGAGCAATTTTTGGATATTTTTGGGCAAATTCTCGAGATTGCTGACCAAATTCTTGTAATTGTTTTTCATAAAACGGTAAAAGCTCTTCTATCACAACACACCCACTAAGCTTAAGTTCTCGCTGAAATTACATACTGCTGCGTTGTTGGTTTTAACAATGCATCAAATACAACAGGTTCATATAGAGGGTGAATATTTAGATAAGCTTGAATACTTAAACATAATGCGCCCATATTATGTCCATCTAACAACATCTCTACCCGTATTTGTCTTAGCCGAGGTTCATGAGCTGCTATTGATTGCTCAATGGATTGACAGATTTTATCCCGATCCAGAGGATTGGCTGTAGAAAGCCCAACAAAATCAATAATCCCGAACTGAAGTATCGATTTTTTTACAAGCGGATAGTCATCAACCACATGATCTAACTTTGCTACCCGACTATTGAGCAAGTCTTCTAAATCGTTTGCGACTGATTCTCTTAATTGCTGAATAGAAAGACCTTTTGCATAATCTTCACTTTCTGGAATTAAGCGATCAAATAAAGTTGAACGAAATCCGTATGGATAAAGCCGATCTAAGTTCATTCGAGTTCACAACAAAGCATATTTAGAGACAGCAGAGGCTAACTTTATGTCAGCCTCCACCAAATATTCACTTAAATAATTAAGCTGCGTAAGAAGCTGTATTATTAGAAAGTGACCATTTTTTAGTAACAGCACCTTTAGCAGTACCGTTAATATCTTGTTGGTTATAAGTCCACTCAACAGCAGCATATTTCAAGCCAAATGCTTCTGTAGGAACGCCTTCTTCGTTAACAGTTGGAGTCACGCTAGAAACTAGAACGTGCTTCAATTTGATTTGTAAGTACTTGATACGTTTATCGCCATTTGCACGATAAAAGTCGATTTGTACTTCATCAAATGTATAACCAGCTGAACATGCTTCCCATAATTTCGGGCTAGTAGCATCTAAGTCTTTCACGAAAACCATGTCAGAATGTTCAACACGTTCAGCAGTGTGGCCACCTACGCTACTTGAAGTAGCAGATTTAGGTTGACGAATGTTATGAGACCAAGAGTTAACTTCTAACCAACCTTTGTGCTCAGAATCACGAGATTCTCCATCAACTTTGTATTTACCGCGAAACTCAACGTATATATCTTTCATTTAGAACTTTCCTATTTTTAATTTAAAGTTATTCTTTAGCTGACCTTGATTAATTTGAGGACTGAGGTAACTCAGTGACAAGTCGTAAAGAAACCGACAACTCATCCAGCTGGAAATGTGGTCGCAAGAAAACCACAGATTTGTAGTGACCTGGTTGAGCAGGATCTTCTACAACTTTTACAGACGCTTCACGTAATGGGTATTGAGCTTTTGCTTCTTGAGAAGCACCGTCATCAAGTAATACATACTGTGACAACCACTCATTTAAAAATGCTTCAACATTACCGGCAGAAGCAAAACTACCCACTTTATCTCGCATCATTGCTTTTAAGTAATGTGCAATACGTGAAACAGCCATGATGTACTGAATTTGACTTGATAAAGCCGAGTTTGCATTGGCAGTATCATTGTCATATTTTTTAGGTTTTTGAGTTGATTGCGCACCAAAGAAAGCTGCGTAATCTGTATTTTTACAATGTACTAACGGAATAAAGCCTAGATCGCTTAGCTCTTTCTCACGGCGATCTGTGATTGCAATTTCAGTTGGACACTTAAATACGACTTCACCATCTTGTGTTTTAAATGTATGGACTGGTAAACCTTCAACCAAACCACCACCTTCAACACCACGAATAGCAGCACACCAACCATGCATATCAAATGCATTTGTTAAACGTGTACCAAAAGCATAAGCTGCGTTCATCCACAAATATTCATTGTGGTTTTCACCAGAAACATCCTCAATAAAATTGAACCCTTCTGTCGCAGTACCTTCTTTTGGATGATATGGGAGACGACCTAGAACATGCGGCAACGTCAATGCAACATAACGTGAATCTTCACTGTCACGGAATGAACGCCATTGAACATATTCAGCCGTTTCAAAGATTTTTGAAACATCTCTAGGACGATCAATATCTGTAAATGACTCTAGGCCTAAAATACTTGGGCTAGCTGCTGAAACAAATGGCGCATGCGCTGCTGCTGCAACATGAGAAATTTGTTCTAGCAAATACATGTCAGATGGTGTGCGATCAAACTCAAAATCACCAATTAATGCTGAATATGGAGCACCACCAAAAGAGCCGTACTCTTCTTCATAAATTTTCTTAAATAAAGTGCTTTGATCGAAGTCTGTAGCACCCTGAAAATCTTTTACCAACTCTTTCTTTGTCGTATTTAACATACGAATTTTAATGAGCGGATTTGAAGGAGTTTCTTGGCAGAAGTAATAAAGACCACGCCACGTTGACTCAATTTTTTGAAATTGTTCATTGTGCATAATCTGGCTTAACTGACTTGAAATCAGTGCATCAATTTCTGCAATACGCTTATCAATTGATAAAGTCATATTTTCAGAAACAGTAATGGTTCCAGCCATTACTTCTTTAGCAAGTTCACCAATTAGACTTTTAGCACGCGTATGTTCTTCGTCATTTCGTGCAATACGACTTTGCTCAACAATCGAATCTAAAAGATTAACTTCTTCATTTTCAACAAGTGGCATCGCTGCTGATTGAGTATTATTCATGATCAGCCTCCGCACTTAATTTACGAATTTGATCAGTATTTTTAAGAACTTCATCAAGCAAATCTTCTAAACGTTCACTGTTAGAAATTTTGTTTCTTAAATCAGTTAAACGTTCACGCGCTTCAACGAGTTTCTTTAATGGATCAACTTGTTGAACAACATTTTCTGGACGAAAATCTTCCATTGACTTAAATGTTAAATCAACGGCCATTCGCCCACCCTCTTCAGTTAGCGTATTATCTACCTGAAAAGCAGCTCTTGGAGACAACGATTCCATTACTTCATCAATATTGTCTAAATCTACATTAATAAATTTTTTATCTTTTAACTTTGTACGTTCAAGCTCAGATGCCGCAGAAAAATCACCCATCACACCTACAACAAACGGGAGTTCTTTCGCTTCTCTCGCATCACCGATTTCAACATCATAAGTAAGTTGAACACGAGGAGGTCGAATTCGTTGAAGCTTCTTTTGTACGCTTTCTCTTTTAGCCATAAGGTTCTATCCCAGATTATTTAGTTAAAGGGTCAAAAGGTGAACTTTTTGATTTAGTAACACTTGCAACAGGTGCGGTTTTTGGTTTTACAGTAGATGTTTTTACTGGCGTTACTGTATGTTTAGTTGTTGATCGAGAACTAGAAACTCGATTACGTACTACTTTTTGTTTTCTATAACTTCTTTTTTCATTATCAGCCGAACTACCTTCTGAGCTAGCTTTAAAACTTGACGGATCAGGTGCTGGCATTGCCGTATGAATATTTTCAATTAACTGCTTTGCTGGAGGATATGTAACGTCATTTGTTAAATAACGCATTTCCTGACTACGCATTTGTTGCAAAGAAGTGTTTGCAATACTTACACCAGACAAAAACAAGACATCTGTTATTAATGAACCGCGTATATTTTGACTTTGCAATTGACTTGCTAAATTCAATGCCTTAACTGGTTGATTAGTCTGATAAAACCGCATAGCAGCTTTAGCTAATAAATCATTTTTTTGAGTTGTATTATCACTATCACAAACTTGTTTAAAAATATTCAATAGCTCAGGATCATTTTGACCTTCTACTAATGGATTCTTCTTAATACAACTTCTTTTAAGTTTTACAGGCTCTTGTTCTGCTGCTTGAGCATATGATAGACCGATAATGTTTCCAGTCAAAAAAAGTATCAAAATACTTCGTTTCAACACAACTTTCATTCCTCTGTTTTCTTATTTATTCAAGGTTTTATTCAAAATTTAATATCTTTAAAATATTAAAAAATCTTTCAAAAAACCTTCTATTCAAAAAATTTAGACGCAGTTTATCATATAAACAAACAAATTTTATATAAAAAACATATCAACTTAAACTAAAAGTAAATAGTTAAGATGCTTATAAAATATAGCTTAATAAAGTTATTCTAACAAAAAAATAATATTGTTTATTTTTGTAAATAAAAATAAACAATTGATATTTATCATTTTTATAAAAAAATAAAATTGATTGAAATTTATTTAATTATTAATTTCTTATTGCATATGAAACATTTTCTTAAGAATATTTAATCATAAATGACATTAAAGTTAATTCTGTTTGGCTAGTAACAAATCAGCTCTATTCATAAAAAACCACCCAATACATAAAGGTACAAAATTTGTCAAGACTAATCTGTCTAATTTATTTTAAAATAAACTCATAATCAACATAAGCCATTATCACATAAAAGAATTTTCTGATGCATTTTTTATTATTGATATCAAAATTGAGATAGAAAAATTTATTCTAACTAAAGATAAATTTTGCACTTTATATAGTCTAAAATTTTAATTTATAAAGTTAATCTATATTTATAAAAACTTAATTTATTCTGGATTTTCCAATCCTAATCAACTTATTTTTAGTCAAAATATGCTTGGTAAATGATACTGAATCTTAAGGATAGTCGCGTTATGAGATTTATTTTTAAATAAGCATTAATATATGTTAAAAATCTCAAAATAAACTCTTGAATGCTTCTCACACTTTTAAGTCTATTCAACCTCCATTTCGTTCAGACTCTTTTACTGATTATTAAGTCAGCGTTGCGTTGCTTTATTTAAAGCATCTTTTTAGTCGAATGCCGCACAACTTTTTGGATACCACGTCAGTACAAGCACATCCTAGTGGTACACGAAATAGCTTTTAAGTATTGCTCCATTTCGATGGAAAACATTTTATAAAAAAAAGACAGAATTGTCTATTTATTTAAAATAACTTATCTTCTGCAACTTACATATTTTAGTTTACTTAAACGAAAGATGAGCCACCAAAAAGTCTATCAAGGCACGTGTTTTGGCAGGCAATCTAGAGGCGTGAGGATAAAGTAATTGAATACTTTGTAACGGCAACGAAAAATCTGGAAATAACTGCATTAGGCGATTGTTTTGAATATCCTCATCAACTAACCATGCAGGACAAATTGCCACACCTAAAGATGAAAGAGCCATTTGATGAATAGCTGTTACCGAATTTGATTCATACTGACTTCGAATAAAAGGTAATGCATATTGCTCCCCTAAACTGTTTTGCAAAATATATTGTGAATCTTGCCAATTTAATAAGGTGTGTCCAATCCAAGGGACATCTGCCAAAGCGGATATATTTTCTACAGGATGTTTTTGTATAAATTGCGGAGTAGCGACAAGATAAATGGGATATTCCCCAATTTTCCGAGTTTTTAGAGATGAGTTTTTTAAATTTCCTAAGCGAACAACCAGATCTAATTTTTCAGTGACTAAATCATCGAGAGATGAATTAAATGAATACTGTAAACGTAAATCTGGGTAAAGCCTACAAAACTCAGGAAGTAAAGGCAGAATAAAACGTTGGCCAAACTCATTGGTAGACGAAAAACGTAAAGTGCCTGTAATGCTTGTACCCAAGTGTTGGCTTCGTTCAAATGCTTCATCAATCTGAAGTTGGATTTGTTTAAAATCCTCATAAAAATGCTGGCCAATTTCAGTTAATGCAATATTACGGGTGTTGCGAATTAATAGGCTTGTATTGAGTTGCTTTTCTAATTGTTTTATATCAATACTCACCATTGATCGGCTTAAGCCTAAAATTTCAGCAGCCTTAGTAAAAGAGCCTGAATCAACGACTTGTAAAAAACTGGTAATTTGCTTGAGGTTTTTTTGCACAATTAAGCCAATTGTTTAAAATTATCAAACAATGATTTTACTTCGCTTGCATCGACAATAAAAGAGCTGAATCTTACCCTGCCTGCACGGAGGTAGGTATGTCTTATCGATATAAAATAGCGACAGTGTTTTTACTTGGGTTCTTTATTGATTGCATCAACATTTTTATGTCTGCAATTGCATTGCCTCATATTGCATCGACATTTTCAGTCAGCCAAAGCATGGTCGCTTGGGTAACAAATGCTTATATTCTCGGCCTCATTTTAATTATGCCCATGAGTTTATGGTTAGCCACCAAACTGGGGAACCAAAAATTATTGTGTTATTCGATGCTGTTATTCTCGATAAGCATCTGCTTTATTGGCTTTAGCGAATCGATTTATAGTTTAATTTTTTGGCGATTTATTCAAGGTGTAGCAGGAGGTTTATTAATTCCAGTCGGGCAAGCTCTCGTATACGCATTCTTCCCGAACCAAGAACGCCAACGCATTTCTACATTAATTATGGCAATTGCTTTAATTGCACCAGCTTTTTCACCTGCGATTGGGGGCGTGATTATTGATTCATTAAATTGGCGATGGGTATTTTTATCAAACCTTCCTTTTTCTTTACTGGCAGCAGCTCTGGCATGGTTATGGGTTAAAAAAACAGAGAATGTATCGAGTGAAAAACCAGACATAAAAGGCTTAGGTTTTTTTAATATAAGCCTATTATCTTTATTACTCTCCTTTTCATTTTATAGTGATTACCATAACGCCTCATTCGCTCTAACGAGTTTTCTAATTTCAGTCGGAATGCTTATTTTTTATATTCGACATGCGAAAAAAATTTCCCATCCTGTTCTTAATCTTCAGTTATTAAAAAATAAAAATTTACGTAATGCATTTATTGTCTATTACGCTGTTCCGGGTATTTTTACAGGCGTAAATTTACTCAATATTTTTAATTTACAGCTTAACTTTGGCTTTAATGCAAAACAAACTGGTTTATTCATGTTGCTCTATGCAACTGGAGCACTCGCAGCCATGATTAGTGGTGGCCTGCTCTATCAACGGTTACGAAAAAAGTATCTTCTTATTATTGGAATAACCCTACATAGCTTTGGCATATTTCTTTTGTTTTGTATTTCAAGCACTAGTCCAATCAGCTTTTTAGTGGTTGCTTATTTATTGATGGGTATGGGTGGGGGCTTAAGTGCCAATATTGCCCAAATTAGCTCATTAATTGATTTTTCAGGCCAAGATTTATTACAAGGAAGTGTGCTCTGGAATATTAATCGACAGGTTTCATTTAGTGTCGGTACTGTCGTTCTCATTTCGATATATAACTTGATGTCTGGCTCAAGCGATCTGCTGCGCTATCAACATACTTTTTTAATTGCAGCTTTGCTCTGTTTACTCTCACTCATTCCCGTTTTAAAGGAGAAAACCCATGTCTAATCAAATGGATCAAGCCATTCAAAGTGTCATTGACCTACATATTTTAATAGAAAATGTATTTACAGGCAAAAATGTAGAGCAAAGTCTGAGTCCGCTTTTAGATAGCTTTGTTCAGAATTTTAAGATGGTTACGGTTCAAGGCCAGAGTATTGGTTTCGCTGAAGTGAATAGTTTATTTAGCCAGAATATCGGGAAGAAACCTTCTTTAAAAATCGACATTATTAAGAGTACAGCTTTATACGAATTTGAAAATTATTGTTGGGTGCAATATCAGGAACATCAGCAAACTGATGAAACCGAAACATTACGCACTTCGACGGCCTGCATTAAAGTAGAAGATGAAAAGTGTTATTGGGTTTATTTGCATGAAACTTTAATTCCCTCATCTTCTTAACTCATCTAAAGCACCTTAAAGATGGCACCTATTTTGCTTAACAATATTACGTTTTATGAAAATCGTAATACTGATCAAAATGGGGAGCTCTCGATATGGGTTATGTTGCAAAGGAATTTACGCGAAAGAACAAGCTGATTCTCAGTATTTGTTCTTTCGTTATTCCAATATGTCTTTGGTGCGCAATCAGTTACTTACCTTTTGTTTGGCATCCTCAAGTACAAATCACAAGTTCAGGCAGTGTTCCTTACTTACAAGTAGGCAGTCGCGTTGATAAAAATGTGTTCTATCTCGAAGCACAAAATGCAGTCAATCGAAATTCTGCACCACCACAAGGTATTTTGGTCAATCCGATTTATTTACCCGCTCCCTATGAGGTCGCTAAGGCTTTAGTCACCGCCTTTACTACACCACCTGAACAACCTGATTCGCCGTGGTTTCACCAAAGTTTATGGCACAGTATTAAACTGGTATTTTCAGCGTTTTTTATTTCTTCCCTGATTGGAATTCCACTGGGTATTTTGTGTGGTTTTTCTAAGCGGATATCTCTGTTAACAGAACCGTTTGTTGAGTTTTTCCGTTACTTACCCGCACCTGCGTTTGGTGCACTTGCAGTGGCAATTTTAGGAATTAATGACGCACCTAAAATTGCCATTATTGTGATTGGTACTCTTTTTCAGCAAATTCTAATTATTGCCAATACCACCCGAATGGTAGATCGAAGCTTAATTGAAGCTGGCTATACACTTGGTACCAATAAACTCAAAAGTTTATTTCATGTAGTGATTCCTGCTGCCTTACCTGATATTTACCGTGACTTACGTGTGTTACTGGGCTGGGCTTGGACCTACTTAATTGTTTCAGAATTGATTGGTACAACCTCGGGTATTACGTGGTTTATTACCCAACAGGCACGCTATCAAAACTTTGACAATGTCTATGCGGCTATTTTGATTATCGGAGTAATTGGTCTGGTCTGTGATTGGGTATTAATGAAATTAGGTGAACGGATGTTCACTTGGAAAGTAGGAGTAAAATAATGAACGATTCAACATTTAACGCACATGAATACTTTCAAAAAATTTATGAACGTCCTGTGATTTTAGAAGCTAAACAACTGAGCCAAGTGTTTAAGCATGGTCAAAGTGAACGTACTGTTTTAAATAAGCTCGATTTAAAAATTCATAAAAGAGAATTTATTTGTGTGATTGGCCCTTCTGGCTGCGGCAAATCGACACTGAGCCGTGTTATTGCAGGTTTAGACCCATACCATAGTGGAGAAATTTTAGTAGAGGGAGAATGCATTACGGGACCTTGTCCTGAACGCGGCATGGTGTTTCAGGGCTATACCCTTTTCCCGTGGAAAACTGTAAAAGAAAACGTGATGTTTGGTCCGCAAATGCGTGGGGCTAGCCAAATGACAGCCGAAGCTCAAGCACGTGAATGGATTAATATTATTGGTTTAGAAAAATATGAAAATCAGTATCCACATCAACTTTCTGGTGGCATGAAACAGCGCGTTGCGATTGCGAGAGCTTTGGTTAATCAACCTAAAATTTTACTCATGGATGAACCTTTTGGTGCACTCGACCCACACACCCGTCAAAAAATGCAAAAGCACTTGATGGATTTATGGCAAAACATTGATATCACTATTATTTTTGTGACCCATGACATGGATGAAGCCATTTTACTGGCAGACCGAATTGTGGCACTCAAAGCCAACCCCGGTGAAATTAAGGAAATTATTGAAGTTAATTTACCGCGTCCACGCTCACTCGACTTAATGAGCACACCTGAGTTTAAACAGCTCCGTTCACGGGTAGATTATTTAGTTCACGCTGAAGAAGATGAGCTTGACCCAGCTTTACAAGATTTACCAAAAATACCGCGTATGACTCAGGTCAGTACAGAAAAATAAGAAAGACATTAAAAAGCCCAAGTTGAACTTGGGCTTTTTATTTATTTGGCTTATTTGAGCTGTTCTATGAGTGTCGGATAAATAAGCCCATCTACATTTTGTTCGGTTTTATAAATCCCATTTTCGACATTAAATTTATTGACGTGATAGGTCGAGCCATAAATCGAGTCAAAGCCTTGTGATTTAGCAAATACTTTTTTATTGGCATTGATATCTAATAAATGCGTACCGCTGACCATCAACTCATATTGCTTTGGATCAACCCCTGAACGGTTTGCCATAATTTTAACCGCATCGGCATGGGTTGCAGGGTCATTAATATATTTAACGGTTTTGTCCCACACCTGAATGACTTTTTTCCATTCTTCTTGATGAGCAGTTAAATGGCTCATGTTGACGGTCAAGGTGTCATAAATTAAACCCGGCTTGTCTTTAGAAGTATAAATAATTTTAGAGCCCGCCACTGCTTTTAATGCCTGACCTGCAACAGGTTGCCAAACAGCAATCGCGGAAATATCAGGGCTATTAAATACTTGAGGTAACTGGTTCGTTGCCGAATTTATCAACTTCACCTCATTCGCTTTAATGTTATGGTCGGTCAAAGCTGTTGCTAGCAAAAGATGATCAACCAAGCCTTTTTCGACACCGATTGATTTTCCTTTTAAGTCTTGAATGGTGTTAATACCCTCTTTTGCAATAATGACATCATTGCCCGCAGAATAATCCGTTGCCAAAATCATCATGCCTTGCGTGCCACCCGAAGCTGTTACCAAGTTATCGCCATTGGTGACCAAAACAGCATCAAGCTGATTTGCCGAAAAAGCTGAAAGAGAAGCCGAATAATCAAACCATTTAAACTCTACATTTAGCCCTGCTTCTTTTAACCAGCCTTTTTCAATAGCCACTTGCCAAGCCACCCAGCCTGGCCAATCACTATATCCAATCGTAATTGGTTTTGTATTTGTAGATGCCTGAGCATCTTGTTTAGCCTCAGGCACTTTAGCGGTATTGTCACACCCACCCAATACAACTGTCGATAAAATAGATACGGATAACAACGCTTTTTTAATCATATAGAAACTTCCCCAACATTTTTATTAACAACACTTTGAGCGGTTTGATTGAGTGACTGTATATAAGCTCGCCAGCCTCCAAAATGACTAATATCGGTTGCATCTTGAATGGCATACGCTTCGCAAATAAAGCCTTTGACCCATGTTCCATCTTTTAATTTCAGGTTACCAATACCAAGTGGTGCAGGAACTTCGGCCACAATGGCTCCAAAATTTGCTAAAGGAACATCCCATACTTCAACTTCAATTGAAGTACCTGCTGCATCGCATTGCAGTCCCGGTTTTGGTGGCGTGGTATTTTTTAGGGCAAAGAGTTTATAAGTTTCTGCGGTCTGTGTTTTCTTGAGCAAAGTGGCATTACGGCTAGTGAGCTGAAAATTAAGTGGCATGCCTGTTAAGTGCGCTCCCACAACAGCGAGCTGCACTGAATGATTCGAGTGGATATTTATACTTTTTTGATAATGTTGAGTTGATTTACCCAAACTCAGCGATGTTTCGACTTGCCAAAGCTGTGCAAAATTAGCAAGCGCTTGATCGTGCCACGCAGGTGCAATAAAGGTTACCCCGCTTGGTAAGCCATCCTCACGAAGTACATTTGGTAAGGCTAAAGCAGAAAGATCAGCAAAATTTACAAAGTTAGTATAGGCTCCCATGTGCGCATTTTTAATCAATGGGTCGGCTTCAACTTCTGCAATGGTATAAATGGTTGGCGCTGTCGGAACCATCAATGCATCAAAAGGTTGTAATGCCAAATTAATTTTTCGAGCCAGAACGGCGCGGTTATATTCAGCTTGAAGTGCATCTGTTGCCTTGAATTTATCTGCCTGCGCAATAATTTGAGCAATGACTGGATGAGCCTTTTCACGTGTTATCATGCGTTCAACGGCGACTGTTCTTTCCGCTATCCATGCATCGTTATACAATGCGGCAGCAAGCTCATTAAACGCGCTGAAATCAATATTCTCAACGTCATAGCCCAGTTTTTTTACGCGCTCGACTGCAACTAGAAACGCTTTTTCAGATTCAAGATCGCCATAAAACTCAAGGTGTGCAGGAATGGCAATTTTTCGTTTAGAAAACTGAGTTGGTACATTGGCTGGATGTGCTCGTGAATATTCATCTGTTTCATCGTAGCCCTGCATTAAGTTGGCAACGGTCCAAGCGTCATCAATATGCAGTGCAAAAATAGAAATGACATCAATGGTCCGACATGCAGGAATTAAACCTGTGGTAGAAAACCAGCCCTTTGTCGGCTTAAGGCCCACAATATTGTTATGGCCCGCAGGAATACGCCCTGACCCCGCCGTATCTGTACCCAAACTAAAAGGTACAATACCGTTGGCAACCACCACCGAAGAACCTGAGCTTGAACCACCGCTAATATATTCGGGGTTAAAACTATTTTTTACTGCGCCATAGGGAGAACGAACGCCAACCAGTCCAGTTGCAAACTGATCAAGATTGGTTTTACCGACCACAATCGCCCCTGCTTTTTTTAGTTTGGCAACTACGGCAGCATCTTGGTTCGCTAAATATTGAATCTCTTTACAGGCTGCAGTGGTGTGAAAGCCAGCGACATCAATATTGTCTTTAACTGCAAATGGCACACCATATAGTGGTAAGTCAGCAATATTCTGGTTTTTTAAAACATCGATTTGTGCCTGAATCTGCTCGTTCGATGCAATTTCAATCCACGCATGGTCATCATTTTTAATTTCTGCAAGATAGCTGATCAGATCTGTAAGATGGATTTTCCCGTTTTGATATGCTGTTTTCCAGTCTTGGATAGCCCATAATTTTTTCAACACGCTACTCCTCATTTAGTCATTTTGCTGTATAGGCGGCATGACGGCATCCATCAGTTCTAGATGTCCTTTGATCACCCCTTTCAGCACAATAAATTGCTGGCTAATTTGTCTAAGTTCAGAACTCGCGCCCTGCATTAACATGACTTGCAATATCTTTTGTTGGTCGAGCTGGATATGAAGTGAGCTAATCACTTGTGCTAAAAACTGTTGCTGTAAATCGACCAATTGATTACGTAAGGTCATTTGGCTAGCGTCATAAAGTAGCGTTAATGTGCCCACCATGACTTCATTGGCCTGCGCCTGCTCTGCAATCAAGTGTTTATTAATCATGTCGACAATAGCTTGCGAGCGACTTTCATAGTTCTGCTCGACAATTTTTTGGTCGAGTGCGTTGAGGGTCGTTTCAGGTACAGTAATACTGATTCGAGCCAACTTTTGTTTTGCCACAGTCTTATCCTTTTGTTTTAGGCGGCTGATTGTTTTGCTTGATATATACGCCTGCACGTACGCTAAGCAATTCGACTAAAAAGGCTTTTAACGTTGGCTTTGGTTGAACCACAGGTTTTACATCGTTCATATCGCACCTCTAGTTTGGTATTACCAAATTCAGTTTTTGTATTACTGATAAGAGATGCAGAAAATGTGCCAGTTTTTAAGCGTCGTTTTGATGGGCTTTATGGGTATTTATGAGTGATTTTTGGGCAAAAAAAAGCCCCATGCACAGGGATGGGGCTATCTCTTTTAATCCTTAGTTATGTTTCAATAAATCATTCTGATTAAAAAGGAATCCATCTTTAGGAGCCTCTATCTTTATATTATTTATTAAACTTTTAAAATCATTAATTGCTTTATTTGTATCGTTACCTTCGCCTTCATATGTTACTAAGACAACTCCAGCATTAGTACCTGATGAAGCACTGATAAGAAAACGTTTATCAAAGTTGGTTGTAAAAACATTCGCTTGATAATTCATACCACTACTCAATGGAATATTAATATCCTCATTAACCAATGTTACCCCTTTCATTGTTACTAATCCTTGTTTAGGAATTTGTAGAGAAGCAACCAGATATTGCATACCTTCTTCTATACCTTTGGGATAATATATTGAAATTATAATTGCCTGTTTACTCTCCTGTTTTATTGCAACAAGTTCTCCATTTTGACCTTTACTAATATCCCAGTGATCTTTTAAATTAACTACAATATTTTTATATTTTACTTCTTGAGCATATGTCGAAGTAAGTAAATTAAAAAAAATAAATGATAGTAATAATATTCTCTTCATAATAATTTCCTTTTTTTATTCATGAAGAATAATATTAAATATCACTAAAATAGTCTAATCTATTCAATAATTTAATATTTTTAGTCTTATGATTGATTAATCATTGTATGTGCCCATAACGATAAAGACTCTAAAACAGGCTTAAAAGACTGGCCTAATTCTGTCATTTCATAGACCACTTTAATCGGTGCTTTTTCACCATAAACGGTTCGAGAGATTAAGCCACTTTGCTCTAATTGCTTGAGTTGAAGGCTTAAGGTCATTTCTGTGATCGTTGGCATTAATTGATTGATTTCATTAAAACGTTTTGGCCCATCTTTTAGATAATACAAAATAACGCCTTTCCATTTTCCACCCACCAAATCCATAGCCATACTGATATGACATGGATAAGTTTTTCCATTCATGCTGATTTCACATTTATTTTCAGTATTTGCCATTTTTAACGCCACCTATCAACTTTGATAGTTATTGTACACGCATACTATAAAAATTATAGTGACTATGATTTTTATAGCTACAAGGCATTATTATGGCTTTACTTATTTTGGCCCATCCCTACTACGCTCAATCAATTGCAAATAAAACGATAGTGAATGAACTTATAAAAACCTATCCGGACCTTGAAGTCCGAGATATTTTTCAGCTTTATCCAGACTATAAAATTGACGTCAGCGCTGAACAAGAAGCGTTGTTACGCCATGACACCATCATTCTGCAATATCCAATGTTCTGGTTTAATATGCCGGCAATTTTGAAGTTATGGTTTGATGAAGTCTTTACGTATCAGTTTGCTTATGGCTCTCAGGGCGACAAATTAAAAGATAAAAAAGTCATTATTAGTATGACAGTCGGGCAGAAAGAAGCAGATATGGTAAATGAACGAGAAAACTTAATTGATAGCTTTTTAAAATCGGTTCAATATTCAATTCAATATACGCAAATGCAGTTAAGCAGCACATTCTTGCTTTATGAAGTTTCTCCGTTATCAGGTCATTCAGAGTCTGAAATTAAGTTAAAAGCGGTTGAACATGGTCATAAAGTATTAAAGCATTTGACCGAAGCATAATAAAAAAGAGAGCATCGGTATTGATGCTCTCTTTTGGTTTAAGCAACTGGTGCCAAGGTAAATAGCACTTGTCCCGTTTTTACAGTTTGACCTTTTTCAATAGTAATGGTTTCAACTTTCATGCGTTCGGGTGCAATAATTGGAATTTCAATTTTCATTGCCTCAATCACTGCAAGGGTTGCACCTTCTTCAACAATATCTCCTGATGCACATTCGATTTTCCAGATTGAACCCGGCATGTGTGATTCGACTGCACAGCCTCCTTCAGGGATCACCACGGTTTCACCTTCATCAACAGCATCTAGGCTTTCAGAAATATATTCTTGCAAGCCCGCTTCGTGCCAACGGCGGCGTTCAGCCTCAAAGTTAGCTTGTTGCATATCTTTAAAGGCTTGAATACTGTCGTGATGTGTTTTTAAAAACTCGTTGTATTCTTTTAAGTTGAGCACACCCTCTTCAATACGAAGTTGTAGGCGGCCCGCCTTAAAGTCTTCACGCATTTTTAAAAGTTCAGCCTCAGAAACTTCATAAAACTTAACTTGGTCAAAAAAGCGTAATAACCACGGTTTACCTTCTTCGAAGTTGGCATTTTTACGGTAACGACTCCACATTTGAGTGGTACGACCAACAAACTGGTAGCCACCCGGCCCTTCCATACCGTATACACACATATAAGCACCGCCAATGCCGACCGCATTTTCAGGTGTCCAAGTTCGCGCAGGGTTATATTTTGTGGTCACTAAACGTTGGCGTGGGTCGAGCGGTGTCGCCACGGGTGCACCTAAATACACATCGCCTAAACCCATTACTAAATAGTTCGCACTATAGACCACATCTTTAACTGCTTGCTTAGAAGCTAAGCCATTAATACGGCGAATAAACTCGACGTTGTCTGGGCACCACGGCGCATCTGGTCGAACAATTTGTGTGTAGCGTTCGGTGGCAAGCTGAGTTTGCGAATCTTCCCAAGCCAAAGGCAAATAGACAGTGCGTGAAGGTACCTGCATATTTTGAATATCGGGTAACTCGGCTTCTGCTTGCTGAAGTTTCTGTAGAAGCTCCAGTTGATCGAGTTGAATTGAATCAAAATGGATTTGTAGTGAACGAATACCCGGTGTTAAGTCGATAATACCCTGAATGTTTTGATCTTTGACCCATTGCATGAGCGCATGAATACGGAAACGTAAATTTAGGTCGAGTACTAACTCACCATATTCCACCAACAAATAGCTATTTCCTGCTGGTCGATAGGTCACGCTTGGTAAGTCAGCTTTACCGTCTAAAGTGGCTAAAACTGCATCTTTTAAAGTGGCTGGTTCTGCTTGAATGATTGGGTTGAAATCAAGACAAGTTGTATCAGCCGCGATTAAACTTTGATGATATTTTTGGTCGAGTGCTTTTGCTTGCGCATAACTTACAGGGACAAATTTAACTTTATCGCCTGCTTTTAGCTGCCCAATTTTCCAAAGCTCGGAATGAATGACTACCGCAGGGCAAACAAAACCACCTAAGCTCGGACCATCCGGCCCCAAAATAATTGGCATATCGCCCGTAAAATCAATTGCCCCAATCGCATAAGCATTATCGTGAATATTGGATGGATGTAAGCCTGCCTCACCACCGTCTTCACGTGCCCACTCAGGTTTTGGCCCAATTAAACGAATGCCTGTACGGCTTGAGTTATAGTGAATTTCAAACTCATTGGCAAAGAACGTATCAATATCTTGTTTGGTGAAAAAATCTGGCGCACCATGTGGGCCATACATCACTGCAATTTCCCAATTTTGGGTAAAGCTAGGAATTTGTGCTTGAGCTAAAGCTGTGGTCGATTGAGCGGAATATTCAGTAATCGGCAGCATATCACCAATTAATAAATTACGGCCCGCGTGTCCACCAAATTGCCCTAAAGTGAAAGTTGCCTGTGAACCTAAGTAGTCAGGAACATCGAAACCACCTTTAATGCCTATATAGCTACGGCAACCTGAACGGATAATCCCACATTTTAAAATCTGGCCTTTTTTCACATTAATGGTTTGCCACATCGGCACAAGTTCACCATCAAGTTTTGAAGGCATATCACCGCCCGTAATCACAATTTGGCTGTCGCAGTGAAACTTTAAAGTTGGCCCTTGCAAGGTACATTCAAGCCCTGCGGTATTTGGCTCATTGGCTAAAAGCTGGTTTGCTACAGTTAAACTGAGTGGGTCGATGGCACCTGATGGTGGCACACCAACATCCCAATAACCTAACCGACCTGTTACGTCTTGAATGGCAGTTTGAATACCAGCCTGCAACACCTCAATTTTTTGAGTTTTCCATTCAAACGTATTTAAAAACCGAGTGGTTTGAGTACCTAAAGCAAACACATCACAAGCAATAATGTTTTGTAAATATTCCAAATTGGTTTCGATACCAGCCACTTGCGTGTTGGCAAGACTGGCACTCATTGCCTGTATAGCTTGGTCCCGTGTTGCAGCAGTTACAATGATTTTGGCAATCATTGGGTCATAAAAAGATGACACCGTTGAACCTGTTTCCACCCATGTTTCGACTCGGGCTTGCGGGTCAAATTTAACATGTGTGAGTAGACCTGCACTCGGCTGGAACTGTTTAATCGGGTCTTCGGCATAAAGACGAACTTGAATGGAATGTCCTGTTGGCTCTAACTTTTCAGTGGGTGCTGACCAGTCACCGCTTGCCAAAGTAACCATCCACTCCACTAAGTCGACACCAAACACTTGCTCGGTCACACCGTGCTCGACTTGCAAACGCGTGTTGACCTCTAAGAAATAAAATTCTTGGGTTTCGGTGTCCATGACAAACTCAACCGTGCCTGCCGAGCGGTAGTTCACCGATTGCATGAGTTGAATCGCAACTTTTTGCAGGTAGTCACGTTGCTGCTCATTTAGGTGTGGAGCGGGTGTTTCTTCAATCACCTTTTGATTACGGCGTTGCACCGAACAATCACGCTCACCCAACGCTAAAACTTGCCCTTTCCCATCACCAAAAATTTGCACTTCGATATGGCGTGCGTGTTGTACAAATTTTTCTAAATATAAACCTGCATCTTTAAAATTGACCTGAGCTAAATAAGACACGGTTTGATAAGCATCTTTTAACTCGGTTTCATTCCATACCAGACGCATGCCAATACCACCACCGCCCGCGGTACTTTTCAGCATGACTGGATAGCCAATACGGGCTGCCTCAAACAAAGCCTCGGCTTCATCGGCAAGTAGTGAGCTGCCCGGAAGTAGAGGTACATTACTTTTAATAGCAAGTTCACGTGCAGTATGTTTTAAACCAAAATCGAGCATTTGGCTTGAAGTAGGCCCAATAAAAGCGATACCTTGGCTTTCGCACAAATCACAAAACTCGGCATTTTCAGACAAAAAACCATAACCGGGATGAATGGCTTCTGCACCAGATTGTTTTGCTACCTCAAGGATTTTTTCAATATTTAAATAACTTTGATGCGCAGGCGCAGGGCCAATCAGAAAAGCTTCATCGGCTAAAGTCACGTGTAATGAATCACGGTCGGCATCAGAATAAACTGCAACCGAAGCGATCCCGAGTTTTTTTAGGGTGCGAATTACGCGACAAGCAATAGCGCCACGGTTGGCAATCAGAACTTTTTTGAACATGCTTACACCCCTTCCGCTTCACGGACAACCAATTGAATTTTGGTTGGGTTATAGGCATTACATGGGTTATTAAGCTGCGGACAATTAGAAATTAAAACAATCAGATCCATTTCTGCACGAACTTCGACATATTTACCCGGACCTGAAATTCCATCATCAAATTTAAGCTGGCCATCTGGTGTTACTGGCACATTCATAAAAAAGTTAATGTTTGGGCCAATATGACGAACATTTAGCCCATGCTTTTTTGCAATCGGGTGTTTTGCCAAGGCATACATAAAGTTGTTACGGCAACTATGCATAGGGTACGTTTCATGTGCATAGCGAACAGTATTACTTTCACATGAACAAGCACCGCCAATGGTGTCATGGCGACCGCAGTTATCATCATGAATAACAGCAATTGGACGACCAAAGTTACTGTAGAGCTTGGTGCCCTTTTCTAAATAGATTTGTTGATTGATGGCCAAGGTATCCATTGCGCTATAACGCTCAGTTGGATTTTCGGCACTCATAAACAAAGTATCGACCGCTTGGTTTCCCTCCAGATCAATAATTCGAAAATATTGGCCCTTTTTAACCTCGCACATCCACGCTTCGCCCGCAGGACAAACTTCATTTAAAACTGCTTTTTCAAATGATTGTAAAACTGTCATGATGCTTCTCCTGATTTAAATATTACTAAGCGCGTAGTAGCGGGCTGTGTTTTGAAAGGCACGCTGATTTTGCGAACATGCATCACGACAAATATCGCTGTCTGCTAGAGAATTGGCTTTAAATAAACTGAGTTGAATATCAGCAGGTTGATAGCTTGGGCTGGTGTCTAAGCCATGAGGCGCGGCAGATAAAAATACCAAGCAGTCCATTTCAAAGCGCAGTTCAATAGTTTGATTGGTGTTGTCAGAACTGACATAAGACAAAGCCCCGTTTTCATCTGGTACAACTTTAGAAAATAGGTTAATCGTGGCACTCAGATCTTGGCTGGCAAGCCCGTATTTACACATTTCAATGAGTAAGCTGTCTAAGCCGTTTTGGTACATATCATTGCGGGCATCTTGAAATGTACGATTGCCAAATTGCTTTTCAATTTGCTCAGGTCGGCTTGGGCCACAAAGTGCATCATTCCAACCATGGTCATCATGAACAATCGAAGCCATGACACGGCCTAAGTCTGAATAGAGCACATTGGAAGCTTTTAAATAGGCGGTATGTTGCCCTTTTAAACTGTCGGGCATGTTGAAACGTTCAAGCACATCGGCAGCATTTACACAAAACAAAGAAACATTTGCCTGAGCGCCAAGCGATGTAAGTCTAAGAATAGTTCCCTTTTGGATACGACCCGACCAGTGATGTCCTCCGGGTAAAAGTTCGGTCCAAATCGCCTGATTGTTATGATAACTTGCAGTGTTCATAGCTACTCCTGTCGGATAGTTTTAGACTTCCTCCCGGGCTTTTATCCCTCCGTGTAGTTCGCTAGGAACCGTGAACTCTCGGTCCAGTCATACGTAAAGTATCGGAACCCTAGATCACTTTTGATTGCTTAAGAGTATGCAAAGGACATGCCAGCTTAGTATTACGGTTTTGGTTAAAAGTAATACTAAACTTGAGCCGTTTAGGTGCGATTTGAGTTCAAAAATAAAAAACTGCACTCAAAATTGTGCATTTAAAAGTAACTGAACAAAAATTCCACCCTAGTGAAAAGCGTGCTAATATCCAAATTCTGACAATTACTCATGTCAAATTTACTTTAGAGGGAACAAGATGTTAAAAACTCAAAGAATCAACATCGTACAAGAATTTGATGCACCTATAGACAAGGTCTTTGCAGCCTTGAGTGAACATGAAAACCTAAGCAAACTTTTTGCTCCTGCTAAAGTCACTCGTATTAGTAATGGCAAGGATGCACGTAACGGTGTTGGCTCTGCCCGCAAGATGTCTATTCCGTTTACACCTTCATTTGTTGAAACAAATTTAGTCTATAAAGAAAATGAACTGATCGAGTACGCGATTACAAGCGGCATTAGCCCAATTAAGGCGCATCGCGGTGTGATGCAATTTACTGACTTGGGAAATAACCGAACTCGTTTGAATTACACCATTAGCTTTAAAGGTCGCGTTCCTTTTATTGGCCCGATTATCAAAGCGGCCTTAGAAAATGGCGTGAGCCGTGGTCTTAAAAAACTTAAGTTTTAACCCATCCTAAAAAATAAAAGCCCTATTATGGGCTTTTATTTTTTAAATATTTCTACGAAAGTATTGCTATAAAATATTCAAATTGCTTGTCTCTTTCATCTACATCGGTATGACTGAGCCTTTGAATAATGGTTCCTTCAATTATATGTAAAAGTAGTTTGGCATCGTGAAATGAAGCATCCGCTTTTAATGTTCTAAGCTGGCTATAAAGTTCATTGGTTAGCCACATTCTATATCTCACTGCAGTTTGATAAGCGTTTGGGTAATTATTTTTAGTTTCAAAAATGGTTTTCAATAGCAGGTAATACATTCCTTCTAAGTCTGTATGTAAGTCATATAGTGTTTTGAGTTTGTCTCTCACATTTGAGTCTTGGTCATATTCCACCGTTGCGACGACTTTGTCTTGTAGCCGTTGTTTTTGCACAAGTAGGCAAATTTCGATAAACCGCGCTTTGGACTGAAAGTAATGATAAAACGTCATTTTTGTAATTTCAGACTCTTTCACTATTCTGTCGACACCAACAGGGTGAAATCCGTATTGATGGAATAAATGAATTGCCTGATTCACAACTTTTAAAGCACGTGTAGAAAGTATTAAAGGTGACATATTTGTACCGTTTAAAATAATTTTTTGTTGTATGTAAAAGAGATAGAAATGCCGTCACTCTTAAATTGAGTGCTAAAAACGGGCATGCAGAAGCAGCACAATAAAGGTATGCTCGCCTATCTCGGGTTTATTGTTGCTATGATTTTTGAGGCGTAACGATTCTTAAGGTGTAGAAAACCTAGAGTCGATTAAACCGATTTAGAGAGTATTTAAATGGTATAAATAGAGAAATTTTGGCGTAGGCCAATAAATGAGAAGAATTAGTACGCATAGCGGACTCCTTTGGCTATAAAAGAAGTTTCACCGCATTACTGCTAAATAATGGTGGTGAAACGAAAGAGGGTTAGCAGACTGGAGCCAAAGAATCCAGCACACCCGAGGGTGTCCCCCTTCCGTTCCACCGCAAAGGGGGGCACACAGGGATTTCCACAAATAAAGTTACTACTTTTTCGTGTACTTTGGCTGATGGTCTGCTAAAACCAACTGGCAATGTAGGCCAGCCCGCAAAGGATAGTATTCGCTTTTCGTGTCGTCAAGCGTAGGAAATATAGTTTGTATTAAGTTCGAGCGTTTCAGTTAGATTTTAAACTTAATTGAATATGGGTATATAGAATATAGTTATAAAAATTAAGAAAATATAAAATTTCGATAGGTAAAAATTTATTAAAGGTAAACTCAGATATAAATGAATATAAAGTTTAATCTCTACAAAATAATGATAGTGATAGATAGAATGAAGAAGGGTTAGCAGACCAGACATCTAGAATCTGGCACATCAAAAGATGTCCCCTTTTCACTCTACCCGAGAAAAGCATAGTATTCGCTTTTGTTATCGTCAAGCGTGGGAAATGACATTTGTATTAAAGTAGAGCGGTTGGGGAATAAAAAGCCATTACGGTTTAGTAATGGCTTAGATTATTATAAATGAACGAACTAAAGTCTAAGAATAATTACTCATTCTTATTAACTACCAAAAGATAAATATCAATCAATTAATTCAAATTAATCTGAAAGCATATAAAGAAACATTTTTTGTTCCTTACCTTGATATTTTGGGATCCATTCAGCATCACCCTTCTGACAGTTATAATGGTATTCAGTAGTAGAGAATATAACTTGAATATCAAATTTACTACATAGGTTTTTAAGCTCTTTCATATAGTTATCTAGGTCTTCAACTTGTATTTCATGCTGCTTAGGTGTATCAAGAACTAAAAAATTAAACTTATTTTTATCATTATTAAGAAGCAGCTCCATTATAGCAGCATGATATGCAAGTACAGCACGAATCCTCGTACTACCGGTTAAATGATGTATTGATTCAATTCCTAAAATTGGCATGAACTCTTGAGTATTAGAAAAAGAAATATCTAGACTAATATTTTTCGTTCTTAAAACACACAACCATTTTATCAATAAACTTTTAAGTTCTGATTTAATTTTAAGAATCGAGGGAATAGATTTTTGTTCACTTTTAGAGAATGAGTTATAAGTCTCTAATGCTTGATTTCTTTTAATTTGGCTTGAAACATATTTATTTTCAAAAAAATCTATTTGCTCACATTCACTCAATTGATTATTTAAATCAAAAATTATATTTTTTAACTCAGATATTGACTCAACTATTGAAGATATTTCACTTTTTTCGGAAGCTAATTTTTTTTCAACTTCAATATTTTTAATAGTTATTTCATAAAGCTGTTTTTCACTCTCTAATTCAGTCACATAAGATACATCGATTTCTCTATTTCTTTCTAAATCCTTAATTTGATCTTTAAGATATAGAAGATTTTTTGCATACGAATCTGAGCTGCGTGAAAACAGATTACAAGAATTAAAACTACAGATTTCCTCAAAAGATAAAAAAACTCTTCTTGCACTTTCATTAAGAGTTAATGTATTTATCTCAGTTTCAATTTCATTAATAATTTGATTTATTCCATTCGCCCTATTTTTAATTTCAGAAATTTTATTATTAATTTTTGAAATTGAGTTCATGTGAGATACTATTAACTTATCGAAAGCATAAATTACCTGTTGTTGATCAGCTCCCATTGATTTTAGGCTATCAATTTCCTGTTCTAATTTTTGAATTTCTGCCCTTAGCTCTTCTGGAGTTCTCAGATTTATTTTTTTGGTAAGAAGTAATTTAGCATTATCTAATTGTCGCCTTTGTTCTTCAACTTGTTTATCCAACAAATCTAAATTTTCTTTTGCTAATATCTTTTGTTTCTTTTCATCAAAAGAATTCCTAACTGGTAAATCAAATAAAAATCTTATCATTTCAGAAAATTGATCTTTAATAAAATTTTGAGCAGGTGAATAAATCTTTGAATATCCACTATCTTGATTTATGTAAAAAAAAGGTAAAACTGTAGATAAATAAGGCTGGACTTTCTTGTTAGAAGAGGAAACTAAATTTTTAACATCGAAATTTAACCATTCAAAAATATAATTAGAATATTCAAATTCATTAAAAAAAATTTTTGTATTTGCTAAAGGTTCAATTACTTTTATTTCAAAGTCACTTTTATGGTATTTTCTAGTTATAACTAAGTTGCCTTTTTCTGTTTTTATCTTTAATTGAACATCATGACAGCGATCATAAATATCTTGTCGAAAAATACAAGGGTATCCTAAGCAATATGCAATTGACTGAATGATAGGTGTTTTCCCACATCCATTTGGCCCAAATAATTGTGTTATATCATCACCAAAAGTTAAAAGATCCGACCCCCAACCATTATTACCTTTAGGAAATATCTGAATATTAATTAATTTCATTCCACAACTCCATATCCAGATTTTTAGATAAACAAATATTTCTATATGATCTTGAAATTTTAGCCAAATTGTATGAAAGATCATCTTCTTTTAACAAAGCACTATTAATGACTTTCATTCCTAGATCTGTTGCAATAATTTTTTTCTTTCTGTAATCGACCTCAATTAATTTAGTGATTTCTAAAAAATTTACGGCCTTAATAGTTCTAATTCTTAAATTAGCTGACCAACCTATATGTTGAGCAGAACTTTTAAATCCATGAAAACTTGCTTCAATACACTCTCCAACTAATTGACCAATTTCTGCTATATCAGGTTTACGTCTATCTTTAGACAACATTAAAATGATTAAACATATCAATGGTAATTGGAAAAGTGCCTCATTGCTTAAAAAAGTGCTCTTCTCTTTTTTTTGATTCTCTAATTTAATATCTGTAATTACAGTTTTTGGTATACTTTCAAAAAAGTCATCAAAATTCATGCTCTACCCTTTACTATTTCCGCAAAAACCCCACCCAAAATAAGATTTTGATTTAAACCATATAATCCATCTTCTTCTGAAAGTTCTTTATAATAATTTTTAATAGGTTTCTTTAATACATCAATATCTAGACTATTATCGAACCCCATACAATTATTTAATATTTTTCGAATACCACCTATTATCATTTGGAGGTCGAATTCAGGAACACTATGCCGAGCATTTCTCAACCAAACATCCCATTCAGACTTACATCTTGAGCAATATTCAATAGTTTCTTTTCCAGCACCAGAAGCTGATAAAATTCGCTGAATAATGGATGCACTTTTAACTGCTTTCGGATCACCATTTTTTAAAAGAATTTGATAAGCATCGTAAGTAATACTTAATATTTCAAGTAATTCTTCAATTGAAATACCAGCTAACTTATCAATTTCCTCTTCAGTCAACTCCTTAATGATTCCACTAGACTTTTTTTCTACTAACTCTAAGAGTTTTATAATTATTTCTTTACATTCAGTCTGACTTAAATCTATTTCACTAAAGTTATATATCCTTTTCCTAGCTATAGGCTCAAAATTATCTTTGGTATCTTTCAAATATTCAACATCAGTATCAAAATCTATCTTACCAAGTTTATTTTTAATAACTTCATCGGTAATTTCTTCAGAGTTTAAATCTTCTGCATAAATTTCATTAAATTTTTCAATTAATATTTTACTATTTTTATTTTCAAATTTATTGTTCTTTATATCATAAAAAAAATCTTCAACTTCATCTGAATTATTAATATTAGTTTGAAAAATTACGGCACTACAAAAATTTTCAAAAATGATAGTATGTAATAATAACTTACCAATAAAACTTTCTTTTATTCTATTACAATCTTGTTTTTCAATACTTTTTTTTGAATGAATACCTATCAACTCATTAATTGTCCAATTATGATTCTGTTTACCTTTCGTTTTTACTTGATAAAATAAGTAACTTAGCTTTCCTTTATCATTTTTCCTAACAACGAAATCATCATGAAAGTCACAGTACACCCAATCAATCTCTTTCCCTTCTAAAATAGAAAGTGAGGCAATAGCAGCAGAACGTATTTGAGCTTTAAAACGACTAAAAGAATCTCGGCCATTTTGTTCTCTAGGTTTTTTTGTATGAAGCATTTACCCTACCACCATAAGAGTTAAAGTAGTCAATTTTAAAATTTATATAATTAGAACTTTAAATGAATGTATAGACAATATATTAACAAAAAATAAAAAAAAAATTACAATACATGTTCTATTACTAATTTTTATGCCGATTAGTTATTTTTTTATTTATCTTCTTTTTAGCAAATCAATTCTATTAATATTTTTTTATATAGTAACTAAGAATATAGTTATAATTCTTTGTCCTTTTCTCTATAAACTCCCCCCTAATCCATCAACTTTTTACGGCGATACAACCCACAATCTCCTGAAAATAGCGCTGCCAATAAACAAGTAATAATCGCGTAAGTGGCAACATTCATTCCAAATAGTTCAATTGCTAAAATAATAGACGTTAACGGCGCCTTACTTGCCCCTGAAAACAAACTAACTAACCCTAAGCCTGCAAGCAGTGAAATGGGTAGGTTTAAAACTGCACCTAAAGCATTACCTAATGTCGCACCAACATAAAACAATGGCGTAATTTCGCCACCTTTAAAACCAGAACCTAAAGTAATAGCAGTAAAAACGGTCTTATTAAAAAAGTCGTAAAATTCAATCGGTACATAAAAAGATGCAATGATCTTATCTGTACCCAAACCGTTGTACTGCTGATGTGCAGTGAACAGCGTAAGTAGCATAATGATAATACCGCCTACCATTGTTCTTAATGGCAAATAGCGAATGTATTTATAAAAGAGGTCACTCGCCAAATGAATGGCAGCAATAAAGAAACGTGCAGCAAAGCCAAATACTAACCCTGCCGCAATTAAGCTCATGAGCGTGCCAAAATGAATGGCTGGAAACTCACTTATGACGTAAAAAACATGTGGATGAACTATATCGAACAGCTCAGGAATGGTCGAAGCAATCAGAGCTGACACAAAACATGGAAAAATAGCTGAGTATCTTAAATTACCTAAAGCGGTAATTTCTAAACCATAAATTGCACCAGCCATAGGCAAACCAAACACGCCAGCAAAACCAGCACCAATACTGGCGATTAAACAGATTTTGCGGTTGTCTTCCGAGATTTTTAAAATATGGCTTAAGTGGTCAATTAAAGCACCCGAAAGCTGTACCGCTGGTGCCTCACGCCCTGCGGAACCACCAAATAACTGCGTTAAAATTGATGTAATAAAAATGATGGGACTCATTCGTTTTGGAATGAAGGACTTGGGCTGATGAATCTCATCTATGAGTAAATGTGTTCCGCGTTCAATCGGCGATCCATATTTTTTAATAAGATAACCAATACCAAAACCCACAAAAGGCAAAAAGTAGATGAGCCAATGGTGCAAACTTCTGACTTTATTTGAAATATCAAAAGCCACAAAAATTGAGGTCGATGCCAGCCCCGCGACGACTCCAATCACAATGGATATGACGAGCCAATAAACACTGTATTTTAGAATTTGATCATATTCAGATGAAGGTAGAATTTTCATTCGCTTTCTTCAATTCGCCTTTGAGTGAGTGCCAAATTCTCAAATTATTTTTTATGCAGCCAGCTCATTAAGTGAGAAATGCTTAAACTGGGCTAAAAATTAAAGCTCGCATAAGCGAGCTTTAAATACAGTGATCAATATTTATATCACTTAACTGTGATAAATATCTCATAACCAGTACAGGCTTTCAAGTTGAAATTGGTTAATGAAAGGTTAAAACCATCGACTCAATTAATTAATAAACAATCAATAAAGTAAATACTTAATTAATACTCGCAATCACGGTTTCAGCATGGCAGGTCGCACCCTTCTCTGCGCTAATCTGAATCACACCACTACGGTGTGCCAGTACCTGCACTTCCATTTTCATGGCTTCCATAATGGCAACCACTTGCCCTTCGGTCACTTGCTCACCATTTTCGACTTTCCAAGCGCTAATCACTCCATTAATAGGCGCAAGTAAATGCTCGGCACTCACTTCTGGCTCATTCGTTTGGGCTTGAGCGGCGGTTGCTGGGCATTGTGCAAACATTCCTGCTGGTAAACCTAAACGGTGTAACTTGCCATCAATTTCAATGTAGCTGAGTAACATCGGCTGTTGATGGTTTGGAATACCACGTTTAGTCGGCTTTAACTCTTGTTTAAAGTCATTTTCAATCCAACGCGTGTGTACATTAAATTCTTCGGTAAAGTCAGGCTCGTTGAGTACCGCGCGGTGAAAGTCTAAAACCGAAGCTACGCCTTCAATTTTAAATTGTTTTAAAGCACGTTTAGCGCGAGCAATTGCAACTTCACGAGTTGGGCCAGTCACAATCAGTTTTGCCATGAGTGAGTCAAAGTGACTAGACACTAGAGAACCAGTGCGAACACCAGTGTCCACGCGTACACCGTTACCAAATGGTGCTTCAAATAAACTCAACACACCAAAGGCTGGAATAAAACCACGTGCTGGGTCTTCGGCATTTATACGAAACTCAATCGCATGACCTTGTGCTTTTGGTGTTTCTTTAATCGAAAGCTCATGGCCCTGTGCCACGCGAATTTGCTCAACCACCAAATCGACTTTTGAAGTTTCTTCAGTCACTGGGTGTTCAACTTGCAAACGCGTATTTACTTCTAAGAATGAAAGCTTGCCATCACGACTAAGTAAGTATTCAACTGTTCCCGCACCCACATAGTTTGCAGCCTTACAGATATTTTTTGCCGAAGTTAAAATTTGCTGATAAATCTCATCACTAATAAATGGCGCTGGTGCTTCTTCGACTAACTTTTGGTTACGGCGTTGCAACGAGCAATCACGTGTACCAAGTACCACAATATTGCCATGTTGGTCGGCTATGACTTGTGCCTCTACATGGCGCGGTTTATCGAGATATTGCTCGACAAAACATTCACCACGACCAAAGGCAGCTTTTGCCTCGCGTACTGCCGACTCATAAAGCTCTTTCACTTCTTCGAGTTTCCAAGCAACTTTTAAGCCGCGCCCACCACCACCAAACGCCGCTTTAATGGCAATCGGTAAACCAAACTGTTTAGCAAACTCTAAAGCTTCGTCTGCATTGTTGAGTGGATCTTGCGTACCTTGAACTAACGGTGCACCAACTGAAGCAGCAATTTTACGCGCTTCGATTTTATCACCCAGTTTTTCAATAGCACTTGGTGATGGCCCTACCCATTTTAAGCCTGCATCAATCACGGCTTGGGCAAACTCGGCACGTTCAGATAAAAAACCATAACCGGGATGTACCATCGTCGCTTTTGATTTCTTAGCAACTTCAATAATGGCAGGAATATTTAGGTAGGTTTCACTGGCAGTCGCACCAGCCAAGCCCCATGCTTCATCTGCAAGTTCGACATGCATGCTGCCAATGTCATCATCTGCATATAACGCGATCGATGAAATGCCCATATCACGGCAAGCATGAATAATACGAACGGCAATTTCGCCACGGTTAGCAATCAATAATTTTTCTGTATTCATCATTCATTCTCAAAATCTGTAAATTCGGCAATTTTTTTAAATTTGATGCGGCAACCTGCCGGAATCTGTGCGACCAAGTCCCAATGGTGTTTAGCAACAGAGCCAATGACTGGATATCCGCCCGTTAAAGGGTGATCATTCATAAATAAAACGGGTTGACCGCTCGGTGGAATCTGCAAAGCACCAATGCATGTGCCTTCACTTTCCAACTCGTAGGTAATTTTGCGAGTTAAAGCCTGCTCACCTGAAAGTCTTAGCCCGACTCGGTTGCTTTCATTGGTCACAAGCCACTCTTGCTTACACAGCAGTTCAATACTGTCTTGTTCAAACCAATCGGTACGTGGCCCCATCACAATATCTAGCTCAACCACTTCGCCAGTTCGCGGTAAGTCACTTTTACACACTTCATTTACGCTAATATTGGCTGCCTTTACCTGCCCTTGGTAAATAATGTCTCCAAGCTTTAAAGGCTCTGGCCCTAATACTGCCAAGCTGTCAAACGAAGCACTATTGAGTATTGGTTCAACGTCTATACCACCACGAACTGCCAAATAATTTCTTAAGCCTGCTGTTGGTGGCTGAATTTGAAATTCATCGCCTTCATCTAAATCAATCGGTTGATAGCTTGCAAAGTCCGCGGTTTGACCGTCGGCAAATTTCACACGAATGTTTGAAATGGCACCTGCCACCGCAATAACGCCAGCATGCTCCATTTTGGCTTTTAGGCCGCCATTTAAAACTTCAATAACGGGTGTATCGGTTGGATTACCCACAATACGGTTGGCACTATGCATTGCAGATAAATCCATTGCACCTGCAACCCCAACCCCAATATTGGTCTGGTTTAAACGCCCTTCGTCTTGAATGAGCATCTGTAAACTTGGCGCAGTGATCTTAAACAGTGGCACCGATTTTTGAGGTTCAACCTTACGCGTAATTTGCTGCGGTATGGTCACTGTAGTTGGACGATGCGTCACATCCTCAAAATGTACAGTCATGCCTGGTAACAGCAATGCAGGATTTTTACGCTCTAGATCCCACATTTTTTCCGATGTGGTTCCAATCAGCTGCCAACCACCCGGACTGTCTTTTGGATAAATTCCAGAGTATTTTCCAGCCAAACCCAAAGAGCCTGACGGTATTTTTTTTCGCGGAACCGTTAAGCGTGGAATATCGGTAAAAGGCTTATCGGGACTACTCATATAAGCAAAGCCTGGTGCAAAACCAATAAAAGCCACATTCCACACGCTTTGGTGATGTTTTCTAATCACATCGGTTACAGATAAACCTTGTAGCTCGGCAACCTGAGCAAGGTCTTCGCCATCGTAACGAATCGGCACAATCACTTCTTGGCTACTGCGCTCAAATCCAGAATCAACTTTAAGGCTCTGAATTGAAGCAACCAGCGTTTTAAAGTTGGTTTCGATCTCGTTAAAAAAAACCAAAATTGTTTTTGCAGCGGGGACTAAGTCTTTAATTCCATTCAATTGCGTATTTTGCAATTTATTGTACAACGCCAAAGTTTCCTCTAAGCTCGCAAGCTCAATCAGAAAACAATCGGCGTTTACCGATAAAAAACGCATTTGCTTATCCTTTTAATTCTTCTTTAATCCAATTAGCCAATCCAAGCTCGGTCAGGAATGTCAGTAATAAACATATGACCTGGTGCATGACTAATCGCAAAAGGAATTTTCGAGTTCATCACAGCGGCTTGCGGTGTTACCCCACATGCCCAAAACACTGGAATTTCACCTGCTTCAATGCGAGAAGCATCACCAAAGTCAGGCTTATTTACATCCTTAATGCCCAAACCTTCAGGGTGACCAATATGTACAGGTGCACCATGCACGCTTGGCATACGTGATGTAATTTTTACCGCTTCACTAATTTGATGAGATGGAATTGGTCGCATTGAAACCACCATATTTCCTGAAATACGCCCTGCCGGTTCGCACTTGATATTGCTCAAATACATCGGAACATTGGTGTCGTCATGAATATGACGAACTTCAATACCTGCTTCTTGCAAAGCTGTTTCAAACGAAAAACTGCAACCAATTAAGAAAGTCACCAAATCAGGATGTGCATTATAAATCTCACTCGCATCAGTCACCTCATCAACCATTTCGCCATCTTTCCAAATGCGATAACGTGGAAAATCGGTGCGGATGTCTGAATCTGCTGCAAGCTTAGTTGCATAAATGCCTTCTTCGAGCACATCAAGCACTGGACAGCTTTGCGGATTGCGATGTGCATAAAGAAGGAAATCGTAAGCCCACTCTTTTGGCACCGAAATCATGTTGACCTGTGTCATACCCGCAGCCATACCAGCTGTCGGTTTATCAAATCCTGCACGGATTTTTAAACGCGCGTCTAATGCGGCTTCAAGCTGAGCTGGGTCGACTTTAATATCCTTATACATGGTTACTCATCCTTATGCTTTATTTACAAATGGGCGGATTTCAATATTGTTTTTTACAAGCTCGGCTTTAATTGCAGCCGACATCTCAAGCGCACCGTCGGTGTCGCCATGTAAGCAAATGGTGTCGGCTTGAATTGGGGTAAATACGCCATCAATTGACTCGACCCCACCATTTTTAAGCATAGACACCACACGGCTTGCGACAAATGCCGAGTCGTGTAAAACCGCACCTTCTAGACGGCGAGATACCAATGAACCATCGCTGGTATAAGCACGGTCTGCAAATGCTTCAGATACAACTTTTAAACCAGCCGCACGTGCCTGCTCGACTAAGTTTGACCCAGCCAAAGCCACCAAAACCAGTTCAGGGTTATACATTTTAATCGCATCAATTACTGCCGCTGCCTGTGCTTGGTCATGTGCAATAGTGTTATAAAGTGCGCCATGTGGTTTAACGTATTGCACTTTTGAGCCTGCTACTTTTGCCAAGCCATCGAGTGCAGAAATTTGGTAAAGCACATCGGCAATCAGTTCGTCACGTGACAAATCCATATTACGGCGGCCAAAACCTACAAGGTCTGGATAAGACACGTGAGCGCCAATAGTTACACCAAGCTCCACTGCTTTACGAACCGTTTTTAAAATGCCAAGCGGGTCGCCAGCATGGAAGCCACAAGCAATATTGGCACTGGTCACGACTGGTAAAATCTGGTCATCATTACCCATTTTCCATGAGCCAAAGCTTTCACCCAAATCACTATTTAAATCTACAAACATGGCATTATTCCTTTATTACTTTACGCAGTCTGGCTTAAAGCTTGGTCAAATAGTTAAACACTGTCGTAAATGACATATAACCCATCCACCACGTCAACAGACATGTTAAACCACCCAAAATAAGTAACCATTTTGGATAGTTATAATTACCCATCAAATCTTTTCGGCATGCAGCAACATACACAAAAATTGTAAGACCAATTGGCAACACCAAACCGTTAAAACCACCTACAAAAATGAGCAGACCTGCTGGAGTTGCACCCAATAACACATACAGCAATAAAGCCAATGCGATAAAGGTAATGGTCGTATAGTTGGTTTGTTTTGGCGTTAAATTCTTTTTAAATGCAGTAAAGAATGAAACCGAAGTATATGCTGCGCCGATCGTGCTACTAATACCTGCTGCCCAGAAAATTAAACCAAATAATTTAAAACCAAATGTACCCGCTGCATATTGGAATGCTTGAGCTGCCGGATTGGCATCATGGCTGGCTAAATCAATGGTTGCACCGCTCACCACCACACCTAAGAATGCTAAGAACAGCACATAGCGCATGATACCAACGACAACAATGCCCTTGGTCGCAGCTTTTGCAACTTCATCAATATTTTCAGGGCCAACCGCGCCTTTATCGAGTAAACGATGTGCACCTGCATAGCAGATATAGCCACCAACCGTACCGCCAACAATGGTGGTAATAATGGCAAAGTCGATATGATCTGGAGCAAAAGTTTGATGTACAGCTTGTCCCACAGGAGGCATTACAATGACGGCAACAATAATAATCAGCAAGATTTTAAGCAATCCCAACACGATCATGCTTTTATCCATGGCAAGCGTTGCTTTTCTTGATGCAAAAATCAAAATCGCTAATGCACCACTTAAAATACCGCCCCACTTTGTGTCTAGGCCAAAAAGTGCATTTAAACCTAAAGCTGCACCGGCAATATTACCAACACTAAAGAAAAAACCGCCCAAAATCACCAGAAACGCCAGTAAATAACCACTACCCGGTAATGCTTTATTGGCAATATCTGATGCACGCATTTGAGTCAGTGTTACCACTCGCCAAATGTTTTGTTGAACTACATAATCAATGAGAATGGAAACTAAAATTGCAAAGCCAAATGCAGCACCTAACTTCACTGTAAATACAGCAGTTTGGGTTAAAAATCCTGGCCCCATTGCAGAGGTCGCCATCATAAAGATTGAGGCAACAATGGCCCATTGGCGATCTGATAAAAAAGAAGATTTCAGTAAAGACATATTAATGCGTTCCTCATCCATTTGAGCTTAACAACGCTATTTCAAGTTGAACCAAGAACACCATTTTTCGTCCCAAACGATATTCTTTAATCCTTTAAAATGACAAAGATTCCCTATTCCCCAATCAACTTAATCGGTGATCAAATCTTGTATCTCAAATAAAAACATAGCTAATCCCTACGAACAATAAGACTTTTTACATAAATTAAAATTTTTAAGTTTTTGATTTTTATTATTTTTTAATTTTATTAAAAATCAGGATAAATTTTACTTATCAAACTATATAAGCTGCTTTTATGACTTTGCATACAAGCAGCAGTAATTTAGATAAGAAAAATGAGATGAAAAGATCATCAATCCTGCTTATTTTTTGATTTGCTCATTGAGTCTTTTCATGGCACTTGCCGACACTTTTACAGCAACTTCTGTCAGTTTTTCTTTCAAGGCAACATCATTGCCATGAATATAAATAGAGGTGAAATGAAAGGTCTTTAAGCGAATAGGCGTATTTAATATTTCCAGCCGACCATCGGTAATTTCCTTTAACGCCGTTAAAGTCGGTACGACTGCAATACCCAAGCCCTGCTCGGCAAGACGTAATAAAGTCGCTAATGAATAACTGGTAATTGAAAGCGGCTCATCAATGCCCTTTTCTTTCATTTTGGCCTTTAATTCTTTATAGGGATAGGTAATTTTTGGATAGGTTAAAATGGTATGCGACATTAAGGCTTTAAAAGACATTTGCCCAATTCCACCTTTAAATGAAGGTGCTGCCAAGAAGCTCAGCTCAAAGTTACATAGCGACTGTTCAATACACTCAAAAGCCAACGTTGGCCCAAGTAAAAAGGCCATATCCAAGTCACCTGTACGAACGCCTTCTTGTAAATTAGGTGTCAGGTCAACCACAATTTCGACCGAAACTTTTGGAAATTCTTGTTGAACTTTTTCGATATATTCAACGAGCCACGTATACACAATGGTTTCGGAAACGCCTAAACGTATGGTTCCCGTCAGATGCTGGTTTTCGGTAAGCTCTGCGACCAGATCTGTTTCTAAACGCATAAACTTTTCGGCATATTTAAATAAAGTCATACCTTTATGGGTCAGTTTAAACTGCCGCAAGCTTCGGTCTAAAACCTTAAAACCTAATTCATTTTCAAGAGATGTGATTTTTTGAGAGACAGCAGGCTGCGTCGTTTGTAATTTAATTGCCGCCTTATTGAAGCTATTTAACGTCACAACCCAATAAAATGCTTCAAGATTCTTTAAATTCACGTTTCATCCTGTCTTAAAAATTCCTTTACTTTTATAGTATGTAAGCTTTTAGCGTGTTAAGGCCAGCAATAAATAAATTTTTAACTAAAGTTAGTTATCCAAATTTTTAAATGCTTTGGAAAGCTGACTAATTGTTTTGATCTGTTTTGCATAACGGCGGCATGATCGGCATGCCAACAAATGCAGTTGTAAACTACTTTGCTCACGTAAAAAAAGCGGTCTATCTTGTTTTTCAGACAACAGTTGGGTGGCTTGTCGACATGTCAACATGAACAATCCTCCTTCAGTAACCATTTATTTTCTAAGCATTCCCGTAAACGGGTACGACTTCGATACATCAACACATTAAAATTTGAAATAGACAATTCCAGCTTGCTACAAATTTCGTTAGAACTCAGCTCTACCACTTCTCTCATCATAAAAACCTGAGCATATTTGGCAGGCAAATGATCTAAACAGGCTTCAAAAATTATCCAAAAATCTGACTGCTCCATCATTTCTTCAGGACTTTGCCATACTTGAGGTGCTTCATATTTATGCCAGTGTCCTGAAGCATCAAACAATTCATCAACACTGAGTTCGCTTTCCTCATCTTTAAATAATTCAGACATGGCAACCAAACGTGACTTTTGCCGAACCACATCAATAATTTTATTTTTTAAAATAGCGAATACCCATGTTTTGAACGCGGCCCGCCCTTTAAATGAATCTAAGTTTTGAAAAGCACTGGTTAAAGCCTCTTGCACTACATCTTCAGCTTGCGGAAGTGAGGATAACTGTAAAAAAGCAAATTTAATCATTTGCTGCCTTAAGTCTTGTAAAAAGGCCGGGTTATGCAGTTGATCCCCTAAGTCGTCATGACGTGATGCCGCGGCTGAAGTCATACTTGTGCCTCTTTAAAATCATGGAGAGTTTGGATTAATTGTAGTCGAGATAAGAGGTTTTTGAGTTCTTGAATTTGCAGATAAATTTCAGACTCAGACAAGTTAGCGAGTACAGATTGAATAAGGGTGAAAATATCATGGTCAGTTAAGGTTATATTTTGCGTTAACTGTTCAATCAGCATAGCAAAAAGTGGAGAGAGTTGTTCAATACATACTTTATCTTGTTCATCGCGCCAGACCATTACAGCGCCTGGTGCAAGTTCTACTTGTTCTGGAGTCATTAAAGTCGTCCACGTATAAACGGGATATTGATAAACCAATACCCATACTTTGGTGGTTAACTGCCAAACATAATTTTCATGTAAAACAACATCTTCAATTTCAACAGTGTCTAAATATAATTCTAGCCATTCAAACTGTAATAACTCAGCCAACCAAGGATACTCTTGTAATATCGGATGCTGTTGCTCTGTTAAATACTCTCTAAACTCTAAAGAGATATCATTGTATAAAGGTGAGCGGCTTTTAGCTTTTTGAAAAAACTCTAACAGCAATTGTTGCCACTTTAACTCTGGCAACATGGCACGAGCTACTGGATAAACTAAGTCAATAAATGAACAAATATTATTAAAAAGTAAATCCCGATAAATTTGCATTCTTTGAGGAGGAAGTGCTTGAGGTAATTCCAAATCAGGATCACGAATCCAGTCACAAAACTGACGTTGCATGGTTTGGAAGGATATTTGATTTCCCTTCATAGCCAGTCTCCTGTTGTTGAATGAGTTTGATTTTGGCGAGTTCCTCTTCTAATTCTTGCCATGATGGAATATTAAAATCGCGTTCCAATAATGTCGGTTTTATTCCGCATACTTGATAGGTATATCTCAACAACTCCCAAACACGGTCACAAACTTCCGCCCCATGGGTATCGATTAATAAGTTCTTCTGAACTTTTTCATGTCCAGCAATATGTAAGTAACGAATTCGTTCCTTTGGCATGTTCTGAATAAATCCGAATGCATCGCTACCATGATTGGTACTGTTGACATAGACATTATTTACATCAAGCAGCAAATCACAGTCAGCATGTTGAATCACTTCACGAATAAATTCGGCTTCACTCATTTCGGCATTCGGCATGACGTAAGTAGAAACATTCTCTATGACTAATCTTTTCCCTAAAATATCCTGTACACGCAAAATGCGTTCAGCCACATATTTAACAGCGGCTTCTGTCATCGGTATTGGCAACAAATCGTATAAATAGCCACCATCATTTGTATAGCTTAAATGTTCAGAATAAATTGGTACTTCGTATTGTTCTAAAAAGCTTTTTACTTTACCTATAAATTCGAGATTAAGTGGATGCGGTCCTCCAATAGATAATGACAAGCCATGACAAATTAACGGTGCTTTTTCTGCACACTGTGCAAGTAATTTTGCATGTCGACCACCAAAACCTAGCCAATTTTCTGGGGCAACCTCAATAAAGTCGGGATATGTTTTTGCCGTTAGAAATGCATCTATAAAGTCACGTCTTAAACCAAGCCCTACACCATTCAACTGCATCATGGTGACTTCTCCTTTTGGAAATGATGCCGACACTTAATAGAAGGCCGACATCATCCATGATCAGATGGTTTACTTAGCGCCACACTTGCCATCAGCAACTTTTTTATCTGCACCGCACTTACCGTCCGCTGCTTTTTTAGTTGCACCACATTTACCATCTGCTGCTTTTTTAGCTGCTCCACATTTTGCTTCCGCAGATTTTTCATTTTTTTTCATTTTGTTAGCTCCGCATTTCGCTTCACCACATTTACCATCAGCTGCTTTAGTTGCATGTACTTCAGTTGTTGTATTGGTTGCTGCTACAGCCATTTGCGTAGCACCTGCAACTGAAAGTGCTAATAATGCTGCCACTGAAGTCATTGAGTTGAGTTTGTTCATTTTCGTATTCCTTTAATGCTAATTTCTCGGTTTGTACACATGTACATAAAGTTAGACGGACCAAATCCTTTTTTATTACACCGTAAATAAAAAAATTTTTTATGTAAGAAATACAGTTTCCATCCGACTAATTATTATTCAATCGCATTGGATGTGAAATTATCATGAAGAACTTTATTTATGGCTTATCTCAATATTATCAAAATCTCGGTAAGTCTTTACAACATATTGATGGCATTGCAGCACTTGCTCTTCGATTGTACCTCGTCCCTATATTTTGGATGGCGGGTACAAATAAATTGATGCACTTCAATGACATTGTAGAATGGTTTGGCAGTTCAGATGGAGGATTGGGACTTCCTTTCCCCTATTTAATGGCTGTGCTTGCAACGTCAACTGAACTGGCAGGTGCAATACTCTTAACACTGGGTTTGTTTACCCGTTTAATTAGTATTCCACTTATTATTACCATGTTGGTTGCAATATTTACTGTACACCTCCCAAATGGATGGCAAGCAATCGCAGACCCGCATGCGCCCTTCGCGAACATGCAAGTATTGGCTTCTGCTGAAAAGTTAGATAAAGCTCGTGAAATCCTACAGAACTATGGCAACTATGACTGGCTTACATCGAGCGGTTCGTTTGTTATTTTAAATAACGGAATTGAATTTGCCGCGACCTATATGATTATGCTACTTGCCCTGCTTGTACTTGGAGGTGGCCGTTACTTTAGTTTAGATTATTGGATTAAAAATAAACTACGCTAATCGATTATTGCACCAGCAGTCATGTTTACAACCGTTGCGGTCATTGAGTTCGCATGTTCCGAGGCAAGAAAAGCAACGGTTTCTGCAACTTGTGAAAGTGTAGGTAGTCGTTTTAGCATGGTGCTCTGAGCCGCACCTTCAAGCCATTGCCCTATGCTGAGCCCCATGGCCTGTGCTTTAGACTCAAACAATTCGCGCGTATAAGAACCCGCTTGAACAGCATCAATAATTGCATGTGAGCGCACACCGAGTACCCGTATATTCTTAGGGCCTAGCTCACTTGCAAGCGCTTTAATAAATGCCTCAATACCAGCACAGCCCACAATATGTCCTAAATGTCCTGGTATCGCCATTCGTGCTGAAGGTGCCACAATTGAAATGATGGTTCCGCCGCGCTTACCGCCCATATAAGGAACCACAGCTTTAGAGATATTAAACTGTGCTGTAAGAAATGGCTGTATTCCCCCGACAAACTCCTCAAGGTTTAATTCTAAAATTTCTTTGCCTTGATTATGAATAAAACTGGTCGCATTGATGACGATATCTAAACCACTCGTCGCTTGAGCAATTTGAGCAACTGCTTCACTGGTTGCTTGGCTATCTAGCACATCGACACTGACGGTATGTACCGCGCCTTCGTATTTTTGCAGTTGTATCGCAATGTTTTGCAGTTTATTTAAATCTCTTGCGCATAAATAAACATGTGCTCCTTCACGAAGAAAAACCTGCGCAATGGTAGTTCCAATCGCGCCACTGCCTCCAAAAATTACTGCTACTTTTCCCTTGAGCAACATACGGCATCCTCTTGTTATTGTGCGCCATAGTTAGGTTATGACACACAATCAAAAGTGATGCAATTTTATACAGATTAAAGTTTGTATGAGCTTATGGCAGATGAACAAAAATAACGTCTAAGTCTTGTTTTGGTACAAACTTGGTTTTGGTCATTTGAAATTGAGTCGGACTAATTTTATTGACTTTGCCATCCCAACAAAATGAAACCAGTTCGTCTTTATCACGCTCAATCGTTAACTTAAAGTTTTCAATAGGCTTTGCCCAGTTAGCACCTGTCGTCAAAATATAACCTAAAGCACTAAACGGCGAATTTTCTGCCTGTGCTTTTTTAAGACCCTGTTTAAATTGCTTATCCATGCAAAATTGCTTGCTATCTTCTTCTGGTGTGAGACCTACAGACCCGCCAACTAAAGGTTTATATTCATGGTGAATTTTAGTTAAGCCATTTGCTTTGAAGGTTTGCTTCCAGCTATAAATAACTTGAGATGACCACGGAATCACATCATCTTTTTCAAATTGAGCTAAAATTTTCTGCATTTGTGGTTTATTACATTTGCTTAGCTTATCTTGATAATTCAAATAATCATAGTTACTACGAATCCATGGATTGAGCATGTCTTTTTCAGTAAAACCGCATTGCTTAAACTCATCGGTTACATCCAGTAAAGGCGATTTTTCATCTTTTTGAATAAACGTTCTGACATGCATTTCGGGTTTTATATTTTGACCATCCACTACAATTTTAAAGCTTTTTAAAAGTGCTTCAGTATTTGCAAAATCTGCTTCAAAAAAGTTATTTACACGTGGTAGTGGAAATAAAACGGTTTCAGTAACATCCTTATTGCTTAAATTTTTATATAGATAATCAACTTTAATTATCTTTTTACTAATAAATAAATCTTCACTTTGCATCGCAACTTGTGCGTTTTTTAAATACTGAATGCCACCTGTACCGACATAACCCGTCGAGTCATTGGCGAAGCTATAGCCTGAGAGTGGAACCAAAACAGCTAAAGTCATTGCAAGCTTTTTCATTTTAAAGTCTCTATATCGTTTTTCATTATGGAGTATCAATCTGATATAAATAATAACGGTTTAGCTTTGCCACAGTAAGCATTACATAATGCTATTTAAGAAAAATAAGTAATGGATAAGAACATATTTATTTATATATAACTAGATTGCTTATTTTGAAGCTTTTTTAATTTTCAATTTATTAACTTCAGAAACAATAAAAACCGCCATACACTCATAATGCTTATTTAGCATTACACTAACATTCGCAAATATTAGTTACGGGTGTTACGACGGTTTTAAGAATAATTGATTAAAGTTTATTTTGTGGGGACTTCTTCATGACTATGGCTCTCTTCTTCATCTTTAGCCAAGAAGCAAACACCAGCAAAAATAAGAATAGCGCCAGTAACTTTTGTAAATGTTAGCGGTTCATTAAACAGCCAAATCGACAAAAACATCACCGTGATGAGTTCTAAATGTGAAGCTGCAAAAGCAGGCCCAATAGGCGCATGCTTTAACAAATTCATCCAGATAAAAAAGGCACCTATATATCCAATAAAAGCCCCATAAATCCAAGGATGCCCAAAAACTCTGATTAACCAATGTACATCAAAAGTCAAAGGCATCGCATGAATGGAAGCTAGCTTAAAACTAATCTGAGCCAAAGTATCGAAGAGCATTAATATTAAAAAACCAATAATATAAAATTTTTTCATGCCCCAATCCCAACAATAGTGACACCGATCGCTATCAGAACTACACCAATTAATCGATTTCGAGTTAATTTTTCATTAAAAAACAAGCGTCCAGCAAGCATAATCACAACAATGTTGATACAACCTAACATGACCCCAACAGAAAGTGGAACCAGCGAGAGGAAAGCAAGCCAAACGACAAACTCAAAGATATAACAAAAAATACCGAGCCATATCCATGGACGTTTCGCCATGAACCACCAATGTTCTAGGCCTTCATTGGTTTTACTTTCGTGAGCAGCGGCCTTAAAAGCCAACTGCCCAACAGTATCAATCAAAATGGTTAGCATCCATACACTGAACACCACAATATTCATAAAAGCTCACCAATTTTTTCAGGTGAAGTTTTACGTTCTTGACAAGTTGATGGATGCTCTAACTGCTTTTTTGGATGTTGGTACTGTTCAATAAATCGAATGGATTCATCAATCACTTGTTTTCGATCATTATCAATCGTAATCATGTGATAACTGTTATAAAGCCAGATTAAGGTCTTAGGCCCCTTCACTTTGGCATAAATTAACTCACTATTTCTTCGGTGAGCAATATCATCATCATAGGCATGCAATAACAGACATGGAGCCGTAATATTTGAGAGATTTTTACGAACATTCCGCGAAAGACGTTGTAACTGGAACAATGAATGCCAAGGGTTGCCCGGCAAACCAGCTTCACTACTTTCGCCGCTGTTCATCGCCTGAACAATACGAGAACGCAATACCTTATTTTTGATGCCATAAGGTTCAGCTTCGTCAAAAGTATTGTTACGACAAATATTTAAATAATGAACACTCGGCAGAACAATAGGTGCAAGCACTTTTGACCACAAAGGAATGCTCCAACCGTCGTATTGGAAAGTCGGACTATAGGCAATAACGCCAGCAACTGGATATGCCGATGCATATTTTAATGCCAGCAAAGAACCCATTGATAAACCGGCAACAAATATCTCATCTGTATGTTCTTTTAACTTTTCTGCGGCTGCGACAACACTATTAAACCAATCTTCCCATTGGCTATTCACCAAATCTTCGACATCACCACAGTGTCCAGCCAACTGCACACCATATACGCTATAGCCTGCCTGATGAAGTACTCGCGCAATTCCTCTCATTTCATTCGGTGTGCCCGTCAAACCATGAATGAGTAAAATACCAGTTCGGTTTCCCGATAAAAAAAATGAATTGTCTTTTATCATGTAATCACCGTTACTGGAGTATCTATTCCAAAATCACTACTGAGTAGCTTAGCCAAGGGTTGGCAAATTTCTACAAAGTTTTCAAACTTTGTGTGGAAAATCTGGTTTTCTTTGCAATGGTCTATTAGAGATTTCTTTGCAAAAACATAGTCTGCATTTCCCGCTAGACAATAATCTGAACGTCCATCGCCAATCAAGATAATATGCTTTTGAGGTTTTTGATTTGCAACCTTACATTTGCATGTTCCACTTTGACTTACGCAACTCGCTTCTTGATTTGGAAACTCTAATTTCCATGACCTTTCATCTGTCTGAATCAAATGGTTCGCAATAATAGGTAAATGATCTAACTGATATTTTTTTAAAATATGGCGAATAACAAAATCGAGCCCATCACTCACAATAGTCAACGGAATTTTATACTGAGCAGTGATCTTCACTAATTCGATGAAGCCGAGGTCAATTTCAATTTGATCAAGGCAATCTCGCAGCTCATCAATAGAGACATCCAAGAGTTCAATCTGTTTTTGCATACAGACTTTGGAACCAATTTTCCCTTGCTCCCACTCTTCCTCAATTTCTTCCCAACCAGCTTTTGCATAAGTTTCAAGCAAATAGTCCGTTGTATCTTTTAAACTGATTGTTCCATCAAAGTCACATAAAATATGCCAAGGTACAGTGTGATCTGTATAGTAATGCTGGTCGACCATGAACATAAAATGCCTCATACGAATAATTTAAGAATTTTTATAAAAATCACGGTCTGACTTTAGGCGGGAAATCTTAAAAATTTCTTTAATTAGGAGTATTCAAAAAAATTTTGAATCCAGTATTATAAGATTCAACTAATTACAAAAGCATAAATAGTGAACAAATGAGTTAGAAATTCAAAAATTCCATTTTTTAAATTTAATTTATTATTAATCAATTAATTAAAATAATTTTTTAATGAAATAAATATTTAATCCCCTTCATATAGACTATTTTTTATTCAAAATTAGAAGGATTTGACAGGAAAATACAAAATTAAGATTTTTTTAATTTTTTATTAAGATTTGTATAAGAATTAACTTTTATATTCAAAAAAATTTTGAACAGAACACGACCAAAAAACGATTATTTTTCACCCTACAAAGCTAGAAAAACTGAATATGATTAAACCATTGAAAAGAATTTCCATAGCAATAGTAATGAGCAGTAGCTTTTTTTACTGTTCTGCTTATGCACAAGATGCGCAAGAAGAAAGCTCATCACCAGATTTCACAATGGGTTTTAACTATTCTGTAAATTTTCAAGCTTATAAAGGTCATAAAACCTCTCAAACGCTTTTACCTGTTTTTTTCTATGACAATGACAAGTTTTATATTGAAGGCGATGATGCCGGTTATTACCTATTCAAAGATGACAAAAATCAATTACGACTCGATGCTCACTATGACGGCAACACTTATGATCCAAGCGGCGAACTCTATTTATTAGATAAACGCAAATGGTCTGTCCTAGCAGGTGCAAGTTATATGCGAATTACACCTTATGGCGGTTTTAAAGCACGGCTTAATACCGATACTTTATCACGTAGTAAAGGAACCATTTTAAGAGCTTCTTACCTTGCTGAATTGGACAAAGGTAATTTAACCGTCTATCCAGAAGCTGGTTTTCAGTGGAACAACTCAAAATATAACCAATATTACTACGGCGTCAGTGATGCTGAAAGTAAACGTAGTGGTATCGCAGCATATGAACCGGGCCAAAGTATATCGCCTTTTGTAAGCATGACAGCCAACTACAAACTTTCCAAACATGTGAATGCTTTTAGTTCTGTTGAATTTAATTATCTATCAAACGAACAGTTTAAAAGTCCGATGGTAAAAAAACGCACAGATATTACACCAGCTGTGGGACTTACCTTTACCTTTTAAACATGACAACTCTTTTCACTCAGCCTCTGTATCTAAAACATACATACTGAAAATACCAACCGTAAAAGGAATAGAAGTATGAACAACAATCATACATTCAAACAAGAACGCACTTCTGCAACTAGTTCTAATAACCGCGTTCCACTAGATGAAGCGCAACTTCTAGCAGATGAGGCAAAGTATTGTTCACACGGCGATACAGTACACTATGTAAACCCACCTAAAATTTTTACGGATTGTCAGGGCAGCTATATTTTTGATGACCAGAATATCCCATATCTAGACTTACAAATGTGGTATTCAGCGGTCAACTTTGGTTATAAAAACCCACGTTTAGATCAAGCGCTTATCGACCAAATTCATAAACTTCCTCAAATTGCCAGCCAATATTTACATCCAACTAAAATTGAACTCAGTAAAGTGATTGCTGAAGACATTCTCAAAAAGACGGGTGTACAAGGTCGCGTTCACTACAACGTTGGTGGTTCTCAAGCAATTGAAGACTCTCTAAAAGTTGTACGTAACTTTACTAAAGGCAAAAGCCGTATGTTCGCTTTCGAGGGCGGTTATCATGGCCGTACTTTAGGTGCATCTTCAATTACTTCAAGCTATCGCTACCGTCGCCGTTATGGTCATTTTGGTGAGCGTGCCCAATTCATTCCATTCCCATATCCTTTCCGTCGTCCTAAAGGTATGACACCAGAAGAATATGCAGATAAGTTAGTTGCTGAATTTGCACGTCTCTTTGAAAATGAATACCACGGTGTTTGGGACCCTAAAGTTCGTGAAAGTGAATTTGCTGCTTTCTATATCGAAACGATTCAGGGTACTGGCGGTTATGTTATTCCACCGAAGAACTTCTACAAAGGTTTGAAAAAAGTTCTAGATGACCATGGTATTTTATTGGTTGTAGACGAAATTCAAATGGGCTTCTACCGTACCGGTAAACTTTGGTCTTTCGAACATTTCGATATTACGCCAGACGTTGTTGCATTTGGTAAAGCGTTGACCAACGGATTAAATCCTCTTGCTGGTATTTGGGCAAAAGAAGAAATGATTAATCCTGAAATTTTCCCAGTGGGTTCAACTCACTCAACGTTTGCATCTAACCCACTTGGTACGGCAGTAGGTCTTGAAGTCATGAACATGTTGGCTGAAAAAGACTATGAAAAGCAAATCATGGAAAGTGGTGCTTATTTCCTAGAAGGTCTAAAAGACTTGCAATCACGTCACCCAGAAATTGGTGATGTTGATGGATTAGGACTAGCATTACGTGCAGAAATTTGTCAGGCTGATGGATTTACTCCAAACAAAGAATTGTTGGATAAAATGGTCGATATCGGCCTTTCAGGTACCCTTGAATATCAAGGACAGCAATGTGGTTTGGTGCTAGATGTAGGCGGTTATTACAAGAACGTAATTACTTTCGCACCTTCACTAGAGATATCAAGAGCTGAAATCGATCAAGCAATGGTATTACTTGACCAATTATTAGTTCGAGCTAAACGGGAAATATAAAATTACTTTATGACTATAAACCTGAATCAGTTAGAACCTCAGGCAGTGGTGGATGCTTTTTTAAAGCATCCACCTTTAAGTTTTCAGGTTCATTCGCCTAGCGATTTTTTACCTTATTTTTATACAGAGTTTGATTTATTAACGACTCTAGATACAGACCTTCTTAAAAAAATTAAAGCATTGCCAGGGTATTCAACCTGGGGAAAAATTCTTCATTTTAAAACATGTTTTATCGGGACAACTGTCACAGAATACAGCTTATTACCTAGTGAACTTCCTCTAGACTCAATAGCAGATTTTTTAAAAAATAATGATCAAAACATTAAGTTAGGTATTATTAAAGATCTTCCGTTAGATTCACCTTTACTCAGCGAACTTGAAAATAATTACAGTCACAATTTTATTCAAGAAGCAGAAAAAAAAGGTTTTCTATCTGTAGAGGGACAAGCTTTAGCTTATGTCCCTATCGATTTTTCAAGCCGTGAAGAATATCTCTCTAGATTATCTAGGCCACGCCGTAAAAACTTTAAACGTAAACTCAAAAGTTTAAACGAATTAAACATTGAACAACTGTCTACGGGGGATGAACGCTTTAATGATCCTGAGTTTAGAACATATTTATATGAACTCTATCTGGCCGTTTATCACCAAAGCGAAATACATTTTGACCTACTCAGCCCTGAGTTTTTTTCAGAAATTCTTCAAGATGTACACAGTGGCGGTAAAGTCTTTTTATATTGGGCAAATACAACCTTAGTTGGCTATAACATTTGTTATGAATATAAAAACAATTTGGTTGATAAATATATTGGTCTCAATTACCCGCTCGCAAAAGACTACAATTTATATTTTATTAGCTGGTTCGTAAATTTAGACTATGCATTAGCTAATAACCTCAAATTTTACATCGCAGGCTGGACAGACCCTGAAGTCAAAGCTCAACTGGGTGCTAAATTTACATTTACCCGACATCTGGTATGGATACATTCTCCTGCCTTACGTTTTATTTTAAAGAAATTACGTCCTTTATTTGAAGCAGATCATCAGTGGCATGTTAAACAGGAAACACGATCATGAGTTCAGTAAATAACAGAACACCTGTCGTTTTAAACTTTGATGATTCTGCTGGTGATCCTGATGATGCTGTACGCGTTGATCTCACCTCATGGCAAGAAGTAATTCGCTTTGGTTGTAAATTAAAAGAGTTCGATGAGTTACGTACTCACCTAAATCAGCATTTACCTTCAAAGTTGGGTTGTGTCCTGTTAGGTAGTGGTGATTATCACCATGTTACTCAGCTTTTACTAGAAAGACTGCCATCTGATGAGCCAATTCATCTGATTGTGTGTGATAACCACCCTGACAATATGCGTTATCCTTTTGGTATTCACTGTGGCTCATGGGTGTATTGGGCAAGTAAGCTTCCACAAGTTGCCAGAATAGATGTACTTGGAATTAGCTCAAGTGATATTGGATGGTTACATGCAGTAGAAAACCATTGGTCGCCTTTAATAAAAGGAAAACTACATTACTGGAGTATTCAGCAAAATGCTTCATGGGTACGTTTTACGGGCAAAAAGAATGCATGGCAAAACTTCGATCATCCAGATGAGTTACTAACCGCATTTCTCACAGAAATAAAAGCATCGAACTTACATGTTTATTTATCGATTGATAAGGATGTGCTTTCAAGCGAAGTCGTCATGACAAACTGGGATCAAGGTAAGTTTCTAGAGAAGCACTTAAAGAGCTTAATTGAAGCATGCAAGGGCCGATTAGTAGCAGCTGATATTACTGGCGATGTTTCCGCCTATCATTATAAAAACTACTTTAAACGGTTTTTAGCAGCTTCGGATGGACAACAAGAACCAACTGCCGAAGAACTCTCAAATTGGCAATTAGAACAGAAAGCACTGAACCTACGGTTAATTCATGCCATAGATTCAGCTTGGTCAAATCAATAAGAAAAAACCCACAACATGTGGGTTTTCTTTTAATTATTTCGCTGCATTCACACCAACGATAAATTGGCTACAATTAGAACCTTCAGAAGCATTCCCTAACTGCTTTTCAGAAAACTTAAATTTTGATGCCACAGAAGCATAATCTTTCTTAAGGGTTTGACCTGTAAGCTCACCTAACTCTTTTACTTGTTCAGGCTTTAAAATTCCGTGTTCAATTGCTAATTATCAAGATTAATATAAAATCATAAATTTCCGCATATATATTCAAAAATTCTCAACTCCACTAATTTTATATCTTTTTTTGAACTATCTATACTTAAAAAATAAATAAAATCTAGAAAACAAAATTCATCCATAAAGTTAAATAAATTCAGAAAAAATTTGTTAGTATTTATCTTGATCACTGCTTCAAATCCGGAAAAATATAAATATACGCTCTCCTCATTTAATAATTTAAATTTTAAATTTGAGACAATTTTATTTATCACAGTATTATCAATTTCATTTGGAAAACTCAATTTTAAAAATTCTGTATTAGTGATTTCCCAATTCATTTCCCCTGTTGTTCCCTGCCATAAAGGACTCATAAACTCATTAATTTCATCAGTTAAATCTAAAGACATTATTAAAAAATCAATCTCATATTTTCTACAAAACCCTTCAATATCTTTAATTAAATCCATAACTTACGCACTAACCCTACTATATTAAAATTACAATAAAAATATAAATTCATTTTTGATTTATATATGAAAATTCTCATAATTACCTAAAAAATAGAACCTAATAGCAAATATAAAGTTCTATTTTGAAATTTTATACAAACTACAACCATCTATTAGCTGGTGATAATTCCTCATGTTTTTTTAAATCAGTCTGTTTAATTTTCCCTAAAGATACTGCCTTATTAAATAATTTATCAAATCTAGCTAAAGATTCAGCATCTCCTGCTAATGAGGCATAAAGCATTAAATATTTTTCAATTTCTTTACTATCTAACTTTATTATTTCATCTATTTGATCATCTAAGATTTCATCAACTTTTTCATATTTTTCCTGTTCCGAAAGCTTATCTATAAGTTGATTAAACCCTTCAAATTTCATAGTTAATTACCTCAGTTTATAATCCGATACGCCTTAGATGGAATTGAGACTTTAATCATTACTTATTAATCTTTAATAGAAAAAATAACTTACAAAACAAAAGCCAACCACAAAAATACTTTTCGTGTGATTGACTTTTCTTTATATAGCCCGAATTTATATGTTAATTACATACAGTATGAATCATCTCATAAAGATAGTTTCTTTAAGCTCTACATTATCAATTTCATAATAAAATTGTACACCTCGTCCGTTTTGATACATTCCTTGATTAGGAATTTCAAATGGTATTCCATCAATGAAGTTTTCAATATTTGGAATAAAACCTATTGATGCATATTTTTGATTAATTGAGATTTGTAGCCATAATACATATTTCTTCAGATCCCATTCCCCCTTGGAAATCTCCTCAAATTTTCTCTTTGCATCCTCAATAACTAAAAGATAAGATCCCGTAATTTCGTGATACTCATTTCTATTAAAATGTTCGCGCCATTCTTTATTACTCATAACTCATAATCGCCTTTTGGACCGTTAACTTTAAATTTCCCGCTTGGTGTTCCCAAATATGACTATGACAACGGTTCTTTAATCTTGCTGCCATAGTTATTCTCTGATCAGCTAAAGAAAAATTATAACTATGAAGTCGTTTAAGGTATACCAACATGCCAATGTGCATAAACATGCTGCTTATCAGGTTGATGATGACTAACTATTCTATAGGATTTTACATCATTTGGATTGGCACCAACTTTATATAAATATTGCTCCCATCCATTTACTTTCCTTTGAGCTATTGAATGTATATAAATCCTGAACACTATCAGGCGTTATATACATTTATTAAATTAAATTTTTTATAAAACTTTATTTAAATTAAGCCTCAAGAGATTAATTTAAAATATAAGTATTAATTAATTTTCAAAAAAAATATACTGATCTTTAAACCCATATTTAAATTTAATATATTTCAATGCAGAGACATAACTAAATTGGCTCAGCTTATTTACTAATTCAAGCACATCTTTAATATTAAAGTTATTATCAACAATATACACTTCTGTTTGATTTAAACTATATATTTCCAAAAAAATACCAATATCTGTATTTCGGATATTAAAACACGGTAAGTCTATTAAATCCATTTCCTGAATTACTAAAATCTCTTTATCCATTAAATTTTCACTATTTATATAAGGATTTAACTTAACTCCATCCTCCTTATTAAAATCTGAATCTGATAAAATAGAATAAAATTTATTAGATTCAGTTTGAAATTTATATTTTTTCCAGAGCTTATTTTTCACCAACAGCCTCTCCCATCTACGATCAAATCTTTTTTATACAATAAATGTGTATTTATCACCCTATCTAAATTAATTAAATTTTAATAAAAATATATAGAACTTTTTAAAACCATTAACACAAGCTCTATATATTTTTCTATCAATATTTATCAGTTTTTCGCAATCAAAATATCAATCTCTTGATATTTTTTCCCTAAGTTACTCTTCCTTACTAAATCTTCTAAAAAATTACTAATTTGATAGCTTTTATTTTGAATAATTTCATTTAAATTAAGCGATAAAAATGATAAAAAATATTAATTAGCTCTAATAAATTAAAAATATTTCCCACATCAAACTCAATAAAATCTAAAATTTTATTTTTTCACTTGAGTTAGCTAGACTTAAACAAAGTTTATATTCAAAACCAACACATTCAGCACCTAAATATTATTAGATATAATATTTGATATATTCTCCTTTAAGCTCTTTATATCCCCACACTCTTTTTCAATTATAGGTGATTCCCAATTCATATCTTTTATTAATACAACTCTAAAAAAACCATCTACCTCTAGATCCGGATACCATCCGACATCTAATATTTTATTATTAAAAGAAATTTGTAATAAATCTTCAGATAAATCAAAAACTGTATCTTCATTTATTTCAAAATTATCATCAATCCAAGAAATGGAGTCATGACTAACAACTCCATCTTTAATATCAATATTCCACCAAATATTCATTATGACCTCTTTAGATATTTATTGTATGTATCTTTTGATATCGGATGACCATGTATTATCCCTTGCGAGCACTCAATACGCATATATTCTGTTTCTTTTCCACTATTAGCTCCCATTATATCGGATGATTTATATACTTTCCATGTTGAATTCTTACCTACACTAGCATTTACTTTAGTACCATTAGCCCAAGCTACTCGCTCAAGTGCCTGAATATTAATATCAGATTTATATTTAGCAGCATTACCATTTTTTGTACTATTTACTATCTGCTTCCAACTTAATTTATTTTGTGGTACATAATTACTCTATCCAATATTTATTGAATTTTCACATAGGACAGATTAAAAAGGCATGATCACAACAATAGAATCATACCTCATGCTCCATTTTAGAAACCCATAAAGTTGGATAATAGGTTTATAATAAACTATTACGTATACATTTTATCAAATCAAAAATAATTACAAATATTATTTTTTATATGAGAGAGATATCTACTAAATTGGCCACACAAATTTATTCACCTCATCCTCGCTCAAAAACATAAAACTAAAATCATCAGAATCTCTCCATTGAGCTAAACTAAGTTCAAAAATATTTATACCTTGATATTTATTTTTTTCAATTTCTTCTTTAACAAACTCACTGATAAAAAAAGTATCTTGAGCAGTATCTATATTATTAATTTTCAATACATTAACATCTAAATCATTTAAAAACTCTGCCTTTTCTAAAACTAAAAAATCATTAATCAATCTACAAGATGAATTATTTAAATCCAAGACACTAGTAAAATCAAAAAATTGATTAAACCTAAAAATATAATAATTTTTGTTATTTATTTTTTCTAAACTTTCACTTAACACTTCAACCCTTATAAAATCAGAATCAATATACTTTCCAAAAATATTTTTAAAAATCTCATCAACAACATATATATTGTCATTTATATTTCTAATACTTATTTCTATTTTTTTACTTTTTAAAATAAGTACACCTTCAATCGGTAAATCACAGTTTTTGCTAGTTTTATAGCTATACCACGGTAAAGATCCACATTCGATATTTTGGCTAACTTGCTCTTTATTCATATATAGAACAGCATCATCCACAAGTGAAATTGGACAAAAATTACTTTGCATCGCACTTAAAACAAAATACTTCATATTTATTTAATCCTAACTTAATCGAATCGATTTTGTTCGTGGTGCTAATAAAACAACTCGTAGTGACTAATATAGATCAACTCTTTTCGTTAGTTTAATAAACTGTAATTTCACCATTATTAATTTGTGACTCAATTCATCCTAATTTTTAATTAACACCTACAAAACATATAGAAAGTGACCCATAATTATAAAACATTAAAATATTTTCCAGTTTTCATTACCTTCTATAATGGGTCACGTTGTAAATTATGTCACTTACCTCTCCAATTAAATATTTAATGAAGATTACCCTTTTCATATAAATATCTTTATCAAGATATTTTATTTATTAAAATACTTGTCGACTAGACTTCCAATCTAATGAATCAATTTTCATAATATCAACTTTCCAATTATTATTTTCACAAATTAATGTATAAATTCTACATTCTTTACCTTCATTATTTTTCGTATAAAACTCAATTTTCTTTTCATTTATAATATTTTCTTTTGATATGAGTTGTTCATACTCAGGAGGAATACCAAAAGTTAAAGTAACCCTTCTATCTTGTTTTAATGATAATGCTTTATCTGACAAATATTCATTCTGGATCATTACTAATTCATTTAAACGGCTTTCCATTCCCTCCTCATTAAAAATAAGATCAGGATTTTTTTCTAAAACACCCCCCCATTTTTTCTCCCAATCTTTCATTTTATTAATAAAATTTTCTAATACTAATTTTGCATTTTCTACGCTCATAATAATTACCTTTATTTACACGGATTTGGATTAGCGAAAGGTTGAACATGCGTTTTACCTCCCGATTCATATTGATAAATTATACCACTCGGCATTTTACTTGTTGGATTAGGGTAAATAAATCTTATATCTATTTTTGCAGAACCATTAGCTTCCACATCTTTTGCCACTTTTCCTTCATAAACGCGATAAGTTCCCATATTTATCCCAGGAGTTTGTGGGAATACATGACCAACACCACCACTTCCCCCTAATCTTTTAGCTAGTAAATGACCAGCTTGTACCTTACTACAATTTCCCATTCTTCTTGCTTCAGCAATTGAACTAGCATTTGTACTAGTTCCTGTATTTAAATCACTCTTTAATACTGTTGCTTGAACTCTCTCAACACGCCCATTGGCACCTCTAGTATATGTCGGGGTAACTAAAAGCCCTAATGGATCTGTCCATTTTAAAGGGTTTGGAGCATATAAATATTTATTTTCTCCTCCTAAAAGCCCTAATGGATCCTTACTTATGAACCGCCCTAAATAAGATAAATAATAACGATAACGATTGTAATGTAACCCTGTCTCTTCATCAAAATACTGACCTTGAAAACGGATATTATTTGAAATAATTTCACTGTTTTCGAAGAAATTCGACTTGGCTTTCTCTGCTTTACACTCGCCCCAAGCTTTATATTCGGCTTTCCAAATAATTGCACCTGTATGGTCGGTCATTTCTTGCGGTGTGCCTAAATGGTCGCAGTGATAGAACCATACATCATCAAATTCTTTACCCTGTTTTTCAGTTTTCCAAAGCGGGTCACGGTGTATGTTATAAGGTCTATCTGACCAATCTGGAGTTTGGTGTAATTCTATTGGATTTAAATAAACAGCCTGTAGCATTGGCACAAAACTGTCTTTTTCATAGATGTAATGCTTGGTCAACTGCTCGGTAGACTCATAAGCAAGCGTATCGCTATCCCATCCATAAATGATGTTCTGTTCTTGACCTGTATGGTGATGCTTACTCCGCTTTTGAATACGGCGGCCTAAAGCATCATAGCGATATTCTGCCGTGTATTTACTATTATGGCTCTTCACCATGCGGCCATAGACATCCCACTCAAGGTTTAAATCACCTTGGCTCGTTTTTTGTCGTACGAGTTGTCCATAAGCATCATATTGGTATTGTTGATCTAGATATTCTTTAACTACGTTATTAACTAAACGGTTATAACCATAGTCTTTTTCTTCCGCACTTTGTGAATGGCTTTGAGTCTTTTGACTATGATATGAATCTATAATGTTACTGGCAGGGTCGAAGTTAAACGTTTCTTTTCCAAGTTTACTGCTCGCTTCAAGTAAACGACCTACAGGATCGTACTTATAGACAATATTGCCACGGCGAGTATCTCGAATTGCAGTTAACTCACCTGTTTTGTCATATTGATAAAGACGCTGTACCAATTGACTGGTCTGCTCTAATGCATTGTTTCGTGGTTTATATTGGTTTTGATAGCCATTTTCATGTTCACTCAACATGATTTGGCTTGTCAAACGACCTGCCAAGTCATATTGCTGTTCTTGACTCACTCCGTTGGCATAGTGACGTGAAATTTCTCGGTGTAAATCATCACGCTCAAAGCTAACAAGGTCTTGACCATTCACTATTAAACTTTGTACATGACCACTACCATAGGTCAACCAGTCAATAATCTGCCCGTCTGGGCGAGTCGTTTTGATTCGATCATTAATTTCATCATATTGGTGTTTCCACACCGCAGTTTTATTGATTTTATAGTCTTGCTGGTGTTCCCGTATTAAATTACCAGCTGCATCGTAAAACCATTGTAAATTGCTTTGAGCATTTTTAGCTTGAATGATTCGCCCCATATAATCATAGGCAAATTCTTCAGTCTGCTTTTCTTCAAGTTCTAAACCATAGTGTCCATAACCTGCAGTACGCTGTTCTAAACGCCCCATACTGTCAAAGATAAATTGCTGAATACGATCTTTCGGTGCAGCTCGGTCTTTGAGGTCTTGTCCATAAGCAGATGCAACTTCAATACTGGTTGCAAGTTGGCCCGAGTTTTCATTGTAGTGGTAAACCGTTTCCTTACCATCAAAGTCAATTTCTTTAACGAGTCGGCTTGCGACATCATAGAAGAATTGGTAACTGGCACCGTTTTCATTAATGAGTCGGGTTAGACGTCCCAATCGATCCCATTTATATTTTAATTTGTGGTTTAAAGCATCTGTACGAGACAGAATTAAACCCGCCTCATCATATTCATAGCGAGTGATGTTCTGTTTAGGATCTACATGTGCCAGTAAACGTCCTTCCGCATCATGAATGAAGTGTTCTTCTGTTCCATCAGCATGTTTAATCTTTTCAAGTTGACCAAAAGCATTCAGAGGTAAACCCTTTATAATTGGTTCCCGATTTTCTAAGGTCAGTTCAGTATAAAAATACTCAACTTTTTGTTTTAATGCATTTTCAATGCTGATTACACGACCACGCTCATCATATTGCCACTTGGTCTCTTTACCTGAGCAATCTGTATAACTAATTAAATTCCCTTGATCATCATATTTGAGTGACTTACTTCCACCTTTAGCATCTGTAATAGAAGTGACTAAGCCCATGGCATTGTAAGCATAAGCAGTTTCATGCTTAAGTGGATCAATTTCTTTGATCAGGTTTCCAGAACCATCATATTGCTTAAACCAACGTCCCTGTTCGGCATCAACCATACCAGTGAGTTGATTTTTTTCATCATATTCAAAATAACTTGTCGCACCATCATCTTGAGTTGTAGTCAAGACATTACCGCGCTCATCATAAGTGTAAGAAGTTTTCGAACCGTCTTTAGCAATATGGAGCGTTATATTTTTCGCATCATCTCGAAAGAACCACTCTTCAAAATTATCAGGATAAACAATACGGTATGTATAACCATCAATATCGTAGTAATGTTCAGTGCTATTCCCTTCAACATCTAACACTGTGGTTTTTCTGATATCTTTATCCCACTCCAGCTTTGAAGCACGACTAGCATTGTCGGCCCATTCTTCAATGGCTTTTGAAGTAGGTAAAATACCATCCCATTTTAGGTTCATCCCACGATGTGTAAGATCTGTATAACGTGTAATTAAGTGATGGGTATATTGATAATAATAAGAAGCTGCAAATTCATTTGTTGCCTGAATCAAGTCACCTTGTTGATTATAATCATAACTTGCCAACACACGATCTAATTGGCCATTTTTGATTGTCCAAATATCGGAAACCAGACCTTGTGGATTTAATTGCAAAGCTAAATGAGCCAGCAAATTATCGTCCTGTTTAAATAAAATGTCCGATAAAATTGTTTTATTATCGATAGAAACATGGTCATAACGTAAAGCGACTTTGAAACCATTTTTACGCTCTATATAGGATAGACGATAGTCCTCGCCGTATTTTTCATAATAGTGTTTCTCGTCTTCACCGTAGGCAATTAAATGAAGCTGATCAGATAAAACTGTATAAGTGTATTGCTCAATAGGATCATAAATACTTTGACCCTTTTTTAGGTCAGGCAGATCAATTGCTCGGCCATCTAAACCAATGTATTCAAGTCCATTTAAATAGTCTTTGTGATCTTTTTTCTTTGGACTATATTTAAATTTACGAGAAATTTTTGTTGTAAATGGTGTAACCCAACGTGCTCCAAAAATAGAGTCATCCATCTGGTAAAGGTTTGAAACATAAGTACGGCTAATGCTGTCCTCAATTATGCTGCCAAGTTGTGCATCAACATGAGTAAAGAACTCTGTACCCATTGCAAAGGTAATTGAACCACCCGTCCCCCCCATACAATTTTTACATCGTTTGGCATTGTTCTCTGCATGAGCTTGTTTAGTTGATTTGTCAGTGGCACTTGATGGATGAGTTGCATTGGCCTTTGTCGTTTCTTTTGCCTTAATCTGTGCTTTCTTTTGCCGATGTTTTGCTGCAACCATTCCCATAATGCTAAATAGCCAACCAATGGTCCATAAAGTATTAGGGTCACTTAAACTATTTACTTTTCCTTGGGCAACTTGTCCTATAGATCTTATTTTTGCGCCTAAAGCTAACACTTTGGCTCTTGCTTCATCGGAGACTGCCAAATTGGCTAGGTTGACATACCCTTTACCTACAGTTTTTGCAACGTTCTCGGTAGCATATTTTGCATTATTTACTATACGAGTTCCGTCAAGTTCAAATATTCCTTTTATAACTCCTAAAGACTGTTGACCCGCTCGCTTAAGGTTTGGAAGTCCGTTTAAAGAGCCGCTGACTAATTTCTTAAAGCCGTCATCAATAGTTTTTGTTAATAAGACAATCCAGTTACCAACTTCTTTTAATACCTGATTAAGTAAACTCTGTCCTTTCTTAGCAAAGTTTTCTAAAGTCCCCGCTACATTTTCAGCAATAATGGTAGTTAAAAATACACTTGCGCTGTCTTTAAACCCTGTACTTAAAGCTTTTTTTACTTCTTGAGAAGTTAATGTTTTTTTACCTAATTTTTTTGCTTGTGCTTTAATAATTTGTTCTGATTCATTCTTTACATAAAATAATGCTGGCCGTGCTGCACCACGCACAGAAGGTCCAACCGGTCCCATTGGTACCAATCCAATAACATCGATTCCTAAATTCAACCAATCAAAAATCTCAACTTTATCAACACCTTTATTGAGCATACTTATGATATCAATAATGATATCACCAACAGCAAAGGCACTTCCTAAAACAGGTACACTTCTACAGATTGTCTCTAATCGGTCAACTGTAACCACACCATTTGTATATTCCCTAAACCATTTATCAACTGCTGATTTCTTTGCTGTTAAATCTTTGGGACTAAAAGTATTTAAAGGAGCAACCACTGAATTTTGTGACATGTTCTTCTCAAATTATACAAACGTTTCAAAAGGTGATCGGATTTCTGTTATTGCTTTTTTGTCAGAGCTTGCTTGAGCCAATCTTCTGAGTGGATTACTCTGCTGACTTGAAGGCATAAAGCTATTTTGACTAACAAATGATTGACTTAACTTAGATCCATCACTCCCTCCTAAAACCTGTTCCATCGCCATTGGTAATAATGCTTTAGCACCTTGATCTTTGATTTTTTTAACCGATTCAATCTTCTGCTGTACAGATTTCACATTGCTCGCAAGTTGGCTCAACTTTTTAAAGTCATTTTTCAATGTTTCAGTTAACCCTTTACTGCCAGATGCAATACCAATGCTGCCTTCTACATCATTTTGATTTGGCCACTCTACCTTGCGTTTAAAATCACTTGCCTCATCCCAAGGATTACGAGGGTCTGGATCGAACAGAACTTTCACTGAGCCCGTTGCCAAACCTGAAACACGAGCAAAACCTTTATCGTCTAGCTTGCCATTAACGACTTTACCCAGATTATCAGTTACGGTATAACCAGCTCCTTTAACAAAAGCTCCATGTGAGTAGTCGTGCAAAAGCTCAAGTACACCTTGTGCACGTTTTGGTGGTGGTGGCAAACTAGATTGAACACTTGCCGATGCGCCGCCTTGGAACACATGCTGTCCGGCATTGACCTGAAATTTCCCGCCAGTTTTCGGAAAGATTCCTGAACCATTTAAGGTAATTTGTGAACTTGCACCAGTAATTACAATTTCTTTAGGACTACTAATTTCAATCCGATCTTCTGTAGAAGAAATGGTAATACCTTTATTAGCAAGCACATCTAAAGCATCTGACTGGGCTTGTATTTCTACCTTGCCTTGCGCAGCTACTGCTTTTAGTCCACTTTGCACTGCAAAGAGACTGAGCCTATTTTGGGCATGGGCAATGACATTCTTTTGAGTACTTATATTGATGCTGTCTCCAGCAATCTGATTGATTTGTGCATCAGCCGAGATATGAATATCTTCGGACGTACTCAAGGCTATGCCATCTGGTGAACTTAAAAGCAGTAAAGCTTTTTCAAATTTAGCGATTTGCTGCTGAATTTGTGAGGCAAAGTCTTTTAACTGCTCAATCGATTCTATTTCATCGGTTTTCTGGTTTTTAGCGATGTCACTCAGTGCTTTACTATTCGTTTGACTACCTTCAAGTTGCTTTTTCGCAACTTCGGCATCGAGGTGCTCGCCTTTGGCATTATCCTGTTTATGGGTGGATACCAATAAACCTTGCCCCGCACGCAATGCTCCCCATTGGTCCGTACGCAGTTCAAAACCTTCACCGCGGTCTTCACTTTCCGCTTTTTCTTTAGGATGGCTGAGTTTCCCCAGATTTAACTGGCTTGCACCATGACTGCTTTGTAGCTGGGTACTAATTTGGCCCGGTGTATCATCAAATCTAAGTTGTCCAAACCCACCACCAGACACTTCTTTGGAACGGATACCACTCAGTTTTTTAGTATCGGGAAGTTTACCTTTGTTATCAAACTTGGTTGGTTGGCGCTGTGCCTCATGAATTCGACCCATCACAAATGGTCGGTCGATATCGCCATTAAAGAAGTCAATAACAACAATCTCACCAATACGCGGTAAAAAACGTGCACCGTAACCTTCTCCAGCCCACGGTGTTAGAACATCAATCCAAGCAGAATCGGTGTCATTGTTATTGGTCCCTGCTCCACCATCATGGCTATGATCATCACTACGGGTAAACAGGAAACGGACTTTAATACGCCCCCATTCATCTACATAGATTTCTTCACCTTCAGGACCCACCACTTTTGCACGTTGCGGATGAGTTGTAGGGCTATGAATTTGTGGGTTATAAGCTGGTGTTGTTGGAATATGACGACGTTGTAAAATCAGTTGATTCGCTTGGCGTTCATCACTGTTCTCGGGGTTTTGTATTGACCAGTTACTTTGCGCCAATAGACCATTAATTTGGTCATTTAAATCTTTAGGTAAATTATTCTGATTAAAGAAGTTTTTAGAAACAATCAAAAAGCTTTTATCTGAGCTTTCATGCTGGTCTATTTCTGGGTGTTCATTTAATTCGAAATAGTAACCCACATAGGCATCGCGGACTGTCGTTTGCGCAATAAAGCGTTTCGCCTGCGCCTCGTAGTAATTGTGGAGGTTCTGGTTTAATCGTTCAACTTGTTGATTTCCAGATTTAGTTACACCATCCTCACCCTTTAAATCACCAATCCATGCAGGCGCATAGTTCCAAGCTTGCTCTAAGCCAAGTGTAGCATTGTCATATTGTTCGCTATGCTGATGCTTACTTTGAACGCTTCCAATCCCTTCTTCTTGTTCTAATATTTCTGCTTGCCAACGTTGTATATGCATAACGTTAGGTTGAAGAGTACGCTCGGCAGTTAAGCGAGTCATGCTGTCGTATTGTTCGACCGCACTACTACGGTGGTAACGAATCGTTTTACGGTCTAAAGGTTGATATTGGCTATTAGCATCAATCAACCTGAGTTTCTGAGCTTGAATAGATGTATCGGTACTTGGAACAATATGCTGAGCTTCATCAATGAGCCAACTGATATTTTCACTACGAAGTAAGCGTGTGAGGAAGTCCCAATCACTTTCGTTATGTTGCATAACAAAAGGACGAACATCATAAGTTTGTGTTAAACCGCTTAAATCCAAACTTAAACTTGCAGCAAATAGCGGATTTTTAACTTGCCATTCTTTAAATAATATTTCCCATATTTCAACCACGCTTTTATTCATAAATACGCGCGAATTGCGGCGATATTTCCATAATGCGGTTGGATCTTCTAAGGTCAGCTTATATAAAGTTAGACTTCCATCTGACTGGCCTTGCTGAGCATGAGTAATAATGCCTGTAACGCGGGTTAATTCACCTCGCTCCGTCACTATATCTACAGCGGCCTGAACACCAATAAAAGATTTTAGTTGAATCGTTGCATTGGTTGATAGACATAAAAGTTCTGCTTTTAAACCATCATTGAGTGCATGTACGCCATCAATTCTTTGTAGAAAGACTTGGTCATTCAATATCGGAGACGTAAATTGAATATGAATAGCTCGTTTCTGTGGGCTAATGCCCAAACTATCTAAAACTTGATGAATACTGTTCAACATCTTTATAGGACTGAATTATATTTAGCGGTATTTTACAAAGCACGTACAGATCTGTCTATTTAATTAATAATTAATTTTACATTTAAATTAAATATTAAAATTTATTCTATTTAACAGAATAGAATCCAACCCTAGCATGATCAAAAGATTTGTTAATTTTGCTATATTAACCCTCATTTATAAAGCATTAATTTTTAAAAATAAGCCAATAAATCAAATGTTTAAAAAATGTATAAGCAATGAACAAGCTTATACATTCTATTTGTCAATTTAAAAACTAGAAATAACATAACATACTGTTATTTATATTATTTTTAAAATTCAAAAAAAGCTCTACTATTATTGAAAAATACTTCCAAATTACTTTCCATGCAAAGATTCAATTTAAAATAGTTTAGATATTTTAAATTATAATTAGAAACAATTTTTAACATTTCTTAACACTCTTCTAATTTCAAATAAATGACATTAAAAATCGATCAAACAAGTGTTCTTTCACATTTGAAATATCTGAGCTTAAAAGCTGAATAATGGCACCATCAAGCATATATAAAAATAATTTGGCATCATGAAATGAGGCTTCCCTATTAAGTACTCTGAGATGGCTATAGATTTCATTGGTCAGCCATGTTCTATATTTAATGGCGACTTGGTAAGCATTTAAATAATTATTTTTAGTTTCAAAAATGGCTTTAAATAGCAGGTAATACGGCCCTTCTAAGTCGGTATGCAAGTCATAAAGTATTTTGAGTTTGTCCTTCACGCTTGTGTTTTGGCCGTACTCGACCATTGCAATGACTTTCTCTTGTAGCCGTTCTTTTTGCACAAGTAGGCAAATTTCGATAAACCGCGCTTTGGACTGAAAATAATGATAAAAAGTCATTTTTGTAATTTCAGATTCTCTCACAATTCTGTCGACGCCCACTAAATGGAATCCGTGGTGGTGAAATAAATCAATCGCCTTATTAATAACTTTTAAAGCACGTGTAGAAAATACTAAAGGTGGCATAGTTTTTACCGTTATAAATTCTTGTTGTTTCTAAAAGAGAAAAAAGCCTGTGCCCTTTTTGGAAGAAAAAAAGGCACAGCAAAGCCATAAAGACTGTGCTTGGCACATCTCAAGTTTTATTGTTGATACAAATTTTTGAGCCGTAATGACTTAAAGCCTAAAAACCCTAAAGGACATCAAGCTGTTTAAAGATGATTTAAGTGGTGTCGTTATAACTTTTGGCATCGAGAGCCAAGAAATAATGAATGTGCAAAGCCAACTCCTTCAATTGGGAGTTCTGCCAGACACTAAAATTATGGTGGCAGAACGGAAGAGGGTTCGCGGACTGGTTTCGACTCCAGCACACCCGAAGGTGTCCCTCTCCCGTCCTACCGCTACGGGAGGAGACGAGGAGATGCTCACACAAAACTATTCCTCAGAAGAAATAATCCTGATGTGGTCGAAAACAGCGGTCCGCGACGACCGACTGGCAATGTGGCCAGCAGGCAAAGGATAGTGTTCAAGCCTTTCACAGTCAAGCACACAAAATGACATTTGCTTTAAAATAAATCATTAAAAAGTAAGGGTAAATAATTTAATTTTATTATTAAATTAGGGTTTATAAAATCGAAGAAATTTATATAGATATATAAATTTTGATGCGTCAAAATGAATGCTTATTTTAAAACCATTTATAAAAAACTGTAGATGAGTCTAAATATAAGAGGACATTGAATGAAGAACTTTCTAACCAAGAAAATGTATACAACTAGAGCTTTATTTTTTGCTGTAGGCGTTATGGCTTTAAATGTTTCCCCTATTGTTATTTCTACTACTCATGCAGCGACAGAACAAAAAATGGATAATTTATCGACTAAGCTTTCATCAATTTTTGCAGATAAACCCGTAGAACCTGCTTTATTTAGTCCTCAATTTTTAGGACAAGTTTCCATAACACAAATTCAAAAAATCGTTGATGATTTAAAAGTCTCTTTAGGCTCTCTTAAAAGTATTAATATTTCTAATGGTTCAGGAACAATTGATTTCGAAAAAGGAGAATTACCTGTTTCAATTAGCTTAGATGAGCAAGGGCAAATTAGTACCCTTTGGTTTAGCGCGCCTCATTTTAAGACCGTAAGCCTAGACGAAATGGTTAAAGGACTACATGAAAACGCAGTCGGTAAAACCTCTCTTTTAGTTGTTGTAGATAACAGACCTGTGGTTGTTGAAAATGATAAAACCCCAATGGCCGTAGGCTCTACTTTTAAATTACTGGTTTTAAAAGCGTATGAAGATGCGATAAAAAAAGGTGAATTAAAAAGAGAAACTATAGTATCTTTAAAAGAAAAAAATCGATCATTGCCAACCGGAGTCCTACAAACCCTACCTGCTGGCACACCTGTAAATCTGGAACTTCTTGCGCAGTTAATGATTCAAATTAGTGATAATACTGCAACCGATAGTCTTATAGATGTATTAAAAAAGCCTCGTATAGAAGCGTTGTCACCTAGAAATATCCCGATGCTGACGACACGAGAACTATTTCAACTGATTGACCCAAGCAACGAAAAGCTAAAAAATAAGTTTAAAACAGGTACAAAGTCGGCTCGTTTAGAAGTGCTCTCTGAGCTAGACAAACTGCCACTACCAAGTGTGAGTAGCATTGGAAAATCGGCTACTTGGCAAGATGCTGAATGGTATATGTCAACCAATGAGATTTGTCCTCTGCTTGAAAGTGTTAAAGATGCCCCTGCTCTGAACAGTTCTTTAAATCCACTTTTTAAAAATTTAAATTGGCAAAAAATTGGTTTTAAAGGCGGTTCCGAATACGGGGTGATTAACTTTTCTGTGATTGGTAAAACTCAAAAAGGCCATAAAGTTTGTGCTGTATTTACCGCAAATGGAAATGAGCCACAGCCTGAATCAAAACTAGCAATATTATTTACAGGTATACTTCAAGCCGTTGATTCTATGAATCCTTAACTATAAAGGCCCATCATGACTAGAAGGCTTTTAGCAACGCCTTATGATGGGTTGATTTGGAGTTATACAGATACTCACGTACAGTCGTTTTTGAAGAATTTATTATTAAATAAATAGTTGGTGATGAAGATGCCATTAATTATACCCGTAGCGATTGATGAGGGTGCGCTAGAGGTTCTTTGGTATAGCCCTTTTGAAAATATTGAAGATATTATGCTCTGGTGGGAAGCACAAGAAAGCATTGATATATATAAATATAAAACTGACTTAGAAGCCGCTGAGGCTATTCTATCAAATGGCAAAATAGTGAGTGTTAAAACAGAAGAGCAATATGATCTTTACTATGCAATAAGTGCAAAAGCTGAAACTGTAACGCTCATGATCGACACTGACTACAACTCACGCTTATCCTACAAAGGAAAGAAATATTTTCATAAAGGAAAGCTTATTTTCCCTCCCCCTGATCTGACTTAATGTTGCTTTGGGAAATATATAAAATAATTAGATAACTGATTTGTCTTGTTTTATATTCTTTGGTCATCTTTAAAAATAAAGACCCAAAATTAAAGTTAACACGTATAGGAAACATAATGGACATTTCATTAAGACTTGCTAACGCTGCCGATCTCAAAGCTATAAACGAACGTTATACCGAGGTTGACTTTGTTCCATCACATGAAGATGAACTTATTGTACTCGCCTCTATTGGTAACAAAATTGTTGGGCAAGGTAGAGTTGTGTCTATTGATTCGAATAGTGGCGAACTTGGTGGAATTTACGTCTTTCCTGATAATGAAGGGTTAGGCATCGCCCGTAAAGTGGTCGATTTCTTAATTAAAAACTCGGATTTTTCTGTGCTTTACTGTCTACCTTTTGCAGAACTAGAAAGTTTTTACAGCTCGATGGGTTTTACTCCCGTGAAAGACATCGCTCAGGTTCCTCAAGCTGTAATCGAAAAACATGAGTGGTGTAATAGCAATTACGAAAAACCTGTTTTGCTTTTAGAAAGAAATAAATGAAATAACACCCATAAAAAAACCGCCCCAGAAGGCGGTCGCTGAGTATAAACCAGCAGGTATATAGAAGTATGGTGGACGAATACTTCTATATTCTTTTTATGAAGGAGTTTTCTCGGTTTTCAGAAAATCTTTCGATTTAAAATAGCTAATAATCATATCTGCATGCTGTTCTTTTTGAGGCGCAGCGACTACAGGGAGTGATTCTTTCGACATCTTAAATCCATGTGGAATGAGCTGTGAAATTGGCGGAAATTTAGGTTTTCCCCCTTCTGTAATCCGTTCAATAAAACTTGCCAACCAAAGTAAATACTCTCCTTCATTTTCAAACTTAGGCATTACACTTAAATCAACTTTGACTTTGCACTCACTAATCGGTTTAGTTAATTGCTCATCAAAATCGATGTAATTAAACTTAAGTTTAAACTCAGTCCCTTTAATGGCCTTACGTATCTGACTGATCAAACAATTCAGATTTTGTGTAAGGTCATTGGTGAATAAGTCGTCTTTTTGAATGTTCTTATAAACCTTTTCAGCCACGGCTAAATATTTTGGCATTTTTAACCTCCTCGATCTCAATTGTTATAAAGTTTTGATCTTAAAATGATTTATGGTTCTGATTATGATGAAACAAATGTAAAGGAGTGAAATGTTATTATTATTGAATGTAATTAGTTAAAGTGTTCTGTAAACCTTGCTAAACAATCACCTAAAAAAAGTATGGTTTTGATAACTCATCCACAATTTTTCTAAATTATTAAGATTTCTTGAAACATTTATTTTCAATTAAAATTTACCATTTGGTAAAATTAATAAGGCCGCATTTGCTGATCTCGTCTTACCAACCCCAAAACCGATCTACGAACCCTAATTTCTTCTTCAGAAAATGGCAAATGTTCTTTTAACTCATCTATAGAAAGCGAGTTATTTTCTATTAAAAAACAGTCTTGTTCAGTTTTCCAATGTGAAGCAGCCGATTCAGTTTGTTTGTAGTATCGTTTCATATACCTGAGTAAATTTATAACTTTAAAAGCTTAGGAATAGAGCAAGCTTTTTATAAGTTTTGAGCAGAAAGAAGAATAGGAATATTACCTAAATACGCCACAACAAAAAAGCCAAACATTGCAGTAAAACCTTGTTTGGCACTTCTAAAAAATGAGCTTAATCTAACTCTAACTGTAGTCTTAGCTTTAAAATATCGACTAGCCCTTTATCTCTTTTTTGAGATAGATCGACATGTTTATAGTGGTTTAAAAGCTCTTTTGTTTGTGCTTCTAGCACCTCTGTAGTTTCATCAGAATGCTGAAACGCCTGCATATCATTCCACCATTCGGCCATAGGTGGCCCTAAGTGATGAATTGCCTCTTTAAAACCCTTCTGGTTTGCAAGTTCCATATTTATATAAGGGCCAAATAATGCCCATCTCAGCCCTGGCCCACTGGTAATTGCGATATCAACATCTTCGACTGAACACACACCTTCTTTAACCAGTGAAAATGCTTCTCGCCATAATGCTGCTTGCAAACGGTTTGCAACATGACCTTTTACTTCTTTATTTAAAATAATCGGGTGCTTACCAATGCTCTGATAAAACTCGGCTGCGCGTCTTAAATACTGTGGGTCCGTTAATTTTCCACCGACTATTTCAACCAAAGGTAATAGATGAGGTGGGTTAAATGGATGACCTAAAAGTATACGCTCGGGATGAGTTGCCTCTTTTTGAAAGTCTGAAACTTTTAGGCCTGAAGAACTTGAGGCAATCAGCGTCTTTTCAGGACAATATGACGTGATATCTTGATATAACTTTTGCTTTAAATCTAAACGCTCTGGTGCATTTTCTTGAATAAAATCGATATCGGTTACGGCATCTTTTAAGTTGTTGTGAAGCTCTAGATTTGAAAGAACATCTTGTGAAGAATGGCTAGGCTGCGTTTGCAAATCTAAATCTCGTAAATCATTTAAATTTGCTTGTATTCTCTTTTTAAATAATTCTTCATCTATGGGGTATGGGTCATATACCTTTACCTTAAAGCCTTTATATAAAAATAATGCTGTCCAACTTGCGCCAATGACACCAACACCAACCACACCGATTGTTTTAATTTCTTCCATACTTTCCTCGCGATCCTATTACTTTTAAAAACTGTCCTTATTTCCTTACACGACTATAAAAATAGTCGACTTCTCATCTTGTCTTGGTGACTTAAAGCCATTTTATAATAGGCAAGCTGAACCCAAAGTTCATATCATTATTGTACTTTTCTTGCATTATATTCATTTTTTAACAGCTAAAATTGCGGCTAAAGATTGCAGCCCTAGAAGCGCTAAACGTGTATGATTGGCAGGGTTTTGAGCGATTTAAATTTCATATGACAAATAAATTTTCTGATCACAAGCAAGTTGAAGTGGTGTCTACTTTTGCTGAACTTGTAAATACACATTTTCAGGGAGATAAGAATGCTATTTGTTGGCACAGAAATTTGATGGGCGACTTTAAAGAAATTGTGACTAAACTTGAGTTAAAAGAAAATATTACCGAAATTTCTGCTGAAGACCTTTTAGCACTTGAGCTTTCAGAACAAGGTGTTTTGGCTCGAGACATTATTTTAAAAGACATGCAGCTTTTAACTGATATGGGTGCATCACCTGTACTTAATTTACTTAAACACTATGAACGTGATGAAGAACTAGATTTTATTTCAACAGATGTCTATTCGTTTCATGTTGATCGCTCACCTATAGAAACAGATACTTTTTTATGTACTTATCACGGTGCGGCTAGTGATATTGTGCCTAATGATCAGGTTGAACAAAAAGTTTTAATTCCCGAAATTAGAGAAAAACTCAAAGCATTACATGATGGGGCGGAAGCCGAATTTGAAAGTTTTTTAGCAGAGTATTTCTTTGATTTACATTATCAGCCTAAAGCCCATGCACAACCGATAAATTTGGGTACAGGTCACTTGTGGCGTTTGGCAGTAGATCATCCTACTCAAAAGGTTTTACCGTGTGTGCATAAAGCACCCGTTGAAAAAGAGGGAGAGTATCGATTGCTGTTAATTTGTTAGCTTATGCGTATAAGATTAAGATAAAACCACCAATAAAAAAGCCTACCCACTATTGGATAAGCTTTCGTGAAGCATTCAGAATGGAATATTAAGTTTATGCCAGTTTTTTGGTCTCCATAAAATCGACATAAGCAATTTGGGCATCCCAAAATTCATTCCATAAAGCACAGTACTCCATACATAGCTCGGTAAGACTTTCATAATCATCTTTGGTTATACCTTGAGCCAATGCAAACCACAAGTCATCTTCATGATCATCATCTGCTGCTTCTGATGTCTCGTCAGTCGATACACCATGTACATGGTAATAGCCACCACCCTCAACCTCAATTCCAACAGCCTTAGTCGCCTCACGTAACGGAGGACTAAAAAGAATGACTTCTTCTTCTGCAACCGCAAGCAATGCAACAACTTTAATATAACTATCGTATGAAGATTCTAAAAACCTTCTTACCTGATCTGCGATTTTTGAAGGATGGTATGATCTTCGATCCTGTTCATTTAGACCATAATCATTAAGTAAATCTTCATAAAGTGGATAATGTGCATATTCAGGATTACCCAAATAATAATTATCTTGGTCTGTTCCAGGTCTAAAACCAAATTCATCTAGTATATTTAAACTTAATAAAACACGTGGGAACATTTTAGCTCCAGAGTGTAATTTCGGTTCTAATTGCTTAGTCTGAAATTGAGCCATTAATAAAGCATCCGTAAATACTTGTACAATAGCGTGACGATATTCCAAATGAATTTTTGTTAAGGTAAATTTATCAAGCTGTCCGTTATTTAAAATTTCAATTGCTGGATGTGTACATACTGGTAATTTAGCGATTTTTTCTCTTAATTGTTTGAGAAATGCTAGATTTTCTTCCCACTGTTGTGAAGGAATACTATTCTTCATCCCCAGTAAAGCTTTTTGTCTTGGATTATTAAAATCTTCAAATTTTTTTGACATAATCATTCTCAATAACAAATTAATTCTTATAGTTAGGTTTTGAGTTCTCCATTATTTTAATTGCGCATTCATTTGCTACTCAATAAAATTGTATACTCATCCCTAAACAATTCGATATTAGGTTTATTATTTACACAAATCAATCCATGTTTTAATAAATTTTTTTAATAAATTAATTAACAATTGATAGCAAAAAATATTGTCATTTTTATTATTTCATCTGTTGTATTACGACAATCTTTTCAATATGATTGAAATTAACTTTTATAAGAGACCACTTTAAAAAGAAACGGAATTCAAAAGTTTACAATGGGGAAATTGATGTCAAAAAGAGACACTATTATAACAACAGCTATAGCCCTTTTTAATCAGAAAAGCTATAACGGCATTGGAATTGACAAAATTATTGCTGAATCTAATGTAGCAAAAATGACATTCTATAAATATTTTCCATCCAAGGAAAATTTAATAGAATCATGCCTTTACAAGAGAAATTCAGATATTCAGGCAGCTATATTAGAAAGAATCAATACTAAAGATTTGCCTTTAGTTCAGCTCAGGAGCTTATTTGATTGGTATATTGACTGGATTTATACCGACGATTTTAATGGCTGCTTATTTAAAAAGGCGACCATGGAAGTTGTACAAGTTTATCCTTCAGTAAAAAATCCTATTAACGACTATCGTGAATGGATCTATACGCTTGTTTTTTCAATATTAATTAAAGTTTATGTTGAGGATCCTGAAGCATTAACTACACTCTTTCTGAATATTCTTGATGGCATTATTATTGATGGCACAATTGATAAAGGTTTAGTTAATCGGGAAAAAACATGGTCTTATATTATTAAAATAATTGAGCTTGAAAAAACTGAAGCACGCATCGCTAGTTAAATTATATAAAAGAGATTTTTACATCAATTAAAAGATCTCTTTTAAAATTTCAGTTAACATCAAATTTATTAAAGCCTTATATTTACTCAATGTAATATAAGGTTTTATATACATCTTATATTATTCTAATACGATTAAGCGATTTTTTAAATTTCATGATGAGAAATCCTTGAGCTAATACGTTCAATTTAAAATTTTTCGTCAAACTATCTTTCTCTTCATCAAAAAGTCTTAGTACAAAGCATTCAGACAACACTTGATTAGAGTTTGGTGGGACTAAGATGAAATTATTTTTTTTAGTCAATAAAAAAGCCCTCAAATGAGGGCTTTTTCTATTCTACAGTACTAATTACTGAGGAATGATGTTTGTAGCGCTAGGGCCTTTTTGACCTTGCACAACATTAAAAGTCACGCGTTGACCTTCATGTAAAGTTTTGAAGCCAGAAGAAGCGATTTCTTTGAAGTGAGCAAAAACGTCTGGACCTGAATCTTGTTGGATAAAACCGAAACCTTTAGTTTCGTTGAACCACTTAACTGTACCAGTAGCTGTGTTGTTAGACATGATATACATCCTATTGATTTTTAAGAACTTGTGCCATGAGACATGACGGGTTTAACTTGGAAAAAATAACGAATTGAGCTTAAGATCTTAAAAACGGAGGATTATGAATAAAGCTTCGATACTAAAAGAGGATTTACTAAACTAATAAGTCTTTTTTCTAGTTGACTTCATTATACATCAAAAGAACACTTATTCAAGCAATTTATATAAATTAATTTACTGATTCTACAGCAAACATTCGCTTACATTTGTAAAAAACAATTACAATTTATTATATAAACAAATAGTAAATAATTTTCTATTTAATAGTTTAAAATTTTAAAACTATACTAAATGGAAATATAACTACAAATAATGAATAAAAAAACAGACTCATAGTCTTTATCAAATACAACAACTTACAATTTTTAAGTATATTTTTATATAATGTTAAAAATCATTATTACTTATTAATTTTTTGAATAAGCACATAAATAAAAATATTTAAGAAATTTATCTTTAAATCACAATTAAAACAAGAAAAATTAAATATATTTTAAAATTATTAAATAAATGAAATGATTATTTTTATTTTATATTCTTTTTTCAAATAATCGAATTAGCAACAACTGCAAAGAATATACCAAACTGGACCATATAACTTTGAAAAACTGGATGTGTTCACTAGCCCTTAAGCTTCATAACCTATCTTTGGCTTAGATCTAGCAATAAACCTATCTATACCTTCTTTAAATTTAGGGAACTATCATGCACCTACATTTTATTGTTCATGAAGATTTTGAAGCACCTGGTGCATATGAAATTTGGGGTCAAAATAATCACTGCAAAATGACATATTCAAGAGTGTATTTAAATGCCCCCTTACCTTCTACGGTTGAAGACATAGATTTCCTGATTGTGATGGGTGGTCCACAAAGTCCAGATACTACAGTTGAAATGTGTCCTCATTTTAATTCACTCGCTGAACAAGCTGTCATTAGGAAAGCTATCCAAGCAAACAAAGTCGTTTTAGGGGTATGTTTAGGTTCACAGCTCATTGGTGAAGCTTTAGGTGCCAAGTTTGAACATAGCCCTGAAAGAGAAATTGGTAAGTTTCCTATTATGCTGACAGAGTATGGTTTAAAAAATTCTCTATTTTCACACTTCGGAAAAATGACAGAAGTTGGTCACTGGCACAGTGATATGCCCGGGTTAACCAGCGATGCAAAAATTATTGCTTTTAGTGCAGGCTGTCCGCGACAAATCGTTGAATACTCAAAATTAGTTTATGGTTTGCAATGTCATATGGAACTAACGCCTGAAGTTGTTGAATTACTCATTCAACATTCAGCAACTGAACTCAATCAAGCTCATGATTATAAATTTGTTAATACCCGAGAAGAATTGAGGAGTCATGACTACCAAGAAATGAACCAAAACTTGTTTATTTTCCTAGATAAATTAAAAGATGAGTATTTAAAACTTCGCTAAGTGATGGCAAAGCCCTTTTAATAGGGCTTTCTTTCATAAAATTAGATGATCTATAAAGTTTAAATTCGCTTTTGCACCGACAGTAAACGAACATAATATCGCAGCAACAGAATCCCAATTAGTAGATGGTCGCTATACAATATCTAATAAAATAATAGCCCCTGTCACACATAAAGCGGCTGATGTGCCAAGTTAGCCTTTAGACTTTAAGATACCTATATAACACTTTCAACAAGCATTTGTTCTGCGCACTTTAGTGCATATTCCAAATCTTTTTGTAAATCGACCACCGATTCTAGTCCGATATTTAAACGTACTAAATAACCATCTTTAGGTAGATTCGTATGGGTTCGATAAGCTTGTCCAACAGGTAAAATCAGACTTTCAAATCCACCCCAAGACAAACCAATGTGAAATAATTGCAGCGAATCAAAGAATTTTTGCACATAAGAAGTTTCAGACTCTTTTAAATAAAAAGCAAATACTCCAGATGAACCATGAAAATCTCTCAGCCACAAATCATGATAGGGGCTTGTTTCTAAAGCAGGATGAAGCACTTCCTTAACAGCCGGATGTGTTGTTAGAAATTGCGCAATAGTTAGAGCACTATTTTGATGCTGTTTTAACCTTACCACCAAACTTCGCAAGCCACGTGATGCTAAATAAATGTCGTCTGGGCTTGTGGTCTCTCCAAACAAATGTCCAGTTTTCGTGAGTTGTTCGTATGTTTCAGCATTTGCAGTAGCCACGCCCATGAGTATGTCAGAATGGCCACCAATGTATTTGGTTACGGACTGAATAGAGATATCAGCACCATGCTTTAAGGGTTGAAAAAGTAACGGCGTTGCCCAAGAGTTATCGACTAATACTTTTGCGCCATATTGATGACTAATTGCAGAAATTGCCGCAACATCACTCAGTTCAAATGTCATTGAACCCGGTGATTCAATAAACACCACACTAGTACGATGATTAATTTTTTCAGTTAATGCCTCAAGGTTAGTAGAGTCAAAATATTCAACACTTACCCCCATTCTGGCTAATATATTGTCAGCAAAGTTTCGCGTTGGGCCATAGATGTTATCGGCAATCAAGACATGACTATTTGCTTCTACACAAGCCATAAGTGCATGTGTACATGCCGATAACCCAGATGGAAACACCATACTACCCGCACCACCCTCAAGCGCATTGATTGCACTTTCAAAAGATTTAGCTGTTGCAGCACCGAAACGGCCGTAATGTCGATACACCCCACCATTTCGTTTAAATTCTTCCCACTCACTAAAGCTATTTACAACAATAGTCGAACCACGAAAAACAGGTGTATTGACTAGACCATCAAAGCGCTCGGGTGTTCGTCCTAAATTAATGACATCTGTGCTGAATTGATTCACTTTTATATTCCAAGAAACGTATCAACTTTATTACCAATTCATGGTAGTGAGATTTCAATGGATATAAATTTTAATCTTTTCTATTTTTTATCTTTATATTAGATTTTTATTTCCTATTTTTACTTAAAATTAGAATTTTAATCCGGTATTTATTTCTTAGAGTAAAATATGATTTTATAGTGTCCTGTTTAGATCTGCTTGTTATTCGAACTTGCTGTTCTGAAAGGTACTTCTCACACTATTCTTCATCGATGATTTGCCTTAATTTGTACCGAACGTAAATAAGGTTTAGCTTCTAGCATTTTTGCTGGTCCTTAATTTTTAATAGTATTCGCAGTTTTTATTAGAAAAAATTTAAAGGAAGTTCTGTCGTATATTTAATTTGCTCCATGGCAAAACTAGAACTCACATCGGCCAATCCGTTAATTTCAATTAATTTTTTATAAACTTTATCGAACTCGGCAACATCCGATACAGCAACTTTAAGTAAATAATCTGTTTCACCTGCCATTCTATACACTTCAATCACTTCATCGATGCTATAGATATGAGAATGAAATTTTTGAATCCACTCAATATTGTGTTGTGCTGTTTTAATAAACACCATCACAATCACATTAATGTTGAGTTTTTTACGGTCTAGCAAAGCGACTTTTGCACGAATAATACCCTCTTCTTCCATCTTATGTATTCTGCGCCAACAAGCCGTGTTGCTTAATCCCACCTTTTCCGCAATATCACCTATTGCCAATGTGCAGTCCTTCTGTAGAAGATCTAATATTACACGGTCATATTTATCTAAATTTAACTTCATACCTTCAAGCTTCTCTGCACTATGTATTTGCAATAAATCAAATCAATGAACAATATATTAGATTGTTATTCTAATTTTAATAAAAAAATATTTACCTATGTTTTAAATGATCTCCGCGCATTCGAGACGCATTTATTTGTATTGTTCACTTAATAATCTATTTTTAAAGCTTGAAAGTTTAGATGAGCTTTTATTATTATCTTGTACATATTCGGTACAATAAAAGAGACAAGAAAAATGCCAAATCAATTTGATGCTGTTTCTATAACAAAAAAAGCGAATGTTCATTACGAAGGACACTCCATTAGTCATGTTATTGAACTTGAAGATGGTACAAAAAAGACTTTAGGAGTAATTCTTCCAACAGAAAAAGCTTTAACTTTTAAAACCCACGTTTCAGAACGCATTGAGATCATTTCAGGGAAATGTAGTGTTCAAATTGGCGATGATCCGGATACTAAAGTCTATTCCAGTGGTGAGTCTTTTAATGTTCCTGAAAATAGTAAATTTAAAATTATTACAGATGAAGTGATTGATTACGTCTGCCATTTAGAATGAATCAACATTACAAAGCCATACCTTTCATAGGATGTGATTTTCCTATGAATATTTTCATCTTTTGTTAAAACTAGACGAGATGAATTTTAAATTTTTAGTACCTAAGCATTTTTACAATTATCTATAAGCTTCCACCGCCATCAACATTAACAACTTGGCCGGTAATAAAACCTGCATGATCTGACAATAAAAAAGCGACTGCATGTGCAACATCTTGTGGAGTACCGATCCTTCCCAAAGGAATACTTTCTAATATTGCTTTTTCAGCTTCACTTCCAACGGGTCTGGTCTTTCTAAAAAGTTCCGTTTCAATTGGCCCCGGCGCAATACAGTTTACCGTTATTCCAAACTCAGCCAACTCAAGTGCCCAAGTTTTAGTACACCCGACCAAGGCACTTTTTGCTGCCGAGTACGCTGTCCGTTGTTTTGCTCCATAAATTGCCCTACTGCCAATATTAACAATTCGTCCAAAGCGCTGTGCTTTTAGTTGAGCAACAAAATGCTGAGTCACTTGTATAGCAGCTCTTACATTTAAGTTCCAAACTTCCTCTAACGCAAGAAAGGAAATCTGCCCTAAAGGTTGAGGTAAACTAATTCCTGAGTTATTTACGATTCCATGTATAACATGAGATTGAGAAATTAAAGCTAAAGTTTCTTCAGTCTGTTCTATATTAGATAGATCACAACTAAAAAGCTGTCCGCGAAAATCTATATTTTCAATGTTTCTAGCAATACCAATCACCTTATGTCCCTGCAAGGACAGTTCTTCGCTAATTGCTTTTCCAATACCTTTTGTAGCGCCTGTCACTAAATAAGTGTTTTTCATAGCGGATCCTTATTAAACATAAAAATAGTTTCTGGTTTGTTCTCCCCTGTTAACTACAAAAATAATAAAACACTCACTATGATTTTTTATGACGATAAACAGATTTATATAAATTCAAGAAAACTATAATCAATATCCCCAAAATGGACATGACTTTATTTTGATTTTCTTATTTGAAATGAAGAAGTGGTTGTATTTGTATACATTAAAAAGTTGTTATAGTCATTCGACTTGAGTTGGTCTTTCAATCTCTGAGTTTAAAGGCAAAATTGAGTGACTAAGTTTAAGTAAATACATTAAAAAGAGTACGAAATAATGAAAAATTCAGTCGATGAGAAAAGAAAAATTTTCCGCGATCTCCATAAAGACGGATGCTTTATTTTACCCAACCCTTGGGATGCAGGTAGTGCAAAAATACTCGAACAACTGGGCTATAAAGCACTGGCAACAACAAGCTCAGGTTCTGCATGGTCTTGCGGAAAGGCAGATGGTCAACTCGACCGAGATGAAACCTTGGCACATCTACGTTATATGGTTCAGTCCACTAACCTACCTATCAATGCTGACTTTGAAAGTGGCTTTTCAGATACAACTCAAGGCGTCATTGAAAATGTTCTAATGGCAATTGATACAGGTATAGCGGGTATTTCTATTGAAGATTCAACCGGAAATGGTGAAAAGCCGCTTCGTGGTATTCCTGACGCAGTTGAAAGAATACGAGCGGCTCGCGTAGCGATCGACCAAAGCGGAACTAACGTCATGCTTATTGGTCGTGCTGAAAACTTCTTTGTGGGTGTACCCGATTTAGAAGATACCATTAACAGGTTAAAAGCATATTCAGAAGCTGGTGCTGACTGCCTATATGCGCCTGGTATTAAAACTCGTGAACAAATCATCGCTGTGGTGAATGCCGTTTCACCAAAACCTGTAAACGTTTTAATTGGTTGGGATAGTGATTTAACGGCAGCAGAACTTGCAGACTTGGGTGTAAGACGTATTAGTCTTGGTGGAGCATTAGCTCGTTCAGCTTGGGATGGTTTTATTAAAACAGCAAGTGCGATTGCCGAGTCAGGCAATTTCCATTCACTCAATACTTCTGTTTCAAGTGGCGATCTTAATAGTCGATTTAAATAAGATTTGGATAAACGGCTTTATTTAGTACTTTTTAGCTAGGACCTCTGTTATGCCTTTAAACATAACTCTTTCAAGCCATCGTATACGACTACGCATATTAACTATTGAAGATTCAAGAGACTTAGTTACCGCTGCTTCCGATGGAGAACTATGGAACCTCCCTTTCACTGTAGTCCCTTCAGCAGAAACAGTAGATGACTATATTCAGCATGCACTAGAAGGTTACCAAGCGGGTACGGTTCTTCCTTTTGTAGTCGAAGATATTGCTACAGGAAAAATCATTGGGTCTACCAGATTTTGGAAAATAGATAGAAAAAATTTAAAGTTAGAAATTGGAAGTACTTGGTACTCAAAATCGTGGCAGCGAACATACGCAAATACAGAAGCAAAATATTTACTTCTTCAATATGCCTTTGAAGAGCTAAATTGCGTTAGAGTTCAGTTCACAACAGATGTACTCAATGAAAAATCCCAAAATGCGATTTTAAGAATCGGCGCCCAGAAAGAAGGTGTGGTTAGAAATGAGCGAATCATGCCTAATGGCAGAAAAAGAAATTCTGTCAGGTTCAGTATTATTGATGAAGAGTGGCCGAGCATAAAAGATAATCTAATTAAAAAGTTAAATTATTATTAATTTTTCCTACGGCTTTATCACCCACAACCATTGCAAATGAGTCTCATTTATATATACTTTACTCACTTTTTTGAGTCTAGTCAGCACTCTTGTTTGTTCGCTTGAATAGTCGCTCTTTTTTAGCCTTTCACGATTTTTATATCACTTAGGTATACTTATGTTTGCTTTCTCCCCGCGTAAAAATTTAATTACTGTTGAAATTTTAAAACATAGTAGCCCCTTACTTTTATCCCTCATCCCGATGATGTCTTGGGCAGAAACAACCGCGATTCAACCAGCACAACTAGAAACGATTAAGGTTCAGGCTGAAGCAGACTCAAGCTATATCGCAACACAAACAGCGTCGACGCTTAGAGGCAAACAAAAAAATCTAGAAAGCCCGCAAACTGTAAACGTTGTATCGAAGCAATACATGAAAGATTATTTGCCTGCAAACTTGGACAATGCACTGACTCAAGTCAGCGGCATTACGCAGGGCAATACTTTAGGTGGTACGCAAGACACCGTAATGAAACGCGGCTTTGGTGATAACCGTGACGGTTCAATTACTGTAAATGGCATGCCAATTGTGCAAGGCCGAACCATGAATGCGGCAGTTGAACAAGTTGAAGTTTTAAAAGGCCCATCTTCATTACTCTATGGCATTATGGACCCGGGTGGTGTGGTCAATGTCATTACAAAAAAACCTGAGACTACCCAGAAAACTGAACTTTCCGTATACGGCTCAAGCTTTGCTGCGGGTAAAAATGGTCTAGGTGCAAGCATAGATACCACAGGTGCAATTAGCGACAGTAACTTTGCTTATCGCTTTATTGCAGATCATTCCGACGCTGACTATTGGCGTAATTTTGGTAATCTCAAACAGACTTTAATTGCTCCGTCTGTCGCATGGGATAATGGTCAAACTAAAGTGAACCTGAGTTATCAATATCGTCACTTTGATGTACCTTTTGACCGCTCTACCGTTTTTGACCCGAAAACCAATAAAGCCCTACCGATCTCTAAATACCAACGTCTAGATGAAGCGTTTAACCAAATGAAAGGCGAAGATCATTTGGCGCAATTATTGGTAGATCACCAAATTAATGATAACTGGTCGGCTCACTTTGGTTATACCTACAACTACGAAACTTATGATGCTAACCAATTACGTGTAACCAAGTTAGATACAACTAAACACACCGTGACACGCCGTACCGATGCGACTTTAAATGCCCAAAGCGTAGACAGTAATGCTCAAGCATATATTAATGGTTCAACCAATTTGTTTGGTTTAAAGCATGATATTCAATTCGGTTCAGACATCGAATACCGTAAGTATTTCCGTCCAGATATGGTTCGTGGCAACACCTCAACTTTAGATTATTTAAATCCAAGTTATGGAACTGTTGAAGCATCTCAAAATGTGGTCGCATCAGATAGTGACCAAACAGATAAACTGCACACTTACGGTTTTTATGTGCAAGATGCAATTCACTTAAATGAAAAATGGATTGCTGTACTTGGTGGTCGTTACCTGAACTATCAACAAACTGCTGGGCGTGGCAGACCGTTTAAAGAAAATACCAATACTAACGATGATGCTTGGCTCCCACATGCAGGTTTAGTTTATAAATGGAATGACCAGCTTTCATTTTATGGTAGCTATACCGAGTCACTTAAGCCGTCTTCTTCAATTGCACCTTTGGGTGGCGATGCTGTCATTAACTCTGATGTTCAACCTGAACAAGCCAAGTCTTATGAAGTTGGTGCAAAATATGAGTTAAATGACCGCGTTAAAGCTAACTTTGCACTCTACGATATTAAAAAGCGTAATGTTTTAGCTAAAGTGACTAACTCATCGACTGGTGAAGTTGAACTACATACTACAGGTGCAGTACGTTCTAAAGGTGCTGAGCTTGACCTGACAGGACGTGTAACCGATCAGCTTGATGCAACGCTGACCTATGCGTATACAGATGCGAAAGTGACTGAAGATGAAAGTGGCCTTGAAGGCAATCGCTTAAATAATGTAGCGAAAAATACTGCTTCTTTAGCATTGGCCTATAACTATGGCGAACTTTATAATGGTAATTTACGTTTTGGCGTAAGCGGTAATTATGTTGGTAAACGCGCTGGCGATTCGGAGAATACCTTCGACCTGCCTGACTACACCCTTGCCAATGCCTTTGTAAGTTATGACACGACTATTGCCAAACAAGCAGTCACGTTCCAATTTAATTTAAATAATATCTTTGACAAAACCTACTACACAGCCAGTGTAAATAATTTGGCCGTGTCTCAAGGTGACTCTCGCCAAGCGGTATTACGTGCAACCTTTAAATTTTAAAATATGGGATCAGAGCAGTGCCTAAATCACTGCTCTTTTGAGAACATTATGAAAAAGCTTCTTTCCGTTGTCCTGTTGATTGGCATATTGTTTAGCTCAGCAGTTTATGCTCAAACGCGAATTGCCCTCATCTCTCAAGTTAAAGGTGCATCGGCTGGTACAGATATTGCCATTCAAAAATACTTGCAAAGCAAGGGCTATCAAGTTGAGATATTAGATCAATCTGTTTCACCAAACACCTTAAAGAACACAGATTTAGTCATTATTTCATCTACAGTTGCTTCTAAAAACCTTCAATCTGGTTGGCGTCAACTGCCCCTTCCACTCATGACGTGGGAAAACGATTATCTTGATGACTTGGCTATGACAGGTAAACGTATAAATACCGATTTTGGCGAAGTCGAGAAAGAACGTTATTTGTGGTTGGTCAATGCACCACACCCATTGTCTGCGCATCTTCCTGCCGGAACCCGCAATGTATATAAAGCTCAAACGCCTATGAGTTGGGGTAAGCCGGGTTTAGGTGCCACCATTATCGCAACGATTTATGGACAACCTGAGAAAGTCGCAATTTGGGGATATGAAAAAGGTGCAACCATGGATTATGAATCTTTAGCGCCAGCAAAACGGCTCATGTTCTTTCTTAACAATGACACGTTTACCAATCTATCTGACGATGGCTTAAAACTGTTTGATGCCTCAATTCAATGGCTCACCAACAAATAAAATCATTTATACAGCTCACAAAGTCTTATTGATTACACCTTGCAGAGCTGCGATTAGTAGACAACATTCACACGAACCCAATCTTCATACTTTGTAGCCTGCACATTGGTACTCGACTGAATGACTCCATAAATAGGAATATTTTCTTTCATTCCTGTTGCGATTCCTGAATGCATTTTACTTGCTACATTTCCCCAAATTTGAGTATGTCCTGCATCTTGATACAGTATATATGCGACAGAGGCAGGACTTGTAGCAGATTTAAGCTCAAAATTATTGTCGGAAGTTACGGCCAATTGATACGGTGTATTATGGTTACATTGGACAGTTACATCGGTTCTAGCGGCAGCAACTGGTTGCGCACGTACAACAGAACCGAAATCTAAATTTCCTTGAGTTGAGACTTCACAACTTTCTACAATAGTTAAGCTAACCTTTAATGACGTAGATGCGCTTGCAGCCTCTGCACTATTTATTAAGAGTATTCCCATAAGAGAAAATAAGGCGTGTTTAATGAGTTTCATTTCTTCTCCTTATCTTTATGTTCTAATGTCTTTTCAAATTTATAATGTCATTTTTCTGTTTTACTAAAGAAACAGTTTTTTCAGGTTCGTTTTATTTATAAAGCTTAATATTGCATACTGTCAATCGATAATAATCACATGATTTTCATATTATTCTTATAATTTGTGATGGATTAAACGTAATTTATTTAGTTTAAAAAGTAGTTGATGTTTTTTATTTGTATTAATTACATTTCTTCACTTATTTAAGAATTACTCAATTAATCTTCCGAAAAATTAAAGTTTTATGATTATATTTTTAGATAAAATATTTGTATTCAAGTTATTAAAATGTCGCTCCACAAACTCATATAAAATTTTTAACAATTAGAGGTTTTTGCAAATATTCCTAAAGCAATCTGTACAAGACAATAAAAAACAATCAGTTATTCCTTATTGTTTAAAGATTTTAGCTGCTTTATCAATAAGTTTAGAAACTTGATCTATCTGAGAAATTAGTGATGAATGATTCGGATTGACTACTATTGCACTTGAGTGAGTCTGCTTTGAAATTAATTCCTATATTCGGGGCTTCAAGACATTATCATTAGCTGTGATGAAATACCCTGTTGGTTTTACACGCCATACAGCTTGAGAAATTTTGAGACTGAGTAATTCTGTACATTCTCGCAATTGCATAAAAAAAGTGATTAAAATAATATAAAGCCCGATAAAATATAACTTTACATATTGTTTAGTTTATAGATTCAATACTAAGAAAACTGTGAAGTTAAATTTAAAATGAATAATTCTAGTGACTAAAACCATCTACCTTTAACTTGAGAAATCATGGATATGAAAAAATATTTATTATTACTTTTACTTAGCTTCTATTCGATACATTCATTTGCTTCGGACAAACTACATGGCAGTGTTTGGAAAACGATTGATGATGAAACAAATCAGCCTAGAGCACTGGTAAAATTTAGTGAAGATAAAAATGGTCTTCTAACTGCAAATATTGAAAAAATCCTTGTTCCAAGCGAAGCCAACAAATGTACGATGTGTGAAGGCACTTATAAAAACAAATCTTTAGTTGGTCTAACCATTGTCAAAAATTTAAAAAGCGTAGGTAAAAATAAATATGACAAAGGATCTATTCTCGACCCTCAGTCAGACAAAACTTATCGCTTTAGCGTCACAGTATCACCAGACGGCGAAAAACTTACCGCGCGTGGCTATATTGGTATTTCTGCAATTGGCCGAAACCAAACGTGGTATCGAGTTAAATAACTCTTGAACTAGCTTGTGACCTACTCTCTTTAGCTACTCACCGATCATAATTACGGTCTATATGTGCACTATATAAATGATGTGTGTAGACATTGTTATGATCGGTACTTAGCCTGAACAATCAGCATGATAATGACGAATAGCGAAGGTATTGCAGCAATCACAAACAAATGGGTAATGACCAAAAATTGAGAGAGATACCCACCAAATAGCGGCCCAATAACTGACCCTAAACGAGCAATTCCAATACTCCAGCCCACCCCTGTAGTACGAAGTGAAACTGGATAATAACTTGCAGAAAGTGCATTAATAGCAGGCTGCCCACCAACAATTGCGAAGCCAGCTATAAAAATAATTATAAATAGTAAAGCAATATGGCTAACAGCATAGCCAATTAAAGCAACACTCATCACGGCAACGATAAAAACAGGAATGAGTACTTTATAGAATCCTGTCTTATCAATTTTAAGTCCCATCACCACACTACCAATCGTTCCGCCTAACTGTAAGGTAGAGCCGATCATTAATGCCTGATTTAATGAAAGACCTGACTCTTTGGCTAAAGTAGGTAGCCAATTCGCCAGAAAATAGAGACTGATCATATTTAAAATACTGATGATCCAGATGGAATAGGTAAAAAATGCACGCTGATTTTTAAACAATTCAAGCGGCGACTTTTTAACCTCGACTTCAGTGTTATTAATGATTTTTATTTCTGAATTGAATGTTAATGCAGGATAAAATTTCTTTAACCAAAATAAAATTTTAGGCGTGTTTTTGTTATCTTCACTCAGAAAATATAAAGATTCTGGCATCTTAAAGTATGTAATAAAGAAAATAATTAAAGGGATAATACCGCCAAAATAAAAAATCGACTGCCAACCGCCCCAAGGAACGAGTAAGGCAGATATACCTCCCCCCAACATTGCCCCTACCGTATAGCCACAAGAAATGACCATCATGGTAAAAATACGAGATTTGTGTGGAACAATTTCGGAGCTATAAGCCATCACATTTGGCATGATGCCGCCTAAAAAAATTCCTGTAACAAAGCGGATTACGGTCAATTGCTCAATATTGCCGACATGGGGCGTTAACAGCATCAATATCGAGAACATAAAGGTCGAAATGAGTAGTATCGGACGGCGACCAAAACGATCAGAAAGTGAACTTAATAAAAATGATCCGACAAACAAACCAAATAAGCTTGCACTAAACACCACCCCTAACATGGTTTTTTGAACACCCCAGTCTTCTATAATCATTGGGGCTGCGTAAGCCATAGACTGAATGTCATAGCCATCCATAATCATGAGTAATAAACAGGTGATCAGAATAAATTTTTGATAACGTCCAACTTTTTGCTGATTGATCAAATCACTTAATGCAACTTCTTTCATGGTATTCCCTTCTCCATGACATGCTTTAAATTAATCCATTTTAATTACGTTATTCGTAATTTATTTACGACTGGCGTAATTAAAAATAGCAATATTACTCCCATAAAGTCAAAAAAATATTTTTTTCAATATAAACAATATATTAGGTGAAATTCTTAATTTCCCTAATTCATCACGTCAGCTTATTGCAAGCGGCCTTTGGTCTGCTTATCTGGCAAAAATCAAGCAGACCATACATGCTATTACTTACATTATTTTAAAATTCAGACAGATATTTTAAAAAACTGCTCCATCACAGCATCTCTTTCTTCCAAACTATTTGAGCTTAAAACTTGTAGCAGCAAACCATCTATCAGGTTTACCACCATGTTGGCATCGAATTTTGGCTCGCGAGTTTCACCGCTAAAAATCAAATCAAAAATTTCATGCAACAGCCATTTTCGATATTCAACTGCCATGCGATATGCCTGCGGGTAAAGCAGTTTTATTTCAAAAATAGCTTTAAGTAAAAAGTTATACAGACTGTTTAAATGGGCATGGAAAACCACTATTTTTTTGAGTTTATCGATTGGTGTTCGGTAATGGTTTGAATAAATAATAGAGAGCACTTTTTCTTTGAGCAGGCTCTTTTGAAAGGCAATACACATTTCGATTAAGCGTTCTTTAGAGTGGAAATAGTTGTAAAGCGTACCTTTGGCAATTTGGGTTTCTTTAACAATCAGGTCCACACCTACATGATGAAACCCATGTATCGTAATGAGTTGTATGGTGGTTTGAACGACATGTAGTTTTTTGGAAGAGGTTTCTAAATTTCGCATAGTTTTACCGTTATAAAATTCTTGTTGTTTCTAAAAAAAAGCTGCGCCCTTTTGGGAAAAAAAAAGGCACAGCAAAGCCGTAAGACAGTGCATGGCACATCTCAAGTTTGTTGTTGCTAAGTTTTAAGTAAAAATGACTTAAAGCCTGAAAACCTTACGGCGCTCAAGCTGCTGTAAATTTTTAAGCTGTATCGTTATAGCTTTTGGCAAAGGGTGCCAAGAAATGATGGATGTGCAAAGCCAACTCCTTTTTTATTGGGAGTTCTGCCGACATGAATAGAAATTATGGTGGCAGAACGAAAGAGGGTTGACAGACTGGTGAAAGATATAACCAGCACACCCGAAGGTGTCCCCCTTCCGTCCTACCGCTACAAAAAGGGAGACGAGGAGTTTACACATAAGAGTATTCCTCAGACGGAATAACTCTGATGCGATCTTTCATTCAGCCTGTCAAAGCCGGCTGGCAATGTGGCCAGCAGGCAAAGGATAGTAGCCCGACTTCTTTCAGTCAAGCACACAAAATGACATTTGTTTTAAATTAGATCATTAAAAAAGTAAGGCTAAACAATGAGTAGGTTATTGTTAAATTGGGATTATAAAATACATATTTTTTCCAATTGAGTTAGAACATTATCTACAGAATTAAGCATTAAAATGATTTTTTATCTTCGATCTATATATTCTAAGTAGCCTCGCCCACTCATTTTTTGAGAAGAAAATTCACCTTCCCATTGATAGCCAGAAACAAATCCAGCAGCCAACCCGAAACAATATGGAGTGTCTACATGTGCTGAAATATCTAAAACCTTTTGGTTATTGTGATAAGCAACTATAAAAAAATCTATTTATGCCTTTAAGAAGTCAGATTTTTTGTTATAGTGTTGCGCAACTGATTTCCATAAAGTGATTATTTGGGTGTCAATGGTTTTAGGCAGATTGCTTGGTTTAGCAGCAATCTTGTTACAAATCGCTGTTTTCTTACAGCCATTACTACCAGAGAAATATCAAGTTTCTCCAGTATGTGAGACTATTGCCCAAGCACTTCAACTCAATCATTCTTCAGAACAGCATTCTCACCATTCAATGCATCATGATGATTTATCTCATCATCAAATGCATGATATGACCTCTTCTTCCGTCACTAAAGCTGAAGCGAAGCAAAATACGACACATCATCATGATGCGGGTCATCAATGTCAGTACTGTGTTGTTTACAGTCACGTGTTGCCTTTGCCAGATCTGGATTTAAAGCAAATTCTGGTCAGAATTCAGGTTCGGTTTCTTGCTTTTCTAGAAAACTTTTTTCATGTTTTCTTTAAGCTTCAACAGCTCTTTCTTATTCCCCAAGGCCGCGCCCCACCTTTATTACTATCAGTCTAACTTGATACTCAAAACTTTATGTTTTGAAAAAAATATATTTTTCAAGAGATTATAGTAATGCTTTCTTTTCAAAATCATGCTCTTAAACGAGTAGAGATAACTACAACTGTCGTTTTAACAAATCAAATAAAATTTGAGGTGCTCCTATGACTCTAGGTTTAACAGCACTTGAATTGGCTCGAATCCAATTCGCATTTACCGTTTCATTTCATATTATTTTCCCTGCAATCTCGATTGGTCTTGCAAGCTTCCTTGCTGTTTTAGAGTGGCGTTGGCTGCGTACCAATGACGCTATCTATAAAGATCTTTTTAAGTATTGGGTCAAAATCTTCGCGGTTGCATTTGGAATGGGCGTTGTCTCGGGTGTAGTCATGAGCTATCAATTTGGAACCAACTGGAGCGAATTTTCAAGATTTGCAGGTGGAGTTACAGGCCCTTTACTCACCTATGAAGTTCTTAGTGCTTTTTTCTTGGAAGCCGGTTTTTTAGGAATTATGCTGTTTGGCTGGGGCCGTGTGGGTAAAAAAGCTCACTTCTTCGCAACGCTTATGGTTGCGATAGGTACCTGTATTTCAATGTTCTGGATTTTATCTTCAAATAGCTGGATGCAAACCCCTCAAGGGTTCTCAATTGAGAATGGCATAATAGTTCCTCAAGACTGGTTTGCAATTGTATTTAACCCTTCCTTCCCTTATCGACTTGCGCATATGGCAATCGCAGCTTTTATGGTTGCAGCTTTACTTGTAGCAGGTACCGCAGCTTGGCATTTAATTAAAGGTCGCCGTGACGAGTTAATAAAAAAGTCGTTTTCTATGGCTCTTTGGCTGATTTTAATTTTAGCGCCAGTACAAATCTTTGTCGGTGATGCACACGGTTTAAATACCTTAGAACATCAACCAGCAAAACTTGCAGCAATGGAAGGTCATTGGGAAACCAATCATAACGAGGGAATGCCACTGTACTTATTTGGTATTCCAGATATGCAAGAAGAACGCACTAAGTATGCGATTTCAATTCCAAATCTTGGAAGCTTAATTCTTACTCACTCCAAAGATGGTAGCGTAAAAGGTTTGAAAGATTTTGCACCAGAAGATCGTCCGAATTCGACTGTAGTATTTTGGAGTTTCCGAATTATGGTCGGGCTTGGCATGCTTATGCTGCTTTTGGCACTTACAGGATTATGGCTAAGAAAAACTGGCAAGCTTTATGAGAGTAAATGGTTTCATCGCTTCGCTTTAGTTATGGGCCCGTCAGGTTTTATTGCTTTACTTGCAGGTTGGTTTACTACAGAAGTTGGACGTCAACCTTGGGTTGTGTATGGGGTCATGCGAACTAAAGATGCATTATCTCCCGTATCTGCCGAACAAGTCGGACTCACGCTCATTATTTTTGTTTTGGTTTATTGCATCGTATTTGGAATCGGCATTTATTACATGCTGAAATTGATCAATAAAGGCCCTGAGTTCATTTATAGCCAAGTTAATGAGGTTGGTGGTGTTGGACACTTTAAAACACCAATGCGCCCGCTAAGTGCAACTGATGAACATATTGACGATCAAGGTCAAGGAGCATCTTCATGATTGATTTATCTTTGATCTGGATTGTCATTATTGCAATTGGCGTATTTATATACGTCGTACTTGATGGTTTTGATCTAGGCATTGGAATCTTGTTTCCTTTTATCAAAGGCCAGCAGGAACGCGATGTAATGATGAATACCGTTGCACCTGTCTGGGACGGTAATGAAACATGGATGGTACTTGGCGGTGCTGGTTTGTTTGCGGCATTCCCGATGGTTTATTCAGCAGTTTTATCTGCTTTATATTTACCTATTATTCTCATGGTGATCGCTCTAATTTTCCGCGGTGTCGCTTTTGAGTTCAGATTTAAGGCGAATCGAACCAAATACTTATGGGATGCTGCTTTTATTGGAGGTTCTGTTTTATCAAGTTTCTTACAAGGCGTCATTCTTGGTGCGTATATTCAAGGTATCCATGTTATTGACGGTCGCTATGCAGGCGGCGGATTAGATTGGTTAACGCCTTTTTCAGTTTTTACAGGGTTCGGCGTAATCATTGTATATGCAGCACTTGGTTGCGGTTGGCTCATCATGAAAACTGAAATGCAATTACAAAAGAGTATGTATCGCTTAATGCCAAAACTAATTATGACGCTATTCTTAGTTTTTATTGCTGTGAGTGTTTATACCCCATTAGCTCATCCGGCTATTGCAGCACGTTGGTTCAATGCGCATCAGCTTCTTTACTTTAGTCCGGTACCTATTCTGGTCGTAGTTTTTACTTATCTCACCATTAAAGCCTGTCAAAAACAGCAAGAATCAATGCCCTTCTTATATACCTTGGCTTTAGTATTTTTGGCCTATACAGGTTTTCTGATTAGCATTTTTCCATACGTTATTCCGCCATCAATTACGATTTGGGAAGCCGCAGCGCCTGCCAATAGTCAATTGTTTGCGCTTATAGGCGCGCTCATACTTATCCCTATTATCATCATCTATACCATTATGGCTTATTGGGTGTTTAGGGATAAAGTACGTATAGGTGATGAAGGTTATCACTAAGAGTAAATGACATGAAATTATCTAAATTCCAATGGTTTATTTTACTATGGGTTGCTGGTTTCTTAAGTCTACTCATTGTTGCAATGTTCTTTAGATTACTTTTGCAGCTTGCTTATTAAAGGAGGATCACACAGTGGATATGCCCTCCATCATGCAAATGGACGAGCAAGAGTTTGGCTATGAAATTATCAGAGCACGGCGCCAAATGAAAATTTCACAAGCTCAACTTGCAAGTAAGCTAGGAATATCAATACGCACTTTAGAAAGTTGGGAAAGAGGAATTAGGCACCCTTCTAAACCGTCTCAAGCACTTATTCGGCTATTTATTAAATCACCCGAATTTGTTTTGAAAAATCTGACTTAACAAGAAAAGACCATGCACAAGCATGGTCTTTTCTACTTTATTTTTTACTTAATTAAAATTTATCAAGGTACTTAAGCCATCTAGCAAACTTGCCAGCTATTAATGTTATGTTATAACATAACATTAATTTCATAATTTAAGTTCTTAATAAATGAATCTTGTTCTCCCAGATATCTCTGCCGAGCCAACTTTACCAAATGCTTATAGCCACCGCCTTGATTGGGTCGGTATGGAAAACATCGCCTTACCAATCCGTATTGAAAATACTTTATGCTCAAGTCAGGTCAATGCTTATGTCAGTTTAGATGATCCCTTAGCAAAGGGCATCCATATGTCACGTCTGTATACACGTCTTTTAGAGTTAACATCCCTCAAAAATATTAATATGCTCGATCTAAAATTAGTCTTAGAAGACTTTTTATACAGCCATCAAGATTTATCGCAGCATGCAAAAATTGAAATTCACAGTAGCCTTTATATCGAACGACCAGCATTAGTCAGCAAGCTTTCAGGGTGGAAAAGTTATCCTTTTGTTTTGTCATGCCAACTCTTTAATGATCAATTCGAGGCAGAATTAAAAGTCGAGATTCCTTATTCTTCAACCTGTCCATGCTCTGCTGCACTTTCAAGAAATATTATTCAACAACGGTTTGAGTCTGCATTACAGAAGCAAGAAATTCGACTTAATCCCCAAGACATTATTGAATGGTTAAATACTACAGATGCAATTGCAGCAACGCCACATAGCCAAAGAAGCTTTGCTCTCCTTCAATTTAAATTAAACCAAGACTTTCACGAAATTCCACTCATCGCGTTTATAAACCAAGCTGAACTAGCCTTAATGACACCCGTACAAACTGCTGTAAAACGGGTTGATGAACAAGCATTTGCGGTTGCCAACGGCCAAAATTTAATGTTTTGCGAAGATGCATTAAGACGACTTTATGGCTCATTTATACATCACAAATATATTCATGGTTTCAAATTTAAAGTGACTCATGCAGAAAGCCTGCATGCACATGATGCTGTGGCTCAAGGGTCTTGGCAGTGGTAGGACTTTCTATAAGCAACTAAAACTACGCGTTATCGGGTTGAAAAAACCTGTTTTTCCCATGAGTTAAATAGTTTCAGCTTATCCCTCTCACCATCTCAACTTAAATAAACTGATCTAAACGGTAATTCCATGCTACGTAAAAATCCATCTGGCCATCTCCCTGTTATTGATCAATCAGCCTATGTCGATCAAACCGCTATTATTTGTGGCAAGGTCATTGTTCATGCCAATGTATTTATTGGTCCTTATGCCGTAATTCGTGCAGATGAAACCGACGAAAATGGAGAAATGCAACCTATTATTATTGGCGCAAATTCCAATATCCAAGATGGTGTTGTGATTCACTCCAAAGCTGGTGCATCAGTAGTGATTGGTGAAAGTACATCAATTGCTCATCGTTCAATTATTCATGGGCCTTGTGAAATTGGTCACCATGTTTTTGTGGGTTTCAACAGCGTCATATTTAACTGCAAGGTCGGTAATTACAGCGCTATTCGCCATAACGCAGTCGTCGACGGACGTGATTTACCGAACCATTTTTATGTTCCCGCAATGAGCTACATCAACCCTAAAACTGACTTAAACCAATACCCTCCGGTTGATATCTCTATCAGTGAATTTTCAGAGAGTGTTGTCTCAACAAACATTGAGTTGGTCAAAGGCTATAAGGCATTACACAATGAGTTTTAAACCCTATTCTAAAATTATTATTCGAGATGCCAATGTAGTGAATGAGGGAAAGCAGCAATCTGTAGATGTACTTATTCAAGATGGACGAATCAAAAAAATTGCACCAAGCATTCCTCATGTTGTTAACGCTAAAACAATTCACGCTAACGGAAACTGGCTAATTCCCGGAATGATCGATGATCAAGTCCATTTTAGAGATCCAGGCTCAACACATAAAGGCAGTATAGCTTCGGAATCTATGGCAGCAGTCATTGGTGGAATTACCAGTTATATGGATATGCCAAACACAAATCCACCAACCCTATCTTTAGATGCCTTAATACAAAAAAAGCAAATAGCCGCCCAATATAGCATGGCAAATTATGCCTTCCATTTTGGAGTAAGTTCTGCAAATTTAGATATTGTTGAACAGCTTAATCCCAAGCTCGTCAGCGGTGTAAAAGTTTTTATGGGCGCCTCTACTGGCAATATGTTGGTAGATGACCCACAAGTGCTTGAACGTTTATTTGCAAATGTCCCAACCATTCTTTTAACGCACTGCGAATATACACCGCGCATTAAAGAAAGAGAAAAATTATATTTTGAGAAATATGGTGCAAACATTCCAGCACATATGCACCCTAAAATTCGGGATAAACAAGCCTGTTTTGAGAGTTCACGTTTAGCTGTCTCTTTAGCAGAAAAATATGGAACTCAACTGCATGTTTTACATATTAGTACAGCCAAAGAATTATGCTTGTTTAAAGATTTGCCCTTAAATTTAAAGCATATTTCTGCGGAAGTATGCATTCATCACCTTAGTTTTGATGAATCAGACTATGCTGCGCTTAGCCATTTAATTAAATGTAATCCAGCCATTAAAACCCAACAAGACAAAGATGCACTTATCACTGCCATCGCTCAAACTAATCGCTTAGATATTATTGGTACAGATCACGCACCGCATACATGGGAGGAAAAACAACAATCCTATTTAAAAGCACCATCTGGCCTTCCGTTGGTTCAACATGCTGTTCCAGCACTCATGGAACTTGTGGCAGAAAAAAAAATAAGTATAGAAACAATGGTGAAGAAAACATCACACCAAGTCGCTGATTTATTTAAACTCAAAGATCGAGGATATATACGCGAAGGCTACTGGGCAGATTTGGTTCTGCTTAAAGAAAATAAAGAAGCTATTACTGTTAAAGATCAAAAAAACTATATGCGATGTAACTGGACTCCATTTCAAAACAAAAGCTTTCGCTATGAAGTTGATACAACTATTGTTTCAGGACAGTTGGCTTGGCATCAAAATCAGTTATTTCTAAGTTGTCGAGGTGAAGCATTGGACATAGACAGATAACTCAAGTGAAAATTTAAAAATAATTAAATTAGATGTTATAACTTGTTCAGATTGAACCATAAAAAACCCGCAAAATATTGCGGGATTTTTTGTAGTGCGTTGAATTACATATGACCGCGTCCGCGGCTATGCATATCAGACCCATGATCGCCATGTGCTTTATTATGATAGTACCCTTTACCATGATGATTACCATGATAAGCATAAGCTTTACCATGATGCATACCGTGATAAGCATGACCATAACCATGATTTGAGCCGTGGTAACCATGGCCTTTTGCAAAGGTCGGAGCTGAAAGCGCGATGACCAATGCAGCGAAAATATACTTAATGTACTTCATACAAAACTCCTTTTTATTGTAGTACTGGAATTTAAAGTAATACATAAATGTACAGCTAGAAACAAGTGAAAATCTGTACAGGAGCGTAAGCTACCAAGCAAAGATAAGAAGCAACTCTATCTTAAATAATGAAAGCAAAATCTATCAGTAGAATTTTGCCTCACCAATCGGACGAGTTTTAAACCGTCTATGAAACCACATGTATTGTGTTGGGGCGATTCGAATTTGGTTCTCAATAATTTTATTGACGCGTTCAGCATCATTTACTTCGCATTCACTTGGAAAGTTTTCAAGTTTAGGTTCGACGAGCACATTGTATTGAGGGTTTCGAATATCCCCACTTCTATAAAAATATAGCGGTATTGCAACAGCATTTGAAATATCCATAAGTCTACGGTGGGCTGTTACTGTTGCCGCCTGTATTCCAAAAAACGATGCCATCACACCTTGCTTCAAACCAAAGTCCTGATCAGGGCTATACCAGATTGCATGACCATTTTTCAGTTTCGAAATTAAGCTACGCATGTTGTCTTTCGCAATTTGGTTTTTATAAACCCGAGCACGACTACGATGAATGAGAAAATCCATAAAAGGATTATTTTGCGGTCTATACACCACATCCATATCAAAAAATAAGGTACATGCAGCGCCACCAGCATCTAGTAAAGTACTATGTGTGCCTAGCAACAAGATACCCTTATCCCGATTCTGTTCCAGATGTTCCAAGCCTTCTATACGAACTCTTTTTTTAAACCATTCAGGACAATACCAAGCGTTTAAGGCTTCAAATATCCCTATCATGGTGTCTTTAAAGACTAGTTTTGCTTTGGCTTCAATTTGCTCAGGTGTTTTTTCAGGGAAACAAGCTTGTAAGTTTCTTAATGTTGTTTTCCGTCTCGAAGCTAATAATATCCAAGCAATTTTTGAGAAAACCTTTGCTAAACGCCACTGGATTGCCCAAGGCAAGTAAGCAAGAAACATGAGAATAAAAGCTGCGAACCAGATACCCCAATATTTTAATGATAGAAAGGAAAATTGAAACTGCCCAGATTGATACTGCGGTTCAGATTTCGTCATACTGTAAATATCTAGAGGTATAGGTCTTCATCCTAACACAGCCCGAATCTACATCCGTTTGCAAAGTGTGTCTTAATATGTAGATTAATTTATTAGAAAAATTTATATCGCGTAATGACGACCCACCATGTTTGCTTTTAAAATTATATAATATTTAACAATTACTTATATGATTTTAGTTTGCGGAATTGGTTTATAAATCATAGATAAAAATTAGAAATCCACACCTCGTATGACTTGCAAAAATTCCGAATATTCATCTTCATTTTCGAAAGTAAATTCTACGTCTGAGCCATCTGCGAATCGAACAAGAACAGAACTTAAATCAGAACTGGTTGTAAATTTAACAACTTGTTCAAGATTATAATGTGTTGAATCTACTTGGTAATATTTATATTCTCTTGGCATAGCAGCGTTCTATTATTTTATGAGATGTCACTACTATAGAACAAAATTTAGATCCGTTTTACTTATTTATTAAAAGTTGGCAACTGTTTAATAAAGTCATTTAACGGCATTGGAACGCCCCATAAATAACCTTGAAACTCGATACAACCATTATTTTTAAAAGCATAAAATTGTTCGGCTGTTTCTATTCCCTCTACTAACACTCGAAGGTTTAAATCTAGACCAATTTTAACAATACCCGAGACTAATTTATAACTGCGTTTATCATCCAACGCTGCCTGTACAAAGCTACGATCAATTTTGATTTGTCTAATTTGCATTTTTTGCAAATAACTTAAAGATGAATAACCTGTTCCGAAGTCATCAAGAGAAAGCTGAACTCCTCTTTCCGATAAGGAATTCATTTTTTCAATCATGCTCACACAATTGTTCAAAGCAATATTTTCAGTAATTTCCAAGATAAGCCGAGATGGATTTATGTCATACCTATGAATCATGCAAATTACGGTTTCCTCGAAGTTAGCTTGCATGAAATGATCAGCGCTAATATTGATTGAAAGTGTCAAATCTTTAGTCTGTTCTTGTTTACTCCAATCTTGTAAAACTTTGCAGGCTTGAGCTAAAACCCATGTACCTATTTCAGGCATTAATCCTAATGTTTGTGCCGCAGGAATAAAATCTTGTGTGGGAACAGAACCCAAAACAGGATGATGCCATCTGAGTAAAGCCTCGGCACCAATTAACTTTTCAGAAGCATTGACTTGAGGTTGATAAAACAATTCAAATTGCTCTTTTCCGAGTGCTAGACGTAAGTCTTTCGCCATGGAATCTTCTATTTGTATTTCTAATTGCATGGTATAGATAGATATACAAATCATGAGCGTGGCGACGCAAATAGCAATCCATCGACCATGACTCCGAGTATTTTCCGATAGCGGTATAGCATGATCTAAAGTAAAAGAGCTGCCACTAAAAAATATAAAGCATGCGATTGACAGTAAAATTAAAACGAGTTGTAAGAAACTCGGATTTCTGCGGTAGTTTAAGTATCCTAATATTGCCCCAGCAGGCAAAAACAAATGAGCAACTTGAGGATGATGAGTAGTCGCTATATCAAAAAATACGCAAAAAACGACTGGAAAAACAAGTAGAACAGCTTGAGATAAAAGAATACCCGCTGAAATTCGATTTATATAAATGAGAAAAAAACTAAAAATGGAAAGCAGTGTAAAAACAATATCCATATAAACAATGATCCACATTTTTGAAAATGCGAAATATATGGTCCAGAACAAGCAAAAAATAATACAAATAAAGATATTTGCTTTAGCTGCGATGGTAAGCTGCTGGTCTTTTATGTTGTGGTAATTATTTTTACATTTTTTTAAGTAAGACGAAGCTATCATAGGTAAATCAACCATAAATATAACAAAAGCAGTAACATTGCCCTTCATGCTCTATTTCAGAATTTAACAATCAAACTTAATTTTCTATAAAGTTTTTATTTATCTTTTATGCGTTTAGAAAGTATTTTATTACACAAAATAAAGTTCATTTGTTTAATAAATTTAGTCAAAAAAGAGGACTTTTCAAAGACCCCATAAGTTTAAATTATGATTCACTCAGGGTACAAGCCTCTGCTACTAAGGTACAGGGCATAAGTTATGAAAAATAAGACAATTGGTTAATTATTTACCGATTTTACAAGGTTATTAGCTCATCGTTTTTTAAGATTATCTAATCAATAGCAAATACAACGACTGAAACGCGCTGGCACATGTCCAGCGCGTTAATATTTATCAGAGATAAATCACAACTAAAATTGCGAAAACACCATACAGCGCACTTACTGCAACCAATGATCGGTCATCGACTGTGCCACGGCGGAATAAATTCCACAGAAATACAATCGCTAATGCAGTAATAATGCCAGAGGCTAACAACAAGGTATCAAAGCGCCACGGCGTAAAGAAAATACCTAATGCACTTGGTATGGTGGCCTGAATCATCATGGCACCAGAAATATTCGCTAAAGCCAAACGCTCTTTACCTTGGCGTACCCAAATCAGCGCATTCATAATCTCAGGTAATTCGGTAGCAACTGGACTCAGTAATAAAGCAACCAAATGTGGCGGCCAACTTAGCGCTGTACCAATCGCTTCAAGCTGAGCAACAAAAGTATGCGACGCAACACTAATTACAACCAAAGCGACCAATACTTGTAGACCAGCCCACCCTAGTGACGGTTCGGCTGTGTTTGGACGGAACTTGAGCGGTTCAAGGTCTTCTTCATCGGAAGATGTATCAGCTTCCTTAATCTCACGCCAGACATAAGCTGCATAAGCCGCTAAAAATAGAATGCCTAACCAAGGTTTGATGGCAAATGCGACTAAACCAAGCGCTACTTTTAAAACAAAGATAGCAAGGAACGAGACTTGATCTCGTCTTAAACGGGCATAATCAACTTGAACTTTATGCGAAGTTCGAGCTAATTTTTTGCGATGAAGCATCAATACCAGACCGACTACGGCGTAACCCAAGGTCGCTAAAACCAATGGGCCACCCATTGCAGCACCAACACCAAGGTCTTTTTGTTCTGGGGTATCACCAAATACGACGGCCATAAAGGTCACCGCACTTTCAGGTAGCGCTGTACCAAAAGCTGCGAGTACCGAGCCTACTGCTGTTGCACCAAGATTAAGACGCTTACCAAACCATTCAATTCCATTGACGAAATATTCACAGGCTAGGTAAATTGCCGCGGCGGACACAAAGAATAAGATGAACGTGAGGAGCATAGGAATAGTCCAGCCGGGCGAATAAGAAACCATTGGCACGACAACGCTCCTCGCCCGACTAGCAAAGTACGTTGCGGCCAAAGGTCTCGCCTAGCTCACACTGTGTATACAGTGGCTGAACACGCCATGAGATACTGATCTCAAGTTTGTTGACGTGGTCTTCCTAGTTGGGTACTAGGAATGGCTACTCCCCAATGACAATAGGTGAAGTTTACCAGTGATTGAAAAGTAACTCTACAAAAATGGTCTGACAAAATGATCAAGAGCTTTAAAAATTCACAGTCGGTTTTAAAACTCTCTTTATTGACTAAATAAAATGTATTTCTACACTGGCATGTACAATTTCTTCATGAATAGACAAAGCCCTTTTAACTGAATCAGGTGTTAAATCTGTTCGGTCTGTTTCTAAAGCCAAAATGCATGAAAATTTTCCTTTACCGACTTTCCATACATGTAAATCTGTAATTTTCACTTGTGATAATTGCTCAATCACTTCTTGGATTTCAGCGACTACTGGATGTGACATTTCAGCATCTAATAACGTTTTTCCTGTGTCACGCAAAAGCCCCCATGACCACTGTGCAACAAGTATCGCCCCTACAATACCCAGCAAAGCATCTAAAAAATTCCATCCAAAAAATTTACCCGCTATAAGTGCAGCTATGGCTAATACAGACGTTACGGCATCGGCAAGTACATGTAGAAACGCAGCTTTATGGTTTAAATCGTGATGGTGATCATGATGATGGTGGTGACTATGCTCATGGTCGTGATGGTGATGTTCATGATTATCATGTAATAACCACGCACAAATTAAATTGACTGCCAACCCCACAACAGCAATAGAAATCGCCTCATTATAATGAATATCAACAGGATGGAGTAATCGCTCAATAGATTGAAATCCCATTAACAGTGCAACGACCATTAATATGATTGCACTGCTATATCCACCTAAAATTTCGATTTTCCAAGTTCCGAAACTAAAGCGTTTGTCATGGGCATAACGGCGAGCCATTTTGTAAGCGACATAGGCCAACCCTAGAGCAACCATATGTGAACTCATGTGCCAGCCATCAGCTAAAAGAGCCATGGAGTTAAAGATCCATCCACCCACAATTTCAAAAACCATCATCACGGCAGTTAAAATCGTTGCGATCAAAATTTTCTTTTGAGCAAGCGGGTTTCCTTCATCGAACTGATGAGAATGGTAACGTTCTAAATTGCTGTTAATTTCCATATTTATGGTCTTTTATTGATACTCCCCCATAGTATATATTTTTTTGAAGAAAAATAAGTTACATCACGACCAAAACAAGAAAACTTTTAGAGAAATCTTTACTTAGTCATGACCTAAAATTGATCTACTATATTTCAAAACCACTATAGATTGAGGCGCTCTGAATGGCTGAGTACATCCATTCATAGAGCTGCATGTGAGAGCAACTACAACACTCCTTGCAATTTTTTCACAAAAAATCTATATCTGAACCAATCAGATAACCCAGACTAAAATTAAAAAAATTGCTCCAACACCTCATCCCTTTCTTTCAAACTGTTTAAGCTTAAAACCTGTAGCAGCAAACCATCTATCAGGTTCACCACCATGTGGGCATCGAATTTTGGCTCGCGGATTTCCCCGCTAAAAATCAGGTCAAAAATTTCATGGCGCAACCACTTTCGGTATTCAACTGTCATGCGGTAAGCCTTTGGATAAAGCAGTTTTATTTCTAAAATAGCTTTGATTAAAAAATGGTACTGGCTGTTTAAATTAGTATGTAACACAATAATTTCTTTAAGTTTATCTTTTGAACTGTAGTAACGGTTTGAGTAAATGATAGAAAGCACTTCTTCTCTGAGCAAGCTTTTTTGAAAGGCGATACACATTTCAATCAGGTGTTCTTTAGAGTGGAAATAGTTGTAAAGCGTGCCTTTGGCAATTTTGGTTTCTTTAGTAATCAGGTCTACGCCTGTATTGTGGAACCCATGCGCCGTAATGAGTTGTATGGCAGTTTGAACTACATGTAGTTTTTTGGAAGAGGTTTCTAAATTTCGCATAGTTTTACCATTATAAAATTCTTGTTGTTTCTAAATGAGATAAAAAGCCTGTGCCCTTTCTGGGAGAAAAAAAGGCACAGCAAAGCCGTAAGACGGTGCTTGGCACATCTCAAGTTTTTTGTTGCTAAGTTTTAAATAAAAAAGACTTAAAGCCTGAAAACCCTACGGCGTTCAAGCTGCTGTAAATTTTTAAGCTGTGTCGTTATAGCTTTTGGCAAAGGCTGCCAAGAAATAATGGATGTGCAAAGCCAACTCCTTTTTTATTGGGAGTTCTGCCGACATTAAAATTATGGTGGCAGAACGAAGGGGGTTAGCAGACTGGCCGAAAAAACCCAGCACACCCGAAGGTGTCCCCCTCCGTTCCACCATTGAGGGGGCGCGAGGGTGTACACACTAAAGATATAAAACCTTTAATGCTTTTTCGGAACGGTCTGCTAAAACCGACTGGCAATGTAGGCCAGCAGGCAAAGGATAGTGCCCAAGTTTATTGCAGTCAAGCATACAAAATGACATTTGTTTTAAAATAGATCATTAAAAAGTAAGGATAAATAATGCCTGAGTTATTGTTAAAGTGGGGTTTATAAAAAGACGTTTTTCTTCCCCAAAATGCTACTTTTTCAATACCATTTACACGTTATAGATTTAGTCGTCACTATTTTAATGTACGGAAAAATAGTGACTTTACAATTAGCTCATGGGTACACGTTTAGCCAGCTTCTTTTGCAAAATAATAATCAATATTGGGAAACCTGCTGCGGAAATTGCACATACCGCCAGTAACGTATTTAGACTTTGTGGCGTCATGCCATGAGCAGGTAATAAAAAGGCAGATAAGAAAAATGCAACCGTTGTCAGCAAATACATGATGGATGTCTGTAATGAAGAAAATCCAGCTCGTTGTCGGTCGTTAGGAAACTGCATCGTAACCACTGAAGATGACACCAAACGACTATAAGATGCACCGAGAAATAAACTAATAAATAATGCTGCATGCTCATAGCCAAGCATTGGTATAAGCAAACTTAGGATAAAGACTAGAGTCGAAGCTGTAGCCAATATTAAAGCAGAAAAACGGGAGGTTAATGCCCCTGTGATTTTTGTAGATACATAGCCCATCACGCCGCCACTAAAAAATAGCCAAGGCAGTAGGTCTTGCGAAGCGCCCAACTGTTGAATCATTAAGGGTGCCAAAATAGGAATAACCAGCATAGGACTAAACTGTACGAGCGCATTAGCAGAAGCGAACAGTAGAGTATCCGCATCTAAAGGCGGCGCACGAAACGTATCTAAAGAGACTTGGTCTTTGGGTATAAACGATACAATAAGTGGCAATGCCAACACACACAATACACTTATGAGCCACAAAGCCACATGCCAACCATAGTGAGTGCATAGAAATAATATGGTGGGCATTCCGACAATACTTACTATTGAAAATGATGCAATCACCGTCGCCAACATTTTTCCCCGTAAATTAGGCGGTGCGTTGTTTATTAATATACTGATACCCACTCCCATGGTGGTACCACCAACCAACCCTGCACAAAATCGGAGTGCAAGTAGAAGACTAAAACTAGATGTGTAGGTAGTCAAAAGTGTTAGTAGACCTAACAGCGCCATATTGATAATTAAAAACCGCTTTTTATTGAAATGATCAATCCAGTAAAAAGCAATAATTCCCGAAAGAACGGCGCCAAGCGTATACATCCCTGAAACATAACCTGAGAATGATACTGGCACTGCAAAATCTGTCGCCATAAAAACAAAAATAGGATTAAACACCATATATTCCAGTGCATTCGTGAACTGGACGAAAGCAATGACAGTGGCTATCCACATGAGGGCTTTATGATTAAACGTCTGTGTGGCTAGGGACATCGCAGTAACCTATAGATAAAAGATGTCCGAGTTTAACTGCTATCAATAGTATTGATTATATGGTAAAAATTGCATTTATTATTATCAAATATGGGACAATTGATGCGTCCGGCTCTGGATTTTAATACTCTGAAAGTGTTCATTGCTGTGGTTGAAAGAGAAAGTTTTGTGGGTGCATCGAAACTCCTTGAAATGCCGACATCAAACGTGAGTCGCTGTATTTCTCAGTTAGAAGAAAAACTCGATCTTCAGCTCATTGAGCGCAGCACTCGACATATGAAAGTCACTCAGGCGGGGCAGCTACTCTATACCAGAGCAAAGCCATTACTCGAAGCGCTTGAGCAAACGGAGATAGAGTTAACGTTGCGGCAAATGCAGCTCAAAGGTCCTTTACGAATCTGTATTCCCACTGAAATAGGCCCTGCATTGTTAGGTTCTGTTATTGCAGAATTTGCCTGTCAGTATCCAGACTTAGAAATAAGCTGTGTCACAAATTTGTCGGGTTTTGAGTCTCTGCGAGATGATCTGGATTTAGCTATTATTATTAGCCGCGGTCAAATGGATAACAGTGACTACATCGCTCGTCATCTGGTGACTATCCCTTGCACCATTGTGGCAGCCCCTTCTCTCATTCAGCGTTATGGCACCCCTACTCATATTCAACAATTTGAAGAGTTACCGTGTATTACAACAGTCAGTGCGCTCAAAGGTGCTCCTTGGCAATTTGTTAATAAAAAGGGTGAATTCGAGACCATCAAGGTTAAAGGACACTATCGGGTAAACAGCGGAGAAATGGCAGGCCAAGCTGCTGTAGCAGGTATCGGGTTTGCAATTTTATCGAAACACGCTTGCCAACCTTATATTAGTGACGGTCGCCTGATCGAGATTGAATTTGAACAAGCGGTAGCGCCACTGCAATTGTTTGCACTTTATTCAGATCGGCGTTATTTGCCTGCTAAAACAAGAGCGCTTATAGATTTCATACAACAGAAATTGGGGCATGTATCCTTATAAAACCTATCATTTCATACGCATTCTGAAATCGACATATTTACCCATTTCAGTTTTATCAGGACTGCCAATCGTCACCCTGTCTTCTACTCAAACTGCTCAAGGCACTTTCTTTTTGTTGCTTATTTCCTCGCTCATTTTAGGAATCCTTTTTGCGAATCAGTCTCAATTTGTTAAGATGGCAACCGTGAGAAATTAAGTTAAGCTCTTACACACTGTTGACTCAATTTTGACATAAAAAAGGTACATGAAAAGGTATACTTTTTTCTTAGATTAAGTCCAATTCACACAGAAGTTATTAGAATTGGTTAGATGACCAACCGTAAAATATTATTGCTTTTTTTAAGGGTTTATTACGCATGAATAGCGCTGAAATCATGGCCGATCTCTCTAACCACACTCCAATGATGCAGCAATATCTCAAGGTCAAAAAAGATTATCAACATGCGTTGCTGTTTTATCGTATGGGCGACTTTTATGAACTTTTCTTTGAAGACGCACACTTAGCAGCCAAACTTTTAGGAATTACCCTAACCCATCGTGGTAAAGCAAACGGCAACCCGATTCCAATGGCGGGTGTTCCTTACCATTCAGCCGAAGGTTATCTTGCTCGCCTTGTCAAAGCAGGTCGCACAGTAGCCATTTGCGAACAAGTGGGTGAAGTTACTGGTAAAGGCCCTGTCGAGCGTAAAGTTGTTCGTATTCTGACCCCTGGTACATTAACCGACGACGCACTACTCACAAGCTATCAGTCATCCAACCTTGTTGCGTTATGTATTCATCAAAATCAAATCGGTTTTGCTTTGCTCGACTTAAGCGCGGGTATTTTTAAAGTTCAACAACAAGACTACAAACCTGAACAACTTCCAATTGAACTTGCTCGCCTCATGCCAAGTGAAATTTTGATTGATGAAGATCTGGTTGACCCGAATATTATTGAACAAATTAAAAAGCATTTAGATTGCCCTGTAACCAAGCGTCCAAATGTAGACTTCAATTTAAATAATGCACAAAAAACCTTATGTGATCAGTTCTCTGTATCGACGCTTTCTGGTTTTGGACTCGACACATTACCGTTAGCTAAGGCTGCCGCGGCAGCTCTGATTCACTACGCTAAAGAAACTCAGAAAACGGCGTTACCGCATATTCGTTCTATTCTTTTAGAACAAAGCACAGACTTTATTGCGCTTGACCCAATTACGCGCCGTAATTTAGAAATTATTGAACCTTTGTTTGAACATGGTACGTCATTATTCCAACTGGTAAATGACTGCCAAACTGCAATGGGTGGCCGTTTACTCAGCCGTACACTCATGCAACCTGTTCGTGATACGGCGTTACTCGATGCCCGCTTAGATGCAATTGAACAACTCATTCAAGGCTATCACGAAACTCCAGTTCGTTTAGTGCTTAAAGAAATTGGCGATATCGAACGTGTTCTTAGCCGTGTTGCGCTGGGTAGTGCTCGACCACGCGATTTAGTTCAGCTTCGTCATGCTTGCGCGCAAATCCCATTTTTAAGAAATGCTTTAGCGCCTGTTATTCAATCAAAAAAATCCAAGTTATTAATTCAACTCGATCAAGAACTTGGTGACTTTAAATCGCTTCATCAACACTTGATGGCAGCCATTGTTGAAAACCCACCTGTATTACTTCGTGATGGCAATGTAATTGCAGAAGGATATGATGCAGAACTTGATGAACTGCGTAAAATTCGTGATCATGCAGGTCAATTCCTGATTGATTTAGAAATAAAAGAGCGTGAACGCACGGGCATTAACACCTTAAAAATCGGCTATAACCGTGTGAGTGGCTACTACATTGAGCTTACGCGTGCTCAAGCTGAACAAGCCCCTGCCGACTATATTCGCCGCCAGACTTTAAAGAATGCCGAGCGTTACATCACACCTGAGCTAAAAAGCTTTGAAGATAAAGTTTTATCAAGTGAGTCTCGTGCATTAGCACGTGAAAAAGCGTTATTTGAAGCTTTACTTGAAAACCTCCGTGAAAATATTGCTCACCTACAAATGATGAGTTCGGCAATTGCGCACATTGATGTAATTGCAAACTTTGCTTATCAAGCACGTTTAAACAATTGGGCGCGACCTGAATTTACCCCAGAAACCGGTATTAAGATTCAAGGTGGTCGTCATCCTGTTGTTGAAGCATTAAACAAAGCACCATTTACACCAAATGATACTTTCCTTGATGCTCAGCACCGCATGGCAATTATTACTGGCCCGAACATGGGTGGTAAATCTACCTTTATGCGTCAAACCGCATTAATTAGTTTACTGGCTTACTGCGGTAGTTATGTTCCTGCGCGAGCTGCCAAGCTTGGCCCAATTGACCGTATTTTCACACGTATTGGTTCAGCCGATGATTTGTCGACAGGTAAATCAACATTTATGGTTGAGATGACTGAAACTTCACAAATCTTGCACCATGCAACCAATCAGTCTTTGGTGTTAATGGATGAAGTTGGCCGTGGTACCAGTACCTACGATGGACTTTCTTTAGCATGGGCTTGTGTGGTTGATTTAACCAAGCGCGTAAAATGCTTATGTCTATTTGCCACGCACTATTTCGAATTGACTGAGTTAGGTAGTGAAGCAGGTATTGATAACTATCATGTGACAGCGCAAGAGCTTAACGGCAACCTGATTTTATTGCATAAAGTTCAACAAGGCCCTGCAAGTCAAAGTCATGGTTTACAAGTTGCGAAATTAGCTGGTATTCCTGCCAATGTCATTAAAGAAGCTCAAAAACGTTTACGCATTTTAGAGAAGCAACAACAGCAACACTTACAAACTAGTGTTCAAGATGATTTGTTTGCAACTTTAGATTCAAATGCTAAATCAAGTACGCAAGTCATAGAGAAAGTGATTGAAATTGAAGTGCCTTCACCTGCCCTAGATTTGCTTAAGCAAATTGAAGTCGATAACTTGACACCTCGCCAAGCACTTGAACAACTTTATGAACTAAAAGCTGCACTTAAATCATAATCATTGATTGAGCAAACATGTCTATGGGCATGTTTGCTCTTACTTTAAGGAGAATAAAATTTCTATTTTCTTAAGGCCACTACAATACACAGAGATCGATTTAATTTGGCAACAAATTAGTCGACGTGAACTCATTACCCAACTCTATATACAAAAACAAGAACAACTCGAATTAACAGATTGTTTTTACGATGTTGAAAATTGGGATGACTATCATTTAGAAAATGACCCACCGAAGTTAAAAGAACTCTATCAACAAGGTGCTTCATTTGTAGGTGCTTTTAATACATCTGAAAAATTAGTTGGCATTAGTGTCGTGTCGAATCAACACATTGCTGATTATCCAGATGCAAAATTACTGCAATACTTTTATGTCGATGCAGACCAACAAGGTCAAGGTGTTGGTGCAAAACTCATGCAGGCAGCCAAAGAGTCAGCTAAGCAACTGGGCGCGCTGCAACTTTATATTTCAGCCACTCCGAGTAAACGTACTGTCGACTTTTATATCAAGCATGGCGCAGTAGTATTAGGACATCCAGATCAGCACTTATGGGAGCTTGAACCAGAAGATATTCATTTGCTTTGCTTACTTTAAGTCTCGATATTTAAAGTTTTTTTGGATATCAGTTCGGTATAAAAGTAAAATTTAAAACTGAAAGTTGTATTTAAGGTATCTAATCAAATAGATACCTTGACCTAAATGACATTTGCAACTAGATGTAAAAATTTATTCAAGCTGTTGTTTTTTAAAACATATTATTATCTTAATTTTACAATTTGGCTAATATCAAGCTCACAACATTGTTTTAAATATCAATGTATTAACTTATCTTCATATGTATAAATAAACAATATCAATAAAAGCAATTGTTTGTTTACCCCTTTTTTGCCTAAAATAAGCTATTCGAAATGAAACCATATTTTTTAGGTAGCTGTCGCCATGACCTTTGTTGTCACTGAAAATTGTATTAAATGTAAATACCAAGATTGCGTAGAAGTTTGTCCTGTAGACTGTTTTTACGAAGGTCCGAATTTCCTAGTGATTAATCCGGATGAATGTATTGACTGTGCATTATGTGAACCAGAATGCCCTGCAAATGCAATTTTCTCTGAAGATGAGTTACCAGAAGGTCAGGAAGTATTTATTGAATTAAATGCAGATCTTTCTCAAAAGTGGCCTAACATTACTCAAATTGGTGACCAACCTGCTGACCGTGAAGAATGGAACGGCAAACCAGATAAGTTACAGTATCTAGAAAAATAATTTCAAAAAAGATCAGCAACCGCTGATCTTTTTTATACCCTATTCAAACATTTCATTGCAAATTCCTCGTAATTTGTGCACTGTTTTGCATTAAAATAACCGCAATATTTATTAAGCTTTTGATTTTTCTTATGCGGAAGTTTTTGCAGAGTATGTTGCCCTTATGCATAATCCCAGCGATTATGGTAGGTTGCGTCAGCTCTCCCCAACACACAACAACAGGCAAAACCTCTCCAAACGGTAAACGCATTTTTATTCCTCAAGAGCGCGTTATTATCGAACGTCCTATTCCACCTAAAGTTGAGCCTGCTTCTTATCGTGCCTGGTTAAATACTGGCGATCATTATGAACGTGTACGAGAATATGAAAAATTTCTAGCGCGTAATAATGTTGCAGGCATCGTACCAAGCTTTGAATTATTAAGATCAGCGCGTGATTGGCAAAAGTGCGGCAGCTCGGAATATGCTGTACCAAACCGCGAACTTTGGAATAATTCTTTATCGACCTTACGCGTCTTTAAATATTTAATTGCGGCAAAAGTTCTAACTGACTTTGAAGTAACCTCGGTGTATCGTGATTTACCTTTAAATCAGTGTGCTGGCGGTGCAAGTTCGTCTAAGCATTTGTTTAACTCAGCCATTGATTTTCGTATTGGACCAGAAATTCCACAGCCACAAGACTACGCATTTATTGAAAATACAAAGTTTAAATTGTGTCAGTTCTGGGCTCAACATGGCCAAAGTTTAAACCTAGGTATTGGTTTATATAGTTCAGGACAAATCCATATTGATACTCAAGGCTATCGTACTTGGGGGCCTGACTTAACCCGTAATACTTCAATGTGTAATTTTTAAAATTAATATCCCCTAATACACTTTTGTATTAGGGGATTTTTGTTGTTCTCATTTATATAACCCAATAAGAAAAACGCTGAAATTAATTACGAATTTGTACATTCCATAATCAACCAAAATTTCTTAATCCGAAGATTTTTGCACTCTAGTCATAAACGTTTAAAATACGCCTATCAACATACAGGTAAATTTGACTATGCAGCAGTTGTGGACAGACATTGACGAATATATCGACTCACATTTAATTCCCGAAGATCCTCGACTCGACTTTGCATTAAAAAATACCGACGAACACGGCTTTTCAAATCATCTTGCAGTTGCTCCAAACCAAGGCATGTTTTTACAAATGCTTATTCAGATGAATAATTGCAAGCGTGTTTTAGAAATTGGAACTTTTGCAGCCTACAGTACCATTTGGCTAGGACGTGCCCTGCCTGAAGATGGTTATTTACTGACTATTGAAGGCCGTGATACTCATGCAGAAATGGCTCAAAAAAATATCGACCATGCGAATCTTCCTGTAAAAGTTGAGCTAAAAGCAGGCCGTGCTGCTGATATTCTTTCAGCAATTGACCCACAGTCAATTCAACCTTTCGATTTTATATTCATTGATGCCGATAAACAGGGTTATCCTGAATATTTGGAACTCAGCTTAAAGTTTTCAAAATCAGGCACAATTATTGTGCTAGACAATGTCATCCGTGGTGGCGATATTTTAAATCCTGAAAACAAAAAACCGAGTATTGAAGGTATTCGCGAAACTTTTAAAGCCCTCGAAAATCATCCGCAAATTCTGTCTTGCACAGCTTTACAAACGGTTGGCTCAAAAGGTCATGATGGTTTCGCTATAGCGATTGTGAAATAATGATCAAAAAATCATCTTTTTTATTTTATTATTTATAATCAATAGATTACTTTTATTACCCTCGCTTTTCCATATAGTTATCCACAACATTTGCGGATAACTATATGCAAATCTCATCATTTAGCCACAAGTAAAGGCACAGTTGCATTTCGGAATATCGTCGTTGCGATACTTCCTAAGAAGAACTGATGAATCTTGCTATGACTAAATGCACCAAGCACAATAATTTGAATACCATGCTCTTGTTGATATTCAAGAATATTCTGAGCTACATCACCATAGCGATAAACAGTGACAACCTCTAGACCAGCTTGTTTAAGATAATGCTCAGGTTCATTTAATATTTCAGGATGATCACCCACATACACTAAATGGCATTGTAAAGTCCGTAATAGATCACTTTGGGCAATACGACGCATCATCTTTTGACATGTTGGTGAATATTCATAGGCGAAAATAAAACGTGTTGGCACTTTAAAGTTTTCACCAATGGTCAACACTGTGCAATTCGCGCCACGAATGAAATTTTCAACATTACTACCAATAGGTTTATGCTTTTCAGCTGCTCTTTCGCCAACTCGACCTAAAATAACAATGTCATTTTCATCGAGGAGATTAAAGCTTTGCTCTAAAAAATCACCCTTTTCTTGAATTTTTGAGCATGTAATTCCGTGTTTTTCTTTAATTAAATCAGAAATATGTCTGAGTAAATTATTGCTGTAATCTAAAGCGAGTTCACTTTGTTTTTGCTCTAATTCAGCTAACTCTTTAAGCAACATCGCATTGCTTTCAAAGCCGATTACCCCACTAATCTCACCAAGATGATAACTTGCTGGGTAGTAATCTAGAATTTGTAATAATACAAGCTCTCGTCCAGTTGCTTTTGCAACCCAAGCCGCTGCATCTGCAATAGCATTAATACAAGGTGATGAGTCAATACACGCAATAACACGGTTCATTGTTTGCCTCTCTTCTTCAGGTCTATTTGCCTTGGAGATTTTTCTATAACTTAGCTTTAACTTAACATAGATAAAAATCTGTATGTTAAGGTTTATGTATTAAAATCCACTTTTTTGTTTAAAGATCAAACATTTTATTACACTCTTAAGACTGTATTACTCTCTTAAGCGAATAAATTTTGCTGGGTTTCCCCCCACAATATGATAGGGTTCGACATCCTTAGTCACCATACTATTCATACCAATAACAGCATGTTTTCCAATTTTAATACCGTCTTTTATTCCTACATGCGCACCTAACCAAACATCTTGCTCAATTTCAATTCCTTTAGAAGTGACAGGCTGTTGGTAAAGTGGACGGTCTAATTGCATACCATGATCAAATGCATAGAGATGGCAATAAGCAGCTATACGAACTTGGTCATGTAATTTGATACCAGCTCGCCCACCATCTAAAATACAATGATGGTTAATTGCGACTTCGTTACCAATCTCAAGCGGCCCATGCAAGCTGCAGTCGGCTGCAATAAAGCAATTATCACCAATCTTAATTTTTCGACCAGGCTCGGCAAAAATATGAGCTAAAGGTGAAATAAAACAGTTCTCACCAATCTCGACTGTTTCCATGTCCATTAAATAAGCCTGATATTCTTTTTGCCACTCTTCAGCCCATGCACGGTGTTTAGGTTTTAGTGTCCAATATAACCATGGCATATAATTTAAACGGTGTTTATGTTGCTCACGGTACTTGAGTAAGGAGTCAGTCATCAGTTAATTCCTCCTCAACTTTTAATTCTTCACGGCCACGCGTCACGTCGCGAAGTTTCAAAGCAAGTGGTTCAATTTGGTGGACTTGTAGTCTAGCTTCAATATCTACACCTGTTGCGGTATAAGTTTCTTGGTATTCTATTTGATGCTGTGAAAGTTCATATTGAAAAATAGCCCATTCATTAAAATGACAAGAAAAGTGAATGGTTTTCTTTGCAATGAGTTCAATCCGTTCAGCTAACAATAAGGATTGCCCTGCACAACCACCATAAGCCCGCACTAAACCACCAGTTCCAAGTTTTATACCACCATACCAGCGGTTCACCATGACGATGATGTTAGTTAAGTCGTTACCTTCAATAGTCGCCAAAATTGGCCGCCCTGCCGTACCAGATGGCTCGCCATCATCATTAAAGCGGACGTTATGTCCAATTTTCCATGCCCAACATTGATGTGTGGTCGATATATCTTTATTGAGTTCTAAAAATTCTTTTACTTGTTGCTCATTTTCTACTGGCGCAGCAATCGCCTGAAATCTACTTTTTTTAATTTCTTCTTCAAAGGTAACAGTTGACGCAATTGTAAAAGCCATAAAATAAATAAAGCATAATAAAAATCAAATTATAGCGTGAATTTAATAGAAGCAAACCCATAAAAAAGCCCCGAATTTCGGGGCTTTTACTATTATCTTTCTCTTAATGCTTCTTTCGCTTTATTAAACGGTTTCAACAAGTAATCCATTACAGTTTTCTCACCAGTACGAATATCTACAGTTGCCACCATACCCGGTGTAATACCGAAAGCTTTACCTTGTTTGTTGTAGAGCTTATCTGTATCAGTGCGGATATAAACACGATAGTAGAACTGATCTTGTTTAACTTCATCACGAATCGTATCTGGAGAAATAACAGTAACTTTACCTTTTAAACCACCATAAATTGAATAGTCATACGCTGTGATCTTCACCAAAGCTTCTTGACCCGGACGAATAAATGCAATGTCACGTGGCAAAATACGCGCTTCAATAAGCAATTGTTCATCAATTGGAACAATTGTCATTAACTTACCATTTTGCGGAATAACACCACCATGCGTTGTCACAGTAATTTCTTTTACAACACCTCGCACAGGTGCTCTAAATACAGCACGATCTAAACTATCACTACGGCCTAGTACAATTTGTTGTTGAGTTTGGCTATCTGTATTGGCTTTAGATAACTCTTCACGAGCCTTCACATAATACTGGTTACGCGCATCGTTCATTTTATTTCGCAAATCATTCGCTTCACGGCGTAAGCGTAAAACTTCCACTTCACTAGCAGCGCCTTTAGCAACTAAAGGTTCAGTCATCGCCAGTTCTTGTTGAACCAATTCTAATGCTTGCTTTAAACCTGAAAGTGTTTGCTGTAAATCAGCTCTACGAGACTCATACAACGCTGTTTCTTCATGAACAAGTTTAGGGTCTTTTGCAACGATTTCAGGAAAGACTAACGGTGTGCCATTCACTTCTGCACGTAAACGCGCTGATGTGGCCTGAGCTGCAATTAATAAAGATCTAGACTCACCCACATTTGACGCAAAACGCGTTGGGTCTAATTGAGCAAGAATTTCACCTTTTTGAACAATGTCGCCTTCTTGCACATTCAGTTTAGTTAAAATACCGCCTTCTAATGATTGAATCACCTGTTCTTTAGATGATGGAATCACTTTGCCTGTACCTGTTGACACTTCTTCTAACTGAAAAAACCATGCCCAAACAAACAAACTAATGAGTCCAATACCTACAATCCAAATCACTAAACTGGCACGTGGTAATGGTGGTTCAGTATAAGATACATTCATTGAACGGGTGAGTTCTTGTTGTGGTTCGCTCATGAATTATCCCCCTTGGCTTACTTGTTTTTGTTGGGCTAATGATTGATTAAGTACTTGATCTCTTGGTCCATCCATCACGATCTTGCCCTCATTTACGACAATAATACGATCGACCAGTTCTAAAACAGCGCGACGGTGTGTTGCCACAACCAATGTTCGATGTGCCAACCACCCTTTAAGGTGATCAATCAGTTGCTTCTCTGCCACATCATCAATCGCTGCTGTTGGTTCATCAAGTAAGAGAATATTAGGTTGACGGATTAATAAACGTGCAAGCAATAAGGCTTGTCTTTGACCACCAGAGAAACCAACGCCACCTTCTAAAATAAGGTGATCAAGTCCTTCTTTTTTCTCTTGAACAAAAGGAAGTGCCCCTGTCACAACCAATGCACGAAGTATGTCTTCATCCGTTGCAAGCGGTGCGCCTAAGGTTAGATTTTCACGAATCGTACCGTAAAATAAATGAGCATTCTGGTTAAGTAAGCCCATATCACGACGTACATCAGATGGGTCAATTAAAGAAAGATCTAGACCATCTAAATGCACAGCGCCTTGAACTGGAACCTGCATACCAGATAAAAGTTGAAGCAAGGTCGACTTACCTGCACCATTACGACCTAAGATAGCAATTTTTTCACCTGCACGGATCTGCAAATGGCGAATAGCAATACTTGGTTTTGTGTCATCGTCAGTGTATTGGAACAATAAATTTTTTAATTCATAATTTCCGTTTAAGACAGCCTTATGTACTAAATGAGAGCGATCCGCCTGATCGATCGAACGTTGCATGAGTTCATCTAAACTTTGTTTGGCAACTTTTGCTTGCTGTAAACGACCTAATACCCCTGTAATTTGGGCAATCGGCCCCAGCATACGTGAAGATAAAATTGAACATGCCACTAACGCACCTGTGGTCATTTCACCATCCATCACTGCAAAACAGCCAACTAAAACCACAATGGCATACGTTAGACCTTGAATCATTTGGGTCCAAGCCATCAAGGTACCCACAATTTTACGTTGTCTCATACCAATATCGGCTGAAACTTCATTCATGTGATTCCACTGGTTTTGGAAACGTGACTCAGCGCGTAACAGTTTAATGTCCTCAATACCTTGCACCGCTTCCACAAGAATTGCGTTACGGATTGAAGATTCTCTCATACCCTCTTGTGCCAGTTGTGCCAGCTTCTTCTGTACCAAAATACCCGGCAAAATCATGAGAGGCACAACAAGCAACATTACCCAAAATAATTTGCCACCAATAATGGCAAAAATAGTAATGAATAAGAAAAAGAATGGAAAATCCGCAATTGCACTAATGGTGGTTGACGTCACCAGTTCACGAACACCTTCAAGTTCACGAATCTGGGAAATAAAACTACCTGTAGATTTTGAACGTTCCTTGTTTTTAATTCTTAGGGCGTGGCCAAATACGCGATCCGAAACACGTAAGTCAGCACGTTTACCGATAATATCGGATAAATAGACCCTTGAAACTCGTAAGGTAAACTCAAAAAGAGCTGCAATCAGTACACCACCTGCCAAAACCCACAAGGTCGGAATTGACTGTGATGGTACAACACGGTCATAGACCTGCATTGAGAAAATAATGGTTGCCAGTGCCAAAATATTGGCAATTAAAGAGGCAAACATAATATCGATGTAACGTTTCCAGTCTCTTAAAACAATTGACCAGAACCAGTTTGCTTCGTATGGCTTGATATATTCATCAATACGAGCATCCGGAATAGACATTTCAGGACGCAAGATATAGACATTCTTAAGTGTCGTTTTCAGTGCTTCTAAAGATAAGTTCTGAGAAAGACCTTGATCTCCACTGAACTGAATACTGACATTTCCTTGCGTATCCGCCTTATCAATAACCCCGACTTGTCCATCATTAAACTCCACCATAACTGGTAAACGCCATGGGTTTAATAAGTCTAACGAGAATGGTGCCTTACGAAGATTTAATCCGACTTGACGCGTCATTAACTGCAAGATGTCATCAAGATTCTGGTTTTGGTTCCAATCAAGTTGTAAGCGAATTCTTTCTTCTGACGGTTCTATTCTGTAATGTTTGGCAATAGTTAAGACCGCCTGTAACCAAGGCTGGTAATTTATTTTTGTCATCATGGTTGTACTTCGAACCCCTGAATTGAAATATTATTTAAGCCGTAGGCTTGGCGGGAACGTCCTGTTGCTTCAATGTACTGAACAATACTGTTATAAATGTCATAGCGTGCTGATTCGAGTTCTGAGTTGGCACTGTGAATGGCTTGTTCGGCATTTAATAAATCGACCAGTGAACGAGTACCAAGCTTGTATTGTTCTTGGTAAAGTTCACGTGTACGAACCGTGGTTGCTTGGCGACTTACCAAAACCTGCATTTGACGCTGTTTATTCTCAATCTGTTCACGACTGGTTCGAATTTGATCCAGCACATCCATATATACTGAATTTACTTTAGCTTTCGCAGCTTCTTCAGCGTAACTTGCCATTTTTACCTGTGAAGCAGTTGCCCCACCTTGATAAAACTGACTCGTTGCTTCTAGCATGACTGAACTATATAAACCGTTATCTTTATCGTTGTTTGGATTTTTACCATTAATGGCCTGACTAACTGAGCCTTTTACAGCTAAGGTCGGATAGCGAGTTAAACGAGTTTGTTCTTTTTGCGCTTTAGCAACCTCAACACTTGCCTGTGCGGCAATCATTTTAGGAATAGTATTAAACTCAGGCTCACCATATAAGTCAGATTGCTTCACTAAATCATCAGAAATAATCCAACCTGTACGAGTAACATCAGCACCCAATAATGTTCTTAAATGCTGTTGATACTGACGTAACAATGATTGTTGGGCAATTAAAGTTGACTGTGCAGCTTGTAAGTATGACTGCGCTTGAATAGGATCGGCTTGACTCGCAACACCTGCATTTGCACGCAGGTTAGCAATATCTTGAATTCTTTGAATACCTGCAATTTGCTGCTCAGCAATTTTATTAAGTTGCAGATAACGCTGAATATTGACGATAGTCTGCGCAACATCAAGCGCAAGGGTATCTACGCTGACCAGAACGTTTGCTTGCTCCACCTGAACTTTAGCTTGTTCAACGCTTACACCTGATTTGATTTTACCAAAATCAAAAAGCATTTGAGTGGCAGTTAAAGTGAGTAACTGCCTTCCTCGTTCTCCAGTGGTCAAGTCACCAGTTGAGACGCCTCCGGCAAGCTGAGGATAGTAACCAGCTTTAGCAACGTCAACACCTGAATTTTGACCTGCTAAAGTTGCAATAGATTGTGAAATATCCGGACTACGCTGAATCGCAATTTTTACTGCATCTTGCAGTGTCAGTTTTTTAGAGGGCAAGGCGTTAAAAGATGAAGCCGAATTGTCATTAAGTTGAACAGTTGGAAATTCCTGCGCAATAGAACGATCTAGCTTAAAATTACTAAGCTCTTGCATCTTGGCTACTTTAAAATCATCACTACTTTTCGGGACAAAAAGTTGTGACAAGTTATCTTTCAGGGTGTGATATTGCTCACTTGGTTTAGCAGCGTATATCACGACAGGTACATGTAGTGAACTTAAAAGCATTAGCCCTTTCAGGAAAGCTTGCTTTCTACATTTCCCTTTCTTTCTTTTCTGGTTATATCCAATCATGCTTATCTTGTTGATGTTGTTTGTTATCGTTTAAAAGCATCTCCATTCTACAGAGTTTTTTAGTTAAAACAGCATAATTGGCCGAATAAATCACACATTATTTTTTTATTAAATGAGTGGTATATATTATTGTTTTTATTTACAAAACCTCCAAAAAACAAAAAAGAGGCCTTGACCTCTTTTTAACCAAACAGATTAGTGGCTTTAACTAAACTGTAAAATCATCACCCAAATAGACTTTACGAACTTGTTCATTGTCTAAAATCTCTTGTGGCGTACCTTCTGCAATTACTGAACCTTCACTCACGATATATGCACGCTCACAGATTGCTAAAGTTTCACGAACGTTATGATCTGTAATGAGTACGCCAATGCCACGATCTTTTAAGGTCTGGATAATGTCTTTAATATCACCGACTGAAATTGGATCGACACCCGCAAATGGTTCATCTAAAAGCATAAATTTAGGGTCAGCTGCTAAAGCGCGCGCAATCTCTGCACGGCGACGTTCACCACCCGATACACTCATTCCTAACGAATCTTTAATATGACTAATTTTAAAGTCATTTAATAACTCATGAAGGCGTTGTTGACGTTGCTGTTTATTCAAATCTTTACGCGTCTCTAAGATCGACATAATATTTTCAGCAATTGTCAGTTTTCTAAAAATAGAGGCTTCTTGAGGTAAATAACCAATACCTTTACGTGCACGCTCATGCATCGCCAAATCGGACATATCTAAGTCGTCAAGATGGATCTCGCCTTTATCCATGCGTACCAGTCCAACGACCATATAGAAGCTCGTCGTTTTACCAGCACCATTAGGACCAAGCAAACCAACAATCTGTCCACTTTGCATACTAAAAGAGACGTCTTTAACTACCCAACGCTTACTATAGTTTTTTGCTAAGTGCTTAATACACAAAGTTTGCGGTTGTTGAAGAGCTTGCTGCATTAGTCACGCGCTCCTGGGAAACTTTTTGAACTTGACGGTGGAATAATAATTTGTACACGGTTCGAAGAAGAGCCTTGAGCTTCGACATCACCTTTATTCATACTATATTTCAGAGAGTTACCACGAATACTTGAACCATCTTGATATAAATATGCACCACCAGACAAAGTAATAATGCCAGTATCAGCATTATAAACAATGGTCTGACCCTCACCACGCGCTAAGCCTTTATTCGCGTTCACTTGCTGCTGAAACTTAGCAGGTCTACCCTTTGCAGTGATAACCTGAATTTCACGTTTCGAGTTAAGATTAGCAACAATCGAATCTGCTTGTAACTTCATCGTACCTTGCTCAATCACAACATTACCGGTATAAGTCGTCAAACCAGTTTTTTCATTATATGTTGCGCGGTCTGCAACCAATGAAATTTGTTGATTACGGTCAGACGGCAAAGCAAACGTCGAAGCAGATGTTAAAGCAACGAATGTAATTACCGCAGCTTGTTTTAGGAAAGCTGAAGAACGTTTTAAATTAAGACTTTGGTGCATACTTTCCTCGAATATTAAAAAATTCGTACTGACCGTTATTCAAATTGCCTTTTAATCCTTTACTCACAAACTCGCCTTGTGGAGACTGAACAATCACTTGATGATTGGTTTCAATATCTCTGTTTTTTGGATAGGCAGTTAACTGATCGGTTTGAAACTCAATTGTTCCTTGAGGTGCAATCTTAGTTGCAACCACATCACCCGATAAGACAACCTTTTGATTATCATCATAGCCATAAGCTTGTTTAGCAAAGAATGTTGCATCAACTTTACCTAATTTATACATAGAGGCATTAAGTTGATCCAACTTCGACGTTTTTTGTTGCATATCCTGTTCAAGCTGACGAACTTCAGCACGAACATACAAATTGCCTTTGTCATCAGTTTGAGTCAAATGGACGCCCTGCGCCGAATAAGTCATATTCTTCGCCGAACCAATGTCCAGTTTTTTTGCCTTGCCACTATAGTAGTAGTAACCACCACTTACAGCAGCAACCACTACAGCAACAATATATAAAACTCTGGTATCCATGAGCAGGAATAGCCTACCTTTTTAAGTAATCTTGTTATTAATGCGGTACTGCAAGATATTTTTCAAGAAGTTCTTGGTAAATGCCCTTTGCGATCAGCAACATATCACAGACTTCACGTACAGCTCCACGACCACCCATCGCTTGGGTAACCAAATGCGCACGGCGACGTACTTCTTCATGTCCATTTGGCACAGTAACGTTCATTCCGGCAATCGCAAAAGCCGAAAGATCAGGCCAATCATCGCCCATATACAAACAATCAGAAGGCAAAATATTAAACTGTGCACAAGCTTCGCGAAGTGCTGAGCCTTTGTCTTCACGACCCTGAAAAACAAGGTCTACACCCAAATCAGACATGCGTTTGTCAACGATATTACTTTTTCGACCAGTAATGATAATGACTTTCATACCTGCTTTTTGAACAAGTTTCATGCCCAAACCATCACGAATATCGAATGATTTAATTTCATCACCCGTATTGGTTAATGTAACAAAGCCATCGCTCAAAATACCATCAACATCCAGAACCAATGCCTGCAAATGACGTGCTTGTTCTAACAATGCATACGATGCCATGAATTAATTCACCCCTGCCTGAATAAGGTCATGCATACTAATTACACCAATCACTTTGTTTTGGTCATCGACCACCACAAACTGACTAATTTTTTTCTGATTAAGCTGTTGTAACGCTTCTACAGCACGTGCTTCTTGAGAAATAGTTGACGGTTTTTTTGTCATCACATCAGAAACAGGTAAATTCACGTCAAAACCTTGCTGTTTATCAATGAGGCGACGTAAGTCCCCATCTGTAAAAATACCGAGCAAATGATCTTGTTCATCAACAATCGTCGTTAAACCCAAACGCTTATTCGAAATTTCATAAAGCACTTGATTCATTGGGGTTTCTGGCGAAACTTTTGGTAGTTCATCGCCTGTATGCATTAAATGTTTTACATGTAGAAGTAAACGCTTACCCAATGCTCCAGCCGGATGCGAACGAGCAAAATCATCAGCAGTAAAACCACGTGCTTCTAGTAATGCAACGGCCAAAGCATCACCTAACACTAATGTTGCCGTCGTACTTGATGTGGGTGCCAAACCTAAAGGACAAGCTTCATCAGACTCACCTAAAGTTAACGCAATATCAGCATTTTGTGGCATTGGGCCTTTATCAGTACGGCTAATCGTAATCATAGGTACGCCAAGATGTTTAATCAGTGGCATGAGCATCATGATTTCATCGCTTTTTCCAGAGTTGGAAATAGCAATAAGCACATCGCCACGAACCAGCATACCTAAATCGCCATGGCCTGCTTCACCAGGATGCATAAAGAAAGACGGCGTACCTGTAGAGGCAAATGTTGCCGCCATTTTTCGACCAATATGCCCAGATTTACCCATACCTGTAATCACAACACGACCTTTACACTGTAACAGTACTTCGCAAGCACGGTTAAAACGGTCATCAATTTGTGTTGCTAATACATCTATGGCTTGTTGCTCAATGCGCAATGTAGCTAATGCACTGCTTTGGAAATCTGTAGGATTAGGCATACGAGTGTGACTCAAAATAATTGATCTGATCTCTCTATTGAGATCGGTGATTTTAATCAAAAGATTTGGGGGCATTCTAGCATAACTCAATCAGTTACACGTTTTTAAATGTATAAGATTTCACAAGCTTATAAAATTAATGCATAAAACTTTTTTAAAAATGAAGCATAAGTTATGATGTAACACTATTTTTGTTGAGTGTTTGAAAACCCTTATGCAACCATTTGTTTTATATAACTCTGAGCAACGAAAAAAAGTTGAATTTGTACCTCGCAAAGAAGGTCACATCGATATGTACGTCTGCGGTATGACCGTTTACGACTACTGTCATATCGGGCACGCTCGAGTTATGGTTGCATTTGACTACATTATTCGTTTCTTGCGTAGTCAAGGGTGGAATGTTCGCTACATTCGCAACATTACTGACATTGACGACAAAATCATCAAACGTGCTCAAGAAAATGGTGAAACGATTCAACAGCTCACCACTCGTTTTATTGATGCAATGAATGAAGATGCAGCCAATTTAGGTTGTGCTGCACCCGATGAAGCACCGAAAGCGACTGAATATATCAACCAGATGCAAAATATGATTGGCAATTTGGTCAATAAAGGCGCTGCTTACCCTGCTTCAAACGGCGATGTTTATTTTGAAGTGACCAAATTTGAAAAATATGGTCGTCTCTCTGGCCGTAAGCTTGATGATATGCAAGCTGGTGCAAGTGAACGTGTCGATGTAGAAGTTGAGAAGAAACACCCTTTTGACTTTGTACTTTGGAAACATGCAAAAGAAAACGAACCATCTTGGGCATCTCCTTGGGGTAATGGTCGTCCGGGTTGGCACATCGAATGTTCTGCAATGTCGACTTGCTGCTTAGGCAATCACTTTGACATTCATGGTGGTGGTTCAGATTTAATGTTCCCGCACCATGAAAATGAAATTGCTCAAAGTGAAGCTTCAACTGGTGAGCAATATGTGAACTACTGGATGCATGTTGGCTTTATTAACGTTGATGGTGAAAAGATGTCTAAGTCTTTAGGCAACTTCTTCACGATTCGTGATGTGATGGAGAAGTTCCACCCTGAAGTGATTCGCTACTTTATTGTGTCTTCACACTATCGTAGCCCTGTGAACTTCTCTGATGTAGCGCTAAAAGAAGCAAAAACTTCTTTAACTCGTTTCTATCATTCATTTAAAGCTTACCAACAAGTGTATGGTCAAAAGACAATTGAAACGCTTGATCAAAGTTTTATTGAACGCTTTAACAACGCAATGTGTGACGATTTCAATACGGCTGAAGCAATGGCAATATTGTTTGAACTCAACAAAGAGTTAAACCGTGCTGTAAAAGAAGAGCAAGCTGACCAAGCAACTGTGCTTTATTCGACTTTACGTCACCTCACCAACATTTTAGGTTTGGTACAACACAATGTAGATGATTTCTTAAAATCAGATATTGGACAAGAAGCGCTTGCTTTGTCTGATGCTGAAATTGAAGATTTCATTCAACAACGTGTTGATGCGAAAAAAGCTAAAGACTTTGCGAAAGCAGATGGTATTCGTCAGTCTTTGCTCGACCAAGGTGTAGTACTTGAAGATACGCGTCAAGGTACAGTTTGGCGTCGTGCTGATTAAACGTTCAATTAGATCACAAGAGTGTTGACACTTTAATGAAACACTCTATAATGTGCTCACATTGCGGGAATAGCTCAGTTGGTAGAGCATAACCTTGCCAAGGTTGGGGTCGCGAGTTCGAGTCTCGTTTCCCGCTCCAAAATTCAAAAACCACTTAATTCGAAAGAATTAGGTGGTTTTTTTATTGGCTATGTATAACTTTAGAGAAGTTTTACCACTCTTCTTTGCATACAAAAAAAGCTTTTATATTTGTAAGATTAAAATTTTTTAATTCTTTATATGTCCAACTTGTTGTAAATAAGCGACTACCATTAATTTTAAATGAGACTCTAATACCTGCTCCACTTTATCTGTTACCTGATTTTCAAGCACTCTTCTTATTAATCCCATAATTGCACCTAAAACAAACTCAGCGACGATCTGACTATCATCAAACTCAATATCCGACGCACTCTCCAATAAATTTGAAACAGCGGCTAACATACGGTCATTCATTCGCTTTGAAAGATCCAATCCCCCTCTTTCTCCTGAAATAGCATATAGCGCCTTTGATTCCTCAGGATTACTTAACTTTGCCAAGATTATTTCATCGACTAAAGCTGAGATTAGGGTCTTAATTGAAGTCTTTTCATATTTCAGGCAAAGCTCTTCAATTTTTTCTGCAACGCTATCAAGATGACGTTGCAAAACTGCAGCTAATAAAGAATCTCGGTTTGGATAGTATTGGTAAATACTACCGACTGATACACCCGCTCTTTCAGCAATACGTGTGGTATTACATTTTACAATTCCTTCTTTGAGTAAAACCTGAATGGTTGCTTCATGAAGAACTTCTATTGTTGCTGTTGAACGCGCCTGAACTGGTGATTTTCTTGGCTTCAGAGCAGTTTTATTTATAGACATAAAATGCGAATTCTAAATGTGAAGGATTCTTCATAAACTTTATCTTTAACAATATTGAAAGTAAAGTCAGAGGAAAACTTATGTCCAATCTTATAAATCTTTCCGATACATACAAACTTGGAAATAAAATTGTAAATAGAATGGGCTATGGTGCGATGCAACTGGCAGGTCACCATGCATTTGGACCACCAAAAGATAAAAATGCTGCAATAAATGTCCTAAAAATCGCTATCGAGTTAGGTATTAATCATATAGATACCAGCGATTTTTATGGCCCTCACATAACCAATCAAATCATTCGAGAGGCTCTATATCCTTATCGAGATGATCTTACCATTGTCACAAAAATTGGAGCAAAACGTGGAGAAGATGCTTCTTGGCTACCAGCTTTTTCTGCAGAACAAATTGAAAAAGATGTACATGATAATTTGCGTAATTTGGGTCTACAAACTTTAGATGTGGTAAACTTTCGAGCAATGTTTAACCCCATGCAGCCTTCTGAAGGTTCCATTGAAGAAGTAGTTGTTGTACTGGCTAAATTAAAAGAAAAAGGTTTAATTCAACATATTGGATTAAGCAATGTTACAGAAACTCAAATTACTGAAGCTGAAAAAATCACAGATATTGCTTGTGTACAAAACCAATATAATCTGTTCAATCGTCAAGATGATGTATTAATTGATCAATTGGCTAAGAAAGGAATTTGTTATGTACCCTTTTTTCCGCTAGGTGGTTTTACACCTTTTCAATCAGATACATTATCTGCTGTAGCAAATGATCTTGGTGCAACTCCGAAACAAGTCGCATTGGCATGGCTATTAAAACGATCACCTAATATCTTATTAATTCCCGGCACATCATCGGTAGCTCATTTAGAAGAAAATATTGGTGCTTCCAAATTGATATTGTCAGATGAAGTCTACAATTTACTAAGCTCTTTAAATAACAGCTAATTGTTTGGCTGGAAGCAAGTTCCAGCCTATGCCAAGATTCCAAAATTTAAACCACTTAATTTGAGAGAGAGTTAGGCGGTTTTTAGCTATTAGTATTCAAAATCTATGTTAGAACCTTTTACAACTGTTAAGACACTACTACCTTCTTTATTGACTCAATTTCATATATACTGGCCTTAGTATGAGATGAGCCTTATATAGTTCATTGCTAGATCAATGAATGACTAAGCCCTTAGCTTTCGAGCAAGGGCTTTTTTACGCCTAAAATAAAGTATTAACAATAATTCATTTAACCTTTTGCACTTGAGTATCTGAACCTCTGAGCACTTTTCCATCTTGTCCAACGGGTGCCATAAATGGAATTTGCTGACCTGTATTTTTATCAATTAATAGAGAATGACGCTCACCACTTTCAAATAAGTTATGCTCTCCCCATTGTCGTAAAGCTACCACTACTGGAAACAAACTTTCTCCTTTAGTAGTCAACACATACTCCTGATAAGCCGTACCATCAGAAGCATCTTGCATTTCAAGAACACCAGCATCAACTAACTTTTTCAGTCGATCAGAAAGAATATTTCTAGCCACTCCTAAGCTCTGCTGAAAATCTTTAAAACGGCGCATTCCATCAAAAGCATCACGCACAATAAGCAGTGACCATCGGTCTCCTATAATGTTGACGCAGCGCGCAACAGGACAAGGCTCATCTTTTAACAATGTAGAGTTCGTCATTGAGTTTCCTTATCAATAATCAGTAACAAGCCATCCAGTTGCATTTTAAAACTAGTAGACTTAACATTCAACTAGTTGCATTTTAAAACCAGATTAAATGGATTTAGCCATGAAAGCTTCTCTTGCATCTTCTACTTCACACGCCACAAGTGATAAACCGCTTTCAAGCATGCCTCGTGGCGTAATTTTGCTGTTTGCTATAGCCAGTGGTGCGAGTGTGGCAAATGTCTATTACGCGCAGCCTTTGCTCGACATATTGGCTAAAGACTTTAATATTAGCCATGCCTCCATAGGTGGTGTAGTGACAGCCACACAAATTGGCTGCGCTCTTGCCCTATTGTTTCTAGTACCGTTGGGTGATCTTGTAAATCGACGTCGATTAATGACCCTACAATTACTGGCTTTAGTATCTGCATTGCTCGTGGTTGCCTTTGCTCATTCTGTAAATGTTCTATTGGCAGGAATGCTTGCTGTCGGTTTACTCGGCACAGCCATGACTCAAGGGCTAATTGCTTATTCTGCAAGTGCTGCTGCCTCACATGAGCAAGGACATGTAGTAGGTACTGCACAAAGTGGTGTATTTATAGGTTTACTGCTTGCCCGCATATTTTCAGGAGGAATTAGCGATATTGCTGGTTGGCGTGGTGTGTACTTTTGCGCAGCAATACTTATGCTCATCCTTGCGTTGCCACTTTGGAAACGCCTTCCTCATTTAAAAACTCATCCAGTTAACATGCGCTACCTACAGCTTTTAACATCAATGTTCAAACTGCTTCGCCAAGAGAAAGTTTTACAAGTACGCGGTGTTTTAGCTTTACTCATGTTCGCGGCGTTTAATATTTTTTGGAGCGCATTGGTACTGCCGTTAAGTGCACCACCATATAGTTTTTCGCACACTGTAATTGGGGCTTTTGGGCTTGTCGGGGCTGTAGGTGCATTAGCTGCCGCACGAGCTGGGCACTGGGCTGACCACGGTTATGGTCAACGTACAAGCGCCATAGCACTCTTAATATTGCTAAGCGCATGGGTACCACTCTCGCTCATGGACTACTCACTTTGGGCGCTCATAATTGGCATAGTACTGTTAGATTTAGGTGGTCAAGCTCTGCATGTAACCAACCAGAGTATGATTTTCCGTACTCATCCGGAAGCGCATAGTCGGCTCGTTGGGCTATACATGCTCTTTTACGCGGTAGGAAGTGGGCTAGGTGCAATTAGCACAACTGTTACTTACGCTTATGCTGGATGGCTGGGCGTATGTACACTCGGTGCAAGTGTTAGTTGTTTGGCGCTATTATTTTGGTGGATAACACGTAAAGTCTCTTAAATATCGATAAAATCTAGCCTCAAATAAAAAAAACCACATCACCCAACAGAGTAATGCGGTCTTTTTTAAGAGTTAATTTAATGAGCTGTCTCTGCTGCTTTAGGTTTAAAGACCATTAAACAAATCAAAATAAAAGCCAACAAAACGAAAGATGCGCTAAATCTACTTAGCTCTAACCCACCATGTGCAATGGGTTTATCGAGGAAGTCTCCCAATACTGCACCTAGAGGTCTGGTAAGAACAAAGGCTAACCAGAATAATAATGTTCTTGAGATTTTGGTATAAAAATAGCAAATTGCTAATACCAATAATAAAGTACCAAAAATTAAAGCCGCGCTCGTATAGCCCAACCCTTGGGTATCTGCAGTCCAGTCACCTAATGCTGTCCCTAAAGTTTGAGAGAACATGATGGTTAACCAATAAAAAGCTTCGCTTTTAGCAGACTGAATGCTTTTTACCGAAATTGTGCCGCAACTTAAATACCAAACAAACAGAGAGAGGCCTAATAAAATAAGTAATATTAAACTACCCCCTGCATAGCCCACGCCTAAAGTTCGGTCAACAAAATCGGCAATTGTGGTTCCGAGCGTGGTCGTCGCAATAATAGTCGCCCAATAAAAAAATGAATTATAGTTCTTAGCTTTAATTTGCAAGCCAACAAAAACTGCAAATATCACCGCGAAAATGGCTGTACTGATCACATACCCCAAGTTCAGGGACATAGATAGCGCATCTCCAGCTGTCTCGCCCAAAGTTGTGGCAGCAATTTTAATGATCCAGAATAGCAAAGTGACTTCCGGAACTTTACTTAAACTTTTAGATAAACTTTCATGACTTATCATTGTATGTTCTCCAAACATACTTACTGATTCACCCATATCTAAGAGTTCCAGCCTTAAGCTCAAATTAAGAGTAAAAACAAACTACAAATTTTGCCTATAATGAGTACTTTTAATAACTAGAAGACATAATTAGCCTTTTATTTGTTGTAAACATTTTGCGATGCACAACCGTTTAATAATCATGTCATAAAAGCTAAATGAGCTATAAAGATAGTGGAATGCGACACCTATTTTTATAGTATCCGATGCAGCATTTTTTTAAATTCTTTAGTTAATTGAAATAAAAAACCTACTCAATGAGTAGGTTCGATTTACATGTAAGTTCAGCTTATAGAACTTTTGATTAAACATTTTTCATGCCATGCCGTTTGAAAGTCTTCGACAGCTTTTGTCTTAGTCAAAGGATCTTCAAATAACTTTGAAGAATATGCTGTATCAATAAGCTGCTGATACAACTGCTTTGCCTCTACTTCTTCAAGATGACTCGCAATCTCTTGTAGTTCAATCACTGGTACATCATGCTGTCTTGCATCCATCACTCCTTTTGCAGCATTTTTCACAAGCTGACAATAGTGAATCTCCATTGTTTCTGATGCCGCATAACATGGAAGTGTGATAGCGCTCATAAAGAGGAATATAAATTTCATAGTCTCACCTTAATTTCACGCGCAAGGGTAGCAATTTATCCTCTAAAATTTAAGTCTCAAAAGATCAACTTTTAAATTAGGCAAATTTCCCCATCACAATATATAAATAAATTCCTAGATTTTTTAGCTAGATTCTTTATCAAGATTACGACCTACTGAATGTATAATTTCTAATTAATTCAAAAAATATACTTTATGACTATCGATTATTTTGCCTCTAAAAGTCATTAAAATTTAAAAATAAATATCGTCTTAATTGCCCTACAGCATATTATTACTATTGCTTACCTCTCTGAAAATTAAAGAAAAACTTAATTAATGAGTAAATTATAACAATCATCTTATCTGTTATATTTTTTTAAAAAAACTCTGTATCTATGATTACACATCGAATCTGTTCATGATGGTACATATCTAGACACGAGGTAGCTAACATGAATTTTTTGAGAAAGAAAAATAAAGCTAGTTTTGTATTATTTATTATTACTCTCTACTCAATGTTAGGGTTTGGCATCGGCTTTATTATTTGGGAATATTTTCTTAAACTTCATTGATTTAAAAGTTTGAAGTTACAAAGTGAATTTAGAAGAGCTTTCGTTAAGATTAAATACACTAAAATGTTTGTTTAGCAAGCACATGGTTAAAGTAACTGTATCAAGTACCTTTCAACAATTTGTTATTTCAGGGTTAAAAGGTACTTGGTTAGAAATAAAAACTAGTGTTTGATAATTTCAGCGTTAATCTCTGCACTTATTTCTTTACTACGGTGATACGCTGCTTTTAAAGCAAGTCGAATATCATCAGAAAGATTACCTAATTCAAACATCCGTAATGCAGATTCAGTGATTCCATTAGCCAATGTCACCTTTCCACATAACTCACTTGGCTGAACGTTACTTTTACGTACCATTTCCACAGCACCCGATGCAGCTTGTAGTGCTAGATCTAAAGCAAATTGCTTATCTAAACCCATAGCCGTACCTGTTTTGATCATACTGTCGAGAATATAAAAGAAATAAGCTGGCCCTGAACCTGATAGCGCAATAATCGCATCAGCGTCTGATTCAGAATGCGCCCAATATGTCTTACCTGTTGCTGAATAAATTACCTCAATGACCTCTTTATCTAAAGGTTCCAAGTATTCAGAACCAATCAGCACATGTGTACCGCTATAAGTTAATACTGGGGGGTTTGAAATAATTCGTATAATTTTTTGTGAGCCCGTCATACTCATAAGTTGTTTAATATTCACCCCAGCCATCATCGACACTATAGTTTTATCTACTAACCATTTTTTTAATGGCGCTAGTATGGCTTTTAAGTTTTTGGGATCTAGTAACAGAACAACAATATCAGCCTTTTTTACCTCATGCCGCTTTTGCTTCAGAATGATTTCATTATCAAACTTTACTTCCTCTATAAGATTAATTTTTTCTTTTTGAAATCCCTTTAAAACTAAACCTCCAATCAAAGCTAAAGACAAGTTACTGCTGCCAATAAAGCAAATATTAGGCTGTACTATATTCAACATTTAGAGTTATTTCCTTCCTTTAGAAATACTACAAAAAGAAATATTATTTATGACTTAAGTCATAGACCGTTAAAACTATAAAAATTTAATAAACTTTTATAAATATTAAGTTTAATTTTACAACAAAGTTATATTCTGAGTTAAGAGTACTCTTCACTCATGACTTTATGAATAACAAAATAACTTAAATTGTTAAAAATATGTAATTAAAAATAATATTTAGCTTATCTCATTTGAGAAATTGAGTCGTTAAATTTAAAGTGCTTTTAATTAATATTAACTTAAAAATCTTTCTTTTTTTTAATAAAACTCTCGGCAATTTTTAATGCTTCTTGAAATTTTATGTCACTACACACCCAAAAAGATAAAAGCTTCCCATTTAAATGAAAATACTGCTTCTCATATTTAGTTACTTCATCTGAGTGAGGATTTCCCGCACTAAAATAATTTTCGTTATTCTTGCAAACTTTGCCATTTAAAATACCGCCAATGCAAATATCCATTTTTATACCAATTATTGATTTAACTTTTTAAGCATAAGTTTAATTTTTATATTATATAAATAAAATAATCAACTTATTTGATTGTTCATGTAAAAAAACCCACAAAGGAAGAAGTGGGTTTTTTAACTAAATTAATGATTTTTAAAAATTACTTGAGCAATTTGCTCTAAAGATAACCCAATAAAATCATCAAATTATATAAATTTAAGCATTATTCACAATAGTGATATTTGACGCTTGTGGGCCTTTTTTACCCTGTGTCACAGTAAACTGAACACGTTGGCCTTCTAAAAGAACTTTGAAGCCTTGTGTTTGAATTTCAGAAAAATGTGCGAAAACATCTTTACCTTCATCAGATTGAATAAAACCAAAACCTTTAGTTTCATTAAACCATTTTACTGTACCAGTAGTATTAGACATAAATTAATCCTAACTTTTAAAAAAATTATCATTTGTTATTGGAGAAACCAATTAAACTCAAAAATATGCGTTTACTTAAATATCTTATAAAATACGGAGGATTATAAATAAAACTGCGAAAAGAAAGATTTAGGTTAACAAGAATATTTTTGTAGTTATGCTCGACTATACACGCTTCTTATCGAATTGCAATCTCTATCTCGATTAATTGATTTTTTACTCATTTCGATCGCAGACACTATCTTCTTATTTATTGATTTTAAATACTATTTACAAGAAATTTAATTGATTTAATATTGATATATTCATTAGATATATCTCATTTTTTTTACACTCTGAAAATTTTTTCTTCTATAGATTTTTAAGGCTTACTATAAGCTTCATAGTCACTTTGATGAATGACTAAAATATTTTATTATTTTATAAAATATACAGACTTGTATATACATATTACCTCTTCTACTTTAAAGTACGCGTGCAGCTTAATATGTTGATGATAAACAGGAAGTAACCACGTGAACGGTCTTTTAGTATTTATAACCATTGCTTTTCTCACGTTATCCAGCCCCGGACCAGGTGTTTTATTTACAGTAACAAATTCAATCAATTATGGTGTACGAACAGCTTTATTCGGTATTAGTGGTTTAATCATTGGTATGTTTATTATCGCTGTAATTTCTGCAAGTGGTGTTGGGCTTATTATTACCAGTAATCCCACTATCTTTACTGTTTTAAAGTTTATTGGAGCCTTTTACTTGATGTACTTAGGCTATAAAAACTTTATCAAAAAGTCCCCTACTCAAGATTTACTAGAAACTGCACATGACGAGAAAGGTATAAAGAAATCAAAACTTTTCTATCAGGGATTATTTGCATCACTACTGAATCCAAAAACAATTGTCTTTTTTATCGCACTTTTCCCACAATTTATTGATATTAAAAAAGAAATATTAAATCAGTTTTTAGTTTTATCTTTAACATTTTGCTTTATTGGTTTTTTAATTCATTTAGTCTATGCCAATTTTTCTTCAATTTTTAAAGAGAAAATGCTCGCTGGGAATAATTTTGCAACACTAAATAAAGTGAGTGGCTGTATTTTCTTCCTATTAGCGATTTTACTTATTACTCAGTAAAGTAGTTTTATTTATATAAACCAAACAAAAAATGACCAACTTGTTAAGTGCTTTATAGCCCTTTTGCTTAAAACAGCTTTAGCAAGTTGGTCTTTTTATAAGCTCACACGATTGGCAATCCATCCGAAAAAAAATTGCTCATATTTTGGATTCTTTTCTGTAATTTCAATATAGCGCTGACCTTGCATAATATTAAGGAGACGTACGAGTACCTGCTCACCTTCATGACCGCGCTTATCAATATACATTGATAAAGCCTGCAATGTAGATGGTCCATATTCCCCATCTAACTTAAGATCTGTCCAGCCCTCTTTTCCTTGGCGATTTAACAAGTTCAAAGCCCGTTGCAGAAGCGGTTTTGTAAAGTTGATTCCACAATTTACTCCAGTATCAAATAGTTCTTCAGCAGTCGTGGGACTGATTAAATTAACTTGATCAAATCGTGGTTCAAGCCAATATTGTTTCTTATAAATCTCTCTAGCAATTTCTAAGGGTAAATCCGTCATTTCACCTTGATATCCATAACTACGAGCAACTGCTTGAGTAATTCCAAATTTTGTCGCTTGGCCAGAGTCCAATGGGTCATTTACATATCCACCTTCACGTTTTATAAGTGCATCTAAATATTGTTCAATATTCATAGGACTATCCTCATTTATACCACCTACTGTTAGATATTAATTTTGAATATCATCTTTTGCTTTTTTTAAGTCTTTCATCACTTCAACAATGGTTTTTCCTTCTTGTTTATTAATAAAGTTAAATATCCACCTCACAATCGCCCAACCAGGTAATCCACAAATAAAGAAGAATCCACCTAAAGTAATCATTCCCCATATATCTGTTACCCACTCATGCAAGTTCCATTTCATGATAATGAATGAACCACCTGTCAAGCTTGAGACAATGGTACAAATTAAACCAACTACCCATTCTTGGGGTGACCGTGGAAAACGCATGATTAGAACAACTGCTACAACCAAGCTTATTGCTAGGCCAACCATTATTACTGTCCCATAGAGATTAAAAGCAGTCACTAATCCATCAGTCGTTAAAAACTTTCCCATAACTCAATCCTCACACGCTCTAAAAGGATAAAACCTTATAAACCAATGTTATTTAATACCTTTTTAGAGAAACTATTTAAATAAAATCGCTCAATCTCATAGACCTTTTACCAACACTTAAGCATTGGCATAAGAACAAGAAAAAAGAGTAAAGTTGATGAATTGCTTCACTTTTTTGACCAAAAATTTGACATAACATGCTGCCGTATATCGGAAACTTTTGTGAGTCATTAAATTCTTTGTTAGATTCTTCATGTTCTTGATACCCTTTATCGACGAACATTAAGCCTGATCCACGGAATCGGGCTTTTTTTATTTCATTTTTTGTTTTTGATAGCTGATCTCTATCACTGATTCACTATCGCCATTTTTTATATTCTGTCGTCCATTGAGGCAGAATAATAATCACTACTTACTAAGCCATTGATAAAAATTAAAAATATATTTAAGTAAAATATTTAGGTCATTCTATCAATGGTTCCTTATAACTGATATTATAACTATAGTTATTATTAGTCAATAACTATAGTTGTTTTACTAGATATAACTTAAGTTATATATTTGTTATAAATTAGCTGGTGCGATCACTATGGCTCTTAAAGACCGTTTAAAAGATTCAAGGATTAAAGCTAAGAAAACTCAGGCAGAAGTTGCTGAAGCAGTAAAAATGTCTCAGCCTGCCTACCAAGCTTTAGAATCGGGAAAGAACTTAAAATCTGCTTTTCTTCCACTTATTGCACAGTTTTTAGGTGTAGATGCTTATTGGCTTACCACTGGTAACTCAGAAGATTCTTTTAAAGAAAGTGATGTGTTTAGTCCTACTGTAGTAAGTCATGATGCAGTAGATCAATATCTATGGATTGATGTGGTTGAAGCAAGTTTTTCTTGTGGTACAGGTGAATCGATCGAATTTCATTTTGATGCAATTAATGGAAAAATTCCTTTTCCTACTTCTTTTTTTAAAGAAAAGCGCGTTCCTCAAGAGTGTATGCGGATTATTAAAGCCAAAGGCGATAGCATGACCGATTACATTAAAGATGGGGATTTGGTTGGCATTGATATTTCTCAGACTGAGGTCATTGATGGTGAGATTTATGCTGTTTATTTCGCTGGCGAAGGAATGATTAAACAAATTTTTAAAGAAGCTGATGGTTCTTTAATTTTGCATAGCTTAAATGAAAAATTTAGAGACCGCCGTGTAACTGAAGAAAACGGTAAAAACTTTAAGGTTATGGGCCGCCAGTTCTGGCGAGCAGGTTAATTAAGTTATTAAATATAGCTAAAATAATAATTTCAAAATTTACGTAGACTTTACTTTTTTATAGTTTTAATTATTTCTATACTCTATAAATATAAAAAAACCTATCTCCATAAAAAGAGATAGGTTTTTCCGCTTTAGTGCCATGTGTTATCAACAATATGTATTTAAACGATAAAGTTGATTAAAACCAGCATAGAAGCTTTTTCCATCTTGGTTTAGCTCAATTTCTTCACCAGACTGAAGTTGAATTTTTTTACCAACTTCAACCCAACGATATCCATCGAGAGAGTTTTGTTTACGCACATGAGGAACAATCCTCACATTAATCTCATTGCCATTTACGGCTGTGGCAATGTGCCACTCATTTACTATATTCACAATCATTTACTCATCACTGAGCTCATGTGATTTTACGGTATGTAATTAGAACGCTAGATTTAAGGTATGGACAGTTCGTCTAGAATTTAATATTTAGCTTGATATAGGGTTATTTATAAGCTAATTGCTTTTCATGAGTTCGTATCATGAAAAGTGATACATCACAGAGCATAATATTTTTGGATGCGGGAGTCGGATTTGAACCAACGACCTTCGGGTTATGAGCCCGACGAGCTACCAGACTGCTCCACCCCGCAATTGGAAGTAAGCTTTATACGCCTATATATTTTATAAAGCAAACTTTATTTTTTAATCGGTTGTAATTATTAACAATTATCTTTTTATTAATTTTTCATTTTTTACCACTTACTCTAAATAGGCATATCAATTTCCAACTTTTAGCTCGTTAAATTGTTGTATTTATTTTAAATAGAACCCGATATTTATAGGCACCAATTGCCTTGCTTGGATAGCTTTTATACTATCTAGATTCTTTCTCTCATTAATACATTTATAGTTTATATGTCTGATCCTCAGTTCTCGCTAAGTGAATATCTCGGCACTGTGCAGGAAGTCATACGCCTGACCTTTGACGATCCCGTATGGGTTAGAGCAGAGATTCGGAATTTAAATATTAAAGGTGGACATTACTATTTAGAACTTGCAGAGAAAGACGCAGATACAGATAAAGTCATCGCCAGTTGTAAGGCAACCATCTGGAAATTTTCAGCGAGTAAAATTGTTCTTAAGTTTGAACGTGAAACAGGAATTGAGTTAGCAAGTGACTTAAATGTTTTAATTAAAATTAGAGCGCGTTTTGATCCGCAATATGGATTTTCAGTCAATATTGAAGAGATAGACTCAAGTTTTACACTTGGTGAAATTGCAAAACGTTATCAACAAATTGTGGAGCGTTTAACTCAAGAAGGTTTAATTCATAAAAATAAACTCATCCCGACTCCTTTTGATATACAAAATGTTTTAGTGATTACTCCTCAAAATGCTGCGGGCCTCGGTGATTTTAAAAAAGATGCAGACGCTCTTGAGCGAAATGGGGTTTGTCATTTTGTTTATCAAAATGCAACCTTTCAGGGCAATACGGCTGCCGTTAGTCTGATGGAGTCGTTGGCAACTGGTTTAAAGCAATGGGCAAACCGTTATAACTTCCCACCCGATCTGATTGTAATTATTCGTGGGGGTGGTGCTGTAAATGATTTAGCTTATTTAAATGATTATGAGCTTGCCGCACTTCTCTGTAAACGCAGCGTACCAGTTTGGGTTGGTATCGGACATGAAAAGGACCGTACCATCCTTGATGAGATTGCACACCGTTCGTTTGATACTCCAAGTAAAGTGATTGCTGGTATTCGCAACCATATTGTTGAACGCGTACAAGAAGCACTAGATAGTCTACAAACGATTAAGCTGCTTTCTCAGCATCAAATCACGACGTATCAAAGCAAAAATGATCAACTGCTTCAACACATTAAGTCTTCGGCACAAAATCAGCTTAACTCGGCGCATCGTCTACTTGACCAGATGAAAGAACGTATTCAGTTTAGCTCACAGCAACAAGTTAAATTTTCATTCGCTCAAATCGAATCTTTAATGAAGGAAATTCTTCTGCAAAACCCGAAACAGGTTCAAGCTAAAGGCTATGCAATAGTCAGATCTGAAGGAAAAGCTATTCGCTCTATACAGCAAATTTCAAGCCCCGCCATTGCAATTGAAATGCAAGATGGTGTGCTTGAAGCCAACATTACACAGGTAATTCCAAATGAAAAATGAAGAGTTAACGTTTAAAGATGGTCATGATATTTTGAAGAAAAATGCTGAGTTATTAGAATCTCAAGAAAGTCCCGATATTGATAATTTAATGAAAGTTGTTGAAGAGTCTATTAGCGCTTACAAAGCTTGCAAGTCTCGAATTGAAGCTGTTCAACAAGCTTTAGATGAAACTTTCAAAGAATAAGATTTCATAAAAAAAGCCCATTCCTACTTCTCATTGAAGGAATGGGCTTAGTGAATACCACTTAGTCCTGAAATGCAAAAATGAGGATTAGGTCACATTTTTGCAAAAAACATAGTCCCATAATGACTACCAATGTTCAATATTTTAATTGTGTCTATACGTTAGTTTGGCTTAATTTCCACCATTGAGACTCTAATAAACACAAACTATGTAGTTGGTTATTGTTAAATTTAATTTAATAGTTATTCCTCACTGAATGCACCGATTAACTGATAAATTTTGCCGTCTTTAGGGTTTTCATATAACAAATCCATATTGGGCAAAATGATATCGTCATTAATTTCAATATGTTCAATGCTTTTATGAAGTTCAAGTGCATGGTCATTCATTGGTCTAACTTTTGCCAAAGCAATTGATTCTTTGTCAAACTGATCCTTGATAATTACTTTTAATCTTTTCATAAAAATCTCCTGAAAAATAAATTTTTAATATAAATAATCGGTTAAGTTTAAAATGAGCTAATCGCAGAATAGCCGATTGGCATCGCAAAAAAAGTTAAAATAAATGCAGCCGTACGTTGTAAATTACGTTGATTCAACCAAGTTACTTTATTTGAAATCAGTACTGTTCCAAACATAATCCATAAAAAAGCAATTGGGGTAATTAAAGATAAAAAGACAACAATGTGAATAAAATATAAATTCGGATTTTCCCACGCTGCATGTGGAAAAATCGCTGAAGCAAACAGTAACGCTTTAGGGTTTAAAAGTGTCGCAACAAATAAAGCCTTTGGCGTGATCAGTGGTCGATCTAGCTTAATATCTTCAGTCGATGTTATCCAAAGTTTAAAAGCAAGATAGAGAATGAAACTCGCGCTCATCAATTTTAATATAGCTGGAAGCCATGGAATAAAATGAGATACCGACTCAAGTAAAACACCCCATGAGGTAATCGCGATCAGGTAACCCATTACCTCTGCTGGAATTAACTTAAGAGAATGCTTTACCCCTGCTTGTAAGCCAGCCGAGGCTAATAATGTATTTGTTGGTCCTGGAGTCAGCAAGATAGTGACTACAAGTCCAATAAATAAAAATGACACCATAGGCCAAAACTCACTGATTACTCTAGGCGAAATATGTCAAAAAAGAACATCTATTGTCGACAAAATCGTTGTAACAAGAAATATTACAAATACTTTTTTATTTTTAAAATCATAATCATACTAAAAAGTGAACTTAGATTCATTATAATTTGTTTAATTTTTAATTTGCAAAATACGTCACACATTTTTTAATCAGTTTCAGTCAGATTATATTATTTTTTAACTATTGCACAAAATGATCACATGACTTGAAATTGCCAAATTGATCAATATATATACAATTAGAAATCGTGATTTTATTGAATAGATGTATCGCTCCCCATCAATTCATTGATTGTCGCTTTCATCGAATTAAATAGTTGATGGAGGATGCATGATGAATGCTTATGTTCGCCCTCATCCCGATGGGTTTAAAGCTTATTTAGGTAAAAATCAAAAAACAGGTCTCTACATTGTTCGGCTTGGCTGGACAATATATGAAACCAATGCAAACGGTTCTGTTCTATATTTAGTCAAGAATGAAGATAAGATTCCATTGGATGTAGATAAGTTTAAAACTGACCGACCCAAAATTTATGCTGCTCTTCTTAATGAAGTTCAGTTTCAACGTAAGAAACAACTGGCGATTGATCTTCAAAAGTCCAATATTCCTTCTTATGACCGTAAAGCCTACAAAAAACGGCGCGGCTTTATAGGTTCTTATGCGAATTACTTGAAGATTCAGCCACCCATTCTTGTTCATAGCCTACCACTCATTCTTATTCCTAGCAGGCCACTCCTGTTTAAAACATATTATTCTAAAGAAAAAATTTTTTCTCTGTACGATCGACCGAAAATCTCAAGTTCATAGGATCTATGTAAAATCCGATCCATAACAGCATCTGCAATTGTTGGATCTTGAAATTGTTCGAACCACAACTTTTTAGGAACTTGGCTAGTAATTAAAATGCCTCCTGTTTGAGATTGTTTATCTATTATTTCAAGGAAAGAAGGAGCTAATGCCTGATTAAAGCCTCCTAAACCAAAATCATCAATAATAAGCAGCTTTGCAGTATAAATTTTTTTCTTAAAATTTTTAATTTCACCTAAAGTAATTGCATTTGCAATTTCATCAAAAAGGCTAATCGCATTAAAATATATAGTGCCATAACCACGATTACAAGCCTCAGCGCCGAGTGCACAAGCTAACCATGATTTACCAACACCTGTAGAGCCTGAAATAATCAATCCACGACCATCATCAATCCATTCACAATTTGCATAGCGATGGATGTCTGCTTTTTTAATTTTTCGCTCTACTGCATAATCTATATGTTCCACCCTTGCATTGGGGTAACGGAATTTGGCTTGAGATAAAAGTCGTTCAATTCTTCGATTAGAGCGATCATTTAATTCTGCATCGAGACAATAGTCTAAAAAGTCCTCTATGCTAACACCCTGATCTAACATTTGATCAAGTGAGCTTTCTGCTGAACGAAGAAAACCTTTGAGTTTAAGCTGTTCTAACTTAACTTTGACAGATTGTTTAAGCATGTTTAGTTGTCTCTAAATTCTGTAAATAATAATTAATGCCTCGAATATTCTGATGCGGTGTTAAAATACGAGACTGTATATCTGGAGCTTGTGGTATGAGATAAGCATTATTTGAAATAATGTTTTCAAGTCGCTTTAGGGTGAAAATTTTCCGCTCCATGGCGAATTGACAGGCATCTTCAAGGTAATGAGATTTTTGATTATCTGTGACCCATTTTCTGAGCTTATTTAATGATTTAATGTTTTTGGCAAGATCTCTTTTTTGATTGAGAATATAATTAACATACTGTGATGTATTTGGACCTGTACGATTTGCCCAGAAAATAATTTCATCTTTTGATAGACCTTTTTGAGCTAGATGCTCAGGCGACATATGTTCATCCAAACAGATATCTTGATGTATACGAGTGTTGATAACATGCTCAGCTATTTTTTCACGTTCATAAAAAATATGAATTGCTGATTTCGTAATTTTAATATCGACTCGTAAATGCGTATATGTATACGGAACAGAATATTGATTAGATTCATACTCAACTCGATAAAATTCACTGACCAGTACCTGTCGTTTCCATGAACACAATTCGTATGGATAAAGCGGTAAGGAATTGAGGTCTCTACTATCCAAAGCTAAAAACTGTTCGTATCGGCTAATAGTAAATCGGCGAGTCGTTTTATTATTAATCACATCCATTTTCTGCTGAATGGCTCGATTTAATTCCTCAATAGAGAAAAATTTTTGATTTCGGAAAGATGCTAGAATTGAACGTTGTACAATCTGTACACTGACTTCTACAAGACCTTTATCCTTTGGATGCCGTGGTCGAGTCGGCATGATTGCAAAATCATAGTGTGCTGCAAAATCTTCAAAGTCTTTTTGAAACTCTAAACCAGACTTATTATTTTTGATAACAGCTGATTTTAAATTATCAGTTACTATTGTTTCTGGAACACCACCGATATGCTTAAATGCTTGAATAAAACATTCTAACCAATATTCCACTTTTTGGCTTGGAACTGCATAAGCAAATGTGTACGCTGATGCTCCTAATACTCCCACAAAAATGGAAACATAACTTTTTGTCCCATCTAATGGAGAGGTAATTTCCATTCTTCTACCACAAAAATCTACTAAAAATGCTTCACCACTTTTAAAATTTTGACGCATAGATGAGTGTCGGTTCTTCTGAAAATTTCTAAATACTTCGCAAAAACGGGAGTATGAAAGACCTTCTGCATATTGAGCGATGTATTCTTGCCAAAGTAATTCAAGAGTCGTATCCCTTTTTTTTAATTCTTGGTTGATATATACAAAATTAGGATAAATTTTTCTCGTCGGATAATTGGAATTACGTGATATTTCAAAATAGTTAAGTAATTCAAGGTTTGTAAATAAATTAAGTTCATTATTGTGAATTGGAAACTGTTTTAACTTTTCATAAATCACTTTCACAGAATCTCTAGAAATGCCGACTTGTTTAGCCGTTTCCCTTTGACTGTATTGTAAATTTAGAAATCTGACAGTCTGTCGAATTTTATCAGTGTCTAAGCGCATAATACCTCTAATATTAAAATGAGGCAGAAAGCACCCTCAACATTGCTTAATCGAACAATGTCTTTTAGAATTAATTGTCTTGCACGACCAAGTAAAAGACAACTCATAAAGACCCATGCTGATGCATGGGTCTTTATGCTTTCTGCAATTAAATAAAAATACAGTTAATTAATTCATAATTTTCTACTCTTTTATTCCTAGTTTCACTGCAATTTCATGGCTTTTACCACGTTTTGGGATTTGATTGTTTTTTAGTATTCTATATACCAAATCAGGCGAGAAATTATTAAATCTTGCCCATTCAGCAATAGAAGTTCCTGAAGAAAAAAATTCCTCTTTAACCTGTTTTATCGACTTGACCATAATTAGACGAATTTTGAGTAAATTTGACGAAAAAATATATAAGAAAAATGCTTAGGTCAACTAGAATAATATTAATTTAATATTTTGATTTTATTTAAATATTTTTGATAGCTTTTTATTTATTAAGTCATAATGCTATCCATAAACTTAATGTTTGATTTAATATTTTTTATATCAGTTTCTAATTTTTCTTTATGATTAATAAAATATTTCTCTAATGTTTTATCTTCTAATAATAGTGATTCTAAAAAATTGATATTATTTTCTTTATCTTTAATTTGATTCGAAAATTCAATTTTTTTTACTGTGAAAATAGCTTCAAGCTTCTGTGCCCTATACTTATCTCTTAATTCATCCAATCTATGAGTTTCTTTGTAACTAAATGATTTCTTTGAAGACTTAACTTCATCAATTTCAAGATACTTACATCTAAGTAGAACTCTTAATCCTACATACATAAGACGCTTACAGTGCTCAGCTCTGTAATGTTGTTTAAGTCCCATTTTTTCCCAAAAATGTTTTGCTTGCCAATTGATAATTTCATTATCAATAAAAATTTTCAAAAAATCATCATATAAAGGTAAGGTGATAGATTTTGACATTTTAAACTTCTAATGAATAAATGGGGATTATAATCCTCTAATGAGTAGTCCTCAAATAGCAATATTCCTGATATTTGAACAAATGAAATCGCATGAGAGATTTATAAATAGCAGTTGGTCAGTTAATGCACGATGGTAGGTTCAGGAAAGGAACTGGTAAAGAAAAATTAGCTTCAATCCGAGGTATAAGCCGTAGCTATCATTTAGGGTAAATTGAATGATGTGAAATAAATATCACAAGAGAAAAGCTTAATGAACTTATTACTGCTTTAGAAATGGAGGCTAAAGATTTATCACACTAATTTGGCGTCGAATTATGTCGCTTAATACTTTCATATTATTGATTTTTTAATACTTTCCGTTATTGTAATTAATTTTATCTGTAAAGAAACTATATGGCTATTTCCCTAGATACACTGACCAATAATTCTACACGTTTTAGTAGGAGTGCAAATAGCTACACTTTTAATCAGAGGTCTAAAAAGGCATTTTTATGCCATAGTCATATTGATGCTCAATATGTCAAAGGATTTATTCAGTTATTAAAAGATGAAAACATTGATGTTTATGTTGATTGGCAAGATAGCTCTATGCCTGAGACTACTAATCGAGAAACAGCAGTGAAAATTCAACAGAAAATTCAAGAAGCTGATTATTTCTTTTTTCTCGCAACACCAAACTCTGTTAAATCAAGATGGTGTCCTTGGGAAATTGGTTATGCCGATGGAGTCAAAAAATATGAGTCTATTTTTATTATCCCAACTGTAGACCGTCACGGTATTTATTATGGAAATGAATATTTGCAGTTATATCAAAAAATTGACCGTTCAACTACGGGTAACTTATGTTTCTGGAAACCACATGAGCAATACGGTAAATTTGTATCTTCTTTATAATTTTAAAAAGCAAATTGGTAAATAAAAATGGCACGTAGAGCATTCTTTTCATTTCATTATCAAAATGATATTTGGCGAGTTTGGAACGTTAAAAACTCTTGGGTAGTTAGTGGTAGTAGAGAAGCATATGGCTTTTTTGATGGAAGCGTTATTGAAAAAAAGAAAAGAGAGTCCGATGATTCACTTAAACGTTTTCTTAGAGAAGGTTTAGATAACACCTCAGTAACATGTATTCTTGCAGGTCAATACACTCATCAAAGAAGATGGGTTAGATATGAAATTGCACAAAGTATCATTAAGGGTAATGGTTTATTATCTGTTTTTATTCACCAATTAAAAGACAAAAATGGATATATTTCAAGAAAAGGGACCAATCCACTCGATGAAATGGGTATATATCTTGCTAACGGATCTTATTACTTAGCTGAATGGCATGATAACAAATGGATCAAATACCGAGATTTTCTCAATCCAATTACTTTGAACTCTAGATTTACTCCAAAACCAAATTCGAACTCAGTAGTACGACTTTCAAGTTTTTTTAAAACGTATGACTTTATAAGTAATAATGGAAGATTGTTATTATCTTCATGGATCGAAAATGCTGCAAATCAAATGGGAAAATAATTGTGTCTGAAAATTACTATCAAATTATATTACTTGGAAAAGTTGATGAACGACTTCCAAGTATTCAAAAAAGTCTTACGGATAGATTTATTGATCTGAAAATTAATCCACGTTTTATCAAATTTATTCATAGTGATAATTATTCATCTATAGATCCTAAATACCCAACAATTGCAATTTATTTTGGTGGTGATAAATCAGACATTTTACACTTATCAAATCTTATTGAAGACTCAATAGTCATTATTCCTATAGTCCAAAGTAATGAACTAGTTCCCAAAGAATTGCCAAAAATAATTAGCCATATAAATGCTTTACCGATTAATCAAACAAATAATAATACGGAACGATTAGTTTCTATTATCTGTGAAAATTTTAGATTTCTAAGGAAGGAGCGAAAAGTTTTCATTAGTTATAGACGTATTGATTCCCAAGGAGCAGCTAACAAACTATATGACATATTAGATGCAAATGGTTTCGATGTTTTCCTAGACACACGTTCTGTTCCACCTGCATATAATTTTCAAGATCAATTATGGCATCGTATGACTGACTCAGATGCAATTATATTATTAGATACACCACAATTTAGAACTAGTAGATGGACCAAAGATGAGCTAATGTTTGCTAACGAAAATAATATTCACATTTTACATGTTCTGTGGCCTCAGCAAAAGGAAGAAGATGTTGCTTCATTTAACGAGTTTATTACACTAACACCTAGAGACTTTAAAATGAAAAGCCTTGGTAGAAAAGGCATTCCATATACTGGGAAAAAAATTACAGAAAAAACACTTAGGAATATTGTAATAAAGACCGAACAGCTCAGGGCAAGAGCAATTTCTCTTAGATATAAATATCTCATTGATAACTTTTGTGATGCTGCTAGAGATGCAGGATACAATCCAAATGTACAAATAGATCAATGGATTTCTATAGCTGATTGGAAAGACAAAGGATTAGCTGTAATACCAGCTATAGGTGTCCCTACAGCAGATAGGATTAATGATATTTATAATGCTGTATCAAACTCAAAATTCAAAAACAGTGAAAAATGGATTATTTATGATAATCGAGGAATTTTAAAACAATGGTTAGATCATTTAGATTGGTTGGATGAACATCTTCCAATTAAAGCAGTGAATATGACTAAAGCCTCTTCATTATTAGAAAATAAGTGATAAAAAAATGTTAAATATTTTCCTATCAGCAAGCATTCCTCTCTCTGATCGAAAAAAATGCTTCTACGAAACTGCTGATGTCCTCGCTATTAAAGAAGCAATTCGATCACTTGTTGAAGTAGTTATACCTCGTGGTCGTATTGTTTGTGGAGGCCACCCAGCTATTACCCCCTTACTTGCTATGGCTACTAGAAATAGTAAACAAGATGATAATTTAATATCTATTTTTCAATCAGAATACTTCATATTAGAATTTCCGCAGATTGTCTATGAATTTATTAATTTAAATATCATCGATATGATTCAAAATGATCGTGATGAAAGCCTAAAAAAAATGCGACAAGCTATGATACAAAGTCAAAAGTTTGATGCAATTGTATTAATTGGTGGAATGGAAGGTGTAATAGATGAATTAGAAATGTTTCTAGAATTTCATCCTAATGCTCAAGTAATTCCTTTAGCATCTACAGGTGCTGCTGCAAAAATAGTATATGATAATGAAAAAAAGAAAATTAAACCTAGATTTCAGTTAGATCCAAGATTTGAAAGTGACTATACATATTCTAGTCTTTTCCGCAGAATTTTTCGTAGTCATCTTAAGTATTAATTTAAAGTAGTAATTAATTATGTATAAAAGTATTCAAATTGAAGATTTTGACTTCTCAATATTTCCTTATATTACTGACAGAAAAGTAAATACATATAAAGAAAGAAATAAAAATACACTAATCAATATTCAAGACTACTTACTTAATAAAAAAAATACATTAAGTGTTGAAAAAATATATGAAAAATTATTTGTAAATGTCAAACCTGATATATTTCTATCGCACTCACATGCTGATGAAGATGATGTTATCCGCTTGGCAATTTTAATAGAAGAAGAGCTAAATTTAAAAGTATTTATTGACTCTTGTATTTTGGGGGATGCATTTAAACTTTTAAGAGAAATTGATAAATCATATTGTTTGAGTGGCAGTAATTTTAATTATCGAAAGCGTAATTATACAACTTCAAATATATTCATGATTCTTAACTCAGCTTTAAACAGAGTAATTTATAATTGTGAAGCATTTATTTTTTTAGGCACTGATAATTCAATTCCTATTAATGAAGTGTTTGAAAATAAAAAATATCTCTCATCCCCATGGATTTACTCGGAACTTCAATTTGCAAAATTAGTCCGTAGAACCCCAAAACCAAGACAAATTTCAATTGAAAGTAGAGATCAAGCATTAGCTGAATCACTAGCTTTTGATAATGATCTAAATTTCGCTTATCCATTACCAGAAACAGATGCTACTTTAAGTAATCAAAAATTAAAAAAATGGATTGAAGCCTACCAATATTCCTCTACAAACCGAAATATTCATCCTTTAGATATTCTTTATAAAGCTATCTCATATCGATAATTACAAAAAATCAATATTTAAAGTCAAGATGTGTATCAAAAATATTCAGATAGATTTTATTAATATTGAGTTCGGTACTGATGGATCACTATTTCTTATCCAAAATAGTGATCCATGATCCTCGATAAAAAATTATCCTGAGACTATTAGGTATTAATTTACACTCCTAATTTTAATAGCTTCTTCTATCCAGCTATCAATATTATCCTTAATATATTCATAGACAAACTGACTAGTTGAATAAGGTGGGTCATAAGCTTTTGCAATTTCGGATAGTTTTTTCCCTGTAGGATTATGCGTTATGTAATCTAAAGGATTTTGTCCTTTATTTGATTGTTCACCTTGTGAGTTCTTTAGATTATGAATGTAAATTACAACAACACCTTTTCCTTGATTCCAAGACTCTACAATTTCATGATTAATCCACTTTCTATTAGCTGTGTCTTTGCCAGCAAGAATCACTGTACAAGTTCTCCCAGCCATTTGGTTAGATATCCATTGTTTAATTTGGGTATCACCACCACCTACAACAGTTTCCCAATCATTATCTTTAGCTGGTTGATTGCCTTCAATTACACCAATATTTCTTACTTGAGATACTCTCCAATTATCCGGTTGATAATGAAAACTAAAAAAAACTTTTCTAGCCATAAATTTTCTCCAATTTAAATTAACTTAATTACATCATGGATTTTTGATAACAGCTTAACTGGTTCATCTACTTCTTCATTTAATTTTTCAAAAGCTTCACGAAATTTTGGTGAGGAATTTGGGTAATAATGATCGAAGTCTGAAATTATCTGATTAAATAATTCTTTTGCTTTATATCCACTCGCACCAATTGGTATTAGTTTTAAACCTAATTCATGTGCTATATGAAATTCTTCATCCATACCATCTGCCAACACTATAGTTTGTTTGCCTGATTCAGGATCTTTAATAATTTTATTTCCCATAAAGAAAAGAGCAATTCCTGTCTGACTTAATAAATCTTTTCTCCATGCTGTCCAAATATTCTTTCTTTCTGTTGGATCAGCTACAAATTGAGGAAATACTTTCATTGTTAAATAGTCATCAATTTTTGTATATTTTCTATTATAGATTTCTTTAATTGCACCACTAATAAATGCATTACCAATACCCAAACCTAAACCTGATGTAATTTTAAAACCTTCTTGGATTAAAACTTCTCCAAGTTTGGATAGGAACAATTCCGTTGTGGTTTGACCCCATGAACCAAATTCATGGGCACTACCTGACAAGAATACATTTTTACATCGAAATCTTTTTGTAATTTCTTCTAATATGCGAGTGAGATCATTCCATGCATCAATTAATACAACTTTGATACTAAAACGAGCAAGGTCTTTAATAACAAACTGCTGCTTTAAAAGATTATATGAGAAATCTTCATCATTACTGTAGTCAGCACGATTAACTTTTCTAAAAATGCAATAATGTTGTCTTTGATTTTGTTCAAAATGAATTCTTATTCTACTAAGAATATAATCTAAATTTGGATCGTTAAAACTAAATCCTAGAAATAAGAACGTTTTTGAAACCAAATCTCCAGATAAAGCTGTTACAAATGGTGCAAAATGTAATGGGTAGGATTCGTATTGATCTTTAGTAATAATTGCTTGATCCGGTAGACTAGCATCACCATGCATTTTGTAAACAACAGCAGATCGTCCTTTTTTAGTTTGAGATAAATGATTTTTAGTAAATTTTTTATCTGCTATTTTTCCCTCATTATCTAAAGCTTTTTCAATTAAATCATCATAATTAGTTGTCCAATATGTTGATATTGGCAATTTAGCTAAAATTTTGTGATTTGGTGTAGGTTCACGAGCCACCCCAACCTCATCAATTAATCTTTCAGTTAATCTATTACGACCATGATTTTCATTTACATAATACTGAGCTAATGAAACTAAATCAGTTTCTTTATCAATATCTAAGTTTAACTCAATAGATAATGGACGTAATAGTTCTTTCCAATTTACGTATCCTGCAGGAGCTGATAGGCCAGCACCTGCAAATATTGCAAAATTATTTTCTTCTAATTCTTTTACAATACGATCGATCATAATTTTTTGTTCATGTTCAAACATTAGCTTCTCGATATAATTAACTTTTGGAATATTTGAGGTTTTTCATTTTTTTTTCAATCCCTACTGATGTCTTATTGCATATTTTGTTCTTTTTGAAGATTACTCTACTCTAAAGGAGATATGAACATACACTAAATTATATTAAAACTTTTATGTTAGTATTTTATGCTTTCTCTTTTATAGTAAATAAACCTAAAGTTATTCAATTTATCTTTTAAGAGAGTATTTCTGCCATTTGATTATGTTAGATTGATCGATGTCATTACGAGTGTAAAATAACTTAATCTGTGTCATTAGCTATGGGAATTTGTGGGCTTGTCCTCTCCCCGTAGATATACGATATAATAAAAAAAACCGCATAGGTGGTTTTTTTTATTATTCTTTCTTAGCTAAGAAAGAATAATAACATTATTAATCATAATCTTAGAATTATTTTCTTGTAGATATATCACTTGGTAATATCGGGTTTTTAAATCAATTCCTCTTTGATTGAGTAAAGATTGAATATATTTTTCATGACTGTATATTCTTAATGGATCAATTTCGGTAATCACATCTTCTGAAAAATAATTACTCGCCATTTCACTGAGTTCTGAGTTGAAAAAATAGCTATTCTCCTTTTTATAAAAGACGTTTATCTTTGTATTCAGATTTTTAAATTTTTCTTTTTCAGCTTGTTCTAATTCAATAAGAATAGTCTTATCCGTTGCTATATCTAATAAGTACTTATCTTTTTCACAGTTCAAAGCAATTGGATGAAATGTTATAGATATCATCTTAAAAAAATCATCTTCTTTAATACCTAAGTCCATATATATAAAGTACATCGTTAAAAGTTTAACTTTCCATAGGTATTTATAAACTATATCTGTATCTAATTTCTCTGGTGATCCATGAGCAGCTCTATCTCTAATAGCTTTAATATTTTTGAAATCATGATTGTTAATAAAAATTTTGAGCCGTTCTTCACCAATATGATTAAAATAAATTTCCTTTTTTTCATTGAATGTTAATCTTTTTTTCTTTGGAAATAATGCCTTAGCTTCCAATGTGTCTGCTAAATCAGTGCCAGCAAATATTTCTTTAAAAGCATCATTTTCTTTGAAAAATTGATCTACTTTTGATATGTATTTACTATAATTTTTAGATGTAACTTTATGAAATTTATCAACTTGATAAGAAAAATATTTGTCTAAAATACTTGCAAAAAGCATAACTTCATATTCAAGTACACCAGTGAAATCAAATAAAGGAAGTGTCCTTGACCAAATGCTCTTAAAAATTTCTTTTTTTTCAAAGTAGCTAATACAAATAGTACTGAAGTATTCCCGAAAAAAATTAATGTTCATGAAACTTTTAGGGAAACTTACATCATATTTTTTTAATTTTTTGACTACTGGTAAATAAAGGTAAGCATATTTATCTCCGTCAGAAACCTCTATAGAATCTGGAGAAATAGGATAACCAGTTACCCAAGTTAGTAAACTTATCGATTCATACATTAAATTTTCAATATCTTGGAATGATAAAGCTGTATCTGATTCAAACGAAAAGTACATGATATTCTTAAATGAAAAACCAGTATGGTCATCATTCGATTTTAGGTTATATCCTTGATGAATTTTTACAGATAAGCCTAAGTTATTTATCCTTACTTCTAATGGTTCAATTTTCAAGTTACCTGAAATATTTATTTCATTATCAAGGGCATAGTCAAGTTCTTGATGAAAGTACGATGATAGCTCTGGAAAAGTAAAATATACTTTTTTAATTTGATCTTTATTAGCTTTTCCAAAAAATAAATATTTAAATAGAGCATGGTTAATAAAAGAATGATCATAAAAATCAGATATATAGTAATCACCTCTATGGTCGTCTCTATAGGGGTGAGCTGCGAGTTCTTTTTCGCCCTCAAGCTTTAGCTGAATACTAGGGGGCCTACCATATTCCAAAGAAATATCTGTATTGAAAAAATCACCTTTTGAGGATTTTACTTTTACTGAAATTTTCTGATTTTCGGTAAGTTTAATTGGATTAGAATCAACCAATTTTATACTCCATGAGTATGAATATTAATAGACTTTTATAAAATTATCATAATACACGTCATATAAAATAATTTCTTTTATTTAATATAAATCATTTACTTAACTAAAGACGTCACATGGTTCAGTGCACAGGAACGGCTTTTTCGTGATTATTCATGTTCCGTGCTTACTTATCAACTAATGTTTCACGGTTTTATATAGTCTCATTTAACCCTAAAGTTGAAAGAAATGTACCGATAAAACAAGAATAGATGTCCAAGTAGTTATTGATTTTGCAAAACTTATAAAGTTTTAATTTACTAAAATTAATATGAGACTTTATAAAAAAACTGCCAATAATGGTGATCTTTTATCAATGACATTTTATGCGTTGCAAATGACAACTTATGTGTCGCGTGATGATTATTTTTATAAGTCTATAGTCAATGAGGATTATAAGCCGTGGATACTTAATCCTCAAAAATGAATAGTTCTATTCTTTATCGGAATAGAACTTATGAACGATTTAGCAAAAAAAATTGGACATGCAATTCGCACATGTAGAGCTGATCAGAAAATTACTCAAGAAAAATTAGCATTACTATGTAATATTGATCGTAGTTATCTTGGAAGAATTGAACGTGGTGAAGTCAATATCACAGTTCTTAAGCTCTATGAAATTGCATATATTCTTAAAGTTGAACCGCAAATTTTGTTGCCGAAAGATTAATGCAAGATAGTTCTATTTTGAGAATATTAAATCTATGTATTTACTTTATCTGGCTAGAGATCAAAGTGGTATGACTTTACTCGCTAGATAGTTAATAGATTTCTACCACTCTAACTTCGTTGCTTAATATACTGATTTAAATGGATTTAATTTATTGAAGTGTTAACATGCCGTTTTTTTATTTTAAATACTTTACGATTAGTAATTTCTTTGGAAAGACTAAAATTTCGTCCAGTCAATTGTTTAATGAAAACTGGTTGACCATAAGGAGTCTTACTCCATAGGATATCGTTCTCTACGTAAAGCACTTTTTCAGTACGAGCAGCTTTAATAAAGCTTTCTCGAAGTATATTAGCAGCTGCTGTAGCGATATCACTCTCATTGATTATCGTTCGATTAGCAACAGTAATAATTAGTAGAGTACGATTTATATAAGTATATGCACCTAAGACTCCCACTTTTGATAAATCTAGTTTTTTTATCTGACTTAGTAATGCTAAATACGCAGGTGATTTCAGCGCTTCCTTGGTATCTTGCCGTAATTCTTCAATTTCTTTATATGTCATTCGATAATCATCTGCGAACTTAGACATAAAATAGCTCCAAATTTAAAACATTATAGATGAATTTAATATAATTTGAGGATTATAATCCTCTTTTTGTGTTAATCTTGCTTCACTAAATAATAGTATAAATACTTGGTTTTGTGTGTTTTGGAATTATCTTTATGAAAAATATAAATTTATTTATTGTTGTAAGCTCATGTTTACCTTTTATTGGATGTGTAACAGCTGATTCAATCAAGCCCAGTGATGTAAAAACTTATAAAACACCCAATAATTTAATCGTAGCTAAATCACTCAATGGTAAAGATGGCAACGGTAAAGAGTATCTATTTCAACCAGCTGTACCTGATGCTTTAATTCCGTATGCCTATATGAGCAACTTATGTACTAGTCAAGAGGGACGTTTTTTTCAAATGTCTAAAAGCGATTTTAGTTATTTAAAAGGTACACATATTTCGGCTTTAGATAATCAAAGTCTGGTCTCTGCGATGGGTACATTTAAATGTGCATCAAAAAAACCATGGAATGTTTTAATTGAACCTACCTCATCACGTATAGGTGGAATCAATCAACCTTTAAATTTGATAACTTTAAAGACATTTGTAATTTCTGATGGCGAAGTATATAACAAGGTAGCTGCATACCAATCGAAGAAAAATATTGAAGTTCGTAATAAAAAACAAGCTATTGAGAAATATAAACTTGAGCTACAACGATTGAAAAATGACTATGAAAGAAATCTCATAGCCAATGCTCCTAAACCCAAAGATATAGGTCTAACGATTTGTAAAAATGTAGGATTGTCTGAATTTACAGGAATTATTGTTCTAGGGCAGGCAACATATCGAGAAGTTAATGGTTTAGTCGTTGCTAGTTTAGAAAGTTTTTCAAATGATCATGCTAATCTGAAAATCAATATCAAAGGTTGGTTGAATAATTTCAATCAAATCTCATCAGGGCCAAATGTTCTATATAAACAAACTCCATTAGAGTCAGGGCGAATTATATGGGATGATAAGCAGGGTTGGTATAAGTGTGCTTACTAAGTTTCAATTAGAACCTAACCTTTGCTTTGGCTTTCTTTTACATAAATTAATTAGTTATTTTAAAAGATAGCCAAATTAGAATTACATTTAGATGGTTGTTTAACATTTGAAGTGGTCTATTAGGAATAGGAATGACTGGTAGGATGCGAGTAAGAACAAGTGGCAGACTTAGATAAGAATATGCAGTTCTTAAAATTATCTATTTCGTCGCTATATACAGAAAAAGCACCCTCGGGTGCTTTTTCTTTTAACGACCAGTTGTAATTAATACGAACATACTCAGTATTAATGTGCTTAATGATCGTTTGCAATGGATGTGGACTTCATGCTCAGCTCCGTGAGCGTATTGATTAACGTTTTCCATTTCGTGTCCTTCAAAGTTCACATTCCTAATTTGCCTAATATTCACACAATAAGAAATTAGCCAAAAGTATTATATCGAAATAAATTTTATGTCTTGTTTGAGAAATTTCTTCTTCGTGCTTCATCTTCTTTCAAAAATTGAGTGAGCCAAGTACATGTAACATTCTTATACGAGGTTAATCACTTATTGAGCATTTGTAGACCTTTCATTTCAAAAGTCCCTGTAGGAGAAATGATTTTATAAAATGAAAAAAGATAACAATATTCGGTTTTTTAATAAAAGTCTTTGAAAAGGAGAATATTAAAATGAATAGCTCGCAAACCCCTGATCCTTCTTTATTTAGTCAAGCATCTAATTCTATTCAAGCCTGCATTGAATGTATGTTTGCTTGTAAACATTGTGCCTCTGCATGCTTACAAGAAGAGCATGTGCATATGATGCGTGAATGTATTAAGCATTGTTTAACCTGCGTAGAAACCTGTCAGTTATGTACGTCTTTAGAATTAAGACATTCCGAGCTTGCTGAACAAGCCATGCAATTATGTGCGAGTGCATGCCAACTCTGCGCTGCTGAATGTAGTAAGCATGAACATGAACATTGCAAGATTTGTGCAAAAGCATGTTTAGCATGTGCACAAGCCTGTCAGGCATATCGTGCTTAACTTTCTAGTGAGCATAGAAACCTACGATCTATAAGGCTCGTAGGTTTTTAAATTTAAAAAAACAAAGAACTAGAAAATTAAAATTTTAGATGAGATGAATAACTACTTTTCTTTAGGCATAAAAAAAACCCGCATCTTGGGGAAAATGCAGGCTCTTAGATCTCCCACAACGACCATGAGTTCATTATTAAGCTTGAACTTTAAACCGTTGATTAAATGTACACTTAATAAAAACAAATTACAATACAGAATAGTCTGTTTATTTAAAATATTTTGTTATTTTTACATTAATTTTTCATAAATAGTCTAAAAATTTATGCACTTCTCAAGCTAGAAATAGCTTTCTACAGGCATTAAAAAAGCCCGTTTCACGGGCTTTTCTGCAACGGTGAGCAATCTAAGATTTGTGTCTATCCATCTCTTACATGCTCTTTGCTAGCTATATGTAAGGTCTTATCGTATCTTTTGCCCTGTCCCAAGTTTCCCTGTGGATCGAGGAGATATTACGATTACCTTAGGTACAGTTATAGCACATTATTTATTCATGACTAGTCTTGTTCACGTTTTTTTACAAATGAATAAAATACCATCCAACCTTAATATTTAAGGGTTTTCTACTCCATTTTGATATTGGCGAGCACTATCGCAAATTGGATACCATTTCACTTTTGAAGACACAAAAGCATGAGAAATGACAGATGTCGATATTTCTTCATTAATGAGCCCTACTCTTAAACGTACCACTGCTGGCTTATCTAAACGTTCACTCCAGATCGGCGAACCACAGGTTTTACAGAACACTCTCTTTTTATTAGGTGATGCAAAATAAGCCTGTAACAGGTTTTCACCCTGCACAAAATTTAAGTCACTTTTTTGTACTTGAGTAATGGCAGCGAAAGCAGCCCCTTGTGCTTTTTGGCATTGCTTACAATGACAAACCATAATTGGATTTAATTCAGCATTAATGTTGAGTTGAATGCCATTACAAAGACAAGAAGCTGTATAAATCATGATTTTACCTTTTTATTTTTATGGGATTTAGCTTACGCCTACTCCCTTTTCAATGTGATCTAAAATGGCACAAGAAGCTTGTTGGTTACCGCAGCAATCATCGGCTGAAGCCTGCAAAATATTAACCATTTCTTGAAGATGGGCAATTTTCTGTTTTAATTCGGCAATGTGTTTTACGGTTAAGGCTTTCACCTCTGCACTGTGCCGATCTGTATTTTTCCAAAGCGAAATAAGCTCTTTCATCTGTTCAGATGAAAAACCTAACTCTCGAGCATGCTTTAAAAAGTTTAAAGTTTTAAGGTCTGTTTCTGAATAAATACGATAGCCAGAAGCAGAACGCTGAGCTGCTTCAAGTAAACCGATTTCTTCATAGTAGCGAATCATTTTCGCCGAAATGCCTGAATGTTTGGATGCCTGACCGATATTCATCTCACACCTCAAATATTAAATTTGGTTTAAGACCTGCTGTCATGATCTTAAACCAAAAGTTGATTTTCAGCACCCTTACTGTACTGGCGCATGAAAACGTTTTAAACGTAATGCATTGCCTAAAACAAAAACCGAAGAAAGTGCCATCGCGCCTGCTGCAAACATAGGTGAAAGTAATACACCAAATGCTGGATAAAGCGCACCTGCTGCAATTGGAATTAAAGCAACGTTATATACAAATGCCCAGAACAAGTTTTGACGTATGTTTCGCATGGTTGCTTTACTTAATGCAATTGCGTTCGGTACACCTTTTAAACTACCTGACATCAATACAACATCGGCTGCTTCAATGGCAACATCTGTTCCTGTACCAATGGCTAAACCAACATCTGCTTGCGCTAAGGCTGGTGCATCGTTAATACCGTCACCTACAAAAGCCAAGCGACCATATTGTTTTTGCAGTTGGCGAACTGTGTCCACTTTACCTTCAGGTAAAACCTCGGCCACAACCTCATCAATATTCAGCTTTTTAGCAATCGCCTGCGCCGTATGACGGTTATCTCCTGTAATCATGGCAACCTTGAGACCTAATTGATGCAAGGCCTCAATCGCAGCATAGGTTGTTTCTTTAATTGGGTCTGCCACGGCAATAATTGCAGCAAGTTTCTGATCAATCGCAACATAGAGTGGTGTTTTGCCTTCTTCACCTAATTGAGCAGCAATCGTTTGGAATGAGCCAGTGTCTAAACCAAGTTGGTGCATATAACGATCTGCACCAATTTGTACTTTTTGGCCTGAAACTTCCGCTTCAATACCTGAACCAGTAATCGAGTTAAATGCTGTTACGGGTAATAAGTTTAAGCCTTCGCTTTCTGCTGCTTGAACAATCGCGAGGGCAATTGGGTGTTCAGACTTGGCTTCGACCGAAGCAACTAAAGTCAGTACTTGCTTACGTTCAAAACCTGATTGCACATTAAAGTCTGTCAGTGTCGGTTTACCCTCGGTAAGTGTGCCCGTTTTATCAACGGCAACGACCTGTGCTTCTTGTAAAAGCTGCAAAGCTTCACCTTTACGGAACAAGACACCTAACTCAGCACCACGTCCAGTACCGACCATAATAGAAGTTGGCGTTGCAAGCCCCATTGCACATGGACACGCAATAATCAATACCGCAACGGCATTCACCAAACCAAAAGTGAGCGCAGGTTCTGGCCCAAAAATAAACCAGACCAAGAAAGTAATTGCAGCAATTAGCATGACAGCCGGTACAAACCACATGGTGACTTTATCGACCAAACCCTGAATCGGAAGTTTAGAACCTTGGGCTTGTTCAACCATACGAATAATTTGTGAAAGCACAGACGAGCTACCCACTGAGGTTGCCCGAATGTTTAGAGTACCGTTCTGATTGACCGTGCCTCCAACCACTTGATGCCATACTATTTTTTCAACAGGAACAGGCTCACCCGTAATCATAGATTCATCAATGTAGCTATGCCCTTCAACCACTTCACCATCGACTGGCACACGTTCACCCGGGCGAATTTCTACAATAGTTCCACTGACCACTTCGGCAACAGCAACTTCTACCACTTGACCATCACGCTGAATACGAGCTGTTTTGGGCTGCATTCCTACCAAATGTTGAATGGCTTGCGAGGTTCGTCCTTTGGCTTTGGCTTCAAAATATCGTCCAAGCAAAATTAAACTGACAATAACGGCAGCCGCTTCAAAGTAAACATTGACCGTGCCTTGGGGTAATACCTGCGGCATAAAGGTTGCCACAACTGAAAAGCTATAGGCAGCTAAGGTGCCAACAGCAACCAGCGAGTTCATATCTGGCGCCAAACGCCATAAGGCTGGAATACCTTTTTGATAAAAACGGCGACCAGGGAAAATGAGTACTAATGTGGTCAAAACAAACTGTAAAAGCCAGCTATTATATTGACCAATGGTGTGCATGACCCACATGTGAAAAGCTGGAATGAGATGTGAACCCATTTCCAAAATAAACACAGGTAAAGCCAATACAACCGAAATGATCAAATCTTTTTTAAGCTGATCTAACTCTAACGCTTTTTTGTCGAGTTGCTCATCTTGATTTTTTTTTGATGCTTTTGCATCGTAACCTGCTTTTTTAACAGCGCGAATTAAGTCTTCGACATTGACTGATGAATCTGCCTGCACCCAAGCCTGCTCTGTTGCCAAGTTGACGGTAGCTTCTTGAACGCCATCTACTTTTTTAAGGGCTTTTTCAACACGTGCAACACAAGATGCACAGGTCATGCCCTCAATAGACAATTCTACTGGTGCAGCTTTTGGAACATCATAACCTGCTCGTTCAACTGCTTTAACCAGTGCTTCGCGCTGAATCGGTTGATTTGAATAAACAACGGCTTTTTCTGTTGCCAAATTAACATTGGCAATCTCAATATTTTCAACTTTCTTAAGTGCTTTTTCGACACGACCTACACACGAGGCACAGGTCATGCCTTCGATTGGAAGTGTTTCACTATATGCTGGCAATTTCGTGTTTTTTGAGTCCATCAAACACCTCTGCAAATCTGCAAAATTTAATATTCTGTATTGAGCATACAGATTCCCATCATGGGAAGGTCAAGCATATTTTTTTAAAAAATTGGCCTTGACCTTACAATCATGACAAGGTTTAGACTCAGAGTTATCCAAACAAACATCTCATTCTTGATGGAGTATGAACATGAAACTACTTATTGAAAACATGACTTGTGGTGGCTGCGCTCGTGGCGTGACTGCGACGATTCAAGATATCGACCCAAATGCAAAAGTAGATGTGGATTTAGCAACCAAAATCGTGACTGTTGAAAGCAGTGAAAGCGTCGATAAAATTACTGAAGCACTTGAAGAAGATGGTTTCCCTGCTCAAGTGCAATAATGAATAAGGCCTAACGTTTAAAGTTAGGCCTTTATTTTTGAGCTTGTTGATATTGACTCAAAGCTGAAATTTTTTAATTCGATAATCCAGTGCTGCCCGAGTTAGTCCCAATAAGCGTGCCGCTTCTGACACATTATGATTTGCCTTTTTTAAAGCTGTTAAAATTAACTGCTTTTCGTGTTCTTCTAAATTAAACTCTGCCTTTAATAATTGCTCAAAGTCAGTTTCAACAGCTACAGCCTGCTCTGGGTCATGCTTGATCTGTGGAAAAATGGCATTTAACTTAATCAGTTGCTGATCGTCCGTTAATAAAACCGCCCTTTCTAATAAGTTTTCCAACTCGCGAATATTTCCCGGCCATTCATATTGCTGCATAAAAACTTTGGTCTTTTCACTTACGCCCTGAATAGTTTTGCCGTACATTTTTTCAAAACGATGAAGAAAGTGTTCAACCAATAAAGGAATATCTTCACGGCGCTCCCGCAAAGGCGGAATCTGAACTGGAAAAATATTTAAGCGATAATACAAATCTGCCCGAAAGCGCCCTGTTTTCACAGCCTGCTCAAGATCTTCATTGGTTGCTGTAATTACACGAACATCTAAAATACGAGTTTGTGAGTCTCCTACTCGCTCAAATTCACCTTCTTGCAAAATGCGTAATAGTGCTGCTTGTGCACGAGGTGAAAGCTCAATCACTTCGTCTAAAAAAATCGTACCACCATTGGCTCGTTCAAACTTGCCCAAGCGAGATTGATGCGCTCCTGTATAAGCACCTTTTTCTACACCAAATAATTCGGACTCAATTAATTCTGGCGGAATCGCTGCACAATTTACCGCAATAAAAGGTTGGTCTTTTCTTTGGCTATTTTCATGAACTCCTCGTGCAAAAGCTTCTTTACCAACCCCTGTTTCGCCTTGTAACAAAATAGAAACTTTAGAACCTGCTGCCTTTGTTAACAATGCACAGACCTGTTTATAAGATGCTGACTTACCCACAGAACTAAATAATTGGTAATCGGCTTCACTATCGCTATAAATTGATTTTTTAAGCTCAAAAAGTTCAGCCTGCAACGCAATGAGTTCTTTTTCCATGGGTTCGGGTGACATGAACTGAATTAGCTCATCTGCATTTTCCCACTCTTTTAAAGGCTTCCCGATAATACGGCAATGCTCATCGCCACAGGCCTTACACTCTATTTCTTGATAAATAATGGTCATGCCCGTCGCAAAACTACTGTAGCCGCATGCATAACCCAGAAGCATCCAGCACGCAGGTTCATCACTTGGGCCAAAATGCTCTAAATGCACATCAGCTTCAAAAGAGTTAAGCCAATTTAAATCGGCATAAAACTGTTTTTTATCGTGGCTTAAATTGAGCTGGTTGGCCTGTACTTGCACCATTCCACGAATGGCATGCATTTGTGGACCCGCCATAAAAGCATCGTGTTCATTTAAATCGGGGCGCATTTTTGTAGTAACTTCTGCATCTTTCAACCCAGCTTGATACCCCAATCGAATAAAGAAACGCTTAGTCCGCTCAAGCCCAATCATGTGCGCTAAATCTTTACGCAAATATCCCATAATGCTGGTGTGTAAAAGTAGCATCCGATATTCATCAAACCAGATTTGGCCGTGGGCCGTATCAAAGTGCAGTTTAGACAGCAAATCATGAATTTCTTGCGGATGATCTGCGTATCGTCCCGTTGTATCGTATTTTACTCGAGCCATGAGTGATCTGTTTTAATCCATTAAACACATTTCGGTTTTATCTCATCTTATCGAAGAACCAGATAAATGTCCTAGTACCTTAAAGACATAACTTCATACTAAAAAAGTATTTCTAAATCTCTCCTTTTTAAAGCCTCAAACAATCTAAAAAGAAATTTTTACGACCCTGTTCATCAAATCATGAATATCTCTATTTCACCATTCAAAAAATTTCATGAAATAGTGAATTTTAAAAATGCTGCACTTTCAATAAAAATACTAAGCAATTGTTTTTAATTATAAAAATAAAGTTGGCATAGCTTTTGTAAAGCTTATAGCGAGAGCAAGGAGCATTCATCAATTTCAAGACCATGTCTTGATGGAGTACAGCATGACGCAACCTCAAGTCGAAGCATTAACCAAATATATTCGGGTCACTGGCGACTTAAACGCAGAGTTTATCGAATTCGATTTTGCCATTCACGACCCAAGTCTATTTGTGGAACTGGTTTTGCCTAAACATGCATTTAATGATTTTTGTAAGACCAATCAAGTGGTTGAAATGACCCAAGAGCAGCAAGCTTTTAATGATGCTCAGGAAGAAAAATGGCGCTATGGCACTGAAGCAACCTTAGTCGGCACGCAACGTAATAGCAACGATCACGATGATCAGATGTAAAAAATATAAGGAGATAAAGCCATGACTTTAGAAATCAAAACGTCAAATGTCGAACCTATCCGCCAAAACTACGCCTATATCGAAAGACGATTTGGTACTAAGCCAGCAACTCGATATCAAGAAGTAAGTTTCGATGTACAAGCAGAAACTAACTTTCACTATCGTCCTTTGTGGAAACCTGAAAAGACCTTAAATGACAAAACCCATACTGCCCTGCAAATGCAAGACTGGTATGTATTTAAAGATCCACGTCAATTCTATTATGGAACTTATGTTCAACACCGTGCACGTTTGCAAGACACTGCCGAAAGTAATTTTGCTTTTTTTGAAAAACGTCAGCTTGCAGAACATTTGTCTGACGAAGTCAAAGCCAAGGTCATTGAATGCCTATTGCCATTTCGCCACGTTGAACAAACTGCAAATTTACACATGATGTCTGGCAGTGCCTATGGTTATGGCACCGTGCTTACCCAAGCCTGTATTTATGCCGCGATGGATCATTTAGGAATTGCGCAGTACATCTCAAGGATTGGCTTAGCTTTAGATGGTAATAGCGGCGATTCATTACAACAGGCAAAACAGGCTTGGATGCAACATCCTGCATGGCAAGGCTTACGCCGTCTGTGTGAAGAAAGCCTCACCGAGCAAGACTATTTCAAACTTTTCTTATTACAGAACCTTGTGATTGATGGCTTTGTGACAGAGCTTGTTTATCAACAGTTTGATCAGTGGTTAGTCACTCAAAATGCTCGTGACTTAGCCATGCTGACTGAGTTTATGAAAGACACTTTAGGTGATTTACGTAAGTGGTCAGACACCGTCATTAAAACTGCGGCAGCAGAATCCGATCACAATAAACAACTATTAAATGAATGGTTCACTCAGTCTTTAGCTCAAGTAAAAGCGGCCTTTACACCTTGGGCAACAGCAGCCTTAACATCAAATGCAGTCGATCAAGCAGAACAAGTTGTGATTGATCGCGCAAAAAAACTCGGCTTACAACTAAATCTGGCAAATGCTTAAGGAGAAGCAACATGTCTAAAGTCTATCTCGCATTACAAGACAACGATACCTCACGCTACATCCTCGAAGCGATTGAAGAAGATAACCCTGAAGCTTCAATTCAGTATTTACCCGCCATGATTCGAATTGAAAGTGAAACTGATTTGGTCATTAAAGCCGAAACCGTATCTGAAAAACTAGGCCAAGATTGGGACATCCAATCGTTACAACTCAACATGATTACGCTAGGCGGCAACGTCGAAGAAGATGACGATACTTTCCGCCTTCACTGGAATTAATCACAACATAGACGTTGTTTAACAAAGATTTAAGGATGATCAATCATGACAACTCAAACCAAAGAAACCAGCAAAAAGTTAAATGCGAAAGATCGTTACCGTGCATTAACCCGTGATCTGGACTGGGACTTTTCCTATGCTGACCGTAAAGAGGCCTTCCCTTATGAAGAATTTGAAGGCATCAAAATTACGGACTGGTCTAAATGGGAAGATCCATTCCGTTTAACCATGGATGCTTACTGGAAATATCAGGCAGAAAAAGAGAAAAAACTTTATGCCATTTTTGATGCCTTTGCTCAAAACAATGGTCAGATGAATGTCAGCAATGAACGTTACTTAAATGCGATCAAACTCTTTTTAACAGCGGTGACCCCACTTGAATATCAGGCCTATCAAGGCTATGCCCATGTAGGTCGACAGTTTAGTGGAATTGGAGCACGTATTGCTTCTCAGATGCAGTCGATTGATGAGCTGCGTCATGTACAGACTCAAATTCATGCCATGAGCCATTACAACAAGTTCTTTGATGGCTTTCAGGACTGGGCGCATATGCATGACCGCGTTTGGTATTTGTCTGTGCCTAAATCATTTTTTGAAGATGCCCGTTCTGCTGGCCCTTTCGAGTTTTTATTAGCAATTAGTTTTGCTTTTGAATATGTACTTACCAATTTGCTATTTGTGCCGTTTATGTCGGGAGCAGCTTATAACGGCGATATGGCAACCGTAACTTTTGGTTTTAGTGCACAGTCAGATGAAGCACGTCACATGACGCTTGGTCTGGAAATCGTAAAATTCTTGCTCGAACAGCATGAAGACAACGTACCGATTGTGCAGGAATGGATTGATAAATGGTTCTGGCGTGGGACTCGTTTACTTTCAATTGTGGGCATGATGATGGATTACATGCTGCCAAACAAAGTGATGTCTTGGAAAGAAGCTTGGGAAGTTTATTTTGAGCAGGCAGGCGGTGCGTTATTTAAAGATTTGAGCCGTTATGGCATTCGCATGCCGAAATATAGCGATGTGATTGTGAAAGAAAAAGAGCATGTCTCACATCAGGCATGGTGGATTTTCTATAATTTTGGTCATGCTGCCGGTTTCCATACATGGATTCCAACCGACGAAGAAATGGATTGGTTATCGGCTAAATATCCAGACACTTTCGATAAATACTACCGTCCAAAATGGGAGTTGGCTCGCAAAATGGAAGCTGAAGGTAAACGCTTCTACAGCGCAGGTTTACCACAGCTTTGTCAGGTTTGTCAGATTCCAATGACCTTTACCGAAATGGGCGATGATCCGACTCAGTTTAGTTATCGCCATAGCATCTACCAAGGCGAACGCTACCACACCTGTTCAGATGGCTGTCATGACATTTTCGAACGCGAGCCTGAGAAATATATACAAGCATGGTTACCTGTAAATCAAATTTTACAAGGTAACTGTGGTGGCGGTGACCTCGAAACCATGCTCCGCGATTATTACCGCATGAATGTGGGCGCCGACAATCTGGATATTGAAGGTTCACCAGACCAACAGCGCTGGAAAAAATGGAAAGGTAACGCAGCTTAAGCACAAGGAATTATTCAGGCAGTCATCAAGCTGCCTGATAGGAAATAAGGAGATTGAACATGACTGTTCGCGCGATACACAACAACTATCAATTTGAACCGCTTGATCTGCAAAAAAATTATGGCGATCAATACTTACTTTACGTGGGTTGGGATCATCACACACTTTTTTGCTCGGCACATGCCATGCTTACCTCGTCTCAACAAACTTTTGGACAGTTGATTGAGCAACAAATTACAGGTGGTTTTGCTCAACATCCAGATTTTGCCAAAATTGATTGGTCAAAAGTGCAATACACCTTAGATGGCCAAACAATCAATCCAGAGAGCACACAAACCTTGGCAAAGCTCGGTTTTGGTCACAAGTCATTACTTCGTTTCGTTACGCCAGAATTAAATGGCTATAACGATAGCCACGTTTAATTCGGAGGTGTGTCATGAGTTATCAAGTCACCATTGAACCAATCGGAACCACGATTGAAGTGGAAGAAGACCAGACCATTTTAGACGCTGCCTTACGCCAAGGCGTTTGGTTACCCTTTGCCTGTGGTCATGGCACTTGTGGGACATGCAAAGTTCAAGTCAGCGACGGTTTTTACGATGTCGGTGAAGCCTCTCCATTTGCACTCATGGATATTGAACGTGATGAAAATAAGGTGCTTGCCTGTTGCTGCAAACCACAGTCTGACATGGTCATTGAAGCCGATGTTGATGAAGACCCAGATTTCTTAGGTCATTTGGTTCAAGACTATCAAGCGACCGTAATTGAAATAAAAGACCTATCGCCAACCATTAAGGGGATTCGTCTACAACTAGATCGTCCAATTGAGTTTCAGGCTGGTCAATATATCAATGTCCAATTTCCAGACATTGAAGGAACACGTGCTTTTTCAATTGCCAATGCGCCAAGTGAAGTGGGCATTGTTGAGCTCCATATTCGTAAAGTCGAAGGCGGTGCAGCGACAACTTATGTACATGAGCAATTGGCTACAGGTGATCAACTTGATATTTCAGGTCCTTATGGTCAATTTTTTGTACGCAAGTCAGATGATCAAAATGCCATTTTCATTGCAGGTGGTTCAGGTCTTTCAAGTCCACAATCGATGATTTTAGATTTGCTTGAGTCTGGAGATAATCGCACGATTTACCTCTTCCAAGGCGCACGAGACTTGGCGGAGTTATACAACCGAGAATTGTTTGAACAGCTCATGAAAGACTATCCAAACTTCCGTTATATCCCTGCTCTTAATGCCCCAAAAGCAGAAGACCAATGGACTGGATTTACCGGATTTGTGCATGAGGCTGTCGCTAATTACTTTGAAAATCGTTGTGGTGGACACAAAGCGTATTTGTGCGGTCCTCCAATTATGATCGACTCGGCAATTTCAACACTCATGCAAAGTCGCTTATTCGAACGGGACATTCATACTGAACGGTTCTTAAGTGCAGCCGATGGAGCTACTGGACAATCGCGTTCGGCTTTATTCAAACATATTTAAAGATCAATCATTAAACCATCCACTTTTTCAAATGAGCTTTGTATTTGCAATTTAGAAAGCCAATACAAAGCTCACAGGAGTTCTGCATTCCAAATTTACAGGTTAAACAGACTTAAGTTTTTAAAGACCGTTAAGGAATAACGTTTTTCAGTGACAAGCCAAACAACACAGAATAGGACATTCTATGAATAACAAAATTGCTGCAATCATATGTGGTGTAATCAGCACCCTTTACCTTCCTTCTGCATTTGCGACAGAAAACGGCTCGGACTCTTTTGCCTTAGGTGCCGAAGGTATGATGGCGGGTGCCCTACCACCTGCTGGTGTCTACTTACTCAGTTATTATCAAAATTATCACGCATCAGAGTTTCAAAATGGTCCCGATCAGTTCCATGTTGATGTCAACGCCGTGGTTCCACGGTTGGTCTGGATGACCGATCAAAAAATTATGGATGGACAACTCGGGTTTTATGCAGCCCAGCCATTGGTTGATCTACGGCTTAAAGTAAATGGGATGGCTGACTCAAACCAAGGACTTGGAGACTTGATTTTGGGTGGTATGCTCGGCTGGCATAATGGAAATCATCACTGGATTGCAGCACTAGAAACTGTACTGGGTACAGGTGACTATGACACTCCAAGTGCAACACATCCTGTTGAAGCCAATCTCGGGAAAAACTATCACACCATTCGACCTATTCTTGCCTATAGTTATGCCAACGCGGCAGGTTTAGATCTTTCTACTAAACTGTCTTATAGCTGGAATACGCGTAACGACGCGACTGACTACCAGTCTGGACAATACATTGCGGGTGACTATAGCTTAGGTTACCGCATTAATCCCAAACTCAAAGTTGCAGTTGAAGGCTATGCTTTTAAACAAACCACAGATGACAAAGTAAACGGAAATGACATTGGTTTTAAAGGACAGGCTTTTGCAGTCGGGCCAGGTATTCAATATGCCGATAAGAACTGGTCTATTGAAGCCAAATTTCTAAAAGAGACCGAAGTCAAATATCGTCCCGAAGGCCATACCAGCTGGCTAAAACTGATTTGGGCCTTCTAAAGCACTTCAACGCATAGCTTCTATCTTCGAGGCTATGCATTCACTTTATTTAAAAGTCGATACCGTTTGAATCATCAATCGGGTTCTGATCGAGGGTAAAAACCGTCCGTTGATAAGGTATCCCTTCTAAGTCATAAACCTGATAAATACAATCAAACAATGACTGTAAATCTTCACTTCTGTCCATTGCCCGTGCAGTAATGAAAATCGGACTAACTGCGCCATTATCTAAAATCGGAATATAGTTTAAGTGTGGAAAACGAATGGTATCGGCGCTGGCTGGAATAATACAGATCCCTTCTCCCGCTGCGACCAACCCAAGAGCCAATTGAATTTCCCGTATTTCATGCATATTTTTTGGAACCAAACTATGCTCGGCAAAAATATTCAAAAGCTGGGTCGAAAAATTGGGTTTCGGTGAAGTGGGATACATAAACATCTTTTCATCAATGAGATCGGCCAGATATACCCCTTCGGTACGCTGAGCAATCGGATGACTCGTATGTGCAGCAACCACTAAGCGTTCTTTACGTAGCAAAATACGTCTCACCGCAGGATCACTAATTCTTAAGCGTCCAAATCCAACATCAATACGTCCTTCTTTTAATGCCTGTAGCTGCTCAGTCGTACTTAACTCCATCAATTGAATATTCAAATGAGGTTGTTGTTGCCGAAATAAATAAATGATTCGAGGCAGTAAACCATAGAGTAAAGACCCGACAAAACCAATCGTCACACTACGTTCGATCAGACCAATACGTTTGGTCATACTTTTTATTTCTTCAGCATTCGACAAAAGTTTAAGGGCATGCTGATAAAAGAAATGTCCAGCTGGTGTTGTCTGTAAAGGACGGCTTCCGCGCTCAAACAGTTGAATTCCAAGCTCACTTTCCAAATTTTGAATCTGTCGACTCAAAGGTGGTTGAGCAATAAATAGTTTTTCCGCGGCTTTTGTAAAGCTCTGCTCTTCAACAACAGCCACAAAATACCGTAAATGTCTTAGTTCCATAAGGCATCCATACCTTTAAGATATAAAAAAATGCAAATTCAGTCTTAGACACAGTTTAACCATTCTTTTAAGGTATATACAAGCAACAAACCGATGAAGTGATGAATTGCTTTGTGAAAAAGCCTTCTTGCCAATCTTCCAGTGATTCATCTTCATCAATTCACGGTTAAACACCCAGCGCCCTCATGCGCTTCATTGACAATATTAGGATATCAAGACCTTGTAGATCGTAGCTAAGGCCTTGGTGACTTCCACACTTTTGGAAAGTCGGAGAACGGACATGCCACGTATTCCTGTAATCAATACTAGCCATCTTGACCGTATTGATGAATTACTTGTAGATAATATCGATACAGGTGAATTTAAACTTCATCGCTCAGTGTTTACTGACGAAGCCCTATTTGATCTCGAAATGAAATATATCTTCGAAGGTAATTGGGTTTACTTAGCACACGAAAGCCAAATTCCAAATAATAATGACTACTACACCACTCACATTGGTCGTCAGCCGGTCATTATTGCCCGCAACCGTAACGGCGAACTCAATGCCATGATCAATGCGTGTTCACACCGCGGAGCACAACTTTGCCGTCACAAGCGTGGTAACAAAGCAACATATACCTGCCCTTTCCACGGCTGGACATTTAACAACTCAGGTAAATTACTCAAGGTTAAAGATCCAAGCGAAGCTGGTTACTCGGACTGCTTTAACCAAGAAGGCTCACATGACCTTAAAAAAGTGGCTCGTTTTGAGAGCTACAAAGGTTTCTTATTTGGTAGCTTAAATCCCGATGTTCCTTCACTTGAAGAATTCTTGGGTGAAACCACCAAAATCATCGACATGATTGTTGATCAGTCTGAACATGGCCTTGAAGTTTTACGTGGTTCATCTACCTATACCTATGAAGGTAACTGGAAACTCACCGCTGAAAATGGCGCCGATGGTTACCACGTTTCTGCTGTTCACTGGAACTACGCAGCAACAACTCAACACCGTAAAGAAACACAAGCTGCCGATAACATCCGTGCGATGAGTGCAGGTTCTTGGGGTAAACAAGGCGGTGGCTCATATGGCTTTGAAAATGGCCACATGTTGCTGTGGACACAATGGGCAAACCCAGAAGACCGTCCAAACTTCCCTAAAGCAGACGAATACACCGAAAAATACGGTGAAGCGATGTCGAAATGGATGATTGAGCGTTCACGTAACCTATGTCTCTATCCAAACGTTTATTTGATGGATCAGTTCGGTTCGCAAATTCGTGTACTCCGCCCACTTTCGGTTAATAGAACTGAAGTCACCATTTACTGTATCGCACCTAAAGGCGAAGCACCCGAAGCTCGCGCACGTCGTATCCGTCAATATGAAGATTTCTTTAATGCTTCAGGCATGGCAACACCAGACGATTTAGAAGAATTTCGTGCTTGTCAGGCAGGCTACGCAGGTATTGCCCTTGAGTGGAATGACATGTGCCGTGGTTCAAAACACTGGATTTATGGACCAGACGATGCAGCGAACGAAATCGGTTTAAAACCCATGTTAAGTGGTATCAAAACTGAAGATGAAGGCCTGTATCTGGCCCAACATCAATATTGGTTACATACCATGAAACATGCGATTGCATCAGAGAAAGAAATTGCTGATCAGGGAGAAACAGCATGAGTGCTCAAGACAAAGCAACTTTAGAAAATATTGCTCAGTTTCTCTATCGTGAAGCTCGTTTTTTAGATGATGAACAATGGGAAGATTGGATTGAATGCTATGCACCCGAAGCTTCTTTCTGGATGCCAGCTTGGGACGACGACGATAGATTAACTGAAGATCCGCAATCTGAAATTTCACTTATTTATTATCCAGACCGTCAAGGTTTAGAAGATCGTGTGTTCCGTATTAAAACCGAGCGCTCATCTGCAACCATGCCAGACACACGCACAAGCCACAATATTGCCAACGTTGAAGTCGTAGAGCGCGACGGCGACAAAGTCACGGTTCGCTTTAACTGGAATACCTTGAGTTTCCGTTACAAGACAAATTACAGCTATTTCGGTATGTCACGTTATGTGATCGATTTTTCAGGTGATCAACCAAAAATCTTGAGTAAGTATGTCGTTTTGAAAAATGACTACATCAATCAAGTCATTGATATCTACCACCTTTAAGACATACCCCCTCAGTTAAACGGACTGTTGGCTGAGGGTAAAAGTTTCAAATATTTTGTAGGATACATGCCATGTCAAACCACAATATCGCACTTCAATTTGAAGATGGTGTTACACGTTTCATTAACGTAGCTCAAGGCGAAACCCTATCTGATGCAGCCTATCGCCAAAAAATTAATATTCCTTTGGATTGCCGTGATGGTGCATGTGGAACTTGCCGCGCATTTTGCGAGTCCGGTAGTTATGACATGCCAGAAGAAACCTATATTGAAGATGCATTAACCCCTGAAGAAGCTGAGCAAGGTTATATTCTTGCTTGCCAATGTCGACCAACTTCAGACGCCGTATTCCAGATTCAAGCATCGTCAGATGTCTGTAAAACAGAAATTCATAGTTTCCAAGGTACTTTAGCCCGCGTTGAAAACTTATCAGATTCAACCATCACGTTTGATATTCAACTTGATGAAGGCCAACCGGATATTCATTTCCTTGCAGGCCAATACGTTAACGTTGCAATTCCTGAAACTGGCGAAACCCGTTCATATTCATTTAGCTCAAAACCGGGCAACCGTTTAACGGGCTTTGTGGTCCGTAACGTACCGAATGGCAAAATGAGTGAATTCTTGAGTAAGAATGCTCAAGCTGGTGACAAAATGACATTTACCGGTCCATTCGGTAGCTTCTATTTGCGTAATGTAGCGCGTCCTGTGCTTATGCTAGCAGGCGGTACTGGCATTGCCCCATTTATGTCGATGTTACAAGTGCTTGAAGAAAAAGGTTCAGAACAACCTGTTCGTTTAGTCTTTGGCGTAACCAATGACTTTGATTTGGTTGCTTTAGATAAACTTAATGAATTGCAGACGAAATTCCCATGGTTTGAATATCGAACTGTGGTCGCAAGCCCTGAGAGTAACCATGAACGCAAAGGCTATGTCACTGGTCATATTGAAAGTGAATGGCTAAATGGTGGCGATGTCGATGTTTATCTATGTGGCCCAGTACCAATGGTAGAAGCTGTACGTGGCTGGTTAGAAACTGAAAATATCAAACCTGCTAATTTCTTGTTTGAAAAATTCTCTGCGAATTAACAGGTGGAGAAGTTATCTATGTCAAACCGTCAAAGATTTACCGATAAGGTCGTGATTGTTACGGGTAGTGCTCAAGGCATTGGCCGTGGCGTGGCACTACAAGTTGCAGCTGAAGGTGGACAAGTCGTCATGCCGGACCGCTCTGAATATGTTGAAGACGTTCTCAAAGAAATTCAGAGTGCAGGTGGCGATGCTGTCACGATTAATGCTGACCTTGAAACCTATGCAGGCGCGCAAGCAGTAGTTGCAAAAGCCATCGAACATTTTGGTCGGGTAGATATCCTGATTAATAATGTGGGTGGCGCGATCTGGATGAAACCTTTTGAAGAGTTTTCCGAAGAAGAAATCATTAAGGAAGTGAATCGCTCATTGTTTCCAACGTTATGGTGCTGCCGCGCTGTGCTACCCGCCATGATTAAGCAACAATCGGGGGTGATTGTAAATGTGTCTTCAATTGCAACCCGTGGTATTAACCGTATTCCCTACTCTGCATCTAAAGGTGGTGTAAATGCTTTAACGGCATCGCTTGCTTTTGAACATGCCAAAGACGGAATTCGAGTCAATGCCGTTGCGACTGGTGGAACCGAAGCACCACCTCGCAAAGTGCCACGAAATGCCAATCCGTTAAGTCAAAATGAAAAAGACTGGATGCAGCAAGTAGTTGATCAAACCATAGATCGAACATTTATGGGTCGTTATGGCACAATTCAAGAACAAGTCAATGCAATTTTATTTCTTGCATCAGACGAAGCATCATATATGACTGGCTCGGTTATTTCGGTCGGAGGTGGAGATCAGGGTTAACCCTGATCTTTTTGCATGATTGGGTAAATAACATGATTTGCATGGAGGCAATCACACATGGCAACCCTGTTAAAGACATTAAAAAATGACTGGTCCATATCAGCAACAGTTGCTGGCTTTCTTGCGGTTTTAATTTCTTACTCAGGCCCACTGATTATTTTTTTCCAAGCTGCTCAGCGTGCTCATGTGTCCACCGATATGATGGTGTCATGGATATGGGGAATTTCAATTGGTGCCGCCGTTTCAGGTATTTATCTTTCGATTAAATATAAAACTCCTGTCATCACCGCGTGGTCTGCACCGGGCACTGCCCTGTTAGTTACCCTATTTCCCAATATCTCCTTGAATGAAGCAGTAGCCGCCTACATTACTTCCGCTATCGTTATTTTTTTAATTGGTATTACAGGTTACTTCGACAAATTATTAAAATGGATTCCACAAGATGTTGCTGCGGGCATGATGGCAGGTATTCTTTTTCAGTTCGGTATTAACCTATTTACTGCATCTGATAGCATGCCTTTTATTGTTTTTAGCATGCTCATTGTCTTTTTAATTGCCAAACGTTTAATGCCGCGCTACACCATGATTTGGGTGTTAGCTGCCGGAGTTTTATTAAGCCTTATTTTAGGCAAGATGAATCCGGTTGATGTAAGTTTTAGTTTAGCTATTCCGCAGTGGATTAGCCCAGAATGGACGTGGAATTCAACACTCAACCTCGCCGTTCCTCTCATTTTAGTCAGCCTAACCGGCCAGTTTTTACCGGGTATGGCGATTATGAAACTTAGCGGTTATGACACGCCAGCCAAACCTATTATTACAGCTACGAGTATTGCCTCTTTAGCTGTTGCCTGTGTCGGTGGTATTACCATTGTGCTTGCCTCAATTACCGCTGCTTTATGTATGGGTAAAGATGCACATGAACTTAAAGAAAAACGCTATATCGCAGGAATTGCCAATGGAATTTTTTATATTTTAGGAGGCTTATTTGCTGGCAGTATTGTCATGCTATTTAGCTTACTTCCTAAAGAGCTGGTGGCAGCACTGGCAGGTTTAGCTTTGTTAGGTGCCATTGCTACCAATATTTCTGTTGCCATGAAAAATGATGGTCAACGTGATGCTGCACTTATTACCTTTTTAGCTACCGCATCAGGTATGCATTTTCTTGGATTAAGTTCAGTTTTTTGGGGCATTTGTATTGGTGTAATCGCCCATTTCATTCTCACGCCACGCTCAACGCCAACCACAAATTAAGTTTTTTATCTAAGCACGCAACACTAAAATAAAGCTTCAATCGCCAAATCAGGATGCAAATAATCCGCTATTCCTGATTTAGCAATTTTTATTTAATATAAATTAAATTTCATTTTTAAGATGAGTTTCTAAAATAATTGACTTTAATATTTTTATTTATTTCCACTTCAACCCCTAATATAAATTTAGCTATATTTCTAGCTGTGATTCTCAGCAATAAAATCTATAAAAAGATATCTATAAAAACCTTAAAATTCTCACAATATAATATTTAACCCTATTTTAAAAATAAAAGAAGCAACAACCAAAATTATTAAAATAAGTTATATATTTCAATGATTTAATTTATTAAAAACACAATACCTTAAAGACATAAAGATATATCAATTAGGTTTTTGACTCTAATCCAATAACAAAATAGTTTATTAAAAAATAACGCGATGCTTCACAAATTGGAGGTGAAGAAAATGGATACGAGCAAGGTAAATATTAATGAGTTAATTGATAAAGCCAGTTTTACATCTTTTCATTGGAAAGTTTTAATCTGGTGCTTACTTATTATTATTTTTGATGGATATGATTTAGTTATTTATGGGGTTGCTCTTCCTCTGTTAATGCAGCAATGGTCATTAACTGCGGTAGAAGCTGGTTTACTCGCCAGTGCCGCTCTATTCGGCATGATGTTTGGTGCCATGATTTTCGGCACACTTTCAGACAAACTTGGACGTAAAAAAACCATCCTGATTTGTGTCACCTTATTTAGCGGATTTACCTTTATAGGTGCCTTTGCCAAAGGACCAACTGAGTTTGCCATTTTGCGCTTTATTGCAGGCCTAGGGATTGGTGGCGTTATGCCAAACGTCGTCGCACTTATGACCGAATACGCACCCAAAAAAATCCGCAGTACATTAGTCGCAATTATGTTTAGTGGCTATGCAATTGGCGGCATGACATCAGCGCTACTTGGTGCATGGCTCGTGAAAGACATGGGCTGGCAAATCATGTTTTTAATTGCAGGTATTCCCCTGTTATTGCTCCCATTCATTTGGAAATTTTTGCCAGAGTCTCTCGCCTTTTTAGTGAAATCGAATCATAGCGAACAGGCAAAAAGTATTGTGAGTAAAATTGCACCTCAAACTCAGGTAAACGCCAATACTCAACTGGTATTAAACGAGAGCACCACAACAGATGCACCTGTCCGTGCGCTTTTCCAGCAAGGTCGTACCTTCAGCACATTTATGTTCTGGATTGCTTTCTTTATGTGCCTACTCATGGTGTATGCCTTAGGAAGCTGGTTACCTAAACTCATGCTGCAAGCGGGCTATTCGTTAGGTGCGAGCATGTTATTCCTGTTTGCACTCAATATTGGCGGCATGGTCGGTGCAATTGGTGGCGGTGCTTTAGCAGACAGATTCCATTTAAAACCTGTTATTACGATCATGTTTATTGTGGGATCAGCAGCTTTAATTCTGCTTGGCATCAATAGTCCACAATTTATTTTATATAGCCTGATTGCGATTGCTGGTGCCGCCACAATTGGTTCACAAATCTTACTCTACACCTTCGTTGCACAGTTCTATCCAACGGCACTTCGTTCAACTGGCATGGGCTGGGCATCTGGAATTGGCCGTATTGGCGCGATTATTGGACCAGTTTTAACCGGAGCCCTACTCACTCTTGAGCTTCCTCACCAAATGAATTTCTTAGCGATTGCAATTCCAGGTGTGATTGCTGCACTTGCAATATTTATGGTTAATCTCAAAGTCTCTGTTGCCGCACAAACGCCATCAACTTTTAACCCTCAAAACACGCTTACCCAGCAGTAAATATACATGCGCCGAGGACTGGCGCATTTATCACGGAAATGGATTATGGAATTATTACATCGCTTTAAGCCACATGCTTTAACCTTTGCAACCTTAGTATTGATGTGTGGGAATTCATTCGCTGCAAATCCAAATCAGCAGGCTGAAGATGAATGGAAATTCACTTTAAAAAACGCCTATATCAACCGTAATTTTGATAATGATGCCCTCAAAGATACTGGCAGTTGGTCTCAGGCAGCGTCATTATTTTATAAGTCGAAAATGCATGATACCCCCCTGCAAATTGCAGATAAGCCCATTACGATTGGTGCCGATGCTTCTGTTCAATATGCCGTTCGCTTGAGTTCAGATAAACACGTTGCGGACACCGTTTTGCCTTTTAATAAAGAAACTCAGTCACAAGCATCCGACTTTCTAAAACACGGCGCGACTTTAAAACTGGGCTACGACAAAACCCTTTTAAGTGTCGGTGAACTCTGGTTAGATTTACCTGTAACAGCTGTCGATGCCAGCCGACAATTACTTGCTTCTTATTGGGGAACCAACCTTAAATCGCAACTTTCAGATCAGCTTTATGCTGAAATTGGTCGGGTTGAAAAAGTCTCGCCACGAAATGAAGAAGATTTTAAAAAGTTTTCGTTCACTTCAAATAGCATTACCAAAGAATCTGATGGTTTAAATTACATTGACCTGCGCTATCAATTTACGCCGTCACTCAAGGGTGAATATTACTTTGGTAATTTGGAAGATCTCTACAACAAACACTATGTAGGATTAGAGCATAATTGGAAACAACCTAACTTTGCGCTTTCTTCTAAGTTTAAGTACTTCAATGCAAAAAATGACGGCAATACTTTTGATATTGATGCGCAAAACATTGGAGTGCTAGAAACACTTAAAGTAAAAAATCATACCTTTGGTTTGGGTTACCAGCAAATTATCGGTGAGTCAGCTTACCCATTACCAGATGGTTTCTTACCTGAGACATACTTCATTAACTGGAATGCCACGGGCTTTTTTAAAAAAGATGAAAAGTCTTACCATCTCATGTACGGCTATGACTTTAAAGATTACGTGCCGGGTCTAAATGCGATGGTGAAATATGTTTACGGAAATGATTTTAAAGCAGCCAATGGTGAGAAAAATCATGAAACTGAGTCAAATGTGATTTTAAACTATGCATTTCAACAACCGCTCTTAAAAGGTTTTGCTCTGCAATATATTCGGATTGATTACAACGTTAAACATGGCAATGACTTTGGTGAAGATCGCTTGTTTGTAAACTACACTAAAAAGTTTTAATTATTTTTGATTTAACTTAAGCGGGCCACTTTTGGTCCGCTTTATTATTTTTGAGCCATTAAAAAACGCTCTTACGAGCGTTTTTTAATTAATCTAGTAACTTAAGCAACGTACTTTTGTACAACAATTGAACCTACTGAATAGCCAGCACCGAAAGATGAAATCACGCCATATTCACCATCATTCACTTCGTGGCCTGTACGGTGTAAAGCAATAATCACACCTGCTGAAGAGGTATTGGCAAACTCATCTAGAATAATGGGTGCACGGCTTAGATCTGCATCTTTACCAGCCACATATTTCAAGATTAATTCATTCATGTTGGCATTGGCTTGGTGTAACCAGAAACGCTTAATATCGTTTGCAGTTAACTGCATTTTTTCCAACTGAGCATTAATGATTTTTGCCACTAACGGACAAACATCTTTAAAGACTTTACGGCCATCTTGACGGAATAACTTGTCGTCAACTACTGCATCTTCACTACGGTTTAAGAAACCAAAGTTATTGCGAATGTTGTTTGAAAATTGAGTAAATAAATGAATATCTAAAATTTCAAAACCAGTTTTAGTAGTGGTTTCTTCAATAATAGAAGCCGTTGCAACATCACCAAAAATGAAGTGACAATCACGGTTACGGTAGTCTAGGTGACCAGAAGTAATCTCGACATTTACCAATAAAACACGGCGAGCACCTGAACGAATTGCATCTGCCGCTTGTTTCAAACCAAAAGTGGCAGCTGAACATGCAACGTTCATGTCGTAGGCATAACCTTGAATACCAAGTGCAGACTGGATTTCAATCGCTACAGCGGGATAAGCACGCTGCATGTTTGAACATGCCAAAATTACAACATCGATATCTTCGGCAGTTACGCCTGCATTTTCCATTGCCTGCTTTGCAGCAATCACACCCCACTCTGCTTGAAGTGAAAGTTCATCATTTGAACGTTCAGACAAACGAGGACGTAAACGTGTTGGATCGAGAATACCTGATTTCTCAATCACGTAACGGCGCTTAATACCAGACGCTTTTTCAATAAATTCAGCACTAGAACCACGTAATTCTTCGAGTTCACCTGCTGCAATTTTCTCTGCATTCTCTTGGTTATATTGTTCCACATAAGCATTTAAACTGTCGGCCAGTTCTTCATTAGAAATGATTTCTGTTGGGTGAAATAACCCAGTACCTGTGATACGAATGCCCATGTAAAACTCCTAAAAAAATGAATAGGGTCTGTTAATCTTTCATTTATAAATTGCGTTGTAGGCTAAACAAACGCATAAACAAACCCCGATCTATCTTAACTGATTCCCAAACGATCCCATAACTTTTGCAGTCGAGTTGGCGAAATAGGCATCTTGGTTTTCATCGGCTGAGAAAATAAAGAAATGCGAAATTCTTCCAACATCAAATACAATTCTTTGATTCTTGGATCGTTTTTGAATTTAAATACCTTGTCCATCCATGGATCGACATCATCAATAGCGGCATGATCTCGCTGTAGATTATTTGGCAATCGATCTAAACGCAATAGTAGCGCTTTTAAATAACGCGGATATTCTTGCCAAAGATCTACTGGTTGGCAGTAAACAAAATTGCCAAGTGACATGAGATCTAACTGATCTTCAATATCATCAATACTACGCCCAAACACCCCTGCATCAAGCACTAAAAGCTGACGACGGATTTGCTGCCATTGAATGTAAATATCACTTAATTGCTCAAGTGCTTGCTGACCATAACTCAAAAATTGCTTTTTAACTTGCTCAAGCAGTTTATTAAATTCATCAGCATTAATTGGCAAAGTTGTAATTGCCATCTGCAATGTTGCATAGACCAACATCTGCTCAAGCTTGGCTTTATCGCCTAAAGGTGAATAAGCCAGTGCGAGCGGTTTTGAAATCTGCTTTTTCAACTGACGAACCAAGTCACCTAGTTGCATATGGACCAGACGAATAATCCCTTCACGATGCTGCTTAATAGCTTCAGCCTGATCATTAAAGGTTTGTATAACCACACCAGAATCATCTTTCACTTCAATTTCAGCAAAAGTTTTGGTCGGTACCAAAGCTTGGTATTGTTTAACAACAACACCTGTCACCTTTTGCGAAGCTTCAAAGGTAAAGTTTTCAGGGAAAGTTTTAAATTCGCCTTTTTGCTGTTTTACTGGGCGATGCGTTTCCAAGCGGCAACGTGCTTTTAACTCGGGTAAATCACGGCCTTTGGCAATCAGCTTACCTTTTTCATCAATGACCTTAATGAAAGGCACCAAATATGGATCAATACGTTCAAACGAAAAATCTTTTTCAGTAATTTGCTCACCACGTAAAGCAAAAGCTAAATAACTAAAAATATGCTGACGCAAATGTACAGCATCAATACCTTGCATGAGTTTACGAGCTGTGTCAGGAATAGGCACTACACTACGACGTTTGTCTTTTGGTAAAGCTTTTAGTAGTGCTTCGATTAAATCTAAACGCCAACCTGGTATCCCCCAAGACCAAATGTTTTCATCGACCTGAGGAAGAGCTTGTACCGGAATTTGAACCGTTGCACCATCTTCATCATGACTTGGGTCAAAACGATATGTCGTTGCTAAACGTAGCTGCCCATTATGCAAATGATCTGGGAATTGCTGTGTGGTTGGACGGTCATTGAGCCAAAGTGCATCATCTTCTACAAATAAATAGCGTGGATTTTTTGCTTCAACCGTTGCACGCCAGTCTTCAAAACTACTTCGACTTGCAATTTCTTCAGGAATTTTAGAGGCATAGAACTGATAAATCGTTTCTTCATCCACCACCAAATCACGGCGACGCAATTTATCTTCAACTCGTTCAACTTCTTCAAGTTTAAGTAAATTGTGTTTTAAAAATGGCGGAACTGTACCTAAGTTACCTGTGGTTAATGCATCACGTAAGAAAATTTCATGAGCAGCAGGCTGGTCAACTTTCTCAAAATTAATTAAGCGCTTTGGTTCAATAATTAAACCAAACAGCGAAATTTGAGCATACGCATTTACAATCCCAGCTTTCTTAGACCAATGCGGCTCAAAATAGTGATATTTCAACAAGTCGCGTGCAGCAAGCAAAATCCATTCAGGATCAATTTTGGCTAAAGTACGTAAATAAACCTGAGAGGTTTCCACCATCTCAAAAGCCATCACCCAAGCAGTATTGGTTTTGTGCAAAGTACTGGCAGGAAAGACTTTCGCCTTTTGTTGACGCACTGCCATAAAGATATTACGTTCATCAGTTTTATTGGCAATAAAAGACAATAAACCTGTCAGCAACGCACGGTGTAGGTTTTCATAGTTCGCAGGTTTTTCATTAAAACTCAGTTTTAAACCTTCAGCTAACTCAACCAATTGTTTATGTGTCTGTTTCCATTCACGTAAACGTAACCAGCTTAAGAAGTGCTGCTTAGCAAACTGGCGACGTTTATTTTCAGACATCCCTGCTTCACCTTTAGGATTTAAAGTCTCCCAAAGTTTTAAATAAAACAGAAAATCTGAATCTGCTTCTTTGAATAGTGCATGCTTTTGGTCAGCCTGCATTTGTTTGTCGGCAGGGCGCTCACGTGGGTCTTGCACTGCAAGCGCACTGACAACCACTAAAATTTCTTTAAGCACCCCGAAATGAGCACCACCCACAATCATGCGCGCGAGTCGTGGGTCAATTGGCATACGTGCCATCATTTGCCCGACTTTAGTCAGCTCATTTTTCTTCTCGTTAAGTGCTCCTAACTCGATGAGTAGTTTTCGACCGTCATTTACAAGGCGGAAATCTGGTGGCTCAATAAAATCGAAGTTTTCTAGCTCACCTAACCCTAAACTTTGCATTTGCAAAATAACCGAAGCCAAGTTGGTTCGCTTAATTTCAGGTTCGGTAAATTCAGGACGACTTAAAAAGTCTTCTTCGCTATATAAACGAATACACACACCCGGAGCAATACGACCACAACGCCCTTTACGCTGATTGGCAGCAGCTTGAGAAATTGCTTCAATTGGTAAGCGTTGTACGCGTGAACGGTAGTTATAACGCGATATACGTGCAAAACCACTGTCGATTACATAACGAATATTTGGAACCGTCAGTGCAGTTTCGGCCACGTTGGTCGCAATAATAATACGACGGCCTTTTCCACCCGGACTAAAAATCTTTTGTTGTTCAGAAACAGCTAAACGTGCATACAACGGTAAAATTTCGGTGTGTCTTGGCCCGTACTTTTGTAAGGTTTCCTGCAACTCACGAATTTCTTGTTCTGTGCTTGAGAAAATCAGAATATCGGCATGTTCAGGATGGCCTTTTTCTTCGGCATCGGCAAAACATTCTTCTACAGCTTGTACCACTGCGCGAGGAAGGTTTTCCTCAAAATCATCGAACTCGTCATCATCACTACCACCAATATTCATCTCTGAAATTGGGCGATAACGTACTTCAACTGGGTAGCTACGACCTTCTACTTCAAAAACTGGTGCATTATTAAAGTAGTTACTAAAACGATTTACGTCTAAAGTTGCTGAAGTCACAATCACTTTTAGATCTGGGCGTTTTGGCAGTAACTGCTTTAAATAACCCATAATAAAATCGATATTGAGAGAGCGTTCATGCGCTTCATCAATAATGATCGTGTCATATTTAGATAAAAAACGGTCATTGCCTAACTCAGCAAGCAAAATACCATCGGTCATTAACCGTACAATTGAATCTTGTGAACCTTGTTCATTAAAGCGGATTTTAAAGCCAATTGATTCGCCGAGCTTTTCGCCGACTTCTTCTGCAATACGCTGAGAAACACTACGTGCAGCTAAACGACGTGGCTGGGTATGACCAATCATGCCCGTTAAACCACGACCCGCTAACATGGCAATTTGAGGAAGCTGAGTAGTTTTACCTGAGCCTGTCTCACCTGCCACAATAATAACTTGATGCTTTTGAATCGCTTCAATTAAACGGTCTGCATATTGAGAAACAGGTAAATCCTGATTCAGTTTAATTTTAGGTAGACGTTCAAAACGTTGTCTAACTTTTGCATTAGACTGTTCAAATAATTTTTCAATCTCTGAAGTATCGGCTTTTTTATCTTTACGCAAACGATTTAAACGGTAACGATCTCTCGCCATCACCCATTGATCTATATTTAAACCATTCAGCACAGATAAATTTTCCTGAAAATTCAACAATCCGCTATTTTACGCTGTAATGCTCTTCAGGTAAAACAGTTGGTTTTTTATATATTTTTAATTTTTTAAAATTTTACCCTTGAATTTTGTCTCGCTAGACTTCATGTTGTTATGCAAGTTTCTTTTACGATAACTGTCATTTGATTTACATGTTTTTGCAGTCAAATCGAATACAGTGTTTGGGGACTTAAAAATCGTAAATTTATCACTTATTCAATTTTCCGATTTTAGTCATGTAAAAATACTATTTCCCCAATAAAGAATTTTTATTTATTCTACATCTCGTAAACAAGTTTAAATATAAACCTCAATCATGGAGACAATGATGAGCTTGATTAATACTGAAGTTAAACCTTTCCAAGCAACTGCTTACCACAACGGCCAATTTGTTGAAGTTAACGAAACTAACCTTAAAGGTAAATGGTCTGTTGTATTCTTCTATCCAGCTGACTTCACTTTCGTTTGCCCAACTGAACTTGGTGACTTAGCTGACAACTACGCTGAATTCCAAAAACTTGGTGTTGAAATTTATGCTGTATCTACTGATACACACTTCACTCACAAAGCTTGGCACGACACTTCTGAAGAAATCAAAAAAATCCAATACCCATTAGTTGGTGACCCAACTTGGACTCTTTCTAAAAACTTCGACGTTCTTATCGAATCTGAAGGTTTAGCTGACCGTGGTACTTTCGTTATCGATCCAGAAGGTAAAATCCAAATCGTTGAACTTAACGCTGGTGGTATCGGCCGTGACGCGTCTGAACTTCTTCGTAAAGTAAAAGCTGCTCAATACGTACACGCTCACCCAGGTGAAGTTTGCCCAGCTAAATGGAAAGAAGGCGAAGCTACTCTTGCTCCATCTATCGACTTAGTTGGTAAAATCTAATTTTTTAGATTAGACCAATACGTCTAAAAACCACCCTTTTTAGGGTGGTTTTTTTATTGATTATTTTTATAAATCTAAGTCTTATTATCTACCAAAATTTCATAGCTAATTTTTTACAATTCTTATACTTATAAATTTATAGCAACATTCATTTATGAATTGTCAGCCTGCTTAACTTAGAGTACTGTCGAATTATGAAACAAAAGAGTTTTGTATATGTATTAAAAGATCAAACAAAAGTAGGAGTAGTTATATGGAAAAATCTGTTGTTGTAACCTCTTGGAAATATGATGTTTCTTCACGCTATTTAAAAATTTTCTATAGCAATGGCTCAGGTGAGCTTTATCATCCCGTTCCAGAGTTTATCTACAATAATTTGTTACGCACCACGGATAAAACTGCATTTGTTCACAAATATCTTGAGTTTGATCTTCATTTTAACAGGCTCTGTATTTCTGCTTAATTATAAAAAATCAGCCCGCTTGGGCTGATCTGTTTTATATCTTTCGACTATTAAGCCGCGTTATTTTGCTTAATATATTTCTCTAGCATTTTTTCTTTCACATCAACATGCATATTGATTTTACTGAGGTCGCCCTTATAGTGCTCAACAACGCGTTCATCCATAATTTTTGACCACCAAGATGGAATAAACGCGGGCAAAATCATTGCACCATAACCTGCTGGCAATTGCGGCGCATCTTCAAAATGCCGCAAGGTCTGAAAGCTGCGAGTTGGATTGGCATGATGATCTGAATGCCGTTGTAATTGATACAAGAACAGATTGGTCACCACATTATTATTATTCCAGCTGTGTTCTGGCAAAGTACGTTCATATTGGCCATTTTCTTTCTTTGCACGCTTTAAACCATAATGTTCAATGTAATTCACCGATTCAAACAAAGTTATTGCATACGCAGCTTGAGTAACTTGAAACGGAATCGAACGGGCACCAAATTTCGCAAACATGGCTGCATGGTACGCAGCCGACATTGCCCAGCCATGAATCAGTTCATTTTCCTTACAGAAGAAAGGCAATTTCTTACGCTCTAAGCGATTCTTCTCAATTTCAATCGCCGATTTAAAACTCCCAACTACAGTCCGCGGTAAGAACTTCCAAAAGGTTTCGCCAAATTGTGAAGATGCTGGGTCCTCAGGTGTCGCAACACGGCGGTGATGTCCATAAGGGTGTTCAATTCGGAAATGGTTATACACCGAAGGTGCTAACGCCAAATGAGATAAATAATGTTCAAGTCGACCACTCTTATGACTAAGTTCATGTGCAGTATTAATCGCAATCCCATTGACCATTCCTACTAAAGTTCCAAGTAAAACCTGATCAGCTATAGGTGTATTTTTACGAGTTGCCAAATATGCTCCATAGATATTGGTTGCATATTGCAAAGGAATAAAAAGTTTAACAATGCGGGCGTAATACGGATCTGCTTCTAAATCAGCGATTGCATCTAATGGTGGATTTTCCTTGTCTTCACCAATCAGTTTATCTAATGCCGGAATAACACCATGAATAAATAATGGCCCAAATGAAGCGAAGAACTTTTTAGTTTTTTTAGGACCAAATTGGTAGCCTGCTAGCCCACCCATTGCAATGGTCGGTACAGCTAAACCCAATAGCCATAAATGACGTTTTTTATCCTTAAATGTTGTTGTCGCTTGCTCGACATCCAGTTGAGTATGCATATTCATTAGTGACTCCAATCAAACACAAAATGTTTTGCTTGAATTGATTGTGCTCGCTCATAACCCCTCTATATTATCATTTTAAGACTTGTTATTATCATTTTAAGACTTTGCTGAGTTTTTCTTGTGCAGAAGCAACAGATTCCTGTTATCCCATCACGTTATTATTTACGGCTGATTGAAATTTTAATCGGCACGCATCAATACGATAATGATTTACTGAGAGCATTCCAACAAGAACTGGCAAAAACAGAATTATTATCGATTCAACAAATTGAACAATTTATTGAAATAGGTTTAAGTCTGCCCAACACCCAAGACTTAGCCTTTGAACTAGGTAAAAATATAAAACTCAGCTCACATAGTCTGGTCGGCTATGCGCTAATGACTAGTCCTAATTTGGAACATGCACTTAGGCTGATTGCACAATATTTTAGACTGATTATGCCGAGTTTTAAGCTCAGCATCGGGTTTCCGACCAATCAGCAAAAGGTTGAACTATTATTTGAACCGATTTTGCAGATGAATAAGCAGTGTTTGGCTTTTCATATTGAAGCGATTGCCGTGGCGTTTTACTACAGCTTGTTAGAGTTGGCAGGCCAGCAATTACAACGCTACCAAGTGTATTTGAGTATTCCTGAGCCGAGCTATCAAGAACGTTACATATCTTTAGTGAAGGCCAATTTCCACTTTAACTATACATGGCTTTCAGGTATACGCGTGGTGATTGATGAGCAACAACTAGCACTACCCTTGCCTCTAGCTGACGCACATAGTTTAAAAATAGTTGAGCAACGCTGCCAGGAACAAATCCAGAAGATCTACCATCAAGGCGAAATTGTTGAATGGGTCAGCATGATGTTGCGACAAGCCAATCAAGTTCCAACCCTAATGGAATGTGCCAAAGTATTAAATATTTCGACCAAAACCTTGCAACGTTATTTACAGCAGCAAGGTGTTGAATTCCATGCTTTAAAGCAACAAATCAGCACTGAGCGTGCCATTGATTTATTAGAGAATTCTAGCTTTACCATTACCCATATTGCCTATGAACTGGGCTATTCTAATCCTGCCAATTTCACTCGTGCATTTAATAAAGTACACGGCTGTAGTCCACAAGCTTATCGACAAGAATATCTCAAGAAAGTAAATCTACTTAAGAACCACTAAACATAAACCAGCGCCTATAGGCAAAATACTACTCATGAAATCTGCATTCTTTTTAATCAAAGATAAAAATGGACTTACCTCAGCTGCATGTGAAATAACCTTATCAATAATAAGAACACCACCTTTGGGCTTCATCAGACGCTTTAAATCTGGCCAATAACTTTCATATGCATCACGTTCAGCGTCTAACAAAATAAAATCGAAAGTTTCCTGAGCTTCATTTAAATAATCTGCGGCATCCCCTATCCAAAAATCAACGACTTCATTTAATGCCAGTTCAGTAACATGGCGTTTCGCCTCATTACTACGATTGGCATCAATTTCAAGCGTGATTACTTTCCCGTGTGTCGATTGTGCAGCCTCAGCAAGCCATAAAGTAGAATAACCCGTTGAAGTACCAATTTCTAAAATTGATTTGGCCTGCTGCATTCGAATCAATTGCGATAGAAGTTTTGCAGACTCAGCCTCAATATTTCTATAGCGCAGCAAGCGATCTGACTGCTGGGCATCATGTCGTTTAAAGGTGTCATATAAATCTGCAACTCTTTGTAAGAAAAAAGTATTTGGCATATCTTCACCCTTTAAAATCGTTATTTTATATGACAGCCGTTTGAGTTAAGTGCTTTGTATTAACTTGAACCGCGGCACGATACTCCCATCAGCCATTTGAACCGTTTCAGTAAACATATCAAGCGGACGTACCCATGTTGAATAGTCACCATAAAGACACTGATAAACAACTAACTCCTCTTCAGTCTCGCTGTGTTTTGCCACAGAAAAAACTTGATAGAGATTACCTTTATAATGCTGATAAATGCCGCGTTGCAATGACATGAAAGTACCTTTTAATGTTATGACATAAAATCTTTACAGCCATATAACATATATAAATTTTTAAATACTTTCACTTTAAAAGATAAAAAAGAGTAATAAAGAGCATTTAGAGATAAATTATTGATCTTCTTTATGAATACACTCAATAATTCAAAAAACCGATTAAATCTATAAAAACATACTGTTTCACCTATTTTGTGTTTTAACGTACTATGCATCTATTGAAAGAATTTGGATGAATTGGAGTAAAAACAGATGTTAGATCAAAACATTAAAACTCAATTAAAAGCTTACTTAGAACGTTTAGAAAGTCCAATCGAATTAGTGGCTGCTTTAGATGAATCAGATAAAGCTGCTCAAATTAAAGAATTAGTGACAGAAATCGCTGAGCTTTCTGACAAGGTGACTACTCGTTTTGATGGCAACAATACACGTCGTCCAAGCTTTGGTGTGGCTAAAGCAGGTGAACAACCTCGTGTGTTCTTTGCAGGCTTACCGATGGGGCATGAGTTTACATCTTTGATCTTGGCTCTGTTACAGGTGTCTGGCTATGCACCGAAGGTTTCTGATGAAGTGCTGAACCAGATTAAAGGTTTAAACCTCAAAGCCAACTTTGATGTGTTTGTATCGTTAAGCTGTCATAACTGTCCAGATGTGGTACAGGCGCTTAACCTGATTGCCATTTATAACCCGAACACTACAGCAACCATGATTGACGGTTCATTCTTCCAAGATGAAGTTGAACAACGCAAAATCATGGCTGTACCAATGGTGTTCCAAGACAACGAGCACATTGGTCAAGGTCGTATGACCCTTGAAGAGATTGTGGCGAAACTTGACACCAACTCAGCTGAAAAAGATGCAGCAGCACTGAATGCCAAAGATGCTTTTGATGTATTGGTGATTGGTGGTGGACCTGCGGGTGCAACAGCTGCAATTTATGCTGCACGTAAAGGTATTAACACAGGTATCGTAGCTGAACGCTTTGGTGGTCAGGTCATGGATACCATGGACATTGAAAACTTCACGTCTGTGCAAAAGACTCAAGGTCCTAAGTTTGCTGCCGAGATGGAAGCACACGTTCGTGAATACGATGTCGATATCATGAACCTGCAACGTGTCAGCAAAATCACAGGTGCAAACCAAACGGCAAATGGTCTGGTTGCAGTTGAACTTGAAAACGGTGCAAAACTTGAATCGAAAACTGTGATCCTTTCAACAGGAGCGCGTTGGAGAGAAATGAATGTACCGGGTGAAGCTGAATACCGTACCCGTGGTGTCGCATACTGCCCACACTGTGATGGTCCATTGTTTAAAGGCAAACGTGTTGCAGTGATTGGTGGTGGTAACTCAGGTGTTGAAGCTGCAATTGACCTTGCAGGGATTGTTGAGCATGTGACTCTGGTTGAGTTCGATACCAAACTTCGTGCTGACCAAGTTTTACAAAACAAATTGCATAGCTTGCCGAACACCACTGTAATTATGAATGCCTTAAGTACAGAAGTGTTAGGCGACGGCTCACAAGTCACTGGCCTTAAATATAAAGACCGTGCGACTGATGAAGAGCATGTAGTCGAGCTTGCAGGGATCTTTGTACAGATTGGTTTATTACCAAATACTGACTTCTTAAAAGACAGTGAAGTTGAATTAACCAACCGTGGTGAGATCATTGTGAATGACCGCAACGAAACCAATGTACAAGGTGTGTTTGCTGCGGGTGACTGTACCACTGTGCCTTACAAGCAAATCATTATTGCCACAGGTGAAGGCGCTAAAGCATCGCTCTCTGCGTTTGATTACATCATCCGTTCTGGACAGTAAAAACTGGTTAGCCCCCTCTTATTAAGCGAAAGCCTAGCATTCTAAAATGCTAGGCTTGTATTTTGACCCTAACAATTCGTTGTTAGGTTTTTTATGTCTTATTCAAAAGTGATGAACTATCGTCTTGCCATATCAGCAACTCGCTGTGCATCTTCTTTGATTACATCACTTGATAAAAGCCCTTTATACAAAAATACAGGTATTCCCTCTTCTACATCAGAATTATGTAATGGTTTAAAGCCATCACGATATTCAAATATAGCTATTGGAAATTTATCAATATCAACAATAAAGAACCTTTTCTGCTTTATCACAATTTCTTTATCTAAAAACTCCTGCTTTAAGAGTCTTAAAAAAAATACTCTCATTTGTGGATAACAAATTAAGTTCTCTTATACGATCTGCATCAGTTGCATACATTACTTTTAGTGCTTGTCGTTGGTTATATGAATATGTCCTTTGTGTAGGCTTAACCTCTCTCTCTTGATTTTTTGGCATTGTTTTACGACCAAACCAAAAACCTATCCCCAATCCAATAAATAAGAAAATAAATGCAGTCATTTCGAGTTCTATCTAGGTGGTTTAAATGAATCAAATGTATTTGAAGACAAACAAAGTGTTACGCAAGCTGCTTTAATGAATTAACTCGAATCGTATCACAACATGGCGCTTTTGTACTTGAATGCTTAGCTCCTACTTTTAATGCACAACAATGTTTAGAACATTTGGCTTTTGTTGCATCTTTTTTAATATTAAAGTTACAACTTTTTAACAATTTTCGATCTTTATTAATCATTTACTTTATGTTTATATTTTAGACATCCATATTTGGATGCCATGAATTAGAAGGAAAAACACAATGAATAAATTACTTGTTGCTTTAGGTCTTGCTGCGACCGTAGCCCTAGTTGGTTGTAATAAAGATAAAGCTCCAGAAACTGGTGCGACTACAGGTGAACATTTAGAAAATGCAGCTAAACAAGCAACCGCTGATATTAAATCTGCTGGTGATAAAGCTGCGAGCGATATTGCAACTGCTACAGACAATGCTACAGCTAAAATTGATGCTGCTGCTGACCATGCTGCCGATAAAACTGCAAATGCTGCTGCACAAACTGAAGCGACTGCGCGTAAAGCAACTGCTGATACAGCCAAAGCTGTTGAACATGCTGCTGCCGACGTTAAAGAGAAAGCTCAAAACTAACAGTCTGTAATATTAAAAAAGCCCCTATTAATTAGGGGCTTTTTTAATACACTTAAAATCGCTTATGAAATTAAACCTTCATCACGCATTGCAATTTGTACAGATTGACGCTCAGCAACTTTATTACGTAATGCAATAATATTTTTATAAGGTGTTAAATCATGCTCAATAGAATTTGACCAATTCGTTAAAACAAATAAATAGGCATCAGCTGGCCCAAAATTATCATTTACTAAATAGTCATAGTCCGATTCAGATAAATAACTATCGATATATTTTAAAAGGCGGTCGATTTCAGCATAAGCTTTCGTCTTTTCATCGTTTGTTAACGGTGCGCCAAAAAATACTGCATAAGCATCATGTAATTCAGAGTTCAAATAACCTAACCATTCCAATACTTTCGCACGGCCTAAGCCTGAAGGAGGAATTAAATCCTGTTTTGGGTCATGTTGCGCAAGGAATGGTAAAATCGCCACGTTTTCAGTCAAAATTAAACCTGGGTTAATTTCTAAAGCTGGTACATAGCCCTTCGGATTAATTTCGTAATAATCTGCGCCTTTTTCTGTTTTATGTGTTTTTAAATTTACTTTTTCTAAATCAAAATCAACATTAATTTCATTTAAAATAATATGTGCAGCTAAAGAACATGCGCCTGGCGAATAATATAATTTCATATCTGATCCTTCTTATCTCACATTAACGTTTTAAATTGCTTCTAAAAAACCTGCAAGGTTTGTACAATTCCTTAATTGTAAAAAAGCGTAAATTTATAAATTAGTTACACTATCTAATATTCTTGAAAAAGTTTGACCTTGCAAGTTGTCTTGCGTGACGATTGTTTAAAATATGATAAAACACATTCACATCACGCATTTTTTACCGTTAATTACGCTTAAAAAGTTGGCTAATCCATTCAACTAATTGGTTTAAGAAATCCAAAATAGGATTTTTGTTGCCATTATCAGGATGACTTGAGTCTTTACCATTTAAATCTAGATCGACAATGACAGGATCATGGTCCGAAGAACGATAGGCATCTTCACCATAAAATAGCGCCTTTTGCTCATCGGTTTTATATTCTTCGTTGTAGTCTAGAACTGTTGGCTCATCTGCATTGATATGCCAAGCAAAAGTACGAACTACTTTTGAATATAAATCTGCATCGGCAATTGCATGGTCTAAGTTACCCGCTCCACCATTGCCATTTGCATCACTTGCCACACCAAACACATAGCTATATGCCTGAGCACCCTGCCCAATCTTAGCGTCATTGAGTAAAACCTTATAGTTGGCTTTTTCAAAAGCTAAAATTGGTGCTTCTTTTGCATAGCTATTCATGTCTCCAACGAGTAAAGCATTTTGCTTAGGAACTTGAGTTGGATTTTTCGCTAGCCACTGCACGATTTGATCAACTGCTTTCACACGGGTTGGGTTCCAACATCCTTGACCATCATTTTGATCAGCGTCAGTAGAGTTCGCGTCTACTCCAGTACAACCTTTTGACTTTAAATGGTTTGGAATAACAGTAAATGTCTTATTGCCACGAACAGCTTGGAAAGTTTGTGCTAAGGTCGTTCGGTTTTTATCACCCAAGTCCAGCACAACAGGTTTGTTTAAAGGTTTAACACGTTTACTGTTATAAATAATCGCAACAGCAATAACATCACCACCTAAACGATCCAAGTTTTCAGGAACCACATATTTCCAGTCTGGACCTAATGCACTTGTTAAATGAGCAATTGCGCTGTTTGGACCATAACCATTGTTGGCAATTTCCATTAAACCGTATACGTCAGCATCAATCGCTTTTAATGCACTCACAATTTTACGGTGTTGTTTATCAAACTCTGTTTGTGTGTTTGCGCCACGCTCTGTTGGGAAACCTGTTGCGCCATTGTCATAGTTCAAAACGTTAAATGAAGCTACGCGAATATGATTAGCATTCTTTGTAAGGACACTTTGACGTGGGTTTGTTTGAGTAACAACTTCTGGTTGTGTCCGTCCAAGTACTGGCTGTACGCGCCAGCCATTAAAACGATACTCTAAAATCCCTTCAATGTTTTTAAGCTGATAACCTGAACGTAATGTATTGGCAGCACTAAAATTTGTTGGTAACCACGGAGTACGATTTTGGTTGTTATATCCATCATCAAAAATAATTTTCGATAATAAATTTTTCTGAGCTAAAGCTTTCGCTTCTGGCGACAAGGCAGGATATAAATTGGTTGGAATATATAAGCGGCCTAAGCTCAGCGATAGTTCACCATAACGGCCATAGTTATAGTTTTCACTTACCGTCAAAGCTTGAGGTAATTTGACCAACATCCCTTGATAACGCTGCGGAGAATTTGTTGAACCGCCTGCTAAGCTAGTAAATGGTAACTCCAAGCTAATTGGCTGAACTTGATTTGCCATATTGCTATTACAGCTTTGAATATCTTGCTGTAATTGGTCTATTTGTAGCTGGTTTTGATAACTTGTTAAACGGCCTCGTAAAATAACTTCATCACCAATTTGGCCACCTTTTACCGTGCTGCTATTTGGAATATAAACAAAAATGGCATTACTTACATTTGCACGTGCTTTGGTGTCAGGTGTTTGAACATAAAAGCCTGAAAAACCATTAGCATAACGATAGTCAGCAGTAATTACACCACGTACTGTATAAGTTTGATTTTGTGTTGAAGATGCTAAATCGGCAATTGGTGTATCTGAGCTTGAACAACTGACCGTTTGGACTGGCGGCTGAGTCGTAGAACCCGATAGATTTGAAAAATCATTTCGGTTTGCCCATGCTGTCCACGAGTGGTCCAAATCAAATGCTGCGGTTGGATCGATACTTAAAGCTGGATTTTCAGTTTCAATACGCTTAAAACTATTTCCTAAACTTGAAACGGCTGTTCCCCAACCTGCCTCTGGTCGTTCACCAATACGCCCAAAACGATCAACAGGTGTGCCTTTATAAACGAGTACAACTGCATCATCGCCATTAAAAGACAAGGCAGCTACTTGATTTACTTTACTACCAAGTTCAGTTTGTAGCTCTGAGCGGCCCACTAAAAACTTCTGCTTACTCGCAAGTGTACCCTGTAAACGGAAAGTCACCGTTTTTGCAGTACCACCATTATTAAACTGTTGAATCTCATAATCGGCTAAGTTAACTGTAGTACCATCCGGGTTATAAATCTCTAACCCTTTTTTATTGCTACTACCATCAACATACTGGCTAAACATAAGCTGTGCCTGAGCAACAGAACTATATGAAAATGCACCAAATGCACTTAAAAAAACTGAAAGTGTTCTTAATTGAAAAGTTTTCATGATTAAAAATGTTCATGTGAGTTTTAATTAGTCTCTTAGATTAAATATTGATCATGACATCTACATGAAGAAAAACACCGAAATATTTGACTTGACCACCTGAAGACTTAAAATACCGCATTTGAATTTCAATATTGCCAAGGTTATGTCGATCGATCAGTTAGAAACGCAAATTGCAGAATTAGACAATTTGCCTGAACACCGTGAAATTGTGACGTTTATGCGTCGTTCAGCACCACTTAATACGTCTCAACGCACGGCATTAGAACAACATCGCGATTTAATTTTGGAATATCCTGTTGGTGACTTACGTCAACACTTTGAACATCCAGAACGTCCTTTAACTGTTGAAATCGGTTTTGGTATGGGACGTTCGCTAGTGCTTATGGCTAAGGCGAATCCTGAACGCAACTATGTGGGCATTGAAGTCCATGTACCTGGTATTGCCCAATGTTTATACGAAGCAGGTATAGCAGAACTTAAAAACTTACGTGTCCTCGATGCAGACGCGATTCAAGTTTTACGTGAAATGCCAGACAACAGTATTAACTGTGTACAACTTTACTTCCCAGACCCTTGGCAAAAGAAACGTCATTTTAAACGCCGTTTTGTTATTCATGAGCGTATGCAACTAGTCGAACAGAAACTTGAGCTTGGTGGTACGTTCCATGCAGCAACAGATTGGGAACCGTATGCAGAATGGATGCTTGATGTACTAGACAATCGTCCAGATCTTGAAAATTTAGCTGGTAAAGGCAACAGTTACCCTCGACCAGAGTGGCGTCCAGTGACTAAGTTTGAACGCCGTGGTATTGAGTCAGGCCATAAAATTAATGACTTTATCTTTAAAAAGATTAAGTAAAATTTAACTACTAAAGACAAAAAAATAAAGGCATTAAATATTAGTATTTAATGCCTTTTTTAATCTTTTAGATAAATGAACAATTTAAGATAAAGACCAAAAATAATTTTGGTCTCATCGCCCTAATTTTTAAATAATAACTTGCTGGTTATTGATTAGATCATTTAAATTAACGTTTGTATTATTCAATGTTAACAACAATGAACTACTATACGTCGTTCCTACACCATCCCTATCGATATACAACTGTGTATTTGAACCACTTACAACAGTTTTTATAAATGGCTCCAAACTAGTAAAGTTATAATTACCAGAATAACCAATTAACAGATCACCAATATCAATTTTATCTGCATTTGTATTTGATGTCGTATTACCAATAGTAAAATCCGACCAAACATCTATACCATTTCCACCCAGAGCATCAGATTGAACTAATAATTGATACAGTGCTGTATCAGCACCAGTTCCGCCGGTAAGTTGATCATTTCCTCCTTGTCCATCCAAAATATCATTACCAGCTCCACCATTTAAAGCATTTACTCCACTATTACCTGTAAGAGTATTATTTAATGTATTACCTGTTGCATTAATGGCTGTTGAACCAGTTAAAGTTAAATTTTCTAAATTATTGCCTAATGTATAAGTAATAGAGCTCAGAACCGTATCTATACCTTCACTAGCATTTTCTGTAACAATATCGCCAGAGTTATCAATTGCATAAGTATCATTACCTAAACCACCAAGTAACTTATCAGCTCCTGCTCCTCCATCCAGATAATCATCACCTGCGCCACCAGTTAAAGTATTAATTGCACTATTACCAACAATCACATTATTAAGCGCATTACCTGTACCATTAATTGCTGTTGATCCAGTCAATGTTAGATTTTCAAGATTATTACCGAGAGTATAAGTAATTGAACTAAGAACAGTATCTATCCCTTCACCGGTATTTTCCGTGACAATGTCACCTGTATTGTCAATAACGTAAGAGTCATTACCTGTTCCTCCTAATAATTTATCTGCCCCAACTCCTCCATCCAGATAATCATCACCTGCGCCACCAGTTAAAGTATTAATTGCACTATTACCAATAATCACATTATTGAGTGCATTACCTGTACCATTAATTGCTGTAGTGCCTGTTAAGGTTAAATTTTCCACATTATTTACTAATGTGTAAGTAACACTACTTTGGACAGTATCAGTTCCTTCATTCACACTTTCACTAATAACATCCGCAGTACTATCCACAATATAAGTATCATCACCTTTTCCACCGTACATTGTGTCGTTACCCGTACCACCATTTAAAGTGTCATTACCTGCTTGCCCATAAAGAATATCATTACCTGCTTGTCCTGTTAGGGTGTCATTTCCTGAAGCTCCATATAACGTATCAGCATTGCTTGTTCCATTTATTGTTTGATTTTGAACAATAAATGTTAGCTTAAACACATCAGAAACTGATTGGTTAGCAATATCTTTGACTGTAATTTTAATATTTAGCGGCATTGTATTATCAGGTGAAGTACCACTCAACACTCTCGTAGTTGGGTTGAAACTAAGCCAAGATGGTAATGGAGAGCCATCTTCTAAGGTAGCCGAATACGTTAATGTATCACCATCAGGGTCTTTGAATGTTGTTGCAGGAACGGTATAGCTAAATGCTTTAGCATCCGTCACGCTTTGATCTGCAATTGCATTTAACAATGTTGGAGCTTGGTTCGGTAGACTAACTTTTAAATTAAATGAGGTGGCGGTACTATAACCATACATATCTGTTCCCCAATAAAAGAACGATAAGTTGCCAGTCACATTAGTAGGAGGAGTACCAGATAAAGTTTGTGTTGCAGTATCAAAACTTAACCATGATGGAATAGATTGGTATTGTCCACTACTATCTTTAGTCGTTAAAGTAATTTTATAACTCAAAGAATCCCAGCTATCCTGATCAACAATAATATTATTAGCAAATTTATAGCTAAATTCAGTTCCCTGATTACTTGTAATTAATGGTATAGCTGCATTAACAGTTGGTGCATGGTTTGTTAAGGCTCTATTAACTAATGTGTTAATATCATCAATACCCCAAATCACTCCAGAATCAAAATTAATCTGATCCATCTTATAGGTGGTATTTTCGGTATCTGCAATATAATAATTAGAAAGCCAAATATGATCATTTGTACCTTTAAAACTAAGATATACGCTATCGCCATATTTTTGAGCAGATACATCATTAGCTGAATAACCTTGAATTTTTAATATATTTACAGCATCAATATTATCTTCAAAGCTGTAGGTATCTGTACCACCACCTCGGCTAAAAATATAAGTATCATTTCCAGCTAAACCATCAATATAATTATCTTGCTCATTTCCAACAATGATATTATCAAGATCATTACCAAATCCTGTTTTAGCATTACCTTTTAAAATAAGATTTTCGATGTTATTTTCTAATATTTTATAACTATCTGTTAAAACTGGGTTTCCATTTTCATCTTGACTAATAAAGCGTGCATCTTCCCAACGTTCAAGAGTATCTATACCACCATCAACATCTTCAACAACCAGGTCTCCGTCTATAATGTAACTAACACCATTATCATCAGTTTCAATGGTTTCGGTTGTATCAACAACATAATAGTCATTACCCATACCCCCTTGCATATAGTCACTGCCTGCACAACCGTCAATATAGTTATTACCACTATTGCCAATTAATTTATTATCAAATTCATCTCCATAGGCATTAATATTCTGGTTACCCAACAATGTAACAGCCTCAAAATTATTTAATGCAAGATCAAAATTTTTAGCAATATAAATTGTATCGTAACCACCATTTGGATCATTTTCTTCATAAGTATCTTGTTCATCCACAATAAAGATATCATCACCTAACCCTCCTATCAGATGATCTGCTCCATCCCCACCATCTAAATAATTACCTGATTTTCCAGCAACAAGAGTATCATCACCATTACCGCCATAAACATCACCACTTTCTATAGATATATAATCATTACCTTCACCACCATATACTTCACCTCTTCCACCTCTAATAATATCATTTCCAGCACCTGCTATTATATAATTATTCCCTTGACCTATAGTTATTTGGTCATCACCATCACCACTTTCAACTTTATTATTTCCACTACCAACATCTATTGTGTCTGCTCCACTTCCTGAATAAATGGTATCATTCCCACTTTGAGTTAAAATAATATTTTTGCCATTTCCTGCATAAATTAAATTATTTAAATTTCCAAAACCATCAATTATATTATCACCATCATCATAAATAGATTTCACATCACCAATAGATGAAATAAAATCTGTTAATTTAAATTCAGTAGCTAGATAATGACTATAAGTGGCATTAGTATGATAAACATCCTCACCATCGATTCTAATATTCATATTTTTATATAAACTTAAATCACTAGCTGCGTTTATATTTTTTAATCCAAAAATAAACAAATCATCCTTCATGAGAGTAAATATTTTAGAATGATAATCATAAGTTGCTTGAAGTAACGGCTTATTATTTAATGTGTATTTATATTCTGTATGTCCATTATTTTGAGATATTAATTCAGCAGAACTGCTATTTGGTGAGCGAATAAAAACATTACCTACTAATGTAAAATAGATTTGTGAATCAACATTTATAACCCCAAGATAGTCTTCATCTTCAATCCAAGTTTTTGTACCTAATTTTAAATTGTATGAATCATAACCCAACCCACCAAATAAATTAAATTCTGATTGAGAGTATGAATAATTTACTTGGAATGAATCATTACCACTTCCACCATAAAGATAATTTAATAATTTTCCACCAGATAAATTATCATTACCATCACCACCATACATGATATTATTAAACTCAGCAGAGCCACCCAAGTAATTATCACCACCATCTCCTAGTTTTGTTATTGTTATTGACTCATTCAACTTATCTTTTGTTAGAGTCAAGTCATCAAACTGAATTTCCTTGATATTCCCTTTCAATATAAAATTAGAAATTGTAACTAATGAACTTTCATTATAATGAATATTTAAATCATCTTTCACCACTTCAATTATTACATCTTTTGAACTTATTCCATTAAACTTTAATATACTATCATCCCCATCATAGATAGTATTCTGTTGACTAAATATATCAAACAAATAAATATCTTCCCCATTTCCTCCTTCTAAAATATTATTACCTTTTCCTCCACTTAAAATATCATTATCATCTCCACCGTATAATTTATCATCACCATCTCCACCGTAAAGCACGTCTCTACCAATATCTCCAAAAAGTTGATCATTGCCAGTGCCGCCCTCGATAATGTCATTTCCGTCGCCAGCTTCTAAATAGTCATCATCCTCCCCACCTTCTAAATGATCTTCACCAACACCACCGAAAAGTTGATCATTGCCAATGCCCCCTTTAATGATATCATTACCATTTCCACCTTTAATGATGTCATTTCCATCACCACCTTCAATAATGTCATTTCCATCACCACCTTCTAACTGATCATCACCTTCACCACCTTCTAACTGATCATCACCTTCACCACCAAAGAGTTGATCATTACCAGTGCCCCCACTAATAAAGTCATTGCCAGTATTCCCCTCTAACCTATCATCCCCTTCATCGCCAAAGAGCTGATCTGAACCACCAAGACCTTTGATAGTGTCATCACCAATTCCACCATAAACAATATCTTCACTCTCAGAGCCTGTTGTTTGATCATTTCCTCCTAACAAGTGATATTCATTGGCCTGATATTGCCCATACGAAACAACATTATTTCTAATCTGTTGAATATCAACAATGTCACTTAAATCGGAATTTTCATAAATTAAATTATCATCTTTAATATAACTATTAGTGAAAATTAGATATAACCCTTGGATTCCATGCCAAGAGGTATTCAAAATTTTATAACTTAATCCTTCACGTTCTTTTAAATAGGTATCAAGATGAATAACATAATCATTCTGAATTGTATTATTTAAATTTGTATTTATATTATATTCATTACGATTAAAATGAAGATATTGATTATAACCACCCGTAACGTTGTTTCCATATTCATCTGTGACAATTCCCCCATCAATTGTTGGTTGAGTTTCACTATCATCAAAAAAAGTTAATTTAAACTGGGGTAAAACAGCATCAGGATCTTGACTTATTGTTGGACTGATAAGACTAACTGCATTATTATAATGATAGATATTTATATTTGAAAGATTAAAATTTCCTTCTAAATAAAAGTGGTTTTCTCCAGAACTATCTAAAATATTAATTTCCGAATCTCTTACTTGAATATGGTATGTATCATTTCCCTCGCCCCCAGCTAATTGATCATTCCCTTCATTACTTATAAAAGTATCATTACCTTTTCCACCATAAATAATATCATCTCCCGCTCCTCCATCTAAAATATCATTACCATCAAAACCCAATAAACTATCTTTTCCACTTCCACCATAAAGTTGATCATTACCATCGGAAGTACGATCATCAGTTACATCACCTACAAGGTGATCATCTCCATCACCTCCATATAAAATATCCGAACCACCATCACCATGGATATTATCATTACCAGCATCTCCATAAAGCGTATCATCACCATGATATTGTCCATCTAACTGAGTATTATCTCCTTCTATATAGTCGCTACCAACTCCCCCATAAATAATGTCAGAACCTCCATCCCCCCATAACAGATCATCTCCTAAACCACCGTAGATTTTATCATTACCATGATATTGAGAATCTAGAGCTGAATTATCCCCAGAAACCCTATCATTTCCCTTATCCCCATAGATTTCATCATCTCCACCATCTCCATTAATCTCATCATTACCATCATCCCCATGAATCTCATCATTTCCATGATATTGTCCATCTAAATCCGAATCATCTCCTGTAATTAAATCATCACCATCGCCTCCAAAAATGTAATCTGCGTTACCTTGCCCCAAAATCGTATCGTTACCATCTCCACCATATAAAGTATCTTCGCTATGGTATACACCATCTAATGAAACATAATCTCCTGAAATATGATCGTTTCCGCTTCCACCCTCAATTATATCTTTTCCACCATTCCCCCATATTTTGTCATCACCATTACCTCCAAATAATCTATCATCGCCATGATATTTCCCTTCTAATGTCAGGTGATCTCCCAAAATTTCATCATCGCCATCATCCCCATAAATTTCATCATTGCCTAGATTTCCTAAGATCTTATCGTTTCCTGCACCTCCATAAACTAAATCATCACCGAAACGATTATAATTTTCAGATTCAATTGGTGGAGCAAACTTACCTTCCAAATCTTTTAAATCGGCTTCGATAATATCGTCGCCTTCACCACCATATAGGGTATCTCGCTCAAGTCCACCAACAAGCTCATCATTTCCACTACCACCTATTAGTTCATCACTTCCATCCCCACTATATAGGGTATCGTTATTATCACCACCATATAGATAATCACTGCCATCCAATCCATAAATAGCATCATCTCCTTCTCCACCATATAGAAAGTCTTTATCAGATGAACCCAAGATAATGTCATTTCCTAGACCGCCATAAGCAATATCACTTCCTGCGTAACCATGACCATAATTTAAAGCTTCTATAAAGTTATAAAGATAGTATTTACCATATTGGCCTGTATAATAAATATCGAAAAAAGGAAGAATCTGCTCTGTAGATTTCCCTAAATTATTATATATATAATATGAAAATTTATTATTCTTATCTAAATCCAGTTCAAAATTAAAGTTTAAAATATTATATTCTTTATTTAACTCTGTGGCCCCACTATTTGCATTTCCAATTTGATTTAATAAGGGTTCTTTTACTGCATCCAATCTATTTGAGGTCATAATAATATCATTACCAGCACCTCCATAAACCTGATCTCTACCAATTCCAGAAAATATAATATTATTATCTTGTTCTGATGTAGTTACTCCAGCATAAATAACATCATCCCCTTGGCCTGTAGAAATTAAGTCATTACCATCACCGGCAATAATGACAGCATTTTCATTAGTAGAATGAATAAAGTCATTTCCTGCAAAACTTGCCACATAACGTTCACCAAAAATAATATTATTACCGTCTGTTCCAAAGGCATAAATCGAGGTATCAGATGGTGGAGTACTATTATTCTCTAAATCACCAAAATTGAGGCCTAACTCACCATTATTAAAGTATTTTACAGTAATACTTTTATTATCATTTTCTTTACTAATTACTATTTTTTGTGTTGTCGTTACACCATCGAAATCATCGACTAACGCTATCGTGTATTGTCCATCAGCACTTTTCCAAAGTTTATTATTAATTTTTTCACCAACAGATAGAACTACACCATCTATTTTTATTTGACCATTACCATCTAAATCATAGATGGTATCATATCCATATTTTCCATCAAAAATATAAGTATCATCACCTTTCTCATCAACTAAAATATCATCTCCTTCTCCGCCATCTAAAATATCATCTCCTTCTCCGCCATCTAAGTGATCATTATCCTTTCCACCGTATAAATGATCATTATCAAGTCCACCATAAAGTTGATCTCGATTACTACCACCATAAAGTTCATCATCTCCTGTCCCACCATAGAAACGATCTTTTGTACTATAAGATGAATGATATAATCCAATGAAATTAGAATTTGTCTCTAAACCATATATTCTATCATTTCCCCCCAAGCCATAGACATAGGAGACATCTGTACCAGGCTCAACTGATAATATATCGTTTTGCTCAATCTTATCTTGATCACCAACAGCCCAATAGTTATCCTCACCAAAAAAACTGTTTAAAAAATAATGCCCTACAGAACCAAAACCCCCTAAGGATAGTCTAGCCAGCCATTCTTCTGCATCATTCGAATAATCTGATACATCTTTAGTTTGCTCAATTTTTAATCTTGATTCTGGAGACATCAATAATTCAGAACGAGTAATTAAATTATCGTTTTTATCTAAATTAATTGTTCCATGGCTAGCCTCTGTAACCCAATCTACTAGTACCGAACTACTCAATAATCCAGCTGGAGCTTTGCCTTCAGTTTCTGTTATTGCCTTCCACTTTTGGTTAACAACATCAATACCAAAGTTTTCCATAATAATTTTCATGGGTGTTTCTAATGTCCAATAATTAATGTTTAAACCATTAGCATTAAAAACCTGCATATGAAATTCTCGTATTTTTGGAAAATCTATTTCTTCATTAACAAAACCTCCATTATTAATTGCCTTTTCCAGCAAAGCATTTAAATAGCCATTAAGCATCCCAACTCGAATTTTTTCAACGGTTTCAGCGCTAATCGTTGTCCCCAAGCGATGAGCTGTCTCCTGCATAAAATCCAATGCTCCTGTACCTGTTATAGTATTCCCGGTTGATACACCAAATGCCCAACCAGCATAACCAAAGCCTATATTATTTAGTGCATTATAAACAGCAGGAACAGCATTAATACCTTGTGTTAGTATTAGTTCTTGATAATCTTTAATTTGCTTAGTTGTTAAATTTTGGATTGTACTCATATGATTTCCCCTTTTTAATCATTAATTAGATTTAATATTTTTTAATAAGGTTTCTGATTTTTGCTAATTAAGTACTAAAACTTGAAATAGATATTAAAAGAAAATTTAAATTCACTTTATAATTAAAAGCTCTACCAATTCGCATAAAATCTATTTATTAAAAAATATTCCCAACTTTAGTTGGGATTTAATATATCAACAAAATATTATAAAAAAATATTTTATTTTACTTACAACTTTCTATTCTCGAGTAATTTATTTGGCCTTATTTTCTCTACTTCATTAAACAAACTAAATGTCTTATTCATATAATTTACAACACCAGATATTTGTTCAATATAATGCATAAGCTCAGGAGTTTTTTCTGCTTGAATTAACTTAACTGATCGTGATGGATCAGAACCATCAAACTGACAGTAAAATAAAGGATCACCACGTTTTAATATTAAATCCTTTGATGTGTCGTGCCATTCAAACGCCCACATTAATGGTCTAGGCCAAATATGAATTGGGAAACGCCCACCAAAAATAGTTCCAGGTAAGGGATTTTTACGATAATGTGCAAATGCATCGAGTTGAGTTAAATACACGACTTCATCAGCTATAAAACAGTAAGGCAATTTAAGCTGAAGAATTGGCACTTGGGGTGTCCGCCATTCATTTTCATTTACCAACGTTAGCAATTCACGTAATTTATTAGCTCGAACAGGTGACTGGTCGCCTAATACATTAACTAAAGTCGGTTTTCCGTTTGCATCTCGGGCGAATCTTAAATGAAAATCAAAAGGACAATTCACCACGAAGTAGCGACTTTCAAGTTGTAATACCGCAGGACAGCGACTCGCTGACTTCGCATGCTTGGTTTCAGATTTTGAACGCATTCGATAAGGTGGTTCATAAAGTAATGCAGACTTATCATCTACCAGAAACCAACCTACTTGGATTACGCCTTCCCCTATGATCTTGTCTTGATCATCAATTGTAAAATTAAGAAACATTAAGAATTTATATTTTCATTTTCAATACATTATTTTAACACCAACTATACAAAACTGTCTGTATATTTCTAGCGCAACAGAATGATAAATATCAAGAAAATTATGCTTTGATAAGCGCTCTTTGTTCACTTATCTTTTTTTATTATTAAATCTTAAAAAATCAAAGAATCTGTATTACATTCAATTTACTGAAACTCACCATAGTCAGAAAACAATATGTTAAAAATTTTAGGGCGCGATAACTCCATTAATGTTCGCAAAGTCTTATGGCTGTGTGAAGAATTAAATCTTGAATATGAAAGAGAAGACTGGGGTCGAGGCTTTCGCTCTGCTCAATCACCAGAATATTTAGAATTAAACCCAAATGGTCAAATTCCTGTTGTTTTAGATGGCGATTTAGTCCTTTGGCAGTCCAACAGTATTATCCGTTATCTAGCAAATGCTTACGATAAAGAACATCAGCTTTACCCTACTCAAGCGAAAGAAAGATTCTTTGTTGACCAGTGGCTTGATTGGCAAGCGATCGAGCTAAATAACAGTTGGACTTATACGATTATGTCTCTGCTTAGACATTCACCAAATCATCAAGATCCAGATTTATTAAAAAAAGGTATTGATAATTGGAATCACCATATGCAGATTCTTGACCAACAGCTTGCAAAAACTCAAGCCTATGTTGCAGGAACTGAGTTCACTCTAGCAGACATTCCAATTGGTTTATCTGTACAGCGCTGGAAAGCCACTCCTTTTGACCATCCAACACTTAAACATGTCGACCAATATTTTGAACTATTAAATCAGCGTGCTGGCTTCTTAAAATGGGGAAATAACGGCGAACCTTAATTTTAAAATCAGTTTTAGTCCGAGTGATGGTGTTTCACAATGCCATCACTTAAAAGTTGATAGACCTGTTTTAAATCATCTCGCCCTGCTTTAGCCAATAGTTCCTTATGCATTGCCAAGATATTCTGATCCCCCCTTACTGCAGGCCCAGTTTGCATTTGTTTCGGATCGTTTTCAGTGGCTTTTTTGGCTGTTTCCACAATTAATGGATAAAGCAAGCTAAAGTCGACTTGTTCTGCATCTACAATCTGTTTAGCCATATCAAAACAGTAATTACTAAAATTACAAGCAAACACAGCCGCTAAATGTAAAGTTAATCGTTGTTTTGAGGTGTATTGATATACTCGATTACTTAGGCTATTTGCCAAATCAGAGAGCATGGCTAAATCGGCTTTATTGGTCGCCTCTACAAATAATGGTGTGGCTTGCCAATCAACGTCTCTTTCCAGACTGAATGTTTGTAAAGGATAAAACACCCCTGCTTTTTTATGAATATTACTGATAACTTCAATATTAGTACTCCCCGATGTATGAACCATAAGCGTTTCTGGGAATATCTCATGTACCTGCATTACAAGTTCAGCAATAGCGCTGTCTGAAACTGCTAGAATAATTAAATCACTCGGTTGAAACTCTTGAAGAGACTGACATGCATTTGCTTGAATTTTTTCTGCAAACTTCTGGGTTTTCTCAAAATCACGCGCATAGACTTGGGTAATGTGATGCCCCTTAGCCAAAAGTGCCTTTGCCAAATGAAAAGAAACACGCCCACTTCCTAACAAACTGATTTTCATGTCAACCCAACAATATTGATCTCTATAAAAAAGCTTCTCAAAATGAGAAGCTTTTTTCAAATCAGAATTCAGTAAAATCAAGATTTCTTATAAATATATTGATTATTGGGCTACTGAAAACTCAATACGACGGTTTTTAAAGCGACCTTCTTCAGTCTTGTTGTCAGCAACAGGGTTTTCTGAACCATGACCTTGGGCAACAAGCTTAGAAGCATCTACTCCTTTAGAAACTAAGTAATCTACTACAGCTTGAGCACGGCGTTGAGAAAGTGCTTTATTGGCAGCAGCATTACCTGTTGAGTCAGTATGACCACCTACGTTTAATTTCACGCTAGTCACTTTATTTAACAGTGTTGCAGCTTGATCAAGAATAGCTTTGTTATCTGCAGGAATTTCACTTGAACCACTCGCGAAATTAATGATTTGCAAGTTAAGGGCTTTAACTAAAGCATTTACGTCTACATTGTTCGGATCAATTGAGCCTAACGCTGTTTGCGAAGCCGTTAAACTATTACTCACAGATTGCTCAGCTGTTGCAGGCGCTGTACCAACAACCTCAGTATGTGGCACCAACGCTTTTACCTTAGCAGTTAAAGCTTCTAAAGCTGCGGCATCACCTGCTTTCAATGTAATTTTGTCACCTACCCATTCTAAAGATGCATTTGGAACACCTTTCAATGCACCAAGTACACCTGCTAATGCATCCTTATCGGTAAATGCAGCAGCATGAGTTTGGCTAGTATCAACATCACAGTCTTTAGTCGCTGAAAGAACTTTCTTAACATGCATTTGCAAAGTTGCCAAGAAGCCCTGATCGCCAATACCTGCCTGACATTGACTCACAGCGCCTTTGTCGTCTGTACTTAAAGTTAAAGTAGCAGGTGCAGCTGCTGCGGTTGCTACACCACTTGCAGATGAAGTCTCAGGTACAGGTGTAGCTTCTTTATGTTGGCAAGAGCGCCACAACCAAGCGATTAATAAACCAAGAATAATCAGTGCAATAATCGGTAAAATTCCGCGAGATTTCCCTGTTGTTTCGGTTGTTGCTGCAAGCGGTGGTGCAGTTGATGTCGTTACTGATGATAAACCTGCACCAAGACCTAATGGTGCCAATAGTCCAACTGCCCATCCTGGTAAATATGAACGAATCGTTTCTGCATGTTGACGTAAATAGTTCACAATACTTTGTTGATCACTTCCGGCAACTTCAGAAATCGTATTGAGACTAGGTTTTATTGCACTATTGAGTGTACTTTCAATCTCGGCAGATGGCGCAGTACCGCTTAAATGAGTCAGTACAGTATTTTTAATTTGATCATTATGAGAAAAAAGATCGGATAATGAGGGGGCTAAACTATTTTTTAATTGTCCAATAAGATCAGGTTTAGCAGCTAATAATGAAAGTAAAATTGGATAAAACTTAGAAAGCGCGTTAGTTTTTTCGCCTAGGAATCCATCCTGATTATCTAATATTGTTGAAGATACTTTTTCTTTAAGCAGTTCTATAGGGTTTATCGACATTGTTTATTCTCCCGAATCTTATACGTCGTAACCAGCAATTTTTTGGTTATTCAAATACTTCTGTTTGCTGATAGTTTTTTATTCTAATGCGCTCGAAATCTTTTGTTGTTTTTTAAATAATTTATATACAATTTTCCATCTAGTATTTACAAAACAGGCAGATCAAAAAGATCTGCCTGTTTATATTTTGAATAAGTTTTTAGTCGTCGGAAACTACACAGCAAAAGTTTGTAGCACTTTACCAGTAAGGTTTTGACCCAGTAGTGGCGTATTTTTCCCTTGCGATAAAATAGTGTCTTTGCTTAAGGTCCAGCTTAATTCAGGATCGACCAACACCCACCCTGCTTCGGCTTGCCAACGTGTAGTCATGTTTGCTACCTGTGCAGGAGCACTTGTCACTTTGGTAACCCATTCAAGCGGCTCAAATAAGCCTTCATTAATAAGTTGAATACCTAGGGCTACATAAGTATCGAATGCTGTAATACCCGGTTGAGTTTCAGCAAATGGTGCCATTTTCGCTGAACTGCTTAATGGTTCGTGATGCGTACAAATTGCATCAATGACACCTTGTTTTAAACCTTGGCGTAAAAGCTCTTTATCTTGCTCAGAACGTAATGGTGGACGAACATGGGCTAGCGAGTTGAAGCCATCAGTTAATTGCTCAGTTAAATGTAACTGATGCATTGCTACATCGGCAGTGACAGGCAAACCTTTTGCTTTTGCTGCACGAATTAATTCAACCGACGCACCGCAAGACAACAAGCCAAAGTGAGCTTTAACACCTGTCGCTTCAATCATAAGCAAATATTTTGCAATCGCTACAGTTTCAGCAATTGCAGGAATCATCGGCAAACCTTGACGCGATGCGATAAAACCTTCATGAGCACATCCGTCTTTAGCAAGTTGCGGTTCTTCAGCATAGAACACGACTGTTAAACCAAGACCAGCCGCATACTCAAGCGTGCGAACAACAACATCGTCATTTTCAAAAGCAGCATTCGCATTTGAAACAGCAGTACAACCACCCTTTTTAAGGCCAGCCATATTTGCAGGTTGTTTACCATTTAAGCCTTGAGTCTGCGCACCGATAATATGCATATGGATACCACCATCAAGCCAAGCTTTTTCAACTAAGCCATGAATGAGGGCACCATTGTCCTGAACAATTGGCTTTGAGTCTGGAGGGGTAATGACATGCAAAATACCATTAGCACGTGCAGCCTTCCCTTCAGACTTCAGTGTACCGTGTTGTTGTTGACCCGGTTCACGCAAACGTGCGCACAAATCAACCATAGTCGGCATTAACCATTTGCCTTGCCCATCAATGGTTTGTTCAACTTGGTCAACTGGTACAACCAACTTACCGTCTTGAATATATACAGTTTGTACGCTGTCTGTTTTTTGGATTGGGTCTAACACACGTACATTTTCAATTTTTACAATACTCATGTGATCCATTCCTTACAACGCAATTGCTTCAATTAAACCTTGTTCTTGAAGTTGCCCTTGCATAGACAACGCCAATACAGCCATACGAACTGCAATACCGTTAGTGACCTGTTTTAAAATCACAGACTGGTCACCATCGGCAATACTCGAGTCAATTTCTACACCGCGGTTCATTGGTCCCGGATGCATAACAATACAGTCTGGTTTAGCTAAACTTAGGCGTTCTTTGTTTAAGCCATACATTCTGTAAAATTCAGATTGCGAAGATAATGCTGGTGAATCAATACGTTCATTTTGAATACGTAGCGCAATAATCACATCACAACCAGTAACACCTTCATCCATGTTATTGAACAAACGAACATGGTCACCGTATTCTGAAAAACCAACTGGCAATAATGTATTCGGTGCAATCACACGAATGTCTTTACATCCAAGAGTTTGAAGTGCAGCCACATCTGAACGTGCTACGCGAGAGTGCTTAATGTCACCAATAATAGCAACACTCAACTCTTCAAATGGTTTTTTGGTTTCACGGCGAATGGTCAGCATATCAAGCATCGCTTGCGTTGGATGAGCATGACGTCCATCTCCAGCATTAATAATTGCGACTTTTGGGCATACATCTTTAGCAATGAAATGTGCAGCACCCGAAGATGAATGGCGGACTACAAAAATATCGGCAGCCATTGCCTCAAGGTTCCAAAGCGTATCTCGTAAAGTTTCACCTTTAGATGTACTTGAACGAGCAATATCAATGTTCAGCACATTGGCAGACAAACGCTTTGCTGCTGCTTCAAAAGTAGTACGAGTACGGGTTGAGTTTTCAAAGAAAAGATTCATCACCGTCCGTCCTTCTAAAAGCGGGCGGTTGATTAAATTATTATTATCGTCTAAAAAGCTTTGCGCGGTATCTAAAATCTTAGTGAGGTTTTCTTTTGAAAGGCCCTCAATCGTTAAAAAATGTTTTAAATTTCCGTCTTGATTGAGCTGAACCTGGCTCGGCTGATGCAACGCTGCAATATGCATAATGGATTCCTATGGGTCGAATCGCGAAAACGTGCATAGTGTAGCTGAATTCCAGCTTTTTCGCAGAAGAACTTTACAGAATAAGACCCTAAATTGACCAGAAAATTTAGGGTCGCGTAAAGATTACCTTAAAGCACCAATATAATGATGTGGAACTTGTGCCCGATAAATATCTTCAGCCGTGATTTCTGTTTCTTCGCTCAACTGAACATTGCTAGCGATTTGTTTTTGAGGAAGCTCGGGTATTGAGTCAGTCAATGAGTTTAATCGCTCAACAAAACGTTTTAATTCATCGTCATCTGTTTCCAAGGCAAGTGCTATTACATACTTTGCATAATCTTTATTTTGGACCACATACAATGCATCGATGACTCGCCCAGTGACTCTACGCATACGTACATATATTTGTGTAGAGATTGAAAAAGCTTCCGCATTGGTTACAAAACCATTCCCCATCATATCTTTCATTTATATTCCCCTATGCTTTCAAATCATAAAATTGGTTAAAAACCATTTAATAAATAAGCGTTACTCATAGAGGTTTAGCAAAATACATACCAGTTTATATATTTTAAGCTTTAAAAATCAGTTTATTGGTTGCCAAGTGATAGGTTGCAATAATTTAAAGACCTTTACACATCAAAATAAGTTAAACTTTGCATTGTTAATATTTATATGTTTTGGTCAATTGAGTTTATGAATACCTCTTTACGTTTAAACCACTATTGGATTACTTGTGCTGATGGTTTAGAAAGCCTCTTACAAGAAGAAATAGAACAGCTTGGCACCAAAGTGACAGAACGTAAAGCTGGACGTTTAATCATTGAAGGAACGCTTGAGCATGCTTATCGTATTTGCATGTGGTCACGTCTCGCTTCTCGTGTTTTACTTCCAATTCATACTTATGAACTTGAACACACACATGATGCACGTGATGTAGCAGAAGAGCTTTACGAAGGTGCAATGAGCTTTGACTGGTCACTTATTTTTGCACCACAAAGTACCTTCGCTATTCGTCTACATGCAGAGCGTGAAATTAAAGTTAATACCCAATTTGCAACGCTTCGAGCAAAAGACGGTGTCGTCGATTCCTTTATGGAAGCTGTAGGTCGTCGCCCAAGTATTGATACTAAACAACCAGAAATTACCTTATATGTACTTGCTGGTAAGACCGAACATACTTACTGTCTAGATTTATCTGGTGACTCATTGCATAAACGCGGCTACCGTCGTTACATGACAGATGCACCGATTAAAGAGAACCTAGCTGCCGCAATTTTACAAAAAGCTAAGCTTAAAGAACGTAATCCAGAACTTGTACTCGACCCAATGTGTGGTTCAGGTACATTTATCATTGAAGCATTAATGATTTTAACTGACCGCGCACCTGGTCTTGTTCGTCGTTTTGGCTTTAATGGCTGGCATGGTCATGACCGTGAACTTTGGCTTTCGCTCAAAGCTGAAGCAGCAGAACGTCATGAGAAAGCGCTTGAATTACCTTTACCTAAGTTTTATGCCTACGATGCAGATTGGGAAGCGGTAAAAGCAACACGTGAAAATATTATTGCGGCGGGCTTTGAAAAACTATTAAGCGAAATTCAAATTGAAGAACGCACTTTAGCTGACTGGCCAGATTTTGCCGCTGAAAAGAAAACAGCTTTTATTGTAACTAACCCGCCATATGGCGAACGTTTAGGTGATAAAGCATCAAACCGTTCTCTTTATTTAGGTCTATCTGCACTTTTACAAAAACATTTCCCAAATCAATATGCCGCTATTATTGCAGCTCAAATTGAACAAGCCGATGTATTAGCTTTTGAAGCGCCTGAAACTTTACGTTTAATGAATGGTAAGTTACCAATTTACATTCGTTTCGGTGCAATCAAACCAGAAAAAGTAACACAACCATTTTTAGCAACTTGGCAAGCTCAACCCGTGGAAATAGAAGAAGCTCAAGACTTTGCTAACCGTTTGCAAAAAAATATGACTGCCTTGAAAAAATGGGCTACTAAAGAAAATATTTATTGCTTACGCTTATACGATGCCGACTTACCTGACTTTAACGTCGCTGTAGATTTATATGGTGATCGCTTACATGTTCAGGAATATGCTCCACCAAAAACGATCGATCCTGAAAAAGCAAAAAAACGTTTTAATTTAGCGCTTGCTGTAATTCGTGCTGTAACTGGTTTGAACCGCGATGCTATTTTTATTAAAACGCGTGCTCGTCAAACAGGAACTAATCAATATACGAAACAAAGCACAGCTTCAAAACGTTTTATCGTTCAAGAAGGTAAAGCTAAAATTTTAGTGAACCTAACCGACTACCTCGATACAGGTTTATTCCTTGACCACCGTCAAATACGTTTACGTATTGCTCAAGAAGCTCGTGGTAAACATTTCTTGAACTTATATAGTTATACCTCTACAGCAAGCTTACATGCTGCTTTGGGCGGTGCTGCTAGTACCACAAGTGTCGACTTATCGAATACTTACTTAGGCTGGTCAAAAGAAAACTTCGTTTTAAATGGTTTAACTGTAGATCATGCAGACGAACAACACATGTTCTTTGCAAGCGACTGTTTTGAATGGTTAAAAGAAGGTCACGAACAATATGATCTTATCTTTATTGACCCACCTACCTTCTCTAACTCTAAAAAGTTTTATGGTACTTTCGACGTACAACGCGACCATGTTTCTCTTATTAAACGTGCAATGAACCGTCTAACAAGTGAAGGTACGCTTTACTTCTCAAATAACTACCGTGGCTTCGAGATAGATGAAGAAATTGAAGCGCTATACGACGTTGAAGAAATTACGTCTGAAACGATCGGACTTGATTTTAAACGTAATCAAAAAATCCACCGTGCATGGAAAATTCAGCATTTAGGATTGAACTGATATAAATTTGGCGGGAAGTTATCATTACTTTACGGTAATGATAACTTCGCCATGTACATTTTTCGGTTCAAACTCATAACGTGTAAAACGGTCCGCTCTATCTGGTAGCGCAACCATTTCTAATTTTTTCTTTTCTTTAATATCTATCACCTGATTTTGTTTTTGTTCTTGATAAGGTGATAATACACTCGATCTTAATGAGTTCCAGCGAACTTCTTGTAAATAATTATCTCCTAATTCTTTACGAGCTTGATGCTGTTCTGTTTCAGGTTTCTTGGCATCATCTTGAGCTTTAGCAATAATGACGGGTAAAGATGTAGTGACCGCTCCTGTTTGAGTTGAAAGCGCACTTTCACTCATGGGTTGAGCAGCCCAAGTATTTGATAATAATACAGACATACCGCTTAAAATTATTAGCGCACACCCTTGCTTATTATTCATTACCTACTTCCTAAAATTGTTATTGTTTGTTATATCGAATAAAACTAGCAACTTTTTAACCTTGTCGCAATGTTATAAAGAAACTTCCCGATAATTAGCATTGATCATTTTAAAATCAAAATATATCACAAGTATTTCGTCACTATTCAATAGTTTTATAGATTGTTATCTCAGGCTTGAACGGTACCTTTAAATCACTTACTGTAATTTTATAATTCATTTGTATTTGATTTTATTTATAAATACACACCATACGAGGTGAAATAATGCTCCAGCAATGCTGCCAATTATTAGAAGATCTTCAACTTAAAGTTGCATTTATTGAAAGTGCCAGTTCAGGCTACTTAACCAGTCAGTTTTCGATTCATAAAAATAGTGGCGCTGATATTTTACTGGGCGGTTTGGTTAGTTATGACCCCAGCATTAAAATTAGTATTTTAAAAGTCGATCCAAATTTAATTAATATGTACACAGCTGAATCGCCACAAGTGACAGAAGAAATGTGTAAGTTGGGCCAAATCTTATTTCAGCAAGCGGATATTATTGTAAGTTGTACGGGTTTACTCAAACATGGTGGAAGTGAAACCGCAGAAAAGCCTGTAGGTACTTTTTTTATCTGTATTTCTTACAAAAAGCGTATTTATCATTATCATTATTTTTTATCTGGCCATGCCGAACAAAAACTAAAAACTCTCACACAAAAAGTAGCAGACTCAATTATTACGCTTATATCATCTAATCAAAATAAAATTTAAATATAAAAAAAGAGAATATGTTTCCATATTCTCTTTTCGGTTTTAGCAGAAAGAGCTTAGCTCAGTTTCATCTTATCAAAAACTAAGTGACCATGCTCGCCTTTAACTAAAATAGTGTCACCTGCGACAAAATCACCCGATAAGATTTTTTGAGCTAATGTGTTTTCAACCTGTTGTTGAATTGCACGTTTTAATGGACGCGCTCCGTACACAGGATCAAAACCAGCATCGATCAATAAATCAAATGCACTGTCATCAACATTCAAGCTCATATCACGATCAACCAGACGTGAACGTAAACGATCTAACTGAATATCCGCAATACCACGAATCTGCGCTTTCTTGAGTGAGTGGAAAACCACAAGCTCATCAATCCGGTTAATAAATTCCGGACGGAAATGCTGACTTACTGCATTCATCACGACTGTACGTACTTCGTCATCAGTTGCACCATCACCTAGCTCACGTACATCTTGTGAACCTAAGTTTGATGTCATCACAATAACTGTGTTTTTAAAGTCCACTACTCGACCTTGTGAGTCGGTTAAGCGACCGTCATCCAACACTTGTAGCAAGATATTGAAAACATCAGGATGCGCTTTTTCAACCTCATCAAACAACACCACACTATATGGTTTACGGCGAACAGCTTCTGTTAAAACACCACCTTCTTCATAGCCAACATACCCTGGAGGCGCACCAACTAAACGGCTGACAGAGTGTTTTTCCATGAATTCACTCATGTCGATACGAATCATGGCATCATCACTATCAAACAAGAAGTTAGCTAAAGCTTTAGTTAACTCAGTTTTACCTACACCCGTTGGCCCCAAGAACAAGAATGATCCACTAGGACGATTCGGGTCAGATAAACCTGCACGTGAACGACGTACTGCATTCGATACCGCAACAACAGCTTCATCTTGCCCAACAACACGGTCATGTAAAAACTCTTCCATATGAAGAAGTTTTTCACGCTCGCCTTGCATCATTTTAGCAACAGGAATACCCGTTGCAGCACTAACCACTTCAGCAATTTCGTTTTCAGTCACTTTAGTACGAATGAGTTTTGGTTCTTCGTTTTCTTCAGCAACTTCGTCTTGCTCAAGTTGTTTTTGAAGCTCTGGAATTACACCATATTGCAAACGAGCCGCTTCAGCCAAATCACCTTCACGCTGAGCTTTTTCAAAAGCAATACGCGCTTTATCAAGTTCAACCTGAGCTTGTTTGGTACCCTCTACTAGAGTTTTCTCAGCCTTCCACACTTCTTCAAGATCGTTGTATTCTTTCTGAACTTCAGCGATCTGTTTTTCAAGATGAGTAACTTCGGCTTTACTGCCTGCATCTTCATCTTTTTTGACCGCTTCCAATTGCATTTTCAACTGGATTAAACGGCGGTCAAGCTTATCAAGTGCTTCGGGTTTAGAGTCAATCTCCATTTTGATACGAGAAGCTGCTTCATCGATCAAATCAATTGCCTTGTCAGGTAATTGACGGTCTGTAATATAGCGATGAGACATTTTCGCCGCAGCAATAATCGCTGAGTCTAAAATTTGCACACCGTGGTGAGTCGCATATTTCTCTTTTAGACCACGTAAAATCGCAATAGTATCTTCTACACTTGGCTCATCAACCAATACTTTTTGGAAACGACGCTCTAAAGCTGCATCTTTTTCAATGTATTGGCGATATTCGTCTAAAGTAGTCGCACCCACACAGCGTAACTCACCACGAGCCAATGCAGGTTTCAACATGTTCCCTGCATCCATCGCACCGTCGCCTTTACCAGCGCCTACAAGCGTATGTAACTCATCAATAAACAGGATGATTTCGCCTTCGTGTTTCGCCAAATCTTTTAAAACAGCTTTTAAGCGTTCTTCAAACTCACCACGATACTTCGCACCAGCAAGTAACGAACCGAGGTCGAGGGATAAAACACGTTTATTTTTTAAGCCCTCTGGCACTTCGCCATTCACAATACGCTGTGCTAAACCTTCAACAATAGCAGTTTTACCAACTCCTGGCTCACCGATGAGCACAGGGTTGTTTTTTGTACGACGTGACAAGACTTGAATGGTACGGCGAATCTCATCATCACGCCCAATAACTGGATCAAGTTTTCCAGATAAAGCCCGCTCAGTTAAATCAATCGTATATTTATTAAGTGAGTCACGTTGGTCTTCGTGATTATTACTCATGACTTTGTCACTACCTCGAATATGTTCAATTACTTTGCGTAAGCTGTCAGGAGTTACACCTACGGCACTTAAAATATTTTTCGTTTCGCCAGTTTCTGCCAAGCCCAATAAAACCCAGTCAGTTGACAAAAATTCATCACCCGCTTTTTGCGCATATCGATCTGCCAAGTTAAGCGCTTTAACTGCTTCTGGGTTTAAATTGACATCGCCTGTCGGATTCGCAATAGTCGGAGCATCTTTTATAGCTTGCTCAAGCTTTTGTTTAAGTTCAGGTAACCGTGCACCTGCTTGTTGCAACAAGCTAATATTTGAAGGCTCTTCTAATAAGGTACTCAAAATATGAATACCTGCTATAGCGGTATGGTCTTTACCCATCGCTAAAGATTGAGCATCTGAAAGGGCTTGCTGCAAGCGGTTTGTAAATTTTTCAAAACGCATTCTTGTTATTCCTCACAACAAATTTGTACTTGTCTAATAGATGGGAACACTTTTTCGGATTTCAAATAAATTTTTATATATTTTTCATAATGTTATTAAAATAACAATAAGTAAAACTCCATTATAATATGGGTTTATGAATGATCTATTTCAAGTATATTTTGTATAATTTTTAAGAGAAAACAAAAATGTTATATTTCCTCTGAATTTTTATCATAAATGGCAATTTTAAAGCCATAATATCTTTATTAATTATCGTATTTAAATTTAAAAAGATTAAAGGTAGTCCCTCACTTGAGAGACTGCCTTATAAAATGGCTAATTAATTATGCCATTGATGGAACGGACACTTAGCTTGCTCTGTTTTTTCTTTTGGAATATCTGGCGTAGAGATTGGACGACGCTGATGCTGTTCCTGAATGATAGGAAATACCGACGTAAAGAAGTTTGACCAACCACCAGTACGTACTCTTAACAAATTATATTGCTCAGGTGATGTTACCGCTTGAGTAAATGTTTCTGGGTTAGCGACCGTGATCGTTAAAATATTAGATGACCCACCTTGGCTGAATTGTTTCAATATCTTGATCAAATCTTTAACGCCAAAGTCTTCACGAATATTAAAGTCTGTAGGTGCACCATCAGCCATTAAATTTGTACCCGTACCGTCAAAACCTTTTAAAGCACGGCTAAATTCAGCCACTTGATGATCAACAACTAAATCTGCTGGACTTGGTGATGGACTTAAATCTGATGCTACTGTTGTACCTAAACGACGACCATCAGCGCTCGCTCCATTCCATGCCCCCATCTCTACATGATTTTCAAAAGTTCCCACACCAGGTTGAATCTGAATACCAAATGGATGCTCTTCTGAACCATAACGTTCAGCTAAACCTTTAAGACTTTGCGCAAATTGTGGCCATGGTTTTCTAAATGTTTCGACTGAAATTTCAGCAATCATTTGAACTATCTGATCGCCTAATTTATCGACTTCAGAGTTTCCTCGTCCATAACGTGGTTGTGCCAAAGCAATCTCTCGTAAACGCTTATAGCGATCAGCTTGTGCAGCAATACGAGCATGCCCAGCTAAATTACTAATAAAAGGCTCAGTCATTTTATAACCCCAGTCACAACACAAGCACTCTAAGAGTTCAGGTAATGTAGTTACCGCAGTTAATGGATCAAAAACCATTGCCTTAATCGCATATAGTGAATTAATGGTATTACTGAGCGAGATATAACACGGTCCATAAATATTATATTTAGCCCCACCACTATAAAAATCCTGACCTTTAGCCAAACAATCATCCATCAAAACATTTAGAATTGGAGATGGACAAATATCTGTATTGGCACCATAACCCAGAATTTGCCCATTAAATGCCTTGCGATTGAGCAATTCAAAATGTTGCTTATATAGATCTAATAGTTCTTCAAAACTATCTATCTGATCGGCAGGTTTCGTATTTAGTGAAACAGTTTGCCCAAACAGATAGCTTTGCCCAGCACTTGAAATTGTTCTACCCTGATTTAATGCACATTCCAAAGGCTGTAATGTCGAGAATCCACCTAATGAAAACCAGTTTTCGCCAGGGAACTGAGGTTCATAACAACCATCACAGGCATAATTTTGAGCTGAACGAATATCGACTTTAGAATTCCAATTTGGCAAATTAGAGAACGCATCTCCCCCTACGCCATCTCCACTTTGATGAAGACTAGGAATGAGTTTTTCATCATTTAATAAAATTGGATGGGCACCGCCAGATAAAATTGCATGTGCAGCCACTTCTAAAATTTCTTCAGGAATATCTTTGCGTGTGCGTAAAGACAAACACGGCGCATTTAACGGTAAACGGCCTGACGCACGAATGAATAATTTTGTGACCTCATTATAAGCTGGTTTGGTTTTAGAAAAATCTTCTTCGCCATCTGCTACTGTACCGCCAACTGTAATCTGTTGAATCCATTGTCCCAAAGATGCACCTTGAGGATAAGGTCCCGAACTGCCGCCCATCGCAAGATTACCGAAAGGTTGATGATCTTCCATAAACATACGGTTCTGTTGTACTTTTTCGTCTAGCTTGATATAGAAGGCATCGATAATTTCCTGTGCTTCTTCAACCGGAATCGCATCTTTGTCAAGGAAAGGTTGTAACAGCTGATCCATACGTCCAAATGCTGTTGGCTCACCATTTAAATGCAAACAACTATGCAATGTGAAAATAAATTGAACTGCTTCAATAAATGTGTCCGGTTTATCTTTCGATAACTTTTCCATTCGATGACCAATCGCAATTAAATTATCTTTTTCGAACTCTTGTCCTTTTTGCATCTGGTCTGCGACTTTAAATGCGAGCTTTGAATAATTTAAGAAATATTCAGAAATACCAACTAGTGCTAATCTCGAAGCTTCATAGAAGTCTTTTTTCTCTGGAGTCTGAGCATTGCTTGCATGTTTCGCAATTTCTTGTTGTAGACCAGCTAAACCTAAATCTAGTGCCTTTTTATAATTTGGAATGACATGCCCAACCCCCGATGCTTCACTTAGGTTACGCAAAAAGCCCTGAAGACGTTCTTCTTCAGACAAATACTTCATGACATAACGACCTTCACCCAAGGTCAGATTTGGCATAGCTCCTACAATAATTTCATCTGGCATAATGCGATAAGTATCTGATCCATAAATGACCTTACCTTCACATTCACGCCCAGTTGAATATGGAATCATTTCACCATTTTTTAATAAAATTTTTCGTCCGCGGAAACCATAGTTTTCTGATGAGAATAACTGCAAACTTAATCGGATAGCCCAACCTTTGCGCAGCATAATAGATAAACCCATAATATTTTCAGGCTTATCACTGATATCGAACTCATCAATATAATAATCTACCCCTCGTTCAATTTCTTCTTGTTTACGGTTGAAGTACCAGTTGTCTTGCCATAAAGAAAATGTATTTTCAAGTAAACTTAAAATACGATTAGAAGGTGGTTTAAAAAATTCACTATGGGGATTTAGCCCAGTTGCCATATTAAAAAGATAATTACTATGATTATAGTACATCAAACCATTATCTGAACTGTTCGTATAATGGCGATCAAATCGATTCCAATCCATACCTGGGAAAAAATTCCAGTTATCTTTATCTAATCGACTAAAATCATTTAAATATTCTGGCGCATCATCTAATGCTAAATCTTTTAAACTTGGAATATAAAATATTCCTCCCAAGTCTGAATGAAGGCTATTGAATAGACGGTCATTCATAAAGCCTTCTATTGCACCAATCTGACTTGCCATAACTTCTTCTAAAATGGCAGCAGTTTTTGCAAAACCAGCAAAATAAATTCCTGCTTCATCGGCTTTAGTTACCGATTTTGGCACTCTAAAACTTGAATTTGATTCAGCACGGCCAAACGGTAAACCTAGACGCAGAATAGGCGTGGTATTTCCATTTTCATCTTGTACACGAGAAGCTTTAATGTGCGAACGGCTATCACGGTCTGGAATAATCGTGTCGTCAGTTTTACGTCCTATCAAATCTTCAATTTGATCTTCTGACATCATGTTGATTTGATCCCAATTAATTAAAAACCTTTGAGATAAAACGTATGAGCCACCAAAATGATCAATATCTTCTGCACCAATTAAAGTATGTTTTGCCAGTGAAATTGGATCAGATGGATTATTTAAATTTTCAGAAAAACGACACCCTAAAACCTTACCATTGCGACCTGTTTTAGATTGTGAAGCAGTAACTTGACTAAATATTTCTTTAATATCTGAAGCTAAAAAATGCTCAATATATGTCTGTAATACTGTACACGCATCGGCATCATCACTTTTTACATGCAACCAAATGTCACCATCCGAATTTTTAAAACTCCCATTCGAATCAGAGAAAACTTCTGAGACATTTGGGTTCTTTTCTTCTGGATAATGTAATTGCATTCCCTTTGGTCGTGACAACTTATCTTTTTCACAAATCAGATCCCAATTGTCAAAAGATACACCAATTGCCAAAGTTGTATTTTTACTAGAAAGTGCTGGATTCTTATTAACTTCTTGACGCACAGCTATCATTAATTGTCGTATTCTTTCCCGCGTAATTTCTTTATTTAGCCAAACTGTACTAAAAATGGCATGGGGTGAAGGATAAACCAACCCACGCTGCATATATTTCCATATTTCAGTAAAACGATCTTCATAAGATATATTTAACATTATATTAGTTCCTTTAAAATTTTTATATAATAATTAAAAGTATGATTATAAATTTAATTACAAAAGCATTATTCATAATAAAATTTCAAATAACAAGATATTTAAAATCAAACAAAAATAGTAAGAATTAATAAATATTCCCAATAAAAATTTAAGTTTAGAGAATTTAAAATATAAAGCAGAAAAAAGTCACAAAAAATAAAGCCAATTACATAAAACAAGCCATCAATTATTAATATAAAATAATAAATAAAATTAAAATAAAATCATTAAAAAAATTAAAACAACTTTTAAGTAAAGCTTACTGATATAATTTCTAGCATTCTTTTAGAAAATTATTGTCGCTATGTTGATAAAAAAACTTATTTCTACTTTGCTTTTTACATCAATACCTTTTTACTGCTTTGCCGAACTTCCCCAAGACTCAAGAAGACCCGGTGGAATTGCAGTCGTTCCATTAACTGCCGATATTACTCAGGTCACTTTTCAACAGAAACCAGTTTTAATTAGTCAAGAAGGCCATCAACGTTATGCTGTAGTAGGTATTCCATTATCTACACCACTTGGCAGTGTTCAGCTCAATACCAATAAAGTGCCTATTCCAATAGAAGTTAAGTCTTATCCCTATGCTGAGCAACGGATTAAAGTCACTAACCAAGACTATGTGAACCCTAACCAAAGTCAGTTAGATCGTTATGCTCAAGAAGCGAAAGAACAAAATGAAGTTTATAACTCTTTCACATCAAGTTCATGGCAAAGCTTACCCAAATTTATACGTCCCACTTCAGGGAAATTTACCAATTCTTTTGGAAGAAAACGCTTTTTTAATGGTGAAGAACGTGCACCTCACTCAGGTCTTGATATTCCAGCCCCTGTAGGTCAAAAAGTAATTGCACCAGCAGATGGCGTGGTCGTTCAAACAGGAAACTATTTCTTTAATGGACAAACTGTATTAATTGATCACGGCCAAGGCCTAGTCAGCATGTTTTGCCATTTAAGCGCGATAAAAGTAGAGAAAGGCCAACATATCCGCCAAGGAGAAACATTAGGTTTAGTGGGCAAAACAGGACGCGTGACAGGCCCTCATTTACATTGGGGCATGAGTCTTAATAATGCTCGGGTAGATCCGCAACTTTTTCTAAATACACCTCGTTAATTTAAAGCCTTACGAAAATACTTTGGTGCTTCAACATAACCTTCTTTTAGATAAAATTGATGTGCCAAAGGTCTTTGTATTCCTGAATGCAATTCCATTCGATCACAACCACGCTGCTTAGCTAGACGCTCGGCTTCTTGCATAAGCAAATGCCCCACTCCTTTACCACGCATATTCTGATCAACGCACAAATAGCAGATTTTGGCAAAATCTCCTTTTAAGGCAATTTGCGGAATAAAATACAGGGACAAAACTCCATATACATGCGAATCATCGGCTGCGACCAATGTAATTGCATTGGGATCTTCACTTAACTTTTGAAATTGTTCCTGAACCAATCCTGAAGGCTGCGAATATCCCATTTGCTCCAGCAAGTGACATATGGCCTCGGTATCTTGCGACTGTGCTAAACGAATATTCACCCAACATTCTCCTTAATATTTTTTGAATTATTCTTATCACAAAAAAAGCCAACATCACTGTTAGCTTTTCTTTTTCAGGCATTCATATGAAATTATGCAGCTTCAATAATCTCAAAATCATGAGTAATTTCTACACCACCATCAGAAAGCATTTTACTCGCTGAACAATATTTTTCAGCTGATAGCTCTACTGCTTTTGCAACCTGTTTTTCTTTGACAGCTTTACCTGTTACCACAAAGTGCAAATGAATTTTTGTGAAAACCGCTGGAATTGCATCGGCACGCTCAGCTTTAAGCTGACATACGACATTCGTCACATCTTGACGAGATTTCTTTAAAATCGTCACAATATCAAACGAAGCACACCCACCAAGTCCCATTAATAGCAATTCCATAGGACGTGGTCCACGGTTTTCACCACCATACTCAGGTGAGCCATCCATGATGACACTATGTCCACTATCCGATTTCGCTTCAAAAGCAACATTCTCTAGCCAATGTACACTTGTTTGCATTGCAACTACCCAAAAAAAATTATAAATTTAAGCAGGGTCTGTTGACATTTCATCTATGGATTGCGTAATAGCTAAAAATTAATTCAAATAAAAACGCAAAACACAGACAAGGGCAATCCTTTGTCCAGTTTTGTAATAAAATTTGTTAAATTTCAGCCAAAATCTGAGGTGTGATTTAAGCATCTTAGAAGCAGCGCAAGACCAGATTTTTTGTGCGTTTCGTTGTTAAGCTCTATTTATTTAGAATGACTAAATTCCATAGTTCTTGCTTCGTAACGTCTAGAAAAATCGTCTTATGTCGCAACCATCTGTGAAATGTCAACAGGCCCTTGTTTTGTACACTAACATAAAATGAGTTGATAAGGAATTTCATCTCTTCTGTGTAATAGCTCATCTCGAGCCTGTGTGAATTGTTTACCCTATTCGGAACATATCAAGCATGACTTCAAATTTTTCACAACTCAGCACAGATGCTTTATCTCCGGGGCAACTACCTGAATCCGTTAAAGCATTGTTAAAGCGTGCTCACATCAACAGATATCCAAAACGAACCACAATTGTTGATGCCGGAACAGAGTCAAAATCTTTATATTTAATTTTAAAAGGCTCAGTTTCAATTATTTTGCGTGAAGATGACGAACGTGAAATTGTTGTGGCATATTTGAATCCTGGTGACTTCTTTGGGGAAATGGGGCTTTTCGAACCGAACCCTCAACGTACAGCTGAAGTCCGTACTCGTGATGTTTGTGAAATTGCTGAAATTTCATATGACAACTTCCACGAACTGAGCAAGCAGTATCCAGATCTTAGCTATGCCGTTTTTGCGCAACTTGTTCGTCGCTTAAAAAATACAACTCGCAAAATGACTGACCTTGCGTTCATTGACGTATCTGGTCGTATTGCTCGTTGCTTAATTGACTTATCTTCACAGCCAGAAGCAATGATCTTGCCGAATGGTCGTCAGATTCGTATCACTCGCCAAGAAATTGGACGTATTGTTGGATGTTCACGCGAGATGGTTGGTCGTGTATTGAAGACTTTAGAAGATCAAGGCATGATCCAAACTGATGGTAAAGCCATTCTCATTTTTGATGCTTCATTAGAAGAGAATTCAGTCACTGATGAAGACTATGATGATGAAGAATAAGTAATTGCAATGATTTAATAAAAAGCAAACTTCGGTTTGCTTTTTTTATATGCAACAATGAGTTAATACACAAAACTTACAAACTATTCTAATTTTATGATTTAAGTTGAATACATATTTGCGATTAGGCTAACTCAAATTTCTCAAGGATTTCGATATATGCAATTTAACTCGCTTGGACACACTGGCATTAACCTTCCAGAAATTTGCTTAGGTACCATGACATTTGGTGAGCAAAACACTCAGCAAGAGGCTTTCGAACAACTCAATTATGCTTTAGAGCACGGTCTTTATTTTTGGGATACAGCAGAGATGTATTCTGTACCACCCAAACCAGAAACATATGGCGCTACTGAAACTATATTAGGTCATTGGTTTGCACAGCATGGTCAACGCGACAAAGTATTCCTTGCTTCAAAAATTGCAGGTCCCGGCTTTGGTGGAACTCATATTCGAGAAGGTCATACCAAGTTTAATAGTGACCATATCTCACAAGCACTTGATGGCTCACTTAAACGATTACAAACTGATTATATTGATCTCTACCAACTGCACTGGCCAGAACGTCATACCAACTTCTTTGGAACGCTCGCTTATGGCAATCAACAAGCACAAAATGATTATGACACTACACCCTTAGAAGAAACTTTACTTGCCCTTCAAAAAGAAATTAATCGTGGACGTATCCGTTATATCGGTTTGTCTAACGAAACACCTTGGGGCACCATGAAGTTTTTACAACTCGCTGAAAATTTAGGAGTAAGTAAATTTGTAAGTGTCCAAAATCCATATAGCCTGCTTAATCGTACTTATGAAATAGGTATGTCTGAGATTGCTAAATATGAAGGTGTAGGATTACTTGCTTACTCTCCTCTGGCTTTTGGTTATTTAACTGGTAAGTTTAGAAATGGTGCACGACCTGCGAATGCTCGCGTTACTCTATTTCCACGTTTCAGTCGTTATAGCAATGCACAAAGTGAATGGGCAACTGAACAATATGCACAACTCGCTGAAAAGCATGGTTTAAGCCTGAGTCAATTGGCTCTAGCGTTTATTAAGCAGCAGTTCTTTGTGACAAGTACAATTATTGGTGCGACCAACCTAGATCAGCTCAAAGAAAATATTCAGGCTTTTGAAATTGATCTTTCACCAGAAATTTTACAAGGTATTGAAGCTATTCATATACAACAGCCAAACCCCGCTCCTTAAAATAAAAAACGGATGCTTAAGCATCCGTTTTTATATGAACTGAAAGTTTTAAAACTTACTTACGACCATTGTAAATCGCTAATGCAGCAGGTAAGTTTTTACGCATATCATTAATACGCTGTGAGTTAGATGGGTGAGTCGATAAGAATGATGAACCACCAGCACCTTCAAGCTTGTTCATTTTTTCCCATAATGTAATAGCTGCATTTGGATTATACCCAGCACGGGCCATTAACATTAAGCCACCTTGGTCAGCACGGCTTTCTAAACTACGTGAATATGGTAAGCCTACACCCACTTGCGAGCCTAACTGAGCAGCAGCAGTACCAAGCTGCCCCACATTATTACCCGCATAGCTTAATCCAATGCCTAAAGCTAAATCAGTGAGAGCTTGAGCACCAATTTTACTTTTCGCATGTTCTTCTAAAGCATGCGTCATTTCATGGCCCATAACAGCTGCAATTTCAGCATCGGTCAGGTTCAATTTATTGACGATGCCTGTATAAAACACCACCTTGCCACCTGGTGCAACGTAAGCGTTAACCGTATCTGATTTCAGTACAGCCAACTGCCAACTAAATGGCTGACCTGTTTGGTTCATTTGGTTCGCATAAGGTCTCAAACGGTTAAAAACAGCATTAATACGGCTATAGGTACTTGAACTTGTATCTAAAGTCCCTTTACCACGCGCTTCCTGCACCATTTGATTAAAACCTTGTGCAGATTGCGCATTTAGTGTTGCTGTATCTGCACCAGCCATGTCTGCTACTGTTGCACAACCAGAGATTGTTACCACACTCGCAGCACATAAACTTAAAAAGAGTTTTTTATTCATCAACATGGATCACCTAAATCGTTAAAAAAACTGTTTATTCTTTTGCACTAATTATAAGAAATAGCACACAAGCTTTGAATGTCTCATTTCTTCACGATCATAGTATTTATGTAAAGATCAAGTCGATAAAGTCATCAAATAAATCCAGAAAATTAAACAAATTATGTTTAAGCCCAAATATACATGACTTAAGGTCTTAACTTTTTCCTCAAGAGTAGGACTTTTCCTTTTCCACAGCAAATAGCTATTTTGTATGAGTACGACAGGAATGAGCACACATGCGAACAATACGGACAAGATCATAAAGGCTGTCATAAAGAAATCTTGATTATAATTTTGCCCATAGATGACTAACATTGCTAATGTAGGCGAACCACCAATAGCAAACAAAAAAGAATAAAACATCGTTTTTGAAATAGCTGGCTGTAATTTCATTTGAGTTCATCATCCATGATATAACCTATGTCTATGTTGTAATCTGAATTAGACAAAACAGAAACTGCACTTTAGTCGGATATAAAAAAAGCCCCCTATTCAGGAGGCTTTTATCATCTTTGCAAATTAAGCAGAGAACGGATGACGTAAAACAATTGTTTCTGCGCGGTCTGGACCAGTTGAAACGATATCAATCGGACATTCGATTAATTGTTCAATACGTTTCACATAAGCCAAAGCATTTGCAGGCAATTGGTCAATGCTAGTCAAACCAACAGTTGACTCGCTCCAACCAGGCATAGTTTCATAAATTGGTTTCAAGCATTCAAAAGAAACCGCATCAGAAGAGCCTACGCAACCTGAATCAGTATTTTCATAACCTACACAGATTTTTACTTCTTCTAAACCATCTAAAACGTCAAGTTTAGTTAAGCAAATACCTGAAAGTGAGTTAACGTCTACAGAACGACGTAGGATTTCAGCATCAAACCAACCACAACGACGTTGACGACCAGTAGAAGCACCAAATTCATGACCTACAGTACCGAGGTGTTTACCAATTGCATCACCAGAGTCAGTTGCAGCATCGTAAACCAATTCAGTTGGGAATGGACCAGCACCTACACGTGTTGTATAAGCTTTAGTAATACCCAATACATAATCAAGATGTAAAGGACCCATACCAGAACCCGAGCTTACACCACCAGCCGTTGTATTTGAGCTAGTCACATACGGGTAAGTACCGTGGTCGATGTCTAGAAGTGAGCCTTGAGCTCCTTCAAACATCACAGCTTTACCTTCTTTACGGTAGTCATGCAATACTTTAGTCACGTCAATAACTAATGGAGCAAGAACTTCACGCCATTGGTTGCAAAGAGCCAATACATCTTCAAATTTAACAGCTTCTACACCGTAGAACTGAGTTAACTGGAAGTTATGTAACTCAAGCATTTCTTGAAGTTTCTCTTCTAGCGCTGCACCACCACGAACAAGGTCAGCAACACGCACTGCACGGCGAGCTACTTTGTCTTCGTACGCAGGGCCGATACCACGACCTGTAGTACCAATTTTAGCGTTACCACGTTTCTTCTCACGAGCCTGATCAAGAGCAATGTGGTTAGGCAAAATAAGTGGACAGTTTGGAGAAATGCGTAGACGTTCCTTAACTGGAACACCTTCAGCTTCCAAAATTCCCATTTCTTCAATTAGTGCTGCTGGTGAAAGCACCACGCCATTACCAATTAAGCACAATACGTTTTCACGTAAAATGCCTGATGGAATGAGGTGCAATACAGTCTTTTTACCACCTACGACAAGAGTATGACCTGCGTTATGTCCGCCTTGATAACGTACTACCGCAGCCGCTTGATCTGTGAGCAGGTCGACGATTTTACCTTTACCTTCGTCGCCCCATTGGGTACCAAGTACCACAACATTTTTGCCCATAATAGCCTCATTACATCATGCTGTTAAAATTGGAAACCATCAGTAAAATACTGTTGGCGTTTAAATCTTTTCAATATTCCATTGTCCATTTTGCAACACCAATTGATGTGTGGCATATGGAATAGAAGTTAAATCATCATTACCTAACAATTGAACCACGCGTAAGCCTTGTGAACGTGCATTTGCAATTGCTTTAAGCAAATCTGTATCTGTACCTTTAGGTGCAACTACTGTTTCAATCTCAGCGAATTGATTTGCACCTAATGCATATAAATCACAACTAAAACCAGTAGCAGGACGCGCACGACCAAAGTGCTCACCAATACCGTCATAGCGACCACCCTGAGCTAAAGGTGCAGCACGGTTTGGTGCATAAACTGCATACATCAAACCAGTGTGATAGTGGTAGCTACGAAGTTCAACGACGTCAATTCCGACGTTCAGTGCTGGCCAACGATTTTTAATTTGGTCAAGTGTTGTTTTAAGTGCGTCTAATGCTGCTTTAAATTCAGCATCTTGTAATATGTTTGCACTTAAATTTGCCTGTAGTGCATCTAAATCACTTGAATAGCGACCAAGCGCATAAAAATCAGAACCCATATTTAGGTTTTGAGTAAATTCTGCTAACTCTGGCAATGCTTTTCTTTGGTATAGATCAGACAGCTCATGTTCTTCATTTTTTGACAGACCAGCGTACTTTACTAGACTACGGAACAAACCTACATGGCCCAAATCTAGATGAGCGCCTTGTAAAGTATAAATGTTCTCAATTAGCCCGAGCATAACATCGACCATTTCGACGTCAGCTTCGATACTATCGTGGCCATATAGCTCTGCACCCAATTGTAAAGGTGCACGAGTCGCATTGAAATTTTGTGGTTTTGTATGTAATACAGTCCCTGCATAACAGTAACGTGCAACACCTTCAACGGGTCTTACATGTGCATCAATACGTGCAACTTGCGGTGTCATGTCAGCACGGATGCCAAGTAAACGGCCTGAAAGCTGGTCAATGACTTTAAAAGTTACTAAATCCAAGTCTTGATTTAATTCTGATAATGAAGACAACGATTCGATGTATTCGATAAATGGTGTATATACCAGTTGATAACCTCTTACTGCGAGGAAATCGATAGCTTCACGGCGAAGTTTTTCAATGACTTGCGCCTGTTCCGGCAATACATCTGCTACCCCGTCAGGCAGCAACCATGTCTCTGAAATGGTCATATTTCAAGCCTAAAATCTGATCAACGTGGAACGACCCCACATAAAAAAATCGGGAACACACCCGATTTCTCTTAGTGTAGCATGATACTTTGTGCCATGCACCTTACAATTTGCATAAATCTTTCTGAATAAACTCTAAAGTCAAAAAGAAGATTTAAACAATTAATAATAACATTCAATATCTTACTGCGCTTTGCTTAAATCATAATCAAAAGTTCTTCGACCAAAGAATGGGCCAATATCTGAACTATCGCCTTGTTTCCAATTGACCAAATTTAGCTTTTGAATAGCTTTCTTAAGTTATTTTAAATTTAGAAAGAATTGCACAAATCTAATAATCGATTTGCATAACCCCATTCGTTATCATACCAAGCAAATACTTTAGCTTGATGCCCCACAACCATAGTTTGAGTTAAATCAACAATAAGTGAATAAGGTGAATGATTAAAATCGCTTGAAACTAGCGGTTCATCAGTTACTGCCATAATTTCTGCATAATCTGTTTGAGAAGCTTTAATCAGCAACTCATTAATATGATGAACAGTAATTGGTGATTGTGCGATAAACGTTAAATCAATTGCAGCCACATTAATAGTAGGAACTCGAATTGAGTAGCCATCAATACGGTCTTCCATTTTCGGCATCACACGTTTTAATGCGCCAAGTGCACTAGATGTAGTGGGAATAATATTTTGCCCAGAAGCTCTAGCACGACGTAAATCACGATGTGCGTGATCAAGTACAGACTGGTCTGCTGTTACTGCATGAATTTCGGTCATGAGCGCAGTTTCAATACCAAATGCATCATCAATAATTTTTACTAAGGGCACTAAAGCCTGCGTAGTACATGACACACTAGATATGATTTGATCAGTTGCTTTTACATCGGCATGGTTAACGCCATAGACAATTGCAGCATCGACATGGTCAAAAGGTGCTGCCCCAATAATGACCCGCTTCGTCCCTGCTTCTAAATGGCGTGTTGCATCAGCATGAGAACGGAACAATCCAGTACATTCGAGTACAACATCAATTTGCAAGCTTGCCCACGGCAAAAGTTCTGGTTGTTTTTGCTGAAGAACTTCAACTTTCAGATTTCGCTGGTTTGATTGAATATTTAAATAAATCTTTTCATTTTCAATAGCTATGTCAACTTTGCCATTAAAACGGCCATGGGTTGTATCATACTTAAATAAATGCACTAGTGTTTGTACATCTGCTATATCGTTAATCGCCACGATTTCAAAATGAAACTGTTTCGGGCTTTCAAACCAAGCACGTAAAACATTACGTCCAATCCGGCCAAACCCATTAATGGCGATACGTTGCATGACCTATCCTTATCTACAAAACCAGAAACGAAAGAAGGCATATAGTAAAACACGTGAAGGCTAATTGAATATAGATTTTTAGCCAAATCACAGTTTTGTAAGATATTCCCTCTAAAATCGTTGGTTCGGTGGGGTTTTTCCGTTACAATTTAGCGTTTTTTAAAAATAAGCCCCGTATCACATGCAAGATTTGTGAACAAACAAACTTGTAGTGATGCTTTTAGCCAAATTCGAAAATATGGAGTGACTTGGTTGTGAGTACTCGTTTAATGACATCTGCTGAAATTCGTGAAGCATTTTTGCGCTACTTTGAAACGCAAGGGCATACACGTGTCGCGTCGAGTTCTCTTGTTCCTGCCAACGACCCAACTTTATTATTTACAAATGCTGGGATGAACCAGTTTAAAGACTGTTTTTTAGGTCTTGAGAAACGTGACTATGTACGTGCCACAACATCACAAAAATGTGTACGTGCAGGCGGTAAACATAACGATTTAGATAACGTCGGCTATACAGCTCGTCACCATACATTCTTTGAAATGTTAGGTAACTTCTCATTTGGTGACTATTTCAAACGTGATGCGCTTAATTTTGCTTGGGAATTTTTAACCAGCGAACAATGGCTTGCTTTACCGAAAGACCGCCTATATGTAACGGTTTATCACACCGATGACGAAGCTTACGACATCTGGAATAAAGAAATTGGTTTAGCGCCAGAGCGTATTATCCGTATTGGTGATAACAAAGGCGAAAAATACGCTTCAGATAACTTCTGGGCAATGGGTGATACAGGTCCATGTGGTCCATGCTCTGAAATTTTCTTTGACCACGGTGACCACATTTGGGGTGGTTTACCTGGTTCTCCTGAAGAAGATGGCGATCGTTTCATTGAAATCTGGAACAACGTTTTCATGCAGTTCAATCGTACTGCTGATGGCGTGCTTCACCCTCTTCCAGCTCCATCTGTAGATACAGGTATGGGCTTAGAGCGTATTTCTGCTGTATTGCAACATGTTAATTCAAATTATGACATTGACCTGTTCCAACACTTATTAAAAGCTGCTGCAAATATTATTGGTATTGAAGACGAAGGTCAGCCTTCTTTACGTGTTGTGGCAGACCATGCGCGTTCTTGCTGTTTCTTGATTGCTGATGGTGTAAACCCAAGCAATGAAGGCCGTGGCTATGTACTTCGCCGTATTATCCGTCGTGCTGTTCGTCATGGTAACAAGCTTGGCGCAACTGGTACGTTCTTCTACAAAATGTTGCAACCTTTAATTGAAGTTATGGGTGATGCATACCCAGAACTTGCAGCACGTAAAGACGTGATTGAAGCAACTTTAATTCGTGAAGAAGAACAGTTTGCTAAAACACTTGAGCAAGGGTTAAAACTACTTGAAGGTGAACTTGCTCAGTTAAAAGACAAAACTATTCCTGGTGCGACTGTATTTAAACTTTACGATACTTATGGCTTCCCAACAGATTTAACTGCTGATATTGCACGTGAACGTGGCTTTATTATTGATGAAGCTGGTTTTGAAGTTGAAATGGCTGCACAACGTCAACGTGCGCGTGACGCTGGTAAGTTTGCAGTTGACTATAACAACATTGTAAAAGTCGAAGGCGAAACTCAGTTCGACGGTTATATCAACACAACTGGTCAAGGCGAAATTGTAGCGATCTATAAAGATGGCGTACAAGTTGATGAAGTTTCTGAAGGTGACGAAGCGCTTATCGTTCTAAACCAAACTCCTTTCTATGCTGAAAGTGGTGGTCAGATTGGTGATACGGGTATCTTCAAAAATGAAACTGGTATTTTTGAAGTTCAAGACACTAAAAAGTCTGGCGGTGCCTTTGTTCATCAAGGTATTGTGACCGTTGGTAACCTCAAAGCAAATCAAAATGTAGAAGCGATTGTTAAAGCAGACATTCGTGAAGCTACTGCGCGCAACCACTCAGCCACTCACTTGTTACATGCTGCCCTTCGTCAAATCTTAGGTTCACATGTACAACAAAAAGGTTCTTTAGTTGCAAGCGACATCTTACGTTTTGACTTTGCAAATGACCAACCTGTTTCATTTGAACAATTACAACAAGTTGAACGTCTGGTAAATGCTGAAGTTATTGCCAATACTCCAGTGACGACTGAACTTCTTGACATTGAAGCCGCGAAAGCAAAAGGCGCAATGATGTTGTTCGGTGAAAAATATGGCGATGAAGTACGTGTACTCTCTATGGGTTCAGTCATTGATGAGAAGAACTTCTCAATTGAACTTTGTGGTGGTATTCACGTAAAACGTACAGGTGATATTGGTTTATTCAAAATCACTTCTGAAGGTGGTGTAGCTGCTGGTGTACGTCGTATTGAAGCAGTAACTGGTACTAAAGCGTTAGAAGTGGTACAAAAAGCTGATAATGATATTCAGCACATTAATAGCTTACTAAAAGCACAGAAAGACCAAACAGTTGAGCGTGTTCAAGCTAATGTGGAATTGGTTTCTGCATTACAAAAGCAGATTGAACAACTCAACCAGAAATTGGCAAACTTCCAAGCGGCTGACTTGATTGATCAGGTACAAACGATTGCTGATCGTCAAACGCTTATCACTACTGTTCAAGGTGTTGATGCAAAAGCGCTTCGCAACTTGCATGACAGTGTGAAATCAAAATTAGAGAATGCAGTGATTGTGTTAGCAGGTGTAGAGGGTGACAAGGTCAGCCTGCTTGCATCAGTCGCGTCGCAATACACTGCAAATCTAAAAGCAGGTGACATCATCAAACATCTAGCAACTGAGTTAGGTGGTAAAGGTGGTGGTAAACCTGACTTAGCACAAGGTGGCGCGCCACTTAACGAGAAGTTTGGACAAGTTATTGCAGCATTGCCTGCTTGGCTTGAACAAAAATAAGACTTCACTTTTTGTGTAACTGACCCTGAAAAGCCTCTCAGGGTCATGGCTTATATGGAACAACTATGGCATTAATCGTTCAAAAATATGGCGGTACTTCTATGGGTACCCCCGAGCGCATTTTAAATGTTGCTCGTCGTGTGAAGCGTTGGCATGATCACGGTCACAAGGTTGTTGTGGTCGTATCTGCAATGAGTGGTGAAACAAACCGCTTACTTGCCCTCGCTAAAGCCATTACCGAAACACCTGACCCACGTGAGTTAGACCAAATGGTTTCAACCGGTGAACAGGTGACGATTTCCATGTTAGCTATGGCACTTAATTCGATTGGTGTGGAAGCTAAATCCTATACCGGACGTCAAGTCGGTATTAAAACTGACAGTGCATTTACCAAGGCGCGTATCGAGTCTATTGATACAGATGTCATGACCAATGACCTAGATGCAGGCCGTGTTATTGTGGTTGCTGGTTTCCAAGGCTTTGATGCAAATGGAAATACCACAACACTAGGCCGAGGTGGTTCAGATACTTCTGGTGTTGCTCTTGCTGCTGCTTTAAAAGCTGACGAATGTCAGATCTATACCGATGTAGATGGCGTTTACACCACTGACCCTCGTGTTGCTCCTAAAGCCAAAAAAATCGACCGTATTTCTTTTGAAGAAATGCTAGAAATGGCATCATTAGGTTCTAAAGTTTTACAAATTCGCTCAGTAGAGTTTGCCGGGAAATATCAAGTTCCTTTACGTGTATTATCAAGCTTTGATAATGATAACGATGGCGTTTTTGACGACGAATTTAAAGAAAATGTAGGTACACTCATTACGACTGAGGCGGAAGACAATATGGAACAGCCAATCATTGCAGGTATTGCTTTTAACCGTGACGAAGCAAAATTAACGATTTTAGGTGTGCCTGATGAACCAGGTATTGCTTCTAAAATCTTATCACCAGTAAGTGATGCCAATATCGAAGTCGATATGATAGTGCAAAATGTTGAAGAAGATGGCACAACAGATTTCACTTTCACTGTAAACCGTGTTGATTTAGCGAAAGCTGAAAAAATCTTAAACGAAACTGCTAAAAATATTGGCGCGCGTGAAGTTTCAACACGTGATGACATCGTTAAAGTATCTATCGTTGGTGTTGGTATGCGTTCACACGCAGGTGTAGCGAGCAAAATGTTCACTGCCCTTGCTGATGAAGGCATTAACATCCTTATGATTTCAACTTCTGAAATTAAAGTTTCTGTCATTATTGATGAGAAATACCTTGAACTTGCAGTTCGTTGCCTACATACCGCATTTGGTTTAGATCGCGAACATGGTGAAAGCAGCGCCCGCGCTTAATTTTACCAAACGGTCAAGAATTCATTAAAAAATGTTTACTTGTCCGACAATAATCAAAGAAAACACAGAGCCGCTATAGTTTTTTTTATAGCGGCTCTGTTATATTAAACGGAAAGTTTTTTGGCAGTGATTATCAAAATATGACTTTGTTCTCATATTTCTGTTAGAATCTGACTGAAAACTGAGGTTGAGCTTTTATTTGGGTACCAATATTGCAGTTTTAAGCGTTTAGCAAGGAGATAAACATGCTGATTCTGACCCGCCGTGTCGGGGAAACATTAATGATTGGGGATCAAGTCAGTGTTACTGTGCTTGGCGTCAAAGGAAACCAGGTTCGAATTGGTGTGAATGCGCCAAAAGAGGTTTCTGTTCATCGCGAAGAAATTTATCAACGTATTCAACATGAACGTGCAATGCATGAACACCTTCAACATCTTGATCAAGATTATCAAGTTTCATATGAAGATGATAATTATGCACAGAAAAACTTCAATCGTTAGTATGAAGTTATTCTCTCCCTAATTAAAGCGACTTTCTAGTCGCTTTAAATTTTTTTGGGAGTATATAAATTTATAGACCTAATGCACGTTTAACCGGTGCATAACTACGACGGTGTTGATCGATCACCCCGTGAGCTGCAATCGCTTCAAAGTGTGCTTTTGTTGGATAGCCTTTATGTTTGGCAAATCCAAATAATGGATACTGTTGATCTAATTCTGCCATTTGGCGATCACGTGTGACTTTTGCCAAGATACTGGCAGCACTAATTTCGGCGTGGCTCGCATCTCCACCAACAATTGCTTCACATGGAATAATGATTCCTTTGGGAATTTGGTTGCCATCTACAATAACTTTTTCAGGCAGTGTTTTAAGGCCGTCCACTGCTCGCTTCATTGCTAGAAATGTTGCTTGTAGGATATTTAGCTCATCAATTTCTGCATGCGTCGCTTCTGCAATTGACCATGCTAAAGCTTTTTCCTGAATTTCAATAAACAACTTTTCACGTTTTTTTTCAGTTAATTTTTTAGAATCGTTTAGTCCTAAAATCGGATTTTCCGGATCTAAAATAACAGCAGCGGCAACAACTGACCCCACTAATGGGCCTCGCCCCGCCTCATCTACACCTGCAACGAACATGTATACTCCAATGAAAAAAAGAGGCTGATCAATATGAATCAGCCTTCTTTAAAACTTAAATTATTAATTACTTTTGTAAAGCTTCAGCCACACAAGCATTTACAGTATTAGAAACGACTTGGGTTACTATTGTTGCACGTGCAGCTGGGTCAAGTGCAGCAGTAGCCAAATCAACTGCCGTAACACTGTTTGGTGCCTTTTCACTTACGCAGCCACAAACATTAGTTTGAATACTATCACGTTGTTCAGCAGTCATAAGCTTTGTTGCTGTTTTCCATGCAGGAACATTATTAATTTCTGTAATACATTTTGCATTTACAGCAACTTTTAATGCAGTCATGCCTAACTGTTGAGTTGTAGTTTCTGCAGAACCTGTACCAGGAGTTGTTGCACATGCAGTTAAAGCCAAAACAACTGGTGCCACAGCAAGCATCAATTTTTTCATCATTTTTCCTTTGATCGAACGTAAGCAGCGCGTATTTTGCCTAAACTCGTGCTTAGAAGAAACAAATAAATTGATGCATTTATGCAATCTAATTTTCCTACACTCCAGTTTGATTTAATCATGCACTTCAGCTAAAGCGTTCTGTTTATAGTACGCTCCGTTACGAGAACAACATTTCTCAAAAATACTGCTTTACCATAAAATCTAGCGCTAAAATGACAAAAAATTAGGGTCTTTTATGCCTGCCTCATCCTCTCAATACTACACCCGCACTGCACAGATTTTGCATTGGGTTATGGCAATCATTTTCATCACGGCTTGGGTGATTGGTTTCTACAGTGGAAATTTTTTAAGTTATGATACTGATGGCAGCTTTAAAGGTGATGTCATTACACTGCATAAAAACATCGCCACAACCATTATCTTTCTAGTGGTTATTCGCCTTTTCTGGCGTTACACCCATCCAGCCCCAAAGTTGCCTGACACCATGTCACCAAAGATGAAAACTTTGGCTCACATTGGACATTTATTACTCTATGTGATTTTGGTGGCTTTACCTGTTACGGGTTGTTTATTTAGCTGGAGTGCTGGTCATCCTGCCCCTGTTTTATATTTATTTGAAATTCCACGTTTAGTACAAGACAATCCAGAGCTTTTAGCTATCGTTAAACCATTACATATTTATATTTCGTGGTTTGCAGGTTTGCTTATTGTTGGACATGTTCTGGCAGCTTTAAAACATCACTTTGTGGATAAAGACAATGTTTTAAACAGCATGACCAAACAACCTAAATAAATTCAATATTAAAAAAAACCGCCTATTAAAGGCGGTTTTTTTATTTAGATTTTTTGGATTTCTGAAATCCACTTTTGTTTTTCTTCATCTGAAATGAAAGAGGCTTCAAAAGAGTTAATTGCGAGTTGCTTCAACTCATCATTACTTAAATCTAAGGCTTGCTGAATAGCAATGAAGTTATCATTCATATATCCACCAAAATATGAAGGATCATCCGAGTTAACAGTCACGTGTACGCCTTTTTGCAAAAGACGACGGATATTGTGATCTTTCATATCCTTAACAACACATAGCTTTAAGTTACTTAAAGGGCAAACGGTTAATGGCATTTTTTCATTAATTAAACGAGCCATTAATTGTTCGTCTTCTTCAGAACGTACGCCGTGGTCAATACGGTTTACTTTAAGCAAGTCCAAAGCTTCCCATACATATTCAGGTGGGCCTTCTTCGCCTGCATGAGCCACGATTAAGAAGCCTTCTTCACGTGCCTTAGCAAAAACACGTTCAAATTTAGCTGGTGGATGTCCTACTTCACTTGAATCAAGCCCTACGGCAATAATGTCTTGTTTAAACGGTAAAGCTTGCTCAAGCGTTTCAAATGCAGCTTCTTCGCTTAAATGACGCAAGAAACACATAATGAGCTGAGAGCTAATACCAAATTTAGCTTTCGCATCAGCACATGCACGTTTAAGTCCATTGATTACTGTCGCAAAGGCAATACCACGGTCAGTATGGGTTTGCGGGTCAAAGAACATTTCTGTATGAACGACACGATCTTCTGCACATTTCTCAAAATATGCCCATGCTAAATCATAAAAATCTTGCTCATGAACAAGAACATTTGCACCAGCATAGTAAATATCTAGAAATGATTGAAGATTATGAAAGTTATAAGCTTGCTTTACTTCTTCAACAGATTTGTAAGGAATCTGAATCTGATTACGCTGTGCAATAGCAAACATTAATTCAGGTTCAAATGTCCCTTCAATATGCACATGCAACTCGGCTTTTGGTAAGGCCTGAATCAGCTCGACTTGATTCATATTAACTCCACATCTAAAGAAAAAAGGGTGTGGTAACACACCCTTCAATAACTTCCTTCTTATATAACGATTACGAAATATAGTTCTAGAAGGAAATTATAAAAAATCGTATTAACCGCCAAAAGCGATAAATTTAAATACCCAAAGAGCAGCAATAATCCACACCATGTATGGAACAGTTTTTGCTTTACCTGTAAATAATTTGACTAATGCATAGCTGATAAAGCCCATTGCAATACCATCTGCAATTGAATACGCGAATGGCATAAATACAATCGTTAAAAAGGCTGGAACAGCTTCTGTAATATCATCCCAATCAATGTGCGTGATCCCTTGGATCATAAGTACACCGATAAATAATAAAGCTGGGGCTGTTGCAAAACCTGGCACAGATTGAGCAAGAGGAGCTAAAAATAAACAGCAGATAAATAAAACAGCAACAACGACTGCAGTTAAACCAGTACGCCCACCTGCCGCTACACCTGAAGCTGATTCGATATATGGCGTAGTAGATGAAGTACCCAATGCAGCACCAGCAACAATAGCCGTAGAGTCAGCAAATAATGCTTTTTTCAAACGTGGTAATTTACCATCTTTTAAAAGGCCAGCACGGTGTGAAACGCCAACCAAAGTACCCGTACTGTCAAACAAGTCAACAATGAAGAATACGAAGATGACACCGACCATACTTGCAGTAAATAGGCCTTTAAAGTCCATTTGCATGAATGTTGGTGCAATTGAAGGGATTTGACCTACTACACCTTTAAATTGATTCAAGCCTAAAGCAGTCGCAATTGCTGTAACGACTAAAATACTAATAATGATGGCACCGCGAACTTTAAGCTGATGTAAAACTACAATCAATAAAAATCCAAATAAAGCCAACAACACTGTAGGTTGTTTAATATCACCCAAACCTACCAATGTCGCTTGATTGGCAACAATAATGCCGGCATTTTTTAGCGCAATAAGTGCAAGGAATAAACCAATACCCCCGCCTATCGCAAATTTAAGCGACATTGGAATTGCATTGACAATCGCTTCACGAACTTTAAAGAAGCTAATCGCAAGAAAGACAATTCCTGAAACAAAAACAGCTGCTAAAGCCGTCTGCCATGGCACTCCCATGCCCATACATACCGAATAGGTAAAATAAGCGTTAAGCCCCATGCCCGGTGCCAATGCAATTGGATAATTGGCAATAATACCCATCACTAAACAACCGATTGCTGCCGCCAAACAGGTTGCAACGAATACGGCGCCATGATCCATGCCGGTTTCAGATAAAATGAGTGGATTGACAATGATGATGTAACACATCGTTAAAAACGTAGTTACACCAGCAAGAACTTCTGTTCGAAACGTGGTTTTATTGTCGCTTAACTTAAATAAACGCTCTAACCAGCCTGCCGAAGAATTGGGCGCCGCCATAAGTAGCCTCTATGCAAAATCTGAGCTGTGGAATATGTACTTCTATGTAGGTATCTGAGCAATCTTGTTTTTCTGATCAGATCTCTAAACAAAAACCTCAAATAGATGAAGCAACAAATATGCCACTCATTTGAATTTTGATTTCATACATAGAAAATAGACACAGCCCCTCTTGAAACACAAAAAAGCTGCATAACCCCTATGCAGCTTTTTTACTATACGTTAAATAAGTTTAACAGATTCAATCGCAACATGATCAAAATTTATGAAAAGATATGACCAATGACAGTCTTTTTTAAAGCAAATTACAACAACAGTTTTGACTAGAAAAAAACTTTTTTATCACTGAGATAGTTTTGCAAAGTATAAGAAGCTAAATTGCTATGACTAACACGATTAGGATTTCGCTCAATCGTTTGCAAGTTTTTTTCTGCTTCTTGAATAATTCGCATAAGTTCTTGGTGTTTTTTATTTTGGCTATCTAAATACGCCCAATATCCTAATACAAACACGATACTCACACACAACACTATTAATACTTTATTGATCATTATTATTATCTCTATGTTTTTAATGTTAATGATCTTAACAAAAAATAACCAGTTTGTGAATACTTTCACATTTATTTACAATAATTACCAATCACTCAAGCTATTGATATAAAAAATGTTTTCTAATTTACAATTTTAAAAAAGCTTAAAAATGAAACTTTTCACTTAAAAATTCATTTTTAAAAATCACTATATTTTTTATTAAAAACTTATATACACTGCTTTCCCTCTTTTATTTTTAAGTATATTTAAATTTATTTTTCAATTTAACTTCACTATATTATTGATTGAATTTTAATTTATTTATTCAATTCCCAGATAATAAAAAGCCCATTTCAATCAATCAAAATGGGCTTTTATAAATTAATCAACCGACAATTTCTTCAACTTTAGGTTTTGCCTTTATCAAATCAGCCTCATACACCACTTCATATTCTTCTAGCTTTAAATGTTTTAAACGCTGTCTAAGTTTTTTCAAAGACCATGGCCATGCGGCAAAATTACGGCCATTAGCATCGAGATAGTAACTTTTACATCCGCCACTATTAAATACAGTGGTTTGCAGATGTTTTTGTACAAGCTCATTATGCTTTTTAATCACTTCTGACTTAACGGAAAGTTTAGCAATCCCCTTTGCCTTCATTTGTAGCAAACCATCAACAATATATTGCAGTTGTGCTTCAGCAAGACCAATAAAGGAGTCGTAAACCAACACATTAGGTCCTAGCATAAGAAATGCATTCGGCACATTTTCAATATTGGTACCTAAGTAAGCTTCTGGTGAAGAGTCTTTCCAAAGATCAGCCAAACATTGTCCTTGCTCATTGTGTACGCGTTTACCAATTGGAGGATGAGATACCTCGAAACCAGTGCCCCAAATAATCACATCAACTTCGTGGCGTTCACCATTGGCAGCAACCACCGTATTGCCTTCAACTTTTACTAAACCATGAGGAATCAGAGTCGTGTTTGGTGCTTGTAGTGCAGGGTAGTAATTGTTAGCAAACAAAATACGTTTACAGCCAATATCAAAATTAGGTGTTACGTTTTGACGTAGAACCGGATCTTTAATTTGCAACTTTAATAGTTGTTTCGCAGCAAAATTGACAGGCTTTAAAGCTTTTGGATTGCGTAAGCCAAAATTAATGACATTTAAAGTACTCGCCACAGTCTGTCGCCAAGTCGCTTGAATAGCTGGATATTTAGCAATGACGGATTTACTTAACTCACCCAAGTCGGTATCTAGTTTTGGCAGTACCCAAGGTGCTGTACGTTGGAACACAAACAGCTCTTTTGCGTTAGGTTGGATTTGTGGCACAAATTGAATAGCAGATGCACCAGTACCAATCACGGCAATGCGTTTACCAGTTAAGTCATAATCATGGTTCCATTTCGCTGAATGGAACATTTCACCAGTAAAAGTATCTAAACCCTCAAGGCGTGGTATCTGAGCCTCAGTAATTGGACCAGTAGCAAATAGGACTGTTTTAGCGATATACAAACCAGAGCTTGTCTCGAGTTTCCAGACATTTTCTAGACTGTCCCATTCTGCTTTTAATAGTTCAGTATTGAATTCAATTAAAGACTCAATATCAAAGTCACGGCTTACATCTTCTAAGTAACTTAAGATTTCCGGTTGGCGTGCAAATAAGTGACTCCATTTTGCACTTGGCGCAAAGGAGTAAGAATAAAGCGATGATGGAACATCACAACCACAACCCGGATACGTGTTTTCACGCCAAGTACCACCGACGCGGCCCGCTTTCTCAATAATTTTAAAATTGGTTAAGCCTGCTTCGTTTAGCTTAATTGCTGCAGCTAAGCCAGAAATACCTGCACCGACAATAAAAGTGTCATAAATATGTGCAACTTCTTGGGTTTTACGTGTACGAGTATTTGTTCTAGGTTTAGTGACCATAATTTTTCTGCCTATACAAAATTTTATTTAAATAGCTGATACGAAAGCCCAAGGAACTTTGCATATAGCGTTGGTGATGTTCTTTTCATAAGCCAGAATAATTTGGCGTCGATCTGTGGCGTGGTATAGAGCTGCCCTCGATCTAATCGGTTCAATGTTAATGTTGCAACTGCATCACTGGTGGTCATGGCATAATTCATGAGTGCATGATCTGCAAGTTTTGAATAGCGCCCTGGAATACGACCATTTTTAATGATATTGGTCGGAACCAAAGTCGGGCACAGCACATTCACTTTAATATTGAATTTGCGAAGCTCAGCTGAAAGGGTTTCTGATAATGCCAATACACCGGCTTTCGTTACGTTATAGACACTCATTTCTGGTGCTGCAGTATAAGACGCGGCAGAAGCCACATTAATAATTGCGCCGTAACCTAATTTTTTGAGCTTTGGCACAAATGTATGACAACCATGAATAACACCCCATAGGTTTACGTGCATACACCACTTCCAGTCTTCCAAGCTCATTTCATCAAATTTGCCGCCTAGACCTACGCCAGCATTATTAATAATCATTGTTACCGGATGCTCTAATAATTGCTCTGCTTGATCAGCCAAAACCTGTACTTGTTCTGCTTGTCCAACATCGCACTTGACTGCAAAAGCTTTTTGTCCAAGCTGTTCAACTAACTTTACGGTTTCTTCAGCAGCTTCTAAATTAATATCCGCACATACCACGTTGCCACCGCGTTTTGCCAATTCAAGTGCAAAACTCCGGCCAATTCCACTACCTGCCCCTGTCACAACAGCATATGCATTTCGGCTAGGCTGGTCTTTCTTACCAAATAGAATCATAGTAAATCCTAAAAAATTTTAGGGAGACGACAGTAATTTGGGTATTACTGCCGTGACCAACAGCCTTATGAAACTGCACGAACTGATGGAGTAAATTCCTTCACAAAGTAAGGTGCAATTGCACCGCCCTCGTTAAGTAATTTCTGTTTGTAGTACTCAAGGTATTGAGTTGTGTCATGATCATTGGGATGAAAGCTTGGACGTAAATAATCCAGAATCTGGCCAACGGTGCTACCGAATACGCCATCTTTTGGACTAAAAATTAAGTTGACGCCACGACGTGCATCTTTCCAGAATTTTCTGGTCAGCATTTCTTGTGGCTTACGCAGTACAGGCACAAATAATGTTGCGGTTGGAATAAGCCCTAAAATGGTAATGAAAGCCATTAGAAAACCGGTTGCACGCAATGGATAGTTACCGTTCAAAACCTGATAGACATCATAAGCAATATCTTTGTGCTCAGACTCTTCAAGCATATGCCACATCCATAACGCTCGGCTTTTCGCATCATCGGTATAATAAAAGTTCTTTTCATGCTTCATCATGTATTCAGCGAGAACTGCCGTAAAGTGCTCAATGCCTGCCATAAGTGAAAGCTTTAATGGCTGTGGGAATTTTAAAAACACATATTTAAAGAAGTTTTCACCTAAGAAACGATATAAATCGACCGGATATTCCAGCTCTTTAATTGCATCATTGAATTCATTATGCAATTTTGAATGGATGGCCTCTTGACCAATAAGAGAAGTAACACGCTGTTTTAAAATTGGGTCTTGAATAAATTCGCGGTGATGACGGGCTGTTTCAATCACCAAATCTTCACCATAGGTCAAAAAAACCGAAAGCGTTGCAAAGAACAAAGTTGCAAACTGATTGTTGACGTAAAACTCGATATCAATTTCTTTGCCATCAAATCCGATATTTAGATGGCGGATTGGGATAGATCCTTTATTTGAAAAGTCTATCTTTTGATACTGAGCCATAACTGATTTAGGAGAAATAATATTTCGGATAGCTTGAGCGACCATTTTTTGACACCCTATAAAATTTGTTAAATACAAGGCAGCGTCGAATCAAACAGGTAAAGTTGTCTTTAAATTATTTCTTGCAATCTTTAACTGCTCTAGAACAAAAATTTGCTCGAATACATCTGCCTTGCCATGTTTTATGAACTTAAGCGAGGTTAAATTCACCAAATCAGGTTAAATAGTGCGCTTGATGCATTACTCGAACAAGGACAAAAAAAGCCAACCCACTTTGAAACTTTTTGCCAATTTAAATGTTTTTTGATTATTTCAAACGACTTATATAAGCTAATATTATTCATAATAATTTAAATAAAGGACACTTGTCCTAAAATGACAAAAAGATGGCTTAAAAAGATAATAAATGAAATATTATGCCTATTTTCCAAATAAATCATTTTAATACTTCAGCGTTCCAAAAATCACACCAAGCTTTCTGTTTTTAGAGCTTCATTGCATAAATGAAAACGATAAACTGCATTCAGAGAAAAAAATTGAATGAGGATAATAAATCATGTTTGATATGCGTTTATCTCATGAGCGTGGTGCAGCACATCATGGCTGGTTACAGTCAAAACACACGTTTTCATTTGCAAATTATTGGGACCCGAAACAAGTAGGTTTTTCAGATTTGCTTGTGATTAATGACGATACTGTTGCTCCATCGAAAGGTTTTGGTACTCACCCTCACCGCAATATGGAAATTATTTCTTATGTGCTTGAAGGTGCGTTAGAACATAAAGATTCAATGGGTACAGGTTCTGTGATTGTGCCTGGTGATATTCAATTAATGAGCGCAGGTCGTGGTGTTGCTCATAGTGAATTTAACCACTCTGCACAAGAAAACGTGCACTTCTTGCAAATTTGGGTTGTTCCAAACGAAGTGAACACCACACCGGGCTATCAACAATTGCATATTTCCGAGGAAGACAAACGCGGTAAATTGCACTTGATGATTTCACCAAAAGGTGGCGAAAAAACTTTGTCGATCAAACAAGACATTAATATTTATTCTGGTCTTTTTGACGGCGAAGAAACAGCAGAGTTTGCAATTCCAGAAGGACGTTATGTTTACCTACATGTGGCAAAAGGCCGTATTGATGTAAACGGTAAAACCTTTAACACGGGTGATGCTGCGCGAATTCGTGATGGAGGCAAGTTATCATTTACTAATGGTGATAATGCTGAAATTCTGATTTTTGATATGCGTCCAGAAGAAGTTCCAACCATGCCATAATCAACAAAACACCTGCATAGTTATATGCAGGTGTTTTTTTATATATTGAAATTAAAAACTATGAATGTTCTTCCGAGCGTGCCATTTCAGTATTGATATAACTCATGATCATAGTGGTTAACCCTTGCACCATTTCATCAAAACTAATAAATGGGTTAGGTAAAATAAGATGTCTTGCTACGTTAAAAATACCGCTATTTATACAAATGTAAGTAATGACAGGTAAGTTATTAATTTTTAAATATTTAGGATTATGCATCATATATTTCATGATGACTTCCATTAAAGCCTGTTCAATTTTTGGAATATATTTGTCGTATTGCAACTCACCTGCATAACGTAAAACGGTTAAGTAACGGTCATTATTCTTCTTTAACAAATCACTAAATGTATAAAAGATCATTTCGATAACAGGCTCTAACTCCAACTCTAGAATTGTAGGAGTTAACTCTTTAATCATATCGAGAATTTCACTCACAAAGTAGTGATTCATCGCATCATAGATTTCTTCTTTATTTTTAAAATACTCATAAAGTGACCCAACACTCACACCTGCAATTTCTGCAATATGACGTGTAGTGGTACCACTTGGTCCATGCAATGCTACGGCAATAAAACCTGCTTCAATAATAGTATCAACAGTGACTTTGGCTCGTGCCTGACGGGGTTTTCGCGTAGACATATTTTCTTATAAATAATCCGAACATAAGCTCAGGTTAGCATGTAATTTAGCCCTACCCTAATAAAAAAACAAAATCCGAATACTTGTCAAACTTCATGACACAATTTCTTTAGAGATATGGCAAAACATAGTTATGAGTTCTTTTATTATTAGGAAATTACTTTTAAAGGAAAATAAAATATTCAAATAAAAATCAATCTATTAATAAAATTTTAAACTAATTTTTTATTTTATTTATACATTAGGTTTGAGCTTAAATAAATTGAAAAGTTACCCGAATTGAATCCGAACATAAACTCAGATTAACATGAAAAAATCTAAAAAGAGGTTGATTCATTTTATCAAATTCGCCTCTTTTTCCGTTATTCAGTCAAATAATCAAACAAATAACGGAGCAACATCACCGTACTCAGTAAGTAGAGAAAACTGCTTTTTGAAAATGGAATTTACAGTGCCCTGTTGGAAATCATAGATTTTTGATTTTCAGCAATATCGCACTATCACTGATTGATCTGAAGGTGTCGCCATGATCTCGACCACAGTTAAAAAATCACTAAACAAAATTAAATTTTACCGTGAAATCGAGTTACCAGATTTTGCCAGTAAAAAATCTATCCCAATCCGTCATTTAAATATTGGTTTTGATGGAAAGGAAATTGATGTCAGATTCTATATGGACAATCAATTTGCGACGATTTTTTTTGCTACGCTTTCAGTATTTCTAACCTATGGTGAAGATTTGGTGATTGAAACTGCTCGTCACCACCGCGAATTTATTCAAGACCCCGTGTTAAAGCAACGCGTTACCTCCCTCATTGGTCAAGAAGCCATCCATTCAAAATTGCACAATGAATATAACGATGCGCTTAAAGATGTTGAGTACCCTGTCGATTTATATCGTTTCTTGGGCGAGAACTTCTTCAAATATGTGTTTTTAAAATTCCCGCAACCACTGAAATTATCGATGATGGCTGGTATTGAGCATTTTACGGCTGTACTTGCTGAATACATGATGAAGCACGAGAAGAACTTTTACTATTCGGACGATGCGAAAAGCCGTGCGTTATGGATGTGGCATATGCTTGAAGAATCCGAGCATAAAGATATTGCCTACGATGTTTATCAATTACTTAATGGTAGCTACCCATTACGAGCTTCTGGCTTCTTCTTAGCTTTGTTCACTATTTTAGGTCTAATCCCTGCGACTACCTTGTTTATTCCTGTTTTAAGAAAACCACAGGAAATGTTAACTAGAAAATTCTGGAAAGATGCTCGCCGAGGTGTAGGACTTATTTTTGGTCCAAAAGATGGCGTATTTGGTAGCACCATTGGTCAAATTCTTGACTACTTACGCCCTGATTTCCACCCAAATGATCATGATACGACTGAATATCTAGAATATTACAAAAACAAATTACTAAGCGAAGGCGGTGCAATTGCACCTTACTTTGTGAAGGAATTTACCCCTCCTGTACGCATGTCTTAATTGGCTTGTAACCAGTCACTACTCAATGACTGGTTTTCCTTAAATCTATTTCGGGATGAATCATGATTTTATTTGGCAAAAAGAGAGTTAAACCAAGCCAAAAAGCTTATGCCGTCGTGACGGGTGCAGGTAGCGGAATTGGTCGGAGTTTTGCAATTGAACTGGCAAAACGTGGTGGCAGCGTAGTATGTGCAGATATTAATTTAGAAGCCGCAGAAGAAACCGTAAAGCTTCTTGAACAAGAAGGCGCAAAAGCTTTTGCTATGCGTTGTGATGTGGGTAATGCAGAACAAGTAAATCATTTAGCTGAAACTGCTGAAATTTTACTTGGGCACCCTGTAACTCTTGTCATTAATAATGCAGGAGTGGGTTTGGGTGGCAAGTTTGACGAACTCAGTCTAGAAGACTGGAACTGGGTCATGAATATTAACCTTTGGGGTGTTATTCATGGTTGTCATGCTTTTGTACCAAAGTTTAAAAAGTTAGGTTACGGCGCGATTATTAATGTGGCTTCGGCGGCATCTTACACTGCTGCTCCAGAAATGACCGCGTATAACGTAACGAAAGCGGGTGTACGTGCGCTATCTGAAACACTTTCTGCCGAACTGCGTAAGTTTAATATTAAAGTCAATGTGCTGTGCCCAACTTTGGTGCCCACCAATATCATTAAAAATGGTCGTATTCCGGGTCGTTATTCGAAGCTTGCAGACCATGCACTTATGAACTATGCACTCACCACAAGTGATGACGTCGCCAAACTCACCCTTAACCGTCTTGATCAGGATGAGCTTTATACCATTCCTCAAATCGATGCGAAGTTATTCTGGCTCATGAAACGTGCATCTCCAAGCTTGTATACCAAGTTCCTTGGTACGTCTTACAAATTATTTAAATAAGAAATTTATAGGTAGTACACATATGACTGCTCAAATGAAAACAAATGCATCAGCAAAAAAAGCTGTCAATTCACCTCAGCATATTTTCGATACTTTTATTGTGGGCGCTGGCATTTCAGGTATTGCAACAGCGATTCGTCTCGACCAAGTTGGCTATACCAACTACAAAATTATCGAAAAAGCAGGACGTGTAGGTGGTACTTGGCGTGAAAATACCTACCCAGGTTGTGGCTGTGATGTACCTTCTGCTCTTTACTCGTACTCATTTGCCCCAAGTGCAAAATGGAGCCATTTATTTGCACGTCAACCAGAAATTTTAAGTTATCTGGAAGATGTGAGTAACGAATTTAATGTTACATCTAAAATCGAGTTTAACAACGAGTTGCTTAACGCAGCGTGGGATGACTCACGTCATGTATGGGTACTTGATACCACTACTGGTCAATATTTATCTAAAACCGTTATTTTTGCCACAGGTCCAATTACCGAAGCTCAAATTCCACGTCTTGAAGGTTTAGAAACATTTACAGGTGAAATGTTCCATTCAGCGAAATGGAATCATGATTATGACTTAACTGGTAAACGTATTGCCGTGATTGGTACGGGTGCATCTGCCATCCAATTTGTGCCACAAATTCAACCCAAAGCAAAAGAGCTGTTTGTGTTCCAACGTACAGCTCCTTGGGTGCTGCCAAAACCAGATACTGACTTGGGCGAGTTGAGTAAATCCGTCATTGCAAAATATCCATCTATTCAAGCGAGCTGGCGTAAAAGTGTAGCACTAACGCTAAATGCAATTAACTTTGGTTTACGTAACCCACTTGCGCTAAAACCAGTCAATATACTCGGCAAGCAATTACTTAAACTTCAAATTGCAGACCCTGAATTACGCAAAAACGTAACACCTAATTTTGATATTGGCTGTAAACGTATTTTATTTGCCAATAACTACTACCCTGCACTACAAGCACCAAACACGACTCTAATTCCTCATGGTTTAGTAAAAGTTGAAGGCAATACTGTTATTGCTGCAAATGGTGAACGCCACGAAGTTGATGTGATTATTTGGGGTACAGGTTTTGAAGTATCTCACCCACCAATCGGTAAACGTGTGTTTAATGAAAAAGGACAACGTTTAAATGATTTATGGAAAAACACTTCACCAGAAGCTTACTTAGGAACCAACATTGAAAATGTGCCGAATGCATTTTTAATTTTAGGTCCTAATGTACTGGTTTATGACTCGTTTATTGGTTTGGCAGAAGCACAACTCGACTATATCGTAGATGGCTTATTGAAAATTAAAAATAAAGGAATTAGCAAGTTAAACGTTAAGTCTGATGTAATTAAAAAGCACAACGACTTGGTGCAAAAGCACTTACAAACAACGGTATTTAATAGCGGTGGCTGTAAGAGTTATTACCTTGATGCCAACGGTCGCAACTTTGCCGCATGGCCGTGGTCATTGAAAAAGCTAAAACAACGTTTGAAAAATCTAGATTTAAAAGATTATGAAGTCACATATCAAACGTCAAAAACACATTAACTTGTAATTTTGACCAAATCCGTTGTTAGGAATGAGCAGTGTATTTTTGTTTTTTATAAAATACACTGCTTTCTTCATTGAATCTTCAAGAAATAAAAGAACAGGTTAAAGATGAAAGAAGGTCAATCAAGCCGTACTGCCGAAGCTGCTGCTGCCTTACGCGCAAATCACTTTAAAAATACGACGAACCCTGTATTTTCAGATCCCTATGCTTTTGAACTAACGAGTAAAGGCTGGAAAAAACTGCTCTCTAACCCACTGATTGTTAAAGTGATGAATTCTTCGGTTTTAAACCGCACTTTAGGTTTACTTACTGGGCAAGTGGTCGGTCGCTCTCGTTATGCCGAAGACTTACTGGATCAGGCTGTTCAACACAATATTCACCAATATGTATTAGTGGGTGCTGGTCTAGACTCTTTTGTACTACGTGAGTCACAGCATTATCCAACGTTAAAAATTTTTGAAGTAGATCATCCAGATACTCAAACGACTAAACAAACCAAGCTCAAAAAGCTAGGCGAACTCCCCTCCACGATTGAATTTGTTGCTATTAACTTTGAAAAAGAATCTATCTCTGAAGCTCTGACTAGAAGTGTCTATAATTCATCTGATCCTGCATTTTTTTCATGGTTAGGCACAACTCATTATTTAAACCCGCAAACGACCCTGCAAACTTTAAAAAGTATTGCTGAATTTGCTGCAAACGGTAGTGAACTGGTACTCGATTATTCAACTGATTTTCAGGAATTAAAGGGTATTGAACGACTTGGAAGTATGGGGGTTGCACAGTTTACCCATTTACTGAAAGAACCTTTATTAGGCCAATTTAAACCCTCAGATTTGCATCAGGCCGTTGAAAAAATGGGTTTTGAAGTCGTAGAAGACCTATCTGGTGAGGCAATCACTGAACGTTATTTTTATAATCGCGCAGACAATATACGCCATACATCGGCAACACGCTTACTGCATCTGCGTTTGAAGAAATAAAGATATTTTTATTGGTTGTTAAGCCGCATGGCATGAGGTGTTTTCCCATGCCATCTTTTATAGGCATGAATAAAACTGGCAGGCTCGGCATAACCTAACCACTCGGCAATCTGCTCAACCGAAGCTTTTGGTAATGCTAAATATTGCTCAGCTAAAACTTGTCTGACTTCTTCACGAATCTGAATAAAGGTCATTTCCTCTAATGCCAAGTGACGGCGTAAAGTACGGACATTTAAATGCAATCGGTCAGCGACTATTTCCATAGAAGGCATTTCCCCTCGCACATTCATAAGTTGCTGTTGCACCAAGGTTGTAAATTTATTTTGTGATTGACGTTTTTCTAATATTTGGCGGCACTGTTCTTCGGCTGTATATAGCACCAAATCATTTGCCATAAGTAGCTTTTGATCTACTTTTTGTGGATCAAGAATTACAAAGCTTTTAGCTGAGCCAAATGCTGGTATTACGCCAAATAAGTCTTGATAAGGCTGAACATCACCTTTGGGTTGAAAAGAAAAAGCCAAATACTGGCAAAAGTTATCCTGCACCAAATCTCGCTGTACCGTAATCAGCGCAGCGGCATCTCGTTCAATAATGAATTGACGAACTAATAAGGGAATATCTTGCTCATCAATTTCAATGCGGACGCCCTGTGGTGTATCGAATACATCAAAGCGGGTAAAAGCAAAAGTTAAAGTAAAATAGGTTAAAGCCAAATCTAGTGCTTCACGAATGCTGGCACTACTCATCAGTGCCATGCCTAATGGCCCAAATGTTGTGAAATGATAGCGTGTACCTACTTCTAAGCCCAACACTGGTCGGTCTGGGAACTGCGTAACCAGATTATGAATGAGCTGTAATTCCTGTTGCCCTGACACCACCATATTCGGGTCAAGCAACTGCTGTTGACTCAATCCTGTTCCATCTAAAATGGTCTGATAAGAAGCACCTGCTTCTACTGCAAAATCAGCCATGAGTCGGACACTATGTATGCTGCGTTCAAATGCCCAAGCGTACGTCACTGTACTTTCCCAAATGTCCTCGAATCACAATATTTTGTCCTCATCCATCCTCTAAATCAAGTTAATAAACGTCTATTCTGCATACAGGAAATTGCGATTCTTTCGCCCACTGTTTTTAAGGATTTAGAGCAGCCTATGTTTAATTCGTCGACTAATTCAAATAAAAATGTACGCATCGCCATTATTGGCACTGGCTTTGGTGGTCTAGGACTTGCCATTCGTCTCAAACAAGCAGGTTTTGAACAATTTACCCTATTTGAAAAAGCTGCCGATGTTGGTGGTGTCTGGCGTGACAACACTTATCCGGGCGCTGCATGTGATGTGCCTTCTCATCTGTATTCCTTTTCTTTTGAGCAAGAACTTGGCTGGAAAAATCGCTACGGGACATCTCAAGAGATTTATCAATATTTACGCCACTGCGCTGATAAATATGATATTCGTCCACATGTTCAATTTAATACTGAAATAGCCAGTGCCGAATTTGATGCCCTACAAGGTGTATGGCACATCCAAAGTAATACTGGCGAACAGTTTGAAGCTGAATTTTTAGTGGGTGCGGTAGGCCAACTCAACCGCCCAGCCTATCCAAAACTTAAAGGGATTGAAAACTTTAAAGGTAAGGCATTTCACTCAGCGCGTTGGGATCATGATTATGACTTAACTGGCAAACGTGTTGCTGTGATTGGTACAGGTGCAAGCGCAATTCAGTTCGTACCTGAAATTGCAAAACAAGTAGCACATCTAGACGTTTATCAACGTTCGGCACCGTATGTTATTCCTAAACCAGATCGGGTTTACCAACCTTTAGAGAAAAAGGCTTTCCGTAAATTACCTATTTTGCAAAGTCTGGACCGTGCTTTGCAATATGGTCACCATGAAATTCGCCTACTTGCTTTTACAACTTCTTTAAATGAAATGCCTTTGGTGGAATATTTATTCCAACGTCACATCCGTAAAGTCGTTAAAGATGGGAAGTTACGCCACCGTTTAATGCCAGATTATCCAATTGGTTGTAAACGTATTTTAATCTCTAACCAGTGGTATGAAACACTGACTCAACTTCATGTCGATGTGATTAATACTGGCATTCAAGAAATTACCGAAAGCGGCATTTTAGATACTGAAGGAAATCTGCGTGAAATCGATACCATTATTTATGGGACGGGCTTTGCCGCAACGGAATTTATGGCACCAATGCAGATTACAGGCCTTGATGGTCGTACCTTAAAAGACACATGGAAAGATGGTGCAGAAGCATACCTTGGCTTAACTGTGAGTGGCTTTCCAAACTTCTTTATGCTCTATGGTCCAAACACCAATCTTGGGCACAACTCAATTGTCTATATGATTGAAAGCCAAGTGAATTATATTTTAGATGCCATTCAAACAACCCTACAAAACAAACTTCTGTTCACCAATGTTCGTGCAGAAGTTCAACATGAGTTTAATCAAAGCATTCAAGAAAAAATGAAAAAAACTGTCTGGGCACAAGGTTGTACCAGTTGGTATCAAACTGCTGATGGCAAAAATACCAATAACTGGCCGGGCTTTACCCTTGAATATCGACAACGTACTCGTCGCTTCGATGTTGAAAACTACACTCAAGTTTCGGCTATTTCTTAAACAAGCTTCACCATAGGAAATGAGAAAAATAAACGGAGAATTTTATGAAGTCTTTTAAAAATAAAGTCGCAGCTGTGACAGGTGCTGGTTCTGGTATTGGACAAGCACTTGCAATAGCACTCGCAAAACAAGGTTGCCAACTGGCACTTTCCGATATTAGTGAAGCTGGGTTAGCTAAAACAGTCGAGCTGTTGGCACCCTACTCTGTCAAAGTCACCACTCAAAAAGTTGATGTAGCTAAGCGTGATGAAGTTACCACTTGGGCAAAGGCAGTTGTAGATGAACATGGCCAAGTTAACCTGATTTTTAATAATGCTGGTGTCGCAATTGGTAGTACGGCTGAAGGTGTGAGCTATGAAGACCTTGAATGGCTGATTGGTATTAATTTTTGGGGCGTGGTTTATGGCACCAAAGAGTTTTTGCCTTACTTAAAGCAAAGTGGTGATGGGCATATTATTAATATTTCTAGTATGTTTGGTTTAACAGCTCAACCGACCCAAAGTGCTTATAACGCCAGTAAATTTGCCGTTCGTGGCTTCACTGAATCCCTACGCCAAGAACTCGATCTACAAAATGCTGGAGTGAGTGCGACCTGTGTGCATCCGGGTGGTATCCGTACCAATATTGCCAAAGCTGCCCGCATGAATAATAGCGTCCAGTCTTTAGGAATGGATCCTTTAAAAAGTCAGGATGCTTTCGATAAATTACTTCGCACCCCTGCTGACGATGCCGCTCAACAAATTTTAGAAGCTGTTCGTAAAGACCGTCGCCGCTTACTAATCGGAGCCGATGCGAAAGCCGTTGATGTGATTCAACGTATTCTTCCACAGGGTTACCAAAAGATTTTTGCAACTGCGACTGCCTTGCAAACTCGCCTACTCAACAAATCAGCAAAATAAAAATAGTGGTCAGCATACTCTTCATTTTAAGAGATGCTGACTGACATTAGGCTTAGTATGAGTCCTTATTATGAAGCAGCTTCTTGCATGGACTATTCGTACCACGCTACGTCCAGCTTTATCCCCCAAAACACCACTAAAGCTACAACGTTTTTGTAGCGATGCAGCCAGTGCAATTGTGCTTGGGCCACGTGGCTATAAAACAAAAAAGCAAACAATTGCTCAAGTACCGACAGTCCATATTCAGCCCAAAACGACTCAATCAGGACTCGGCATCTTGTATTTACATGGCGGAGGCTATGTCGTGGGTAGCTCAAAAAGTCACACTAAGCTTGCTGCTCAAATTGGACATGCAGCTCAAGCACAAGTCTGGTTACCTGAATATCGACTAGCCCCTGAACACCCAAGCCCGGCTGCTCTTGAAGATGTAATTGCGGTTTATAAAGTCTTACTTGCTCAAGGACAAGACCCGAAAAAACTTGTGATTGCTGGGGATTCTGCTGGCGGCGGACTGAGTTTAAGTACTGCAATTGCAATACGGGATGCAGGGTTACCGTTACCAGCGGTGTTAGTTTTACTTTCACCTTGGGTTGACTTAAGCCTCTCTGGAAGCACGATGAAAACTCATGCTGCTCAAGATGCGATGTTGTCAGAAGATTGGTTAACTTGGTGTGCAAAAAACTATTGCGAACAAAAATCGGTAACCGATCCAACCTGTTCCCCACTCTATGCCGACTTAACTGGATTACCACCTGTTTTAATTCATGCCGGTACCGAAGAAGTCTTATTAGACGATGCAAAACGCCTTGCTAAACAAACTGAAAAATACGGTATTCCGACGAACTTGAAGGTTTATGACCGAGTCGGGCATGTTTTTCAGTTCCACGCGGGTATACTAAATGAATCTAATGACTCGATTGAGCGCATTGGGCAATTCATTGATAAACATACACAGTCAATATAAAAATATCGCCAGAGAGGAGTCCTCGGCATGACAACAAACAATTATGACTATGATTACCTCATTATTGGTTCAGGCTTTGGTGGTAGTGTTTCTGCTTGCCGTCTAACCGAAAAAGGCTACTCTGTTGCTGTAATGGAAATGGGGCGACGCTGGGAAGCTAAAGATTTTGCTAAAAATAACTGGAATACCCGTCGCTGGATTTGGCGTCCGGGCATGAAACTTTTCGGTTATTTCAACATGCGTTTTTTTCGCCATGTCACCATTATTTGCGGGAACGCCGTAGGTGGTGGCTCAATTACCTATGCCAATACCCTACTGGTTCCACCTGAACATATTTGGGATGAAGGTACATGGGCAGATGCAGCGGACTGGAAAAATGAAATGCCACAGCATTATGCTGAAGCAGAACGTATGCTTGGGGTGACTGATAATAAAATTTTCGGTCCTGCCGACCACATGCTCAAAAAAATGGGCGATGCAGTTGGTGTTGGACATACGTTTAAACCGACTCGTGTTGCAACGTTTTTTCCACCCGAAGGTGAACAAGGTGGTAAAACCTACCCTGACCCGTACTTTAACGGCGAAGGACCAGAACGCGGAACCTGTACCGCATGTGGCGGCTGTATGACAGGTTGCAAACACAACGCAAAAAACACCTTAGATAAAAACTATTTGTACTTTGCCGAAAAAAATGGTGCCAAGGTTTACGAAGAAACCAAAGTTGTTGACGTTAAACCACTCAATGGTAAAGCCGATGGCAGCGATGGTTATGAAGTTACGACTGAATGTTCAAGCTCATGGTTTAACAAACAACGTCGTACATGGCGTGTTCGTAATGTGATTTTCTCTGCATCGTCTTTAGGTACGCAAGAGATGTTGTTCCGTTTAAAACAGTCTGGTTCTCTGCCAAATATTTCTGATGATTTGGGTAATCGGGTTCGTACTAATGCCGAGTCGATTTTAGGCGTTCGCTTTTTTGGTAAAGATGTCGACATGAGTAAAGGTGTTGCCATTGGTTCAAGTATTTACCTTGACCATGACACCCACATTGAAGCGACACGTTACCAAACTGGCTCAGATGCCATGGGCCTCATGTGTACTTACATGGCTAAAGGCAAACCGGGTTGGACACGTATATTCTTTTGGCTATGGGCACTTATTTGCCATCCATTTATTTTCCTTCGCATGAGTAACCCTGTCAGTTTTGCACGCCAGACTTTAATTTTCTTGGTGATGCAAACCGCTGATGCCTCAATTAACATGCGCTTGAAACGTAATTGGTTCTGGCCTTTTGGCAAGGTGTTATCGAGCGAAGGTAAAAAGCTCCCTGTGTATATTCCGCAGGCCAATGCATTTACTGAAAAAGTCGCAAAAATGTTTAATGGTCACCCAATGACAACCATTACTGAAATTTTATTTAACGTGCCTTTTACAGCCCACTGTATGGGTGGTTGTGCAATTGCTTCAAGCCCAGAACGTGGCGTGATAGATGGACAAAACCGTGTCTTTAACTATAAAAACTTATACGTTGTAGATGGTTCAATGTTAGGTGCAAATTTAGGGGTTAACCCAAGTCTCACCATTACAGCTCTTGCAGAACGCGCAATGTCTTATATTCCAGCTAAACATACTTTGGATGAACAGCAAGATCATAGAGTAGAGGCAGAAACCATAGAGATCACCAAAGCTTCTGCTTAAAATAGAAATTTGTTTTATAAAAAAAGCCTCTTAAAAAATAGGCTTTTTTCTTTCGCTTTTTAAATTACATTGCTACGGCTTTAGCACGGGCTGCATGCAATTTTTTATAGCTCTCGATCAGACGTAAATGACGATCAAGTCCTTCTAGTTTCATACTTGTTGGTGTTAAACCATAGAAACGAACGCTACCCTCTACAGAACCTAATACTGCATCCATTCGTGTATCACCAAACATACGGCGGAAGTTAGTCAGATAGTCTTCAAGCTCTAGTTCTTCATCTAACATTACTTCCAGCACCACGTTCATGCACTGATAGAACAAGCCACGCTCAACGGTGTTGGTGTTATATTGCAAGTAAGTTTCGACGAGCTCTTTTGCTTCTTCAAATTGTTGTAAAGCCACATAAATTAGCAATTTCAGCTCTAAGATTGTGAGCTGTCCCCAAACTGTATTGTCATCAAATTCAATACCAATAAGTGTGGTGATTTCAGTGTAATCGTCTAGCTCACATTCCTCTAAGCGCTCAACCAATGCCTCAAGCTGTTCATCATCTAAACGGTGCAGATTTAGAATATCTTCACGGAATGAAAGTGCCTTATTGGTATTGTCCCAAATCAAATCTTCAACAAGATAAATTTCAGAATAATCTGGTACTAAAATACGGCAAGCGGTCGCACCTAAGTGCTCATAGACTGCCATATATACTTCTTTGCCCATTTCTTCGAGAATACCAAACAATGTTGCAGCTTCTTCTGCATTCGACTCTTCGCCTTCGCCAGAAAAATCCCACTCAACAAAGTCATAGTCAGATTTAGAGCTAAAGAAGCGCCAAGATACCAAACCACTTGAGTCAATAAAGTGCTCAACAAAGTTGTTTGGCTCAGTAACCGCATTACTTTGGAAAGTCGGTTGAGGCAAATCATTTAAGCCTTCAAAACTACGACCTTGAAGTAATTCTGTCAGACTACGTTCCAACGCAACTTCAAAACTTGGATGCGCACCGAAAGATGCAAACACCCCACCCGTACGTGGGTTCATTAAAGTCACACACATTACAGGGAACTGGCCGCCTAACGATGCATCTTTAACTAATACTGGGAAACCTTGCTCTTCTAAACCTTTAATACCAGCAACAATACTTGGGTATTTTGCTAATACGTCTTCAGGAACATCTGGAAGTGCAATTTCACCTTCTAAAATTTCACGTTTTACAGCACGTTCAAAAATTTCTGACAAGCATTGAACTTGGGCTTCTGCCAAAGTGTTGCCTGCACTCATACCATTACTTAAGTACAAGTTTTCAATTAAATTTGATGGAAAATAGACAATTTCACCATCAGACTGTCGCACAAAAGGTAGCGAGCAAATGCCGCGCTCTACGTTGCCTGAGTTGGTGTCATATAAATGTGTGCCAAGCAACTCATCATCTGGGTTATAAATCTCAAGACAGTATTCATCTAAGATTTCTTTAGGTAATTCCCCGTTTGGACCCGGTTTAAACCATTTTTCATCTGGATAATGCACAAATTCAGCATTGGCAATATCTTCACCCCAGAACTGGTCGTTATAGAAGAAGTTACAGTTTAAACGCTCAATGAACTCGCCTAATGCAGACGCTAAAGCACTTTCTTTAGTTGCACCTTTACCGTTGGTAAAACACATCGGAGACTGTGCATCACGAATATGTAACGACCATACATTTGGCACGATATTACGCCAAGATGCGATTTCAATTTTCATGCCTAAATTTGCCAAAATGGCAGACATATTGGCAATCGTTTCTTCTAATGGCAGGTCTTTACCTTGAATATAGGTATGGCTTTCTGAAGTTAGGCTTGGCAATAACAATGCTTGTGCATCTGCATCAATGCTTTCAACTTCTTCAATAATAAATTCGGGACCCGTTTGAATCACTTTTTTAACAGTACAACGGTCAATCGAACGTAAAATTCCTTGGCGATCTTTCTCTGAAATATCGGCTGGTAATTCAATCTGAATTTTAAACGTTTGCTTGTAGCGGTTTTCAGGATCAACAATATTATTTTGCGATAAACGAATATTATCGGTTGGGATATCTCGGGCTGCACAATACACTTTTACAAAGTACGCTGCACACAATGCGGAAGATGCTAAAAAATAGTCAAATGGGCCCGGTGCCGAACCGTCACCCTTGTAGCGAATTGGTTGATCGGCAATTACCGTAAAGTCATCGAACTTAGCTTCCTGTCGAAGATTGTCGAGATAATTAACCTTGATTTCCATGCTGGCACCTAAATATTTTTATGTGTCAGCACAGACACATAAAATTCTAAATATTGAAATATAAGCCGAATCACAGCGAAGAAATTGACTTAAAAAAATGAGAGATTAAAGCCATGTGTTTAATGAACGACTCAATTGGCTTTAATAAGATTGGCGGTATTATAGAGTGATTTTGTGAAGTTGATAACTAAAGTTAAAACATTGATGCTCACAATGCTTTAACTTGTCTTTAATTTACTTAAATATTGAGCATTAAAATTTAAAGGTGTAATCAATATTCAACCGTGTTTCATTTGCCGAGTGAAATGTCATATTACTTGGCATATCGTTACGATAGTGAGAAAAACGAGCTCGCATTCCCAAACCTTTTAACTTACCCTCGGGAATTTTATAGCCCAAATCAAATTCCATCGACTCCTCTTTAAAACGTTGGTCGCCATATTGCAGTAAATCAATGTCTTCACCTTTTGCATAGCGAGTCATAAAGCGCAGTCCATTTAATGAAACATCACCTACCCGCGCATTTTTAAAGTCATATTCATAACGAATCGAATAGACTTTTTCGTCTTTATTTGAATAGTCCGAACTCATAAAATCAAGCACGACTGGACTTTCAGTTCCCGACAAAAATGGCAGACCAGTCGAGCCAAACGACTGCATGTAACCCAAAGAAACAGTATGATTTTGATAGTTCAAACCAAATAAACCACTAATATGTCGGTTATCGACCTCTCCTATTTTTTTACTTCCAGTTTCTTCACTATTAAAAAAACGCACATCACTTAAAAAGTTAAGCTGATCATTTAAAGGTTGTTTGCCGTTAAAACCTAAAAACTGTTGCTGGTAAATATCTTTGAGTTCAGCATGATAAGCCCGTAGACGATAATCCTTTAACTGATAGCTTCCACCTAATGTATAAAAAGAATCGGTAGTTGCCGCTTTGTCAAAACGATGGTTAATATTGTCCGTTCCAACATCGGTATAACGAATTGAGTCGCGCTGACGTACTTCGTCGACATAAAAGCCTTCGAGTTGAAGATTTGGAATTTCATTTGAAACAAAGCGTATACCACGGTAAGTCTGAGGGAACAAACGTGCTGGCGATGAAAATAGGGTCGGTAATTGTGGAACTAAATCCCCCACAAAAAGCTCATTTTTTCTAAATTTAGCCTTCCCTGTAATGCCGATTTTTCCATAATAATCATCACGCGAATTATCGGTATTCACTGGCAATAAGCCACTACGTGCATAGTCATCAGCACGGCTTCCCATCAGGTTAAAACCTGCCATTGCCAGTACATCGACACCGAACCCAACTGTCCCTTCGGTATAACCAGACTGTCCTTTAAAAATTAAACCCTGCGCCCAATCTCTGGCTGCTGTATAGGGATATGGGTCTTTTTTATAGTCTCGGTCAAAGTAAAAATTACGTAGTGTCAGCTCAGCTTTACTGTCTTCAATAAACTCGGCATGGACAACTTGACTAAATAATGGGCACAAGCATACCCCCACCCACAATGGTGTCTTTTTCATTTTTTATCTCAACTATTTAATTTTTAATGGATTAAGGTGCTGTTTTAAGAGAGTAGTTTTGCTCTTTTTGACTGCGGTAAAAAGCATTGCCCAAACTTAAAATCAGGAAAATAGCCAAAATAAACACCACACCGTAATAGGCATACAGTGTTGCGGGTGCTATACCTTTATCCAGAAAAATGCCTGCAACCGTTGGCGATAAAATTGCCCCAATTCGTCCAAAACCAATTGCATAGCCCACGCCGCGACTACGAATTTCAGCATCGTAAATTGTTGGGGAAATAGAATATAAACCTGCCACACAGCCATTAATGAGTGTGCCAAGTAATAACCCCACCATGAGTGCAATACTGACTTGAGCGGAGACAGCGACAAATAGGAAAACACATGCCGAGGTTAGTCCTAAAAACAGGCTTAAGGCATAGAAGATTTTCATACGTGACGCCAATAAACCAATAATAGCCGCCCCGAAAATACCGCCAATACTAATTAAAATGCCGGTACTTACGCCTTGGTGTGGCGACATCCCCATTGAAATAAGAATTTTTGGTGTCCAGCTCATCACAAAGTAAAAGCCAAACATCACTAAAAAGAATGCAAACCACAAACAAAGCGTTTGAAATCCAAGTTGACCAGCAAATAATTTGCCCAGCTCACTGCCATTTTGCGTACTAATTTTTTCATAACGCGGCATAACTAGTAATTCGTTTAGCCCCATACGATTTACAGTGGCATTAATACGTTCTAGTGCCTGTTTTGGTCGTTTCGCGAGTAAATAATCTAGAGATTCAGGTAATAACCATGCGCTGATCAGCAGCATTGCAATGGTAGTAATGCCGCCTGCTAAAAAGATTGAGCGCCAACCTAAATGCTCAATCAATGCCAGTGATAGTACCCCGCCAAGTGTCGCGCCAATTCCATAACCAGTAGACATTAAACTAACAGCAAGACTGCGCCAGCGAGCATTTGCATATTCACTTGCCAGTACATTACTACTCGCAAGAATGCCGCCCACCCCAATTCCAGTAATAAACCGAAGTGCTGCCAACATGCCGTGGCTTTGTACAAAAGCACAGCCCAACATGCTCAGACCTGCAATAACAAGACAAACTAAGATGAGTAAACGGCGACCGATTTTATCGGCTAAAGGCGCTAGAAAAATGGAACCAGCAGCCATCCCAAAAAGGCCTGAACTAAGCAATAAGCCAATTTGTGCTCCTGAAAGTGACCATTCTGCTGACACGGATGGAGCAGTAAATGCCATTACCATCACGTCAAAGCCATCAATAATATTGAGACAAATACAGATCAAAATGACGAACCATTGGTAACGGCTCATGTTGTTTTGATTGATCTCACTTAGAACGTCTCTTTCCATTTGTGTATCTCCCTTGGATAAGACATACACACGACATTGCTGATATGAGCGATTGGGTGGTTATGCACATCCGTATCCATAATGACCTAGAGGAATATTTGTTTTTTGAGCATCCTGCTCTTTTTCTATACTGAATATTTGGATCCAAAAAATCAACTAAAATTATAAATGGATTATTAGAAAGTATATAAACACATAAATTATATAAGTATAAAATTATTAAAAACATAAAATTAGAATGCTTGAATATTTTTATGGATCCACATTAAAAAATCCATTATGATCGATTCCAGAGCATTTTTTAGCCAAAAAAGCTCAGTTTATTTCTAGGAAATGCAAGATGCATTTAGAAACTTCAAAGGATTGTTGTTATGAAACTCAAAAGAGTAAGCCAGCTTACATTGGGACTTTTTTTTGCCAGCCAATTGTTTTACACAACGCAAGCAGCACCTCCAAAAAATCAACAACCACCCAATATCATGATTATTTTGGCCGATGATCTTGGCTTTTCAGATATTGGCGCTTATGGCGGCGAAATTAAAACCCCTCATATTGATAGCCTATTAAAGCAAGGAAAAATGCTTTTTAATTTTCATGCTTCATCAATGTGCTCACCTACCCGTGCACAGCTTATGACAGGTGCAGATAACCACTTGGTGGGTTTAGGTGCGATGTATGAAACGTCAAAACGACAAGAAAAGTTGGTTGGAGCCAATAGCCCGCGTGCACTCCTCAAAATTGATGGCTATTCAGGGCACTTAACGCAAAATGCTTACACACTCGCAGAGATTTTAAAGACAAAAGATTATTACACCTTCATGGTCGGTAAATGGCACTTAGGCTATGCTCCCAACCAAAACCCTAAAGCCCGTGGTTTTGATCAATCTTTTGCTCTGCTCGATGGCTTCGATTTACACTTTAAAGACCAACCTAAAAACTATCCGCGTAATACCCAATACACAGAAAATGGTCAAAAAGTCACACTGCCTGATAACTACTATTCGACCGACTTTTTTACACAAAAAGCGTTTGAGTATTTAGACAAAAATAAAGCGCAAAAACCATTTTTTGCCTACCTCGCCTATACCGCTCCACACTGGCCGATACAGGCACCTGCTCATTACAGAGACTTATATAAAGGTAAATACAATCAAGGCTACGATGCAATTCGTAAGCAACGCTTTGAGAGACAAAAGCAACTAGGATTAATTCCTGCAAATGCAGAATACCCAGTCGAACGTGGCAATCAAGCTTTAGGCACCAAAAGCTGGAATGAACTTACACCACAAGAGCGCAAATACGAAGCGCGCAAAATGGAAGTTTATGCGGGCATGGTCACCCAGTTAGACGACCGCGTGGGTGATGTCATTCAATATCTTAAAAAGCATCATTTATATGACAATACTTTAATTGTATTTATGTCAGATAACGGCGCTGAGGGTGGTGATCATAATTTCCCAATGGGTGATGCCGACAATCGCTATGAAAATATAGGTAACGCTAGCTCATATCTATACATGAGACCACGCTGGGCAGAAGTAAGTAGTACGCCATTTACTTACTGGAAATCAGCCGCTTCAGAAGGCGGAGTTCGAGTTCCATTTATTGTTAAATCACCAACTCAGGTTTCTAAACAACATGGAATTAACAATAACTTTGCGACAGTCAGAGATATATTCCCAACCGTTATGGAACTAGCGGGTATTCAAAATAATCAAATCTATCCAGCTTCAAGCACTAAAATTAAACCGTCTGGTTTTAGCCTAATTCCTGCTTTTAAGGATAATACTGCCCGTATTCGTCCTGTTAATTATTATGACTTTAAAGAATTACATGGCAGCCGCTACGCTAAAACTGATGAATGGAAACTTGTTGAAAACTCACCTTCTAAATTTAAGAGTCATGGCTGGGAACTCTACAATTTAAAAACAGATTTTAATGAGCAACATAATGTTTATGCAGAACATCCTGAAATAGTCAAAGTCTTAAATGACAAATATTTAAGATATGCCGATGAAAACGGCGTTGTGGATTTTGAGCAATACAACAAAAAGTAGAGAAAACCAGATGAAACAAATCATAATGCTTTCATCTTTCCTCTTACTTTGTGCATGCCAAAAAACTACACCTCGACTAGAACAAAATCCTTTGCCCGACCTAGGCACTAAAGCTAAATGTTCTTCCTATTCAGGCCTTCCTTCGGGATGGCCTAACAATAAAGAAGCAGGCATGGTTAAACTTCCGCAAGGAAAAATTGTTTTAGGCACCACACATGGTTATGAAGATGAACGCCCATTAAACATACAGGCAACTTCAGTTCCCGCTTTTTTAATTGATGCAACTGAAGTCACCAACGCTCAATTTCAAGAGTTTGTTAAACAAACGGGTTATGTCACCGATGCAGAGAAGCAAGGCGGCGCAGCTATGTTTGTACAGCCAGATCATCCAGTTGAAGAACTACAATGGTGGCGATTTGAAAAAGGTGCCAATTGGAAACATCCATGGGGCTTAAACAACCCTAAACAACCCGCGCCTCATGAGCCTGTTCGCATGGTGACATGGAATGATGCCTACGCTTATGCGAACTGGCTAGGTCATGACTTACCGACTGAGCTTGAGTGGGAATATGCAGCCAAAGGTTTTCAACAAAATTCAGATATTGGCCCAACCCACGAAGGCCATATTGTAGCCAATTTCTGGCAAGGTGAATTTCCTTATAAAAACATTCAGGAAGATGGTTTTAAGGATGTTGCCCCTGTTGGTTGTTTTAGTAAAAACCCGTTTGGGTTATATGACTTGATTGGCAATGTATGGGAATGGACGCAAACACCCTATACAGGACCACGAGATCACCATATGGGAGATCCATCGAAATACCGGCAAAGTCACGAGCAGATTTTGCAATACACGATTAAAGGTGGGTCTTATTTATGCGCAACAAACTATTGCGCGCGTTATCGTGCTGCCGCGAGGCATCCACAAGAACTCGACCTCGCCACCAGCCATGTCGGATTTAGAACAGTAAAACGCTTTTAAACGGATTTAAAAATGAAGCATATTTTTATTTATGGGATTTTATTCTCAGGGACAACCCTTGCCTGCTGTTTAGCTCATAGTGAAGCAGATGTTAATTTTCAAAATACACTCACACTCAAAACATTTAACTTCGACAGACAATATGAAAATGGCACTAGCCCCGATACTCATAGCTTGAGCCAAGGCTTGATTTATCGTGGCGACTGGTCAACCAAACTGAATGAGGTTCAACTACACCTCAATCCAAGCATCCAATATGCTTATCGCCTAAGCAACGACCAACACACCAATGATATGGTCATACCATTTGACCCTAACACCAAGAAACAAGCACAAGACCAAGTTAAATATGGCTTAGGTGCTGGAGTTGAATATCAAAACTTTCGCATGAATATAGGTGAAATCACTCCCGATTCACCACTTACTCCACAAGTGGATACACATCAATTACGAGTGAACTATAAAGGCTTGGAATTAAAATATAAGACACCGCAACAAAATTTCGAGCTGGGTTTGATTAACCGTTATTCACCAAAAAACGAGGAGGACTACCACAAACTCGCCATTTCAAAATATGAATCTGACGGACTCTATTTCTTTCAATGGGATGGCAAAACACCTCAATATAATTGGAAATTTTATAATGGTTACTTAACAGATCTCATCAATCAAAGTTACTTTGCCTTTGATTATCAATGGTCAAAGCAGCACACTACAAAATTACGTGTGTTTCGCCACGATGATGTCGGCAAATCAAAGCTTGGTGAATATGACAATACATCTGTAGGCGCTATGCATTTCATTAAACATGGCAACTTTACAACTGGAATTGGATACCAAGAAAACTTTGGCAAAGATGGTATTCCAAAACTCGACAATATGCCCATCCCGCATATGGTGAACTGGACCTTAGGTGCGTTTACCAAAGCAGATGAAAAGTCTTATCATTTCGTTGCCTCGTATGACTTTAAAGACTACATCAAGGGCCTAAAAGTGACCTATAAATATATTTATGGCGATTCATTTCAAACGATGAATCAAAATGATTTTGAGCAAGAAAGTGATGTATTGATTCAGTACGACCTAAATGCTTGGATTAAAAATCTTAAGTTTCTTTTCTTAAATATTAATTACGACACCAAACACGGCAAAAGTCTGGATGAACAGCGCATGATGATTCACTACACTGTTAATTTCTAAATTTTCACTCTTCATAATGGCTTAACCATAGTCATTATGGATCCAAATTAAGATGAATAAAAATTTAGCCTCTAAAATTCAAAGTAAATACGAAAGTCTTCAATAGCAATTAAAAATCTACAAAACCACCAAATCTAAGGATCAATGTTTTTTTAAAAATATACTGCCTATCAATTGACCAATATTTTTATTTATTATAAATTGGATCCAATAAGTGATAAGGAGTCGTCACAATGTTTATTAAAAATGCTTGGTATGTTGCCTGCCGTCCAGAAGAAATCCAAGACAAACCATTAGGTCGCACTATTTGTGGTGAAAAAATTGTTTTTTATCACGGTAAAGAAAACCAAGTTGCAGCCGTTGAAGATTTTTGTCCCCATCGCGGCGCCCCACTTTCACTTGGCTATGTCGAAGATGGCAATCTTGTATGTGGTTATCATGGTTTAGTCATGGGCTGTGACGGAAAGACTGTTTCAATGCCAGCACAACGTGTAAATGGTTTCCCTTGCAACAAAGCATATGCAGTTATTGAAAAGTTTGGCTTTATTTGGGTATGGCCGGGTGAGAAAGCTTTAGCAGATGAAGCAAAACTGCCAACTTTAGAATGGGCAGATCACCCTGAATGGAGCTATGGCGGAGGCCTGTTTCATATTCAGTGTGACTATCGCTTGATGATCGACAACCTGATGGATTTAACCCACGAGACCTATGTTCACTCAAGCAGCATCGGACAAAAAGAAATTGATGAATCATTACCAGTCACTAAAGTTGATGGTGATCATGTCATTACCGAACGCTACATGGAAAATGTGATTGCACCTCCATTTTGGCAAATGGCCCTTCGCGGCAATCATTTGGCTGATGATGTACCTGTTGACCGTTGGCAACGTTGTCACTTCTTTGCGCCAAGTAATGTTCACATTGAAGTAGGTGTCGCACATGCTGGACATGGTGGTTATCACGCACCAAGTGACAAAAAAGTTTCCTCAATCGTGGTCGATTTTATTACGCCAGAAACCGAAACCTCACACTGGTATTTCTGGGGAATGGCGCGTAACTTCCAGCCAGATAATGCTGAACTCACCGATCAAATTCGTGAAGGCCAAGGCAAAATCTTTACTGAAGATTTAGAAATGCTGGAGCAACAGCAGCAAAATATTTTAAACAATCCACATCGCAAGTTACTCATGCTCAACATCGACGCAGGCGGTGTACAGTCTCGCAAGGTGATTGAGCGACTGCTTGCCGAAGAAAATAAAACACCTCCTGAAACGTCCACACAGAAGTTTCCAAACATTCGGATTATTTAAAGGAGCATGAACATGGACGTTATTATTCAAAAAATTCACCAGCTCACCCCGACCATTCGTGCTTTTGAATTGGTTGCAGCAAATGGTACAGAGCTACCAAATTTTGAAGCAGGTGCACATATTGATGTACATCTTAAAAATGGTCTAACCCGCCAATATTCACTTTCAAACTGCTGCACTGAAAAGCATCGCTATGTCATTGGTGTTTTACATGATGCTAACTCACGCGGTGGTTCACGTTGTATTCATACTGAATATCGTGAAGGCGACCATTTAAAGATTGGTGAACCTCGTAATTTATTTGAAATTCACCCTCACACAAAACAAGCGGTTTTATTTGCAGGTGGGATTGGTATTACTCCTATTTTGTCGATGGCGTATCGACTTAAGTCGACCAATATTCCTTTCGAATTGCACTATTTTGTTCGTAGTCATGAAATGATTGCTTTCTATGGCAACTTAACCGAGCACTTTGGTGACCAAGTCCATTTTCACATTCAAGACCAACCCGACACCGAATGTAATATGGCAGAGGTTTTAGGCCAAGCTTCACCAGATAGACACTTATATGTATGTGGACCAACAGGTTTTATGCAGTTTGTCATGAGCTCAGCCGAACAAGCAGGTTGGCATAGCGAACAGTTACATCAAGAGCATTTTGTTGCTCAAAAAGTAGATACGTCTAACGATGAAGCTTTCACTATTGAAGTGAAAGGTACGGGCCGTCGAATTGAAGTACTACCAGAGCAAACTGCTACTGAAGCATTAATTGCAAATGGTTTTGATATTCCTGTTTCGTGTGAACAAGGCATTTGTGGGACCTGTATTACCCGCGTGGTAGAAGGCACACCTGATCATCGGGATCTATTTATGACTGATGAGGAACATGCTTTGAACGACCAATTTACACCCTGCTGTTCTCGTGCAAAAACTAAAAATCTTGTGATTGAGCTTTAACTCGAAAGTTCCTTTATTCAAACATAAAGGAACTCATTTCATCTTAAGCACTTAAAACATTTCTGAGCGTTTCACCCAAAATCACTACACTACTGTGCTCACGCATTAAAGTTTCAGCACGCCCTGCCTGACGATGTACCAACGCATCAAAAATCGAACAATGCTGTAAATGTGCATAGTGCAAACGGCGATATTCAGACAAAGCTTGATTCTGGTCATAGGTAATGGCTTGAGCAGAAGCCATCGGCAATTGATTATTTTTCGCTAAGGCTTGTATGAGTGCGACGTTTTGCGCGCCCTCAATAATGGTGTCATGAAAAATGACGTTAAAATGGTGATAACGTTCTAGTTCAGCATCACCAAACTCGTCTTTATCATTAAATAGTTTTTCAGTTTCTTGAATGCAATGTTGCAGCGTCTTTTTCTGCTCTTCGCTTAAGCCTTGTTCTGCCAAAGTTTTCGCAGCTAATCCTTCCAGCACACCACGCACTTCAAGTGCATCATGAACAAGTTGTTCTGAAATTTCACGAACCGTGTAACCACGAGTTGGGTTTTTAATGAGGAGGCCTTCTTGCTCGAGCAAGCGAAAGGCAATACGAACAGGCTGCCTTGAAACACCAAGTAACTCGGCAGTCGGAATTTCGGCAATTCTGGCACCGCCTTCAAGTTCCCCTGAAATAATCATTTTTCTTAGTTTAAGTAAAACTTGTTGTCCTGAAGACATTCGCTGCCACACATCACCAAAAACGTCACTTCGATGCTAGCAAGTTCATTTGTAAAATGAAATAAATTTTCTGTGTGAATCAGTGCTTAAGCATTTCTATTAAGTTTAATAAATTAAATTGCAAACTACCTTTCATCAAAGGTTTTTAAGATTATTAACCATAATATCCAAATTATTACGGATTAAATAAGCCAAGTTAATATCAATGCCTTCAAGCATTTTTTCTTCAACTTTTAAAACCACTTCATTACATTTATTTAGCTTTTCGACACCGCTTTCAGTCAGGGTAATTAAAATACGGCGACCATGTGTTGGGTCTGGTTTTTTCTCAATCCAACCATTGACCAGTAAATCTTGCAAAATTTTGTTGGCCGATTGCGGCTTAATAAAAGAGCGCTCAGCAAGTTTGGCATTGGATACATTACTTTTTGAAGCTAAAACAGAAAGCGCAGTAAATTGCGGCAAGGTAATCTCAAGCTCTTTTAAATGTTCTGTTAAATGTTTACTAATAATTCGGTCAACACGAGCAATCATGTAACTTAACTTAGGCTCATCTTCTACTTTTTTTTGAACTGAATTCGAACGTACCATAACCTTTCAATCATCATAAGAAAATCTGTAGTGAAAGTATGAGGCACTAACCCCATACTTTCGTTAAAACTTAGCGAGCACCTGAGCTTTGTACTAAATGTACAGGCTGTTTAGGTTTTTTGACAAGAAGTAATGCAGAGATCGCTGCAATTAAAATCACCGGAATGCTTGAACCAATCACAATGGTCGAGCTTTGTCCAAGCGAGAGTAAAAACCCTGCCATTAAAGGCCCTGCAAACGAACCAATACGCCCGATTGCAACCGCTGCGCCAACTCCGGTTCCACGCATTTCGGTTGGATAATACATGGCTGCCAGACCATACAACGCAGATTGTCCACCCACAATGAATAAGCCACAACCCACTGCCGAAAGTGCTAGTAAAGCCACTGTTGGAGAAATTGCTAAACAGCACAGTGAGAATAAAATGCCGAGATAAATCAGCTTAATCACAAAGCTCATGCGTAATTTATCAAGCAATACGCCCATGAGAATCGAACCTAAAATTCCACCCACGTTATAGCCCATCTGCACATAATTTGCCTGTAGTTTTGATAGACCTTGCGCACCCATCAGCAATGGCAACCAGTTCAACAAGAAATAAAGTACCACCAGCGTACAGAAAAAGCTTATCCAAAGCTGAATGGTTGACATACGACGTTCTTTGGCAAATAAAACTTCAAAGAATGGTGTCGTTTTTTGCGCTTGAACTTTTCGTTGCAGGTAGTCATTTGACTCTGGTAAAAAGCGCATAATCAGTGGAATGAGTAAAATAGGTGCAATCCCACCAATATAGAAAATATGACGCCACTCTGCATCGCCTGCCAACGACATAGCAACCACAGAAGTGAGTAATCCGCCAAAAGGAATACCGCTATACATAATGCTCACTGCGGTGCCTTTGTGCTGGTCAGGTACAGCTTCAGAGGCAAGTGTAATCATCATTGGTAATGCCCCACCCATTCCTAAACCTGTACAAAAACGAATGAGTAATAGCAAACTGAAGTTAGCTGCATAAGCCGTTAGCAAAGACATAATTCCAAAAAGTAAAATACTAAAAATCAGAATTTTCTTACGCCCTACAATATCAGCAAACCGACCGCCTAATATCGCACCTGGTAACGTCCCTAAAATTGCAGCACTAAATGCCCACGCCATCTGGGCATTGTCTAACATAAACTCAGCCCGCATTCGTGGAGCGGCTACCCCCATTGATTGAAGATCAAACCCTTCAAAAATTGCTATGGCAAAGCACAGTAGCAACGTTATTTTTGCCCTTGAAGGCTGTCCTGATATTTTTTTCATTGTGTTGTCCTTTATTGACTAGTCGTTCCATTTAGCCCTTTGTGTATTATTGTTTAAACACACCAAAAATATCAGTTAAACTTACTAAAAAATCAACATATTTTTATATTAAATCATCGGTAAAATTAATTAATATTTAAAATACAATGGATTATAAAATATTTATGAAATTTTACAAAAAAGACTTGAATGTAAGTTTAACTGATATTAAATTAAATCCCAGAACAGCAAAAAATCATTCAAGGAGTATGAAGATGAGTTATGAAAACCGCTGGGAAACAGTAGATGTTAAAGTTGAAGATGGAATTGCATGGGTCACCCTAAACCGTCCGGAAAAGAAAAATGCCATGAGCCCAACACTCAATCGCGAAATGATTGATGTGCTAGAAACTCTTGAGCTTGATCAAGATGCACGTGTTTTAGTGTTGACGGGTGCAGGTGATTCTTGGACAGCGGGTATGGATTTGAAGGAATATTTCCGTGAAGTCGACACTCAGCCTGAAATTTTCCAAGAACGTATTCGCCGTGACTCATGCCGTTGGCAGTGGCAACTTCTTCGCATGTATTCAAAACCAACGATTGCTATGGTCAACGGCTGGTGCTTTGGAGGCGGTTTCTCACCTTTAGTGGCTTGTGACCTCGCAATTGCAGCAGATGAAGCAACTTTCGGTTTATCTGAAATTAACTGGGGTATCCCACCGGGTAACCTTGTAAGCAAAGCAATGGCAGATACCGTAGGTCATCGAGCATCTTTGTATTACATCATGACGGGTAAAACCTTTAGCGGTAAAGAAGCTGAAACGATGGGCCTTGTGAACAAAAGCGTACCGCTTGCCCAATTAAAAGCAGAAGTGACTGAACTTGCAAACTGTCTACTTGAGAAAAACCCTGTGGTTCTTCGTACAGCTAAAAATGGCTTTAAGCGTTGTCGTGAACTGACTTGGGATCAAAACGAAGACTACTTATATGCCAAGCTTGATCAATGTATCCACCGCGATACTGAAAATGGTCGCCAAGAAGGTTTGAAACAATTTTTAGATGAAAAATCAATTAAACCGGGTTTACAGAGCTATAAACGTACTGGTTAACTTTTGATTCTCTAATGGCAATGTAAGGACACAACCCATGCAAAATGTACAGTTACTTATTCACGGTCAATCTGTTGATGCATCAAATCAGGCAACTTTTGAGCGTATTAGTCCCATTGATGGATCAGTAGCCAGTAAAGCTGCTGCCGCAACACTGGAAGATGTTGACCGTGCAATCGAATCGGCACAACAAGCTTTTAAAGTATGGTCGAAACTCTCGCCTACCGAACGTCGCTTACGTTTGTTAAAAGCAGCCGATTTAATGGACCAAAAAACCGAGCAATTCATTGAAACTGGAATGCAAGAAACAGGTTCAACTGCCACATGGTATGGGTTTAACGTTCATCTTGCTGCAAACATGTTACGTGAAGCCGCAGCCATGACCACACAAATTGACGGAAGTCTGATTCCGTCAGATGTGCCGGGCAATCTTGCAATGGGTGTCCGAGTTCCTTGTGGTGTGATTGTTGGCATTGCACCTTGGAATGCCCCTGTCATTTTGGCAACACGTGCGCTTGCTATGCCTTTGGCTTGTGGTAACACGGTAGTGTTAAAAGCATCGGAAGCCTGCCCCGCAACACATCGTCTAATTGGTGAAGTGTTACATGAAGCAGGACTTGGTGAAGGTGTGGTGAATGTGATTACGCATGCCGCTGAAGATGCACCACAAATCGTTGAGCGTTTAGTGTCTCATCCAGCCGTGAAACGCATTAATTTTACGGGTTCAACCAAAGTCGGAAAAATTATTGCCGAGACTGCGGCTAAATATTTAAAACCTGTTTTACTTGAATTGGGTGGTAAGGCCCCTGTCGTGGTTTTAAATGAAGCTGACATTAATGAAGCCGTAAATGCAGTCGCTTTTGGAGCATTCTTTAATCAGGGACAAATTTGTATGTCGACCGAACGTGTTTTGGTTCAAGACAAAATTGCCGACCAGTTTATTGAAAAACTGATTGAAAAAACCCGCTCTATTCGGGCAGGTAATCCAACCTCAAAAGACAATGTACTGGGTGTTTTGGAAAGTCGCCGCGCTGCAAACCGTATTCAGCATTTATTGGAAGATGCTCAAAACAAAGGGGCTGACTTACCTTTAGGCATTCATATTGAAGACACCACCATGCAACCGACACTGGTGCTCAATATTAAACCTGACATGTTGCTTTACCGCGAAGAATCATTTGGACCTGTATGCACAGTTCAACGTTTTTCAAGCATTGAAGAAGGCGTAGCACTGGCAAATGACAGCGAGTTTGGTCTGTCTTCAGCAGTGTTTAGCCAAAATATTTCACAGGCATTAGAAGTGGCTAAACAGATTGATTCGGGTATTTGTCACATTAACGGCGCAACCGTACATGACGAAGCTCAAATGCCATTTGGCGGAACAAAATCGAGTGGTTACGGACGTTTTGGTAGTAAAGTCTCTGTTGCCGAATTTACCGAACTACGCTGGATCACCATTCAGACCCAATCACGTCATTACCCGATTTAGTCAGGGTAATGCAGACAACAACATATTAAATAAAAATTGCATGATGCAAAAAAATAAAGCGCAGTGATGCGCTTTCCATGGAGTGAAAGAAATGCAAATGAATGCCACTCAATCACAAGACCGCGAACGGTTCGTAAAATTAGGGCAACATGATATTCATTATCACCATAAAGATGACATGCTCTATATCAGCCCAAAAGAGCAATTAAAACCGTATCCACAAAAACTTACAGATCGGTTAATTCATTTTGCACAAACCAAACCAGACCATATTTTTGCAGCAAAACGCAATGCTCAAGGTGAATGGGTCAAACTGAGTTATGCAGAAGTTTTACAACGTGCATGGCACATTGCTCAGGCATTACATGAACGTAAGTTAAACCAAGAAAGACCTCTGGTTATTTTAAGTGGTAATGATCTCGAACATTTAACACTCTCTATGGGTGCCATGCTGGCAGGTGTGCCTTTTTCAGCAATTTCACCCGCCTACTCTCTGATTTCCCAAGACTTTGGCAAACTCAAACATGTCTTTGAAGTGCTCACTCCTGGTATGGTCTATGCCAGTGATGGACAAGCTTTTGCCAAAGCGATTCAGGCATGTATTACGCCTGATATTGAAGTGGTGACCAATAAAGGAATTGTAGGCGATCAGATTTGCACATCTTTTCAGTCGCTGTTAGATACACCAGTTTCAAATGTTCAAGAGTTTTATCAAACCCTTGATGAAAACCAAATTGCCAAATTCTTATTTACCTCGGGTTCAACCAAATTGCCTAAAGCTGTACCAACCACGCATTTAATGTTGTGTGTTAATCAGCAAATGTTATTACAAACTTTCCCTGAGTTTGAAGAAACGCCGCCTGTCCTACTCGACTGGCTGTCTTGGCACCACACATTTGGCGGCAGTCACAATGTCGGCATTGCGCTCTATAACGGAGGCACCATTTACATTGATGATGGCAAACCCGTTGCAGGAAAATTTGACGAAACCATTCGTAATTTGAAAGAAATTTCTCCAACCGTTTATTTAAATGTGCCAAAAGGCTGGGAAGAACTCACTGAAGCTTTAGAAAAAGATGAAGAATTAAGAGATCGCTTTTTTGCCAAAGTTAAAATTTTATTCTTTGCAGGTGCAGCGCTTTCAGAAGCGGGCTGGAACAGACTCGATAAAATTGCTCAGCAACATTGCGGAGAAAAAATTCGCATCATGAGCGGATTAGGCATGACTGAGACTGCTCCCTCTTGTGCTTTTACCACTGGTCCACGCGTGATGGCTGGCTTTATTGGATACCCTGCTCCGGGATGCGAAATCAAGCTAGTGCCATGTGGTGACAAACTTGAGTTTTGCGTTCGTGGCAAACATGTCATGAAAGGTTATTGGCGCTTAAAGGCGGACCAGCAAAGCACTATTTTTGATGATGAAGGCTTTTTCCATACGGGTGATGCTGTGCGTTTAGTCGACATCAATGATCCAACCAAAGGCCTGATGTATGACGGACGAATTGCTGAAGACTTTAAACTCAATACAGGCACTTTTGTGAATGTGGGCACATTACGCAACAAAGTGCTCATTCAAGGTAACTTACTGATTCAAGATGTCTGCATTACAGGTTCAAACCTGAATGCGGTTGGTTTTTTGATTTTTCCAAAATTAGAAGCGTGTGCTCAATATGCAGGCCTTAAGCTTGGTGAACATTCTGCAGCGGAGATATTACAATACCCTAAAGTCCAGCAATGGTACCGCCAATTTTTAACGATCTTTAATAAAGATGCGACTGGCAGTTCAAATACAGTCTCTATGCTTTATTTAATGACCGAGCCACCTCAACTCGATGCCGGCGAAGTGACCGATAAAGGCAATCTCAATCAAAGCAGTATTACGAAACGTCGTGCCGCTTTAATTGATGAACTTTATCAAAAGCAGACTGATAACCCACTGATTATTCGCGTACCCACCTTAAAGCAATAAGCGATTGAAATAAAAAAGGAAGCTCAAACTTAGGTTTGGGCCTTAGCCTCACTTTTGCCTAAAAAAAGGTTCAACATGCCACACGATACAGAATTTGAACTATTTCGAGACAGCTACCGCAGGTTCTTAAAAGAACAGGTTGCTCCGTATTATGAACAGTGGGAACACGATGGCCTCATCCCGCGTGATCTGTGGCTTCGTCTTGGGGAAAATGGCTTTTTGTGCGTCGATGTGCCCGAGGAATATGGAGGGTACGGCGCTCCTGTGCACTACTCACTCATGCTGGTTCAAGAAACGGCTCAAGCTGGCTTCGCATCTTTGGCAGTTGCCATTGGCGGGCAAAATGAGTTGGTCTCTCCTTATCTGCAAAATATTGGAACTGAAGAGCAAAAACGTTATTGGTTACCAAAAATGGTGACAGGTGAAGTCGTCACTGCTATTGCCATGACCGAAGCGAATGCTGGTTCAGACTTACAGGCTATACGCACTCAAGCCATTTTAGAAAATGACCATTACCGTATTAATGGTTCAAAAACGTTTATTTCAAATGGTCTGCATGCCGATCTGATCGTTCTAATAGCAAAAACTGATCCGCAAGCTAAAGCAAAAGGCATTTCGATTTTTCTAGTCGATGCTGCGTTAGATGGCGTTAAAAAAGGCCGTTCATTACAAAAAATCGGACTGCATGCCCAAGATACAGCTGAACTATTTTTTGATGATGTTTGTGTACCTGTCACACAACGTTTGGGTGAAGAAGGACAAGGTTTTGCTTATTTAATGCAAGAGTTACCTCGCGAACGTTTGAGTATTTCCATGATGGCGTTGGGGTCAATTTTAGGGGCTATTGAAATCACTAAAAACTATGTGCTGGAGCGTAAAGCTTTCGGACAACCTTTAAGCCAAATGCAAAACACACGCTTTGTGCTGGCAAACGCGCAAATCAAAGCGAAAGCCGCCCAAGCCTTTGTAGACCAATGTGCAGCGCTATATCAACAACACCAGTTAAGCGTAACCCAAGTTGCTGCATTGAAATGCTTTATTACCGATATCCAATGTGAAGTGATTGACCAATTACTCCAGCTTTTTGGTGGCTACGGTTACATGCAGGAATACCCAATCTCACGTTTTTTTGTGGATGCACGGGTACAAAAAATCTATGGGGGAACCAATGAAATTATGAAAGAAATCGTGGCCCGAGAACTGCTCGGAAAATAATTCGATTTAAAAACCAAATAAGGCAGGCACAACAACTATGCCTTATTTGAAAACAAAAAATGTTATTTCAGGAAGAAATGCGATGTCGAAATTATGGATGTACTCTACCCTTATGCTCTCAAGTTCAGTGTGGGCTGGCAATTTTATTGATAACAGTTCAGTAGAACTCACCACACGAAATTTCTACTTTGACCGAGACTATCAAGTCCCATCAACTTATCCAGCAGCGAGGGACTGGACACAAGGGTTTATTCTCAAAGCCAATTCAGGCTATACCGAAGGAACCGTTGGTTTTGGGCTAGATGTACTGGCAACAGCAGGTTTTAAACTAGATGCAAGCGCCAAATACGCAGGTACAGGCAATTTACCTAGAGACACGCGTACCAATGAACCGGCAGACTCTTATGGAGAAATTGGCGTCACAGCAAAAGCTAAAATGAGTCAAACTGAACTACGCATTGGTACTCTAATGCCAATGAACCCTGTTTTAGTGGCTTCATCTGCTCGATTGCTTCCCCAAACCTATCGAGGAATTTCACTCACCAGTAAAGATATTAAAGATTTCGATTTACAAGCCGCCTATATCGATGAAGTAAATCAAAGAGATTCAACCAACTATGAAAAAATCAAAATTTCTGGGGTAAATGGACGATTTAAAAGTGCTGAGACAAGCGGCCTTTATTATTTAGGTGGACACTATCAGTTTAACCCTGCACTCAAGCTCACCGCTTTTTACATGGATGTTGATGATCTTTATAACCAAACCATGGTCGGTGCATTACACCAATACAAAATTAATGACACCACTAACCTAAGTTCTCAATTACGCTACTATCGCAGCCGAGATGACGGACAAGCAAAAGCTGGCTTAGTCGATAATGACCTTTATCATGCACATTTCGAACTTAAACATCAAAACCATAAATTTATTTTTGGAACCTTCCAACATCATGGCGATACGGCTTTCCCGTATTTGACTGGAGGTGAAACCGGACTCCTTATTGATACATGGCCGGGTGAGTTTTTAAACGCAAAAGAAAAAGCCTATAGCTTCCGCTATGAATACGACTTTAAAGATTATGTACCGGGGTTACGTTTCATGACCCGTTACACCACAGGCCACAATATTTATGCACCTAACTTAGGTGGAACCAATCTAAAAGAACGCGAAACTGACTTTGATGTGGGTTACACCGTTCAAAGTGGTTGGTTAAAAAATTTAGGGTTACGGGCACGCTACGCAATCTATGACAACAACATGCTCTCCACTGCCAACATCAAACCTGTAAATGAAACCCGTATAAACATTGATTACACATGGAAATTTAAATAATTCAAAACAAGAGGTTCTGTCACATATAGAACCTCTTTTTAATTTCGAGAAATTCATCATGAAGAAAGTTGTAACGCTACTCTGCACAATGAGTCTGATTGCCCTGACTCACGCTGAAACTCAATATAGCCCTCCACCTATTCAGCTTGAACCTTTAGCAAAATTTAGTGTTGATTTAAATGCCCCTGTTTGGGAGTTAGGCACAACCAGTGATGCTGGTAAACGCAGAATTATTCCTATTACAGGTGGGACATTCGAAGGCAAAACACTTAAAGGCCGTATTTTAAATAATGGCGCAGATTGGCAAATCGTTGACAGTAAAGGACTAGCGATTATTGATACGCGATACTTGTTAGAAACCGATGACGGTGCACTTATTTATCTTCAAACCAAAGGTTACCGACATGGCTCAGCCGAAACACTAAAACAGCTTGCTCAAGGCAAAGATGTTGACCCGAAAAATTACTATTTCAAAATTACCATGCAGTTTGAAACCAGCTCATCTAAATATGCATGGCTTAACCAGACCGTTGCAGTAGGTAGTGCAATGCGCTTGGGCAAAGCGGTTATTTATGATGCCTATACGGTGAAATAATAATTTTTATAACACTTACAAAAGGATGGACACTTCATTATGGATCAAAAAACTTTAGAACACTTACCGCCCATCCATCACCATTTGGGTGGACACAATATCCATTGGAATGACAAAAACACTGAACTCACCATCCACTACACAGCACTAGAAAGCTTTACCAATCCACGCGGCACCGTTGAAGGTGGCATGATCTGCGCCATGCTTGACGACGTGATGGGACTTTTTGCATATCTCGCCAATGACCATAAACCCGCCACCACCATCAACTTAACGATGGATTTTTTAAGGCCCTGTGCTGTGGGCGAAGTCATTACAAAATGCCGATTCATTAAACAAGGCAAAACTGTACTGAATCTCGAAAGTGAAGCTTGGCAAAACAACAAAATGATCGCACGAAGCACAGCTAATTTTTTGGTTTTAGATTAATTACAAACATTCATTCAATAAGGATATGAATAAATGAATTACACCAACAATAAACGAATTTTGACCCGCTCCGCTTTAGTGCTTGCCATGCTTGGTACTTTGGCAGGCTGTGGAAGTGATAATGATGACACAACGATTCCCTCAACAACCAAACCACCGCAGTTATCTCCTGCTGTTGGCGTAAAAATGACAGAAAGCTGTACGGACTTACTCGGATTTCAATACAACAATACGGTCATTAGCTCTTCCACTCTTCAAGAGGCAGGCACATTGACTGTCGCCAATAAACCGATTGGCGCTCATTGTTTGGTTAAAGGTTATATGGATCAACGTATAAGCCCTGTCGATGGACAAACCTATCAAATTGGTTTTGAAATGCGCCTACCTGTTGACTGGAATGGTCGTTTTCTCTATCAAGGTAATGGCGGAACCGATGGTAATTTAGTTCCTGCAACAGGTCAGGTTGGTAGCGGTGGACCACTCACCAATGCTCTACATGATGGTTTTGCTGTTATTTCCTCCGATGCTGGACATAACACTTCACAAAATCCAATGTTTGGTTTAGACCCTCAAGCCAGAATCAACTATGGCTATGGTGCAATTACCAAACTCACGCCTATGGCAAAAAACCTAATTAAAGCCGCATATGGTAAATTGCCAGACCGCTCCTATGCAGGCGGCACATCTAACGGTGGGCGTCATGCCATGATTGCCGCAACCCGTTTGGGTGACCAATATGATGGAATTTTAGCAAGTACACCAGGTTTTCATTTACCTCGTGCGGCCGCAGCTCAACTCTACACAGCACAGCAGCTTCGTCGTGTCGCAACAGATGAAAATGACCTAAGTACGGCTCTTACCCTTTCAGAGCGCAAAGTATTAGCAAAAGCGATTTTAGATCGATGCGATGCCTTAGATGGTGTTGCAGATGGCTTGGTGCAAGATGTCGAAGCTTGCCGTACAGCTTTTGATATTCACAAAGATGTACCCGTTTGCTCAAGCACAAGAGATGGTACTTGTTTAAGCACCGAACAAATTGATGTATTAGCCAACATTTACCGCGGCCCTGTAAATTCGGCTGGACAAGCGCTCTATGCAACCCAGCCTTTCGACCCCGGTTTAGTTGGCAGTAACTGGGCAAGCTGGAAATTTGAATCTTCGGTGGGAACAGCACGTGACCCCGTTGCAGTCGGTATTCTTTTTCAGGTTCCACCAGACCCAACTGTGACTCAAAACTCTAGACAATTTGCCTTTAATTTTAACTTCGATACCGACTATCCAAAACTCTCGGCAACCAATAATGTATACACCGAAAGTTCGATGTCATTTATGATGCCACCCGATGAACTCAATCTGGATAAACTCCGCAATCACGGTGGAAAAATGATTGTGGTACAAGGCACAGCAGACGGCGTTTTCTCTGTGGATGACACCCAAAATTGGTACGATCAACTGCTACAACACTATAAAAATGATGCAAAAGGTACAGCACCTGAATTTGCACGTTTCTTTAGAGTTCCGGGCATGAACCATACCCGTGATGGCATTGCGACCGACCAATTTGATGCATTGACTGCTTTAGTTAACTGGGTGGAATATGGGCAAGCCCCTGACAAAATCATTGCGACTGCACGCGGCGCAGGTAACCCAAGTGGTCAAGTGAATACTGAGCTTCCACAAGACTGGGCACCTGATCGTACCCGCCCACTTTGCCCTTACCCACTGATTGCTCGTTACAACGGGCAAGGTGATAGCGAAAAAGCTGAAAACTTTAGCTGTAAATAACACCCTATAAAATTAAAAGAGAGCTTAACAGGCTCTCTTTTTTCATTGTCTTAGGCTTACATATTGAATCATTATCACATGATATTTCATCCAATGCCTACATCGCTGCTAAGATAACACCGAAAGCCAAAAACTCATTTCGTTATGCAAAATCAGACTGCTTCAAATCTCCCCTCCACTCAACTTGGAAAAGCATTACTTTGTCTTATGACATCAGCGTTATTATTTTCCATTATGGGGGTGTGCATTCGTTTTGCTTCACAAACGGTAGACAACGCGACCGTCGTATTTTTTAGAAATGCTGTAGGTTTATTTATTTTTATTCCGATGCTGTTTAAACAGGGCTTAGACTTCGTTAAAACCGATAAACTCTGGATGCACACGTGGCGAAGTCTAGTCGGTCTTGCTGCAATGTACGGTTTTTTCTATGCCATAGCGAACTTAAAACTCTCAAATGCCATGGTTTTTAGTTATTCATCCCCTATCTTTATTCCACTGATTGCATGGCTTTTCTTAAAAGAAAAAATTACCAAATCGATGATTTTTGCCGCTGTGATTGGCCTCGTTGGGGTTTTATTTGTTGCTAAACCCGACCAAGGTTTATTTAACGCACTATCTTTTATTGGCTTGGGTGCATGCTTTTTATCAGCAATGGCTTTTGTCACCGTAAGAGCTTTAACCAGTACAGAGCCGCCTGAACGTATCGTTTTTTACTTCTGTGTTTTTGGCAGTTTAATTTCCTCTATTCCAATGTTTTGGCATTGGCGTATTTTCACTTGGCACGAATTAAGCCTACTGATTGCCGCAGGTCTTTTAGCAAACATTAGCCAACTATTTATGTCTTATGCTTATAGCTTAGCCCCAGCAGGCCAAATTGGCCCCATGAATTACATTGCTATTATTTTTGCAGGAATATGGGGATTTGTTTTTTGGCATGAATTACCGGATCTGTTTAGCATTATCGGTATATTTATTATTTTATTTGCCATATTGCTCTGTAATCCATTTTTGCAGAAAAAGTTACTTTCTCGATTTAAATAGCCGACATCCCTGATTCTAATTTAGGTACTGTATTCGATACTCATTTGGTGAAATGCCTGTCCAGTGACGATAGGCTTTTCTAAAATTAGAAGTATCTGAAAAGCCAATTCTTTCGGCAATTTCATCTACAGTTAAAGTTGTTTCCCGCAAATATTCATCAGCAAGACGGCACCGAGTTTCATCTAAAAGTTCTTGATAAGTTAAATCAAAACCTGCCAAGCGCCGATGTAAGGTTCGCTTTGACATATGTAACCGTTCAGCCATTTCTTGAGCCGACGGAAAAAGCCCCGTTCCATCCAATAATATTAAACGAATTGTTTTCACCAACTCAGGCTCTTCGGCTACTGCTGCACCTAACATACGCTCACAAAACGATTTACACATATCAGCAGTAATCGGGTTGGCATTTGGGCAAGGTACATCGAGCCATTTTAAATCAAAGTGCCATTGCATCACCCCAGCATTAAACTGAACAGGACAATGAAAAACTTTTTCGTATTCTTTTGCATAGACAGGTGCTGGATAAGGTAATAAAAGCTTCTTCGCTTGAAATGGTCCTTCAAGTACTCGTTCAATTAAGGTTTGCATTGAACTAAACCAAAACTCGCACACTAAAGGTAGAAGCTTACCTAGTGCAATAATGTCCTGCCCTTCAAAAATCGCAACGTCATCTCGAATATAAAAAGACTTCTTTAAAATAGGCCCTGCAAGTTTAATATGCCGAATACCAAGCTCTACCGCTTGTCTAAAATTGCGCGAAGAATATAGTGCGTAGCCATACACCCCAAAATCTGACAGCCGCTGCTTTTGTCCTGCACGCAGACCAATTAAGGGATCATGAGATAGTTTTTGAATATTTTGAAATAACTGAATTTTTTGGACTTGAGAAATATATAAAGAAGGCTGACTTATAGCCTCTGGCGAAATATCTGTACCAGATAGGACATCTAATATTGAATGGCATTGCGAACCCATTTCATCGAATAAACTGGTCAAACCTAGCAAATATGTATTCGAACCCAGAGATGTATTATCATAATTTCCTTCGATAATACTATTTGTATTTTTATAAATATTTTTAGGCATTTAACTCACACCATCCCTAGAGTGACGTGCATAATGGCACTAAACTACCTCTTGTTGTCTCAATTTAACATCGACCATACGACGCTTCAAGCATAAAGTATGATAAGCAAAAGTATGGAAGGAACAATAATGGAAAGCTCCACTTTAAAAGAATATAGCGGCTCTGCCACTGAACATATGGAACTTATTTTTTCCAAACAACGTGCCAATTTTGAGGCAGATCCCTACCCAAGTCTTGAAGCACGCCGCACAAAACTGCATCAACTTAAAAAACAAATTATTCGTTATCAAGATGCTTTAGCTACTGCGATTAATGCTGACTTTAGTTTAAGATCACTCGATGAATCCAAATTACTCGATTTGCTTGGCTCTGTGTTGGAAGCTGATCATGCGATTCATCATTTACGTCGCTGGATGCGTCCAAGTAAACGCCGTACCGAGCTTTTATTTTTATCAAATCGTTTAAGTGTGCAATACCAACCTAAAGGTGTGGTTGGTGTGATTGTGCCTTGGAACTTCCCGGTTTATTTAGCACTAGGCCCACTCATTGCCGCATTAGCTGCAGGCAACCGAGTTATGATTAAACTGCCTGAAATTACCCCCAATACCAACGCAATGCTTCGACGCATGCTTGCCGAAGTTTTCAATGAAGATGAAGTGGCGGTTTTTGGTGAAGAAATTACAGATCCTGCTAGATTTACCACTTTGCCATTTAACCATATTGTGTTTACTGGCTCTCCTGCCATTGGCAAAGTCGTCATGAGAGCTGCAGCTGAAAATCTAACGCCTGTGACACTTGAGTTAGGTGGTAAATCACCAGCCATTGTAAGCCGTAATTACCCGCTTGCCGATGCAGCAAAACGTATTACACATGGTAAAGCAACCAATAGTGGTCAAATCTGTGTAGCACCTGACTATGCATTGGTTCCTAAAGAAAGTATTAATGAGTTTGTAGATGCTGCAAAATCAAGCTTTATAAAAATGTTTGGTCAAAACATCACAAATAATCAAAATTACACATCGATTGTAAATGACCGCCATTTAAAACGTATTCAAGATATTTTGACCGATGCACAAGCAAAAGGTGCACGTGTTATTCCTTGTGATACTTACAGCTTTGACCAACAAGGTCGCAGAATGCCTGTACAGATTGTGCTGAATTGCACGCCAGACATGCGCATTATGAAAGAAGAACTCTTTGGCCCTATTTTACCTGTGGTGGCTTATGATTCTTTAGATGATGCAATTACCTACGTGAAATCGGACGAACGACCTTTAGCACTTTATTGCTTTACACATAGCTCCGTAGAACGTGACCGTATTTTACGTGAAACTCATTCGGGTGGTGTAACTATCAATGACTGGGGTTGGCATGTAGTTAACCATGATGCTCCTTTCGGTGGTATCGGTAACTCAGGCATGGGGTCATATCATGGTGAAGAAGGTTTTCGTGAACTTTCACATGCAAAAACTGTATTTATTCGTCATCGGTTTTTCCCGACCCAGCTTTTCCACCCTCCTTATGGAACATTCTTGCAAAAACTGGCAATTCGCTTTTTCTTGAAAAAAGGCGATCCAAATATTAAATAATAGATTATAAAAAAAGCCTCGTAATGAGGCTTTTTTATGGGGTTTAAAATAATAAAATTTCTAATAAAACCACTAAAATTTATCTAAATATAATCAACCTTTTGTGCTTTTAAAATATCAAGCTGCAACATCTTTTTCTTTTTATATTTATAGGCAATAAATAAGCCAACAAACCATACTGGTGAAAACTCTAAAGCAATCAGTGTGTCATGATCTAAAGCTAAAATGACGATCGTAAAAACTAAAAATAGCATCGTCAGCCATGCCATAAATAAACCACCCGGCATTTTATATTTTGATTGAATATGTAATTCAGGACTTTTCTTACGATAATAAATATATGACATCACAATCAGCATAAATGTAAAAATGCATAAAATTGAAGTGAGTGCTGAGATAATCGTAAATGCCGTCATGACATTTGGAACAATAAATAAAATAGATGTTCCAAGCGTTACACAAGCCATTGAAAAGACGAGTCCTCGAATTGGAACTTTTCTTTTAGACAACTTACTAAAGCTTTTCGGTGCATCATTGTCTAACGCTAAACCATATAGCATACGGCTGGTTGCAAAGATTCCACTATTTGCCGAAGAAAGAGCTGAGGTTGCCACAACGAAGTTAATTAAACCTGCCGCAATTGGTAAGCCAACCAATGTAAACATTTCCACAAATGGGCTTTTTTCTGGTGAAATTTTTGCCCAAGAAGTAACTGCAATAATACAAACCAATGCGCCTACGTAGAACAATAAAATACGTAAAGGAATAGAATTAATCGCTTTTGGAAGTGAAGTATGCGGGTCTTTGGTTTCTGCGGCAGTTGTACCAACAAGCTCAATACCCACAAATGCAAAGATGGCAATTTGGAAGCCCGCTAAGAAACCTGTTACACCATAAGGAAACATAGATTGTGTTTCAAACAAATGGCTCATCGAAGCTTTGACGCCATTTGGAGAAGTAAAGCCCGTACTAATTAAATAAATACCAGCCAAAATAAACAGGATAATTGCAGTAATTTTGATGAGTGAGAACCAAAACTCAAGCTCACCAAACAGCCGAACGGCCACAAAGTTGAGTATGGTTAAGACTGCCAATGAAGTAAATGCCGGAATCCAGACAGGTAAATCGGGATACCAAAACTGCATGTACCCTCCAATCACAATCACATCGGCAATCGCTGTAATAATCCAGTTACACCAATAAGACCAACCCAGAAAAAAACCTGCCCATGGACCTAAATAAGCGGTTGCGAAATCGGCAAATGTTTTAAAGTTCGTGTTGGCAAGCAATAATTCACCCATTGCTCTCATCACGAAGAAAAAGAAAAAGCCAATAATTAAATAGGTTAAAATAATTGAAGTCCCGGAAACACTTAATGTTTTTCCAGAACCCATAAATAATCCGGTACCAATTGCACCGCCAATCGCAATCATTTGAATATGACGATTGGTCAATGAGCGTTGCAACTTTTCCTCCTCTTGCTCAGTCATATGCTGACTGCCTAGGAGGTCTCCTTCCAGGAACTGCTTTCCTTTATTATTACTCATGTAATATTAGCTCCAATTTATAGCAACCGTTATAAACATTTTAATAATATGAGTGATATGAGCTTCGATTAAGCAGAATAAATCATCTTACCAATATTATTAAAACCATTTATAATTTAGTAAATTCCATTTTTAAATCTTAAAATAGTTATTTAAAACAATAAAATATAAACCATAGAATTATCCCGTTATACCTCATCATCTGAATATCTAAAATGAAATAATAAGTTCCATTCATTCAATTAAGATGATGTATATCCATATCAATTTTTTGACTCAGGGATAATATAATATTCCTCATAAAATGTGGTGAGTTGTAAAAACTCACTGCTTAATTAACCGCCATTTGCAAATATTGATTATTTTCCAATCTATTCATAGCTTTTGATTTTGAAACCTGTTGAACATTAATACTCAATATTCGAACCTCTGCCCCATTTTGAACATTCAACTGTTTAGCTTGCTCTAAACTAAGCTGTATTCGATTTTGATAAGGTGCGCTATACACTACAATTGCCCGATAATTTTCATAATCATCATTGGCAACAATATAAGGTTCATCACCTATACTTAAATCAGTAGACTCTACAACTTGTACAGTTAAAATCTCACTTTCTTTAATGGCACGTAAATTTTCAATATCGGCCTGTAGGGTTGCGCCGCCATCAAAAATATCTACATAGCCTTTGTAGCGAAGCCCTTCTTCTAGCAAAAGATTGTAGGCTGGCCGCGTATTTGGATGAACCATACCAATTGCGGCTTTAGCATCGTCTGGCAACATATCGACATAAAGCGGATGTCTCGGCATCAGCTCGGCAATAAAGGCCTTTTGCCCTATTCCGCTTAAATAGTCCGCTTTGGTAAATTCAATATTAAAAAATTTATGACCTACTGCATTCCAAAATGGAGACTGCCCATTTACATCGGAATAGCCACGCATTTCAGCCACAATCGTTTCTTCAAAGTATTGGCGAAATGCGGACAAAAATAAGAAGCGTACTTTAGATAAAAACTTGCCATTTTTATTTAAACGATAGTCTGGGTCTAAAAATAACGTACAAAGCTCACTACAGTTGGTATGGTCATTACTCAAGTACAAAGTCGGTAAAGCGTTATAAACACTTAAAGGTTCAGACGCGTGAACTTGAGTACCCACATGGAAGTTATACCAAGGCTCTTTTAACCCGAGCGCCACTTCAATACCGCAAACACCCACGACTTTGTTGAGTTCACTATCTTCCAAAACAAATAAGTAAACCTGATCTGCCTTCGGTAATTCGCCTGCTACCGTTTTACATGCTCGTTCAATACGTGCAGCCAACTTTTCCATATTTGGCTGCAAAGATGTCAAACCAAAACCCGCTTTTTGAGCCAAAAGGTAAAGATCATTAACATCCTTAGGTTCAATGTAGCGAATAATCATCATGCGGCTTGTTCATCCTTTTGAATTTCTACAAAGCGAGCAAGTGCACGTTCGAAGCGTTTTAGACCCTCATCAATATCAGCAAATGGAATAATTAAAGACGGCGTAAAACGTACAACGTTTGGACCAGCAATCAGACTCAGTAAACCTTCCTCACCCGCAAGGTTATTAATATCTTTTGCTTTACCAGCGAATTTGTCTTTTAAGGCACAACCTATTAGCAAACCTTCTGCACGAATCGTTTTAAAGACTTCATATTTTTCATTTAATTTATTTAAAGCGTTTTTATAGTAATCATGACGCTCTTTTACGCCTTCAAGCACTTCTGGTGTATTAATAAATTCAAATACTGCACCAGCAACAGCACTTGCCAACGGGTTACCACCATAAGTCGTACCGTGCGTACCCACTGAAAAATGCGTCGCAAATTTATCAGTCGTTAACATTGCACCCACTGGGAAACCACCGCCTAATGCTTTTGCAGTGGTAAGAATATCCGGAGTAACACCTGAGTTCATGTAAGCATAAAGTGAACCTGTACGGCCTACACCAGTTTGTACTTCATCAAAAATAAGTAAGGCATCAAACTCATCACACAGTGCACGTAAACCTTTTAAAAATTCGATGTCAGCAGGAATAACACCGCCTTCACCTTGGATCGGTTCAACAATCACTGCACATGTTTGTTCATTAATGACTGCTTTGGCAGCTTCTAAATCGTTAAAAGCAACATGATTAATGCCGTTTGGAAGTGGTGCAAAGTCTTGTGAATATTTTGACTGACCACCTGCTGAAACGGTAAATAAAGTACGACCGTGAAAAGCATTATTAAATGCCACGATGCCACTTTTACCCGCAACACCGCTGTCGAGTCCTACTTTACGAGCAAGCTTTAATGCTGCTTCATTCGCTTCTGCACCTGAGTTACAGAAGAATACTTTGTCTGCAAATGTATTTTCGGTGAGTTGTTTAGCAAGACGTAGAACGGGTTCATTGGTATAACCGTTACCTACATGCCAAAGTTTTGTTGCTTGTTCTGTTAACGCATTGACTGCCACTGGATGCGCATGACCTAATGCATTTACTGCAATGCCACCTGCAAAATCGATATATTCTTTATTTTCTTGATCCCAAATACGTGAACCTTCACCACGTACCGGAATGAAATTTGCCGGTGCAAAAACTGGAACCATCCACTCATTAAAGTTGCCGCGAGAAACTGGAAAATTATTCATCTTATCTAGTCCATTAAATTGAATTATTCGGGTGAGCTAATGCCCCTATTATTCAAAATCAAATTGATTCACAAAATTTGTAATTCAGCAAAAAATGAATTATTTTTTAGCAATCTGATAATTGACAATTACAATATGGATACTATTGATCAAATTATTTTAGGTTTACTCAAAGATAATGCACGGATGTCTGTAACCGAGTTAGCCGAAAAAGTTCACGTCTCAAGAGCAACCATTAAAAAGAGAATGGAGTATCTTGAGTCTTCGGGCATCATTACCGGATATACGGTTCGTTTTAAACCCAATGCAGAACGCAATGTCATCCGTGCATGGATGAGTATCATGGTCGAAGGCACCAAAGCACAATCTGTGATTAAAGAATTACGTCTAGAAAGTGCAGTTGAATGCTTGCATAAAACCAATGGCAAATGGGATCTTCTGGTCGAACTGCGCTCTGACACTTTAGAAAACTTTGACAAAGTTTTAGAGAGAATTAGGAATATTTCAGGTATTTATAATAGTGAAACTAGCATTCTGCTTGCGAGTCATAAGACCTGATCATTCACTTTAATTTCAAAGAATAAGAATTGATGAGCCAAGCATAAAGTTTGGCTCATCCCCCATTCATACAAAGAAATTTCCTTGAACACCCTCTATTAAAATTAAAAACCATCACAACCACAGTCCACTCTAAAAACCTCAATAAATTTTTAATTTTTTTTAAATAATCAAATCAAAAACTTAAAATCTAATTTGATTTAAATTTTCACTTTTTTCACTCACTCCTCTCATCAAGGCATTTGACAGAAAAATTAAAACATAATACATATAGTATTATATGTTATATGTTAAAACCTAAGGACAAGGTATAAGAAAATGGCTAAAACTCAACTAAAACACTTTATTAACGGCGAATATGTTGCTAGCAAAGCAAATGATTACTTCGACTTGGTGAGCCCAGTCACTGGTGAATTTTATGCACAGTCACCCAATGCAACCGATGCAGAAGTTGACGCAGCGTATGCCGCTGCAAAAGAAGCATTTAAAGTTTGGGGACGCAGTACACCATCAATGCGTCAAAAAGCATTGCTTAAATTAGCAGATGCTATCGAAGCAAATGCTAACCGTTTGATTGAAGCGCAAAGTCGCAATACAGGGCAGTTAAAACACTTAATTGCATCTGAAGAAGTCGGTGTATCGGCAGATCAAGTTCGTTTCTTCGCAGGTGCGGCTCGTTTACTTGATGGTTCAGCAACTGGTGAATATTTAGAAGGTTTAACCTCTTCTATTCGCCGTGAACCGATTGGTGTAGTTGGCCAAGTTACACCTTGGAACTATCCACTTATGATGGCAATTTGGAAAATTGCTCCTGCCTTAGCTGCTGGTAACACAGTGGTACTCAAACCAAGTGATACAACACCTGAAAGTACCCTTTTACTGGCAGAAATTGCTGCACCATTTTTCCCTAAAGGCGCATTTAACGTGGTGTTAGGCCAAGCACAGGTAGGCTCAAAAGTGGTATCACATAAAACCCCTGCTCTCGTTTCTATTACTGGTTCGGTACGTGCCGGATTACAAGTTGCCGCTTCTGCCGCAGCAAATTTAGCGAAAGCCCACCTTGAACTTGGCGGTAAAGCGCCTGTACTGGTTTTTGAAGATGCCGACATTGATAAAGCCGTCGAAATGATTGCATTAACTGGCTATTTCAACGCAGGCCAAGACTGTACTGCGGCGACGCGTGTCATTGTAGCTGAAGCAGTTCATGATGAATTTTTAGCTAAACTCGTTGAGGCTGCAAAAAATACCCGTTTTGGTGATCCAGATGATCAAGACGCACTTTATGGCCCACTTAACAATGCCAACCAATTGAAAAATGTTAAAGCCTTTATCGATAACTTACCTGCTCACGCCAAAGTTGAAACAGGCGGAAAACAAGCAGACCGCCCAGGTTTCTATTTTGAGCCAACTGTTATTAGTGGTTTAAAACAACATGATGAAGCCATTCAAAAAGAAATTTTTGGACCAGTCATTACCGTTCAAAAATTTACCGATGAAAATGATGCGATTGAAAAAGCCAACGACGTTGAATATGGCCTAGCTTCAAGTGTTTGGACCAAAGATCATGCACGCGCAACTCGTCTGTCACGTGAACTCGATTTCGGTACAGTTTGGATTAATACCCATATTCCTTTAACTGCGGAAATGCCACACGGCGGCTTCAAAAAATCAGGATATGGTAAAGATTTATCTGGCTATGGTTTTGAAGAATATACCCGCGTTAAACATGTGATGAGTTCAAACGAATAATAACAATGAGTTTTGAAAGGAGATCAAAATGAATAAGCAAGAAATGAAAGACTTGGTGACTAAAGCCCATCACGAGTTATTTAATTTGCATGACACCACTGCTCTAGACCGTTATTTTTCTGAAGACTTTATAGAGCACTCACCACTCGTTGCAAATGGTATTTCGGGTCTTCGCCAATTAGTAGAAGACTGCCCAGACATGCAACACCAAGCTGTACGCGTACTCGCAGATGGTGATTTGGTTGCAATTCATGGCCGCTTTCAGGGCTTAGATAAAAACCCTTTAGTTGGCTTTGATATTTACCGAGTAAAAGACGGCAAAATTGTAGAGCATTGGGATGGTCTTGTCGCAGAAGCTGCACCGAATGTAAGCGGTAGAACGCAATTAGATGGTCCAACTGAAATCGTAACTCACCATGACCCAGAGAAAAACCGTGAGATTGTGACGTCTTTCTTTAAGGAGTCATTAATTGATGGAAATTACGATGCCTTCAAAGAATACACCCACGGCGATCAGTTCATTCAACATAGTCCAGATATTGGAGATGGCGTTAAAGCCGTCATTGATTTTTTGAACAATATCCGTAATGAAGGACAAGGTTTGGTATACTCAAAAACGCATCGCTCCATTGCTGATGGTCAATTTGTATTGACTCATTCCGAAGGTAGTATTGCCGGAAATCGACATGCCTATTTTGAATTATGGCGTGTAGATAATGGCAAAATTGTTGAACTTTGGGATGCAATACCAGCCGTGCCTGAAGATGAACAGGCTGTCCATGGTTATGGCGTGTTTTAATAATTATTTATCCGCTTCATTAAGCTAAGTCTTTTGACTTAGCTTTTAGAGAATTCGCCATGTCAGCATATACGATAATTTTTGCACCTATTGCTCAAGCAACTCGTTCTGAACAAGTTGTAGAACGCTTGGAAAATGCAATTATCTCTGGTTTGCTCAAAAGCAATGAACAACTTCCTAATGAGGCAGATTTAGCACGCTTAATGGGCGTTTCACCTATTACTGTACGCGAAGCTTTAAATACTTTACGCGTAAAAGGTTTAATTGATACACGTCGCGGCAGAAATGGTGGAAGTTTTGTTTGTGAGCTACCTTCAGATTTACTGTTAAACCAACATCCATTGCGCCAAGCTTCAAATGAGTATCTTGCCGATTTAGGTGAGTTTCACAGTGCAATTTTAAGCCATAGTGCATATTTAGCCGCTCAAAGAACCACAGAATATGAGCTAGGCAAAATAAAAGAGTTGATTGAACAATTTGAGCAAGCCGTTGAAGCAGACACACGCGCACAGCTTGATTTACGTTGCTTGCTGACACTCACCTCATTTGCTCAATCTGCAAGACTGGCAAATCAGGAACTCACTATTCAGGCTGAATGGGCTCCCCTTATTGCGGTGCTTTATCAAGACAACGATTTTCACCGTGAAGTTGTAAAACAATATCACCATCTTTTGTCGTCTTTTGTTGAAAACAATGAAAATGAAGCTATGATTCAAGCCAGAAAAATAGTTTCAATGCTCACTGACCAAATGCTTCGGTATAAGTTATCGAGTGAATAAAAATAATAAATGAGATGGCTTATCAATAATCAAGTTAGGAATATGGAATTTTAGGAGTTATCGGAATGACCCAGCACTTAGATTTAGATATAGAAGAGCTTCAAAGTTTATTAAAAAGTGTTGTTGAGGAAACAACAACGATTACCGAAACACTCGCAAATAAAGCAAGCAAAATTCTGTCAAAGCATGCATCTGAAAAAAATGCAGATATCAAGCTTTCAACTTCAGAACGCTCTGCTTTGCAGAAGGAAATTAAAAATGCGCTAAATCAGAGCCATTATAGTCAAGGAACTGGTTTTGCGAGTTATAGTCCAGCGACTCAAGACGAGCAAGACTACTGGACACTCGAATGGTGGTATAAAAAAGAAGACCAGTTACAACAAGCGAAACTTGAAAACTACCAAAATGCGCAGCGCTTTTTAGATTTCCGCTCTTTTGAATGGTTCCACAAACCTGCTCAAGATAAAAGCCCGTGCATACATGGCCCTTACGTTGATTATATTTGTAACGGTGCCTACACCATCACCATTGCCCACCCTGTCATGATTCATGATCAGTTTATTGGTGTCATTGCGACCGATATTTTAGTTTCGGCGCTTGAAAAACTACTTATGCCAAAACTCAAAAATATCAAACAAAAAGCAGTCATTATGAATGATTCATCTCGGGTCATTACTTCAAACGACATTAGCATCCGAACTGGAACCTTATTTAAAGAAAAAGCTGTTCAACAGTTTTTCTCGCGACCCTGTCCATCTTTCCAGTTGGTTGTGATCTAAAAAGAAAAGAATAATAGCTCTTTATTCTAACTTTAGTGTGCCACCAAGGTGAAATAGCACTTTAAGCCTCTAGCTACTGTTCAAACTTTCTTCAATCAGACTTGTTTATTCAGGTCACGGGGAAGTTTTGGCCTAAAAATAGCATCGCCTTTCTGGATGAAAAGCAAAAACAACGAAATTTGAGGTTGAAAAGACATGGAAAATAAAGCGTCTTCCTTAAAAAAACTAACACTATGGCAAGTCACGATTATTGGTATTGCCTATATGACCCCCATGACGGTTTTTGATACTTTCGGTATTGTTTCCGGAATTACCAATGGTCATGTTCCTCTGGCCTATCTACTCGCTTTAGGGGCGATGTTACTGACCGCTTGGAGCTATGCAAGATTTAGTAAAAATTCAGAAAAATCAGGTTCGGCCTATAGTTATACTGCCGAAAGTTTAGGGCCTAAAAGTGGTTTTTTTGTTGGCTGGTGTTCTCTACTCGACTATCTTTTATTGCCCCTTATTAATGTATTACTGGCTGCAATTTATCTTACCGCACTCATTCCGAGTATGCCTTATTGGTTTTGGGTATTGGTATCGGCGGGCCTTGTGACTTTAGTCAACTGTTTCCGTATTCGGTTACTTGCCAACTTAAGTCTCGTGTTTGTGTTTGCTCCGATTATCCTCATGGTCATTTTTGTATATTTAGTGGTTCGTGGTATTGGCTCAACTCAAGGTTATGAACACGTGCTGACCTTGGCTCCGCTATGGCATGGTCAGCAGTCACTATTACCGCTCGTTGCTGGCGCTTCGGTTTTATGTTTTTCATTTTTAGGTTTTGATGCAGTCACTACTCTTTCAAATGAAACCAAACAACCCACTAAAAATATTCCTCGAGCAGTCATGTTAACAACACTTACTGGCGGGCTTATTTTCTTCACAGCCGCTTGGTTTATTCAGCTTTATTTTCCAAACAATGTTCGTTTTCACCACCCTTCAGAAGCACTTCCTGAAATTGTGCTTTATGTAGGCGGCGCGTTGTTTCAGTCGATATTTTTATGCGGCCAAATTATGAACACAGTCGCCTCTGGTCTTGCCTCGCATGCCAGTGCTTCGCGTTTACTGTATATAATGGGCACCGACAATATTTTCCCTAAAAAGTATTTTGGGACTATCCATAGCTCTTTAGGTACACCATTTTTCTCGGTTTTATTTGTCGGGCTTATTTCAATGTCGGCTATTTTTTTAGATTTAGCTCAAGTCGTAAGCCTGATCAGTTTTGGTGCGCTCGTTGCTTTTACGGCCGTCAACTTCTCAGTTTTTATGAAATTTTATATTAAAGATAAACAGCGCTTAGGTTTTAAAAATAAATTTCTAAACCTATTTTTACCGCTTTTATCGGTCATTAGCATTATTTGCTTGTGGCTCAATCTCGACTCATCTTCACTCATTTTTGGATGCTTCTGGTTATCTTTAGGCATTCTTCTATTTATTTATAAAACGATTAAAAAACAAAGTATTGCCATTAGTAATGCTTATTAATTTTTAAGGAACTTCTCTATGAAAATTATTTCTAAACCTCAGCTTTTAAAAGATGTGGAATATAAACCAAGTAAATCTCTACAAGTGGGCAAAGAGTGGAGTTGGTTAAATCCAAAACATGCGAAATTTGATACAGCCACGGTTAATGATGCATCGGTAGATAACCCAGCCAACTACTATGAAAGCTCACTGTCTGATTGGCATACCTTTGATAGTTTAAATGCTGACATTGAATGTGATGTCGTGGTGATTGGTGGTGGTTTATTAGGTTCATCGACTGCCCTACACTTAGCTGAACAAGGTGTAGATACGGTTTTGTTAGAAAAAAACCGCATTGGTAGTGCAGCTTCTGGCCGAAATGGTGGACAACTTACTCCTGGTTTAGCACGCTGGGAAGCTCAAGAAATGGCTGACCGATTAAGCTATGAAGATGCAAAAAAACTCTGGCATTTTACCTCTACAGAAGCCATGCAACTCATTGATGATATCTCGGAAAAATACCAACTTAACTTTGATCGAAAACATGGTCACATTACCGCCGCCGTTCATGAAGGGCATTTAGTCGGCTTAACCCAAGGCGCCGATGCTCGAAAATATTTAGGTGAAGACCATACCCGTATTGTGGGTAAGCACGAACTCATGGACTTTATTAAGTCAGACTACTATACAGGTGGTTTAATTGATGAGTTAGGTGGACAAATTCATCCTTTAGCTTTAAACCGTGGCTTAATTTATGGCTTTTGCCAAAATGGCGGTACTGTTTATGAACAAACCGAAGTCATTTCAATAGAAGAAAAAGCAGATGGTATTTATGTTCAAACTGCAAATGCTGTAGTAAAAGCTAAAAAGTCTGTGGTATTGGCAGTACACCATGCTTCATTTAAACTTTTATCAGATCAAAGCAATACCACTATTCCGTTTTACACCTATGTCGCGACCACCGCTCCTTTAGAGCTTGATACCAAAGAGCTTCTGCCATTTGGACATCCGGTTTATGACACTCAATTCCAGATTGATTACTACCGACCTGTGTTTAATAACCGTTTACTGTTTGGTGGACAAGGTACTGGCACATGCTGGGGGCCAGAGAAAACTTTAAATTATCTAGAGCATCGAATTCATACCGTATTCCCGCAAATTAAAAATCTAGAGATGGATTTCGTCTGGAGTGGAACCACTGATTTAACTGTAAATGGTGCAGTCGACAGTCGTAAGTTTGGCAACAAGTTCCCGATTTATGCTGTTCATGGTTGGAGTGGTCACGGCGTTGCTCAGACGGTACGTATTGGTAAAGCCATTGCAAATGACTTTGTTGGGCAATCTAATGACTTCGAAATGTTATCTAAAATTGACCATCAAAATATTATTTTTGGCCGTACCCTTGCACCAGTTGTTATTCCGCTCGCGAAAAGTATGTATGGTATCGGTGCAATGATTAACCCGGGCAAAATGGTATCTTTCTAATTTATAAAAACGTCATTTTTCTAAAAAGGATTTGTATAGCTTTGTACGGATCCTTTTTATTTAACTGAGTAAAATCCTTTTCAAATTAGGTTATCCCCAGCCAATCCATTACAATAGCATCGGCTTTTTTAGACAGCGCATAGTATTTTGAGTAACTCAACTTCCCAATTAAAACGTGGACTTAAAAATCGTCACATCCAGTTAATCGCTATGGGTGGTGCTGTAGGCACAGGACTTTTTTTAGGCTCTGCACAAGTCATTCAATCTGCTGGTCCTTCAATCATTTTGGGTTATGCCATTGTCGGTTTGGTTGCATTTTTAATTATGCGTCAAATGGGTGAAATGATTGTAGAGGAACCTGTGGTTGGCTCTTTTAGCTACTTTGCACAAAAGTATTGGGGAAGGTTTCCCGGTTTTTTATCGGGCTGGAACTATTGGGTAGTGTACATTTTAGTGGCTATGACTGAGCTTACCGCCGTGGCTAAATATGTACATTATTGGTGGCCTCATATACCTGCGTGGGTTTCGGTTTTATTTTTCTTTGTGCTCGTCACTTGTTTGAACTTAGGCAACGTTAAATTTTATGGCGAATCTGAATTTTGGTTAGCTATTATTAAAGTTACCGCAGTCATTTCAATGATTGTGTTTGGCTTATATTTATTGCTGACAGCAGGCAACGACTCTATAGCGAGCTTTTCAAACCTATGGCAGCATGGCGGATTTTTCCCACATGGCTTTTCGGGTTTATTCTATATGCTCGCCTTTTTAATGTTTGCGTTTGGCGGTATTGAACTGATTGGAATGACCGCTGCTGAAGCAGAAAATCCTGAGAAAAGTATTCCACAAGCCATTAACCAAGTTATTTTTCGAATCTTGATTTTTTACGTGGCTTCACTCGCGATTATTATGTCGCTTATTCCTTGGAACCAACTGGACCTTGGTGGTTTAGATAAAAGCCCATTTGTCATGATTTTTAGCCAGCTTGGCATTGGCTGGGCAGCACATTTACTGAACTTTATTATTTTGACTGCTGCACTGTCAGTTTATAACAGCGGCATGTATGCCAACAGCCGTATGTTGTACGGATTAGCAGTACAAGGCAATGCCCCTAAAATCTTTGGACAAGTAAGCAAACAAGGCGTACCAACAGCCGCTGTTATCTTCTCTTCTATACTGATTTTTGGGTGTGTTTTACTTAATTATTTTGTACCAGAAGAAGCTTTAAGCCATCTTATGTACATGGCTGTTGCAGCTTTAGTTTTAAACTGGGCCATTATTAGCTTTACCCATTTAAAATTTAAAAAAACCATGAAATTTGAAGGAAAAGTTGCTAAGTTCCCTGCTCTATTTTCACCTTTAAGTAACTATGTCGTGCTCGTTTTTATCGGCATGATTTTATACATTATGTGGACCCAAGGCTTTAAAGAATCGGTAATTTTGATTCCAATCTGGATTGTTTTAATGCTTGGTTTATATAAAGTTTTAAGGTTAGATAAATCACTCTGAACGTCCTAAAAGGCTTATTCAAACAGAATAAGCCTTTCTTGTTTTAGGAACGTATAAACAAGCTTGCTCTTAGTGTAAATCTAATCAAGCCAAATATTTATCTTGTTTCTGATCAATCACCCATCACTTAGTCACTTTTAGGCACACCTGATCCATTTAAAAATGGTGCTTAAGACATTTTTAAGAGATGATTATTAAAGTACAAGTGTTTACATGATCTATAAATATTTGTGCCAATGTTCAGCTAAAATCGTGGCTGACCAGGTATATCGTTGCGATCACCAATCAGGAAAAAGACGCTTCGCCATAAGTCGTGTTCTTTACCCACTTTACTGATTCTGCTCCATTCACTGTGTCACTTAATGATGAAAGACAGGAAAAATTTTATGGAAAAAACGCTGCAATGCCCAAAGTGTGGTTCTACAGAAATTGAAACACGTAATCATGATAAATTACTTAAAACCACTGGCGGTGTTTTACTAACAGCTGCGGGAACAACAGCGGGTACCGTAGGCGGTGCTGCAACAGGTGCTTCTATAGGAGCAGCGATTGGTACAGTTGCTGGACCATTAGGTGTAATTGTTGGCGGTACTGTAGGAACTTTTGTCGGTGCAATCAGTGCAGGTATTACTGGCGGTGTAGTTGGCAATATTTTTGGTAAAAAAGCAGGCGTAATGATCGATAAGAATATCTTTCAAGACTACCGCTGCCTAAAATGTAAATACCGTTTTAAAGTAAAGAAATAATCTAATTTTCAATTGAATTAAGCAGGTAAAATCAATTTTCAACTGACTCTCCTGCTTAAACTCAATCTTTATAAAGTTCCTCAAATCATAAAGATATGAAGCAACTTATATAATAAATTAAAACCCAAATTTAGATTTTAATTTACTTCGTAATTCCATCTTGTTGATACTGAGGTGAGCGTGGGCCATATAACAAACCTGTACCCGGACTATAAGGAGTCGGAGTAAACAGTTGAGCATTTACCATACTCGCTATTGGATAAGCACGATCATTAAAGTTGCTAGAAATCTGTTCAACCAAAGCACCGACTACAGCACCAAGTAAACCAGAGTTACCATCACTACTTGATTGGGATAACTTTTTCTCACCTGTCCAAATCACATCACCTGTTTTTAAATCAACAAGTTTTGCATCTGCACTTACTGTGGCGACACTTTGAATCACTTGATATTTAGAGCCATATTCTTTAATTCGAATGTATAAAGCAGCATCTGCTCCAAAAATCTCTTGTAATTTTTGAGGAGCAATAGACTGCGCATCACTGCCATTGGTGACACCATTCTCTTTAAACATGTTGTCTACAACAGAGATGGGAAAAACATAATAGCCAGCTTCTGCTACAGGCGCTATTACGGTTGGCCAATAACTGTAAGTCGCTTTTACATCTGGTGAATCATTGACTGGTGGCAATACCAAAATTGACTTTGGCATATGAGCTTTATAAGCGGTTATGTCTTTATTCGGTGCTTGAGTAACTGCACAACCAGTAAATGTAATGCTAGAAATAACCAAACCAGCAATTAGAAACTTCTTAATCATGATTTTATATTCCCACCATTCGCATTCATTTTTTGCAATAAGCGATCCATTAAAACTGTAGACTCTGGGTAGACTTGACGTTCAAGCTGGAAATACTCGATTGCTTTTTGAGAATTATTTTCTTGTAAATACAATAATCCTAAATGCGCATATAACCCCGGAGGAACAGCTAGGCCCTTACCTTTAGTTTTTTGAATCTCAGCTTCTAATGTTGTGATTTGTGCACTTGGTGTCGCTTTTTCAGGTGCGGTATACATCAAATAAGTTTGATGCGGATAACTTCCCCAATTATATAAAGATTGAGGACCAGTGGCACAGCCCACCAATCCCAAAGCAAGAACACTACTTAAAACAATTTTTTTCATCTAAAACATATCCAAAATTATTGAATTGACCAACGGTTATTTTGAATATCTGTTACAAGATTATTTACCGCTTCACGAACAGCTAAATCGAGTACTTTACCATTTAAAGTGGAATCGTAAGAGGCAGTAGAACCAAAGCCTAAGACTTCACGTGCACCTAATGCATATTCACCAGCACCTTGTACTGAGTGCACAACTTCTGAAGTTTTTACGTCAATAATATTTAAATTAACTTTTGCATAAGCAACTTGTTGTTTACCGCGGCCTAAAATACCAAATAGTTGCTGATCACCAACTTCTTTACGGCCAAACTCAGATACATCGCCAGTAATCACATAACGAGCACCCTTAATAGATTGAGCAGTATTGCTATAACCTACTTCTTGTTTAATTTCAGATAAATTGTCGCGATTTAAAACTGAGAAATAACCAGTTTGCTGTAAATGTGTCTCAAGAATCGTTTTCGCTTGGCCACCTAAACGGTCTACATTATCTGAGAAAACTCCTCTCATATAACTAGAGCGGTTATCAAACTTACCAATAGAAACAGGAGCTTTTACTCCATTATATTTAATTGCAGAAGTTGCTGCGGTGACTTGAGGACTTTGTATCGTTCTTGATGTTTCAGTGGTTGAACATGCGATTAAACCAAAAGAACTCGCCATAGTAATGATTAATATTTTTTTCATGTTTACTCTATAAAGATAGCTAAAATACAAAGAATACATATTATATACAAAAAGACTATCAAATGAGCTGATAAATTAATCTACGAGCAAAAATCTGATCAATTAAATTAAAACTTTTAAGTAATCCACTTATTATTTTCTGAATATTTAATCATAAGAAGCATATAAATAGTCACTCAAATGAGCTGTGTATGCCTACGAAGCCAGTTAGAGAAATTCTATCTGTACAATCAAAATCAGCTACTTACTTTACGCTATTTATAAGATATGAAAGAATTACGGCCTCATATAACTTTTGAAATTTAAAATGAGAAAAATATTATTTTTAAGTTTAGTCAGTATGTTTAGCTCGTATAGCTTTGCAGAAGATAATAATTCGGTTTATAGAGGACTTGGTACTGGGCCTCAGAATTTTTTAAAGTTCCAAATACTCAAACAGAAAGGCTTTTTAGCAAAGAAACCTAATATTTCGCGAGCAGACTATAACGATATATATAAACTCAAAAAGCCTTATGAGTTTATGGGACAAAATGTCGTACTCATTTCAGATGAATATATGTCTGAATATGTGGGCTGTTGTGTGAGTGAAGGTTGGGGAGCTGTATTTAAGCAAACTTCTAATTTGAAATTGATTGAAAAATTTGCAAAAACAAATCAATGTAGTGTCGGTCCTATAGAGTCAACTAGCGATTACTATGGCTTTAAAATCCGTTCTCTGCCAAAAGGTAATTACTATGAATTATCATGTCGTGAACGTGACTTAGTTCAATCTGAATAGATAGAAATTAAATCTTTAACTTCACCATATTCATATATATGATTTAAAATATAGGGCTATAATCTTACAAAGTAGATATACTAAAAAATAAGCCAAGCCCTATATTTTTATTTTATAGTAATTACTGGTAATTTATCTCCACAGAATAATGTTCCTTGTTCCTGATAGTACATGCCAATATTCCATTCCTTTTGAATTGGAGTAAAAGTTAACCTATCTTCTTCATTAACAATTTCTTTAGAGTAATCTTTAGGCCGAATAATCTCTAACTGATATTTCTTACCATTACAAAAAACATCAGCATTCTTTATACTCTTCTCAAGAATCCAGCCATTATCTTTGATTCTAGGAACTATGTTTCTTTGATAGGTTTCCTCATTTAAGCTCTCTACAGGAATTTGAACAACAAGAAAGCTTTGAGTAGGAGCAAAAGCAATACCCTCATCTCTCAAAATAAATTTTTGATCAATAAAGATTTTATCCAATTGTTCTTTAAAAAAAATTAATTTCCCTTTAAATTGTTCTGCAGGAACATTGCTATAATCATGTAGAGCTGCTTCATTCGGACTTTTAGAGTGTGGTTTTATCTCACCATCTTTATTGCATGCTGATAAAAGACTAAGACCTGCAATCAATATTAAAAAATTAATTTTAACCATAACTCCTTCTTATATTTTACAGACCAACTATTAAATTTAGATTTTAATAATAAATTAAAAATCCAATCAAAACCTAAAAACTAGATTATCAAATTAAAACAACCAGCACAAATTTAAGTAATTTTATTCAAATAATTAAAAAATTACTTATTATAGTATTCCATATAATTATTAACTCCTAATTTATTATAGTATAATGCAAAATACCAATAATCTTTGCTTTTAAAATTAACTTCATCACCCTCTCTTGTATAATGTCGACCATGAATAGGATTTAATATATCTATAGAATAATTATTAGTATTACAAAAATTATAACAATTATCATATGAATCAACAAAATCCCAATTCTTGCTTAATAGTTTGTTTTTAATTTTATCATAATCATTAATCGAAAAATTTTCTTTATTTATTTTTATCACAATTAATTGAGTAGATCTTTTATTTCTATCAGTATCAACTTCATATGAATATTCACTGAACAACTCCTTAGAAAGCTCTTGTAAGCTAGTTGCGTTAGTACTACATGCTATTAGGGAGCAATAGAGACCTAAAATTAATAAAGAAAATATGAATTTTCTCACAATCATAATAAATTATCCAAATCAACTATTCATATTACATATATAACGTTTATGTCTAGAATGGATAAAACTTATATTCCAATAATCTACTAACTGATTCAATGACTGTCCTTCTCCAGATTGCATAACTGTACCTATCTTTATAGGAGGAACTAGCTCAAGTTGATTCATATCTCTATCACAATAAATGTAAGCTTCTTTGTATTTTTCTTTATAGTTCCAACCCCTATTATTCAACAGACCATCTATTTTATCTATAAAATTATCACTATTTTTCTCTAGATCTTTCACTTGAAATATTAATCGTTCTGCATTATAGGAAGAAAATATTTTTTTACCTAAAATTTGATTACCAAAAATATATTCAGCATCACTTTCAAATTTTTTAATTATTATATTCTTATTTTCAACAATAGTTACTTCACTTTTCTTTATGTGATCGCATGAAACACAGAAAGCTCCAATTAAAATAATAGTCATAAATTTTAAAAAGATTTTATTCCATATTTCCATTACTTAAACTCTCTAATCTATTATTTTTAATAGCTTTTTCAGCATCTAGAATTTTAAAAAATCTAGTAGTACCTTTCAGATCATATATTCCTATAATTAACTAAGAATCTCACCTATTTTTTACAGCATTGCTTTCACGTATTAGCAGCAAGTATTTCACTTCGCATTTATTCACACAAATCATCTCCCCACTTATAGTATCGATACAAAACCGTATTAACATCATAATTAGTTATTTTCAACTCTCCGCCTTTATAATCTTGAATCTTGCCAAAGGTTGGGTTGACTATATTAATTTTATTATTTGGACCTAAACAATATGTATCAACTCCATGCCCTTGCCCTTTTAACACCCATCCATCTTTGTCTAAATACCTGACTATTTCCTCTAATTTCCTAGAGTCTTTAGTAAATTCAAAATAAGAAACTTGTGCTTCATATTTATTTATAGAATCTATAATTTCAATATTATCGCCTAATAATGCTTTCATCTTCACTTCAAATGGGTATTTATACGCAGGCTGTTCACAAACTCCATTAGAACAACCCACCTGTAAAAACAAGAAAAATAATGCTATATATCTGAATAAATTACTCACACAAATCCTCACCCCATTTATTATAGCTATAAGATATCGCATCAAAATTGTAATCTGTAATATTTAGTTTTCCGCCTTGATAGTCATAAACACCAATTGCAGTGGGGCTAACAATATTAATACTATTATTAGTCCCTAAACAATATGTGTCTACCCCTTGTCCATGTCCCTTTAATATCCAACCATCTTTTTTTAATTGATTAATTACTTTTTTCAATTTATTGTGATCTTTTTTAAATTTAAAAGAAGAAATTTGAAATTCTGCTTTACTCAATGAGTTCACAATTTTAAGATTACCACCTAATAAAGCTTTCATTTTTGCTTCAAATGGATACTTATCTGAAGGTTGCTCATATATTCTATTAGAACAACCTAATTGAATTAATAAGGAAGAAATTAATATAATTTTCAAAAAATCATTCACACAAATCCTCGGCCCATTTATTATAACTATAAGATATAGCATCAAAATTATAATCAGTTATATTTAGTTTACCTCCTTGATAATCATAAACACCAATTGCAGTAGGGCTAACAATATTAATACTATTATTAGCTCCTAAACAATATGTATCTACCCCTTGTCCATGCCCCTTTAATATCCAACCATCTTTTTCTAATTGATTAATTACTTTTTTCAATTTATTAGGATCTTTTTCAAATCTAAAAGAAGAAATTTGAACTTCTGCTTTACGCAACGAGTTTACAATTTTAAGATTATCGCCTAACAATGCTTTCATTTTTGCTTCAAATGGATATTTATCAGAAGGTTGAGAATAAATTTCACCACATCCAGTAAATATAAAAAGTATAAAAACAACCAAACTCAAATTATTTAACTTCATACTTATTTGCCCCTAACTAATCTCTTAACTTTATCTTTACACTTAAATAATTTTTTCTACTAAATATTTATTATCGGTAATTCATTTCCACAGTACAATGTTCCTTGTTCTTGATAATACATACCAATATTCCTTTCTTTTTCAATTGAAGTAAAAGTTAACCTATTTTCTTCATTAATAGTTTCTTTAGAGTAATCTTTAGGCCGAATAACCTCTAACTGATATTTCTTACCATTACAAAAAACATCTGAATTTTTTATACGCTTCTCAAGAATCCAACCATTCTCTCTAATTCTAGGAACAATATTTCTTTGATAGATTTCCTCATTTAATCTATCTACAAGAATTTGAACAACAAGAAAGCTTTGAGTAGGAGCAAAAGCAATACCCTCATCCCTCAAAATAAATTTTTGATCAATAAAGATTTTATCCAATTGTTCTTTAAAAAATTTAATTCCCCTTTAAATTGTTCCGCAAGAACACTGCTATAATCATGTGGAGTAGCTTCATTCGAACTTTCGAAATTTTAAATTGAGGTTTTATTTCAACATCTTTGTTGCATCCTGATAATAAAAGACTAAGACCTGTAATCAATATTAAACAATTAATTTTAATCATAACTCTTTCTTATATTTTGCGTACCAACTATTAAATTTAGATTCAACAATAATTTCAACAAATCTAATTAAAACTTAAAACCAGATTATCAAATTAAAATAAATACTACAAATTCAAGAAATCTTATTTAAATAATCAAATTTACTTACCATAATATTCCATACAATTATTAACTCCTAATTTATTAAAGTATAATGCAAAATACCAATAATCTTTGCTTTTAAAATTAACTTCATCACCATCTCTTGTATAATGTCTATCATGAATAGGATTTAATATATCTATAGAATAATTATTAGTTTTACAAAAATTATAATAATTATCGTATGAATCAACAAAATCCCATTTTCTACTTAATAGTTTGTTTTTAACATCATTATAATCATTAATCGAAAAATTTTCTTTATTTATTTTTATCACAATTAATTGAGTAGAGCTTTTATTTCTATCAGTATCAACTTCGTATTTATATGTACTAAATAATTCATTAGAAAGCTTTTTTAAATCGACTTTTTCATGTACATCATTCTCTTCATTAAATGATGTACAGCTTATAATTAAAATAGATAAAAAAATATAATAAAGTATTTTTTTCATGCTATAACCCTTAGTCTTGAGTACGAACCAAAGTTGGTTTACTGTCGCTTACACTTATATCTACTCCAGGGGTGCCAATACCTGCTTCAATACCTACAGGTCCATTTCGATCAAAGAATGAACCAGCTGGAGTAGTTACTCCAATCCTCGCTCCCCACCATCCAATACTTTGGGAAATCCCCATACCAGTTAAAAATTCATCTGTTGCCTTGGAGTTTGTTAAACCTGATGGCTTATTAAGAATATATCCAGCCATACAACTTCCACTAAACATTTTTTTTAGTTTACTTAAATTTGCAGGGCCGACTTTAAAACTTTTATCTATACTCTTTTTAGCAATATCACCAACTGTTTGAGCATGATCTTTCATATCTTTTACTCCAGTCAAGGAAACTCCGCCAGCAGTATAGACATTACCATTATGTAAATTATAAATTTTAGAACCTCCAAATGCAGAAAAACCACCTGAACATATAACATAGTCAAAAAGCGGTTCTATTGCTAATTCACACTGCTTACCTGTTTTTAACCAGCAATCATAATTTCTTTGGCCTTGATATGCTATACCAGCCTGAGCACTAGCGGGGATACCAAACATTTCACCATAATTAAAACTATTTAATCCTTCTGGATCAATCCATTGATTGGGATCACTTACATAACTAGAGGTATTCATACCTCCCTCTAGCCCAATCGGATCTTTACTCACATATCTTGCACTATGAGGTTCATAATAACGATAACGGTTATAGTGCAGTTCTGTTTCTTGGTCGTAATACTGACCTTGAAAGCGTAAATTATTTTGTTCAAATGGATTATCTTGATTTACCGTTTTAATTTGCAATACCGCGCCCCATGTGTCTTGCATAATTTCCCATACACATTCACCGCGGGTATTGGTCATGGTTTGAGGTGTTCCGACCTGATCACAATGGTAAAATGTAATCTGCTCTACATCAGTACGCTTTTTGCGAGCATTACTATTCCATACTGGGTCTTTATAAATAGAATAAGGTTTTGTTTGATATTCCTGATAATCAGGAGTTTCTATCAGTTGAATAAAATCCTTATAACCTGTTTGTAATAGTGGAACAAAGCTATCAGGTTCATAAATATAGTGCTTTGTATAACTAGTCTGTGCCGATTTGACAGACTCCCATATCATTAAATCGCCATCCCAACCAAATAATGTTAATTCATTGGATGTTTTTTTATAGAGTCGACGACCAAAGACATCGTAACCATATTCTGTAACTAGACCATTATTATTACTACGAATAAGTCTGTTTTGGTTGTCCCAAGTCAGCTTAAGGTTTTTACCAGCCTGAATAATCTCTGTCACATTACCTTGTGCATCGTATTGGTAGTGTTTACCTTTATAACTTTTAATAAGGTTATTTTTAATTTGTGCTGGACTTAATACCGAGTCAGAATCAATTAAGTTACCAGCTGGGTCAAAATTAAAACTTTCTGTTTTATGTAAACTTTGAGCTGTGATTAAGCGCCCAATTGGGTCATATTGATAATTGAGCTTACCCAAACGGCTATCTTCAACTTGACTAAGCAAATAGTTTTGATCGTATTGATAGTGTCTATGTGCTTGATATTGTAAATAGTCTTGAGTTTCTTGCTCAGGTTGAATGAACTGTGAACTCAGTAATCCCACATCATTATATTGTTTAGTTTGAATAAGCCCATTTGCTAGTAATCGTGTTGTTTCTCTATGCAAATCATCACGCTGAAATGAAGCAACTTCTTTGTTATTTAAACCAATTGCATAAATATGCCCTGAACCATAAACAAGATGATTCAGTGTATGTCCATCAGGTCGAATTGTTTTAATTAAATTTCCAAGCTCATCATATTCATAATGTAATACTGCTGTGAGCGGTTTCAGTTCTGGAATTTTATAATGCTGGTGCTCTCTAACCAACTGCCCAAGTGCATTGCGATAGAAATCAATTTGGCTAACCTCATTACTAGCTCGGCTCAGCTGGTTATTCAGGTTATAGTCAAATTGCTCTGTTTGTTTCTGGCCTGTATGTAAATGGGTAAAGCTTTTCGAAGCAATTTGCCCATCTGCATAATAGTCAAATTGAGTCAGTATATTTGGTTGACGGATTTGAAATAACCTTCCGTTCTCATTGTAAATATAGTGCTTTTCCTCTCCATCAAAGGCCTGCTCACGTATCAAATATCCATACGGATTGTATCCAAACAAATATTCAGCTTGATTCTGGTTAATCAGCTTTTGAATATGGCCTTGTTTGTCCCATTGATAAGTTACGCTATGTCGATTGGCATCAATACGCTGCTCTAATAAGCCAACTTGATTGTACTTATATTCCGTTACTAAACCTTTAGTATCTATATGCTTAAGTAAGCGTCCTTCTTCATCATGTTCAAAGTATTCTTTTAACCCATCAGGATAAATAATACTTTGCAGCTGTCCTTTATCTCGGCCTTTGGTACTGTAAAAATACTGTACAACTTTATTATTTGCAGTTTGTTGAACTGTCAGTGCACCATCTTCATCATATTCCCATGTACTGCTCTTACCTGAGCAATCGGTATATGAAATCATCTGCCCCAATTCATTATATTGAATGGTTTTGACACCACCTTTTGCATCAATGACTTCAACCAGTTGATTATCATTGTTATATTTGTACTGTGTGATGTGCCCTAATGGATTGATTTCTTTACTAACATTTCTATTTTCATCGTATTCTCGTTTCCAAATACTACCTTCTGGCTCTTTAATTTCAACTAAGTTACCCTGCTCATTATATGCAAAACGAATTATCCCACCGTTTGGCTGAACAATTTTAACAAGTTGATCTTGATCATTATATTCTTGTTGAGTCTCTCGTCCTTCAAAATCAATTTGACGAGTAATCCGCTTTTTCCCATCACGGCTATACCATGACTCCCGCCCATCCGCTAAACGAGTTCGATAAGTAAACCCATTGAGGTCAAAGTAATAATAAGTTGGCACATCATAAGCATCATAAACCGCCACTTGACGTAAGTGCGGATGCCATTTTAGTTTGGTATGGAAACTACCATCATCAGCCCATTCTTCTATCGCTTTAGCTTTGGCTTCAGTTGATTCATAGCGAATATTTTGTCCACGCCCTGTACGGTCTGTATAACGTGTTAGTTGATGAAAGTTATTGTATTCATATTTTCTTGTATGACCATTCTGATCAATCGCTTGAGTCAAGTTACCTTGGGTATCATATTCATAACGCGCTAATGGTTCGGCTTTATCATCTAAAAACACCGCAATCATTTTAACTTGTTCATTAAAAGCAAATTTTAATTGGTGCTTGGTATGTTCTAATTGAAAATCAACATGTTGAAGATAAGCAGCTTTATCGAAAATAAGATAACTTAAGTCAATCTTTTCTTGTGTTTTTTCATTGAATTGTTGAATCAATTGATAAGGCTGTCCAACTGAAAACTGATGAAATTGAAAAGACCAGTCTCCACCGAAGTTTAGAATCAGATCTCCATTTTTAAGAGGTTGTACTGTTATTCCCTGATAAGGAACTTCATAAGTTTCAAGTGTAATAGAAGCTGGCAGTTGATGCTTTCGCCCTTTACTATCAATAAATAGATAGCCTTGAGCAGTTTGTTGAATCATATTGGAGAATGGCATCATCCAACGTGCACCGACCATACTTTGATCAAACTCATCCATTTGTGAGTTATATTGCCTTATAAAAGAAAAACCTATTTTCGGTAAATAGAAGTCTGCATGTTGAACCCGTTCAGCACCAATTGAATAGCTAATACTTTTTCCAGATTGGGAATCAGGACCTTCACATGGAGGAGCATTTAAAGCATCTGCCTGTAAACTTACAAACTCTAAAGTGTCTCCTTTCGTATGGCGTTCATATTCCCCCGTCTGGTTGATTGGCACACTTGCACTGCCTTTGTTTTCTAAAGCTTGTATAGCTTTCAATGTTTCTTGTAATAGCCATGCCAAAGTATATTTTTGGCCAGCGTTTGCTTGTTGCTGTAAAGTTTGACTTAAAGCTGCAATAGCTTGAGTTGCTTCTTGTTGCAAACGACTTGTTATATTTGGTTGTATTTTAGGGGTTAAGTCTGCTTGGCTCGGCTTCCCTAATAAATCAATGAGTGGAACAGCCCAGTTGCTAAATTTGAGTTTCGGATCTCGTTTTTCTGCACTCGCACCTGTCACAGTGGTTATTCCTGCATTTATACCTGTTGCAGGGGTCGCCATGCTTTGTAGGATGGTTACACCCAATGTTGTAGCACTAATAAGTAAACTGCCTAACTTCGCTTGAGTCTCTTTTAAAAACTTCTCTAAATCTCCAGCGATCATCGCATTGAGATGCAAACCTAAACGCTTAATATCTGTTTCTTTAATTTTTCCATTTTCTCGATATAAGCACTCTGCCATTAAACCAAACATCGGACGTAAAGCCATGCGCGCATGAGCTTCGTTATTCGGTTCCGAAAATAAACCAATTAAATTTGCAGCAAGTAACGCTCCACGTTGTGCAGCAGCTTCACCAGTTTTCTTATCTGTAGCATAGAGCATTAGGTCTAGTACACTACCTGTCAATGCAAAGATATTAGCAACTGTGGTTATGTTGGCCTTACTTTTTATTTGTTCTAATGAGGTATTTCCGCACACTTGTAAATACAACTGAATCTGACTTGCGATCATTTGCAAGTCTGCTACATCCGTCACGCTATTTAAGTTAAAAACAGCAAGTTCAACAGTAGGTTGTTTTTTAATTTCTTTATGTTGTGTATTCTCATTAGCCATTAATATAAAACCTTTAATTCATTAAATTACAACAATATTTTTCTATGTTGGATCGCTCTATTCATCCAATCTACTTTTTTGACCGAATAAAATTATCTAAAACACCTTGATGAATAGGTGAATCTTGATTTATGGACTTAGATAATTTTGCGGTCATTTGATCACTCAAAAAACCTTGGCTTTGCTCTTTTAGCATTTCAAGAGACTGGCTTGGATTTACCGCCATTTGACCAAGACTTTTCATTTGATCGGCAGATAAATTGAGATTAAGTTGTTTAGAAACCGTATTGAGCGCAGCATTAGTCACTTGATTTTTAATCTGGCCTAGTGCTTGCCCAGCTAAATTATCTAAAGTATTTTTACCCAAGTTTTTGAAACTATTTTTATCAGTTGAAAGAAGATTATTTTGCAACTGAGACATCGTATTTTGCCCAACTGCTTCTAGGGCATTTTTCATTAATCCTTGAACACTTTTGACTGGCTCAGCCCAAGTGTATTTACGATTAAAATCACTGCTTTGTAGCCAAGCACTAGTATTGTCCTTCTCAAAAACTACTTTAGCTGGTCCAGGCGCAATCCCTGTTACTTGTGCAAAACCATTCCCATCAAGTTTGCCTGTAATTTGCTTACCTAATGAATCAATGACCTTATAGCTATTTTGCTTAAAGAAGTTATCTCCACCATAACTTCGCAGTAGCTCCAATGCTCCCTGCATAGGTTTAGCTTTAGGTAACTCAGGAGCACTGGCGTTTGCACTCGCTCCTCCCATAAACAAATGCTGTCCAGCATTGACTTGGAATTTCCCGCCAGTTTTCGGAAAGATTCCTGAACCGTTTAGAGTGATTTGAGATGAGCCACCTGTGATTTTGACTTCTTTCGGGCTACTAATTATGACTTTGTCATCGGTTGATGAAATAGTAATTCCAAGTTTGCTCAACACATCCAGCGCATCTGCCTGAGCTTGTATTTCTACCTTGCCTTGTGCTGCGACTGCTTTTAGTCCACTTTGTGCTGCAAAGAGGCTGATCTTATTTTGAGCATGGGCAATGACATTCTTTTGAGTACTTATGTTGATGCTGTCTCCAGCAACCTGATTGATTTGTGCATCAGCCGAGATATGAATATCTTCAGACGTACTCAAGGCTATGCCATCCGGTGAACTTAAAAGGAGTAAAGCTTTTTCAAATTTAGCGATTTGTTGCTGAATTTGTGAGGCAAAATCTTTTAACTGCTCAATCGATTCTATTTCATCAGTTTTCTGGTTTTTAGCGATGTCACTCAGTGCTTTACTGTTGGTTTGACTACCTTCAAGTTGCTTTTTAGCGACTTCGGCATCAAGGTGTTCGCCTTTGGCATTATCTTGTTTATAAGTAGATACCAATAAACCTTGCCCTGCACGCAATGCTCCCCATTGGTCCGTTCGCAGTTCAAAACCTTCACCGCGGTCTTCACTTTCCGCTTTATCTTTAGGGTGACTCAGTTTCCCCAGATTTAACTGGCTTGCACCATGACTGCTTTGGAGTTGGGTACTAATTTGTCCCGTTGTATCATCAAATCTGAGTTGTCCAAAACCACCACCTGACACTTCTTTGGAACGGATACCACTCAGCTTTTTAGTATCGGGAAGCTTGCCTTTATTATCAAATTTGGTTGGATGACGCTGTGCCTCATGCACTCGACCCATCACAAACGGTCGGTCTATATCGCCATTAAAAAAGTTAATAACAACAATTTCACCAATACGCGGTAAAAAACGTGCACCGTAACCTTCTCCAGCCCACAGTGTTAGAACGTCAATCCAAGCTGAATCGGTGTCATTATTGTTGGTTCCTGCTCCACCATCATGGCTATGGTCATCGTTGCGGGTAAACAGGAAGCGGACTTTAATACGACCCCATTCATCTACATAGATTTCTTCACCTTCAGGACCCACCACTTTCGCACGTTGTGGATGAGTGGCAGGACTATGAGTTTGTGGATTATAAGCTGGAGTAGTTGGAATATGACGACGTTGTAAAATCAGTTGATTCGCTTGGCGCTCGTCAGTATTACTCGCTTGCCAATCACTTTGTTGAACTAAAGTTTGGATTTGCTGGTTTAAATCTTTAGGTAAATTATTTTGGTTATAGTAGTTCTTGCCTACAATTAAAAACTCTTTATCTGTGCTTTCATGCTGATCTATTTCAGGGTGTTCATTGAGTTCAAACCAATAGCCGACTTGGGTATCTCGTACTGTGGTTTTTGCAATGAACTGCTTAGACTGAGCATCATAATAAGCACTTAGGTTCTGGTTAAACTTTTCTAGTTGTTGATTGCTTGCGGAGGTTGCCCCATCTTCGCCATTTAAATCCTGCATCCATGCCGGACTATAGTGCCATGCTTCTTCGAGGCTTAAGCTCTGGTTGTCATAGTTTGAACTATGTTGGTGTTTACTTTGTACACTGCCTGCCCCATCAGTTTGTTGCAATACATCTGACTGCCAACGCTGCACAAAAACAGAGGTCGGCTGTAAACTACGGTCAGCCATTAGGCTGGTCATGCTATCAGATTGTTCAGTTGCACTGCTGCGGTGGTAACAAATCGCTCTTCTTGCCAACGCTTGATATTGGTTATTATCATCAATCAAACGTAATTTTTGTGGCTGAATATCATCTGTATTGCTCGCGACAGTAAGCTCAGCTTCGTCAATGAGCCAGCTTATGCCTTCACTACGCCATAAGCGAGTTAAGAAGTCATAATCACTTTCATTGAGCTGCATAACAAAAGGACGAACATCGTAAGTCTGTTTCAATCCGCTCAAATCTAGAGTCAGACTAGAAGCAAATAATGGACTTTTCCCCTGCCATTCCTGAAATAGAATTTCACTAATTTCTTTCACGCTCTTGTTCATAAACACACGACTATTTCTGCGTTTATGCCACAGATAAGTTGGATCACTTACCGCAAGCTTATATAAAGTTAAAGCACCATCACTTTGTCCCTGCGATGCTCCAGTAATAATACCAGTCGTACGGAAAAAATTTCCTCGGTCTGTTACTTGGTCAACAGCGACTTGCACTCCAATAAATGTTTTGAGTGGAATATGGGCATTTGTTGATAAACAAATCAGCTCTGCTGTCATGCCCTGATTAAGATAATGTTGCCCATCTATACGTTGTAAAAAGACCTGACTATTCAGGGATGCATCTGAAAATTGAAGATACACCGAACGATGTTGTGAGAGAAAACCAACACTCTCTAAAATCTGGGTAATATTATTAAACATCACTTTATTTATAAATTTGAGTTACAATCGACTACATTTTATAAAAAATAGACAGATTTGTCTATCTCGTTTGTATTAACTTCAGTTTTAACCTTAATTTTATAACTATTTCATAGAAAAAATATAAAGCTAAAACTTAAGTAAATAGTAATAACTCAATAGAACCTAGTCATAGAATTCAAATTATCATTATTAAAACAAATCATAATAAATTCCCCTAAAGTCATATACTGAATAATTAGTATGAGTTTTCCCGTTATAACACTGACATAAAAAACCGCTCCACCACCGCATCTCTTTCATCTAAACAATCTGTACTTAAAAATTTAAACATTAAGCCATCGATTAGATTTAAAACCATGTCAGCACTTGGCCTTAAGTCACGGGTTTCAATACTAAAAATTAAGTCAAAAATTTCATGATGCAGCCATTTTCTATACTCAACCGCCATACGGTAAGCCTGAGGATAAGTCACCTTAATTTCAAAAAAGGCTTTAAGTAATAAGTGGTATAGGCTGTTAGAGTTAGCATGTAAAACTATAATTTCTTTCAGCTTATCGGTTGGTGTACGGTAATAGCTTGAATAAATAATAGCGAGTACTTCTTCTTTAAGAAGACTTTTTTGAAAGCCGATGCACATTTCAATCAAACCCTCTTTTGAGTGAAAATAGTTGTAAAGCGTGGCTTTTTGAACTTCCGACTCTTTAGCAATCAGGTCTACACCTGCTGTGTAAAACCCATAGGTTGTAAAGAGGCGAATGGAAGTTTGAATAACCTGTAATTTTTTGGAAGATGTTTCTAAATTTCGCATAGTTTTACCGTTATAAAGTTCTTGTTGTTTCTAAAAGAGAAAAAGCCTGTGCCCTTTCTGGGAGAAAAAAAGGCACAGCAAAGCCGTAAAGACTGTGCTTGGCACATCTCAAGTTTTATAGTTGATGCAAGTTTTTTGAGCCGTAATGACTTAAAGCCTGAAAACCCTAAAGGCCATCAAGCTGCTTTAAATTTTTAAGTGGTGTCGTTATAGCTTTTGGCAAAGGCTGCCAAGAAATAATGGATGTGCAAAGCCAACTCCTTTTTATTGGGAGTTCTGCCAAAACATTAAAATTATGGTGGCAGAACGAAAGGGGGTTGACGAACTGGTCACACGAGGCCAGCACACCCGTAGGTGTCCCCCTTCCGTCCTACCGCTACGAGAGGGAGACGAGGAGTTGCACAAAACTATCCCTCAGAAGGAATAATTCTGATACTCGTGTGATTGCGGTTCGTCAAAACCGACTGGCAATGTGGCCAGCAGGCAAAGAATAGTTCCCAACCCTCTTACAGTCAAGCACACAAAATGACATTTGTTTTAAATTAGATCATTAAAAAGTAAGGATAAATAATTGACAAGTTATTGTTAATTTGAGGTTTATAAAAATAGAAAAAATCTTAATAACGTGTGCAAGGTGAGATGTTTAGGACTTAAGTGAGAGCAAATGATGTTTTTTAATTTTTAAATAATCAATTCTATTCTGATCAAACATTAATGATTTATTTATATTAGAAAAGGAGTGACTTTACTCACCCCTTTCTTATTAAATATTCGTGAATTACCAACCCCAGCACGTTCCTGTAGCAGGTTTTCCACATAACTTGTAATTTACCGCATACCAAATACTTCCACCTGTACGCGGTGTTTTATCTTTCTTGATTTCGTCACGGGTCAAATCTGCAAGATTAGAAATTGAAGTCGCAGTAACAGAACCTTTAGCAGCATTTTTCACAAGCTGTAATGCCCCCAAATCTGCGGCAGTTGAAGTACCATAAATAATATCAGTCGGTTTGGTACTTCCCATCAATAATGAATAATCAGCAACCGCTGCCTGATAGCCTGTTGCACTACCCGATACAGTTAAATCAGCTTTTATTTCAGTAGTTGCCAACACATCTGCAGCACCATACACACTCGCATCGGTATGATAGAAACTTAAAGGATGTACCAGATTATTAGCGATTTGTTTATTAAACCAATCTTCCCATAAAAACTCAGTATAGTCCGTTGCATTAGCAACTTTGCTATAACCAATATCACGTGTGAAATAGACTAGTGAACGATATGGATTATTTTGCATACCATCAGGGTTACTTGCCGATTTTAGGCCTAAGTTTTTAGGTAATTGTTGATATGAAATCGGTTGGTTTTTTCCATCTCTTAACCATGCTTGGCCATTGGCAAGCATTTTCGCCCAAAACTCATCCGCAGTTTTACTATCGCTATAATTCCCAACAACTTTTACCCATACTTTAAGTTGACCACCGCCATCAGGCAGCTCACGGAATTCGGTCATTGTATGATGACCATCGGTCAAATAAAGACGCCCATCATAACCCACAACAACTGTTTTCAAATCAGCCGTTTCAGTGCCCGGCTGTTCTTGACAGTTAAATGTCTCCAATTGTTTTAAATTGGCCTTTTGTAGGTCTTGCAGACTTGTAAAATCATCACGACCTTTTGCACCAATCGCTTCACAATAATCGCTAAACTTCTTACCAATGGTTTTATTTAAATAAACTAATTGATTGACTGGGTCTGCTTGCCAAGTTGGGCGCTGTAAATCACCTTGCCAACGCCCTAATTTATAATAAATTTGATCATAACCAATTGCACCCTGCGTCGGAATCAAATCAGCAATCGCAACTTGAATTACATCATTGGTTTTGAGTGTAAGAAAACGCTGGTCACGGGTATCTGTAGGTGTTGGAGAAACTGCCGTAGATTGCTGATCATTACTATCATTGCAAGCAGTTATAGCCATCATGCTCGCAACAAGAAATACTAAACTTAGAACTTTATAAGATTTTTTCTGCATGACTGGAATTTACCCCAATAAATTGCATTATTTTTGTACAGCAGGATTTCATTTATATGACCAATCGATGTCATTTTGATGAATACATAGTTCGATTAGTCAAATACGATGTGCTTATATGTTCAAATTAAGCAAAATGAAAAGAAAGGATAAATACATCTAAAATATTTCTAATTTTAAATATAAAATCCTTTCAGGTGTGAAATTATATTTTTTTAATAAATTTTATATATTCAACAGCACTACTTTCTAACTGAGTAAAATTAATTTCATTCTCAGCACCATAAAATGAAAAATAAGAACAATATAAAGCTTTAACATATAAAGTAGTTAATTTAAAAGGTAAAAGAACATTTTCTAAAGTAGCTGAGTACTTACCTTTCACTGAGAAGTCTATATCTTTACTTCCCGCCGATACAGCAAAACCAATTTTTTTATTAGCAAGCATATTCCCTGATGACCCATATGCCCACCCATAAGTAAAAACATCATCAAACCATTTCTTCAGTAATGGTGGACAGTTGAACCAATAAATTGGAAATTGAAAAATTATAGTGTCGTATTTTTCTAGCATAGTTTGTTCATATTTTATATCAAACTCTCCATTTGGATATCTACTATAAAGTTCATGCACAACTATTTCATCTGGATACTTATTTAATTCTTCAATCCACCTCTTATTAACTTTGGAATTTTTAATGTTAGGATGAGCAACAATAACGAGTTTTTTATTTTGCATGAATATATACCAAAGAATTAAATTAAAAAAATTCGAAAATTATTGAAATAGCAGAAATTATTAACATGCCACCCATTAACATATTAAAATATTTCATACGATTACCTTTGTTTAAAATTAAGGCAAATCGGTCTCCACAAACTCCCCAAAAAAACAAGCAAACATAGCAAGTTATAAAATATATAATAATAAAGGTAACTAAACTGGTATAACCATTTAAAGAGGAAAACATTGTAGTCCCCGATATACAAGCTAACCAAGCTTTGGGATTTAACCATTGAAGCAAGAAACCATCTCTAAAACCTGGTACAAAAACTTCCTCATTATCATCTATAGAAACTTTAGAGTCCGAGAACATAATTTTATAACCAATATACGAAACGAACAATGCACCTAAAATAGCTAATATTTTCAACAAAAATGGGTATGTAACAAAAACACTATGAAGACCAAAACCAATAAAAATTAAAAGTAAGACAAAGCCGATTGTGGCTCCTGATATATACGATATTGTCTTCTTAAGACCGTAATTAATACTAGTAGATAATATTACTGTATTAACAGGACCTGGTGTAATCGACATCGCAAATGAAAAGAGAAACATGGACATAAACATAATTAATCACACTTAAACAATTGAAAAAAAATCTTTTTGATCAACTACAGTCTTTCTAGGCGTTCTATTTAATTTAGACCCCAAACTTATAAATCCTACTATTGAATCATGAAGACTAAGATTTAAAAATTCTCTTAAATCATTATTTACACACCATTTTCCAGTTCTCCAGTAACAAGCATAACCTAATAACTCAGTAGAAATTATTATTTGCTGAATTACTGCTCCAATCGTTACATATTGCTCTGTAACCGGTACTGCATGATTATTATCAACTTTCAATACACAAATTAAATACGCTGGAGAATTATAAAATTTACTATTAAATTTTTTTAAATCCGATTCAAATTGCAAATTATTACTATAAAACTCTTTTTTTGGCGAAATTAATTGTCCCAATTCATCCCTTTTTTTTCCAGAAAAATAATAAAAATGCCAATTCCTTAAGTTTTTATGTACAGGTGCTGTCAATGCACACTTAAAAACATTTTGCAAAATATCATTTGGAATTTCATTATCTAAAATTGGTTCTGATTTTCGCATCATAATTTTACTAATAAAATCATTCATAATATAATCTCAACTATAGAATCACTAATTTGATGTGTAACGCAGGCTCTCGCTAGTAAAAAATTTCCAGTAGTATGATCAATAATTCTTATTAGACATGAACCACATAATCCTCTACGACATGAATTCTTTATTTTATAACCATTAGACTCCAAATTAATTAAAATTGACTTTTCTGGATTAATATTAATTTTACTGATAGATTTATTAAAAACCACATCTAAAATTATTTTTTTTGACATACAAACCTCTTTATTAAATTTTTATAGAGTTATAATTATCTACCATTAGCTTAGTTAAGTCCTTCACAGGATTATGAAATATATCATACATTTTCCCATGTTCTATAATACTACCTGTATCAACAACATATATGTAATCGGATAAATGCCTTACCACATGCAGGTCATGTGAAATAAAAATCATAGTAATTTTCTGAGTTTTATTTAGTTCTAGTAAAAGATTTATTATTTGAGACTGTACAGAAATATCTAAAGCTGAAAGAGGTTCATCTAAAATAAGAATTTTTGGATTAGGAATTAGAGCTCGTGCAATATTAATACGTTGTAATTGTCCTCCACTTAATTGACTGGGGAACATATCTAAGACAATATCATTAAGTCCTACTAAAGAAAGCATACTAGTACATTTTTCTCTACACTCATCGTTTTTTAAATTTAAGAGATTTTTACAAGGTACTTTCAAACTTTCAAAAATTGTTCTTTGTGGATTTAAAGAACTATACGGATCTTGAAAAACAATTTGTAGATAGCTATAAAAATTTTTATTTGATATTTCAGTAATATTCAAATAATCATTTTTATACTTTAACTCAATTAATCCAAATTTAAAATTTTCTATTTTTGATAAGATTTTTGCAATAGTACTTTTCCCGCCACCAGATTTTCCAATAATAGATGTTATAGTACCCTCTTCAATATCCAAATTAATATTATTTAGTATATAATTATTTATATTTTTAACCCTGAGTATTTCTTTCATATTAACCTCAAAAATGACATCTATAGGTAGAATCTTTTAATTCAGGCACTTTCGTATTACATTTTTCTTCAACTAATAAACATCTATTTGAAAATCGACAGCCCATCACATATTCATTTGCCGATAAAATTCTACCTTTAATAGTTCTAAGATTTTCCTTGTATTTAATATTTTCACTCGGAATAAGAGAAATTAACTCTCTTGTGTATGGATGTTTTGCATGATCTAATATTTTTTGTGTTTCTATTTTTTCAACTACCTGACTGGAATACATAACAATTGTTTTATCAGCATATTTTTTTATAACTCTCAAATCATGAGATATTAATATTAAACCCATTTTTCTTTTCTTAACTATTGCTTTTAAAAGATTTAGTATCTGTTCTTGTACTAAGGGATCTAAAGCTGTAGTGGGTTCATCTGCTATTAATAGACTAGGTTCTCGCGCTAACATTAAAGCAATTAATATTCGTTGAGCCATACCGCCTGAAAGTTGATGTGGATAGAGTTTTAAACATCTTTCAATATCTTTAATTCCCATCTCATTCAACAATTCAATTGATTTATGCTCGATATTTTCACTGTTATTATTCAATAACATAGCATTCTTTAATTGACTTTTCACATTAGCTGAAGGATCAAGTGCAGTATGAGGATTCTGAAATATCATTGCTATATGTTTTCCTCGCAGCAATTTTATTTCATCATAGCTATAACTTTTATCTTCATAATTATATGATCTAAAACTGGTTACCAAGTTTTTACTATTTAAGGCAAGCAGTGTTTTAGCTAGTAAGCTTTTCCCACTTCCTGATTCACCGATAATTCCAATGATCTCTCCATGATTTACTTCTAAATCAATGTTATCTAATAAAATTATGTCTTCAGTTTTTACTTTAAGTTCTTCAATTTTTAATAGCATTTTTTTCTCTTTTATTAATTGTAAGATTTTCACCTATATAGTTTAAAAACAACACTACCAACATTAAACATAGACCAGGCAAAATAATGAGATATGGATTAGTACCAAAATAATTACGCGATTCTGCTAACATAGCACCCCATTCGGGCAACGGAGCTGGTATTCCTAATCCTAAAAAACCCAAAGCAGATATCTCTAATATGACTTCACTAAAAGATAATATAGATTGTTGCATTAATAAGTTTTTAGAATTTGGTAATATTTCATTTTTTAAAATTTGTATTTTGCTACTGCCAGTAACCTTAGCAATTGTTATATAAAGTTCAGTATTAATACGACTAGTAATAGAATGAGAAAATCTAATAAATCTAGGTATAAGTACAATGACTAGTGCTATAAATAGCTCTAACACACCATTACCAAAAATAGCTACTATTACGATTGCAAGTAAAATACCTGGTACTGACATCAGAATGTCGGAAAAACGCATAATAAAAGACTCTATTGTGCCCTTTCTTATCGCAGCATAACAACCTAAAAAAAAGCCAAGAATAGATGATGTAAATACAATAATAAGTGCTAAACCTATTGTATTTATTCCTCCCAAAATTAACCTATCTAAATATGATCTACCTATATAATCAGTACCAAAAATATAAGAGAAACCATTAGTCAAGCCAGGTTGCAGAAGAACTTTATCTATATTTTGGGTATATGGATCTAGAAAAAAACAAGAAATTCCTAATAAAACAAAAGGAAAAATAAAAACATGCTTTTTATTTATCATACTTTCACCCTTTGTTTTGGATCAATTATTTTCACTAGCATTTCAAGTATAAGATTCACAATTAAAATAAATACCCCAATGAAGAGTATTACTATTTGAATAACTGGATAGTCTCTACTTAAAACACTTGTTACAAGAAATCTACCAATACCTGGCCATGAAAATATTGTTTCAGTAAGAATAGCACCGGCAACGGTTACATTTATTAAATACAAACTTGAGATCGTTAAAACTGGTACTAATATATTTCTCAAAACATGCTTAAAAAAAATTCGTGATTCAGACATGCCTAAACTTTTTGCAGTTAATATATAATCTTTTCTCAACACTTCCAAAATACTAACTTTAGTTATCTTCGCTATTGAAACAATAGGTACAATTGACATTGTTATAATTGGTAAAACCATATGATTTAGGCAGCTAAAAAAGGCAGTAAAGCCATAATTTTTATAATTATCACCTGTTAAACTATCGATTAAATAGAATCCAGTATATGGTGTTATATCAAAATCATACCCGACTCTACCAGAAACTGGAAATAAATTAAATTTCAATGAAAAAATATTAATTAGCAGCAATCCAAGCCAAAATATTGGAATACAGTAAACAACCAACATGCTACTTGATAATATTTTCTCTTTTTTAGTATTAAAATTATAAGCCAGATAAATACCTAGCATACCTCCTATAAAAAAAGAGAAAATAAAAACAATTAAACCCAACTCAAAACTAGCTTTCCATCTAGGTAATAATTCAAGAATTATTGATTTACCACTAACAATTGAATGACCAAAGTTTCCTGTAAAAATATTGAGAGTATATATCTTAAATTGTTCATACAATGGATAATTTAGGCCCAAACTCTCCATCATTACTCTATATTGTGCTGGATCATTTCCTCTATCACCCAGCATTAATAGAACTGGATCACCTGGTGCCAACCTTATTAGAAAAAATGAACTTAAGAATATAAAAAAAATGGATATAAAAAAATTTATGGATCTATTCATTATTTTCACCTTTAAATGTTAAGTATTGAAAATAATCTAGATCAAAAGGATTGTTGATATATCCGCTGAGTCTATTATTTGAAATTCTATAAATATCTGCATGTGCAAGTGGAACAATTGGTTCATCATTAGCTAATATAGTTAAAGCTTCTTCATATAATTTTTTACGAATATCCTGATTATTTGTTAGTTTAGCATTTGTAATAATTTTATTAAATTCTTTATTACAATATCTAGCATTATTTGAGCCCTTATCAACAGACTCACAACTCAATAATGGGAATAAAAAGTTATCTGGATCACCATTATCACTATTCCATCCCAACTGTACTAATTGATGCTCTCCATTTTTAACTTTCTGTAAATATGTTCCCCATTCATACGATTTAATTTTTACACGAATATTAGCTTTAGCTAAGTCTGATTGCATTAATTGCCCCATTTTCTTTCCATCAGGATTATATGGACGAGAAACTGGTAAAGTCCATAATTCAAGATCAATACCATTTGGGTAGCCAGCTTCTTTTAATAATATTTTTGATTCTTCTATATTATAATTATATTTTTTCACACTATCATTATATCCTAAAACATTTTTCGGATATGGATTTATTGCTATAGTTGCTTTATTATTATACACAATATCTATATAACTTTTTTTATTTAATGCATAAGCAATTGCTTGACGAACCTTTAAATTATCTAATGGTTTCTTTTCCGTATTTAAAGCAAGATATCCAATATTAATTCCTTCATTTTTAATAACTTTAAATTCTTTATTTTTAGTTATCTCATCTATATCATGTGGATTTGGTGAAACAATAATATCACACTCACCTTTTTTCAATTTTTCCATACGCACACTAATATCTGGTGTAATAGAAATAATTAAATTTTCAATTAATGGTTTATCTCCCCAATATTTATTACTAGCCTTATATTTTATTACACTATCAGGAACATAACTAATAAAATAGTATGGCCCAGTTCCTAATGGAATATTATCAATATCTTCCCTCCTATTTTCCTTAATTAAATAATCAGCATATTCTTTTGAAAGAATTGACATAAATGGCAAAGCCATATTCTTGATAAAAATATAATCTGGTTTTTTCAGTTTTATTCTTAAATTTAAATCATCAATTTTATCGACACTTTCAATATTTTCACTAAATCCCATTCCTTGAAAATATTGATAATTTATTCCATTAACCTTATGGTATGGATTATTTACATCTAACTGTCGTTCAATTGAAAATATTACATCATCCGCATTTAAATTTCTTTTGGGTTTGAAAAAATTAGTCTCTTGAAAACTAATATTATTTTTTAACTTAAAAACGTATTCTGTTCCATCTTTACTTACTTGCCAACTTTCAGCTAATGACGGCACGATTTCCATCGTGCCAGGTTTAAAATCAACTAGCCTATCGTAAATAGTCGTAGCAGTAGCTGTTCTAGCTGTACCAGATAGAGTTTTCTGAGGGTTTAAAAGCTCTGGTGAACCCTCAGAACAATATATTAAAGTATTTTTATTTTCTTTTTTAGGTGGTGCACAACCTATCAAACTAATTGATACAGTGACGACACCACAAATTATCATTTTTTTTTTCAATTCTTATACTCCATTTTCATCAAGACCAGAAACCTAAACTTTCATCTTCACGCAATCCAAAAAAGGAGGTTTGTGAAATGCGATAACCATTAGGATTACCTAAGACTTCATGAAAATTTTGTGTATTAAAGATAATAAGATCACCTACCTCTGGCACCATTCGTAAACAATCATTCACATCATCGAGCACTTCATAAGGAAAATAGTATTCATTCGGCACTTTCATCTTTTCATTTTCAGGCGTATGAATAGTGTCATAGACTACTAACTCGCCTTTGTTACTTACGGTGTAATAAATATTCCAAGTTAGTTGTCTTAAAATTTTTTTTACATCCCATTCCGTTGCTATGTGAGAAGGCGCATGATCAATATGTAATTTTCCATGTCCTTTAAAACTTCGGAATGCTCCTGCAAAATATTCTCCATAGCCATCTTCTTTAAAAACTTCAGCTTTTCTACCACTTTTATCATTAAATAACTTGAGCACTTCATTTACAGGATTTATGTTTAAATCTTTGTATATATTACCAATTTGCTCTAATGCTTTCTCTCTTTGTTCAAAATAGTATTTTTTTTCTTTAGTTACACATTGATTGTGGCACACTCCTATATGATTAACAGGTATGTCATTTAAATGTGAATAATTAGAAAAATTAGATTGAATTAATCGTTCTGCGACTTGGTCACATATATCTTTAGGAATGAAGTTTTTAACAATAATTCCAGGGATTTTAAAATCAAGTAAAAGATTAAAATTTTCTTCACTCATTTCATAAAATTCATTTTTAATCCAGTTTTTCATTTGGAACTCCTAATTCTTTAACGATAAATATATTTTTCTGGCATAATAAAAAAATTATTACCATGTATATAATATTTGATATTAATATTAATTTTAAAAATTGATTACTTATTAAATCCAATAAAAACCCTAACAACATGCTCATTAGACCAGCACCAAAACAACCAATTGAAAATGATATGCCATATATCAAACTAAGCTTACCATTAGGTGAATATTTAACAGTGCCAATATATCCATACATCCATAGAATCTCAAAAATAAACACCATGATCATAAATAAAATTAATGCTTGGAATTTATCACTTACTGCCAAAGAAAATATATAAGTTATTACTGTTAGCAATGAAAGAGTAACTACAATTAGTTTAGAGAAACCATTATATAAATCTATTTTATTTGAAACATACGTAAATGCTACTGAACCAGAGATAATAGCTATACCTGCAACAACATATGACATTGAACTTTCATTCGCTGAAATATGATATTTTTGTAATGGATATATTGTTTGTAAAACTGAATAAGTACCTTGAAAAAAAATTGCAGTAATTGGAAAAAGTAATGCATATAACCTAAGAATTCCATTAGTTTTCAAAATCAAAAAATACTCTTTTATTCCAAATAAAATATTATTACTGTCACTGCTTTGAATTTTAGGAAAATCTTTTAAAGTTCGAGACAAGCTAATTAGAAAAATTGAAATAATATAAGTTATTAAATTAATTACAATAATTCCTTTTAGATTTAACTTACCGATAAATAGTATTGCAAATATTGCAGCCACACTAATACCTATGTGGTAGCTACTCTGCAATATACTTGAATAAAACTGTTGATTTTTATTATCAAATACATATCGGCATGCAACAGTTCTATTCACTCGAACAATTTGATCAAACATTCCCCTAATAAATAAAATAGCAATTACCCAATAAATACTCTTATCAACCAAGAGAATCAGTAATCCTGTAATAGTCAATGCACATATTTCTGATAACTTCCATTTCAGTAAAGGACTTTTCCCAAATTCCCAATTATTCCTTATAAAGACTATTAATAATGCTGGTAGCCATTGGAGACTAACTAGTATTCCCGTCAATAAAGCTGATTTAGTAGTTTCATAAAAATAAAAAGTTAATGATATTTGTAATAGTATCGACCCTAATGATGATATGAAGGTCGAACTAGATAATAAAGAAAGATTTTTCAGAGAAATATCCATAGGCATTTACTCTACCAATGAATTTTCACGAATATAATTAATACAGGTAAGTGCATTGAACTTTGCAGCTTCTCGGTTTTCTCCCTGAGCCATTACCTGAACAACCCAGCTAAAATTAGATTTTAGATCCTCAACTTTCTCATTTTCCTGATAATGAAACCAAACATTCGTTATATCTTTCATTTTCTGAAGAATTTCTATATTTGGTAATTTTTTAATTATTCCTTCTTTATTTGGAACAAAGCACTGCCAACTTGCTCCCATTTTCTTATTTGAATATAAGTTTTCATCAAATTTTAAATTTCCTAAACTACATTCTATACAATCACCTACGATAGAACGACCTGTAGCAAGATCCATCATAATAGAATGTCCACTTCCTCCTACTCTTGTATTAACTTCAACAAGTCTTGCTTCCTCATCATTTACAATTAATTCTATATGACTTGATCCATAATCGTAGTCTATGCAGTTTAGTATTTTTTTTGCTTTTTCTTTTGCTAGAGTTGCAATTCGGTCATCTAATGTAAATGATGAGCCAATTTCAACACAATCATGAATTATATCTCTATCAGCAACTCCAATAATTGCATGCTGACCTTTAGCAAATGTTAATGTCTCTACACTTACAAGCTGGCCTTCTAAATAATCTTCAATCACAAGTTCGTCAGAAATACCATCCTGATTACTTTTAATATATTTCTTCTTATAGTTTAGAAGATCATTATCATTCCTACATACACTTGCTCCAATACTTGAATGTCCATGTAATGGTTTGATAAAAAAAGGATATTTTAGATTATTCTTTTCAATCTCATTATCGATAAAATTGATATCTTTGATAGTTACAGAACTTACCTCTTCAACTTTATTTTCAGCTAAAATTTTACGTATTAAGCTTTTATTCTGAGCTATTTCAATTGCTTGAGAGTTACTATGTTTCACATTCATTTCTTTTGCTAATTTTGCAGTAACTAGTGTTCTGATTTCTGCAAATGTCAAAATAGCATCTACTTTTTCAAATTTTTTTAGTACGCTTATGAGCTCTTCCAAATCATTTGAATTATTAACATTAATTATTTCACTGGCCTGATCAATTTTAGAGAGAGATGAAGCAGGAAACCAACTCAAAAAGCGTTCATAACTATCAGTAATTAGTACCGAGTGATATCCTTTTTCCTTGCAATATGTTAATGCATCTAAACCCGTGAAATTCGTTTCAATAAAAACTACTACTTTTTTCATTATTTCCTGCTCTCTTTAATTCATTTTATTTTGTAGAGATATTTAAATTTTCAGCAATGTAGTTCCAAAACTTTCGCCAAAAATTAAGACCGTCTTCAAAAGAAATCATAAATTCTCTTTTTGATTCATCTGATTGGCAAAATCTTAAAAAATTAGCTACTGAATGACGGATGTGTTCTGTCTCATCTGCTCTATGAATTTCAAAGAAAGGGGTATCACTCAATAAAGCAATACAGTTATCATCAAAACATAACCCTTTGAATAATGTTTCAATATTTTCTTCTGCAATAATTTCAAAACTTAATAAAAGACCAACTATTCCATACTGACTGTTAGTATTAAGTAAAGTATTTTTTAAACCTTCTAAAACATTTTTAATATTTACTATTTCATAATCTTTTTTATAACTTAAATTTACTTTTTCAATTGCATCTAAAAAAAGCTTAGAATGAATATATTGCTTATCCTGCCCACCTAACTCATCATAAGCAATTTGAATTAAATGATGCTGTCTTTCAGGGTCATCTGTTAAAACAACAGCTAATGATAAAAAAGTAGGAACAAAAGTTGTAAACTCATACCAAGCAGTTGCCACTTTATTTGCTTTAGCAATGTCCACTGTTTGAAGAGCTGAATGAATATTCTTAAAAACCTCATACTTTTCAGCTTCACTAGAAAATTTTGTAGTCCATTCAACGACTTCAGGATGTCCATGATAATAAGTATCTTCTGGTATAAGATATCTTAAATCTGCTTTTTCTTGGCTTGAGTTACTATAAATGGTATGATCCATGATCATCTCCTAATTGCATAAGACAGGGGTTGATTTAACAATTTCTTTGAGATTGTTAAGAGAAGGGGGTTAAATGTGCTAGATTTAACCCCCTTTTTTATTATTTAAATAAACTTAAATTACCCGTTAGTTTATTTATGGCTTTTTTCTCACCGCATAATAAAATTCCTTGATATTCCAGATCTTGATTTGAAATTTGCTCTAATTTCTCAGCATATTCCTCATAAGAACGCGTGACACGTGTCAAATTCAAAACATTAACTTCAAATATCTGATTTTTATATTCTTTAGCATTTTCTCTAATGTTCTTTAACTTATCTTTATCTGCACTTAAGATAGGTAAGCCAATAATCGTTATACCTTCATGCATTTCTTGATCTTTATTTATTAAGTTTCGTCCAACGATCTCTGGGTATTTTTTACCAAGGCTCATGCCTAGTATTGCCGCAGTATTTGTAATTACTCCTGATGGTAATTCTTCATCAACAATAATTACCGCTTTTAAATTATTAATATCCACTTTTTATTTGAACTCAATTTTAGGTTTTTCTATCTTCTAATACATACAGAAAGGTTTGTCTATACTGTTTTTACTAATCAATCTAATTTTTCAGGAACATATTTGATTTTTATAATATTTTATTTTATTCTTTATTTTTATGTAATTTATTCCTTTTTTTTATGAATAGATTCCAATGTAATATCGACGGGATCTTAGTATGAAATTTCCATAAAATTCCACTAATTACATGAATATTCACTTAAAAATTATTTTATTTAAATCCCCTCTTCTCTTTGTAAGAGAGCGTAAGTCTACTGGTATTTTTAAATTTAAAATAATCTGAATTAGTAAAAATATTACAAATCATAAGCTCAGCTTAGGGTGACTAAGCTTTGAAAAATAATTTAAATAGAAGAAATACTTTTTTAATATTGCAAATTCAAAAAAGGTTGTTCACTCCTACTTTTATGTATCCTGATCTTTTACTTCAGGAAACATTAAAACTCATCTATTTTTATAGCTTTCACAATACCCAATAAATTGACGTCCAACTTTGTAAACTCTGCAACAAGCTCACCGTCGTTAAAATTTTTTATTACATTGACACTACTCTCAACAGCCGTTACTTTGTCTAGTACAACTGTATCTACATATTATTTGCTACTTGTAAAAGATATATTAAACTCAGCATATCTATTCAAATAATATTTATTCAAATAGAATATAAAAATTTAAAGATAAATATTTAAGCTCATTATTATTTAAATTTTATTTTATATAACAAAGTTTTTACACCTTTAGCAGGAATAATCAGTCATGGAAAAGCAAGATAATTTATCAATTGCTCATAGATATCTTTCTAATACCATTTCAAAAGTAACAAGCTTGCCCATACATGAGCTGAAAAATTACAACACAGCCGAAAATGTAAATTCGTTCTTTTTTACTCATGACTTTGGTACTTATGAGTTAGAGGCTAAATTTAGTTATGGCGAGGATTCCCCACAGAAAGTAGCATTACTTATACATGGGGGTAACTCTGATCTAAGCTCTTTAACCCCTTTAGAAGGGCTTCTTAGAAGTAAAAATATTGCAACACTTTCTTTTAACTTAAGTGGTTTAAACAATACAAGCGAAACAAAGTCATCGTTATCTCAAAACATAAATGAAAGTATGACTTTTTATAGTCTTTTAAAAAAAGTAGATATTGTTATTGGATATAGTTTGGGTGGTTATATTGCAATTCATTTATCAAAAAAATTTCAAATAGATGAATTAATTCTATTATGCCCAGCCATATATTCAGATCAGGCAGTAAATAAAATGTATGGGCCAGATTTTAAAAATGAAATTTCAAAACCTTATAGTTTTTATTCTTCATCAATTTGGAACTTCTTAATGAGTTATAGAAAAAATGTATTAATTATTTATGGTGAACTGGATGGAGTAAAAACTAACAATGGTAAGTCAAAAGGTTTTTATGAGATTAATGAAGTTACGAAGTACTCTCCTATTCCGTATGAAATAGTTCAAACTTTCAAAACAATTTCTATGCGAAAAGCAAACTTCAATTTAATAATTGAGAAAGGCAAAGATCATTATTTAATAAAAATATAATAAAATATAATATTTAAAAAAATATTGATTTTTTAAAAGAGACACTCTAGTCTTTAGCTGAATTTTAATCACAATAAACTAGCCATGAATCAAATAGTTAAAAATTTAGACACTTATCATCTTTATCTTTCTCCCGAAATTTCTCATTTAATTAGTGAAATGTCATATGAACTGGCTTTACTAGGAGGCCCTGATTCTTTACATGTTCAAGATAAAATTCTAGCTTTTAAAGAAATACTAATTGCAAAGTTAAACTCATATGAAAAAAGTATTATTGAAAAATATATTCGTAGAGAAATACCTTATCTCGTTCTTGAAGGACTCAATATTAAAAAGTTAGATCGCAGTAAAATTGATATTACTCAATCAACACAATTACCTTCACTTGAATTACTTGAAACAGATATAGATATATTAACACTCGCTTCTTCTGAACAAATCATATTGGCACTGCTTGAGGAAGATGCTTTCGCATTTGATATAGATAATTTAGGCAAAATCGTTAGAGTTGTTGCAAACTTAAAAGGTGGTGGAATCACAAAAATTGAAAATGAGAATCCTGACAAGAGTTCACATTCAGGTATAGCACTAACTGCACACACCGAAGCTCCCTATCATACAGTGACTAAAGTTGTTAATAATCATTCACCTGCTCCCTCTTCTTTAATTTTAACAGCAAGATGGAATCCCCTGAACGAACCTACTAGTTTAATTCCAATCTCAAGAATATTAAGTCAATTAACTCTTGAAGAGACAATGGCTTTAACAACAGAAAGTTTTAACTTTACTAGAAGTGAAACTTTTAATGAGGGCCAAGGATCTGGTGGAGAAAACGTTTCTATTTTAGAAGTAGATAAACATGGTTATATAGCCATGAAATATAATTCCTATAGATTCACTCCAAACGAAAATGCTTCTTTAAAAATTAAAAATGCTTTTTATAAATTTGAATCAATTGTTCGACAAACTCATATTGTTGATTCAATTAATTTAAATCCTAATACAGTTTTAATTATTAATAATAGTTTATGCTTACATTGCCGAGATATTATTAAAGATAACCGTAGAACATTAGTTCGATTATTTGGTTATAGAAAAAACCTTGATTATATTGTGCTGCAAAAAAATCCACTTATTGTGAAAGGCTAATAAATTGAATTTTGAACTCCTCCTTATCTTAGGCTTAGTAGCTATGGTAGCTGGATTTATTGACGCTATTGCAGGTGGAGGAGGTTTAATCACTCTACCTGCATTGCTTTTATCAGGTGTCCCTCCCGTATCTGCAATAGCAACCAATAAATTACAAGCAGCCTCTGCAACACTTTCAGCAACTATTAGTTTTGCAAGAAAAGGGCTCATTGAGTGGCGTAAAGCAATTCCTATCGCTTGTATGTCTTTTTTAGGGGGAACATTAGGGGCTCTTTCAGTTACCCTGATGCCTAAAAATGTTCTTTTAACTATCGTACCAATACTTTTAATTTTGGTTGCTTTATATTTTATTTTTTCACCAAAGCTCAGTGATGTAGATAAAAAACCTCTTATTCCTTATTTTTTATTTGCACTTCTAGTGGCGCCGTTACTAGGGTTCTATGATGGCGTTTTTGGTCCTGGGGTTGGTTCATTTTTTATCGTTGCATTTGTACTGTTATTAGGATTTAAGCTAGTAAGCGCTTTATCTTATACCAAGTTAGCAAATGTGGCTTGTAACCTAGGTTCGTTATCTATATTTATCATTAAAGGATACGTCATTTTTCCAATAGCTTTTGTGATGGCTGGTGGAGCTTTTATTGGTGCCTCGATAGGCGCAAAATTTGCAGTAAGATTTGGCTCAAGAGTGATCAAGCCCTTACTCATAATCATCAGCTTATGTATGGCTTTAAAGTTACTTCTAGACCCTAAAAACCCAATTTTTATATATTTAAGCCATTTCTTTTAAGTTGTTTCTTCAATATTTGCAGATCAATAGCATGTTTCCTTGAGGTTCTTAAATCTGGTAAGAACCTCTTGCTACAGGACACAACAAATAATTTCACACTGCTACATTTAGAAAAACTTGATTTCTTTTTATTTTTTTAATAGTAAAGTTTAATAATTGAACTATAAAATAGAACTAAATATGGAAAAAAAAGATGATGCTACAATCATTGTAGAAGAAAAATCAGATCAACAAAAATACGAAGTACTAAAAGAAAAGCTGAGATATAAACAGGCACTTCGCGCAAACACACAAAAAATTGATCACAAAAATGTTCGCTTAAATATTCAAGCCGATGCTTTACCTAGTAAGACTTTTTTTATAATGAATGCACTTGCGGCGATCATAGCTGGATATGGTCTTCTTGCAGATTCATCCGCTGTAGTCATTGGTGCAATGTTGGTAGCAATGATGCTTGGCCCTATTTCAGGAATAGCTCTTTCATTTATTGATAATAGATGGATTTTATTTAGAACGTCATTCATCACCCTTATTTTGGGCTTAGTAATGATTTATTCGATTGGTATTATTCTGGGACTGATTAATATAAATATACCAATCACTGGTGAAATTTTAGCTCGAACACAACCTACAATAATGGATCTTATGATTGCGCTCGCAGGTGGAGCAGCAGGTGCTTTCGCCGCTATATCACCTCGACTCTCTGTTGCTGTTGTGGGTGTGGCTGTAGCGACTGCTTTAGTCCCACCATTAGTTGCAAGTGGTATCTTAATTGCTCATTTAGAATGGAAAAATGCTGCAAATGCTTTGATTTTAGCTATAACGAATATTATAGCGATTCAAGTCAGCTCCTCATTAGTTCTTTGGATTGCAGGTTTTAGACGAGGTTCTGATACTGAAGTAAAAAGTAATGTCTTTGAATTTATAAAAAGAAATATCATTAGTTTATTGTTTTTAGTGGGTTTAGCGATTTACTTAACTCTAAATTTTATACACATGCTAAATAAACAAATTTATGAGAACGAAGTAAAATCAGATGTTAATAAATATTTTAATATTAACAATAATATTGTCGATACAATCCAATTCGATAAACGAGATGCTTTTACGCTCGTTCGTATTGTAGTGCGTGGAGACACCACTCCAACAGCATTAGATATTCAAAAGCTTAATCAACTATTACCAAAAGATTCAAATGAGAAATCCACTATTGCTCAAATTAGATTTATTCCAGTAGAGATAATTGAAGCACCAAACAGTCCAAGTAATACAGTAATTCAGCATAAAGAAGCAGAACGTTTAGTTAAATAAATATTAAAAAAAGCTAAGCCCCGATTAGCGGGGCTTAGCTTTTATAAAGTAGTTCTAATTAAAAAATTACTTATTTGATGTCTGCAAATTCAGAAACAGGTTTGTTCACTTCAACTTTTGTGCCACCGAATTTTTCACTTACGAATTTTTGCACTTTCGGTAAGTGGTAAAGTTCACCAAGTTTCGTATAGATCGGGTCATTTTTGTTTGCTTCAGCTACGCCCAATAAATTGACATAAAGCTTAGTAGACTGGTCAACAGGCTCACGGAAGATAGCGTCTTTCATTACATTAAGACCACCCTCAAGTGCCAATGTATTACCAAGTACAATTGCATCTACATCGTTTTTAACACGAACTGCTGTAGTCATTTGAATTGGTTTTAATTGTAAATTTTTAGGGTTTTCAGCAATGTCGTTCGTAGTCCCTTTTATAGGATCAAAGTTTGGTTTAAGTTTAATCAGTTTAGCAGATTGTAATAATATTAATGCACGAGCTTCGTTAGCAGTATCGTTTGGAATTGCAATGGTCGCGCCTTGTGGGAATTCTTCAACAGTTTTAATTTTATCTGCATAAATACCCATTGGTTCCAAGTAAGTTGTCGCAATAGCTGCAACTTTCGCTGTATTTGAAGCATTGTAAGCTGCCAAATAGTTAAATGACTGGAACGCATTTACATCTTGCTCACCATTTGCGACAGATGTATTGAGCACAACATAGTCAGTCAAATTGGTAACTTGAAGTTTAATACCCGCTTCTTTAGTCTCAGGAAGCGTTGCAACATATTTCCATACATCCGTATCTGAACCTGTTGAAACCAGTTTAATTGTTCGAACAGACTCAGTTTTGTCTTTGGTTGTTGCAGTATTTTCAGTTTGTGCAGGTTGTTTATTACATGCAGTCAGTGTTAGTACAGATGCGCTGAACAATACACTAAATAATTTTTTCATAGGTACATCCTAAAATAGGAAACGCCTACCCTACAAAAGAGTGAGACATTTCCAACCATTGGGTCGAAATGCAATATTTGGCCGGAAATAATTTCCAGATATAGGGTTTAGAAGCCTGAATTCAGCACTATTCATTCCTTGAACTTGCTCGCTAAACAATAGAATTATGTTTTGAAACAGCCTCTAAATATGGGATCATCATATATCAACAAGTGAATATTCTACAAATAACTTGTTCAATTCTGATATATAGCCATGCTCACAGCAACATATTGAAAACATAAACATTTTTTAAATATCACATACATATTTGATTTATATGAAATTTTCAGGATTTGTTATCAATATTTAAGCTAAATCTCTGTTTAATTTTTACTTTTGTATATAAAAGCCCCTGCTTGTAACAGAGGCTTTCAAAATTTGATGGATACGATGAAATCTAAATTCAATAAAATACTTCTCAATAGATTTTATTAAAGTTTATTTCCTTGGTGAGCAATTAGCTCAAACTAAGTATGGATGATATAGCACTATGCAATTCATCTTCTGCATTTTCAACGTCATTGCTTGTCCAAGCAATATAGCCGTCTGGTCTAATCAGCATGCATTCATTTTCATCATTAGTCCAACAGCGTGAAAGCTCTCCATAAGAGTCTTCCACATCTCTTTTTGGCCCTACCTGTATAACTTTAATATCCAAGTTAAGCTGTCTATTAATATGATCTACAGCAAGCTTCCATTTATCACCTTGCAACCAACAAAAAAGCGTAAGCTTTCCGTTTCCAATTAAATCCAAAGTTGAGATTTTTCTATGATTTTTGACTAACCATGTATGAGAGAGTTTATGGCCAGCATTAAATGAAGGATAGTAATAAAGATCTTCATCTCTACAAGAATCTAATTCATTTTCAATATTATGTTTTGCTCCAATAATTGCAGATGAATGATATCGCACATTAGTTTCTACACCTAAAGCAGCAAACTCATAAGCTTTATATTCAATTGCAGACCTTAAATCACGGCGTTTAAGAGCACCTTTTTCATTACTCTCACTCAAATCATTAATGCTTTTTTGCATCGCCTCTGTACTGTACTTTCCATCTAACTCTAAAGCAGAAAATATAGTAGAGAACTCTCTAACACTTTGATTTGCACGCTTAACAATTCGTTCACCAACAGATGCTCTTTCATCATTAAAACTGTCTAATAAACCACTACCCGCTTTGCCATTTAATACAAATGCTAATTTCCAACATAAGTTATAAGCATCTTGTATAGATGAGTTTGAACCGAGTCCATTAGAAGGTGGATGGCGATGGACAGCATCACCAATACAGAAAACTCGACCTTTCGAATATTGCTCTGCATACATTTCATTGACTGTCCACAATGATTTACTACTTATATTTATTTCAATGTCGTTATCGCCAATAAGCTGTTTGCAAATCGCAATCGCCTCATTATCGGTAAGAGATGGCTCTTCCTTTTCAATGTCGTAACCCCAAACAATCTGCCATTCATTCCAAGGTCTAACCATTCGCAGTAAGCCTAACCCAATCCCACCAATGTTTGCTCCGGGTTGTATAATCCACCAGAGGTATCCAGGTCGATGCGAAACATATTTTGTTAAATCGGCTTTAAAAATAATGCTGATACTGCCACTTTTCCCCATTTTACCAGCCATAGGTAAATCTAAATCTTTTACGACTTGGCTGCTTGCACCATCAGCTCCGATTAAATACTTACATCTAATTAAGTATGTTTGTTTAGTTAATCTATCTAAAACAGTAACTGTTACACCATCTTCATCTTGCACATGAGATAAATATTCCGTATCAAATCTTGGATGGCTACCTCGTGATGCAGCATTTGAAAGCAAAATAGGTTCAAATAGGTGTTGAGGAAGATCGCACTGTTCACAAGGGCTCGCTTTAGCATACTCTGACATTCTTTCTGGATGATTCATTCCATAAGGAAAACGTCCAATTTCATCACCCGTTAAAGATGTGCAATAAACCACATCTCCCATAACTTCTTTTGGTGCTGCTTTTGCGATTACTTCATCTGAGATGCCTAAGTCTCGGACAACTTCCATTGTTCTTTGACTGATATAATGGGCACGCGGACTGTTTGCTAGCCATCTATATTTAGTTATTATGATATTTCTAATTCCATAAGTACTTAACATAAGTGCGGCAGAAGAACCAGCCGGACCACTCCCAACAATTAAAACATCAGTTTCTAACATTTTTATCCTATTACTTACATATTTTTAGCATCTAAATAGTTATTACACATATTTAAAGCAAATAACTATATTAAACATAATATTGCTTCAAAAACTCTTTAAAACCAATTGGAGATAAAAGCTTCACTATATTAATTTTCCAATAGATCTATAAAATAGATAAAATTAATTTCCACATATTTATAGATCTATTATTTTCACAAATATAACATTTGAGGTTTATTGGTTACATTGGCAAATCCCTACACAATATATCTTTTAGATACATCTAACTCTCCGATTAAGTTTATATTTTTTAAGCATAATTTTTTATTTATTAAAATTATATGAGCCACACCTTTAAAAATAAAATTATAAAACAATCATTATTTCAATTATACTTTATAAAAACAAATATTTTGATACCATCAATAGAAATATGAGCCATGAAAAATAAAACAATATTGTCGATTTTAGATAGATATTTTACAATACCATTTCCAATCCAAAAGATTTCTCAATTTATAAGCTAATAAAATAATAAATCTATTGAAAATTAAAAATATTTTTTTATACATAACTTTGATACTTATGAAGTAAATTAGCAAAATAAAAAAAATATTTTATTTTAAAAAGACCTATCAATTATGCAGTACAAAATAAAGCCCTTTAAAATTTCTAGTTTAAAGGGCTTTTAACATTTATTTAAATAAGAAATACTTTTAATTTATAGGAACTAATTCAAAATCTGGAACAATACTGCAAAAAGTAGAATATTTGCGATTACTATGGCCCACCCACCATATAGCATGTATTTAAGTTGACTTGAACGTGCTAAGCCCATTTGACCAAACATATCAGAAGATGGGAAAGGACCAAACCAGTCTACTTGGGAACTTGATAATAGAACTGCGGTAACCGCAACAGGTGGAACACCATTTGCCAGTAAAATTGGTCCAAAAATTTTATTGGTAAACGTCATTTGTGCAACAGCTGCCCCTGGAATATGCCCCACAATATTAAATAAGAAAATACCAAAACAGAGCATCGCAGGACTTAAGTCAACCAAATACGGTGTCGCATTATCTAACAGTGTTTGATAAGCATTGAGTTTTTCAACAAGAACTAAAATAGGATTGTATAACCAGTAAAGAATAAACATCCAGACTAATTTACCGCATCCCTCGTAGAGTGCTTCCAAAATCTGCTTAGGGCTAAAACCTGCAACTAACCCAGTCAAAGTGGCAACAGTAAGCATCACAATAATTGCAAAACTAAAACCTGCTTTAAAAATAATTCCAAGAATTGCCATTACGATAATTGTGCCAATGAATACAATTGCCGCACGTTTACTTCTTTTCAATTCGGAGGCACTTTCTATTTTTTCAGAAGGTTCTAAGAAGTTTTCATTATAGGTATATTTTCCAAAAGTCCACTTTTGTATATAGCCAGACATAAACCAACCTGTAAGAAGTGTGACAACACTCATAGGGATGGCACAGGCACTTAAGTATTGCGGATAGGTCAAGCCACCCAACTCTAAAATAGTCACTGTACTTGGTGTAAATGGTCCTATAAAAAGACCGACCGAACCTGCTGTCATCAACAGTAATGCAACGGTGGGTGGCGTTAAACCAACAGCTGCTGCAATGGGAATAATGACAGCAACAATAATGGCATTACCACCTGCCATAGTTCCCAATGAACCACAAATAACAACTGATGAAATCATGATGCCAAGTTTCACGCGAGGAATACTTGAAAGCCCAACTTTATTGACAATAAATTTGACTAATTCTTTCGCTGCACCTGTTCGGTTGGCGACTTCACCAACCCCAGCACCCAACATAATAATAAGACCGACAGTTGCAATAAATGAACCTGTAGACTTTGCAAGTATTCCACCCAATTCAAATACACTGGTGGATGTCATTATCACACTGATAATAATCGCAATAATCACCGCAAGCACAATATCTAGACCGATAACAGTTAAGAGTGCTAAGGCAAAAATAGGCAATAACCCAATTAAACCGACCTCCTCTATGGGTAAGCCTTTTGCATAAAATGCTAAAACAAAGCTAAGAATAATAATGGTAATAAGGACAATATTTTTAGGTGTCCTGATATTAGGTATTGTTATAGAAGATTGCTCAACTGACATATGTATCACTCCTTGATCATTGGCATTGAATTTCACACCAATTTACAAGGGTTTATTGACATTAAATAATGAATTCTAATAGATTACCTATAACTATTAGTTATGTGCTCATTTATGAATCTTCGACACCTAGAAATCTTCTATTTAGTCATGCTTTTTGGTTCACTCACAGAGGCAGCATCATCGTTATGTATTTCACAGCCTGCGGCAAGTAAACTACTTAAACATGCGGAACAACGACTTGGTTTTTCTCTATTTAAGCGAGTCAAAGGTAAATTACAGCCAACAAAAGAGGCCTATATCTTATATGATGAAATTAAGCCAATTTATGAAAAAATAAATGAATTAAATAAATTAACGGATAACTTAGCAAGAAGTACTCAAGGTCAAATCACACTCGGGTGTTTGCCCAGTTTAGGTTTAAGTCTCATCCCCAAATTAACTGCAAAATTTCTAAAAAAATACCCTGATGTTTTTGTCAATATTGGTACAGATCATACTCAAGCATTAGAGCAGAAATTATTAAGACGTGAAATTGATATTGCGGTGACATTCCAACCTCATACTCAGCATGGCATTATTGCTACGCCTGTTCTGGATATTCCTTTGGTTTACATCGACTCTCAGCCTATTGATGCAAAGCAAGATCTTCACTCAATTGATGAAAATAGATGGATTCAACCCTACTCAGACTCCCTCATGCAAGTTGTAAAAAGGTACAGAACATTTAATAAAAGTATTGTGAATGTACAAACCTATTATATGGCGAGTGAACTTGTGCGCGAAGGTTTAGGGTGTAGTATTACCGATATTTATACTGCTGCACACTCCTTACCAAATCATATGATTCACGAAATAAAACCAAGTTTATCTACCACAATTTATATTTTAGAAAATGCTAATGTGAGCACGACCAAAGCGACTGAAGATTTTATTGAATTAATTAAAAGAGAAATTGCTTCGATGACGCCATCGATTAACCAAAAGTTATGAGTAGTATCTAAAAACTCATTTGTTTAACGTTTTATCTTCTTCTTTAATGCAAATGTGTGTTGCAGATATAGCATGGAAGAATGAAAAAACATGTCGTTGTCATTGGTGGTGGAGTCATTGGTTTAAGTACAGCCTATGCACTTATTCAAGCAGGCCATAAAGTTACAATAGTGGAAGAAAAAGACCAGATTGGCTGCCAGACAAGTTTTGCAAATGGTGGTCAACTCAGTTATCGCTATGTTGCACCTTTAGCGGATGCAGGCGTTCCATTTCAGGCACTGCAATGGTTAGGAAAAGCCCACTCGCCTTTAAACTTTAAATTAAACTTTTCACCTCTTCAATGGTCTTGGTTATTCCAATTCCTCATGGCATGTAATCGCAAAGATAACATTGTGAATGGAAATCATATTTTACGGTTGTCCCTATATAGTCAAAGTATTATGTCTAAATGGCGTGATGAAATTGATAATTTTGACTGGGTAAAATCGGGAAAAATGATTATTCATCGCAATGAAAAAGCATTTAAAAAAGCAGCATTAGCGATAGATCCAACTGTACAAAAAGTGCTGTCACCAGAAGAAACCGTTCAACTTGAACCTGCTTTGAAAGGTATTGAATCTACATTAGTGGGCTCAATTTATACACCTGATGATGAAACAGCAGATTGCTACAAATTTTGTTTAGCACTGTTTAAAGCTCTAGAGGAGAGTAACAACTTCAGATGTTTATATGGACATGAAGTGACAGATTTTTTTGCGGAAAATAATCAAATTACTGCAATTGAAACAAATCAAGGACGTATAGAAGCAGATGAATTTGTCGTTGCAGCGGGTAATGGTAGTACTGCAATTTTTAAAATGGTGGGTATTTCAGTCCCAGTTTATCCATTAAAAGGATATAGCCTGACTTTACCATTCCCAGAAAAAGCCAACATTGTACCCAATATAAGCGTGACCGATTATGCGAATAAAATTGTATATGCAAAATTAGGGAATCAGTTTCGTATTGCCGCAATGGTCGATATTGGCTATCAAGATATCTACATTCGAAAAGAACGTATAAATGCATTGAAAGATACGGTACGAAAAACATTTCCTGATTTATTGGGTGTAAATACAGCACAAGAATGGAGTGGTTTACGTCCATCTACCCCTACAGGTTTACCTATTCTGGGTCGTACGAAATATTTAAATTTATGGGCAAATATTGGCCAAGGTAGTTTAGGTTTCACATTGGCCGCTGGTTGTGCCATGGTCATTAGTCAATTAATTAGCCAAGCAACTTCACCAATTACATTAGATGGTTTATCTCTGGAGAAATAAAAATGAGTCATGATATTCAACGTATTGATACAAATGCACGATTATCAGGTTGTGTCCTTCATAACGGTTTAGTGTATGTTTCGGGTCAAGTTCCAACGAATTTAGATGCTGATGCCAAACAGCAAACTTTAGAAGTTCTGGCAAAAATTGATGCTTTACTGGAACAATCTGGTAGTGATAAAAGCCGTAATTTAACTGCACAAATTTGGATTAAAAATATTGCCGAAGATTTTGCAGTGTTCAATGAATGTTGGGAAGCATGGTTACCAGATGGAGCAGCACCAGCACGTGCGGCTATTCAAGCAGATTTAGCTCGTCCGCAAGTATTAGTAGAAGTGATGGTTACAGCGAGTGTTAAGTAAGATTTGCCTTAAATAAAGCCAGTAAATTTACTGGTTTTATTAATTTCATATTCAAATATAGCCACTCATAAACACCTACTATTCTTCACTAAAAATTTAGTTCACATTGACTTTCTAACAAACGTTAGTTAGATTAATTAAAATTCAATCTCCTAAGAAGCTATAAATGATTTTAGTTCAACAAAAAGATCGCATTTGGACAGAAAGTGGTATTTCTGGGGTTCAAACCTGTCAAACTTGGACCTATAAAGATGGAGTTGGGAGCTATCTGGCAAAATTTCAGGCTGGAGCAAGCTTTCCTAAACACACTCATATTGGATGGGAACAGATTGTCGTTCTGGAGGGTGTAATCCGTTTCAATGATGTCGAAATGCAAGCTGGAGATGTGTTACAAGTTCAGGGCATCGATGAACATGAAGCGTTTGCAGTAGAGAATACTCTCGTGTTCGTTACACATCATGGCGGCATTGAGCTAACGGATTAATATTATGGCATCCACTAGAAAAACTCATCAACCGCTCACACGTGAAAAAATATTGGACGCATCAATCCATCTTTTTCAACGGCATGGATTTAGTGGACTAGGTATGCGACAAATCGCTGATTGCTTACAAATTAAAGCACCTAGCCTTTATTATCATTTTGAGTCTAAAGATGATTTGGCTCGATATGCTCTTCAGCAGTACCGAGAGCAACAATTCTGCCGATTGCTTGAAATTGAAAAGCAGGATGGTCTAAGCGAAAAACTGCATGCATATTCTGAACTTTTTGCCGAGATGTTGAATGATGAAAACCGCCTATGCCTGTACTTGATAATGGTAAGGGAAGCCTCTTTTCAGCAAGAGCCGTGTTTGAATGAATTACGGCTGTTCGCCAAACAAAATATTGATTGGCTAGAAGATACTCTGCTCAAGGCTAAAAACAAAAAGGAATTATCTCAAAACATCGGATCTGAGCGAAATATGGCAGAACTTTTATTCTCTTCTTTAGAAGGCATTATGGCGACCTCGCTAGTTGATAAGAGTCCATGTAAATCTTTCCGATCAAGAGTCAAATCCCTTATCAATATTTGTATCGTCTGTAACGAATAACTCAATGAGAAATCAGACTCTAATTGTTCTCAAATCCGTGTGATGTTCGGATTTTGAGAACAAGAGCTGTAATACACATCTTATTATAACAAACTGTTATTACCTTCTTATTTGTCAAGATTTTTACAACTCAAGCAAATTTGCAGTATGAAAATCTTATTTCTCATCTTTGCACAAAATAGATCATGATAATTGGACATGCTTTCTCAGAAAGTAGTTACCTATTGATGATACCAATTAAAATTAAGTATTAAATACCCATATAAAAAAAGCCCCTGCTATTAACAGGGGCTTTTCGAATTTGGCGGAAGCGGTGAGATTCGAACTCACGGAGGACTCACACCCTCGTCGGTTTTCAAGACCGGTGCATTAAACCGCTCTGCCACGCTTCCATGTGCGTAAGAATACAAAGCTTATTCATTTTATTCAAGAAAAATATCATCGCTTTGTGTTCAAGTGCATATTGTTTCATCAATTTTACAGTTGAGCAGCTAATTCTGCTCCTTCTTTGATCGCACGCTTCGCATCTAGCTCTGCTGCAAGCTTTGCACCACCAATAATATAGTAGTTTGCTATAGTCGACTCGCCTTCTTTTGGCATCAAGTCTTTTACCGATTCTTGACCTGCACACACCACAACAGTGTCTACGCGTAAAAGCTGGTCTTGACCATTATGCTCAATCCACAGTCCTTCATCGGTAACAGCTTTATATTGCACACCACGCAGCATGCGTACACCATGCTTTTTAAGCTGAGCACGATGTACCCAACCTGAAGTCTTACCAAGGCCAATACCGAGAGGTGTTGTTTTACGTTGCAGTAAGTAAATCTCACGTATTGCTGGTTCAACTTTTGGCGGCTGCATACCACCTTCAGAAATATAGTTCGGATCTGGGTCTACACCCCATTCACGTTGCCACTCAGCCAAAGGTTGAGGCTGTGGCTGATGTGGTGGTTTAAGTAAGAACTCTGATACATCAAAACCAATACCACCTGCCCCAATCACTGCAACTTTTTGTCCTACTTCTGCACCTTGCAAAACTTGAGCATAGGAAAGAACTTGTGGTGCATTACTTCCTTCAATTTTTAAAGCACGTGGCACTACACCAGTCGCAACAATAACTTCATCAAAACCTTCACGTTCAAGTTGCTCACGATTTACACGAGTGTTTAAACGTACATCTACACCTGTTTTTTGAAGCTGTATTTTAAAGTAGCGAATCGTCTCGTGGAATTCCTCTTTACCTGGTACAACCTTAGCAAAGTTAAACTGACCACCTACATCTTTATTGGCTTCAAACAAAGTCACTGCATGACCACGGCTTGCTGCCACAGTTGCAGCAGACATACCTGCCACACCACCACCAACAACTGCAATACGCTTAGGCTGTTTAGTTTTTAAATAGACCAGTTCTGTTTCATGGCCTGCACGTGGGTTGACTAAACAAGATACGCGCTTATTTTTAAATGCATGGTCTAAACATGCTTGATTACAGGCAATACACGTATTAATTTCATCTACACGGTTGGTCGCAGTTTTATTTACCCAAAAAGCATCGGCCAATAAAGGGCGAGCCATTTGAATCATGTCTGCCTTGCCTTTTGCCAAAATCTCTTCGGCAGTTTCAGGCATGTTAATACGGTTAGATGCAATGACTGGAATTGAAATATGTTGTTTTACATGAGCTGTGTAATCGACAAACGCTGCACGAGGCACAGAGGTTACAATAGTTGGTACACGTGCTTCATGCCAACCAATACCCGTATTTAATAAAGTTACACCCGCTTTTTCTAAAGCTTTAGCAACAGTCACCACTTCTTGCATGGTATTACCGTCATGCACAAGGTCGAGTAGCGATAAACGGAAGCAAATAATAAATTTTTCGCCCACTTTCGCACGGATTGCTTTTACAATTTCAACCGGAAAGCGCATACGGTTTTCAATTTCACCGCCCCAACGGTCAGTACGCTGATTTACATGGCGACTTAAGAACTGGTTAATCAGATATCCTTCCGACCCCATAATTTCAACGCCGTCGTAGCCTGCTTTTTTAGCAATGTCAGCGCACTGTGCATAGTCTTCAATAGTGCTGAGAATATTTTTTTCAGAAAGTTGACGCGGTTTAAATGGTGAAATTGGCGATTTAATTGCTGTTGAAGACACCACAAAAGGCTGATAACCATAACGCCCTGCATGCAAAATTTGCATTAAAATTTTTGAACCATGTTTATGGACAGCGTGAGTCACTAAGCGATGCTGAGGAATATCAAATAAGCTATTCATAGTACCGCCAGCTGGAGCCAACCAGCCTTGACGGTTCGGAGAAATACCACCTGTCACAATCAGGCCAACCCCACCTTTTGCACGCTCTTCAAAATAAGCTGCGAGTTTTGGATAATTATAAAAACGATCTTCAAGTCCCGTATGCATAGAACCCATCACCACACGATTTTTAATAGTGGTAAAGCCTAAATGTAATGGTTTTAATAAATTGGCGTAACTTGTCATGCTGCGTCCCAATAGTTTTTGCAACTTGTTGCATAGTACTTTAATACTTTTTTAATAATTTTGGATGACCAAGAATTATTTTTTATTTGAGATTATGGTCAATCTACCTATATAGATGACAATCCCATATTTTATTAAATAATAAATACCAATCATAACAAGTGAATTAATGCTTTTTTTGCCAAAAAAGCACCATGAATAGTGCTACAATAGCCGCCATTCAGAATTCTCGAGACCACCTCAACGGGGTCTTTTTCATAAATGTTAGGATTAGCAATGACTGATAATGCAACTATCTTGCAGCATGTACCAGTAGGCAAAAAAGTTGGGATTGCCTTCTCCGGTGGTCTAGACACTTCAGCTGCTTTATTGTGGATGAAACAAAAAGGCGCTGAGCCTTATGCATATACTGCAAACTTAGGCCAGCCAGATGAAGATGACTACGATGCAATTCCAAAGAAAGCAGAACAATATGGCGCTGTAAAAGCTCGCTTAATTGACTGCCGCTTACAATTGGCGCTTGAAGGTATTGCTGCAATTCAGTGTGGTGCATTCCATATCAGTACAGGTGGCGTTCCTTATTTCAATACGACTCCACTCGGTCGTGCAGTAACAGGTACCATGTTGGTTACTGCAATGAAAGAAGATGACGTAAACATCTGGGGTGACGGTTCAACTTATAAAGGTAACGATATTGAACGTTTCTATCGTTATGGTTTGTTGACTAACCCAAATCTTAAAATTTATAAGCCTTGGTTAGATCAAAACTTTATTGATGAGCTTGGTGGTCGTGCAGAAATGTCACAGTTCCTCATCGACAACGGTTTTGACTACAAAATGTCAAAAGAAAAAGCGTACTCAACTGACTCAAACATGTTGGGCGCGACTCACGAAGCAAAAGATCTTGAATACCTAAATGCTGGTATCAAAATCGTTGACCCAATTATGGGCGTTGCTTTCTGGAAAGAAGAAGTTGAGATCAAACCAGAAGAAGTCACTGTACGTTTTGAAGAAGGTGTACCTGTTGCATTAAACGGCCAGACTTTTAATAATCCGGTTGAACTTATTCTTGAAGCAAACCGTATTGGTGGTCGCCATGGTTTAGGTATGTCTGACCAAATCGAAAACCGTATTATCGAAGCGAAATCTCGTGGTATTTATGAAGCACCAGGTATGGCCCTTCTTCATATTGCTTACGAGCGTTTGGTTACTGGTATTCATAACGAAGATACGATCGAACAGTACCGTATTAATGGTTTACGTTTAGGTCGTTTACTTTACCAAGGTCGTTGGTTCGACTCTCAAGCACTTATGTTGCGTGAAACTGCACAACGTTGGGTTGCTAAAGCGATTACTGGTGAAGTGACTCTTGAACTTCGTCGTGGTAATGACTACACCATCATGAACACTGAATCTCCAAACTTAACGTACGAAGCTGAACGTTTAACAATGGAAAAAGGTGATTCAATGTTTACGCCAATGGACCGTATTGGTCAGTTGACTATGCGTAACCTCGATATTACCGATACACGTGCAAAACTTGGTATCTATACAGATGCTGGTTTACTTTCAATCGGTCAAGGTTCTGCTATTCCTCAATTAGACAGTAAGAAAAAATAATTTTCTTATGACGTCAAAAAAGCCACCTCTATAGGTGGCTTTTCTATATTTAAAATTAAGTCAGATAGTTTCTACGATTTGTAAAGGTTGATAATAAATTTGGTTACGACCAAGCTGCTTTGCTCGATATAAAGCCTGATCTGCCGCATGAATTAATTCATCTTGCCCCATCTTGAGCCCACCTGTATACACAGTAAAACCTAAACTGATGGTGACATATTTCGAGACTAAGGAAGCAGCATGTGGAATAGCTTGGCGTTCTATCGCTTTATAAATATTTGCTGCCACTGAATAAGCACCCTGTGCCGGTGTTTCAGGTAAAAGTACGACAAACTCTTCACCTCCATAGCGTGCAACAAAGTCGACATGGCGAATTGAGTTTTTAATTGCAGAAGCAATAGATGAAATAACCTTATCCCCCATCTGATGCCCATAAAAATCGTTATAGTTTTTAAAAAAATCAATATCAATAAATAAGACAGCTAAAGGACGTTTTTCTTGATTCGCACGGTAATAGTAAAAATCAAACATTTCGTCAAAAGTACGACGGTTTGAAATTTGAGTTAGCGCATCTTGCTGGCTCAATTGAAGCAATTCAGATGCTTCAATACGTAAAATTTGTTCATTAATTTCAGCAAGCTGATTACTTAAAAAAAGACTGCGCTCTCTTGAGATAAGCATGGTACTTATAGAAAAACCCAAAATACAACTACCAAACAAAGCACGCCCAAGTGCAATATAGTCACAGTTCACATTTAATAAAATGAGTAACACAAAAACCAATATTGCCGCCGATAAGCCAACATAAAGCATATGCAAAGGTTTTATGCCGCTCAAAATAAACCCAAGCATATATAAAAATGAAAGAAGCAACATCGACTGATTTTTAAGAGCCATATTTCCAACACTGAGCAACAGCATGGCACTTGTAATAATGGATAAAAAAACAATGCTACAGGCAGCAAAATAAAAATGCTTAGAGAGTTTTTTAAACCTAGCAAATACCCAAAATACTAAAAGTGCAAATGCAATATTCATTGCACTTAACAAACAGTAGACAAAATCTAAAGTTATATAAGGCACCCCGATTACAAAGTAGTCTGTCGGCAACACCAGTAAAATAAAAATGATATAAGTGAGTACACCACTTGCTAAAAATTTTGAGATGTTTTGCCGAGTTCGATCGAGATTTAAAAGCCAGAATTTTTTTTCAAGTTGTTTTGGCAAAGGCATATTGGCATAACGATGGGTATGTACAGTAACCAAATACTCGATTTCTTCTTTAGATTTGAGTAATTGATGTACATTTCCCCTATTTGCCACTAGTCGATTCCCACATATTCCGCGTTAACAAAATATAACATTATTTTTTAAAGCTCCCTGCGCTTTATTTTGCCATTTGTCCGTAATTCTCGTTACCATTTTCACACTTTATCGATTATCATTTGTTTTATTTCGAAGTTTGAACGGCCTTGAACTCTATTACCCTGCTCCAGCCAGATGATTGGCATGCACATTTACGTGATGGTTTAGCATTAAAACGTACTGTTCCAGATTTGGCGAAACAGTTCGCTCGCGCGATCTGTATGCCTAACCTTGTACCGCCTGTAAAAACAGTAGATGAAGCTTTAGCTTATCGTGAACGTATTCTTGCGCATGTTCCAGAAGGCAATAATTTTGACCCTCGCATGGTGCTTTATTTTACTGATCACACTTCACCAGATGAAGTTCGTAAAATTAAAGAATCAGAACATGTAAATGCAATTAAACTTTACCCTGCGGGTGCGACTACAAACTCAGACAATGGCGTGAGTGACATTCGTAAGGTTTATGCAGTCATTGAGCAACTAGAAGAGCATCAAGTGCCGTTATTGCTTCATGGTGAAGTGACTCACAATCATGTAGATATTTTTGATCGTGAAAAACGCTTCCTAGATGAGGTATTATCACCATTATTGAAACAGTTCCCGAAACTTAAAGTTGTGCTTGAACACATTACGACAAGTGATGCAGCACACTTTGTTTTAGAACAAGACCGTAATGTTGCAGCAACAATCACTCCTCAGCATTTATTATTTAACCGTAATGATATGTTGGTTGGTGGTGTTAAACCGCACTTTTACTGCTTACCAATTTTAAAACGTCAAACACATCAAACGACTTTACTTGAAGTGGCGACTAGCGGTAATCCTAAGTTTTTCTTAGGTACAGACAGTGCCCCTCATGCACAAAATGCAAAAGAGAATGCTTGTGGCTGTGCAGGCTGCTATAGTGCACCTAATGCAATTGAGCTTTATGCACAAGCTTTTGATCAAGTTGGTAAATTAGAGCGTTTAGAAGGTTTTGCAAGCCACTTTGGTGCAGACTTCTACGGTCTACCACGTAATACTTCTACCATTACTTTGGTTAAAGAAGACAACCTCATTCCCGAATCTTTTGATTATTTAGATGATCAGAAAATTATCCCGCTGCATGCCGGGAAAACGCTGCAATGGAGAAAAGTGTGACACAAGAAAATTCTGTCCCGGTCATTGGCCAACGTTTTCGTGGCTTCTTACCTGTTGTTGTCGATGTTGAAACGGCAGGTTTTAATGCCCAGACAGATGCATTGCTAGAAATCGCGTGCATTCCAATTGTGTATGATGCTCAGGGACAATTTGTCCCTGGTCCTGCATTTCATGCACATATTAACCCGTTTGAAGGTGCAAACCTCGATCGCCGTTCGCTCGACTTTATTGGTATTGATCCATTCAATCCAATGCGTATAGCAATGGCTGAAGACGAGAGAACTGCGCTACGTCGTATTTTTAAATCGGTCAATGAAGTTCGTAAACAGCAACATTGTACTCATGCAGTACTTGTAGGTCACAACGCGCATTTTGACCTTGGTTTTTTACAAGCAGCAATTGCACGTACAAGCACGAAAAACCAAAACCCATTTCATAGTTTCTCAGTCATGGATACGGTTACTTTAAGTGCTGTTATGTTTGGACAAACCGTGCTTGCTAAAGCATGTATTCAAGCTGGAATTGAGTTCGATGGTAAAGAAGCACACTCTGCTTTATACGATACTCAGAAGACTGCTGAACTGTTTTGCTATATTTTAAACAAACTGTCTCCTTACCTACTTGACAGTTTAGTGGCGGCTTCTTAAGATACCGCCATCCTCAACGTCCCTATCGTCTAGAGGCCTAGGACATCGCCCTTTCACGGCGGTAACCGGGGTTCGAATCCCCGTAGGGACGCCATATTCTTTCTATAAAGAATCATCGCTTCAAATTATTTTATCTCACTTCAAATTCCATTCATGAGATAAATTTTTTATTTCCAAAATCAAGACTTCAACTTTACTTCATCAATATGTTGAGTGGGTTGTATATTTGGATCATCTTTCTCAATAATTATTGCATCAGTAACTAACTTTGTTTTTGTTAAATCTGGTTCTATTAAAACTTGAGCTAATGAACTTAATGTAATATTAAAATCACGATGTATTTGTACTAGTTCTGGTGTTCGTTTATAACGTATGACTTTAAAACCTGCTTCGTGAATTAAAGCATCTCGCTCTGCATCAAACTTTTCTTTCCCTTTGTGGCTAGAATCATCTAACTCAACAATAGCAACGATATTAAATGCTTTATCCAAGACAACAAAATCAGCAACTTTTCGATTAAATAAATTACGCGTCGCGTATCCTTGCGCTGTCATAAAAGCACTGAAAGCGACTTGCGCTAAAATAATATGTTCAGGCAAAGCTTCCTTTAGTTTCATAAAAGTAGGTTGTTCATTCATAGTAATGATATGCTTTCCCTTGATTGGGTTACGTTTTGCATTTCTATTTTTGCTTTCCCCTTTCTTTAAAACACTTAAAATCACTAATACCATTATGGCTATTAAAAATATGCCAACTATCGCAAACATCGAATTTCCCCTAAATAAATATAAAAACTATTTTGATTTTAAAAATACAATTAAAAACGGCTAGTTATATCATCTGCTGTGAAACGATTTTATTCTTTTAGCAGGCTAAAACATAATTGTACATATTTGAGACAGCAGTATAAGGCATGTTAGCAACTTCGGTGATCAAGATCTAATCGGTTTTAAGACCCATAACTTTACCAGCAGTAATTTCTACGCCAATCCTCTCAAAAACATTATAAATTTATGATTTATAAATATTTTATTATACTTAAATTCTTTTCTACCCTATACTAAAATTAAATCAAAACTATAATTTGAACATGACATGCAAATTCGATTATTTCATTTACAAAATTCACGCTCTCAACGCATTATTTGGTTTTTAGAAGAATTAGGACTTAACTATGAGCTCATCACTAAATATCATTCGGACGAAGACACAAATAATAACTCGCCGCATCAGTTATCAAAATTTCCAGCCCTCGAAATTATTGAACACGAGCAATCTTCAATTTTGGCCGAAACTTCAGCAATCCTAGACTATTTCTCTCATTTACACCCACAATTGGGACAGAATAATTTAGGAAATCAGCAACTAAAAAATTTTTATTATTGGAAAAATTATTGTGAGGCAACATTCATTCCCGATCTGGTACTCAAACAAATCTTTCAACAAATTGCTGAGCGTACGCCTTTTCCAGTACGTTTCATTCCAAAGCTTTTAAAATATGGATTCGATCAAGGTTATCTCAATCAATCATTACAACGACACATGAGTATGATTGATAAACATTTAGAACGTCACTTATGGTTTGCTGGAGATCAGTTTACTACTGCTGATATTTTGATGTGGTTTCCATTATTGGCTTGCTCACCAAATTACAGCCAGTTGAAACATATACAGCGTTATCTGACCCAAATAGAAAACAGACCTGCCTTTAAAAATGCTTTAATTAAAGGTCAATGGTCTGCTTCTACTTTTCAGACTTACTGGGCTATTGCTTGGTAATTTATTTATGCAGATTTACGTGAATTCACGCGCCCTTGAACAACGGCCTTAATATTGCCCTTCGCGTAATTTAAAAACACAATTAAAGGCGATAGTTTTGGATTTGGTTTTTTGCCCTGCCCAATAGCTTTAAATTGTGCTGCGTACCAAATAATTTCCATAATGGCCATTTTGTCAACAAAAGGTAAACCTGTTTTAATTGGTTTTACGGCATAGCGAACATCTTGGCCTGCGATTAAACGGTCAGTCAAATCTGTTTCAACAGCAAGTGGACGAGCAATACCAATAAAGTCGCATGCTCCACTTGCTAGAGCAGCGTTCATGCCTTCTACAGTACGGAAGCCACCTGTCACCATAAGTTTACATTTTACATGCTGACGGATTTTTTCAGCGAAGTCTAAGAAGTATGCTTCACGTGCAATGGTACTTGCTTTACGTTTATCGGCTTTAGCGCCAGCCATTGCAGGTGCTTCATAAGTACCACCTGAAATTTCAATTAAGTCAATCCCAGCTTCATCAACTGCTTTAAATACCGAAATCACATCTTCTTCGCTAATACCACCGCGCTGGAAGTCGGCAGAGTTGAGCTTAACTGAAATAATAAAATTCTCTGAAGTTGCTTCACGTACCGCTTTATAAACTTCTAGTAAAAAGCGAGTACGGTTTTCAACTGAACCACCCCACTGGTCTGTACGCTTATTGGTTAATGGCGATAAAAACTGGCTAATTAAATAGCCGTGTGCACCATGTAACTGTACCCCTTCAAAACCAGCTTTCTCACAAATGCTGGCAGCTGTTGCAAAGCGTTTAATAATATCCAAAATTTCTTCATGTGTAAGCGCACGTGGAGTGCCAAACATCGTCGCTAAAGCTGGACTAAAAGGAACTGCTGAAGGTGCGACTGTTTCTTTATTTAAGCCTTTAGGGCACTGACGACCTGGGTGAGACAATTGAATAAGCTGTACCATTCCATATTGTTTACCAACCGCTGCCCATTCTTTTAAACGCTCTAGGTCACGCTCAGTTTCAATCACCACCACGCCTGGTTCGTTTTTGGCTTCGAAATTGACCATCACATTACCAGTAATCGCACAGCCTAAACCACCTTTAGCCCATGCGCCGTACAGGCCTAAATGTAAGTCATTTGGCTGTCCTTCATAGTTTGCAAGTGCCTCACTCATTGCACCTTTAATAATTCGGTTTTTAAATGTGGTATTTCGAATTGTGATTGGTTGTGCAATCTGGCTCATGGTTAACCTCTTTTAATACTTTAGAGCAATTACTCTAATTTAGATGAGTTATAGGTCATGTCAAGGGAAAATCGATAACTGACAATAGCACATGTCAAATTTAAAAAGTATAGAGAAATGCAACTTTTTGCATTAAAAATTTAAATTATATTTATGCTTATAAAACATAATCTTATTTAAATAAATTAAAGACTCGCCCTAATTAATTGCTTGGTATATTCAGTTTGAGGATCATTAAATAACTGTTCAGTCGGCTGATATTCAACAACTTTTGCATGTCGTAATACCATCACTTTATGACACAGTGCTTTGACCACATTTAAATCATGACTAATAAAAATATAGCTTAGATGCTCTGTTTGCTGTAAACGTCGCAATAATTGAATCATGGCTTTTTGCGTGGTTCGGTCTAAGGCAGATGTTGGTTCATCTAAAATTAAAAGTTTAGGTTGAACCACTAAAGCTCTCGCTAAAGCAACGCGCTGACGTTGTCCACCCGAAAGCTCGTGCGGATAGCGATGTTGAAAGTCTTCAGCCAACTCAACTTTTATCAAAGCAGATTCAACTTGCTGTTTGATCTCGTTATCAGCTACAGCTTTCACTTTTAAGCCTTCAGCAATAATCTGCCCTACCGTCATACGCGGGTTTAAACTACCAAATGGGTCTTGGAAAACAATTTGTAAGTCTGACCTAATCTTACGCAAAGCTTTTTGTTCTAAGCGGTTTATGTCTTGCCCTAAAAAGATAATTTGCCCATCACTTTTGAGTAATCGAACCAGCGCTAAAGCCAATGAGGTTTTACCTGAACCACTTTCACCTACAACACCTAACGCTTCGCCTTGAGTAAGCTCAAAAGTTATATTTGCAATAGCATTGGTATAACTTTGAATTCGGTTAAAGATACCACTCCGAATTGGGTATTTAACATTTAATTGTTGAACAGATAAAATTTTATCACTGGAGAAAAGTGGTTCAGCAAAATCAAGATCATGATCTAACAGTTGCTGAGTATAAATTGACGCAGGATTTTTAAAGATTTGCTGAAGCTGACCTTGCTCTACAACTTGTCCTTCGTGTAATACAATCAGCTCATCGGCATAACGGCGGACCAAATTCAAATCATGACTAATCAAAATTAGTGCCATGCCATATTTACTTTGCAAAGACCTCAGTAACTCTAAAATTTGCGTCTGTAAAATCACATCAAGCGCGGTAGTTGGTTCATCTGCAATTAAAATCTTAGGTTGAAGTGCTAGTGCAGCCGCAATCATGATCCTTTGTTTTTGTCCACCTGAAAGCTCATGCGGATAACGTTTTAAAATGTGCTCAGGATTAGCAATTCCTACATCTTTTAATAATTGAATTACCTGCTGCTGAGCTTTCGGTTTTGACCAACCTTGTAGAATAAAATGTTCACCGACAATTTTTTCAACCCGATGCAATGGGTTTAAAGCCGTAGAAGGCTCCTGAAAAATCATAGCAATTTGGCGGCCACGTATATGTGTTTTTGTCTTTTCATCTGTTTCTAAAATATTTTTTGAATCAATAATAATACGACCAGATATTTTTAATTTTTCTGGTAATAATCCCATCATCGCCAAACAGCTTATTGTTTTACCTGAACCGCTCTCACCTACAATTGCAAGCGTATCACCAGCTTGTAAGTGTAAATTGAGACCCTCCAATAAAGTCTGATCTTGCGTAGATATTGAAAGGTTTTCTATTTTTAGCAAGGTAGTATCAGAGTTCAATTTATTTTCTTGGGTCAAATGCATCGCGTGCCGCCTCCCCAATATAAATTAATAATGACAACACAAAAGCAAGGCTAAAAAATCCTGATAAAGCCAACCAAGGTGCATCTAAGTTATTTTTGCCTTGCAACAATAACTCACCTAAAGAGGCTGCATCTGGCGGCAAACCATAGCCCAAAAAATCGAGTGCGGTTAAAGCAATAATATTGGTGGTCAAAATAAAAGGTAATTGCGACAGACTAGAGTTTATGGCATTTGGCAAAATGTGCTTAAAGATAATTCCACTATCATTTACACCCAAAGCCTGAGCTGCACGGACATAGTCAAGTTGACGCGCTTTTAGAAATTCAGCACGGACAATTCCCACAAGCACAGTCCAGCTAAAGAACAACATAATAAAAAATAGCCAATATACATTTGGGGTAAACATGCTAACCAAAATCATGACCATAAACAGCATAGGTAAACCATTCCAGACTTCTACTAGTCGTTGTCCCAACAAATCGACCCAACCACCATAGTAGCCTTGTATAGCCCCCACAAAAATGCCTAGTAGTGCTGCACAACTTGTTAAAGATAAACCAAAAAGTAATGAAACTCTAAGCCCATAAAGAATACGTGCCATTACATCTCGCCCTTGGTCATCTGTTCCTAACCAATTCTGCTTGGAAGGTGGCGAAGGCACAGGTACAGCCAAGTCTAAATTAGGTGTCTGATAAGAAAACTGAATGAGCGGCCAGATCGCCCAACCATTTTGATTAATTAGCTCTTGTACAGCTGGGTCTTTATAATCTGCTTCTGTTTCAAATACACCACCAAAAGTGGTTTCGGGATATGCCTTAAAAACAGGTAAATAATAAGTGTCCTCATATTTCACTAGCAATGGTTTGTCGTTAGCAATGAGCTCAGCAGCCAATGAAATCACTAAAATGAGGCTAAACAAGATAAAGCTTGCCCACCCTAATTTATGTCGCCTAAACTTTTGCAGTCGTGATCGCACAATAAAAAACACTATTTGCCTCCTTGTGCATCAAAGTGAATACGCGGATCAATCCATTGATACAGCACATCGCAAATAAGTCGTAAAAGCAGACTAAACAGCGTGAAGAAAAACAATACGCCAAAAATAACTGGATAGTCTCGCTGAACAATTGCTTCAAAGCCTAATAAACCGACACCATCTAGATGAAAAATAATTTCAATAAAAAGATTTCCCACAAAGAAAATGCCTGCTAAAGCCTCTGGCAATCCAGCAAGAACCACTAAAATGGCATTACGAAATACATGTTTATATAAAACTTGCTGGCTATTTAAACCTTTTGCATAAGCTGCCAAGACATAAGGTTTATTAAGCTCTTCTAAAAATGAATATTTGGTTAGATAAGTTAGGCTGGCAAAACCACCCAACACCATGGTAATAAGCGGCAACGTCATGTGCCATAAGTAGTCCGTAATTTTTCCGAAAAAACTCAATTGATGAAAGTTATCTGATACTAGGTTTTGCAATGGAAACCAGTGAAAATATGACCCACCCGCAAAAAAGACAATAAGTAATATAGCAAATACAAAACTTGGCACCGCATAACCCACTACGAGTAACAATGAAGTTGAGCGGTCAAACCAAGAACCTTGTTGCTTCGCTTTTTTAATACCAAGCGGAATTGAAATAAGATAAATCAGCAAAGTGCTCCATAGCCCAATCGAGATCGACACAGGCATTTTTTCCCAAAGCAACTCAACTACTGGTTTATCTTTAAAAAAGCTTTGTCCAAAGTCTAGAGTTAAATAACCTTTTAACATCAACAAGAAACGTTCTACTGGAGGATGGTCAAAACCGTATTGTGCTTTAATTTGCTCTACCATTTCGGGGCTTAATCCTTTAGCACCTTGATAGTACATTTCAGTACCTAATATCCGCCCTGCTCCTACGCCACTTTCTACCTCATGGATTGCTTGTTCTACAGGTCCACCCGGCGCAATTTGCACGACCACAAAGTTGATCAATAAAATAATGAACAACGTTGGAATCATTAAAAGAAGTCGCTTCAGAATATATGAACCCATATAACAGGATTTCCTTTAGGTACGTGCTTTTATTGTTGATGTAAATATTGGGCAACTTTTTTGGCTTGGTTTGGATTAATCCACCAATACTCTATACCGGCTGAGAGCACGGGTTTCACTTTAGGTTGCTGATACATATTCCAGTATGCATACCAATAATCACCTTTTCCATAAGTCGGAATTTGGTAATACCCTGCGCGAAGTAATCGGTCAAGAACATGAGTATAAGTGATTTGCTGTTCACGGTCTTTGGCAGTAACCAGTTTTGAAATAACTGCATCAATGACAGGATTACGAATACCAGCGTAGTTATAGTTACCATCTTGAACTGCTGCAGCACTTCCCCAGAACTGAGCCTGTTCATTGCCCGGATTTAAAGATTGCGGCAAGTTCATGGTGGTCATGTCAAAATCATAACGGCGTGTACGCTCTAAATATTGTGGCGCATCGACTTGCCTTAAATTAATATTAATTCCTAATTTTTTTAAATTTCTTACAAATGGCATGAGTGTTCTTTGTTTGCCATCTTGCTGAATAAGAAACTCAATTTGTACAGGCTTGCCTTCGGGCGTGTATAACTGCCCTTCTTTAATTTTATAGCCTGCCTGAATGAGTAATTGTCTTGCGATTAATAAGTTTTGACGGTTAAAACCACTGGCATCTGAGACTGGATATTTCCAGTCTGCCAAAACAGCTTTTTGCATGACTGGAGAAAGCTTTGGTAATAAAGGCTTTAGTATGGCCAGTTCATTCTTTGAAGGATGACCTGCTGCTGCCAACTCACTATTTTCAAAATAACTTTGCAGTCTTTGATATTGTCCATAAAACAAAGCTTTGTTCTGCCATTCAAAATCATAGGCATAGGTTAAGGCTTGTCTAAAGCGAATATCGTTTAAAGGTTTTCGTCGTGTATTAAACACATAACTTTCAGTTGCAATCGGGTTATGGTGTCTAAATTTATATAAAGTGACTAAACCTGCTTTTACCGCTGGAAACTTGTAGTCAGTGACCCATTTTTTAGGATTAGTTTCTTCATGCAAGGTATATTGCCCAGATTTAAAACCTTCGAATGCAATATCCCAATTGCGGTGATAAACATATTTTAAATGGTCGAAGTTATAGCGCCCTTTATTAATAGGCAAATCTTTGGCCCAATAATTCGGGTTTCGTTTATAGCTAATACTACGTCCAGCATCAATCTTCTCAACCACATAAGGCCCTGAACCTACAATCGGTTGCAAGGTAATACGAGTAAAGTCACGGTTCTTCCAATCTGCTTTTGAGTAAATCGGCAAGCTCGCCACAACAAATGGCATTTTAGGATTATGACTAGACTTAAAAGTGAATTTAACTTGATATGGATTGATTACTTCTGTTTTTGCTAAGTCTGCAAGATACATTTGTAGACCAAAATTAGATTTGGTCTGATACGTATCAAAACTAAATTTTACATCTGCCGCGGTTAAAGGCTGACCATTACTAAAACGAGCTTTGGGATTTAAATAGAAAGTAACGGATTGTGTTCTTTCTGGGTCATACGAAACTTTCTCGGCTAAAAGTGGATATAAAACCCCAACTTCATCAAGTGACTGAGTCATTAAAGTATCAAAAAGATAATTTACCCCTTCTGTCGCGTTTCCCTTCCCATTCATGCTGTTTAAGTTATCAAAAGTCCCTTGCGCAGCCCGACTCAACACCCCACCTTTTGGTGCATTTGGGTTGGCATAAGGCATAGCAGCCATTGCGAGGTATTTAGGCTTAGAATGAATTGCAATATATGGTGTGATTTGCTGTGCAGAGAATACAACTTGTGAAAAAACACTGAGCCCGACTAGCAGGCTCAGTTGAGAATATAACTTTTGCATAAAGTTCTAATTATTCTATAAATTAGGCACTTTAATAATATCGCCAATACGCAATTGAGTCGACGGTGTTAAGTTGTTGAGTTCCGCCAGTAAAGTAGTTTCTAGACCATATTTACTTGCAAGACCAATTAAAGTGTCACCACGTTTGACTTTGTATTCCACTACAGTTTTTGGAATCACAATATTTTGACCGCGCTGTAGGTTAGCATTTGCTTTTAATGCATTCATTTCAGCAAGTTCACGAACCGAAATACCTGCACGACTCGCAATCGCATTTAACGACTCGCCTGCTTTAACCGTATACTTTTCAGTATTTTTACCTGCTGCAACAGGTTTAGCAGATGATTTTGCGGTATCAGCTTTCGCTGTTTCTACAGGCACATCACCTGTTAGTTTTAAATGCTGACCAACACGGACAGTGCTGTTACGAGATAAGCCATTTAATGCAGTTAGATAATCTAACTGTAAATGATAACGGCTGGCGATGCTTCGTAAGTTATCACCAGACTTAACGGTGTAAGTATCTGGTGTTTCATCTTTAGCATTTTTAGTAGCAGCCTTGCTCGGTGTTTCAACCTCACCTGTCAATTTTAAACGCTGACCAGCACGAACACCTGCTGTACGTGATAATCCGTTTAAATCGGCCAAATAACTGGTTTGTAAGTTATATTTAGCTGCAATGGCATGTAAGCTATCACCAGACTGTACAACATAGTGTTCTGGAACACTTACACCCGCAGGTACTTTCAAGTTTTGGCCAAACTGGACATGGCTACTCGCTTTTAAGTTATTCAGTTCGGCGAGTTCAGCTAAGCTAATTTTAGACTTGGTCGCAATGCTTGATAATGTATCACCACGTTGCACTTTATAGCTTTCAGTCTTGTATGATGGCCCTGCTGCAAGTTTTTCATACTTGCCAGAAGTTTTGTTGTCATCAGATTCATCAACAGCAACTTCTTTTGCAGGTACATTAATTTTCTGACCAGCCATTAAATTACTACCAGCTGATAACCCTGGTGTTAATTCCGCCAATTCCTGATTAGATAATGCATAACGATCTGCAATTAACTTTAAGTATTCACCACGTTTAACCGTATAGCTCTTTGTTGCAATACGACGTGTACTTGCCTGAATAGCTTTAGGCTCTGCCTTAGCAGAATTACGGTTACCTTTAGGCTCTTTCAAATGCAACTTCTGACCAACAAATAGACCATCACTTACAGATAAATCGTTATATTCAGCAAGCTGTTTCACAGACAAATTAAATTGATTTGCAACGCCTGTTAAACTGTCATTTGCTTGAACAACGTAAACATCAGGTTTAACTGTTGATTTAGCCGTAGACTCAACTTCTTGTGGTTTAGCATCATACAAATACAGGCTAGTTCCTACAAACAGCGTCTTTTCTGGATCAATCTGGTTCCACTTGGCAACATCACGCCAGTTGACTCCATTTTTCATCGCAATAATTGCTAATGTATCGCCCGGCTGTACAGTATAGGTACTACGCTTACCTTTAGGTTGTACAACGACAACATCAGTATCGGTTTTAATGTAAGGCTTATCTTTATTGCGCTGTGCTTCTTCAGAGTTTGCAACACTTGCATCTTCAGTTAACGTTTTTGGATAAGCAAAGCCCTTACTTAACTCTTTACCTTGCTGTTCAGCAACGGATTGACTTGTCTGAATCGCAGTTAACTTAATTTTGCCATCATAAGGGTCAACAATTTCGGTACCTTGCGGTGCAATTGCCTTTAACTCAGCAACCACTTGGTCTTTTTCAGCTTGAGTGGCTTGTGGTTGTAAAGCTTGCTCAACTGTTTCTTTCTCACCTTCAGCACGAACAGCAGCTAAAATTTTCTCACGTTCATGTGCTGAAATTGGCGGTTCTGTTCTTACTGGCTTAACATTGGTCGCAGGTGTCACTGCAACTGGAATACGAGGTGCACTTGGCACATCAGCTGAGGCCGCAAAAGCAGCTAAAGCATCAGAACCACGTGGTGTTGAGGTTTTTACCGATACAGAACTGCCCGTTGTTCTTGTAGGAGTCGTAGGTCTTACAGGCTGAACTTGAGTCGCTGGTGATGTTTTAACAGTGACTGAGGTTGAAGTCGTTGTAGTTGGCTTAGATGGCGATGTGACATTTGCCCACCAACCTGAACCACCACCAGATTTCATTCCTTTTAATTTATTATCCACTGAAGGGCTAATATCAGCAGGAATTAAAATACGCATTGGGCTTGCAGGGTCTACTGTTTCACCACGATAGCCCGGGTTTAATGCATATAACTCGGCACGGCTAAGACCACTAACCGATGCAATTTCATTTAAAGACAACGGCGCAGACAATGTCACTTCACGGAAGTGGGGTCTGTTCGCAATTGGTGGTAATGAAACCCCGTAAGCACGAGGATTTTTGATAATTTGAGCAACTGCCAAGAAACGAGGAACATAGTTCATGGTTTCTTGCGGAAGTTTTAATGACCAATAATCGGTTGGTAAACCCGCAGCTTGGTTACGGTTTATCGCCTGTTGGATACGACCCGGACCAGCGTTATAAGCTGCCAAAGCCAATTCCCACGAACCGAACTGGTTATATAAGCTACCTAAAAACTCATATGCAGCACGTGTAGACTCAACAACGTCACGACGACCATCGTACATACCCGTTTGTTGTAAACCATAAATACGGCCGGTACTTGGAATAAACTGCCATAAACCTGCTGCTGCTGCACTACTTGTTGCAGCAGGGTCATACGAGCTTTCAATTACTGGTAATAACGCAAGTTCAGTTGGAAGACCACGGCGTTCTGCTTCTTTAACAGTATGATATAAATAACGACTTGCGCGAGCACTTAAACGGTCAAGGTAGGGCTGACGTGAAATAAACCAACTACGCTGCGCTTCAATACGCGGATCCCAGTGATCGAGATCCATTTTAAAGCCGACAGCCATACGTTTCCAAACGTCACCGTGTTTTAAAATAAGTAGACGGTCACCCTCTACAGCACGCATATCAGTTGCTGAAAGTAAATCTTCTAACGAGTCTAGACTGCTTGCATCAAGATAACCTGCTCCACTAACCTGTTTTGTTTTCGAGGTTTTTGCAGATTGCGGAGTCGAAGAACAGCCTGTTGTAATACCCAACGCAGCTAAAGCAGAGCTAAGGACTGTAATTTTGAATAATGATGCTGCAGATGGCTGCCACACAAATGTGGTTGGTTTATACATAAAAACTTCCAAACAACTCGCGTAATATTTCTTGGGGTCTGCCCACAAACCCTAGGTCTTCGATGCCATTGTAGTAAAGCATGCAAGATAGACAAGGCAATAATTTAATGTCATTTGCATGGAAATGTTACAAGAAATTAAAAAAAGCTTGCTTTGTAACGATGGAACCGAACTTTTTGCGTATACAATACACCATATTCAGCTCTTTTTCTTTCAGTTTAGGTTTCGATTTATGTCTCAAACAATCACACTGTATGTTGATGGTGCATGTCGTGGCAATCCCGGTTTAGGCGGTTGGGGTGCATATGTCATTACCGAACAGGGTGAACATAAATTATTTGGCGGTGAACCCGATACAACCAATAACCGTATGGAACTTACTGCGGCGATTGAAGGTGTTTCTTTTTGCCCACCCGATGCACAATTAATTATCTGGACCGACTCAAACTATGTAAAACAAGGTATTACAGAGTGGATTCATGGCTGGAAAAAGAAAAATTGGAAAGATGTTAAAAACCCTGATCTATGGCAAAAACTTGATGCTGTTTGCGCAGGCAGAAATATTGAGTGGAATTGGATTAAAGGCCATGCAGGACATCCTGGCAATGAAATGGCAGACCAACTTGCCAATTTAGGTGCAGATAAGACTGCTCAAGAACTCAAGCAACCACAGCCTGTTGCTGCACCGCAAGATATAAAAAAGCCTGAACAGGACTGGTTGCTAGACGACCCTTTTGGATTTGATCTGGTTGAAACAATCGATGATGAAGATATCGCTCTTGAACCATCACAAGAAGTTGAGATGATTACTGTAGACGAGCAAGTAAATGAAGTTGAAGCTGTAGAGCAAGAAACTAAGCAGCAAAGTAATAACATTCATCCACAGATTGTACTTACAGAAGCAAAGCTTAAATTGCAAGGCCCTCGTCAGCTCATTCTCGATACAGAAACGACTGGTTTCTATTTCCAAGATGGCGACCGCATTATTGAAGTCGGTGCAATTGAAATGATTAACCGTAAGCTTACGGGCAGTTCAATTCACATTTATATTAACCCACAAAAACCTGTGGGAGACTCAGAAAATATTCACGGTATCAGTGATGATTTCTTAAAAGATAAACCCCTCTATGCAGACATCGCAGATACTTTATTTGAGTATCTAAAAGGCGCAGAAATTATCGCTCATAACGCGACCTTCGATATGAACTTCTTGGATATGGAGTTTAGACGTGTTGGGTTACCTGCTCTTTCCGAAGTTTGTGAAGTTACTGATACTTTAGCACTTGCAAAAAACAAGCATCCGGGACAGAAAAACTCACTCGATGCCCTAGTCAGACGTTATGAAATTCCAGCTCGTGACCGTACCTTCCATGGTGCATTACTGGATGCTGAAATTCTGTCTGATGTTTACTTGGCTATGACAGGTGGTCAAGTATCGTTTGATATGGATGCACTATCGCAAAGTGAAAAAGATCAGCAAAATACAACAAGAACTAGAGTTCAAATTGATTTACCCGTCATTTACCCTTCTGATGAAGAGTTAAGCACACATGAGACTTGGGTCAAAGAATTTGAGAAAAAACATGGAGAACCTTGCCTTTTTGCAAAATAAATTTTTGATTCTCTAGTGTTTTTTTGGTTTCCCCTTTTGCAAGTTAAGTTATATTAGTCGTATAGATTTTTAGCTCAAAATATTGAGCCATGACGAATATAACAATTGATTTTTTTTGCAAAGGGGAATTTTTATGTCTGAGCATAATTCGATTCAATTTGATCCGACAGCGTTGCTTATCATCAAGAATGAAATTGATAACTCAATAAAACTTGTGGAAGGCGCTGTAAGTACATTAATTGAAGAACAGGCTCTCCCTTTTGGTATTGATGATGCATTAGAACAATTTAAACAATGCACTCAGGTATTACGCCTCATTGATATCCCTTATTTGGCAAAGATCACACAGTATTCGACAGAATTAATGCAAAAGATTATGGCCAAGCCAGAGCACATCAATACCAATGAGGTGGTTGCTCTCAGTGAAGGCACGACCATGGTTAAACGCTATATCGAATTTATCTGTTTACGCGAAGTTGAAGTACCACAGTTTCTTTTGGACACTCTAAACAATTTAGAAAAAGCTTTAAACAAGCCATTAACATCATCTGGACAACAGATTTCTGCAAATCTTACAGTAGCTTCACTTGATTTACCTTTATCCGAGGTAATTATTAATGAAAAGACTCAGTTTATTCATCAGCTTTATAAGTTGTCTTTGCTTAAATTTTTAAATAAAACTGAAACTACTCAAGATTTCCAAGCATTCAAACTCATTGGTAGTTATTTAGTCAGCATGGCGCATGGCCAACCAAGTCAACAATATTGGCAATTGGTTAACTCTGCCTTTAATCACATTGATGAACTTGTTTTAAATGATGCTCGCTTACGTGTATTGATTAATCTTGAAAATTCTATAAGTCTATTTTTAGTAGCACCTGAAAGCTTTGATGCAAATTCGAATGCCCTAGCAGATATAATTAGTATTGTGATTGGACAAGAAGATCAACTTGCAAAGCAAATTCGTAAGCAACTGAATATTGGTTATGAATTTCTCACCGATGCTCAGCTTAAAGCCTTAAGTCAGCATTTGTATGGTCCAGACTTTGACACCATGGAAACGGTAAGCCAATTGATCTTAAACGAAATGAATAAAGTTCGTAATGATATTGAATACAACTACCAAAACATGTCACCAGAAAAGGCACAGCAATTACAAAACAGCCTTATGCAACTCGCACATACATTTAAATTACTTAATTTAAATGAAGCAGCAGCCGAGCTTTCTCATCAAGCAAGCAGCTTAAGTCAAATCAATATATTGAGTAATGAAAATTACGCTCAGCAACTGATGAAGAGTATTTTGTCAGCGATGAATGCCATTGGTATTTTGGTACGGAATTATTCTTCTAGCCGTCTACAAATTCGTGTAAACAACACCAATATCTCTTTAGATCGTTTGGATGAAGCACATCAAACCTTATTAAATGAGACAAAAAATTTAATCGATTTTGTATGCCAAAGTTTGACTTTATATGCCAACGATCAAACTCAGAATATTGAAGCAATTGCAGGCTCTTTAAAAGAGTTGGCTGGTGCAGCTGAATTTTTAGGTAGTACGGTTCAACAAAATGCTTTGCTTGAAACTGCTAAATTTGTACAGAATCAAATCGATCAGAATCAACCTTTTAGTCATGATCAGATTCACTGTATTTTTAACGTATTAGCGGGACTAGATATGTTAGTTGACAATTTAAAAAATAAACAGCCTGTTCTACAATCCATGTTTGATGTAGCATTGCTAAGTAGTCAACAACTTCAAAAAAAGGCAGCTTAATGTCTGAATTATCACTTGCTTATATTTTTCATCATCAACAATTATTGGTTGACCAAAACCTTCAATTACCCAAAGTCGAAAAGTTAGCAAGTGATCTGCTTTTCACTCATAACGAACAGGTCATTGCACGTGACCTACTGAGTGAAGAGGCTATACCAGAAGGTCTGCAACTCGTTCCCATACGTCAGCTTATTTCCAACTGGTCAAAAGAGCAATTTTTACAGGCAAGTCGTGCTGTACAATTGCTCGAATGGCGGCGTAACCACAAGTTTTGTAGCCATTGTGGACATGCCACCGAAGTCCACTCCAGTGAATATGCAATGGTGTGCCCTTCTTGTGGCTATCATCAGTACCCTCGTGTCAATCCATGCATTATTACTATCATTACTAAAGGTGATGATGAAGTGTTATTGGCGAAATCAATTCACAATAAAACCAACATGTATGGTTTGATTGCAGGATTTGTCGAAGTTGGCGAAACACTCGAAGAAGCGGTACAACGTGAAGCTTTAGAAGAAGTGGGTATTAAACTCAAAAATATTCAATATATGTCAAGCCAGCCTTGGCCTTTTCCAAGTAATCTCATGATTGCTTTTAGAGCTGAATATGAGTCAGGCGAGATTTCTTTGCAGGAAGATGAAATTGCCGATGCACAATTCTTTAAATTTGATCAGCTTCCTGAAATTCCATTTAAAGGCAGTATTGCACACGCAATGATTACGCAGATTACTCAAGCAAAGTAATCTGCGCTTTCTAAAACTCAATGGTTTTAAAATACTTCATCAAGAAAATGCAAAATGGTTCGTTTTGTTTTGAAGTAGTGACTTACAAAACTCGATAGGCTGGCCAAAATCGTAATATGGCCAGTTTTAGGTATAATAGCAATATGGCTATGATTCCCCTTCTCTCTAAGAGCTTGATCCATATCTAAAGTATTATGTTGCTTTACGATCTGATCATTTTCAGCCATGAGTAGATAATGCTTAATATTATTTTGATTTACAAAATAATAAGGCATCACTTCTTTATAAGAAATGTCCTGATCAAATGCATCTTCAGCAAGCGGATCGCCTTTATAATCAAAATGATATGGTCCAGCTAATCCAACTATTGCCTTAATTTTCCCTAAACATTCAATTTTAGTAGAATCAGGGTGATAAACAGCAGACATTACATTAAATGCACCTGCCGAATGTCCCATAAGCACAGTATTCTCTGTCGAGATTTCTAATTTTTCCTGATTTTGATGCAAATAATTTAACGCTTGCGTTAAGTCCTCTACATAACTTGGAAAAATATTCTTTGGTGCAAGCTGATAGTTAATGACAGCAACGTCATAACCTTCTTTTGCAAAAGCTTCACCAACAAATAAATAGTCTCGTTTATTACCATGTTGCCAAGCACCACCATGTACAAAAACAATGAGTGGTCGATATGCTAAACGCTTAGTAGAACGATAAATATCTAGACGATGGCGAGGCTTTAAGCCATAACGCACATTTAAAACCTGCTCGAAACCATCTTTTGGTGTAAAACGGTTTAAAGCAAAGCTCCCCAAATCATACAGACGGAACTCTTTATAAAGAGTTCTCGCCTGCTCAATTTTGCTTTGTAATTGTTCAATCAAGTTCATATTTTATTGTGCAGTAGATGATGCTGGATCTGCTTGGTCCGGATCAATTGCAACAGGAGTTTGAACTGTTGGTTGAGCAAGAACATTATTAATTACTGGTGTAGTCGTTGCGTTGCCCGTCGATGCTGCTGGAGCAGGCGCTAAATCAATGTTATCAATAAGCGTCACAATTTTGGTCACGTTACCCACATTTTGAAGCACACTGTTTAAATCATTAATTTCAGCAGTATTTAAACGACCCATCACGTATAAAACACCATCTTCGGTATGAACGAGTACTTTACTGTCCGATACAACTGGTGCTTTCATCAATAGAGCACGTGTATTTGCAGTTACACCAGCATCTTGCATGATCGTGTTATAGCTTACTTTGTTACCTACCGTAATATAGTTATGTACGGCTTTCACATCACTCATCGCTTTAACATTATCTTCTGCTAGCTGTTTCAAGTAAGGGTCTGGCACCTGACCAGTTAACAATACTGTGCTATGAAAGCTTTCGATGTTAATACGAGATTGTTTAAAACGCTGATCAAGCTTATAGAGGTTAATATTCGCTGTACGTTTAATTGAAGAGTCAATGAATACCTGACCTAAGCTACGTACACCACTATCTGTTCCAACTGGAGCTGTACCTGTTCCACCAGAAATAAAACTTGCGCAACCTGACAAACTTGCGACACAAAGCGCTGTTACAGCAATACGTTTCAACACTCCACCAGACTCCTATCAATCTCTTCTTGGCTTGATCATAAACATCGGTTTTAATTTGCTCAAAAGAGTAATGAACTCTTAATCCAAAGTAAATGCATTTTCGATCCATTGCAGATCATAATGGAATTTCGAAAAGTCTTGCTGTACTGTTTTTGCAATTTTCTGTGGAAAATCAAAACAAATCACATCAAAACGACAATAAAAATCCTGATAAGATGGGTAGCGCTGTAAAAACCTCATCGCCGTTTTAATTATTTTTTTCTGTTTGCTTACAGTGACCATTTCACAAGCTTGTCCATAATTTCCCTGTCCACGCGCTTTTACTTCAACAAAAATCAATTCGTTACCGCGTTTTACAATCAGATCAACCTCTCCACGGCGTGAATGATAATTACTGGCGACCCATTCATAATTTTGTTCTTTTAAAATTTTTAATGCCGTTTGTTCAGCCCATTGCCCGAGCTGCTGTGCGACTAACATAATTTTCCCCATTAGAAATGTAAATACTCTCAATGCTTGCTCTATACATTTTTAATTTTTTTCAATTGAGCAAATCAAAAGCAGATGTCTTGAAAAGTAAAAAAGCCCAATGACATTGTTCACGCCAAAAAGATAATTTCGGGTACACTAACCGATTAAAATAGTTTATCTGTACGGAGTAAAAACCAAATGAGTGCTCAGTTATTTGTTGTAGCCACCCCTATCGGGCACTTAGATGATATGACTTTCCGTGCAATTGATATTTTAAAATCAGTTTCTATTGTGGCTGCCGAAGATACACGCCAGTCGGCTCAATTGTTTAAGCACTATAATATATCTACTCCACTTACAGCATGCCATGACCACAACGAAAGCAATAAAATTGAACAGTTAGTTCAAAAGTTACTTGCTGGTGAAAATATTGCTTTGATTAGCGATGCAGGTACGCCGCTTATTAGTGATCCCGGTTTTAAACTGGTTCGAGCTGCACAAGAACATGGTATTAGAGTTGTACCTGTACCCGGTGCATGTGCTGCAATTGCTGCGTTAAGTGCTGTGGGCTTACCAAGTGACCGTTTTAGTTTTGAAGGCTTTTTACCATCAAAAGCTTCTCAACGTATTACACAACTTGAAAAGCTTAAAAATGAAACTCAAACGTTAATTTTTTATGAAGCACCTCACCGTATTTTAGAATGCGTAAAAAATATGGCTGAGGTATTTGGTGAAAACCGCCCTGTGGGTTTCGCACGTGAAATTACCAAAACTTTTGAAACCATCAAAAAAATGACTTTAAAAGACTTGGTTAGTTTTATAGAAAATGACCACAATCAAGAAAAAGGTGAAATTGTTCTTGTGGTTGGTGGTGCAGCAGAAAAAACAGATCTGGAACAAGAAAAACTAGACGAACTTTTAAAGCGCTTACTTCAAGATTTATCAGTAAAAGCAGCATCTCAACTGGCTGCAGATTTAACAGGTATTAAGAAAAAAGTTGCTTATCAACGTGCACTTGAGCTGACACAATCTTAATTTTTTAACAACACGGTGATGATTAACACTCTATGTCATCACCGCGCATGAATTTTGCATAATAATATTAATCATAAAAACAAGAGCATTGATATGGCTGAACAGCTTGGAAAACTTGGCCCCCATGAAGGGCAAGAACTAGAATTATTATTGTCTGGTAAGAAACCAATTGCTTTATTTTATGACTTATTACCTACTGAATTTGTAAAGCATCTTGAGCAAGGTACTTTAACTATGCTCAGTAAAGATATTGAAACATCTTTACCCGTACCTTTTTCAATTATGCTGATCTATAAAGATGTCTCTTTAGTAGATTTGAATGAACTCGTGTTATGTATTGAAAAATCAATAAAGGAAACTCAACTTGAAGACCGCTTAGCACTAGACCGTAAAATCGGACAACTTTTAGGTTATTCAGTGCAAGACATAGAGTTTTATATTCAACACGTTTCAAATTTTTATGCACGCTCACAGACTTAAATTTATCTCAATATCTTTTTCGCTGATTGAACAATTGTTTCGGTCAGCACATCAAGTTGTTTCGACTGTCTTTTCCAGTGGTGCCAATACAAAGGAATATCAAGTTGAGCCTCAGGCATAATATCAATAAGTGTTCCGTTTTCGAGTAATGGTTGAACTTGAAGCTCTGGCACCATTCCGTAACCTAAACCCAGCTGAATTGCTTTGACGAAAGCATCTGTTGCCGGAATAAAACTATAAGGATAACTCTGCATCGGTAAACCGTATCCTTTTAATAAAACTTCCGAATGCATTAAATCTTTATGATTAAAAATAACTGCTGGTGTTTTTCTTAAATTTTCTCGGTTAATTCCACCACTAAACCACTGGTTTACAAATTCGGCCGATGCCAGCATTTTATAGCGCATTTTACCAAGAGGCTGAGCTAAGCAACCCGCCATAACCTGCTCTTCTGCTGTGATACATGCATTAACCTGCCCCGTTTCTAGCAAAGTATGCGTGTGTGATTGATCATCAATTTTTAGCTCTAACACTATTTTTTCTTTAAACAATGTTTGCTGAATAGTTGGTAAAAGCCAAGTTGCTAATGAGTCTGCATTTGAAGCTAAAGCAATTTTATAAAATTCCGATTCAGAAGATTTTCCCGTTAAACCTTGTAAAAGATTTTGCTCCATTAACCTTGTATGACGTAAATGCTGGAGCAAGGTTTGTCCTGCTTGTGTGAGTACACAAGGGCGGCCCCGTATAATTAAAATCTGACCCAAATATTTTTCTAGTGCTTGTACACGTAGTGATACAGCAGAAGGAGTTATACATAAATGCTCTCCTGCTGCATCAAAACTCCCGACTTCTGCAACAGCAAGAAAAGCTTCACATTGCTTACTATCTAACATATACAAACCTAAATTATTTTTAGCCAAACCTAAATATTCTTAATTTTACTTATTTACCAATAAAAAGTCAGATAATTCCCGCATCTGATTTTTTCTACTTAATGGTTATGCTTTCTCTGAGTGTGTTTTTTAAAGGTTTAGGTATTGGTAGCGGCCTAATTGTAGCAATTGGTGCCCAAAACGCTTTTGTTCTAAAGCAAGGACTTAAACAGCAATATGTATTTTGGCTATGTTTAATATGTGCCTTGTCTGACTCGATTTTAATTGCTTGTGGTGTATTGGGTTTTGCCGAAATTATGACAGCATCACCCCTCTTAATCTCTGTCGCTAAATATTTAGGAGCAACGTTTTTATTCGTCTACGGTGCAAAAGCATTCTATGCAGCGTTTAAAACGAACCAAGGCATGGAGCTTGAAGGCAGCCCAAAACAAACTTTAACCCAAGCACTAGTGACCTGCCTTGCCTTTACTTGGTTAAATCCACATGTCTATTTAGACACCATTGTGCTGATGGGTTCGGTTGCAACCCAGCTAGAAGACAAACTTAGTTTTGCTTTAGGCAGTATTCTTGCTTCTTGGATTTTCTTTTTCAGTTTAGGTTATGGTGCAAGATTACTAAAACCGTTATTTACCAATCCAAAAGCTTGGAAAATTTTAGACTTTCTTATTGGTTGCGTTATGTGGAGTATTGCAATTTCACTTCTCATCTAATGCATTCAACCATTAAAAAGTACCATGATTGAATGGTACTTTTTATTTATGCAATCACAATTAAGCTTCTGAACCCAACATCACCTTTGACTGTTTTCTTTCTTGTAATGATTGCTTAATCACAGCATAGCCCGAAGATACACCTAAGTATGCGATCACAAAGGCTACCAATAAATCTGGAAATACGGTACCTGTTCCAAATACCCCTACAGCAGCAAAAACAACTGCAATGTTGGCAATAGAGTCATTGCGACTGCATAGCCAAACCGAACGCATATTGGCATCACCATCTCTAAATGCATAAAGCATTAAAGCGACTGAAACGTTAGCAATTAAGGCTATTACTCCAATTGCACCCATGACCATAGGTTCAGGTGAAACGCCATGAAAGAATGACCACACCACTTTTGCAATGACGAAAAACCCAAAAGATGCCATTGTGATCCCTTTAACAAGTGCTGCCGTTGCTCGCCAATAAAGACTCATCGAAAGCACAACTAAAGACAAAGCATAATTTGCTGAATCTCCGGCAAAGTCTAATGCATCTGCCCACAATGAAACAGATTGGGCTTTATAACCGCCTACTATTTCAACCACAAACATGAGTGCATTAATCACAAGTGCAATCCACAACGCCTTTCTAAAACGTGGGCTGACTTTCTTTGTAGGGGAACATGTTGAAGCACATCCACATCCGGCCATTTTATTTCCTCAAAAACTCTTTTATAGTGATTAAAAACCCTTGAGTAGCTCCAGAGTCAAGTCTTATGAGTCTTTCTATTGGCCAATTATCAAAAAAAGCGGATATTCCTATCGATACTATTCGCTATTACGAAAAAGTAGGTGTGCTGGACCGTATTCAGCGCTCAGAAAATAATTATCGTATTTACACAGATCAAACGCTCGCGGACCTATTATTTATTAAACATTGCCGCGAATTAGATATTTCCCTTAACGACATTAAAACGCTAAAACAGATGAAAGCTCAGCCGAAACAGGCTTGTACGGAAGTTGATAATTTGGTGAATAAATATTTGATCGAAGTATCGGAAAAAATTGAACGACTTTTGCTTTTAAAAGAAACACTCATCGATTTAAAACAGCACTGCTCTACCGACCGCACAGTAGACGAATGCGGCATTTTAAAAGAACTGCAAAATAACCTTTAACTCAATTTAGAAGCCAATAAAAAAGCATCACTCATGTGATGCTTTTTTAATATTAATGGTCGCTATGTTCGTCTGGTGGAACTTCAGTAATTCTCCCACCGCGAGCTAAAAACGCAGCAACCTCATCTTCCAATGCTTGGCGCTGTTTTTGTTTCGCAGTTACGGTAAGCGTTTCTGCTTCTGCAAGATCGGCATCCGTTAAGTTGCCTGCTTCTTCATCAGCCGCGCCGCTCTCAGCCGCTTTGGCTTCATCTTCATCTACAGCAGAATCTTCTGCATCTTCATAATCATTGATATCTGTCATATTTACACTCCCCACAATGATTTGTATTGCATCATCGCTATGGCCTTTGAGACCTCAGAAATTTAGCAATCTCTTTGCATTTAGCAAAGAGCCAAATTGGTCAAATCCGTATCTTTTCTGACCGAATTGGTAATGATATATAAATGATTGTTTAAAAAATATCTACTGATATTTATTTAGACCAGTAGAGCATAAACTTCGTAATTATTTTAACGACTATACAGGGTGTTTTGTAAAGCCCCTAAACCGTTCGCTTGTTGCATAAAACGCTCTTTTAAGAACGAAATTTGTTCAACCTGCTTAAGTCCTATATTTCGAGCCAAAATAAATGGGAACAACTCAGAACTTTCTAACCAACCAATCGCAGACATGCTATGCATCATCGCATCATTTTGTCCTTTACGGCGGTGTTCATAACGTTTTAATGTTTGTTCATGCGCCCACACACCACGGCCTAAATCATGCAGTAGCGCATCACAGAGTACAGCGGCATCTAAACAGCCAATATTCACCCCTTGTCCAGCAAGCGGATGGATAACATGAGCGGCATCACCGATTAGGGCTAAACCAGCCTTCACATACTGTTTTGCAGCACGAGCCTTAAGTGGGAACTGTGCTCTTGAACGAACATCGAGCACTTCACCCAACATATGCTGGCTTTCGCGAGTTAGAAGCTGCATAAATTCAACCTCACTTAAAGCCGAATATTCATCGGCATAATCATCTGGCAGTGTCCAGACAATTGACTGCCAGTAGCCATTTTCACTTACATCCAGACTCGCCATTGGCAAATATGCCAAAGGTCCAGTAGGTAAGAAAATTTGACGAGCAACATGCTGATGCGGCTTAGACGTTTTAATTGCACAGCTGATGGCTGCTTGTTTGTAATCTAGGACATCTAGGTCAATAAAAGCTTGTTCACGTACAAATGAATTGGCACCATCTGCACCAATAAGCAGTTTAGTTTTAAGCGTAGATCCATCAGCCAGTTGTATATGCCAACACCCAACACCTTGCTCAATACGCGTAACACGAACTTCAGTACGATAATCGGTTAACTGCTCTAGCATTTTTTGCTGAATAGCAACATTCAATACACTCGGCTCAACCATAGAACCTAAGGCTTGCTCTGGCATTGGTCTTTGTACAGACTCATGGCCAAAATTAATTTCACCATAGCCATTTAGATTCCACACCTGCATGCCGGTATAAGGCATTTGACGTGCTAAATCATCCCAAACATTCACTGTTTTAAGTAAATGAATGGTCGCTTGGCTAAGTGCTAAAACACGTGGGTTCATCACACTTAATGTTTTTTCAACATCAAGTACAGGGGCAGCATCAAGCACGGTAGGCTGTACACCACCTTGTACAAGTAATAAAGCAGTTAAGCCACCGACCAGTCCACCACCAACAATAACGACATCTAACACTTCACTCATGCTTTTAGCCCCATTGCATAGTTCGCTACTAGTGGCTTAACACCCGGAATTACATCAAATGCAATTAATCCCGTATTACGAATTAATTTTAATAATGGGTTTTGGTTACTAAAACCACGAACGACAGTATCGCAGAACTTAATTACTCGCTGTTGATCAGATAAACGGACTTGTTCATAGGCAAGCAAATTATCTGGGTTACCAATATCATCAGATGTGCTTAACTGGTTTACCAAATGACGTAGCAACACATCTGCATCACGCAGGCATAAATTAAAACCTTGCCCTGCAACTGGATGAATGGTGTGCGCTGCATTACCCATTAAAATAACGCGCCCAACCGCTTGTTTATGCGCAAGCACTTGTGAAAGCGGATAGCTAAAACGTTTGCCTGTTTTTTCAAATTTACCTGCTCTGTCACCATAGGTTTGTTGCAAGGCACTTAAAAAATGCTGGTCGTTTTCTTCACCTAACCACTCATCTTCAGTACCCTTTTTAACAGGCCATACCACTGAGCGACGATATTCACCCGGTAACGGCAATAAAGCCAAAGGCCCTAATGCACTAAAACGCTCAAACCCTACCTGCTCATGCGGTTTTGAAGTCTGAACAGTCGTAACGATCGCAACCTGATCATAGTCGTGGACATCAACACCCACACCAATTGCTTGACGACAGAAAGAATCACGCCCATCTGCTGCAATTAATAATTTTGACTCAAGCTTTAAGACTTCATCACCACGCTGAGCTTCGATATGTACCTGTTCAGCATCTTGAGTTAAAGCAGTGACTTGTACGCCATCAATTAGCTCAATCAAAGGTTGTTGGCGTACTTGAGTTAATAAGACACGACCGAGCCACGCATTCTCAATGACTTGTCCAAAGCTTTCGACTTTTTCTTGTTCTGCAACTAAACGTGCTTTACCAAAACTGCCTTGCTCAGTAATGTGAACTTGCAAAATTGGAGTGGCATGTTGTTGTAATGCATCCCATAACCCCAGCTTCTGATAAATCTGTACGCTACGACGCGATAAAGCCGTATTACGTGCATCGAAACTGGAATGGTAAGGGGCAACATTCTGATCATCATAGTTTGGGTATTTCACAGCTTCTAATAGCTTGACTGCGATATTAGCCTTCGCCAGCATCAGGGAAAGGCTCAAACCCACCATACCCCCACCTACAATAATCACTTGTTGTTGCATCGAATTTGCTCCTTTGGCGAATACGTTTAATTATGCTTTAGCTTGCGCCATTAAATGTTCAATATCTGCAATATCTTTAACTACGTCAGCAGTTAAAACTCGTGGGCCTTTTGACGTTGCGACCACATCATCTTCAATACGAATACCAATACCACGCCATTTTTTATCTACAGTTTCGTCATCTGGTGCAATATATAAACCTGGTTCAACAGTAACAACCATGCCCTCTTCATATTGGCGCCACTCGTCATCTTTTTTATAAGAACCGACATCATGCACATCCATACCCAACCAGTGGCCTGTACCATGCATATAAAATTGACGATATGCCTCGGTTTCAATAAGCTCGCTCACATTACCTTTGAGCAAACCTAAATCAACTAAGCCTTCAGTTAAAATTTTGACCGCAACCTCATGAGGCTCACGGTACGCATTACCAATACGTACTGCATCAATCGCCGCATATTGAGATGCTAGTACCACCTCATATAATGCTTTTTGTTCTGAACTAAATTTTCCGTTTACAGGGAAAGTACGGGTAATGTCCGATGCATAGAACTCATATTCACATGCAGCATCAATTAAAACCAAATCACCGTCTTTAAGAGGTTGGTTATTTTCAACATAGTGCAAAATACAAGCATTGGCACCGCCACCGACAATACTGTTGTAAGAAGGCACACAGCCATTTTGCCCAAATATATAATTAAGCTCGGCTTCAAGTGCATATTCCATCATGCCGGGGCGAACAGTTTGCATTGCACGAGTATGTGCCTTAGCACTAATTGTTGAGGCAATTTGCATTAGCTCAATTTCTTGCGGTGACTTGATTAAACGCATTTCATCAATAATGCGATCAAGTTGAACCAACTGAGCTGGAGCAGCTTCATGACGATGCTCAGCATTCGCTTTTTTAATCCATTGGCTTACTCTGGCGTCAAATGCAGCATTGTGCCCAATTCGATAATAAAGGCGTTCTTTGTTTAATAATTTTTCAATAATTTCTTCATCAAGCAGATCAATTGCATAAGCTTCATCTGCCTCATACTCTTCAATTGCGCCATCAATTCCCGCACGGTAACCATTCCAGATTTCCATCTCACGGTTACGTTCACGACAAAACAAGCTATAGCTATAGTCAGTAACATCATCAAAGGTTTCTATAACAGCTACTGCCTCAGGCTCTGCAAAACCAGTCAAATAGAAAAAACTACTATCGGCACGGAATTTATAATCCGCATCACGATTACGGTACATTTCCTCACGCGTTGCAATAATTGCAATGCTGTTTGGACCCATTTTTTCTGCTAAACGATTTCTGCGATGTTGAAAATCAGCTTGAGGCAATTTCATAATGATCTACTTGATTTAGAATTTTAAAGTCAAAAAATTAAACACAGCCAATAACACATCGCCTCAATTAACTTGGGCGATGTGGTGTAAACATTTCTACAATATTTTGATCTGTAGTGCCTACAGCAGAAGTTTTACTTTTTGCATAAAAGTTTTTCAATAATGAACTTTCAGCAACTGTTACTTTCTTTCTGCCAATAGATAAGCTCACTGGAATAAGGCGTACAAATTCATACAATTCTTCGTAACTGCTTTCGCCTTCTTCGTCGTTATCAGAGTCTTCAAACTCTACTGCTGCCACATCTTGTAGATGTTCAATCAATTCGCGCTCATCAGCACGGACATGACCCGATGCCAAACCAAAACCAAGTACAACACCCGCACACCAGTCTGATAATGCTTGTACGCGATCTTGTAACGTATGCTCATCATCTGGAAGCATTGGTAAATAGTCCAATTCATCTTCCGATAAAGCATGAGCTACATCTTCTGTTTCATCAGTTAAAAGCGCTAAAGCTTCTTCATTTAAATCAGGTACATTAAGAGTTGTTAAAATTTGTGTCCATTCTTCACGCGTTGGCGCTTCTGTCACACAAACAATACCTGTTAGTAAACCATGTAACTCACTAGGGCTTGAAATTTCTTCAATTCCTTCAAAATGAGCGTTCCATTCTGTCCAGCCTGAAATATCGTCTTGCATTCGTTTATCCAATCTCTATACTTCGTATATATTACCTTTGATTGCAATTCTGTGCGACCTCGTTATGTTAGAACAATTACAGCGGCTACAAGCGCATATTGGCGTTTTAAAAACACGCTTACATCATCTAGAGAGTGAAAATTCTACTCTCTCGGAAGCTAAAGAACTGGCTGAAACAGAGCATCACGCACAAGTTGTGCAAAAAAATAGCATCATTACTAAAAAACAAGAGGAAATTGAGACATTAACTGAGCAATTGACTCAGTTACAAGGCCAATTTCAACAATTGAATCAAGATGCTAATACACTTGCTGAACGTTATAGCCGTCTAGAAAAAAGTACCACTGATTTAAAAAATCGTTTTCAAGAAATTTTGGCAGAGCGTAATGAGTTACGTGTAACCAAAGAAAAACTTCAGTCACATCAACGACAGACTCAACAAGAGTTGCATGATTTACAGCAAGATCGTGACCGTTTGTTACAAAAAAATGAACTTGCCAAAGCCAAAGTTGAAGCCATTATTCAACGTTTAGCAATTTTAGGTACAGCTCAAGATCAAAATGCACAAGAAATTCAGCAACTTGCTCACCCAAATGCTGAAACTGGCGAGGAGACGCAATCATGAGTGAACAAGTCATGGTAGAGCTTCGGCTTATTGAGCAAACTTTTAGACTTGCGACTACCTCTGATAAAAGAGAAGAACTTGAGCGTGCGGCTGAACTTCTTAATGAGAAATTTAACGAAATGCGTCGCAGTGCTCCGCGTGTTGAGCACAACAAACTGGTCATTATGGTTGCCCTACAGCTCACCCAAGAAGTATTAAGTTTAAATAAATCTTTGCAAGAATATACACACTGTGAACGTCTACTACAGGCGATTTTAGAAGATGTTGAACAAACTGTTTAATTAACATCTTTCAACAAAAATGCCTTGCGCTATAAGTCAATAGAGCAAGGCATTTTTTTATTGAAGTTATCTCGTGTGTCTCATGATTACTATATGTACTTTTAGTGTACAAAGCTTCATCAAATGAAGACTAACTTTACAGTTCAATAAACTCAGACGATTGCTAACTGGATAAGATCGTTTATAATTAAGCTATCTCTGGGATGTTCGCCAGCGGGTCTATTCCCCTGCCGATACTTAAACTTATGGATTGCGTTCTGTATATTTAGAGTGTATGCCTACCTTCGAGTAGGAAACCCAGCAAGTGTACGTCGCGTCCACCTTGAACTCATCGGGTTCAGGGTAACGACACATGCAGCGGCATCTTCGGAGTATTTATTTTCTAGAAAATAAGTATAAATATAATTTTTATTTCAAATTAAAGTCTCTATACAGACCTGTCAGTCTAGTATTCATTTTCATTTATTAGTTAAATTTAAAAATTAGTGAATTATCATTTATTAATTATTGTGCATTTCTTTTCAAACATTCTTGATACCAACCTGTTTGAAAATCTTCGATAGCTTTCCGTTTAAAAAAACTCGTTTTGAATACTTTTGCAGCATAAGCTGAGTTAATTAAGTCTTGATAAAACTGCTTTGCTTTTTGATCTGTAAGACTATCAGCAATTTGTTGCAATTCCTGCGCTGGTACTTTTTTCTGTCGAGCTTCCATTACGTTGTAAGCAACTTTTTTCACGATATTACAAATATCTGGATCATCTGTATTCTCATTAGCATAGCAACCCGTTGCAATAAAACTTATTAATAATATTTTAAATTTCATAATCCTACCTTGTATTAATTATTCAACTTCCATTTAAGATAACCAATAGATAAAACGATTTTTCTTTAAATGTTCATGCAGGATTGATGACATAAAAGTAAATCATCATGACCCCTAACAAGATAGAAGCAAGTATTAAATAGGTACCAATCGTATTAAAACTCTGCAAAAATTTTATGATTTGCATTTCAAGTCCAATGAAAAATTTAAATAATGAACATCAATAAATTTAGCATATCTAAATAATGCCAATCAATTCACAATTATCAATTTTTACGTGACACTATACAATTTTTAATTATCGCATTTTATTCCTAAACTTCCTTTATAGTAATCCGTTGCACTTTTCAAATCTGAAAGTAGTTTCTCTTCAGTATAGGGCTTTGGTGAAATTTTGATTAAGGCGGGCATGTACTGTTTTTTGTACAGATCAGGATAGTCGTGACATAAAATTTTCACCTTAACTTCCTGTGGTGTTTTAGGATTATCCAATTGATCTAAATACTCACCAATTTTTCGGTCAGATTCTTCAAATTGAGCTTTATAGTCAACTTGAGGAGCTTCTGAGTCTGCCTGTTTGGTACAGGCACTCAGTAAAGCAGTACACATCATCATCGTTAAAATTTTTAACTTCATAGCCTTCACGGTTTCATATTCATCTTTAAATATACTTATCCTGATTACATGTAAATAAATACTGTAGATACGTAAAAAAGCTAAAAAACTTATATAGATGCCTTTTCTAGAGAAAAGTAATTTTTATGTTATCGATTAAACTATATTGTTTTTTATAGTACTTAAATTTCGGTAAAACTATAGAAAAATAGGTATAATTTTGGACGACTGATTTCAAATCTTTATTAGATTTATACATGAACGAACTAAGTTTTATTAGAAAAAATTTAAGATCTAAAAGACGTTCTTTAACCCAATTTGAGCAAAAACAGGCTCAACTTAACGTTTTACATTACCTAAATAGACTTCCTATTTTTCACTCCTCAAAAAAAATTGGCTTATATCTACATGCTTTCGGTGAAATTCATACTGATCTTATTATCAAACTCTGCTTTAAAAATAACAAAAAAGTCTATTTACCTATGATTTGTTCAATGAATCAACGTTTAGTATGGATAAAGATCAATAAAAACCAATATTTAAGTCGACGTTTTTCTCATCATCCACTCGGAATGAAAGAACCTATGGCAACGCGAGGAAAACATGTCTCAGAGCTTGATTTACTGCTTATGCCGCTTTTAGCTTGTGATCACTACGGGACACGTATTGGTATGGGAGGTGGCTATTATGATCGTACATTGGCAAGTACTGAGCATAAACCTTACCGTTTAGGATTGGCTCATCAATTTCAATTTATTGAACACACGTTAGAACGTCAAAGCTGGGATCAACCCTTAGATGGCTTACTCACACCACAGAACTTTTATTATTTTAAAAGATGATTTTTATATAAAATTTATAAAAAAATAATATTTTTAAATATATTCTTTTACTTTGTTAGTCCCTTAAAACGAAAAAGTAACCACCTTATGGATGATTACTTTGCCGTGACAGACCGTTTTACCAATTGATATTAACACGTCTATTTGGTGCTAAACATTGAATAAGTTGTGAACTATTGTTACCGCTACACTGTTTATATAAATCGGTCTGACTATTTGCCTGTATTTGGATTCGACTTGCTACAATACCCTGTTGCACCAATAATTTGGCAACAGTATTAGCACGTTGTGAAGACAATTGTTGGTTATAGCTAAATTTACCTAACCGATCCGTAAAGCCTGAAACAATAATAGGATTCCTTGTTTGACTTTTTTTAATCTGCTCAGCAATTTTGGTAATGCTCTCAGCACCTTTTTCAATGGCACTCGCATCAAATCGATCAAAGGCAAATAAGACACTCGCTGTACGATCTGCAATTACAGTGCTATGTGCTGATACCTGACTATTTTCTCCCCAAGCAACCAAACCTTCACAAGCCTCACCTTTCCAAGATAAACGTTCTGCTAAATAGCGCTTATCAAAATCAACACGTAACTGGCAACGTTGGTACTGGTTTGTGTTAGGAATACGGACATCTAATACATAGTTCCAAACTTTTACTGCAAAAAGTCCTTCACTAAATTGTGGATTACCTAGTAAAGCTCGAATTTGGTCTTTATTTAGGCCTTGGTCTAAACGAGCAACATCTTGGTATTCATAGCGTTTTACCTGTTTCAAATAACTTTTTTCAATCGCTGGAAAAGGAATTTCCTGTGGCTGAGCTGGTTCATTTGCATAAGTTGTTACCGTGAAACCAGCAAAAGCTGCTACGACTAAGCTTTGGATTGTTTTATTCATTTCTATAATCTCTTTAATCTGTCGAGCAAGGAGAGCATTGCTACTCTCCTAACCAGTTTCTTAGTTAATAACACCACTAATACCAATACGAATGCTTGGCTCACCTTGGGATGCAGCTGCTACACCACCGGTGATTGACCAACGACCATTGTCAGATGTTTTACGTAAGGTCACACCGACAGCATTTTCACCACCATGATATGCAGCACCTACAGCATAGGTATATTTACCTGCTACGAATGGTGCATTTTCTAGGGCCATTGCAGCGGCAATACCTGCATTGGCTTTTTTCTCAACGTCATCAATACGTTTATTGGTGTCATAGAACACTTGTTGTAACTGATCTCCCAGATTGGTAATTTTGTTGCCTAATTCTTGGTTCGACTGATTTAACGTACCAATGGCATCATTAATATTGTCTTTACCCGTTCCACCAATATTCTTAGTCGTGATTGAACCATCACTATTTACTGATGTATTTCCACCGATACTGTTTTTAATACTGTCTGAAATATTGTGAATCTGACCACCATTTACGGCTTGATTCGAACCAGCTTTAATCTCGCCATCTTTGACACCTTGGACAACTCGATCACCGTCTTTACCAGCCATATTTACGCTAGTACCACCCGTGTCTTTACCGACCGTGATTTCACCATTTGGTTTTTGCTGTTGAACTAAACCTGCTTTACCATTAGAAATGTTATCAATGTTGTTCTGAATGTTCTTAATATCATTCGAATTCTTATCGACCTGATTTTGAACATTCCACAATTGACCACCATTTACGGCGTCTTTAGAGCCTTCAGCAACTTTACCATCAGCTACATTTTTCAAATTGGTACCTTTATCTCCACCACCTAAAGTGACTGAGTTCTTGTCGACATTGCCATTTTTATCTTTGTCATACTGCACAGCATGATCAGAAAGTTTGCCAATATCTTTACCAATTTGATCTTTAACTTCATTAATTTGCTTATCTAACTGACCTTTATTAATTGCGTCTTTTGTATTAACCCCATCTGCAACATTGGTAATTTGCTTACTTCCAGCATCAATACCATTAATTGTGATGCTTGGACCACCTTTAATGATAAGACCTTGCTGATTCAAAATATGACCACCGACATTTACACTGTCAAATTTCACATCTTTTAGCATCTCAATTTTGACGCCATCTTCTGTGGTACGAGTAATAATGTTTTCGCCACTGGTTTTATCTTCAGCAGTTTCTGGATTAGCCCCACCTACAATATTAAGGGTGTCACCGAGCTTACGATGAACAGCTTTACCCTGAGTTGCTTTCTGGTCATTTGCACCAAAATTCAGCCCTTTTTGGGTCAAGTCATTTACACCATTAGTGACTTTGTCATCTACAGACTTGATTGCGTCATTGATGTTGTTTTTACCCGTGCCACCAATGTTGTTAGTGGTCAGACTACCGTCTGGGTTTACAACTGTATTTCCACCAATGCTATTTTTAATACTTGTTGAGATGTTATGTACCTGACCACCATTTACAGCATCTTTAGAATTTTGTGCAATTACACCGTTCGAGACATCAGTAATTTTCTTACCGCCAGCATTAATGCCATCTTTAGTCATGCTTGGACCATCTTTAATGGTTAAGCCATTATTAGTAAGTATGCTATCACCTGTAGTAACGCTATCTAAAGTTAGATCTTTCTTGGTCGCTACCTCGTAGTTAGTACTGCCATCTTTATTAACAGATTGTTTTACAACAATGTTGTCGCCTTCAGTTACGGTCGTTTTTGCTTTAGTCGCAGTATTTTTTACTTCACTAATTGCATCATTAATGTTGTTTTTACCCGTGCCGCCAATGTTATTGGTCGTCAGACTACCGTCTGGATTTACAACTGTATTTCCACCAATGCTGTTTTTGATACTGTTTGAAATATTATGAATCTGGCTACCATTTACTGCTTCTTTTGAGGTAGATGAAATATTGCCTGCTTTCACATTATCTAAAACCGTGCCGTCTTTACCTTTTAAGGTAACTTTATCTTTGGTCTTGGCATCGTCGTATTTCACCGCAGCATCATCAGTTGCATTTTGCTTGTCAGCAAGATCATCTAACTGACCTTTATTGACTGCATCTTTAGCATTTACACCATCAGCTACATTGGTAATTTGTTTACCACCTGCATTAATACCTTCTTTAGTAATGCTTGGGCCTTCTTTAATAGTCAAACCGTTATTGTTCAAAGTGGTATTGCCAGTAGTCACACTGTCAAACTTCGAGTCTTTTAATAGCTCAATCTGAATACCATCTTGAATCGTACGGGTAATAACATTTTCACCGCTTGTTTTCGCAGCTGGAATTGAAGCATCCGCACCACCTACAATGTCGAGCTTCTCACCAAGTTTACGGTGTACATCTGCTCCACTGTTACCAGCAAAGTTCAAGCCTTTGTTTTCAAGCTCGGTCTTGGTGTTATCAATTTTGCTATTCAATTCAGTTTTCGTATTACCAATCGTGTTGTTTAACTCAGTTTTAGTATCGTTAATCTGAGTCGTTAACTGATCTTTAGTCGTGTCCAGCTTGGTGTTGGTATCAGTGATTTTGCCATTTAAGCTGTCTTTGATTTTAGTTAGCTGATCGACATTCACTGCATCTTTAGCATTTACACCATCTGCCACATTGGTAATTTGTTTACCACCAGCATTTATACCGTCTTTAGTAATGCTTGGACCATCTTTAATAGTTAAACCATTATTAGTAAGTACGCTATCACCTGCAGTTACGCTGTTTAATGTCAGATCTTTTTTAGTTGATACTTCGTAGTTAGTACTGCCATCTTTATTAACAGTTTCTTTTACAACGACATTATCGCCTTCAGTTACAGTTGTTTTTGCTTTAGTTGCAGTATTTTTTACTTCATTAATTGCATCATTGATGTTGTTTTTACCCGTGCCGCCAATGTTATTGGTCGTCAGGCTACCGTCTGGATTTACAACTGTATTTCCACCAATGCTGTTTTTAATACTGTTTGAAATATTATGAATCTGACTACCATTTACCGCTTCTTTTGAAGTCGATGAAATGTTACCTGCTTTCACGTTATCTAAGACCGTACCGTCTTTACCTTTTAAGGTGACTTTATCTTTAGTCTTGGCATCATCGTATTTCACCGCAGCATCATCAGTTGCATTCTGCTTGGCAGCAAGATCATCTAACTGACCTTTATTGACTGCATCTTTAGCATTTACACCATCAGCCACATTGGTAATTTGTTTACCACCTGCATTAATACCTTCTTTAGTAATGCTTGGACCGTCTTTAATCGTCAAACCGTTATTGTTCAAAGTGGTATTGCCAGTAGTCACACTGTCAAACTTCGAGTCTTTTAATAGCTCAATCTGAATACCATCTTGAGTAGTACGGGTAATAACATTTTCACCACTTGTTTTCGCAGCTGGCGTTGAAGCATCCGCCCCACCCACAATATTGAGCTTCTCACCAAGTTTACGATGTACATCTGTACCGCTGTTACCAGCAAAGTTCAAGCCTTTGTTTTCAAGCTCAACCTTGGTACTGTCAATTTTGGTATTTAATTCAGTTTTGGTGTTACCAATCGTATTGTTTAACTCAGTCTTAGTATCGTTTATTTGGGTCGTTAACTGATCTTTGGTATTGTTTAACTTGGTATTGGTATCGGTAATCTGATTACCAAGATCATTTTTAGCATCATTTAACTGATTATTGGTATCAGTGATTTTGCCATTTAAGTTATCTTTTACTTTGGTGAGCTGATCGACATTCACTGCATCTTTAGCATTTACACCATCAGCCACATTGGTAATTTGTTTACCACCAGCATTTATACCGTCTTTAGTAATGCTTGGACCATCTTTAATGGTCAAACCATTATTGTTCAACGAGGTGTTGCCAGTAGTCACACTGTCAAACTTCGAGTCTTTTAATAGTTCAATCTCGATACCATCTTGAGTAGTACGGGTAATGACATTCTCACCGCTTGTTTTTGAAGCTGGTGTTGAGGCAGCTGCACCACCTACAATATTGAGCTTCTCGCCAAGTTTACGGTGGACATCTGCTCCACTGTTGCCAGCAAAGTTCAAGCCTTTGTTTTCAAGCTCGGTCTTGGTATTATCGATTTTGGTATTTAGTTCAGTTTTGGTGTTACCAATCGTGTTGTTTAACTCAGTCTTGGTGTCGTTAATCTGAGTCGTTAACTGATCTTTGGTATTGTTTAACTTAATGTTGGTATCAGTAATCTGGTTACCCAAGTCAGTTTTTGTATCATCTAACTTTTGATTTAGATTGGTAATATTCTGAGCATTTTTACTAATATTGCTCGTGTTTTGGTTTACACGTCCATCCACATTCTTAAGCTGGCGTACTGTTACCGCATCTGAGTCAGCTGAGCCATCTTCAACATTGGTAATACGGCGTTCTTTTCCAGCCGACCCAACAGAAATAACACCATTAGATTTAGAAGCATCACGATTGGTCAGGAAAGAGCTTCCTGTCGCTTCGGTTGCTACAGCATCTTGGCCTAAAGCAACACTATTTTTAGCTTCTACTTTACTACGTGCACCTAAAGCGACACCACCTTCAACTAAAGACTGGGCACCTTGACCAACTGCAACAGCATTTTCTTGGTCGGCAATTGCACCACCACCAATGGCTGCAGCATTTTTACCCGCTGCTTTTGCACCGCCACCTACAGCTGCAGCATTTTCGTTTGTAGCCTCAGCCCCTTTACCAATTGCAGCCGAGTTATCGCCTGTTGCTTGGGCACCGCTACCAATCGCAGCAGCACTGTTTCCAGTCGCTTTTGCACCTTCACCAGGTTTGTTACCAGAGCCAATTGCTGTTGAATTTGTACCCGATGCAAATGAGTTAATACCCATTGCGGATGCACCATCACCTGTTGCTTGTGCAACAGCACCGAATGCAGCAGCACCTTTACCTGAAGCATTAGACATCACACCAAAAGCTGATGAAGCATCACCCGTAGCTTTAGAAGTCATACCGAAAGCCGATGAAAATGCACCAGTACCTACAGCTTGAGTACCTACAGCAGTTGAGCCGTGATTCGCTTCAGTTGTTGGATACTTACCTGCTTTAAGTACCCCTCCCGTAATTTCTGTATAAGTTTCACTCAGCTCAGCATCTTGTGCAATTTTATCTACATCATCACCACCAATAGCAACAGATGAGTTCCCTCTTGCAATGACATCGGCACCAATCGCAATCGATTGATCTCCAATCGCTTTGGTCTGATCTCCAATCGCAATCGACTGATTGCTATAACCCGATGGTGTACCTTCTGCTCCTTTAGTCGATGCATTACGGCCAATCGCAACATCACCACTGCCAACTGTTTGGCTGCTGCTACCCATTGAAATTGCACCAATTCCCGTTGCTCGTGCATATCCACCAATCGCCATTGCGTCACGAGCAGTAGCCGAAGTATTCACCCCAACAGCAATTGCATTACGTCCAGTTGCTCCATCATTTTCAAAGTTGCCACCTTGCTGGCCATTATCATTGATACTGACATAGTGAGTACGAGCCGCTTTTAACTGACGTATAGTGGCAGCATCAGAATCTGCTGCACCGTCTGCTACATTTTGAATACGGCGTTCACTTCCCACATCACCAATTGATAAAACACCGGTTGGAGCTGATTGTTTAGTTAAGAAACTTTCACCCGTAGCTTGGACTGCTTTTGAATCTTTACCTACAGCAATACTATTTTCAGCTTCTGAACGTGCACCTTTACCAATTGCGATACCACCATCAAAAGTAGCCTCAGCTTGGTCTCCAATCACAACAGCATTATCTTTTTGTGCTTTTGCGCCTGTACCAATCGCAACAGACTTTTTACCTTTAGATTCTGAAAATGCACCAATCGCTAAAGCATTTTCTTCAGTGGCCACTGCGCCACCACCAAACGCAATCGAGTCTTTACCGGTTGCTTTTGTTGCCATTTTAGGTTGATAAGCAGCACCTGCTTGCCCCGCAACTGGGTCAGCGTTTTCAATATCTGGTGAACCAATTGCAATTGAACGGTAACCTTCTGCCGTTGCCGAGTGACCAATTGCTAAAGAGCCTTTACCTGTAGCTGCTGCAACATTACCAATGGCTTGAGAAAAATCGGCAGTCGCGGCAGATTGGCGCCCAAGTGCAAGAGCGGTATTTCCAGAAGATAAAGCACCTGTACCAATTGCTACACCTGAAATACCTTGAGTTGTCGCATAAGAACCAATTGCAGTACCTAAACCTTTCTCAACTACAGCGCCAGTACCGACACTGATTGCTCCGCCTTGTTTCATTGCACCAGCATAAGCACCAGTAGAATTATTATAAGGATTGTTACGGTTTGCGATGTTAGAGCCTGTTCGGTCTTGAGTTTGGGCTCCACAACCAATAGCAACATCTTTTTCATTGGCAGTACTCGCATTTCCTTCACGACAAGAAATGGTACCTGAAATAGATGTTCCTTGGCCTACTCCACCCTCGGTATTTGTCCCTGCAAAAGCATTTGGCGTAAAACTAATTAAACTAGTTAAAATAATCGCTGATGCATTTAAAGTTTTTGATTTAGTCTTTGTTTTACCTTTTGCAATTTCAGATGTTGCAACCCATGCTCCAATTGAAGCATTCCAAATGACCTTATAAACTTTATTCATAAAACTTCTCAGACAAATACCAAACTCAAAGACCAACAAAAATGTACAAATACATTTTTAAAATTTTCGGCCCAAAAAAAGAGGCGGCATCCTAATTGAATAAATCTAAAGGGTAAATATAAAAATAAAATAATGATAAGAAAAATTGTGATTTTAATCACAAATTATATTTTTATAATTAATTTTAATTTATTGAATTTAATAAATAAAAAAATAATTAATGACAGAGTGTTTTGTTTTTGTTAAAAATAAGTAAACTTATTTTAAAATAGAATAATAACTCTAAATATATGATTAATTTTTATAAAATTAATAAAAACAAATACATTTTAAAATACATCTGTATATTATAGAAATAGAATATTAACTCCAAAATAAATATCATTATCAATATAATTATTCAGCAATAATTATCCATTTAAAATACAGCTGTATATTATAAATAATAGTGTGTTTATTCTACTCACAATAAATTATAAAATAAATAAAATTTTAAATATACTTAATAAAAAGACTTATTATAAAATAAAACTAAACAAAACATTTGTTTCGAAAACTGATTTCCTTACTTGTACGGCAAAGACTAATTATTAAGTAAAAATGCTTAGCTTCACTACAAAATTTTATTCTTCTTAAGAATTAATCTATTGATTCATAACATTTTTAAAAAAAAGTTGACTAAATTAGTCATTTTTTCAACATTTTCTATTGTCATGCCCTTGTAATTTTTGAAATACACATCACTATAAAAAACATGGCAACCTCGTTGTCACTCATTAGGAGTGCCCATGTCTGAACTTATTATGAATGAAAAAACTGACTTAGAGCCTCAGGTTCCAAGTGTATTACCACTATTAGCCTTACGTGATGTCGTGGTTTATCCACACATGCAAATTGCGCTATTCGTGGGTCGTGAAAAATCGATCAATGCAGTTGATGTGGCTCGTAACAGTGACAATTTAGTATTTGTAGTTGCGCAAAAAGATTCGCTTACAGAAGAAATTGATCACGACAATTTATACCAGTACGGTACAGTCGCTAAGATTGTACAAGTAGTTAATCATGAAAATGATGAAAACTGCATTAAAGTACTTATTGAAGGCTTACATCGTTCTAAGCTCACAAAAATTATCGATGAAGATAGTTATTTGACTGCTGAACATGATCTAAGTCCAATGACTATTAATGTAGATAAGGCAACTCAAGAAACTCGTTTACAAGAGTTACGTAACTTATTTGCTCAATATGCAGAAGCAAAATTACGTAATGCACGTGAACTCGTTGCTGCTGCCAATAAAATCGAAGACTTATTGCAACTTATGTTCTTCGTAGCAACTCGTGTACCTCTAAATATTGAAATTAAACAGAAGTTTTTAGAGCACGATGAGTTTGAAGCACATTTGCAAGAGTTAATGAACTACTTGATGAATCAATCTGCTGAACAGCAAATTGAGCAAACTTTACATGACAGCGTAAAACGCCAAATGGAAAAGAACCAACGTGAATACTTTCTAAATGAAAAAATGAAAGTCATTCAACGTGAACTTTCCGATATGAATGGCGGTGCTGAAGATGACGTTGCTGAAATAGAGAAACGTCTTGCTGAAGCTGATTTACCTGAACACGTACGCAAAAAAGCTGAAGCTGAGTTCCGTAAACTTAAAGCAATGCAGCCAGCATCTAGTGAAGCTGCCGTTGTACGTAACTATCTAGAAGTGATTTTAGATACGCCGTGGAACAAAGCGAGCAAAGTCAGTATTAACTTAGCAAAAGCACAAGAGATTCTTGATGCTGACCACTATGGTCTTGATGATGTTAAAGACCGTATTGTTGAATACTTAGCTGTTCAATCACGTGTGAAAAAACTCAAAGGCCCTATCCTGTGTTTAGTAGGTCCTCCAGGGGTTGGTAAAACTTCACTCGGTGAATCAGTAGCTAAAGCAACAGGTCGTGAATTTGTTCGCATGGCGCTTGGTGGCGTACGTGATGAAGCAGAAATTCGTGGACACCGTCGTACTTATATTGGTGCGATGCCAGGTAAAATTGTGCAGTCTTTAACAAAAGTCGGCGTGAAGAACCCATTGTTCTTACTCGACGAAATTGACAAGATGGCACAAGACTACCGTGGTGACCCAGCTTCTGCATTGCTTGAAGTACTTGATCCATCACAAAATAGTAAGTTCAACGATCACTATTTAGATCTTGATCTTGACCTTTCTGAAGTCATGTTCATCTGTACTGCAAACAGTATGAATATTCCAGAAGCGTTACTGGACCGTATGGAAGTCATTCGTCTACCGGGTTATACCGAAGATGAAAAAGTAAACATTGCTGAACGTTACCTTGTTCCTAAAGCAATTAAGAACAACGGTTTACGTGCAAAAGAGTTAACAATTCATGAAGAAGCGATTCGTGACATTGTTCAACGCTATACACGTGAAGCTGGTGTTCGTAGTTTAGAACGTGAAGTTTCTAAAATTGCGCGTAAAGTGGTAAAAGAAGCAGTAAGTAAAAAGTCTAAAAACTTACAGCTTGACATTACCTCTGCCAATCTTCCTGAATATCTAGGTCCACATAAGTTTGACTTTGGTATTGCTGAAGATGAAGCACAAGTAGGCCGTGTAAATGGCTTGGCATGGACTTCTGTAGGTGGCGAGTTACTTACTATTGAAGTTGCAGCTGTTAAAGGTAAAGGTAAATTTATTACAACTGGTTCACTCGGTGACGTAATGAAAGAATCGATTACCGCAGCAATGACTGTAGTACGTACACGTGCTGATGAACTTGGTATTGAAGCGTCTCGTTTTGAAGAAACTGATGTACACGTTCACTTACCTGAAGGTGCAACTCCAAAAGATGGTCCATCTGCTGGTTTGGCATTAACAACTGCGCTTGTATCAGCATTTACTGGTATTGCGATTCGTCCAGACATCGCAATGACAGGTGAAACAAGTCTTGGTGGTCGTGCGATGCGTATCGGTGGCTTGAAAGAGAAACTTCTTGCTGCACATCGTGGTGGAATTAAGCTTGTCTTTATTCCTCAAGATAACGTTCGTGATTTGGCAGAGATTCCTGACAATGTTAAAGAAGGATTAGAAATCAAACCTGTGAAAAGCATTGATGAAATCTTACCTTTAGCATTAACTGCAATGCCAAAGCCTTTACCCAAAACACCGATTGTAAAACCGGTAGAAGGTTCAAAAGCAGCGCGTCACTAATTGAAAAATAAAAAAAAGAGAGCTTCGGCTCTCTTTTTTTGTTACATAATTTGATTGAAAAATATCCAACCATCCTCATAATAAGAAGTAAGAGTGATTAATTTTATTATTTACTCTTATCTATCTTATGTTACAGATAGCCTTGTTTTTATTCTCTATGGTCATCTGAACTCCAGACAGATGATCATTTGATCGCAGTCCAACACCATTTTTTGGACTGCGTTTTTTATGCCCAGTTGCACCCCGCGGTTATCATCTCCTCAGGTATAATGTTTCAGCCGTTTTGACTAAATAGACCACATGAAAATTCGTATTCTGACCATTGGTCAAAAAATGCCTGCTTGGGTACTTACTGGTTTTGAAGATTATTTCAAACGCATCCAGCCTTTTGTCCAGACTCAAGTGATTGAACTTCCAATGGCAAAACGCGGTAAAAATGACTCGGAAGCGGATATTTTAAAATACTGTCAAATTGAAGGTGAAAGTATTTTAAATGCGTTAAAACCAAACGAGACACTGATTGCTTTAGAGGTGGGTGGTCGTGAACTCAGCACAGAAAAGCTAGCTGACACCATGAAACAATGGATGCTTGAAGGAAATGATGTGGCACTGGCTATTGGCGGTCCAGATGGCTTATCAGATCAGGTACGTAAAGCTGCTGCTTGGCATTGGTCACTCTCAAAACTAACTATGCCTCACCCTTTGGTGCGTGTTTTATTAATTGAGCAATTATACCGAGCAATGAGTATTAATCATAACCATCCGTATCACCGCGCATAAATGGAACAACCGTTTCATTTTAAGAACAATCCGTTGAAATCTAGATACTTTTAACATGTCTTGATTTTGGCATAATGAATACTATTCTGCTTTTCAACTCAGGTGTAATGAAATGGAACTACAAACCCTTCCCGGACTGTTTATTTCACATGGTTCACCCATGCTTGCACTTGATCCAGAACAAGTGGGTCCTGCTTTACACCGTCTTGGTATAAATCTACCAACTCCAAAAGCAATCATCGTGATGTCTGCTCATTGGGAAAGTAAAGCACTTGAAGTAAGTAGTTCAACACGACCAGAAACATGGCATGACTTCCGTGGTTTCCCGCCCGAGTTATACGAGATTCGCTATAGTGCACCTGGTCAACCCGAACTTGCCGAAGAAATATTGAAGTTATTGGCAGACGCTCATTTTGTTGCACATGCCAATAGTACTCGTCCTCGCGACCACGGTGTATGGATGCCTCTTTTACACATGTATCCAGATGCAGACATTCCCGTTGTTGAAATTTCTTTGCCGATGACCTTAAGCGCTCAAGAAATTTATCGAATTGGACAAACGCTTGCGCCTTTACGTGAAAAGCAAATCTTATTGATTGGTTCTGGAAGTATTACCCATAATCTTGCTGAGTTGTCTTGGCAAGGTGACAATTCAAATGTTCCTGAATGGGCTTCAACTTTTAGAAATACCGTCGTTCATAAGCTTTCACATCAAGATTACGATGGCGTGTTGGAATGGCAATCACTGCCTTATGTAAAACGTAATCATCCAACTCTTGAACATTTTGCACCGTTATTTTTCGCTATGGGAACTGGTCATCGTTTTACGATTGTTCATAGCAGCTTCACAATGGGTTCATTAGGTATGGATATATATCGTTTTGATTAATTTTTAGGAAATACCCCGTTTTCGCGGGGTATAGCATTATTTTTATTAAAAATTCGAATAATTTACAAACTTATACATTTTAAAAACCGAAACAATCATATGTTTACATTTTCTTTTTTTAAGAATGTTTTAAGCTTAGTGCTGTTGTTTTTTTACTTGAAGTTTTTAAATGAAAATTAAATATTTAATTCTTGCGTTATTACCTTTTTCTTTGATGGCGTGTCAAACAGTTTCACATACTCAAGCTCCAATTGTATCTGAGCAACAACAAAATCTTGCAGCAACTCTAAGTGAATATACTTGGACTTACCAAAATGTAAAAGCATCTAAGCCACTTGTTCTTAACTTTAATGCAGACAGCAAATTAGCAATTAACACAGGCTGTAATGGTCAAGGTGGTACTTGGAAAGTTGAAGGTAACCAGCTTGTAACCTCTCCACTTGCATCAACAATGATGGCTTGCCAAGACGATTTAATGAAACAAGAACAATTGTCTAATAGCATCTTTAGTGAAGCAAAATTGCCAATTGAAATTAGTAACAGCAATGGTCAGGTAATCTTAAGCGTGACAGATAAAGCAGGTCAAAAGCATATTTTCCAAGGCGTAAAAGCAACTAATACTCAAGCTTTAACTGATTATTCATGGTCATACCAACCTGAAAATACTAAAAAGCCGATTGTTCTTAACTTCACAAACGACCGTTTATCTATCGCAACAGGTTGTAACCGCCAAGGCACTACTTGGAAAGTTGAAAACAATACCATCTTAACTGCTGATGTAATGTCGACTATGATGGCGTGTGAACCTGCATTAATGAAACAGGAACAATTCTCTAGCAGCCTGTTCCAAAAACGTGCGATTCCATTTGAAATTAATACAACAAATGCTGATCAACCAACATTGACAATCGTTGATGCTCAAGGTCAGAAATATACGTTCACAGGTAAAATGACACCTGAAGCAAAATACCAGTCTGAAGGTAAAACTGTTTTCCTTGAAGTAGCGCCAGAAACTAAATCTTGTACGGGTGTTGCGCCACAAACTTGCTTGCAAGTTCGTGAAGTTAAATATGATGATAAAGGCATTAAAACTTATGCCGACAAAAACTGGTCATTATATTATGGTCAAATTGAAGGTTTTGAACACAATCCAAACCAACGCGTAATCTTACGTGTAAAACGCTTTGAAGTGAAAAACCCAGCAGCAGATCAATCTAGCCAAGCAGATGTGTTAGATATGGTTGTAGAGCAAGAAATGGTTAAAAAGCCTAAAAAATAATTTTTAGACTAAAAAAAATCCGATGCTTTTGCATCGGATTTTTTTATTTCTACAATTAATAAATACCTTGTGCAAGCATCGCATCAGCAACTTTTACAAAGCCTGCAATATTGGCACCATCTACATAGTTCACACTACCGTCTTCTTTAGTACCGTATCTAACACAATTGGCATGAATGTCTTTCATGATTGCATGTAAGCGTTCATCAACCTCAGCATGTGTCCAGCCCAAACGAATTGCATTTTGAGACATTTCTAAACCTGAAGTTGCTACCCCACCCGCATTAGATGCTTTACCCGGAGCATATAAAATCTTAGCTTCAATAAAATGTTCAACAGCTTCAAGTGTAGATGGCATGTTAGCGCCTTCAGCTACACAAATGACACCATTAGCGATAAGTGTTTTAGCATCTTCATCGGTTAATTCATTTTGTGTTGCACATGGTAAAGCAATATCTACAGGAATATGCCAAGGTGTTTTACCTTCAAAATATTCAAAGCCATGCTTAGAAGCAAACTCAGAAATACGTCCACGTTTAACGTTTTTCAGCTCCATAACTTCAGCCAGCAACTCATCTGTAAAACCATTTTTTAGATAAACAGTACCATTAGAGTCCGATAAGCTGACCACTTTTGCGCCCAAGAACATTGCCTTTTCCGCAGCATATTGAGCAACGTTACCAGAACCAGAGACCGATACAGTTTTACCAGCAAAAGATAGCCCACGTGTTTTTAGCATTTCTTCTGCAAAATAAACCGTACCATAGCCTGTAGCCTCCGGACGCATTAAGCTACCGCCAAATGAAATTCCTTTACCAGTAAATACACATGCAGTGTCATTACTGAGTTTTTTCATCATGCCAGCCATGTAGCCTACTTCACGCGCACCCACACCAATATCTCCAGCAGGGATATCGGTATTTGGACCTAAATGACGGTAAAGCTCAATCATCAGAGCCTGACAGAATCGCATAATTTCAGCATCAGATTTACCTTTAGGGTTAAAATCTGAACCACCTTTCCCACCACCCATTGGTAAAGTGGTCAGTGAGTTTTTAAAAGTTTGCTCAAAACCTAAAAATTTCAAAATAGATAGGTTGACCGATGGATGGAAACGCATTCCACCCTTAAATGGACCAATTGCTGAATTATATTGAACACGAAAAGCACGGTTCACTTGAGTCTGTCCTTGATCATCCATCCATGAAACACGAAATTGAATTACACGCTCTGGTTCAACCAAACGCTCTAACAATCCCTGCTCTGCATATTCCGGATTTTTTTCAATAAATGGCCACAAGCTTGTCATGACTTCTTCGACAGCTTGTAAAAACTCAGGTTGATGCGGATCACGCGCTTGCACGTAATTCAGGAATTCATTCAGGTTGTTATATTTCAATGCACGGTCCTCAGCATAGTAATGAATTAAATTGGTGCAATACATTTTAAAATGCATCATTTAGCAGCAAAATATTAAATCCCTTTCCATCAATTTTAACAATAGTTATTTTAAATTATTTTATTTTTCTTAATTATCATAAAGTTAATTTTAGAAAAACTATCTAAAAATCAATAATAGTCATTTATCATTTCAATTTTTTTGATCTATTATTGTGCAATATTAGCTACATTTTAGGTCAATCAAAAAGCCTATAAATTCGTTAAAATCCATTGACCTTACTTCGGTTTTTCTTCATTATCGCATCGTTTTAAACAAGCTATTTTCCTCTATGAATCCATCTATTTCTCTCATACGCGAGATCGATGCGTTATTGCCACAAACACAATGTGGTTTATGTGGACACCGTGACGGTTGTCTACCTTACGCAAAGTCCATTGCTGAAGGTGAAGATGCAAATAAATGTGTTCCTGGTGGACAGCCAGTGGCCGATGCGCTCGCAAAACTATTAAATCGCTCGTCATTGCTTGCTGAAACAAGTGTCTGGCCTCTACAAGCAGATGGACGCCCACAACGTATGAAAGCGATTATTCGTGAAGACGAATGTATCGGATGTACAAAATGCATTAATGCCTGCCCTGTAGATGCCATTATTGGTAGTGGTAAGCTCATGCATACCATTTTGACTGATCTATGCACAGGTTGTGAGTTATGTATTCCACCCTGCCCAGTTGACTGTATTGATCTGGTCGAAGACACTCAAGCTTTACCAAATGAACAGCAAAGAATTGCAGAACAAAATGATTTAAGACAACGTTACTACGCGCATATTCAACGCGAAGAGAAACGTCGTAGACATCGCAAAGGCCCTGTGGTACGCGCTGAAATTGACACACAATTTTTTGCAAAGTTCTCTCAAGCACTTGATGATCTGCCTTCAATTCAAATCATTGAGAAGTCGAAAGAAGTAATTGTAAATGACGCAAAAACGACTATTGAATTAGCTAAAATTCGCACACAAATTAAAAAGTTGGAAAAGCAGCTCAGTGTTCGAGAAGATGCAAAAAAGCGTCTTCAACTTGATGAACTACAACAGCAACTCACTCAATTACAGGAGGTCTGAATGGCAGTCAAAAATATGACGAAAAAGCAGATTCAAATTTTCTTTGAACGCCTTCGTGAACAAAGACCTTCTCCTGAGACCGAATTAAAATATTCATCTCCATTCGAATTATTAATTGCTGTCATGTTATCGGCACAAGCGACCGATGTTAGCGTAAACAAAGCAACAGATAAGCTTTATCCTGTCGCCAATACTGCTGAAAAAATCTATAACTTAGGTGTAGACGGTTTAAAAGAATATATAAAGACCATTGGCCTTTACAACGCGAAAGCTGAAAATGTCATTAAAACCTGTAAGATTTTAATGGAGCAATTTAACGGTGAGGTTCCAAGCAATAGAAAAGATTTGGAAGCTTTACCAGGTGTAGGACGTAAAACAGCCAATGTGGTTTTAAATACTGCTTTCGGACAACCAACTATGGCTGTCGACACGCACATTTTTCGTGTGGGAAACCGTACTGGCTTAGCAGTAGGCAAAAATGTACTTGAGGTTGAACACCGTTTAGTTAAGGTGATTCCGAAAGAATTTATTATAGATGCACATCACTGGTTGATATTACATGGCCGTTACTGCTGTATTGCCCGTAAACCGAAATGCTCAGAGTGTGTGGTTGCCGATGTATGTAACTGGCCAGACCGCTTTGAATTTGGTGCTATAAAAGCAATTCCAACAAAGAACCTCAGTTAATCCTGAGGTTTTTTAATCTGCTGCAATTTGGGATGTAGTTGACGTTCTCGTCCGTTCTTTTTATTTTCCAAAGCCTGTTGTTTCTGCACATGACGTAGCATTTTTTGACTTTGATATAGTAAAAATAACAGTAGAGCTAAACTTAAAATTACCACTACAATCAAAATAATTTTCAGCAAAGAAGTATCCTCAATCCACTCAAACTTTGAGTGTTATATGCCATAACATAATCTTTAACTACTATTATGTCAGATTTTGTTGGCTTGCATACCATGCATGAATATCCTGTTTTTCAATTGCAGTTGCCATGAGTTCGGGAAATTGATCAGGTGTACAGGCAAACGTTGGAATCCCCATATCAGCAAAGATCTGTGCATGTTGAGTGTCGTACCAAGGCGCACCATCATCAGACAATGCCAGTAGCGTAATGACTTGTACCCCACTGTCCAGCATTTCAGCCACTTGTTTGAGCATTTGCTTAGCATCACCACCTTCACATAAATCGCTAATGAGGATAAAAATCGTGTCTTCTGGGCGAGTAATTTTACTACGGCAGTATTTAATCGCTTTAGCAATATCGGTTCCCCCACCTAACTGTGTGCCGAATAACACATCCACAGGATCTTCTAACAAAGGGGTTAAATCAGCTAACTCGGTATCAAATACAATCATTTGCGTACTGACTGCACGGATACTTGCCATCACCGCCGCAAAAACACTGGAATAAATCACTGAAGGAGCCATCGAACCACTCTGATCAACACAGAGTATAATGTCTTTTAAAGCCGTTTGTTGACGTGGATGCCCATGTAACTCATGTGGAATAATGGTTTTAAAATCTTCTTGCCAGTGTTTCAAATTGGCCTGAATAGTGCGCTTCCAGTTAATGTCTTGCATGCGTTTAGGACGTCGTGTATCGGCTGAACGGTTAATACTGCCTCTAATCGCTTGCTGCAATGGTTGTTTTAGTCGGTTTTCAAGCTGCTCTACCAACTGACGTACCACAATACGTGCAGTTTCTTTGGTTTTCTCAGGCATCAAATGATTGAGTGAAATCAAAGTTGAAACCAAATGAATATCAACCTCAACACTCGCCAACAATTCAGGCTCTAACAACATTTGCTGTAAATTCAAACGCTCTAAAGCATCTTTTTGGATGACTTTCACTACCGAGGATGGAAAATACTGACGAATATCACCTAACCATTGCGCAACTCGAGGACTCGAATGCCCAAGACCACCTCGGCGATTAGGCTGCTGCGTCTGATAAAGTTCATTCAAACACTCTTGCATCTTACTATCTTGCATCGACCAATTCGGTAAATGCGAAGTCGAATTTGGGACTTGTCCTAAAATCAAACACCAACGTCGTTCTTGTTCCGCAAAGTCTGATTGTTCTAAAGTGATTAGTTCTTCATTCATGTTCATCACTTAAACCTCGACAGAAACAGGCTGTAAATATGTGTATATTTCATCTAATACCGTTTGAGCACGTTCGATGTCTAAAGTACCGAGCTCTTGTTTGATTGTGGTCGATTTTAGCGTCACTTTCTGAATTAATTGCTGTGATTCAGCAGGACTAAAACTGGAGGCTGTTCTCGCCAAAATTGGCAATAACTCAATAAATTGCTGCTCTTGTAATTGATTGACCCATTGGCTCACAGTATCCCAAAGGCTTTGCTCATGAATCAATAACAAAGCTTGATGAGTCAGAAAACCTTCAAACCAAGCGGCACTAAAGTCGGCTGTCTGCCCAATCGATAAAGCTCGTGAGAGAAATCCCTGTGTCTGTTCCACATCAATTAACTGCTGTTCTCGTGCTAAACGTACACAACAACCATGCAAATAACCTTGCATATATTCCAGCTGCAATAACTGTTGTAAGGTCTCCTGCCAGAGCTGCAATAATTCATCATGTTGCAATTGTTCTAAAAGTTCATATAAGGCTTGTAGTTGTTGAGCAAACTGCTGCGCCATTTCGGCATTCAGTTGTACACAATAACTTGGCAAACTCAACATCAAACGAATCGCTAAATGTTCTACCACTTGATGCAAATGTTGCATCGAAAACTGGCGCACGCTGCCATAACGAATTGCGGTAATTAGTGGCTTTAAGGTTGCCAAAATAATACTTGGATCTTGATGCTGGGTGGTAAGTTCATTCAGTTTATCCAAAGCCAAATTTAAGCTTTGGTCCAAACCAGACAATAAAATGCTTTCAATCAGTTGAGCAATTTGTCCCACATCTTCACACTGTTTGATCTGATATTCTACATAACTTTGCGTAGCAAGTTGCACGCTATTGCCCCACAATGACATTTCATTCAGATATAAACTACTTTCAGGCTGCCAAGACAACTGCCAAATTTCTTTAAAATTCCCTTGCTTCGCACCTGTACCTGCTAACTCTGCCCAAGCAACGCCAAGTAATTTAATACAATGCAGAAATTGACTTTTTGCCAAGTCGAATGCTTCACGTAAATCTAGCGTAATATCACGATGTGGTGCTTCAAGTTTTAAGCGAAAATGCTTCACTTGCTGTAAAAAGTCTTTTTGAATTGGCAACTCAATCAATTCAGCAGGTACTTGTCCCAATTGCTCATCTTCAAGCAATTTAGCTAAAATCGGTTGTGGAATATCTAAACCATGATTCAAGACCGAGCGAATTACCTCAAACAAATCTTCCAAATCAGGGATACGGCGTCCACGTAATTGCAATAAAGATTGGATCAGTTGTACCGCATCAATAATTTGGGCACTAGAGGCGTCATGACCTGCTTGGCGTAAGGCTTGGGCAAATTGACTTAACCAATCAATGGTAATTTTTTCGCCATCAACATTTCCGTCTAAAGCTTGTTGGTAATGCTTCCAAAGATGGGTATACCACCCAACCGCTTGTACACCTGCGCCATAACCATTATCTCGGCTCAATCGTCCATGTGTCCATGCAATCCATGCAGCATCAACTTTGATTTTAGGCAAACCTTTCAGTAAAGCGGTATCCGCTTTAGTTTGAGCTTTTAAATCTACCAACACAGGTGCATGCCATGCACCACAAATCACCACAATATTTTGATAGCCTTGCTTTTCTGCCTGCTTAATCACTTTGCGCATATAGGCTTCACGATACTGCTCCAGCAATTGATCTTCACTACTGTAATTTTCAGGTTGCTGGCTTAGCAAATGATCCCGTAAAGCTGCCATCGCATCGCTAATAGCAGTGAACATTTGTCCAGCATGTGGTTGCTGTTCGACTAGATGTTCCCAAAACCGTTCACTATCTTGATAGCCAGCCTGTTCAGCCAATAGTTGAATTGGATCTCGACGAATCGAAAGATAATGTTGTTCCAGATTATATTCTGACTCAATATCATCTTGCTGATTCAGCTCAACCTCTTGTTCATCTGTTAATGCCTGTTCATCCACTGAAGCTTTCTGTAGATGTTGTTCTGCCCATTGTTTTTCTAATGCAAAACGATGTTGCAAAGGTAGATCCATAAACTCTACTGCAACTTGCTGACGCAGCGCATATTGTAAAGCTTGCCACTCAGGTGAAAACTCAGCAAAAGGATAGAAGACCGCCTGTGATCGTACTTCTTTTTGTACAGGAGTATTCAACAACAATGCTACAGGCGGCTTAAAATCGGCATGTTGTAATTGGGCAATGATTGGATTGGCATCAGGTGGTCCTTCAATCAAAATACAATCGGGTTGAATCGAAGCCAAAGCATTACATACACTACGAGCCGAACCAGGCCCATGATGACGAATACCGAGAATATGCAGCATTTTTCTATCCTTTATTTCAATCACATCTTCTCCTTTTCAAGGAGAAGATTGGGATGAAGTCATTTATTATTAGGTTTTATTCTAAATCACGACAAGCACGATAAAGGTCTTGCCAACCCTCACGTTGTTTAATCACGGTTTCCACATATTCTTTCCAAGGCACAAGATCTTGAACAGGATCTTTTAATACAGCACCCTGTAAACCTGCTGCTAATTCATGGTCAGTTAAATTACCTGAACCAAAATGCCCAGCCATTACCCAACCATGACTCATCACAGAAATAGCTTCAGCTGTTGATAAGGTACCCGTAGTGGTTTTTAGCTTTTGCTTACCATCTAAAGTTTGTCCATGACGCAACTCTCTAAAAATCGTCACCAATTTTTGAATTTGAGCATCCAAAGGCTGAATCTCGGGAAGTTGCAAACTTTTACCTAATGACTGAACACGCTTTTGTACGATCTCGACTTCTTCTGAGATTGTGGCAGGCGGCGGTAAAATTACCGTATTAAAACGACGCTTTAACGCAGAGGAGAGTTCATTCACCCCTTTATCACGGTTATTGGCTGTTGCAATCACACTAAAACCTTGTATCGCTTGATACTCAATACCGAGCTCAGGCACAGGCAGATTTTTTTCAGAAAGCAACGTGATTAAAGTATCTTGAACATCTGCAGGAATACGGGTTAATTCTTCTACACGAGCGATCTTACCTTCTTGCATCGCGCGCAACATCGGGCTTTTGACTAATGCATCTTCACTAGGACCTTTAGATAAAAGTTGTGCATAGTTCCAGCTATAACGTAAAGTATCTTCACTAGTGCCAGCCGTACCTTGAATCAGTAATGCACTATTTCCAGAAATAGCAGCTGCTAAATGCTCAGATACCCATGATTTTGCCGTACCCGGCACCCCTAATAATAATAATGCTCGGTCAGTTGCCAAAGTTGCCACTGCAATTTCCATTAAACGGCGATTACCAATATATTTAGGTGAAATCACAGTTCCATCAGCTAAAGTGGTCCCCAATAAATAATCTATAACAGCTTTCGGTGAAAGTTGCCATTGTGGTGGTTTTGCTAAATGGTCATGTGCCTTTAATGCATCTAATTCATGAGAAAACTGTTGTTCTGCACGTGCACGTAAAACTTGTTGAGACATGTTGATTATCCTAATTTATGATTTATTGATCATTAAGCAATAAGTTTTTGTTTATACTGAATAAAATGAATCATTTGTTTCCATTCAGAAATAGAAAAAAGAGGTTGTAGACAACTGAAGTCGATTGGATAAGCTTCCAAAATCAGCCATTGTGCATGCTCTTTTAATAATGCAAATTTATTTTGATCCTGCTGCAAGTCCAAATTCCCATACGCGTGTTGTATTAACACAGCTGCCATTTCTGAAATTTTCTGATCTTGATGTAAAACTTTTGCTCTTTGAAATACATAGCAAAAATGTTCTAAATCTTGATTTCGATAATAGGACTCAAGTTGTTCTAATAATAATTTGCTTGCTGGCTCCTGATCTAGCAAACCAAAGATTGTCTCACGCTCGATCCTGCTTCGAGTTGATATTGTCACAGCTTCATACCATTTGATCTGATGTTGATAAAACCATAAAGCTAGATCACGGCGCTGCTCTCGGTAACAGCACAAAATAAATGCGCTCCACAGTGAATCTTTTTGTCGCGAATGTAATAAAAATAAATGATCCCAAGTACCAAATAATTCTAACCAATAGGCAAGTGGTAATTGGATTAAAATTCTTTTGAGATAAAGTACGCCCTGTGAACTTTCACAAAACTCCTGATAAGCCTGTTCGACTTGAGAACTTTGGTAAGCCGTTTTTAAACTTTTACGGCTTTCAACCAAATTTGCTTCTCGATCAAAGAAACCATAATCATTCAATGCATCATCTTGATCTAAGTTAATGTTGAATTTAACTTTTCTGGCTTGAACATCGTAGCTTAAACATGCACGCAGTAACGCCATAACCTCGTTATAGAGGGTATTATCTTGATAATATAAATAAAAGCTTAATGCTGCATTATTACGTACTGTCGCTGCATTCTGGGGTTCTAGTGTTTTCACATGCTGGTATAAAGCTTCAAATTGGGTTACTGGCATGTTATATGTCACTAGACTTTCAGCATGACTTTGCAAATGATTTTTCTGAATAGATTGTGACCAGAATTCCGCAATATACTGGTTAATAAAGTCTGGTAATTGACCGCACAATTGGCTCATCAATAAAGACCAATCACTATTTTTTGATTTCAACAACTGACGGATCAATGGTTCGGCATTTTGTTGTTTCAAATATTTCCACACTCTTTTCGCATCATCTACACGTGTTGTCACATCTCCCTGAAATGCAAACTCAGGTAAGACTGATGCCAATAACACTAGGTTCCGACACAGTGGTAAAACTTTCAACACCAAATAACGTGGAATCACTTGCTGCTGTTGTTGAGCAAGTTTTAAAATTTGATTAACCCAATCCTGATATAAAAATGGCGACTCTTGTGCAACAATCCATTTCAAAATTTGCACGAGCCCATCATCTAACTGCTTTTCATTTTCTATCTGATCAATCTGTGCGATATTTTTCTGAAATGTTTCGGGCATCTCTTGCAGTTGATAACCTGCTTGTTGCATCAGCACCCAATATTGGTTCAAGACCAATAAATCTTGGGCTGAATCAATCTCTTTAGGTACATAAACCTGCAATTCCTTAGGAGTTTTGATAACCTGCTTAAATTGCAGCCCTAAAGTCAGCTTGAGTAGTAACTGCTGATTAAACTCACTGTATGATGGAGTTAAAGACATTCAAATTGCCCTCCTTGCCAAATACTAACGAGTTTTAGTTGTAATCCATTCCATTCAACGCCTGCACTAAATGGCTCAGCCCCCACTAAAAACCATAACTCAACAAATTGTTTAATCTCAATTTCACACATTTTTTGATTCTGATCGACCAAATAAATTACTTTGTCATGTTTAACTAAGTGCAATTGCTCAAGCCAAAAAAAGCGTACTAACTGTAAAGGATATTGTTTTAAGCCATTCGCATATTGAGTAAATGCCTGATCAAAATTTTTAAAGCCTTTTGGCGCAACGAGCGTTAGGCTCAAATCATTGAACGACATTAAATTATCTTCTAAACGAAGACGTTGTTGGCTTATCACTGGATAAAGCTTAGCATTTAAAGCCAATTGTTTTTGATAAGGTAAGGTCACTCCAAAACTTGAATGAGGAGGTATTTCAAAATCCAGTATCAAGTAATCACGTAGGTTCTGACTATCCCATAACCATTGACGACGATAACGTCCACGAGTATTCACCAACTCCTGTGTTACTTGTCCTAAAGCGTATAGACCAAATTTATGAACTGGTATGTTATCCCATATATCAGCTGGCAAATTAATACCAAATAACTGTTTTACCTCTTCATACAGCTCAGGTTTAAGATGATGACGATTCTGCCATAAATGAATAGCAGTTTGTAATTTAGCCAACCAGAATGAACTTTCTATTTGCCAGTTGGTTTGATACAAAGCACTAGAAAATTCATCTAAATAACTCACCAAACCTGCAACTTGAGCATCTACTAAACGGCTTTGAATATCTCTGAATTTTTCGTGTTGTTGTTGGCGTAATCTTGCTAGCCCTATAGTAATTACATCATTTAGCCATGTTTGTAATGCATAAATCCCAGCATCCATTTTTTTCTCACGCGCCAATTGGCGTTTAAGTCGAGCTTCTTCATCAATAGGTTTATCAATCTTGTTTTCTTTTTTCTCAAGTGTTTTCGTTTTTTTATCACGCCATTTTTGTACACGATCAGGTATGTTTTGTTGGTCTGATTGCACAATAAATTTATCTTGATACTCGGTATACACTAATAATAATGCTAAGGCATGTTTACAAGGCCGTTTAAAACTTGGACAACTACATTCACACTTCAATTCAGGTAAAAAAATTGCACTTTGATAAATTGAACTACCTTGAATTTCTCCCCAAATCCATTGGTCAACTGAACCAGATATATTATTCCATGCTTCAAATTTCGCTAGTTTTTTAGCTGATTTCGCTGAACTTGCATCTGGAATAATTTGTTCCACCTGATCAGACTGAATCGTCAGCAACATAATTAACCCTTTAAAATAATTTTTTAATTTCAATGTTTTGGTTTATAGAATGGGACACACTATAAATGTTTTAAATTTAATTTTACATACTATTATTACATAGTGCGACATCTTATGTCGCCAACTATTCTTGATATAAAAAAACTGCTCAATGTAAACATTAAGCAGTTTCAATAAAAATAAAATTATTTGTCTAAGATGTTGAACAAATCTTTTTGTACATCTTCAATTGTACGCAAGCCATCAAGCTTGTCATAAGTTGGCGCATTTTCACCAGAAGCAGCACGACCTTTGTAGAAACCAACTAATTGCTCTGTTTCAGTATGATAAGACGCTAGACGCTTACGGATTGTTTCTTCTTGGTCATCTGGACGTTGAACAAGATCTTCACCAGTTTCGTCATCTTTACCTTCCACTTTAGGTGGATTGTATACAGTGTGGTAAACACGACCAGAAGCTGGGTGCTGACGGCGACCAGAAAGACGTTTTACGATTTCTTCATCAGGCACATCAATTTCGATCACGTGATCAATGCTGATGCCTTCTTTTTCCAATGCTTCTGCTTGAGGAATAGTACGTGGGAAACCATCGAAAATGCAGCCATTTGCACAGTCAGGTTGAGCAATACGTTCTTTTACTAAACCGATAATAAGTTCATCTGAAACTAAACCGCCAGATTCCATTACGCTTTTAGCTTTTAGACCAAGTTCAGTACCTTCACGAATCGCAGCACGGAGCATATCACCGGTTGAAATTTGTGGGACATTGTAGCGCTTACAGATCAACTGAGCCTGAGTACCTTTGCCTGCTCCAGGTGGTCCGAGTAAGATAATGCGCATAAAAAACATCCTCATTTAAAACAATGAATGAAGTCTGGCAGAAAAAGTCTCATTAATCTTCAATAGATCCTGCCCGACGTCGAATTATAAGAAAGCTACAAACAAATGTATTGTACCAGCAATAAATCCGGTTACCCCACCTAATACAATAAGAATCCACTCGTCCTCTTGAAATGCAGGACGTAATAAATTCTGAAACTCTTTTGGTGTTAGTTCACGAATACGCTCTTTAAACATTTGAAAAATCTTCTGTGCCCGGCTTGCATTTAGTGCAGGGTCACATACGGGTCCCATCGTAATTTCAATTGAACGATCAATCAAGTCCGTCTTTAATCTTGCGTACTCTCTTGGCCCTAAAGAAAGCTGTAAAGATGTACGAACAAGTGGTGTTTCCATAATTTCGTTAATATGACGCTTCACAATACGGCGCGTCTTATCTTTACGCGGCCCATACATCATTTCAGTCATAATCGATTTTAAGGTGATCAGATCTTCTGTAACTACACTTGAGAACACATCAGAGACTTCTTCTTGACGTTTCATGAAAGCTCCTTGGAAATTATACGTCCCAATTCGAAGAACTGGCACAATCCAAGGGAACTTACGGTCTTTTGTTAATCTAAAAATCTGTGGGTAACGAATATAATTTGGTTCAATTGGATTAAATACCATCCAGATTGCAATCCAGTTGGTTAAAAAACCCCAAATTGAAGCCCAAAACGGAACAGTCCAATGCCAAGGTACAACGAACCAGACAACCATTTGGAAAATACCAAAGAACATCCCGATTAAAGCACTAATATGCCAAATAAAGTTGATCTCTTTTTGGCCTACTTTTAAAAACATACGTACCATTAAACGGCGATCACCTTCCATCTGGCTCACGACCATTTCACGCATATTCACCAGTGACTCGACGTTCATGGTCAGCTCAGTCACCAATTCTCTTAATACACCGGGTAATTGTTTATGCGCCTGTGCATAAATACGGCGTTTAATTGAATAAGGTAAATTTTCCCAAAGTACGGCATTACGATCGATCATCACCTCATCAATCAAATGCTCAAGTTCAAATCCGACTTGCTCACCAATAATACGTGCCATGTCTTCAGGGTCCATGGCCTCTAAAAACTCACGTAAAGAACCTAATTTAGATAAAGTATTATCGGTGATAATTCCTGAAATACGTCCAGCTTTGCGCGGCACAATTCCTTGCCAACCGACTGGTAAAGGGCCTAAATGAAAACCCCAAAATTTGATTGGGTAAAATACCATTTTTAACGCCATCCACACATGTGCCCATGTGACAAAGGCAGTAACTGGGATGATACTTAAAACGGCCCAAAAATCAGGTCTGTGTAAAAAGGTCTGCCACAATCCGCTGACGTACTCTAACATGTAAGACTCTCGTATTTATTTGTGCTCTGCTTATGGCGAGTTAACGATAAACTGCTTTGTTTTATAAACCAAAACTTAGAGAATAAGAAAATTGAATCTGTGGTTTAGTCTTCGCAGCAACTGCTCCGTTCTGGTCAGTCAGTTTTTCAGCTGCACCAATACCGACACTAAAAGTACTAATTCTTTCTGAATTCAACAATACATATGCCAAATCGACACCAGCACCTAAACGAGATTTATACTCTCCATCCACTGGCTTGCTATCAAGGTGTCCAGCATAAAAGCCAATATAGTAGCCATTTTTATCCGTTCCAGTCAGATAGTAAGGATAGCGAAATCCAACCTGTCCACCAGCCGTTTTATCACCATTTAAAAATGCACCAACCTTGGCATAGGCAATACCATAAGGATTTACCCACTCACCATTAAGATGTAACAATTTTTGAGTAAAACCTGCACCTACATTCCAAGTAGACGCTTTGTGATCTGCTAATTTTGCTTCTGGAAGAAATGAATAATCTTGAGCATTTGCCCAACTGCTTACTGTCAAAACTGCAAGTAAGGGATAAATTTTTCTCATTATTTTCTCCATTTTCCCTAATCGTATAGTGAGAACAACCCTATTCTATTGAATGAAAGACTTTAACAGAATTATTTTGCTTCTTATATACAAGACTCTACAATTTTGTTGTCTACAAAGTCAAAAAAGCCAATTTTCCTCTTCACTGAAACTTTGAAAATTATGCGATATTTTAACTGCGCTTGCGTTAGAATAAGCAGCTATTTTTCTCACCCTATGTCATTAAGTCGATCCGTATGAAACAGCACTTTCCTTTAAAAGATATCCAGCAAGAAAAGCGCATTTATCGAGGTCGTATATTTTTTGCCGTAGGGATTGTTATCATCTGCTTATTAGTCTTAGCCAGCCGATACGCCTATCTGCAAATTTTTCATTACGATGAGTTCTCGACTGCATCGGATAAAAACCGCATTCGTTTACAACCACTCCCACCTGCTCGTGGTTATATTTATGATCGCAATGGGGTTTTACTAGCCGACAACTATCCAGTTTTTACAGCAACATTAAGTAAAGCAGATGTTGAAAATCCTGATGCCGTTATTGAACAACTACAACCCATCTTAGAACTTACTCAAGAAGATGTAGACCGTTTTAAAAGTCGTATTAAAACGGCACGAAAAACTGAACGCGTTGCAATTAAGCTAAACTTGACCGAGACAAATATTGCCAAGTTTAGTGAAGTTAAATACAAATTCCCTGGGGTCAGAATTGAAACCCAAATGACGCGCTATTATCCGCATGGTGAATTGTTTGCTCATGTGATCGGATATGTTGGCCGCATTAACGATAAAGAATTAAAAAGTATTGATAAAGACTTATATGCTGGAACAAACCTGATTGGTAAAATTGGCGTAGAGAAAAGCTATGAAGATTTACTTCATGGGACGCCAGGTTATGAATCTGTAGAAGCCGATGCTCATAGTAATGTATTGCGTCATTTAGGACGTAAAGATCCAACTCGTGGTAATGACCTCTATTTATCATTAGATTATGGTTTACAAGTCGTAGCATCACAGCAACTTGCTGGTCGTCGTGGTGCAATTGTTGCGATAGACCCACGTACTGGTGAAATTCTTGCGTTAGTTTCAAGCCCAAGCTTTAACCCAAACCTATTTGTGACGGGTATTAATCATAAAGATTATAGCTCTCTACGTGACAACATCGACCAACCTCTTTATAACCGTGCTGTTCAAGGGGCATACCCTCCTGGTTCGACCATTAAACCAATGGAAGCAATGGGCGGTTTACATTATGGTATTGTCGACTGGTCTACTGCTATTTCTGACCCGGGTTATTTCCATTTACCTGGTGACTCTCACAAATTCCGTGACTGGAAAAAAACTGGTCATGGTATCGTGAACATGCACAAAGCCATTATCATGTCTTGCGATACCTATTTTTATATTTTGGCAAATCAAATGGGCATCGACCAGATGAACCAATGGATGCGCCAATTTGGCTTTGGTCAAAAAACAGGTGTCGACTTACCAAGTGAAAGTGAAGGTTTATACCCAAGTCCAGAATGGAAAATGCGTACACGCAAAACCAAATGGATGAAAGGTGAAACAATTTCAGTCAGTATTGGTCAAGGTGCATTTACTGCAACCCCACTACAACTTGCAATGGCAACTGCAATCACGGCAAATCATGGTTCTCACGTTACTCCTCATGTTTTACGCGCATCGCATGGTGCAAAACCGTTTACAGTCCGTAATGCACCTGATGGAAAAATTAATTTTAATGGTACAGATGAAGACTGGGTAAAAATGCGAGAAGCCATGATTGATGTAATTCAATCAGGTACTGGACGAGGTATCCGTACATCGCTTTATCAAATTGCCGGAAAAACAGGTACAGCACAGGTTAAAAGTATTGCACAGGGTAAACGTTATAACGAAGCTGCGCTTAGTGAACGCCAACTTGACCATGGTTTATTCGTTGGGTTTGCACCTGCTGACAAACCTGAAATTGCTATTGCGGTCATTTGGGAAAATGGTCGTCATGGTGGTTCCGCAGCTCAACTTGCTAAGCCGATATTTGATTACTGGTTATTAACCCGCAATAAAAATCCGATTCGTCCAGCCAACCATCAAGTTAATGGTGGCCTTATGACGGCAGGAATTAAACCAGGTGAGCTTCCAAGTGGCGGCGAAACTGCTAGCTCTACGCCAGCACCTGCTACAACTACCGCAGCAGCATCTGCTCCACAAGCTACTCCTGCTCGCCCTGCTACAAATGAGATCGATGAATAATGAAAAATCAATTACGCATTATTGGGGGCGAATGGAAAAGACGAGTTTTACCATTCGCAAGTATTGAAGGTTTAAGACCCACCCCAGATCGTGTTCGTGAAACGTTATTTAATTGGCTCATGTGGGACATTCAAAATGCTCAGGTTCTCGATATCTGTACAGGTTCTGGTGCATTAGGCTTTGAAGCGCTTTCACGCGGTGCCGCATCTGTTTATATGATTGAACCTGATAAGACTCAAGCACGATTTTTAAAAGAGAATATCCAGCTTTTAAAAGCGCAGAATTGTCATTTATTCAATGCAACTGCTCAGCAAGCATTACCGCGCTTAAAAGAACAATTTGATGTCGTTTTTTTAGATCCGCCTTATAGTCTCGATCTATGGCAAGAGCTCGCTCAATTGGCAGATTCACATATCAAAAATAATGGATACATTTATATTGAAGCTGACCGAGATTTATCCCAGCTTCATCTTCCTGCATCATGGCAACAAGTGAAAACCACTAAAGCAGGTACTGTCCACGCAGGGCTTTATCAGAAAATTTAAACATGTAGAATTTTATAAAGAATTAATTTACCTGATCTATTTATTTGAATTAGATTATTTTATTTTTTTATTTCAGAATAAATAGATCGTAAAAAATCGTATGAGTTGACCTCGATCATAAGGAAAACTCGAAATATATTCATAACCAATTTTCAGTCTTGGATTAACACTATAATTAACTCCATATCCAACTGAAATAGATAAATCTTGAATATTAAAATGATTCGTTAAACCATTACTGTTTTTGTTCTGAAGTTGCCCGGTATCATAGGCCGTATAATTATAAATTACCCAACGCTCATTTGAATAAAACTCGTTTTTGAGCACATTATAGTTATTAACTTCATCATCATGCTCAATGGCTAACCGCCTTTGTTCCAAGTTTAAATCTGATTGATCTAATAACTGCTCTGTATCTAGTAAAGTAGAATCACTTTCTGGTTGAAAAAAATCATAGGCCTGAACATATCCACTGTAAAAGATAATCAGCGCTGTAAAAACAGGATAAATATTTTTATGCACACACATTTTATTTTGCAAATCCAAAAAGGTAGCTTAAAGCTACCTTTTTTTGCAAGGGTTTAATTAACTTAAACCAATTACTGCAACAATTGCTGCGCAAGTACCCATAATTTTTTTGCCATAAGGAACATATCGCGTAAACAATGCACCTAGTGCTAAGCCACAGCAATAGATAAGTGCCATACCAGTAACCATACCAGCTACTAATGCAGCAATATGTCCCGCATGTGCGAGTTCAACACCATGCGCTATACCATGAAAGCTTGCGAGTAATGCGGCAGCAATAGGCAAAATTCGATTTGATTTTGTCCATAGTGCAATCGCTGTAACAATCAAAGAAGCAATAATGCCGTATTCAGCAATACTGGCTGGCACTAAACCTTGAGCACCTACTAAAAAACCTACAATCAAAGTAATGCTTAGTGTAATGACACCAGCAATTTTCCATTGTTTAGCGGCTGACCATAACAAGATACCAAAACCTAAAGCCATGACTAAATGATCAAGCCCAGTAAAAGGGTGAATAAAACCCGCCATAAACCCTGAATGTGCATGATCATGTCCCGGATGTGCCATGGCTAATGCCGGCAACATGCTAAGTAGCCCAATGCCCCATTTCTTAATGAAGTTCATAGTTACTCCTTAAGCCTTAAACAGACCTTGTTTCTCAATAAATTGAATAATTTGTTCAAGGCCATCTTGTGTTTTCATGTTTGAAAATAAAAATGGCTTTTCACCGCGCATGCGTTTCGCATCTTGGTCCATGACATCAAGGTTTGCACCGACCATTGGTGCAAGGTCAGTTTTATTAATAATCAGTAAATCTGACTTGGTAATACCCGGCCCGCCTTTACGAGGGATTTTTTCACCACCTGCTACATCAATAACATACAAAGTTAAATCAGAGAGCTCTGGGCTAAATGTCGCGGCTAAATTATCACCACCACTTTCAATAATAATAAGCTCTAAGCCATCAAATTTTTCGCAAAGATCATCAATCGCAGCCAAGTTAATTGAGGCATCTTCACGAATTGCTGTGTGTGGGCAACCACCTGTTTCCACACCCACAATACGATCTGGCGACATGGCTTCATTACGGGTTAAAAAGTTTGAGTCTTCTTTGGTATAAATATCGTTTGTCACTACAGCCATATTGTATTTATCACGCAAGGCACGGCATAAGTTAAGCGTAAGTGCTGTTTTACCCGAACCTACTGGTCCACCAATTCCAACTCTTAACGGACTACGTTCTGTCATGATTTTTATCCTTTTTTCCTAAACTTAAGATCTGAATAACCGTGAATATTGTGTTTCGTGTTTCATGCTCAGCATGGCATAACGAGGTAAAGCGCTGCTTAATTGTTCATCATTAAGTTTCAAAGCTTTCTGTACTGCCTCTGGTACTAAACCATGCAAGTGCCATAAAATTCTTTGTCCAGCCATTTGTCCCAATGGAACCGTTTTTACTGCTGCCAAAACCTGATTTTCTAAAACAGTAAAAGTATAAGCGGTAAGCACATCCTCTTCTTTAAGCTCTAAACGCCCACAAAGCTGCGCATAGACAGGCACAAAACCAAACTGCTTTTTAACCTCAACCGTTTTTTTTAAAACATCTTTAATCCATGCATTTAAAGAAAATGCCAACTGCTGCGATTCAGCCAAAAGCTCTTTACTTTCTCGACTCGCCTTATATAAATTTGCCCAAGTCAGGAACTCATCTGGTTCATCATAATGTTGCATAAGACGTTTGAGTACCGGTAGCTCAAACCTCACTAACAGCATTTCAAGAACTTCTTCAAAGTAAGCAATTGCCGAGCTTTCATCGTGTATTAAGCCAATATCGATGGCTGTTTCCACGCCTTGTGAATAACAATAGGCTCCAACTGGCAGTGCCGTTGAAGACAGTGTCAGCAATTGCAGTAATTGCGCAGCATTATGAATGGACATGGTGTAAAGCTTTGATTGGGCTTAAGCGATGGTCATGACTATGCTGAGCATAGGCACCGCTTTCAGGTTCAAAAGGATGATCTGTTTCTGTCACTGTGAGCCCCAATCCTTCTACCATTTCTGCAAGCACATGATCAGGCTCAAAATACAAAGCTGTAGGTGTGAGCATTAATGGTACATGTCTATTACCTAAGTGATAGGCAGCTTTAAGTAAATCAAAATCGGTTTTAGCACTAACTTGCATTAAACGTTCAGGTTTTGCGTCAACACGTAATACATCACCCTCTTGGGTTGCAATATACGAACCACTACGCAAAATTCCAGTACGCGGCAAATCAGCTCCAATATCTACGCCACTTGCCAAGGCCGCTCGAAAACGTGATTTTTGACGGGTATCAAAAGTTAGTTCAACCGTTTCAAATGTCTGATCAGGAGAAATATCTTCAAGACGTTGGGTATAGATTTTCATTTAATTTTTCTCTCCTTTATTCAGTTCATATGTATAAATTCATAAAACAAAATCATTTCAATAAAACTTATCAAAACAAGAAATAACGCTGAGCCATTGGTAATACGTCAGCAGGTTCACAAGTTAATAGTTCACCATCTGCTCTTACTTCATAAGTTTCTGGATGCACATGCATAACTGGACAATATGTATTATGTTTCATATCCGCTTTAGTAATTTCACGCGTATTTTTACAGGGGCTAATTAGCTTTTTAAGATCTAACTTTTCAGCAACTTTTTCATCAATGGCTGCTTGAGATAAAAAGGTAATACAAGTGTTATGCACACCACGCGGATAGGCGCCAAACATTGGGCGATAATGAACTGGTTGAGGTGTCGGAATGGAGGCATTAATGTCACCCATCGGCGCCGCCGCGATCATGCCGCCTTTAATAATCATGGAAGGCTTCACACCAAAAAAGGCCGGCTTCCATAACACCAGATCAGCAAGTTTTCCTACCTCAATCGAACCAATTTCATGACTTAAACCATGGGTAATGGCTGGGTTAATTGTATATTTAGCAATGTAACGTTTAACGCGATTGTTATCATGAAACTCGTTGTCACCCTCTAGAGGGCCACGTTGAATTTTCATTTTGTGTGCAGTTTGCCAAGTTCGTAAAATCACCTCACCCACGCGCCCCATCGCCTGAGAGTCAGAAGACATCATGGCAATTGCACCTAGGTCTTGCAGAATATCTTCGGCAGCAATGGTTTCACGGCGAATACGACTTTCTGCAAAAGCAATATCTTCAGCAATTGCAGGGTCTAAATGGTGACAAACCATGAGCATATCTAAATGCTCATCAATAGTATTAATGGTATAAGGTCGCGTTGGATTAGTTGAAGATGGCAACACGTTACTTTGTCCAATTGCTTTTAAAATATCTGGAGCATGTCCACCACCTGCACCTTCTGTATGGTACGTATGAATGGTACGGTCTTTAAATGCGGCCAGTGTTTCTTCTAAAAAGCCACCCTCATTTAATGTATCCGTATGAATAGCGACCTGTACATCAAACTCATCTGCCACACTCAAACAGTTATCAATCGCTGCTGGTGTTGAACCCCAGTCTTCATGTAGTTTTAGCCCAATTACCCCAGCCTTAATTTGCTCACGAATTGGGTCTGGTAAACTCAGATTACCTTTACCTAACAGACCAATATTCATAGGTAAATCATCAATCGCCTGCAACATGGTCGCAATATGCCAAGGACCTGGAGTCACTGTGGTTGCCGAAGTTCCTGCTGCTGGTCCTGTACCGCCGCCCACCATTGTTGTTGTACCAGACATAAGCGCGGTTTCAACTTGTTGAGGACAAATCCAGTGAATGTGGGTATCAATACCACCTGCTGTTAAAATTTGCCCTTCACCCGCAATCACTTCTGTTGCAGCACCTAGAGGAATGGTAATGTCAGGTTGAATATCGGGGTTGCCAGCTTTTCCAATTTTCCAGATTCGGCCATTTTTTAAGCCAACATCAGCTTTTACAATTCCCCACCAATCTACAATTAAAGCATTGGTAATGACCGTGTCAGCAACTTCATCAGCTAAAAGTTGAGATTGACCCATGCCATCACGAATGACTTTACCACCACCGAACTTAACTTCTTCACCATAAGTCGTTAAATCTTGCTCAACTTCAATAAAGAGCTCTGTATCAGCTAGACGAATACGATCTCCGACCGTTGGACCAAACATCTCAGCATATGCACGACGTGACATTTTCATAATTTTTTACTCATATCTTTCATTATGGTTGTTATGTTTAATCCAACTTACCCATGACTCGGCCTGCAAAACCATATACTTCTCGCTTACCAGCTAAAGCGACAAGTTCCACTTCTCGGCTTTGGCCCGGTTCAAAACGGATTGCTGTACCCGCCGCAATATTTAACCGAAAACCCTTTGCAGCTTCACGGTCGAACTGTAGTGCATCATTGGCTTCATAAAAATGAAAATGCGAACCTACCTGAATAGGTCGATCACCAACATTAGCCACCATAACTTTTAAAGTTTCACGCCCAACATTTAGCTCAATGTCAGCCTCTGGAGTAATGATTTCGCCGGGGATCATAACTGCTCCTTTTATACGATTGGCTGATGAACAGTGACTAATTTTGAACCATCCGGAAAAGTTGCTTCGACCTGAACCTCAGCAATCATTTCCGCTACACCATCCATAACATCTTCACGCTTTAACAAAGTCGTTCCAAAGTGCATGAGTTCACTCACTGTCATTCCATCTCGTGCACCTTCGAGTAAGGCGGCTGAAATAAAGGCAACAGCTTCCGGATAATTCAGCTTTAAACCTCGTGCTTTACGACGCTCAGCCACTAAGCCTGCGGTAAAAATGAGTAACTTATCTTTCTCTGTTGGATTGAGTTCCATATCTCTTTCCTAATAGCATCTAGTTTTCTTTAAGCAAAATGCGTGCTCAAAAGCAGCATACTTGTTCTAATCGTTTTTAAAATACGCAATTTAACGTAAGTTAGGTTTTCCAAATTCTTGGAAATTCTTCATCTAAATCAAACCAATAACGTCTTAATCTTGCGCGTATGGCCGCAAATGCATCATGACAATGCCGTACATCATTCCCTAAAAAACGTGCACAGAGCACATCTTCCAATAAAGTCAAAGTAACCGGGGCATCCATACGCATGATTAACTCACGGACAAGTTCAACATGTTGTTCTAAATAAAATGGAGAGCGAAATTTTTCAGGCGGTACAGCCCAGAAACTTGCCATTACAGCCTGATTATTCATTCCTAAACATGAGCTTAACCAGCGATCTCCTCCCTCAAAATATAATGTATCGGCAACCAATAATTTATTTTCACGCCATAACTTAAACTGATTGTGATAACTGCCCTGAACAAAATTTTCAGCTCGAGCTTGCCGTCCCAATACCAGCATATCCCAACCAATGAAACTTGCTGTTTGTTCAAGGTGAATATGCGTTTCTGAGTACGCTACAGCACCATCAAACAACATCGTTTCTTGAGGCATCCACTCTAGAATAGAGTCTTTTTTTACAGTCAAATAAATATGTTGAAATGCCTGTTTACCATTTGTTCTATACCATTTTCCAGCCCCAGGCGTGGTAATAACGGCATGCGCCTGTTCAGCTGTTTCAATTTGAAAAGTAAGATGGTCGCCTCCTGCAATGCCGGCTGGTGGATGAACAATAATAGCGTGGCAAACTCCAGTTTTTTCAGGCCAGAGCATTTTTTGCACCCGAACAGGGCCATAATGTTTTCTGTGATTCATTATGGTGCGACTTTCTTTAAAACAAAAACCAAGTTCTAATTGCGCATACCAAAATGGTGCTAAAGAAGTGTGAGAAAATTGTTGAATCCGATTCATTTTGGCTCATTTTTATTAATGGCTTTATTTAATAAGCAAAATATGCACCATATACAAAAAGAGGTCATTACAAACTTGGAAACAATTTTTTTATTTTAATGAGTTAAAAAATCATCAATGTCTAACATAAAACCACAGTAAAGCATGGAATTATTTATACAATAGCGCCCATCCTCGCTCTTATAAATTTTTTTCCATGAAAATCTTTTTCGTGTTAGTACCTTTTGTATTTTTAACTGGGTGTATTTTTGGCCAATCTAGTGAGGTCAAACGCGCAGAAAAACTTCTAAATAATTTCCAATGTAAAAACGTAGAAACCAGGGAGATTTCAAATAGCTCAATTAATTCTTATTACCAACAAACTTTAGCAGTAAGTAAAGAAAAAGCGACCTCTTATGTAGAAAGCTATAAAGATGGTGAGGAATTATTTGCAATGCCTTTAGACGAAGTAGTAAAAAAACAATATGAACTCTATAAATCAGCGTGTGATTCTCTAGGTGGAGTTTCTGCTCATCCATAATTTTTTAGATGTATCCATTAACTCAGTTAGTGGATACTTTTTTTACTCGTTATAAATTTCAATAAAAATCGTTTAAATGAACAAAAAAATATACACTTTACCTTTTGTTAAATTTTGACTACATACAAACGCTTTTATTTTTTATGATCTTTTTCTAGGCTTTAAAGACTTTTTATTTTTATTTTTGAGGTTTTCTTCATCATGAAAAAATCATTATTAGCAATTGCACTTATGAGTACTCTTCTTGTCGCATGTAACAAACATGAAAATAAAACAGAGACAACTTCTGATGCTTCTGCCCCTGTACAAACTAGTGAAGCAAGTAATGCTGTTGCTGTAGATACTGAGCACACAGCAGAAAATTCTTTAGATTGGAATGGTAAATATACAGGTACCCTTCCATGTGCAGACTGTGAAGGCATCAAAACAGAACTAAAATTAAAAGATGATAAAACTTATGAATTGACTGAAACTTACTTAGGCAAAGGTGATACAAAACCATTTGAAACTCATGGTAAGTTTGCTTTCGATAAAGACAACACTTCTATCATTACCTTAGATAATAAAGCTGAAAATCGTAAATTCTTTATTGGCGAAAATACTGCAACTGCTTTAGATATGGAAGGTAAAAAAATTGAAGGTTCTTTGGCAGAGCACTATGTGTTGAAAAAACAAGATTAATAAATTTTTAATATAAAAAACCCGCTCATTTGAGCGGGTTTTTTATGGAATCAATTCTTAGTTAGCTGCGAATTGGTTCATTGTGTTTTTAGCATCGTCATGTGCTTTAAGAGCGTTATCACCAGAGAAGATTTCTTTGTGATCATCACCGATGTCAGAACCCGCCATTGCTTGGTGTTTCACACAAGCGATACCACCACGGATTTCTTTACGTTGTACGCCAGCAACATAAGCCAACATACCTTCAGAACCGAAGTAACCTTGTGCAAGCTCATGAGTAGAAAGAGCAGCAGTGTGGTAAGTTGGAAGTGTGATCAAGTGATGGAACACACCTGCTTCACGAGAAGCATCTGCTTGGAATGTACGGATCTTGTCATCAGCATCAGCAGCTAATTCAGTATTGTCATATTCAGCACTCATTAATTTAGCGCGGTCATATGCAGAAACATCTTTACCTTCAGCAACCCAACGGTCGTAAGCTTGTTGACGGAAGTTTAAAGTCCAGTTAAATGATGGGCTGTTGTTATAAACAAGCTTAGCATTTGGAACAACTTCTTTAACACGGTTAACCATGTGTGCGATTTCTTCTACGTTTGGAGTCGCAGTTTCGATCCAAAGAAGGTCAGCACCATTTTGAAGGCTAGATACACAGTCAAGTACAACACGGTCAATTTGAGTGTCAGCACGGAACTGATATAAACCTGAAGGTAAACGTTTAGGACGGTGTAACTTACCATCACGCTTGATTAAGATTTCATCTTCTTGCGCATCAGCAATGTCAATTTCTTGAGTATCTAAGTAGCTGATGTATTGAGAAGCGATGTCACCTGGCTCTTTAACCACTGGGATTTTTTGAGTCAAGTCAGCGCCTTCAGAGTCAGTACGCGCAACGATGATACCTTCTTCAAGACCCATTTCTAAGAATGCATAACGTAATGCATGGATCTTAGCAATAAAGTCTTCGTGTGGAACAGTTACTTTACCAGCTTGGTGACCACATTGTTTAGCATCAGATACTTGGTTTTCGATTTGAAGCGCACAAGCACCAGCTTCGATCATTTTCTTAGCAAGTAAGTAAGTTGCTTCTTCGTTACCGAAACCAGCATCGATGTCAGCAATAATTGGCACAACGTGAGTTTCAAAGTTGTCGATTTGAGCTGTGATTTCAGCTGCTTTAGCAGTATCACCAGCTTCTTGTGCTTTTTTAAGGGCACGGAATAAATCGTTTAATTCTTTTGCGTCAGCTTGACGTAAGAAAGTGTAGATTTCTTCGATCAAAGCAGGAACAGAAGTTTTTTCGTGCATAGATTGGTCAGGAAGTGGACCGAACTCTGAACGAAGAGCAGCAACCATCCAACCAGAAAGGTAGATATAACGTTTGCTTGTAGTACCGAAGTATTTTTTGTTCGCAATCATTTTTTGTTGTGCGATGAAACCATGCCAGCAACCTAATGATTGAGTGTATTTGCTTGAGTCAGCATCGTATTCAGCCATATCACGACGCATAATCGCAGCTGTATACTTAGCAATATCTAAACCAGTTTTGAAACGGTTTTGAAGTTGCATACGAGCAGCATCTTCTGGGCTAATGTCTGCCCAAGTGTTGCCAAATTTTGCTTTTAATTGACGTACTGCATCAATCGCTGTTTGATATGTAGTCATGATATTGTCCTGTATTCATTTTAGGATTTCATCGATTGAAGCCTAGAGTCACGTTACTTAAATTTCTTATGACACCAGCTGCTTCCTCATGAACACAGCTTAGACTTAGCCAATCAATTAATCCAATATCCTTCGTTAATCTTCAGTATTTATTTAAAAAATATACCAATAAATCGATATTATAAGTAAAACTAAAAAACATAACACTTTGTTTATAAAAACAAAATAATCCTAAAGGAGTATAGTATTTTGATCAAAAAACTCTCCAAGTTTTATTTTTATACAATTTTTGAGATTTTTCCATTCATTTTTAGTGTCAAAAGTCAATTGTAAATTAGGCGACTTTTGCCAATGTAAAAAGTCAATTTTAATGATAGAACATGGTTAAATATAAAAGAAAAATTTTACGTCTATAAACATAAAGTCAAAAACAGATCAAAGATAATAAAATCGAGCATTTGAGGTCCTTTTCAAGCATACTTAATTTCAACAAAAAATGTCGTTTTTCTCATCATTTTTTCACACAATGTTCTTTAAATATGGCATAATTTGAAACAATTTTAGGGTTTTATTTTCGGTATTTTTTTTATGAATCTGGAACGGGTAGATCTTAATCTATTAATATATCTTGATGTTCTTCTTCGTGAAAAAAATGTTACACGCGCAGCAGAACAGCTTGGCGTTACTCAACCAGCCATGAGTAATATTTTACGTCGCTTGCGTAATTTATTTAACGACCCTCTTCTAATCCGTTCATCGGAAGGAATGACACCAACAGAACGCGCACTCGAATTACAACCACGTATTCGCGATGCCCTTTCTGATCTTTCCATGATTTTGGAACCGCGTACCGAATTCCGCCCTTATACCAGCAATCGCGTTTTTCGCATTATGACTTCTGATTATGCAGAAGCAACTCTGGTTCCTCGTCTAGTAAAAGCTTTACGTTCTGAAGCTCCAAATGTAGTGCTCGACTTTCTTACTCCAAGTGATGTGTCATATAGAGACATGGAACAAGGTAAAGTTGATCTGGCAATTAATAGATTTAATGAAATACCGCAAAGTTTCCACCAAGTGTTAGTTTGGCGTGATAGTTTCAGCTGTATTTTGAATGACAAACATCCTGCTGTTACTCATTTAAATCTTAAAAGTTACCTAGATGCACAGCATATTTGGGTATCTAAAACAGGTATGGGTGTTGGTTTTGGCGTAAACCCAGATAAACAAGGTGGTTTAGGCTGGATTGATCAAGCATTAGAACGTATTGGTCAACGCCGTAAAATTTCAGTATTTACTCGCCACTACCAAATGCCAGCCTTGCTTGCTCAAAATGTTGACCTCATTGCAACGCTTCCAACTCGAATGGCGCGCCTACAAACTCAAAATCCAAAACTGGTTATAAAGGATCCTCCTTTTTATATTCCAGAATTTGAACTTAAAATGGCTTGGTGCCCACTATTACACCATCACCCTGCTCATCGCTGGTTACGCCAACTTATTCTATTCGTTGCTCGCCAAATGATCGAAGAAGAAAATCGTGAATTTCTTACCAACAATTCACAATTTTCTCACTATTAAATAAATTTTAATTTAATTGTCTCTTTCAAACATTATCTTTAAGCGCTGAGCAATCAATCTGATTACCTCAGCGCTTTTTTGTGTTAAAACATAGTCATAATAATGATGAACCTCGGGTGATTTGTGAGTCTCTTTCAAAATATCATTATCATCGTACTGCTCATCATCGCAGCAGGCTTTTTATCTTTAACTGAAATTGCACTGGCTGGCGCCAGAAAAGTAAAGTTAAAAATTTTAGCTGAAGCTGGTGAGGAACGCGCTCAACAGGTACTTGATTTACAAGAACAATCTGCAGACTTTTTTGCAGCATCCCAAATTGGACTAAATGCTGTTGCAATTTTAGGCGGTATTTTAGGCGAAGCTGCTTTCCGTCCTTTTTTTGTGACTTTAGTTGACCGCTTCTATGTAGGTCCTTGGTCGCAAACAATTGGTTTTGCTCTATCTTTTACTTTGGTAACATCGCTATTTATTTTATTTGCCGATCTTATGCCAAAACGCTTGGCTATGATTGCCCCAGAAAAAATTGCAATTAGTGTTATCAATCCAATTCAGGTTTTTATTAAAGTTTGCAAACCTTTGGCTTGGGGAATTAATGCCATCGCGAACCTGTTATTCCGCTTATTCAAAGTAAATACAACTCGCGAAGACAATATTACTTTTGACGATATCTCAGCTGTTATGGATGCAGGTGCCCAAGCAGGTGTACTTCAAAAACAAGAACATCATTTTATTGAAAATGTTTTTGAACTAGAGGAACGCAACGTACCATCGAGTATGACAACGCGTGAAAATGTTGTTTATTTCACTTTAAACGAACATGAAGACAGTATTCGACAAAAATTAGCAGAATATCCTTATTCTAAATTTTTAGTGTGTAATGAAAATATTGATCAGGTTATTGGGTATGTAGATGCCAAAGATTTTCTTGTTCGTATTTTAAATAACCAATCACCCACTCAATTAAATGAATCTACTATTCGTAATGTTCTGATTATTCCTGACACATTAACGCTTTCTGAATTACTTGATCGCTTCCGATCAACAAAAGAAAAGTTCGCTGTTGTAATTAATGAATATGCGCTTGTAGTTGGTGTTATCACCTTAAGCGATATCATGATTACCGTAATGGGTGACTGGGTCACCCCAATTGAAGAAGAACAGCAAATCATTAAACGTGACAATAACTCTTGGTTAATTGATGGCAGCACACCAATTGATGACCTGAGACATGCTCTCGAAATTGACGAAATGCCCGATGAAGAGAATTATGAAACGCTAGCAGGTTTTATGATGTATCGTTTACGCAAAATTCCTCGTCCAGCCGATTTTGTCGAATTTGGTGGTTATAAATTTGAAGTTGTCGATGTGGATCATTTTAAAATCGATCAACTATTAGTTACTCGCGTATTAGAAAAATCTGAATTACATTCACCGCCTGACGAAAATTGATTTATTTTGGTGCAAAATATCCTGCCAAATGCAGGATATTTTTTTAATATGAATAAGTAATTATTAAATTCACGCTTTCATTTAATATTCTTCATTATTAAAAGTTTAATTAATTATGCTAATCATATTTATAAATATAAAGATTAACCTCTTAATTAAAATAAAAAAATTAAGTTCAATTGAAATGAAAATTTGCGAATAATGCATTTACAACCCCATCAGCCTTAGGTAACGTAGACATTACAAGCCTTGTAAATGGATCTTCTTCTCATCTCAACGCTCAAAGCAAGTATAATTCTTCAAAATATATGATAATTTTAAATATGATAAAACCTTTATATAAATATAAAAGCTACTATATATAATAAATAAACTAAGCCATTAATATATATATTCAGTATTTCCTGAGAATATACCTTTTTAATTGAATATATATTAACCAAATAAACTAAATATATTATTTGTTTTTTTAATAAAAATTCATAAGAATAATAAAAGTCAAAGTTTGGAATAAACTTGTTCAGTAAAACTAAAGGCAAAGGATTGATTGTATGCTGACATTACTTGGTGTTGGCATGATTTTGTGCTTCATGTACTTAATCATGTCCAAACGTTTAAGCCCTATTATTGCTTTAATTCTTATCCCATTTATTTTTTCTCTTATTGCTTGGGGCCTAGGTCACTACTTTGAAAGCTTAAGTCATATTGAGCTTAAAGGTCTCAGCGAGATGATGCTAGAAGGCATCAAAAAACTTGCACCTACTGGTGTAATGCTATTATTTGCAATTTTATATTTTGCCTTAATGATCGATGCAGGTCTTTTCGATCCCCCGGTTAAATGGATTTTGAAAAAGGTTAAAGGCGATCCTCTAAAAATTACATTAGGGACCGTTTTTTTAACGACGTTAGTTTCTCTTGATGGTGATGGCTCAACGACATATATGATTTGTGTCGCAGCTATGCTTCCTCTCTATCAGCGACTTGGTATGAATACACTGATCATGACAGCACTTATGTTGTTATGTAGCGGTGTAATGAACCTTACGCCATGGGGTGGACCTACTGCCCGCGCAGCGAGTGCACTTCAAGTCGACCCAAGCCATATTTTTGTACCAATGATTCTTCCAATGATTATTAGTATTGGCTGGTTATTCTTCTTGGCATATTTATATGGTCGCTATGAGCAAAAACGTTTAGGCGTGATTGAGCTTGAAAGCCATCATGGTGACAATATTACTGTTTCAAAAGATCCAGAAGCGACTCGTCCACATTTACGTAAAGTAAATATGGTACTCACCATTATTCTTATGATTGCGTTGATCAAAGGTATTTTACCAATGTCAGTGTTATTCATGCTGGCGTTCTGTATTGCGATGCTTATCAACTATCCAGATGTTGATATGCAGAAGAAACGTATCGCTATGCATGCAGATAGTATCTTGGCTGTGGTAGGCTTAATTTTTGCGGCTGGTATTTTTACAGGTATTTTATCTGGCACAGGCATGGTTGAAGCGATGTCTAAAGAGTTTGTCGCAATGATTCCTGCAAGTATGGGTCCATATCTGGCACCAATTACAGCGTTGGTAAGCATGCCTTTGACGTTCTTTATGTCAAATGATGCATTCTTCTATGGTGTATTACCTATTCTTGCTGAAGCTGCTTCACATTATGGTATTAGTCCAGAAGCGATTGCTCGTGCATCAATTGTAGGCCAACCTGTACACTTATTATCACCACTTGTTCCGTCAACTTACTTGTTATGTGGTCTTGCTAAAGTCGATTTTGCAGATCATCAAAAATTCACTTTTAAGTGGGCATTTATTACTTGTATGGTGTTGATGGGTACAGCTTTGGTGATTGGTGTTTTCCCACTTTTTAGTGCGATCTAATTCTACTCTGCTATAAAAAATAAAAGCCCCAATTGGGGCTTTTATTTTTTATTTATTTACGTACTCAATCATGGCATCTAAGAACGCATGAAAGTGCAAGGTAATATCTTCTTCTAAAATTTTATAGGCATTATCAAATTGCACCATTGGCCAACCTTCTTTCCAAAATGGGAAGATATCATGTAAGTCATGGGTAACTATTGCATCTTCACGAACAATTGCTTGTGAAATTTGTGCCAAAACTTGCGCTGTTTCTGCCCCATCAATAGCTAAATAATCAATACCACGCGCTTTTAAAATACGAATTCGATCTTTTTTATAGCGAATTTTTTTAGCTTGAGCTGCATTTAAACCTAGTGCAAGAGTCACTGCCTCTACAAACTTCTCTTCAAAATTTGAATTTAGTGCCACCAAAGCCTGTTTATGCGCTTCCTGACGTCCTGCTTTTCCCCCGCTACGGATAATCTCATTTGCTTCCGTATCCAGCTTATCTTTTTTCATCGACTGTAAAATGTCTAAAATTTCGATATCGCTTAAAGATTCAGGAGATTGCTCAAACATAGGAGTCCTTATACATACAACTAAAGGGACATTCTCTCATAAAAGCGATATTAAAGCAGAACAAAATTTTAAATAGCCTCTTACCTTGACTATTTTTATAACCTTAATTTCAGAGATACTACTCATAAAATCAGATAATTCTTTGGTTATAAATTTTAATGTTTGCCAAATTAGTTTTACCCTGATAATATTATTTTACCCTGATAAAAATATGTGGCAAAAATGAATACAACAATCACCTATACCGCTTTTACTGGAAGCACACTTATTGCAAGCGACTCCCTTGTTGAACTTGCAAAAAAACTAAAACATCTTCCTAAAACAACGGAAAATATTCTGATTTTTAATGATCAAACAGGTCAACAAATTGATCTTGATCTTTCTGGTTCAGAACAAGATTTTCAACAACGTTATGCTGAACCTGAAGAAATTAAAAAAGTTGGTCGACCTAAACTTGGCGTAATTTCGCGTGAAATCACTTTACAGAAAAAACATTGGGATTGGTTAGATCAACAAAGTGCGAGTGCATCTGCCGTGATTCGTAAGTTAATTGATAAAGAGTTAAATAATCCAAATTCTGAAGGCAATATTCTGCTTGCCAAACAAGCCATCGACCGTTTTATGTCTGCTATGTTAGGCAATATGCCAAATTATGAGGAAGCAACACGCGCCTTATATCAAGGTGATCGAGATACATTCTTAAAGATGATTCAGAACTACCCTAAAGATTTAAGAGAATATTTAACTTTAAAAATCCAAAGTATTTTCTAAATTCAATAAAAAACCCGCTTACGCGGGTTTTTAGAACTATTTTCAATCTATTAAAGACGAACCAATTCCACAATTTTTTCTACCGCTTCTTCTATCGTCTCAGCAGTTATCTCAGTATCTGTACCATCCACAGAAGTTGTAATAATTACAACACCTGTCTCACGTAATAGAACCAATTGCTCAGCTGTTAAGCTTGCTTTCACGATTGCAACTACGCCTTGCTGGATTAGCAAACTTTCTAAGGCTTGAGCTTTTTCAATTAATGGTGCAGAAACACCAATAACGGCAGGTTTTTGACCTAAACGAGCAGCACGATCTTCAGCAGTAACAGGATTGCTATGAGCCTTCCATTCTACAGCCGACTCTACCATTCCGGCACCCACAGTCACGTTACTTAAACGGTCAATAAAAATAAACGAACCTGTGTAACGTGAATCTTGATATTGGTCAAATACCACTGGAGCATCAAACTCAACTACCACATCGGCAATTGCATTTAACTCAAGTTCTTCTACCTGAGTATGCTCGAGTGTATTTACATTCACACGGTAGTGAATGTTGGTCACTTTTGCTGGAACGGTTTGTGTACCAATCTTAATGTTGTACAACTTACCTTTTACAAGCGGGTGCTCATTCATCCATACCACAGAAGCACGAACGCTACGTGAAATTAATGGTTGCTCACCTGCACGTACCAGCACGTTACCACGGCTAATATCAATTTCGTCGTTTAACGTTAATGTAACTGCTTGACCAGCCACTGCTTGCTCAAGGTTACCGTCAAAAGTAACGATTTCTTTAACCGTAGAACGCTTACCAGAAGGTAACGCTACAATTTCGTCACCGACTTTAATTTCACCTAAAGCAACAGTACCCGCAAAACCACGGAAGTCGAGGTTTGGACGGTTCACATACTGAACAGGGAAACGGAATTCGTGTTTGTTTGATTCGCGGCTAATTTCCACAGACTCAAGAATACTCATCAAGGTTTGACCCTTGTACCAAGGAGTATGAGCAGATGGATTTACAACGTTATCGCCATTTAAAGCAGAAATCGGAACAAATAAGATATTAGCTGGGCGACGCTCACCTAACTGGCTCACGAACGCATCATATTCAATCTGAATCTCATTAAAACGCTCAGGTGAGTATTCAACCAAGTCCATTTTATTAATGGCAACAACAATATTCTTAATACCAAGCAAACTTGCAATAAACGTATGACGACGAGTTTGTGTTTGTACACCATAGCGCGCATCAATCAAAATGATTGCAAGATCAGCAGTCGATGCACCAGTTGCCATGTTACGGGTATATTGTTCATGTCCCGGTGTATCAGCAATAATAAATTTACGCTTTTCAGTCGAGAAATAGCGATAAGCTACATCAATAGTAATACCTTGCTCACGCTCAGCCTGCAAACCATCTACAAGCAACGCCAAATCTGGTGCATCACCCGTCGTACCTACTTTTTTACTGTCACGTGTTACAGCTTGCAATTGATCTTCATAAATCAATTTTGAATCGTAAAGTAAACGGCCAATTAAGGTACTTTTACCATCATCTACGTTACCGCAAGTCAAAAAACGCAAAAGGTCTTTTTGTTCATGCTGTTTTAAATAAGCCAGAATGTCTTGGCTGATTAAGTCTGATTGATGAGACATTGCTCAAACTCCACAAATTTAGAAACTGTCTTAGAAATAGCCTTCTTGCTTTTTCTTTTCCATTGAGCCTGCTTCATCATGGTCAATCATACGACCTTGACGCTCAGAACTTGTTGCCAATAACATTTCCTGAATAATTTCTGGCAATGTATCAGCTTCAGACTCGACTGCACCTGTTAATGGATAACAGCCTAGTGTACGGAAACGTACAGACTTCATTTGTGGAACTTCACCCTCTTTTAAGCGCATGCGTTCATCATCCACCATAATGAGCGTACCACTACGCTCAACTACTGGACGAACAGCAGAGAAATAAAGAGGAACAATTTGAATATTTTCTAAATAGATATATTGCCAGATATCTAACTCTGTCCAGTTAGATAAAGGGAATACACGAATACTTTCGCCTTTGTTTACTTTACCGTTGTAAAGGTTCCAAAGTTCAGGACGTTGGTTTTTAGGGTCCCAACGATGCTTACTATCACGGAATGAATACACACGCTCTTTCGCACGCGATTTTTCTTCGTCACGGCGCGCACCACCAAAAGCAGCATCAAATTGATATTTATCCAAAGCCTGTTTTAAAGCTTGGGTTTTCATAATATCTGTATATTTTGAGCTACCGTGATCAAATGGATTAATCCCTGCTTCACGGCCTTCTTTATTTTGATGAACAATTAAATCAAAGCCATGGGTTTTTGCCATGTTATCGCGAAACGCGATCATGTCTTTAAACTTCCAACCCGTATCAACATGTAATAAAGGAAAAGGAAGTTTCGCAGGATAAAATGCTTTTAATGCAAGATGAAGCATCACAGCCGAATCTTTACCAATTGAGTAAAGCATGACTGGATTTTCAAATTCTGCTGCAACTTCACGAATAATATGAATACTTTCAGCTTCAAGTTGCTTGAGATGTGTAAGTCTTGATTCAGTCATGAACACGCCCTTCTCTATCCATTTTGCCCATAAAATCTAGAAGTGGTATTAAACCACCACTTAGAAGACCATGTGGAGGAACGAGTGCCATAACAACTCCAATTTTTCGTGATAAATAATCCAACCACAAGCCCTTTATGAGGCTTATAGCATTAGTTATGCATTATAGTGATTTAAAACTGTTTTCTTTTGCTTGTTTTTTCATATTGATATTCAAATTCATCATATAAATGTAAAATACTGATTTGCATAACTAACCTGTCTATCGTAGCTCGCATTATTAGCTGAAGCAAATCACGATCTCATCTTTAGATTTCTTTAAATACAATAAAAAAGAGAAGCCATTTTAGCTTCTCTCTTGCTATAGCACTATTTAATTAATTAAAAACCAAACATTTTACGTTCTAATGGAATTTCAATACCAATAGATGCACCAGAGTCATTACCTTCTAGGTCAGAGTCACTAATCCAACCATTAATTTTTAATGGAAGATCTGGTTTGATGTAATGCGTCCAAGTTAAATCAAGTGCTTTGATTTTATCTTCTTTAGGGAAGGCTTTATTAATTGCCAAGTTAGATTCATTTACCTTCACAACCATTGCACGGCCACTTAAGCGATTCATCGTGTCAAAGCGAATATCACCACCGACAGAGTACATTTGACCATCACCACCCATTGCATGGCCTAGAGGGAAACCATGCTGGTAATAACCATCTTTATAAATATAATGACTATAAGAGATTCCTTTTACATTGCCATTAGTGCGTGTATCTGCCCACTCAGCATAAAGTTGATAAGGCATATCTTTATAGCTAGAAGAATAATCAGCACCAGCTAAATACATTTTCTTCGATGGTAAGAGCCCTGCTTCATCTTCACCTACATATTGACCATAAATACCAACAGGGGCATTTAAAAGTGATTGCAGATTTAATCGAGCATCAAATCCAGCAATTTGGTTAGATCTATCTTCAGCTGCATCATAAACATTATCATTACCTTTAATCGCATTCCATAATGAATTCCAACTTTGAGAACGCCCTTCTCCTCCCCACTGTAAAGTTCGAGAAGCTCCCAGTTCTAAATATGGTAATGGACTTGCGGTAACACGCAAACCTAACAACTTAGCGTGAGGAATAGCTTTATAATCATCTAACTGCCCTGCAAATGCTTGATATTGCCAAGGTCCAATCCAAGACAACCACTTGGTATCAAAAGCATTTTGTATAGCTCGCTGCGCTGTTACACCATACACAGGACGACTCGCATCACCACGGATTAAGCTGCCATCATGTCCAGGTCCCCACCACGTTGGAATTTGACCTGCAACAACCCATTGATTCCAGAGCTTACCAGCAACATACGAACCTTCTACATTTACATCACGCCCACTATCAATTTGTGGATCTTTTTCAGCGTTTACACGAATTTTTGCATCCCAGTTTTCACCGCCCGCATTAAACTCTACAGAACCTTCATATTGTGATTTATGATTATTTCCAAATGCTTGAGGAATATCTTTGATATCTGTTCCAGCGAAAGCACCTACTTTAACTGTATCGTTATCTGCTTTTAATGCATTAAGAACTGAATTAATAACTTTTTGTTGAGCTGGATGAGTTACTTTAGCCTGAGAGAGTGCGCGCTGAATTTCATCACCGCTTAAAGGCCAAGTAGAAGTGCTGATGTTAATAACACCTTGTTGATTCAACCAATTTAAATCTGTACGCAAATCATCATTATTAAGCACCAAACCTTGGGCAAAAACAGCTGAAGAGGCAGCTGTTAATAATGCAATTGAAAGTGTTTTTCTTAAAAACATGTCAGCACAATTCTCAAAGTTATTTATGAGCAACACATTAATTTTTTTATCACAAATTTGCAATTGTTAAACTGTGCAATTACATTTTTTAACGTGGTCTTAAGTTTTCTATAATTTTAGTGTTTTTTATATATAAATAGTGAATAAAAAAAGGCAGTATAAACTGCCTTTTTGTACTTTGAAGATTAAATTAACCTTCTTTACGACGCATATGCGGGAATAAAATTACATCACGAATACTTGGCGCATCAGCAAAAAGCATAACCAAACGGTCAATACCAATACCTTCACCAGCTGTTGGAGGTAAACCGTATTCAAGCGCTTCAACAAACTCTGCATCGTAATGCATTGCTTCGTCATCACCAGCATCTTTTTCAGCAACCTGAGCTTGGAAACGCTCTGCCTGATCAATTGGGTCATTTAACTCGCTAAAGCCATTTGCCAATTCACGTCCGCCGATGAAAAACTCAAAACGATCGGTAATGTGCGGATTGTCATCATTACGACGAGCAAGTGGAGACGTTTCCGCTGGATATTCAGTGATAAAGGTAGGTTGACGCAGTTTAGTTTCAACTGTTTCTTCAAATACGATTGTTTGAAGTTTGCCTAAACCAAAACCAGGTTTAACTTGCTCTTTTAATTCCTCACGCACAAATTTTGCAAGGAACTCACGATCACCAACGTTTTCTGGGGTGAACTGAGGGTTATTCTCTAAAATGGCATCAAACATAGAGATTTTCTTGAATGGCCCTTTAAAGCTAAACACTTCACCTTGGTAAGGCACATCTGTCGTACCTAAAATATCAAGAGCTAGCTTTTCAAGCATGTTTTCAGTTAAAGCCATCAAGTCTTTATAATCAGCATATGCCTGATAAAACTCGATCATTGTAAATTCAGGGTTATGACGTGTTGACACCCCTTCATTACGGAAGTTCCGGTTAATTTCAAACACACGCTCAAAACCACCAACAACCAAACGCTTTAAGTAAAGCTCAGGTGCGATACGCAAGAATAACGGCATATCTAAAGCATTGTGATGCGTTTCAAACGGACGTGCAGATGCACCACCCGGAATTACGTGCATCATTGGCGTTTCGACTTCCATGAAACGCTCATTTGTTAAAAATGCACGAATACCTGCAACAACTTTGGCACGAATTTCAAAAGTCTTACGAGTTTCTTCATTCACGATTAAGTCAAGGTAACGCTTACGGTACTTAACTTCTGTATCGTTCAAACCATGAAATTTATCTGGTAACGGACGAAGCGATTTTGTAAGAAGTTCAAAGCTTTCAAGGTGTACATATAAGTCACCTTTGCCAGAACGACCAATATAACCTTCAGCAGCAATAATATCGCCTAGGTCCAAACCTTTAATGGTCTCAAGAATATCTTTTGGTAAACCTTTACGGTCAACATATAACTGGATACGCCCAGTCATATCTTGAATCACCATGAAAGAACCACGGTTTAACATGACACGGCCAGCAACTTTTACATAGACATGTTCAGCGCTTTCAATTTGTTCTTTCGACTGATCTTTAAATTGTTCTTGTAAATCGGCAGCGTAGTGTTCACGTTTAAATGTATTTGGCCAAGGACTCTTTCCAGTATCCTTTGCAACATCTTGGATTTGCTTTAATTTGGCATGACGCTGTGCGATTAAATCGTTTTCGGAAATAGTTGGTTCAGAAGTCGATTGAGCGTTTTGTTGCGTCATCTCTGCCTCGATTAAGTAAAAATTAAGTGCTATATCCTAACAGATTGCGGGAGTTTTTCGAAAGATTTCAACAAAACAAAAATGAAAAAAGTCAAACCACTCACACTAAATCAGTATTCAATGACGAAAATTACTTAGACCAATCGCTAAGATCATTTTTTTTTGCTTTAAGTAAAATATAAAAAAATCCAAATGACCTCGATATTAAAAGGCTTTTTTTCCTTTTATTTTATCCATGAGATTGTGTAGTAAATAATGAAAATTCTATTTTTACATGGCTTGGATTCTTCTCGTGAATCAACAAAGTTCCATGCCATCTTGCATCCTGAAAAATTTTGTATTGATGTTGATTATCGAAACCTAAGCTACTCTTCAGTTAAAGATTTTTATCACCAAGCGATCGAAACAATTAAACCTGACTTATTGGTTGGACATAGTCTTGGCGGCTACTGGGCATTGAAAACAGCCGCTCAACATAAATTAGCGGTGATTGTTGCTAACCCAAGCCTTAATCCTAGTTTTCGTAATGATTATCCCGACCTTTGTGATGAGGATCTTGATCACTCTCATCCTAAAATGGCTTATTTAGAGTTAGGAGACGAGCAACTTGATATGTATCAAGTACAGGAAAAGCTTTCACCTTATATGACAGTAGAAACATATGACGGAGGGCATCATCGTCTTGCTTATCCTTCTCGTCTCAATGATCTGATTTCTAAAATTCATAAAAAATACTTTGCCTAAACAACGAACTGAGTAAGATGAACTAGCTCCCTTCAGCAATATGTTTTACAACTTCAAAACCTTGAATAAAGCCACTTTTTAACATACCGATATATTCAGGTAAGGTGGCCAATTCAACTTTTAAAGTTGTAGTATTCCCATTTTGGCTTAAAAAATATTTTTCTAGCGAACCACTCCAGCCCTTCACCTCTTCACTTTCTAAGTCTTCCTTACCCTCTTTAATCATTCCTAAATGTTTAAAAATTAGCACTTCAGGCTTGTTCATTTCTTCAATGGTCGAAACCATTCCATTTCCTTCTCCGTCTAGAAAATATGTTTTACCACCAATTTTCCAGTCAGTGCGCATTGAAGAATCCGGCGCAAAGAATTTCGTCCACGCATTATATGTCTCGCTATTCCAGAGTACGTTCCATACTTTTTCTATAGGCGCGTTAATCTCTACTTCATATACTAGAATTTCCATACTCAACTTCCTTATCTCTGTTACTCAAGTATTCAACAAACTTTATCGCTTTATATAAATATCAATTTATCTGTCTATTTATTAATCAGCTTATGTTTTTAAGAACTTTATTTATATTAATGCTTTGTTCTTTTTGTAACCCTTCATATCACTTAAAACCTTATTAGATTAATAAGTGAATAAAAAAAATATGATTTATTATGTGTTTATGTTGAAGTTTTGCCTAAATAACCAGTTATTTGTCTCGATATGCCATTCATCTTTGCTTACGAATGATTAAACTCCCTTATGTGCTTTACTTTAAATGTAGAACTGCGTAAAAATTTGATACCCGATCAAAGCTACATTAGTTATTATTGAACGGATCGTAGTTACATTATTAATAGATGGAATAGTTTTACTGAAAGGCAGCTTTGAGCAAACTTATCAGTGCGGAGAGTCTCATGAAAAAATATCAATGTATCGTTTGTGGATGGATTTACGATGAAGCAGAAGGTTGGCCACAAGACGGCATTGCAGCTGGAACAAAATGGGAAGATATCCCTGATGATTGGACTTGCCCTGATTGTGGCGTTTCAAAAGCTGACTTTGAAATGATCGAAATCTAATGTCTTAAATGAAAAGGCCATGATTTACATGGTCTTTTTTATATATCACCAATCACCGTATTAAATGAACAATTCTAATTCTGGAGAAAAAAATGCATCCAATCGTCATTATCGGATCAGGCATGGCGGGTTATACCTTAGCACGTGAGTTCCGTAAGCTTAACCCAGAGCAAGAACTTGTGATGATTTGTGCGGATGATGCGGTGAACTATGCAAAACCAACGTTATCTAACGCTTTTGCAGGTAAAAAGGCTCCGGAACAAATTCCGTTAGGTGATGCTGCAAAAATGAGTGCACAGCTCAATATGCGTATTGAACCTTTTACATGGGTGAAAGAAATTTTAGCTGAGCGTCATGAGCTTGTTCTAGAAAAAGATGGTGTTGTTTCTCAACAACCCTATTCAAAATTAATTTTGGCTATTGGTGCCAACCCGATTCGTCTTGCAATTGCAGGAGATGGCAGTGATGACATTCATGTAGTGAACTCACTAATTGACTATCGTACCTTCCGCGAAAACCTTGCTCAACGTAAAGATAAACGTGTTGTAATTTTGGGTGCTGGTTTAATCGGTTGTGAATTTGCCAACGACTTACTTCATAGTGAATATGATGTAACAGTAATTGATTTAGCGCCTCAACCATTGGGCCGCTTATTACCTTCACACATTGCTTCAGCTTTCCAAGAAAATCTTGAAGAAGCTGGGGTTAAATTTGCATTAGGCACTACCGTTGAAAAAGTAAGTAAAATCAATAACGGGGAAGATTACGCAGTTACATTAGCAAATGGTCAAACTTTAGTTGCTGATATCGTACTTTCAGCAATTGGCCTACAACCAAATATTTCTCTTGCTCAAAGCGCAAATATTCAAACCAGCCGTGGTGTAATTACCAATAGCTTGCTTGAAACGAATCAGGCAGATATTTATGCAATTGGTGACTGTGCAGAAGTTAACGGTACCCTGCTTCCTTATGTAATGCCAATTATGCAGCAAGCGCGTGCTCTAGCAAAAACATTAAGCGGCCAACAGACAAATGTACATTATCCTGCAATGCCAGTTGCGGTAAAAACCCCGGCTGCGCCACTTACAGTTTTACCGGCACCAGTTGATGTCGATGTAAATTGGGAAACTGAAGAATTCGACGATGGTATGCTTGCCAAAGCACTTGATAATGACGGAACATTACGTGGTTTCGTATTGTTAGGTGCGACAGCAGGCAAACAACGTTTAACTTTAACTAAGCTTGTTCCAGATCTTATTCCTGCCCAAGCATAAAGTTTAAATTAGGAATACTCGTTACAGAGTATTCCTTTAAGGTATGAATAACATGAATAGCGCCTTACAATTTAGTATTTCACCCTACACTCCTTTTATGCAGGAAACCAAAGTCAACTTAGGCAACGGTATTGAATTGCATGTAGAAGTAGGTGGAAAACCAGAACACCCGACCATTTTGCTGATTATGGGCTTAGGTGCTCAAATGCTATTTTGGCCGGACTTTTTCTGTAAATCGCTCATTGATCAAGGTTTTCGTGTTATTCGTTTTGATAACCGTGATATTGGCCTTTCATCAAAAGTACGTCATCAGGGTAAACGTTTAAATACCATGAAGTTGATGGGACGCTTTGCTTTAGGGTTAAGTAATCAGGGCGCACCTTATACATTGTATGATATGGCTGACGACGTCTCGATGCTTCTTGACCGTTTAGGTGTAAGTAAGACTCATGTAGTCGGTGCATCAATGGGCGGTATGATTGCCCAAATTCTTGCTGCAAAATATCCAGAAAAAGTAGAAAAGTTAGGTTTGATGTTTACAAGTAACAATCAACCGTTTTTACCCCCACCGTTTCCTAAACAGCTTTTAAGTTTGATTGGCAAACCAGAATCACGTGATGAAGAAGGGATTGTTAATCACAGCTTAAAATTATTCCAGTTAATTGGTTCTCCTGGTTATATTAACCATATTGAAGCCGTTCAAACCGCACGAAAACTTTATCAACGTAGCTATTATCCTGCTGGTGTACTTCAACAGTTTTTAGCAATATTATGTACAGGTTCCTTACTGCAACTTGACCGTGAAATTAAGCAACCCACAATAGTCTTACATGGCTCTCGTGATCGCTTACTTCCACCGAGCCACGGTAAGGCTGTAGCAAAAGCAATTTCCGGTGCTAAGTTTGAATTAATTGATGGAATGGGGCATGATATCCCTGCCCATTTTATTCCACAGCTTAGCGGTTTATTTGCGCATCATTTTAAATCATCATACTAGGACACTATGGCTGCATTACCCTCATTAAGACAGCTATCATATTTAGTTACGTTGTCGGAAACTTTGCATTTTACTGAAGCAGCACGTCGCTCTTTTGTTACCCAATCGACTTTATCGGGCGGCATTATGGAGCTAGAAAGGCTACTAGGTGGCGTTCTGGTTGAACGTGACCGTCAGAATGTGCGTTTAACGCCATTAGGTGAGCAAGTCGTTGCTCGAGCCCGTGTATTGCTAGCAGATGCTCAGGATTTAATGCGTTTAAGCCGTGAAATGAGTGAACCATTAACTGGTGATCTTCATTTGGGTGTTATTCCAACCATTGCACCTTTTATCCTGACACGGTTACTTGATGAAGTGCATCACCAATTACCAAAAATTCAGTTGCATTTACATGAAGCTCAAAGCGAGAAAATTGTAGAGCGATTAGAGCATGGTAATTTGGACATGATCGTTCTTGCACTACCTTTTGACACAAGAAGTCTAAAAGTAGCTGAAATTTCAAAAGAAAATTTGTATCTTGTTTGCAGTAAACAAGATACAAATGCGCTTCAAGCAAACTCTCTAGATGACCTCGATTTGTCACGACTGATTTTACTTGAAGAAGGCCATTGCTTACGTGACCACGTATTAAGTGCGTGTCCAATTGGTGAGCGTAAAAACGATAACCGTTTAAAAGCAAGTTCATTACCTACCTTAGTTGAGATGGTGTCTTCTAATTTAGGTTTTACGCTTTTACCAGAAATCGCAATTGAAAATAGTATGATCAAGTTTAATGATCAGATTACTGCAAAACCAATTGAAGATGCACCAAGTCGTACTCTGGCACTCGTTACACGTAAAAGTACACCACTACAAAGCGAATTTGATGTACTCCTGCAAATCATGCAGAAAATCACAACAAATTTACATGAATAAAAAAAGGAGTCTTCGGACTCCTTTTTCTTTTACTGCGCTGTTAAAGATGCCCATTTGAAAACCCAAGCTGATTTCAAATCTAAATTCTCATCTGAAATGATTTTTTCTCGAATGATTTGTGCAATCGCATAATCATTGGCTGGATCTATCATGACCCGTATTCCTTTTGTAGTTGGACTAGTCACAACCTTATATCCTTTAGCGTGCAATTGTGACTGGAGCATATTTGCTTTATTTTGATTAGGCGCTAATGCAACTTGTACCATCCATTTTTTTTCACCATTTTCTAAAATTTCTTTAGCCACTGCTGCATCAAGCTGTTTTTTATTCTCAAGAGTTTTCTTTTCTTCTATTTTTTTTGATTGAGTCTCTTCGGCCTTCTTTTGTGCTAACTGCTCATCTTGAGTCGTTTTTCTTTTTTGAATGCTTATAGATTTATTTTGTATTTCATTCTTCTTATTTTTTTCCCTAGGCGGCTGTACAAAATAGGGATATATCATTTGATCATCATATTTATGAAATACAATAATATCTCCATAGCACTTTTGATCTGCATAAGCAGTCACTGGCATTACCCCTAAAAATATTCTAATAAATAAACTTTTAATAAAGCATTGCATATTATTCACTTACCAAAGTTAAGTATATTTAATGCGGCGTATTAAAGTAGATTTCTCGTGATTTGTATATTTTTAATATTCAAAGTTTTATGCAAAGAATCACATATTTTTTAAACATCTTGCGTTAATTCAAATTATTATTGTATATCTTGCAACCATTTAAGTATTCAGACTAAAATACCTTTAATTTCATATAATTAAAAAAACCGACATAAAGTCGGTTTTCTAATATTAAGTTTTATTTAAATGTTTCTAATAATTCTCTTTGAGCATTATGCAGTTTTTCACCTTCAGCAGGTTGGGCACGAACCCAAGTACCATCACCTTGTAATAACCAAGCTTGCTGATTATCTTGCAAATAATTAAGAAGACCTTGTTGATAAATTCGTTTCTTCAATGCTGGGTCTTCAATTGGGAAACATGCTTCAACACGATTAAATAGGTTACGATCCATCCAGTCTGCACTTGAACAGTAAATACGTGCATCGCCGTTATTACTAAAGTAATAAACACGCGTATGCTCAAGGAAGCGCCCTACGATTGAACGTACTCGAATGTTTTCCGATAAATTCGGTAATCCTGGACGTAAGCAACAAATCGAACGAATAATCAGATCTACCTGCACCCCTGCTTGAGAAGCTTCATACAATTTATTGATTAACTGAACTTCAGTTAAAGCATTTACTTTCACAATAATTTGGGCTTTACGACCAGCCTTAGCATTGGCAATTTCTTCATCAATAAAGTTGATGAGCTGAGCATGCAAAGTAAAAGGTGCATGGAGCAACTTTTTCAGTTTTGCCATTTTGCCCATACCTGTTAACTCTTGGAAGATACGATGTACGTCTTCACATAAGTCTTTATCGGTCGTCATAAGACCATAATCGGTATAAATACGGGCATTCATCGCATGGTAGTTACCTGTTCCTAAATGAACATAACGTACCAATTTATTATTTTCACGGCGTACTACCATAATCATTTTGGCATGAGTTTTATAACCCACAATGCCATAAACGACTACCGCTCCTGCTTCTTGAAGTACATTTGCCACTTCAATGTTTGATTCTTCATCAAAACGGGCACGTAACTCAATAACTGCCGTTACTTCTTTTCCATTACGTGCAGCTTCGGCCAAGACTTGCACAATTTCCGAATCAACACCACTACGGTAAAGCGTTTGTTTAATTGCAAGTACTTGTGGATCACGTGCTGCTTCGCGGAGTAACTGAATAACTGGAGCAAAAGATTCAAATGGATGATGAAGCAAAATATCCTGCTTTTGCATAGCCGAGAAAATACTCTCAGTCTTTTTAAATACTTTTGGTACGACCGGTGTATGTGAGTCATAACGCAAATGAGGACGTTTAAAGTTTGAAACCAGACGAGCCAAGTTTACAGGACCATCAACTTTGTATAGTTGCTCATCGGTTAAATCGAATTCTTCTAATAAATATTCATAAATATGCTGTGGACAGTTATGAGTCACTTCTAAGCGAACTGCACGACCAAATCGGCGTGAACTTAACTCACCTTTTAAAGCTTTTGCTAAATCTTCAACGTCCTCATTGAGCGCCAAATCGGCATTACGGGTAACACGGAATTGGTAACAACCCGTTGCAGTCATGCCTGGGAACAAGTCTGATACATGCTCATGAATAATGGCAGACAGCATGACATGATGCTCTTTACCGCCTGTCAACTCATCTGGTAATCGTACAACCCGAGGTAATGAGCGTGGTGCTGGTACAACCGCTAAGTCAATTTGACGACCAAACGCATCTTTACCTTCTAAGGTCACAATAAAGTTCAAGCTTTTATTGACTAAACGCGGAAATGGATGAGCTGGATCTAGACTAATTGGTGTTAAAACAGGTGCGACTTGTTCCTGAAAATATTTTTTAACCCAAGCTGATTGAGCTGGTGTTAACTCCCCACGACGTAAGAAGCAAATATCTTCTTCACGGAGTTTAGGCAAGATTTCTTCATTTAAAATACGATATTGACGTTCAATTGCAGCATGAGCAGTCTCAGAGATTTTTTGTAAGACTTGTCTAGGTGTTAAACCATCTGGACTTCGACTTTCATTGCCTAGAGCATATTGCTCCATGACACCAGCTACACGAATTTCAAAAAACTCATCTAAATTACGTGAAAAAATAAGCAAGAAATTCATTCGTTCAAGTAATGGATGTAAAGGGTCGACTGCCTGTTCCAATACGCGCAAATGAAAGTCAAGAATAGACAATTCACGATTAATATAACGGTCGTTATAACTATATTCTGTTGGGGTCGTTGCTGTAATCGCTGTATTCATGTCTAACTTAATCTCTTTCCAACCAAAATCTCTGCAAAATAGTATGCTGCAAAATTATGTCAATTTGATAAAAACTAAAAAAATAACACATCTTTAAGACAGAGTTATTCAGGAATCTGGGTGCTATTCATATAACGTAAAATAACGCGTTTTCGATATTGTAGTTTATGGTCATTACGATGATCTTGATAATATTTTGGATCAGGCAATAACGCGGCTAAAAAAGCAGCTTGTTCGCGTGTTAGATTTTTAGCACTTTTACCATAATAATATTGGGCAGCAGCTTCAACACCATATAAATGTTTGCCAAATTCAACAGAGTTCATATAGACCTCAAGAATTCGACGTTTTGACCACATACGCTCCATCATCCATGTCGCTACTGTTTCTTGGCCTTTGCGAATAAATGATCGCTTATTGTATAAGAACAAGTTCTTTGCAAGTTGTTGAGACACAGTGGAACCACCAGCAACCACTTCGCCCTCTTCGTTATTACGCTCTAGCGCAAAACGAATGCCATCCCAATCAAAGCCATGATGGTGGATAAACTTTGCATCTTCACCGGCTAAAATTGCATGTTTGAAATTATCGCTAATATCATCATAGTCGAGCCATTCATGAATGATCGGCCGAGATGTATCTGACCAATAATCAATTCGCATAAACATGGTAGTATCAACTTCATGAGTACGCCACCAAACTAAACTTGAGAAAATCCAAAGCTGAATTAGGAGAATTGCACCAATAAAAATTAACAACACGCGAACAATAAAAGCTTTCATGTTCGTCCCAATCTCCTGTATTCAACTTTTTTCATGTTAAGCTGTAAAGCATGTTCATATATAACAAAAGCATAGCATGACTCAATCTCAGCCTCCGCACATTAATCGTAAACTCAATGTACAAGCATGGTGGCTGACGGCCCTACTGATCTCAATCAATGTAGGTTTGTTCATCTGGCAAATTATATCTGGAGTCGACATTAGCGACCCAGCCATAAAAGATGCTCTTCACTGGGGTGCAGATTTTACACCACTTACTTTTTCTGGACAGCCCGAACGTTTATTTACCAGCATGTTTTTTCACTTTGGTATCATTCACCTTATGCTTAACATGTGGGCCCTATATATTTTCGGTAATGTCGCTGAAGCTTTATTTGGTCGTTTATATTTTATCGGCCTATATTTGCTTGCTGGCCTGTTTGGTAGCCTTTTGAGTAGTTATATCAATATTCAAAATGGACATGAATTACTACAACATTTTGACCAAAGCTTGCTCCCTCATGTAAGTGCCGGAGCCTCTGGTGCTGTGATGGGATTAGGTGCGGCTTTAACTGTCCTTTCATTATTTCCTCCTCTACCTCATCAAGCCTATATACTCGATAAAAAAGCATTATTAATGATTATGGCGATTAACCTTATATTCGGTCTGGTTGCCACAGGTATCAATAATGCTGCACATGTCGGCGGTATGATTATGGGTGCATTACTCGCGCTGATTTGGTATTTAAGTTACCGTACTAAACTTAGTACGACCTTAAAATTTTTGGGTTTAATGGGAGGACTCTTATTAACAGTCGGCTTCTATATTTACTGTAATCAACTGAACTCACCATTACTTCCACTTTGGCATGAAATTTTAATTCAGAACCCAGAAATACTGCCTTAACTTAAATCTGGTTCAGCTCTCGCAAACTTTGTAGTGGCGGTAAATTACAAAGATAACCAAGTCTATATCGACCAATGAGAGCACAAAGCAACATCATAACAAGGGGTAAAATCAACCATATTTCAATATGCCACTGTATAGCCATATTCATTTTATAACTTGCTATTGCACTAATTACTTCGGCAAAACAGCAGGCAACAATGCCTGCTAATAGCCCTAAAAATCCAATTTCTAAACTCAGCATTTGCTTCATTTTATTTTTAGACAAACCAAATGAACGTAATAAAGCAACCTCTCGACGGCGCTCATCCATTAACAGGTTTAAACAAGCAATTAAAACGAGTATTCCAGAAAAGCCAACTAAAGCCGCAAGTACAGTCACGATTTTGACTAATACATTCATTAAACGCTTTACTTCATCCAAAATACGGTCAACATCAATAAAGACTGTATTTGAAAATTGCTGAATAATATTAATCATTTTAGGCTGATCTTGTTTAGGCACATAAAAGCTACCCAAGTAGCTACCCGCATTTTCATCTAAAGTTTTGGGCGAAAAAATAAAGAAGAAATTTGGACTAAAACTTTCCCATTCAACACTTCTAAAATTCACAACTTTTGCCTGCAAAGTACCGTCAGGCATGCTAAAAGTCAGCTTATCCCCAATCTGAATACCTAAACTTTCAGCAGTTTTTGCCTCGACTGAAACTTGTCCTATGCCATTAAAAGTGGCTTGTCCTTTTGTAATGACATTATCATTTGGCAAAATGTTTGACTGAGTTAAATTTAATTCACGGCGTAAAGAATTATTTTGCTTGATTGCATCTTCAGAAAAAGGAACATCATTCTTTGCAAGTAATCGTCCACGAATATTTGGATACAGAGGCGTACTTTGCCAACCATTTTGTTTTAATTGTTGCTCAAAAGCTTTTAAATCAAATGGTGGTAGGCCATAAACAAACTGATTTGGTGTGCCTTCTGGTAACTGCTGTTGCCAACGCTCTAATAAATCTGTCCTGAGTACGCTTAGCACGGTAATAAGGCTTAAACCCAAAGCCAGTGCTGTAATTTGTAAGGCACTTTGCGATGGTGAACGAATATAAAAAGATAAACGGGTTTTCATCTTCTTTAAGCTACGAAGCAAAACCCAAACAGCGGTGTACAACAAAACACACAGAACGATAATTGCAGCTAGCACCATAATACTGAGCATCAAGTTTTCACTTAAAACTAAGCTAAAAATAACAAGACTGGTAATACCCGCAAAGAACATAAAAAATAGTGATTTTCGAGATTTTGCTTGCTCTCGAATAACTCGAATTGGAGGTGTATTTAACAACTCCCAGATACTTGGCAAAATAAATCCAAGTAGCACAATTACACTCGTAAAAATGGCAATTGGTAAGGGACCGATTAAAAAGCCGACTACCGAGAAACTTAACTCTAGTTGTGGAATGAGCTGCAACATAAGCTCAAGTAACCCATAACCCATCATTATTCCGAGTAGGCTACCAATCAGAATTGAAATTGCGCTGACTAAAAAAAGTAGCCCGATATATGCCCATAAAATTTGGAACTTACTGGCACCCAAACAACGCATTAAAGCAATATGGTCTTGGTTTTGCTGAACATAACGTTGACTCGTTAAAGCAATCGCAATGCCACACAATAAAATCGTTAAAATATTGGCAAGTTGTAAAAAAGTATCAAGGTTTTCTAGTGGGCGTAATAATCTACTATTTGACTCACTGGCATCGCGTAAACGTAAACCTGCGTTTTCTTCCTGATCATTTACGGGTTTATGTTGCTGTTTAAATTGCTTGCTAAAGTTTTGTACTTGATTAGGTTGACCAGACATTAATAGTCGATAATCGATTCTACTGCCAGTTTGAATTGCATGCGTTTTAGCTATATCAGCTTGATGAATAATAACGGTAGGCGAAAAACCTGAAAAGCCGAGTTCCTGATTCGAATCACGTACAATGACACCACTAAAACGAAATTCGGCATCTGCAATAGAAACCGTATCGCCTAGTTTAACTTTAAGTAAATCGGCTGCTCTTTGACTTAACCACAGTTGGCCTGGTTGAATACTCTGCGCACTAGGTGCAATCTCCAGCTGTCCTCTTAATGGAAACGCCGGCTCTATTGCTTTGACATTGACCATGACAAATTGATTTTGAGTATGTGCCATAGAACTAAACATGGTCACATGAGTCTGCCTTAAACCAAGCTGCTCTGCTTTTTTCTGCCATTTAGTGTCTAGAGGTTCATTATTCGATAGAACTAAATCCGCTGCTAACATTTGTGACGCCTGCAGACTTACCGCATTTTTAACTTGGTCATTACTGAACTTGAGAGCTGTTGTTGCACTAATGGCAAGTGAAAGAGCAATAATGAGTAAATATAACCCACCAGTACGAAAGCTTTGTAATAAAAGTGGTTTAAGTAGATTACGCATAGTCTAACCACCCTGTACTGTCTTTAAACAACCATCATCTAGTTCAACATGACGCTGGCAAAGCCCAGCTAAATCGCGGTCATGTGTAACCAAAATAAGTGTAGTGCCGAGCTCTTTATTTAAATCAAAAAGGAGACCTTCAACTTCTTGAGCTGTTTGCCCATCTAAGTTCCCAGTTGGCTCATCGGCAAAAATAATTTGTGGTTCGGCAATCAGAGCCCGAGCAATTGCTACACGCTGTTGCTCACCTCCAGATAAGACTTTAGGCGTTTGTTCGGCTTGTCGACTCAACCCTACTCTATGCAACCAGTTTAAGGCTTTCTGCTCAGCAATTTTATAATCAAAGTCTTTTCGCAACCGAAGCGGTAACATCACGTTTTCAAGCGCACTTAGTTGCGGTAAAAGTTGGAAAGACTGAAATACAAAACCAATATGTTGCATTCTAATCTGAGCGCGTTGTTCTTCTGTCAACTCATGAACAGCCTGTCCACATAACCACACCTCTCCTTCCGACGGTTGGTCTAAAGTCGCTAAAATGCCCAACAAAGTCGATTTACCTGAGCCAGAACGTCCTGTAATGGCTACCTGCTCACCTTCATAAATCTCTAAATCAATGTTTTTTAAAATCGTAAACTGATTTTGGTTAATCTGAATAGTTTGTGTAACTTTATGGGCAGCAATAATAGGTTGTGGCATGATGTGGACAGTCCTATATGTTTAGTATTCGAGTTGAAACACAAATGTATAAATCTTATTTGTTTGGTTCTAAAAGCCTCTTACTCATCTCATTGAGCATGTTGCCCATGTTGGTCTCGGCAAAGACTATTTTAATTTTAGGAGATAGTATTAGTGCCGGTTATGGAATAGACCCTAAACAAGGTTGGGTACAATTACTACAAAAACGCTTAGACCAACAGTATCCCAAACAACATAAGGTGGTCAATGCAAGCATGAGTGGTGAAACTACAAGTGGCGCTTTAGCGAGATTACCTAAACTTTTACAAACTTATAAACCTGAGGTTGTTGTTATTGAGTTAGGCGGCAATGATGGTTTACGTGGGCAACCCCCACAAATGATTCAACAAAATTTGTCTCAGCTTGTCCAATTAAGCCAAAAACAAAAAGCGCAGGTTATTCTTTTTGGTATGAAAATTCCACCAAATTATGGAACTGCTTATAGCAAAGCATTCGAGAATAACTATAAAACTGTAAGTCAAAAATATCAGGTGAAACTGCTACCGTTTTTCCTTGATGGCGTCGCTGGTCAAAAACAGCTAATGCAAAATGACTTGATTCATCCAAATACTCAAGCACAAACAAAATTACTTAATTTGGCTTATCCATACATAAAAGGTGCCCTATAGGCACCTTTTAGTTTTAAATTTTTTCAATCTGCTCAGAAGTCAAAAAAAGTAACTTCTCCTGTTTCTAACGAATATTCAGCACCAACAACAATCAACTCGCCTTTTGCGATTAGGCTCTCTAATACAGCAGAACCATGACGTAATTGATTGACCGAAGCAAAAACGTTTGAACGTACTGCATGACATGAAAGTTTTTTCAGATCATTCTTTAAGTCAGTTTGCATTAAAATTTCAACTGATGGACGAACACGGTTCACAATTGACATTAAGTTAGATGACGGTGGGTGGTCAGGATTCATCAACGTATCAATTGTTGCTTGAATCGCGCCACAATGACTGTGTCCCAATACAATTACAACTGGACAATCATAACGCTCTGCTGCGAACTCGACACTACCCACTTGTGAAGGAGCAACCACATTACCAGCAACACGAATTACGAATAAGTCACCAAGACCTTGATCGAATACCATTTCTGCTGGTACACGAGAATCTGAACAACCTAATACAATCGCAAACGGATTTTGGTCCTTTGCCATTTCAGCACGTTCATGGTGCGATAAGGTTTTTGCAAGGGAAGTATTTCCATTTACAAATCGTTGATTACCAGCTTTCAGACGATCTAAAACTTCTTGCGCAGTAGGCATTTTATATTTCCATTGTTTTTTCAAGGTTAGAAATTATTTTAATGTGTCAAAATTTGAATGTCACTGACAAAAAATAAATCCTTTGTTATGAAAAAATTTAAAAATGCCTAATCGATTTTAATCAGCTATTACTGCTCAATTCCCTACTGTTTAGTGAAAAAATAGACATACTTTAGTTCCTAGATTGACTATAATTTTCTTGATTCCAAACGTTTGGCAAATGACTCATTGGCAAAGTTTTTCAATAATTTTTCAAACTCGTTTAAGCTTCAAGGATGAAAACTATGACTAGGCTGTCTGCATCAATTAAAGCCTCCATGAAAAAAACTGCTACTGTATTGACTATAGCTTCTTGTAGCTTATTTTCAGTGATGAGTATTTCTCAAGCACAGGCAGCCGATAATATTGATATCAACTTTCAGACCGTATTACAGCAAGAACGTAGCTGGGCTGGACTGCAAAGTAAAAAATTAAAAGTTGGGGATATCACTTGGTCATATAGTGAAGGTGGTTCTAGCACGAAGCCAACTTTACTGCTCATTCATGGGTTAGGTGGTAGTCGAGATAACTGGAACCGAGTAGCACATTACTTAACTACAAATTATCATGTCATTATTCCTGATTTACCGGGGAGTGGTGAAACAATCGTTGCTCAAGATTTCGATTATTCTGTTCCCAACTTAGCTGAAAAATTACGTCGATTTGTTGAAGCTGAAAATTTGAAGGGACCTATTCATATTGCGGGGCACTCGCTTGGTGGCTCAATTGCCCTACTCTATGCTGGACAATATCCATTTGAAACTAAGAGTCTATTTTTAGTTGATAGCGGCGGTATTTTCCGTTCTGCCAACACAATTTATCTCAAAGATCCTACCTATCTAAAACAACTTTTAGTCTCTAAAAAAGGTGACTTTAACTATTTGTTAAAACAAACCATGTTTAATCCTCCATTTATTCCTAAAGAGTTCTTACAGGCTCAGGAAAAACTGATGATTAATCAGGCACCACAAACACAAAAACTAGTTGATCAACTGATCGCACTTAATAAAGTCTATACTCCAGACTCATTTGCAGTGCTTACCAAAACCATTGATGCACCCACACTCATTTTATGGGGCAAACAAGATAAAATTATTAATGTAGAAGTGGCGAGTGAGCTCAAAAGTCTCTTAAAAAATGCACAACCTCCTGTCATTTTAGAAAACGTAGGCCATATGCCAATTTTGGAAGCTGAGCAATTGGTTATTCAACAATATGTACCGTTTTTACTTAAAGTAGAAACAAATCAAGCGTCAAAAACGACTTCTCATTAAATAAAACTTCGGACTTGTGAGACCTTATGTCTACCCAACCAATCATTGAAAAACTTATTGAAGCTCATCTAGATTTTTTAGATGAGCAATTTGCTCAGACTCAAGTCATCCAACAAGAGTTTGAGCAATTTTATCATTGGTTAGGTAGCCGGCAATTACAACAACTGTGGACTTTTGAACAGATTCAACATCTTATTCAAAAGCAAATTTTAGATACACCCGCTTCTGATTTTCTAATTGAACAGATTGCAGAGCATATTCGCTTTGCACTCATTCATCCTGCAAATGACACAGCAACGGTTGAAAATGTTATTCCTGTCTTAACCATTGACCGAATTGCACAGTATGTTGCAAGTAAAGAACAGCATCGTAAAAAACTCATTAAAACAATTGTAAATAATCCAGCCTTTTCTGCCCTGCTCACGCAACTGATTCAGCAAACCATGCATGACTATCTAGATGAATCTATGTCAAAACGCGTACCAGGTGTAGGTCGTTTTATGAAAATGGGCAAATCGGTATTAGAAACAGTGACCGATTCTAATCTCGATGACACGATTAACCATTATTTGCAAAAGAATATTTTAAAACTCAGCCAAATGAGTGAACGTGTTTTAAACCAACATTTTGACAATGATAAGCTTTATCACTTTCAAGCTAATATTTGGCATAAAGTTAAAACGATGCCACTTTCTGTTTTAAAAAATTATATAGAAACTGAAGATTTAACCAAAACGGTTGGTTTAGGGCATGAAATTTGGGACCATATTCGTCAAACTGATTATCTAAAACAACAAGTCCATGATGGTATTTATACGTGGTACGCGCGTAACCAAGAACGTAATTTTGACTTGTTACTGCGAGACCTAAATATTGAAGAAAGTTTAGTACAACATGAACTTACTCAGTTACTTGTACCTGTATTACAGCAACTCGTTACAACAGGACATTTAAGACGCCGTGCCCGTGTGTACTTAGAAAAGTTTTATTACTCTGAAAAAGCATTAGATATTTTAAATAACAAAGGCGCTTGAAGCGCCTTTGTCATAAGTCTTGTTTAGAAAGAATATTTTAAAGATGCATAATAAGCTCGACCTGGCTCATTGTAAGTTTGGCTAATTGAGTTACTATCTCTTAAAATTTGTTTATCAAATAGATTACTTACACCAACGCGTGTACTTATATTATCTGAAAATTTATAACCGACGTTAATTCCAGCAATACTATAGCTTTTTACAGTACTTGGCTTAAGTGCAGAATTTGCTCCACCTGAACCAATACCCGATTCGAGTCTATTCTCGGCAAACTGGCGTGATTTTTGGCGGCCATATTGAGTGAACACAAAATTCACATCTAACTGATCTGTAATGTCATAATCAAAAATTGAGTTAATCGTATAGTTTGGCACTAAAGATAATGGGTTCCCTGTCTGTTTATCTTTCGAGTCCATCATATAAGTAAAGTTGTTAGTCCAGCGGATATCACCGAAGTCTAATCCCAAGCTTCCCTCAAAACCTTGAATTAATGCTTTAGGCGTATTTTCCCAACGTAAGATATTCCACTTGGTATTGGTCACAGCGCCAGTATTTGCATTAGTGCTTGAACCATCTACTGTTCCAACAACATTTGTACCAGCTATAATTTTATCTTTATAGTCATTACGGAACCAAGTTAAGCTCGCATTCACGATATCCTTTTGGAACTGAATACCAAGCTCTTTGTTTACCGAAGTTTCTGGTTTTAGATCACCATTACCCTGTAATAAACAACGTGAATCAATATTAGCTGGGCAACCATTACCATTTGTACTTAACAAATACCCTTCGGCATTTTGATACATATTCGGTGCTTTATAGGCTTTTGCTACCCCACCTTTTAAAGTGAAATAATCATTGAGTCTTTGAGTAACGTTTAAGCTTGGGCTCCAATTAGAACCTGATTTGCTGTGATCATCGAAACGTAAACCTAATACCACATCAGTGCTGTCTGTAAATTTTAGGTTATCTTCGATATATGCAGAAGCAATACGTGATTCCATTTTACTGCGATTGCCTTTAGCTAATTGATCGCCATAACCCGAACCACTACTGTCTGTACCCTGATTTGTCGAAATATTATCTTTAAATCTGTCTTCAACCCATTCAGTACCTACTGTTAATACATGCGGTACATAATATTCAAAAGGAATATTGGCTTCACCATTTAATCGAAGCGTTTCTAAGCGTGAAGTGGCTTTGTCATCCAGATTATTAATTTTTCCTTCTGTGCTACCGCCCAAACCTTCAGGAAGGCGCTTATTGTGAGTTTTATCATATTGAGCAATGAGCTTACTTTTACCCCAAGACCAATCCCCTTCATGCGTTAATGCATAGCTATCACGGTACATAGTATTGGTTTCTTTACCGATGAGCTGCGAAAGAATCGCATCCGCTTGAGCATTTGCATTTAACTGAGAATCACCAGAATAAATATTGCTTTGTTTGCTAGAAGAAACATCGAGTAAGACAGTTTGCTGGTCTGTTGCCTGCCAAGCTAAACGGCCTGAAATATCTTTATTTTTAACGCCTTCACGGCCAGCTGCTGTACTACCTATTGATTTATTAATATCGACGTCGTCAGCTTCTGTTTTATTATAATTACCGTATAAACGATAAGACAAAACGTCTTTAATCAATGGTCCACTTACGTTAAAGCCAACACGATTTGATGCACCTTCTTTAGAGTCTTCAGGTTGTGAAGTATAAAACTCTACCGAACCATGGGTTTCATTCGTCACTTTTTTAGTAATAATATTGACTACACCACCCGCAGCACCAGAACCATAACGAGCTGCTGCTGGTCCACGTAAAACTTCAATCGACTCGATTGCTTCTGCTGGTACCCAGTTTGAGTCACCGCGTGTATCACGCTCTCCTTTCCAACCATAACGGACTGAGTTACGAGAGTTAATTGGTTTACCGTCCACTAAAATAAGTGTATTTTCTGGTCCCATTCCACGAATATCAATTTGTCTATTATTACCACGCTGCCCTGTTGCACTATTACCAGTTAAATTGACACCCGGCATACGACGTACATAGTCAGAAATATCATTACGAACAGGTAGCTTTTCTAAATCTTCTTTGGTAATCACCGACACACCGAGCGATTGCTTCACCTGCTCTTCAGCTGTTACAAAAATTGTTTCCAATTTCACAGGTTCAGCAGGCTTTTCTAATGCTTGTTCTTGCTCGCTTTGTGCAGCATAAGTCATAGACATCATACTTGCCAGTACTGAAACAGAAAGCACTGACTGGATAATACGCTTCGACATAAGTATTCCCAATATATTGATTTATTAAACATCTCTCATTTTCAGTTTCGCATTGTAACAAAGATAAATAAAATTACAAATGATATTGATAATAATTATCATTATTTATATTGAATAATAAAAAAACCTCATATAGAGGCTTTTTTATTTCATTTTTCAAATAATTTTATTTGAAGTAAGCACCTTCAGCTTGTGTATGGTCTGTTTGGTCAACCACACGTTGAAGCTCAGGAATGTTTTCTTTCAAGGTTGTTTCTACACCTTGTTTTAAAGTCACATCAATTGCAGAACAACCTTGGCAACCACCACCAAATTTTAATACAGCAGTTAAACCATGTTCTGGGTCGTCTTGTACTTCTACCAAACTACAGTTACCGCCATGCCCTGCAAGACCTGGGTTAATTTCTGCTTGAAGAATATAAGTAATACGTTCTTCAATTGAAGCATCTGGTCCTACACGTGGCACTTTTGAATTTGGTGCACGGAAAGTTAACTGACCACCGAAACGGTCTTTGTTGTAATCAATTACAGCGTCTAAAAGATATGGAATAGACGGTGCATCAATGTATGCAGGAAAATCAGGATAGTCCTGTTTATAGTCCGTTGGTACCACTTCTTCTGGTGCGCTATATGCCATACAGCACTCTGCACGTGGTGTACCCGGATGTTCAACAAAAATTCGAACGCCAATTCCCGGAGTATTTTGCTTCGCCAATAATTCGTGCAAATACTCTTGTGCAGATGGTGTAATCAAAAGGTTCGGAATTTCTTCTGCAACAGCAGTGTTGGTGTTCTCAGTCGACATAACAATATTCCTCAAGCTGATGCCTTTATATTAACCGAAGATGAGGTGGATTTAAAAAAAATCAACTAAATTTGTCGGATTTATACACAACAGGGTTTCAAGTTGTATTTTTAATGGCATTATTGACCCCAGTATTGATCATTTTTTAAATATTTCTTATGTTGAATTTGCCCTTTAACCATACCATTACCCTTATTATTATTACGGTCGTCGTCTCTTTACTTGCTTTTAGCAATCAAAATGTTATGAATCGTCTGATCTTCTGGCCACCTGCAATGCAACGTGGACAATTTGATCGCTTCATTACACATGGCTTTATTCATGCAGATGGGACACATTTACTGTTCAACATGATTACCCTGTTTTTCTTTGGCAGTATTATTGAGAGTTTTTATCGCCAATATTTTTATGACATGGGCTTTGTGTTGTTCTATTTAGGCGGTTTAATTTTTGCGATTTTACCAAGCTATCTACAACATAAAAATGATGCAAACTGGGCAAGTCTTGGAGCTTCAGGAGCGGTATCTGCTGTTCTATTTGCTTATATTCTGTTTCAGCCATGGAAGCTGATTTTTGTATTTTTTATTCCTGTACCAGCGATTATTTTTGCGGTTTTATATGTCGCTTATAGCATTTGGGCAGGCAAACGTGGCAATACTCATATTAACCATAGTGCCCATTTATGGGGTGCGGCTTACGGCGTAATTGTAACAATCTTGATTGAACCAAGAGTGATTCCGCATTTCCTAGATCAACTTACTCGTTTGCCATTTTAAACTGAATATTTCTGAAAAGCCCTAAATGGGCTTTTCTTTTTTTCTCATTTATTTATAAGCATAAATGCTCAGACATTTTTCTGATTTTCTTTGATCAATTCCTTGTTTTGATTGCAAAAACCATCTGATTAAACTCGTGCACAATTCTTTTAATAATTCAGATGATACAATGAAGTACAAAGCTCTTTTATCTAGTCTTTCAATTGCATTATTTAGCTTATCTTTAGCTGGCTGTAACGATAATAATTCACAAGAAACTGCAGCAACTACATCAAAGCAACCCAATATTCTGTTCATTATGGCTGACGACTTAGGCTATTCAGATTTAGGAGCCTTTGGTGGTGAAATTCATACGCCTAATATTGATAGTCTGGCGCAAGAAGGACGACTTTTAACGGACTATCATACTGCACCCACTTGCTCCCCTACTCGCTCGCAACTCATTTCTGGTACTGATCATCATCTAGCAGGTATAGGAGCTATGGCAGAGCTTACACCAGACCATTTAAAAGGGCAGCCAGGCTATGAAGGCTATTTAAATGAACGCTCTTTATCGATTGCTCAGGTGCTCAAAGACAATGGTTATCGGACGTATATTAGTGGTAAGTGGCATTTAGGGTTAACCCCTGAAACCAATGCACATGCCAAAGGTTTTGATCATTCATTTACCTTATTACAAGGTCTAGATCATCACTTTAAACAAGCTCCAAGTGCCTTTAAACGCAACTCGACTTATACCGAAGATGGTCAAATTATTCCTGTATCAGCATTACCTGATGACTTCTTCTCGACCAACTACTTTACCGACAAATTACTGAGCTATTTAGAATCAGGTAAAAATAGCGGTAAACCATTCTTTGCTTATGCTGCCTACACGGCACCCCACTGGCCTATACAGGCTCCAGCAGAATATCGTGACAAATATCGTGGCGTTTATGATGTTGGCTACGATGCTATTCGTAAAGCACGTATAGCTCGTCAAAAACAGCTTGGAATTATTCCGGCAAACTTTGAAGCAGCAGAACCAATTGCGACCCAAAACGCACCACAAAAATATGGAAAATGGGATGAGTTAACAGCCGAACAAAAGGCATTAGAAGCCCGTAGAATGGAAATCTATGCAGGTATGGTAGAAAACCTCGATGCTAACGTCGGCCGCATTATTCAATACCTCAAACAAAATAATCTTTATGAAAATACTTTAATTTTCTTTGTTTCTGACAATGGCGCAGAAGGTTTTATTCGTGGTGGATATGGTAGTGAATCTGGTTTTGATAACTCTGTAACAAACGTAGGTACGCCTACTTCATACCACTATATTGGACCACGTTGGGCCGAGGTCAGTGCGGCACCTTTCCACTTATGGAAAGATACGGCTGGCGAAGGTGCAACGACTGCCCCTGCTATTGTGAAATTACCAAATCAGAAAAAAGCAGAAGCAACCAATCATAGCTTTGCATCTGTACTCGACGTTTTTCCAACCTTATTAGATTATGCCCATATTCAAGTCCCTCAAGGCCAATATAAAGGTCGAACTATTAATACACCGAGCGGTTATTCTTGGAAATCTGTACTTGAAAATAAATCACAAACCATCCGTCCAGCAAATTTCAGCTTTGCCGATGAACTCCATGGCAGTAAATATGCCAAACAAGGCGAATGGAAAATTGCGCTTCAAGGTCGCCCTGAATTAGGCACGAGTACTTGGGAACTCTATAACATTGCCACTGACCGTGGTGAAAACCACAATGTTGCGCAGCTTTACCCAGCAAAAGTACAAGAGTTGCTCTCGGTTTATCAAAAATACACTGAACAAAATGGCGTACAGGAATATAACGCCAAATGAAATTGAAACTGGTTCTAAGCACTACAATCAGCCTGTTATTCATCACAGGCTGTAGTAAGTCTGAACATAGCTCTGACACGAAAAAAATTGTACCAAAGCAAGCCATCCCATCGGCTGCTTTGGGTTCTATTGAACAGTGTAAAAGCTATACAGGCCTTCCTGCAGATTGGCTTAAAAATACAACGGCTGGAATGGTGTTCATTCCAGATGGACATTTTAATTTTGGCTCTGAAAAAGCTTATCCTGATGAGCTTAATTTCGGAAAAAAACAGCGCGAAGTTAAAGGTTTCTGGATTGATCAAACTGAAGTTACTGTCGCTCAGTTCTCAAGTTTTGTAAAAGCCACGGGTTATATTACCGATGCTGAAAAACAAAAACAGGCGGCTGTTTTTTCACCAGACCCTCATCACCCACAGCAATGGTGGCAACTCAAATCTGGATATACCTGGAGAATGCCAAATGGCCAAAATGGCGCACTTCCCAACCCTCATGAACCTGTACGCTACGTGACAAAAAATGATGCTGAGCATTATGCAGTTTGGCTAGGACATGATTTAGCAACAGAACTTGAATGGGAATACGCCGCTAAAGCAAACTCACAGACCGACACGCCTTTACACCAAACACCTACTGATGAACATCAACATCCCCAAGCAAATTACTGGCAAGGTGCATTTCCTTTTGAAAATTTGAATCAAGATAATTTTACGAGTGTTGCTCCTGTCGGCTGCTTTAAACCTAATGGCTTTAAACTATTCGATATGATTGGAAATGTTTGGGAATGGACATCCTCTCCCTACCAAGGCGCGCATGATCAACATATGGGTAATTATTCTGATTTAAGACAAAAAGAAATGAGCAGTATCCAATATGTCATTAAAGGAGGCTCATTTTTGTGTGCTGAAAATTATTGTTCACGTTATCGAAATAGTAGCCGTTACCCTCAAGATTTTGATTTAGCTGCTACACATGTTGGTTTTAGAACAATTTTACGTACGTCTTAACAAATTAAAACTAGTGTGTAGTTGTTGATATTTCTTAACCAAAAACAAGTCGAAAAACGATCTAATAATTTTTATAGTAGATAGTAAAAGAGAGAATGATAAAAAGTGAGAACAATATGAAAACATTTCTAGTTTGTGCAGCTGCAATTTTCACACTATCACTATCTGCTTGTGCAGTTTACACCCCAGCGGGTAGTGTTGTGGTCGATCCAGATTCACCACATTACGGACATCCAGGAGACTTCTGTCCACCAGGACAAGCTAAAAAAGGCCGTTGCTAAAGATTTAGATAGACTGTAAGCAAATTAATTTTTCTATATGGAAAAATAACTTATATGGAGGGTTTCACCCAAAATTAGATGGGGCGAAACTAGAAAATTATGGTGCAAAAAAATCACCATATCCCCAAGATTTTTAAAAGACAATCTTACGTTGTCTTCCATCTAGTTTCACCCCAATTCTTTCTTATTCCGTTTCACTAGTCTTATCGTTTAATAAAAAAGTCTAGTTTTTCATCATCATCGTATCTTTTTTATTGATACATTTTGAACATTTTATCTTCAGTTTAGACCTGATGACTTTGCTCTGTACAAAATAATCATTTATGTAACGTAAGTCTATAAAAATGTTCTAAAAATGTGAAAAAAAATGAGTTAAAAATGAGATCGAATTATCATAAAAATTCACTCAAACTACCTCTATCACACAAATAATTTAATTTTCATTTTGTCAGTTATTGCCACTCGTTTCTTTACGTTGGCATAGATAATGTATACACCTGTATATTAATGATACCGTACAAGTGAGATATTTTATGTCCAGTCAGAGTCAAGTAGAAGGTCTACAATTTCCAATACACGCTTCAACAAAAAAGCAAAGTACTTCTCGCACAGGCCAAGAGATTTTGTCAGAAGCTTTATCTATTGTAGATAATAAAACTGCTCAACAGATTTTGACTGAAAAAAACTGGCGGAAAAATTATCCAACATACTTTAAATCGCTTGTTCAGCATGGACTTTCTAATAGTAACAATCCAATCACCATTGCAAAACAAGGGTTACATAAGGCACATCATCTTTTTGATTTTTTTAGAGATGGCAAACATTACCTTTTAAAAGATGCTCTTCGCATTCCTGCGTCTGCACCTTTAAATACAGTAAAGTTCAAAGGTGAAAGTGAATCGGCACCGGAATGGTATGTTCCATATAAAGGTCAGAAACTCAGTGGACAAAGTCTCCTTGACCAAATTCAAAAATGGGAAAATGCAGGAATTATTGAACCAAGTCATGCAAACGCATTGCGTGAAGCTATTGCACATCCTGAATGGTTTGATTTATCAGATCGTACTATGGTGTTGTTTGGTGCAGCATCAGAAGCGGGTCCCTTACCTTGGCTGGCAAAATGGAAAGCTAATATTATTGCAATAGACTTACCAAATTCACGAGTGTGGGGCAAAATCTTAAATACGATTAAAAATGGAAATGCAACGCTTATTGCCCCTACGATTGAATCAGTTGACTCGTCAGCAAAAGCCTCAGAGTTAAAAGATAAATTAGGTGCCAATTTACTGACTCAACTTCCAGAAATTGCACAGTGGTTAGTTCAATTTCCACAAAAGTTAGATTTAGCTGCTATTGCGTATTTAGACGGTGAAAAACATGTCCGTGTTTCAATGGCAATGGACAGTATTATGCAATATGTGAGTGAACATAAATCAGATACCAGCTTAATGTTCATGTGTACTCCAACCGATGTTTACGCAGTGCCTCAGGAAGTTGCCGAAGCAGCTCAAGAGAAATTTAAATCGCGTTCACAACTACAAAAAATGGCTGCGAAAGGGGTTTCTGCTCTTTCACTTAAACGTTTTTTCCAAGCGCCTTATCAAGATTTAATTACCAGTGAGAATGGTAAAACTTATGGCATTGCAGACTGCTTAGTAGTTGAACAAGGACCAAACTATGCTTTGGCAAAACGCATTCAACAATGGCGTGCAACACTTGCTCGTCATCAAGGCCAACGTGTAAGTATTAATATTGCTCCGTCTACCACAACTCACTCGGTGACCAAAAACCCATTACTTAAAGCAGCATTTAATGGTGCCGAACTTTTTGACGTTGAAGCATTCAGCCCTGAAACGACCAATGCGATTATGGCAGCGCTATGGATTCATGACTTAAGAAGTGAGTCCTCTGTAGCAAACCCAGAAACTGTACTTGATCATCCCCTAGAATTAATGATGGAAGGTGCCAATCACGGTGGACTATGGCGTGTGGCTTATTTAGCCCGTACAGCTCTCCCTTTTGCTGCTATTTACGGTTTTGCAGCAGAGAAACTTCCTTTTAAGAAATTCTCTAAAAAATAATGAAATTAAAAGCCCAATTTTCGAATTGGGCTTTTTTTCGATCTAATTATTTGTTTTGACTATGTGTCAAATATTTTTGCATTTCATCCGGTGGCACCATACCGCCACCAGTTGCCCAAACCACATGTGTCGCCTGATTTAACTTCTCTGCTGACAATTGATGTAAAGCTAAATAATCAGGAGTAGTTTGCACATAATATGACCCCATCATGCCAGCCGCTGCTGAGGGCTCAACTTGAATATTTTCCGTTTGATTTAAAAGTGCAATCAGCTCATATAAACGTTCATCATGAATCGTGTAGTAACCATCAATTAACTGTTCCATAGCCCGCCCTACGAACCCAGAAGCACGACCAACAGCTAACCCATCTGCAGCAGTAATGTTATCTAAACCAATATCATTTACTGAAATCTCATCGTGCAGTCCTGTATGCACACCCAATAACATACAAGGTGAATGCGTGGGTTCTGCAAAGATACAATGTACATGCTCACCAAAAGCAAGTTTAAGCCCAAAACTCACGCCACCGGGGCCACCACCTACGCCACAAGGTAAATAAACAAATAATGGATGTTCAGCATCGACTTTAATCTGCTTTTGCTCACACTGCTGTTTTAAACGTAACCCCGCAACGGCATAACCTAAAAATAATGTTGTTGAATTTTCATCGTCAATAAAAAAGCAATTTGGATCTTGTTCTGCAGCTTTACGTCCCTGCTCTACAGCAACCCCATAATCACTGTCATATTCAACCACGTTAACGCCCAATGAACGCAATTTATCCTTTTTCCATTGCCTTGCATCGGCAGACATATGCACTGTCACTCTAAAGCCGAGCTTCGCACTCATAATACCAATAGATAAACCAAGATTACCTGTAGAGCCTACTGCAATTTGATATTTGGAAAAAAATGTCCGAAATGCATCTTGGTCGAGTTTACTGTAATCATCTTCTAACTTAAGAAGCCCTGCCTCAATTGCTAGTTTTTCAGCATGAGCCAAGACTTCATAAATACCACCACGTGCCTTGATTGAACCTGAAATAGGTAAATGACTATCTTTTTTGAGCCAAAGCTTTCCAGTAAGCTCCTGCTGCTTTGTTACAGATAGGGCTTGCTGCATATCTGCAATTTCTACTAATTCAGATTCAATTTTTCCATGTTGTGCTTGAGTTTCCGGAAATACTTTTGCCAAGTAAGGTGCAAAACGTTCTAGCCTAGCCTCGGCATCTTTTACATCTTGCTCGCTAAGACCTACTTTCGCGAGAGCATCGTTTAAAGGATAACGGTTTGGATTGAACCAAAATGTTTCTTGGTAATCTTGTAATGTTTGAATGAGTGGGAATTGTTGTTTTAGCTGATCAAGTTGAACCGTTTTCATCCTATATCCTTTCATCAATTTTTTGAGCCAATCACTTAGCACTAAGTGTTCGCAATAATCATTAACTCTTTACTGAATTTATCTGAAAAAAGCGATCTTTTTTTTAAAGATGCCAATAAAAAAGCCACTAATAATAGTGGCTTTTTAGATTTAAACAGACAACTTAAATGAACTTTAAGAACAACCAATATAAACCACCAGACAAACAGATGGTCGCAGGTAAAGTAAATATCCAAGCTGATAAGATTGTTTTAACAGTATTAAAGTTTAGACCAGATTTATTTGCAACCATGGTACCTGCAACAGCACTGTTTAAAACATGTGTAGTTGAAACTGGCATACCTAAACCATCTGCTGCTGCAATTGTACTCATTGCAATAAGCTCAGCAGACATACCTTGACCATAAGTCATATGGTTCTTACCAATACGCTCACCTACAGTTACCACAATGCGTTTCCAACCGACCATAGTGCCAAGACCAAGCGCTAATGCAACTGCAACTTTCACCCAGTTTGGAATGTACTGTAAGAATGAATCCAAGCTACCACGATAATCTTTCACAAGCTTTTTCTGTGAATCATCCATTTTTGGTAAAGCATCTGCTTTATCCAAACGTTTAAACGTGGTTGTGCTTAAATACATGTCATTACGAATTTCACTAATCGCAGCTTCAGGAATATCCTTTAAGTCGCGATAGCTAGAAACACGAGCACCTAAGTGGTCAGTCATACTTGCCAATGCAGGTACAACTTCAGGTGTTTGTTGCTTGGTTTGAATATATTTTGTTAAAACTTCACGCGCTTTTTCATCAGTCAATTCTTGCTGATTATGGTTTAACAAAACAGCAGTTTGAGAAGAAAGCTGGTGGAATGATTGAACCTGTTGTGTATCGAGGTTTTTATTGATTGAATAAGCTAATGGTACTAAACCAACCAAAATGAGCATGATGAGACCCATACCTTTTTGGCCGTCATTTGAACCGTGTGCAAAACTTACACCTGTGCAGGTAAAGATTAAAATTGCACGAATGATTGCTGGTGGTGGCTTATTACCTTCAGGTGGCTGAAATAATTCTAATTGGCGTTTAAAAATAGTTTTAACCAACAAGAATAAGATTGCTGCAAAAGCAAAACCAATTAAAGGTGAAAATAATAATGCCTTACCTACTTTAATCACCTGATCCATATCTACACCACTAGTCGTTACGCCAGTCGATGCACTCAATAGATGGTTCATAATACCCACGCCCAAGATTGAACCAATCAAGGTGTGAGAGCTAGAAGCTGGGATTCCTAAGAACCAAGTACCAAGGTTCCAAAGAATTGCAGCGATTAACAATGCAAAAACCATTGCAAAGCCAGCACCGCTACCCATATTCATGATAAGTTCAACAGGAAGCAATGCAATGATGCCATAAGCAACAGCACCACTTGCGACCATTACCCCAAGGAAATTACAAAAACCAGCCCACATGACTGCAACTGGTGCAGGCAATGCATTTGTATAAATGACCGTTGCAACTGCATTGGCAGTATCGTGGAAACCATTTACAAATTCAAAGCCCAATGCAATGAAAAGCGCAGTAGATAAAAGAATAACCGAATAAAGGCTCAAAGGTGGAACATGCGCTAAATCAGCACTAACCTGAAACCCAATATAAATAAGTGTTGCAACAATAATCGTCAGAAACACCGGCATAAAAAATTTCGGTGTTGGGACGTGTACATTCGTCGATTTTGCTTGCAGGTTTGCCGCAAGTTTTGAATCCGAAACAGGGGGTAGATTAGAATTCATGCAGACGGTAAGAGGATAATAAAATCCTCTGTATTCTTAAATTAAATTATGACAATTATATGACAAAGAGCCGCCTGATGAAGTCAATTTTTTATATTTTGACCTCATTTGATGCACCTTTCCTCGCTATTTTTTATTTTTTTATTAAAATACAATAAGTTAAATCATTATTTACGAGCTCCTTTTGTGCTTATTTTTACAGCAAAAAAATAAATAAAATGACTCATATGTTTATTTTTCATACAAAACAACTGTAATATTTCGGCATATTGGGCATGAAATATTTCAATATCATGATCATTTGATGAACATTTCATGAAAATTCTTTTGTTTTTGTCATAAAACCGACTCTTTTTACTAATTTTTTACTCATCGACTCGTGACCTTCGTAGGTCATCATTTGTGCTGCTATTCTGTTACAATAGCGCCGCATTTTTAAATTCATATAAAAGATCGGGGTTTTCTATGTCTACGCTTGCCACCCTAAAAGCGCTTCTTGCTAAACGCATTCTGATTATTGATGGTGCCATGGGAACGATGATCCAGCGCCATAAGTTAGAAGAAGCCGACTACCGTGGTGAGCGTTTTGCCGATTGGGCACATGACTTAAAAGGCAACAACGACCTTTTAGTTTTGACACAACCTCAAATCATTCAAGGAATTCATGAAGCTTATCTTGATGCTGGTGCAGATATTATTGAAACCAATAGCTTTAACGGTACGCGTGTTTCAATGTCTGACTACCACATGGAAGATCTTGTTCCAGAGATTAACCGTGAAGCAGCACGTTTAGCCAAAGCAGCTTGTGAAAAGTATTCAACTCCAGACAAGCCGCGTTTTGTAGCAGGTGTACTTGGGCCAACTTCGCGTACTTGTTCAATTTCACCAAATGTAAATGACCCTGCTTTTCGTAACATTACATTTGATGAACTAAAAGAAAACTATATTGAAGCGACTCATGCGCTGATTGAAGGCGGTGCAGATATCATTCTGATTGAAACCGTATTTGATACCTTAAACTGTAAAGCTGCGATTTTTGCGGTAAAAGAAGTCTTTAAACAAATTGGTCATGAATTACCAATCATGATTTCAGGGACCATTACCGATGCATCGGGTCGTACCTTAACAGGTCAAACTGCCGAAGCGTTCTGGAACTCTGTACGTCATGGTGACTTACTATCGATTGGCTTTAACTGTGCGCTTGGTGCAGATGCAATGCGTCCTCATGTAAAAACTATTTCCGATGTCGCAGATACGTTTGTTTCAGCACACCCAAATGCAGGCTTACCAAACGCTTTTGGTGAATATGATGAAACACCAGAACAAACTGCTGCATTCTTAAAAGAATTTGCAGAAAGCGGCTTAATTAATATTACTGGTGGTTGCTGTGGTACCACACCTGATCATATTCGCGCTATTGCTAATGCAGTAAAAGACATTGCACCTCGCCAAGTTCCTGAAACAGTCCCTGCTTGCCGTTTAAGTGGTTTAGAGCCATTTAATATTTATGATGACTCACTTTTCGTGAACGTGGGTGAACGTACTAACGTTACAGGTTCGAAAAAATTCTTACGTCTCATTCGTGAAGAAAACTTTGCAGAAGCTTTAGAAGTTGCACAGCAACAAGTTGAAGCTGGCGCGCAAATTATCGACATTAATATGGATGAAGGGATGCTCGATTCGCAAAATGCGATGGTGCATTTTTTAAACCTTGTAGCATCTGAACCTGATATTTCACGTGTGCCAATCATGATTGACTCATCAAAATGGGAAATCATTGAAGCTGGCTTAAAATGCGTACAAGGTAAACCCGTTGTTAACTCGATTTCATTAAAAGAAGGTTATGACGAGTTTGTCGAAAAAGCCCGCCTGTGCCGTCAATATGGTGCTGCAATTATTGTGATGGCCTTTGATGAAGCTGGGCAGGCTGACACCGCTGAACGTAAACGCGAAATCTGTAAACGTTCATACGACATTTTAGTGAATGAAGTAGGCTTTCCTGCTGAAGATATTATTTTTGACCCTAACGTGTTCGCAGTAGCAACAGGTATTGAAGAACACAACAACTACGCGGTCGATTTTATTGAGGCAACAGGTTGGATTAAACAGAACTTACCACACGCCATGATTTCTGGTGGTGTATCGAACGTTTCATTCTCGTTCCGTGGTAATGAACCTGTTCGTGAAGCTATTCACTCTGTGTTCTTGTACCATGCCATTAAGCAAGGCATGACCATGGGTATTGTAAATGCCGGTCAAATGGCAATTTATGATGATATTCCAGCCGAGCTAAAAGAAGCAGTTGAAGATGTCATTTTAAACCAAAACCAAGGTGAATCTGGTCAAGCTGCGACTGAGAAACTGCTTGAAGTAGCTGAAAAATACCGCGGACAAGGCGGCGCTGCCAAAGAAGCTGAAAACCTTGAATGGCGTAATGAGTCAGTTGAAAAGCGTCTTGAATATGCATTGGTTAAAGGTATTACCACTTATATTGACCAAGACACCGAAGAAGCTCGCTTAAAATCTAAACGTCCTTTAGATGTGATTGAAGGACCGCTGATGGATGGCATGAACGTGGTTGGTGACTTGTTCGGTTCAGGCAAAATGTTCTTACCACAGGTTGTAAAATCTGCCCGTGTTATGAAACAAGCTGTAGCATGGCTCAACCCGTATATTGAAGCTGAAAAGGCTGAAGGACAATCTAAAGGTAAAGTCCTAATGGCAACGGTTAAGGGTGACGTACACGATATTGGTAAAAATATTGTAGGCGTGGTACTTGGCTGTAATGGTTATGACATTGTGGACCTTGGGGTGATGGTACCTTGCGAGAAAATCTTGCAAACTGCAATTGATGAAAAATGTGACATCATTGGCTTATCTGGTCTGATTACTCCATCTTTAGATGAAATGGTATTTGTTGCGAAAGAAATGCAACGTAAAGGTTTTAACATTCCTTTATTGATTGGTGGCGCAACCACATCGAAAGCACACACAGCAGTAAAAATTGACCCTCAGTACCAAAATGATGCCGTGATTTATGTTGCCGATGCTTCACGTGCTGTAGGTGTTGCAACCACTCTCCTTTCGAAAGAAATGCGTGGAAACTTTATTGCAGAGCACCGTGCTGAATATGCCAAGATTCGTGAGCGCTTAGCTAACAAGCAACCAAAAGCTGCCAAATTGACTTATAAAGAGTCAGTTGAGAATGGTTTTAAAATTGACGAAAGCTATGTACCACCGAAACCAAACCTTTTGGGAACACAAGTCCTCACCAACTACCCGCTTGCGACACTCGTAGATTATTTTGACTGGACACCATTCTTCATTTCTTGGAGCTTGGCAGGTAAATTCCCGAAAATTTTAGAAGATGAAGTGGTCGGCGACGCTGCAACAGATTTGTATAACCAAGCACAAGCGATGTTGAAAGATATTATCGACAACAACCGTTTTGATGCTCGTGCCGTATTCGGTATGTTCCCTGCACAGCGCACTGATGCCGACACTGTGAGCGTATTTGATGAAGCTGGTCAAAATGTTACGCATACTTTTGAGCACTTACGTCAGCAATCTGACAAAGTGACAGGCAAACCAAACTTGTCTTTGGCAGATTACATTCGTACTGATCGTGAGCAGCAGGACTACTTAGGCGGATTCACTGTATCAATTTTTGGTGCAGAAGAACTGGCAAATGAATACAAAGCCAAAGGTGATGATTACTCTGCAATTTTAGTTCAGTCACTAGCCGACCGTTTTGCAGAAGCTTTTGCCGAACACTTACATGAACGCATTCGTAAAGAGTTCTGGGGCTATAAAGCTGATGAACAGCTCAGCAATGAAGAACTGATTAAAGAGAAATACGTCGGTATTCGCCCTGCACCGGGTTACCCTGCTTGCCCTGAGCACTCTGAAAAGGCAGTGTTATTTGATTGGTTAGGTTCTACCGAAAAAATCGGCACCAAACTGACTGAACACTTTGCAATGATGCCGCCATCTTCGGTGAGTGGTTTCTATTATTCGCACCCTCAAAGTGAATACTTTAACGTAGGTAAAATATCTCAAGACCAACTTGAAGATTATGCAAAACGTAAAGGTTGGACACTTGATGAGGCAAAACGCTGGTTAGGGCCGAATTTAGATGATTCGATTCAGTAATTTAAGTAAATTTTATATAAATTCCCCCCTTTCTTGAGGGGGAATTTTATTTTATTAAAATGGTGTAATACGTCTTAAAGGTGATATTTCAAATCCTTCAGGTGTAGGCTTAAATTTATCAGAATCAGAAGGCCATCTTTTAGCTCTACTTTGAAAATCTCTTAAATCACTATACTTTAAACTTACAGATACAACGTAATCATTATCACCGCCACGTAATCTTGCTAAGTCACGCATCCAGGAGTTTTTACTAGGAACCCTCACACGACTATCACCATATTTTCTATTATTAACAAGAATTACATAACTATGTACATCTAATGCTGCAGATTTGATTAAATCCCCGAAAGTTTCAATATCTCTGTTCCAACTAAGAATAAAAAGTCCATCTATATTGCCTTGAAATGCAACACGAGCACGCGAATTTTGTAATTCTGAACAAATCATTACACCGAAACAAAAACCATTATGAATATATACTGGTTTGTTAAAATCTTTAAAAACTTTCCAAGTTTTTCCATACTTTAATTGGAGGTCTTTATCCTCACCCACAGCGGGTAAAAGTTTCGGTTGCTTTATGAGTTGCCAACTACTGCATCCAAAACTAGTATCATGTAAAAGCATATAGGCACTACTATAAATTTCATTCCCATTATGCTCATATTCCGTTCCAGCAATAAAACTTATTTTGGATTTTGACATACGATGAATTAAAGTATTTAACCATTCAAGTGGAATAGATAACTCTGGGAAAATTACATAATCAGGCTTATCTTTAAGTGTTAGCACTTGGTCAATTAAATTTTTAAATCTTTCATATCTCTCAAAGGATAATTTACTTTTATTATCTGCAGAATAACTCCACTCATCTTCTTTAGTTTCAAAATTAGTTATAGCTACTCTTATTGATTTTTTTTCTTCAGTACCAATCGCTATAAGTTTGTTACCACATTTTTTTTCAACATCATCTACTTTAGTAAAATAACTTTCATCCAAATCCTGAGAAATATCTGTTAATTCAACTTCAGATATATAAAATTCGCCATTGACAACTTGAACATAATTTCTCCAAAGATCAAATCTATCAATATTACTAAGTTCGCCATTATATAATTCTTCATTAAATAGATCTGAAACATCTAAAGAGTTTAATGGTCTTGTAGGGAATAAAAAAGGATAAAGACTCATACTCTCGGATACTAAATTTAGATCTTTCCTAGCATAAGTTAAATTCTTATTTAAGAACTTGACTCCGACATCTTTAATTAAACCAAGGTTATATTTTATAATATAATCATTAATAATATTATCAGGTTCGTTTAAATTATTTATTTTTCTACAATAAAATTTTAATGGCACATTAGCCAAATCAGACAATATTACTAATTTAACTTTTTCTTGAAAAACAAAAGAATCAAACTCAATACCAAATATAAAATTATAGAGTTTCAAAAAACTCTTACTGATTATTTTCTCATTAAAACTCTTAATCAAAGAATCAAAAACAACCATCCTAATAGAAACCAAAATCTCATCAATATAGTTATTTAAATCAATTTTTTCTTCAACTTTTTGACCATTTAAATTAATAACAAAACTCTTACTTTCTAAAAGATTTATCAGATTTTTTTTAATTTTTTCACACATACAGTAAATAAAATTAAAATCACCTAATGAAATTGCAATATTTAAAATTCTTTCTAGATACTTATAATAGTTAAACAAAACACTTGGAACGGTTACTTCATCAAGTATGAAATCATAAAATTTAGATTTTTCTTGAATCCATTCCTGTTTTGGTAAGTCTCTCATAAGATTTTCGATATAACTTAGTTGTAAAGATAGTTCAGACCTGTTTTTGCTTAAAAGCTCTAAACCATATGTACTCTTGATATCAAAATTTGTTTTCTTTATAGTATCATCTTCACTTAAAACTAAATCTTGAGCATTTGGCATTAATCTATGCTCACTAGACATTTCTTTTAACTCTTCTTTTACATTTTTGATGAAATTCTGCGCATTACGACCATTTAAAAAAAATGTCTTTATTTTTTTTTCTTGTACTTTCAATTCCGTTTTTGTTTCATATTTTTTTAAAATATTATTCAAATCATTTATATTATCTATATTAATTTTTCTTGAAAAAAAACTTAAAAAATCATTTTTATTTAAGAAACCTTTGTTCTCAATAACAATAAAAATATCATCAACATATCTACCATATGATATAGGCTTTAAATTTCTCTCAATTTTATCATCTAAAATTTTTAAAATTATGTTTGATATAATTTTTGAACAGGTCAAACCTATAGGCAATCCAGCGTTCAAATCAAAATTAAATTTTGATTTATAAATTTCACCAACACACTCCCCCCATTTATCAATTAAATTACAAATTACTGAATTAAATAGTTGCTCAGACTCATCTAACTCCAATCCAACATCATTATTAAAATCATCATTATTTATTATTTTTGCATCAATATTATGGTAGTAACCTTTCAAATCTAACGAAAAGACCATCACATTTTTTTTTGCTTCTAAAGATTTTTCTATACTATTAAGACCATTACTTTGCCATTCTTTATAAGGTATAAAATAAGGTTGAAATGAAGTGTTTTTTTCTAAATTATATTGAGATTCATTAGTGCAGCATCCATTTTCTAAATTTAGTCTGTTTAGCCTTGAACCATATGAATTTTTTGATAATTTTGCATCATATTTATGCCCAATAAAATTTATCCATAAAGCTGATAAAATGTGAGCTTGAACAGTAAAGTTTCCAATAATCCTAGAACTAATGGTAATTTCACAACCTTTTAATTTTCTCTCGAATTCTTTAGCAGTTGAAGATATTGAATGAAAATCTTTAGATTCTTCATCATTACACTCAAAATCCATAGACTTAGGATAATTTATAAAAAATTCACTATCAATACAGCAACTTAAAATTTCTTCAACATTAGCTTTTTTTAATACGTTAAACAAATTATAAATATTTTCTTCAAAATTTTTTTCAAAATTGACAAATCGATCGACTGCTGAAATACTTTTTTCCCAAAAGATATCTGATTTAGCCTTTCTATAAGCTATAAGTAGATCTGTTATCTCTAGATTTTCAAAACCATTAAATTTTTTAACCATTTTTTTCAAAACAATTCGTTAAAGTTAAAATAATTTAAATATTTTAGCATCTAAGTAATTAAAAAACTTAAATTCTTTTTTACATATTAATCACCTGAATTTATTGTATGAGATTACCTAACTCCAATGAATAAATTCTATTTTTAAGAATTTTGACATAATATCTGCCAGAGAATAACAATCCACGAAACATCATCATGAACACAACTCAACTTTTTCTAGGCGTAATCTTTAGCTCCATTGGGCTCGGCTATTTTCTCTATGGGAAAAAGCAAAAAATGACTGTGCCTTTTACTGCGGGTTTAGTTTTAATGATTTTTCCTTATTTTATTGAGAGTAATATCTTGCTTAGTGGCATTGGTACTCTACTATCCGTTATTCCCTATTTTTTACGCTTTTAGTGCCATTTCTTAAATGATCTGAATTTCCTCAACTCTTAAGTGATGCATCATCTCTCGAATAAATACAAAGTAGGTAAAAATATAAAGCTGATCTGGAGCCACTTGGTTTGTGTAGTAGCTCAAACGCTCAATAAAATCATTGAATCCATGCTCAAGCTCAATACGACTGATTTTCTTTTTTGCACTAAAAAATAATTCACTGAGTTGTGTCATGGCAGTATCAGACGTAACAGCTACGCCACTTATCTTTAGATTTCTGAGTAGCTGTGACTCGATGATTTCTTCAATAAAATAAATCATCTTTTCGATAGCCAGCTCATCAATAACACCATGACTCATACTTTTTGCATCAACAAAACTCAAGCCCTGCTCAATTTGAATGTGCTGGTTGCCTATTTCGAATGACAGGCCATTAAGACCAAGCGAAAATTTTAAAACCGAGTCGGGATGATTCATAAAAATAGCTTACCGTTGAATTTTACTAATCGAGTTATTTTGTTCGTAGCCTTAAGCTGTGTGAGTTTGTTCAATACTTAGCATTAACTACTCGATTATTATTAACACTATATATAATAAAAACCTCTTTAAAAAGATGAAAAATCAATCTTATATTCATCCAGTCCAATTATTAAAAAATAGAGTATAAGCATGAAAAAATTAGTAATTTTAGGTATTACGATTTATAGCTTTGCACAACTTACCAATGCAGCCACATTAAATGTAAAACCCTATGGTACGACTCAAGACGGCCAAAAAGTTGATTTATACACCATGAGCAATAACAAAGGAGTTTCAGTTTCTTTTATTAGTTATGGTGGTGTAATTACACAGATTTTGACTCCCGATGCACAAGGTAAACAAAATAATATCGTTTTGGGCTTCGATGACCTAAAAGGCTATGAAGTCACTGATACCAAGGAAGGCATTCATTTTGGTGGGTTAATTGGCCGTTATGCGAACCGTATTGGCAACGCTAAATTTCGCTTAGATGGAAAAACATATAATCTTGAAAAAAATAATGGCCCGAATTCATTACATAGTGGTAATCCGGGTTTTGATAAACGTGTTTGGCAAGTTAAACCCCTCGTTTCCAAAGGTGAAACCGTTAAAGCTTCTTTGAAGTTAACCAGTCCAAATGGTGATCAAGGTTTTCCCGGAAAATTAGATGTAGAAGTGATCTATAGCCTTTCAGATCAAAATGAATTCAAAATTGAATATAAAGCCAAAACTGATCAACCGACAGTCGTTAACCTCACCAACCACAGTTATTTCAACTTGTCAGGTGCTGGCAACAACCCTTATGGCGTGCTCGATCATGTTGTACAACTCAATGCAGACCGTGTATTGGTAACCGATCAAAACTCTTTACCCACTGGTGAGATTGCCTCAGTTGCAGGTACACCTTTTGATTTTAGAACGCCTAAAGCAATTGTGAAAGATATTCGAGCGAATCATCAGCAATTGGCCTATGGATATGGCTATGACCAAACTTGGGTACTTAATCAAAAGTCTCAAGGAAAGTTAAATCTTGCAGCTCATGTTTTTGACCCGAAATCTAAACGAACTATGCAGGTTTTAACCACTGAACCAAGCGTTCAAATGTATACAGCCAATCATTTATTAGGAAATGTTGCTGGTGCAAATGGCGTCCTCTATCGACAAGCAGATGCGCTAGCATTAGAAACACAGCATTTTCCAGATAGCCCGAATCAATCAGCTTTCCCTTCTACACGTTTGAATCCAAATCAAACTTATAACAGTGTCACCGTATTTAAGTTTGGTATTCAGAAATAGTCTTTTTAATTGGAACTATAGTTATCTAAAAATACTCTCAGCCGAATATGACTGAGAGTATTTTCATTTATTTAACTTTTGTGTTTGGTAGAAACGCTGTTGCAAAACCAAGTAATGGCAAGAATGAACATAAACCAAATACCCATTCAATGCCGTTAATATCTGCTAAATGCCCTAACCCAGCTGCGGCAATACCACTTACCCCAAACATAAGACCAAACATTAGACCTGCAATCATACCCACACGGCCCGGAACAGCTTCTTGCGCATACACTACCATCGCTGCAAAGGCCGATGACAACACCAAACCTGCAATAATTGAGAAAACTGTTGTCCAGAATAAGTTTGCATACGGCATCATTAATGCAAACGGCGCCATACCAACAAATGAAACCCAGATCACCGCTTTACGACCAATTTTGTCACCAATTGGGCCACCTGCAAATGTACCTAAAGCAACGGCTGCCAAGAATGCAAACAAATGCAACTGAGCGGTCTGAATACTAATATGGAACTTTTGAATTAAGTAAAAGGTAAAGTAGTTACTAATGCTCGCAATGTAGGTAAATTTAGCAAACATCAACACACTAATTGTGCTCAAAGCAATAATAAGCTTACGACCATGCAATTTACTCTGTGCTTGAGTAACACGTGCAACCACCTGACTTTTTGCATGACTTACCGTCCAACGGCTTACACCAAATAAAACCCAAATTGCCAAAAGTGCAAATATCACCAAACCTGCAACTGCATGCTGCCCAAATGGAACAATCAATAATGCTGCTAATAATGGGCCAATGGCTGTACCCGTGTTTCCGCCCACCTGGAAAGTCGATTGAGCCGTACCAAAGCGCCCACCCGATGCCATTCGCGCCACCCGTGAAGCTTCAGGATGAAAGGTTGCAGACCCGACCCCAATTAGCGCCGATGCACATAACAACACAGCAAAACTAGGTGAAAATGCTAATAAGATAATGCCACAGAATGTGACGACCATTCCGAGCGGAAGAAGATATGGTTTTGGATGTTTATCGGTATAAAGTCCAATCCAAGGCTGGAGCAGTGAACCTGTAATTTGATATACAAACGAAATCAGGCCAACCTCCGCAAAACTCAGCGAAAAGTTTGCTTTTAGCATTGGATAAATAGCGGGTAGCACTGCTTGAATTAAATCATTCAGTAAATGTGCGACTGCCACAGCGCCTACAATTTTAATAATCATTCCTTGAGGCTGATCATTTGCAACGGTATTGGCAATACCATCTTTCAATTGTATTGAAGACGTCATACCTGAAAAACTCCAATATTTTAAGTAAGATGCTTATTGTAAATTGTCGCTTATAAAGTTATCTTCCAATAATCATCGTATAAGTGACAATTTTTAGGATAGATTATGTCCGATTCTCTTATTCAGCCTGATTTGTCTGAACTTGTGATTGGGCTATCTTCCGAGCATGCTTACAGAGAAATCACACCTACCCATACACATACACGTGCGCAGTTTTTATATGCATCCACAGGAACTATTCAGGTGTTTACACCGAATAATGTCTGGATTGTGCCGCCGATGTGTGCATTATGGATTCCTGCTCATGTAGAGCACAGCGTCATTTCGCTCAGTCACGTGAAGTTAAATACGGCATTGGTTGAAGTAAATGCAGCAGCTCTAATGGGGCAAGATTGCTTTATTATTCGGGTAAGCAACCTGTTGCACGAGCTTTTGATACGCTTAAATGAAATTGAGCGAGAAGACACGCCAAATACAGCGACATCTCAAGAGCTTTCCCGTTCTTTACAAATTTTGATTTTTGAAGAAATTCATCGGGCCAATTTATTGCCTATTCAGATTCCATGGCCGAAAGACAAACGGTTATTAAAAATTTGCCAAGAGTTATTACATACTCCTGATCATTCAAAAGATTTGACAGATTGGGCTGATGAGATTGGTGCGAGTTCTAGAACTCTAATGCGCATGTTCCAAAAAGAAACTGGACTGTCTTATCGGGCATGGGTCCAGCAAATGCATATTGCACTTGCCTTAAGTAAAATCGCGAATGGTGAATCTATTGCTCAAATTTCAGAATCACTGGGGTATACAAACCCCAGCGCGTTCAGTGCAATGTTTAAGCGACACCTAGGAAAAACACCTCAGCAGTTTAGAAGTGCCGCGATGTCGCTATAAGTCTTTTTTTTTGCAGGTAGGTCGTGCTTTTCGAGCAAATCATCAAAATCATGGTAGACATGAAGCTCACGATCTTTACCAGTTCTGGCATGGTCTAAGCGCTGTTCAGGGTCAACTAGAACAAGCGTATGACCATCATCAATCAGACGATCTACCCCTTCTAAGAACATACGTTTACCCACATCGTGGATAAGTGAAATCTGGGTCAAATCAATCACGATTGTGCTTTGGTCAGTTGTCTCATCTTGTAAAATGCGCAACAACATTTCAGCTTCAGTAAATTTCAATACGCCACGAAGCACATATACACTTAATGAAGCATCTTTTCCTGTACGATAATGGCTTTGTACAATGGTTTGTGCAGAAGGTGTACCTTCCATGAGATGTAATCCCATATCACGAGATAATCGTTCTAAAATATCGATACCTCGAATACTATGACCATGCTCATCTAGTCGAGGTGAAAAAGCAGCAATACTGACCTGACCCGGCAACACACCCAAAATACCGCCAGCTACACCACTTTTAGCAGGAATACCTACAGTTGAAAGCCAGTCACCCGCGGCATCATACATACCACAGCTCATCATGACACTGAGTACTTGTCTCACTACAGATCGGTTCAATAAGCGTTTTCCGGTTTTAGGGTCAACCCCACCATTGGCAAGTACACTGCCCATACGTACCAAGTCTTTAACTGTAACCATGATCGCACATTGGCGAATATAGCCATTCACTATATCTACAGGGTCAGTTTCCAAAATCCCAACAGTTCGCAACATATAACCGATCGAAAGATTACGGTAGGCAGTTTTAACTTCCGAATCATAAACAGACTCATCAAAACTTAATTCACGCCCTGCAAGCTCACTCATAAAACGGCGTAGAATTTCTGCACTATGTAAACCATGCTTGACCTGAATCAAGGAATGTACAGTAATTGCGCCAGAGTTAATCATCGGGTTTTTCGGGCGCCCGTCTTTACCCAATGAAATTTCATTGAAGGCTTCCCCCGAAGGTTCTACCCCTACTTTCGCAAGTACTGAATCAATGCCAAGTTGTTGTAAAACATAAGCATATACAAAAGGTTTAGAAATTGATTGTATGGTGAATTCGACATCATCATCACCAACCGAATAAATTTCGCCATCTACCGTAGACATTGCTAAAGCTAATCGATCTGGGTTTGCATTTGCCAACTCAGGAATATAATCGGCGAGATGACCACTGTTGTCGATGTCACAGGCTTCTATAACATTTGCCAAATATTCTGGGAGAGGGGTTTTCATGGTCAGTAACCTTAAATGAGGAGATTCACAACATCGCGCAAAATTTCAGCACAACCTGCTGATAATATTAAAATTATATCTTTTGTAATGATTTAAATATCACGCTATAAGTATTGTAATTGCTATGTCTTATTCATTTCAAGCTCATTATAGATTTTTCAAAACTTTAAACTGAAGATTAGCTTATTCTTTCTACAAACAAGATTCCATTTAAATGATCGACTTCATGTTGAACAATGCGAGCTGGAAAACCATGAAAAATTTTTTCAACCCTCTCCCCTTTAAGTGTTAGATATTTAACCTTTACCATTTCTGCACGTTCAACTTGTCCACGCTCATCCGGCACACTTAAACAACCTTCTTCACCCAAAAGTGTTTCACTCGAAAACTCTAAAATTTCAGGATTCACCATCACCACAGCATCCATTTCAGGTGCATCTGGATAGCGTGGGTTTGGTCTGGAAGCCACAATAATGACGCGTTTAGAGATATAAACTTGCGGTGCGGCAATCCCTACTCCATTACGCTCAAGCATGGTTGCTTGCATGGCTGCCGCAAGCTGGTAAAGCCAATCACTGTTTAATTCATTTGCCGAAACAGGCGCAGCAATCAGTTTCAAAATATCTTCACCACATTTTGCGACTGGTAAAACTACGCTCATCCTTTGAATCTCTCATTAAGCTCGATATGACAAGTTTTATTGTGTCGCTGAATAGCCCAAAAGAAAAGTCATTCCTACATCTGTTTTTGTTTCATCTAATGCATTTTTTGTTTCAAAGCTTTTTTATTTGAGTGATGAAAATCTACACCTCTTCATAGAACAAATTTCCTCCATTTACTTTTACTTCACTTTTCCATTAATATCCAAACTTCAATTACAACAATTAAGTAAAAAAATGGATCAGGACTTAACTTTGCAGGATGCGAACTATCTTAATAAAGAAGATAAACGAACCCTTGCCCTTTCTTCATTGGGCGGTGCTTTAGAGTTTTATGATTTTGTGATTTATGTGTTTTACGCCAAGATCATTTCCGACCTCTTTTTCCCCAGCACGCTTAGCCCATTTTGGGCCATGCTTAACACTTACGGTATTTTTGCAGCAGGTTACTTTTTTAGACCTTTGGGTGGAGTTGTTATGGCCCACTTTGGTGATTTAGTTGGGCGCAAAAAACTTTTTTCCCTTTCTATTTTACTTATGGCGCTGCCGACCCTGTTTATCGGGATATTACCCACCTTTGAAAATATTGGATATTTGGCACCGCTACTTTTATTACTTATGCGAGTGGTACAAGGGATTGCGATTGGGGGTGAAATTCCAGCTGCATGGACCTTTGTATCTGAACACGTGCCTGAAAGAAAAATTGGTCTGGCAAATGGTTTACTCACCGCTGGGCTGTCTTTAGGAATTTTACTGGGTGCACTGATGTCTTTATGGATTTCACTGAATTTTAGTGAAGGGCAAATCCATGACTGGGCATGGCGTATTCCTTTCATTGCAGGTGGTATTTTTGGTCTAGTCGCACTTTATTTACGGACTTATTTAAAAGAAACCCCTGTATTTAAAGCCATGCAGGCACGTAAAGAAATTTCAAAAGAAATGCCTGTAAAACAAGTGTTAAAAACGCATAAAACAGCCGTTGCGATTGGCATGTTATTTACATGGTTCTTAACTGGCTGTGTGGTGGTGGTGATTTTAGCCATGCCGAATTTATTGATTGGTTCATTTGATTTTGAGCGCGCACAGACTTTTGAAATGCAAAGTGCCGCCATTGTCATGCAAATGGTTGGTTGTATTTTGGCAGGCTATTTTGCTGACCGTTTTGGTTGTGGCAAAGTGATGATGGTCGGTGCACTTGCAGTAGCACTCACAGCAGCAGTTTTTTATAACAGTTTAGGACATGCCGCACATTCAACCATTTTTGCTTTATATATGCTGTTGGGCCTATGCTCAGGTACGGTTGGCATGGTGTCGAGCAGTATGGTCAAAATGTTCCCCGCGCCTGTTCGCTTCTCTGGCATTTCATTTTCTTATAATTTGTCATATGCGATTGTTGGCGGTATGACACTGCCTCTCGTTCATTGGCTCAGTCAATATAGTGATATTGGTGCGATGTATTATATTTTCGCGCTCACCATTTTGGCCTTTGTAACTGCCTTTGTGTTTTGGAATAAGTTTGAAAAAAACAGATATTAAAAATTTTCATTTATTAAATAAAAAACCACGCCGATTGCGTGGTTTTTTATTGCTGCTTACTTTAGAAAGTAAAGCCGATATTAAAGTTAATACGGTATAGCCATTTATCGCTATTTGGCGAGGTTGCAGAGGTATAACCCGTTGAGTTTGTAGAGCCACCAATAATGTTGGAGTTTTTACCCCACGTATAATCCGCCCAAACCATAAAGGGTGAAGCAATAAACATCATACCTGTGGTATTCATTTGCGAATCTGACCAATCATCGCGTTTTTTATCGAGATAACTATAGTCATTATAAAACTTAATAGCTTTTAGCTTGCCCATATTGGTCACAGGCAATGTATAGGCAAGGTTTAAACTGGCAATCGTCCCTTCCGAAGCAATGAAATAAGCAGGTGTAAAACCATTATTGCCCATTAAGGTCATGTCACTATTTACACCATCCGGATTTTTCGCATCGTATTGATAGTGAATAACCGAACTTTGTAAATTAAAGCGATTATAGTTATTTTCAGTATGCAAACCGACTGCATAATATTTGCCGTCTTTATCAGTCACTTTGTTATGTAGCTGTGCAATTGCACCAGAAACACCAAACTCTTGCTTACCAAAATCGGTCTCTAACTTACGTACAATACGGGTATTCACCTGATTGCGTTTTTCATTTTGATAGGCTTTTTGAGATGGAAATGCATTTCCTGCCAAGTCATCATAAGTTGCACTATCAGGTGAATAACGTAAGTTGGTCTCTAACATTTGTGGGTAATAACCGAGTTTTACATCCCAGTCTTTGTCGTGATAATTCCAGTTAAGTCCTGGTGCAATATTATTGCCATAACCTAAAAAGAATGGAATGTGGTAAGTCCAACCATTTTGCGGATAGGGATAAATCGTAAAAGGTTTATAAACCAAACCTGCTTCAATGCTGTTATTGGCATTTAAGTTATAACCCACATAGGCTTTTTCAATGGCAGTTTTCTGTTGATCTTGAAACAGATAGCTGGCGTTGATGTAAGCATCATCAAACTTACCTTTCAGATCAACCCTGAACACGTCGAAATAGAGCTTACCAAAACCACGGTTTGGTCCTTCCCAATCTTCATAGCGCTGATTTAACCGAACCACCCCACCTAACTTTAATGACTCAGTTCCATCATCACTTTTCCACTCAAGTAATGAATCTTTTGCAAAAGCATTGACGCTTACCCCCAGCGTAAACGGTGCAATGAATGCCATGATCAATGAAGTCTTTTTCATCTCTACATCCTTTATTGAGTTCCAGCGTCCTGCTGGAACTTTATTTGTTTTACCTGTAAAACTTAGTTTTTATTGTTTTTTAGATAAAAAAATTTATCTAAAAAAAGGATGGCTTAGCAGCTCCCATCGCATATGTACTAAACCATCCAAACTGGTTAATACAGTTTCTTTTGCGGTGGACCCGCGAAGTTTAATGGTCCAATCGAGTTCATATCGAGCTCAATCACGGTTGGTCCTTCAAAAGCGACTGCCTCTTGAATAACCGTTTTAAACTCATCTGCACTACCGACTTTCCAGCTTTTCACACCCATTGATTCACCAAGAAGTTTGTAGTCTGGTGTATGCAATTCATTGAAATACTGACGACCACCAAAGTAGTTATTTTGAATGCCACGCATTACGCCATAACCACCGTCATTCATAATCATTAAGACCATATTGGTGTTTTCTTGCACCATGGTTGCAATTTCACCAATGCCAAGCATTAAGCCGCCATCGCCGACTAAACCAATTACTTTTTTGTCAGGGTTAGCAACTGAAGCACCGATTGCTGTTGCAAGGCCTAAACCAATTGCACCCGCAAGCGAGTGGATGTTTTGGTTTGGTGCTTGTACAGGGAATAAACGACTGCCCCATGTACTACCCGACATGGTGATGTCACGTACAAAAATGCCGTCTTGAGGTAAAGCTGCACGCAAGTGATCACAAATTAAAGCGTATTGATCGATTTGTTTACGAAGTGCATCAATTGCAGCTTGTTTAGCAGCCACAACAGCAGCATCGTAATCGGCATCAACTTTTGAAGTTCCTTGAAGCTGTTCTAACACACGTGTTAAGACATCTTTGGCATCGCCACAAATGAAGTTACGGATTTTGTAATTACGTTGCTGAGCCACTGGATTTGCATCTACCTGAATAATGTTTTCAGGGAACTCAACCGAATAGGTTTTAGTTTCATTACTACGTAAACGAGAACCCACCACAACCATTAAGTCAGCATCTTTTAATAACTGCTCAACACCTGCTGAGTTATGGAAAGCACCCAAACTACGTGGATGATCATCTGGCAACACTCCACGAGCATGGGTCGATGAAACAACCGGAATACCTAAATCTGCAATTGCCTTAACTTCGGCAATACTATTTAAAGTTCCACCGCCAATCCAGAAAATCGGGCGTTTTGCTTTTTTGATTTCACTGACAAGAAGATCAATTTCAGCTTGCTCTGCCTGTGGTAACTCAAGTGCTTTGACTGGCCCTAAGTTAAGTGGCAAATCAATTTCTGCTGCCTGCACATCAATCGGCAGCTCAACACTTACCGGTCCCATTGGAACTGTGGTTGCTACACGGATAGCTTCACGTATTACACCAACAGCATTGTCTGGGCTGGTAATACGGAACGCCGCTTTGCTCGATGCACGTAAGAATGTAAGTTGGTCTTTGGTTTCATGGATGAAGCTTGCATCACGGTCAAGATATTCACGCTCAACTTGACCCGTTAAATGCAATACAGGGCTACCCGCATTCATAGCTTCAATCAGTGAACCTACGGCATTACCTGCCCCAGCACCTGTACTGGTCAACGCTACACCTAGGCCTTTAAAGCGTGAGTGTGCATCTGCCATGGTAACTGCGCCAGCCTCACCACGGGCTGCAACAAAACGCATTTTTTCACGGCGCCCTACTGCATCGGCAATAGGTAAATTGTGGATGGAAATAACACCATAAATACTATCAACTTGGTGCGCTTCTAAAACTCTTGCGATTGCTTCGCCTACATTTACACGTTCAGTCATGTCTGTTCCTCAAAATTTATTTTCAGTCCTTGAATTTATTAATCGCACCAAGGGTTAGGCTGTTCATTCAGCCCCATATAAATACTCTTTTGTTGCATGTACGATAAAATGCCCAAACGACCTTTTTCGCGCCCGATTCCACTGTCTTTAAAGCCGCCAAACGGCGCACTAATCGAGAATTTTTTGTAGGTATTAATCCATACCGTTCCCACTTCTAAGGCACGTGCAATACGCCAAGCTTTACGATAACTTTCAGTCCAGATACCTGCGGCAAGACCAAAACAACTGTCATTGGCTTGGGCAATTAAATCTTGCTCGTTGTCATATTTCATAACCACTAAAACAGGACCAAAAATTTCTTCCTGACAGGTTTGAGCACTGTTATTTAAGCCCGTGATAATGGTTGGTAAGTAATAGCTTCCTTTGGCATAGTCACCAGTCGTAAGTGCCTCACCACCAATCAAAACTTGACCACCTTCGCTTTTGGCCAGTTGCACATAGCGATCAACTGACTGCAAATGTTTGTCATTGACCAGTGGTCCTAAGTGCACACCAGCTTGTTCTGGATGGCCCACACGTAAGCCTTTGGTAATTTCAACCAAACGCGTTAAAAACTGATCGTAAAGACTGCTATGAATAAACAAGCGAGAACCTGCGATACACGCTTGGCCTGCCGAGCTAAAAATACCGTACGCGACACCTTTAGCAGCCAGTTCGACATCCGCATCCGGCAAAACGATGGTTGGTGACTTACCACCTAACTCAAGTGAAGTAGTAATCAGTTTATCTGCGGCAATGTGTGCCAAATGACGTCCCGTGGTTGTTCCACCTGTAAAAGAAATTTTACGAACCAATGGGTGCTGAGCAATAGCATCACCAATCACAGAACCACGCCCCACTAACACACTGAGTAAGCCTTTTGGTAAACCTGCTTCTTCAAAAACTTTGGCAAGCTCTAAAGCAATCAGTGAAGTTGCTTCTGCTGGTTTTAACACCACGGCGTTTCCTGCTGCCAAAGCTGGAGCAAGCTTTTGAACTTCACTCGCAATTGGAGAGTTCCAAGGGGTAATAGCTGCCACAACGCCCACAGGTTCATGCACGCTCATGGTCATAAAATCTGGAGCACGTTGAGTAGTGAGCTCATCATTCAACGTTTCACATGCTGCTGCAACATAACGTGCAGTTGCCGCCGCGCTCATCACCAAGCCACGAGTTTCGGTTAAAGGCTTACCATTATCACGTGTTTGTAATTTCGCTAATTCATCTACACGCGCTTCAATAATGTCTGCAACTTTGTAGAGAATACGTGCGCGCTCATGCGGCAAACTGTTTCTCCAGCTCGGTTCACGCCAAGCCTGATCCGCTTTTTCAATTGCTTCATTTACATCTTCAAGCGTTGCTGTTGAAAGCTCAGCGTTTACCGACTGATCTGCCGGAAACAGGCTTTGAATGACTGCACCACGGCCTAATCGCCATTCACCCGCAATATAAATTTCCTTTGCCATGATCAAATCCTTCTTAAATCTGTATTGCTTCTACACTATTGCGACAAGCACGAATCACGCTAAGCGCAGCCAAAGTTGATGTTTTCGGGTTACTTGGCAGCGGCACACCCACCAGTTCAATTGTCATTTGTCCAAAGCCACCTTCCGCCACAATGGTGTGTTTGTTCTTGTTGATAGTTGGATCAACAGTTAACTCAACCATGGTTTCATCCATTCCAAGCCCTGCAAGTGCAATGGTTGCTGCAACGTTGGCATTGGCTGGAAATTTAGTCGCAGCTTCACGGGCAGTTCCTGTGAAAAAGACTGTAGGTTCTGAAACATGGTCTAAATCGACCAATTGCTCTGCATAACTGCCCTTCCAACTTTTTGGACTTTTGCAGCCTTTGTAAGTGACTTTTTGCAAACCACCTTCTTTGGCCGCAGAAATACCGTCAATGCCTGCGATAGCCCCTGCAAGTAAATGCAGATGTGCATCATTTTTTTCGGCAGTTTGTTTAAGCTGAATTAAAAACTCGCTATCAGCCAAAGTACCCACCGAAATCAGACCAATGGTCCAGCCTTTCGCTAAAACTTTTTGGGCATGCTCTTTTACTGCTGCTTGACCTGCCACTTCAATGACATAGTCTGGTGTACCATCACATTGCTCAATATCGGAAATCACCTGAATCTCGGAAGAGACTTGTGACTGCACTTTTTCAATGCTGCGAGATGGCACTACAATCCATTTGAGTTGCAGATCTTGAGGCAAGTGGGCATACACTTCTGCTGCCATTGCGCCAAAACCAATCATCATCAACTTTTTCATGACAGCACCTAATGTTTATAAATGTTTGTTAAAACCACCTGAGACATCTATTGCCGAACCTGTGGTGTAAGATGCCAATGGTGATGCCAAGAAAACTAAAGCACGTGCTGGCTCTTCTGGTCGGCCTAAACGCTGCATAGGAATGCCACGATTTTTTGCTATATTGCCTGTCCACTCTTCCCATGACAGATTTAAATCTGAACGGGTCTCATAACGGCGTTTCCACTGCGCAGATTCGACCATACCGAGTAAAATCGAGTTCACACGAACGCCATATTGAGTAAATTCATGTGCCAAAGAATGGGTTAAATTCAACAGTGCAGCGCGTGCAGATGAAGTCGCAATCATGTGCGGTTCCGGTTGCAATGCCAGTAACGAGTTCACATTGGTAATTGAGGCATTTGCCGACTGCTTTAAGTCGTCAAGAAAAGCCCGTACCGGATGTAAAACACTGAAATATTTCAGCTCGATTTCTTTCATCCAGTCTTCATCTTGTGTGTTTTCAAAATTTGAAACACGGCCTTGCCCAGCATTGTTAATGAGCATGTCCACATTGCCCAAATTGAGTTTGACGTCTTTGGCAAATTGCTGAACTTCTTCTTTTTTCAAAACATTACATGCTTTGGTAAAAATATTGGCATGTGGAAATTTTTCTAAAATATAGTGCTTAGAAGCATTTAAACGTTCTTCATCGCGACCACACCAAGCAACTTTTGCACCCTCTGCAACCAGTATTTCAACAGCAGCCAACCCAATCCCAGATGAGCCACCGGTAACAACTGCAACTTTTCCTTCAACTTGGAAGCTCATAATCCTTAATCTCTCTTACGATTGTTCCTGAATCGTCAACATAATTTGGTTAAATGCTTGCGGTTGGTCGACATAACTTAAATGTCCTGCATCTTCTATGACGAAGCGCTGTTCCAACTGCAATTCCTGAGCAAGCTCTTGTATACCTAACGCAGGAGTGATTTGATCTTGCTGCCCTGCAATGACTGTGCATGGGACTTTTAAATCGGTTAGGTAATTACGTATTTCGTCATATGCCAGTAAGTACGATGCATGTGTGAAACCTTGTAGGGTCAATTGCTGCATCACCTCTGAAACTAAAGCTAAGGCTTGTGGCTCTTGTTTATAAATCAAATGAGGTCCACGGTTTTCGGCCATTCCTTTAGCGCTTAGTTCTTTCAACATTTTTGGTCTTTTTTCAAAAACCTGAATTTGTGTTTGTTCATCGTGGCGTTGGTAGCCTTGCGCCAAGTTAGCAACAACTAAGTGCTTCACTCGCTCTGGGTAAAGTGCAGCAAATGCACTGGCCTGTAAGGCACCTAATGAGTGTCCGACCACAGTTGCTTTTTCAATTTTTAAAACATCGAATAGCGCAGCCAAACGCTTTGCGTAATCGGTAGCATTGGGTTGATCAGTTAAAAGTTCATCTGATTTGCCATAGCCCGGCGCATCCCAGGCAATGACATGAAAATGATGAGACAGCACTTCAAGTTGGTTTACCCATGAAGCAGAACCTGAACTAATGCCATGCAACAGCACAAGGTACTCACCTTGACCGGCTTCCCGATAGGCTTGCTGCTGGCCTTGAACAGTAACGGTTTTCACCGGAAATTCTGCTAACTTTTCAATGAGTGTCATCATTTTCAATTCATTCCTTCATTCACTTCATCAAACAATTAACGTTTGATTTGAGACAATGGATGCTCTGGTGGATAGTTCGGAATGGTTGGTTTACCTGTTCCCAACATCACACACATCAAGGCATCTTCTTGACCTGGGTTAAAAAGACCACGATAGATTCCCGGTGGAATTGAAATCAGGTCACGCTCTTTTAAACGGGTCTCAAATTTTTCGCCGTTGTGCTCAATGAACAAATCAATTTCGCCGCGAAGCATAAAGAACACTTCTTCAACATCGTGGTGAATATGCAAAGGACCTTCACACTGTGCAGGCAAAACCATTGTGGAAAATGTGAAGTTTTCTGCTGGAACAGTGTTACCGTCATTTGCAACACCTGTTGCACCCGTACCCATGTAACGCATTTGTGCACGGCGATACTTCGGATCGTAATCTGCTTGGAACTTCAAAGCATCGAAGTCGTATTTACGTGTCTCAAAGCGAGCAATACGCGTATTTAACCAATCTTCTAAAGAAGCACCCTCTGGTTGTGCCCACGATTCGAATTGTTGTGTAGTCATTTTTTAAACTCCTATACAGTGAATTAATAACGTTTTAAAAGAGGAACCAAGAACAACGACCCAATGACAGCGACAGCAGCCAAGAAGCTAATTCCTAAATTAAAACTATGTGTTTGCATCACGATGTAACCGATAAGAACAGGCGCAATTGCACTTGCAAAATTACCTAAACCGTTAAATATTCCACCCGCAGTCGCCCCTACATTTGAGGTGGTTACTCGGGCAAGCAAAGCAAATACAGCTGCTACTCCAAAACCCCACGCCATCGCACTTAAAGACATGGCAGCAATAATCAATAATGGTTGAGTCATAATGACCATCACATACATGAAGATGCCCGCGAGTAATAAACCGCTAAAGACTTGAATTGCTCGGCGGCCTAACTTGTCAGATAAAAACGCACCGATGATTTCGCCAATTAACATGGCAATGAATGGAAAGCTTGAATACATCCCAAACTCTTTGAGATTGAATCCTTTGTCTTGCATAAGATAAGAAGGAACCCAGCTGTTTAAGCCCCACAAATAAGTCATTAATGCAATGTTAAAGAGGCAAACCAGCCAGAACGCGCTGTTGCTGAGCAGCAATTTAGTATTGGCAATGTGGCCTTTGAAATTGGTACGTTTACTCTCGCCCTCAATTTCGACAGTTTTCTTGAGCTGTAAGTTACGCAAACCAAAAACAATACTGAAAATGGCAATTAGGGTTAGCGCAGCCATCACAAAAAAAGTGGTGTGCCAGTCGTGGTGAGCTAAAACATTTGCCGTGATTGGGAATCCAAGGAATGCACCTATCGGAGTTCCAAGTAAGAACATGGTAGAAGCACGTGCCTGCTGACGGTCTGTATAAGTCTGCTTAACAATAGTGTATGCCAAAGCAAACAGTGGTCCTTCTGCCAAACCAAGTAGTACACGTAAAATCAACATGCCTGAATAACTGGTGGTGAAGCCCATACAGAACATGAGTAAACCCCATGATGTTACGCTCCAGAACAGCATTTTCTTTGGGTTAAAAATGTCACCCAAGAAGCTTAGAAAAACCGATGAAAAGCCATAAGCAAGCAAGAAACTTGTCATGAGCCATCCAAGCTTGGCCTTATCTTCAGCAATTCCCATTGCAGTTTGAAAATGAGGATCTGAAAATAAAACCGCAATACTAATCTTGTCGAAAAATGCCAGTACCACACACACCATAAGGACAAAAGCAGGCACCCAATGCTTCAATCCACTTTTTTCTTCATTACTCATGCGTCATTCCTTCGATTTGGTAATGAGAACCAGATTTAATGCTTACGGTTTTAACTTCATGACATTAAATTCGGCATCTGCTAATAATTTTGGATCTAAAACGGTGTTGGCTTGCATCCAACGTTTCGCCAGTTTGATCAGCTTCGAATCATTAATGGCAATCATATTCAGCAAACGATTTTCATGGTCGAGATATAAATAACTCACCTGATCCTCACCACCTTGGCGAATCACTACTTCTTTGGTTCTATCTGGTTGATACGTACCTAAAATCTGAATATTGAAGTGGTACTGATCAGACCAGAGCCATGGAATATCGGTATATTCAGTATCAATTCCGAGCATTGACTTTGCTGCTGCAATCGCCTGATTTTGTGCATTTGCCCAAGACTGAATGCAATAACCCAAGCTCGGATGAATTGCGACATCACCTGCGGCATAAATGTTTTGATCTGAGGTTTGCCCAAAACAATTCACCACAATGCCATCTTTCACATCGAGACCAGCGTGCACACCTAACTCTTTGGCAATTTCAGCACCAGCACCTACCACAACACAGTCAAATAACTGGCTATGTTGAGGATGATTTACCACTTCAACTTTGCGATCTGGTGCTTCAACCAAATGAAGGCTTTTGCTGTCTAAATGAATTTTTGTGCCTTGTGTTTCATGCATATTTTTTAAAAATGCAGAAACTTCCGGGCTCACACTTCTTGCACATAAACGGTCGCCATATTCAAAAACATGTACCTCTTTACCTTGCTTACGTGCAGTTGCAGCAATTTCTAAACCAATCCAGCCGCCACCAATCACAGCGACATTTTTTGCATTCTTTAAAATTTCAGCCAAACGTTCACAGTCATGCACATTACGTAGGGTCACAACATTTGGAATAAACTGCCATGTATTGACGGGTACACGTGCACGGCTTCCAGTTGCGATCAGCAATTTGTCATACGGTAAAACTTGGCCACTTTCTAAATGAACCTGTTTTTGCTCACGATCGACTTTTGTCGCAATTTCTGGTTTATGCCATTGAACGTTGAACTCTTGAACCTGTTCAGGTGAGAACAGATTCAAACTTTCATAAGTAGCTTCTTTTGAAAGTACTTGCTTAGACAGTGGTGGACGCTCGTAAAATACTTGGTCCTCATTTGAAACCACGTGAATTTCGCCCACATAACCATTTTGGCGTAAGGTACTTACTGCCCAACCCGCTGCCTGTCCGGCACCTACAATTACGATCTTTTCCATAGCCATCTTCCTTGTTCAGCCATACCTGTTAAACAGGCTTCACCTGACGGCGGGTTGTGTCATCAAGACCACCTTCTATCGCCCACTCTGTGAAAAGCTCTAGACGATGCTCTTCTACACGTGGCTGCCATTCTTCTGTCAAATAATCATCGTTGGTGTAATATTCAAATGCACCACCTAATGGTGAGTTGACGTACCAGAAATAAGCAGAAGAAATTGGGTGACGTCCCGGTCCAATGAAAGTTGACCATTCCGAACGATTCATATTTAAACCGCCCCCAATCACTTCATGGATATCACGAACGACAAACGCAACGTGATTTAAGCCAGCAGGTTTATTTGGAACACTAAGCAAGAATAAATCATGGTGGTAACCTTCACCGCGGCAACGTAAAAATGCACCACGATTTTTATAGGCATCCGATAAATGAAAGCCTACTTTTTCAATATAGAAGTTTTCAGTTGTTGCCAAATCCGGTGTGAAGAACACCACGTGTCCAATCGCAACAGGTTGACCTTTTTCATAGACAGGACTTGCTGCATTAACGCGTTGAATGTTGCCGTATTGGTTAATACCTTCCGTTTTGAGCTCAGAGACATCTTTAACAAAACTTTGTTCAAAACGAATCGTCATGCCATTTGGGTCAAGACACTGAACTGTATGTTCAGAACGTTTAAAACCTTCTACATCAGCCAAACGAGTTGCCAAGTCTTCAAGGTCTTGAGAATTATCAACACCCCAAGTGACTTCACGTAAAGTTGAGCCTTGTTCAATCGCAGGTGGCAAACGATCATCATCACAATTAAATAGATAAATCTTGCTGCCATTTTGAGTTTGGTATAAATCTGTACCTTCAATATCCGAAGTACTTTGGCTTAAACCAAAATCTGCTAGAAACTTGTTTGAAGCAGCTCTATCCTCAACTCCAAACTTTAAAATCTCGATCCCTGTAATCATTTGACTACTCCTTAGTTAAAGACAAAACCGCCATTGACCGGAATATTTTGACCTGTCACAAAAGAGGACAAATCCGACAGTAGATACAATGCTGTTCCATTTAAATCTTGTGGAAGTTGCTGACGTTGAATCGCTCTTCCATTGACATATAAATCGTGACGTTCCTGTGGTACATACTCGGTTGCTTCAACCAGAGTAAGTCCCGGTGACAATGTGTTGACACAGATATTAGATTGTCCCAACTCTCTTGCCATTGAACGCGTCATGGCAACAATTGCACCTTTACTTGCAACATAAGCCATCAGGTTTGGTGCGCCCCAAAGTGCTGTATCGGAAGCAACATTAATGATCTTGCCTGCAACCGATTGCTTTAAATGGGGAACACATGCCTTACTGATGAGCCATGTGCCTTTCACATTAATATTCATGACCCGATCCCAAAGTTCAGGATCGTAATCAATCATATTTTTTCCACCAACATTGGTTGCCAGTGCCGCGCAGTTCACAAGGCCATCTAGTCCTTGGAGTACGTCAACACTTTTTGCAACCGCATTTTCAATAGAGTCTGCATTGGCAAGGTCAACGGTAACAGCATGAACATTCAGTTCTTGTTTTTGCAAAGCTTGTGCTTCTTGTTGTACCAAGTCAGATAAAATATCTGCCATCACAACCTCAGCACCAGCCTCGGCAATAGCTTGAGCAAAATCTCGGCCTAAACCGCGTGCTGCACCAGTTACTAAAACTTTTTTGCCTTGCAACAACGCTACATTAGCCATGAGCTTCTTCCTGCATCTCAATACGGTTTGATGCATTTAGCGCAGCAATTTTCTTTAATTGCTTTTCAGCTTCTTTTTTCATTAAACGGCGTAAACGAGCAAGGCCAACATCGTGTTGATAGAGGAATTCTTGTTCACGTGCATTTGGCGCAAGGTTTTCTAAAATAATTCGGTCTTGTTCCAATACGTCCCAATGCAACTGCTCTAAATGATTGCGATACAAGAAGCGCCATACATTACGTTGCCAGCCACTCACCTTACGGCAGCGCCAGAAAAATACGCGGGTATTATTGGCATCAATTGGCGTTGCATAGCCCACGATCCAGAACTCACCACCTGGGCCAAATTGTTTGCGGTATGGAATGGACAGACGTAACCAGCTCGCACCTGTTGAACCATATTCAACCCAATCGAAGTTCACACCTAATTGACCTTCTTTTTCAAAAATAAAACCATTATCGGTCGTGCGATGTTTCATCTCTGCGGTACGATCACCATCTGCCATCGAGTGCGATGTCGCATGTAAATAACTACCATGCATTGGGTCCATCACGTTATCAATCGCGTATTGATGGTTTACTTTCCAGTCTGCTTGGCAAAGGAACGCACTCCACTCTTCACTTGCAAGTTGCTCTGGGAACTCAAGCGGTGCTGGTTGTTCATTTGCATCGATACCAAACCAAATAAAGATTGCACCATGCTGCTCAATTACTGGATAGTTCTTTAAGCATTTAGTTCCAGTCATTGGACATTCATGAACTGCTGGCACATCGGCAACCACACCATCAGCACGAACTTCAACACCGTGATACCAGCAAGCAACTCGGTCACCCAAGTTCCAACCAAGAGAAAGACGAGCACCGCGGTGTGGACAGCGATCTTCAAGTGCATGCACCTGACCTTCGGCATCACGCCAAACTACAATGTTCTCGCCTAAACGGGTAATTCCGACTGGATTAGCAGCGACTTCCCAACTTGCTAAAACCGGATGCCATTGGTCACGCAAACCAAGTTCTAAATATTCTTCAGCACTTTGTGAAGTTGATACGATTGCGTTCATTTTATTCTTCCCTGAATCAATAACCTAAACGTTGCATTTCTTCTGTAAAGCTTGCAGAAGTCCATTCATCACCAGATTCACAGCGGAACCCCTGTTGATTAAGTGCAGAAACAACATCATCTAGCGCTGTTGCACCCGCAGAAAATGCTTGAATTAAGTTCTTTACAAAATCTTGCTCGTAGAGAGTCGGTTCTTTATAACGTGTCTGCCAAACCAACAATTCAGATTGACCAGGAATTTGAATATTGTTGATACCTGCTTCGGTTGCTGGCGTTGCATGAATCCAGCTTGCTAACTTTTCATTAAATGTCTTCATTGTTCTGCTTCCTTGTACATGTGAGGACTAGAGTTGAATTTGAATATCCTGTCCTTCAACACGAACTGGGTACGTACATAGGTTTCTACACCCGGGCCCACTTTTTAGCTCACCTGTCTGAATGTCAAAAATTGCTTCGTGCAATGGACATTCAACAGTTTGATCTTCGATAAATCCTTCGGTTAATAAGGCATACGCATGAGGGCAAACATTTTCGATAGCGAAGTAATTTTCATCGACAAAAAATACGCCAATTTTTTTTCCTTCAACTTCGATAGCCTTCGGCTCATCTTCGCTAACGTCACCCTGCTGACAAACTGAGATCCAACTCATACTTTGCGTCCTCATTTTGTTTTATATACAAAACTTAATTTCATTTTCAAAACACAAGCAAAGAATAATACTCTTGGTTAATTTTTGTCAAAGTAAAAATAGTTATAAAAATCATTGTATTAATTTATTTTAAATAATTTGTTACGTTTTAAAAAGAAAACTTTGTTTTAAATATAAAAAATATTTTATGCGATCTTTATAATTACAATAGTTCTAAAATAAAGCATAATGCCCCAATTCGAACCCTTTTTTATTTATAGGAAAACAACACAAATGAGCCTAGAGATTGAAGAAGATTTGCAAGAATCAGAAACGACAAAAAATGATGATCGATATTTAGTACCAGGGCTTGTGCGTGGTTTAGCCATCTTGCAAGCATTTAATCAACAAGCACAAGAAATGACGATTACAGAAATTGCCGAAATTTTGGAAGTGAACCGTTCTAGTGCATTTCGTCTTATTTATACACTCGAAGCTTGTGGCTATTTAAGGAAAGCATCCCAAAAAACTTATGCACTTGACTCAAAAGTTATGGAGCTTGGTTTTAACAGTTTATCGAAGCTTTCATTACTCGACTTATCCACTCCTTTAATGAAAGAACTACGTGATCAGACCAAACTGGCAGTACATCTGACTGTTTTGGAAGGCACACATATTGTTTTTGTAAATAATGTTCAATCAATGGGTACTTTTACCAGCAATATTAGCTTAGGTACTCGCTGGCCAGCCCATGCTACCGTTATTGGTCAAATGTTATTGTCGGATTTACCAGAGGCAGAAGTACGACAACGCTATCGTAATTTCAATGAGTGGGATAGTTTCTCAGAACTTACCCCAACTAACTTGAAAGCACTCTTACAAAAACTAAATTATGTAAAAACCCAAAAATCGATGGTGAGCTGGGGTCATTACAATCATGATATGGCTGCTTGTGGTGCTCCTATTTTCAAACAATCTAATGGAAAAATGGTGGCTGTCCTTTCGGTGAGCTGTCCAATTACCACTTATGATGAAAAAACCTTTAAAGAGGATATCGCCGCTCTGGTCATCGCAACAGCAGATAAAATTTCAAAATTTATCTATTAAAAAAAGCGACGTTATGTCGCTTTTTTTTCTCTTATTTCTTCAATTAAAAATCACGCTTAAAAATTTCACCATTCATATCCTGAAAACACAGTGTTGAATAATTTTCTTTAATATCAAACTTTAAGTACTGCTGTTTAAATTGCACCACTGCATAAAACTCTTCAGCACCATCATCTAAACCTGTCGCAGAGACCTGAGTGCCTTGTGGAAAATCCTTGAACCATGCAGCCTTATAAAAATCTGACACCGAATTAAAATCTATATATTTTGTGGGTTCGGCCATAATTTTTTGGGCCATCGCATCAAACTGTTGCTGTTTATATATGACTAAATTCAGGATCATGGTTATTCTTAAAGGTTAATCATTAGCAGTCATCAATAGAGTGCGTATAGTAATCTAGTTTTCCATTACGGAAATGAAAGTGTAAGCCATCATTACTACCTTCCCAAGGAAATATAGAGTAAGTATGATTTTCAGATATAACTATTTGCTTACCAAAAAACTTTTTAAAATCATTCTCGGTAGTTAAATGATTAAATAATCGAGAACCATACTTTAGACCATTTTGCTGGCTTACATATACCTTATCTAAAGATCCCGTAGAGAGTATCACTCCATCTTCATATACCCATTGATCTGGAAAATAACCACCATTACATTCATCAGCTTCACCTTTAATAACCTGCTTTGGCTTTTTCAGATTATTTAAAGGAATATCAAAACTGTTTAATACCTTACCATGCCATAAAGGTTTAATACTTACTTGCGCATAAGAGGTAGTTGCTACTAAAAAACCAATACAAAATAAAAATATATGAGTTAAATTTTTCATAAAAATCCATAAATTAATGATTTAAAAGTTTTGTGCCTTAGTCTTCTTAATAATCAAACCTTTTTGTTTGTCTTTCATAATGATTAAAGGAGACCCAACTTTTTTAGTTTTGGTATTATTCAAATATTTTTTCTTCTGTAAATAAATCAGTTTGTCTTTAATAAAGCTATCTATGGAAGTTTCATCATCCGTATAATAACTAATATCTTGTGTATAAATATTTGACCAGTCCGCTACCCAAAAAATAATAAAATTTCCACCACGCTCCTGATAATTGTCTATTGCAAAGGTTTCAGAATCAATTTTATGTATAGTCTGGCCTGCTATTGAGGATATATCCTGAGTTTGCGCTTTAAAATAATAGGTTTTATTTTTATCTAAATTGATAGCAAATACATTATAGCCTAGCGCATCAGCTATATCAGGCTTAAAGCAAGAATAGCTTTGTATTTTTACCTGTGCCGTCTGTATAGCTAATTTATTATTTTCAGCAGCTTCATCTTTCTGACATGAATCCGGTAATTTACTAAGCTGCTTTAAAGGAACAGCGTTAACCTGAGCATTTGCATAACCAGAAAAAAGGAATAAACAAAATAAAAATTTTTTTAAAGTACGAGTCATCAAATAATTTCCAAAGAGGATTATTGTTTTAATATTTTCTCATACATTAAATAGTTTTTTTCAGATCTATATGGTCAACCTGCTTTCTTTTAACCTTTTCCCATTGATACCAACCATAAGCTGCCATTAACACAAAGGCTGCATATAAGGCTGAAGTTAAAAATAGATCTTTATAAATAAACATACCCACATAAATAATGTCGACAAATACCCAAAGTATCCAAGTTGCAATATGTTTTCGGCTGGTCCAATAAGTTGCAAGCAAACTAAATGCGGCAAGCTGCGAGTCGAGCATAGGCACTGCGGCATCGGTAAAGTTTTTAAGTATCAAACCAAATAGTAAGCCACCTATCGCAGCAATTATCATTTGAATGATAGCGGTTTGAACTGCGATAGGTTCAATTCGAATGTCGTGATCTTGCTGCTTTCCTTTGAGCCAATAGTAAAAACCATAAAAATTTACAGCCATAAAAAAGAACTGCAAAATCGTTTCACCATAAAGCTTAAATTCATAAAACAAATAGGCGTATAGAACAAAGGCAAAGAAATTAAACAGCCAGCACCACATATTTCGAATTACAGTTAATCCGACTCCAATTAGACTAATTAAGACCGCAAAGATTTCTAGAGGTGACATAAGAGCAGCTGCTTATTGAGATCAATTTGACGAGGTATTATGAGAAAAATATGGGGCTAAGCAAACAACTAATTTAACGTATTCAAAAAAATCTATATTCCACGCTTGAATCTCATTTGTACTTTTCTGTTTATATGTTATAAAAATATCATCTATATTTTTAATATACTTATCATGTTTTTATCTAAAGCCCATTATTGTCTAGCGCGTCAATTCCACGCCTCAGAGATGATGCTCTGTGTGGTCAATTGCCGACGCCCTTATTTCGGACAATTTGGCGCTTTAAATAAAAAAATCAAGAAGTTACTTACATAATATTTCCTCTGATTTTTCTTAAAAAGCCGCCATAAAAAGCGGCTTTTTTTATGCCCGTTCATCCTACAAAATATCACTGGAGCTCTATATGAAGCCTTTATTTGAACAACAGAGTACATCCAGCCCGCAGATTCAGCCGGCTGTAGCATTACCTTCATCTCCGACTCGACTCGCTACAGCCGGCCAATTTATTGCGGTCATTGTTATTTGGTCGCTTACACCACTCGCCGCCGTCTGGACAGTACAAGAACTTCACTGGGCATGGGGATTATTCCTTCGCTTTAGTATCGCTATTCCGATTGCTTTACTGTGTCTAAAATTTTTCCGTTTAAAACTGATCTTTAGTAAAAAAGCGGTTTTAAGCTACTGTGCAGGAGCCATTGGTTTATTTGGTTCCATGGCTTTTTGCTACATGGGTGCAGATAAAGTTCCATCAGCCATTATTTCAATTATTTACGGCACCTCTCCGTTAGTATCTGGGCTTGTCAGTTCTTTTGTATTAGGGCGTGAGCGTTTTTCATCATGGCAGTGGCTTGGTCTCGGTATTGCGCTTGTCGGGATGAGTTTTACATTAGGGCTATCTTCATCAGGTTTTCAGCTCAACAGTATTGGTATTATGCTAGAGCTAATCGCTATGCTGTTTTATGTATTGTCGACTTTTGCCGTAAAATCTGTCGGAGCGCATATTCACCCCATTATACAAATGACGGGTTCTAGCCTTGTCTCGTGGGTAGGTTACGCATGCTTGTTGCCTTTCTTCTGGTCACATCTTCCAACTGAACTTCCAAGTCTGAAAATTTCACTCGCGGTCTTCTATAGTGCTGTCTTTTCTTCTGTACTTGCCATGATTTTTTATTATCAACTCATTAAGGTACTCCAACCGACGACGGTACTACTTATTACAATTATCACCCCTGTTTTAGCCACCTTTTGGGGAACATGGTTCAACCATGAACAACTTAGCTCACATCTTGTTTTAGGTTTAACCCTGTTATGTCTAGGGCTATTAATGTATTCAAGGCGCTCTGCATAAACTTGCTCAACCTGATACATCTATGCGTCAGGTTGACTTTTGACGAGTATTGACAGCATGCTTTTATTTTCACTTACCAAGTCATCAACAAATTGTATTTGATCGTTTTTAAATGATTGTTTAAAAGATAATGAAACACAAATAAAGAGCGCGACAATATGTCAAATCAAGAAGGAAAAGTCAGCCGTGAAACTCGAGGACATATTTTTTTAATTGGTTTAGATCGGGCAGCAAAACGCAATGCCTTTGATAGCCACCTCATTAAAGATTTATCTCTAGCGCTTACAGAATATGAAAATAATGATGCTCTGCGCTGTGCGATTATTTTTGCTCATGGCGACCATTTTACGGCGGGTTTAGATTTAGTTGAGTTACAACCTAAGCTTGCTACAGGCGTGTTCGATTTTAATGATGAAGAAATTAACCCATGGGGTACAGTTGGCCGAAAACTGAGTAAACCATTAATTGTAGCTGTACAGGGCTACTGTTATACCGCGGGTATCGAACTATTTCTTAATGCAGATCTTGCAATTGCAAGTGAAAATACTCAATTTGCGCAAATGGAAGTCCAACGTGGCATCTTACCTTTTGGCGGCGCGACTGCTCGCTTTACTCAAGCTGCTGGTTGGGCCAAAGCGATGCGTTATTTACTCACTGGAGACTCTTTCGATGCAAAAGCAGCATTTGATATGAATCTGATTACAGAAATATGCCCTGAAGGGACGGAGCTTAACCGTGCGATAGAACTTGCGGAACATATTTCCCAAGCGGCGCCACTTGCTGTCAAAGCCACTCTTGCCTCTGCACGCGAAGCCATTAATGAAGGCTATGAGGTTGCTTTTGATCAATTGCAAACTCATTTACAGCCTTTGCTGACCACAGAAGATGTTCAAGAAGGTGTTTTTGCCATGTTGCAAAAGCGTCCACCTGTTTTCAAAGGTAAATAAAGCCTACTTAGACATAGCTTTCAAGATTTAAAACTTATTACTCTCTAAAAACATATATGTAAAAAGAAAGCCCACATGATGTGGGCTTTCTTGAATTAATTTGGCTTATTCAACTCTAACAATTTTACCAAATTCATCGTGGTGAACTATCGTAATTTTTTGGCTACGTCCCTGCTCAATTTCTTGCTTAGGTAAATCAAAGTAGCGTGCATAATCATCTGTCTGCTTCATGTCAAGTTCATCACCACCCACACGGCGTTCAGGCAAAATATGACTCCATAGCAACAAACCAATTGCACAAGCAATGAGTGCTGTAAAGCCATGCTCAATTCCCACACCAAAGGCACTAAATAAACGGTGTACCAAATGTGTTTTTTGTAGTTCAACCAATAGCCATACAAACACGAACGGACGCCACAACAACAACCAACCGCCCCACATCATGGCTGTGCTTGTTGTAGAAACATAGCGCTTGTGCCACGGTAATTGACGACGTAAATCAATAATCAACGAATTTGTCTTCATTTCTCTTTTACCTAACGAAGTGCTGCGGTTTTCCCCAGACATCAATACAGCACGATCTTTAAAATCTCATGACTCTTGCATTTCATCTAACGAATGCCCCGATCCGGGCTCACCCAACGTGCTCGTTTCTCATCTCCACGTCGTAAGACTTTTGGAAATGCCACAATGGTTGCCGAAATGGTGATTAGCCAAAAGACCAATGGATACCAAATCATCCAGAAATAGTTTTTTCCTAGATTCGGTTCATAACGACTATCCATCCATTTGCTTAAAGCAAACTGAATTAGACAGGTTGCCCCCAATAAAATACCTGTACCATACGGTAAAAATGGGGAACTCACAACGGCCAATGCAGGGACTGGGAAAATAAAATGTACCAACCACAATAAAGCCATTGCCAGCATTAAATATGACCAGACTAAAGTTAAGCAAAGCTCAAACATTAAAGGCCATAAAAAATTCAATTTTGGTTTGGTGAACACATCAATATTTTTAATTAATACCTGTGCCCCACCCATTGCCCAACGTAAACGCTGTTTCCACAATCCGTTTAATGTTTCAGGCATTAAAATCCAGACCAAGGCATTCGGTTCAAAACGAATGTCCCAGCCTGCACGTTGCAATTTCCAAGTAATATCAATGTCTTCGGTCAACATATTTGGTGACCAATAATCGACTTGGTGAACAGCACTTTTACGGAAAGCCGTAATTACACCAGACACCGTAAACAAACGACCAAATGTACGCTGAGCACGTTTAATCATTCCCACAATCGAAGAAAACTCACCGACTTGAATACGTCCTAACAAAGTTGAACGCGTACGAATACGTGGGTTTCCAGTTACGGCTGCAACTGTTGGATTCTGAAGAAAATGACGAATCATCCATTTTGCTGCATGCGGGTCAAGCAAAGCATCCCCATCGATACCAATTAAAAACTCGGCATCGGTCATGAGGCTACCAGCCTGTAGGCCCATTGCTTTACCTTGGTTTTGTGCAAGGTGAACAACACGAAGTTTTTCGTATTGTTCAGCTAAACGATCTAGGACTTCACCCGTATTATCCGAACTACCATCGTTAATCGCAATGACTTCAAAATTAGGGTAATCCAATTTTAAAGCGTGACTAATGGTTTCCTCTGCATTATCGCCTTCGTTAAAGCAAGGAATAAGTACAGCAACTTTCGGATAGCTTTCTAATGGAGCCGGTTGATCGTAAGGTGGAGCCTTACGTTCTTTCCAATAGAAAATGATCGCACCAATCATCCATAGATATGACATAAACAATGGATAATAAAAAACGAACTTTAGAGCCTGCGACCATATTGCAGCAAAGATTGTCATGTTTCAGCCTCGTCTACGGCACAAGACGAGATGACTTTTCAGCAAATGCTTTATGCATCACGTTCACGTCCGGATGATCTTTAATTGGGTCATCTGGGTAATATGCAACATGCATTGCACCTTGTTCATAGAGAGAGTGAATTGTCGCAGCCATTTCAGTTGAAGGTACCTTTTCGTTATTACGCCAGTTCGTTGCTTGTAGCTCAAAAACTGTTTTCTTAATGCCATTTGGATACTGTTTCACACGATCAACCATATCTTTATAGAATTGATCTTGGTTCTTCACTTGCTCCATATAAGGCATCGCCATAATAGCAGTAAAATCATAACGGTTTAATGACTCTTCAAGTGACTGAGAGTACCAATTTTCCGCATATGGTTTTAAAGCCACTTGTGCATATAAATTACGTGCTGTAAGCAGGAATGGCTCATACTGACGAACCTCACCAACAAGCTCCATCGCAAAATCATCTAAATATCTTGTTTTATATGCAGTCCACTTCTGCAAATCTTCGTCATTTGCACGAATTTTTGCCAAGTCTGTTGGTAAACCTTGTTTCGCATAAGCTTTTAAGGCATCTGGGCTTGCATCTTCATAATCAGACAGAGTCACATCGTCATGGAATAAAATTCCATTGAAAGACGATGACTTCGCTAAATCTTCATATATTTCACGGATAGTTTGACGCGCTTCAGGTGAAAAAGGACTTAAGCGAATGTATCCCATATTGAGATGCTCACTCGTTTTATCCTGCTGGGTTACAACCAAATCTTTTGATACAGGATCAGTTTTTGGTAGTTCCCATGCCAATAAAGGCATCCACGCATAAATACGGCTTACAGGCGTACGTGTTTGAATTTGCCATGCAACACGGTTGAATAGATCAGCACGCATAGGAATATGTCGATTTGGGAAGTATACCATATCGGCAGAACCATTAGCATCTGCATCAGAGAAAGCTTGTAAATAAACCGTGTTTACGCCCATCGCATTAATACGGTCGAGTAGATTACCTAAATTACGCTCTTGTTGTTTCGGATCTGGATCATAAATATAGTCCAGATCAACATGCATAATTTTTTGCGGGCGATTGTTATCCGTTAAGTTTAATTCACGGTTTTTAATCTCTTGAGCCAAATCATTGGTACTCATTCCGCCTTCTACCAAAATACGGCTCATATTCTGTAGAGATTGTTTAGCATGATCTGCTCCATCATCAAGTGTGATGGTAATTGGCATACCAAGCTTTTTAGCAATCTGGACCGTTTGCATATTGTAGCGACCGTATGGCCAAACCATAATACGTGGCGAACGTATACCATGTTGTTTGAGCAACTGATTATTCTTTTTCAAATCATTATAGATTCGAGCCTGATACTGGCTGTCGTTTTCATATGTTTTAGTTTTATCATCATAAAAACGTGTGGTTGCCGCAGGTTCAGAGTTTCCTTGTGGATTACCATTAATACCACGGTGTAAGTGATAGCTATGGCTTGCAATTTCAACAAAACCGCTATCTTGCATCTCTTTAAGTTCAGGCCAGCTTAAGATTTTATCACGTGGAATTTCTTCACCAGAAAAATCTACCTTCTGATTTTCTTTTGGCTCTAACCATGAACCAACAACAGCAAGTACTACTGGTATTTTCTTAGCCTTAATCACTGGATAAGCATTTTGATAAAAAGTCTGATAACCATCATCTACAGTTAATAAAACCGGTTTGCTTGGCAGTGCAACTTTACCCTGATGAGCGCGAATTAACTGGTCTACAGTAATGAAATGGAAACCGTTTTTTTGCAGCCAATCGATATGCTCACTAAATTGTTTCGTAGTCACCGCATATTGAGGAATTAAGGCATTCTTAGTATCGGTAATTTCATGATAGCCAATAACAGTAAGTTCTGAAGCATCTATTTTAGGAGGAGCAGCTAATGCCATACCTGACAAGCCTGCTAAAGCCAAGCCAAGCGTTAGATTCAACAAAGGAGATGCAAAGCGGGTAATCATGAAATAGCGTCTCAATAGCAATATAGATTATTTATGTGAAATTTAAACTTAAGAACTAAAACCGACGTCTATTTAGCCCTTAAGTTTAAACTGCCCCAAATGAACAGTTTTTCAGTTCACCTTTATAATCAAATAAACTGAAAATAATCTTAAATATTCAAAAAGCTAAAATATAAATAACGAATATATTCATATTTAAAGCTTATATAACAAAATCAAAAGGTAAAATTTTGATTTCATTCATCTCGAGTTTTTACGTCAAATAACTCAATTTCAAAAATCAAATTTGAGTTCGCCGGAATAACTTTGCCCATTTTGCGTTCCCCATAAGCTAAATACGCAGGAACAATAAGTTTACGTTTTCCGCCAACTTTCATTCCCATGATGCCTTGGTCCCAACCTTTAATCACACGGCCTGTACCAATGACACATTCGAAATAATTTCCGCGGTCAATTGAAGAGTCGAATTTAGTACCGTCTTCTAACCAACCTGTATAGTGAGTAGTAATTAAGGCACCTTTAACCGCTTCCTTACCTTCGCCTACTTTTAAATCGATAATTTCTAATTCAGTGATCATAACATTTCCGTTTCATTTAAATTCACAGCCCAGACTCAATCTTTAGTCTAGCAACTAGTTTTGTAAATTTTGTTGCGCTTTCCAATTTTACTGTAATTGGGTCCACACTACATTTGCTTGGCCATTTTCGCCTAGTAAAGTCCACTCAGAGTCCATAACGTTTAACTGTAACTGCATCGTACGTTCACAAAGCTGTTCTAACTCTGCTGTACTTTCAGGTGCAATTTGCCAAACTTGGACATTACTTAATGTTTTAATTTTACTGTTTCTCTTCCACCAGTCTTCGACCTGTGAACCATACGCAACAATTGCTACAGCTTTACAACGAGCACTGGCTTTTTTCACTTTATCTTCAGAAGGTAAACCGACTTCAATCCAATTTTCTAACTGACCTGTTAAGTCTTTTTGCCAAAGTGCAGGCTCATCAGTTTCAAAAAGGTCTTTAGTAAATTCAAGACTGTCACTTGCAAAACGTGCAAATGCCATAACACGAACCATTAACCGTTCTAAAGTTTCTGAAGGATGCAATGCAAGCGTCAATTGATAATCGCCATAGATATGGTCATCCATATTGGCAATATTCAAGTCTGCCTTATAAATTGTTGCTTTAAGCGCCATGGTTAATATGTCCAAAAATTTGGCGCTAAGAATACTCGATTTCAATTAAAAAATTATAGAAAAAACGCAGTAACACAAAACTTCTTTCACTCTAAATTTGCATCTTCTTCCAAAACATCCAAGCGCTTTCCAAGTTGGCGGGCTTTTTGCTTTAAAGGGTTTGTATTCCTCTCTTTTGATTTGATGACTTATGTGGCAAAAACTTAAACGTAGTTTATTCCTACAAGTTCTCTGCGCTCTCTTCCTCGGTATTGCAGTAGGACTTGCTTTTCATGACTTCTCTCTAGCTTTAAAACCCCTTGGTGATGGTTTTATTTCACTGATTAAAATGTTGATTGCACCAATTGTATTTTGTGTCGTAGTACTGGGAATTTATGGTGCAAACGATATTAAAAAAATGGGCAAAGTCGGTGCAAAAACGATTCTCTATTTTGAAGTAGTCACAAGTATTGCTTTAATTTTGGGAATTATTGTTGCTTATGTCTTTAAACCGGGCGTCGGTATGAATATTCATATTAGTCATTTAGATGCTAAAGATTTAAGTACCTATACCGAACGTGCTCACGACATGCATACAGGTTCAGATTTTCTTCTTAATATTATTCCAAAAACATTTACTAGCGCTTTTGCCAACGGCGATATTTTACAAGTTTTACTCATCGCGATTTTATTTGGCGTATCTCTACTTTTAATTCCTAAACATTTAGCAGAGCTAGTACGTCAGGCACTTGAAGCTTTCTCTGAAGTCTTCTTTAAAATTATGGGGCTAATCATTCGCTTAGCTCCAATTGGGGTGTTCGGTTCAGTTGCCTATACTACTGCAAAATTTGGATCAAACTCACTCCTACAACTCGGTTATTTAGTTTTACTCTTTTATGCAACCTGCATTTTATTTGTTGTCATTGTTCTAGGTTTAATTCTAAAGCTTACTGGCCTCAACATTTTCAAATTTGTAGGCTATTTTAAAGATGAACTTGCCATTGTTTTAGGTACTGCCTCTTCCGACTCAGTTCTTCCTCAAGTCATGAAAAAGCTTAAAAACCTAGGCATAAAAGACTCAACAGTCGGTCTAGTCATCCCAACCGGTTATTCTTTTAACTTAGATGGCTTTTCCATTTATTTAACATTAGGAGTGATTTTTATTGCGCAGGCCTGCAATATTGATCTCTCTATACATGACTTATTAGCTATTTTGCTGGTTTCACTGATTACCTCTAAAGGTGCGCATGGTATTCCAGGGTCAGCTTTAGTTATTCTTGCGGCGACACTTTCAGTTATTCCAAGCTTACCTGCAATTGGTTTAGTGCTTTTATTGTCTGTAGATTGGTTTATCGGGATTATCCGTGCCTGTACCAACTTAATTGGTAACTGTGTTGCGACCGTAGTCATTGCACATTGGGAAAAAGACATTGACCATGCTCAAGCGAAAGCTGTACTCGACATTAAAAAATAGATGAAGATTTTTGAGAACATTGAGCTATCTTTTCAATGTTCTCTATTCATCAATTCTGCAAGTTAATAACTCAGTTTCAAATGCCAGCCAGTCATGTTCATGTTGGCTAATGATTTCAATACGGTTATCAATGCCTTCTTCACCAGACTTATAATTAAACTGTTCAGGATTAAAGTTAAAGGTCTTCCACCCCTGATCTGTATGAAAAATTCCCTTAATACGCAGCCAGTCTTGCTGTGCGCAGAGTAAATCGAGCAAAGCATAAAATTCGAATTTCCAACGCTTAGGTAATTTCCAGCCTGCAACAGTATATCCCTGCGCTGACTCAACATAGTGATAAGGCAATTGACGAATTTCTTTTGCTACTTCAGCTTGACTCATCTGCTTTTGAAGCTTAAGTAAAGGTTGTATAGAGCGTGCGGTTAAACAAGCAGCGACATCAATTTGTTCTAGTTCGAGTTGACCATGCTCTGTCGTTAACCATTGTTGTTGATAAGGTTGATACTCTTGTTTCAATTGGTCTAATGCTTGTTCATCTTCAAAAGACATCGTATCAGCATGAGAAACCACAACAATCTGGGCAGCTTTCAACTGATCCTCATAAAGATTTTGCTTAACCCAATTGGTGTCATGCAAACGGCTACCATCCACAACCGTGACTAATGCACGCATAGCCAAGCTGTTTTGCCAATGAGGTTCTGTTAACTGATCAAACAGTTGCGAAGGATGTCCAAGCCCTGTAGGTTCAATAAAGAGTCGGTCTGGTTTTTGTTCACTTAGCAAACGAGCCAAAGCAATATGCATGGGGAGTTGGCTACTACAACATAAACACCCACCTAATAATTCTTTTATGGCATAGCCTTGTTCTTGCGGTAAAAGTTGTTGGTCGACTCCAATTTGCCCAAACTCATTCATTAAGACCACCCACACTTCATCTTTGGGTTTCTGACTTAATAAATGCTGTAATAATGTGGTTTTCCCTGCCCCTAAAAATCCTGAAATAATATGGGTAGGAACAGTTTTTTGGGGAATCAGTTTCACAAGCAACTCAAATCAACAAGGTTCAAAAAAACTAGGAAAGGTATATCACTGTTTAAGTGGCATGAAAATGATTTTTCTTTTTGGCGTCATCTTTTTAAAAAGTGGGTAAAAACATTAAATATGAGAATAAAGTCTCATTACTTATCTAAATTTACTTTAAATAATTTATTATCAAACGGAATATTCTATTTTAAGGCATTCATAATTCATACCAGAGTGTTTTGTTTACGTAACCAACCTGACTTTTTTTTATTCAACATGAAATATTTTTTCACATTTTAAACGTTCAACCAGCGCGGTAATTTTACAGTAGACGCACATAAACGGCCCGTATATTTCATATTGTTAAGATAGCCGTAATAGATTGTTAAGTTAATTGATGCAATCCAAAGCTCGGCTTAGCATGTGTCCTAGCTTAATCATTCAGCCATACAGGTTTCATATTGGTAAGAATGATTAAGTTTAATTTATTGTTTAATGAATTTTAAGGATGCCATAAAATGAAATTAGCTAAAACTTTACTTGCTACTACCCTAGCTTTAACTGCTGCTTCAACTTTCGCTGCTTCTAAACATGACAAGGTTCATGCTCCAGAAGACAAAGTTGTAGTTTCAACTCAAGAACAAGCCAACACTGCAAATGCTGCATCTGACGCTGTAGGTTCAGCTTCTGAAGCCGCTCCTGCTGCTCAATAATTATTATCTCTGTACTCTCCTCCAAGCTCAGAGATAATTTTACTGAAATGAAACAGGACGTTAAATTTCAGTGATGAAAAAAAGATCGAACCATGCTGCGGTTCGATCTTTTTTTAATTCGATCTTATTAAGACGTTTTCTTATACATGCTACAAGAAGGATTATGATTTTCTTGTAGGCGCAACACCTTACGATGCTCTGCCGCTTCAAATCGACAGCGTTTCCACTCGGTATCTAGCTTCAATTGAGGAACTTCGCGTGGTTTACCATGCTCATCAACAGAAACCATTGTGAAATAACAGCTATTGGTATGGCGAACGGTGCGCTTTTGAATATTTTGTGCTTCAACACGAATACCAACTTCCATTGAAGTACGACCTACATGGTTCACACTTGCCAAGAAGGTAACTAACTCACCTACATAAATTGGTTCTTTAAAATTCACTTTATCTACAGACAAAGTCACCACATAGCTACCCGAATAACGGCTTGCACAAGCATAGGCGACTTGGTCTAACAGCTTAAGAATTGTTCCACCATGAACATTACCTGAAAAATTTGCCATATCAGGGGTCATTAAAACTGACATGGTTAATTCTGACTGATCATCAGTTACGGTTGTCATTTCATCTAATGTAGGCATGACTCAACTCTGTCTCAAACAAGCTCAGAAACATTATGGTTGATAATTCACAAAAAAAACATGCTTAAATCCACAACATAGCATCGTATTTTTTAATATTGTTTATTCTTTTTTTGAACGAAGCTTTTTTAATCTATTATTTTTAATTATTTTTTAGTTTTTCTTAAATAAAAATTGATTGAGAAATTAAAAATAATAAAAAAGTGCTATGCCATTTTTCGATATTAAATGGCATAGCACGATGTTGATCGATACTTGCTAAACTTTATTAATCACACCTGTCACACCATTGATAATCATATCAATAGCGATCGTACCGATTAATAATGCTGATAAACGCCCAACAATATCAAAATAGCGGTCGATATGTTTGGCATGTTTATAGCGTAAATGATCATGTGAAAATTTCATCAAAATCAAAATACTACAGGTTAAAAACAACGTAAAGGCAATCACTAGGGCTGCTTCACCAATTGACATTTCTATGCCTGTGACTACAGCAGCACTAATAGTACCTGGCCCAATCATAAATGGCATAGCGATGGTTCCAGCTAAATGCTCAGGAGCACCGCGCATTTCACCAATGGTATCGGCACCCTGAAACACATAACGATAGCCAATCACCAAAAAGATCAGGCCGCCAAAAATCTGAAAGGCTTCAAAACGTACATTCAGATATTTACTAAAAATTGTTTCACCGCCCCATGCAAACAGCATGAATACAATAAAAGCAATCAAACTTCCCTGAATCAGTGCTTTATTAAACACCTTAGCTTCTGAATGGCGGATTAGGCCAATCATATAAATGCTCATTAAAAATGGATTGAGCAATGAGAAAAATAAAGCAAAAGAATGTAGATAAGGAGAAGCCATGCATTTTCCTCTTAAGCTTGTGGATCTGGGAACAATGGTCGGTTTCCAGGGCTAATACGATTGATATGCAAGAAGGTCATATGTCTTTCATATTTATCTAAAATGTCATTAATGACCTGTTCTTTACTGTAACCAACAAGGTCGTTGTCTTGAGAACCTTCATAAAGATAGGTTTCGAGACGGTAATAGAACTGTTTGCCTCGTTTTACACGCTGACTAAAGTTAGGCGCGCTATAACGGACAGGCCAAATCTGATAAACAAAGTTTTGCTCTTCTTCCAAATGAATGGTGATATCGAGGTGATATAACGCTTCTTCGTCTTCAAGTGGTGTCTGCTGTACATCTACATTCACGCCTTGCTTAATAAGCTCATCGGCAACGGCTTGCACAGCAGGCTGACAAACTGTGTCGAGCATACGTCTGGTTTCAGTTGTTCCCGGATGATGCATCACTCGGGTCAACCGCTTTTTCCAGTTAAGGATGTCGACGTTACCTACCACAGGTGCTGCATTCATACTTCGACTAGCATGCCTGTAGTCTTCAAGTCTGAGTGACTTATAAAGCCCTGCCATCACAAGGAACATTACGAAACTAAACGGTAGTCCCATAATAATGGTGGCATTTTGCAAAGCAGTAATCCCGTTGGTCATCAACATAGCAAGAGTTAATAAGCCAATGGCAATTGCCCAGAACACGCTTAACCAACGTGGTGCATCATTATCAATATGGGTGAGCTTGGTCGTGAAGTTACCTAAAACCAATGCACCAGAATCGGCAGAAGTCACATAGAATAAAAGACCAGTCACCGTCGCGATTGAAGCAATAAAAGTAAAACCCGGATACTGCGCTAACAGGTCATAGAAACCATGTGCCGGATTTGATAATACCGTTGCAGCTAAAGTTTGGTTACCTTCAAAAATTACGCTGTGTAAGGCGCTATTACCAAAAATGGATAACCACGTTAAGGTAAATAACAAAGGAATAATTAAAGTCCCGCACACGAACTCCCGAATAGTACGCCCTCTTGAGATACGTGCCAAAAAGAGTCCTACAAATGGAGACCAAGCAATCCACCATGCCCAGAAGAACAAGGTCCAACTGCTCATCCAATCTTTAGGTTGTTCAAAGGCAAAACTTTGTAAGGCTAAGGTTGGAAAACGAGTTAAATAATCACCAATATTTTGTACCAGCGCATTGAGTAAAAACTCGGTATTTCCCAAGAATAAAATAAATAGCAAAAGACCAATTGATACATAAATATTGATTTCAGACAAAATCCGAAGGCCTTTATTCACCCCAGATGTCACTGAAATAATACTAATACCGACTGCAATGGCAATGAGTGCAAACTGCATCCAGATATTCTCTGGCAGTCCTAATAAAACATGTAAACCATAGTTCAGCTGTACTACGCCAATCCCGCAGGTGGTCGCAATACCAAAAATTGTCCCAATGACGGCGGCAGTATCCACACTATGGCCAATGGCCCCATTAATCCTGTTCCCGAAAATTGGGTAAAGTGCAGAACGAATGGTAAGCGGTAAGTTATAGCGATAACTGAAATAGCCAAGTGCCATACCAATCAAGGCATACATACACCATCCAGTCAAACCATAGTGAAACAGCGTCCACACCATACTTTGACGTGCAGCTTCATAGGTCTGGCCTACGCCAACAGGTGGCTGCATATAATGAGATAATGGCTCGGCCACCGAGAAGAACATTAAATCGATACCAATACCTGCCGAAAACAGCATGGCAGACCAACTCAGTAGACTAAACTCAGGCTTTGAATGTTTAGGGCCAAGCTTAATTTCACCATATCTTGAACAGGCAATGAAAATGACAAACACCATATATAGCGTTGCAGCCAGTAAATAATACCAACCAAAGGTTGACGTTACCCACGCAAGAACGGTGTTAATGGTTCGATTTGCGAAATCGTTAAATAAAAAAGTAACGAGAGAAAAGATTAAAATGATTAGAGCTGAAATATAAAAAACCACACGGTTAAGCGGGTCTTTTTTAGATTTAGATAATGTTAAATCATCAACTGCTCTTGGATTATCTGTTGCCATACAATCCTCAAGGAATAGAAGAAAAATAAAATATTCAATTTAGTCTTTTCACTATTTAACCATAATGAAAAGACTGCTTTGAACGCAAAAAATATAAATAAATGTGATGAACCAAGATTATAAAACCTCGGTTACTTTGTTCTGGTCACAATTCGATGGAATAGAAATGTCTTTTGAAATAGCTAACTGCTTTTTCGCAACATTCGGGTCAAAATCATCTTGCTTTAAGGCTTTGGCTAGACCAAACATATAAAGCAAAATAATCACAGAAAATGGTAAACCACATAACACCACTGCACTTTGCATGGAGTTAAAACTACCTGCTAATAATAAGCCGATACTTACAATGGTAATGACCACAGACCAAAAGATGCGTAACCAGATCGGTGAATCACTATCACTGGTGCCCCCTTTCGAGGACAAATTGGCGATCATTAGTGTACCAGACCCAACAGGGGTCAAAAATAAAACGAAACAAATTACAACAACAATCCCGGCAATATATGGATTAAACGGCAGATATTCGAGTAATTTGAATAATGACAATGCTGGGTCACTTAAAACCATATCTCCTAAAACTTTATGTTTTTGATTGAGAATTAAGTAAATTGCAGTGTTTCCAAAAACTGAAATCCAAGCCAGTGTAAAGCCGAGTGGAATCAGACATACACCCAACACCACTTCACGAATGGTTCGACCTTTGGAAATTCGGGCAATAAACATTCCTACAAAAGGTGCCCAAGCAATCCACCATGCCCAATAAAACACAGTCCATGAACCCAACCATCCACTGGCTTTTTGATTGTATAAATACATATCAAAACTTTTACCCATAAAATTGTTGAGATAATCACCGACATTTTGCACAAGGCCATTTAACAAATGGTTAGTTGGCCCTGTTAAAAATACAAATAAAAGTAAAGCATAGAGCAAACGCAAATTAATACGCGATAACCATGCCAAGCCTTTTTCAATGCCGACCACTGTTGTAATGGTCGCAACACTCATCATGACGAGAACAGCTGTAATTAAGGTTGCAGAGCTATGCGGTATTTCAGGAATTAAATAACAAATGCCTGAAACTAATACTAAAGCGCCTATACCTAAATTAGTCACGAGCGAAATGACGGTTGCTAAAATACCAAAGCCATCGACAAAATCACCCACCAAGCCATGAACTCGCTTTCCGAAAATTGGATAGAGCGCCGAGCGTAGCGCGAGTGGTAAATTTTGTCTAAAAGCAAAGTAACCTAATGTCACGCCGAGCAACGCATAAAGCACCCAACCATGAATACCCCAGTGCAAAAAGCTATAGGTCATGGCATTTCGAGCAGCTTGAATAGTACCTGCCTCACCTTCTGGTGGTCTTAGAAAATGGTCAACAGGTTCAGCAACACCATAATAAAGTAGCGCGATACCAATACCTGCCGAAAACAGCATTGAGGTCCAAGCCAAATAGCCAAACTCAGGTTTGTCGTGGTCTTTTCCTAAAGGAATCTGCCCAACTTTTGAAAAGGCAAGCCACGCCACAAAGCCTAAACACAGCACAATCACCAACATGTAATACCACCCGAAAAAGTGGTTTACTTGCTCTTGTACATAGGTCAGCCAAAACTGACTTTTTTGCGGAAACAGTACAAATAACAGGCCAAAAATACCGATACTGACTGCCGAACTCCAAAATACGAAACGATTTAACCGAATATGGTTTGAAGAATATTTATCACTTTTCAACACCATCTTATTGCTCCTTGCAATCGGTGTATTTTTCTAAAATAACGTGATAAGTACTGGACTTATGCGCATCATCCTATCCGTAAGAATTTTCGATTCTATCTCTTCTTCCCCGAAGTCAGATTCAAAAATTCATTGATTTTTACATATCATACTTGTTATTGATTGAACGTTCAATCAATAACAAGTATGATAAAAAAAGTGCTATGATGCTCTGCAAGTTAACATGCTGAATTTAAAGCACCCATAAAAGTGCTGATGTGGAAAATCATGACAAAACGCAGAGTAAAACCAGAGCATGTGCGCCGTGAAGAGATTATGAACGCTGCACTCGACGTAATTTATGAAGTGGGGTTATCCAATACCACCATTGCACAAATTGCAAAAAAAGCCGAGCTGTCGACCGGCATTGTTAGCCACTATTTTGGCGACAAACAAGGGTTAATAAATACTTGTATGCAAGAAATGCTAAATGTTTTGCGTCGGAAAACCGAACAATACAGAGCAGAAGCAGATTCGCATCCGGAAAGCCAAATTAAGGCAATTATTGACTCTAACTTTGACATTAGTCAGGTCAATGAAAAAGCAATGCGGGTCTGGTTAGACTTTTGGTCAGCGAGTATGCATGTACCAGACTTAAGCCGCTTGCAAAAGATTAATGATCAACGCCTGTACTCTAACTTGAAATTTTATTTTCTTAAGTTAATGGATGAACAACAGGCCAGTGTTGCCGCTAGAGGGTTGGCAGCATTGATTGATGGATTATGGTTACGAGGCAGTTTAAGCCGTCATAACGAATTTGACAGCAATCTTGCTCGTTCCATTGCTTACGATTATGTACAAACGCAATTGCAATTTGCGAACAAGCCTTTGCAGGAGAGACAAAATGAGTGATGCACAAGTTCATCAACTGTATATCCACGGACGCTACGTTAACGCAACCAGTGGAAAAACATTTAATAGTATTAACCCTGCCAACGGCGAGACAATCGCGACTCTTCAGCAAGCTTCTGAACAAGATATTGAAGCTGCTGTACAAAGTGCCCAACAAGGACAAAGAATCTGGGCTGCCATGACTGCCATGGAACGTTCACGTATTTTACGTCGTGCTGTCGACATTCTTCGTGAACGTAATGATGAGCTTGCCCGTCTTGAAACACTCGACACAGGTAAAGCCTATAGCGAAACATCTACCGTCGATATTGTGACTGGTGCCGATGTACTCGAATATTACGCAGGACTTGCAACAGCCATTCAGGGTGAACAAGTTCCGCTTCGCGAATCAAGTTTCTTTTATACACGCCGTGAACCTTTAGGCGTGGTTGCCGGTATTGGTGCCTGGAACTATCCAATTCAAATCGCTTTATGGAAATCTGCCCCTGCTCTTGCTGCGGGTAATGCCATGATTTTCAAGCCAAGTGAAACAACCCCACTTACTGCATTTAAACTTGCAGAAATCTATACAGAAGCTGGCTTACCAGACGGTGTATTTAACGTGGTGCAAGGTGCAGGTCGTGAAATTGGTCAATGGCTCACTGAACATCCTGTAATTGAAAAAATCTCATTCACTGGTGGTGTGGAAACCGGCAAAAAAGTCATGGCAAGCGCTGCTGGCTCTACACTGAAAGAAGTGACCATGGAGCTTGGTGGGAAGTCACCACTCATTATTTGTGAAGATGCTGACCTGAACCGTGCCGCAGATATCGCGGTTATGGCGAACTTCTTTAGCTCAGGTCAAGTATGTACCAACGGTACGCGCGTATTTGTTCCAAAATCACGTTTAGCCGACTTTGAAAAAGCGGTTGTAGAGCGTGTAAAACGCATTCGCATTGGCGACCCAATGGCTGAAGACACGAACTTTGGTCCGCTCACTAGCTTCCCTCATATGGAAAAAGTGTTGTCTTTCATTGAGTCAGGCAAACAACAAGGCGCTAAGGTGTTAATTGGTGGTGGTCGTGCGACCGAAGGCGAGCTTGCGAAAGGTGCTTATGTACTACCGACTGTATTTAGCGATTGCACTGACCAGATGGCCATTGTTCAAGAAGAAATTTTTGGACCTGTCATGAGCATTTTAAGCTATGAAACCGAAGAAGAAGTCATCCGCCGTGCTAACGACACGACCTTTGGTTTAGCTGCTGGCGTAGTCACTCAAGATATTAGCCGCGCTCATCGCATTATTCACCAAATTGAAGCCGGTATTTGCTGGATTAACACGTGGGGTGAATCACCTGCCGAGATGCCAGTTGGTGGCTACAAACAATCTGGCGTGGGCCGTGAAAATGGCTTGACCACACTTGGGCACTACACCCGTATCAAATCTATTCAAGTTGAACTTGGCGATTATCAAAGCATTTTTTAATGCCTGTATCGCTCTAAACACTTCAACCTAAATCACATATGCCGAGCAGTCTTTATAGATTGCTCAGGCAAACTGTTAGTAAAAAAAGGATAGTTATGAATATTAAAGAATATGATTACATTATTATTGGCGCAGGATCTGCCGGAAATGTACTCGCTGCGCGTCTGACTGAAGACAAATATACCACCGTTTTACTCTTAGAAGCGGGCGGACCAGATTATCGCTTGGATTTCCGTACACAAATGCCGGCAGCTTTGGCCTACCCTCTTCAAGGTCGTCGCTATAACTGGGCTTATTTAACTGACCCTGAACCACACATGAATAACCGCCGTATGGAATGTGGTCGTGGTAAAGGTTTAGGTGGCTCATCTTTAATTAACGGCATGTGCTATATCCGCGGTAACGCGATGGATTTAGAACAATGGGCAACTCATAAAGGCCTTGAAAACTGGACTTATGCCGATTGTTTGCCTTACTACAAAAAAGCCGAAACTCGTGACATTGGTGGCAATGACTACCATGGTGATAACGGCCCGGTATCCGTTGCTACCCCGAAAAATGGCAACAATGTGCTGTTCCATGCCATGGTTGAAGCAGGTGTACAAGCAGGTTACCCACGTACTGATGACTTAAATGGTTACCAGCAAGAAGGCTTTGGTCCAATGGACCGTACAGTTACGCCTAAAGGCCGTCGCTCAAGTACTGCACGTGGTTATTTAGATATGGCAAAAGGTCGTCCAAACCTGACTATTTTGACTCATGCGACGACCAATAAAATCTTGTTTAATCAAAAACAAGCGATTGGTGTTGAATACATTATTGGTGCCGACCAAAACAACTTACAGCGTGCTTTGGTTAAACGCGAAGTCTTACTTTGCGCAGGTGCAATTGCGTCACCGCAAATTTTACAACGCTCAGGCGTAGGTCAAAGTACCTTCTTAAAATCAATGGACATTGATGTGGTTCATGATTTGCCGGGTGTAGGTGAAAACCTGCAAGACCATTTGGAAATGTACTTACAGTATAAATGTAAGCAACCTGTTTCTTTATACCCTGCTTTAAAATGGTATAACCAACCTGCCATTGGTGCCGAGTGGTTATTTAACGGTACAGGTATTGGCGCAAGTAACCAGTTTGAAGCGGGTGGATTTATCCGTAGTTCCGATGAGTTCAAGTGGCCAAACATTCAGTACCATTTCTTGCCAGTAGCTATTAACTACAACGGTAGTAATGCAGTAAAAGAACACGGTTTCCAAGCACACGTAGGCTCAATGCGCTCGCCTTCACGTGGTCGTATCAAACTTAAATCGAAAGATCCGTTTGAACATCCAAGTATCTTGTTTAACTACATGTCGACTGAACAAGACTGGCGTGAGTTCCGCGATGCAATTCGTATTACACGTGAAATCATGCAGCAACCTGCGCTTGATCCATATCGTGGTGAAGAAATTAGTCCGGGTAAACATTTGCAAAGTGATGCAGAGCTTGATGACTTTGTTCGTAACCATGCGGAAACAGCTTACCACCCGTCTTGTAGCTGTAAGATGGGCGAAGATGAGATGGCTGTTGTAGATGGTCAAGGCCGTGTACACGGTATGAATGGTTTACGTGTAGTTGATGCCTCAATTATGCCGCTCATTATTACGGGTAACTTAAATGCAACCACTATTATGATTGCCGAGAAAATTGCAGACCAAATTCGTGGACGCGAAGCGTTACCACGTTCAACTGCACCGTTTTATGTAGCGCCATAAAACCGTTAAGGGCATATTTCTTATACAAAAATATGCCCTTAATTTAATCGGCATCGCATAAACATTAATAAGAACTATGTATGACAAAAAATAAGCGGCTATAAGCTAAACATTTACACAAATATGGCGTGAAATAAAAATTAATCTATTTTTATATGCAAATTACCATCAAGTGAATTAATTTTAACCATAATTATTTAAATTAATAATTTTCAAATGTTTATATAAAAACATCAGCAAAAAATAATCTTATAAAAGCTTAATTTGATTAAATATAAATCATATTTATGATTTTGATAGAACCCATTTATTATAAAAATTGTCTTGTCAATGCAAAATTAGTCTAAAATATAGAGTGTTTGCGATAATCCCAAGTAATTTTTCTTTTTTTAAAGTTCTCTGTTTTGGAGAATTTTACTTTCGCATTTATATCCGTTTTGTCTGGATACGCTGTCTAGGTTTCCTCACACCTTAAGTGACTCAAATAACTTATTTTAAGGTTCCCCTTGCATGAAAAAGTTTTTGAAATACCTTCTGGTATTAATCATTATTATTTTAATTGCAGGTATTGTTTTCTTGTTTAGACCGATTGCGTCAAAACAAGTGCAAACTGCAAAAGATGAGCCAGTTGTTGATGCCGTTCTTGTTGGCGGCGGCATCATGAGTGCCACTCTCGGTACTTACCTCACTGAGCTTGAACCAAATTGGCAAATTCGTATGTATGAGCGTCTTGACCAAGTTGCTCAAGAAAGTTCAAACGGCTTTAACAATGCCGGAACAGGCCACTCTGGCTTTATGGAAATGAACTATACCGAAGAGAAAAACGGTAAGATGGAAATTGCCAAAGCTGAAAAAGTTGCTTCTCAGTTTGAAGTAGCAAAACAGTTCTGGTCATATCAGGTAAAACAAGGTGTTTTAGCTGAACCGAAAACATTCATTAACCCAGTTCCACACATTGCTTTTGTTTGGGGCGATAACGTTCAGTTCTTAGAAAAACGTTATGCTGCTATGATTCAAAGCCCGTTGTTCAAAGGTATGAAATTTACTGAAGACCCAGCTGTAATTAAGCAATGGGCACCTTTGGTGATGAACGATCGTGACCCAACTCAAAAAGTTGCAGCGACGCGTATGGAAGTTGGTTCAGACGTTAACTACGGTTCAATCACGAATCAGTTAGTGAAACACTTAAGCCAAAACCCAAATTTCAAATTACAGACTTCAACTGAAGTTTCTGGCATCAGCCAAAATGATGACAAAACTTGGACTGTAACTTTCAAAGATTTGAAAACTGGTAAAACAGATCACGTTAAAACACGTTTTGTATTTATCGGTGCAGGTGGTGCAGCGGTTAAATTATTGCAACTTACTGGTTTACCAGAAGCGAAACAATATGCTGGTTTCCCTGTAGGTGGTGAGTTCTTAATTACTGATAACCCAGCAATTACTGCTCAACATACCGCAAAAGTATATGGTCGTGCTGAACTTGGTGCGCCTCCAATGTCTGTACCACATATTGATACACGTTATATCGACGGTAAAAAATATGTATTGTTTGGACCATTTGCAACCTATTCAAACAAGTTCCTGAAAAATGGTTCACAGCTTGATTTGCTTGCATCAACCAACAAAAACAACATTTTACCAATGACCACTGTTGGCTTGGAAAACCTTGATCTTGTTAAATACTTGGTCAGCCAAGTGATGATGTCAGACCAAGACCGTCTAAATGAACTTCGTAAATACTACCCAGATGCGAAAGCTGAAGACTGGCGTTTAAGCCAAGGTGGTCAACGTGTTCAGATCATTAAGAAAGAACCAGGTAAACCTGCAACACTTCAATTCGGTACAGAAATCTTTGCTTCTAAAGACGGCGCTGTAACTGCATTGTTAGGTGCGTCTCCGGGTGCTTCGACTTCTCCATACATCATGCTTAACTTGCTTGAAAAAGCTTTCCCTCAGCAAACTGAAGGTAAGTGGAATCAGAAGCTTCATGAAATTGTGGTTTCTTATAAGCAAGACTTGAGCAAAGACCCTGTGTTACTCGACAAAGTTCGTCAGTACACTAGTTCTACGCTTGGCTTGAACTATACATCTCCATTCAAAGCTGCAAACGATGAATCTGCTGCTGCCCCTGTTGCAAAAGCAAACTAAGTTTGACGATGTATAAGTAAAATATCAAAAGGATGAATTTCGATTCGTCCTTTTGTTTTTTAAGACCTTAGTTGAGATATAGATTCGCTATGACGCCTTTAAACTCATCACCTCGCCTCTTATCATTTTGTTTTAAGCTCGTACTTGTTTTGCTACTGGCTTATCTTTTGTTAAGCGGGTTTTATATATGGATGATTGGTGGTACAGCAATTTATGTCAGCTCAGCCGTATTATTTATTATCACTGCCTATGCATTTAAGCTCGGCAAGTACCAGAAAATCTGTTCAGTTTTAAATGTGCTGCTAATTGCAGCCGCGTTATATTTCAGTAGTACTCATTTATTTTTTTCACCTCTCCAGTTCTTTATATTTTTACCTGCACTATTTTTTGTTCTACTGGCTTTTTCCCGCCTAAATAAACTTCGTAATGTATTTAAGGTTTTAATAGTGATCAGTTTATTGATGTGGTCAGGTATACATTTTTCACAGCTTAAACAACTTCAAGCCTATTATAAAACACAGCATACAGGTGAAAGCTGGCAACAATATGGCGCTTTGTAAGATCGTTTTCATTCTATGTTTCCAAACCAATACACGCTCATTTTCACGTGAAGTTCATCAGTAAAACTGAACAGCATTTACAGAATTCCTTTTAAGAAAAAATTTTCATAACCATCTCATTTTTTTTGAAATATATCGAGCATATTAGTGATTGAATAGAATTCACCTACGCGTTAGATTACCTGAATTATTTTTCTCCCTTTATGTTGTAATTCTATGAAAATTTTAGATGGCGGTTTAGGCCGTGAATTGGCCCGTCGTGGCGCTCCATTTCGTCAACCAGAGTGGTCTGCGCTTGCACTTATTGAAGCACCTGAAACAGTAAAAGAAGTTCACCTAGACTTTATTAATGCTGGTGCAGAAGTCATTACGACTAATAACTACGCTGTTGTGCCATTTCACATTGGGCAAGAACGCTTTGAAACTGACGGCGTGCGTTTAATTAAAGTTGCCATCGAACAAGCGAAAAATGCAGTTAAAGAAAGCGGCAAAAATGTCAAAATTGCAGGCTGCTTACCACCGTTATTTGGTTCTTACCGCGCCGACTTGTTCCAACCAGAACAGGCTAAAAACCTAGCTGAGCCTATCATTAACACATTGGCACCAGAAGTAGACTTTTGGCTCGCTGAAACTCAGTCTTGCTTAAAAGAAGTTGAAACAGTACACGCATTATTGCCACAAGATGGTAAGGACTATTGGGTGTCATTTACGCTGCAAGATGAAATTAAACAAGAGCAAGCGTTACTTCGTTCAGGCGAAAACATGCAGCAAGTGGCTGATTTCATCAAACAATCTAATGCCAAAGCGGTGTTGTTTAACTGCTGCCAACCTGAAGTAATCTTGCAGGCGATTAATGAAATTAAAGGACTCATTCCAGAGTCTGTACAAATTGGCGCCTATGCCAACGCTTTCCCACCGCAAGATGACAGCGCTACAGCCAATGATGGCTTAGATGAAATTCGTAAAGACTTAGATGCTCCAGCTTATCTTGGTTTTGCTAAACAGTGGCAGCAAGCAGGTGCAAGTCTGGTTGGCGGTTGCTGTGGTATTGGACCAGAACACATTGCTGAACTTTCTCAATTTTTTAAAGAATAAATACCATGTCTGCTGCCAAAATCGGATTGTTGTCTCTTACAGCTCTGGTATTTAGCTCTATGGTGGGGTCTGGTGTATTTAGCCTTCCCCAAAATATGGCTCAAGTTGCCAACGGCTCTGCCCTTCTTGTTGCATGGCTCATTACTGGGGTCGGCATTATTTTCTTAGCCCTGTCATTGTTGCATTTAACCCGTCAACGACCAGATCTAGACGGCGGTATTTATAACTATGCGCGGGAAGGATTTGGAGATCTCATCGGGTTTTGCTCGGCGTGGGGTTATTGGTTATGTACCACCATTGGTATTGTCGGCTATGTGGTCATTGCCTTTTCAGGCGTTGGTATGTTTACCGACAGCAAAGACCATATTATTTTTGGTGAAGGTAATACGCTTTACTCTCTGATTGGCTCAAGCATTTTTGTATGGCTGGTGCATTGGTTAGTGAGCCGAGGTATTAAAGAAGCCGCTGTTGTAAATTTGCTGGCGACCATTGCCAAAATTATTCCAATGGTGGTTTTCATCTTCTTTACCTTCATTGCCTTTAAGTTTGATTTATTCAAACTCAACTTAAATGACTTCTCTTTAAAAGTTCCCCTTTGGCAGCAAGTCAAAGACCTGATGCTCATTACCCTTTGGGTATTTACGGGTATTGAAGGTGCTGTGGTTTTATCATCGCGTGCAAAAAAGCGTCATGACATTGGTAAAGCCACCATTTTAGGTGTGTTACTGGCGTTAAGTTTTTACGTCATGGTGACAGTACTGGCTTATGGTGTGGCAAGTCGTGAAGCCCTTGCAGGCATGCATAACCCATCTATGGCGACCATTTTGCAGCAATTGATCGGCTTACCGGGTACCATCATTATTACCATCGGGCTGATTATTTCAGTTTCATCTTCTTATTTAAGCTGGACTTTATTTGCGACCGAAATTCCATTTTTAGCCGCAAAAAATGGTGCATTCCCTAAATTATTTTTAAAGAATAATCAGAACAATGTACCCATTTCATCACTTTGGCTCACGACTATTGTGGTACAAGGCTCTCTGATTGCCGTGTATTTTTTCAATAAAAACTACACTCAGCTTTTATTGATTTCATCGGTGATGATTTTGCTGCCTTATTTTCTGGTGTCGGCTTTTTATCTTAAAGAATCGATTCGCCATAAACGCACGCCGCATATCGCTATTGCAAGTGTCGCTTCCATTTATGCACTTTGGTTGCTCTATGCAGCAGGCTTAGACTTGCTGTTGTTGTCTGGCGTGTTGTATTTGGTTGGCTTGGTTATTTTTTCGATCAGCTACTTTGAGCATAAAAAATCGCTCAAACAAAACCAGCTTAATTAATCACTTCAACCACTGTTGAGTCTGTCAGCAGTGGTTTTCTAAAAACAAAAATTCTATTTTGAAAGCTCTGACTGCTTTAAATGCAACCTTAAAATACGACGTAATTCTAAAATTGCCTCAGGGCTAGTTTGAATTGAATGCCCACCTTTAATCATCAGCTCCGACTGCTCCCCACCCAAATGTGAACTTTGATACGGCACAATCCCATCACTGCTTTTTGACTTATCTGTGGTGCCATTTATATTGCCCATAATCGAGTGATAGACCACGTTGGACGATGGCTGAATGGCTTGCGTAAGTTGCATAAAGCTAGAAGAGCGACTCAAATTACTCGCTCCATTTTCAATTAAACCTTTTTTGAGTTTTGTGTTTTTCTCATCTCTCATTTCAACCGCAATAAAAAAGTCAGCAGGCAAACGGATAACACGACGAGCAATTTGGGTAAACCATCGATCAGCATAGTCGGTACCATGATGCGGCGCCGAAACAAAAACTACCCGCTTAAAATAAGGCAAAGTCTTGAACTGAAAACGCTCTCGAATAACAGGGTTTTCCTTTAACCGATTTAGTTGTGCTTCATTCATTTTTTGCATGGCTTGCTCTGAAATATCGGCATCGCTTACCAATAAACGGCTAATTACTCCGCCCATACTATGCCCCACTAGTACAGCATCATGAGCAGCATAGCTGTCTTTAGCAACGTTTTGAAAAGCTTGACTCAGCAAAGAATAAATCTGAAAACGGCTTTCAAAAATCGGCATATTGGTTGAATAAAACACCTGCCAGACTTGATAGTTTTTCCTTAATTCGACATCTCCCATAATGTCATTGGTTAGACTCACCCACGCTTCTGGGCTACTCGCCAAACCATGAACAAACACAATAATTTTCTTATTCGGGTTAAAGGGTTCCAGCATATATAAATGCGGCATAATCAAATTGGTTTCTTTATTAATTAAAGACCAATAACCTGCTGCACCTAAATTATATTTTGACAGCCAAAGCCCATAAGGTGCCGAATAGTTTGCCGTGAGTGGATAGTCCACACCTTCAACCTTTACACGGTCCTGCCGATAAGGGTCAAACATGGAAATTTCCAAATCTGCCCCAGCAATGACTTGATTGGCTGTGGCCTTTTGTTTTGGGTAGGCAATAGCAGTGACTGGAAAGAAGCGTGGTAAATGTATGTTCGGATTGCTCTGGTGAGCGTAAAAAGCGTCGGGGTCTAAAATGAAACCATGATTTACATCATGCTCCTTACGCCCAACAATAAACTCGGCCCCTAAACCATCCTTACGGTTGACAGTATTAAACCCTGAAAAGTTCATGTTATAGCTAGAGCGAAAGGTATCGACTTCAATGTTTTGTACATCTACGGCATGATCAAAGTTGACTTGGTACTCATGCCCATCTGCTTTTAGTAACGGTGGGAAATGAAGCGTATTTAAATGATTAAAATACGTGGTCATAAGCTTTGACAAAGCCACGTTATAAAAAATACGCACCTGATTTTGCCGATGGTCAAACACTCGATCGAACGGCGACTCTTCAGAGTCAAACAAATAGACATAGCTATAACGCAAGCTTTTATCAAACAGTGTTAACTCTTGCTCGACACAGCTATTATTTTTAGTGCCAACATTACACTGACTGCTACGCCCAACATCTAAAGCTTTTGCCAAATAAATTTCACTGAGTGCAGCATAACGTTCTTCTCGGCTGCTATTTTCAGACAGTCCCTGAATTTTCTTTAAACAATCATCAAAATTTTGCAGACAAGACTTTTCATTTTCTTTGACCAAATACAGCAAGTTTTGGGTTTGATGGCTTAAAGTATTGTCGGTCAAAATGCTTTCATTTTTACTTTTTAAAGCGCTGCTTAAGTTACTTTCTTTTAAATGAATGACCTGACAACCGCTGAGCAGTCCCATTATTGCAAGCACTAAATAATGGCCGGATTTTGTCATTGTGCATTCCTTTATCGAATGTATTTCCCCACTCGTCATTATGCCTGTAAAGCTGTGAACGAACAATTTTAGCTCAACTTCAATGATGCTTTACTAAAAAAAATAAAAGCCCGAATTTTTTAAATTCAGGCTCTTTCAATAGCTTTGTTTAAGCTTGTTTAAACTTCTGCTGTGAAGCCAAATAAGAAAAATAAAGGATAGGTAAAATAAACGGCGCTACACTCCAAAAGTCAAAATAGACATAAAGCACGGCCCCCATAAAAGCACCAATCACAAAGCCAATTACAATACTGGCGCTTTTAAGCAGACTGGCTCGATTGGCTGCGTTATTGTTTTTTAGCAAGTTGGCAATATCAATCCCAAGCTGGGTGGTGTTGCCTGTCATCATGGTACTTGGGCTAATATTTTTAATAAGCGTTTTACTGGAAGTATTACGAATAGCTAAGGCAATTAGACCGAGGCCACCCGTAATAGCAACGGTAATCGCATCGGCATTTTTAAATGGCTCAAAGTAAAGCCCAGCAACCATAAAGGCAAAGAGAAAAATAGCTTCAAACAAAAATAAATAAGACAGTGTTTTATGTTTAACCTGACTACGGTCAATTAACAGTTTGGTAATCACCACCGTCAAAATAAATAGCGGGATTGCTGCAAGCTTAATCCAGACGCCTGTACCACCCTTCACCAAAGCCGCTCCTGCCAGCACCAAGTTACCCGTGACATGCGCGGTAAAAAAACCAAATAACGCAATAAAGCCAATGGTATCAATGGCCCCACCGACCATAGTCAGTAAAACAGGATCTCGACATAGCTCCCATGTACTTTGTGTTTCTTGTTGAATTGAGGTCTCTGGCATAAGCAGCATCCTGTTATTTTAAAGTCATTAAATTAAGTACAAAGATGTTTTAAATATTTAAAAACAAATCAAAGCTAAAGTATTTATCAAAACAAAAAAGCATGTAAAAACATAGAGTGCTTAATGTCGCAACACTGTCTTCAAAATAGCAACAATTATGATGCGCGCCATGCAACAGTACGAGTCATAAAGTTACAAGTTTTTTAAAGCAAATCGGCCAAATTTCTAATTTCTTCCATCACCGCCTTACACGCAGGCGTTAAATAGCCATGTTTAGAAATAGACAAAGAAATATAACGCTTTAGCGCAGGGTTAATAATTTTTGCAGCTTGAATTGAGGTGTATTGGCTGGCCTTCTTTAACGCTTGCGGCCCCAACATGGTATACATGCGAGATTCGGAAACCAAATGGGTTTGCAAACTAATCGAGTCGGCTTCAAACACAATATTGAGCTCTACCCCATTTTCATAAGCCATGTGGTCTAAAAAGTTTCGCCAGTTACTTGGCCTGCAAAACGTGACCAGTGGTAACTGACTTACCTCTTTAAACTCGACTTCATTGGCCTGAGTGAGTGCATCTCCTTCACAGCCGACCAAATAAGTATCGGCTTCGGTAAGGTAAACATCGCCCTGTTTAGGCGTCGGGTTAAATCGATAGAGAATAGCTAAATCGACGCTGCCATCTTCAAGCCATTTTTCCAAATGCACCCCTTGCCCTTCACGCACCGACAGTTTAATTAAGGGATATTTTTGTTGAAGGACTTTATATAGAGTCGATAACAACGGATGTGCAGTAGACGGCAAACTGGCAATGCGAACCGTCCCGATCGGTGTATCGGTCGAGTGCAAAATTTCATTATTAAGTTGGTCGGTCACGTTCAGCCATGAACGAATTTTAGGAAGTAAATGCTGGCCTAAATCGGTGAGTTCGACGCCGCGTCCGGTTCGGTTAAACAAACGACCGCCACATTGGGCTTCAAGCTCGTTCATTTGCCGACTGATTTGCGGTTGGTTGGTGTTATGCAGCATCGCGACTTTGCTTAAGCTACCGAGTTCTACCGCGTCTAAAAATATTTTCCATAATTCATAATTCATCGATTCTTCCTAAACCGTAATAGACAGCTTTTTGAGCCATACATTTTCAGTATAACTGAAATTCAAGAATTGGTAATTCCTACATAGCTCACCTATTTCTATACTCCAATCATGTTCTCTACAACACGATTTAAGTCAGATTAAGAACCAGAGAATATTTAATTACACTGTATAGGAAGTACGATTATGAGTTTAGATTTACGTGGATTAACCCCAGCACCTGTGACTCCTTTTACCCGTGACGGACAAGTAGACCATAATGCAATTCAACGTTTAGGTTCATGGTTAGGCAGTATTGATGATGTGAAAGGCTTGGTTGTTCTTGGGCATGCAGGTGAAGGAACATTCTTGTCGCAAAAAGAACAAATGCAGGTCATCGAAAGCTTTGTTAAATCGGTAGATGACAAAATTCCGGTAATCGCAGGGATTACGCTCGAAGGTACTTCGGTTGCAGCAGAAGAAGCAAAACGTGCAGTCAGCGCGGGTGCTTCGGCAGGTTTGATTTACCCTTCACACGGCTGGTTGCGTTTTGGCTATCAAAAAGGCGCACCACAAGACCGCTATAAAGCGATTTATGAAGAAAGTGGTTTGCCATCTATTTTGTTCCAATATCCAGATGCAACGAAGGCCACTTACGACCTAGAGACTCTACTCGATATTTCTGCACAGCCAGGCGTGTTTGCCATGAAAAATGGTGTGCGTAACATGCGCCGCTGGGATGTCGAAATTCCGATTATTCGCCGTGAACGTCCAGACTTACAGGTGTTGACCTGCCACGATGAATATTTGCTTCACACCATGTTTGATGTAGACGGCGCTTTGGTTGGCTATGGCAACATTGCCCCTGAACTGTTAATTGAAATGATTAAGGCTGGTAAAGCCAAAGATTACGCTAAAGCACGTGCGATTCACGACCAATTATTACCAGTGACTCGCAATGTTTATCACCGTGGTTCACACATGGAAGGCACAGTCGCGCTAAAACATGCACTGGTTGCTCGCGGAATTTTGGACCATGCCACTGTGCGTTCGCCACTGCTTCCACTTGCAGATGGTGCTGAGCAAGAAATTCATGATGCGATGCGTCAAGCCGGAATTGGCAAGGTCGATTTAACCCAAGCCGTTGCTTAAATTCTATTCGGGCTAGCATGTACGCTAGCCTTTTTTTCCTGTACGCTGCCTGAGGCCAAACATCGGGCATGTCTCTTAAAAACAATAATAAAAAGCATGCAAACTGTGGTGAACAGGTAGTGCGAAATAGAACAACAAAACTACGAGGAATGTAGTAATAAGGAGATAGAAGATGACAAATCTAGCGGATGTAGAACAAATTAGTCATCATCAAAAAAATGCGGAAATTATTGCACGACTCGAACGACTACCCGTCACCGGTCGACTGCAATTTATGCGTATTACCATTGGTATAGCGACCTTTTTTGACGCTTATACTGTTCTTGCGATTGCCTTTGCTTTACCCCAACTCATTACCGAATGGCACCTGACACCTGCCTATGTCGGTGCGATCATTGCCGCGGGCTATGTCGGGCAACTGGTCGGTGCAATCTTTTTTGGTTCTCTTGCCGAAAAAGTCGGTCGTTTAAAAGTACTGTCTTTTACCATTTTACTGTTTGTGGCAATGGACATTTCATGTCTGTTTGCGTGGAGCGGAATGTCGCTGTTAATTTTCCGTTTCTTACAAGGTGTTGGGACAGGTGGTGAAGTCCCTGTTGCGAGTGCCTATATTAATGAGTTTATTGGTGCAGAAAAGCGCGGTAAGTTTTTCTTGCTTTATGAAGTTTTATTCCCACTTGGTCTTATGTTTGCAGGAATGGCAGCATTTTTCCTGATGCCAATTTACGGCTGGAAAGTCATGTTTATTGTAGGCCTAATTCCATCGTTACTGGTTATTCCTTTACGGTTTTTCTTGCCTGAGTCACCACGCTGGTTGGCTTCAAAAGGCCGTTTTAAAGAAGCAGATCAAGTGGTTAAAAGCTTTGAAGACGGTGCCATTAAAAGCGGTAAAACTTTGCCTGAACCTGTGGTTAAAGAAATTAACCCGCAAGGCATGGCAAAAACCGACTGGCGCGAATTGTTCCGTGGCATTTACCGCAAACGTACCTTTACCCTGTGGGGCATGTGGTTTTGCGTGTATATGGTGAACAATGCCATGGTGACTTGGCTGCCATCTCTTTACAAACAACACTTTGGTCTGTCGCTGCAAACCAGTTTAGGTTATGGCTGGATTACGTCGGGTGTGGGTGTTATTGCCTCTATTATCTGCGCCTTAATGATTGATAAAGTCGGCCGCCGCCCTTGGTACAGTGCAGCGTTTTTCTTGGCGATTATTCCACTCATGAGTCTCTCGGTTTTAGGCGCAAAATCGGCGATGGAAGTTGTAATTTTCGCAACGATTAGCTACGCCATTTTGCAGACGATTTCATTCTCTTTATACCTTTACGCTGCCGAACTTTACCCTACTCGCCTACGTGCGATGGGCATTGGTTTTAGTACTGCTTGGCTTCGTGCCGGCTCTGCGATTGGGCCTGTTATGGTGGGTCTCGTGGTTGGTGGTTACGGCATTCAATATGTGTTTAGTGTGCTCGCCGTTGTGGCACTCATTGGTGGCCTAGTGACCTTCTTGTTTGCCATTGAAACCAAAGGCCAAGTGCTCGAAAAACTCTCTCCTTAATTCATCCATTTCATAAAAAGCTTGCCTAACCTCAGCGTTAGGCAAAGGGCTTATTCATGCTTAAAAAAGGAATTTAAAATGAATAAATATTTGCTATGGGGCTGTATTGGTTTAGGCAGTGTAAGCAACGCTTATGCAGAGCTTCCTCAAGAATTTGGTAAGTTAGAATTAAAACTCAACACCCGTTACTGGAATGATGAAGGCACTGCCCACCCCACGCTTGCCAACCCTTCGCCTTCATCGAGTGAATATGAACAAAGTGCCTTAGGGCTTGAGTTAAATTATCAGTCTCCGTACATGTGGGACTGGCTTGGGGTGGATAGCTCACTCTATGCAGTCACCAAGCTATTTGACTCTGGCAAGCCTAGCGCTCAGCTTTTAGAGGTCGAAAATAATGGCAAGCTCGATCAAAACTTTGCAACTTTAGGGCAGCTCTACATCAAGGCAAAACTGGGTGACAAAGGTGAAATTAAATTAGGTCGCCAGTTGCAAGACTCGCTTTTACTTAAAAGCACCAATAACCGCGCTGTGCCCGACACCTTTTCGGGTGCGAGTGGGCAGTTTCAACTAAATGATCAGCTACAGACTTACATCGCTTATTATGACCGCTGGAAACCGCGCAGCATGGACTCTTTTGAAAAGTTTGTGACTGAGAATGACGAGCGAATTGATTATGTTGGTTTGCTTGGTGCCAAGTATCAGTACAAAAACTGGAGCGTGAATGCCGAATATTTAAATAGCAAAGATTATTTGAAAAAGTATGGGGCGATTGCTCAATATAAACTGCCCTTTCATGGCTTGGTGTGGACATTTAACACAGGGGCTTTTTTCTCGCGTGACGATGGCAAGCTGTTTAAATGCGGTGCCGAAACCGAGCTGGACTGTGTCAAAGGCCAAGACATTAACAACCGTGGGAATGGTTATTTTGTCGATGTAAATGTGGCCAAAAATAACCTCGAAGGCGGTATTGCCGTTTCAAAGTTTGATGGCTTTTGGATTGAAGATAACTTTGCCGTGCACTCTGACCGTAACTCGGTTTTGACGCAAGACCACGGCACCAATCCGTTTCCGACCTCTGCGACCATTGGCCCTGACTTTACCAATAATGATGAAACCGCCATTGCCCTTCGCTTGAAATATAACTGGAAAGACTATGTGAAAGGTTTAAAAACCGAAGCGAAGTATATTTATGGCTTTGGCGCTCACCAAAGTAACATCAGCAGTGATATTGAGGGTAAAGAGCGTTACTTTGACTTTACGGTGAGTTATGCCTTGCCGTGGATAAAAAACTTAGATGTGCGTTATTCATTTTTGCATTATGAGTCAAAGTTTGAAAATGCAAACCTAGGTGAAAAAATAAATGGCATGACCCGTAAAGATTGGGACCAGCACCGTGTATTTATTAATTACCGTTATACATTTTAAGAGTTGGCTAACGACTTAAAGCATCAATACTCATCTAGATTGATTTATAAAACCCGAAAAATATCGGGCTTTTTTTGAAAATTATGTTCTCAATAAAGCGTAAAAGTACCAATCATAAAGTTTTAAACACCGTTATGCTGACACTTTTACGCTTTGGTTTGGTTATATATCATCAAATCATTTAAGTATTTAAGTTAGCTTCTAAATAACTTCTTAGAGCCATCGACATGTCTGGCTCTTGTAAAAATTGCTCTCTCAAGTCTTGGACAAGCTGCGGACTCATTTCATTTAAATCTTTGGCTTCACTATATTGCTCATACGCTTTTTGTAGCGCGATATTCTTTGACCGATAAAGCAATTGATGTGCTTCAACCTCATACATTTCCTCGCGTCCCGATTGTGGAGGAGCTAAACCAAACAGTAAACGCCAGAACGGAAAAGAGACTTTATCTGGCCCTATTTTTTTAAATTTTGGATCGGTTACTTTTGCAACAATTTGATTGATATCCATACCGAGCATGGCATTTACATCTAAAGTACCCAAGCCTATTTGTTTTAAATTAAGATTTTTATTTGCGACACTACCAAACAAAGCAAAACGACAAGCTTCTACTTTTTGCCATCCTTCTAGTGCAGCAAGCGCAGCTTTATTTTTTTGGAGCCAAAGAGCGCAAGCGGCAGCAATTTGAGGCGTACTTGCCGATGTACCTCCCCCATCTAAAGCCCAGCCATTAGTACTTCCCAACTTCATCCAAGGGACATTCGGTGTAGAGGCGGCAACTGCTTTTTTCATGACTGCATCAGGCCCCCAAGAGCCTTGCATAACACCAGCATCATTAGTGATATATGGTTTGTTGTCATAGGTCACTCCTGTTGCCGTAATCACACGCCAAAAAGCAGAAGGATAAACCGTAAAATGTGTTGCGATATCTATGACTACAGCATTATAGCTGTCGCCCGATGCAGCGACTAAAACAATACCTTGGTCATATAATTGGTTTGTGACATCGGCCCAACTTGCTGTTGGCAGCCCCCCATGACTTAAAGTGACAACATTACATGGCGGGCAGTATTGACCGTTTGCAGTATTGTAAGTACCCAAAGCATGCTTTAGACCTTGAGCAAGATTAGAGCTATAGATATGTGCAACCGAACCACCTACGCCACCTATACGAATAGGCACAACAGATGCTTCTGGCGCACCACCAATATAACCACTATAAGTTAAAGACGGGTTATCCTTAATATTCAAGGTTATTTTATTACCAGCCAATATTGCTAATGTCGCAGGTCCATGGCCTGCATTTAAATGATTACCCGGATCTACCGTATCGGTATTATTGTCATAATAGTTCCAGCCTTGTTCGGGCAGCAGATTCAATGGTTTTGTTTGATGCAGATCAGAATAGCCTGTGTCAACATGGGCAATCCGTATTCCCTGCCCCAAATAACCTGCTGCCCAAGCTTTATCAAAGTTATCTCTTTTAATATACCAATCTAAGCTACTTAAATTAGACATGGTGGGTGGATAGTGAGTATTTAATGGTTCTACTGGATAATTCTCTGTCGATTTTCCATCTACAGTTAATGATTTTCTTTGAGTATCATCATTTTCTTTAGTACTTATGAAATGTTCTAAATCTGGCTCAATATAGACCTGATCTGACAAATCGCCCGCTAACTTAGCATCTTGATATTGTTGATATATTTGATGAGCTTTATCCCATGGGTTAATTGCAATTCTTTGTGTAGGTGAATGCAATAGCCAAGTGCTTTTTTTCGTAAAATCTAATGCACCCTTAAGCATGGTATTGTTTGCTTCATCTGGAAACAGAGGTTCTGTAACCCCTGTTAAACCAGTCAAACCATCGGTAGGTTGCTTTAAATTTTCGGTGAAAATTGAATAACTAAACTGAACATTTTTGATTTCTTCGAAATGCTCGTTAGGTACACGAATTAATAGTTTTCCGTTACTAGAAATAGTCATCGCTATCTCCCCATATTTTAATTATTGTTAAGATTATATTTAGATAATTTTAATAATTTAATTTTAAAAACTATCTTCACTTAATCTTAAATTACAAAACAAAATATAACAATATATAATTTATTAAGTTTTTTATAATAATTCAAACCATTTTAATCACTAAAATAAAAACAAATGAATTAAATCAATTATTATTTTTTAATAATTAAATTTTTTATAATATTTTATTTAAATTGAATTGACCGATTAAAAACTTATGATTATTATTGTCTCGCTGGCCTACATTGCCAGTCGGTTTTGACAGACCGAGTATACAGCGTATCAGGTACATTCTCTCCTGAGTATGAGACTTGTGCGCAACCCGCACTCCCCCTTACCGTTGAGGTAGGACGGGAGGGGGACGCGCTTGCGCGTGCTGGCTTGTATGCCCAGTCTGTCAACCCTCTTCCGTTCTACCACCATAATCAATTGACGGTGATCTTTGGTGGTAGAGCTCCATAAATTTTAAGGAGTTGACCATGCCACTATATAAACTTACCCCCTCTCCCCTATAAACTTTTTATTTATTTAAAACTTAGCATTTCCATTATGTAAAGTTTTTAATTTATAAATTATTTTTATTTTAAAATTTTAATCATTTTATTTTCCTTATTTTATAGGCGGATTAACTACATCCTAAAAAATGATTTTAAAACTTAGAATATAGCGATTTATTTTTTCTCATTGAGATATCCCCAAATCATCACGAGAATAATATGAAATTTTATAAAACTATTTTGGTTTTAGGCCTTGTTGTAAGTGATTACAGCGTTTCGGGTTGTGACATACACACTCAGCAGGAGTTTGAAAAAATTTGCCTGTCTGGTGGACATACCATAGCAAGTTGCGACTGTATTTACCAACGGCTTGAACAAGTGTATTCGCATAAGCTCATGCAACGCCTAGAACATGTCAGTTTGCAAAGTCCTGCTCTCCCACAGGACTTTGCCCCTACTTTTTTTAGTGTGATGCGGCGGTGCGATAAAGAAGACATGGGCTAAGCGTTTGGCTTAGCTACCTTATCTCTGTGTCGCAATGGTGGATTACTTTAAATCAGCGCAAAAAATTAAAGTTCTGTTGTGGCACGGGGGCCTTGGGGGGAGGACATAGGTGTCTATCAATTAAAGATGGGCAAAAATCAATGACTATAAGCCCACTCTCAATGGAATAAGCTTATAGAATAAATCCCGATTAAATTTTGAAAAATAAAATATCAACTAATTTATATTAATGATTACTCCACTCATCAACTTCATAAAAACGAGTTAGATCTTTTAGCTCTTCATCTGAAAATTTATAATGAGCAACTTGACTATCATATTTTTCAGCTACTAAGATATTCTCATCAAGAAGTCTCTGCATTTCTTTATAGATATAATCATTATCTATACTGTCCAACTCTGCTGTTATTGGACCAAGTTCTGTAACACGAAATTGCTTTTGTTTATTATCCATTTCCCCATCTTTTTTACCGTTTATCCGGATACTAACCAAACCTTGCTCTTTAAGTTTTAAAATAGCACTACGTACTGAAGAACGGATGTTTTGTCTATGCGCTGGCTTAAGTGTAATTTCAATTTCTTCTACATCTTTTTTATCATCTGCATCAGGAAATAAATGTTCAGCGATAAGATTATATAAAGGGTTTAAGCTATCAACTCGAATAGTAGTACTACCCATATAAGGCAATTCAGCGGCATCCTTCTTATCCATATTATGTTCTAGCTCAACCATTTTAAACTCAAAACCACCTACACCAATCTGAGGTAAAATAGCATTAACATAGTCTTTAAATACAGGCAGGCTCGGTGCACCTTGTCTGCTTGCATAGACAAATAAATTTCTTTCTTCATCAAACAGTATATAAGCTGCAAAACCTACATTCGCATTTTGTTCATTTTTCTTCAGATCTTCTAAAAGATCAATCGTATCAATTGATTCCTCACTTGCAGTAACTTTCTGAAATGCCTCATTTGTTTTGGTACTGATAAATAAATAGAAATTTTTAGCATGAGGAACTGGTACTAGAAAAAGCTTCTGATCACCTTTTGCTAATCTTTTAGCAATAGTGATACTAGTTTTCCAATTAGTGAAAGCTTTAAAAAAAGGTTTTAAATCAAAAAGATACTTTTCTGAATTATTAGTATTAATAACATAGTTAAAGTGAAAATAAGCTTGCATATCATGACCTTTTTACAAAATGTAGTAGATTTGTTAAAGTTTTTAAATTATCAAAAAATATAACATTTTGCACAAAATAAAAGCAATGTGTCTTTAGAATTAATTTCTGCTTAAAAATATTATTTAGCAACAGTAACTAAATTTTAGCCATCTAACTCTGATTATTTTAATAAAAAAATTAGCCAGCTTTATTAAGTTTTTCTTTATTATAAGGCAGAGAAATTTACATTAATTATTGACTTTACGAATTCGCTCTACGGTAATATATTCATTAGGAATCACAATCTGCTTTTCAATATCTTTCACTTTGTAAGAGACTAAAGTGCTTTTACCAATGCCTTGAAATAATACTTTAACATCTTTAAAAATAAAGGTTTTATACTGACTCAGTTCTTTAGTAGTCGTTTTTGGTAATTCAATTAAATTGGCATAAGGCTCTTTAATATATAAGGTAGCTTTTTCTATTCTTACCCCAGTATTTTGCATAGTATAATTTAGGAATGCTTTACCAACATCACTAATAAGGATCAGGGGTACAAGCGGAGTCAAGCTAATAAAAAAAGCTATTTCTAAGCTATCTTTAACATGTGTTTCTAATCTCTTTAATTTTTTTCTTGCGAATGCTTTAAGATTTTCACTAGCATCAGGATCATCAACAATATCTGCTAGATTTTCAAATTTTATATTAAATTCTTTAATCTTCTGCCGATTCATGTAAAAAGGATAATACGCAAAGGCGATAAAAAATACGGTAATGCCTATGTATAGATTGACTTTCCAATGCAATAAAAATATGCCGTGAATAACGTATAAAAGATAAAGAGAGCCAATTAACGTAATAATATTAATTTTTGGAAAAGGAAGTTTTTTCCCAATTCTAATATGGGGTGGTAAATACTTATCAACCCAGCTTAAGACAAGATATGTCACTGGAGCTAAGGATGTGCCAAAGAAAAATAGCATAAACCCTAATACAGCGTAAGCAATAGAGAACGCAGCAAAAATCAGTAGAAAAATAAGTGTATCACCAAAGCTAATTTCCGACGGGATATAGCCAATTGTTAAAAGATACACAACTAAGCACAACACCCCTATTGCAACTATCGCTTTAGTCATTGTCAGCGCAACTTCATGCCACTGCCCCAGATTATTTAAATATCTCGTTATCAAGTCGTTCATTTAATCTAACCAAATCTTATAAATTATTTAAGAATCGATGATTACCCTTTTTCTTTAACCGCTCCCCAGCGGAGTAATCATCGTTTGAAATTTCCCCAAATTTCAGAGTATGTCCCCACATACTTTCAATAACACTCCAAAACTTATGAGTGCTTAGAATTTCTATTTTAACTTGTGTTGCAATGATTTCTATTCATTTTAAACAATTAAGTTTGTTTAATTACGATTAAATTCAATTCTTTATATCGCATGGAAATCTATCTACTTCTACCCCATTTTGCATACATAGATGCGTTTCTATAAAATCTTTACCATTAATTTTTACTAGTTTAGGATGCATGGCTGGGAAAGCATTTTGAATTAAGCTCATCTTTTCTTGGTTCCCTATTATATAACCAAGTTGATCACCATCTGGAATTCCATCTTTAAAGAACTCGATTGAAGATATTTGATTATTTATATAAGTTATTTTTCGTGTGTGATATTTATCAATCGTCGAAATAAAAGCACTACGCAAATTATAGTCAACTCCATTCAATTTTTTATCTTGTATAAATAGTGCTTTGTTTCCTAACGAATCTTTATAATTAAGCTCTAGAGTAATAAAAGCGTTATTCAAAGGTTTCTCACTATCTTTAAAATTCAAAGTTTTATACTGAATAAAAGTTTTACTTATTCCTGATAGAGAGCCATCTTTAATTGTTCCACGACTCAAAGTTATTTTATGAATTTTTGACCTTAGGTTAGTCTTATGAGACAAACTATTTATAGATTGATTAAGTTCAATATCATATTCTGTGCGTAGCTCAATATCTCCTAATATCTTTCCATTCATACACTGGACTTTTAGTGGAATAATTTGAACATTACTAATTTTTTTTGAACTTTGTGTATCAGATGATTTTTTGAAATTATGAGAGCGTTTTTTTGTTATTTTTTGATCTAAGAAATCATTTTGCAATAAATTAACAAGCCTATATTGTTCTTCTTTAGATATAGGACAAGGCCAGTTAGGCTTAACTTTCGGTGCTAAAAAAACCTCTTGCTTATTTAAACTATTATGATCCTTTTCATACTGATCAAGAAATTTTTTTCGTACTGTATCAGAGGATATTGAATAATCAAAAGCAAAAGCTGTTGATGCTATAAAAATTAAAATTAACACTCCAGCTTTTTTCATACTTTCTTTCTTCCAATCTATTGTCAAAAACAATCCATTATTTTATAACATAAAATTTTAGAATAGCTGATTAGCTTTTTAATATCAAAGAATAATATAAAATATTGTTTAAATTAATTAATAATTTCAAAATATTTAATTTTCCATAACTTTAAAAAATGAATAATAAAATGTATTGCCCACTATCTCAAGTGGGCTTTGTACTTTTGATAAATATTAAAATGAGTAAAATTCAACTATTTATTCTTCAAAAAAATAATCAAAAGCCAACTGCAGATTAATTTTACATGTATTAATTTTTAATGCATTTATATGTTTTTCTCTTTTACGGCGAAGCATGCCATAGCTATGAAATTTTGCTCTTTCTTTTGATATTTTTTCCTCCATACAAATACTATTAAATTCATCAAAAGCATTTTGTCTAGCACCCAATGATATATATACACTATTCTTTCTAATTAAAGGTAATAATTCTTTACATACCCATGACTGAAGATATAATGCTTCATTTTTATTCGATCCAAATATAATTTTGTAAAAATTTTTCTCGTTAATAAAAGTAAGCTGTTGACTAATTCCATTAATAAAAAAATAAATTTTATAAATCTCCTCTTGATTCAAATTAAAGTATTTTTGATTTATGATATTCAGTACTCTACAAATATCAGTCAAACAGAATAAAGGCTTTTGACTTTCATCAAAGGTGATACGTAGAGGTTCATATCTTTGATTATAAATAACTCGGAAAAGTTGCATTTTTTAACTCCATACAATGATATTTGATGGAGTAATCAAAGCAGAAATATATTGGGGTCAGGAACAAACAAAGGTGTCATAGCAATGTGAAAAATTTGCCACAACACCAAAATAAAATATTGATTTTAATTATTTTTTTGGTGTAACACCTTTCATATTATTTGATGAATTAAGTTTAATATTTCCACCTTTTTTTGCTTTGGGGTGACGGCAAATTTTGTCTATATACATACATATATCATTTGCTTGAATTTCCGGATAATTAGTTTTTATCCAACTTGCTACAACATTTTGCTTTGGTGGAGGTTGATTATTATCAGGATCATAATTTTTCCAAAATTCATCTATCACTCCATAAAGTGCATCTAGTGCTGGAGTTGTATATGTAGGTTCAGGCAATAAAATGACATTACTTTTTTGGATTGATTCGGGATGTTGATATATTTCTTGATCAAATTTTATAGTAATTGGCTCTTGATGCACATGAAAATACCCATTATTTTTAAGCCATTTAAATAGTTCTTCTCTATGTATTTTTGTTAGGGTGGTTCTTAAATACATTTCATCTGCGAAACTGACCTTTATTTGATCTTCAATTTTCCAATCATCTGCATAAGGAAGCTCCAAAACAACATAAGGGGACTTTATTTCATGTGTGCAAACTGCTTCTGTAATAGATGTAATTAACATTAGGACGTGTTGCCAATTTATAGGCTGTCTTGATCTTAATTCATCACGTAATGGATAATCTGCTAAATGATCAAACTCTAAGGGATCAAAGCCACAAGTTAACAATGCAGCTTCCGATATAGTCAAAAGCTTTCGGGTTTTCCAATGAGATAAGTTAGGATTTCCCCTATTTTTATGCAATTCTTGTAATGTTGCCATCTGATTATTATTCCTCCCACTCATCCCATTAAAAACGTTAAGTAACAGATATATTTTGGGTACCATCTAAACCTAACCAATTCATATTAATAGATAACAAAATATATTGCAGTATCTTTGGGAGATAAAATACTTAAATGCATGTTATTCAATAAAAATTTCTAAAATTGTAAGATATATATGACTAAAATCACTCTTTGAAAAGAAACTATCTAAGAGATACACATAAAGTTGGCAAGCAGAACTTATATTAAATTTATCTGTGCTCCTCTGTTTATCCTTTCCATGATTGGCTGTACAAATACCTAAATAAACATCGTTAGAGAAGCTTTAGTTAATGCAGTATAATAACTACAAATTACCGAGTTTCTAAATACGCTCTTCAAGAAAGAAATAGGGATGTTACTTTTGTTAAATAGTTATGTCTTTTTTGCCTATCAAATCTGCTATTCGTTTTACAAATATATCTTCACTTTCAATTAGATCATCCATTGTTTGGTTCTCATGAACATAAATTCCATCTATTATAAATAACACATCATTATTATTGTTACCGTATAAAGTCTCAGAGTAAGACTTCTCAACGTCTAATTGTTTTGATAATGGATAGATCAAACCACTTGCTATTAAGTTATTTTGGTAATAACCCGAGTAAGAATGTATTTGATGTAAATCTGACCTATCAATGTCATTATTTTGCATTTCCATTTTCTTAAATTTTGCGTCAAAAACAATAATTTTGCCTGTTTCCTTATGTTTCATTATTAAGTCTGGAAATATTGATCTACGATAAAATTGCTGTTTGTAAATTGGAATATCAACTTGTCCACTTACCGACCATTCAGGAAAGTTTCTACTCAAAAGTTTTTCAAGATAAATTTCGTATAATTCTGCAATATCAAACAAATAACCTATTGTCTCTAAACTTTTCTTATCATTATCGGGTATTAGGTCTTTGTTCAATAAAATTATTTCTGCATACTCCAAAACTTTTTTGAAACCACGATACATTGGATTGTTTATAGTTTGGTATGTTTTGGCTCTTTGTATTGTTTCGTAACTCGCAAAACGACCAGAATATTGTTGTTTTAAAAATTGACTTAAACCAAGCAAACGGCTGTGAATTTCTTTGCCGAAAACACTTTCTAATTTCTTTAATGCCAAATATAAAACATCAATGATTTCTTGAATATACATTCGTTCCCTGAAAGTTGTTGTTAGTTTTCCTTGAAATGGAATATCTCTTTTTAAGTAATCATTAAAATTTATACTTCCTCTTACTTTTTGACTTCGCTCTTGCTGTTTTTGGTATTGTTGTGGCAAACCTAAAACCACCGCTTTTTCTAATGACTGAATAAATAAATGAGCAATAATAAACAAGAACTGATTTTCGGTTTCATCTGCCTTTGCTTGTATTGGCTCATTGTCAACGTAAATATCATTTACGAAGTTAAGCATACGTTTTAGAAAAGTGTCGCCATATTTTGTTGTAATATTAATTTTACAACCTTTGTAAAAAAGCACTCCAGCATATACACCAGTTTGAATAAAGTATTTTTTTTCTTTTTCATTTTCTTTTGAATATAATTTTAAAATTAGACGTTCTTCATCTTGCTCAAAAATACGTTTGCTATTGAAATGAAATACTTTGATCTGTTTTAGTTGTTCTGCACCAAGTTTTAATTCATAAACAGACGAAAATATTTCTTGCAAGTTTTTTACGCTTGACTGTTTTACTCCGAAAGCTTTACCTAAGTTTGAAATTGGGGCTTCTTCGTAAAAATTATGATTGACTGGAATACTAATTTTCATTTTATTGTTTCTTTGAACTTATTCAACGCTTCATCTAACCTACTTTCCAATTCGCTTTCCACAAATACGGCTCTTAGATATTCTTTCAATGTTGGTCGCAAATACAAGTTAAATAAAATTTCAATATTATTATTTGTAATATCTTTACGCTTAGCAATATCGCTAATCTTCATAAAAAATGAATGACCAAATTCATATGATTTTCCCAAACCTAAGTCTTTAGAAATATAGTCATTCAATTTTTCACAGGCTTTGACATACAGTCCAATATTATTGAACTGATCTTTTCCTTTGAAACGTGTCTCCTCTTCAATTACTTCGTAATCACAATCTTTTCTTATCCATTTAAAACGTCTACGGAGTGCTAAATCAAAAGCATCAATACTTTTATCCACATCATTCATCATTCCAATAAAAAATACATTCTTAGGAACTCCGAACTTCACTTCATTGTTGTGAATTTCATAAGCTAAATCTTTAAATTTATTGTCCTCTTTGATCAAATCTTCAATTAGCGCAGAATATTGTGTTCGAATCAGGTTTTTATTTTCAGTATCTTGTCGGTAATCTTTTTCCAATAGCGATAAAGTTTCGCCAAAAACCATTGAAAGATTTGCTCGGTTTATTTCGTCCACGACGAAATAAAAATCCTTTTCAGGGTGCTTTTTCGCTTTGATACAAAAGTTTTTAAAAATACCATTTACTAACTCAAAGCGAATATTTCCATCTTTTGAAACGCCTTTTGGTTTAATACCTTCAATAAAATCTTCGTAAGTAAATGATGGATGGAATTGTAAAACCTCATATCTTGAAGTATCACCTTGACAAACAAAATCTAAACTACTTTTTACAGAAAATGTTTTACCTGTTCCTGGCGGCCCATAAAGAATAACATTAGGATTATTTGTGTCTGCAATCGATTTGGAATTTACAAAACGCCATAAGAAACGTGAAAGCAAAACAAGTTCGTTTTTGTCTTGTTCATTTACGTCTAAAAGTTTCTTTGCTACAAGACAAACTTGATGGTTTTTTCTAAAGATTTCTTCAGCATCACTATCAATAAACTCGTTATATAATTCTTCTAACCATTGTGTAGAGTAGATATAGAGAAAGTCCGATAAATTATCCAATACAGCTAGTTTCATTAAAACTTGCTTGGCACTGTAATTTGAATTTTCAATCAAATATATTTTTTCTAACGGATCAGTTTTTGAGACAATACTTTTCAGTAAACCTTTTATTTTTTCATTAAAATAAAGTTCCGCGTCTTGTCGAGTAGCATTTGACTTGTTTACACTTTTGATATGATAAGTAGAATTGTCATCATTCAATTTCACTTCAAAATTGAATGCTGTACCAGGCTTTGAAGAACCTAAAACAATTCTCGTGGTTCGTTCTAAAAAGTTACATAAATATCCGCCGGGCATTATTGCTGTGGAACTTCCTAAAATGTTTGTGTAGTCATCCAAACTCAATGTGTCATTTAAAATTTTATGCTTATATAATTTCCATTCAGAAATTAATTTCTCAACTTCGTCCTTATTAAATTTTTTTTCTTCCTCTTTCGTTTCATTTTTAAATTTGTTCCAAAGTACTTTGATGTGAGTTTGTCGCTCTTCTGACAGTTTTATATTTTCCATTAGTCTCTTATAAGTCCTTAACTTATACCACTTTACAATAAAATTATTTGTAGCATTAGACCCGTTACAACAGGTTAAAGTGCCTGGCGCTTGTATATGACTTTTACCATAAGCTGTTAAAATCTGATAAAGAAGATTTTTCTCATCTTCTTCGTAAAAACCAAGAATTTCAATTTGTCTTCTAAGTTTGAACCAATCAAATTCATCGTCTGTATTGTGTTCTATATAAGCATCACCCTTTACTTTTACTAATGCTACTGGCGTACTTCCATCACGAACCATCACAACATCGTCAATTTTCATATCATTTTTGAAAAGCTTAGGATCAATTACTGAATTTCCTTTTTTGTCTTCCCAATATTCACCCATACCTATAACTTGTTTTTTCATAAGTATAGCTTTTAGCGTATCAACGTCTAATCTTGAGTCTGGGTGTAGTTGTATGTGCCAATAGTTCATTTAATATCAATATGTGTTGTCGTATTTTAGAAAAGGAAAAAGGCCGATTTTAACAATAGCTCTATCATCTGTATTTCTTACAGCTTGTGGCATGGTAATGGCAATTGAACTCATCCAAAATCTCTAAAGGAATTTACTCATTAAAAAATTAAAGCTCTAGATTTCCCCCCAATTTAACTCATCATCTTTTCAGACAACAACTACTTTATTTATAAGAATATTCAAAACAGAAAATTATTTTCATACCATATATTTAGACGAGGTTAGAATAACAAAAGTATGAAACCAGAAAATAAAACTCGAATCATTATTGATCAATAAAACCCCATAATACTTTTTTTAATAAATGAAAGATCAGACTAGAAAGTAAAAATTAAAGCAAACTAGAAGTTGTCAAAAACCTGTCAATAAAAAAGCCACTTACATTAAGTGGCTGATTTATTTAAAGTATTTTGGTGGAGATGGCGGGAGTTGAACCCGCGTCCGCCAGCACTACGCTCGAGAATACTACATGCTTAGATATCGTCTATTGTTTTAACACCTTGTGACCCGACGAACAGGGTACAAGTTGCGATCCTCTAAGTTTGGTATAAAGCCCCGAGGCTTGACTCTATACGGACTTGTGTGCGTGCGCTACGGTCGGGTTCCTAAACCACAAGTATTCTAGGAAGCGGACAAACTGCCCTTAGGCAGCTAGAGCGTAAGTTTCGTCGTTTGCGACTAAAATATGCAAATTTGATTTACGAGAGAAAATGCGCTCTCGGCATGCATCTATGAGTTTCATCACCAGCGTCGAAGCCAATAACATCCCCATGAATGTCTGAACATCATAGCATAACTAAAATAAAATGCTGTGCAATTTATCAACAGTCTGCTACTGATGAACATATTTACATAATTGAGCCCCTTTTGTTTTTTTCAAGGGCCACATAAAAAAGCTGCCAAAATGACAGCTTTTTTAAAGTTGAGTCTATAAAGCGCCATTACCTAACACAATACCTTCACGGCGTGGGTCTACTCCACCTGCGTATTTACTTTGATTATTTATATTTACTTTCATAATCGTTGAAATACCGCTGGTTTGCGCAGTGTTAGAAATGCCATGTCCTTTTGCTTTTAAGCCTTCAATCAAATCAAGCAAAGAAAGCTGCACATTCGAGCTATCCACATTGGTGTTTTTGCTATTGGTCGCACCAAAATTCACAAGCGAAGTGGCCTGCTGTGCATTTAAGTTCCAGTCCAGCGCCCCCACCAACGTTTTAACCACATATTGAATGATAGTACCGCCACCTGGTGAACCCGTTGCCATATAAAACTCATCTGGCGTGGTGCCTTTAAACACTAAAGTTGGCGCCATGGTACTGCGTGGGCGTTTGCCACCTTCCACACGGTTAGCAACCAGTGTTCCCGTGCTGTCTAGCGGGTTCGCGCTAAAGTCAGTTAACTGGTTCGACAGCAAGAAGCCATCCACCATATGGAATGAACCCATGCTCGATTCAACAGTCGATGTCATTGAAACCACATTGCCATAGGCATCTACAATCGTGAACTGAGTTGTACCGTGTTCAACAGTTGTGTCGACTCCCGAAGCTGGGTTGAAATTACCCGCTGGTGCAACGCCCATACTTTGGTTAGGGTTAATCAGTGCTGCACGTTGTTTCAGATAATTTTTATCAATAAAACTTGCAATACCCTGTGCTGGTAAAGCCACAAAGTCAGTATCTGCCACATATTTGTCACGGTCGGCGTAGGCCAAACGTTCTGCTTCAGACACTAAATGCACGCCCATCACATCCGGCACACCCCCTTCATTTTCAGGGTTTTTAGGTGGATAAAGCGAAATATCAAAATTTTCTAAAATACCCAGCGTTTGCGCAACTGCAATCCCTCCCGAAGATGGAGGCGGCATGGTACATACATAGTAACGGTCACGGTACGTTGTACAAATCGGGTCTCGTTTTTTCACCTGATAGTTCGATAAATCCTGCAAAGTCATCAAACTTGGAGTAATTGGAGTTTTTGCTGGGTCATCTCCTAATATTTGGCCTGCTTTTGCCACAATGGCTTGCGCAATCGGGCCAGTGTGCAGTGCATTTGCGCCTTGTGAAGCGAGTGCTTCTAGGGTTTTTGCATAGGCTTTATTAGTCATGGTCTCACCGACTTTACGTGGTGATCCATCTGGGTAGAAATAGGTCGCCATTGCATTTGCATCAAGCGCTAAGCTGCTGGCATTACTTGCAATGGCATCTGCCAAACGCCCCGGAATGCGGAATCCGTTGTCAGCCAAACCAATCGCTTCGCCAAAAAGCTGGTTCCACTTAAGTTTGCCATGTTCCTGTTGCGCTTGTTCGAGCAAACGCATCACACCCGGCACACCAATCGAACGACCACTACGGCGCGCACTTGGTACAGGTGCTGGTGAATTTGGGTCATATATATCTTGGCGAATTAAATAATATTCATTGGCTGCGGCTGGTGCGGTTTCACGGCCATCATAAGCCGTGACTTTCTTGGTTTTGGCATCGTAATACATCATAAAGCCACTACCAGCAATGGTACTCGACTGTGGCTCGACTAAACCCAACACCGCTTGTACCGCTACGGCTGCATCGACTGCACTACCACCTGCTCTTAAAACATCACAACCTGCTTTTACCGCGAGTGGTGTATTTGCCACCACCATATATTTATCTGCGTATTTAACAGTGTTACCAAGTTTGTAACCCGATGCACCCTCTGGCGCGGCGGGGTCACCATTTTGGTTTGAACCGACCACCACGTTTGAACCATCTTGTGCCAGTTTGCTACAACTGGTTGGGTCATTATCAATAATTAAATTGGGTGGAGTTGTATTTGAATCATCCTTGGGCTGATCTGACGAGGAGTCATCTCCACATCCTTGTAATAAACCGACTGCTAATAAACTACTGAACAAAAATGAATATCTTTTATTCACGTGATAACTCCAATATATACGCCTGCCTATCCATGCAATTGCCATGCAAGCTTCTTTGTTTTCAGGTATTACGTTTTTTTAATCTTTGATAAAAATAAGATTTTAATAATATTAAATGATTAAGGCTATTTACGCTGTGCCCTGTGTTGTGCCTCCTTGCTTGATATCACATTCTTTTATAACTGATTTGCCCAATTCTGGCATGTTTTATTTCTTTAAATGTAAGCGAAATCTGCTATTTATAAATTCACTCATTTTTTTAGTAAGCCTAAAAAAAGCACCTCCGAAGAGATGCTTTTTTATGTTTAGTGAGAAGGCATGCCGCTGACCTGTTTGGGTTTTGGACACAGCCAAATCACTAACCCCGCAAAGACAAACACTATAGCAAACAGCAAAAATACATGGTTTGCCGACATGGTAATGGCTTCTTTATCGACAAGGTTAGAAATAATTCCTAAGGTCGAATCAGTCGTAAAACCATTTTGCAGAAGGTTATTTTGTACTTCAGTTGGGTTCAGGTTTGATACCATTTCACTACGGGCAACTTTGGCATGGTCGTCCCACACGGTCACTGCAATTGAAGCACCAATCGCCCCTGCCATGGTTCTTAAGAAGTTCATGAGACCCGCAGCAGATGCAATTTCTTGCTGGAGTACTGAACCAAGCGCAATGTTGGACAGTGGAATAAAGAAGAACGGTACAGCAAAACCTTGCAAGATTTGCGGCCAGGCCAGTGACATAAAGTCGGCATCTGTAGTCCAGAATGCCCGCATTAAGGTCACTATACCCAGCAAAATTAAACCGAAACTTGCAAGTGCACGTGGGTCATGTTTGGTCGAAAGCTTTGCCACAATTGGTGACATGGTCAAGCTACCAAAGCCCATGGTTGCGGTTAAATATCCGGCCCACGTAGCAGTGTAAGAAAGGTTCATTTGCAGCCACTGCGGTATCAATACAATACTGCCGAAGAATGCGCCAAAGCCAAGTGACAAGGCCAGTACCGATATGGCAAAGCCCCTATGCCTAAAGACTTTGACATCTACCACGGGGTGTTTGTCGGTGAGTTCCCATATCAGGAACACCACAAAGCCAATGGCAGCAGTTAAGCCTAACACCACAATGCTGGTACTATTAAACCAGTCGCGTTCATGCCCTAAGTCGAGCATAAGCTGTAGCGCACCAATCCAAAGTACTAACAGTCCTAAACCAACCGTATCAATTTTTAAAGAAATGGTTTCTGTTTCAGCCACTCTTAACAATCGCATTGCTGCTAATACACAGACAATACCGACAGGTAAGTTAATAAAGAAGATCCAGTGCCAAGACAAGTTGTCACTAATCAGACCGCCTAAAATTGGTCCTAAAATTGGCCCCACGACGGTAGTCATTGCCCATAGCCCCATAGCCTGTGCATGTTTTTCCTGAGGGAAAATACGCATAAGCAAGGTTTGACTGAGTGGCATAAGTGGACCGCCACACAGACCTTGTCCAATACGGAAAAATACCAACATCTCTAACGATGTTGCTAGACCGCACAGGAAAGAAAAGACCGTAAAGCCAATTAAACCAAAGATAAAGACCCGTACCGTTCCAAAGCGGCCCGCAAGCCAGCCTGTTAAAGGTACACAAATCGCTTCTGCAACTGCATAGGACGTAACAACCCATGTCCCTTGTGTACTTGAAACGGCAAGGTTACCGGTAATATGTGGTACAGAGACGTTGGCAATGGTCGTATCAAGTACGACCATAAAGTTCGACAAGGCAATAACAAACGCTGCCAGTAGTAAACGACCACCGCTTAACTCGGCAAAAGGTGTTTGCGTTTTCATAAGCGTTTACTTCGCAGATAAGTCGACTTTTGCTTCCATCGACAAGCCAACACGCAATGGGTGTTCAGCAAGTTCTTTCGGGTCAAGTGCAATACGAACCGGTAAGCGTTGAACCACTTTAATCCAGTTACCTGTTGCGTTTTGAGCCGGAATTAAGGCAAAGGCAGAGCCTGTACCACCAGAGAAGCCTACCACTTTGCCGTGGTATTCAACGTCATCACCGTATAAATCTGAAGTCAGTGTCACGGGTTGACCCGGACGGACTTTTTTCAACTGACTTTCTTTAAAGTTCGCATCTACATATAACTCGTTCAGCGGCACAATCATCATCATGCTGGTACCCGGTGCAACGCGTTGACCAACTTGAATATTGCGGCGCGTAATAACACCATCAACTGGCGCACGAATCACGGTACGCTCCAAATCAAGCTGTGCTTGTTCAACATGAGCCTGTGCAACTTGTACATCCGGAGTCGATGTTTCGCTTACACCCTGAATTAAAGCTTCGTTAGCAGCTAAAGTACTTTCAGCAGCTTTACGGCTCGAAGACGCTTGCGCTAAACCAGCTTTAGCAAGCTCTAGCCCTGCTTTAGCTGTTTCCACTGCACTTTGTGCCTTGGTGAGTTCTTCTTTAGATACCGCACCAGAGGCAGCAAGCTGCGTACGGCGGTTGAGTTCTAAAGCAGCTTTATCGTAGTCAGCCTGTGCCTGTGCAACTTGTGCTTTGGCACTGTTAATTTCGTCAGCACGAACCACAACTTGGGAGTTTAAAGAGCTACTGTTTGCCGCAGTTTGTTTGTATTGGCGTTTTGCTTTAGCAAGTTCTGCTTCAGCTTGAGCCAATGCAATTTTGGCATCACGTTCATCAATACGAACCAGCACATCACCCCGATGAACTGTTTGAGTATCATTTACCAAAACCTGAGCGACCTGACCGCTCACCATTGAGGTAATTTGCGCGGTTTCTGCACCGACATAGGCATTATCTGTACTTACAGAGTGATTTAAAAATAATGCCCAAATTGCATACAAAATAGCGGCGATCAATAAAATCAGCGCAAAAAAACCAAGAAATTTTTTGCGCTTGTTTTGGTTGTTGTCATCCGAGGCAGATGTTGTTGGCACTGTTTCTTGTACATTGCTTTGTGCATCAGTCATGGTATGTTCCTAAAGATGAGTTGGCTTTGCCATCAATCTCGCACTACACCTTGTTATAGAGTTTTTATTTTTCTATAAACAAGACATATCGCATTGTCAAAGCAGTCAATTTTAACGCTAAAACCTCACAATATGAGAATAAAAAAATATAACTCATGCGTTCGTTCTAATTAAATTAATGTTTATCTCAAAGTTTTTATGAAAATTCCAGCTTTTTAAGCACTAAAAAAAGCGCACATGGCGCTTTAAAATGGTTCAATTCATCGCCTAATAGGCATATGAAGCAATCCCTGCTGCGATGGCTTTATCTTCATCATTGACCATCGTCATACGCATAGTGCAGCCCTTACGACCTAAACGTAACACTTCCGCACGTGCAATAAAATACTTACCGCGTCCCGGAGCCAAATAATCTACACGCATATCGACAGTTGCCAAGCGTGATACTTGCTTAATGGTTTCGGTTAAAGTTTCAGGAGTCGAACGGCGATAGAGGTGTTCCATTGCCACAATTCCACCAATACTATCGAGCAAAGTTGCAGCAACGCCGCCATGCAAAATCTGAAATGCCAGATTACCAATCAGGTTGGGTTGCATCTCGATATAGCCTTCAATGTGGCCATCTACCACACGCATAATCATTCCACTATGCTTAAAAAAAGGAGAGCTATTAAACGCCTTACATAATTGGTTGAGCACCACAGTCAGGTCAGTTTTTGCACCTAAATGGATGTTCCCAGTCCAATTTTTCTTTTCATCACTCATACATTGCCTAAATTTAAAAGCATGATAAACACCCATAATTTTGTACAAATCCAGCATTATGGGGCTACAATACAGCAGTCGGTTGACAGTAATGGAATATCCGCCAACCTATCCTAGTGTAATACCGAACATCGAGATTGTTATGACTTATACGTTCAATCGTCCTGCATTTCCAGCCACTCGCATGCGCCGTATCCGTAAAAATGACCAGTTGCGTGCGATGGTCAGCGAAACACAGCTCACTACCAATCACTTGATTTATCCAGTATTTGTATTACCGGGACAAAATCAGACCCAAGATATTCCAAGTATGCCAAACATTCAGCGTTTGTCGGCAGATTTATTACTGAAAAAAGCTGAAAGACTTCTGGAATTAGGCGTATCAAAACTGGCTCTTTTTCCAGTTACCCCGCAAGAAGATAAAAGCCTTACCGCAGAAGCTGCATGGCGTGAAGATGGTCTAGTACAAACCACCTGCCGTTTGCTTAAAAAAGAATTACCAGAAATGGTGTTAATTACTGATGGTGCCCTCGACCCATATACGACTCATGGTCAAGACGGCATTATTGATGACACTGGCTATGTGCTCAATGACGAGACTGTAGAATGCTTGATTAAACAAGCATTGAGTCACGCAGAAGCAGGTGCTGATGTCGTTGCACCAAGTGACATGATGGATGGCCGTATTGGCGCAATTCGTCAAGCTTTAGAAGCCAATGGTCACATCTATACCAACATCATGGCCTACTCTGCAAAATATGCATCTAGCTTCTATGGTCCATTCCGTGATGCTGTTGGCTCTGCATCCAACCTAAAAGGTGGTAATAAATATAACTACCAAATGGACTTTGCCAACCGTGCCGAAGCATTACATGAAATCGCGCTTGATATTCAAGAAGGCGCCGACATGGTGATTGTAAAACCGGGCATGCCATATCTGGATGTGGTACGTGAAGTGAAAGATACCTTTGGTGTTCCAACCTTCATTTATCAAGTAAGTGGTGAATACGCAATGTTAGCGGGCGCAATTCAAAATGGCTGGTTATCAGATTCAGTGATTTTAGAATCACTCATGTGCTGCCGCCGCGCTGGTGCAGACGGAATCTGGACTTACTTTGCAGAAACCGCTGCTGAAAAACTCAAGGAAATGAACTAAGTTCGCAGAGAAAGGATAACACTGCATGCATATTGCAATCATTGGCGCGGGCATAAGTGGATTAATGTCTGCGCTGGAGTTGGTTGAACAAGGCTGTACCATCAGCATTTTTGATCAACAACAAGCGGGACAAGCAGCCTCTTGGGCTGGCGGAGGTATTCTTTCTCCGATGTACCCGTGGCGCTATGTGCATGCAGTGAACCAACTTGCTCAATTTGGCAAAGCCTCTTATCAAGCATGGAACCAAAAGCTCTACCCTGTTACAGGAATTGATTTTGAAATTCATGACACAGGCATGCTGATTTTTGATGAAGAAGATTTTGACGTTGGGCTTTCTTACGCCGAGCAACATCAAGAACCGATGCAACGCTGTGAATATTTACAGCGCGATGCCCTAGAACAAGTTAATCCACATATTTCCGATCAGTTTCAAGAAGCGATTTATTTCCCCGAACTGTCTAATATCCGCAATCCACGCGTATTACAGTCCCTGATTAGTTATTTAAAACAACATCCAAATGTTGAGTTTTTTGAACACGCTGCTGTTAAAAAACTAATTCAACAAGGTGATGTGATACAGGTGCTCCAAACCGAAGATGGTCGCAAACATACAGCAGACCATTTTGTAATAACTTCGGGCGCTTGGAGCCATTACTGGAACTCACAATTACAACTCGAAATTCCAGTCGAACCTGTTCAAGGCCAAATGCTGTTATTTAAAACCCCTGCTCACTGGCTACCGACCATGTGTATGAATCGAGTCATGTATTTGATTCCACGTATGGACGGTCATATCGTATGCGGGTCAAGCATGGCACATCGCGGCTTTGACACGTCTACCGACGAAACGACTCAGCACAATATTTTAGAAGCTTGTTTAGAAATGGTGCCTGAACTGGCCGATTTCCCGATCGTACAGCGCTGGGCAGGCCTCAGACCAAGTTCACCAAATGGCGTTCCGTACATTGGCAAAATGCCTGAGATGGATAACCTGTGGGCAAACTTTGGTCATTTTAGAAATGGTCTATGTATGGGCGCAGGCTCTGCACAATTGCTCCGTCAACTTATGCTAGGTCAACCGACATTAGTTGATGCCAAAGCATATTCTCCAGAGCGTTTGCAAAATAAAATCTTAGCCTGACGCGAGTATATTTTCTAAAGCCATTTTTAATTTGGGATAAGTAAACTCAAATCCTTCTGCTTGTAAGGCAGCGGGTTTAACGTATTGACCATTTAAAATCAATTGCGACTGTTCTGCTAACAAACAGCGAAAAACCGTGCTTGGTGCTAACAACATTGGTTTCTTATTAAGTACCGCAGCAGCTTGCTCAACAAATACCTTTTGGGACACGTTTTCCGGCGCCACCACATTATGAATTTGAGCAGATTGAGGATGCTGAAATATAAACTCGATCGCATTTAACACATCTTCAATGTGTACCCAAACCACAGGCTGACGACCATGACCAATCTGACCCACTAAATTGAGTCGAATAGGAAATAACATTTTAGGCAAAATGCCACCGCCCTGACCAAACACTACGCCTAAACGAATAATTTTAGTGTTTTGCTGAGTATCTGCTAAAGCTGCTCGTTCCCATTCTTGGCAAAGTCGAGACATAAAAATAGGCTGTGGTGCACCTTGTTCGGTGCACACCTCTACCCACTTTTCTTGAACATCAATCCCGTAATAACCAATGGCCGAGCCAGAAACAATCACTTCTGGAAAAATTTGAGATTGCTTGAGCCATGCATACAATTTTCGGGTCGTATTTACACGGCTTTCAATGAGTTGTTTTTTACGTGACTCGGTCCAGCGTTTTTCGCCAATATTTGCACCAGCCAAATTCACCACATAATCAATTTGATGGGTTGAGATATCTTCAAACTTTTGTACCCACTGTAAGGCAGGATGGTCAGATTCCTTTCCAGCCTGCCGTGTAACAGCAATCACATTATAATTTTTTTGTAATAGGAACTTAATTAAGTGCGTTCCGATAAAACCACTAGCACCCGTGATTAATACATTCTTATTCATATTTCCTCCTAAGCTGAGGACAACTGTTTTATTTCATTATATAAAACTCATTTATATTTAATCGTAGCTGTTTTTGTAGTGATCTATTGTACATTCAACATTTTGTCAGCCATGCGTTGTGCCTGTTTGCCATAAAACCAGTAGGTAATTAAATAAAGCGGAATAGCCAGCATTAAAATCATAATGACCATTATACTTAAGAACTGAGGCTGCTTGAGGTAAAGCATAAAGTTTTGCAAAATTTCAGGGTCTTGTCTTGAAAATAAAAATAGACCAAATAAAACACCACATAAGTTATAGCCCCAAAATATGAGGGTAAACCCTAAAGTAAATTTCTTTTTTTCTTGTACAGTCGGGGCTCGGCGTTCTTTCTTTAAAAATCTAAATAAGACAAAAATCATTGCGCCTAAATATGGAACGGCTGTTAAAATACCACCTACACTCGCTGGCAATAGTGCTGCAACAACGCCTACAATTAAGGTAAGTATGATGCATATAGCAAAAAACCAGAGAAAGTAAGAACGTAATTTGGTCATATTTTTGCCTAATTTATGGGTTCAAAAAATAATTATAAATTTTTTTCGATTTTTTTTCATTTTTCTGTCAACCAATCCGAATCTCTTGACGTTATATAGAGTAACAAGGTCGCAGCAACCGAATACTTCCTTTGCACGGCATCCGCAAAATTGTTTCGGTGACCTTTCATTACGACTCTTTCTTCCTTCAGATTAGGTTTTGTTAGCAGCCAAACCCTTGATGAAGTCTTTGACCGACGATTCTCTCATCACTCGAATCGTCGGTTTTTATTTTCTAGCACGTTCATTTTACGCTCAACATACACAATCGTTATTTCATAGCCATGAAAGCCATGCGTATACTTTTTACACCATAAAAATATGTTTTAAATAATATGAATAACATTGCCTATTTTGAAATCCAGTCTTCAAACCCTGCTCGCGATGCACAGTTTTACCAAGCTGTGTTCGGTTGGCAATTTAAACTCGATGAAAACTTACCAATTGAATACTACCGTATAGAAACCCCTTCAATTATGGGCGGCCTTTTAAAACGTCCCGCTCAAACGCCTCCAATGGAATATGGCACCAATGCATTTACCTGTTCAGTTCATGTGGAAAACTTCGATGAAGTTGCTACAAAAATTTTAGCGCAAGGCGGTATTGTCGCAATGGATAAATTCGCCATTCCCGGTCGCGCTTGGCATGGCTATTTTGTCGATTTAGACCACAACGTTTTTGGTATTTTTCAAGCCGATGAAAATGCAGCTTAAAGATTTTATCTAACAACTCTATTTATTTTAATGTATAGCCACCGCCTTTTTATTGGTGGCTATTTCATATTAATTATTCGGCAAAGCTAAAACTCGCTTCACATGTAATTGGGAAATTTACCGAATTGGCAATCATACATTCATGATGTGCTTCTTCATGCAGTTTTGCAGCAAGCTCTTGGTCAGCACCTTTTTCCAAAACAACCTCGGGCCTTAAAATAATTTGGGTAAAGTGACCGCGTTTAACTGGATCTGTATCTTCCATAAAACCAAGTGCTTTATCGACGTAACTCAGTACGTGAATATGGTTGACCGCACAAAGGTGTAAATACCAAAGCTTATGACAAGCTGAAGCTGATGCAACCAACAAATCTTCTGGGTTCCATCTGGTCATATCGCCTAAATAGGCTGGGTCTGATGAACCTTCAATCGTGGTTTTCTGAGGATGTTGAATACTAAAGTCTCGTTTATATGAACGATAAGAAGAAGTGCCTGTTCCTGTATTACCTTCCCACTGTATTTTTACTTCATATTTATGAATAGTCATTTTGTTCTCAAAGTTCTTAGTTTGACCTGATAGTAACAAAGCAGGGTTTAAAAGGAACAATTTAATTCAGGTTTTACGGCTGGCTTAAATAACGAGCACTTTAAAATGTCTTGATAAAATCTCCTGCCAATTTATGCTAACGTATCTGTGTTTATTTTGGCTTGATGTCTGTTTCTATGTCCGTACATTTTCTACATACTTCTGACTGGCATTTGGGACAGTTTTTTTATAATCATTCACGCCACTACGAACACCAACAATTTTTAAGCTGGTTACTCACTCAAATTCAAGAAAAACAACCGCATGCCCTACTCATTGCTGGTGATATTTTTGATGTCATTAACCCGGGTTCACAAGCACAAAAACAACTCTACCAATTTTTAGCAGATGCCCACCGTATTGCACCGCACATGCAAACGCTCATGATTGCGGGTAACCATGACTCAGGCTACCGTATTGAACAGGTCGAGCCACTGTTAGAAAAATACAATGCGAAAACTGTGGGCGTGATTCGCTGGAATGAAGATAAAACCCTAGATCTCGATCGACTACTTTTACCCATTTATAATCAAAATCAAGATATTGTGGCGTGGTGCCTTGCCCTACCTTTTTTACGTTCAGCCGAAATTACGGGCTTTAATGAACATACCACCAACAGCAAAAACGCAATTGCCTATTTGCACCAGCAACTCATTGCCGAAGCCAAATGTCGCAAGACACCAGACCAAGCCCTGATTTTGATGTCGCATGCCCACATGCAAGGTGGAGAAACATCCGACTCTGAACGCCCAATTATTATTGGTAATGAAGAGGCACTTTCAACGACTTTATTTGAAGATGCTGTCGACTATGTCGCTTTAGGGCATCTACATAAACCACAAAAAGTAGGCCAGCCGCACATTCGTTATAGTGGTTCGCCTATTCCACTGTCTTTTAGTGAAATTAACTATAAGCATCAAGTGGTTGAGGTCAAAATCGACCCGACTCAAGAGACAGACAACCGTTTGAAATTTGAAGCTGTAGAAATTCCACGTTGCATACAATTGCACCGCATTCGTGGTGAATTAAACGAAGTGCTGCAACAACTCAAAGCGCTGCCAAACGGCGTGATTGAGAATATTGACCACCGTGAATATGTCGATATTGAATATTATAGTTTAACGCCGCCACAACCTAATTTACGTCAGCAGTTTGAAGCGGCTCTACCGCCTGACCGCTACCGCTTAGTGCGTATTTCACGTCAATATGTGAATAAAGACACCACCGATTCAAATACCACTCAGCAAATCGCTCTTGAACCGCCAACACCAGAAAAACTCTTTCAAAATATCTGGGAAAAACAAGGTTACAGCGCCGATGATGCGGTCTTAAAAGATTTTCTGAGTCTGGTACAAGAAGCACAAAAAAATCTTGAAAATGATGCAACCCCTTAAGGATATGTCATGAAAATTTTATCCATTCGAATAAAAAATCTGGCATCTCTTTCTGATGAACACTTTATTGATTTTGAAAGCGCTCCTCTCACCCATGCAGGTCTGATTGCAATTGTAGGGAAAACAGGCGCAGGTAAGTCGACCATTTTAGATGCGATGTGTCTGGCTTTGTTTAATCGGGTGCCTCGCTTGAAAGACAGCGATGGTAAATTAAAAGATGTTGATGGTTCCGAGTTACTCACTAACTCTCCTTTAACTGTCTTACGCCGTGGTACAGGACATGGTTTTGCTGAGCTTTGCTTTATTGCACAAGATCAAAAGCGCTATTTGGCGCGTTGGGAAATTAAACGTGCGCGTGAAAACCCAAATGGTAAATTACAAAGTGTGCAGCGCCACTTAAAATGTTTAACCGATGGTGTGGTACTTGCCGACAAAGCCAAAGCGGTTGATGAAAAAGTTAAACAAATTACCCAGCTTTCTTTTGAACAATTTACGCGTGCCGTGTTACTTGCCCAATCAGAAGTGACCGCATTTTTAAAAGCACGAGACAGCGAACGCGGTGAGTTACTCGAGTACCTGACCAACTCCAGCATTTTTGCCAAAATCGGTGAGCTGGCTTTTCGTAAAACAGCAGATATTGCAAAACAGCGTAAACAGCTTGAAGAATTCTTAGGCCACATTGAAATTTTGTCTGATGAAGAGATTGCTGCATTTACTGAGCAATATCAGCAAGCCGAGCAAAACCATCAACAGTTAGAACAACAAAAAAATGTCTTAGACAAACAACAACAATGGTTTGAGCGTAAAGTGAAACTTGAGCAAGAAGTTCAAGCTAAACAGCAGCAGTTTCAAACCCAGCAAAACCATCATCAACAATTGGCTGGTGAGCGTGAGCAATTAAAACGGCTCGAAGTTTTCTCTGAAATACGCCAACAGGTTTTTCAGCAAGCTCAAAATTTACAAACGCTACAACAACTTGAGCCGCAAATTCAGCAAGCTCAAACCAAGTTTAATGAGTTGGTGCAAGTTTTTGAAACAGGACAAAAACAATATCAACTTGCAGAACAAGAACTCAAACAGACGCTCGATTTTGAGCAACAGCATCAACAAGCTTTAAATCAAGTTCGACAGTCTATTCAAGAACGTGCCTTTATTGCCGATGAATATAAAAAGTGCAAAGAAAAAAGAAACGTACTTGAGCAGAAACTCAGTCCAGTGCAACAACAGCAAAATATTTTGCACCAGCAGATTGTACAACTTGAGCAGAACAAAATTCATTTACAACAGCAGCTTACTCAGACTCAGCAATACGCTGTATTAGACAAAGGCCTCTCAGCACATCTACATCAGCTTGGGCAATTTATTCAAAACTACCAAGCGATTGAGCAACAGCTTGGCAACCCTACCCTTGCTCGCCAAAAGCTGTCGGAAGCTAAAAGCGAACTTGAACAACTGACAGCTTCACTCGGCACAGTTGAACAGATTGAGTTAAAGTTTGATCAACAGCGTAAAGACAAAGATCAGAAACTTGCTCAAATCACGCAGTTAGATCTGATTCAGCAAAAAATAAAAATTTATCATGAACTATATGCTGAGCTTCAGCAATTCACTGAAAAACAAACGCAGACCTCAGCCCAAGAGCGACAGCTAAAAACCGTTTGCCAGTTAGCTGAACAAGACTACCAAACAGCAAAAACTGAACGTGAAAAGTTACAGCACATCCTGCAACAGCAGCGTTTATTACATACAGAAAATATTGAGCAGTTACGTGCCAATCTTAAAGACGGTGAAGCTTGCTTAGTGTGTGGAAGCACACAGCATCCCTATCGTGTTGATGACAGTGCAGTCTCTAAAGCTTTATTCGACTTGCAACAACAACAAGAGCAACAGGCAGTAGCGCTAGAGCAAACTAGATTTAATGCGTGGCAAACCCAGCAACATTCATTTACTGAGTGTCGTGCCGAGCTTGAACAAGTTCAGAAGTACTTAACTCAACTTACAGCCAAACAATCAAGCTTGCAGCAAGAGCTTGAGCAAGCGTTTAACCTCAATCAATTACACATTGAGCTTAATCAAGCACCTGAACAAATCTTGCAAACGCTTAACGAACTCAGACAAGCCGCGCAAACTACTATCAATTCATTTGACTCAGAAAACTTACGCTTAACCCAAGCGATAAAACAACATAATCAGCTCGTTCAAACGATTCAACATAATGAAAGTTTGCTTAATACGGCACAGCAATGGCAACAACAAGTTCAGCATATTGTTGATTGTTTATCGGAAGCTGAACAACACGCATGGCAGCAGTCGAGTATCCAAACGGCTAAGCAGACTTGGACTATTCTTGATGCACGCGCCAAGCAACTTGAACAACAAGAACAGCTTGCACAGCGTTTTGAACAACAGCAACAAGACCTTAAAATGTTAGTTGCCAATCTTGAGCAATTAACCAAGCAAATTGATGAGATCGATCAAAATCTCAAAGAAATTACGCTTAAAGGCCAACAAAATAATGAAAAAGCGGTGTCACTCATTCAACAAATGACAGGCCGCTCTGATATTAAACCGCACGAATGGTTAATTGAGCACGACGCTAAACGTCAGCAGCAACAAACGGCGTATCATGAAGCTAAACAACGTTTCGAACAAACCAGACAGCACTTTGAACAGCAAAAACAGGCGCTCGATCAACTCAAGCATCAACATCAACACACTGCACAGCATCAGCAGCAGGTTAATGAGCAAATTCAAAACTGGTTAAAGACCCGCGCTGATTTTCAGGCAACTGATCTTACGGCACTGCTAAAGATCAATTCAGCTCAAGAGCAAGATATTCGTAACCGTCTTAATCATGCCGAGCGTTTATTGAGTGAAGCCTCTTCTGCCTTAAAAACCATGCAAGAGCAATTGAGTGAGCACTTACAAACTCAGCCAGATATTGAACATGAAAAGCTTGTTAACCTTATTCAAAACAATATTGCAGAGCTTAAAGCCCAACTTGAAGTACGTGATCGACTGAAGCTTAAGCTTGAAGTCCATCAGCAAAACCTTGCAAAACAGCAACAATACGCCGAGCAAATTCAAAATATTCAGCAAGAAGAACATCGCTGGAGCAAAATTTCAGGCTTGATCGGTGATGCCAAAGGTAAAGAGTTCCGTGATTATGCGCAACAATATCATTTAGATATTTTAGTAGAACATGCCAACCAGCAACTGGCAATGCTGTCTCAACGCTATACACTTAAACGTCTAGATCAGTCTTTAAGTCTTGCGATTATTGACCACGACATGGATGGGGAAACTCGCTCAGTTGCCTCTTTATCTGGTGGTGAGTCATTCTTAACTGCACTGGCCTTATCATTGGCGATCGCCAATATGGCATCAGGTTCAATGAAAATTGAATCACTGTTTATTGATGAAGGCTTTGGTACTTTGGACGCATCATCTTTGCACATGGTCATGAATGCTTTAGACCAATTGCAAAATCAGGGTCGTCAGGTCATTCTTATTTCACATATTCAAGAAATGCATGAGCGTATTCCAGTACAAATACAAGTGAAACCACTGGGTGCTGGTGCAAGTACCATTGAAGTCGTGGGTTAATTATTAGGATTTCATATCTTAAATTTGATTGAATGTTATAGAACAAAGGGGCGTTTCATTTACGCCCCTTTTTCTTGTATGGTCTTTTGCTAATTTTTTATTTTTTAAACATCAAAAATTAATTCACGCAGAGAACGACAATTGCGAAACCAATACAATACAAACCAAATAAATGCCAGCGGCCATGCTCTAACCATGAAGACAACCATTTTAGCGCCAAAAGACCAGCACCAAAGCTAAAGCACATACCCAACAAGCTTGGAACCATCGAATGGAATACTTGTCCATGAGCTACAGTTTGTAAGCCTTGGGCATGAACTAAACGATATAATTCTTTTAAAATTACTGCTGGCGTTAATACCACAGCCAATGCAAAACTGAACTCTTCAGCCTTTTGGCGAGATACACCTAAAAATAGCCCTGTAGAAATGGTTGCACCAGAACGTGAAAAGCCACGGAAAGGTAAACATAACGCCTGCACTGCCCCAATAATAGAAGCACTACGCAAACTGATTTCACCTGATTGTCCGCGATCTAAACGCGAAGATAAAATAATCAGAACACCTGCCGAAATCAGCGCAGCTGCCATGAGTTTTGAGTTACTAAACAAATGCTCAATTTCGAAACTGCTCGCGCCACCGAAGAACACATGCTTAATCAAAGATTGGAGCGCTAAACCAAGTACACCAGTAATTAGGGTTGCCAAAATAATATAGAAGGCTTGTTTTTTAAAACTTTCCCAAGAAGAAAAATAGGTCTTACGCCAAGATTTCCAAAAGTAAACGATCACTGCAAACATTGTACCTGTATGCAACATCACAAGTAAGAATGTCATGTCAGGTGCAGATGGATCATACCCCATTAACTTTTCAGCTAAAATAACGTGTGCGGAACTAGAAACTGGCAATAATTCAGCAAAGCCCTGAATAATTGCCAGAATGAAAACATGCAACAAATCCATACATTACACACTCAAATATAAAATATTTGGGTTATAGGCGAGGAAAATTAAATTTAAATTAATTGATTACAGTTCCACCACAAAATATTTAGCTAAACCGTAAAAGTTATTTTTTCTCAATCGGGTCACGCTTACCAAACAATGCCGTTCCTACACGGACCATGGTTGAACCTGCTGCAATTGCAGCGTCTAAATCGCCTGACATTCCCATGCTTAATGTATCCCAGTCCTGCACATGAGCATGTTGCCCTTTCACCTCATCAAATAGCTTTTTGGCATTTGCGAAAGCAGCGGTATTGTCCGGTGCCGGAATCACCATTAAGCCACGTAGTTTAATTTTCGACAGTTGACTAATTTGAGCAACCAATTCAGCAACTTCTTCTGGTGCACAGCCATCTTTACTGTCTTGCCCATCAATATTCACTTGCAAACAAATATTAAGTGCAGCTTGCTCATCACCACGCTGGTTAGACAAACGCTCTGCAATAATCAAACGGTCTACACCATGTACCCAATCAAACTTTTCAGCCAAATGCTTAGTTTTGTTGCGTTGAACATGTCCAATAAAATGCCATTCAATGTCTAAGTCATGCAGAGCTTCAATTTTGTCCAAAGCTTCTTGTAAATAGTTTTCGCCGAATGCCCTTTGCCCTGCTGCATACATTTCACGCAATCTTTCACTTGGATGTGTTTTTGATACGGCTAAAAGTTGCACAGTTTCAGTCGCACGCTGAGCATGCTCACAAGCAGTTTTAATTTGCTGTAATACGTGCTGTCGCGCATCTTGCAGGTAATTCATTGACAAGGTTCTCATTTTCAAAAAACTTTTTTGCTTTTCACCTAAAGCGAAGTGTTGGTAAGCCTCAGTGAAAGCCGTATATTATTCTACAAAATAATGACATATTTTGATTTACTTGGGGAAATTATGGATATTACAGAGCTACTCGCCTTCTCTGTGAAAAATGGCGCTTCCGATTTGCATTTATCTGCTGGCATGCCACCAATGATTCGGGTCGATGGTGAAGTTCGTCGTATTAACTTGCCAGCCTTAGAACATAAAGATGTCCACCGCCTCGTTTATGACATCATGAATGATAAACAGCGCCGTGACTATGAAGAAAAACTCGAAACTGACTTTTCTTTTGAAGTACCGAATGTTGCGCGTTTCCGTGTGAACGCATTTAACCAAAACCGTGGTGCTGGTGCAGTATTTCGTACCATTCCATCTAAAGTCCTCACCATGGAAGATCTAGGTCTAGGGCAAATCTTTAAAGATATTTGCGACTATCCTCGTGGCATTGTACTGGTGACAGGTCCAACAGGTTCGGGTAAATCAACTACGCTTGCAGCGATGCTCGATTATATTAATGAAAACCGCTACGACCATATTTTAACGGTGGAAGACCCAATCGAATTTGTACACCAGTCTAAGAAATGTCTGATTAACCAGCGTGAAGTGCATCGTGACACACACGGCTTTAATGAAGCACTTCGCTCAGCACTACGTGAAGACCCAGATATTATTTTAGTCGGTGAGATGCGTGACCTTGAAACGATTCGATTAGCACTTACTGCTGCCGAAACAGGTCACTTGGTATTTGGTACGCTTCACACCACATCGGCTGCAAAAACCATTGACCGTGTGATTGACGTATTCCCTGCCGAAGAAAAAGACATGGTTCGTGCCATGCTGTCTGAATCTTTACAAGCCGTTATTTCGCAGACCCTACTTAAAAAGAATGGTGGTGGTCGTGTTGCGGCACATGAAATTATGATTGGTATTCCGGCTATTCGTAACTTAATTCGTGAAAACAAAGTCGCACAAATGTATTCAGCTATTCAGACTGGTGCTAACCATGGCATGACAACCCTCGACCAAAGCCTGAAAGGTTTGGTGTCACGTGGTGTAATTAGTCCACAAACAGCCCGTACAGCGGCGAAACAGCCTGAATCATTCCTATAAAAACAATAAAATAGCGAGAGTACAATTATGGATTTTAATGACTTGCTCAACCTGATGGTTGAAAAAAAATCATCCGATCTGTTTATTACAGATGGTGTTGCACCATCAATGAAGATTAACGGGCAAATTGTTCCAATTTCAAAAAATAGCCTTTCAGGTGAAGTAATTGGTCAACTCTTACATTCCATCATGAGTGAAAAACAACGTAAAGAATTTGCAGAGACTCGTGAATGTAACTTTGCCATCATGAACCGCGATAAAACGGCGCGTTTTCGTGTCAGTGCTTTTCAGCAACGTGACATGCCGGGTATGGTACTACGTCGAATTGAAACGAAAATTCCTTCAATTGATGACTTACAGTTGCCGCCTGTGCTTAAAGATTTATCGATGACCAAACGCGGCATTATTATTTTCGTAGGTGCAACAGGTACAGGTAAATCGACTTCATTGGCTTCAATGATCAGCCATCGTAACCATAACTCTAAAGGCCATATCATTACCATTGAGGACCCGATTGAGTTTATTCACGAACATGCAGGTTGCATCATTACTCAACGTGAAGTCGGTATCGATACTGACTCATTCGAAATTGCTTTAAAAAACACGTTACGACAAGCACCAGATGTCATCTTAATTGGTGAGATCCGTTCCCGTGAAGTAATGGACTACGCAATTGGCTTCGCTGAAACAGGTCACCTTGTATTAGCTACGATGCACGCCAACAACGCCAACCAAGCGCTCGACCGTATTATTCACTTCTTTGAAAGTGACCGACATAGCCAGCTCTACATGGACCTGTCTCTTAACTTAAAAGCCATGATTGCACAGCAGCTTATTCCAACGCCGGATGGTAATTCACGTCGTGCGGCGATTGAGATTTTAATTAACTCACCATTAATTTCAGACTATATCCGTAAAGGCGAAATTCATGAAATTAAAGATTTAATGAAACGCTCACGTGAACTGGGGATGCAGACCTTTGACCAAGCTTTATTTGATTTATATAAAGCAGGCCAAATTACTTATAAAGATGCCCTTAAACATGCCGACTCACCAAACGATTTACGTTTAACGATTAAGCTTGCAAATGAAGGTCCTGATCAAATTACAGACGAAAAACAGCATTTAACTTTTGACCGTCAGTAATTTCTTCATAAAAAAAGGAAGGTTAAACGTAACCTTCCTTTTTTATTTGTTTTCTTTATGTGAAAACGATTATTTCTTGCGCAATGCATCCTGACATTCAGGTTCATTACAGTAACCATAGAGATTTAATGAGTGACCCGTTAAGGTGAACCCATGTTGTTCTGCTACAGAATGCTGTTCTTTCTCGATAACATCATTAGTAAATTCAATAACTTTGTTACAGTTTTGGCAAACCAAGTGATCGTGGTGATCTTCTTGCATAATTTCGAAAACAGAATGGTTATTTTCAAAATGATGACGTTGAATAATGCCCGCAGCTTCAAATTGTGTTAACACACGGTAAACTGTCGCAAGTCCGACATCTTCCCCTTGCTCTAACAAAGTCTTGTAAATATCTTCAGCGCTAAGATGATGCTGTTTTGAATTTTCTAATAATTCCAAAATCTTAATTCGTGGAAGGGTAACTTTAAGTCCAGCTTTGCGCAAATCTTGATTGGAAATAGGCATGAAAAAAGGTCTCTCAACAAATCTCAAGTTGGAATAGGCAATAGAATTTATATGAAGTATGATCTATCCTTTGATCAAATGCATCATAATTTATTGGGATAGTGTAGCAAAATGCAAAAACTCGTGCTGACGTTATTCGTCACTTCACTCCTAGCTGGTTGTTCAATCTTTGGTGTATATAAGGTTGATATTCCTCAAGGGACTCCATTGACTAAAGCTCAAGCCTCTCAAGTACAAGTCGGCATGAATTTCCAGCAAGTGCGCTTTTTGCTTGGTAGCCCAACAGTGACTGATCCCCTCAATCCACAACGTTGGGACTATATCTACAACTATATCCCGGGAACATATGCTAAAAAAGCGAAAATCCCCGCAGCACATGGTCAGCATTTAAAAATTTACTTTGATGGAACTGGAACTGTAACTAAAATTGAAGGTTTAGAAACTATTCCAGAATCGCAACCAGGTTTACCTGCTTCTAAAGAAGCGATCTTAACTGCCCCACCACTATAATCGTTTTTTCTAATAAAAAGAAACCCCTCAAGTGAAAAAACTTGAGGGGTTTTGCTTATTGAGCTGATTGCTTAAAGCGATTACTTTTAATGTATCGGCCTACAGGGTTCTTCGCAGCACGATTACGGCGGATGTCTTTTGGATTAATTGTTAAAGGTCTATAAACCTCAACTCGATCACCCGCATGTAATGCTGTATCCGCTTCTACTTTCACTCCAAAAACACCGAGCTGAAGAGGTTCTGGCAATTTAACTTGATTTAACAAACCACTTGCTTGTACTGCCTGCAAAGCACTCATGCCCTCTACAAATGGAATAGAAATGAGAAACTGTTGTTCTGGTGCGGCAAAAGCCACCCAAACTTGCTGAGTACGTTCCATTAAATACTTTGTCCAATTACGGCAACCATTGCCAGAACAATTGAAAGTGGTAAAACAATACGTACAGCAATACGCCATAAATTATAGAAAAGCTCGTTGCTGAAATTCATTGATTTACGCAAATGGCTAATTTTCATAATCCAGCCAGCAAAAATGGCATAGATCAAACTAATGAGTAAGCCCCAAAGCATAAGAATTAGCGTAAATAAGTGATGAAGTTCAGGCACCGCCCAAACTGCAATGGCAACAACAAGAATTACCCACTGTAAAACAATCATGAGCTGACGCTGAGCTAATTGTTCTCGCGCCAATTGCACAAATAGCGCAGATGTCATCACACCTGTAAATATCCACGTCAAAACAGGTAATTGAGCTTGAAGCGAAAAGAAGCCAAAAGCAATTATAGCAATGAGCTGGGCCAACCAAATTGGCAACACAGTTTTAGTTGCACCGTCTTCTGCTTTAACTGTACCCACTGTATTTTGCCAGTAAAGTCCTAAACCCAAACCACTCGCTACAAGAGCAAGTACAGTTGCATTACCCCACTCTTTGAACTCAACATTGGTCCAATGCCAAGGTTGTAAAGTCGTTCCCATCATGTTTGCCAACACAATAGAAGCAATTACTCCAACAGTCATTAATAAAATAAGAATTTGACGTGGAATAAAAGATAGTACTAAGGCAGCAACAGCAAGGCCTGCAAAAATAATTTGCCCAGAAATACTTGGAGCAAATTGTGCAACTAATATATTGCTTGCAGTGCTCAAAACATTACCAGCTAAGAAAGGAATAAAAACAACAGCAAGCCAGCCAACCACACGCCATTTAGATGAACTATCTGCTTCACGAGTTAGACTCGATAGCGCATTTAAAGCGGTCGTTTTAGATCGTTTTGCTAAAGCAATTTCCAAATAACAAACTGGTAATGCCAATAACAACATTGTACCAAACCACAATAACCAGAAATCGAGCTGACGATCAATCTGGATGCCCATAGTTGGGGCCAAAGTAGCCATGATGACAAAAGATAAGCAAAACGCCATAAGAGGCGATAACCAACGTGACATAGGTATGTCCTGCATTATGCATTCCTTGAAAAAGTCTATAGATATTTTGCCCGTCTCATGCATGAAAATCAAAGTTTGCGCCATAAAAAAAGCAAACCACCGAAACGATAGTTTGCCGAGCTAACGATAATTTAGAGTTTTTCTAGTTAAAGTTATGAGAAAAAACGAGCGAACCAGTTTTTTCCTTTCTTCTTTTCCTTTTCTCTAATGATTCCCATCATATTTTCTTTTACTGCTCCTACATAATCGGCATCATCATGTTGAATATGATTAATGAGCCATTTAGCCAAAATTTCTTGTAATTCGGCTTCAATGGTATGACCCATTTCAAAACGTTCACGATATAGCTCAATTTTTTTAATAAATAAGTCATGTACACGTTTATGAGGTACTCTATATTTATAATCGGCTTCTTCTTGTAAACTTTCTTCAAAAGTAAAATGAGACTGCGTATAATCGATAATATTATCTAAAACATCTTTAATACGACGTCTATCTTCATCATCTTTTACATCATCAATCTGATTAATATAATCAAGTATTCGTTTATGTTGCTCATCAATAACTTCAATACCGGTATTATATTCTAAAGCCCATTTCATTTTCATACACCACCCCCAATGATGTTCAATGACTGTTGCATAAGTCGCATTTTATAGTTAAAGGGGATAAATAAAAACAAACCTATTTTGTCGGCTTTATATAATAAAAATAAATTAAAACCCAAAGTATTGATTTACATAAAATTAATTAACATTAACCAACTAAAACGATAAAGTATTTTTTAATCAAAATACTTTATCACTAAGTAAATAAAAATATATGTTTTTAAAAGAATTATATTTATTTTAGTTAAAATTAATATTGATCTGCACGAGTAATACGCTTAAGTTCCGGATTTTTCTCTTCACGTATTAATCTTTCAACATGTGTTATTGCTTTTTTTATAGGCATTCCATTTTGGAATAAAATCATTTCACCCGGTTGATAAGCTGTCCAGTTTTCATTATGAGTTAAAGGCTCAGTGGTAATGACTGCCACTCGGTCTTCTGGTGTAGTCACTTGACTAAAATCAACTTCAACATCTAAATCAATTAAATGTGCATTGTTAAATGGATATTCTCGGACTAACCAATGCAATTTAGTAATTGCATAACTAAATAAAGCTTTACCATTAGATAAACAGAAATTAAAGGTGCCATATTCTGCAATTTGTGGAGAAATCTTTTCTAATACTTCAAATATTTGCTCAAGACTTGGCTCTTCATAACCAAATACTTCTACCAGTTGATCGAGTAAATAACAAAATGCTCTTTCACTATCTGTATTACCTACAGGTGTAAAACGTCCGCTCAAAGGTGGATCAAAATCATGTAAATCGCCATTATGAGCAAAAATCCAATGACGTCCCCATAATTCCCGAATAAATGGATGCGAGTTTTCCAGTGTAATTTTACCTTGGGTCGCCTTACGAATATGCGCAATCACATTGCGTGATTTGATAGGATAATTACGAATAAGGTCGGCAATTGGCGATTCAACCGCAGACTGGTTATCTACAAATAAGCGACATGCCTTGTCTTCAAAAAAAGCGATACCAAAGCCATCACTATGGTCAGAGGTAATTCCTGCGCGCTGTGAAAAACCACGGAAAGAAAAAGTGATATCCGTTGGTGTTGCACAATTCATTCCTAATAGCTGGCACATATTGTTCTAAACTTTTCGCTTCATTACCTCATACGCACTATTGTGCATGAGAGTAAAATAGCTTGTAAATCCCAATATGCGCTCGCTATTACAAAATATAAGATATCTTTATCGTTGAGCCATTTTGTTCATTACAAATGAAGTGGCAATTTTATTCACTTCTAAGAATACAAAGTAATCCAGACAATTAAATTTATCATCGAAAAATGCATCTTTAGACAGTTTAGATTGCATGCTTAAATACATTTGGAACAGTTTCGGCATGCGCTCATCTTGAGGAAAACTAAACTCTGGATATTCAGGTTCATAAATCTTTTTAGAACGAATATCGATGCTTTTAGCATCTGGTAATTGCTGAATCTGGCGGTGCGTATAGTACGCTCTAGCCAAATTATCTTGTAGATGGATACTCACACAACCCATCAAGTATTTAGCACGCATTGACCACAACACTTTAGGTGCAAGGTTCATCCAAAGCGTAGAAAGTGCCTTACCATTACGAAAGCGCGGATGCACACAGGTACGCCCTATTTCCAATACGTTTGGCAAGTGTGATAACTGAGGAACAATATCAAACTCATGGGCACTATAGCTTTGTCCAATTTCATGGCCTTGGAAGAGTTTAAGTCGTGTATAAGCCACAATCTCTCCCGTCCATTTCTCACGTAATACTGCATGCTCACAGCTAAAATCGTAAATATCTTGATCTAAATTATCTTCAAAATGAATGCCAAATTGTTTACTAAACTGTTGTGCACGGAACCGTTGTACATCTTGTAATTCTTTTAAATTATCAACCCATTCAAAGCGAAACTGTGTTTGATTGGTAGTCTTATGGCGATTTAGAGGTAAAGTCCAGGTTTGGCGATATTGATTAAATTTTTCCAGCATAATGAACGCTCCTAGTGACACCCCTTACACTAGTCAAAGCTCATGACAAAAAAATGACCAAAATTAAATGACATAAAAAAAGACCACTTAGCGTGATCTTTTCATAAAAATACTCACTTTAGTGAGAAGCATTTGTACGATTAGAAATAAGCGTACCCACACCGTGATCTGTAAAAATCTCAAGTAAGGTCGCGTGTGGTACACGGCCATCTACAATATGAGCACTGACAACACCGCCTTTGACTGCATCAAGCGCACAACCGACTTTAGGAATCATTCCACCATAAATCACGCCAGTTTCAATTAAACGGTCAACTTCTTGGGTGCTTAAACCTGTTAGCAGATTTTTGTTTTCATCAAGCACACCAGTAATATTAGTCAGCAGAATTAATTTTTCCGCCCCTAATGCCTCAGCAACTTTACCAGCAACTAAGTCAGCATTAATGTTGTAGGTATTACCTTTTTCATCAACACCTAATGGTGCGATAACAGGAATAAAATCACTTTGAGTAAACATCTCTAATACATCTGTTTTTACCCCAGTAACTTCACCCACCATACCTAAGTCAATATGTCTGATCGAACCGTCTTCTTCTTGTTTTTCCATTAATAATTTACGGGCACGTAATAGATTGCCATCTTGACCCGTTAAGCCAATCGCACGTCCGCCATGCTTATTAATTAAATTAACAATCGACTTGTTTACGCTACCGCCTAATACCATTTCGACCACTTCCATAGTGGCTTCATCGGTCACACGCATACCGTCAATACGATCAGACTCACGACCTAATTGTTTTAGGAAAGAGTCAACTTGTGGGCCACCACCATGCACAACAATCGGGTTTAAACCCACTGTTTTAAGTAAAACGATATCTCGGGCAAATGAACTTTCCAACTCTGGATCAGTCATCGCATTACCACCGTATTTCACCACCAGCGTCTTACCGGAAAAACGTTGAATATATGGCAAAGCTTCAATTAAGATTTTTGCTTTGTCGACGCCAAGGTGCTGATGTTGTGGCATTGCGCCTCTCCTTACTTAGGCTTCAGAAAGTTCTTGTGCAATTTGCGGGTAACGCTCTTGCAACATATCAATAAATTTTTGCTGGATTTCCTTTAAACGTAAAGGATTATCAGCATCAAATCTTACGGTAAAATACTCACCTGTATTTGATGCTCGAATAATGCCAAAACCATCCTCAAAATCAAGACGTACACCATCAATTTTACTAATATGTGCGCCTAGACGATGGCTCAAAATTTCAATGTCTTGTAGTACATGCTTAGGGTCTGAATGGTGAGTACTGATATAGGTATCTTCGGTACAGCATCTTTCAGGATAAATAGAAAATAACTCAGAAATAGTTTTTGCTTTAGATTGGGTAAAATATTCCATTACACGCAGTGCAGCATATATTCCATCGTCATATCCAAAACCGCGTCCGTCATTAAACACATAATGACCCGCGTATTCACCACCAAAAATGGCTTGCCCTTTAGACTTGGATAAATATGAACGAAGGAAGCTACTTCCAGTACGAATCATTTTCGGTTTACCGCGTAGTTGCTCTACAGTTCTTTGAACCATAAGCGAACATTTCACATCAAATACAATTTCTTTATCTGGTTGCTGTTCTAGGCACATTTGTGCAAAGAGTGATAAAAGACGATCCGCTGTCAGAATATTTGCTTTTTCATCGAGTAATACGACACGATCGCCATCACCATCAAGCGCAATACCAATATCTGCCTGTAGCTCCACTACTGCTTTACGTAAATTCGTTAAATGTGCTGCGTAGGATGGATCAGGAGCATGATCTGGGAATTCACCATTTGGGGTAGTACGTAAAGCAATGACTTCACATCCCATTTTCTCAAGTACCAGCTTTGAGCAATGTCCTGCCGAACCATGTAAACCATCAAGCACTACTTTTAATGGGCGTCTGAGTTGAATATCGTTAAAAAGAGCTTGTTGGTATTTTTTGCAAAATTCTGATTTAAATTGAGCGGTTGATAATTCTAATAATGATATTGGATGAACAGGAACATAAGTTTGCGCAAACTCACCGACTTGCTGAATCATTTCTGGGGATGGAGGTTCCCCTTTTAATATCCATTTAATACCATTATCTGATTTAGGATTATGGCTAGCGGTTACCATAATGCCGTTGCCGCCAAACTCACGTGCAATGTAATACATCATCGGGGTTGAACAGCAACCAATATTTGTAACTGTTAAACCCTGCTCTATTAACATCTCTTCAATTAAATGAGCGTAAGATGGACTTGTGAGACGGGCATCATAGCCAATCACTAATTGAGTTTGTGCTGCTTGTTTATATTGTTGTGCCAATCCGTAGGCAATTGAACGAACAACGTCCGTAGTTAAATAAGAAAGTTTGCCTCTAATATCGTAAGCACGGAAAATATTTTTTGGAAATGAGTGTCTTACATTCATAGCGTATCTTCTATTTAAAGATCAATCTGATCTATCGCAAAAACATAGAGTATTCAAAGTTTGAAAGGATATTTGCTAAAAAGTTAAAAGAGTATGAGTAAAGCGTTTTGTAATATAATTCATTGTAACATTCAAGACATAAAAAGAAACACCTGTAAAACAGGCGTTTCTTTCAATCATTTTTTATAAGCTAATTATTGTTTACCCGTGTGACCAAAGCCGCCCGCACCGCGTAAAGTTTCTTCAAATTCCTCTACTTGTTCAAACTCAGCCTGAACCACCGGAACTAAAACATACTGTGCTAAACGCTCACCCGGTTCTAAACGGAAAGTCGTTTGACCACGGTTCCAAACTGAAACCATCAATTCACCTTGATAATCCGAGTCAATTAATCCAACCAAGTTACCAAGAACAATACCGTGTTTATGACCTAAACCTGAACGCGGTAAAATTAAACCAGCAAAATTCACATCATGAATATAAATTGCCATACCTGTTTTAACCAATACAGTTTGGCCTGGTTCAATTTCAATTGCTTCATCTAAACAGGCACGTAAATCTAGACCTGCTGACCCTGCTGTTGCATATGAAGGTAAAGGCCATTCTTTACCTAAACGCGGATCGAGCAATTTAACTTGAACTTTCATGAGATTTCCTAAAAATTAAAAAAAATTAACGCTTTAATAAAGCTTTTAAATTTGCCAAATATTGTTGAGCCTGTTCTTTAGGGTCAACATTTGCTGCAATTTTCTTTTTACGCCCTAACCATTCGAGCTCGTCTTGCGGAAGCTCATCAAGGAAACGGCTTGGGGTCATTTGTTTCATTTGACCACCATTTTTACGCTGTTCTGCCAAAGTTAAAGTCAGCCCTTGACGTGCACGGGTAATACCCACGTACATAAGACGGCGTTCTTCTTCAATGGTTTCAGCTGCAATCGAGTTTTTATGCGGTAAAAGCTCTTCTTCAAGTCCCATAATGTACACATATGGGAACTCCAAACCTTTTGCTGCATGCAAAGTAAGTAGGTTTACTTTGTCAGTGTCCTCTTCTTCTTGCTGCTGTTCTAACAAATCGAGCAAGACCAGTTTTCGAATAACGCTTTCAATGTTCTTTTCATCAACATCTTCTGCACGATTAATCAGATTTTGAATACTGGTAAATAAATTCTCGATATTATCTAGTTTACTTTTCTCTTGAGCAGGCGTTGCAGACTGTTCACGAATATAATCGATATAACCCGCTTCATTCATCATTTGACGAACTTTAGGCACAGGTTCATCATCTTCTAGCAACTCACGCGTAAATGTCGCAATAAAGTCGGCAAACTCATGCAATTGAGTTTCTGCTTTTTTAGGAAGAACCATACTTAAGCGTTGGTCAGAAGATGCACCAAGTAAAGATAAATTATTTTCTTGAGAGAATAAGCCCAACTTCTCAAGAGTAACTGGGCCAATCGCACGTTTAGGCGTATTAATAATACGCAAGAAAGCACTGTCATCTTCAGGGTTAATAATAAGACGTAAGTAGCTCATCACGTCTTTAATTTCTGCACGAGCGAAGAATGATGTACCGCCAGAGAGTTTATAAGGAATTTGCATTTGGCGAAGCTGGGTTTCTAATACACGTGCTTGAAAGTTACCACGGTACAATACAGCGTAATCTTTCCAGTTCTTACCGTTCATCAGCTTATGAGTCAATAAGTCTTTGACTACGCGTTCAGCTTCATCGTCATCATTACGGCAGGTAATAATTCTGATGACCTCACCATGGCCTTTATCACTCCACAATTTCTTATCAAAAATATGCGGGTTATTTTGAATTACGCAGTTCGCAGCTTTCAAAATACGGCTGGTCGAGCGGTAATTCTGCTCAAGCTTAATAATATGTAAATTTGGGAAATCCTGTTTAAGCAAAGCCATGTTTTCAGGCTTCGCTCCACGCCATGCGTAAATCGATTGGTCGTCATCACCTACCGCGGTGAACTGCCCCATTACACCAACCAACAGTTTCACTAAAATATATTGCGCGGTGTTGGTATCTTGATATTCATCGACCAATAAATAACGAACGCGGTTTTGCCACTTGTCACGTACTTCTGCATTTTCTTGCAGTAAGCGGGTTGGCATAACAATCAGGTCATCAAAATCGACAGCATTGTAGGCACGTAAATTACGTTCATAAAGTTGATAAAGATGCGCAAACTGCACATCTTCAGGAGTTTCACACGTCGAATGTGCTTGTTCAGGTAAAATCAGATCATTTTTCCAATCTGAAATTTTCTTCATTGCTTTAGCAATTAATTCTTTGCTTTCTGCACCAGACAAATTATCGCGATGCATCAAATCCATCAAAATACGTTTACAGTCATCTGCATCCAAAATCGAAAAATTAGCTTTTAAAGGTAAATTTTTAAGTTCTAAACGTAAAAGATTTAAGCCAAACGTATGGAAAGTCGAAACAGATAAGCCTTTTGCTTCTTCACGTGATAAAAGCTTGGTTACACGCTCTTTCATTTCACGTGCGGCTTTATTGGTAAATGTCATCGCTGTAATACGATGCGCAGGAATACGACAATGCTGCACCAAATAGGCAATTTTACGGGTAATTACCGATGTTTTACCTGAACCAGCGCCAGCAAGCACCAATAAAGGGCCTTGAGTATATTTCATGGCTTCTTCTTGCTTGTCGTTCAATTGACTGGCAGCTGACATCGTGTATTACCTCTTAATTTTTCGAGCATGATTATAGTCATCTCTTTTTTAGAATCCCAATAATAAATCTGCGGATATGTATAAATGATGTCTAATAATGCAATTTATGCGCCGTAGAATGTCGTGATTATTTCTTGTACTGCACCCATAAAAAAACCACCCGAAGGTGGTTTTCGAAACAATAAATTAAATCTTATTGTTTAGCATAAATGCTGATTTCTACGCGACGGTTTTGTTCACGACCAGAAGCAGTTGAGTTGTCTGCGATTGGGTTAGAAGAACCATAACCTTGTGCATCAATACGAGTAGAAGATACACCTTTACCAGCTAAATACATTTTAACTGATTGAGCACGTGCTTGAGATAATGGAATGTTGATAGAGTCATTACCAGTGTTATCTGTATAACCGGTAACTAAAATCGCACTCTTGTTATCTTCAGCTAATGTTTGAGCTACTTTATCCAAAGTTGCATAGAAGTTTGGTTTGATGTTTGATTTGTTTGTATCAAAAGTAATGCTACCTGGCATAATCAATTGAACAGAACCATCTGGGTTACGGCCTACTTCTACACCAGTACCCGCCATTTGCTCACGTAATTTTTTCTCTTTGTTATCAAGATATAAACCACCAGCTGCACCAAGAACTGCACCGATTGCCGCAGCACGGTTGTTTTGACGGCTAGAGTTTGCACTTGATTTAGAAATACCATAACCTGCTGCTGCGCCAATTAAAGTACCTAACGCGGCTTTATCGTATTCAATTCCACCTAGGTTGTTACCTGTTGTCTGACAACCAGATAATACTACTGCTGCCCCTACGACTGTTGAAATAACTAGTGCACGCATTGCATGCCTCCTCACTTTGTGTGTTTTGTTGTCTGGATGAATAATGAAACAAAAAGGAAGTATAAAACATTGATATTTTGTTAATAATAAACAGTTTAGTTATTTTTTTGTAATATTTTGATGCACTTTAAGATGTGCACTCATCACAATTTCTTCATTGTTATCTAAGATATCGTTGTATTTCATTTCACGATAGTTATAGTTGAACAACTTTCCATGGATTTTAGATATTCGGGGTCATTTATATGTCAACTGCACCCAATAAGCAATCTGCGCTAAAAAAAATTACACGTGGACTCACTGTAGGTACAGTCATCACAGGTAGTACTTTTTTTCATGGACCACCTGTATTGGCTTTAGGTTTGACTAAGCTGTTAAAAAAATCGTCTAAAGTTGATGAAACCAATATTCAAATTACAAATAGCTGGCTTGGTGTAAATAACTGGCTCATTGATCATGTTTTACCTAATTTAAAATGGGATATTACGATCGATGAAGGTCTTGATTTGAGTATGCAAGGCCGATATGTAATGACCTGTAATCATCAAAGTTGGGTTGATACAACAGTAAATCAGTATTTTGGTTTAACACGTATGCCCCTTACCCGTTTTTTTACCAAATGGGAACTCATCTTTATTCCGTTCGTTGGTCAAGCCTTTAAAATTTTAGGCTTCCCAATGATGAAGCGTCATACTAAAGAGCAAATTGCGAAAAACCCTGAGCTCAAAGACCGCGATATGATGGAAGCACGTAAAGCGTGCGAGCAACTCTTGAGCCAACCTTTTACGTTATTAAACTATTTAGAAGGCACACGTTTTACTCAAGAAAAACATGATCAACAAAATTCGCCATATAAACATTTGTTAAAACCCAAAGCAGGTGGTTTGGCGTTGGCTCTAAATATTTTGGGCGACAAAATTGATGCTTTGGTTGATATGACGATTGTCTACCCTGACGGTGTACCGGGCTATGGCGACTTCTGGTTAGGTGATGTTTCAAAAATTGCGGTAAATCTTCGTAAAATTGAAATACCAGTTTGGGTACTCGGCGGTAACTATGAAGATGACCCAGTTTATCGTGAACGTTTTCAACAATGGGTACACGAGCTTTGGACTGAAAAAGATCAACTTATCGAACAAATGAAAGCTCGATATACTACTTCAACTCATTAAAAGCATTTATAGCTATGCAAAACAGTTCCAGAAAACAAGCAAAATATTACCATATGGACCCAAACAGCATTTCATTTAAGCTGTTTTTGGTTTATGACATCTTTATGGTGTTTATTATTATTTTCAATCTGTTCTGTCTTGCAGCAAATTTCTTTTTAATGAGCAGTATTGGGGCATGGTTTTTCGAACATATTCACTTGCCCCAAGTACTCAGCTTTTATAAAACCTATTTACACCCATGGGTAATTACGACAGAAGCTTGGTTTATTGGCTTTTTAATTACTGAATTTCTTGTCCGTTGGGGCATTTCTATTGTTTATAAACACCATAAACGTTGGTTCTTCTTCCCATTTATTCACTGGTATGAAATTTTAGCCATCATTCCTCAATTGCGTTTTTTACGTTTGTTTCGTGCCGGCATTATTGCCTATCGTTTATATGAATTAGGCTATCCTATTATTCCTGAAGGCTGGAGAAAAAACGGACTATTTTATTATCGCGTCGTTATGGAAGAACTGTCTGACCGTGTTGTTATTACGGTTATTGATGGCATTCGTAATGAGCTCCAGACCAGCTCAACACATAAACAAATTATTCACGACTTGGTTAATCATCATCGTGAACAATTTACAATTACCCTGACCTCTATATTGCAAGAATCATTAGCGACTGCTTTAAAAGAACAAAAGCCAGCAATCACAAAAGGCGTTGGGCAAATTGTTGATCAGGCAATAGAGGATACGCCTGAGTTAACTCAATTATTACGCTTAATTCCTTTAGTGGGTGGTCGTATCGAACAGCAAATCCAAAGTATTGGACAACGGCTCGGTGAAAATATCAGTGCAGGTTTAATTGAACCATTAGTTGAAGGATCAAAAGAGCACCCAAATGCAACTTATCAATTAATTTCAGAAAAAATAAGTAACGTGAATATTAATAACCGTGAGCTTGAGCAACTTGTAGAGTCTGTGGTGTTTGAAAGCCTAGAAGCAATTCGCAAACAAGTTAAGGTCAAGCAGTGGCAACAAACCCTTGCGGAGCGTGATCGAATCAAAGAATAAGCATTTACTTAATTTTTTATGAAACACGCTAGAGAATTGGCACGATTTGTTCTAGCATTTGCTCTATTTACAATAAACTTAACGATATTACAGCTCGTTTTAACGCCTTGAAGGAAGACTTATGGCTGATATCCGGATTACCGGCAGAATGGTTAACTTTAGCAGGATAACCTTCGATACGAATGATCATGATGTGATCCGCCAGCAATTATCAAACATATTAAATGAAGGGTCCTATCAGGGAACTCTCGTTATTATAGATAGTACTGTTGAACAAGAGTTGATTGCTTTAATTCAGCTGTTAGTCAGCTTAGGTTTGCAACCAATGGCAGTTATTGATGGTATTTTGGGTGATGAAGCACGCGCTATTCAGTTCCCTGTATTACCAGCAGATCAGCCATTACAACGTATTAAAGCAACTGCCGAGCAAGTCGCAATTGTAGAGAAACCGGCACCTGCACAAGCTTCAGCAGAAACAAAAAAACCACTAAATAATAATGCAGTTGCCCATATTACCTCTTATCATGATGAAATTTTGCGTACAGGCCAATCTCTTGTACAAGACCAAGGCGATATTATTTTAAAAGCTGGCATGAATAGTGGATCTGAAGTGATTGCTTCAGGAAATATACATATTTATGGCACGGTTCGTGGTAGAGTCATTGCTGGTGCGGGTGGGCACGCTGCTGCACGTATTTTTTGCCAATCTTTAGAGGCTGAACTCGTTTCCATTGCCGGAACATATTGTGTCGCAGATGATATCCCTAAACATGTGGTAAAAAAGCCAGTACATATTTATTTAAATGAAAAGCAAGAGCTTGAATTTGAAGCTCTAGAACTTTAGTTTATTAAGCAAATCACCAAAAAACAGCCCTTTTAAGGGTGTATGTATGACCATAATAGGAGTGGATTCGGTGGCCAAAATTGTTGTCGTAACATCAGGCAAAGGTGGTGTAGGTAAAACTACAACGAGTGCATCTTTTGCAACAGGTTTAGCCCTTCGTGGTCATAAAACTGTTGTGATTGACTTTGATGTAGGCTTACGTAACCTTGATTTAATTATGGGGTGTGAGCGTCGTGTTGTTTATGATTTTGTCAATGTAATTAACAATGAAGCACGTCTGCAACAAGCCCTTATTCGCGATAAAGATATCGAAAACCTTTATATTTTACCGGCTTCACAAACCCGTGATAAAGATGCTTTGAGCGACGAAGGTGTTGCTCGTGTGATTGACGAACTTGCTCAAGAATTTGATTACATTATTTGTGACTCACCTGCTGGAATTGAGCGTGGTGCAATTTTAGCAATGTACCATGCAGATGAAGCAATCATTGTGACAAACCCTGAAATTTCTTCAGTACGTGACTCTGACCGCATCATCGGAATGTTAGACAGTAAAACTAAAAAAGTTGAACACAACGAAGGACGTATACGTAAGCATTTATGTATTACACGTTTTAACCCTGAACGTGCTGACCGTCAGGAAATGCTGACGATTGATGATATTTCTAAAGATATTTTACGCGTACCGACATTAGGTGTTATTCCTGAATGTCCAAGCGTATTACAAGCATCAAACGAAGGTAAGCCAGTTATTCTGTATTCAGAAACTAAAGCTGGCCAAGCGTATGATGACTTGGTTGCTCGCTTTCTTGGCGAAGAACGCCCTTATCGACACATCACAGCTCAACCTAAAGGCTGGTTAGCACGACTATTTGGAGCGTAGATATGGCAGGATTCTGGAGTAAATTATTTAGCAGTGACGAAAAGCCATCAAGTGCTCAAACTGCTAAAGATCGTTTAAAAGTTATTGTTGCATCAGAACAAGGTTTAGGCCGTCGCTTAAGCCAAGACAAGATTGACCAAATGAAGAAAGAAATCATGCAGGTGGTGAGTCGTTATGTCAGCGGTGTAGGCGAACAGCATATCCAAATGCAAGTTCGTTCTGAAGCAAATATCGAAATGTTAGAAATGAATATCAATTTACCTGAAGAACGATAATTCTATTTCTGACTATTCAACACATCAGAATCAAGGCAAAATAACGCAAGTTATTTTGCCTTTTTTAAAATGAGGAGATTGTCATGGCATTATCACAGCCAGCAACTTTCAATGAAGAATGGTCCGATGAGCGTGTTTTTGCCTACCTCAACCAACTTCCTCCAAATGGTGTGAACGCAGATTTTCATGTGCTCTACCATGCTTTCAAACATATGCGTCCAAATGACTATGAACGTCTTTTGACTAAATTTGTTGCAGATGGACGAGATATCAATGCAACAAACCCTGAAGGCGAACGCATTCATGACGTAATTGCTAAGTTTCCACGTCAATCAGCGCCGTTTTTAGAAGTTTTAGCAAAGTTTGCTTAAGCTTTTTATTTGAATAAGACTGCATAATCTATCTTAGTAAAACTTAGTAGATAGATTATGTGGTTTATTCAAATATCTAAATTATTTACTTTTATAAAAAACAATCTTAAAGTCATCAGCACTATTTCATTCCAAATATAAATTCATGAATCCAGAACCTATTAATTTAAATCAAACACAATCTATCCAATCAAATCATATAGAAAATTTAAAAGTTATTAGCGTTAATAAGTTTATCTTTCTATCCTTTATTTCTTTTGGTCTATACCAAATTTGGTGGATATTTAAAGCATGGCGATTTTTTCTAATCAAAGATAAATTAAATATTATGCCTGCTGCTCGTGCAGTTTTTTCTATATTCTTTTTATATTCACTATTTAATCGCATAAAAAACCATGCAAAAGAACAAGGGTATATTAATGACTTCTCGTCAGGCTGGATGTATTTAGCATATCTAATTACAACTTTACTGGTTTACTTACCAGAGCCCTATTGGCTCATCTCTCTCTGCGACATTATATTTTTAATACCCGCATTTAAAGCACTGAACTATGCACAAAAACAAATAGTAACGACAATTGAGCAAGAGAAATTCAATACCTCTCAAATCATTTTAATTATTATAGGATCTATTATGTGGCTACTGATTTTTATCGGTTTTGTTATATCATTCCTATATAAGTGATCTAAAAGTTAGTAATTAAAAAAGCCTCTTTTAAGAGGCTTTTTTAATTATCTGGATTTACCGGTTTCCAATGAGGAAAATACCAAATACAGTGAAAATACCACCTGAAATCCCATCAATCCATTTTGAAAAATTACGGTAAGCCACTCTGAAACTCGGTAACGAGAAAATAAACGTCACAAAGCAGAACCATAAAATCGTTTCAACCGACACAATAATAAAAAGCAACCAATGAACTTGATCAAGCTGAGGGTTAGCTAAAAATAAAGAGAACACACTACCGAAATAAATCACAGCTTTCGGATTCGATAAATTGGTCAGCAATCCTTTCATAAAAAATAAGTAAGGTGCTTTAGGTAACTCAACCTCCGTAACCTCTTCCTGCTGATTTTTTGAAAATGCCGAACGTAACATTTGATAGCCTAACCAACATAGGTATAAACCACCAGCTATAAGCAAACCTTGCTTTAACCAAGCCATTTTCTCGAAAATAATATTTAAGCCCATCAGTGCTAAAGATGCCCAAAACATAACGCCTGCTGTTATTCCTGCTACAACCAGCATTGCTTCTTTACGAGATCGGCTTACCGCGGTCTGCGATACTAGAAAGAAATCAGGTCCTGGAGTAATAAGCGCACAAAAATGAATAAAAGCTAACGTAATTAACGCGACTAGCATGTTGTCCTCCTGATTTGTTTCATTGTTTTTTATTTAGAAGCACACATTAGCATTTTTTACTATTTGATAAAATCTCAAACTTTCAGTTCAGGGCTATTATTTTGGACTATAAAAAAAAGCCTCCGAAGAGGCTTTATTTCAAGTAAAGCTATTAAACTAAAATATCTCGCTTACCATTGGCACCCATAGCACTCACAATACCGTTCTCTTCCATTTGGTCGATAATACGGGCAGCACGGTTATAACCTAAGCTAAACTTACGCTGTAATGAAGATGTAGATGCCTTTCGAGTTTCTAGAACAAACGATACGCATTGGTCATAAAGTGCATCACGGTCTGAAGCACCATCACCCTCTTCAAAGCCACGAGATGTAGGTTCTTCATCAAATGGCGTCAAGATCTCATCTACATAGTCAGGTTCACCGCGTTCACGCCATGCATCACAGATACGGTTCACTTCATCATCACTAATAAATGCGCCATGTACACGTTCTGGCTCAATCTTACCTGGCCCCAAGAACAGCATATCACCATGACCTAACAAGTCTTCTGCACCACCTGCATCCAAAATAGTACGTGAGTCAATTTTACTATTTACACGTAAAGCTACACGCGTTGGGATATTGGCTTTAATCAAACCCGTAATAACATCTACCGATGGACGCTGAGTTGCAAGCAAAAGGTGAATACCGGCAGCACGAGATTTTTGCGCCAAACGCGTAATCATTTCTTCAGCTTTCTTACCTACTTGCATGATCATGTCGGCAAACTCATCTGCCACAATTACAATTGATGGTAACGGCGTTAAACGAGGTGCACGCTCTTGTGTCGCTGAATCACTTGGCTTCCATGTTGGATCAATCAAGTCTTCCCCATTTGCAATCGCTTCTTCAACTTTTCGGTTGTAGTCACTTAACTTACGAATTTTAAGGAATGACATAAGCTTATAACGGCGTTCCATTTCATTTACACACCAGTTTAATGCACTGACTGCATCTTTCATGTCAGTCACTACAGGCGTTAATAAATGCGGAATATCATTATAGTTTGCAAGTTCAAGCTGTTTCGGGTCAATTAAAATTAAACGTAACTGGTCTGGCGTATATTTAAGTAACATCGATAAAATCATCGAGTTAACCGCAACAGATTTACCAGAACCTGTTGTACCAGCAACTAACATATGCGGTGCTTTTGCTAAATCTGTTAATACTGGATTACCAGAAATATCTTTCCCCATTGCCATACTAATGAGGGCACTTGGGTCACGATATGTTGGTGTTTCCAATAACTCGATCAAACGTACCATTTCACGGGCACTATTAGGTACTTCAATACCAATATACGGTTTACCCGGAATAACTTCTACAACACGTACAGAAGCCATAGACATTGAACGTGCCAAATCGCGGGAAATATTAGTCACTTTAGATGCTTTAACACCCGGTGCTAAGTCTAATTCAAAGCGCGTAACAACTGGCCCTGGCTGAGCTTCAACGACCTGAGCCTTAACATTAAACTCTTGTAATTTAATCTCTAACAATTCAGACAAACGTGAAAGCTGCTCTTCGGTAAAGTTAACTTTCTTATTTGGGTCAACCTTATCAAGGAGTTCAAAGCCCGGTAATGTTGGTAAATCTAAACGCTTCTTGGCTACCTGCATTGCACGAGACATTGGTCGACCAGATGCATCAGTTAATGGCGCATCAAAATCGAACTCATCTTCAAAATCGTCCTCAGGCTTTCCAGCAGTTTCTTGCCAAGCTTCAATAAACTCTTCTTTTGAAAGCTTCTCTGTACCAATCGCAGTTTGAATTGGTGCTTGTACAAATGCTGAAGATTGAGCATAACTACTTGCTTTGACCGGTTGAGTTACTGGAGCAATATCTTCATCGATTAACAAGTCATCAAAATCATCAAACACCTGTTCATTTGATAAATTTTTAGGTGGCTGATTTAAATTCGATGGAGCTACAGATGTTTCAACTGATGCATGAGATGTTTGCGGCGTTACAACTGGTTCAACATGATGGTCTTGAATGAACGGTGTATGCACATCAGTCGCAGTTTTACTATTTGGAACTGCGGCAAGCAATTCATCAAAAATCTCATCATCATTCCAATCTAAACCTTGATGAGTATTCGAAACTTGAGGCTGAGTTTGTTTAGTCTGATAAGCTACCTCTTGGAACTGTTCATGATTTGGATGTTCATTTGAATCATCAGCTGCTCTTAATAAGGCGTCAATTTCTTGCTTATGACTTGCATCATCACGTTGCAAAGCGCGCCAAACTTCACCTGTAGCAACCAGACGCTCACTATCTTTTTTAAGCTGATGCGCTTGTTCAAGTGTATGTTCAAAATTTTCTGGTTGAGGAGTTTGCTTTTCTTCCACAGCTTCAGGCTGACTTTGCTCTTTTGCTAAAACATCGGCAAATAAACGCTCTGCCATTTCATCGTGTCGTGTAGAGCTAACTTTTGTTTGTGTTTTTTCTGGTTGAATATTTAACTCTGTCTCATCAGCAACTTCGGCCTTAGGCATCTCTGCAACTTTTACCTTTGCTGTTTTATTTGCTGGCTGTGTAGTTAAATCATAAGCAGATTCATTTGGCGATACGTTCTTATAGAATAAGTCTTGTAAATAACTTGGCATCGCTTTGAGCGTAACCCAAGTTTTGCTCCACTGCACTCCAAATGCCAAAGTGAACAAAACCACCCCAAAAACCAATAAAAAGAATGTGGCACCATAAATTGTTAATAGTTGAGATAAGCTCTGTCCCAATTCATAACCAATAATTCCGCCTGCGGCATTATCCAAAGTATCTGCCGGTACATTCCAGTGTAAATAGAGTAAACTCGACACAACTAGAATTAAGAAGAATTGAGCAGCATAACGGAATGGACGATTTAGAAAGCTATGCGGCCACCAGACTTGGATGGCTTCAACAAACAGGAAAATTGGAATAAGTAAACTTGCCCAACCTAAAAAGCCAAACAGCAAATCTGCAATCCATGCACCGGCAATACCACTCGCATTGGATACTTGCTGAGTATCACTTGAAATATGCATCCAGCCCGGATCAAATGGCGTATACGTTACTGTCGCCAGAAACATATAAATACCAAAAGAGACCAAGAATAATGTCATCAATAAGCGCTGTGCATAAACACTTGACACCGCAGTCATATACTGTCCTGTAACCCATTTAATTATTGGTTTAGAGATGTGAAGACCAACATTTCAGATCTTCAACGAATGAACTTTATATTATGCACCTGTTCTTACAAAAAAGGTGCATGATTCTTTACAGTTGTTGTTAACATAAGGCTCTTCTATATTGTTATATAACTTAATTCGATTGACCTGATCAATATTATCCACATCGATTTCACGCTATTGGTCGGCAATTTCACGTATAATTTTCAAAATTCTCGAAATAAATAAGGATACCCTCAATGAGTGCTCGTCATTCTCGGTTAATTATTCTCGGTTCAGGCCCTGCAGGTTATAGTGCGGCTGTCTATGCAGCTCGTGCAAATCTCAAACCAACACTTATTGCTGGTTTACAGCTTGGTGGCCAACTTACAACAACAACCGAAGTTGATAACTGGCCGGGCGATCCTGAAGGTTTGACTGGTCCTGCTTTAATGGAACGTATGCAAGCGCATGCTGAACGCTTCGGTACCGAACTTGTCTATGATCATATTAACGAAGTGGACTTAAATGTACGTCCTTTCGTTCTTAAAGGTGATATGGAAGAGTACACTTGTGATGCATTAATTATTGCAACAGGTGCGACAGCTCAATACCTTGGTTTAGAGTCTGAACAAAAATTTATGGGCCAAGGCGTGAGTGCTTGTGCAACATGTGACGGTTTCTTCTATAAAAACCAAAAAGTAATGGTTGTTGGTGGTGGTAATACTGCTGTTGAAGAAGCGCTTTATCTATCAAATATTGCTTCACATGTAACCCTAGTACACCGTCGTGATTCTTTACGCTCTGAGAAGATTTTACAAGATCATCTATTTGCTAAAGAAAAAGAAGGCAAAATCAGCATCGTTTGGAATCATGAAGTTGAAGAAGTCTTGGGTGATAATACTGGCGTAACAAGTGTTCGCCTTAAATCAACCAAAGATGACACTAAGCAAGATGTAGAAGTTCATGGTCTATTCGTAGCAATTGGCCATAAACCAAATACAGGAATGTTTGATGGTCAATTAAACTTACGTGATGGCTACATCCAAGTACAAAGTGGTACTTCAGGTAATGCAACAGCAACTTCTGTAGCGGGTGTTTTCGCTGCAGGTGATGTAGCTGACAGTATCTACCGTCAAGCGATTACATCAGCTGGTTCAGGCTGTATGGCAGCACTCGATGCAGAGAAATATCTAGACAACCTTTAAGTTTAGATATTACAAACAGCCGTTTTATAACGGCTGTTTTTTTTATCATTTATAATAATTACTGGCTGCCTCATATTAATTTTTATAGCATAACCTTTAAACGTACATTATTTTAGACTTATGAATAAACTACCTCTATCTCAATATATTTTTCCAGATCCAGAGGAAGCTGATCCAGATGGTCATGGTTTAATTTGTATTGGAGCGGACCTCTCCCCTTCTACTTTATATGAAGCTTATACCCATGGTTTGTTTCCATGGTTTAATGAAGATGAGCCTATTTGTTGGTGGAGTCCGGAACCACGCTGTGTGATTTATCCTCAAAACTATAAACCAAGTAAATCGCTCATTCGGAATATGAAAAAGTATGATTACACCATTACGGTAAACCGTGCTTTTGAACAGGTCATCCGCTCATGTTCACTACCTCGAAGCTATGCCAACGAAACTTGGATTAGCGAAGATATTATTCAGGGTTATTGTGCGTTGTTTAATGCAGGTTATGGCTATAGCGTAGAAGTTTGGCAAGACGAACAGCTGGTAGGTGGTTTATATGGGGTAACGATCGGGAAAGGTTGTTTTGGCGAGTCTATGTTTAGTACCCAAACTGATGTTTCTAAAATGGCTTTTTATACTTTAATGTTAATTGGTAAAGAAAATCAGCTTCCTTGGGTTGACTGCCAACTGGTAAATAGTCACTTAATTAGTCTTGGGGCTTGTACACTTTCTCGGCAAGAATATCTTAAATCGTTACAAGATGTAATTATTCACCCCTCTATCAATTGGAAAAAGTATCAAGAAAGTGTATTTTCAAGTAAAACAATAGCATTAAATGCAAAATTAATGGAATGATAACAGGAGGGACCAATCATGAAATCATATCACCCGAAGTCCCTTTTAAATGATCTGCAGTATTATATTACTCCACCTCACGATTGCAGCTATTTAGAAAATAAATCAGCACGTATGGTCTTTTTAGACCCGATTCATCGAATTGATGTTGTGACTCTTTCTGAACTTTCTCGTTTAGGTTTTCGTCGTAGTGGCGACTTTGTATACCGTCCTGAATGCCATTTATGTAGACAATGTTTGTCTTGTCGTGTTCCTGTAGCCGATTTCCAAATGAACAGCATGCAAAAAAAAGCGTGGAAACGAAATCAAGATCTTACGATGACTGTTCTACCAACACGGCAAGCTGCACAAATTCATTATGATTTATATGAACGTTACATTAATGAGCGCCATGCCGATGGCGATATGTTTCCGCCAAGTTTAGATCAGTTTGAAAAGTTTCTGGTTCATAGCTGCACAGATAGTTTCTTCTTAGAATTATGGAAAGATAACCGTCTTATTAGCGTTTCTACTTGTGATTTAATGGATGATGGATTATCTGCGGTCTATACATTCTTTGATCCAGATGAGCACCGTAGATCTTTAGGTGTTTATTCGATTTTGAATCAAATCGAATATGTAAAATCACTTGGCTTAGAATATCTTTATTTAGGCTATTGGGTACCTCACTCTGCCAAAATGAACTACAAATCGCAATATACACCTTTAGAACTTTTACTAGATGGACAATGGCGCCGTTTAAATAGATCATTGTCACCAGAAGAGATCCAACAGTTAGGCACGTCTCTTATGACAACCTTACCTTCCGAATGGAACAACTTAATTATTAAATAGTTTTAATCTATTCTTATCAAATGCAAACAGATAAGTGATTAAAATAATGATGCAAAATCATCAGTACAGGTTTTTACCATAATCACCGCATTTTCACGCCCACCTTCTTGAGTAGGATAATAATTGCGACGCAGATCAATTTGGTGAAAGCCTGTTTTTTCATATAAACCAATAGCTGCTTTATTACTTTCACGGACTTCTAAAAAGATTTGTACTGGCTCATTTTTTAATTGATTAATTGAAGCACTTAATAATTCATATCCTAAACCCTGCCCTTGCATTTTAGGATCAACTGCCATGAGTAATAAATTTGCTTCATCTAAAACGGGTTGTAAAATACAAAATCCAACTACTTTGCTATTTAACTCAATCACTGTGCATTGATAAGAATTCAAAGATTCAATAAATTGGTGTCTTGACCATGGGTGTGTCTGAACAAGCTTTTCAATTTGAGTAACACTATCCACATCGGAGGCTTGCATAGTACGAATCATGAATTTCAACACATTTACAGATTTCTAGTTAAACGTATTATAGAAACTTAAATAGAAAAAACGAGCAAAAAAAAGAGCAATTAAATTGCTCTTTTTCTATGTGATTTATTAGAAGCCTAACTTTTCACGCCAAGTTGCTAATAAAGCCGTGGTATCCGAATCATTTGGATGAAATTTTGGTCTTAAAAAGTCCAGCAATTCTGGAATTTGACGTGTCATAAAACCTTTACGACCATACATAAACTTAAGCATGTATTTGGTATCTTTCCAAGTTAATTTTTCATCAGTCTTGAGTAACTTAGCAGTAAAGTATGATTGAGTTGCGAAGATTAAAGCCATGGCAATAATTAAAGCAGTTGAACGCATAAAATATGCTTTCGGACCTTGCCCATACATGCTTGTATAAACATCAAAAGCTACCGCTTTATGTTCATTTTCTTCAACTGCATGCCACATCCACAAATGATACATGGTGTTATCTTGGAACATCGCCTGAATTTCAGGATTTTGTAGAAGTTCAGCGGCAATAGTAGAAGTAAAATGTTCTAGAGCACATGTTCCCGTCAAATCAATCATTTCTTTGGTGTAGCCAAAAGGTTTCATTAATTTGGTTACAACAGCCGTACCCATCTTAATGACTTTTCCAGTTTGCTTTTCCATATGACGAACATCATAACCATAAGCCTGCGCTGAAGCATTAAATGCTAAGTGCTCTTTCGAATGCATTGCTTCCTGACCAATAAAAGCGCTAATTTCCTTTTGAAGAACTGGGTCAGCAAGTTTTGGATCATTTCGAACAGCACGCGTGCTATTTACAAAGAATTGTTCACCTTCAGGAAAAAGAGCCGATAATGCTGTCATAAAGTGAGTTAATCCTGCATCGTAATTTGCCCAATAGCGTGGAACTTGATCAAATTCAAAGTCCATACGACGTACAGGGAAGCTTGCTCCAGCACGATTAGAAATATTTACTTTAGCATTCATGTTAGACTCCTTTAAGTGAACCAAAAATTCACTTATATCCTTATTTATTTTCTTAATATTTATAATAATACGCTTTTAAAAATGCTATTTAAGTGCAGATGAGGACAGCGAATTATCAGATGAGGTCATTAAAAGCCCCTTTCTGAATCAAAATAAAACTCTACAATTTTAAAAATGAGTAGCACTTTTAAGGCAACAAAAAAGGGCTATTCACAGCCCTTTTCACTTTATTTTTTGGTTAAAGTCCAAGTTTAGCTTTCCATGTTTTTAACAAGCTAACTGTATCTAAATCATTAGGATGAAAACCTGGTTTAAAATAAGCAAGCATTTCTTTCGCCATACCTGTAATAATACCTTTCGATGGGCTATAACCATATTTATAAATTACAGACAGCTCAGCTAAGTTTAATTTATTATCTTGTTTTAAAAGACGAAGTACAAACGATGATTGAATCAAAAAGATTAAAGTCATAGCAAATACTAAAGAGCTCGTACGTAAAGCATAAGCCTTTACACCTTTACCAAATACACCCTCGTATACATCAAAAGCTACAGCTTTATGCTCATTTTCTTCAACTGCATGCCAATACCACATAGTTGACATGGTTTCATCAGTCATCAGCTCTTGAATGTTCTTATTTACTAATAATTGTGAGGCGATAGTAGCTGTAAAATGCTCAAGTGCAGTAGTAGCAGTCAAATCCACCATTTCTTTTGTCATGCCAAAAGGTTTGACAATTTTTACAAAAGTTTTAATGGCTGTTTGAATCGCTGTATCAGTGAATTTCTCTAACGTTTCTACATCATGACCAAACTTTTGAGCAGACGCATTAAAATTTACATGCTCTTGAGTGTGCATTGCTTCTTGCCCAATGAAAGCACTAATCTCTTTTTGTAGCAGTTCATCATCTTTAATAGCTGGATGATAACGTACGGCACGTACACTATCGATGAAGAATTTCTCACCAGCAGGAAACAATGCTGATAATGCTGTCATAAAATGTGTGAGTCCAGCAGAACCATTCATCCAGTATTCTGGTACATCATTAAAGTCAAAGTTCATACGACGTACTGGAAAGCTCGCTCCTGCACGATTCGTAATATTCACTTTAGCGTTCATATCGAAAGCTCCTTACCAGTAACCTAAGTTACATAAACTTTATTGTTCATTTTCTTGATTCTTATCATACAAATTTAATAAAAAGGCTTAAGTGCAAATAAGGACATTGAAGTATCAGTTAAGGCCACCTTTCTATTGAATTGTCAAACAACAAGCATAAAAAAAGCGCTCCAAAAGGAGCGCTTTTTTCACTGAAAAGTGATTATGCAGTTACTTTCGCAACAACACCAGCACCTACAGTACGACCACCTTCACGGATCGCAAAACGTAGACCTGGGTCCATTGCGATTGGGTGGATTAATTCTACTGACATTTCAACGTTGTCACCTGGCATAACCATTTCAACGCCTTCTTTCAACTGGATCGCACCAGTTACGTCAGTTGTACGGAAGTAGAACTGTGGACGGTAACCATTTAAGAATGGAGTGTGACGACCACCTTCTTCTTTAGAAAGTACGTATACTTCTGCGTCGAATTTAGTGTGCGGCTTGATTGTACCTGGTTTAGCAAGTACTTGACCACGTTGTACGTCTTCACGCTTAGTACCACGAAGTAATACACCACAGTTCTCGCCTGCACGGCCTTCGTCAAGAAGTTTACGGAACATTTCTACGCCAGTTACAGTTGTTTTAACTGTATCTTTAATACCAACGATCTCTACTTCTTCACCAACTTTAACAATACCTGATTCTACACGGCCTGTTACTACAGTACCACGACCAGAAATTGAGAATACGTCTTCGATTGGCATTAAGAATGCTTTGTCGATAGCACGTTCTGGCTCTGGGATGTAAGAGTCAAGAGCTGCTACAAGAGCAAGAACTGATTCTTCACCGTAAGGACCTGCTTCGCCGTTAAGAGCAGCAAGAGCTGAACCACGGATTACTGGAGTGTCATCACCTGGGAAGTCATAAGTAGAAAGAAGTTCACGAACTTCCATTTCTACTAATTCAAGTAATTCTTCGTCATCAACAAGGTCGCATTTGTTTAAGAATACGATGATGTAAGGTACACCAACCTGACGAGAAAGAAGGATGTGTTCACGAGTTTGTGGCATTGGACCGTCAGTCGCAGCACATACAAGGATCGCGCCGTCCATCTGAGCAGCACCAGTGATCATGTTTTTAACGTAATCGGCGTGGCCCGGGCAGTCAACGTGTGCGTAGTGACGAATTGGAGAATCGTATTCTACGTGTGAAGTATTAATTGTAATACCACGTGCTTTTTCTTCAGGTGCTGAGTCGATTTGTGAGTAATCTTTCGCTTCACCGCCGTAAGTTTTTGCACAAATAGTTGCAATCGCAGCAGTTAAAGTTGTTTTACCATGGTCAACGTGACCGATTGTGCCCACGTTTACGTGTGGCTTATTACGTTCAAACTTGGCTTTAGCCATGATGATCTTCCTTTATTAACTACTCATGGAGGGTCACCCCATGAGCACTTGGTTTTCAACTAAGAATTAGTTAGGGCTTATAGTAATCGAAAGATTACTCGTCGTCACCTTTTTTACCGCCAGCTTGGAATTTAGCAATGATGCCTTCAGCCACGTTACGTGGAGTTTCAGCATACTTAGCAAATTCCATTGAGTAAGTCGCACGACCTTGAGACATAGAACGCATTTGAGTCGCGTAACCAAACATCTCAGCAAGAGGAACTTCTGCTTTAATTGCTTTTGTTCCACCAGGAAGATCGTCCATACCTTGAACCATACCACGACGACGGTTTAAGTCACCCATGATATCGCCCATGTAGTCTTCTGGAGTTTCTACTTCAACTTTCATGATAGGTTCAAGAAGGATAGGATCCGCTTTCATGAAACCATCACGGAAGGCATAAGAACCTGCCATTTTGAACGATAATTCGTCAGAGTCGACATCATGGTAAGAACCGTCGAATAATGTCGCTTTAATACCAACAACAGGGTAACCAGCTAATACACCATTCTTCATACGTTCTTGAATACCTTTGTCAACCGCGCCAAAGAATTCTTTAGGTACTACACCACCAACAACTTCTTCAACGAATTGGTATTCTTTACCAGACTCATCAACATCAAGCGGTTCAAGACGTACATATACGTGACCAAACTTACCTTTACCACCAGTTTGACGTACGAATTTACCTTCTTGTTCAACAGACTTTTTGATCGTTTCACGGTAAGCAACCATTGGTTTACCAATGTTAGCTTCAACACCGAATTCACGCTTCATACGGTCAACAATGATGTCAAGGTGAAGCTCACCCATACCTGCAATAATTGTTTGACCAGATTCTTCATCTGTACGAACACGGAACGATGGATCTTCTTTAGCCAAACGACCTAAAGCGATAGACATTTTTTCTTGGTCTGCTTTAGTTTTTGGTTCAACAGCCAATGAAATTACTGGCTCTGGGAATTCCATACGCTCAAGAGTAATGATGTTTTTCTCATCACATAATGTATCACCAGTTGTAACGTCTTTAAGACCTACACACGCTGCGATATCACCTGCACGGATTTCATCAAGATCTTGACGTTCGTTCGCATGCATTTGCACGATACGACCGATACGTTCACGCTTAGATTTAACTGGGTTATAAACCGGGTCACCTTGTTTAAGAACACCAGAGTAAACACGTACGAATGTTAAGTTACCTACGAATTTGTCGTTCATGATTTTGAACGCAAGCGCAGAGAACGGAGCTTCGTCAGATGCTTCACGAGACGCTTTAGTTTCGTCTTTGTCGTCAAGGATACCTTCGATCGCTTTAACTTCTGTAGGTGATGGCAAGAATTCAATTACAGCGTCCAACATACGTTGAACACCTTTGTTTTTGAACGCAGAACCACAAAGCATTACTTGAATTTCAGAAGCTAATGTACGAGCACGTAAACCTGCAATGATCTCTTCTTTAGAAAGATCACCTTCTTCAAGGTACTTGTCCATTAATTCTTCAGAAGCTTCAGCCGCAGCTTCAACCATTTTTGTACGCCATTCGTTAGACGTATCAACTAGGTCAGCTGGGATATCAGCATATTCAAACTTCATACCTTGAGATGCTTCATCCCAGATAATCGCTTTCATTTCGATAAGGTCAACAACACCCTGGAATGTATCTTCAGCACCAATTGGCACAACGATAGGAACAGGATTACCACCTAAACGAGTTTTAACTTGCTCAACAGCACGGAAGAAGTTTGCACCAGTACGGTCCATCTTGTTCACGAATGCTAAACGAGGCACTTTATATTTGTTCGCTTGGCGCCATACAGTTTCAGACTGAGGTTGTACACCACCTACAGCACAGTAAACCATGCACGCACCGTCAAGAACACGCATAGAACGTTCAACTTCGATTGTGAAGTCTACGTGTCCCGGGGTGTCAATTACGTTGATACGGTGTTGTTCAAATTGGTTACCCATACCAGACCAGAAACAAGTCGTAGCAGCAGAGGTAATTGTAATACCACGCTCTTGTTCTTGTTCCATCCAGTCCATTGTTGCTGCACCGTCGTGTACTTCACCAATTTTGTGAGATACACCTGTGTAGAACAAAATACGTTCAGTTGTAGTTGTTTTACCTGCGTCAATGTGCGCAGAAATACCGATGTTACGGTAACGAGTAATTGGGGTTTGGCGAGCCATGATGTCTACATTCCTAAATGTTATATTTAAAACAGGACGCACCAATTAAATTGATGCGCGCGAATATCCAAACAGGCAACTTAAATACCTGCAAAGCCCCCACTTTGATAGAGAGCAATGTTGAATCGAGCTGCTGTACGCATGAATATTCTCCTGAATAAGGCCTGTTTTATCCGCTTAGAAACGGTAGTGAGAGAAGGCTTTGTTAGCTTCAGCCATACGGTGCACATCTTCACGTTTTTTGATTGCTGCACCTTTACCTTCAGCTGCATCAAGCAACTCACCAGCAAGACGTAAAGCCATCGTTTTTTCAGAACGCTTAGCAGCAGCATCTACTAACCAACGCATAGCTAAGGCAGTACGACGGGATGGGCGTACTTCCATAGGTACTTGATAAGTAGCACCACCAACACGGCGTGCTTTTACTTCGACCATAGGACGAACTTTCTCAAGAGTAGTCTCGAAAAATTCAACTGGGTCTACTTTGTTTTTTTCTTGAACGCGTTCTAAAGCACCGTAAACGATACTTTCAGCAATAGATTTTTTACCATCTTGCATTACGTGGTTCATGAATTTAGCGATTGTTTGGCTGCTAAATTTTGGATCTGGAAGGATCTCACGAGCAGCGACTACGCGACGTCTTGGCATTTTAATACACCTAATAATATGACACTTCAGGATAATCCAGCAGTTTGTACAAGTGTCATGTACACGACGCTGGCCTTACTATACGTCGCTTGAATTACAAATCTATGAAGAATTCAAACAAGCGAAACGCTAAAGGGCTTTTGGACTAGTTTCCTAGAATTACTTCTTAGGACGCTTAGTACCGTATTTAGAACGTGATTGATTACGATCTTTAACGCCGGCACAGTCTAAAGAACCACGAACGGTATGGTAACGTACACCTGGTAAGTCTTTAACACGACCACCACGGATAAGAACAACACTGTGCTCTTGTAAGTTATGACCTTCACCACCGATGTAGCTAGATACTTCAAAACCTGAAGTTAAGCGAACACGGCAAACCTTACGCATAGCTGAGTTAGGTTTTTTAGGTGTAGTTGTATAAACACGTGTACAAACACCACGACGTTGTGGACAAGCCTTCAACGCAGGAACTTTGGATTTTTCAACCAAAGTCGTACGACCCTTACGGATCAACTGATTCGTTGTTGCCATATGGCAATTCTCCCGTTATTAAAAAACCTCAAAAAGAAAATACCTCTTTTTAAGGGCACATAATTGTAAGCTAAGATGCAAAAATGGTCAACACGGCAATAATTACCAAATGTTGACCATATCAATGTTTGACAGGATGACTTACAAAATTAAATAGGGGTGAAATTTCGTTTTGAAACCCTATCTTTGTAATTGTATTGTTAAGAGTACTTTTGATCTTCTATAACATCATCATTTTCAATTTCTAATGCTGGTTTCTGTTCACTATGCTCGTGCTCGACCACATGTTTTTCTGCAAGCTGCTCAATACCTTGATGAACATTTTCTTGCACTTTTTCTTCACTTTTTTCAGAAGTATTCGATTTAACCACAACTGCCACTTTTGAAATTACATCATGATTTTCTATTTTATGATGTTGTGCCGCGTGAATACTGCCGTTTTCTCCAACGTTCAAAAGACGAGGACTTGCCTTTTGAATAAGAGTCACGGCAGCATAATAAGCTTGAAGTGGTGATAAATGCTCATTCGGATGTTCATTTAAATAGTGTCGTGCAGCACCAAAAATGGCTTGTGCCTTGTGGCCTACATCTTCTTGTAACTTCCAACTGTAAACAGCACTGAGCACTGCCCCTACTGCAGGAGTAAATTTACCAACAGAAGCAAGTTGCGGAACTTTATTTAACCAGTTCCATTTAAACTCGCCATTTTCATCAACCAACCATTTTTTTAAGGTTTCAATATCATTTGAAGACCCCAGTAATTGCTGAAACTGTTGAACATCTTGTGTCTCTAACATATTACGTAATGCTTTTAATGCCAAAAGTACCGTCTGCTTTTCAGCAATCAAACTGATATCGACTTCTTTAAAAATAAACTCAACAACATCTTGATCACTTCCATCATTTAAATCGAAACCATGTGATCTTCCAGTTTGATAAATTGTTCTTAAAACCAAAACTAAAGATACAGGAATATCTACAGCCGCTCCCACCATACCAGATACACCAGTAATCGTACCTTGTATTGTTGCAATCAATTTATTTTGTTCGATCAGTGCCTGACTTAAACGTTGAGAGCGTGAAGTATCCTTAGTTAACTCAAATAGGTCTTTTGCACCTGCCTCTTCTAATATTTTTTCAGTAAGTGTACTTTTCGAACTAAAGTCATTCAGCGCATCAAATAAATAGCTTGATATTTTCTCATTCCAGTCAGGCGAAATAAATGTAGCAATACCATTGACCTTTCTGAAATGACGACCAAAAACTTGGCGAGTAACTTTAGGTAAATGTTCACGTAACATTTGTTGTGGACTTTCATATTGTTCCACTTCAAACGGGCTTTTGTTTCTAGCATTACCTTCTACTGTTTTGCCACTCGCAAGTGGCTCGACCAACTTACTGACCTCACCTATTTGGCTTTGCTGCAAGATGTTTAACCCAGTAGAACTGAGCTTTTTAGCCACTCCGAAGACCTGAGAAAACAAATTGTCAGATTGATTATTATTAAATTTTGTCATCCAGTACCTCGATTTTTTAATTTATCTAATTAGAGATAAATACTAGGTGGAATGTAGATTTATCTCAACTTGAATGTGTGTATTTTAGTTAACCCTAAATGAAACATGCTATGTATTTGGTTATTTTTTTAAATGCAAAATTGACATAAAGATTTGCCATAAGAAATAAAAAACCTTTCTGCTATCATGGTAACAACGAAAACATATGTCTAATGTTCTTCCAGCTATCTTCTCCTATCATTTAATAGCTGCTGATGTTCATAGACTTTAAATATCACCATAAAGGGACCTGTAGATGAAACGTGTCGTAATCACTGGTATGGGTATTAACTCATGTATCGGTAACTCTTTAGAAGCAGTTACTCACTCACTTCAAAATGGAATCTCGGGGACACGTTTTAACCCAACTTACGCTGAACTTAATTTTAAAAGCCATGTCAGCGCTGCTGCAGAACAAGATTTTGATCATATCGACCGTAAATTAAAACGCTTTATGGGCGTTTGTGCGATGTATGCTTACAACGCTGCTGTAGCTGCGGTTGAACATGCAGGACTCACACCTGAACAAATTGGCGGCAACCCACGTTATGGTATTGCAGGTGGTTCAGGTGGTGGTTCAACTGCATCTGTTGTTGAAATGACTGAGTTATTAGAAACTAAAGGTGCACGTAAAGTAGGTCCTTTCTTTGTACCACGTAATATGTCAAATACCATTACAGCAAACGTAGGTGTTGCATTTAAACTACAAGGTATTGCTCATACTATTACAAGTGCTTGCGCAACTTCTGCAGATGCAATTGGTTATGCATATAACCTTATTCAACTTGGCAAACAAGATCTTATGCTTGCTGGTGGTGGTGAAGAAGATCATTGGTCTCAAAGTTTATTGTTTGATGCAATGGGCGCACTTTGCTCAAAATATAACGATACTCCTGAAACTGCATCTCGCCCTTATTCAGCAGACCGTGACGGTTTCGTAATTGCTGGCGGTGGTGGTTTCGTAGTACTTGAATCGCTTGAGCACGCACAAGCACGTGGTGCGAACATTTTAGCTGAAGTTGTCGGTTATGCAGCAAACAGTGATGGTGCAGATATGGTTGCTCCAAGTGGTGAAGGCGCTACACGCTGTATTTTAATGGCACTTGAAGAAGCTAAACAGCATGGCGTAGAAACAATTGACTATGTAAATACACATGGTACTTCTACTCCAGCGGGTGATGTTACTGAACTTAAAGCAATGGAACGTGCTTTTGGTGAAGGTAAAGTACCACCGTTAAGCTCAACTAAATCTATGACTGGTCATAGCTTAGGAGCAGCTGGCGTTCAAGAAGCCATCTACTCTGTTCTTATGATGCAAAATGACTTTATTGCACCAAACATCAACGTAACTGAACTTGATGAAGGCGCAAAACCTTTTGATATCGTACTTGAAAAACGTGATGCAAAATTGAATACTGTAATGAGTAACAGTTTTGGTTTTGGCGGTGTAAACGCTTGCCTAATTTTCAAGAAGTGGGATGCATAATCCCACCTAGGATTAACGATGGATGCACCTTCTGATGCTTTTTTGTGGGTAAAAGCATTACATATTATTGCCGTGGTTTGTTGGTTCGCTGCTTTGTTCTACTTACCACGTTTATATGTTTATCATGCTATGAGTGAAGATGCTGCAAGTCATCAACGCTTTGAAGTAATGGAACGTAAGTTGTATCGAGGAATTATGTGGCCTTCTATGATTGCCACATTAATTACTGCACACTTTCTCGTTGAGTGGGGTGATGCAACTCGACACTACCATGAAGCCACATGGTTTTACTTAAAAGTTGGACTAGTGGCTTTATTAGTGGTTTACCATTTAGTGTGTGGTTACTATCGCAAAAAGCTTATCGGAAATGCTCACTATAAATCACATAAGTTCTGGCGTTTCTTCAATGAAATGCCAACCTTAATTTTATTTGCGGTTGTGATTTTAGTTGTCGTAAAACCTCAGTTTTAACTGGGGTTTTTTATTGTCTAAGACTTTTCATTTAAATTTTTAATTCATTTCAGTCAGTTAACCTATTTTCAATTAAGCTTATTAATGGTCACGGCGCCTTTATAATCAATAATTAGAATGAGATTTTACAAGCCTTTGATAAAATTCAAAGTGGACATTTTGTCAAATAAGGTACTCAAATCATCAAGTAAGAAATAAATATCGTTCATTGTGTCTGTCTTTCAACATAGTTGATGTATGTTATGCTGCTAAACAAATAGATGAACTTATTTAATAGCAAAACTATGTTCACTCTCAGCGCTTTTAAATTCGCCTTAGATCGACAATTTATTATTTTTACTCTTTTTATTCTTCGTCACTTAAAAAGCTATCCAATTCGATTTCTTACACCTGAAGAAAAAGCTTTAGCGCAAAGGGTTTTTGGAGATCTGCTGGATTGTGAACGTCCTAAAATTATTGCTACTCGTTACTTACCTTGGCAAGCTCATGGAATTTTGATGGCTCCAAATGGAAATATCTATGTAAATTTTTCTGACTATAGTACCAATTACGCTTTAGAGTCTAAGTTCATACAAGGTATTTTTATTCATGAACTCACCCATGTTATGCAATATCAGCGAGGTATTCATGTATTACTAAAAGGTGCATTTTTACAATCTGCCTATTACCTCAGCTTTAAATATTACAATCCTTACAAATACACCTATCACCCGCAAAAAGCATTTAGCTCTTACAATATTGAACAACAAGGAGAGATTGCGAGAGATATCTGCACAGGTAAGCTACCCAATATTATTTGTTTACCTCAACTGGATTTGTAAACAAATAATTGAGTTTGACTTCAACGTAACATTTTTACCAACTTACTCAACGCAAATTTTATAAACAAAAAAATATGAAAATAAAGTTGAGATTTGAGTTTATTACTGTCAAATTATTGAAAATAAGTATAAAAACTTATTCCAAATTTTGGAGTGTTAAGGCAGTATACAAACAATAAAAATAATGAAGCTTGTTTCTATTGTATACAGAAAATCTCGTTATTTTTACGCAGAAAATATGTGATTGGTATATATTATTGATCTTGACATTTTTGTTTACTATTTTACTTGTTTATTATCGTGTCATACACATCGTTGAAAAATTATATTCATAAAAATCAACACTATGTGTATTTATATTCGTTATGATCTAGGATTAGGTTTGAATGAAAAGTTTTAAAGTTGCCCTTGCTCAGTTTTCTCCGCATATTGGCAATATTGACTCAAACACCCAAAAGATGATTGAGCAAGCAAATCAGGCGAAAAAACAAGACGCTGACCTGATTATTTTTCCTGAGCTTTCTGTGATTGGTTATCCAGCTGAAGACTTATTGTTACGTCCAAATTTAAATAAACGTATGCAAAAGGCTTTTGCTCAACTTAGCGAAGTTAAAGATATTGTGATGGTTTTCGGCTTCGTGAACCAGACTGAAGATGGCCAACGTTATAATTCAGCTGCTGTCATGAAAGATGGTCAGGTTTTAGGTGTTTTCAATAAACACAACTTGCCAAACTATAGCGTTTTTGATGAAAAGCGCTATTTCGAAAAAGGTCATCAACATTTGGTATTTGAATACCTTGGTCATAAGTTTGGTGTCCTCATTTGCGAAGATATTTGGTCAATCAATACTGTTAAGCAATTAAGCCAATTAAATGTTGATACTGTACTTGTACTTAATGCATCTCCGTATGAAGTAGGTAAACCACAACATCGCAAACAAACATTAAGCGAGCTTGCAAAACAACTTCACTTAAATATTGTTTATGTCAACCAAGTTGGTGGACAAGATGATTTAATTTTTGATGGTTCAAGTTTTGTCAGCAATCAAAATGGTGAAATCGCTTTACAAGCACCAAGCTTTAAAGAAGATCTTTATATTGCTGAATTTGACCGTGATACCAAATTATATAAAGTCACTGAGTCTGCTCCGGCATTGGAAACTTTTGCAGAAATCTATCAAAGCTTAGTTATGGCAACGCGTGACTATGTAGAGCGTTCAGGTTTCCCTGGTGTAATCTTAGGTCTTTCTGGTGGTATTGACTCTGCCCTTACACTTGCTATTGCTGTTGATGCAATTGGTGCAGAAAAAGTACAAGCCGTAATGATGCCTTATACTTATACTTCTCAAATTAGTGTAGAAGATGCGGCAGAACAAGCTCGTCGCATGGGTGTAACTTTCGGTATTGCTGAAATACATTCAGTTGTAAATAGCTTTATGCAAACCTTGTATCCTTTCTTTGGCAACTCACCAGCAGATGCAACCGAAGAGAACTTACAAGCGCGCGCTCGTGGCACATTGCTTATGGGCCTATCTAACAAGTTTGGTAATTTGGTGCTTTCTACAGGTAATAAATCTGAACTTTCAGTTGGCTACTGCACACTCTACGGCGACATGGTGGGTGGCTTTGCTGTTCTAAAAGACGTTTACAAAACAATCGTGTTTGAACTAGCAAAATACCGTAATAGCTTAAGTGAAACTCCAGTTATTCCTGAGCGTGTGATTACCCGCCCACCTTCTGCAGAACTTCGTCCAGATCAAAAAGACCAAGACTCTTTACCAGCGTATGATGTATTAGATGCCATCCTTTATGCGTATATTGAAGAAGATTTAGGTCAGGCAGACATTATTGCCAAAGGTTTTGATAAAGAAGTTGTTGAAAAAGTCATCCGTTTAGTTGATCGTAATGAATACAAACGTCGTCAAGGTGCGATTGGCCCGAGAATTACTTCTCGTGCATTTAGTCGCGAACGACGTTATCCGATTGTCAACGGTTGGACAGCGAATGACTGAGCAGAAAAACTCATCAAAAACCACAGCACTTGCTCAAGCACTTTTGCTTGAGCAAGTGGAATTTTTCAAAAAACAATTATCGATAGAAAACTCACCTATTTATTTCCAGCAGTTCATTCAACTTTTTATGCAACATGCTGACGAAATTAAACTTTGTGAAGTTGTAGATTTAGAACAATTACAAGCCGTTGTGAAACGTTATGCTTTTGAGATGCAGCTTGGTGCTGGCTTACTTGAGTTTATTGGGGAAATTGCACAGCGTATTTATTTATCTGCCATGAAATCTCCAATTCAGCTACAAGACTTGGTATCAGATCACCAGTTTGAAATGTGGCTTTCCAAGTTTTTGGAAATGGAGCATATTCCTCAATATTTGAATGAGTTTTTAAGAACTAGCCCTTCTGTTCAACAGCTTTGCCAATATATTGCTACTTCAACCTTAGAACAAAAATTACCAAAATTTTTAACTGCCTCGACAGTAAATGACTACCATTTTGAGTGGCAACATAAACTCAAAAAATTCTCTTTTTTTCAGCAGCAACGTCTCGAACATAAACTTGAAACGTGGATTGCCAGCTTTATTCATGAACAGCTTACTGAATTAAGCCTTTTATCGGTTGAAGACTTAGAAAGCCTAGTACGTCATGTCTGGGAAGATATTAGACATAAAAAAATGTATGAGTTTATGAAACAGCTCACTCCTCTCGATGTTGAGGAGTTCTTTGTTTTAATTTATGAATACTGGAAAGAATTACGTCAGTCACAATTTATGCAAGATCTTATTTTGTATGGCGTCGAAGTTTTTTATGATTTTTATAAAGACCAAAGTTTATTTGAGGTTTTAAGTGAGATTGGTTTAACCGAAACCGACTTGCAAACTGAAGCTTTACGCTTTTATCCGAAGGTTATGGATGCCTTTAATGAGCACGGTATTTTGGAACCGTTGCTTCAAGCGCTCTTAGCGCCTTTTTATCAAAGCTCAAAAACACTCGATATGATTGAAAAACATTTTAATGAGTAAAAAATAGATAAAAAGAAACCACGCAGGAGCGTGGTTTTTAAAATGGTGGCTATGACGAGACTTGAACTTGTGACCCCCGCATTATGAGTGCGGTGCTCTAACCAACTGAGCTACATAGCCGTAAACTGTGTGCGCATTATCTATAGTTCTGTATAACAGGTCAATACTTCAAAACTCTTAATGTCCACCAAATGAACAAATATGATTCAGATCACCATTATTTGTTCATTTTTTAGCAAATTTACAATTTAAGCAATTGATCGACCACAGAAATATATTAAAGATCTAATACCAATTTTTTACCTTTTGCCCTTGATACACAAATCATCATGCTCTTTTGTGAAGCCTTTTCGGCATCACTTAAGTATTGATCGAAATGCTCTGCTTCACCTTCTAAAATAGCCGTTTCACATGTACCACAAACCCCTTCTCGGCATAGACATTCCACATCAATATTTAATGTCTCAATAGCTTGTAAAATGGTCTGGTTACTTTGTACTTCAATTTCCTGATTAGATTTGGCAAGTACAACTGTAAAAGCTTCCCCATCTTCAGGCACTGTTGAGGCAAATTGTTCCCAGTGAATGTATTCATCGCGATAACGATGCTTATTACAACAGTCAATTACCGCATCAATCATGGGTTTAGGACCACATACATAGACATGTGTACCTTTAGGCTGTGATGAAATGAGTTGATCTAAATTCAGTGCACAACCTTCTGAGTCAACATAACTAAATACATGCTCTGCATGTTTCTGCTTTAACTCGTCTAACAAAGCTGCATGCTCAGGTGAGCGATAAGCATAATGTAATTCATACTCAGCACCACGTGCTGCTAGCTCATCCATTTGAGGTAAGAATGGTGTAATACCAATACCACCTGCAATTAAGATATGTTTAGTGCCTGTTTCAGCTAAAGGGAATAAATTTTTTGGTTCTGAAATCTGGATTTCACAGCCTTCATTGCACTGATCATGCATAAAAACCGAACCACCCTTACCTTCCACGTCCTTACGAACGCAGACTTGGTAAGTCGATAGATCTTGCGTACAACTCATCAATGAGTAAGCATTTGAAAGCTGCTCATTCATTTTGACAATAATATGGCTTCCCCCACTAAATCGAGGAAAGTTCTGCCCATCTTGACGTTTGAACGTAAACCGTTTGATTAAAGGGGTTAGCTGTTCCACATGAGTCACAACCGCTGGGAACATTTCATAATGACTAGCCATATTAGAATCCTTCTTTTACCGCATTTTCTTGTTGCTAGGGCTTATCCTTAAAGCCCTAAACACATGTATTTAATGGTCATGAATTCTTCAAGACCATACTTTGAGCCTTCACGCCCAACACCTGATTGCTTCACACCGCCGAATGGTACAACCTCATTTGAAATTGCTGTGGCATTCATACCGACCATTCCATATTCAAGCTGTTCTGACACTCGCCATAAACGTGAAATATTTTCGCTATAAACATACGCAGCCAAACCAAAAATGGTGTCATTTGCTTGAGCAACAACATCTGCTTCATCTGTAAAGCGAATTAGCGGCGCAACTGGACCAAAAATTTCTTCTTGGACAATTTCCATTGTACGGTCAACGTTCGTTAGAACTGATGGTTCATAAAACGTTTGTCCTAAAGCATGCTGTTTACCGCCACAAGCAACTTTAGCGCCTTTGCTTACCGCATCATCAATTAACTGCTGTGCTTTTAACACTGCTTTTTCATTAATTAATGGGCCAATTTGCACCCCATCTTCAAGTCCATTACCGACTTTAAATTTTTGTACTTCTTGTACAAACTTCTCGGCAAAAGCTTGATAAATATTGTCATGTACATAAATGCGGTTAGCACAAACACAAGTCTGACCTGCGTTACGGAACTTTGCAAAAATCGCGCCTTGTACAGCTTTATCTAAATCGGCATCATCAAACACAATCAGAGGAGCATTTCCGCCTAACTCAAGCGCCAATTTTTTAATGGTGCTTGAACACTGCTGCATCAATAAACGCCCTACTGGCGTTGAACCAGTGAAAGTCAACTTCTTCACTTTTTCATGTGAAGTAAATACCGAGCCAATTTCTTGAGATTTACCTGTAACGACATTAATCACACCAGCTGGAATACCTGCTTTTTCGGCAAGTTTCGCAATCGCTAATGCACAATAAGGGGTCTCATTCGCTGGCTTAATCACGATCGTACATCCAGCTGCTAAAGCTGGTGCAGCTTTACGAGTAATCATGGCGATTGGGAAATTCCACGGCGTAATCGCAGCCACGACACCCACAGGTTCTTTAGTGATAATAAAACGCTGCTGGTTATTTACGGTTGGAATCACATCACCATAGATACGCTTGCCTTCTTCGGCAAACCATTGAATAAATGATGCAGCATAACGCACTTCACCTTTCGCTTCTGCCAAAGGTTTTCCTTGTTCAATGGTCATGATTAAAGCAAGTTCATCGGTATGATCGAGAACCAGTTTGTACCAAGCCAATAAAATATCTGCACGGTTTTGAGCAGTTAAAGCTTTCCAACTCTGTAATGCAGTATAAGCAGCCTCGACTGCTTGAGTCGCTTCAGCCGCTCCCATATTTGGTATTGTGCCAATTTCTTCACCTGTTGCAGGGTTAGTCACTGAAACCGTTGCATTTAACTGTGCAGCTAGCCATTGTCCGTTAATATAGGCTTGTTGCTGAAATAATTCAGTACTTTGTAAACTCGACATATCATCTTCCTAACTGAAGAATCAGGTGTAAGTCATCTTTACACCTGAATAAATCCATTTGTTTTTATTTATGATGCTGTGCTACTAGGTTTTGGAAGTAAGCAATACCATGCTCACTAATTCCTGAGCGTTGCTTGTCAGTCATAATACGACCTTGGCCACGATAACCACGTGATTTCAAACCACGTTGTACGCTTTCGACCAAGTTCAAATCTTCAGGACGGAATACATTGCGATACCACTCAATTAAGTCTTTCTGATCTTGAGTGAGTTCTTCGTTCGTGAAGTAAATATCGTAATGCTGCAAAGTCGTTTCTGCATCTACTGGAAACTCATAGATTACCGTCATGAAATTACTGCCCGGTGGTACGTTAAACATGGTACAAGGCCAAGTCCAGAACCCATGAAACTCAGGATCTGTTACTGATGGATCAAGCTTGAATGACTTCTCTGATGAACGGGCAAAACCGTACTGTAATGTCCAGTTTTGATGTGTGGTGTGCCAATATTTGTCGACTTGTACTGAGTCAGCAAAGCCCGGATGTGCAGGCCCACAGTGATAACATTCTAAGTAGTTATCGACAATAACTTTCCAATTTGCTGGCGTTTCTGTCACAAAACGTGCCGCCAGTTTCAAATCTTTAATCACACTACATGCTTGATTTAAACGCTCAGCAAATTCCGGAAGTTGGTCTTCTACGCATGTCGCGTTTTCATCCATATTAATGAAAACAAAGCCGGCATATTCCTCAACTTTTAAAGGCACCATGCTTGAGTTTTCTTTATCGAAAGATTCAACATGGTCACAGTTACGTGCCAAAGCTAAGCTACCATCTAGCTTAAAAGTCCATGCATGGTATGGGCAAGTAATTACATTTTTTGCTTTACCACTACCACTTAAAAGCTCATGACCACGGTGTGGGCATACATTATAAAACGCACGTAAAACGCTATCTTTACCGCGAATGATGACAATATTTTCACCAATTACTTTACGGGTAATATAGTCATTCGGTTGTGCCAATTCACTGCCATGTGCAACACAAATCCAGCTTTTAGCAAAGATTGCTTCTTTCTCATGCTCAAAAACTTGTGATGAAGTATAGAAAACTTTAGGGAAAGTCCATGCAACATCTGGGTTTGCGCAAAAATCTTCAGGTAATTTTTCAACTGCACTCATGTTTTTACTCCATTAAATTCTTTTCGTCCAAATGACTCGATATTAAATTGATGTCTTTTCGACACTGCCAAACATGCGACGTATCGCACTCAGCATGTTTTGATATAACTGTTGAACTTCTGGGCAGTCACGCATGAGACGCAAACTGCCATGTAATAAACCTTTGCCTAAATGAAACTCGCTCGGGATGCCTGCTTGTTCCAATTTTTGGGTAAGGAAATAACCGTCATCACTTAAAGGGTCATACTCTGCAACTGCCACAAAACTTGTAGGCATATCTGAAAAGTCCGTTGCCAATAAAGGCGCTAGACGTAAATCCTGCCAATCTTGTGAGTTAGGTGCATATTCCTTTAAATAAAAATGCATATCTTCGGTTGTTAATAACGGCGCATGTGCATGCTTTTGTGCAGAGGATGTGTCAAATGCAGTACTCAAGCATGGATAAACCAAAGCCAGACCTTGAGCTTGCATACCACTATGCTGTAGATGCACTGCAAGGGCTGCTGCTAAATTACCGCCAGCACTATCCCCTGCTAGAACGATATTTTCGCTATCGATCTGCCAAGTTGAACCATGCTTTTTAAGCCATTGATAAACTGCTAAACAATCTTCATAAGCTGCTGGAAAGCGGTGCTCTGGTGCCATGCGGTAATCTACGCTAATGACAACTGCATTTAAGTCCTGACACAAATAACTAGTAATAAACTCATGTGAATCGAGCCCGCCAACCATCCAACCACCACCATGTAAATACAATACACATGGCCAACCTGACTCAGGTCGATCGGTTTTTGGTAAATACACACGGACAGGAACTTGATGCTCATCATTTGCAACAAAGCGATCTTCAACTTCAATCTTGCCATCACGTGGCAAAGTGTAGTGTCGGCACATCGCATCATAAGCCGCACGGACTGAGTCAATATCTGCATCTGCTGGTGAATAAATGCTGCTCCAATACACAAGGCTTTGCATTTCTTCACTTAAGGCATAAGTAGTCTGTTCATGTGTAGTCATTACCGTTCCCTCTAGCTGGTTTTTCTGTCCAGTTTGATTGAGCTTGCAAGCTCAAGCTGCATTCGTTTTGCATGTTCATCTTGAGACTGGTTTAAACCAATTTCCGCTTCATCATAACCTTGTTGCTCAATTAAATGCGATGGGACTTTGGCATAATCCTGAATCAGCCATTTCACTAAGCCGTAGGTTTGAATCAGAATAATCACAATGAATGGTAAAGCCGTCACAATGGTCGCTGTTTTCATGGTGTCTAAAGGTGCTTTACTAAAGATCATGGCAATTGGAACTAAAGTCAGCATGACACACCAGAACAGACGAGCATTTGGCGATGGATCTTGTCCTTCACTTAAACCACGTGTACATGTTGCTGAAACCGCATACCCAACCGCATCCATATGTGCTGCTAAGAACACCACCATGATGCCGAGGAAAATCCACATCATGAGTTTTCCGGCAGGTAACAGACTGAGCAACTGACCAATTGCAACCTCACCACCTTGTTGGCTTAAGATTTGCGGTACGTTCACAGCTCCATGAATAAAGCTATAAACACTGTAGTTTTCAAACACACCAAAGATGAACCAAAGACCAACACTGCCGCCAATCACCATGGCAAAGATGACTTCTTTAATGGTACGGCCTTTAGAAACACGTGTTACAAAGAGTGCCACACCTGGTGCATATGAAATCCACCACAACCAATAAAATACAGTCCATTCACGAGTAAACTTGCCATCGCCCATTGGGTCGGTAAACAGACTCATATCAACAAAGTTGGTTGCCATTAATCCAAAACTCATTAATGAATTATTCAAAATGAATTGCGTTGGACCAAAGCAAAGTACATAAATCGCAAATAACACCACGCCCAAGCACACCATGTGACTTAAACGCTGCATGCCTTTATCCATGCCCACATAAGAACTGAGTGCGAACAGAACCGAAACACCTAAAATAATGATGACCTTAGTCATAAAGGTATTTGGAATACCTGTAAGCTGAGACAAAATATTGGTAAATGTCACGGCGGTGAGTACTAATGAAATCGTCAATGCACCAAACATGCAAAGCAAGAACATAAGGTCGACTAAACGCCCAACCAAGCCAGTTGATTTAAAGCCTGTTACCGCTTCAATCACAGAAGCCAAACTTAAACCTTTATTTTTTCTCACATGGTAGCTGTAGCACAAAGAAATTGATGCCAAAGCATAAATTGCCCACGCACTTAAACCAGAATGAAAAAACGAGTAAGCCACGCTATATTTCAATGCTTCTGCTGACTCAGGCGGTAAGCTCAAACCCGGAGTTTGATAATAGTAAGCCCAGTCCAAGAAGCCCCAGTACAGTGTAGAAGACCCAATACCTGACAAGATGAACATAAAAATCCATGACATCGTGGTGTATTGAGGCTTTCCTTCACCTAGTTTGATTTTTCCGTATTTACTAAAGGCCAGACCAAAAGTAAAAATGATAGCTAAAAAAGCAAACAGTAATACTGGTGTTGTAAACATCGATGTCGTCCACTGCATCCATGTTGCAGCAATCTTGATCGACTCTTGCGAATAAATCGCCAAACCAGCAACTGAAATGAATACAAACAGTAAGCTGGTTACGGCAAGAACTTTATCCGTATAAATTTTTGTGTTTTGATTATCCATATCCATACATCCATTTTTGGATGGCGTTATTCCATAGCGAACACGTCCATTTTAATTTGGGCTACACACGATGCAATTGCATCTCCTACCTCATAAGTTTTTGCCTGACCGCCGATATCGGCTGTCTTTGGCCCATTAATTAATACATGCTCAATCGCCTGCATAATGTCCTGACCTGCTTGGATGCAGCGCTCGTCTTCTTCACCAAAGAACTCGAACATCATGGCACCCGACCAAATCGCAGCAATTGGGTTAGCAATTTGTTTACCGTAAATGTCTGGTGCCGAACCATGTACAGGTTCAAACAATGATGGAAATTTTCTTTCTGGGTTTAAATTTGCTGAAGCAGCCAAACCAATGGTTCCCGTACATGCAGGACCTAAATCGGAAAGAATGTCGCCAAATAAATTGGATGCTACAACCACATCAAAACGCTCAGGTTGCAACACAAAACGCGCCGCTAAAATATCAACATGCTGTTTATCAGCCTGAATTTGTGGATATTGTTTTGCCATCGCGTCAACGCGTTCATCCCAGTACGGCATGCTGACCGCAATACCATTGGACTTAGTCGCTGCAGTAATTTTTTTCGCATCACGCTGATTTGCAAACTCAAATGCATAACGCAAAATTCGATCTACCCCATGGCGTGTAAATACGGCTTCTTGTAAAACAAACTCGCGGTCTGTCCCTTCAAAAGCTTTACCACCAATGGCTGAGTATTCACCTTCACTGTTTTCACGAACCACGTAGAAATCAATATCGCCCGGTTTTTTACCTACCAATGGACATTTCACACCCGGCATTAAGCGCACTGGACGTAAATTCACATATTGGTCAAAGCGACGACGGAACTGAAGTAGCGAACCCCAAAGTGAAATATGATCGGGCACTTTATCTGGCCAGCCTACAGCGCCAAAATAGATCGCATCGTAACCTTGCAAGGTTTCAAACCAGTCATCTGGCATCATTTTGCCGTGCTCAAGGTAATAATCGCAGCTTGCCCAATCAAAAGCATCGAGTTGAAGCTCAATACCATGCTTCTCTGCCGCTGCCTTTACAACCTTAATGCCTTCTGGTAGAACTTCTAAACCAATGCCATCGCCTGCAATCGTGGCAACTTTATATCTTTTTGCCATAAGCTTCCTTCACACCTTCGACTAATATCCTTGTATGGCTTAAACATGATGTTTTAAGCAAAAATGATCAACAACGGAACTATCACTCCAATGGACACGGATCGTGAATAATCTACCTAACCTATCGGATTTAAAGGTTTTTTGCACAGTCGCCAAACTGAAAAGTTTTGTCGAATCTGCTGAGGAACTTGGGACATCGCCAGCTTTTATTAGCAAGCGAATTAATATTTTAGAAAACACCTTAAGCTGCAAACTTTTTCATCGCAGTACACGTCACGTTAGCCTGACGGAAGATGGCAAACTTATTCTTGAGAGAGTTTCAAATATTCTTGAAGAATTTGATGAAGTTTGTGAACTGGTCAATAACCCGCTCAGTACACCTACGGGTCGTATGGATATTATTAGTAGCTTTGGTTTTGGCAGAAAGCATATCGCACCTATTCTGTCTAAATTAATGATGCTTTATCCAAAGCTTCAAATACATTTTGACACCATCGACAATACCAAAGATCTGATTCAACACAGTATTGATTTAGACATCAGGATTGGTAATGAAATTGCGCCAAACATGATTGCGAAGAAGTTAGCCTCTAACTTTCGAATTTTATGTGCAGCACCAAGCTATTTACTTAAACACGGCGTACCAGACAGTATTGAAGATTTGCAAACACATGATTGTTTGACAATTAGTGAGCGTGATCAATCATCTGTATTATGGAAATTTAGACATGCTTCTGAAGATGTCTCCGTGCATATCAAACCACGTTTTGTTTCTAATAACGGCGAAATTATTCATCAACTTGCTATAGAAGGTCACGGTATTATTTTCCGATCAATTTGGGATGTTGCAGACGAATTGATTACTGGCCAACTTCAGCATATTTTGCCTGAGTACTGGCAAGATGCAGACGTCTGGGCAGTTTATCCATCACGACTCAAAAGTTCTTCCAAATTGCAAACCTGTATTTTGTTTATTCAAAATGAATTACTTAATCGCTTGCAACATGTGCAAAACCTAAATCGTGGACAACTGATTTCACCAGCCGTCAAACGAGAACCACCACCTGAAAAAGTCTTTCTATAAAAAAAGCCCTAAATGAACACCATTCACTTAGGGCAATAAATTACTCTTAAATTTTAGAAATAATATCCAATTGAAAGATAAAACAATTTATCCCAATCATTACTACTGCCTTGTGCAAGGCCATTTGCCCCGCCACCTACCATTGGATCATTCTTGCTCATAATATATTCACCCTGAATACCAATGGCTTTGTAATTAAAATAAACCCCTGCAATTAAACGTTCAGAGTCTTTATAGCCATCCTCATCTTTGAAAAAGCGGCTATGAGAGATATAAGGCTTAATATTGGTAAGTTGATGAAATGGCTGAGCAAAGGTGTAATTAATCTCATTGACTAAATACTTACCTTTATTGGCGACTTGATATGGATAGTCGAATGCACCAATAGTTGAACTATTTGGAAATAAATCATCCCCATTGGTCACATCTTGCTTACCTGCCAAGAACATCCATTGCCATGCTTGATATTGGGTTTGAGCAAAAATATTCCATGATTTACGGTGTCCATCTATATTTGTTCTTTTATTTTCTAAATCAGAATACCAAGCTGACCCACCTAGCTCAGTCGAAAAATTTTGAGTCTTATCAATTTCAAATTTTCTAGATGCTCGGCCAATCCACATATTTTTTTCTTCAATATTAGTGCCATTCGACAAGTCATCAGCTTCAACAAAATTACCACTGTAACGGCTTGAGTTTTTTGACGTTCCCTTATAATTTCCTCCATCTGTTGGATAGAAACCTAAGGTCAAATTGTATTTGTCATCTGCAAATTTATATTTAATACCTAAATTATCAATATCTTCTAAACCAACGGTATTTAAAAGCGTCTCGTAATAACTACTTCCCCAAAATTCGCCAAAGCCAAAATCAACAGGCTGTAAACCTACCGTAATTCTTTGCTGGTCAGATAGCTTATAGCCTGCCCATGCTTTTTTTAGGAAAATTGCATCACACAAACGATTATATTGGTAACAACGGGCATCTAGACCTGCAATCCAATCTGGATTTTCATAACCCAAAACTAATTTAATATCTGTGAGTCGCCAGTCATCATTTTGAGAACCCTCATTCGTCCCAACCACATAGTCCTTATGTAAATAACGGGAACGTACCGCACCAGACACTTTAAACTGACCCGAATCTAAAGTTGGATCACCCCAACTCAAATCAGCCGCAGAGACTTGTACACCCGCAGATAAACTCAAAATTCCTAAAAATAATAATGACCTTTTCATGTCTTCAACATCCTTGTTAAGTGTTATAAGAACATGAATAAATTGGCTTGGACAAACAATGCCGGAACTATAAAGTCGGTCTTTACAAACTGTGTTTAATCAAAAAATGAGCATAAAAAAAGACCACGCAGGAGCGTGGTCTGTAAAATGGTGGCTATGACGAGACTTGAACTTGTGACCCCCGCATTATGAGTGCGGTGCTCTAACCAACTGAGCTACATAGCCGTAAACTGTGCGCGCATTATCTTAGCTTCTTTACCGCGCGTCAAGAAAAATTTTAAATAAAATGAGGTGAAGTGAGCCTATAAGCCGGGTTCTGTCGAGGATGGTCATTCCTCTAGGCGTACAATCACTCATACGCTCAAGCGACCTACCCGAATCCAGTACGGGCCGCACCTAGGATTCCTATTTGGTCTTGCTTCTGGTGGGGTTTGCCATGCCGTGAACTGTTACCAGACACGCGGTGCGCTCTTACCGCACCCTTTCACCCTTACCTCACGAATGAGGCGGTCTACTCTCTGCTGCACTTTCCGTCGGCTTTCACCGCCCAGGCGTTACCTGGCACCCTGCCCTATGAAGCCCGGACTTTCCTCTCCTGCTTCAGTCACGAAGACCTCCACAGCAGCGACCATCCAGCTCACTTCAGGGGCGCATATTAACAAATTTATTCACTAATTGCTTGTGCTTTTTTGAGCAATTAATCTTTTATATTTGTCTAATAGCTGTTCTTCCGTTTCCTCATGCTGCGGATCTTTAGGAATACAGTCTACTGGACAAAATAATTGACACTGTGGCTGGTCATGGTGACCAACGCACTCTGTACATAAATCTGGATGAATTTCATAAATCACTTCACCCATAAAAATAGCTTCATTTGGGCAAACTGGTTCACAAACATCACAGTTTATGCACTCATCGGTGATATATAACGACACTTTACCAACCTTGTTGATGTTTACGTTCAAAAGCTTCAACCACAGCTTGCGGAACAAACTTGGTTACATCACCTTTTAAGCGGGCAATTTCTCGAATCAACGTCGAAGAAATAAAAGAATACTGTTCAGAAGGTGTTAAGAACACTGCTTCGAAATGTGGGTCCAACTGGCGATTCATATTAGCCAATTGAAACTCATATTCAAAATCAGAAACTGCTCTTAAACCGCGAAGTACCGCTGTAGCCTTTTGTTCTTTGAAAAAATTAACCAGTAAGCCATCAAAACCTACAAACTCAACATTTGATAGATGACCTAATGATGATTGTGCCAGTGCAACTCTCTCTTCTAGACTGAACAAAGGGTTCTTATGATGTCCAATTGCAATAGCTACTACGACCTCATCAAACATTCTTGATGCTCTAGTAACTAAATCAACGTGCCCATTTGTGATAGGGTCAAATGTTCCAGGATAAATTACACGCGTTTTAGACATCCGCTAGTACTCTAATTGTATTGTGCGCCTATTTTAGCAAAAGTTATACATGAGGCGAAATATTGATATGTGGGAAAAAACTTCACCTTGGCATCAGTTTACGGCACAATAGAGGCAATTGTGGAAGTTTGAATTATGGCGAAAGCAACAGTAGTAAAGAAACATAATGGCGGAACCATCGCACAAAACAAACGTGCCCGTCATGATTATTTTATCGAAGAAAAATTTGAAGCAGGCATGTCACTTCAAGGTTGGGAAGTGAAATCCTTACGTGCTGGGCGTATGACTTTGACAGAAAGTTATGTCATTTTCAAAAATGGCGAAGCATTTTTACTTGGCTCACAAATTCAGCCTTTATTATCGGCTTCGACCCATGTTGTTCCTGAAGCAACACGTACTCGTAAGTTATTGCTCTCTCGACGTCAGCTTGAACACCTCATGGGTGCAGTTAACCAAAAAGGTTACTCATGCGTTCCTTTGGCGTGTTACTGGAAAGGTCATTTAGTTAAGCTGGAAATTGCGCTTGTGAAAGGTAAACAGCTTCACGATAAACGTGCGACTGAAAAAGACCGCGACTGGCAGCGTGATAAAGCCCGTATATTTCATAAGTAATTTAGTAAAAAAGCCTCTTTTAGAGGCTTTTTTTATATCGCATGATTTACTTAATTTAATCTATATAAAAGACCAGCGATATATTCACCAAACCATTTAGCAGTATCTAAATCACCTTGTGGTGGGGTAATCTCAACAGGTGCATTATCAGACTGTGTCATTAAGCCCAAACAACTTGATAAACGGTTTAAATCAGTTTCAGTATGACCAGTTGTCATTAAAGGCAAACCAGACCACAGCATGCCGTGTTGCATCGCAAAAATATTAAGCTGCTGCAAAACTGCAAGCTTATCACCACTCAAACCACCTGAATTTGCAAAACCAGCAGCCAACTTGCCTTGCCATAACCGATTTTTCCAGCGTTTGGATGTGCTATCCATAAACTTTTTAAAATCAGCAGTTACACTGCCCATATAGGTTGGCGAGCCCAAAATAATTCCCTGTGAAGCATCTAAAACATCCCAGTCAATGTGCTCAATATTCATCATATGTACTTTAACGCCCATCACTTCCGCTCCAGCAGCAATAGCAGAAGCTACCTTTGCAGTGTGGCCATAAGGGCTGTGATAGACAATTGAGAGATGTTTTTCAGGCAAAGACATAAGTTTAATAATTTGAGCGATTTTTTGTATTTTAGCATTTTATTAAAACTTGCTAAACCACGATCTGTGAATATCAAAAATTAGCTTTTTAACGGATTATTTGAGTCAATATTAAAATTCCAAAAATAAAAAAATCTCCTATATTATTTAAAAGTCTAAATAACATAAGAGATTGATATCACAACAATCACACTTTCTTAAAGTGAATTGTGATTTTTATAAACTACATAAAAACAAAAGTTGCCATACGACCCGTTTTAGCATCACGGCGGTAAGAGAAATACTCATCTTGCTGTTGATATGAGCACTGGTCTCCACCTAAAACTTTTTTCACACCGAGTCTTTGCAAAATAAAGCGAGCAATCGCATACAAATCTGCATGAAATTTATCTGGTGCCGCTCCATCAACAAAAGCTGTTTCCAATTCAGGATATTTACTACAAAAAGCAGTTTTTACTTCGGCTCCAATTTCAAAGCAGGGTTGGCTAATCGCAGCTCCTAACCAAGCCCATGTTGGTGGACTCTGCATAGCAGTAACTGTATTTTCAATAATGCCACCTGCCAAACCTCGCCATCCTGCATGTAAGTTAGCGACCTCAGTGCCCTCTGCATTGCCAAGTACCACAGGTAAACAATCGGCTGTCATCATCATTAATGCATGGCCTTTGGTTTGAGTAACCAAGCCATCACCTATTAATGCAGTAAAGGGAATTTGTTCATTTACCGTATGACAAATCGTGCTATGTGTTTGGGTCATCCATGTCATTTTCTTAACGCCAAACTGAGCAAACTCATCTAAAAGCATCATTCGATGCTGCTGAACGCGTCCAGCATCATCTTTAACATGCAAAGCAAGATTAAAACCCGTTAATTCAGTTTGGTTCGTTGGCAATGCAAAAGGATGTTGAATACGCGTCTGCCCTACAAAAACACTTTGTGGTAAACCTTGAACAAATTCCATAATTCAGTTCCTTAGTAGGCTGCGTTTTCTGAACGTAACACATTTACTAACTGAGTAAAATCTTCAGGCCATGGTGCTTCAAATTGCATTTCTTCACCAGTACGCGGATGTTTCAAGCCTAATTTAGCTGCATGTAATGCTTGACGTTTAAAACCACGTAAAGTTTCAATGAGTAATTCAGATGCACCAGCAGGCACACGTACACGGTTCATATAAACCTGATCACCAATCAAGCCATAACCAATATAACTAAAATGCACACGAATCTGATGTGTTCGTCCTGTTTCTAGACGCGCTTGCACACGAGTGAAGTCTTTAAAACGTTCTTTTACATTGTAGTGAGTCACTGCATCGCGTCCGCCCGGTAAAATCGCCATTTTCACACGGTCTACCGGATGACGTTTAATCGGCTCATCAATCGTACCGCCAGCAATGATATTTCCATAAACAACTAAGTCATATAAACGATAAACCGATTTATTTGCCAACTGCTTACTTAAAGAAAATTGGGCTTCTAGCGTTTTTGCAACAACCAATAAACCACTCGTATCTTTATCAATACGATGTACTAAACCAGCACGTGAAAGCTCTGCCAGTTTTGGGAAATGGTAAAGTAATGCATTCACTAAAGTTCCTGAACTATTACCCGCTCCAGGATGGACCACCATACCGACTGGTTTATTAATAACTAAAATATCTTCATCTTCATAAACAATATCAAGTGGGATATTTTCAGGCTGACTGGTCGTCTGTGCTTCTAACTCAACATTTAAAGTTAGGGTTTCAATACCCTCACAACGATATTTAGGTTTTACGATGTTACCATTTACCAACAGATGACCTTCCTTCATCCATTGTTTCAGTTTTTCGCGGGAGAACTCACTCCACACCATAGCTGCAACTTGGTCGATACGTTGCCCTAAGTAGCTTTCATCCAACTGAACTTGCAACGATAAACGTGTTGCAGTTGTATCAGAAGTATGGTTATCTGCATCCTCAGAATCTTCAAGTAAATTGAAGTCAGTTTCAGAGAAGTTTGTGTTTGAAGATTGTGCTGAAGTCATTTGATCATTGAGATAAAAGTGGTTTAATAGCGCAATTGTAGCTCATTGCCCAACATAACAGAGGAGTTTTTATGTCGCTACCACGTTATAAAATTACGATGCTTGCCCTATCTTTAGGTTTAGCGTCTGCATTTGTGGGCTGTAGCAGCAATCCAAGTAAAAAAGAAGTGGTCGATACTGGGCCTCAATCTAGTGAACAAGCGTATTTTGACAAAGCTCAAAAATCTCTTGATCGTGGGCAATATCTTGACGCTGCTAAATCTTTAGAAGCGATTGATACTTATTATCCAACTGGACAATACGCACAACAAGCACAACTTGAACTTCTCTATTCAAAATTTAAACAAAAAGATTATGAAGGCGCGATTGCTTTAGCTGAACGCTTTATTCGTTTAAATCCTCAGCATCCAAATGTAGATTATGCTTACTACGTTCGTGGCGTATCTAACATGGAACTGAACTATGATAGCTTGTTGCGTTACACATCTTTGCAACAATCTCATCGTGACATCAGTTATTTAAAAGTTGCTTATCAAAACTTCGTTGACCTGATTCGCCGCTTCCCAAGCAGCCAATATTCTGTCGATGCAGCACAGCGTATGAAGTTTATTGGTCAAGAGCTTGCTGAAAGTGAAATGAATACTGCTCGCTTTAACGTTAAACGTAAAGCATGGGTTGCAGCGGCTGAGCGTTCGCAATGGGTAATTGAACACTACCCACAAACACCTCAAGTGCCAGAAGCCCTAGCAACTTTGGCATATAGCTATGACCAACTGGGTGATAAAGCAACTTCACAACAATACATCGAAGTTCTAAAACTTAACTATCCTAGCCTTGTTAATAAAAATGGCACGGTAAATATGCGCGCTGCGCGTAAAGAAGGCAACTGGATTAACCGTGCTACCTTGGGTATTCTTGGTCGCGAATCTAAATCTGTAGCGGCAGAAACAGCTACTCCAGTTGAACCAAAACGCAGTCTACTTAACCGTGTAAGCTTTGGCTTAATGGGTAGTTCAGGTAAAGAAGAAACTCAAGAAACAACTCAAGCACCAGTTGAGCCTCCAAAAACTGAACGCAGTTGGACTAACCGTTTAAGCTTCGGTTTACTTGATAAACCAGAAAAAGCAGCAGAAGGTGCAACAACTACACCAGCAGCATCTTCGACTGAAGCTGGCGACGCTGCTCAATAAGCAATAACAGCTTAAAAACAACCAACAAACAGGCAAGTGATATGACTTGCCTGTTTGTTTTTATAAAATAGTAAAATATTTATCGAGCGTATCTCGTTTCATCATGTCAGAATAATCTGACCTATCGCATCATTAGTTTAAACACGGTTATCTGAATTATGGCAATTCCACAGCATACGATTGATCAGATTCTAGATCGCACAGATATTGTCGATCTGATCGGTCAACGTGTGAAATTGAAAAAGACCGGACGAACATATTCTGGTTGTTGCCCTTTTCATCAAGAGAAAACTCCATCATTCCATGTTTATCGCGATAAACAGTACTATCACTGCTTCGGCTGCCAAGCAAACGGTAATGCAATTCGTTTCTTAATGGATATTGATAACCGAAACTTTATCGATGTGATGAAGGAATTATCGAGTAGTGCGGGTATCGAATTACCCAAAGACAATACTGATAATAAAAAACTGTCTTATACACGCCAAGTTACCAAGCCACCAGTTCCAGCAAAACCAGTTGTAGAACCAAATACTCAAGCACCTATAGATGATCAGTACAATACGCTTGAACCAGTATATTTTGATGATCCTTTTGCACAGTTCGAACAGCCATTTAGTTTTGATGAACCTGTACAAGAAGGTAATTTATACGACCTTTTGGAAAATGTTGCTCAATTTTACGAACACCAATTACCTACAAGTCAAAAAGCTAAAAAGTACTTTAAACAACGCGGCCTAACCGACCAAACAATTCAATTCTGGCGTTTAGGTTATGCTCCAGAAGACTGGCAACATTTAGAAAAAGCTTTCCCTTACGACATTGAAGGCTTAAAGCAACTTGGACTCATTCGTTCCAGTGACAGTGGTCGCGATTTTGACCTTTTACGCGATCGTGTGATTTTCCCAATTCGAGACCCTAAAGGCCGTGTAGTTGGTTTTGGTGGTCGTGCACTCAATGACGAAATTAAACCAAAATACATTAACTCACCAGACTCAGAAGTTTTCCATAAAAACCAATTACTTTATGGGTTATATGAAGGCAGAAAATTAAAGTCTAATGACTGGTTAATGGTTGAAGGATATATGGATGTCATTGCTTTACAGCAATATGGCATTACTGGTGCTGTGGCGACTTTGGGAACGGCGAGTAATACAGAACATCTTAATATTTTATTTAAACAAAATAATCGAATTACGATTGCCTTTGATGGTGATGCAGCTGGTCAAAAAGCAGCACGTCGAACTTTAGAAATTGCATTACCATTACTCAACGACGGTCGTGAGCTTAAATTCTTTGTATTGCCAAATGACCACGATCCAGACTCCTTAATCCGTCGTGAAGGGCTCGAAAACTTCCAAAAGTTATTGGACCAAGCTCCGTTACTATCGGACTTTGTTTTCGCTCATCTTACTGGTCAGCATAATATCAGTACGCCTGAAGGTAAGAGTCTTGTCATGGGTGAGTTAAGAGAACTCACCGAGTTATTACCCAAACAAGGTTCCTTCCGCTATCTATTAACTCAATCTTTCCGTGAAAAATTAGGTTTAGGCAAGCGCTTTACCCCACAAGTTAGTCATGATGCATCGTTGTCATTTAATATCCAAACAAAAGATGAAGACTTTGCTGTCGCAATTTTGATGCACCACCCTTTCCTTTATATTCATTTTGAAGGATTACGTGCCTATATTCCGCAAGATGAATTATTAGCTAAAATATTAGCCATTTTAAACCGTATATTTGATGAATTGCCTGATGACCAAGAGCTAGCGACGTATTATGTTTTAGGCGCATGTAGCACTTATTGTCATGAAGTTGCAGATATTATGCAAAGAACCAATATTCAGGCATTAACTCAGGCACCTGAAGTAGCAGATAAACTTGCTAAAGAATATGCATTGGGTTTACAAGAAAGATATTTACGTCAAAAACTAAAATCTAAAATTTCATTAGTTGAGTCACGAAACTTAAGACAACAACTCAATGAGCTCACCAAACAAATTAGCTTAAGACTGCTCTCTTAGTTTTTAGGCTTTCGCTCATGGTCAAATACATCCTGTAAATGCTGTTGTAACCACTCAAAGTAATCAGGACTTTCTGCTTTAGCAGCTTCACGTAACAACATAGAGGTTGGATGCATTAACTTTTGTGTCAAGCGGTGAGCAAATTCTTTGAGAACTTGCTCTGGATTGACACCATTGTGCAAAGTATTCAACGCATGAGTAAGCTCTTGCTGACTAATTTCCTCACTATGTTGGCGATAAGCATGGATTGTACCTCCCGCTTCTTTGACTTTTTGGTGCGTAATCAATTGAGTTGCTAATTGATTCACCATGACTTCAGCTTCAACAGCCGCCTGACGACGTTGAGCCAAGTTTTCATCAATTACGCTTTGTAAGTCATCAACTCCGTATAAATAGACTCCATCAAGTGACTCAACTTTAGGGTCAATATCACGCGGTACTGCTAAATCCACCATCAACATTTGCTGATAACGACGTTTTTTCAATGCACTTTTGACATCCGCATAAGCAATCACTTGATGCAAACTGCCTGTACAACTTGAAACAACGTCAGCACGATATAGATTTTCTGATAAAGCTGAAAAATCAATAATCTCAACTTCAACTTGATGTGTAATTTCTTGTGCTAACTGGTCGGCACGCTCACGACTGCGATTACAAATAATAATCTTGGCAACACCCATTTCTGCTAAGTGCTTAGCCACCAGACTGTTCATCTCGCCTGCCGCAACCACCATTACTGTGAGCTTTTCAGGTTTACTAAAGACTTGTAAAGCTAATTGTGCAACCGCATAACCCATTGAAACTGCATGACTACCTACAGCCGTTTCTGACCGAACACGTTTAGCTGCGTAGAAAGCATATTCAAACACGCTATTTAATTCAGGAGAAACCGTCTGCGCTTCTTTAGACAATGCTAAAGCACTTTTTACCTGCCCTAGAATTTGTGGCTCACCCAACATGAGTGAATCTAAACCACTTGCGACACGCATTAAATGTGTGATGGCTTGAGCATTTTCGTAACGATAAACATGATGAATTAAATGCTTTACATCAATATTATTGGCGTCGGCTAACCATTTCAGAAGGCTTTCGGCATCTTCCGCCATGGCGTAGACTTCTGTACGGTTACAGGTCGAGACAACCACTAAGTCTTTTAAAGACTCGTGATAACGTTGCTCGGCAAGCAAAGTACTTAATCGCTCTGCATTGAAAGCAATTTGCTCGCGGAGTTCTACAGAAGCTGTTTGATGGTTGACACCCAATGCAAAGAAAGACATATCAGATCATCATTTCGCTAAATTTATGCTATTGTGCAACATCGGTGTCATAAAAAGCATTACTTTGGATCAATAAAAATTGCGTCAAATGAATAGCCGTATTAATTTTAACGGTGCTTCGATAAGACAGTATTCTACCACATTCTTATTGTTAGGTAGCATGTCCTCATATGTCTATGCACGTCCGTTGCAAGAGACCTATGCAGTGCATTCATTTGATCAGGCTCTACAACAGACTATGGTCGCAGAGTTTGCTTTAGCTTACGACGATATTCCTACAGCACTACACAACTACACTGTGCTTGCGATTAGAAGCAACTCAACAACAATTAAACAGCGTGCACTAGATGTCGCTCTTGAATATAACGATCTACAAGCCGCATTAAATGTTGCAACACATTGGGTGGTTCAAGAACCCAAAGATGTTCCTGCTTTATTTTATTTATCGCATATTGCATTAAAAACACATGAATACCAGCTTGCTGCCGAAACTTTAGATAAGATTTTAAAAATTGATCCAACTGCCGATCTTGAACAAATTCTGGCGAGTATTGCACCCGAAAATGCACAAGACCGAGATGTTTTATTAACGGCTTTACGTTCAAGTGCAGAAAAGGAAAATCCTTCTATTTTAGCGCTTATTGCTAACCTAGAAGCACAAAATGGTCAATTAGAACCTGCTCTAAATACCATTAACCGTGCGCTACGCCGTCGTCCAAAAGTAACCAGCTTTATCTTGATGAAAGCGAACCTATTGATTGCTCTAAATGATCAAGAAGGTGCTTTAAAATGGTATGCAAAATCAAGCCGTAAATATAAGAAAAATCTAGATATTCACTTAGCTGAGGTCCGTTATCTCATTCAGATTAATCAGCCTCAACTTGCTCTTGAAAAATTAGAAAAAATTATTGAGAGTAATCCTCGGGCTGAAGAAGCATTATTTATTGCAGGTCTAACCAGTATTGACCTCAAGCAATATGATAAAGCTGAACAATATTTAGTTGATTTACGCAACTCTGCAAAATATCAAAACGAAGCATATTACTACTTAGCTATTAATGCTGAGCGAAAACAGCACTATGAAACTGCCAAAGCTTATTACCGTTTAGTTGATGGTAGCCTTTACATTGTTTCAAGACGAAATCTAATTGCGATCTATGATAAACAAGAAAATTTACATGATGCATTACGGTTTTTAACTCAAGAACGAGTTAATTATCCACAGCATGCAAGCTTTCTCTATCAGGCACAAGCCGAAATTTTAAAGAAAATGGGCAATAAAAAAGCTGCATTAAATTTATTAGATGAAGCAATCAAAAACTTACCGGATGATCCGGAACTCATCTATGCAGAAGTTTTATTATTAGACCCTTATACCGACCGCGATAAACTTGATAAAACACTTAAGCAATTATTACTATTAGAACCAAATAGTCCGACCTATCTGAATGCCTATGCATATACGCTGGCTTTACAAAACCGTAGATTAAAAGAAGCACGACAATATGCTGAACAAGCATTGGAATATGCACCAGAACAAGCTTCGATTTTGGATACACTGGGCTATATCGCATTTTTACAAAATGATTATGAGGGCGCAGCGGAAGCTTTAGGCAAAGCTTACGAGCTTAGTCATAACATAAATATTGGGATTCGTTACGCTAAGGCACTGTATATGCAAGGATCATTAACTGAATTTAGTGCTGTGTTACAACAACTGAAACAAAAGCACGCGAATGATCCACAATTACACCAGCTTGATGCGTTAATTTTACCTACATCAGCAAAAAAGAGTTAAATATATGAGCAAATTTGCCCAACTGTGCACAGCGATCTGTGGATCAAGTGTGTTATTTTTAACCGGTTGTCAGCATTTTACTCAGCCCAAACCCGCAATTTCCCACCAAGTGCAAGATGAAAAACATTTCAACTTACAAGGTAAAATTGGTGTGCGCACCCCACAGCAAAGTGGTAGTGCATTCTTCACATGGGTTCAGCAACAAGATAATTTTGATATCGAATTAAGTGGCATTTTAGGTGTTGGAAAAACACAAATTCAGGGAAAACCGGGTGAAGTCACTTTAAACAGTGCTAAAACTGGCGTGATTACAGCCGCATCACCTGAAGAACTTTTAGAACGTGCTACAGGTTGGCAAGCACCAATTACCCATTTAACCAGTTGGATTTTAGCAAAGCCAGCAACTTTAAATGCCCAAATTAGCAAAGATAATGCAAATCGTGTGAGCCAACTCATCGAAGATGGCTGGACGGTTAATTTTAGTTATGATGGCGAACAAACTTTGCCAAATAAACTGGTTTTGAAGCAGGCACTTGCTGAAGATAAAGAAAACCGTATTACAATGGTCATCCAAAACCGTTAAATCTAATTATTTAAATCTATGATTCGAGTTCCTTCCCCAGCTAAGCTCAACCTGTTTTTACATATCACAGGACGTCGTGAAAATGGTTATCATGAACTGCAAACTATTTTCCAACTCATTGATTTATATGACTGGATGACTTTTTCTCTTATTGATAAAGATGAAATCCAGATTGAGGGTTTAGGAGAAGTTCAACTTGAACAAAATCTGATTTATAAAGCTGCGCAAATACTTAAACCGCATGCAAAAAAACTCTCTGGTCTGCACATCAAAATTGAGAAAAATATTCCAATGGGTGCAGGTCTAGGCGGAGGTTCCTCTAATGCAGCTACAACCCTCATTGTTTTAAATCAATTATGGCAATGTGGACTAAGTCAGGATGAACTTGCTGACTATGGCATAAAGCTCGGTGCCGATGTTCCTATTTTTATTTATGGTAAAAATGCATGGGCTGAAGGCATAGGTGAACATTTATCATTCATAGACTTAGATCAAAAACAGTTCATTATTTTAAAACCTGATTGTTTTATCAGCACTCAATTGCTTTTTTCACAAAAAACATTGACAAGAGACTCTAAGACCACTAAATTTTGCGCCTATCAGTTAGAACCTTCTAATTTTGGAAATAACTTTGAGCCTTTGGCTAGAAAGTTATACCCTGAAGTTGAAGAAGCAATGCAATATCTTGATCAATTTGGTCAAGCAAAGCTTACAGGTACAGGTGCTTGTGTTTTTACTGAAGTAACGAATGAAATGAATATTGATGACATTCTTAAGCATTCACCATGTAAAGCTTATGTGGTAAATAGTTTAAAAGAATCTCCTCTTAATCATTTTAAAGTTACAAGTTAGGGGCGTCGCCAAGTGGTAAGGCACCGGGTTTTGATCTCGGCATCCGTTGGTTCGAATCCAGCCGCCCCTGCCAATTTCACCTGTAATGATGATTATATTAGGGGCGTCGCCAAGTGGTAAGGCACCGGGTTTTGATCTCGGCATCCGTTGGTTCGAATCCAGCCGCCCCTGCCATTATATATCATCAAATTTAGGGGCGTCGCCAAGTGGTAAGGCACCGGGTTTTGATCTCGGCATCCGTTGGTTCGAATCCAGCCGCCCCTGCCATTCTTCTTATTTTAAAGACAGACTTAATTGCCTTGCTTTTTGTTGATTATCCTTGACATTGCATTGCAAAAATATTAAAGTTCTGCCGCATTAGGGGCGTCGCCAAGTGGTAAGGCACCGGGTTTTGATCTCGGCATCCGTTGGTTCGAATCCAGCCGCCCCTGCCATCTACTTCATTACATACCAACCGCCAAGGGTGCTTCATGCCCAATCTTGTCGTTTTTAGTGGAAATGCTCATCCACAGTTCGCTCAAAAAGTCGTAAGTCACTTACATATCCCTCTAGGTGCTGCATCAGTCGGTCACTTTTCTGATGGAGAAATTTCAGTAGAAATTACTGAAAATGTTCGTGGTAAAGACGTATTTATCGTTCAGCCTACTTGTGCCCCTACCAATGATAACCTTATGGAAATCTTGGTTATGGCAGATGCTTTGCGTCGTGCAAGTGCTGGTCGTATTACCGCTGTTATCCCTTATTTTGGTTATGCTCGCCAAGACCGTCGTCCACGTTCTGCACGTGTGCCGATTACAGCTAAAGTTGTTGCAGACATGCTTACCACTGTTGGTATTGATCGTGTCGTAATGATTGACTTACATGCTGACCAAATTCAGGGCTTCTTCGATATTCCAGTCGACAACATCTATGGTACTCCTGCTTTGCTTGCTGACTTACGTCAACAACAACATGATAACCTTATGGTGGTTTCTCCTGACGTTGGTGGTGTAGTACGTGCTCGTGCTGTTGCCAAACAGATGGGTGATATCGATTTAGCAATCATCGACAAACGTCGTCAAAAAGCCAATGAGTCGCAAGTTATGCACTTAATTGGTGATGTAAAAGATCGTGATTGCGTTATTGTAGATGACATGGTTGATACTGCTGGTACATTGTGTAAAGCAGCTGATGCGCTTAAACAATTCGGTGCACGCCGTGTTGTTGCTTATGCAACACACCCTGTACTTTCAGGTAAAGCAATTGAGAACTTACGCAACTCAGTCATTGATGAGTTAGTTGTAACTGACACAATTCCTCTTTCTGAAGAAGCATTAACCTTAGGTAAAATCCGTCAGGTTTCTGTTGCTAGCATGGTTGCGGAAACGATTCGTCGTATTAATAACGAAGAATCTATCAGCGCGATGTTCGATAGTTTATAATATTGCAGCTTTTCTTAACCCTGGCTTTGGCTGGGGTTTTCTATCACTAAACTGGTCGCAAGTTTAGTTTATTTAATCTTTAATGAGGATTTATCTCATGGCAAACTTCGTATTCAACGCTCAAGCGCGTGCTGAAGACAAACAAGGGAAAGGTGCGAGCCGCCGCCTTCGTCGCGAATCTTTAGTTCCAGCTATCATCTACGGCGGTAACGCTGAGCCTGTAAGTGTAACTTTAGAACTTCGTGAGCTTGTAAAAGCTTTAGAAAGCAATGCTTTCTTTGAAGAAGTTGTAGAAATCAAAGTGGGCGACAAAGTTGAAAACGTTAAAATCCAAGCGTTACAACGTCACCCATCTAAAAACACTCCTATGCACGCTGACTTCAAACGCGCATAAGTGTTTAAAGGCGTAAATTAGTGTCAAATATTTCGCTAATTGTTGGTTTGGGCAATCCTGGTTCAGAATATGCCCAAACCCGCCATAATGCAGGTTTTTGGTTCGTTGAACAGCTTGCAGATAAATATGGCATTACATTAAAAAATGATCCAAAATTTCACGGAATCAGTGGTCGTGGTAATATAGAGGGGCATGATGTTCGCTTACTTCTACCAACGACGTATATGAACCGTTCCGGTCAAAGTGTTGTTCCTTTCTCAAAATTCTATCAAATTGCTCCTGAAGCAATTCTGATTGCTCATGATGAACTTGATATGAACCCTGGTGTAATTCGTCTTAAAACAGGCGGTGGGCACGGTGGGCATAACGGTTTACGTGATATTGTCCCACATATTGGTCCAAACTTTCATCGTTTACGAATTGGTATTGGACATCCAGGTTCAAAAGAAAGAGTTTCTGGGCATGTACTTGGAAAAGCACCAAGCAGTGAACAAAGCTTAATGGACGGAGCAATTGATCATGCTCTCTCTAAAGTGAAGTTACTTGTTCAAGGACAGGTACCACAAGCTATGAACCAAATTAATGCGTATAAACCAGCTTGAATTGTTGAACAATCAAGCTTGCTATCTTGCTTTTTTAGGAGCAAAATGCGCATCAGCCACCTTGCCAGAACGGCAAAGGCAAAAGATTTCACTATAAGATCTTCTTAGGTCTACTCAGGAGACGCTAGCCATGCTATCTCGTTTATTAAAATGCAAAATTCACCGTGCAGTTGTAACCCATGCTGAACTTCACTATGAAGGTTCTTGTGCAATTGATGGCGTATTGATGGATTTAGCTGGTATTCGTGAATACGAAGAAATCCACGTTTGGAACGTAACTAATGGCAAGCGCTTCACAACTTACGCGATCCGTGGTGAAGACAACTCTGGCATTATTTCAGTAAACGGTGGTGCTGCTCACCAAGCAGATGTTGGTGATTTAGTTATTATTGCTACGTTTGGTGACTTCACAGAAGCTGAAGCAAATGCTCACAAACCACGTTTGGTCTATGCAAATCCAAATAATACAGTCAACCACACAGCGAACTGCATTCCTGTACAAGTTGCCTAATTAAAGATTAAAAAAAACAAGAAAGCCCGTAATACGGGCTTTTTTTACAGTGTCTATAAACTCTTAACCGCACCCTTCCACCAACTTTGCTGCTGCTTACAATTTAAAGATTGTAGCTCTTCTCCTCGTAAATCAAACAGAATCGCCTCACCCTTTATATTTACCTTAAATTCAGCGTATTTTGCTTTTTCATAGCAATGAGCTAGACCTTCGGCAAATAAGAAGCTTCTAGAAGCTGGGTACAAAGCCTGCAAACGATTTTCAGGATTTTTTAAAATTAAGCTTTGCCCAGCAGATGAGTTATTAGTGTCTAAAATTGTATGAATTACTCGATTTTGTGAATCTAAAATAACTTTTGCTGGAATATTGGCATGATTAAAAATCACTTGATCTAAAGCATCACCTTCGCTTCCTGATGGTGATTTAAGAGATTGTAAATTTAATTCATACGCCAGCGCCATGTAGTCGCCTTGTAAAATAGAGCGAGGGTCAACTGGCTTAAGCTTAATAAAAATACTTTTACTCTGATGCAGGTGCCATTCATTTTTTACAACTAATCCTGCAAAGAATAATATGGTAACGAATGCAAGAATAAGAGAGAAATACTTTTTCATTAATTTTCTCCCTCAACAAAATTGTTCTTAGCTTCTTGTAGGAGCAACCTATATAAAGCCAACAATATAATTCCTGACACCAAGATTGATGCACTTTTAGCTAGAAAACTTAATTGCAAACTGTAATAAAGTTGCCAAAGTACAGTAGCGAACACAAGAAGCGTAATACCGTAAACAATGCGATCTTTATTTTTTAAAGCCCATGTCAAAATTACAAATAGAATGAATACATCAAAATAGCCGAGTGCAATAAGTACTATGCCAAAAGTTAAAAAAGCAAAAAAAGTTATACTGTGAAGTTGCCTATAGAGATAAAAAAAACTAAAGCACAATAACCATAGACTTGGTAAGACATAGAGAAACCATAATGACTGATCAGCCGAATCAAGCAATGCTAACCCTATAAAACTATCAAAGAATGAGTTCACCAAAATCACAGCAAGTACGCATAAAAAGATACTCCGCTCATACGATACAATTGCTTTATTCCCTATCAGCAGTACTAAGCTAAAGATCAAATAGTTAAGTAAAGTTAAATTAAAATAAGTTTGAACAGAGTTTACTGACCATATTGAATGGTCTAGTTGCAATAGATAGAAAAATGCTATTCCATAAGTTGCGAGCATTTGCATTAAAATAAAGAACCAATGAGGCTTAAGAAAATAACTAATACATAGAATAAAAATCTGGGCAATCAATACCCATAAAATTTGATTTGTTTCAGATCCAAGATGGAATAAAAAAGCAGTTTGACCACTAATAAATAAACAATATGCAAATTGCCGAATGAAATAATTTTGAGATTTTGTTAGTAAAGTTATAGCTATAGCAACAAAGATGATGCCAATAATTAAAGAAATAGTCTCCCAAAATACGAGTGTAAATGCTGCAAGTGCTAAACCAGCAAGCCAAGCACCAATTGCTAAAGGAATGACATAAAAACGGCTTTGGCGAAAAATTCTTATTAAGAAATAACTAATAAGTGCAAACCAAGTAAAAATAATGCCCGCAATCAGTAAAAAAATGAACTCATTAGAATCTTTAAATAAATGATTAATCCCATCTACAAGCCATATTGTTGCAGTCACGCCAAGAACAGCAGCCATTAAACTGGCACATAATTGATCATTTTTTTTGAAGAAATAATAAAAAGCGATTATTCCTAAAAAGAAAGCCGAGATCAGATAAGGAATGTTTGTATTCGATAAGTATTGAATCATTCCAATGATTGAAATGACAGCAAACCAAGCGATAAAAACAAAACGTAATGCATGATACTTCTTTATACAGACCCAAAACTCGATAAGGCTTAATAAATTTAGAGTGAATAGATATAAATAAGGTAATTTTTCTGCCCAAAAAGTCTGTCGAAAAAATAAAAAAAGTGTAAGTTGGCTGGTAATGCAAACTAAAGTAAAAATACCAATATTAGGTCGATATAACCAAGGTAATAAAAGCAAAGTCCAAATCAAGAACAATAAATAACTGTCTGCACCTGTTTGATAAACTTGTCCTATTACAGCCAAACTCAAACCGACCATCAAACCACAAATAGCATGTAAGGTCTGCCGAACTCCCTCGCTTAAGGTATCTGTTACGCTCACCCAAGCGGTGACAAGTAATATAACAGGTGGAATGCTGAGTTGAATGCTATCAGGAAGCATCAACCAGTTAGCAGCAATCAAATACAGAATACTTACCGCCATAAATAGATAACTAAAAATATGGAGATGCTGAATAAATAAAGTATTCCTAAAAGGATAATAGTCTCTAATCTGCATGAAAAACCTGTTTTATTTATAATTTTCTATAAAAAACATAACATTCACTTTTAAAACCAACAAGTAAGCTCTTGTTAAAAAACCTATTTCAATTTATGAAAATGCTTATTCATAATGAGACTTAGCATTCTACAAAAGCATCTAGCCAATTTTGCCAAGCGCGCTATAATAAAACCCATCGCTTCAGGGCGGGGTGTAATTCCCCACCGGTGGTAAAGTTAATTCTCATATATAAATTAACAAGCCCACGAGCTTAAATTGTGTAATTTGAGCAGATTTGGTGAAACTCCAAAGCCGACGGTATAGTCCGGATGAAAGAAGACGACGAACTGGGATAAATCCGTTTTATTTCAGTGCCAGCCTGTTTTTGCATCAGTCCTGAAATGTTCAACCGTATTTTTACGAGAGCGTTTCATTATGTCTAGCTTAATTCAACCAGAAATTTTTTTCTCAGCCCTCTCTCCTGCTGAACAACGCATTCAACAAGCATTAGAAGATATCCGTCAAGGCAAACCTGTCTTGGTTATGGATGACTTTGACCGTGAAAATGAAGCAGATTTAATTGTTGCAGCTGAAACTCTAACTGTTGAGACCATGGCACGTATGATTCGTGATGGCTCAGGTATTGTATGTTTATGTCTGACAGAAGAATTAGCAGACCATCTTGAACTCCCTCCAATGGTTTCTAAAAACTCAAGTCAGTTTCATACTGCATTTACAGTGACCATTGAAGCTGCTCAAGGCGTTACAACTGGTGTTTCTGCTAAAGACCGTGTAACAACCATTAAAACTGCTATTAAAGATGGTGCTGTTGCAAGTGACTTAAATCGTCCTGGTCACGTTTTCCCTTTACGTGCACGTAATGGTGGCGTACTTACTCGACGTGGTCATACTGAGGGAACAATTGATCTAGCCAGATTAGCTGGTCTCAAACCTGCTGGTGTGTTATGTGAGTTGACTAATCCAGATGGCACTATGGCATCAGGCATTCAAGTTTTAGCATATGCACAAACTCATCACTTAACCGTGATTACGATTGAAGAACTTGTTCAATACCGTCAACAACACGGTATTTAAATAAAAAGGGTTTGGCTTTAGATCAAAGCCAAACCTATAAATTAAAACTTATTTATATTTAAGAAACTTTCTTTTGTATTGCCAGTTCTTCAACATAGTCCAAAAGTTCAGAGAACTGATTAATCATTGCTTTTGGCTGTGCTTGAGCAAGTTCTTCTGCTGTTCCATAACCATAAGTCACAGCTACTGCCTCAATACCATTGTGACGCGCACCTAAAACATCATATTGACGGTCACCGACCATTAAACACTCTTCTGGGTTTAATTGCTCATGCTCAAGAATATAATGAATAAGTTCAGCTTTATTGGTTCGTTCACCTGTCAATTCACTGCCATAAATATGTACAAAATATTGGCTTAATTCAAAATGGTCTAAAATTCGTTTCGCGTAAATCGTTGGCTTAGCAGTAGCGACAAATAAACGATATCCTTCGTCTTTTAATGCACTCAGTGTTTGTACTACAGATGGATATACTTCATTTTCAAACAGACCAATGACTGAGAAACGCTCACGATAAGCCAATAAAGCTTGTTCAGCTAAATCATCGTCTTGAGTAGCCAATAATTTTGCAAGTGATGGTTTTAAAGGCGGGCCAATGGTCCAATCAATATTTAAATCGGCAGCTAATGGATAGCCAAGCTTGTCCATTGCATAGCGAATTGAAGTATGGATACCAACTTTAGGGTCTGTTAAGGTTCCATCTAAATCAATCAAAATATGTTTTATAGCCATTCAATCATTAACCCAGTAAAGTATTTAGTTCAATTGGTCGAGAGTTTAATCAAACTCTCTTATACTAACGTAAATTTAAATTGAAAAGGAAATAACCGTGCGTCCAACCGTACTTTGTTTCTCGGGTTTAGACCCTTCAGGTGGTGCAGGTTTACAAGCCGATATCGAAGCAATTGGACAAAGTGGTGCTCATGCAGCAATTGCATGTACTGCCCTCACCATTCAAAACTCACAACAAGTATTTGGCTTTGAAGCAACCCCAAAAGAACTCTTATTAGCTCAAGCAAATGCCGTTGTAGGTGATTTACCCATTAAATGTGTTAAGTCAGGTATGCTTGGCACTACAGATAATATTGCTGCACTTGCTGAATTTTTACGTGTTCATCCTGACTATCAATATGTACTTGACCCAGTTTTAGTTGCAAACAGTGGCGGTTCGTTAGGAGACCAAGCAACTTTAGTTAAAGCATTTGTTGAACTGATTCCCCTAGCGACTCTTATTACGCCAAATACAGTCGAATTACGTGCACTAACAGGTATTGACGACTTAGAACAAGCAACAGAAAAGCTATTTCAAATGGGTGCTAAAGCTGTATTAGTAAAAGGCGGTCACGAAGATACTCCTGACTTCATTAAAAATAGTTTATATATTGATGGTGAACTTGCAGCGAGTAGTAGTTGCCCTCGCCTTGAAGGTGAATATCACGGCTCAGGTTGTTCATTAGCAAGCTTTATTGCAGGTCGTTTAGCTTTGGGTGATTCTTTAAAAATTGCAGTACAACATGCAGAAACATGGCTATTTGGTGTTTTAAAAAATGCTGAAACGCCTGTACCTAATGGACAAAAGATTCCAAAACGATTTTAACAACCAAATAAAAAGGCGCTTTAAGCGCCTTTTTATTTATTCCAATTACTGAGGAATACGTAAAACTTGTCCAGGGAAAATCTCATCTGGATCTTTTAGCATTGGTTTGTTTGCTTCAAAGATTTTTTGATATTGGTTGGCATCACCATAAAATTCTTTCGCAATTTTTGAAAGATTATCACCTGATTTTATCGTATAAAATTTACTTTCTGGCTCAGGAGTAGCAACCGTCATTTGATCATCTACTTGCGCAACGTGGTCTACGTTACCAACAATAAGAATAATTTTTTCTTTGTCTGCTTGGCTTTGTACTTGACCATGAAGCGTCGCAGTATCAGTTGAACCATTATATGTTACAGATAGGCCTTCTACCCCTAAGCCTAAACTTTTAATTAATCCTAATAATTTATTTGCCACTTCTTGTGCAGAAGGTTCTGCTGGTGTTGCTGGAGCTGGTTGTGGTTCTGCTGGTGCGGTATTTTTCTTACCAATACCTTTTACAAAATCAAAAAGACCCATCTTTTAGTCCTCATATTATTGTTTATAGTAAAGTCATTAAACTGACCTTTATTGTTATACTTGAAAAAAGAGACACCTCTGCTATCAATTGAGGTTGATCTTGTAAAAATATGTATCCCTATCAATGATTTTGATTAAATAAAAAAAGCCACCTTACGGTGGCCTTCTTTTTAATCAGCAATATGCGAATTAACCAAGTTTTTTAGTTACATAGTCAATTGCAGATTGAACTGTAGTGATTTCGTTTGAATCTTCATCAGGGATAGTGATGTCGAAGTCATTTTCGAAAGACATAACAAGTTCAACTAAATCTAAAGAGTCAGCACCCAAGTCATCCATGAAAGATGCTTCGTTTTTAATCTCTTCAGCTTTAAGACCAAGTTGTTCTGCAACTGCTTGTTTAACGCGTTGTTCGATATCGCTCACAGGAATTCTCCTCATTGCTTGTGGCGTTTGATTTGCCACTAGTTTAATTGAATATAAAAATTTTTAAAAGTTTATACATCGGCGTTAGGCCATGTATAAACCACCATTTACATGTAATACCGTACCGGTAATGTAACCTGCTTTATCACTTGCAAGGAAACTCACCGCATTTGCGATATCTTGTGGCTCACCTAAACGATTTAAAGCCACTTGATCACTCATTTTTTTGCGAATGTCTTCACTAAGTGCATCTGTCATTTCTGTTGCAATAAAACCTGGTGCCACACTGTTTACAGTGATTTGGCGGCTACCCATCTCTTTTGCAAGGCTACGGCTGAATGCTTCAATACCTGCTTTAGCAGCAGAGTAGTTTGCTTGGCCTGGGTTTGCAAAATGAGCAACAACAGAACTGATATTAATAATTCGACCAAAACGTGCTTTCGTCATACCCTTAAGTACGCGTTTAGATAAACGATAAACGGCTTTAAGGTGGATATTGAGAATGTCATCCCAATCATCTTCAGACATACGAAGCAACAAATTGTCTTTCGTAATACCTGCATTGTTAACGAGAACAAGTACAGGACCATAATTCTGTTCAATATGAGACACTACTGCTTCAATCTCATCGAGATTACGCACGTCTAGCGCCAAACCTGCACCTTGTTCACCAAAGCTATCTGTTAGCTTTTGTGCACCAGATTCAGAAGTCGCAGTACCTACGACAAAATAACCGTCTTGAATAAGTTGCTGGGCAATTGCAGCGCCAATGCCCCGACTCGCGCCCGTTACTAATGCAACTTTGCGTTCTTGTGTCATGCAATTTTTCCTTCTGCCACTAAAACAGCATTTAGGGCATCTTCCATTTTGCTCTTACTATCAATAGAAAAAGCTTTTTCGATATTTGGTAAACGCTTTGCGAGATTACTCAATACTGTACCAGGACCACATTCAACAATGTACTGAATACCTTGGTCTTGAAGAGACTGCATGGTACGTGTCCATTGCACAGACTCGTACAATTGTGCTGTTAATGCCTGACGTAATTGAGCAACATCGGTAGCAATTCCCGCGTTGACATTTTGTATTACAGGAATGGTAGGTAGCTCAATGGCAGTTTGTTCCAAAGCTTCTGCAAATTTTTCTGCAGCAGGCTTCATCAATGAACAATGCGAAGGTACAGAAACTGGTAAAGCAATTGCTTTAGCAGATTGTTCTTTTGCTAATGCCATCGCTTGCTGTACAGATGCAGTACTGCCCGCAATTACAACCTGACCTTGCGAATTATAATTTGCAGCTTCAACTGAACCTTGACCTGATGCAGTTACACTCTGGCATAGTTCAACTACTTTATCATCGGCCAAACCAAGAATTGCAGCCATCGCACCTTCCCCTTGAGGAACAGCACTTTGCATGAGTTTTCCACGCAAATTAACTAATTTAACTGCATCTGCCAAACTCATTGAACCCGCTGCAACTAAAGCGCTGTATTCACCTAAAGAGTGACCAGCAAGGTATTTAGGCGCTAAACCACCCAAATCTAACCAAAGACGCCATAAAGCGATGCTAGCAGTTAATAATACAGGTTGGGTGTTTTGTGTTTGGTCTAAACCTTCACCACTTTGCGCAATGTGCCAAAGATCAAATCCTAGCGCGTCTGAAGCTTCAGCAAAAGTTTGCCCAACTCCACTAAACTGTTCTGCGAGTTCAGCGAGCATACCAACTTTTTGTGAACCTTGACCCGGAAACACAAATGCAGTTTTTGTGGCTAAAGCTACTTGTTCAAGACGTTTAGCAGACATAAGAAATCCTTTTTGGGTTTTCACTCATTTCTCTGGAGCGGAAATTTAACATTTAATTTGTATATTTATAATTGCGAAAAACAACAAAAAAAGGGAGCTTTCGCTCCCATTTTTTCTATACTTAAGCATCACGCTTAATGCATATCATACAATTATTCAGCATCAGCTGCTTTAGCGAATAATTGGCGACCACGGTAGAAACCGTCTTTAGTCACGTGGTGACGACGATGAGTTTCACCAGTTGCTTGGTCTACTGTTAATGCATTCTCGGTTAAAGCGTCATGTGAACGGCGCATGTCACGGCGAGAGCGACTTTTACGGTTTTGCTGAACGGCCATGATGGCTCCTTACAAAGATCGAAAAAATGGATCAGAACAAATTCAGTTGTCTTATCTCATAATCATAACACAAATTATGAGTTAAGTTTACCCTTCAAACCTGCCAAAACATCAAACGGGTTATCCCGTTTCTCTTCGACAACGTTCTGAATGGTAGGTTGATGTTTATGTTCACAAGCATCATGCTTGGGAGATAAAGGCATCAACAATAACAGTTCATCTTCTAGTAATGCGAGCAAGTTAATCGAAGCAGGTGTATCAAAATCACCTTTTGTCGAAGACTCACTTTCACCTAAAACGATGAAATCAGCATCCTCATCCAAGCGCTCTATCAGTGACTCATCATCTACAAGTGCAATATGAAAGTCAGAAACAATTGGCATTTCAACAGGTTCCAAACAACGTTGGCACTCCATTGGAACTTTTGTTTCCATATGACCATCTAACCACACAATGCGATGATAGGCATCCATTGATAGCTTACAGTCTATGTTGATCAATTGGTTATCAATTGATCCAACAGCTTCACGAGCAATACGAGTAAGACGAGACAATGGCAGTTGACCTGACCATGTAAAGCCTTGCTCAGCCCATTTAAACGGCTCAATCTGTGCCGGAAAGGTATTTGCTGACATAATTAAGGCGGCAATTCTACAAATTCATCGGTACTCTGTCAAAGATTAAGATACAATTTTGTACTTCTTTAGACAGAACTCGGGGTAAATTAAGCAATGCACCTGTTGCAGCCGCAACCTGAAGTTAACACTTCATTACTCGTTTGCACCCATTCAACTCACCAAAACACTCTTTTACCTGACGTGGTGCAACTCTCACCATGGCCAAGCTCAAAATTAGAGTCTGAGCAAGTTGATTGGCTTATTTTACACTTTAATCACTGGTTTTCCCACCATAATGTGACATTAGTTCGTGGAGAATTTGAACCAGAATATTTCCCAGCAAACGAACATGAGCCAGCCAAAATTCAATTTGCCCATGGTTTTTTCAATAGTGCCCTGCATGAAATTAGCCATTGGACAATTGCAGGTGCAAAAAGACGTCTGTTGCCCGATTTAGGTTATTGGTATGCGCCAGATGGTCGAACTAAAGAACAGCAGGATTTATTTGAACAAGTAGAAATCAAACCTCAAGCCATTGAATGGTTATTTGCCCAATCTTTTGGCAGAAAATTTAGAGTATCTCTAGATAACCTGACAGGTGATGGCGGAGATGGCAAAAAGTTTAAAGATAATGTTTATACCCAAGTCCAACGTTACTTTTCTGGTGAAGCTAAACTACCTGTTGATGCAGCAAGATTCATTGAATGTATTTGCCAATGTACACGAGCAGGTACAGCGTTACAATTAGATGAATTTAAACGTGAACTCCTTGATTAAATGACAAAAAAACTACGTAAGTTACTTGCTTCCCAAGTTTGAAAAGTCTAATACTATTTTTAATACTGGCGTGATGGAGTCTCTAAAATATGCTGCATTTACATGTACATCCTGAAAATCCACAGCAACGCCTCATTGACCAAGCGGTTGAGCGTATTCGTGCAGGCGATGTTGTGGTCTACCCTACCGATGCTGCTTATGCAATCGGATGCCAGATTGGTAATAAAAATGCCATGGAACGTATTGCCCAGATTCGTGATTTAGGCCCTAAGCATCAATACGCAATTATGTGTTGTGATTTATCAGATATCGCGACTTATGCAAAAGTTGATAATGCGACTTATAGATTATTAAAGGCAAATACACCTGCTGTTACGACTTTCATTTTACCTGCAACAAGTGAAGTTCCACGCAGGTTAATGCATCCTAAAAAGAAAACGATTGGTTTACGTATTCCAAGTAACCCAATTTGTCAGGCTTTATTAAAAGAACTTGGTGAACCTTTACTGACAAGTACACTAATTTTACCAGGACACGAAGACCCTCTTGATGATCCTTACGATATTGAAAATCAGTTAGCTAAACGGATTGATGTATTTATTGATGGTGGGTTTGGAACTTTGACAACCACCAGTATTGTTGATTTATCGGGTGAACATCCAGAAGTTATCCGTCATGGTGCAGGAGACGTAAGTGCTTTCGAATAAGCACTTATCCTCCTTTTTACCAACAGTTAAAAAAAAAGTATTATCAAGAAAAAAAATACTCTTTATTTAGTTTGGATTTTTTTTACACTTTAGTCGTTAAGCAATTTATTAAAAGTCACAATTCCTTTAGAATGTTTTGCACTATCTGCTGTTCTTCTGCTACAGCTCTTATTGACTTGAAAACAAGTCTCATGCTTTTGAAAATTCGCGTGGCTTATAATCGTAATGAACCAATCACTTCATCAATCCATGGAAGACGTTCCACACATCCGTGTTTTAGATGAGTGGCACGACACGATTCCTGAAGATCTTTATATTCCTCCAGCTGCCTTCGAGATTTTACTTGAACAGTTTGAAGGACCACTCGACTTTTTAATTTATCTGATTCAGAAAAACGGTTTCGATTTGGTTCAGCTCGATATCGCCCCTATTGCCACTCAATATTTAGCTTATATGGATAGCATGAAATCCTTAAATATTGAGCTGACTGCCGACTACATGGTCATGGCTGCTTTATTGGCCGATTTGAAATCTCGCTTACTTTTACCTAAGCCAACAGTTATTAGTATTGAAAAAGATCCTAAACAAGATCTTATTGATCGACTTGAGACTTATTTACGTATTAAGCAAGCTGCTGAGCGTTTAGGGCAAATGCCGGTTCTTGACCGTGATACATTTAGTGCAAATGTAAGTTTAGGGCATATCGCACCTGTTTATGAAGGTTATGATGTTTCGGCGTTACATGATGCCTTGTTTTGCGTATTTAACCGCCCAGAACCTGTAACACATACAATTGCACAAGAGCCCGTACTGTTAGAAGAACGTATTGCTTATATTGAAGAGAAATTAGAGTCAGGCGACGTGTTAAGTTTTAAAGAATTACTGAATCCGCAACAAGGCCGTATGGGTATGGTTGTAACTTTTATGGCTGTGTTAGAGTTAACCCGACAACAAAAGATTAAAATTATTGCGACAGGTGTTGAAGCTCCATTGGCTATTCAAGGGTCTGCGGCATGAGTTTTGAACAAAATAATACCGATTTGTCACTAGCTGACATTCATCACGAAGTTTTATTGCAACTTGAAGCGATTATTTTTGCCAGTGAAGCACCAGTTTCAATTGCTCGTTTAAAAGAAGCTTTTAATAATCAATATAACAAACAACAGCTTCGTCAGCTTTTACAACAGCTTGCCCTCTTACAACATGGCCGCTCTATTGAGTTGATAGAAACTGCGCAAGGCTTTCGTTTTCAGGTAAGATCCAAATATCGCAATATTATTGCGCAGATTTGGCCAGAGCGACCAACAAAACTGTCGCCATCTTTACTAGAAACGTTGGCTGTCATTGCGTATCATCAACCAGTCACGCGTGCTGATATTGAACAAATTCGTGGTGTATCTAATAATAGTCAGATTCTCAGAACGCTATTTGACTGGAACTGGATTAAAGAAGCCGGTTTTAGAGATTTACCCGGAAGACCTGCGTTGCTAATTACAACGCCTCAATTTCTGAATGCTTTTGGTCTAGCCTCTTTAGGCCAATTGCCTCCCCTACAGAACGCCAAGGAAGCATTTATGGCTCTCGATGCAAATGCACCGAAATCATAAAGAGGTGGACTGTTGATCATTATGTCTAAGGTTGTGCTGTCATGAGTGAAAAATTGCAAAAAGTATTAGCGCGAATCGGATTAGGTTCCCGTCGATATATGGAAGAGGTTATTGCCGCAGGACGCGTGAGTGTAAACGGCAGCGTTGCCCAAGTGGGTGAACGCATTGAACCAGGCGATGAATTACGCATTGATGGTCGTAAAGTTCAGTTTCAAATCGAAGACGAAATTCGTCGTCGTGTACTGATTTATTATAAACCTGAGGGTGAAATCTGTTCACGTAATGATCCTGAAAAACGTCCAACTGTATTTGATCATTTACCACAAATTGCAAATGATCGTTGGGTAATGGTAGGTCGTCTGGATATTAACAGTACAGGTTTATTATTATTTACAAATGATGGTGAACTTGCTAACCGCTTAATGCACCCATCTAATGAAATTGAACGTGAATACGCTGTACGTGTAATGGGTGAAGTAACACCAAAACTACGTCAAAACATGGTGAATGGTGTAGAGCTTGAAGATGGCCCAGCCAAGTTCGAATCTTTCTCTGAAATTGGTGGTGAAGGTATTAACCGCTGGTATCAAGTTGTGGTGAAAGAAGGTCGTAACCGTGAAGTACGCCGTATTTTTGAATCACAAGGCCTTAAAGTAAGTCGTTTATTACGTACTCGCTACGGTACTGTGATTTTACCACGTGAATTACGTACTGGCCGTTGGATGGAACTCGACAAAACTGATATCGACAACTTAGCAAAATCTGTTGAGTTAAAACCGCGTCAAGGTACAGGTTTATTTGGTATGGCGAAACGTCGTACTGACCGTATGACTGAAAAGCCAATGGCAGCGCGTCGTGGTGGTTATTTACGTCAACAACGTCGTGATGATGAAAAAGAAGCACCAGCAAACACCGGTAATCAGCGTAAATCGACTGGTCTTAACCGTGGATTTAAAAAGTTTTAAGATCAACTTTTAAATCAAAAACCGCTCAAATTTGAGCGGTTTTTTATAGTTTGTTGTCGAATTAACTCATTTTTGCCAATTCAATCCACTCTGCTTCTGGAAAGTGAATAGCTAAATAATCTTTCAAGTAATTTGAAGTATCTTTAGAAATTAATGGATCTTTTGATTCATCTTTTAGATTATAAACTAGAGCCTTTAATTTCAGCCCACGAGACTTAAGTGCCTCAAGACTAAGTAAAGTATGGTTAATACTTCCTAAACGACCTGATGTTACCAAAATAACAGGGAACTGATGCTGAGCCACATAATCAATTGTGAGTAGACTGGTGGTTAATGGCACCATTAACCCACCTGCACCTTCTAACAATACAATTTCAAAACGCTCAGCCAATGTTTGAGTCGCATTTTCAATTTTTTGAAAATCAATTTCTCTATTATCCAAACGTGTTGCTAAATGAGGTGAAGCTGGATAGCTAAAGATTTCAGGCATAGTCAGCTTATCGTGATCTTCCTGAAACCAGCCTTGCCCCATAATTTCACGATGCTTCTCGATATCTTCAGAAATATCAGCATTACCTGTTTGAATGAGTTTTTGGGTAATTACTTTTTTACCCTGCTCAGTCCATAATTTTGCTAAAAAACCTGTCGCGTAAGTTTTACCAATCTCGGTATCAATCCCACTGACAAAATAGATCTGGCCACTCATTTACTTCATTCTCCGGGCAATACAATAAATCGGATGGTATGTTAAGGCATATCCCTCGGCCTGCTTAAACCAATCATAATCTTGATAAAACTGCTGTAAAGTTTGCTTGGTCCAACGATGCTGAGCGGTTGCCGTTACACCTGTTGCTTTCAAATGTTGTAATACAGCTTTAGGCGAATCAAAATAGAGCTGAGTTTCTGACTCAGATAAATGCAAAACTTCAAAACCAGCCTGAGTTAAGGCATTGTTCCAACTTTCAAGATTCCAATAACTTAAACCTTGTCCAGTTAGCTCTTTAATTTCAAATAGGTTCTTAGGGCCAAATGTTGAAAAGCATAGCCAACCATTGTCATTTAAAGCATCATTACAACGCTTAAGCAAACGCGGTAAATCTTGCATCCATTGCAAAGCCGAACCTGAAACAATCATATCGAGCTGTTGGGGCAAATCTAAAGTTTCAACATCTCCAATTAGCCATTTTAAATGCTCTTGATGATTGAAGTGCGCCTGCACCTCTGAGTACAGATCATTCAAAATTAAATCTTCAATTTGAAAAGCGTCAACAAGCAGACGAGTTAAATTGCCAGAACCACAACCAATTTCAAAAACACGTGACATCGTACTTGGACAAAACTGCTTTAGTAAGCCCGTTAAATTTTGGCAAATTTGTTTTTGAACAACCGCATGCTCTGAATAGCTTTGCCCTGCTTTAGCAAAACGCTCGGCAACTAAGTTTTTATTCAGACTCACAGAAAACTCACTAATGCTTCAAGCTCGTGTTGTTCGACCATTGACGTTAAAGAAATACGCAAACGTGAACTATTTTTAGGTACTGTTGGTGGACGTACAGGCATAGCATAAAAGCCGCATTCTTGAACATGTTTTGCCTTATCAATAGCAGCCTGACTTTCTCCCACAATCACTGGAATAATATGACTAGTCGAAGGACTTACATAACCCTTTTCTATAACAGCTTTTTGAAGATATTGGCTAATATTTTCTAAGTGTTCACGCTGAGGCCGAGCAACCAATACTTTTTGTAATATAAAATTTGCCCAAGCCATAACAATCGGAGGTTGAGCTGTACTAAAAATAAGCGGACGCATTTTATTAATGAGATAATCTTTAATAATAGGATGGCAAATAATGTAACCACCGACTGCTGCTAATGCTTTACCTAATGTGCCTACTAAAAAGTCAATTTCTTGAATGACATTATATTGTTCAGCACATCCTAAGCCTTGCTGACCACGCACCCCAATTGAGTGTGCCTCATCGACATAAAGCATGGTTTTAGCAAAACGTTTTTTAAGCTGGACTAATGCGGCTAAATCCGTTTCATCACCATCCATACTAAAAATACTTTCTGTGACCACAATGATTCGTTCAATCTTGTCATCATCATGATATTTTTGCAGAAGTTGTTCTAAATGCTGTAAATCGTTATGTCGATAACGTACATACTGCGCACCAGATAACCGTATACCATCAATCATGCTCGCATGAACTAACTTATCCGCCAATATTAAAGTTTTGCTATCAGCAACAGCGGGTAAAATACCAATATTCATGTGATAGCCACTATTAAATAGCAGCGCCGACCGACCACCAAATGCCTGACTTAGGCTATTTTCCAACTGTTCATATTCTTCAAAGTTACCTGTCAGTAAACGAGCCGATGAAGAACTAAAATAGCTGCGCTCCAAAGGTAAGCTATCTAAAAACTCTTGACGAAGATTAATATCAGCCGCCAGTCCAAGATAGTCATTTGAAGCTAAGTTAAGCATTGTTTTATTTTGAATAGTAATAAAACGGTCATGCTGTACATTTTGGGTAAATTGTCTAAAGTTACCTTGTTGTTTTAACTCATCTAACTCTGTAGCAAAATGATCAAGCAATGACATCTTAATGCGCTCCCTGCAATGTTTTAACAACTTCAACCAATTGTTCAAGTAAATCGCTTAGCTCTTGTTGAGTAATGACATAAGGTGGCATCACATAAACCAGTTTGCCAAAAGGGCGAATCCAGATTCCACGGTCTACAAATTGTTGCTGTAAAGTTTTCATATCAACATTAAAGGTGAGTTCTACTACACCAATTGCACCCAGCACTCGTACATCAGCAACATAATCCAGCTCATTTAAAGGCACTAAATGTTGGCTAAGCTGTTGCTCAATTCGCTTAATATTGGCTTGCCAATCTTGCTCAATTAAAAGTTGCGTACTTTTCAAGGCAACGGCACAAGCAAGCGGATTGGCCATAAAGGTTGGGCCGTGCATAAATACCCCAGCCTCACCACGACTAATGGTTTCTGCAACATGTTTTGTTGTTAAGGTCGCAGATAACGTCATATAGCCACCTGTTAACCCTTTACCTAGGCACATAATATCCGGTTCGACTTGAGCATGTTCCCACGCAAAAAGCTTACCCGTACGACCAAAGCCAGTCGCGATTTCATCAAAAATTAATAACAGATGATATTTCTCGCAAAGTGCTTTAGCCTGACGTAAATATTCAGGATGATAAAAACGCATGCCCCCTGCACCTTGAACAATTGGTTCAATAATGAGTGCGGCAAGTTTTTCATGATTTTGCTGAATGGCTTGTTCTAGCTCGGCAATATCTTGAGGATTCCATTCTTCGTGGAATTTGGTTTGTGGTGCCGCCACGAAAAGACGGTTCGGTAAGCTGCTACCAAAAATTTGATGCATGCCTGTAACTGGATCACATACAGACATCGCATTCCATGTATCACCGTGGTAACCAGAACGCGTAGTAATAAAATTTGTTTTTTGTGGTTGGCCTTGTGCTGTCCAGAACTGCACAGCCATTTTCAAAGCAACTTCAACGGCAACCGACCCTGAATCTGCATAGAAAATTTTATCGAGACTTGGCGGTGTAATTTTTAAAAGAATTTTACCAAGTTCAATCGCAGGATCATGGGTTAGCCCACCAAACATGATATGTGACATGTTCTGTAATTGATCGGTCACTGCCTGATTAAGTTCAGGATGGTTATAGCCGTGAATTGCACACCACCAAGAGGACATGCCATCAATTAAAGTTCTACCATCATCGAGTTCAATCGTCGCACCATATGCACGCTTAACTTTGAATGTTGGTAACGGTTGGGTCATTGAAGTATATGGATGCCAAATATGTTCCAAATCAAAATTATCGGTCATCCTCTATACCCTTTTACAGCGTTCAAATCTCTCATTGAACACATGTTAAACCTGTTAAGAATGAAAGAAAATTGCGATATCAATCAAAGCTTATTAACTTTGCTGATGAATTGTTAAAAATTGGCAGATTTCTTCAATTGTTCTTTCTACCTGTAAGTACGGAAAAGCGTGTGTAGCGTCTTTTAGCAACTTATAAGTCATGTTTTTTGTAGCGAAATCCTTAAAATTCTCGATAATTTTGCAAGGAATGACATTGTCTTGCTCAGCAAACAGGTGAAGCTGTAGACCTGAATAGTTTTTCAAGTTATCTACCAAGTTTAACTGTTCTAGCATTTTTAAACCGTCTAACAGTATTTCCTGTGCGGGTGGATTTGCGATTTTTTGTACACTCATCCAATCTTGTTTCGCTTGAGATGAGCCAAGTGTAATCAAATAATAAAAACGCTTTAAAGTGGCTTGTGGGTTCTGTAAAAAAGACGCTTTAAATTGAGTAAATACATCAGCAGGCATTGCAGTTTGCCAATTATCATGAGCAACGAAACAAGGGTTTGAAGCGAGCGTAATTAAAGTTTTTGTTTGCCCTGTTTGCTTGTAAAAAATATCAACCAGTTGAGTTGCTAACTGCCCACCTAGAGACCAGCCTATTATCACATCAACTTCAGCCACTAAATCAAGCTGTGCTTGAAAGCTACTATCTAAAACATTAAAAATATTAATCAGTTGTATTTCAAAACCAGCTTTTTCCAAGTGCAATTTAAGTGATTGCAAAGGTTCTATGCCTATTCCCCAACCTGTAATCAATAAAATTTTATTTTGTAACTTCATATACCTGTCCACAGCCAACTTTTGCAAGATTATATATTAATATCAATTTTAAATATCTTTTAAAATCAACATAAAAATTAAATTTCACAAAGTAAAATCAGACATTTAGAGGTAGTTAATATTCTGAAATATATTGATAAGTAAAGCCTAAATTATTCATATGAAACATACAAAACTTTAATTATCTAAACATTGAAGCAAATCAAAAAACAACATAATCCACACTTCACCCATAAATCCATTGTGCAATGTAATTAATGTTAATACTTATGTTTTTTTATTAAAAAAAGTGACTCATTAATTCATTTTAATGATAGAAGATTAATTAATGATCAAAATATTGGGCAGGTTAATATGAATAGTCAAAGTATAATATCTGATGGGAGAGAAAAAGATACATATTTTGTTACACCGAATGATATCATAAATACCTTACCTTCAGATAAAAATTATTGTTTATTTCTAGATATTGATGGAACATTAGCTCCATTTCAAATTCACCCTGAACATAGTTTTATTCCTAATACTACATTAGAAGTTATAAAAAAAATTATTGAATTAAATATACCAGTGGTTGCTGTAACAGGTCGTGATGTTGAAACGGCTAGTAAGCTGCTTCAGTCTATTGAAGTTCCTATAGCGGGGCTACATGGTTTAGATATTTATTTTGACTCTAGCACTTATATTCGCCCAGACTTAAGTGATATTAATTTTAATAAATTAAAAGAAGATATTATAAAATCTTGTGAAAAATATCCCAATTTATTAATTGAGGATAAAGGATATTCTATTGCTTTACATTATCGAAAAAATCCAGAATTAGAAAATAATGCAGTTTATATTATGCAACAGGTTAAATATTTTCACCCTCAACTAAAATTAAATAGAGGAAAATTTGTAGTTGAATTATTACCTAAACAGGCAGATAAAGGCAAAGCAATTCAAACTATATTAAATCATCTTAATTTACCGTCAATTCATCCGATATTTATAGGAGATGACTTAACAGATGAATCGGGTTTCATATTTATTAATCAACAATTTGGCACTTCAATTAAAGTAGGTTCTGGTGAAACAGAAGCTCAATATAGATTAAAAGATATTAATAGCGTTTCTAATTTTCTTTTTTTCTTTCTCGAAAAAATAAAAAAGTTATACGTCAAAAATAGTCAAGATCAGAATGGAGAACAAATATGTCTAAATTAATCGTGTTATCGAATCGAATAAGTATGCCATCAGGTAAGGCTTCAGCAGGTGGCCTTGCAGTAGCTGTACAAGACGCATTAAATGACAGTAACGGTATTTGGTTGGGCTGGAATGGTCAACAAATTACCGATACCGAAGCGCCTGAGTTCGATCAGGCATATTCTCATGGGATTGACTACATTACCTGCCCTCTTACACATCAGCAATATGCACAGTATTACTGCGGTTTTGCTAACAAGGTCTTATGGCCTGCTATGCATCATAGAGACGATCTGATCGAATATGATGCTGAAGAATATAATACTTACCAACGGGTCAATCGTTTATTTGCCGAAAAATTAAAACAAATTGCTCAGCCAGATGATGTTATTTGGGTACATGACTATCACTTTTTTAGTGTAGCTCGTCATTGCCGCGAATTAGGAATGCAGAATAAATTCGGTTTCTTTTTACATATTCCTTTTGCAAGCTTAAACATTTGGCGCAAAATTCCAGTTGCGTTACAACTAGTACAAGACCTTTGCCAATATGATGTAGTTGGTCTACAAACCCAAGCTGACCAAAACACATGTATGCAAACCTGTATGGGCTTACTTGAAGCTCAAAAAATACTAAGCGACCGAATCAGTTATAAAAAGCGTCAAGTATTGATTAAGTCCTACCCTATTGGTGTACAACCTGAACTTATTCAGCGCCAAGCCCAACAGGCATTTCAAACAGCAAATGTATTTAACTTTGAAGATATTCCACGTCAAAAAACTATTATCGGTGTTGACCGTATTGATTATTCAAAAGGTCTACTTGAGCGTTTCAATGCATTTGCAACCTTCTTGGAAACCAATCCTGAATATCATAGGCTAGTACGTCATCTACAAGTTGCAACACCTTCACGTACAGATATTCCAGCTTATCAACGTTTATATCAACGTTTTAAAACCAAGTTAGAGCTGATTAATCAAGAGTTTGCACAGGAAGACTGGCGTCCAATTGATTGCTGCTATGATACCGTTAAACATGACAGCCTAATGCATATTTATCGCAATTCTGATATTTGTTGGATTAGCTCACTACGTGATGGTATGAATTTGGTCGCAAAAGAATATATTGCGGCTCAAGATCCAGAAAACCCAGGTGTACTAATTTTATCTAAATATGCTGGTGCAGCTGAACAAATGACTCAGGCCTTGATTGTTGACCCAATAGATCGAGCAGCAATGATGGATACTCTAAAAACCGCTCTAGAGATGTCTAAAGCTGAACGTATTAATCGTTATGAACAGTTAATAGAGGGTTTAGCAACCACGGACTTGAGTGATTGGCGTAATAATTTCTTGAAAGATTTAGAAAATGCTCCGACTTTCACGAAATCTAAATTCTCATTACAAGATAAGTATTTACCCACTTATCATGTCTTATAATAATTCACACTCACAGAACATCGAGAAGTTTTTCTCGATGTTCTTTTCGGCTGGTGAGTTAGCTTAAGTTACTTTGCCTTCACAAGCGTAAAGCGATTGAGTACAGCAATCATGATTAATAAGACAGCTACCCCAGATAGGACTGTGGTTAGACTGGTCCACTGACCAATTAAACCGATTAAAGCTGGACCACTTAATGACCCTGTGTATGCAATAGTTGAAACCAAAGAAAGCGCCGCTGCTTTAGGCATGTCATTTTGACGGCCAACACGAGAAAACATAACAGGCACAATGTTAGAACAACCTAAACCTAAAAGTGCATAACCCAATACTACAACTTGCCAAACAGGTGCCATCACAATAGTGACCATAGCAAGAGCAGCAACAATTGCACTATAGGTCACAATGGTTTTCTCACCCCATTGTTTTAACAAGAGATGTCCTGCAAAACGACCACTTGTCATACTAAGTGCAAAGAATGTATAAGCCAGCCCCGCAAAGGCAGGATTCAGCTGATATTTACTAGTCAAATAAATACCACCCCAGTCCATTGCTGCACCTTCTGACAAGAAGGCAATAAAACACATCATTCCAATCAAGAGAATAGTACCATTCGGGCGCGAAGTTTTTTTAGGTGCGTCAGTTATTTCAGCTGCACCTTGTTCATCTTGCTCAAATGTTGTTAAAGCAGATGGAATAGCAACAAAGCTAACGACCAGTAAAATCATGACCACAGACAGCGTACTCATGAGTGGTGAAAGGCCAATTGCTAGTAGCGTGGTGACAAGCATGGCACCTATTAAACCACCAAGGCTGCACATACCGTGGAAACTAGACATGAGCGCACGTAAGCTGTGTTTTTCCACCACAACTGCCTGCAAATTGATAGCAACGCCGAGGCTGCCTGCTGCTGTACCAAAAATAAATAACGCCACAGCCATCGATACAAGACTATGCCAGATCGTTAAACTTGGTAATAACACCATTAAAAGTATGGTTGCCACTGCAATTAATGGACGGCATCCCCAACGCTTAACTAAAGCCCCTGTCGCAGGCATAGCGATCATTGAACCGATTCCCATGCAAAGCAGCAATAGACCAAAATTTGCATGATTTAGGTTTAAACGTTGCTGTGCATAAGGAATGAGTGGTGCCCAAGCAGATATCGCAAAGCCCAAGCTAAAAAAGCTGAGACGAGTTGCTAATCGTTGTGTGCTTAAGAGAGAAGCTGTATCTAAAACAGCAGACTTGGAAAATAACATATACGCGAAGCTCACCATAAAGCCATTGGCGATCCATACCAACCGATTCCCCATAGAAAAACCCTTGCCATATTAAGTTTCAGGCAAGGGTTTTTATTGGCGAAATTATATCCAATTCCATAAAAAAAACATGGGGTCTGACACAATTTTTCTGACTTTTTTGTAACTGCCAAAGCCTTATATAGTAAGGCTTTGAATATATTCAATTTGACAATATTAACGTCTAGCAGTGACTTTGTTTTATTAAAACGAGTGAATAAAAAACCCAGCTTAAGCTGGGTTCTTCAAATCATTAAATTTGAGACTGAATATAATTTTGTAGGCCAATCAGTTCAATTAAACGCAACTGTTTTTCAAGCCAGTAAGTATGGTCTTCTTCGGTATCTGATAATTGTTGACGTAACATGTCACGACTAATGTAGTCGCCTTTTTCTTCACACAGTTTAATACCTGTCGCTAATTTTTCACGCACGTGATATTCAAGTGCTAAATCAGCTTTTAAGCAAGATACAACGTCTGTACCGACATTGATATCTTCACGGTGCATGTTTGGTTTGGCACCTAAAAACAATACACGACGAATAATTGCATCAGCATGAGAAGCTTCTTCTTGCATCTCATGGTCAATACGTTCATAAATCTTGTTTAGACCCCAATCTTCATACATACGAGAATGGATCAGATATTGATCACGGGCAGCCAACTCTCCGCCAATGAGCATATTTAAATAATCTATGACTTCTGGATTGCCACGCATAATAAATCTCCTATCGTATGAGTCTATTATGGGCAAACTTAAAAATGATTGCAAAATAAAAAATAGTTAAGTTTATGATTTTTATCAAATTAAAATGAGAAACATACGCATTTGCAGTTTAAGTTATTTAAATTTCCTCTGCAAAAAGAAACGCTTGTCCGATTTATAAGCTCAAACAAGCGTTCAAATATGCCATGAACCATCAATTTATAAATTTGTAACTAAAATCAATGGTTCTTATTTCGCTAAGTCTTTTAGCTCAAAGTCTGCCCATAACCCGCCATAAGCGATAAGAAGTCTGTTTCATTCATGACAGGAATACCTAATTTCGCTGCTTTTTCTAGTTTTGAACCAGCCTTTTCACCCGCAACCACACATTTAGTTTTACTCGATACACTACCACTTACACGTGCACCTAATGCTTGCAGCATTTGAGTCGCCTGATCACGTGTCATTTGCTCTAATGTACCTGTAAGTACCCAGCTTTCACCGTTTAATGGTTGTCGTGTTGGTGCTGTTGGTGCATCCCAATGAATACCAGCAGCAATTAAACGATCAAGTACTTCAATGTTATGCGGTGCCAAGAAGAAATCAGCAATCCATTCAGCAGTAATATCGCCTACATCTGGAGTTTTCTTCAAAGCTTCAATATCAGCAGCTTTAAGAGCCTCTAATGTCTGGAATGTATTGGCTAACATTCTGGCAGTTGTCTCACCGACCCCACGAATACCTAAGGCATAAATAAAACGCGCAAGCGTTGTTTTCTTACTGGCTTCAATGGCATCAATAAGGTTCTGTACCGACTTTTCACCCATTTTTTCAATGCCCAACAGCGTTTCTCTGTGTTCATGTAAATGGTAAATATCAGCAACATCTTTGAGTAAATCGAGGTGTAATAAAGACTCAACCCAACGATCACCCAAACCTTCAATATCCAGAGCTTTACGCGATACAAAGTGACGAATAGCCTCAATACGCTGTGCAGCACAATATAAACCACCAGAACAACGTGCCAGAGCCTCACCTTCGGGCATAACTACAGGAGATGCACATACTGGACAGTTTTCTGGTAAATGAACAATCTCTGCTTCAGCAGGACGGAACTCTGGCCAAACTTTTTCTACTTTAGGAATAACGTCACCCGTACGATAAACACTTACCGTATCTCCAACGCGTACATCTAGACGATGAATTTCACCAATATTATGCAAAGTCACATTAGAAACAGTCACCCCACCCACAAAAACAGGGTTTAAGCGTGCTACAGGTGTTAAAGTCCCAGTACGGCCTACTTGCCAGTCAATCTGCTCAACAGTGGTCAGTGCAGCTTGTGCAGGGAATTTATAAGCAGTTGCCCAGCGTGGTTCACGGCTTAAGAAACCAAGTTGCTGTTGCTGTTTAAGGTCATCGACTTTAACCACCATGCCATCAATTTCAACTTTGAGACTTGGACGCTCTTGCTGAATTTGTTCATAGCGCTGCTGTACTTCTTGAATTGAGTTACACAAGTATTGACGTTCCGCAATTTGGAATCCAAGCTCTGTTAGCCATTGCAAACTATCATGCATGGTCGTTAAGTTATGATTTGGCTCACACTGCGCAATACCATATGCGTAAAATGCTAAAGGTCGACTAGCAGCAATATTTGGATCTAGCTGTCTTAAACTTCCTGCTGCTGCATTTCGAGGGTTAGCAAAAGTTTTTTCACCTTTTGCCTCTTGGTCGGCATTGAGTTTTTCAAAACCAGACTTCGGCATGAGTACTTCGCCACGAACTTCGAGCAAGCGCGGAATGTCGTACTTTTCAGAGTGCAGAACTTTAGGCAAGTTACGAATGGTTTTTACATTTTGCGTAATGTCTTCGCCCGTTTCACCATCACCACGGGTTACACCACGAACCAATACCCCATTTTCATACCATAGTGAAATTGCAAGACCATCGAGTTTTAACTCAACTTCATATTGTACTTTTTGATTTGGTAGTCGCTCTTCTACACGGCGTGCAAATGCAAATAAATCTTCTTGGTTAAATACGTTGCCAAGGGAAAGCATTGGCACCACATGTGTCACACTTTCAAACTTTGAAAGTGCTTGTCCACCTACTTTCGTTGTTGGTGAATCAGCTTGAATAAGTTCAGGATATTGCTCTTCTAAAGCTTTTAGCTGATGAAATAAATGATCGTATTCACTGTCCGAGATTGTCGGCTGATCCATGACATAGTAGGCATGGTTATGCTTTGCAATCAGTTGAATAAGCTGACGCATCTGTTCGATCACGGAAGTTATTGCCATTATGTTATTCACCATAAAAAAGGGTGGAAATTTCTCCACCCTGAGCTGCGACTAGATATGTTGCAATTATCGCAACCTATACAAAAAATTTAAACTAGGCTGTTGCCTGTGCAGGACGATAATCAATCACATGATGGCGCCAATGCTCTTTTAACTGTGGCGTAAACTCGAGGTTATTTTCATCATAAACCTTACCATCAATTTCACGAGCAATTAGGCCTGCAATACTGGTCATCATGTCAAAACCAGTAACTGCTTTACTGTTTGGAAGTGCAAGGAAAAATGCCAAGCCTTGAACTTGTTCAGCAGATAAAGTTTCCAAATCGAAACCAGCAGGACCGTTATCTGTCATACGAAGTACAGAGAACATGAGTGCACTTGGTTCATCGGTATTTTCATAACGATGGAAACAAGACATTTCACCGTAACGTAGGCCATATTTTAAAAGTACTTTCAGCGCTTTATCACCCGATAACGCACGGCGCGGATTCGGATAAACGTTTAATGCAATAATTTGCTCTGCTACTGCTAATGCACTTTCATCGTCATAACGTTGTTGCTCATGTAAATGAACATCCAAAATATTACTTTCACCTTCAAATTCAGCAATTTCAGCAGTTTCAATATTTGGATTTAAACTTAATTCTGGTTCAGTTTTTTGCTGATCTTCTGCAACTTTTTGTTCAGATGAGCTTATAGCTTCTGGTTCAGCAGCAACAGTATCAGTTAACTCAACTGAACTATTTTCACTTGCAGTTGGACTTACAGTAGTTTCTTCAGCTTTGATTTCTTCTACTGGCGTATTTACAACGGGTGCCGGTGTCTGATCTATTTGAACTTGTTCTACTTCTTTTGTTTCCTTTTCTTCTAGTTGTACTAGCTCGCTTAAAGTTGGTTCCACTCGTTCAGCCACATTTACTGATGCTGCGACCGCTTCAGGCTGTTCAAGTTGATCTCGTACATGACGAGGAATAACCGGTTGATTACTTTCAGGATTAATATGCAAATCACTGTCTAGCGAGGGTTCAGCGTGGTTCGGCTTTTTTAAAATCATTCTTAAGCCAACTAGCATGATAATAATGGCAACAACGATGCCAATAATCGTATTGATTTCCATTCTATGACTCCGAAACTAACCCGTATTCTTTTGCCTGTTCTAAATTGACAGTGACTAATTTTGATGTGCCCGGTTCAGGCATAGTAACACCCAACAAGTCAGTTGCCATGGTCATCGCCAGCTTATTATGTGTAATGTAAATGAATTGTACATGTTCAGAAAGCTCTTTTACCAAATTACAATATCTCTGTACATTCGCATCATCGAGTGGTGCGTCCACTTCATCGAGTACACAAAACGGTGCCGGGTTTAACCTGAAAATAGCAAATACTAATGCTAACGCCGTTAACGCTTTTTCTCCACCGGAAAGTAATGCTAGAGAACTATTTTTCTTTCCAGGTGGTCTCGCCATGAGCTTAACCCCAGATTGCCAGTCATCTTCCAGACTTAAACTTGCCTCACCACCATTAAAAACCTTTGGAAACAGGTTTTGCAACTCTTGATTGATCTGGTCAAAAGTCGTCATAAAGAGTTTACGGGTTTCTTGGTCAATGCTTTTCATCGCATCTTTTAACTGAGTTACCGTATTTTCCAAATCTTGAATTTGGTGGCTCAACTCATCAAAACGCTGAGAAACTTCTTCAAACTCTTGTGAGGCTGCCAAGTTAACCGCACCGATTTTTTCAAACTGCTTTTGTACCTTTTCCAGTTTTTGCTGGTGCTCGGTTAAATCTATTTTCAAGCCCGTTTGAAGTTCGGCATTTAACTCTTTTAACTGTTCTTGATAATGCTCGCGGTCTGATTTAGCTGCTTGCCATGCTAAACGTTTGGCTTCAAGCTGCTCTCTGAGTTTTTCATCTTGCTGTTGGTACTGATGGCGCTGATCGGTCAAAGTCTGCTGTTTTTCCTGCACACTATTAAGCTCAAGCTGCCAGTCATTCCAAGTCTTTTGCAACTTTTCAGTCTGAGCAAACTGTTGTTGAAATTCCGACTCAAGGTTTGGTAGCTCTAACTGAATAGGGTCAACAAACTTTTTCGCCTGTTCCATTTGCGCTGCAATTTGTTGATATTGACTCTGCAAAAACGAAATATCTTTTTCAAGCAACTCTATTTGTTGAGTCGTCTGTGTACTATTACGACGTAAAATTTCGCGCTCTTGTTGTTGCTGTTGTAAGACTTGTTGCTGTTCTTCAAGCTGCTCAGTTAATTCTTCTACCTGAAATTGCAAAGTTTTATAGTCAGGTAAAATGGTTTCTAACTTCATCGCAAGCGCATGCAAATCAATTTCAAGATCGTCTTTTTGCATTGCATCTTCTTCAAGCTGCATGTCTAACTGAGCGAGTTGATCTTTCAATTGCTGTTTTTGCAATAAAAATGCTTGTGCTGCTGTTTGTTGTTTAGCAATTTGTACATCAAGCTGTTGCAAGTCTTTTTGTTTTTGTTTAATAACCTGTTGTTTCTGCTGTAAGTCAGCTTGTACCTGTGCAAGTTTTTCTTTTTGCTGAACTGTAATTTGATCTAATGCTTGTAGTTCAGGTTGCTGCTTTTGAAGAACTTGTTCAATTTCATCTAGACGAATACGATGACTGAGCATACCCTGCGCACTTTGACTTTCGTCATCATACATAAGAGCAATTACCCAATCCTGCCCAACATGATAACCATCTAAGGTCAAAACAGACTGGCCATGTTGTAGTTGCTTTTGCTCATTTAAAGCATCAGATAAATTTTGCGCAATTGCTACATTGGAAAATATTGAAAGTTGCGGTGACGCAATCCAGTCATTTAAACAGGCCAAATTTCCTTTAAATTTGCTTGTTTGTTCTGACGGTTTTAACTGGCGAGCAATTCCTTCCTGAAAGACTTGTTCGGTTTCAACAATATGTGCCTGCAACCATTTTGCTAAAAACTTTTCAATAATTTGTGCATGTGGCTTACCCTGCTCCGTTAACTCTAGAGCCTGCATTAAACGTAGCGTATCTTGGTTTTGCTTTGGACTTTGTTTAGCAACAAGCTGGCTTAAGTTTTTCTGCTCAGATAATAAAACCTGTATTTCTGTTTTCAGTGTTTGTTGCTGATTTTTAGTTGCCTGATGCGCTTGTTGAGACTGTTCAATCTGTTGCACATACTGCTCAATATCAGCCTCTAAAGTTGAGATTTCACGACAAAGCTGCTGTTGTAGTTGCTCAAGCTCACCTTGTTCATCTTCGTGTACTTGCGATTGAATCTGACTTGCCTGATGTTGCAGCGTTTCTTTTTGCTGCTCAATGCGCTGAACATTTTTGCCTAGCTGCTCAATTTGCGCAGACATTTGCATTTTTTGCTGCTGTTGTTTTTCAACCTGAGCTTTTACTTGTTCAAACTGTTGCTGTGCTTGTTTTTGCTGAGATTGTAAATCAGCAAAGTTTTGTTCTACTTCGGCTGCGGTATGTTCAACCGTCGTTAAAGCTTCCGTTTGTTCTTCTAGCTGATTATTCAGTGTTTCAAGCTGTAGCTCGGAAAGTTGTAAACGTTCTTTCGTCTGAGCTTTTTGCTGTTCTAATTGAACCAGTGTCGTACTATTTTGCTGAAATAAACTCTGTTTTTGTTCTAGAGTCATTTTTAGTTCAGACAGTTTTTTTTCAGCTTGCTGCCACTCTTGTTGTAGTGGTGAAGACTGCTGAATAAGTCGCTGAAATAAAGCACTGGTCGATTCTAAATCATGTTCAATTGTACTTAACTCAGAGCGAACTAACTTAAAAGTTTCGCCCAGTTCATTCATTTGAACTGTATATTCTTCTTGTAGGCGTACACTTTTATCTGCCTGAAAAGACAAAATTTCAATTTTTAGGGTCCGAATCTGACTTTCTAAGGTTTTATATTGAACCGCAGCTTCTGACTGGCGTTTTAGCGTTTTAAGCTGTGATTTTAACTCAAGCGCAATATCTTCTAAACGTGAAAGGTTTTGCTCAGTATGTTCAAGATGCTGCAAGGTTTCGCGGCGACGCGCCTGATAACGAGAGACGCCCGCTGCTTCTTCAATAAAAATACGCATTTCTTCAGGTTTAGCATCAACCAAACGGTTAATCATGCCCTGTTCAATCACAGCATAAGAGCGCGGCCCTAAACCCGTTCCCAAGAAAATGTCGGTAATATCACGGCGGCGGCAACGTGTACCATTTAAGAAATATTCAGACTTACCTTCGCGAGTCACCTGACGACGAACAGCGAGCTCGTTATAAGCATTATAGGCTCCACCCAATTTGCCATAGGTATTGTCAAAACGTAGCTCAACACTCGCCACACCCACTGGCTTACGCTTGGATGTTCCGGTAAAAATAACATCTTGCATGCTACCACCACGAAGCTGACGAGCATTTGACTCACCCATCACCCAGCGGATCGCATCAATAACATTGGATTTGCCACAACCATTTGGACCAACCACTGCTGTGCGGTTAGCCTTGAAATTTAAAGTTGTACTATCTGCAAAAGATTTAAAGCCGGAAAGTTTTAAACTGCTTAAACGCATAATGCCCTAACTAACGGCGTGAGCGTCTCGCCCAAGCCAATTCAATCTGTTTCATTCGTGTCAGCGATTCCAACACAAGGTTACGTAAGTGTCGACAAAAATCTTCCATAAATAAAGCGGCTTGTTGTGATTTTCGGATCAAAATTGCATCAGTCACGAGTTTAAATAATGCAAACGCTTCTTGCAGTTCTCTTTTAGAGGTATTTAGGGTCAAAAAATAACTACGACGTAAAGAAGGTAATAATTCTTTATAAAATTTCATTAGGTAAGGATTACCCACCATATCTTGCTGTTCAGCCAGATATTGGAAAATGGCATCGTAGAATTTTTCGATATCACCTGCTTTTACATGCTCAAGAAGTTGTTCTAATAAGAGCTGTAATTGATCAGCTTCGTGCGCACGCCATGTTTCACTGATGCGTTGTACAATATGTCCTAATAGCATCACGTTTGTATCAAACAGTGCTTTCACTTGTTGTGCAGACATTTCTGAGACAATTGCACCCCGACGCGGAAAAATTTCAATTAAATGCGTACGTTCAAGTAATAATAATGCTTCACGAACCGACCCCCTGCTTACATCAAGCTCTTTCGCAATACGAAGCTCTTGTATGCGTTCGCCTTCGACCAATTCGCCGCTAATAATCTGTTCGCTAATATATTTTACAATTTGCTCAGAAAGACTTTCTGTCTCTTCGAGATTCATAAATCACCCGCTACTTTTTATATGCATTAATCCATGCTTTTCTTTCGCATCCTTGTTTTTAACTGATCCCATCCATTAAAAACTATGTCATTGTCTGACAATTTTATTGCATTTTAAGCCAACCCACCCAAAATCCATACAGAAATCGGATGAAAAAACTTATCTTTAGTCTGTTTAAATCTTCAAATAAAAAAAGCTTAAACCATGTGAGTCTAAGCTTCTTTTTCTATATTTTTCTAAATGAATACGCTTTTTAATTCATAAAACCTTTATAAATAAAATAGCTGCCAACTACCACGAGCAAACAAGCAAAGCATTTTTTTAGCATTTGTGGTGATAAAGCATGCGCAACCTTAGCACCAAGTTTAGCCGTCACAAAACTCATTACACTAATGCCAATAAACGCATAGATGTGCACATAACCAATCGTGTTAGGTACAGAGATGTGTTCTTTGGCACCAAACCACATAAAACCAATTGCACCCGCTACAGCAATAGGTAAACCACAAGCGGCAGAAGTCGCAACTGCTTTTTGCATGACCACACCATGACGGTTTAAATACGGGACAGTTAAGCTACCGCCCCCAATACCAAAAATTGCAGAGGCAATACCAATGCCACCACCTGCCATAAATTGCATAGGTGTTGAAGGAAGCTGGCGTGTTGGGTCAACAACCACATTTGCGCCTTTAAACATGCGATAGGCCATCACAACGGCAAAGACACCAATAAGAAGCTGCAAATGCTGACCAGACATCAAATCGGCAATACCCGCCCCCAAGAATGAACCAATCACTAGCCCAGGTGCCAAATTACGAAAAACAGGCCAAAGTACTGCACCTTTTTTATGATGGGCAGAAACTGAACTAAATGATGTCACGATAATGGTTGCAAGCGATGTTCCGACTGCAATATGCATGATTACCGCAGGGTCATAGTGCAACTGGGTAAAAACGACATAGAGGATTGGTACAATAATTAGTCCACCACCAACCCCAAACAATCCGGCAGTAAAACCAGCAATTGCGCCAATGAGTAAATATATGATTAACTCCATAAATGTTTTACCACTCTGCTCATATTCAACATGGATTTAGAGACTCGCCAACTACAACAACTTTTAAGCGCAAAAAACCAGCTTCCAGAAGTGGTTTTATTAAAAGCAACCACAACTTCGACCAATGATGATATTCGTGAAATTGCCCAAAAAGGCATTACAACAGGCTTGGTTTGCAGTGCTCAACAAACTCAAGGGCGAGGTCAACATCAACGGCAGTGGATTTCACCTGAAGGAAACATTTATTTAAGCACATTGGTGCAAACTCGAACACCCTTAGATGGTCGCTTAGCACTTGAAGTTGCTTTAAATATTTTGCAAATCCCGCAGTTACAAGCTTTAAGCTTACAAGTGAAATGGCCAAATGATTTGTATAGTGCGCATGGGAAATGGGGTGGAATTTTGGTCGAACCACTTTCTCAGCATCAGGCTATTGTAGGCGTAGGGATTAATTTAAAAACACCACCAGTGACTGATAGTGACCAGCCAATCACCTCTTTAGAAGATTTAGGTCTAGAGCAAATGAGTCAGCTTGAGCTAATTTCAGAGCTTTATATTGCAATTCAAAATGCAGCTCGCTGGTTTGATCATGGTTGTTATAACCTAGCAGGTCGTTTTAACCACCATGCAGCATGGCTTAATCAGTTAGTTCAGTTTGAACATAGTCAAGGACTGATACATGGCCGTTTCGTCGGAATCTCCAATGAAGGTGCGGTAATTCTTGAAACTCCAGAACCACAGCAGTTTTATCAAGGTCGTTTAAGGCCACAATCAACTCAGTAATCAGGTATTTTCCCCATGAAAAGTTTATGGCTTGATATCGGAAACACCCGTTTAAAATACTGGATTACTGAAAATCAGCAAATTATTGAACATGCAGCCGAGCTACATTTGCAGTCTCCTGCCGATTTATTACTTGGGTTAATCCAACACTTTAAACACCAAGGTCTGCATCGAATTGGAATTTCTTCGGTTCTCGATACTGAAAACAACCAGCGTATTCAGCAGATTTTAAAATGGCTTGAAATTCCAGTGGTTTTTGCCAAAGTTCACTCAGAATATGCAGGCCTACAATGTGGCTATGAAGTTCCTAGTCAGCTCGGGATTGACCGCTGGTTACAAGTATTGGCTGTGGCAGAGGAACAAGAAAACTATTGCATTATTGGATGTGGAACAGCGCTTACGATTGATTTAACGCAGGGCAAACAACATTTAGGTGGTTACATCCTCCCTAATTTATATTTGCAGCGCGATGCACTCATTCAAAATACCAAAGGTATTAAAATTCCAGATTCAGCTTTTGATAATCTGAACCCGGGCAATAACACTGTAGATGCAGTACACCACGGTATTTTATTAGGTCTGATTAGTACCATCGAAAATATTATGCAGCAATCTCCTAAAAAGCTGCTGCTGACTGGTGGTGATGCCTCTCTTTTTGCTAAATTTCTACAGAAGTACCAGCCAACTGTTGAAACAGATCTTTTACTTAAAGGGTTGCAACAATATATTGCTCATTACCCTAAAGACTAAAACACAGAACAAAATAAAAGGCGCTCTAGGCGCCTTTTATTTTATGAATTTATTTCTTTTGGTCGTTGTTACCAAACAGTGGTCCCATTCCGCCACCGCCGCCGCCAAACTGCTTTTGCATATTACCTAAAGAACGCATCATTTTGCTCATACCAGATGGATTCGCAAATTTCTTCATCATTTTAGCCATTTGCGCTTGTTGCTTAATGAGTTTATTCACTTCCGCAACATCCATACCACAACCTGCCGCAATACGCTTTTTACGACTTGGGTTCATCAGGTCAGGGTTACGGCGCTCTTTAACAGTCATTGACTGGATAATAGCTTCCATCTTTTTGACTTGTTTTTCAGGGTTCGCTTGCTCAATTGCTTGCTGAATTCCTGCACCGCTCATGCCAGGCAACTTGTCTAAGAAGCCCATCATGCCGCCCATTTTTTTCATTTGCTCAAATTGCATTAGCATATCTTCAAAGTTGAAGCTTCCGCCTTTTTGCAATTTTTTCGCCATCTTTTCGGCTTTTTCTTTGTCGATTTTACGTTCAACTTCTTCGACTAAAGAAAGTACGTCACCCATACCTAAAATACGTTGAGCAACACGGTCCGGATGGAATGGTTCTAAGGCATCAAGCTTTTCACCCATACCCAAGAACTTGATTGGCTTACCAGTAATAGCACGTACAGAAAGTGCCGCACCACCACGCGCATCACCATCAGTTTTAGTAAGAATCACACCCGTAAGTGCCAAAGCATCGTTAAATGCTTTAGCAGTATTTGCAGCATCCTGACCTGTCATGGCATCAACCACGAACAGAGTTTCAGTCGGTTTAACTGCTGCATGTAATTCTTTAATTTCGTCCATCATGTCTTCATCGACATGTAAACGACCCGCTGTATCTACAATCAGCACATCAGCAAACTGGATTTTTGCCTGTTCAATTGCACGGTTAACGATGTCAATTGGCTTTTCAGAAGGATCTGATGGAATAAAGCCTGCACCAACTTCTGCCGAGACAGTTTCTAACTGTTTGATTGCTGCCGGACGGTAAACGTCGGCAGAAACCGTCATTACTTTTTTCTTTTGACGTTCTTTTAAGAATCGTGCCAATTTGGCAGCAGTTGTCGTTTTACCTGCACCTTGTAAACCGGCAAGTAATACAACAACTGGAGGCTTAGCACTTAAATCCAGTGTTTCATTCGCCTCACCCATCATCTTGGTGAGTTCGTCATAAACAATTTTTACAAATGCCTGGCCTGGAGATAACTGAGTCATCACTTCTTGGCCCAATGCCTCTTCCTTAACTTTCGCGATAAATTCACGAGTTACAGGTAACGCGACATCGGCTTCAAGAAGAGCCATACGTACTTCACGTAAGGTATCTTTAATATTGTCTTCGGTCAGCTGCCCTGAGCCAGTAACATTTCTTAAACTCTGTGTGAGTCGTTCTGTTAAGGTATCAAACATTGCAAAATCCGCTTAAAATGGCTAGTTGCAAAAAAATCTTTCTCGAAATAGAAAATTTATGCATAGAATGCTATAGGATACTTTAGTTCGCAGCGAATTTATATCTTATCTAGATGAATTAATCCTGAAAAAGGTTTGACATGATTAGCCTCCCCTTGGTTTACACAATTTTGGCACTCATCGCATATACCACTTCTTTCTGGTATCTGTTCATACGTTTAATGTCAAAACGTGAACCAAACCCATGGTTATTTGCTTTTGTTACAACCTTGGCACTGCTATTACACGGTACAGTTTTATGTAATGCCATGCTGACACCATTAGGAATTAACTATGATGTTTTTAATTTAGTCTCTTTTACATCATGGCTTATGTTGTTGTTAAGTTTAATTTTTAGTACTTTTCGTCCAATTGTACCTTTAAACTTACTCGGTATTCCTGTAGCAGCGATTGGACTTATTTTAGGTTTTGGCTTTAGTAAACCTGATCAATTTATTGAACAGCATTCGTTAGGCCTAGATACGCATATTATTCTTTCACTTTCCGCCTATGCAGTTTTACTGATGGCAACCATACATGCGATCTTGATATGGTTCCAAAATCGTGAACTCAAAAAGAAACAAAAAAAACGCTTTTGGGTCAATTTACTCCCGCCTATTCAGGCCATGGAATCCTTGTTATTTGACTTAATTATTACTGGTTTTATTTTACTCACTATCGCTCTCACATTTGGCTTTTTAACTGTTGATAGTTTCTTTGCTCAGCATCTCGCTCATAAAACCGTATTTAGTATTATTTCATGGATTATTTATGGCTCATTATTGATTGGGCACTACAAACTTGGATGGCGCGGTCAAAAAGCGATTCGTTTTACCCTAATTGGTTTTGCACTTTTAGCAATTGGTTTTATTGGCAGTAAATTTGTACTCGAAATGATATTAGGCCGATAAAACAATTAAAATTTCAGCACTACTAGACAGCGTTATACATATCCCGTATAACGCTGTTTTTGTTTTAATCAGGTGGCACAGACTGTGAAACTCATACTCGCTCCAATGGAAGGTTTAACTGACCCGATCATGCGGGATACTCTCACATCTGTTGGTGATTTCGACTGGTGTGTAACCGAGTTTATTCGAGTTACAGACAGTATTTTACCAGACCATATCTATTATAGTTTTTGCCCTGAGTTAAAGAACGACGGTAAAACAGCAGCAGGTACACCTGTTCATGTGCAGTTCTTAGGAAATAATCCAGATATGCTGGCAGCAAATGCAGCAAAAGTGGTTGAACTAGGTGCTCCTGCGATCGATCTTAATTTTGGTTGTCCTGCCAAAACCGTAAATCGACACCGAGGTGGTTCCGTACTTCTTGATGAACCAGACGTGGTACATATGCTGATTAAAGCTGTCCGTGATGCTGTACCTGCACATATTCCTGTTTCAGCAAAAATGCGTTTAGGTTATCTCGATGAAAACCACACCATGGAAAATGCGCACGCGGTTGAAGATGCTGGCGCAAGCTGGTTAACAGTACATGCGCGAACTAAAGCAGATGGCTATACACCACCAGCTTATTGGGAAAAAATTCTACCAATCAAAGAAGCTTTAAAAATTAATGTCATTGCTAACGGTGAAATCTGGAACAATGCAGATGCAAAGGCCTGCCAACAGCAATCTGGTTGTGAAGATTTAATGATTGGTCGCGGTGCTGTAACTACTCCTGATTTAACACAATGCATTCGTAAAAATATGGATGAGGCTTTATTTAGTTGGGAGCAATTGGTTGACTTACAAATCCGTTTTTTAAATGGTCAGGCAAAAACAGAAATTGGGATGGTTGGTCGTTATAAACAATGGTTAGGTATGATGACCAAAGCCTACCCTCAAGCGAAAGAACTGTGGGACCAAGTTAAACGAATTAAAGCTTTAGATGAAATTGTTCATCAATTAGAACAAACCAGTTCATCTCATCGTTAAATACTTAAAATTTATAAAATAGGGTGGCTGTTGATATAGCCACCCTATTTTGGTATTTCAGGTTAAGTAATTATTTTTTAAAAACCGCTTACTTTCATTTTAAAGTCAGTCACTGAAGCGCCTGTAACTCCAAAACTCCCCATAGACCCGTTAGGTAAATTATTAAAAGTTGTTGTACTTTGTGTTGCTAAATTTCCTAAAGTGACATTGTTAAGCGATGCATCAAATTTACTAGATGCACCTGTATTACCAAAAGTTAATCCTGTTGGATCGACCCCAGCATAAAACCCATCAAGAAGAAAACCTGTAGCTGCATTTGTTCCTGCAAATTTAAATCCAAATGAAGCACCTGTAGTATCGGACACTAACGTAATTGGACAACCCGCAGCGGCAGAACAAATCGATTGAAGTGCTCCACCAAATTTAACCATAACAGACTGAGCAGCATGCCCCAACTGAATGTTTAAACGAGGTTTATTGGTTTGCACAAAGTTAATATCAAGATTACCTGTAGAGCGAACAAGCTCCTTTACTCCTGTATTTACCGTGGTTCCCGAACTAAAAATGGATTTTGGCGCATAACTACTCACCGCATAATCAGCAGGGCTAGATACTGAAGTGTTAGGTGCCAAATAAACTGAAAACGGTGTAAGTCGAATCCCATTTACGTCACTACCCATCGTGACAGCTAAATTTACAAAAGGCTTACCCGCACCTGCATCGGTATCAATAGCAATATTGAAAGAAGGATTGGTCGATACAGCTGCTTTAATAAACTCTATGCTTGGAACAGGATTCGTAGAGTTCCCTGCAATGACAAGACCAGCTTTACTATTGTAAGACGTAGAGGCGATGCCATTGGTATCAATCAATGCAACCTGATTAAATTTAACTTTATCGGCCTGAATGCCTAGCGTTAAACCATTTTGACCTGTCGCCGCTGAAAGACTTTGGTCATCCAAAGGTTGCATCGCAAAAACACTTGAACTACTGGTAAGTAATAACCAGCACACTATATTTTTATTTTTCATGTCGCTCTAATCCTTAAGAGACAAACGTTTATTATTTGTTCAGATTATCAGAATAATAGATGAGTACAAAACAATTATCCCTATAACCCGACGAATGCAAATCCAATCACATTCAAAATAAATTTTTTATAAAAAGTGGCGATATCGCCACTTTTCTTTATTAGTTAAAAGCACCATTTCTCGGCACGATGCTAAAGCTACTATTTAAACGTCCACCAGTAATTGCAAGTTCACCTAAACGTGCGCCTGCCCCTGTTGAAGGTGGATAGAAATTAATATCTTTAACTCGTAAGGCACCGTCAATACTTTTATCTGGGTTAAAGTAGACTGCGGTATTTACCCCCACTTTACCTAAACCACTTGTTGTATCTTTGCCCACTACTAAAGCAGTGTTAAACGCTAGCTTTCCGGTAATATTATCAAAACCAATTGCCGAACCATCAATTGGGTCACTAATTTGAACTGTATTTCCAGTTGCTGTGGCTGGCATTGTGAAGTCACCGAGTACAGTTAAAGCACTACCATCAGCGATTGAACTATTTGGCACAATCGATAAATTTAAATCACCACCTAAGCGTAGTTTTAAGCCAAATAAAACGTCATTATTTCTGGCAAAGTTATCAATTGGTGAGGTACAAGACCCTGTTGCCGGACAAGTTTTATATTTAGCGCCTGGTAAATAGCCCGCTGCAATTTCAGTTGATAAAGCAATGAGCATCTCTCTTAAACTAATATTGAGACTGCCATTTTCTAAACCAATACTGCCATTACCTTTTAAGAACATATCGATATTACGTAAGCCCATGTAATAGTCGGTAGGGTTGCCTGCATTATTAGCATTTGGAGAACCATCAATTAATAAAATTGAAGTTGTTTTTGTACCGCCTGTATCTCGACCTGTTGTTCCAACAGCAACACCAAATCCTAAACGCGAAGTTGTTCCAGAAGTACCTACAACATTTTGAATGGGTTTACCGTTAGCATCTTTTGTATAGTAAAAAGCGCTATTTGCAGGCGCATCTAAACCGTAAACTGCAGCATTGGCATTTAAATTATAAAAAGGTAAAGCCAAGCCCCATTGGTTAGTTAAACCGTTATCTGCAAATTGATTGGCAGCAGCAACATTTGCACTTGTGGTAAAACGTCCTCGTCTTGAAAATGCTTGAAACTCTGCTCCACGCATTGCAAGAATCAAACTAAATGGATTAGTCACCGTATCGCGGTGAATATTATGTTGATAATCGGCGGCGGTTGTTAAAGTACCCGACCCTAAACGAATACTGTTTAAGGTCGCATTATTTGGCATTAATAATGTTTTTGTATCAGCAAGATTTAAATAAATATTTCCGCTATCAAAATAACCGCGCGTAGCTGAGTTAAGACCTGTTAAATTGCCGAACTCGAAACCGTAAGCATTTAAACCTGCCCCACCAATTTCTAAAGTCGTGGCTTTACCATCTGAACCCAGCATTGAATCATTATCTTTAGTGAATTCACCTTTCATACGGAAGGCAATTCCAGTATTACCCAAAATACTATTACTTGAGCTCGTACCCGAAGCAGTATTTGCAGTACCTAAAGTTGTAGTGTCTGAAGAACCATCCATACCACGGACTTGTAAATAACTATTTACCATACGTCCACTGGCACCTAGCCGAATTAAACCTTTTGAATTTTGCGGTGTATTGGTCGCATCTAGTCCATAAGGATTAGTTTTATCAACATTAGAGCTAAGCATTACTTCAATGTTAAGACCCGAATTAGTCGCTTTACCATTGCTATCTACATAAGTACCAGCTGTTAAGCCCGAAGCTGAGTCTGCTACCCGATTAAAGTCTACATAACCATAAGTCGTACTTGGTGTTTGCCCAACAGCAGCTACATTTGATCCAGTATTCGTTTGTAAAACAATGCCCCTAACGGGATCGATGAACATGACACCTTTACCAACAAAATTAAAGTTAAAATTCTTTAAAATTAGCTGGTTAAGCTGACTACGGGCGTCTAACTGTCCTAAATAAATATTTGCGTTGTTTATTCCTAATGTCATATTTGACTGGCTATTTGGACTAAATAGACCATCTTGAGTAGTCAGTGCTAAATTTAAAGGAGAAGTTGTTTGTATAGCCAACTGCCCTAGCGTAGGTGAGCATGTAGCAGAGCTATTACAAACTTTAACGCTATTTACTGTAATGAGGGATGGGCTACTTTGCATAGAAAAATCAATGCCAGCTTTACCTGTAGCTGTATTACTTCCCACATCTAAACGGTAGTTTGTTCCTAAAGTTTGGGTGGACGCATTACTTTTTTGTATTTTTACGCCACTGGCTTGCGCTCTTAAAACCTGATCGGCGCTTGTTGCTGTGCCCGCATGGTCATCCCAATAAGCATTATCAATATTAATTTCATTAAAAGTCGTTTGAATCGAGATTCCATCTTGACCGTTTACCGCACTCAAATCAGCATCTGTTAAAGCTTCTAAAGCAAACACTTGCCCACTCACTAACAACATGCTGGTTGCTAATGTATTTAAAATAAACTTTGAGCTGTGACTTTCTTTATTTTTGTTCATCACTTCAGTTCCTTTGAAATCTACATTAAGCGTTAACAACGGGGATGGCTACCATCACAGCTAAACACCATGACTTTTCCTTGAATTGCTAAATTACCGTTCATCATTAAGCCCATAAAGCCTGTTTCACGTCCATAGTCATAGGCTGAAGGTGTAGCCGTTGCAACTTGCTGATTTGCACTATTTGCAGTTGCCGCATACGTTGGCTTTTTGAAATATGCATAATCATACATATTGGTACTTGAGCCTTGGGTCGTGGTTGAGCTTGTAAAGTTATCTTGCTCAATAGATAACGCGTTAAAACCAAAGTTACGGATTAAAATCGGCTGTGCTGCACTAAAACTAAGTTGAATCGCAGGTTTTATAATTTCGGTATTGGTTTTATCAAGATACTTTAAATCGGCACCATCCAAACCCATTTTTTGAATATTTAAAGTTCCTTGTACGCCTTTAAACACCAACCAAAGTTTATTACCACTATCACTATTTTCGGCCCAACCACTTGGTTTAGTCGCATCTGCTTGCACAAAACGCTTATTAATTGCTAATCCAATATGGCAGAACTCAACATTTTCACAAACACCACCGCTACCATTATCAAATATACCGTTACTGGTTTGGTTTAAATTGAGCATTAAAGACAAATCAGCACCAGCTTGGCCATTAATCGCCTGTAAAGCATCATTATCCAAGGTTTGTAACTCTGCATGAGTCGCAGTTGCACACAGAGTAAGGAGTAAAGCAGTTATTTTTTTCATCGCATTATCCTCCTCTTATAGACCTTTTGTGGTGAGTTTTAAATGTTGGATTAAAACACCATCAATGACTGCTGAACCCATATTATTACTAATTGAAGAGCTAATTTGTGCTCCTGATAATTTATAAGTGTTCACATCTGCATTTGGTGTAGTCGTATACCAACGTCCATTATTGTAAAGTGCATCAGGTAAAGGTGTACCATTTGGTACTACAAACTGAGCCCCATTCCCTGCATCGGTAGTGGTATAACCTGTTGTGTTAGTCGTCGGATTATAATAAGAGGTACTATCAATATTCGCCCAGTTTGCTCCTTGAGAGTCAAATCTTAAGCCTGAGCCAGCATTTCCCGTCCAACCTGATGCTGTACGGTATTGCCATGTGTCATAACAAGTTCCTAAGTTTAAAAATCCACAACTATAGCTGCCTCCACGTCGTTCCTGATTTTGTAATTGATAGAAATTTTTAACTTGTGTTACAGCAGCAACCGTTCCTGTTGGTAATTTCCCAAATGAAATACCTACTGCATCTTGAGTATTGTTCCCTTTAAAGGCTTCTAATGTATTATTTGTCGAGTTATAAACAGTTGAACCGATTGAGATACTACTATGCGTTGCACTAGAACCTTGATAAGTTTTACCTCCTAAGGTTACATTCGTACCGCATTGATAAACATTACAGGTAGAACCAAGATAAGTACTATCTGTTCCAGTGTAGTCAGTATAGATTTTCTTATAAATTTCAGGCTTATTCGGAATACGTGCAAGCTCTAAACTAAAGTTTTTACCATCTGAGCTTAAAACGAGTGGTTGGTATAAAGAACCTAACACAAGATTAATATTCGGATTATAAAGATATAAACCTTCGTTTGCATCGAAGGTTGGTGCAAGCCCACCATTAATAGCAGGAGTAATGAGATTACCTTGCCCAGTGCCAGATTCACGAGTACTCAACCGCAATACATTATCCATTGCACTATCTGTTGGAGCAGTCCATGATCCAGTTGAATTAACTGTAGTAGTCTGGCTGCGAATACGATATAACCAATCTGAACTTGGTGAACTATTGCTAGGTGCACCAGTATATTGAGTACTATAACGATTTACCCATGGACCTACTGTCGTTGTAGGAGTATTTGAAGTAATTGTTGCTCTCAAATTAGAGGCGTCACCACTATTTAAACGCACAACACCCGCAAAGCCTAGAGTATTATTATAAAATGGACTCAATCCATTTGCGGATGTCGCTCCTCCCAAAGTTTGGAAGAGCTGTAGACGGCTACCATTTAAACCAAAGTTATTCCAGATACCTTGTAAACGTAATCGATTCGCGCGACTTGCATCAATACTCGTACCAATCAAACCATTTGAGTCGCCATAATTAAACTGATCTGTCGCACCATCAATTTTATTTGGATTGCGAACAAAGATATCTGACCATAGACCTAATTTAAGTTTATATGCATCAAGTCCTGCCGTATCTCTTGTCCCCACCTCATATAAAGGCGCCTCTAAGGCTAAATACGTTACCTGGCAAGATGGATCACTTGCTCCACTACATGTAGCAGCACTAAAATTAGGTACAAGATTCTGAGTAGCTACTTTGAATATCCATGGGTTTACAGCAGTACCCCAACTCGAAATCGCTGCCGCAGTATCGGTAGATGCAAGACGGCTATTAGTATTATTATCAGATTTAGAAAGAGCTAAACCATAAAGAAAAATATCAGCTTTACCTACTGCACGGTCACCAGAATCAATCGAGCCATTTTTATTAGTATCTGCCGCCGTCATACTTAACGGCCCAACAGGTACATAATTGATATAGCCTGTATCTTTAGTACGGTCAGTTAAAATTTGATTTGCGGTTTCATTAGCACCTGCGCCACGGAATACCATATAAGTATTTTGGGGCAAGATAGCAATACCTTCGCCTGTAGTTTCACTTAAGCCCGCATCAGAAAGTTCTTCAAGTGCGAAACTAGTTTGGCTTATACAAAGCCCGATTAAACTTGCCAAAACGGTTTTTTGAAATCTTACCGTATAATTAAGTGTAGTCATCTTGACCTTCCTGTTTTATACGATGCCGCGCACCATATTTATTTTTCTTTAACAATCCTTGATGCTAGGTGAATCTATCCTTTTCACCTTAGACAAAGAGGCAAATCTAAAAGATATTGCCAACCTTTCCACATTTCTATTATGCGGAATATTTGCACAAATGCAAAAAAAAGCACGTAAAAAATTACTTTTCCGATGAATGTAAAGCAACCCAAGTTGGCTTCTCAGCCTTTAACAAAAAGTTAAACCTGAACCATGGCAGTTGGGCTTAAAGTTTTGATTCGTTAACTGCAAGTTGCTTAAATTTAATGTGAGCGGACTATTTTTCAAATCAATAGTACCAATATTTACATCCAAATCACCTATACTTAATAGTCCTAATAAATCAGAAGTTTGAGCTGGATTATTTTGTAAATAGGCAGAAACAGCTGTTGAAATTTGTGGGAATAACGGTGAAATATCAATCGCATCTTGTGGAATAATGTTACCGATGTTAACTGGATTTGCAAAAGACATCCACCAACCCTTTTGAGCCACGTCATCTGCTTTTGCACCTGGCCATTGGAGCATTTGATTTTGCAGTGCAAGATACATTGGTGAATTAATTGGTAGATTATGAATAAGTCCCAATGACTGGGTTAAATTTAAATTCGCTGTAATATTTGAAATAGTACCATTCATATATACATTAGGAAATTTAGAACCTTTACCTGCAATGAAACATGCTAATACACTACAATCTGTTACTGTAGCTTCAACTTTCCCCCCCTGAGTATAAATACCTGTCGGTTCAGGATAAGCAGGATCATGCGGACCAGCTGCATTATATTGCACCGTACCATCTACTGGGTACGAACTACTATGACCTACATAAATATTAGGAACTTTCACTGGAGCAGATAAAACTTTTGAAGTAACACGATTACCATTAACTTGAATTGGAGCAATTTCAAAATAATTATTTTGAATGCCTGGAATATTAAATCCACCATTTGAAGTAATAAAACTTACCTCAGCAGCTCCTCCTAAACCCAAAGCCTGTAATCGCCCTGTTACTGCATTTGCACCATATAAATTATCTCGGGTAGCAGAAGTTGTAGCATAACCTTTAATTAAACCACTGCTATCAGATTGGACCTGCATATAACCAGAAATCGAGTTAATCCCATTGGGAGTAGTTGTATTTTCAGTACCTGCCGTAAGGAGGCCGATAAATTTTTCAGCACTTAACCGTAAACCAACTACTTCTCTTGTTGAGGCTGAAGTTGGATTCTTAATAGCAAACTCAATAAATGGATTCGTTAGTACTGCAGAAGATGAAGCACGATCTTCATTAGACATGGGCAATGGATTCCCATTGGTATCAAAGTTTTGCCCACTTAAACTTAGGTTATCGATATCGATATCACAGCCACCAGCCCCATTTACACCACCGCAGCCCAACTGAAGTTTACGAATATTAGTATTGATTTCTAATTGGGCTTCCATTCCTAACTTATAAAAACCAATATTACTGCTATTATCGCGTAGTTTTTCTAAGTTTGCCGAATCAGTAGGCGCAATATAAGACATACTCATCAAGGCTTGGCCACGAGTAGCTGACAACTCAGCATCTGACATTGGAACTAAGGTAGAACCAGCATAAGCAGAAGAAAAGCATAAACTTCCAAGTGCTAGAATAGCTACATGAAGGGACTTAAACTGTCGCATGACCGACCTCCGTATCCTTGGGGGCATAATCTAATTTGATTTCTTTTTATTTGGCTTCTCTTGCTTTAATCTTAAATTAAATACATAAAGAAAACGCCGATATTTACGATCTAGTTTCTTTTGATTTGTGTGATACAACTCAAAGAAACAAATCAATTATTGATCATTTTATATCATTTTTTACAAAAGAAAACGTTCATTTATTAATATTCCGATGAACGCCACTTTCTTTACTTTTCAACAAAAATAGGCCACTTAAAGTGACCCATTTTTAGAATTTAATCTAAATTAAAAACAACTTAGGTTTTCGGAAGTGTCACGCCAGTTTGACCTTGGTACTTACCACCACGGTCTTTATAAGACGTTTCACAAACTTCATCACTTTCAAAGAACAACATTTGTGCTACACCTTCACCTGCATAAATACGTGCAGGTAAATTCGTAGTATTTGAAAATTCTAAAGTCACGTGACCTTCCCATTCTGGTTCTAAAGGCGTCACGTTGACAATAATACCGCAGCGTGCATAAGTCGATTTACCAAGACATACAGTCAAAACATTACGCGGAATACGGAAATATTCAATTGTACGTGCTAAAGCAAATGAGTTTGGTGGAATAATACAAACATCAGACTCAATGTCGATAAAACTTTTATCATCAAAATTTTTCGGATCAACAATTGCAGAATGTACGTTAGTGAAAACTTTAAATTCGCGGGCACAGCGTACGTCATAACCATAGCTAGAGACCCCGTAAGAAATCAATTTTTCGCCATTCTTATCAAAACGGACTTGATTCTCTGCATAAGGTTCAATCATGCCGTGTTTTTCGCTCATTTCGCGAATCCAACGATCAGACTTAATAGCCATGTATTTTCTATCCAAAAGGTAATTTCATTGATTGCGACGTACTTTAACGTAAAAAAGCAATTATGAAAACAATGCTTGAGCTACTCTTCTCGATAAGAATAGCTCAGTAAGACTTTTAAAGGTTTAATAAAGCAGAATAGCTAATCGGAATTGAGAAACTGACTAAGATCAGCGAGGCTGTTTTTTGTAAATTCGATTGATTTAACCAACGTACTTTATTGCCTGCCAAAATTGACCCCAAGAAAATCCAGAACAATGCAATCGGTGTAATTAACGCTAAATAAGCCAGCATATGGATGAAATAAATATGAAAATCAGTCCATGCGGTAACAGGGAAAATCGCTGAAGCAAACAGTAATGCTTTAGGATTCAGTAAAGTTGCACAGAACAATTCACGCGGGCGAATCGTTGGCTGATCTAACTCAAATTGCTGATTGGCTGTGTGCCATAACTTAATTGCTAAAAAAATAATGTAACAAGCGCTTAGCAATTTAAGCATAGGAGGTAAGAAAGGAAGCGTTGCAGAAACTTTCCCTATTAACATGCCCCAAGCTGAAATAGAAATTACATATCCAAGAACTTCTGCCGGAATTAATTTCGCAGACTTCTTAAGACCTACTTGTACTCCTGACGATGCGAGTAAAGTATTGGTTGGGCCTGGGGTAAGTAAAATTGTGGCAACTAAGCCAATAAATAGCCATGAAATCATTGAATGACCTCATAATGTAGTCATTTCAGATTAATAGATATTTTTCGCCAAGGCAAAATCTAATTGTAAGACAATTTTTTAAAAAATTGACATTCCATATTTTAAAATCAATATTAAACAATAGGATAGGTAATTTTTTAAAATTTTAATCTAAAAAACTTAGCAGTCAGTTGTTGAACTTTGCGTACCAAATTGTATTAAGTAATATAAGTATTTTTATTTAAAATCTATTTTTACCTCGAAAAGATCTATAATGAATTATTACTGCAGTAAGTTTAATTTTTAAGCTTTCAATAAGTTTCAATTAATATATTGTTTTTTTGTGTTTATATGAGTCACCAGACTCTACTATCCTATGATTATGGCAAAGCAATTTTTTCAGTCTTGGCTTCCTTCTCCAGAGAAAGTTTCAAATATGAAATTTTTAAGGATTTTTGGGAAAAAAACCCTTAATCCTGTGCTTTGGTATGTCAACCGTAAATCAATTACAAGAGCCGTTTTTGTAGGAACATTTTTCGGTTTACTGCCTATTCCATTTCATAGCGTCTTTATTGTGATGGCAGTATTGCTATTTGAAGTGAATTTGCCTATTAGCCTAATGCTTGCTTGGCTCAGTAATCCTCTCACTTTAGTTCCCATTTTATATACTGGGTTCTGGTTTGGTTCACATATTTATCATGTACATATGATTAATAAAAAGATGCTTTTAGGTGTATTGCATCAAATTTCTAGGTGGATTACTCACTTTGGTCATGGGCATATAGATTTCAGTCTCGCCAAAATTTTAATGTCAGGGCTTGTAGTTGAAGCATTTGTATTTGCAATCATACTTTATATAGTGACTGAAGTTTTTTGGCGTTGGATGGTCATTCGAAATTGGAAAAGTCGAGCTGGTTATAAAAAACAAGAAGATGCTCTTTAAGAACTCATCTTCTTGCATAGAGTTAAATTATTATTTTGCTAGTTTAGATTTCATATATTCTTCTGCCACATTAAGCACATAGTCTTGGCAAGCTTCTCCAGTACCTGGGTCATATGCGCCATTATTGGTAATATTATTAGATAAAATTCGAATTCCTAAGAAAGGAACATTAAACTGGCTTGCAATTTGTGCAACTGATGCTGCTTCCATTTCCTCAACAGAGGTACCATAACGTTGATGGAAAAATTGAATACGATCCAATTCATTATTCCAAACATCTGCTGATCCAATCGTTCCTTCAACTACTTGACCTTTGTCATAACGAACTTTATGGGCCGCCATTAATAACTCTTTATCGCCTTCAAATTTGCGAATTGCAATCGGTTCGGGATCAGACTCATCGGTTGGTAAAACATCAAATGCTTCAACCCAATTGAGTGAATTTGATCCAGCTCCTAAGGCTTGTTTAGGGGTTCTAAATGCACCAATATTAGTTGCGTACTTTCCTAAAACAATATCGTAAACATGTAGATCTGGGTCATGTCCACCTGATGTCCCCTGATTAATAATTGCAATCGGCTTATAACGCTCAATGGCTAAAGCTGTTGCAGCAGCAGAGTTACTCATACCCATACGTGTTTTGGATATAATCATTGGATAACCATTGTGTGTTCCTTTCCAAAAGGTCCATCCACCAACATTTTCAACAGTCACATTCTGTAATTTAGCTGCCATCTGTTGCGATTCTACAGGTAAAGCACCTTGAATAATAATCGGCTGCAGTTTCTGTTTCTGTTCTTCAACTGTCGCTGTTTGTGAGACAGTTGAGTTATCATCATTACATCCCATTAAAAATACCGCACTACATAAACTGATGACGCCCAAAGTATATTTAAATTGCATTTTTCACCTATTTCTTTTTAAAAGCGTAAACTAGCAATCTACATGCCAATTTCAAGATAAGCTTTGTTATTTAGATTCAGTGATTTAAATTTTTCTTTTAACCAAACAATAAAAAACCCGGCTTAAAGCCGGGTCGGATGAATCAAAAGATTCGTTTATCATCACGCGTGCGTTGAGGGATTTTTTCAATCTGTTGCCATACTGCTTTAGCAATATCGATGTAGCTATCCGCTGCGTCATCCATTGCTACAACACTCGGTTTACCCTGATCTGCATGTTCACGGATTTGAGCATTTAAAGGCAAACGTCCTAATAATGGAATATGGTATTGCTCGGAAAGCTTATCACCGCCACCGATACCAAAAATTTGTTCTTCATGCCCACAGTTAGAACAAATATGAGTCGACATATTTTCAACAACACCCAATACTGGTATACCAACTTTATTAAACAACTCAATTCCTTTGGTGGCATCCAATAAAGCAACATTTTGCGGAGTCGTCACAATAATTGAGCCAGTCACAGGAATACGCTGTGCAAGTGTGAGTTGGATATCACCTGTACCCGGCGGCATATCAATCATCAATACATCTAAATCTGGCCAAAGTGTTTGATTAAACAATTGCATTAGAGCACCTGTTGCCTTCGGTCCACGCCATGCGACAGGTGTATTGTTATCACCAGTGAGATGTCCAATAGAAAGTACAGCCATACCATATGCATCTAAAGGTACAAAATTTTCACTTTCAATAAGAGGTGTTTTGCCAGCATTACCTAACATGGTTGGAATACTTGGGCCATAGATATCGGCATCTAACACCCCAACCTTGAGTCCCATTTTTTGTAAGGCAAGCGCTAAATTGACCGTAGTGGTCGATTTACCAACACCACCTTTACCAGATGAAACCAAAATAACGTTCTTAATTCGAGGATGAGCTGGAACATCTCTTTGTTGAGGAGCAGCTTTTTGAATCGGTGGATTGTTTGAATCAGGTACAGATTTAGTTGAAGCATCAACTACTGGTGGTAAGTTCGAATTTTCTTTCGGTGCTTTAGATGAACAACCTTGACCTGCGCTTTCTTGTGCTGGGCGCTTTTGCTGAACTACGTGCAAATTAAGTTCTTCAATACCACACTTTTCTAAGGCATCGGCTAATTCATCATGAATTTGCTGCAGATGCTCTTTTTCATCAGGAAATGTATTAATGGTGAGTTGTAGAACTCGACCTTGCACCTGAAGCTGACTAATGCGCTCTTTTAAGGCATCTTTGGAATGGGGTAGCAAATAATTTTGGAGTACGGTTTGGATTTCATCTTCTTTCACTTCTTGTGCCGGTGAAAAAACAGACTTTAATGAAGAAAGCCAAGACATATTGTTTACTCCAAAAACAGATCATTACAGCTTATTGGAGCTAGTGTAACAGTATTGGTCCGTACTCGCTCAACTCGAAATGAATAATTGCTAATTTTAAAGCCTCAACATTTGAGTGAGCAGCACGGATTTTAGTTTAAATCAGCTTATTCAGCAGAATCGTGATTTTTTAACTTATTTAGTTTATCTGTTGCTGTTTTCTTCAATTCATCAAACTTTGCAGTTGCTTGGGTTTTTAACTCATCAAGTTTTGATGCAGCTTCTTCCTTCAATTCTGCGGCTTTGGCTTTAGCATCATCAAGCTTATGGGCCGCTTCAGTACGTAAGTGATCAAACTTATCTTGCAGACTATGCTGAGCATCATCAAGTTTGCCTTTCAAATCAGTGGCTTTATCTTCAACAGCATCTTTTGCAGAAGCCTGTTTTTCTTTTACATTGTCCTTCAAATCATCCAAGGCTTTTTCACCTTGTGCTTTTGCATCTGCTGCCTTTGACTTTAATTCATCTACTTTATCTTCAACAGCATCTTTTGCAGCGGCCTGTTTCTCTTTAACATTTTCCTTTAGGTCGTCCAAAGCTTTCTCACCCTTTACTTTTGCATCTGCCGCTTTTGCCTTTAATTCATCTAATTTATTTTCAGTAGTCATCGTTGTTATCCTCATCGTTAATTAAAAAAATTACCTGAAGTAAGTTAATAGTTATACATCGTTATGACTTATTTTCTGACCGTAACTGCAATTTGAAACAAAGACAATACAGGAAGATTCAAATATTTTTTGATTTGTTTATCTTTTCTAAAGAGAAATAACTTTTAACTTAAAATATGTTTTGCTTCCCCTTGCTTCTAGCCAAAGATTATTAATCTTTGCTTATCCAACTACTCAAGCTTAGCTCTTGTTTTGCACTCGCCCCCCTTATGAAGCAATCTTTCTTATGCTTTGTTTTTCTTTACTCATCAGTTAAAATCTTCCACCTTATAAATACGAATGAGAGAATGAAATCCGTGCGTAAAATTTTAGTCACTAATGCCCTCCCTTATGCGAATGGTCCAATTCATATGGGTCATTTACTCGGTTACATCCAGGCAGATATCTGGGTTCGTGCCATGCGGGCAATGGGTCATGATGTGACTTATGTGTGTGCGGACGATGCTCATGGTACAGCGATTATGCTACGTGCCGAAGCGAATGGTATTAGCCCAGAAGAGCAAATTGCGAATGTTCAAAAAGAACACATTCGTGATTTTGACGGTTTTGGCGTTCATTTCGATCATTACGATTCAACACATAGCGATGCAAACAAAGCACGCTCAACAGATATCTACATTAAAAACCGTGAAGCTGGAAATATTGCAGTTCGCCCTGTAACTCAATTATTTGACCCAGAAAAAGGGATGTTCTTATCTGACCGTTTCATTAAAGGCACATGCCCGAAATGTAAGTCAGAAGATCAATACGGTGACTCATGTGAAGTATGTGGTACAACTTATAATGCAACAGAGTTACTTAACCCGCGTTCAACTTTAAGTGGTGCAACACCAGTTGAAAAATCATCAGACCACTATTTCTTCAAGCTTCCAAACTTCTCTGAATATTTACAAAAATGGACGCGTGATGAAGGTCGCTTACCACTTTCAATTGCGAACAAGTTAGATGAGTGGTTTGAAGCTGGTTTAGCAGACTGGGATATTTCTCGTGATGCACCATATTTTGGCTTTGAAATTCCAGACGCACCAAATAAATATTTCTACGTGTGGGTAGATGCACCAATTGGTTATATGTCTAGTTTTGAAAACTACATCAAAACTAAACGCCCAGATTTAAACTTTGATGATTTCTGGAAAAAAGATAGTCAAAACGATGTTTATCATTTTATTGGTAAAGACATTGTTTATTTCCATGCTTTATTCTGGCCTGCAATGCTTGAAGGTGCGAACTATCGCACTCCAACAGGCTTGTTCGTAAATGGTTTCTTGACTGTAAATGGACAAAAAATGTCTAAGTCACGTGGTACTTTCATTAAGGCCGAGACATATTTACAGCATTTAAACCCAGAATATTTACGTTACTACTTTGCCTCTAAACTTTCAGATAAGGTTGAAGATTCTGACTTGAACCTTGATGACTTTGTTCAAAAAGTAAATTCAGACCTAGTCGGTAAAGTCGTCAATATTGCTAGCCGTTGTGCAAAATTCGTCAATAGTAGCTTTAACAATACTTTATCTGCTGGATGTACAGAATCTGAGTTAGTACAAATCTTTATTGATGCAGGCGATTCAATTGCTAAAGCATATGAAGCACGTGAATTCTCTACGGCGATCCGTGAAATTATGGCGCTTGCTGACCGTGCAAACCAATATATTGATGAGAAAAAACCTTGGGCACTTGCTAAACAAGAAGGTCAAGAGCAACAAGTTCTTGATGTATGTTCTGTGGGTATCAACTTATTCCGTCAACTCGCGGTGTACTTGGCTCCAGTTCTTCCAACTTTGGCAAAGCAAGTTCAAGACTTCTTAAAACTTGAAAGCTTCGATTTCGAGTCACGCAAACAAATTCTTGTAAGTCATGAGATTGCACAGTTCCAGCCATTGATGCAACGTGTTGATCCAAAAGCTGTTGCGGCAATGGTCGATGCTTCTAAAGAGTCTTTAGGTACTCCTGCTCCAGAAGCAACTAAAGCAACGGCGAAAAAGGACAAAGCGGCAGAGAAAAAAGCTGCCCCTACTCCAGCAGTGGGTGAAGCTGAAATTATCGGTATCGAAGACTTCTTAAAAGTTGACTTGCGTGTTGCTCAGGTTGTTGAAGCAGGTACAGTTGAAGGTTCAGATAAGTTACTTCAACTGACGTTAGACGTTGGTGAAGCTGAACCACGTAACGTATTTAGTGGCATTCGTAGCCAATATGCACCAGAAGATTTAAAAGGTAAATTGGTTGTCATGGTGGCTAACCTTGCACCACGTAAAATGCGTTTTGGTATTTCAAACGGAATGGTACTTGCTGCTGGAAATGGTGAAGGTATTTTCATTATTTCACCAGATAGCGGTGCAAAACCTGGCGATAAAGTTTCTTAATTTGCTTTAATAAAAAAGCTCCCTAACTTGGGAGCTTTTTTAACTATAAATTTTCTAGAAACATCTATAAGAAGATTTAAATCATGTCCATGGCCGCCCTTCACAAGGGTTACTAAATAAAACGTGTATATTCCCCAACTCTTCATTTGTTAAATAGCCATTCTTATTTTCATCTAAATAATGAAATAGCTCTGTTTGCTTATTCTCTCCCTGAAAACGCTTATCCGTAGGCCAGTTATACGGGTAGAAATCTTGGACACGTTCAAATTCTTTTAAGCTGTACATTCCATCATGATTTAAATCATATTTTTCCTGAAAAAGCTTCCAATCCAAGGATGCAGGCTCACATGCACTTACTACATTTAACATACAGTAAGTGATGCAAGCTGTGAGTAACTTAATAGTTGGATTGCTCATGATTATTGGCTTGTAAATCGGAAATCTTGTAATCTTTTTCATGAACAGGTGTACCAACAATGCTCATGGTCCGCTCATTTGCTGGTTGTGGCTTACTCATTGTTTTCATCTCACACCCTGTAGTTAAGATGAGAAAAACTACAGAAATGCTCACCATTAGTTTTTTCATAACGTGATCCTCATTTCTTTTTGTTTTATTTATTAAGTTACCACTTTTTAAATATTTAAGTATAAAAAAAGATATTTCAATTTGTATATATTTTACTCAAAAATAAAGCCAGACTTTAAATAGCTGGCTTTGTATTTTTTAGATATTTTAATTAAAGGCTTATCATTTGAAGAAAATTAATTTTAAACCCAATAAACTCACAATGCTTCCAGCCACTCGGTCAACGCCAGTTTTTGCTTTTAAGTACATTGTTCTAGGCTTCTCTGAAGAGAGCAGCATTGCAACACATGAATACCACCCTGCATCAATCATAAAACAAATCACTGGCAATGCAACGTAGTAGTAATTTGGAATTTCTTTTGGCAATAAAGCAGTAAATACACTCGCTAGAACGACTGCAATTTTCGGGTTGCTTAACTGGGTAATCAGGCCATAACGATATGCCTGTTTATAAGTCATTTTTGATTTGCCATCATTTTCCATGGCAATTGGTTCTTTAGCGTGTTTAATAATTTTAAAAGCCAGCCAAAGCAAATACAGCCCACCACCAATTTTTAAGATTAAATAAGCAGAAGGCACTGCTAATAAAACTGCCTGCAACCCCATAACAGCTAGAAAACCAAAAAGAGCTGCGCCTGTACCTGTACCTAAAGCTGTAAACAAACCATGTTTACGTGATTTAGAAATTGAATTTTGTGCTACGTAAATAAAGCTTGGCCCAGGACTTATTGCTCCAAGCATCAATGCCATCGCAATTGAAAAAAGAGAAATAAGGGACTCAAACATTGTATTGACCTAGCATTACGCAATTGCGCGGTATTCTAACAGCTTTTTATGTCACATATAAAAATGGAAAACATATAAATGATGAAAATTGAATTTTCATGTTTTTACAATTTATATCTTCACAACGGACAAAAATGTCCGTTAAATATATCGGTCTTTAAAACTCTCAAAACCAAGAACATGAGTACCCGCCAAAAAATTGCTGCCCATAATCGGGATGAATTACTCAATGCTGCCGAAGAATGTTTTCGTATTCATGGCATTAATGTCCCCTTACAGGTTGTGATTGACCATGCAGGTGTAGGTAGAGCAACTTTTTACCGCAACTTTTGTGATCGTAAGGCCTTAATTAGCGCCCTTTTAGAGCGTGCAATTACACAGCTAGAGCAAAAAGCAGCTCATTTTCAACAATTCGAAGATGGTTTATTTCGTTTAATTGAAGGACATATTGCACAACTTCCTAAGCTTGCAATTTTGCAAGATTTTTGGAGAGTGATTGATCGACAAGATCCAATTATGTTAAAAATTTATGAACGGCGAAATAATGCACTTAAACCACTGATTGAAAATGCCATAGAACAAAAACTGTGTCGAGCTGATCTCACTGCCAATGACTATGCAATGGTCACTGCAATGTTAGGTTCTTCATTTCAAGGACATGAGCCAGAAGAACAGACTCGCTTAGCAAAACGAGCAATTGAATTACTATTTAATGGTATTCAAGTACAAAAATTCGAGGGATAGAATGAGTAAAACGCCTCGTTATTTAGAAACACCACCCGACTGGACACCAGACGAGCAACCGACTTTGCCTGGTTCACCAGCAGCAATTGCACACTCTGTACCTAAGCGGTTTATTTACTTTTTTATTGGTTTATTTATAGCCCTTTCGGCAAGTTTAAGTAATGGTTTTATTACGGCGAATTTACCTTTAATTCAAGGTGAATATGGACTGACGCCTTCCGAAGCTGCTTGGCTACCTGCTGCTTATGTCATGGCAAATGTCAGCTCAAACCTGATTTTGTTTAAAGCCCGGCAACAGTATGGTCTGAGAGTATTTTCGGAAATAGGACTGGTTATTTTTATTGCCGTGCTGGTTTTACATATTTTTGTGCATACCTACGAAATGGCCCTATTTGCAAGGGTTATAGCGGGTTTGGCTGGTGCACCTCTCAGCTCTTTAGGTATGTATTACACCATGCAAGCTTTTAAAAAAGCAGATATGGCAAAAGGTATATATATTGCCTTCGGTTTTCAGCAGTTAGGGGTTCCCGTCGCTTGGATTATTTCTCCATTTCTTGTAAGTACAGACAGTTGGTCTGTTCTTTACACCTTTGAGCTAGGTTTAGCACTTTGTTGTTTAGCCATGGTTGTTTCATTGAAACTACCACGAAGCTTACGTATTTATGTATTTGAGAAGCAGGATTTCTTTACCTTTGCTTTACTGGCTCCCGGTTTTGCATGTTTATGTATTGTGCTTACACAAGGCCCAATTTTATGGTGGTTTAACAGTGAATGGCTTGCTTACGTTTTAATTGCTGGCTTTAGTTTGGTTGTTCTTGGTTTGCTCTATGAACACTATCGAGCCAATCCATTAATTATGACACGTTGGCTAGGTACTGCTTCGACCTTGCGTTTCATTTTTGGTGCTTTTGCTATTCGACTTCTAATGTCAGAGCAAAGCTATGCTGCGGTTAATTTCTTAAAAGCTATGGGAATGGGGCCTGATCAGTTTGTACCTCTTTATGTAGTGATATTCATCGGGATTTTAAGCGGAACGCTGTTTAGTGCACTGACTTTTTCACGTGAACGAATTATCTTCCACTTACTTTTTGCAGAGTTCTTGATTCTGGTTGCATGCGGACTAGATTACCACTTAACCAGTGATGTTCGGCCTGTGAACTTCTTTGCAAGTCAGTTCTTAGTAGGCTTCGCAGGTGGTTTATTTATTGGGCCTTTATTGCTTATTGGCTTTGCCCAAACTTTGGCTAAAGGTCCTTCGTATGTAGTGACTTTTATTGTCTTGTTTTCTGCAACTCAAACCTTTGGTGGCCTTGTCGGGTCTTCTTTCTTCTCGACCTATCAACAACACCGCACACAGAACTATCAAGTCGAGATTATTAAAGATTTAGAACAATCAGATCCGTTAGTTTCTCAAAGGCTCTCCACCTATCAACGTAGTGCAGCCATCACAACAAATGACCCGGCATTACAAACGACTCAGGCCATGCGCACACTCAATCAAGTAGTCACCCGTGAAGCCCAAGTGCGCGCCTACAATGATGTTATTGCGTTAAACGGTATTTTTGCTATCGCACTGCTCTTATGGGGTGGATTTAACATTGCGCGTAGTAAATATCTACAACGTAGAGGAATTAGCCGCCCTTAAAGGCTTTTGTTATTGATGAAATAGAAATTGAGATTGATATATGTCAGATGATCAAAACAAACCGGAACAATCACCTGCTCAGGTTCCTGCCAACGAGCCAACACCTGCACCTGCACCTGCAAGTAAATTGATTCCGACAAAAAGCTCAACTCTGTTCTGGATGTTGGGAGTCCTTATTATCGGTATTTTAGTAATTTTATGGGCATGGAGAATTGGTCCTTTTGCAACGAGTGTCCAGCAAACTGACAATAGTTATGTCAAAGGTAAAACTACGATTTTATCTTCACAAATTAATGGCTACATTAAAGATGTATTAGTCAAAGACTTTGATCACGTTAAAAAGGGTCAAGTGTTAATGCACATTGATGCAACCACTTATGACCAAAAAGTAACTCAGGCAGCTTCTGGGGTTGAACAAGCTAAAAATACTTTAGCCAACCAAACCCAATCCATTGCTCAGAAGCAAGCTGATATTGTGGCGGCGCAAGCTAAAGTCGATCAAGCAAAAGCTCAATACGAACTCTCTTTAGCTCAGCTTAGACGTTACCAACAGCTAGGAAATAGTGGTGCAGCCTCTAAATCTGAGCAAGATAAAGCCGCGGCCGATGCTGAAAATAACCTTGCAGCACTTAAACAGGCAGAAGCGAATGTTTTAGTTGCTAAAGAGGCTTTGAAAACCGCGCAGGTCGCAGAAGCTGGCTTAGAAGCACAAGTTTCAAGTGCTAAAGCACAGTTAGACCAAGCACAGACCACCAAAGACTATAGCGTTATTGTTGCTCCAATGGATGGTCAACTGGGTGAAGTAAACCCTCGTGTTGGACAATATGTCGCGGCAGGCTCACAGTTACTCTACTTAATTCCACAGCAAACTTGGGTGATTGCTAACTTTAAAGAAACCCAAATTGCCAATATGCGAATTGGTCAAAAAGCATGGTTTACTGTCGATGCCATGAACCACAAAAAATTTACAGGCCATGTTGAGCAAATCTCACCTGCTGCAGGTTCAGAGTTCAGTGTGTTAAAGCCAGACAATGCGACAGGCAACTTTACTAAAGTTGTGCAACGCATAGCTGTACGCATCACCATAGACCCGAATCAGGAAGGAATGGAACACTTACGCCCTGGTATGTCAGTAATTACTTCTGTCGATACAAGTTCTTAATCAGCTTTTTAAAGTTCTCTTTAAAAAGCTACAATGTGATCATTCATTATTTTTCTCAATTTCTAATGTTTGATCACATTGCCCAACCGATTTCCTACCAGCACATTGAACTCCCCTCATCTGTTCATCTCGACATTAAAAGGATAGATCTAATTCATCCTCAAATTTCGGGCAATAAATTTTTCAAACTAAAATACAATCTGCTTGCCGCAAAACAACAAGGTCTATCAACTATTTTGACTTTTGGTGGGGCTTATTCCAACCATATTGCTGCAACTGCTTATGCAGCTCATCTTTTTGGCTTACATAGTATTGGAATTATTCGTGGTGAAGAGTTAGCGAGTAAGCCTCTTAACCCCACTTTGGCAAAAGCCCAAAGTCTGGGAATGCAGCTACATTTTGTCTCACGCAATGAGTATCGCTTGCGAGATGACGCAAATTATCTTCAAAAGCTAGGTCATCAGTTTCCTGAAACTTTTATTATTCCAGAAGGCGGCACCAATGAATTGGCTGTTCAAGGTTGTCAGGAAATTCTCAGCCAAAGCGATTTGCAAAACTATGATGTCATTTGCTGTGCAGTAGGAACTGGCGGAACGATTTCGGGTCTTATTGAAAGGAGTGGACTACACCAAAAAGTCTTAGGGTTTTCGGCTTTAAAAGGTGACTTTTTACAACAAGAAATTCGGCAGTGGACCAAAAAACAGAACTGGTCTGTGACAGATGCATACTGCTGTGGTGGGTATGCAAAAACTTCACCCGAATTATTGGCATTTATAGACAGTTTTGAAGAGCAGCATGCGGTACCACTAGAACCGATCTATACGGGAAAGATGATGTTCGGTCTGTTTGATCTTATAAAGAATAATTACTTTTCTGAAGGAACTCGCATTTTGGCAATTCATTCTGGTGGTTTACAGGCAGATATAAGAAATAAATCACATCAATAACTTATTAGCTTTTAGTGCACATTACTCTGCATAGCAGTAAATGTCTTTAGCACGAGTAAGTGCTGACATGGTAGTATATGCCCCTTTTAAATTTTCACGATTAATCGAGAATCTCTTATGTCTAACAGTCATGTCGATGTCATTGTCTTAGGTGCAGGCGCTTCTGGACTCATGTTGGCTGCACATGCTGCTAAACGAGGGCGCTCGGTTTTAATTTTAGAAAAAGCCAACAAAATTGGTAAAAAGATTTTAATGTCGGGCGGAGGCAAGTGTAACTTTACCAACCTCTATGTAGAGCCTGATAACTATATTTCTCATAATCCGCACTTTGTCATTTCTGCCCTGTCACGCTATAGCAACTGGGACTTTATTGGTCTGGTGTGTGATTATGGAATTGCCTATGAAGAACGTAAACACGGGCAATTATTTACGTTAAACGGCGCTAAAGAAATTTTAGAGATGTTGGTGAGTGAGTGTAATAAAACCAACAATGTTGAAGTCCAAACCCATTGTGAAGTTGGACAGATCGACCCATTAGAACAAGGCGGTTTTTCTGTACACACCAATCAAGGTCGTTTTAGCTGTGAGTCATTAGTTGTTGCTACAGGAGGCTTATCTATTCCGACTTTGGGCGGATCTGGATTTGGCTATGAATTAGCACAAAAATTTGGACACCAAGTCTTCCCTACTCGTGCAGGTTTAGTTCCATTTACTTTTTCAGATCATATTAAAGAAGTCACCACTCGCTTAAGTGGTAATGCTTTAGATGTTACGTTAAGCAACTCAAAAAATAGCTTTACTGAAGCGTTATTATTTACCCATCGTGGATTAAGTGGGCCAAGTTCTTTACAGCTTTCTAACTATTGGAATACTGGAGAAAGTTTTAAAATTGACTTTTTCCCAAGCCAAGATTTGGCAGCTTATTTAAAAGATAAAAAGAAAGCACAGCCTAAAGTTTTATTGCGCACCCTTTTGAATGAGTTTACGGCGAAAAGTATTGTACAAGAGCTACAACAACTCATATGGCCAGAGCATAGCGAAACGGCGATTGGTAATATCAGTGATGCACAGCTAGAGCATATTGCTGAGCAATTACATGGTTTTTCGGTTAAACCATCAGGCACTGAAGGATATCGTACTGCCGAAGTGACCTTAGGTGGAATTGATACAACTGAAGTTTCATCTAAAACACTCGAAAGCAAAAAGCAGAAAGGATTGTTCTTTATTGGAGAAGTACTGGATGTGACCGGCCATTTAGGCGGTTATAATTTCCAATGGGCTTGGTCTTCTGCTTATGCAGCAGCGCAATATGTTTAAATGCTGAATAAGCTAATTTGCTGCTTTCGCTTCACTTGATGATTTTTCAGCGTCACGTGTATGCGTTGTTGCCTGTTTTGATGAATCAGATTTGCTAAACACAAATTTATAAGCACTTGCTAAAAAACCAACGGTAATCCCAGCAATTACAACAGGTGCTAAAAAACGACCAGGCTTTTTCATCGTATTTTCCTCACTTATTTGTTTTTATAGCTGTCAAAGACAGAACGACCACTCAATATAGAGTGGTCGAACTTATCACAAAAATCAAAGATTTTTTGTACTGTTTATCTGAAAATTAGTTACACCTACTAAATTTCATCATTTTCGCCAGTAGAACCAAACGGTTTATTTACTGGTGGTTGTGATGGATTTACTTGGGCAGAATCTGCTGGTTTTGCATCAGATGAAACAGTTGATGATGAAGTTGTAGCCGTTGGCGCAGTTGAAGCCGAAGACGTACTTGCTGTTGTAGTAGAAGGTGGTTGATATAAAGGATTTGGTTGATTTGCTTCTTTTTTCGCTTTATCGAGCAAGTCAGACAACAGTCTTTCCGCTGGTTGACGACCACCTAAGCCAAATGCAAGCGCAAAAGCCACTGCAACTGCACCTAGAGTTAAACCAAATGCTAGGTTCACAATCGAATCAGCAATACCCATCGCTTTTAAACCAAGCGCAAGGACTAAGCCAATAATTAAGACACGAACCAAACTACCTAACCAACGCGAACTGTTATATTCACCGCGTTGCACCACATTTGCCACAACATTGGCAAGCCAGAAACCAATCACCAAGATTACAGCGCCCAATAGAATGTTTGCACCGAAGTGGATAAACATTGCGATTAGACCACTAATCTGTTCAAAGCCAAGACGGTCAGCAGCTTCTGAAACTGCAAACAACATGGTAAAGAACACGATTAACCAGCCAACAGCACCAGAAACTTTAGTTTGACCGAAAAAGCGTTGTACATCTAATTTTGCAGGGATTTCATCAACACCTGTTCCTGCAATGAGTTCAGCAACTAGACGTCCAACAAAACGAGAAACAATATAAGCAACCAGTAAAATTAAACCAGCAGCAATAATGTTTGGAATCGCTTGCAAGATTTCATTGAGCATTGCTGTTGCTGGCTGAGAAATTGTCTCAATACCTAAAGCTTCAAATGCCACAATCAATGTCGTAATGATGATAATGGCAAAAACAAATGAACCTAAAAATTTGCCTACATTAGAGCTTTTGAAAAGACCAATTTTTTCAGCTTGCGCTTGAACGCCTAAGCTATTGATTAAGCCTTCAACAATACCGCGTACAATTTTTGCCAAGATATAACCAACAAAAACGATAACGCCAGCAATAAAGATATTTGGTAAGAAGGCTATTGCCTCATTTACCATATTTTGAACAGGAATAAGTAAACCTGTTAACCCTAAGATTGAGAGAACAATAGGAAGGAAAAGCAATAACACAAGCCAGTAAAGAATTTCACCAATATTCTGACTAATTCCCCCTACCCCTACTTCGCTACTTAATTTGTCATCAAGTTGCGTTCTGGATAGCACATTGGTAATTCCCGCCCGCACCAGTCGAGCAACGATCCAACCAATGAAACCCACCACCACGGCAGCAATAATATTTGGAATATAGACGAGTACCTGATTCACCATATTGCTAAATGGTCCACTCACTCCACTGATGTTGAGCACATTTAAAGCGGCAACCACAGCAAGAATCAGAATAAACCAGAATATGACTTTGGAGACGAGGCCTTCTATATTAGGAGTACGTCCTGTAGCTGAAGATAATTTGGCATTTGTATTTAATTTTTGCAGAAGTTTTTTTACCCCTGCTGCAACTAATAAAGCGATTATCCAGCCAACCAGTAAGATGACAATTGCAGCCAAAATAGGATGAAACTGATCCCAGTAATACATCGCATCAAACTGAGCGCCGCGAGGCCCATTAAAAAATTCATTCATATTGTTATGTCCTCAATTGTTATGTTCTTTTCAGTGTTATCAATAAATGAAAAACACCAGTTCGTTGTAAAAAATGACGATAAATGCGGTCTATGTCACCTTATGTTTTGAATATTTTTCAATCAACAACCTTCTGCATAAATACAACAAATTGATGCAAAAGATTGCAAAAAAAGCCTTCAGGACACATCCTAAAGGCTTTCTATCAAGATATACTGTTGGGCTTACTATCCTTTGTAAGTCTTCAAATCAGGACTACCCATCATGACATGTGGTGTGGCCTCATGTTGAAAAGCTCCTTCTTCTTTAGGCGTTTTGCTATGATCAGCAACCATGTAGACGATGAGTGCAATAAGAAAAAGCCCAACAATAATTAAAATATAAACTGGCAATCTTCTTTTTTTCGCAGTTTCTTCAGGACTCGTCACATGAGGTGGTTTTGAAAAATCATGCATCTTCTTTCCCCTCTTCTATTATCATTAACTTTATAATCATCATAACAATTTGATTTGTTGCATTGTGTGAAAAAGCATTATGCGTAGGTGACTAGGTTTGCAAAACTCTACTTTTAAAATAATAAATTTAGTATAAAATTTAGCCACATTAATTTTGACTATTAAAAATATAATCTCATTTTATTCATCACCTTCTTTAAAACTCGATTTGTAATACAATATGTTTTAGCGCTTACTTTTTATAAAATAGGCTATAATAAGCCCCCTTGTTTTAAAGCTACTCAATTTTATGATGTATCGTCAGCAAAGCGTAACTCTTGATCTCGACACTGACGTCACACATCAATGTTATTTGCATCAAACAAGAGATGAGCATCTCATTGGTATTATTGAATTTAATAAACCAAGCTTCCAGTTAAAATGGGGTGATCTTGAGTATTTCCGTCGCCGTACCGAAGAGTTCTCGGTCATGCCATTCCCTGAATGTGTTAATGCGATGATTGTTGATATTCGTAATATCAATGTATTTCTGGACAATGAAGTCCCAATTTTACCGTGGCGTTTACTTGAAGAAGACTGCCCTGTTCGCTTGGTTGTTCCTCAAGATCGTCTTGAATATTATGCAGGTCTGTTTGAACCAACTTGGCTTTCAACAGATGTCGACAGCGCGATTTCAGAAATTCGTGAATTTATGGATATGTTTGTCCATTAATAAACATATCCATAAAAAGTTTTCTTAAAATATTTTATTTTCGGTTTTTACCAATAATTTTCTACCGCAATATTTCCTTCACCACGACGATTCATCGTCAAACCACGGCGTTTTAAAGCTTCTTTGGTATCATCTACCATTTGTGGGTTTCCACATAACATAACGTGACTGGTTGCTGAATTAAGTTCTAGACCTGCTGCTTTTTCTAACTCACCATTTTCGATTAAAACCGGTAAGCGCTCATGCAACGGCGCAGATGAATCTCGGGTAATAATAGGAATAAATTTAAAGCCGTTATGCCCGTCCCCAAACGTTTCAGCAATCTCTTGAATACGATCGACATAAGCCAATTCATCTGCTGTACGGACGCTATAGACCAAACTAATCTTTTGATAATTAGACCAAGTTTCAAAGTCTTGTAGCATCGACAAAAATGGAGCCAAACCTGTACCTGTTGCTAATAACCATAAATCATGCGGTAAAGGTTGCTGATAACGCGCCAAAGTCAGATAGCCATATGGAATTTTTTCTAAATATAGCTCATCACCGACTTTCAAATGCTGTAGATTCGAAGTGAAAGCACCGTCTGGTACAACAATTGAGAAGAACTCTAGCGTTTCATCAAATGGAGAAGACACCACCGAATAAGCACGGACAACCAGTTCGTGACCTACCTTTAAACCTATACGCGCAAACTGACCTGCGGTAAATTTAAAATGCGAAGGGCGAGTCATGGTAAAGCTGAAAAGTGTTGGGGTCCAACGATGAACTGATAAAACTTTTTCTACGCTAAATTTTTCAATTGACATGATTTCAACGTGGCATGAAATAGTGCGCTCATGTTAGCATGACAGCCGAAATAATGAATACTTTTAAACGTTAAGGCTTTTTAAACATGCGGATGACATTACGCCAGTTGGCTGTTTTTGTAGCAGTCGCCCAAGAAGGAACCGTTACTAAAGCCAGTGATGCGGTCAGACTGACGCAAAGTGCAGCTAGTATGGCTTTAGCCGATTTAGAAGACGGCTTAGGTGCTCCTTTATTTGATCGTTTAGGTAAGCGCTTACAGCTTAATGATCTTGGACGTTTTTTACTTCCTCAAGCATTAGAAATATTAGGACGTTGTGAAGCGTTTGAACAAGCTGCTAAGGGTGAATTACAAAGTATCGATTTACGTATCGGTGCGACTTTAACCATTAGCGACTATTTAATGCCTGATTTAATGGCTAACTTTTTACAACGTCATCCGCAAGCACATTTACAACTTCAAGTGGGCAATACACGCCAAATGATTGAAGCAGTAAATCAGTTCCAATTAGATTTAGCTTTAATTGAAGGTTCTTGTCACTTACCTCAACTACAATGTATTCATTGGCGTGATGATGAGCTGGCAGTGTGTTGTTCACCAGATCATCCTTTAACTCGTTTAAATCGTCCACTTACGCCTCAAGATTTTCATGACGTAGAATGGATTTTACGTGAAGAAGGATCTGGTACGCGAGAAGTCTTTGATAATGCAATTTTACAAGATCTACCAGATGCCAACATTCGCTTAACGCTTGGTCATAATGAAGCAATCTTGAAAATAGTGGCAGGTGGCTTAGGAATGTCTTGTATTTCTAGATTAGCGATTGAACCTTTAAGTGAGAAAGGTCAACTCGTTATTTTAGATACACCATTTTGGCAACTGACCCGTCCACTTTATATGCTGGTACATCGCCAAAAATATCAAGGCCCGGGTCTTAAAGCATTTTTAAAATTCTGCGATGAAGATCAGGCTTAAAGCCTGATCTTCTAATGCCATCTAGAGTCATTTTCACATGGCTCACCATCATGATCTCCATCCATTTTAGTGTTTGGGCAATTTCTTACAAACCAACGTGCCTCTTCTAAAGAATGCATTTGCGTACAATACTCACGCCCATCACAATGAAAAGCCGATGTTTCATCATTTATTCGTTTCGGGGCTGGGGCTGTTTGAGAAGCAACTGTTTGAGGAGTAAATGCTAAAGCCTTTTTCGTTTTCTCAGAAAGTTGTATATCTGGCAATTTACCCAAAGCTGCGCGCTGTTCCTTAATAATCTGCTTTTGTTGCTGTATTAATAATTGTACTTTTTCATGTGATGCACGCTGCTGAGCCTGTTGACGATAGTGCAATACAATAAAAGTCACACACGCAACAACAACCAAGATGCCAACGATAAATATACTGATGTACTCACGTGAACTCAGCTTGAATTTGCTGCGTTTAATTTTTCCCCGTTGAACCATATTTCCCCATTCTTTATCTTATTATTCATTTTTAAGAAAATTAAGGGAAATTAATATCTCCCTTAATTCTAAATCACTTAATCTTTCTGAACGCATCAAAACACTTGTCTAATACATTCATTATTTAAGTGTTTTTAATATATTACATTTAGCTCATTATTAACGTCGGAAATTTGACAATAACTCACTCGTGATCGCTTTATTGTGATCCGCAATTTTATTTTTTTTGGTTTTCGCAGGATTCGTGTCAACACGCTCAATTTTGATCGCTTTAAATTTCCCTTGATTGTCAGCCGCAAGAAATCTCACTTTCTCATTTCTTTTCGGCTCACCTTCTGATGCAGGAAAGTCAGAAATATGAAAGAAAATATCTCCTTCAGTGGTTGAAATAAAACCAAACCCCTTATCGGCGTTATATTGTTTTACTCTTCCAATATAAAACTCTTGTTTCATGATCTTTCCCCTATTTTTCCTATCCAATCGTTGCTGTAAATAAAAAGAGACTTTCAATTCCGCTGTTAAAAATACGGTTTGATGAAGTCTCTTTTTTATGACTATTTCAAAAATTAATCTTTTTGAACACTACCAAAAATCTTGTCACCAGCATCGCCTAAACCAGGAACGATATAACCTTGTTCATTTAAGCCATCATCAATAGATGCAGTATAAAGCTGAATGTCAGGATGTGCTGCCTCAACTTTTGCAATTCCTTCAGGAGCTGCAACCAATACCATAACACGGATATCTTTACATCCACTTGCCTTTAACACATCAATTGCAGCAACCAAAGAGTTACCTGTTGCCAGCATTGGATCGATAATCATTGCAATACGGTTAGCCACATCTGGAACTAGCTTTTTATAGTAAGTACGTACTTCCAAAGTCTCTTCGTTACGCTCAAGACCTAATACACTTACCTTTGCACTTGGAATCAGATTAAGCACGCCATCAAGCATACCAATACCAGCACGTAAAATCGGTACAATCGTTATTTTTTTACCAGCAATACGCTGAGTAGTAACAGTTCCAGCCCATCCATCAATTTCGCAATCCACAACAGGTAAATCTTTCGTTGCTTCATATGTCAATAACATAGTCACTTCTTGAGCAAGCTCACGGAAATTCTTAGTACTGATGTCAGCACGACGTAATAAACCTAATTTATGACGAATAAGTGGGTGACGAATTTCTTGAATGGCCACAGATGTTACCTAAAAATATAAAAACGTATTTATTATAATCTTTTTTTAACTATCAATAAAAAAAAGCCTCCATATTTGGAGGCTTTTTTGTACACAAGAATTATTGCTGTTGTGAAAGCATGAAATGTAATGGAGATAAAATTTCTGCTTTTAACGCCAAATTAATCATTGGATCTGGATATACACCCAAAATAATCACTAATGCAGCAGCAGCTAATACCATCAAACCACCCACTTTTTGTCCCCAATGTGCATCAGCATCAATACGAGGAGTTTCAGGTGGAGTCATATACATCACAACCATCACACGTAAGTAGTAATACAAACCAATACCACTACCCACAATAATCATTGCAGCTAAGAACCAGTGTTGAGTCGTTACAGCAGCCATAACAACTAAGAACTTACCAATGAAGCCTGCTGTTAATGGAATACCAGCCAAAGATAACATCATGACTGTTAATGTTGCTGTAAGTACTGGACGGCGCCAGAACAAACCACGGTAGTCTGCAAGGCTTTGAGCTTCATCTACGTTGTTATATGGGCTAGACATTAACGCTACTGCACCAAAGGCACCAATAGTGGTTAATACATAAGTCACCACATACACAGTTACGCTACCTAAGCTCGCATATGTCATGCTAATTAAAGCAATTAACAAATAACCAAAGTGAGCAATAGATGAATAACCCAAAATACGCTTTAAGTTCACTTGGCGAACAGCGAGCAAGTTACCGACTAAAATTGACAATACAGCAATGATTGTCAAAACAGTCACTAGCGAGTTCACCATAATTGCGCCAGAAGCAAGCAAATAACGTACGAACAAACCAATAGTCGCAACCTTAGCAGCAGTTGCTAAGAAAGTTGCCATTGGAGCTGGAGCGCCTGCATATACATCTGGTGTCCATTTGTGGAACGGTGCAAGCGACAATTTGAATGCAACAGCAAAGATAATAAGTGCTAAACCTAATAACACCATTGGCTGTTTGATTGCGCCAAATAAAGCTTGAACCGAATCATAGAATGAAAGCGAACCAGTGTAAGCGTAGATATACGCCATACCCATCAACAACATCGCAGAAGCTGTTGCAGAAAGTACAAGGTACTTAATACCCGCTTCAAGCGATTGGCTACGTTGATATGTATAAGCAAGTAAGCCGTATACAGGAATCGACATTAACTCAAGGCTAATGAAGAAAGATGCATAGTGAGAACTTGCAACCATCAACATTGCACCTGCTACAGAAGCAAGTAACAGAAGATAGAGTTCTTCACGGTTGTCTTTATAAGTCTCGATGTAAGCATGAGACAAAGTACAACAAGCCAATGATGCAACTAAAATCATGAACTGATAGAACAAAGTAAATGGATCAACCATAAACATGCCCATCACATTTGCCGGTACAAATTTACCGCCAAATAGTTCTAACAAGATATAAAGTGCAGCAAGGTTTAAACCGACAACAGAAGTTGTTGCGATTAAATTATGGTTACGCTTAATTGCAATGAGCAGCATAACGACGACTGTTGTCAACGCAACAATCATCACAGGCGCTAATGGCATAATCGTAGAAAATGATACTGTGAAGTTCATGATTATTGGATCTCCACATGGTCAAGTTGAGTAGCTGTTTGCTGAACAGTTTCAACGACTTCTTGTACTGGCACATAACTATTGACCAACCACTGCATACTTGAATGAGATACATCCAAGAATGTTTGTGGGAAGATACCAAGCCAAACGAGACCAATCGCACAAATCATCAAAATAACAACTTCACGAGCAGATAAGTCTTTTAATGGACTAGTGTAGTGTTGCTTTTGTTCAGGGTTTGGCTCACCAAATAAAGCACGGTGAATCAAGATCAAGCCATATAAACCTGCAAATACAAGGCTGATAGAAGCAAGAATCGTGAAGGCCGGATATTTATTAAATGAACCCATCAAAATCAGGAATTCACCAATAAAGTTACCTAAACCTGGCACACCAACAAGAGCAGCTACGAAGAACATTAAGAAGAATGGTAAGTATTGGAGTTGACCACGAAGACCACCCATCAAACGCAAATCACGTGTATGCAAGCGCTCGTAGATTTGACCAGACATAATGAACAATGCAGCAGATGACAAACCATGTGCCAACATCATGATCATTAAACCTTGGAAGGTCAAAATATTACCTGCATAGATTGCAAGTAAAATGAAGCCCATGTGTGAAATCGACGTATACGCAAGTAAACGTTTCATGTCAGTTTGCTGGTAAGCACACCAAGCGCCGTAGAAAATACCAATCAAACCGAAAATAATCGCAATATCTGCAAACTGTGCAGAAGCTGCCGGGAAGAATGGAATTACAAAACGGAGTAAACCGTATGCTGCTGTTTTAATCAAGATACCAGCCAAGTCTACAGAACCCGCTGTAGGAGCTTGAGCATGGGCATCTGGTAACCAGCCATGCAATGGAAACACTGGTAACTTCACTGCAAAACCAATAAAGAAGCAGATCATGAAACCATACGCGAAGCCAGCAGGTAAACGATTCGCTACAGCTAATAAATAGTTGTAATCAAAACCGATCATACCAGTCATCATGTAACCATAAACCACAAGGCCAAGGATACCGATTAACATCACTAAACCAGCGATTTGCGTATATAAGAAGAACTTAGTTGCAGCGTAAACACGTGAACGGCCGTTTGAACCTTTATGACCCCATAACGCAATCAAGAAGTAGATTGGTACAAGCATCATCTCCCAGAAGAAGAAGAATAGGAACAAATCGATTGCCAAGAACACGCCAATAACGCCACCTAAACTCCATAATAAGTTTAAGTGGAAGAAACCAACGTTCTTTTGAATCTCGCCCCATGAACAACCAACAGCAAGTACACCCAGTAAAGCTGTTAACAACACCATGAGTAAAGACAAGCCATCCACTGCTAAGTGAATGCCAATACCGAGAGATTTAATCCACGGTAAATAGAACTCAGCTGACCAAGTTGGGACTTTTGAGCCCAACTCGTATGTATAAGTACCACTTTGCCAAAGTGCAAGACCTAAGCCCAAAGTAATGAGCATACCAATTAAGGCAATCCAGCGTGGTAAAGTTTTGTCGAGTTTATCGACTAACCAACAAGCAAAACCTGCAATGAACGGAACAAGGATCAGCGCGGGTAAAATTAAATTGTTTTCCATTTTATTTCCCCACTACCTGAATAACGATCAAGATCATCAATAACACCACTACACCGAGTGACATGCTTGATGCGTATTCACGCAATGAACCTGTTTGACGTGAGCTTGTAAAACTGTTTCCGCCTTTAACAAGCGCAGGAAGCACAAGCCACAAGCTATCAATTGGATCACGACCAAATAGTTTGGCGAAGAATAAATAAGGTTTAACAAAAACGATGTCATACAACGCATCGAAACCAAATGCAGTACGACAGATATGAGCTAAGCCAGCACCAAGACTTGTTTGAGCAAACGATTTTACTGCACCGTAAGCAAATGCAAACAGACCAATACCAACTGCTAAACCAACAAGCGCGATACCTACAGCTAAATGCTCTGCTCCATGCATGCCTTCTACAAACTGTTCAGCAACGTGGAATTCAGGAATTTTCGCTGTATTTAAAATACCAGCTACAGGGCCTTTTAGTGCAGCGCCCACAAAAGTAGACAATACAGCCAAGATACCTAATGGCGCCCAGTAAGTTGCACCTTTAATCTCATGGTAATGTGTATTTTCTTTACCAAAGAATACAACCCAAATTAAACGGAAAGTATAGATTGAAGTCAGGAACGCACCCGCTACACCAGCCCAATATAAGGTGTGGTATAGAGCAACTGATTGACCTTGTACCCAAACTTCACCAAGAATCGCATCTTTTGAGAAGAAGCCGATTGTTAAGAATGGAATCGCTGCTAATGCACCGCCACCAATCGCGAAACATGCAAATAGGAATTTGTTTTTGTAGAACAAACCGCCCATTTTGAAAATATTTTGTTCGTGATGGTAAGCAAGAATAACTGCACCAGAAGACAAGAATAATAATGCTTTGAAGAATGCGTGAGCCAACATGTGGAACAAGCCAGCTTGGTAAGCTTCTGCACCAACAGCCATAAACATATAACCAAGCTGACTCATTGTTGAGTAAGCCAAAATACGTTTGATGTCTGTTTGCACAAGAGCAGCAAAGCCTGCAACTAATAAAGTTACAGCACCTGTTACCGAAATGAATTGCATCACTTCAGGTGCAAGCTCAAATACGCTGAATAAACGGCAGCATAAGTACACACCAGCCGTTACCATTGTTGCTGCGTGGATTAATGCAGAAACAGGTGTTGGACCTGCCATCGCATCTGCCAACCATGTTTGCAATGGAATTTGAGCAGATTTACCAGCAGCACCCAAGAACAACATTAAAGCAGTCCAGATGGTAAGTGACGAACTCTTCGTCATTACTTCTGCTGCGTGTTCAACGATGTACTGAGTATTCAGCGTACCAAATTGTTGGTAAAGCAAGAATAAAGCGATAAGTAAGAATACGTCACCTACGCGGGTAACTGTAAATGCTTTGATCGCTGCCCAACCATTTGCAGGGTTAGCATAATAGAAACCGATGAGCAAGTAAGAGCAAAGACCTACGCCTTCCCAACCTAAGAATAACAACGCTAAGTTGTCACCCAATACAAGCACAAGCATGCTTGCAACGAATAGGTTGAAATAAGAGAAGAAACGCGCATAACCTTCTTCACCACGCATGTACCATGATGCAAAGATGTGGATTAGGAAACCAACACCAGTGATCATGCCCATCATAAGTAAAGATAAGCCATCTAAATGTAAGCTAATGCCAGGAGCGAAACCACCAACATTGAACCATGTCCAAAGGTTTTGAACAAAAACCTGCTGACCGCTATTGGTAAATGCCATACCAGCAATCAATGCAAATAATGCAGATAAACCTACAGAACCCACACCAATAATTGCTGCAACATTTTCAGAGAGCTTATCACGCCCTGCCGCCAATAAAATAAAACCGATTAGCGGAAATAATACTGTTAGATATAAATAACTCATCCGCGCATCTCACTAGCAGCATCCACATCCAAATGATGGAAGCGATGATAGAACTGAAGAACAATCGCAAGACCGATACACGCCTCTGCCGCAGCAAGGGTTAAAATCAGAATGAACATCACTTGTCCATCTGGTTGTGCCCATACGCTACCCGCAAGAACGAATGCTAACGCAGCAGCATTCATCATGATTTCAAGGCTCATTAACATAAATAGTAGGTTGCGTCGCACCATTACACCGTAAAAACCGAGTGCAAAAAGAATGGTTGCAACAATCAAACCATGTTCTAAAGGGATCTGGCCCATTATTCTTTTTCCTCTTCTGCACCTGGTTCACGTTTACCTAAGTGGTATGCTGCAACAAGGGCTGCTAGCAATAACATCGCGGCAACTTCAACCAATAATAAGTAGTGAGTAAAGAGCGCTTGACCAACAACTTTTGGTCCAATTACTTGTGCTCCAAGTGGTGCAGAGATGGTTGTATATTCACCACCAAGCATCCAAACTAAAAGTAAGCCAAGTAAAAAGCTCATGAGTGCTGGATATGCCCAAGCATCTGAAGAAAGCCATTTACGCTCTTGTTCTACAGTGTGTTGCCCTAAGTTAAGCATCATCACCACGAATACGAACAAGACCATAATTGCACCAGCATAAACAATGATTTCGAGGGCGCCAGCAAACGGCGCACCTACGATCATGAAAATACCAGCAACTGCAAGTAATGAAACAATCAGACTAAGCAATGCATGTACAGGGTTCGTGTTAGTAACTACACGAACCGTAGAAACGATGGCCACGAGCGCCATCAAATAAAACGGCCACATCATGGTAATAGACTCCGTACATCGATTGGTGCACTTTCTTTTTGTGCTTGACCTTTCTCTTTACCGCTAACAGCCATACCAGTTACACGGTAGAAGTTGTAGTCTGGGTATTTACCTGGACCTGAAATGAGTAAGTTTTCTTTCTCATATACAAGGTCTTGACGTACGTATTCGCCTAACTCGAAATCTGGAGTCATTTGAATCGCTGTCGTTGGACATGCTTCTTCACACATACCGCAGAAAATACAACGAGAGAAGTTGATACGGAAAAACTCCGGATACCAACGCCCATCTTCTTTTTCTGCTTTTTGTAGTGAAATACAGCCAACTGGACATGCAACCGCACAAAGGTTACATGCCACACAACGTTCTTCCCCATCTGGGTCACGCGTTAATACGATACGACCACGAAAGCGTGGCGGCACAATTTGTTCAGCCGGTACTTCTGGATATAAAATCGTGTCACGTTTACGCGTTGCATGGCTAAATACCATAAACAACGAACGTACAATTGATCCGAATCCAGCTAGAAATTTATACATTTTGTACTCCCTGCTGTCCTAGGCCTGATTCATCAGAATCACAGCACCAGTCACTAACAAGTTGACCAACGCCAATGGCAAACAAATTTTCCAACCAAAGTTCATGACTTGGTCATAACGTGGACGCATTAAAGAACCACGTGCCAATACAAACATCATTACAAAGAATGCTGTTTTAATCACAAACCAGAATACTGGTGGAACAAATGGAATTTCTAAATTGAATGGCGCTAACCAGCCACCAAAGAATAAAGTCACGATCAATGCAGAGATAAGTACAACGTTGACATATTCAGCAACGAAGAACATACCCCATTTCATACCGCCATATTCAACATGGTAACCTTCAGCCAATTCTTGTTCTGCTTCTGGTTGGTCAAATGGATGACGGTGAGTTACCGCAACACCAGCAACCACAAAAATCAAGAAACCTAAGAATTGCGGAATAACGAACCAAACATCACGTTGTGCTTCAACAATTTCACGAAGGTTGAATGAACCTGCAATTGCAACCACACCCATTAACGAGATACCCAAGAACACTTCATAAGAAATGGTTTGAGCAGCTGAACGTAAGCCACCAAGCAATGAGTATTTGTTATTTGAAGCCCAGCCACCAAATAAGACTGCATAGACTGCAATACCAGCCATTGCCATAAAGAACAACAGACCGATGCTCATGTCGGCAACACCCAGTGAAGGACTCACCGGGATAACCATGAACGAAAGCACCGCAGTTGCCATCGCAACTGCTGGAGCTAAACGGAAAGTTAATTTATCAGCAAATTTTGGTGTCCAGTCTTCTTTGAACATGATCTTAAGCATGTCGGCAACGATCTGGAACATACCACCAGGACCAACACGGTTTGGACCATAACGGTCTTGCCACCAAGCAAGTAAACGACGCTCAATAAAAGACATTAATGCAGCAACAAGAACAACAACAAGCAAAATCACAACTGCTTGAACAACTGCATAAGCAATTGGCCAGTTCTCAGCCCAAAGTGGCGTTTGACGTATAATTTCTTGATTCATGAATTACACTCCTAAAGCCACTGAAACAGGCTCAGCTAACGATACTGTTGGTGCTAAACCAACTGGGTAACCGATATAACCTGTAGGTAAGTATTCAATTACTTGTACAGGCAAGCTCACTGTAGTTTCGCCTGCTTTAACTGTAATGCGTTGGCCTTCTTGCAAATTCAAACGCGTTGCATCTTGCTCACCAACTGCAAACATAGCTTCTGGAATACGAGTTTCCATTGCAGGCGTTTTAATCGTGAATTCACCAGAACCAAAGATGTGGTGCATTGGTACAAGACGGAAGCTTTCAGGGTTTGCAACTACAGCAGTTGGAGCAACATAGCTACGTGCTGGACGTTTTGCTAAACGATCGAATAAACGAACGCCCGAATCACCACCTTTTAAGTGACCGCCCACTTCATCTTGGTATTTGTTCCAAGATTGTGGAGAGTTCCAACCCGGAGCCCACGCAAATGGTACAAGTGAAGATGCATTTTGTGGACCAACATAACCTTCCATAGAGAATGTTAATGCTGAGTCTGGATCTGTTGGCTGTTTAGGTTCATGAACCGATAAAGGTGCACGAATTGCTGTACGACCAGAATAACGACGTGGTTCACGCGCAATTTTCAAACCATGTACACGGTAGCCTGCATCTGGTGCAACGTCTTGAATTGCTTCAAGCACAGGAACATTTTTAACGATAGTTTCGATAACGTCATCAAGCAATGTCCAATCAACTGGCTTACCTTTAAGACCAGTTTCAATGGCATGCAACCAACGCCAAGATTCTTTAATCGCGTATTCAGGCTTGTAGTAGCTTGGATCGTAAACTTGGTAGAAGCGCTGTGCACGGCCTTCTTGGCTTACAACAGTACCATCACCTTCAGCAAAGCTTGATGCTGAAAGTACAATATCAGCCTGTTTCACAGTTTCTGTTTCGCTGTGATCAAGCACAATTACTGTTTCAGCTTTATCAAGTGCTGCTTTAACTTGAGCAGCCGGTAAGCGACGGAACAAGTCATTTTCAACAATCACAAGTGTGTCGTAGTCTTGAGCAAATGCTTGTTCAAGGCTTAAACCGCCAAACAATGCCAAGCCCATAGAGTTCACTTCAGGAACAACAAGGCTTAAACCAGCTTTTGAACCAAGGTTTTGCGTTAACTCTGCCGCAGCTTCCATAATTGAAGCATCTTGCAAGCTCGTACCCGCAATAATTAACGGTTTGTTTGCTGCTTTTAAAGTGTCGGCAATAGTTTGTGCAAATGCTTTTGCATCGTCATCTAAACCACTTACAACTTCACCTTTAACTGCTGCAGCAACTGCAAAACCTAAACGCGCGATGTCATTTGGAGATGCAACCACTTCACCAGTTGCAACATCGGCAAGACGAGTTTGAGTTGCAGCCAAGATATAGATCGGAGACTTCGCTTCTTGACCAATACGTTGTACAGGCTCAGCCAACCAATCTGGCGTACGTGTTTTTGCAGCCATTTCGCGAGCTTTGTTTTTTGCAGCTTGACGAACTGACAATGCCATACGAGGTGCAGTTTGAGTTAAATCTTCACCCAAAATTAATACTGCATCATAGCCTTCAATTTCACGCATGTTCGGGTTGTAAATACCCTCTGTTTGCATGATTGAAGCTGCAAGCTCAACAAGATTTTGCTCTTTTTGTGCAACACCTGTTGAATAGTTTGCTTGGCCTACAAGTTCACGTAATGCATAGTTTGATTCTAAGCTTGCACGTGGTGAACCGATACCTAAAACCTTTTTACCTTCAAGTTTCGCAATTGCTTGATCTAAAGCTTGGTCAACTGAAACAGTTACTACCGTTTCACCATTGCGGAATTGAGGTTGACGCGGACGATCTGCACGGTTGACATAACCTGTGCCAAAACGACCTTTGTCACAAAGGAAGTATTGGTTAACCGAACCATTGAAGCGGTTTTCTACACGACGGATTTCGCCATAACGCTCACCCGGAGAAATATTACAACCTGAAGAACAGCCATGACACACGCTTGGTGCATATTGCATATCCCATTTACGGTTATAGCGCTCCGAATGAGTCTTATCGGTAAATACACCTGTTGGACATACTTCAGTCAAGTTACCAGAGAATTCAGACTCTAAAGTACCTGATTCTGGACGACCAAAGTAAACACGTGATGCATTCGCATATACACCAAAGTCCGTACCGCCAGCATAGTCTTTGTAGTAACGAACACAACGATAACAAGCAATACAACGGTTCATTTCATGCGCGATGAACGAGCCGAGTTCTTGGTTATAGTGCGTACGTTTTGTAAAACGATAACGACGACGGTCATGACCTGTCATTACAGTCATATCTTGTAAATGACAGTGACCACCCTCTTCACATACTGGACAGTCGTGAGGGTGATTCGTCATTAAGAATTCAACAATAGACGCACGGAAATCCGTAGCTTCTTTGTCTTCAATCGAGATATAGGTATTGTCAGATGCTGGCGTCATGCATGACATCACAAGACGTCCGCGCGTATCTTCAGGATTTGCATACTGAGTTACTGCACATTGACGGCAAGAACCAACCGAACCTAAGGATGGATGCCAACAAAAATATGGGATGTCGATGCCCAGACTCAAACATGCTTGTAGCAAGTTTTCCGAGCCGTTGACTTCATACGATTTTCCATCGACATGAATTGTAGCCATAGTCGAATTCCTTAAGCTTGTTCTACGTTGCTGGTTTGCACGACAGGACGATTCGTCACTTTCGCTTCAAACTCACCACGGAAATGTTTGAGTGCGCCCATAAGCGGCTCCATCGCACCTGGTGCGTGGGCACAGAAAGTTTTACCAATCCACAATTTACGAGTTAACTCTTGTAAATGATCGATATCTTCTTTCTTACCCTCACCTGTCTCAAGTGCTTTAAGCGCTTTAACAGCCCATGGCAAACCATCACGGCATGGTGTACAGAAACCGCATGATTCGCGCGCAAAGAACTCTTCTAAGTTACGAGTGAGCGATACCATACATTGAGTTTCATCTACCACCATCAACAAACATGTTCCCAAACGAGAACCTGCTTTCATAATAGTGTCTGCATCCATTGGTAAATCAATAGTATCTGCAGGTAAAAAGTCAGTAGACGCACCACCTGGTAACCATGCTTTAAGCTTTAAGCCTTCACGCATACCGCCGGCATGATCTTCAATTACTTCACGAGCAGTCGTACCAAATGGAAGTTCCCAAAGACCAGGGAATTTAACTTTACCTGACGCACCATAAATCTTAGTGCCTGGATCTTTTGATTTACCAGCTGATAAACCGATATACCACTCTGGACCACGAAGCATGATTGCTGGCAAGTTGTTATAAGTTTCAACGTTGTTCACAATCGTAGGACGACCCCATGCACCAGCAACTTGCGGGAATGGTGGTTTCGTACGTGGGTTAGCACGGCGGCCTTCAAGTGAGTTAATCAATGCAGTTTCTTCACCGCAGATATAACGACCTGCACCTGTATGCACATGTAACTCGAAGTTCCAGCCAGAACCTAAAATGTTGTCACCTAAGTAACCTTTAGCGCGAATTTGCTCAAGCGCTTCATTTAGGTATTGTGCAGCCTCGATGTATTCGCCACGAATAAAGATATAACCTTGAGTTGCTTCTAAGGTATAACCTGCAATCAACATACCTTCGATCAATTGGTGAGGAAGTTTTTCCATCAACAAACGGTCTTTAAAGGTACCCGGTTCCATCTCATCGGCGTTACAGATTAAGTAACGTGGGCCACCATCATTTGGTGCCATAAGAGACCATTTGATACCTGCTGGGAAGCCTGCACCACCACGACCTTTTACAGTTGCAGCTTTAATGACATCTAACACTTCAGCAGGTTTCATACCTAATGCTTTTTTAAAGCCTGCATAACCTTCAAGTGCTTCGTAATCGTCAGCGCTACGTACTGCTTCTTGTTTGCTTAAACGCCAAGTCAGTGGATGAGTTTCCGGATTACCGTCGCCATAAATTGGTTTTGGTTCGGTATTCATACATACTTCTCCAATAACTGTTTGATTGATGTCACTTCCACTAAACCGTGAGTATCTTCATCAATCATTAACGTTGGGCCTTTGTCACAATTGCCTAGGCAGCAAATGGGTAGCAATGTAAAACGACCATCTGGTGTCGTCTGACCATACTGAATACCTAATTCACGCTGGAATGCTTCAGCAAGTGTTTCAGCACCCATTAAGAAGCAAGCAATTGAGTCACAAAGCAAAATTACGTGACGACCTACCGGATGGCGATAGATACGGTTGTAAAATGTTGCAACACCTTCCAAATCAGCAACACTCATCGACAACAACTGTGCGATGGCATTCATTTGAGCGTCATCTACCCAACCATTACGGCGCTGTACGCACTTCAAAGCATCCAAAGAGGCTGCACGTGGGTACGGATAGTGACCAATGTGATGTTCGATGTCGTGAATTTCTTCCGCAGTCAAAATTCCTTCAACATTCACACGTGGTTTTTTATCAGTCAAAATCATCATTATGTGTTACCTCTTAGCGATCCACGTCAGCCATAACCACGTCAATGGTCGCCAGATAAATGATTAAGTCAGATACTAAACTTCCGTTAATCACTGAAGGCATTTGCTGTAAGTGAGTAAACGTCGGTGTACGAATACGAGTACGATAACTCATGGTCGCTTTATCTGAAGTCAAGTAGTAAGTACTTGCACCTTTCACAACTTCGGTCATGAATGATGATTCACCAGCAGGCATAACAGGACCCCATGACACGCTCAAGAAGTGCGTAATCAAGGTTTCAATGTCTTGTAATGTCTTATCTTTTGGTGGTGGCACAGCCAATGGGTGATCCGCTTTATATGGACCAGAAGGCATGTTATCCAAACACTGTTTGATAATTTTGAGTGACTCAGTAATTTCACGGAAGTGAACAAGTACACGAGCGTATGCATCGCCTTCATACTCAACTGGCACATCAAAATCAAAGTTTTCATAGCCACTGTATGGACGATATTTACGTACGTCGAAATCAATACCTGTTGCACGTAAACCAGTACCAGTTACACCCCACGCAAGCGCAGATTTTGCATCGTATTGAGCAACATTACGTGTACGACCAATAAACACAGAGTTTTTAAGTGCAGCTGTGTAGTATTCGTTCAAACGTTTAGGCATCCACTCTAGCAACTCTTTAACAAGTTTTTGCCAGTTGTTTGGAAGGTCGTGTGCTGTACCACCAATACGGAACCATGCTGGATGCATACGGTAACCCGTGATTGCCTCAACAATGTCGTAAACTTTTTGACGGTCTGCGAACATATAGAATACTGGTGTCATACCACCGGCATCCTGAATTGCCGTACCACAGAATAACAAGTGGTTATTAATACGGAACAATTCGTTCAACATGACACGAATCACTTGCGCACGTTCAGGAACTTTAATACCTGCCATTTGCTCTACAGCCATGACATACGGCATGTTTTGAGCACAACCACCTAAGTAGTCGACACGGTCAGTATAAGGAATGAAAGAATGCCATGTTTGACGTTCAGCCATCTTTTCCACACCACGATGGTGATAACCGATATCAGGTACACAGTCCTTCACTTCCTCACCATCTAACTGCAATACAACACGGAACGCACCGTGCGCAGATGGATGGTTAGGACCCAAGTTCAAGAACATGAAGTCTTCGTCAGCGTTACCACGCTTAAGACCCCAATCTTCAGGTACAAAGCGTAAGTGTTCCTGTTCGAAATCTTGCTTCGCTTTGTCTTGCATGTACGGCGTATATTCTGTCGCACGTGCTGAATATTCTTTACGAAGCGGGTGACCTTCCCAATAAGTTGGCAACAAAATACGACGGAGCATTGGATGCCCTTCGAAATTGATACCGAACATATCGTAAGCTTCACGTTCATACCAGTTGGCATTTGGCCAGATATTTGTCGCTGTCGGGAGGTTAAGATCATTTTCGTTCAAGGCAACCTTGATACGAATGTCACTATTACGCTCAAGCGATAATAAATGATAGAACACAGTGAAGTCAGATGCTGGTAAACCATCACGATGTTGACGCAAACGCTCATCCATCGCTGATAAGTCAAACAGCATTACATAAGGACGTTCCACTTTACGCAGGAACATGAGGACTTCTTGCACGCGTGCGCGCTCAACCCAGACTGTTGGAAACTCTTCAAAAGTCGCCTGCACATAGAAGTTCTCACCAAATTTGGTTTTGAGCTCTTCTACGATTGCAAATGCTGGGCGTGAATCAACTGGTGTTGACTCTGGCATAGCAATGTCAGTTTCAGCCATTGGCTTGGCTTCCTATTTAATACAAATTCTGTCAATTTTCTCGATGAACATATCGGTTAGACATGTAAAAACACCGTCAAAAATTATTTAATCTCATCCATAGAGCGTAAGTTTTTAACGGCAATACGCTGCGCATTCTTACGATCACGTTCTGGCATCATCTTTGGCTTATACACTGGCTGAAGATCATCACCAATCACGGCAGAAAGCGGGCGTCGCTCTAATTGAATCTGGTCTTGCAAAAGCATTAATGCTTGAATTAATGCTTCAGGACGAGGTGGACAACCTGGGACGTACACGTCAACAGGAATAATTTTGTCTACACCTTGTACTACTGAATAGATGTCGTACATACCTCCAGAGTTTGCACAAGCACCCATTGAAATAACCCACTTAGGTTCTAACATTTGTTCGTACAAACGTTGAATAACCGGAGCCATTTTTACAAAGCAGGTACCTGCAACAATCATCAAGTCAGCCTGACGAGGTGAAGCACGAATAACCTCTGCACCGAAACGGGACAAGTCATGCACGCCTGTTAAAGTCGTTGCATATTCAACGTAACAACATGAGGTACCAAAGTTAAATGGCCACAAAGAGTTTTTACGTCCCCAGTTTACTGCTGTATGCAAGACATCCTCTAAACGAGTCATGAATACATTCTTATTCACTTCCTCTTCAAGCGGATCAGTCACAATTTGACGTTCTTGCAATGGGTATTGATCAGCATCCGGATTCGCGCGGGTCAGAGTATATTTCATCCCGACTTACTCCTTTTCAGATGACAATGCAGGTGTAGTTTTTGACTTAACACGACCTGATGATTGGGCTGGAATCTGGCCTGTAGGGTCAGTTACGAGCTCTTCAATAGAGTTAAAGCGTGTAATTTCAGCAATATTCATTGTTGGTGAACCAACTTTGATCTTTTCACCTGCTGATTTACGACGATCTGCCGGTGACCAACTTAAGGCACCTACAGAGAAGGCATAAACAAGCGCAATCAATAGATCAACGACAAAGATCACAACAGTGGTATATCCCAACCACCCTACTTCACGCACAGAAGTAGACCATGCATAGAGGTAAAGTGCCTCTAAGTCGAATACAACAAAGAAAATTGCAACTAAATAGAACTTTGCAGACAGGCGAATGCGAGCGCCACCAGCACTCACGACACCTGATTCAAACTGCTCTTGCTTAGCACGTCCCCACGATTTTCCCCCGAGGAGTAAGGGAACTGTGAGCATAAAGACGCAAAGAAATGTAACGCCGATCACGAAGGCGATAATCGCCCAGTCGTATGGAGTAATGGCACTCATGCGGGGATAACTCCTGGCAGGCCTATTATTTAACAAAGAATGTATGTATTGGCCTTTGAATACACCAAACACAAAATTAATCCCGCCAATTGTACCTGATTTCTAATTTCGCATGCTAGTTGAAGCGTCTTAGTCTTTTGGATGATTTTCTAATCAAAAGTATTCATCTATGTCTTGTAGAGGGGGTTTCACCGTTTACAATCGGTTTATTTGATAGTTTTTATGCTTGTGATGATTTTTTTCATTTTTTGATTTTTAATATTATTTGAACAATCGCTCATTTGGTCAAATTAAACAACTTACTTTTTTATAATATTAAGTGGTTTTTTATTGTATTCATCTTCTGCTCTGAATTATGATGAATGTTTAATCATGCATAATATTTATTACTCTTGGATAAGGGTATTTATCATTAAGGGCAGCTGATGCCATACTCAGTTCGTGAACTTTCATTTTCTTCCTTCCTGAAATTCTTCTTTCTATTTACGATCATTGTTTCGATATGCTGCTTTATTGGAATTGCATCTCGGCCCCTTAGTTTTCTGGCTTTTTTCTGGCCGGCCAATTCAGTTTTATTAGGATTACTGGTCCGTTATCCTCAAACACGTAAGCTCGGTACTTTTCTTGGTGCATATACTGGATATGTTATTGCCGACCTTATTCAAGGCACACCATTTTTACTGACTATTATCCTAACAACATCTAACTATATTTATGTTGTTACCTCTTTAGTGCTATATCTATGTTTAAGTCAACACATTAGATCTGCTCATCGTGGTTATTCTTACCTTTTTTTATTCGGGTTATGTGGCATAGGCAGTTTAGTTGGCGCTTTATTTGCCGCGACTTTTGTGCCTATGTTTAATACCAAGTTTATGCTTGGCAGCTTTTGGGCTGAGTTTGGTTACTGGATGACATCAGAACTACAAAATGCCCTACTCTTACTTCCTATACTGCTCAACATCCCTGCTTACTCCCAAATAAAACGTTACTTTAATGGTCATCGGGAACATATAAGCATTATCGACTTATTGCCTTTTTTAGCTGTATTAATTTCAATTACAGTAAGTTATTACGACTCTGGGCCAGGTTCTTTACTCTATCCAATCGCAGCTTTAGTTTGGTGTGCTATACGCTACAAACCTATTGTAGTCGCCCTAATTACCTCATTTACCAGTGCTTATATTATTTACCATGTCTCTGGTCATTATTTATTACTTTATCCAAATGAATACTTAAGCAATACCATTTCAATTCGTATTGGCTTAATTATGATGACGCTTGCACCTCTGACTGTTTCTAGTATTAGTGCACTTCACTCTGAGTTAATTCAAAAACTCCAACATGCTATTGCCCATGATGAGCTCACATCTAGTTTAACTCGACGTCAATTTTTACAATCAGTTCGTATACTTCAAGAAAAAGTTCAAAAGGAAAATAAAACATCTGCTTTTTTTATGCTGGATGTCGATCATTTTAAAAAAGTAAATGATAGTTATGGCCACTTAATTGGAGATAGAGCTTTACAAACCTGTGTAACCACTATACAAAATATTTTACACCCTCATGATTTACTAGGACGTTTTGGTGGAGAAGAGTTCGCAATTTTTATTCCTGATACTAATAAAGAAGCCGCTTTTGAACTCGCTGAAAGAATACGTACCAAGATTAGTCAGCAACCGATTTATGTTTATGGGAAATTACCTATTTTTGTACAGGTCAGTATTGGTATAAGTCTATATTCACCAAATCACCATCGCTCTATTGAAAGCCTGTTTAAAGAAGCCGATGACGCACTCTATCAAGCTAAACGCCAAGGACGTAATCGGGTTTTTATTTCTTTGTAATATTTTAAAGTCATCATCTAGTGTAATGAATTTTATACAATAACTTCTGTTTTTGCCATGTATGCTAATAACAGATAATAAGGAGAAAAATGTATGAATCTAGAATATACGCATAAACCAGACTATTACTTGTTCGCGCAATTACTCGTGCGACATATAGAAAGCTATATTCAAAAACATCCAGATGCAGATAATGCCATTTTTGACTTGAGAGATGTCTATGAAATTTTTAGACAAGATTTCGCGTCAACCACGACAAACCTAGAAGGCATTTTACATATTGCAGATTCATATAAAGTTGAAACTTTGAATGGAGACCAACCTCTTATTCAAAAATATCAAATTGATGCTAAAAATAATTCGCTGTTAATTGACTTTAATACCGATGCTCTCAACAGTCTAAGAAGCGGGAAACCGATTTTGGAGCCTGACGCGACTCAACTATAAATCAACCAATAAAAAAGCACCTTATGCAGGTGCTTTTTTATTGGCTTTTAATGGGGGTTGTTTAAATCGATGTGCAGGCCAAGTCATAATAAAACGTGCCCCACCCAAACTTGGGCTTTCATCAACTTTAATTTCACCACCAAACCAGTAAGCAATACGACTTACAATTGAAAGTCCCAGACCATAACCACCAGAGGCACGCGTACGGCTGTCATCTAAACGCGCAAAGGCTTCAAATACACGCTTACGGTCTTGCTCAGGAATACCTGGCCCATCATCTTCAACACAAACAAAAGCCATACCATCACTGTGAATACCACCAGTAATACGCACTTTATTATCACAATAACGAACCGCATTTCCGACCAAGTTTTGTACAACACGGTGAAGGTAACGACGCTCTGCATCCACCTTGACATATAAAGGTGGTGGAACGAGCTCAATCTCTTTCTGCGTTTTTAAGGCTTCAGTTTCAACAGCAACCTGATCCAACACTTCAAACAGCACAATTTCTGCAAAATCTAACGAAGGTGTGCCCTGCTCTAGTTTTGCATAAGTCATGATTTCATCAATCAAGGTATTGAGTGCTTCAATATCTTTATCAATCATGTCGACCTGATGCATACGATGATTGTAGTCATCTTCTTCGGCCAACATTTCCGTACCAAAGCGTATACGTGCTACTGGCGTTCTCAGTTCATGAGATACAGCTCTCATTAACTCACGTTGAGCTTCAATTAAACGCTGAATATGATCAGACATATTGTTATAGCTTGAAGCCAAGTTTGCCATTTCGTCACTTCCTTCAATAGGAACACGCAATGACAAATCACCCGATTTCATACGGTTTAATGCATAACGCACTTGTCGAATTTTGCGCTCTAACGGCAAAATCAAACCATAAACACCTAAACTTAATAAGAACAAGCTAAATAAGGTAATACCCGCAGAAAGCTGTAAAGGCATCCAGTTAAACATTGGAACAGGGCCTAGCACCAAAACTTGCGTAGGATGGTTCGGAATTGGAGAGACAATCGAAATAGTTGTACCACGAACTGTTGCACTATCTTTGTACAACATCACGCTTTGATCTTGGCGTAAACGTCCAATCTGTTCAGAATCCAGATTTATATCTTGAATGTTTTGAATATTGATTGGATATGAAAAATGTTTTTGAATCTTGGCAAGATACTCTTGTTCCTGACCCGGATAAAACATGAGGTAGTCGAGTACAAAAATAGGAAGAGCCTTCATTTGGCGTTCACTAATTTTGTCGACTTTTATAGATAGATAATGCTGCGGGTCGTCACGTAAGCCAATAATCACATAAGCAATGCTATTACTTGCATCGTAACGAACTACAGATTTTTGTGCTTCGATCCGCTTTTTCTCGGTTCGAGACAGTTCAACCTTACTTGCATCGGTATAATAAATTGGAAGTTCGAGCAAATCAGATGCGTCAGAAATCCAATCTATCTTTTGCTGCTTCCCAGGTTGTCGAGCGACCCCTTCACTAATGACATAAGAAATACCATCAGTTAAAGATTCTCGGTATTCTTGTGCGCGTTGGTAGTTGATAATTTGTACCAGTAAATATCCAAAAACAGCCACCAAAACAACAAGAATTACCAGCCCCGCATATATTCGCAGGAATATACTGTGTTTAAACACTCGACCAACCTTATAGGAAGTTTAATCAGATTTTACAATCCATTGGTTTCTTTAACAAACAAGTAACCTTTACTACGTACAGTTTTAATACGTTTTGGATTTTCAGGATCATCGCCAATTTTTGGACGAATACGCGAAATACGTACATCGATTGAACGGTCTTGACCATCGTATTCGATACCACGTAAACGTTCGAAGATATCTTCGCGCGATAAGATACGACCAGCGTTTGATGCAAGCAACCATAACAAGTCATATTCAGCACTTGTAAAGTCAACAAGTTCACCGTTTAACGTTACAGAGCGGCCGCCATTGTCGATGACAAGGTCGTCAAACTCAATACGTTGTGCAACTTCATCTTCAACAGTTTTATCTGTGCGACGTAATAGTGCACGAATGCGCGCTAACAATACACGTGGCTGAACTGGTTTAGCGACATAATCGTCAGCACCCATTTCCAGACCAAGTACTTGGTCCATGTCTTCAGTACGTGCAGTCAACATTAAAATAGGTTGATGGTAATGTGGGCGAACTTCACGACAAACGGTTAAACCATCGGCACCCGGCAACATGACATCCAAGACCACAAGATCTGGTTGTTCACTAATAATACGACGAATTGCACGGTTACCATCAGTTTCCACACCAACTTCCAAGCCGTTGCGAATTAAGTATTCTTGAGTTAATCGTGCTAAACGCTCGTCATCTTCAACGATCAGAATCTTTGGTAACTTTTCTTCTTGGCTCATATCATTGCCCCTATAAATCTCATTACATGCATCTTAAAAATCTTGCAGATACATTCGTTTATCATTTGCAATATACACACGTTTACATTGTAAACAAGTAGGCGTTCACCAAACTGATACATGACAACCATGTTTTGTTGCATTTTATTAATCTTTGAATTTCCAAGTATTTTTAATATCTGTTTATTGTTATTAAAAGTCATAATCTATTCATATTTCCTATGTATGAATATTAAACAAATTATTTCTTGGCGGAATTTAAATTCATTCAAGTGCTTGTTTTTTGAGTTATCCACAAAGTTATCTATAAGCGTTTTTTAATAGCTTTGCTATGCTATCTCCCGACAAATCATACAGATAAAAAATTACTAAAAAGTCAAGATTGATCTAGCTTAAAAAATCCCGTATCTTGTGTTGAAAATAAACTTTAACTACTAAGTCTTGTGTTTATCCCTCAAATATCGTGGCATGTTTTTTGCTCGGTTCAAACGGTCTATGAACATAACAAAAGTGACAATGGAGCTATGCTGGCATGAGCGTAATTACTTCGACTCCCGGTCAAATTCAGGTGATTAAACGCACTGGAGATGTTGCTGCATTTGATGCAGATAAAATTTCTGTTGCGATTGGTAAAGCTTTTCTTGCTGTGGAAGGTCAACAGAGTTCGGATTCTAGCCGTATTCACGACCGTATTACCCAGTTGACGGAAATGGTTTTAAATACATTTACTCGCCGTTTACCATCGGGCGGTACGATCCACATTGAAGAAATTCAAGATCAAGTAGAACTTGCTTTAATGCGTACTGGGGAACAAAAAGTTGCCCGCGCTTATGTGATTTACCGTGAACAACGCGCTAACGCTCGTCAGCAAACAAACTCAAACCACCACCCTACTTTACAAGTTACTGACGCGAACGGTCAGCTTCAGCCACTTGATTTAAGTGCATTACAAGCTACAGTTTCTAAAGCAGCTGAAGGTTTGGAAGGTATTGACGTTCAAGCGATCGTGGATGAAACCGTTAAAAACTTATATAACGGCGTAAAAGAAAGCGATATTGCTACAACCATGATGATGGCAACACGTACTCGTATTGAACAAGAACCAAACTACACTTACGTAACTGCACGTTTGCTCTGTAATGAATTAGTGGGTACAGGTTTAGCTTTCTTAGGTCTACCAACTGATACTGCTGAAAACAATGCACTCGAAGCATTCTTGAAAAAAGGTGTAGAGCTTGATTTGCTTTCACCTGACTTGCTTGACTTCGACTTAGAAAAATTAGCAGCAGCAATTCAACCAGAACGCTCTAATCAGTTTACCTACTTAGGTTTACAAACTCTATTTGACCGTTACTTCATTCACTCAAACGGCGTTCGCTTCGAATTACCACAATTATTCTTCATGCGTGTGTCAATGGGTCTTGCACTCAATGAGCAAGATAAAGAAGAGCGTGCAATCGAGTTCTATAACTTATTGTCTAGCTTCGACTATATGGCTTCTACGCCTACCCTGTTTAACTCAGGTACATTACGTCCACAGCTTTCAAGTTGTTACTTAACAACGATTGGCGATGACCTTTATGACATTTATGGCGCGATGCGTGACAACGCGATGCTTTCTAAATGGGCTGGTGGTTTAGGTAATGACTGGACACCTGTACGTGCCTTGAACTCTTATATTAAAGGTACAAACGGTAAGTCTCAGGGTGTTGTTCCATTCTTGAAAGTTGCGAACGATACTGCTGTTGCCGTAAACCAAGGTGGTAAGCGTAAAGGTGCTGTATGTGCATACCTAGAAACTTGGCACTTAGACATCGAAGAGTTCTTAGAGCTTCGTAAAAATACCGGTGATGACCGTCGCCGTACACACGACATGAACACTGCGAACTGGGTTCCAGACTTGTTTATGCAACGTGTATTTGAAGATGGTGAATGGACACTCTTTACCCCTTCTGAAACTCCAGACTTGCACGACTTAACTGGTGCTGAATTTGCTGAGCGTTATGCTTACTATGAGTCTGTAGCGAAAGAAACTAACATGCTACACAAGAAAGTACGTGCTAAAGACTTATGGCGCAAAATGCTTTCTATGTTGTTTGAAACTGGTCACCCTTGGATCACGTTCAAAGATGTATGTAACTTACGTTCACCTCAACAACACGTTGGTGTAGTTCACTCATCTAACTTATGTACTGAAATTACCTTGAATACAAATCAAGACGAAATTGCTGTATGTAACTTAGGTTCGATTAACCTTGTACAACACGTTCAAGGTGGTGTGTTAGACCGTGAGAAGTTAGCTCGCACAATTAAAACAGCAGTACGTATGCTCGATAACGTTATCGACATTAACTACTATGCTGTACCACAAGCGAAAAACTCTAACTTGAAACACCGTCCTGTGGGTATGGGTATCATGGGCTTCCAAGATGCACTATACGAAATGGGTATTGCTTACGGTTCAGACGCTGCTGTTGATTTTGCAGATGAATCAATGGAAGTGATTAGCTACTACGCGATTGAAACTTCAAGCAACTTGGCTGTTGAACGTGGTTCTTACTCAACATTCAAAGGTTCATTGTGGGATCAAGGTATCCTTCCAATCGACTCTTTAGAAATTGTTGCGAAATCTCGTCCAGAGCGCATGTTCGAAGTTGACCGTACTCAACGTTTAGACTGGGACACTTTACGTGCCAAAGTTCAAAAAGACGGTATGCGTAACTCAAACGTGATGGCAATTGCTCCAACGGCAACCATCTCTAACATTTGTGGTGTTTCTCAGTCTATTGAGCCAACATTCCAAAACTTATATGTGAAATCTAACCTGTCTGGTGAGTTCACTGTTATTAACCCTTACCTTGTTCGTGCCTTGAAAGACCGTGGTCTTTGGGACACAGTAATGGTTAACGACCTTAAACACTTTGAAGGTTCAGTACAAAAAATTGCTCGTATTCCTGAAGAATTAAAAGCAATCTTTGCTACTGCGTTTGAAGTAGATACACGTTGGATCGTTGATGCTGCATCACGTCGTCAAAAATGGATTGATCAAGCACAGTCTCTTAACCTTTACATCTCTGGTGCAAACGGTAAGAAACTTGACATCACTTATAAGATGGCATGGTTACGTGGTCTTAAGACGACTTATTACCTCCGAGCTTTAGGTGCAACCTCTGCTGAAAAATCTACAATTAACACAGGTGCGTTGAACGCGGTTAAACCTGCAACTGTAGAAGCAGCAGCACCTGCAGCGGCTCCGGTCGTAGAAGCGAAAAAACCTGAAGCAGCGGTTGAAGAAGAAGGCTTTACCCAAGCAGCTCCTGTACCAATGGCTTGCTCAATCGACAACCCTGATTGTGAAGCTTGCCAATAACATTCAATAAAATTGCTCTTTTTCACTAAAGAGCAATTTTAAAAGAGGTAAAGATTATGCTTTCTCATCTCAGCCATAATTATATGCTTGGTGTTGGAGTATTAATCTTTGCCTTTATTTTCTTTTATATGCCGATGGTTTACGCATTCATTACGATACGTAAGCAACAGCGTAAGCAAAATAAGTTGTAGTGAGTAGAGACCAAAGGCCCAAAATTTGGTCATACCTTAATAAAACTTAATTTTGTTTACACATTAAAAGCGTATAGTAGGGACATCTTCGTTTAAGAGATGTCAAATATAGATATATACAACGAAGAGAGAACAAAAATGTCTATCCTTAGTTGGGACGATTTTGAAGATGATTCGCAAAAACCGGCTGCACCTGAACACAAGTCTGCGGCCATCCAACCGGAAAAAACGCCAGATTCGCAGAATGTATCTACTGCGCAGCCATCATCGCCGAGCGTGGCAGCTCCACAATCCACTGGAACCCATTCCGTGCGACCAACAGTTGCCTCCGATACAATGGCTAGAGCCTCTGCAGCCTTAGAACATTTAGACGTTGCTCCTGGCCTTGAAGAGCTAGAAATGGGCGCGCAACGCGTTCAGGTTGACGACAAAGCCATGATTAACTGTCGCGCTGACTTGAACCAGCTTGTTCCATTTAAATACGAATGGGCTTGGCAGAAGTATCTTGACGGGTGTGCAAACCACTGGATGCCACAAGAAGTTAACATGAACCACGACATCGCGCTTTGGAAGTCTGAAAATGGCTTAACCGAAGATGAGCGTACTATTGTTATGCGTTCTTTAGGTTTCTTCTCGACTGCGGACTCTTTGGTTGCAAACAACCTAGTATTGGCGATTTACCGTCACATTACTAACCCTGAATGCCGTCAGTATATTTTGCGTCAAGCATTTGAAGAAGCAATTCATACTCACGCTTACCAATACTGTATCGAATCTTTAGGTATGGATGAAGGCGAAGTCTTCAACATGTACCGTGAGATTCCATCTGTTGCGCGTAAAGCATCTTGGGGCCTTAAGTACACTCAATCTTTAAGTGACCCTACTTTCCACACTGGTACTCCTGAAAACGACCAACGTTTACTTCGTAACTTGATCGCATTCTACTGTGTACTTGAAGGTATCTTCTTCTACTGTGGCTTTACTCAAATTTTGAGTATGGGCCGTCGTAACAAGATGAACGGTGTTGCTGAGCAGTTCCAATACATCTTGCGTGATGAGTCTATGCACTTGAACTTTGGTATCGACATGATTAACCAAATCAAGATTGAGAACCCTCACCTTTGGACTGCCGAGTTCCAACAAGAAGTCATTCAAATGATTCTTGAAGGTACTATGCTTGAAATCGAATATGCACGTGACACAATGCCACGTGGTGTATTGGGTATGAACGCAAGCATGATGGAAGAATACTTGAAATTCATCTGTAACCGTCGTTTATCTCAGTTAGGTTTACCAGAGCAATTTGCTGGTGTAACGAATCCATTTGCGTGGATGTCAGAGATGATGGACTTACGTAAAGAGAAGAACTTCTTTGAAACTCGCGTAACTGACTACCAAACTGGTGGTGCGTTAAGCTGGTAAGTTTCGACTTAGTTAATTAAGAAAAAACCGCTATCTATTAGCGGTTTTTTCTTGGCTTGTATTTATTAAACTTTTTTCAAGAGGCTAAATCTTGATCATACATATGCAGATTTTCAGTAATCTTATTAAATTTCCAGCTTCTATATGTATCCCTTACCACGTTTTCACTCAAATTAATTTTAAATGAGTTTAATGAAAACTTTACTGATTCTATAGTTACTTTTTTTAGAATCCACTATCACTCTATTAAAATTTATAAATGGATATTAATTAATTGATTTTATTCCACTACAGGTATCAATGTATTGATAAACATTTTCTATAAAGCAGTATATGTATTCATCCTTCATTATTAAAAAATAAAATAAATTTAATAGTAAAATTATTAATATCTAAATTAATTAGTTTAGGTACCCATAATAATGAATCTATACTGTTAAAGCGTATTTAACAATAATCGATATTCCAGATAGCAGTACAATAAAATTAATAATTTTCAAGAATTGCTGTTTAGACAATTTGAGTGTAATTCGCTTACCAATGAACGCACCTATCAACATCGATGGGATAAACAGAAGCGCAAGTGACAATAAGTTATCCGAAAAATACACACCTGCTGTAGTAAATAGAATGACTCGAAAAACCGTACTGCATCCAATTAATGTAGTTTGAGTGACACGGATTTTTTCTGGAGTTTCGATTCGTCCATTGAGGTAAATCGCATATAAAAACCCCCCACTACCAAACATGGCTCCTAAGAAACCACCAGATAATCCAAAAGGAAAAACAAATTTTTTCTCTAGTTTTTTCTGGGGCTTAAAGCCACTTAATGAGTAAATCGCATATAAAAGCGTAAATATACCAAATGCTAGAAGTGCGTAACTTGCATTAACTCTCATCAGCAGTATAAAGCCAAGAAAACTACCGACAAACATAAGTGGGATTAGAAATTTTAATTCAGAAAAGTCTGCCTTCTTACCATCTTTAATGACATTCGAAATGGCAGCGAACATATCTAGTAAAGCTAACAGTGGAATAATTTGTGAGAGAGGCAAAAAGTTAAGTAATACAGGACTCGCAATTAATGCAGTTCCAAAACCCACCATTCCAAAAATAATATAAGAGCATACTATTGTTATTAACATTATTGAAAGTTGCAGTACTGAAAAATCTTCTAAAAGATACATTTAAAATTCCATTTTTGATTTTTAACCAAGCCAAACTACACTAAAATATAATTTATCACATAAATATTAGATAATTTTATCAAACATTAAAATATTTAATACTCATTTTTTTTGATTATTTCTTTGTTATAAAAATTTCGCTGTAAAAAATAAATTTCATTATAAAAGGATAATTCAAGAATGAACTCTAAAGTAATCATCAATGGAAATGTTGATTGTAAAGAAACGATTAGTGCTGAGTTAGATGAATTCATTACTAAAATGGATGATCATGAAATTTTCCAAAACAATTATTTCAAGCATTTGACTTCTACTTCATGGACGCCAGAATCATATATCTTATTTCGTGACAATTTCTTCTATCGTACCGAGCTAACCGTAAAAGGGATTGCTCATGTATGTTCGCGATCTGCTTTTGAAAACGATATGGACACTCTAGTCCTATTCACTCACATCTTAAGTGAAGAAACTGGTATGGGTGAAAAAGCCAAGTGTCATGAAATCTTTATGGAGAATGCGCTGAATGTATTTGGCGCCGCAGAATACAATCTTCCAGAGATGAAGGTTCAACAGGCTAAGAATAGTGATCGAATCATCGCAGAGACATTGCAGTATCGAGATACTATCCAAGGTTTGATTACGGGTAGTTATCCTCGCATGTTGGGGGCAGTCATGGCCCTAGAAAACCATGCTGATAAGATGCTTACCGTATTCCGCGAAGCGTTCCGATTCAATAACAAAAAACTTGATCCAAGTGAATTCATTAAGAAAGTTGAGGTCTATTTTAACGCCCATATCGAAAATGGCGTCGAAGATCGTCATGCTCAAGATGCTAAACAGTGTGTCCATAATAACTGTAATAACCAAGAAGACCTTGATGAGATTAAGTTTGGTGCAAATGAAACATTGAAAGCCCAGTTTAAGATGTGGAATGCAATGTTTGATCAAGCTGTATCACTTTAATTAAAACGGATTTTGAGATTTCATAATGCAAAACTTAGGTATTTCACAAGCAGCCTTGAATTTACGTGAATCAATTACACACGGAACTAAGGCGAAAATTTTAGAGTTAAATAAAAAGTCTAGCGCAGATGATCAGGTCATTGATTTAAGTATTGGTACTTTAGATGAAAAGACCAATAGCGGTATTGATGATGCAGTTAAGAGTTATATTTCAAATAATGCTGCAATTATCCATGAGTTTGCCCCAGTTAAAGGCTTCCCTTTCTTACGAAAGGCTATTGCTGAGCGTGTGAAGCGTTTACGAGACATCAGCTTCAATCCAGATACTGAAATCATGGTCACTCCTGGCGGTATTAAAGGTGCTATCACCGTGGTATTTCATACACTTCTAAATCCAGATGATGAAGTGATTTACCCAGTACCAAACTGGCCTCATTACGCAGACATGATTGAATTGCACTTAGGTAAAGCTAAACCAATCTATGTCAAAGACTTTTATAACCAAGCGATTGATGTAGTTGAGTTAGAAAAAACCATTACTGATAAGACCAAAATTATCATTCTTGGTGACTGCCTAAACCCTTCTGGCAAAATTTATACTCGTGATGAATTAGAGTCGATTTCGAAAGTGATTTTAACTGCCAATGCAGAACGTTTATCAAAAGGTCTAAGCCCAATCTATGTGCTTTTTGATTGTCCGTATGAATCACATATTTTGAATACTAAGCCTGCAAACATTTCAAATATTACCCAGCAGTTTAAAGACCAAACACACTCTATGTGGGACTACACCATTTATATCACTGGTCCCGGTAAAACCTATGGAATGCACGGCGACCGATCTGGATATATTTGTGCTTCGGACAAACTGATTAAAGTTATGGAAAAAGTACAGGTGAATTTAAACTCATTTGCTTCGACTTATGCCCAAATTGCGACACATGAAGCAATGCAAGAATACATGGATGACGTTGCAAAGAAACGTGCGGTAGTTGCCAGACAGAACATGCAGACATTCATTGAAGACTTGAAAAGCTGCACTGGTTTAGAAGTGACTGAGCCTGAGGGTGGATTTTTCTTATTCTTAGACTTGTCAAAGTATGGCGACAAAATCCAAAAGCTAGGATTTGATTCAGCAGATCAATATCTTTTGGAGACAGCAAAAGTTGCTTCTATTGGAGGCATGCATTTTGGTGAAAACATCGATAGCCTCCGACATTACATTCGCATGAATTGTGGACGTGATCCCGTGACTCTAAAGGCAGCCGCAGCACGTATTAAAGAAGCCCTTCAGAAATTGAACTAACTCATATTATTCAGGAAGTTAATTTATAACTTCCTGAATTTACATTTTTATGGACGATATTACTTTGAAAAAGTTCTGTATCATTGGAATGGGATTCTCAGGTACGTGTACCTTCATCAGCTTTGTAAAAAAATTACTAAATCAAGAGATTGATCATAAGTCATGCTTTATTACTCTTGTTGAAATGCGTGAATCTATGGGACATGGGAATCCATACGACAAAGACGAATTATTGGCTGGCCATTTGTGTAATAATCCTGCCCATTCAATGTCGCTTTGGGATAACGACTTTGTGGATTGGATGGTAGAAAATAAAAACCATCTGATGACTCATTATCCCCACCTAGTTTATAAGAAATCTTTGGCTGATGAATCGCAAGTCTTCCCCGATCCTAACGCTTTTTACCCTCGAGCTTTGTTTGGTATCTATCTGAATGATAGATTCAAAAAATACCTAGAATTAGCCAAATTAAATCGTATAAAAGTTGAAGTTTACAATGGCTATGAAGCTATCGATGGCTACGAGGCTAAAGGCGGTTATAATTTAGTTATTAAGAATCAAAACTTAAATCGAACCATTGAATTAAAAGGATTTTCTAAGCTGTTGCTGACTATCGGACACTGGACTGCCAGTCATTTAGACTCCAAACAGAGTTTATTCGTAAAACCATATCCTTTTCAAAAAGTCTTAATGAGACTTAATGACATTATGAAACAAGATTATAAGCCAAATGTTCTTGTTCGCGGTATGGGCCCTAGTGGCGTTGATACCATCATCACTCTATTTAGCGAAGGATCGTTTGCAACTGAAAATGGAGCCTTCTCAAGCTATCAGAAGGCCGTGACAGATAAAAACTTCAAAGCCTATGTTGCTAGTCGTTCAGGGTACTTCCCTGCGGTACGAGGCAATAAACCTAACTATGACTTTAAGTATTTCAATCATGAATCTTTCCCTGAGTTGCAGCAGCACTTAAATCAGGTTTTATCACTAGATGATATTCTTCATCTGCTTGATCTTGAGCTTAAAGATGCAACGAATGGTGAAGTGTCATTCAATGACTTATGCAACTTGAAATTTGCAAATGCTTATGAAAAGTTGAAATACGATCTGGAGCACCAAGAGCTTAATGACTTAATTAATATGATCATTCTTAAAGTACGAAGAATGAAGTTTTACCGCTATTTAAGCAGTCATGATAAAAAACGCTATGACCAAGAATTTGATCACTTATTCATTCGCCTTGCCGTACCAATCCCACTGGAAAATGCACAAAAGCTGAAATGCCTATTTGAAGCTGGTCTACTTCAATCACTCAAACTTGGCTATAACAGTAAACCTCTAAAAATAATGGATAGCCATGTACAGCTCACTGATGATCTAGGGCATTCATTTGATTTTGATCTTGTGGTGAATACGATCAGTCAAGATTTTGATATCTATAAACATCCATCAGCATTGATTAAATCATTGTTAGAGCAAAAGAATATTGTCCCGAATATGGAGGATGAATATAACACTGGAGGTTTGATGCTAGATGGCTTCGAGACCTTCAAACTGATGGAAAACCGTAGAGGATTTATAAAGCCCTCGGAGTATTTTTACTCTTTTGGTGTGCTTACCCGATACTGGCAGAATGAACGTAACTTTTCCAAAGCGATTGTTGATGCTGCTGATTCTGTCTCGACTGATTGGGTTGAATTGTTTCAAAAGCATCTCAGTGAACCCATATTTACGCCAGAACAACTTTATAAAATTAGTTAATCGGACAAGGAAAATGATCAATGGAAATGCATCAGTTTTGTTATGACCGTGATATTAGGATAGTGCTGTGCAATTTAAAAGATAGCCTGTTTCCGTTTCATAAGCATACTCATATCCCCGATCTTGTGTACTGCTCAAAAGGTGCTATTCAGGTTGAGTTACCAGATTTGCAGCAGAAATATATTGTTAATCAGGGCGACTTTTTTCAAATTCCCCCCAATGTTAGACACAGATTTGCAAATAAAGATATTGAGGTTGAAAGCCGTTATATCATTCTTCAAATTGGAGAATTTAGTATTGAATTTTTTAAAAATATTGAAGAAATAGAACCACTACTTGCCAATATTGAACCTAAAACTCGACTGAGTTCAGATATTTTTATTAAGGACTATAACGCTGATATTCAATATATTATTGAAGACTTTAAAAACAATAGAAAAAAGGAAATTAGTACAGAGGAACAAGCCGACATTATTCAAGCATTAGAAGTATTTTTGCAGAATGGATATAAGGCAAAATTTCCAGAAAAATCGTACTTTTTTGCTTAATCCAACTGCGTGTTAGTCATGCAAAGCATCGTTATATATTCAAGCAGGCTCTTGAAGTTCCTTGTTATAACTTATGCTTTGCATTTCCTGTAATCGTGAATACGTTCTTTGAAATTCAAATTTAAGCTTCTCGCCTTTATATAATTGATTTAATGGTTGTGAAGCAGCAAAGTATAGTTTGATTTTTTGATCATAAAGTTCATCAATCAAATAAATAAAACGTCTCACGGTATCATAAATTCTATCTGTTAAATCACCAATTCCACTGATGAGCACATAGTCATATTGCGTTGCTATCTCAATGTAATCAGCTGGGCTTCTGGCTTCTCGGCAAAGGTTTTCAAAGTCGAACCAGATCACATTCTTATAGCAAGATTTAACCTCGACTGATCTATGGTTGATCATAATGCTCGTCTTGAGTTCTTTCTGGTTATTTGTAAGCTGCTGGTAAACCGAATGAAGCCATTGTTCTGATTCTTCATTTAATGGAAATCTATAGAAATGGTCATTGGCGTTGCTTTCTTTAATGGTTCTATAATCGAGTTGATTACCGATTTTCAAGACTGTGCAATTCTTATTGATATGATCTATGGTCTCTAAAAATCTATCACGATTTAAACCATCTTTATAAAGATCTTCCGGGTCAATATTCGAGGTAGCAACCAATATCACTTTCTTTGAAAATAGCAGATTAAATAGATTTGAAAGTATCATTGCGTCGGCAACATTTGATACAAAAAACTCATCAAAGCAAATCAGTTTATAGTTGCTTGCTATGTCATTAGCAATCAGCTTTAAAGGATCTTTATTTCCCCGATAGGCAATAAGCTGCTTGTGAACATCTTTTAGGAAATGATGAAAATGCACTCTCATTTTCTTTTTAAAATTAAGAGAGTTATAGAATAAATCCATAATCCATGTCTTGCCTGTTCCTACACTTCCCCACATATATAGACCTTTAATCTGGGGACTAAAGAAATGACTAGACTGGTTTTCAATTTTATTCCAAATCTCATTTAATGTTTCAATAGCTTGTCGCTGAGACGGATCTGCAAGAACAACGCCATTATCAATCATAGAGTTGTATATCTCGAGTGGACTTTGACCCTCATGCTTAAGCATCTTCATTCCCTACGGTAGCCAAGATTGTTGTTGAGTGCTTAATAATAATATCATTCATTATTGAAACTGCTGGAGAAAGATAAGAAAGCTGATGCCAGTATAATGGAATCTTAATTCTATATTCTTTCGAAATTTCCTTTATGCCCTGATTCGATAAATCCTGATTTATCTTGCATATAGGCATTATTCCGTAGCCCATATCACAAGCAAGCCCAGAAATATAAGAGTCAGTTGAAGGAATAATATGAAAAGGAATCATTGATTTTTTGAGCCCGAAGTTAGATTCTAAAAAATCGAAATATATTCTTTCATTTTCATTAAATAAAACTAAAGGAGCTAAACGCAGACTCTCTCTATTAATTCCATTTTTAAACCATTTATTAATAAAATTCTCTGAGGCAACTAGGCAATAAACCATATTACCTAAATATACACTTGTACACCCTCTAATTATCTCAGACTCGGAAGTAATGCAGGCCTGAACCTCTCCTCTTTTTAAGAGTTCGATGGTATTACAAAGCGTATCAATTTTTACATCTATTGTAATAGCCTCAGACAGACAGTACTTGGCTAATATAGGGAAAAGCAATGACTCAAATGTACCGATACTCGCAGCAATGGGTAACGGCTTAAATTTATTATTATCGATGACCGATTTTAAAAAAACATTCTCTAATAAAGACACTCGTTGAAGATAAGCAAATAACTCAGCTCCAAATGGTGTTGGTTTACATGGTCTTTCTCTCACTAATAATACATTCCCTAATCGTTCCTCTAATAATCGAACTCTTTGAGAAATCGCTGACTGAGATACACATAACTTTTTACCAGCTTTTTCGAAACTTCCTGTTTCAACGACGGCCGAAAAGGCATCGCATTTAGTTTTGTCTAGCATTTTTAAATGTTATCTATATTAATTAAATTTATATTCATTAATCATAGTAATGGGTATGGCAATACGAAATACTACAATTGTATTACTTCTGCTAAATAATCATTATTTATTTTAATTAAATGAGTAACACACATGCAATTAATTAGTAAAACTAATAAAATCCTAATTAAATTCAATATTAATTAAAATGCAGTATCTAACTCCCAAATTGGTGGTGCATTAAGCTGGTAAGTTTAAGTATTATCAAAGAAAAACGACAATTGAAATTATTCTAAAAAAAAGCCATCTCAGTAGATGGCTTTTTTTATAAACTAAAATCATTTCACCCCAAGGTACACAAAGAGTCATTAAACCTTTTTTGAAGGCTTAGAGCTTTACAACAACTCTACCTCTTATTTTTCCATCTAAAATTTCATTTGAAAAATTTAAGGCATCACTTAACTGAATCTCAGTCGTTACTGCTTCCAATTTCGTTTTATCTAATTCTGTAGCTAAACGCTCCCAAGCTTCTTTTCTTAGCTCGATTGGTGCCATAACACTATCAATTCCATACAACGTAATTCCTCTCAGGATAAATGGAGCAACTGTTGCAGGGAAATCCATTCCACCCGCCAGACCACAAGCAGCCACCGCACCACGATATTTTGTACTAGCACATGCATTGGCTAAAGTATGACTACCCACAGTATCAATCACACCTGCCCAAATTTCCTTATTTAGCGGCTTTCCTTGTGAAGATAATTCAGCGCGATCAATAATTTCGCTAGCCCCTAAACTCATTAAATATTCTGATTCTTGGGGTCTACCAGTTGATGCTGTAATCTCATAGCCAAGGTGACTCAAAATAATAATGGCAATACTACCCACTCCACCATTTGCACCTGTTACTAAAATTTTTCCATCACTTGGTTTAATGCCATGCTTTTGCAAAGCCATGACACACAGCATAGCGGTATAACCTGCTGTACCAATAATCATCGCATCTTTAAAAGAAAAAGCAGAAGGTTTCTGTATGAGCCAATCACCTGAAATAGTCACTTGCTCAGCCAATCCGCCAGAATATTTTTCACCAACACCCCAGCCATTTAATAAAACCTCATCGCCTTGTTTCCATACTGGATGTTTTGATTCAATTACAACACCTGAAAAATCTATACCTGGTGTTAATGGAAAACTACGCACTACGGGAGAGCGCCCAGTAATGGCTAAAGCATCTTTATAATTTAATGTTGAATATTTTACCTGAACTGTAACCTCTCCTTCTTGTAAAGGCTTTGGACTAATCTCAGCAACCTTTGCCAGATAACCAGCATCATCTTTAGTGATTACGATACCTTTATACATAGAACTTCCTCTCTATTTAATTAGACTAACTGTCTAGAATTAATTAAAAAATAAATGCAGAAATCTGCATTTATTTTTTAATTAACTTTTTATGCTATTGAGCTGTTCTACCCCTAATGTAAACAAGCGAAAGAATGCTTCTAAAGGACTCGTAGATTTGATTAAACGCGCTCTAAGAACTGCGCCTTCCCACCCAATCCAAAATTGGTAAGCCATTTCATTACAATCTACTAAGCTGTATTGAGAATAAAATTCACGTAAGCAATCAGAAATCATTTTCTGCCAGACCTGAAAAATACTTTCTATTCGAGCAATAATTTCAGGGGCTAAATAAGAAACCTCTTGCCCTAAGTTCCCCAGAATACAACCTCGCTTAAAATCATATTTCTGTAGTTTTTCTCCAGCGTCTTTTACAAAGTTTTGTAGTTTTTCTTGAGGTGTAAGATCTGGTTGACTTAAAAACTTATTTAATCGTTTTACAAAATAAGTTTCATAAGCATCTAGGACTTCTAAAATAAATGCCTCTTTGTTTTCAAAATAATGATAGAACGAGCCTTTAGGGATTTGAATAGGCTTCATGAGATCATCTAAGCTCATGGCATTCATTCCACGTTCTGTAAGCAATTCAATACCACGACGTATTAATACGTCTTTCGTATCTGCATAGTTGATGCCATGTTTAGTGGGCCGACCACGTGGTCTTTTGGGTAAATTCGAATAATTCATATTTATAAAATAGACCATCCATCTAGAAATAGCAATCTTGTTAGATTAAAATTGATTTCAACAACTTATATAATTTTTTCTGACAATGACTTTCGAAATTTTTAGATACTTTATGATCTTCAACTTTTTAAAAAAAGTATAATGTAGACTTATTTAAAATTAATTAGTTGTTTTAAATCAAAAAGATAAAATGTGAAAATCATTTTAAACTTAAGCTTTGTGCTCTTTACTAGAAGTTTAGATTTTCATTTTTAACTTCAATATTTAGGATAATTTTTAAGTATTTTCTAACTCTATAAAGTTAGTTACGACTGTAAGGACTTAGTCAGCTTTTTTATTAGTTACATCATTTTAAAGTGCAAAAAATTAGAGACTTTAAGTAGAAATATCAAGCTCTTCCACTTAGCGATAACAACAGAGATAGAATCATGAATAAACGAATTTTAGGGGTAGTTATTGGAACTACGCTTGCATGCTTTCAAGCACAAGCGGCTGAGTTCAAATGCCAAGACGATGTAAAACCTGCACACTTGACTGCCGATGAACAGAAGCTTGTTGACCAGTTCTGGGCCGAGTCCCTAGTCTATTTAGACCAATACCTCAAGGCACTTGAGACGCCTACTGGTCAATGCAAAGACTCAGCGCAAGCAACGACCCAAACTTATTCTTCCGAAACAGGAAAAGCGCAAACACGTTGTATTATGAAATACCGTGATGTTGAACTGGTTGCGAAACACCTTAGAGCTATATTAGCCGAGCCAGACAAAGCAAAGGCATGTTTCGACCCACAAAAGAATTATAAAGATTTCACACTCTACACCCCTAGTCTACAAGTACAAAATTTGTCAGCAACCTCAAAATGGATTAACCGCCCATTACTGACTGATTACTACAAAAAAATGGGGGGCGCAATTGGTACAGCAGGCTTAGAGTTGAATGAAAATTTCTTAGCAATTACTTCACGTACCGACACTAAGTCGCACTGGACGAAGGATGTCAGTATCAAAGGACTACCAACGCTTTGGTCTTCCGTAGGTTGGATCCCGCTATACGCAGAAAACTCAAATGCAGGAAGCGACCGTTTCCGTGGCGGTTATCTTTATGCAGAAGTCATGGGTCCATGGGGTAACTTGCGGATTAAGGAAATTAATGGTGAAAAAGTAGGTGCAGAAATAGGTATGACAGTTCAACTATTCAATACATCCTACCCCTACCATTATCACCACCCTCAAGAGATTTATATGACGCTGACCAAGCCTCAGTGTATTGATCAAAATAAGTTTATGGTGATGCACTGGGACAGCGACCAATTCAAACAAAAACGCAGTGAAAAAGGCTGGAACGTTCAGATCGATGGGTCAAAAGGTAAATGGAAAAAGTGGTTTTCCAATCAAGATCCAGAGCAGAAGTGGCTCACCTACTTTGAACGTAATTCAATTCATGCATTCCATGCACTTGAAGGTTGTAATCAGACGATTCAAAACTCTGGTTTAGTTACAGTTTGGGCTCGTACAACTGGACAAGATAATGAGCAATCCACTCGGTTATGCCACCCTCTATCTGGTGATCCAAAAGATATAAAGAAAATGAAACCTGAAGAAAAGGTAGTCTGTGACTTACACGACTGGAAACCCTAAGAACCTCGTCACACTCTTAGCAGAATGAGTAGTTGAAGCTGGCTTTTTGCAGAAATATTTATAAGATAAACTTACTGCAAGCTTAACAAATGAGCTTGCAGTAAGTCTGAAAATAAAATAGCACCTGTTGTGCCATTCACAACAAAAAAGACAGCTATCGTGTTACTGCAAGGTTTTATCATTTATTTAACAGAATCAATCTTTTCCCGAGTACAAAACTGAGCCAACTAAAACCGCTTGGCCTGCAATGCTAACGTGTAATATTGAATCTGTTTTCTCAACTGTTACTAAAACTCGCCCCGGTCTTTGTATGGCTACACCTTGATACCCCCAATAACTTACTTTCTGGTCACATTCGATTAAATCGTGATGAACAAGGTACGCTCCCGCTGGACCATTTGCATTACCCGTTACAGGATCTTCATTAATACCGATTGCAGGCGCGAACATTCGACCATAGGTAATAGGTTCTTGCTTACTACCTTCCAAGACAAATGGGAAAAAACCATTGCAGCCTATTTCAGAACTCATGGCTTTCAATTTTTCATTATTCGGAATTAATCCATCAAGCGTGCTTCTGCTCAGCATGGGTACCATCACCTTGGAATGCCCCGTCGTGACAACTTGTATTGGCAAGTCGGCAAAATCACTCTCGCTCACACCCAGTGCGCTTGCAAGATCACTCCGTTGACTCGCATTAAAAGGTGGTAAAAACTCTACGCGACCTTGAGTCATTTTCACCAATAATGCTTCTGGGCTTCCAAATATTGAAACGGGTAAATGACCCGCCCCTGTTTTTGCAATTAATGGATAGTCTGATTGGTGGCCTGTAGTTGCACGTAAAAAATGAGTAGCGATCGTCGCATGTCCACAAATCGGGACTTCATTTGTAGGGGTAAAATATCGAACGTGTATATCATGACTTTGATCTTTAGGTGACAGAACAAAGGCAGTTTCTGAATATCCTGCAAATGCAGCAATATCTTGCATTTCTTGCGTTGTAAGATGGTCAGCATCTAGAACAACCCCTGCTCGATTTCCTGTATTTGGTTGGATGGTAAATGCATCAACTACATAAATGGTCGTCATGGCAGAACTCCTCTGTTGTTAATATTGTGATCTCAGAAATAGCTCCCGCCATAACCAGAAAATCTTATTTAATTGCTGTGCCACATGTCGTAGTTCGAAAAGGTTTATGGTCGCCTTATATAATGAGTTTTGATTCTTTGTAGTAGTTATTTGAATTGTATAAATCTAGACAGCGGGGATACTATAGTTTTTATTGCAAACGCATTTTCTAAATATGGAAAGGTATGAACTGGGACGATACTAAAATTTTGTTAGCTATTGGGCGAACTGGCGGGTTGAGCCGCAGTGCAAAATTGCTTGGTATTAGTATTTCTACCGTACATCGCAGAGCCGTTGAACTCGAGAAAAGTCTCAATGCGGTTCTTTTTTCTCGAGACAGTGATGGCTATACACTCACCCACGTTGGAAAACATTTTTTTGCTTTGGCTGAAAAAGCAGAAGAGCATTTAATAGCGATGGAACGTTACAACGATCAAGGGCAACAATCATTATTCCGTATTGCTTTACCTGAGTTAATCGGGCAACAGTTGCTTCAGTCAAAGCTAACAGCGTTGCAACTGAAGCATCCAGATTTACAATTAGAAATCTCAACGAGTGTCGTTCCTGTTGATTTTTCCAGACGGGAAGCTGACATTATTCTTCGACTTGTTCGTCCAGAAAGCGGGCGTTACATTATTCGACGCCTTGGCCAACTAGAATATGGACTTTATTGTAATAAAGATTATCTTGCTAGTTTCACAGAGCATGCTGAAACGGCTGATGATTTAATGAATCATTGTATAATTGGTTGGGACCGAAGCCTTCAATATACGTTCTTAGCACAATGGATACGTGAACTCACCCAAGATGCAGCTCCTGCTTTATCTTTTGATAACATGCACTCGCAACTACGAGCAGTCATTGAAGGACAAGGAATTACAGCCCTGCCTTGTTTTGTTGCAAAGGCTTTTGGTTTAGTACCCATACTACCTGAGCAAACTTTAAAACAAGATGTGTGGTTAATGCGTCATTTAGATACTAAGGATAGTGACTATTCAACGTTGATTAGCGAAACAATTGAAAAAGAGCTACAAGAATATCTGTTGTGATAAAAAATTAGCTTTTATTCTAATTTTGAATTTAAAAAAGAAATTTTAAGTTAAACCGAGTTATGCCTCACTCAAGTTATACAGAGTGATTTTAAAAAGCTTTTTAAATATTATTTAGATAACGCCCATTATGTTAAATAATATTTATTTGGATAAGATGATTGATATAACATGTTTTCGTCAGTTTATCCTTAATGCCACAGGACCTTTGTTGGCTAGCTAGCGGTTTGTAAAAGATTTGAGTTAAAGTTAATTCTGGGATAAGCAATTGCTGATAAATCGTCAAAATGAATAGAAATAAAATTGAACTACTTGCTTCTGCCAATTGGTCTCAAACAAACTGGGATTTAAGTTGGGAGTCCATCATAAAGTTAGATGAGCTTTTGCCTAGAGTTGGTGAAAGGTACCAAATTTCTTTACAAGACTCTGAAGCTCAACATACTAAAAATGGGCGATATTATTTGCTTTGGCTCCCTCCACATTCAGAACTGAATACTTTATATGATCGACCAACTGAAGTTTTAAAATCTTATGTTGTTGAGGCTGAATTATCTCAAGGTGAGTGGATTAACGAGAGTCATAGTTTTGGGGCAGAACGAAGTTTTAGTGCAACTATAATTTCAATCAGAAGAGTGCTTGAGTATTTACCAAAAATTCAAGTCATACAGGGGCAAAAAATTTCTAAATATTTTGAATGCCATCCTTATCGAACTGAATTCTTGAAGTGGGATAATTTTTGTTTGTTCATAGTGGAAGATCAGTATCAGCATACTGAATTGTTATTCAATATTGATCAGGGAAATTATTATTTAATATTTGTCAATGATTGGCTTTCGTATTCTTATGATAGCTATATTTGTAAGTATTTACTCGATACTCAGCAAATTGAGTTTTTAAAGAAATACATGATTGAATCAAATAAATTGACATCATGTACAGATGATTTAAAGGAAGAGCATCTAGTTCAAGGAGCATTGTATATGTAAATAAAATTTACACAGAGTAATTTAAGCAAATTAAACTACCCGTACGATTGAAACGATAATCTATATTTTTAAAATACAAATAAAACTATACGTGTTAAAAAATAAAAGGGGTTAACTTTTCTTTCGAATTAAGAAGAAAATCTAAAATTAATATAATACAGCTTATGCGAAATGTAATTTTTTATCTAATATAAATCATAGTCTTATTTTTTTAAAAAGCCCGACTCATAGTACTTGGGCTTTTTTAATGTTTTGTCACCTTTCAGGATTACTTATTGATCAACTCTCTACAATTTCATGTAATCTCTATTAATTCTAAAGCAGATAAATATCCACTCTAATCTAAATCTTTCTTACAATGACTCACTACCCTATCCTGCATACATATATACACTTAAGTAAGTCGAGTATCTAAAAGCATCTTCCAAAGAATTTATCAAATCTATATGCTCTTTCTTTATAATGACATAGGTTGTGCCGCTATAACATTAGCTTATGTCCGCTAGCTCAAATCCAAATAACCCAATACAGCCTTTTCAACTCGCTGCTGTAAATGATTTAAATCACTTTCCCCTGCTATACCTGCCGCGTTAATCATTCCTTTACTTAAAGCAATCACATCTTGTGCCGCTGTCTGCGCATGTGAAATGCCAGAGCGTATAAACAGATCAGAAATTATGGTTTCAAGCTCGTGTTGAAGTTCACTTTCTTCCAAGTCTTTTCCAATGAGTTCAGAAGCAAATTCTAGTGTTCGTGCTAACTGAGGACGGCTAAATTGATGTTGCACAGCAGCGTCTATGATGAGTTTTAATTTTTCTTTTAAGTCTGCGGCATCATTTTGCTGTATGGCTTCAACAATACGATTTGAAAGCTTAGCTCGCTCACGTCGAATTAACTCGACGATTAAAGCATCTTTAGATGGAAAGTATTGATATAGGCTACCAATGCTTACGCCAGCACGTTCAGCCACAGCATTTGTGTTAAATCCAGCAAAGCCTAAAGACTCCAGAATGCGAGCAGCCGCCTCTAAAATAACTTCAAATGTAGCCACTGAGCGTGCTTGACGCGGGCGTTTGCGTGGGTCTGGGAGGGTTTCTAACATGGGCCGAAATGCGAGTATATAATATGAGTAATCACTCATATACTGACTGAGTCATGTTGATATGACAAGCAAATGCTGTCTTTTCAGTTGAGCTACAACTAAGCCCAGTGATGGAGTGGTTATGTCTAGAACCTATACTTTTTTTATTCATTTAAGAGCTTTGCCTGCTTGGTTGGCTTTACCACGTGAAAAGCGGGCTGAGTTTAGTACACAAAAGCTTGAACCGATTTTTGAAAAGTACTCTACTGTAAAAGTTCGCTGGTATGACGTTGAAGCGTTTAGTACTAAAGCCAGTGATATTGCTGTATTTGAAACGACATCTTTGCAAGATTATTATTTTGTGATTGATGCGATACGAAACTCTGAGTTTTGTACAGTGCCCTACTTTGAGTTTGTAGAGATTATTCCTGCAATTGAAGATGGGTATGTGGAGTATGAAAGTTCTTTATAAAAGGTGCAGATAAAAAACCGCTATCTAATAGCGGTTTTTTATTCAGTCTTTAAAATTTAAATTAAAGTATCAGTGATGAAACTAAATTATAAATACATCAGCTTTAATTAAATCATCCAAACTAGCCACATTTGTTTGATTATTTAAAATTAATAGCTTGGTAGGTGAATAATTTACATCATTTCCATCTCTATCAAAACTTAGCGTAACTGTTGAACCGCTTTTTTCAAATGATACAAACTGATTGAGATTTTCTTTACTAGCTTGACCCATAATTAAATCAGAAATATTGATTTTATCTCCTTGGGAAATATTAAAGTCTGACCATGTATCAATGCCATTACCACCTGTAGCATCATTTCCAAAACCTTCTAAAATTTTGAAAATTGCAGTATCAGCACCAGCACCGCCACTCAGAGTATCGTTACCAGCACCGCCCTCAAGAATGTCATTTCCATTACCGCCATCTAAGGTATCGTTACCCAGACCACCCTTGAGAATATCGGCTCCTTCTTCACCATACAGTTTGTCGTCGCCCTCTCCGCCTTCAAGCGTATCGTTCCCTCCACGCCCATATAACGTGTCGTTCCCCAAGCCTCCAAATAACTGATCCGCTTCTGTCGTTCCAGCCAACCAGTCTGCTCCATCCGTTCCCTGATAGAGCTGCTGTAAAATATCGGCAACTTTCAGACTGGTGCCATCAGCAAACTCTATACGCTGTAATGAGCTATACTGATTGTCTAAGGAATCATGAAACAGCACATCTTGGAATGTGATTTTATCCGTGCTCCCTGAAATGCTAATTTCAAGACCACTTCCCACCTGTTTGATTATCAGGTCCGAAGCGGTAATACCTTCTTTTAACTTCAGAATATTAAGCTTGCTGACATTATTGTCATAACTTGAACTGACCGTGTCCTGTCCGTCACCTCGGCCAAACAGATAGATGTTGTTACCCGAACCACCATTCAGCTGGTCATTACCGGCTCCACCCTCAAGGATGTCATCACCAGCACCGCCACTCAGAGTATCGTTACCAGCACCACCCTCAAGAATGTCATTTCCATTACCGCCATCTAAGGTATCGTTACCCAGACCACCCTTGAGAATATCGGCTCCTTCTTCACCATACAGTTTGTCGTCGCCCTCTCCGCCTTCAAGCGTATCGTTCCCTCCACGCCCATATAACGTGTCGTTCCCCAAGCCTCCAAATAACTGATCCGCTTCTGTCGTTCCAGCCAACCAGTCTGCTCCATCCGTTCCCTGATAGAGCTGCTGTAAAATATCGGCAACTTTCAGACTGGTGCCATCAGCAAACTCTATACGCTGTAATGAGCTATACTGATTATCTAAGGAATCATGAAACAGCACATCTTGGAATGTGATTTTATCCGTGCTCCCTGAAATGCTAATTTCAAGACCACTCCCCACCTGTTTGATTATCAGGTCCGAAGCGGTAATACCTTCTTTTAACTTCAGAATATTAAGCTTGCTGACATTATTGTCATAACTTGAACTGACCGTGTCCTGTCCGTCACCTCGGCCAAACAGATAGATGTTGTTACCCGAACCACCATTCAGCTGGTCATTACCGGCTCCACCCTCAAGGATGTCATCACCAGCACCGCCACTCAGAGTATCGTTACCAGCACCGCCCTCAAGAATGTCATTTCCATTACCGCCATCTAAGGTATCGTTACCCAGACCACCCTTGAGAATATCGGCTCCTTCTTCACCATACAGTTTGTCGTCGCCCTCTCCGCCTTCAAGCGTATCGTTCCCTCCACGCCCATATAACGTGTCGTTCCCCAAGCCTCCAAATAACTGATCCGCTTCTGTCGTTCCAGCCAACCAGTCTGCTCCATCCGTTCCCTGATAGAGCTGCTGTAAAATATCGGCAACTTTCAGACTGGTGCCATCAGCAAACTCTATACGCTGTAATGAGCTATACTGATTATCTAAGGAATCATGAAACAGCACATCTTGGAATGTGATTTTATCCGTGCTCCCTGAAATGCTAATTTCAAGACCACTCCCCACCTGTTTGATTATCAGATCCGAAGCGGTAATACCTTCTTTTAACTTCAGGATATTAAGCTTGCTGACATTATTGTCATAACTTGAACTGACCGTGTCCTGTCCGTCACCTCGGCCAAACAGATAGATGTTGTTACCCGAACCACCATTCAGCTGGTCATTACCGGCTCCACCCTCAAGGATGTCATCACCAGCACCGCCACTCAGAGTATCGTTACCAGCACCGCCCTCAAGAATGTCATTTCCATTACCGCCATCTAAGGTATCGTTACCCAGACCACCCTTGAGAATATCGGCTCCTTCTTCACCATACAGTTTGTCGTCGCCCTCTCCGCCTTCAAGCGTATCGTTCCCTCCACGCCCATATAACGTGTCGTTCCCCAAGCCTCCAAATAACTGATCCGCTTCTGTCGTTCCAGCCAACCAGTCTGCTCCATCCGTTCCCTGATAGAGCTGCTGTAAAATATCGGCAACTTTCAGACTGGTGCCATCAGCAAACTCTATACGCTGTAATGAGCTATACTGATTATCTAAGGAATCATGAAACAGCACATCTTGGAATGTGATTTTATCCGTGCTCCCTGAAATGCTAATTTCAAGACCACTCCCCACCTGTTTGATTATCAGGTCCGAAGCGGTAATACCTTCTTTTAACTTCAGAATATTAAGCTTGCTGACATTATTGTCATAACTTGAACTGACCGTGTCCTGTCCGTCACCTCGGCCAAACAGATAGATGTTGTTACCCGAACCACCATTCAGCTGGTCATTACCGGCTCCACCCTCAAGGATGTCATCACCAGCACCGCCACTCAGAGTATCGTTACCAGCACCACCCTCAAGAATGTCATTTCCATTACCGCCATCTAAGGTATCGTTACCCAGACCACCCTTGAGAATATCGGCTCCTTCTTCACCATACAGTTTGTCGTCGCCCTCTCCGCCTTCAAGCGTATCGTTCCCTCCACGCCCATATAACGTGTCGTTCCCCAAGCCTCCAAATAACTGATCCGCATTTGCAGTCCCAGCCAACCAGTCTGCTCCATCCGTTCCCTGATATAAATTAGGAATGATATCGGCAACCTTCATGCTCGTACCATCTGCAAACTCGATTCGCTGTAATGAGCTATACTGATTATCTAAGGAATCATGAAACAGCACATCTTGGAATGTGATTTTATCCGTGCTCCCTGAAATGCTAATTTCAAGACCACTCCCCACCTGTTTGATTATCAGATCCGAAGCGGTAATACCTTCTTTTAACTTCAGAATATTAAGCTTGCTGACATTATTGTCATAACTTGAACTGACCGTGTCCTGTCCGTCACCTCGGCCAAACAGATAGATGTTGTTACCCGAACCACCATTCAGCTGGTCATTACCGGCTCCACCCTCAAGGATGTCATCACCAGCACCGCCACTCAGAGTATCGTTACCAGCACCACCCTCAAGAATGTCATTTCCATTACCGCCATCTAAGGTATCGTTACCCAGACCACCCTTGAGAATATCGGCTCCTTCTTCACCATACAGTTTGTCGTCGCCCTCTCCGCCTTCAAGCGTATCGTTCCCTCCACGCCCATATAACGTGTCGTTCCCCAAGCCTCCAAATAACTGATCCGCTTCTGTCGTTCCAGCCAACCAGTCTGCTCCATCCGTTCCCTGATAGAGCTGCTGTAAAATATCGGCAACTTTCAGACTGGTGCCATCAGCAAACTCTATACGCTGTAATGAGCTATACTGATTATCTAAGGAATCATGAAACAGCACATCTTGGAATGTGATTTTATCCGTGCTCCCTGAAATGCTAATTTCAAGACCACTCCCCACCTGTTTGATTATCAGGTCCGAAGCGGTAATACCTTCTTTTAACTTCAGAATATTAAGCTTGCTGACATTATTGTCATAACTTGAACTGACCGTGTCCTGTCCGTCACCTCGGCCAAACAGATAGATGTTGTTACCCGAACCACCATTCAGCTGGTCATTACCGGCTCCACCCTCAAGGATGTCATCACCAGCACCGCCACTCAGAGTATCGTTACCAGCACCGCCCTCAAGAATGTCATTTCCATTACCGCCATCTAAGGTATCGTTACCCAGACCACCCTTGAGAATATCGGCTCCTTCTTCACCATACAGTTTGTCGTCGCCCTCTCCGCCTTCAAGCGTATCGTTCCCTCCACGCCCATATAACGTGTCGTTCCCCAAGCCTCCAAATAACTGATCCGCTTCTGTCGTTCCAGCCAACCAGTCTGCTCCATCCGTTCCCTGATAGAGCTGCTGTAAAATATCGGCAACTTTCAGACTGGTGCCATCAGCAAACTCTATACGCTGTAATGAGCTATACTGATTATCTAAGGAATCATGAAACAGCACATCTTGGAATGTGATTTTATCCGTGCTCCCTGAAATGCTAATTTCAAGACCACTCCCCACCTGTTTGATTATCAGATCCGAAGCGGTAATACCTTCTTTTAACTTCAGAATATTAAGCTTGCTGACATTATTGTCATAACTTGAACTGACCGTGTCCTGTCCGTCACCTCGGCCAAACAGATAGATGTTGTTACCCGAACCACCATTCAGCTGGTCATTACCGGCTCCACCCTCAAGGATGTCATCACCAGCACCGCCACTCAGAGTATCGTTACCAGCACCGCCCTCAAGAATGTCATTTCCATTACCGCCATCTAAGGTATCGTTACCCAGACCACCCTTGAGAATATCGGCTCCTTCTTCACCATACAGTTTGTCGTCGCCCTCTCCGCCTTCAAGCGTATCGTTCCCTCCACGCCCATATAACGTGTCGTTCCCCAAGCCTCCAAATAACTGATCCGCTTCTGTCGTTCCAGCCAACCAGTCTGCTCCATCCGTTCCCTGATAGAGCTGCTGTAAAATATCGGCAACTTTCAGACTGGTGCCATCAGCAAACTCTATACGCTGTAATGAGCTATACTGATTATCTAAGGAATCATGAAACAGCACATCTTGGAATGTGATTTTATCCGTGCTCCCTGAAATGCTAATTTCAAGACCACTCCCCACCTGTTTGATTATCAGATCCGAAGCGGTAATACCTTCTTTTAACTTCAGAATATTAAGCTTGCTGACATTATTGTCATAACTTGAACTGACCGTGTCCTGTCCGTCACCTCGGCCAAACAGATAGATGTTGTTACCCGAACCACCATTCAGCTGGTCATTACCGGCTCCACCCTCAAGGATGTCATCACCAGCACCGCCACTCAGAGTATCGTTACCAGCACCGCCCTCAAGAATGTCATTTCCATTACCGCCATCTAAGGTATCGTTACCCAGACCACCCTTGAGAATATCGGCTCCTTCTTCACCATACAGTTTGTCGTCGCCCTCTCCGCCTTCAAGCGTATCGTTCCCTCCACGCCCATATAACGTGTCGTTCCCCAAGCCCCCTACAAGTGTATCGTTATTTATGTTGCCATAAAGCTGATCATCTCCCTCATTACCGTATAGATAACCATCACTATTTTTATCTGTATTCTCTATTACATCATTAGTATCAGTACCAACGTATGCCTTCGAATTAGCATACCCATATTGGCTTAACTCATCGAACCATGCATCAACTTTAATAGTTCCAAAATCAATCACATAGTGATTGAATAAAGTTTCTAAATAATCAAGGTTTATAATTTGAATTTTTGATCCATACTCTTTAAGATGATTTAATAATAAGAAAAGATTTTTAAATGCTTCACCTTCATTAATAGTAGATAAATTATCTAATTTAGAAAAAATTTTAGGGATATCTAGAAAAACTTTTGAGGGTTCTGTCATAGAACCATAGATATCATCACCAAATTGCTCTAAAAATATAGTTTGTGAATATAATTCTTTAAAAACTAAACCTTTTAAAATAGTAAAGGCATCGGCCATTTTATCAATAACACTCTCAGCACTGACACCAGAGTAATCTTTTCCATTAAAATATAAGCTAGTTATATTTTTACCAGTCAAAGAGTTGAGTGCAGCTATATAAGGTTTAATTAGTTCAAACTTGTGTTGTATATTTAGTGGTAAATCATTAAAGGTAGCTAAATCTACTTCCCTAACCTCAGTCCCACTACCACTTGGACGTCTTATTGCAACACCTTCGTTTGCTGATAATATCCATCTACCTACTAAATTTATATCTTCTGAATAATAAGGATCTGTTTTTGCCCACTGTATTATTAATTTATCAAGCATAGCCTCTCTATCAGCAATACTTGTTAATTTCTTATAATCTTCTATTATATTTCTGAGTTCCACTGATCCTTTAGCAGCCATTTGTAAATCTGAAACTCTGCCTCTACCAAAAAGAATAAGATCAGCAAGGTTTAAATCTTTTAGATTAGTATCTTCTCTATTGGTTTGAGTGATATCAATTGCAAAATTCACGTCTCCCATGACGTGAGAAGAACCATCATTTTTTTCATAAGTTCCTGTTTGAGAAATAATATTTCCATTTGCAAGGTTCGTATTAACATCTGAATAATTTAAGTTAAGTGATTTAATATCTAAATCATTTAGTGTAAACAGCTCATTTTCTTGGCTAATTCCATCCTGATTAAGGTCTCTCCATACTCTTAGGTTTTTAAAAGCCTCATCATCACTACTAACAATATTATCTTTATTAGTATCTAAATCACTGAGTGCAGCAAAACCATTCTGGCTAATCGAACCATCATTCATTAAAACATGATTGCCAAATAATTCTGAAGCATCATTAATATGCCCATCATTATTTCTATCCCAGACTAATAATCCATCGTTAGAAGATACCCATCCTGTTTTAACTTGAAGGCCAGATGTATTTAATTCAAATTTCACCCCTCCTTCTAATCCATTTGTTTCAATTCCATTTCCATTCAGATCTAGTATTAATGGATCAACATAATGATATTTTCCCTCACCACCAGATAACGCCTGTTCAACTGCTCTATCTACTCTATTTCTTGGATCAATATTTCTAGCAGCATTTTCTCCCCATTTTTGAGCAACATCTCCATCAAGGCCTCCCAAACCAGGAATTAAAGGAAGCAATAAACCTATAGTATTTCCAGCATCTTCAGGTGTTTGTGGCGGCCCCTTATCTAAATCGTTTTTGAAATCATTTAAAGTTTTTGCCTTATCAATTAGATCATTAGCTGTACTGACCTTGTCATATCCATCTAAAATTTTATCTGATGTTGTCATGAAAACCCCTTTAATATAAATTTAAAATAAAATTATTTTTTCTAAGCAATTTTTTTGCTGAGTTAATATATTATAAATATGTCTTTTATCAAGCTAAAAATTATAGGAAAGCAAAACCAGTTTGATCAAAAAATTCTATTAAATAATTATGAAAATGAAACTCTTCTTTAGTTTCTGTTATTTCACACTTAATTTATTAGATTTAAAAATATCTTTAATAAAAAAGTACTCTCCAACACTTTAGAAAATCATTTCGCTTTATATAGTTTATTAAGCCTTAGCTTTAAATAACTAACGATATTTTTTAAAGTACATTAGTTATATTCTCCCCCAAAACCTCTCCACCACCACATCCCGTTCATCCAAACTATTAGAGCTTAAAACCTGTAGCAGCAAACCATCGATCAGGTTTACCACCATGTCGGCATCGAATTTTGGCTCGCGGGTTTCACAGCTAAAAATCAGATCAAAGATTTCATGGCGCAACCATTTTCGGTATTCAACCGCCATGTTGTAAGCCTGTGGGTAAAGAAGTTTTATTTCAAAAATGGCTTTAAGTAAAAGGTTGTACAGACTGTTTAAATTGGCATGTAAAACAATAATTTCTTTGAGTTTATATTTTGAAGTGTAGTAACGGCTTGAGTAAATGATAGAGAGCACTTCTTCTCGGAGCAGGCTTTTTTGAAAGGCGATACACATTTCGATCAGATGTTCTTTCGAGCCAAAATATTTATAAAACGTGGACTTGGTGATATTAGCTTCTTTAGCAATCAGGTCTACGCCTGCGGTGTGAAAGCCACGAGTGGTAAAGAGTTGGATTGCGGTTTGAATAACCTGTAATTTTTTGGAAGATAGTTCTAAAGTTGGCATAGTTTTACCTTTTTAAATTCTTGTTGTTTCTGCATGAGATAAAAAGCCTGTGCCCTTTTTGGGAGAAAAAAAGGCACAGCAAAGCCGCAAGACGGTGCTTGGCACATCTCAAGTTTTGTTGTTGCTAAGTTTTAAATAAAAATGACTTAAAGCCTGAAAACCCTACGGCGTTCAAGCTGCTGTAATTTTTTAAGCTGTGTTGTTATAGCTTTTGGCACTGAGTACCAAGAAATGATGGATGTGCATAGCCAACTCCTAATTATTGGAGTTCTGCCAGAGCATTCATTTGGAATTATGGTGGCAGAACGAAAGAGGGTTGACAGACTGGCTCAAGACCCAGCACACCTGAAGGTGTCCCCCTTCCGTCCTACCGCTACAAAAAGGGGGACGAGTGAGTCTACATCAAAAAAATGAATTTTTTCAATGTTCTTGAGCGCGGCCTGTCAAAGCCGGCTGGCAATGTGGCCAGCACGCAAAGCATAATCTGAGAGTTTAGAAGTGTCAATGTCGCTTTTATGACAAGTGATTAAATATCTTATTGTTTTTCATTAGATTAACTTAATTATTATTTTAGATATTATATTTAATTGTATTTATTAATTTTTTAAAAAGAGTCAGATACGGTAAGCTAAACGACATGAATTTTACTTTTTTGATTTTGAATATTTTTTAGAACTTTACGAGAACATAAATGATAAGACTATCTTCAAAGTCCATTTTAATATTTACCACTGGGTGTTTGTTAAATGGCTGTAGCCAAGGCCCTCTTCCATTAGAAGTTACACTACATCAAGATTATGTATGTGCCTTTACCAATAACCCTAAAAAAACGCATTATTCTTTTGATAATAAATTTTTGATTTTTGTGGCGAAAGCTGACTATACAAACGGCTACAAAAGCACCTATGAGAAAGAATATTCAAATGTTCCTTTGCCAATAGAAGAGAAAGATTGTGTAAAAATTCCTCTAAAGGCATTTGAAAAGAATGTGGCTTATGACATTACTTTAGATATATACAAAACTTTCGATACACGTATTTGTGTAGTAGAACAGAACAATAAGCTAGAAATCCGAGAGCCCGAACCCGGTGAAACAACTTGTAAATAGGCTTGTTCCTAGGCCCTCATTTCGCTATTTCAGAAACAACTAAACGAGTGGGTTTAGACAATCTCGGTCTGCCCCACTTGGTGATAAGCGCGGTTAAAGTAAACCAAACTTTGGTCATGTTGGCTTTGTTTAATCGCCACAATCGGACATATAAAAATCGTATGTGTACCGACTTGTTGAATTTGTTCAATCTCACAATCGAAACTGACCAACGCATCATCTAACACAGGAGAACCTGTTTCTAACTCAATCCATGCGCCATGTTTAAAGCGCTCTTCTGGTGTGAGTTTAGATGAAAATGCTTTTGAAATATGTTCGTGGTGTGAGCCCAACACATTCACAGTTAAGATTTTGTTATCTAGGAAATGTGCATGTGAACTCGCAGATTGGTTCATACACACCAATAATGTCGGAGGTGTGTCGGTCACACTACAAACAGCAGAGGCAGTAAATCCAAAACGGCCAGACATGCCTGCCGTAGTCACAACACTAACTGCACTTGTGAGTAAAGACATTGCATTTCTAAAGTCTGTTGCTTGAACCATGACATTATTCCTAAATTGAACCGTACCTTGTCCTGAGTGTTTGCTATACCGCTCAACTCCATCAGGAAGGTACTTTATCGACATGCTTTCTGATGTAGAACGACATGTAGTAAGTAAAATGAGGGTTACTTGTTTGATTATCAACTGCCATCAAAAAAGTAACCCTTTATACCACTTATTGGTAAATATTAAGCAGTAAGATCAAAACCAGTAAGTTCTCTACGAACGATTTCTGCACCTGCCGTTAAAGCATTTAACTTGCCACGTGCCACTTCACGTGAAAGAGGTGCCATACCACAGTTTGTGCAAGGGTAAAGCTTGTCAGCATCTACAAACTGAAGCGCTTTACGAAGTGTGTTTGCCACTTCTTCCGGAGTTTCAATTTGGTTAGATGCAACATCAATTGCGCCGACCATGACTTTTTTACCACGAATGAGTTCGAGTAAGTCGATAGGCACATGTGAGTTGTGACATTCTAACGAGATAATATCGATGTTAGATTTTTGCAGTTTCGGGAAAGCTTCTTCGTACTGGCGCCATTCCGAACCGAGTGTCTTTTTCCAATCAGTGTTAGCTTTAATGCCGTAACCATAGCAAATGTGAACCGCAGTTTCACACTTAAGACCTTCAATTGCACGCTCTAAAGTCGCAACGCCCCAATCATTTACTTCGTCAAAGAATACGTTAAATGCAGGTTCGTCAAACTGAATGATGTCTACACCAGCAGCTTCTAACTCACGCGCTTCTTGGTTCAAAATTTTTGCAAATTCCCAAGCAAGTTTTTCACGGCTCTTGTAGTGACCATCGTAAAGCGTATCAATCATAGTCATTGGGCCAGGTAATGCCCACTTAATTGGTTGATCAGTTTGCTGACGTAAAAACTTCGCATCTTCAACAAACACAGGCTTTTGACGAGACACCGCACCTACAACAGATGGCACACTTGCATCGTAACGGTCACGAATTCGAACTGTTTCGCGCTTCTCAAAATCTACGCCATTTAAGTGTTCAATAAACGTGGTCACAAAGTGTTGGCGGGTTTGTTCACCATCGCTCACAATGTCGATGCCAGCAAGGCGCTGTTCGTGCAATGCTAAACGTAACGCGTCTTTTTTACCTTCAAGCAGACCTTCGTTTTCGAGTTTCCAAGGCGACCAAAGCTTTTCAGGTTCTGCAAGCCAAGACGGTTTAGGTAAGCTGCCAGCAGTTGAAGTCGGTAGTAATTTTTTCATGATCAATGACCTATATGTTGATTAATTAGGAGCGTAATTAGCAGACCACTGCTCAAGAATCGCTTGGTATGGTTTGATAAATTGCTCTTCAACAAACTTCCCCTGCTCAATAGCCAGACGGCTACGTTCTTCACGGTCATACACAATTCGAGTAAGTGAATAATCTTCGTGTTTCAAGCTTGGTTGATAAGATTTTCCAGCCACTGAATTTGCGTTGTAAATTTCAGGACGGTAAATCTTTTGGAATGTTTCCATCGTACTAATGGTACTAATCAACTCAAGGTTGGTGTAATCACTCAACAAATCGCCTGTAAAATAGAACGCTAACGGCGCGACGCTATTTGGCGGCATGAAGTAGCGAACTTTTAAGCCCATTTTTTGGAAATATTCATCAGTTAATGAATAGTCTTCTTGCTTGTATTCAACACCTAAAACTGGATGTTCGTTTTCAGTACGGTGGTACTCTTTAGTCGTCGAAACGCTTAAGCAAATCACAGGTGCTTTTTTAAAGTTGGCTTTGTAAGTTTCAGAGTTAATAAAGCTCTTAAACAAGTTACCGTGCAACTCACCAAACTTTTCTGGCGTACTAAAAGTCGACTTGTTTTTGTTGTGATCTAACAAAAGCACACTAAAGTCATAGTCACGTACATAAGACGAGAAGTTATTGCCTACAATACCTTCGATGCGCTCATTGGTTTTCTTATCAACAATATTGGTTTTCAATATTTCGATTAAAGGAAGCCCGCTGGTACGGTTTTCGGCATCAATGTTCATTTCAACTGAAATGATTTCAAGTTCAACGCCATAGCGGTCACCTTTAGGGTTGTCCCAATGAGCTAAGGCATTGAAACGATTGTCGATCATCTGCAATGTATTGCGCAAATTCTCTTCGCGGCTCATCCCTCTTGCCAAGTTAGCAAAGTTGGTTGTAATACGTGTATTGTCTGCTGGACGATAGTTCTCATCGAAACAAATACTCTTAATCGTAAATGTAAATTCTTTACTCATTGTGATCAGTACCCTAATTTCTGAGATAAAACCTAAATAAAAACTTTTTGCTCTTTTTAAACTTTCCAGACTTGTCAGATTTGTGCCTTATGGTCTTATCAAAGTGAATTACTGGAGCGCTTCAGAGCATGAATAGATTTATACCGCAATCAGAACATGAATAAAAATGATTTAGTCTCATTACAAACTGAGTGAAATTCATGTTTATGGTTTAATAAATAAGTATAACGTTAAATTTTTTTCATCTTCGGGAATTTTAGACAGCAGAAATTCAAGACACGGCGCTCACACAGCACCTTAACATTTCAAATATTAATTATTATTTTCAAATACTTAATAGTAAAAATTTAAGTTAAAAAGAATCAACCTAAAGTAATGTGTGCTGACTTTCATTCATCTCTGCTTTTAGCCATTCTAAAAATATGGTTTTACGTGAATCTTCCTCAAAAGCGCTATGAGAAAGTAAAAAATAGGCTGAATTATCTTGCACAACAGATGAAATTTTTTTCAGTAAGTTCCACTCAAGCTCTTTTTCAATCATATAAATTGAGATGACCGTTGCGCCCAGTCCCGCCAAGCAACCTTCTAAACATAGATAAAAATGTTCGAGTTCAACTTTGGTGTAGCCTTTTAAACTCTGCGTTAACTCAGCAATTCGACTCATGCTTTTGAAAAAATTCGGTCTAGAGGTCGAAATCAGTAAGTCGTTTGTTTCCGATGGCTTGGTTGCTTGGACTAGAGCGATATATTCATCGGCAATCTTTTCGCTATAAAGATGCTCTCCCCAATCAAAGTCATTTCGGCGAATTGCGATATCAATATTATCTTTTTCAAAATCGACCACGCCGCCTGCTGTGAGTAGCACAACCTCAAAATCATGACCAAATTTTTTAAATTTTGAGAGCCGTGGAATAAGCCATTTCATAGAAAGAGTCGGTTCACACGACAAAACCAGTTGTTTATTGTGGGTTTTAGGCTGGCTGAGTTGTATTAAACATTCATCGAGTTGACCAAACACCTGATGGCAACAACTTAATAAAGTTTCACCCTGTTCGGTCATCACAAGTGTTTTATTTTTTCGATCGAACAAAGTCGTATTTAAAGCTTCTTCTAAATTATAAATCTGTTTACTGACCGCACTTTGCGTCACAAATAATTTCTTTGCAGCTAAAGTGACGCTGCCATACTTCGCCACAAAGTAGAAAAATTTTAATGAATTCAGCGATATTCTTTCAATCATTCCAAAAACTCATAAATGTGTAGTCGTTTTTATCGATTTTTATTTTTAGATTTCTGTTCAAAATAAAAATCATCTTTATTAAACCCCATTTTAGATGATGAAAAACATATTGAATATCTATATCTATCTTCGAAAACCTGAAGCCCCAGCATCTCTTACAAAAAGAATAGCAATTTTAAGTAGTGTTTTCGCTCTCTTACATACATTCCAAAAAGTACAGATGAACTCCCTCATTTTCAGTGAGGATATAAGATAATGGCAGAGTTTATTGCGGTTATTCTCATTACGATTTTGGCGGTGGTTAGCCCCGGCGCTGACTTCGCGATCGTTACCAAAAATAGTTATCTGTACGGCAGAAAAATAGGTGTATTCACTTCACTTGGAATATCGCTTGGCGTGTTGGTGCATGTGACCTATACGTTAGTTGCCGTTGCCTTTGTGATGGCTTATACGCCGCAAATTTTGAATATTGTGAAGTACATTGGCGCACTTTACCTGATCTATATTGGCTATAAAACCTTTACGCAAAAACCTGTTTCAGACGCTGTTGCTTCAAACGCTATAGGCAGTTTTCAAGCTATAAAATACGGCTTTTTTACCAACGCCCTGAACCCTAAAACCACACTATTTGTGATTAGCACCTATACGCAAATTGTGAGTTTAACTACACCTGAAAGCGTTCTTATAGCTTATGGCCTTTTTATGTCATTTGCTCATTTTGTATGGTTTTCACTGGTGGCTGTACTGTTTTCATCCATGCTGTTGAGACAAAAAATGTTAGCCAAGCAAGTGCAAATTAATAAGGTGATTGGCTCTATTTTATGTGTATTAGGTGTGATTCTACTTTTTACTCAGTTTCAGTAGAGCCGCTTAATTTTCAGAAACTTTTTTATGCATTGCTGTTAATATAAAAATGCATGATAGATTTTCCAATCCTTCATATCTCTATAAATCAAGGATGATGAGCGAATACATTTATTATGGAAATCAAGCAAATAAAGTATTTTTTGACAGTCGTTGAATCGGGCAGTATTGGTAAAGCTGCCCAAAAACTCGATGTCGGTGCTTCGGCGATTAGTCAGCAAATTAGTAAGCTCGAACAAGAGCTAAGCATTCGCTTATTACAGCGTAATGCTTTTGGCGTGACACCAACCCCAGCAGGTCTTGCCTTTTTAAAGCACTCGCAACTTATTTTGCGTCAGGTAAATTTTGCCATAGATGCTGCGCATTCGGCACGCTTGTCAGGTCATGTCAGCCTTGGTTTTCCACCGACCATTACCGCTTTGATTGGTATCCCTTTAATGAAACTGATGTCTGAACGCTATCCAGACATTCGCTTAGAGATTGTGGAAACCCTGTCAGGTAATCTCATTCAATACATTAACTCGCGTCAGCTTGATATTGCCATTATTTTTACTAATGAGATTGATAAGCAGTGGTCTATACAGCCCTTGGTACGCGAGCAAATGTACTTGATGGCGCGCAAAGAAGTGCTCGAAAAATATGGTCTAGCCGATTGCATTAAAAGCGGAATTATTCAGTCCCAGCAAATTGGCGATATTCCATTAGTGTTGCCACGTCAGCGTCATAGCTTACGAAAGCTACTTGAACACAAGATTGGGCAGCTTAATGTTGTCTATGAAATTGATGGCTTACACTTACTTATGGACAGTCTGATTCACCTTGACCTTGCTAGTGTTCGCCCCGGAAGTGCTTGCTTGCAAGAGTACAAACATAAGCTGCAATTACTTAAGGTGATTGACCCAGAAGTGGAAAGAATTAACTACTTAGTGAGCCTTGCCGAAGAAGAATTATCACCCGCTGCACTTGCTGCCAAGTCAGCCATTAAGGCATGTGTGAAAGAGTTGATTCAAAACCAAATTTGGCCATGTTCTGAAATTATTGTTTAAAGGGTCATTAATTTTTCTAAATACCTAATTAATTTTCGCCTCTCACTCTTCCCTGCTTTTTAAGATTACATTTTTATACGAATGATAAGTGGTTTTCTGTTTATCGAAATATAGATGTGTAGTTTTAACTGGAAACAAGGCATCACATTTTCTACCAAGGACACCTTTAAATCTCATCTCTAACCCATTTCCTATTTAGGTTTATTGATTGAATCAATTTACGTCCAAACTTTGAAGATCGTGAATGTTTCCATTTTGTCAGGCCAAGGAGGTCTCCAATGGATGTCGTTAATAACCGTAGGGCTACTTTTAAAAAAATATTAAATGTAACAAGTGGCAACTTTTTAGAACAGTACGATTTTTTTCTTTTTGGTTTCTATGCCACTTATATCGCAGCAAAATTTTTCCACTCTGAAAATGAATATGTCTCTTTAATGATGACATTTACCGTGTTTGCTGCGGGCTTTCTTATGCGTCCTCTCGGCGCTATTTTCTTGGGTGCTTATGTCGACAGAATCGGTCGCCGTAAGGGTTTGATTGTGACTTTAAGCCTTATGGCTATTGGTACCATCTTAATTACCTTTGTACCGGGTTATGACACCATAGGTATTATGGCCCCTATTTTGGTGGTCATTGGACGTCTGTTACAGGGCTTCTCGGCAGGTGTTGAATCTGGCGGTGTGTCGATTTACCTCGCAGAGATTGCAACCGATAAAAACCGTGGTTTTATCACAAGCTGGCAGTCTGGTAGTCAACAAATTGCGGTGGTGTTTGCTGCGTTATTTGGTTATTGGCTCAACACCGTTTTAACTCATGCACAAGTGAGTGAATGGGGCTGGCGTATTCCGTTCTTAATTGGTTGTTTGATCATTCCTTTAATCTTCTTATTCCGTCGTACTTTAGAGGAAACTGAAGCATTTAAAGCACAAAAAACTCACCCATCAACCAAAGAAATTTTCAGCACACTGGCGAGCAACTGGCGCATTGTACTTGCAGGTATGATGATGAGTGCCATGACCACCACCACGTTCTATTTCATTACGGTTTACACCACAGTATATGCAAAACGTACTTTAGAAATGTCAGTCACAGATAGCCTTTTAGCAACCGTGTTTGTAGGTTTATCAAATTTCTTCTGGTTACCAATGGGTGGCTTACTTTCAGACAAAATTGGTCGCCGTCCAGTGTTAGTGGGTATTACGACACTTGCGATTTTTACCAGTTATCCAGTTTTAAGCTGGTTGGTGAGCGATATTAGTTTTTCAAACTTACTGATCACGCTTGCTTACTTCTCATTCTTCTTTGGTATGTACAACGGGACTATGGTAGCAACCCTTGCCGAAGTAATGCCAAAACGTGTTCGTACCGTTGGCTTCTCTTTAGCGTTCAGTCTTGCAGCCGCTATTTTTGGTGGTATGACGCCAATGGCGTGTACTTACCTTGTGGAAAACACAGGCAATGCAAGCACACCAGCGTTCTGGCTGATGCTCGCTGCGGTATGTAGCCTCATCTCAAGTTTATATCTATGTCGCGGTTCTAAGCAGAACAAATCTGACGCGATTGCTGAACCTGCCAAGGTTGGCGCTTAAAACAACTAACTACTTAACCTGAAATTTTAATGAACAGTACGGCGCATGTTGCAGCCGTACTGTGCTCTCCTGTCATTAAAAGTGAGATACTATGAAAAAGTCCCCTATCTTCATGACCATCTGCCTAGCTAGTGCAGGCTTAGGTTCAACGCTTGCTAACGCAGATACCCTCGAAGTGATTAGCTCTGGCGGTTTCTATTCATCTATGGAAAAACTCATTCCAATATTTGAAAAGCAAACTGGTCATACAGTTCACCTCTCATCTGGTTCATCTATGGGTGCATCGCCAACTGCAATTCCAAACCGTCTCGATCGTGGTGAACGTTTTGACATGGTGGTCTTGGCTGCTCCTGAACTCAGTAAGCTTGCAGAAAAAGGTTATGTCGACCCAAATTCACAAAGCGCTTTAGTCAATTCGAGCATTGGTATGGCTGTACCTAAAGGTGCACCAAAACCAGATATTAGCTCTGCGGCAAAATTCGAAAAAGTTTTATTAAATGCCAAGCACATTGGTTATTCAGCAAGTGCGAGCGGTACACATCTTGAAAAAGATGTTTTCCCAAGCTTTCCACCTGTCGAGTACAAAGTGATTACTGGTAAAGCAGAAAAAGTAGTCGGTGACCGCGTGGCAAAACGTATTGCTGAAGGTCAGTTTGATATTGGTTTCCAGCAAATTAGTGAAATCAAACCTTTTACTGGCCAATATGGTCAAGTTGATTTAGTCGGCCCAATTCCTGCACCTTATCAAAAAGTCACCGTGTTTGCTGCTGGCATTGGTAAAAACTCTGAACATGCAAAAGTCGCAAAAGAACTTATTCAATTTGTGAAATCGCCTCAAGCGAAACAAATTATTGAAGAACAGGGTCTTGAGCAGGTTAAACAATAAAAGCTCTAAAAGGCAGCATTTTGAGAGGATGTTGCCTTTACTCTTTGAGCGGTTTACGCAGCGTAATAGAACAAAATGTAGAGCAATAAACCAGTGTAGAATAATGAACAAAGGACAATGTAGTATTTGCCGTGGAACTCAAACAATTAAAATATTTTATTGCAGTGATCGAGTCTGGAAGCTTGGGTAAAGCTGCAAAAAATCTCGATATTGGAACTTCTGCATTAAGTCAGCAAATCTCAAAATTAGAAAGCGAGCTTTCTATTCGCCTTTTACAACGTACTGCTTTGGGTACGGTTCCCACCCCTGCGGGTTTAGCTTTTTTTCAACAGGTTCAACTGGCGCTTAGACACTTAGACCATGCTGTAGATTCTGCACATTCTTCGCGTTTAAGTGGTCATGTTACCGTCGGTTTTTCGCCAAGTGTCGCGTCGGTTATTGGCGCGCACTTTTTAAAACTCATGAGAAACCGCTACCCCGACATTAAAGTCCGTCTCATTGAAGGCTTATCGGGTGACTTAAAGGCCTTAGTGAATGCAAGACAGCTCGATGTTGCTATCATCTTTAGTGACGATGTCGACCCACAGTGGGCCATACAGCCTTTAGTCAAAGAACAGATGTTTTTAATCTCGCCTAAAGAAGTCCTAAGCCAGTACCACCTTGAAAGCTGTATAGACACTCAAACCATTACTCATTCACAGCTTAAAGAACTTCCGCTGATTTTACCAAGCCAACGACATGGGCTGCGCTTGTTGCTCGAACAGAAAATTCATCAGCTTAAAGTGGCCTATGAAATTGATGGGCTGCATTTGTTAATGGAAAGCATTAGCCAACTCGAAATGGCAACCATCCAACCTGCGGGCGCATCGTTAAACTCACGGCAAGACCTATGCTTACTGCGCGTTGTAGAACCTGCTATTGAACGCATTAACTATTTAATTAGTCTGTCTGAAGAAGAACTCTCGCCTGCAACTTTAGCCACCAAAGTAGTGATTCGTGCTTGTGTGACTAACCTGATTAATGAAAAGCGCTGGCCCGGTGCGAAACTCATAAACACTTAAGCCATTAGTGTTTATTTTTACTAAACACCCATTCAAGTTTAGCCTCTCACTTCCTCTTCCCTTTTAAAGCTACATTAGCCTTAGCTGAGAAAGGGAGAAATCCATGCATGATGTGATTGTAATTGGTGGTGGGAATGCCGCACTGTGTGCCGCGCTCACGGCAAAAGAAAGTGGCGCGTCTGTGCTTGTCATAGAAGCAGCACCTAAAGAATGGCGTGGTGGTAACTCACAACACACTCGTAACCTCCGTTGCATGCATGATGCTCCTCAAGATGTATTGGTCGATGCCTACCCAGAAGAAGAATATTGGCAAGACCTACTTAAAGTCACTGCGGGCAAAACCAATGAGCACTTAGCTCGTCTGGTCATTCGTAGCACGGCGACCTGCCGTGACTGGATGCGTAAACATGGGGTCAATTTTCAGCCACCACTATCGGGTGCTTTACATGTTGCACGTACCAATGCCTTTTTTATGGGTGGCGGTAAAGCCCTCATTAATGCGTATTACCGTAGTGCCCAAGAGCTTGGCATTGAGATTTTATACAACACAAAAATTAAAGATCTAAAGTTAAACCAAGGACATTTTGAAGCTGCAATTGCGGAAGATGGCCGTGTATTTAAAGCGAAAAGCTGTGTATTGGCCGCAGGTGGTTTTGAGTCAAATCTGGAATGGTTAAGAGAAGCATGGGGACAAAATGAAAACGGTGAATGGCCTGCCGATAATTTCATTATTCGCGGAACCCGCTTTAATCAGGGCAACTTACTCAAATTTATGATAGATCAAGGCGCCGATATTATTGGTGATCCATCACAATCGCATTGCGTCGCTGTAGATGCAAGAGCACCGTTATATGACGGCGGCATCTGCACCCGTATTGACTGCGTTTCACTAGGAATTGTGGTCAATAACAAAGCCGAACGTTTTTACGATGAAGGCGAAGACTTCTGGCCAAAACGTTATGCGATTTGGGGCCGCCTGGTTGCCAAACAACCTCAGCAAATTGCCTATTCTATTATCGACTCAAAAGCCATTGGTCGCTTTATGCCACCTGTGTTTGCGGGTGTAAAAGCAAATAGCATTCAAGAGTTAGCCGAAAAAATCGGACTAGATGCAAAAACCTTATGCCACACCGTAGAAGAATTTAATCAAGCCTGTGTGCAAGGCACCTTTAACCACACAGTTTTAGATGACTGCACCACCGAAAATATTGTTCCCAACAAAACCCATTGGGCCGTTCCTCTCGACAAGCCACCGTTCTATGCCTATGCACTTAAACCTGGCATTACCTTTACCTATTTAGGCTTAAAAGTCGAAGACGATGCTGCTGTACGTTTTAACAATAAGCCAAGCCGCAACCTGTTTGTCGCAGGTGAAATGATGGCAGGTAACGTACTCGGTCAGGGTTATACCGCAGGGGTCGGCATGTCGATTGGCACAACGTTTGGACGCATTGCCGGAAAAAATGCAGCCCACTACGCACTTTCACAAGGAGTTGAACATGAATGCTAGTACTAAAGCCCTAATTCCAGTTGTTCAGCTCTCTGACCATGAGCAGGAAGTTCAAAGAGCCCTACAGATTTGTAATGCTTGTCGTTACTGTGAGTCGTTTTGTGCTGTATTTGCGGCGATGACCAAGCGTCTTGAGTTTAATCAAGCTGATATTCATTACCTCGCAAATTTGTGCCATAACTGTGGTGCTTGTCTGCATGCTTGCCAATATGCCCCGCCGCACGAGTTTGGCGTAAACATTCCAAAAGCGATGGCGCAAGTACGTTTAGAAACTTACCAAGAATTTGCGACACCTCAGCCTTTAGGCCGACTTTATAAGTCTGTTGGGATTCCTTTTGTTTCGGCTTTATCAGTGATTTTCTTTTTATGCATGTTAGCTGTGGTTTGGTACAAAGGCACCGACCTATTTGCAGGCTATCAAGGTAATTTCTATGCGATTTTCCCGCATAACTTTTTAGCTCTATTGTTTGGAGCGACCTTTACAGTTGCGATTGTTTTGCTCGGCATTGGGATTAGTAAATTTTGGAGACAGACGTCTAAAGTTATTCACGGCAAAGTTGAGAAACCAGACCTTATTCAAGCCTCTCAAAATGTGTTAACGCTTAAATATTTAGATGGTGGACATGGCAAAGGCTGTAATGAGCAAGATGACCGTTACACCCAAATCCGCCGCGTGTTCCATCACCTGACTTTTTATGGCTTTATGCTCTGCTTTGCAGCCACAGGCGTAGCGACTTTATATCACTATTTCCTTAACCTGCATGCGCCGTACCCTATCTTTAGCTTGCCTGTAATTTTAGGTACGTTGGGTGGGCTTGGCTTAGTGATTGGACCATCTGGCTTACTCTATTTAAATCTTAAACGCCATCCATTACATGGTGACCGCGAGCAAAAACCAGTAGATCGAGGTTTTATTTTCCTTTTAATTTTAGTCAGTGCTTCAGGCTTAGCTCTTATGGCATTTCGCAATACACCTTACATGGCACTTTTACTGATTTTCCATTTAGCTACGGTCATGACATTCTTTATTACCATGCCATTTGGAAAGTTCGCACACGGTTTTTACCGCAGTGCTTCTTTACTCAAATTTGCCATCGAAGAACGTACTTCTAAAAAGTCATAATTTCATTCAAAAGTATTCACTATCTTGGCGTAGTGAATACTTTCATTATTTTAAGCTCAAAATACTTCATAGCTTGCCTACTTTTTACTATTTAAAATTCCCAAGCCATACATCGGCCACTTGGTACTCGCTTTAATATTATTAATCAGCATTGCCACCAAAACTAAAGACACTGCACCAACTAAAACAGGGAAAATTAAGAAACTCCACTGGTAATGTATGCTGCTTGCGGTGAGTAAAATAACCAAAGGATTGGCCCCAGCAGGTGGATGAACACATTTAAAAACTTGCATGAGAGCAATGGCACAACCTACTGATAAAGCAATTGTAAAAATAGAAACACCGACAAATTTTAGAAAAAACAAACCTACAAAAGCCGAAATAAGATGCCCAAATATAATATTTCTCGGCTGTGCCAAAGGTGACTGCGACACGGTATAGAGCAATACACAGGTCGCACCAAACGGCGCCATGATAAAGATATTATGTGTGAGCTTACTCAACCACAGGAGTATAAAAATACTGAGCGTACCCCCAATAAGGCTTCTTAAAACGTCAATTTTAGTGGGCGATGGAGCCAGTTTTTCTTTGCCATAAAAGATCGAGAACATGGTTTTTTTCCTCAAACAAAAATTTGCTTTTTAAAAAGCATATAGATAAAATTCCAAATAGTACAGATCTGTACTATTTTATTTTTTGGAAAAGTTTTATGTCAAAATCTGCCTTAAAAATATTAGATACAGCCGAGAAGTTATTTAATGAAAATAGTTTTGTCGGGGTTGGCGTTGACTTGATTCGCGATGAATCTGGTTGCTCTAAAACCACTATGTACACGTACTATAAAAATAAAAATCAACTAGTTAAGTCTGTACTCGTTGCTCGTGATGAACGGTTTAAGCAAAGCCTTTTGGGCTATGTGGGAAATGCAACAGGGTTAGAAGCCATCAATAAAATTCTGGATTGGCACACCAATTGGTTTAGACAAGATTTTTTTAAGGGCTGTTTATTTGTAAGAGCAGTCGCTGAATCTAACCAAGATGATCAAGACATTATTTCTATTTCTAAAGCTCATAAACAATGGATTAAAGTATTGATTGCGGAAAACTGCAATATACCGAATGGTGAAGCTTTATCTGAGCTGATCTATACGGTGATTGAAGGCTTAATTAGCCGCTTTTTAGTCGATGGTTTCGATGAAATACTTGCGATAAACATGAAAAACTCTATTAATCAATTATTTAATATTCATCAACATTAGTATGAGAACTTAAAATGGAAGTGGACCATATTTTTATTTGTGTACAATCAGGCGCTCCCGAAGCTGAAACTTTAAAAAAATTCGGTCTAACAGAAGGTTCATCCAATAAGCACCCGGGTCAAGGTACCCAAAACAGACGCTTTTTCTTTAAAAATAGCTTTATCGAATTAATCTTTTTAAATAACCCCGAAGAAGCCTCAAGTGATCTCACAAAACCGACTCTGCTTTTTGAGCGACTAAGTACTCAAAATAATATCGCGTCCCCTTTTGGTATTTGTTTTCGCCCTAAAAATAAAGATGATAACGGTGCAAAATTTCCTAATTGGGTTTACAAGCCTAGCTATTTACCAGCCAGCTTAGAAGTAAATGTTGCCAAAGATTCTGTGGTAACTGAACCGATGTGGTTCTTCCTTTCATTTGCTTCACGACCAGACCTTGCTGCAAAAGAAAAACAACAACCACTTGTTCATAGCAAAGATTTATCAGAAATCACTGCGATTAAAGTTTCTATTCCAAACCTTGAACAGCACCCTACTTCGTTGCTGTTCAATACACTTGATAATTTTGAAGTGACTGATGGATCAGAGCATTTAATGGAAATTAGTTTTGATCATGAACTTCAAGGAATAATTCATGATTTCAGACCAGAGCTGCCGCTTATTTTTAAATATTAAAAACGCTTAGTTTCTAATAAAAAACTGTGATTTATTGCAAATCACAGTTTTTATTTAAATTGAATCACATTAAAAACGACAATAGCTTAAGCAATTTTCCCATCAATAATGCCTTTCTCTTTTAATGCAGCTAGCTCTTCTGCTGTTTTAAATCTCGATAAGATTTGAGCCGTATGTTCACCTAGCTCTGGCGGTGCATGATGATATTCAACGGGAGTATCAGACAACTTGATGGGTGAACCAATCGTTTGAAAGTTTTCATTCAAACGATGAGGAATATTCACCACCAAATTACGATGTACGATTTGTGGTTCAGCCAAAGCATCTTCAATAGAGTTGATTACACCTACGGGAACTTTAAGCGCATGAATCATGTTGACCCATTCTTTGGCAGTTTTCTGTAAAAAGTGCTCGGACAATAAAGGAATCAGTTCATCTCGATACTTTACGCGGTCTTGATTACGCACAAACTTTTCATTTTCGAGTAACTCTGGATAACCAATCGCAATACACAAATCTTTAAACTGTTTGTCGTTACCGCAAGCAATAATAAACTCTTTATCTTTAGCCTTAAAAGTTTGATATGGCACAATGCTTGGGTGTTGATTGCCCATGCGCTGCGGGGCTTTACCCGAAGCTAAATAGTTCATTCCCTGATTTGCCAATGCCGCGACCTGTACATCAAGGAGTGACATATCAATATATTGTCCACGTCCCGTGTGTGAGCGTGCAATCAAAGCCGCCTGAATCGCGATGGTGGAATACAATCCCGTTTGAATATCTACCACAGCCACACCAACCTTTTGTGCACCACCGCCTGCCACATCATCAGGCTCGCCAGTAATGCTCATTAAGCCAGACATACCCTGAATAATAAAATCATAACCGGGTTCTTCTGCACGTGGGCCATCTTGCCCAAAACCCGTAATCGAGCAATACACAATATTTGGGTTGAGCTCACTTAAGGAAGCATAGTCCAAACCATATTTAGCCAAAGACCCTGTCTTATAATTTTCAATCACCACATCGGCAGTCTTAGCAATTTCATAAATTAAAGCCTGACCTTCTGATTTGGTAATGTCCACCGCAACCGAATATTTATTGCGGTTGGTACACTGAAAATAGCCAGATTCACGGGTCATGTTTCCGTCTTGATCAGGCATCCATGGCGGTCCCCACATACGGGTGTCATCACCGACTCGAGGACGTTCAATTTTAATCACTTCCGCGCCAAGGTCTGCCAATATTTGCCCACACCAAGGCCCTGCAAGTACACGACTTAAATCTAAAACCCGAATTCCTTGTAATGCACCCATAACGATACCCTTATCTTTTTAGAAGGTACTCAACGCACCTTCTTGTCATTGTTTATGATTGTTTTTGCGGATCGTACTGACGATCTTTAATAAATAAGCCCGGCAATACACCCGCAACAAAATACGCTGCGCCCATCACAATAAAGGCCATCGCAAAAGCTCCACCCGATGCCAAGAAACCAATCGTGGCCGGTGCAATCGCGGCCCCGACACGACCAATGTTATAAGCACCGCCAATGGCTGTACCGCGCACGTCGGTTGAAAAACTTTCAGCCATATAGGTCGCGTTTACACCATATGGAATGCCATATAAGAAGCCAAAAGTGATCAATAAATACAAAATATTGTCAGGGGTATTGAAGAAAATAATGATTGGCAAGAACACAGCGCTCGCAATTGTGCCAAACACAAAAACAGCACGGCGGTTAAATTTGTCGGCAAGATAACCCGCTAAAATTTTTCCTAAAATCATTGCGGTATACGAACCCACCATATAACTGGTTAAGTTTTTAAAGTTCATATGCACTTCTGTTTCTAAATAACTTGGCATCCAGTTGTTAATGCCGTAATAACCAAACTGTAAGAAGAATGCTGTGGTCATCCACAACAAAAACATCTTGCGGTGTTTAAAGTTATTAAAAATTTGCTTATAAATACTTCCACTTTTAGGCTTTTCAGCCACGACCATTTCTTTTGGTTGTCTATCGCCTTGTAAGCTTTCAATTTTGGTGAGCTGCCAAGATTTTGGTTCTGGCACAAATCGTTGTAGGAAAATATTTACAAAAGCAGGCACCACGGTCAGGAAGAATAAAACGCGCCAGCCATGATCTGGAATAATTGCGCCAGCTAATAAAGTTGCAGCAATATAACCTACGGTCTGACCCGTCTGTAATGTGCCCAAGACCGTTGTGCGGTAAGTGGTTGGCACATATTCAGCCATTAAGGTATTACAAGCCATATAAAGTGCTCCAATTCCTAAAGCACCAATAAAACGTAAAGCCATAAATTGCTCGAAGCTTTGCGTAAAGCCCAATAAACAGGTCGCTACAGAAAAGAAGGTTACCGAGTTGGCAATGGTCCGTACGCGACCAAACTTGTCACATGCCCAGCCACCCAAAATACCGCCAATACCCATACCCGCCAAAGAAGCACTACCTAAGGCACCTGCCTGAAAGGTACTTAAACCAAACTCTGCCTTTAAACTGGTCAAGCTATAAGACAGCAGCATAATATCAATGCCATCGACCACCATCGCAAAATAGGCAAATAATAATGCCCATTTCCATGTATTTGGTCCAATCCTTTCGTATGTTCCAAGGTTACTTGGAAATGTATTTCTTAATTCTTTCGATATTACTTGAACATCATTGTTCATCTTTAGTTCCTCATTTTCCCAAATGAGTCATCGGTAGCTTACTTATGTTTTCTGTATGACTTAATCTTCTATACTTTTCATCAACTTACTTTCAAATTTAAGTACACAGAGGTACATCTTCACATGAGTATCCTTACGATGAATCTTGTCATTATCCATAAATTTTTGCGTAAAAAATCCCTAAAGGTACTCTCGAAAGAACACCCTTATTTTTAAAAATGAATGAGTTAGTTACTAAATGCCGCGATGCCTGTTTGTGCGCGACCTAAAATAAGAGCATGAACATCATGTGTACCTTCATAGGTGTTCACAACTTCAAGATTGACCAAATGACGTGCTACGCCAAACTCGTCACTAATACCGTTTCCACCCATCATGTCACGTGCCATACGAGCAATATCAAGCGCCTTTCCACAATTGTTGCGCTTAATTAGAGATGTGCCTTCAACTGAGGCAATGCCTTCATCTTTCATACGACCAAAACGTAGTGCCACTTGCAAACCCAACGCAATTTCAGTTTGCATATCTGCCAGTTTCTTTTGGATTAATTGATTTGCAGCCAACGGACGACCAAATTGTTTGCGGTCCATGGTGTATTGATGTGCGGTATGCCAACAAAACTCGGCAGCACCCATTGCACCCCATGCGATGCCATAACGAGCGCTATTCAAACAGGTAAATGGGCCTTTCAAACCTCGAATTTCAGGGAACGCATTTTCTTCAGGTACAAATACGTTATCCATTACAATTTCACCTGTAATCGATGCACGTAAACCGACCTTGCCATGAATTGCTGGTGCAGATAGGCCTTCCCAGCCCTTTTCTAAAATGAAACCTCGAATATCACCGACATTGCCTTCAGCAGAAACTTCTTTTGCCCAAACAACAAATACATCGGCAATTGGGCTATTGGTAATCCACATTTTTGCGCCAGTTAAACGGTAACCCCCGTCAACTTTTTTAGCACGGGTAATCATACTGCCCGGGTCTGAGCCATGATCAGGTTCAGTCAAACCAAAACAACCAATGTATTCACCCGTAGCTAGTTTAGGTAAGTACTTTTGCTTTTGCTCTTCGGTACCAAACTCATGAATCGGAACCATCACCAATGAGCTTTGCACGCTCGCCATAGAGCGGTAGCCCGAGTCGACATATTCAATTTCACGCGCAACCAAACCATAACTCACATAGTTCAAACCGGCACCGCCATATTGCTCAGGGATGGTTGGACCCAATAAGCCAAGCTCTCCCATTTCACGAAAAATAGATGGATCTGTTTTTTCATGACGGAATTGTTCAAGTACACGGGGTTGCAAACGTTCTTGGCAATAGGCATGAGCCGCATCACGAATCATGCGCTCATCTGGGCTAAGCTGTTGTTCAATTAAAAATGGGTCTTGCCAGTTAAATTGAACTTTTGCTTTTTTTGTTGTCACCATGTGATTCATCGCATCCTCTGCTTGATTTGATCTTCTTTATTTAACTCGATGTTATGCGTGAAAAATGCAGTAATCAAACGATAAATGTTCATGCAGATATGCGACTTACGCATATTTAAAATAAGAAAGTTTAAATTTAGATATTTAATTCGTTGTATTTCATTAAAAATGGCTTATTTTTATACTAAAATCGGATATCTGCATTTAGGTCATATGCTGTTTTGAAATATGACGACAAATAAAAGGATTTATTTATGCGAAGAAGCATCCCGTCTATTCAGGGCCTGATTTGCTTTGAAAGTGCAGCAAAACATCTAAGTTATACCTATGCTGCACAAGAGTTATGTATTACCCAAAGTGCAGTCTCGCGCCAAATTCAGCAGTTAGAAGATTTCTTGGGCGTTGAACTTTTTATTCGTACTCGGCATGGCGTTGAACTGACCATTGCAGGTCAGCAGTATTTTAAAAGTATTAAGCCCTATTTATTGGGTTTAGAGAAATGTACAGCCGATGTGATTTCTCATAAGGGTTTAGGTGGAACATTAAAGTTAGGTGTGGTTCCTACCTTTGCAACGCGCTGGCTGTTACCCAAACTTCATCTTTTAAATCAAAAACACCCTGAAATTACCGTTCATTTAGAAACCAGTACTAAACCTTTTTTATTTAATGATAACATTTTTGATGCTGCGATTTTTGCAGGTACGCAGCAGCAAATTGACCACTGGCCCGGCATACAAGCACATTATTTAATGGATGAAGAAATTGTACCTGTATGCTCACCAAGGCTAATCGAAAAGTATTTTCCAGATGCTGTGATAATTAATGAAAATACCTATGATTTAAGCCCAGAAGATTTATTAAAAATCCCTCTCCTACAACAAACCACTCGGCCTAGCATTTGGCAAGAATGGTTTCTAACTCATCAGATGCAGCACCCGAAACCTTTTGATGGACAACGCCATGAGTTATTTTCAATGCTTGCGGTTGCTGCTAGCCATGACATGGGAATGGCTCTAATTCCACAAATGTTGATTGAGTCTGAACTACAAAAAAAAGAACTGGTGATTGTTTCTAATAAAAAACTAAAAGGCAGCCGAAAGTACTATCTCATTCACTCAAGCCAAGACATCTCACCGACTATTCAAAAATTTGTTGAGTGGATTTACCAAGAACTAGAACAACTAAAGAGCAATACAAATTAGCTCAATAGCCTTTATTTATAACCGATATCGCGAACTATACCCATAAAAAAAAGATTGTGATTGATAAGATCACAACCTTTTTAATTGAGCATAAATGACTTTGAATTAACGACTCATCAATTGAATATCTGAACCGCTACGTTTAGGGTCAATCAAGATTTTGGCGTGCTGTTCAGGATCACGTAATGCCTCAAATGCACTCGTAACACCTTCTAGGCCCACAACACCCGTAATGAGCGGTGAACAGTTCACTTTCCCTTCTGCAATCATGTGTAGCGCATCTCTAAACTCAAGCGGTGTATAGCCTAATACAAACTGTATTTCTAGCTCTTTATTAATCGCAAGTGCGGGTTCTATTTTGTCACTTTGCATGCAGACACCCACCCCAACAATTCGGGAAAACAAAGGTGCACCTTCAATAATTTGCTGCAAGACACCCGGTACGCCCACACACTCAAAAATAACAGGACGTTTTGGCAGAGCACCCAACTTATCAATCATGCGCCATCCGTGCCACCATGGTAAGCGTGTCGCTTGTAACTTATCAAACAGCCCCATGCCCATATTAATCGCATCTGATACATTGCCAAGCAATCCAAACTCTTTCCAGTTGGCAAATGGCGATGTCTCTTTAGGGTCTACCACAATATCCGCACCACATTGTTCGGCAAGTTTACGTCGGTTTGGTGAAAAGTCGCTGGCAACTACGGTTTTAACTCCCGCAGCTTTAAGCATTAATATGACACCTAGCCCAACAGGACCGCAACCAATTACAATAGCGGGTTCACCAGTTTTCACACGGCTACGGCGAACAGCATGCAATGCAACCGCCATAGGTTCAGTCATGGCAGCACTATCTGCATCTAGACCATTGGGTACTTCAAACATCAAACTCGACTGAGCCAATACTTGCTCGGCATAACCACCTGAAGCATTTGGGGAAAGCCCTGTAGACAAATAACCATGCGGATCTACATTTAAAAGCGGCATTGCACAAACAAGTGTATCTGCTTTAAATTTATGACGTGTTTTTGGGCCATAGTCTAAAACCTTGCCGCAAAACTCATGTCCTAGTACAAACGGATCTGTAGACTTGACTAAACCATTAAATCCTACACGTGCAGCCAAATCATGCATGTGGTCGCAGTGGTGCTGCATATGTAAATCTGAACCACAGATACCGCATCGCACCACTTCCAATAACACCTGTCCTTTTGCAGGCGTTAATTTCGGTTGGTCCACCACTTGTAATTTTGCTTGATGACAAAGTACCGACTTCATTTGAGCGCTTCCTACTTCTTCTTTTTCATTTACTTGCCAGAAATAGATTTCTACAGATAAATTAATCGCTTTATCAGTTTGGTCTTTAGCAAGCCTTTATTCATCTTTACAACTAAAAGGCAAAATACCAATGACCATTCTTCAGCCAATCTATTGTTGAAGAGTCAACAAAACAGGCTCAGCGAAATTAAAAACAATAAAAATCTTGGTGCTTGTATCTTACACAGACTGCGTTATCTTCTTAGGCCAGAACAATGTCATCAAAATTAAAACTTATACAAATATAGTAAGTTCAAAAAACTCAACTCAACGCTTTTCACAAAAACATAGCAAATCCAAACTTTTATCAGTGACTATAAACAGGCATGATGAACTGATACGAACAGATAAGAAGAAGTCTATGATTACAAAAACGCTTCCCCTTACAGATATACACCGTCATCTTGATGGCAACATCCGCATTCAAACTATTTTAGAATTAGGCCAACAATACCATTTAGATTTACCCGCCTACGACATTGAATCTTTACGGCCACACGTACAAGTGATGGATAACCAACCTGACTTATTAAGTTTTTTATCGAAGCTCGATTGGGGCGTAAAAGTATTAGCAAGCCTAGATGCCTGCAAACGTATTGCTTTTGAAAACATGCAAGATGCAGCACAACAAGGCCTAGACTATGTAGAGTTACGTTTTTCACCGGGTTATATGGGAATGACCCATCAACTTCCACTTGAAGGTGTTGTTGAAGCTGTGATTGCTGGTGTAAAAGAAGGCAGCCAAGCTTACGGAGTAAAAGTGAATTTAATTGGCATTATGAGCCGTACTTTTGGCCAAGAAGCCTGCGAAAAAGAATTAAATGCCCTGCTTGCCCATAAAAATGATATTAAAGCGCTGGATCTTGCTGGAGATGAGCTTGGTTTTCCGGGTAATTTATTTATTGATCACTTTAAAAAAGCGCGTGATGCAGGTTGGCACATTACAGTACATGCAGGCGAAGCTGCTGGCCCAGAAAGTATTTGGCAAGCCATTGAAGAATTAGGTGCCGAACGAATTGGACATGGTGTTAAAGCAGTTCAAGATTTAAAACTTTTAGATTATTTAGCAAAACATCAGATTGGTATTGAATCTTGTCTCACCTCAAACATTCAAACCAATACAGTGCCTTCTTTAGCAGAGCACCCATTAAAGACTTTTTTAGAACATGGTGTGCTTGCCACCATTAATACAGATGACCCTGCGGTAGAAGGTATTGAGATACAATATGAATATTTAACTGCTGCCCCTTTAGCTGGTTTAAGCCCTGAGCAAATTTATACAGCTCAAGAAAATGGTCTTAAAATCGCATTTTTGTCAGATCAAGAAAAAGATGAGTTAAGGCAGAAATATCAATAACAGAGAACAGAGAACAGAGAACAGAGAACAGAGAACAGAGAACAGAGAACAGAGAACAGAGAACAGAGAACAGAGAACAGAGAACAGAGAACAGAGAACAGAGAACAGAGAACAGAGAACAGAGAACAGAGAACAGAGCTTATATAAATAAGTTCAAATATTGGAGTGTGTATAAATTAAAATATATAAAAACAAAAAAATTCCTTCTATCTGTAAAACTAGAAGAAATTCTTTTCAATATTTGGGATATTTTTAAAGCTTGAACGCTTTTTAAATATGGTCGGAGCAGTAGGATTCGAACCTACGACCCCCTGGTCCCAAACCAGGTGCACTACCAGGCTGTGCTATGCTCCGAAATTGGGGTGAATGACGGGATTCGAACCCGCGACAACTGGAATCACAATCCAGGGCTCTACCAACTGAGCTACATCCACCATCAAATAAGTTCTATATACCAAGCTACCAAATGGCGCGCCTGACAGGATTCGAACCTGTGACCATCCGCTTAGAAGGCGGATGCTCTATCCAACTGAGCTACAGGCGCTTAACCGATGATGCTTATCATGCGATACTTCGCCGATCTTAAAATATTATTTTAAGTGGTCGGAGCAGTAGGATTCGAACCTACGACCCCCTGGTCCCAAACCAGGTGCACTACCAGGCTGTGCTATGCTCCGATCTATCTCAGCTTTTGCTGTATCGCACATCGTGCGGTACGGTGTGCATTCTAGGCGCGACGCCCTCAGACGTCAACACCTATTCTAAAAAAAAGTTAAAAATCCTTATCAAATGTATATTTAACAAGCATTTTGAGGTTTTTTAACGTTTTAACGATGCACTAAAGGCTAACATTCGATCTAAAGGCATTTTGGCACGTTCAGCTAGCGCTAGATCGACGTGTATTTCCTGATCACCTTTTTGTAAAACTTCTAAAATTCCATCGAGTTCATTCATTGCCATCCACGGACAGTGAGCACATGAACGACAAGTTGCCCCCTCACCCGCTGTTGGTGCTTCAACTAAAATCTTATTGGGTACTGCTTGCTGCATTTTGTAGAAAATACCGCGGTCTGTTGCCACAATGAGTCTTTCGTTTGGTAAAGTCTGTGCAGCTTTAATGAGTTGAGAAGTACTACCTACCGCATCGGCAATTTCTACAACCGACTCTGGCGACTCTGGATGTACCAATACAGCAGCGTCTGGATACAGTGCTTTCATGCTGGCAATACCACGTGCGCGGAATTCTTCATGCACAATACATGCACCATCCCAAAGCAACATATCAGCGCCGGTTTTCTTTTGGATATAGCGACCTAAGTGCTGATCTGGTGCCCAAATAATTTTTTCACCTAAACTGTCTAGGTGCTCAACAATTTCAACAGCACAGCTTGAAGTTACGACCCAATCTGCACGTGCTTTAACAGCAGCCGATGTGTTTGCATAAACAACTACAGTATGGTCAGGGTGTTGATCACAAAATGCTGTGAACTCATCAACTGGACAGCCCAAGTCGAGTGAGCAGGTCGCTTCAAGTGTCGGCATTAAAATTGTTTTTTCAGGAGACAGAATTTTAGCTGTCTCCCCCATAAATTTAACACCAGCAACGACTAATGTTGAGGCAGCATGATCGCGTCCAAAACGGGCCATTTCTAAAGAATCAGAAACACATCCACCTGTTTTTTCAGCAAGCTCTTGTACTTCAGGGTCGCAATAGTAATGAGCAACAAGGACAGCATCACGTTTTTTGAGCTCTGCTTCGATCTGTGCAAACTTTTGTTGTTTTGCTTCTTCACTTAAGCGATTGTCTTTTGGCTCACCTAAACGGTCTAAATGCGCTTGTACAATGTTTTTTGCATCGTTGGCAATTAAAGTCGCATCACTCATAAAACGTCTTCTCTATCCTTCATGCTGGCATACCTGCTCGCATATAACGTTACTGCTTAAATGATTTACGGATTGAATCATTTAATATCAAAAGTTGGGGCTAATAAAAAAGCCTCTTTGTCGAGGCTTGATTATAACTGAATATTTACGAACGGTAATCTGCATTAATCTTGACATAGTCGTAAGATAAATCGCATGTGTAGACTGTATCTTTGGCTTGCCCGCGACCTAAGTCAACACGAATGGTAATTTCGGTTTGTGCCATAACGCGCGCACCAGCTTCTTCGGTATAGTCCTCGGCTGCACCACCATCTTTACAGATTTGTACGTCGTCTAGCCATACCTGAATTTTAGACACGTCTAATTCTTTCACTCCAGCATAGCCAATTGCCGCTAAAATACGTCCCCAGTTCGGGTCAGATGCAAAAAGTGCAGTTTTAACGAGTGGAGAATGCGCAATGCTATACGCAATGTCACAACACTCCTGAATGTTACCGCCACCCTCTACAGCAACAGTAATAAACTTAGTTGCACCTTCGCCATCACGAATAATTAACTGCGCTAAACGGTTCATAAGACGAGCAAGCACTTCTAATACTTTTGTGTAGCGTGGATCGCTGTCTGATGTAATTTCAGCACCACCTGCCTGACCAGTCGCCACAAAAATACAAGAGTCATTTGTTGAAGTATCACCATCAATAGTAATACGGTTAAATGAATGCTCAACTGTGGTCTTTAATAGTTTTTGCACTAAATCGCGGCTAATAGGCGCATCTGTAGCAACAAAGCTCAGCATCGTTGCCATGTTTGGACGGATCATGCCTGCGCCTTTACTAATACCTGTCATGGTATAAGTAATGCCATCAAGTTCAAATTGTTCAGATGCACCTTTAGGCACAGTATCTGTCGTCATAATACCAGTTGCAGCATCATTCCAAGCAGCATCTTGTACACTATTTAATGCAGGCTGAAGACCAGCAAGTAAGCGCTCCATTGGAAGCTGTTCACCAATCACACCCGTAGAAAACGGAAGTACTTCAAAACTTTTCACACCAGCAAGCTCAGCTAACTTCGCGCAAGTGTCTTGGGCATTTTTTAAGCCTGTAGGTCCAGTACCCGCATTGGCATTACCTGTGTTAATCACTAAATAACGAGGGTTGCCTTGTGCAAGATGAGCTTTCGATACATGAACAGGTGCTGCACAGAATGCATTTTGGGTAAATACCCCAGCAACGTTTGAACCTTCTGCAAACTCAAAAATGACTAAATCTCGTCGGTTCTGGTAACGTACATATGCTTCAGTTGAGCCAATTTTTACACCTTTTACCACATGCATTTGTGGCATTGTTACGTCGCCGACAGCCATTTTTAGAACATCCAGAGTTTGTTATGAAAAGATTAATATTTCAGAAAATAGCGATGTAACAAAACATGCTTTACATGAAATATCAGTGTTGACAGCTTATTAGAAAAGCCTGAAAAAATCGAGCGCTAAAAATAGCTTATTGTTGCTCTAATTTTAATAAAATATCTTTCTTATCAAGACCACCAGCAAAACCGACCAAGGCACCGCCTGCCCCAATGACTCGGTGACAAGGTGTAATAATCGAAATTGGGTTTTTACCATTAGCAGCCCCTACTGCTCGTACTGCTTTTTCATTGCCAATTTGAACAGCAATCTCTTTATAACTTCTTGTTTCACCATAGGGAATACTGAGTAATGTCGCCCACACCTGCTTTTGAAATGCTGTACCTTCAAAATCTAATGGCAAGGTAAACTCACGGCGCTTACCTTCAAAGTATTCTTTTAACTGTTGCTCAGTTTTTAATAAGACTGGATGCTCAGTTTGTTCGACCAGCTCTGCTAGTCGAACACGTTTTGGATTTTCATTGTCCCAAAGTACTGCCACCAAAGCATTTTCATTCGCAACTAGCATTAATTGCCCAACAGGCGAATTGATATACTTATAAGACAGCAACATACTTTATCCTTTTAAGATGGAGACGAAATTTTCATTAGAACCAGTCCCGATACAATCAGTACAGCGGCAATCATTCTCATCGCACCAATAGGTTCATGAAGAAAAAATATACCCACTAAAAATGATCCAATTGCACCTATGCCTGTCCAAACCGTATAAGCAGTACCAAGGGGTAGAGTTTTCATTGATATTGAAAGCAGAACTACACTCAAAATCATAAAAACTACGGTAATAATACTAGGTGTTAAACGTGTAAAACCTTCAGACATTTTCATAGAATATGCCCAAATGATTTCAAATACACCTGCTAAAATTAAAATAGCCCAAGCCATAACATTCACTAATTTTTATAGTGTCAGGTCGTCCTGACATGATTACCCATTATGGGGGAGGTCGTTCCTCCTTATGTGAAGACTCAGTTTACTTTAAAATAAAAAATGTAGGCAAACCCGAACTCAAGTTCACCTTTAATCTATAAATCTTATTCATTTTTGAGTTGTAAGATTTTCCGTGCACCATTTAAAACAAACAAAACAATAATTAATCCAATAATTAAATCAGGATAACGAGAGCCAGTGATTGCAACTAATATTCCCGCAATTATGACACCTAAATTTACGATGACATCATTGGCAGAGAATATATAACTCGCCTTCATATGTGCGCCGCTCTCCTTATGGTCTCTCATTAAATAAAGACAACTAACATTGGCTGCAAGCGCTAAACCACCAATTAAAATCATGAGAATTGAAACAGGTTCACTGCCGTATATAAAACGACGTAGTACATCAACTAACACAATCATGGCTAAGCCAAACTGAAACCATCCGGAAATATGTGCAGCCTTTAATTGAGCATTGAGGTTTTTACCTACCACAAATAAAGCAATGCCATAAATTGCCGCATCGGCAAACATATCGAGTGAGTCAGCAATTAATCCTGTTGATGACGCAATAATGCCTGCCATAAATTCGATGAAAAACATCACAGCATTAATGAGTAACAACCATTGTAAAACCTGTTTTTGTGCTGCATAGTTTGAAGAGCTAGCACGTACCTTTTTAGGCTTTTCAACGGGTTCATAGTGAGGCTGGGTTTGCTGTAACTCTGCCCCTAAACCTAGTCGTTGCAGGCTTTGGGTAATTTTTTCAGCTTCTGTACTGTGATATACCGCTAAATGCCGAGCAGGCAAATCAAAATCAAGTTCCTGAATATGTTCAGCATAAGGTGCTAAAGCCATTCGCACCATTTCCTCTTCTGCTGCGCAATCCATGTGAGGAATATGGTAATAACTCACCCATTGGATTTTATTCGCCATAGGTTCACTCGGCATAGAATAGTTCTGAGTTGCTACGCTTGAGCACCCACAGCTTGAACAGCTTTTATTTACATTTATTTGATTCTCTTGTTTTTCTAAAGCCATCTTTGCACCATAACTGACACAAAAAACAATGCCATCAGTATAAACCAATGGCATGTCATTAAGCTTAATTTTTGTTCGGCAATTAAAACTTAAGTGTTAACCCTGCACCATAATACCAACCATGTTCAGAGTCGGTTCCAGTTTGCCAAGCAGTTTGTTTTAAGCCTTTTTCATAGCCGTAACCAACATCAACAAATGGCATGACCTTTTTATTGATTTCATAACGGGTTTGAAAACCTGCCTGCAAACTCGATAGCCCCGTTTTACTGGCATAGCGAGATTCATCTTGCAAAACAACATCTGCTTTTAAATAGGGCTTACCAATCAACTTTTGGGTAAAGAGTAAGTCCCTTTCCGTTTCTAAACTTAACTTCCATAACTGATCTTCACCTACATAAAGATAAGCATCGGTTTCAAAAAAGTAAGGCGCCATGCCATGCAAACCCACTACACCAGCCCAGCGGTCTTGCTTTTCATCTTCACGTTGTAAACGTTCATAGTTTACCCCAGCCTGCACATCCCAATAGTCAGCTACATTTCGGCTATAAAGTACTGAACCGCCATAATTGGCATCTTCCGACTCGGACTTTTCAACGTGAGCTTTAATGAATAATTTGTTTTCATCAGTTCCCACCCAGCTTTCCAATTCAGAAGAAAAACGTCCTTCTCCATCTTCATTTTGAGTCCAGCCCGTATCAATTTTTGTTGCTTGATAAACCTGTCCACCATGTTCACGTAAATGATCATGCGTTAAGGGTTCTTGTGCCAAAACAAGAACCGATACACCAGAGAAAACACCGCAACATATCATTTGAGAAAATAACTTAGTGATGCGCATGACTCGCTCCTTTTTCATTTTCAGATTGAACAGGTGCTTGAGATGCATCTACTGCTCCATCATTCACTTGAGCCACAATCAACTTATTCATCATCCCTGCACTCATGTGATAAAGCAGATGGCAATGAATCGCCCATTCTCCTAAGGCATCGGCTGTCAATAACGCAGTAACTGTCTTTCCAGGTGGAACAATAACGGTATGTTTATTTGGTAAGTTTTCAGCTTGTTGACCATTTTCTAATTGCATAAACATGCCATGTAAATGCATTGGATGGGCCATCATGCTTTCATTCACGAACTTCAAGCGAATACGCTCGCCATATTTAACTTGTAACGGCTCAGCTTCGTTAAATTTCTTGCCATTAATGGTCCAGATATAACGCTCCATGTTACCGCCTAAACGAATAACAAGCTCTCGTTCTGGCGCACGTGTGTCTGGCTGAGGTGTTAAAGATTGCAAATCACTATATTGCAGCGCTTTCATACCTGCTGGTGTTGAAGCATTTGCCCAGCCATAAACAGGCTCATCTTTTTTAGTTTTATTCTCAGATTGCTCATGCATCTCATGCTTCATATTCATCATAGCGTGATCATGTTCGCTAGACGACATTGCCTGCATATCATGTTTCATTTCAGACATGGCCGACATATCGTGCTTCATGTGCATCATAGAGTGATCATGTTTTTCAGATGACATATTTTTCATGTCATGGCTCATGTTCATCATTGTGTGATCATGATTAGTCTGCCCCTCTTCTTTTTTCATTTCAGGCATGGCCGACATATCATGCTTCATGTGCATCATAGAGTGATCATGTTCGTCAGATGACATATTTTTCATGTCATGATCCATGTTCATCATTGCATGATGATGGTTAGCACTATCTTGAACCGCCTCTTTTTTCATTTCAGGCATTGATGACATGTCATGTTGCATATTCATTTGATGGCCAGCATGTTCATCACTTCCTTCACCATGACTCATGCCCATGTCGTCCATGGTTAACAAAGCACGCGGACGCGGCTGTGGTATTTGAACTGGCCCCACAGCTTGTGTATTTTCATTATGCAAAGTGCCGATAGCAAAACCGCTACGATCAATAGACTCTGCTTCAATCTGATAATTTGACTGTTTAGGTTCCACAATGACATCGTAGGTTTCCGCTGTGCCAATACGAAACTCGTCAATTGCAACAGGTTTAACTGGCTGTCCGTCTGCACTCACGACATTCATTTTTAAATTTGGAATTCTGACATCAAAAAATGACATTGCTGAAGCATTAATAAATCGTAATCGAACCTTATCGCCAGCTTTAAAATTAGCTGTCCAGTTTTGCTCTGGTGTCTTGCCGTTAACTAAGAAGGTATAACCCGTCACATCAGACATATCGGTTTTTAACATCCGCATCTGATTCCACATGGAACGATCTTGCCAAGTTGCCTTTAAGCCTTGTGTTTTAACTTGCTTCAAAACATCAGATACGGTTTCACGGCGGTTTTGATAATACTCAGCAGATTTCTTCAAATTCTTCATAATGCTATCGCTAGAAGAGTTATGAAAATCTGAAAGCATCACCACATAATCACGGTCAGTTTTGTCATGCGCCGCTACGGGTATTTTTCCTTTTGGATAAATCACGAGCGGGCCATATAAACCATCTTGCTCTTGGCCTTTACTATGAGCGTGATACCAATATGTGCCATTTTGTTTCACCTTAAAACGGTAAACAAAATCTCCGTTTGGCGCGATTCCTTTAAAACCATTGAAACCCGGTACACCATCCATTAACCCGGGTAGTAATAAGCCATGCCAGTGTAAAGAGGTATCTTGATTCTTCAATTGGTTATGAACATGAATAACAGCCTCATCTCCTTCCTCAAACTCAAGGAGTGGTGCTGTAAACTTGCCATTTACGGTAATTCGCTTGAGCGGCTGACCAGTAACATTGACCCGTTGTTCATTAATATTAAGGTGATATTCCTTAATTGCCGCGAGTGTCCATGGTGAAACCAATAGACCAAATACAGCGACGAGGCTGCTAATTGTTTTATGAGACATTGCTGTAATCCTTTGAACTAAAAAATAAGTAAGAAAGGATTAAGCTTTTGGAGGACGTAAAATTTCTTGCCAGTATCCAGCTAAATGTTGAGCCTGATAAATACTACTAAATTGAGATGAAATAGGAATAAATGATGACTCAATATCTGGTACAGCTTGCTGTAAAGCCAGATTCACCATCTGACAATGGACTGGGTTACAGTCTTGGCAGTGTTCACCATGTTGATGAGAAACTTGAGCCATAGATTGATGACACATCGCCTGGTCATCAGCTTGAACATGCATAGAATGATGCGTCATTTGTTTAGTATGACAAGGCATCGTATGAACATCATGCTGCATAGGCATCTGAGCAACAGACACGCCACTCCACCCAATGACCAAAGTCATTAGGAACACAAACCAAGCATACTTGCGTAAGTGTTGCAGCGTCATCATCAATTGCCTTGAGCAATCCATTTATCTATGGGATATAAGCATAACCAAGTTTTAAAACAGATACAATTTTACATCTTAATTGATTGTTTTTATGGTCATTAAGCAAACGGAGCTTGATGCTGAAGAACTAAATCAATCACTTCTAATACACCTTCTCGTTCATTACTTACCGTTGTATAAGGTGCTACTGCTTTTAAAGCTTCAATAGCATTTTCAACTGCAAACCCATAACCAACTGCTTTAATCATCTGAATATCATTATTGTTATCGCCAATCGCGACCACCTGATGAGGCTCAATCTGCCATTTTTGCAATAATAGTTTCAAACCATGTGCTTTATGTTGGTCCGGAAGGATCAAATCAATAAAACCAAAACCACTTGAAACAGGTACTAAGACTTTATCTGCAACAAAACTTTGTTTCTGAAAATGCTCAAAAATTGCAAAACTTTCGTTTTCCTGAGCAGTAAAAGTAATTTTACACACCAGATCATCTAACGCATAAAAGTCATCGATAACTGTCAGCTTCTCAAAATATCGAGCGACTTTAGCGTAGTCCTCTGCATTCATACTCCTATGTACATAAGCGCTCCGTTTTCCACAGATCACCATAGTCGAGGTATACACAGAGTCAATCGCTTTTAGAATCTTACCAAACTGTTCTTTGCTTAAATGGGCAAAAGCAATTTCTTGCCCTGCATCGACAACATGTGCCCCATTTTCTGCAATGAAAGCAATTTCATGATTAATTTCTGGAAAATAAGTAACAAGCTTTGCAAGTTGGTTACCGCTGGCCACCACAAAATGAATATTATTTTGTTTTAGTTGTTCATACTGTTTTAAAAAACGTGCTTTGTTGTACTGCTTCTTAGAATTAAGAAAAGTCCCATCCATATCTACCGCTAAAATTTTTACCGACATTAATTATCAAGATCTCTTACTAAAATCTTATTAAAGCAAATTTAGCTTTACTTTTCATGACACTTTTACAGTTTTCTACTCATCTATCCATAAAAGGTTTTACACAGCTCCATCTCGTTTTATGCACAGGTTATTTTTTAGTAAAGCTCAATAAAAAATCAGGTAATAAAATATTCAATATGCGTAAAAAAAGAACGCCAAAACGTTCTTTTTTCATAGCTTTTGCCTAGAGAATAAACGGTTGATCTAATTTTGTTTATTTTACCAACACCTTATCCATACGGTTATCAACACAGTTATCCATACAGTTATAAACAAAGTTATCCACATGAACGAGGGGTAGCAGCGATTAAGTATCGCTGCCCGAGTGCAAGACGAACAGCTATGCTGTGAGTGGCGAAAAACACATCTCACCTTATCCAAGCACAAAAAAGCTGTTAAACCTCTTTCGTCCCTACTTTAGCAAGCTCTGCACGCATTTGATCAATCACGACTTTATAATCTGGTTGACCAAAAATTGCTGAACCAGCAACAAACATATCTGCACCCGCTTCTGCAATTTCACGAATATTTGCTGGGCCAACACCACCATCAACTTCTAAACGGATATCACGGCCACTTGCATCGATAATTTTGCGCGCTGCACGTAATTTTTCTAAAGTCATTGGAATGAACTTTTGTCCACCAAAGCCAGGGTTTACACTCATTATTAAAATTTGATCTACTTTATCAAGCACATAATCTAAATGGTGTAACGGCGTTGCTGGGTTAAAGACTAAACCTGCTTTAGCGCCACCTGACTTAATCAGTTGTAATGAACGATCAATGTGGTGAGATGCTTCTGGGTGAAACGTAATGATATCCGCACCAGCTTCTAGGAAATCACCAATAATACGGTCAACTGGAGACACCATTAAATGCACATCAATTGGAGCTTTGACACCATAGTTTTTTAGAGCCTTACACACACCAGCACCAAAAGTTAAGTTTGGAACGTAGTGATTATCCATCACGTCAAAATGCACTACATCTGCACCTGCAGCTAACACTTTGTCTACATCTTCGCCTAAACGAGCAAAATCGGCAGATAAAATAGAAGGAGCAATCAAATAAGGCTTGGACATAGGTGGATGACCTGGCTAGAAATTTAAGGAGAGGCTGAAAATTATAACAAAAAAGAACCTCCTTGACCCGCTCTTCCTTGCCTAAATCACAACATTTCAAGCTTGCAACGTAACGTTGCTATTATAGAATGCCAAGTGCCATACGAATTTGTTAAGGTACATTAAACCAATGTGAGGATTGATAATGAAAAGTACGACTCATCTATTAACAAATGATGGAAAACGCATTGCAAAACGTCTCGTTAACCATTGGAAACATAAGTTTGAAGTACAAGAAACCGAGCAAGACTTTAAAATCTTAATGCCTACAGCAACCATTACACTTGCACCTCAAACAGAGCAGTTAAATGTTGCTATTGATAGTCAGTTAGATGACCATGACCACTTAGAAAAAGTTGTCCTTGATCATCTAAACCGCATGGCTCAACAAGAATTTGAGGTGGAATGGCAACACTAATTAGCCAGCGACCTTTTCTAATTGGATCGCATGGAACTGTAAGTGCTCATCCATAAAGGTCTGGATAAAGTAATAACCATGATCATAGCCAGCATGTTGTCTTAAAGTTAAAGGCTGTCCTACTTTTAAACATGCTTGCTTAAATTTTTCGGGGTGAAGTTGTTCATAAAATTGATCATCTAATCCCTGATCAACCAAAATTTCACTAAAAACTGCACCATTTTTTGAGACTAGAGCTGTGGCATCATGGTCCAACCAGCTATCGCGGTCTGTACCTAAATAATGGCTAAATGCTTTTTCGCCCCATGCACATTCACTTGGTGCGCAAATCGGTGCAAATGCAGATACCGACTTAAATTTCTCTGGATATTTAAAAGCCAAAGTTAATGCGCCGTGGCCGCCCATAGAATGCCCAAAGATACCAACTTGTTGAGCATTTACTGGAAAACTTTTTAAAATGAGCGGATATAACTCATCAATTAAATAACTTTCCATCTGATAATGTTCAGACCAAGGTGCTTGCGTTACATTGATATAAAAGCCCGCACCTTGTCCTATATCCCAATTGTCACCTACTGCGACTTGTTCGCCACGAGGTGAAGTATCAGGCGTAATCAATATCAGACCAAGATGGGCTGCCATATGCTGCGCATGTGCTTTAATGGCAAAGGTTTCCTCAGTACACGTTAACCCAGCGAGATAAAACAAAGTTGAACAGGCTTTCCCTTCCAAAGCTGCTGGTGGTAAATAAACACCAAACTTAGTAGAGCCTTTTAATAATTGAGAATCAAACTGGTAAATGCGCTGCTCACCCTCAAAGCAACGGTTTTTTTGCAGGAGTTGCATCGTTTTTAGCCTCTGTTTGTGTTTGAGCAATATTTACACTACCTGTACTTTGCTGTGGGAAAAGATATTTTTCCAACTGAGGTAGCATAAGTTCCATATTCTTACCAATCACCCATTGCGGTTCTGAAGGGTCTACACCTTGAGCCACTTCCCATTTGGTCACAGTTTGCTTGGCAGCATTAAACGAATCTTTCATAGAAGACTGCTCTCTCATCGCCAAGTCAAAAAAAGCTCGTCCAAAATAGGTGTAGTCAGCTTCGTTATTACAACCAAAAGAAGTTTTGTCTGCCGCAGATGCCGTAATAATTAAAGTATCTGGTGACTGCAAAGCGGGAATGAAACTTCCTGAATAACAAGCAGAAATGACAATCACGCGCCAACGAATACCAGCTTTATCGAGTGTTTCACGTAACCATTTCGGATCGACCTGCCCCAAATCTAGAGGCGCATTTTCAATTTCAAAATGGTTTTGCTCACCATGCGATGTCATATATAAAAATAGTACATCACTATCGCGGTTCATTTGTTGGCCCATACGGCGTAGAGCCAACTCTATACTGGTTTTAGATGCAATCGGGATTTCGGTTCGGGTATCTGGGTTATTGACCAGCATCATTGAACGCCCAACTGTACCAAAACGCGTATCGAATTGTTCTTTAATACGAACCACTTCCGATTTAAAAACGTCTTGGTAACTATCGCCCGCAACACCCAAGAAATACCAATGACTTCTGGCTATCTCACCATATTGGACTTGCTCTAAAGCATCATGAAGTAACTTACTTTGTGCATAAAAAGCATCTTCGGCAAAAGTAGGTGGGGAGTCTTCTACTTTCCAAATAGGCTGATCTTTTACTGAAAGTTGCCAGACCACCATGGTCGCAATAGTCGCAACCATGACCAACGCCCGCTCCCACCAAGGCCATTTCAACTCACGTGAGAAAACCCAAATGACAGCTAAACTTTGCCACACAAAAAGTGCCACAAATAGGCTTGGTAGAATACCGTTATAAATGGCATCGGGAATAAAGTTTAGATAACCGTTAGAACCCAAATATTGAATTAAACATTGAATTAATAAAATATTGGTATCTAAAACCAGCCAGAGCAAAGCTGGAACTAACATCAAACGCGGCTGATTAATACGCTGTGATAGAAAAATACCAACAATAAGCGCGATAAAAGGCCAAAGTGCATACCCAATTAAACCTTGCGAGTTGAAATCACCCGTTTGACCAGCAACAAGCCAGCTATAAAGCGAATTGGTACATCCACCTAATATTCCCCAAACAATAAGCTGAAGAATAGAGGGATGTACGATCTGTAAGGAACGTCTTGACCCCAAAAATAACCACATTCCGGCAAGCTGGTTACTTTTAAAATCATGCCAAAAGTTAATGGAAGGTTTGAGATCAATCATAAAAAGGTTTCAAAAATTTCGTTTTTGTCAGGCACCATAAGTGTATGCCTGCTAAGAATTTTAGCAATCATGCTTTTGAACTATATCACATATATTTGTGCATTATTCAAGCAATAAAACTTAACCTTACATAAGCTTACTGAAAGTAAGCATCAAAACGACAAGCATCTCCCTGCCACTGATGGGCTGGCTCTTGATTTGCTAAAAAAATCGCATGTCGTGGGCGTTTCACAATCACACGCTTGGCAACTTTCTTGGCTAACTCAAGCAAATTATCACCTAAATCCATTTCCCCATCTTCAGGTAAAAGTAAATGCAAAAGCTGCATCTGCTTTTTGACTTGGGCTTGTTTTTTAATCGCTTGCTGGTTCTGGTCACGCTGTGGAAACATCGGGTCTAAATAAACCACATCAACCGTTTTTTCTTCTTGATCTAATTGCTGTAAATAGCTTGCAGAGTCAGCAAACACCAGTTCAATACGTTCCATAAATTGATTTAAAAATGGATCACGCTGTGCCTGAGCTTTTGAATCTTCAAGTAAAGTAAATAAAATCGGATGACGTTCAACAAGCTGTATTTGAGCACCTAAATACGCCATGAGTAAGCTGTCGTGACCTAAACCTGCTGTAGCATCAACGAGTACTGGTTTTTCACCAAGCTGACAAGCTCGAGCAATCATTTCTGATTTAAGACTGGCACGTTTTAAACGCGGAATTTCCGCCTTCCAGTCAGGCTGCATTTTCATACCATTTGCAGACAACCAAAGCCCATTTTCATCTACACAAAGTGCCAGTTCAGGATTTAAGCGTAAGAAACGAGCATTGAGTTTTTCAATCGGCTGCAAATCGGCTGCTACACCTCTAGAACAAAGCACAGCTTGGTAGTGCTGTGCTTGCTCTTGAAAATCTACTTCAAAATATATATGCATGAGTAGTGCCTTTACTTTGCTTTACCCTGATCTGCTATTTTTTTCCAGGCATCATCACGCAAGTAAACCGGTAAAGCATGTTCTGCATCAACCCACTGTTTTTGAGCAGCATAAACACGTGCAATCGAAGCAATGTCTTGTGCAGTAGCAGTGATAGTTTGATGCTCTGCATCGGCTTGAAGAAGCTTAGCACCTGAACCGATTAAGCAATGCTTTGCATAAGCAGCGGCTTGCTCGTAGTTCATTAATTTCTCTTCATCAATGCAATCCATTATGCCTTGTTCATTTAGAACAAAACTTGCAATGTAAACTTCATTCATACGGGCATCGAGTACTGCAGTTACCTGCTCTAAGCCTTCAAGTCGGTAAGCCGCTTGCGCGAGAGCTTGCAAGGTAGAAACTGGAACCACAGGTAAATCTTGTGACCACGCTAAAGCCTGAGCAACAGCAGCATTAATTCGAACACCACTAAAAGAACCCGGCCCACGGCTAAAAGCAATCGCATCTAAACCAGCAGCGTCTAGTCCAGTTTGCTGTAAGCCCTGCTCAATCATTGGTAGAATGGTCTGGGTTTGTGCTTTCGCTCGCGTATCGAGTTGGAAAAAGAGTTCTTGGGTTTCATCGATTAATGAAATGGAACATTGCTCGTTTGCAGTTTCCAACGCCAGCAGTTTCATGCACAACCTTAGTATTCAATTAGTTTAAAAACGGAAGTAATGATACCCCACTCGGCCCTGATAGGCGAGTTGTTCCTGTCTAAATAAAAACGCCAAGCGAGTGCTTGGCATTGAAAATATCTTACTGAAAATTTAAAAGTGAAATTCTTTTAAATCTGTATAGCTTTTAAAGTGTTCAGCATAATGTAGGGCACTCAAGCGTATTTTTGCAGCGCCTTCTTCATCTAGAGTTTTGACAATTTTACCAGGCGAACCCATCACCACTGAATTATCTGGAATCACCTTCCCTTCAGGAATTAAGGCATTCGCACCAATAATACAATTCTTACCAATTACAGCTCGATTTAAAATGACAGCGTTCATACCAATCAAGCTATTATCACCAATCGTACAACCATGCAGCATGACTTTATGTCCGACCGTGACATATTCACCAATATTTAGTTCAAGGCCTGCATCGGTATGTAATACCGAGTTTTCTTGAATATTAGAAAAATTACCAATCCGAACAACACAGTTATCAGCACGTACTACCGCACCAAACCAAATACTGACCTGACGGCCTAATTCTACTTGTCCAATGAGCGTTGCTGTTGGAGCAATCCAGCCATCCCATGGTTCATGTAATGCTTTTGGATGCTGTCCTTGATAGCTATACATCATAATTTATCAATCCTGATCTTTATTTTTTATGAGAAAATTTTGGCATTCCAAACGTTGGCGAGTTGAGTAAAAATGGCCAGTCCTTTTGATAACCCAAACCATATTTAAATAGAGCCACTAACATACGCGCAGTTAAACCCCAGATAATTTCATTATCAATCTGTAAGCTTGGAAAATACAAAGACTGATGGGCATATCGAACTTCATAGGGTGTCGGACGCGTCTCTATAAGTTGCTGTAATGGCACAAAGAAAATTCGATCAATTTCAGTAGGCTGAGGTATTAAGTGAACCTCTGGTGGAATAAGCCCAACAATTGGCTTTACAGACAAACCACTTCTTGCGCGCTGCATTGGCAAATCACCTAACAACTGTACATCAAAAGGGTTTAAAGCTGTCTCTTCTTGAGCTTCTCTTAGCGCTACAACAATATTACTGGTATCACTGGGGTCACGCTTTCCACCTGGAAAAGAAACCTCTCCTGCATGGTTGTTCATATGTATTGAACGGCGTGTGAGTAGTACCTTGGGATCATTTTCATTTGTAATCGCAATCAGTACTGCTGCTTGTGCTTCTTGTATGCGGGTGGAAAAGCGCAATCTTTGCTGTAACTTTTGTGTTAGCAAGTGCTCTTCCATACCTTTCACCTATTATTCTGTCTCTCTTTTCATCATATCTGAAAATAAAACTTAGGGAATAGAGTTGATGCGTAAGTCTAAAAATTCAGTTATGCTGAGTCATCTCTATACTCGATGATAATTATGAGTTTCTGTGTAGCGTGTGGGCATAAAACCGAACAAAAAATTCCTTTAGGTGATCATAAAGTACGCCGTGTTTGTACTCATTGTGGCAATATTCACTATGAAAACCCCAAAGTAATCTGCGGTGCCTTAGCGTTATGGGAAGACAAAGTACTGCTCTGTCGTCGAGCTATCGAACCTCGTTATGGTTTATGGACATTGCCTGCTGGCTATATGGAACTGTTCGAAACTATGGAACAAGGTGCGGCACGTGAAACACGTGAAGAAGCAGAAGCTGAGATTGAAATAGAACAACTCTATTGTATGTACAATATTCCTCGTATTGGGCAAATTTATGTACTTTTTAAAGCGCAGTTAAAAGATGGAGTTTTTGGTGCAGGTGAAGAAAGTATAGAAAGTCGCCTGTTTGAAGAGCATGAAATTCCATGGGGAGAGCTAGCTTTCCCGAGTGTCGAACACACACTCAAACATTATTTTGAAGATCGTAAAAAACAAGTTTTTCCAACCCATTTAGAAACGTTAGGAACTCGTTTAGACCATACAGGTTAATAAATTAGATAATAAAAAAAGACCGCATTTGCGGTCTTTTTTATTATTCTATTTAATTAAGATTTAACTTTGATTGCTTTACATGCTGGAATAGACTGATCAGCAAGTTTAATTGTTACTGTACCAGAAATACGTTGTGCTAAGGCTTTGTCCTCAGCAGTTGGTGGAGGTACATTTTCAAGCTTATTATAGGTAGCTTGGGCAGCAGCATATTGATTATACCAAGCGGTATTATTATCAAAATCAATACTAGTACTATCTACTTTATTTGCTAACAGGTTAAATAGATTTAATTTTGCCGGACCTGGAGAAACTCCTACAAAAGTTAACCCAACCATAGCACCATCAATATTAGCAAATTTAGCATTAGATAAAATCATACGAACATAAACAGACTTGTCCGCATTAAGAGGATTATCAAATGTTGCTGCCGTAGTACCAATTCGATATTGTTGTATGCCATTACTGTCAACTAAACTTCCATTTGTCACTGTAGCACATTGACCTGACATATCTGTCGTCGTTGAATTAGGTTTGATATCAGTACGAATATCTCCATGCTCATCAATGACAATACCTAAATTTACAGGTTGTATAGTAGTATTTGAAAAATTAAATGTTAAAGTAGCATAAAGAGGGAAAATATAATTTTGTCCTGCTTTCACATTACCCGATGTTTTAAAAACATTTCTCTCTAGATAACTAATAGGATTACTTTTAATAATACTCAAGACACCATTGTAGTTATCTCCATCAACATTTTGGCGCCATAAGCCATAATGCTGCGGATTACCTGTACTAAGCTTTGTTAGATACTTATAGAATGCTTCTGTACCCGCTACTCCATAATCATTAAAGAATTTTCCTTGATAAATCTGTAAATCTTCATTTGGATTATTAGAAAAGCTCAAACGGAGTGGTGTAGTTGACTGAATTTCTCGACTAATAGGATTTAGCCAATTATTTTGTGCATTTACGTTGAGTTTAGCTGGCTTAACTTTTGAAGTTAATAAATAAGGATTTTGTACTACTTGATTCCCCCCAGTTCCAGTAATAATAATCGCATTACCCTTCCATTGCAAACCGTATCCTAGGGTATAACCTTGACGATCCGATAATAAATAAAGATCATCTGTTGAATGATGCAGGTTAGGTGTATTGTTAAAACATTCTTCTTGCGTACTTCTATTACACCCATTAAATACTTGATAATTCTGAAGGATTGTTGAGTTAATAAATAAATTGAATGATTGAAGAACACCAGCATTACTTAGATTAATCGTTTGAAGTAAAAGTCTATATGCTTCATCATCAGAAATCTGGTCTACATCTAACCATGGTTTCAAAATGCTTGCATAAGCTCCATTTTGAAACTCTGTAGCTGTTATGCTCTGAGAAATCTTAGTAAGTTGATCTTTTTTTGTATCTGTAAGTTGAGTTGGCTGTATATCACCAATGAGATTATCACCATTTTCCACACCAATGCTTTGAAAAATTTTTACTAGAGCAATTGCTGTTTTAATGGTTTCATCATTTTTATCTAAGCTTGCTGGTGTTTTTCCTGTAATTCCACTTGCTAAATCTAGTATTCTTAAATATATAGGATTGCTTTGCTTGGTATTAGAATCAATAGAAGTAAACTTTCCAACTGTATCAAGATTAACATTTCCTAAGAAGACCTTTTTATTATCTTTACTTTGAATATAAAAACGTGCTGTATCACCTACTTTACATGATCCAATTACAGCATTTCCTGAAATTTTAGTTGCATAGTGAAAGTTCGTTGCCGAACTACAATCAAAATTAATACCTGCTATTGGATAATCTAAAGCAAACTGCAAACAAGTTGAATCTTCGGCTCCATTATTACTTGCGGTTGGTGTACAACTACCCGAAGTTAAGTTTCCGTTATTGCTACCAGATGTTGGATCTTCATTAATTGTTGAGCTTCCACCACCACAACCATTTAGCATGATTGCTAATGTGGTTAATGCAAAAGGCCATAATAATTTTTTATTCATTAGATACTCTACCCATTCTTACTTAATTTTTAGCGTAATACCGAAATTTGAATCTGTCCCTGATTAGATAACTCATGTTCCTCTACATCTACAGATGAAGATAAAGGAGTTAACATCATATAACGTGCATGAGGTGGTACTTTTAAAGTACCCTGAATTGATGCATGTTGTAATATTGTAGAAGGATAAGACTTACTCTTAAAACCACTTGCCCCCTCTAAAATGCAACCTTTTTCATCTAAAAATATAGCTAAAGGCCAATAATAGAGAGGTGTCGAATTACTCGCTGCAAAAGACATCAGCTGTAAATGTTGTACAGATGGATCTAATTTTACCAACTCATATTCAAACTTTTCTTTTAATGGCTTTCGAGGCCATAAATTTACGTCTTTTTTATCACCAAGTACTTTGATTGACTTTTTGTAGTCTTGAACAAAACACTTATCTTGTTCAAAAGTCGTTTCTAGGTCTTTTTGAGATAGTCGTATATAAGTTGGCGCTAAAATAATTGCTGCTTGATCATCTTGAGATTGCTTATTGAAGAGTTGTTCTAAGGTAGATTTACTCACACCCTTTTTCCGTTCAATAAATTCTGTTCGACCTAAACCATCGGGCATCACATAAAAGCGTTTTTTTCCTTCAAGATTAAATTCTTGATCTTCTAAATACTCATTATTTACATACTCTATGCCATCAACAGTCGTAAACTTAGATGGATCATTTGATGAGTTTTGAGTAGAAATAGCTTGTGAAGTACTTGCTACAGATGGGGGACTTTTAACTGGAGTACTTTGTTCTTTAATAGTACTACTTTGCTTTTTAACTTCATTCTTCTGAGCTTTACTAACCGTTACAGGACGCTCTGGTGCAGTCGGTGCAGTATTTAATTTTTTACTAACGTGTGGTTCAAACTTTTGAGGCACTTTTGAATTTTGAATATTTTCTTTAGGTACTTCTTGAACAGGTTTAGCATCTACTTGCGGCTGTACAACTTGTTTCGGTACTTCTACTCTAATATTTGATTGCTTCTGTCCGACTTTTTTACTGGGTACAATCATTGGACGGCCATCAGGACCAATGATTGTATAGAAACTGTCTGCATAGGATACAGAAATACTGGCTACCGCAATACATAAAATCGAGATAGCAAATTTAGGTCGAAACATCGATTTATATTGTTTTACCATTTTGTTCTATAGCTCAAACCAAGTACTGTAACTTTAGTATTTGTTTTTACATCTAAACCTGAATAAGGATTTAATAAAATATTATCGACACCACACTTGTTCGATAATGTACTCGAACAGGCAGGAATATTGTCACGACTACGTAAAAATCCTACTGAAAGATCTAAGTCAGTATCTGCATCAAAACGATACCCTACCCCAAGACCAAATAATTGTGCATTATTGATTGGAACCATGGTATTACGTTTATCATCAGGTATCGAACTGGCACGAGGCTCATAACCTGCTCTTAATTTCAAACGATCAGTTGCTGAATATTCAAGACCAATTCCCCAGCTCCACGGTGAGGTAAATTTCAATGGTAATGACAATGAGTTATCAGTAACATCATTAGACAAAAGTTTAGCTACTTTTAATAAAGTAATTTGGCGATCAAATTCAAATTTAAACTTATTCCAAGCAGAATAATCGGTCCATCCTACATCAAAGTTAACTTGTAAATCGGGTAATATTTTATACTTAATACCCGCTTGGAAATGTGCTGGATATTCAAGATCCATAGCAACTAAACCAGATTCAACATCAGGTACATTTCCAGGTAACCCCAGAATAGCAGCTAAAATTTGTCCTGTAGCAGAGGAGTTAAGACCTTTAATAAGCTCTTGAGGTGCCTTGGCATTATCAATCATGTATTTGCCCTTTAAACGCATCTTGGCAGCACTTTGATAGACCATACCAAAGCCAAAGTCATCAGTTGGTTCCCAGAGTAAACCTAGGTTATAACTTGGGCTTAATGATTGTTCTAATGAAACTTGCAATGAACCCATTTTACCAAATGGATTCATGCCTTCTTTTGCATTACAAATTCCCAATAACAATAGATCGGTGATCATATCGTTATTGTCTTTGAAGGGTGCACATACCACATCATCAACCATACGCAATACACCAATCATCTCATTTGGAAAACGTAGATCAGTATTTAAAGCGATTGCGTTGTAGGACATCCCTATAGAAGCACCAATTGATAAATGATCATTTACCTGATAACCAAACGATGGGGATAAATAAGTGATTCGCTCTACAGCAACTTGCTTGCCCATATAGTTACCAGGATTACCATTCTCTGCACCAAACCCAGCTACCAATGGCGCATATACGGCTGTTGCATAAGTAACTTTTGAACCAGGTGGTTTATAAGCAATTCCGGCTGTAGGGGCAACTAAAGGATACCCTGGCCCGAGATCAACCATTTTTTTAAGAATCGGCACATATAGGCTTGCGTATTCCACATCACCATGCACGGTCCCTTTGAAATCTGTACAAATATTAGCGGAAACTTCCGGACCATCATTACAAACAAGAGGGTCATCTGAATAACCGAAAATGTTATAGCCAGGAGGAGCTGAAAATTCACGCTGGATATCAAAGTTAGCCAAAATCCCCTGTACATCGGTTTGTAGCCCATCAATTTTTGCTAAGGCTGCAGGGTTAAAATGAACCGCACTAATACCAGGAGGATCTGCAGTTACAGCATTCCCCATCGCCAGTGAACGAATATCAACAGCTAAGTTTTGTCCTAATTGAGCGTTGGCAAAGCTAGAAACACCGGAGATAACAATTGCCGCCGTTAGAGGACATAATTTAGGATATTTCACCTGCATATCTCCTTATTTTTGTTTTTTATTAAAACCTAAAATATCTAACGGGAAAGACAGACCAAGTGAAATATCTGGCGCATCTTCAGTTAAACCAATACCAACAGTACCGTTAACAATCGTATCTGGTGAAACACGAACACCTAGAGCAAAAGATAACATTCCGCTACTTTGATCTGGTGATTTATAAGAGTCTCCATTGTCAAACTGGAATTCAGCATTCATGTTAAAACTTTGCTGATATGACATTGTTAAAGACACGTCATAGTTAAATGAATAGGCAAAACCAAACGAGAACCCACCACTAATGCCTGGATCAAAAGAAGTTAAGTTACGTGAACCACGTGCTTGGTTAAGACCGCTTTCTTTAAAGCCATAGTTAGCCGATGCTGAAGCAAACAGAACAACTGGATCGATATATTTACGGGTACTTGCACCTACACCAACTGAGTAATAGCCTTTACCTGTTGAAAGTTCATCTATACCAATTTCATAAGGACTATCACCCGTTTTGGTAGATACACTACCAAAAAGAACAAGTGGTAAACGCCCCTGCTTTAACGGAAAAGGTTCCCAACGTGCACCAAGAGATATATCCCCTAAACCAGCTGTTGTTTTATCTTTAATAATTTCAGACTTTGCAACAAAAGGGAGAGTTGCTGACAAAGTTAAATTATCCAATACCCCATATTGAAAAGTAAAACTGTTCGTCAATGTATGGTTAGCATCTTCTTCAACACGTAAACGGTTAAGTTGAGAAGAATTATCAGATAAAGCTAAGTCAATACGCGTATCGCGGTAGTAAGTGTAATCGAGATCATAATAAGATGAAATTACGCCTTTCTTAATTAAAGAATATTGACGTTCATTTGAAGTAAATACTTCTTGTAAGTTTGTCTCTTGGCTAGCATCACCTTCTTTTTTCTGTAAAGCACTTGCTGCTTGATGTGCATCAGTATTAGCTGCAGGAGCTACAGTATTAGCATCCGCTATACTCGACGTTTGTACACTAGCATCTGTTGTTGCAGAACTAGAACTTGCCGCATCAGTAGCCCCAGAGCTTTGTGCTCCCTCTACTTGCGGTTGTTGTACTTGATCTTCGGCATAGATTGTCCCTGTAATGGCGCTTATACTTAAGGCCAACACACTCATCTTCATCCATCGATTATTCATGTTTTTCCCACCCAATTTATTTATTTTACTAACTTTAAATTTGACTATTTACGCTTGTAATAAAGACGCATATAGGTTTCTATCGGCTGTCCATATGTTGGCGAATGGTTATCATTATCCAATACACGCCTCATGGTCGAAGCTTTATTAGCTAAACGATCAAAGTTAAATGTTGGATATTGAACATCAACAAAAGCATATTTATTGACCGTTGAATCTTCGACATGACGCATATCCGCATCTTTTAATGCCAATAAGTCTTTACGTTGTGATTCAGGAACAGAAATAACAAATAAAGTATTATTATCCCAAATTTCTTTAAAACGGTTTTCATCAAAGCTGATATTCCCTAAAGCAGGATCAGCTACATACACTCGTCCATCTTTATAAGCTTTATATACGACAAAATGTTTAAAACCGGCATATGAAATAGGCACAATTGCGGGTTGGGCAAGTTTAACTAAATCGGAAAACTCACCACGATACCCCCCACTGTCTAAACCAATCGCTGTGACAAAGCGCTTCATATCAAGTAATGAGAAACTTCGGCGCTCAATAATACGTTGATATTCACCATACTGTAGCAAACCACTCATTGTTTGCTGTTCAGTTAAACTTGTCCCTACATAACCATTTAATAGAGTTGTAAGTGCAGCAGACCCACAACTATAATCATAGGCTTGCCGAACAATGCCACGAAACTGATCTTCCACAGCTGGTTTAATCTGAACTGGTTCGATATGATTTCGATGAAACGATAAATTACGTGAATCGGCAGTCTCTGTATAATAAACAGTTCCCGGCGGCTTTTTTTCTATTTCGAAGGCTTCTGTCGCAAAGTAATACATCAATGCTGAGCCTAAAACTATCTCTAACATAAGCACTTGGTCTAAATGGTGGCCTAACCGGCCTTATTCATTTTATTCTTAGAGCAATAGCTCTACATCCCTGTGTGTTGAAGATACCTTTTTTTTCTGTAAAAAACAGCTTTTTTTTAATCTTTTTGATGAATGCATAGTTTTACATTTATAAACTGATAATTAATTCTCATTTGTTTTTTACATTCTTTTTTATTATATAAATTAATATGATTTAAATATAAAAAATGAAGTTAAGTTTTATTATGGCAAATAAAAAAGCGCGTATAAACGCGCTTTTTATCACTCTTTAAATTAGTGACCAGAAATAGTAATTGTAGACGTTCCTACATTTAAACCTTGGATTTCTAAATCACCAATTGAAGCATTACCCGCTGCACCCAAGTGTACGCCTTGTGCATAAACGTTCATACCTTGTGTACTATTATTTTGGATACGTAAACCTGTAGGCACAACAGAAATGTTCGCATTCACATCCAAGTCACCAGTTGTATTACCTGAGCCACGAACCATTACTTTGTCTAGGACAATTTTACCACCACCAGCAGCATCATTAATACCGAAGTTAGATAGTGTTAAACCACCTTGTAAGCTAGAGTTCACTTTGATCATCGCGCCTTGCGGAGTTGAACCTAACTGAACATTCGCAGAAATTTGACCCAAAGATAAATCTAAGCCAGAAATAATCTCAGTCGGAGCTGTTTCAGTAATACCACGTACAGCAGTAGTCGTATTTAATGTACCAGAAGTACCCACGCCAATTGAACCTACATGTACATCAACAGCACCTACTGTTGCTGCAACATTTAAGAAAGCACCATTTGAACCTGAAGCACCATTTGTATCAATTTTTAAATCTAAAAGATTACCTGTACCTTTTTGAGTTACCGTTACACCACTAATTGCGATTGCACCCGCTGTACCAGAAGCACCAGTGATACCAGTTGATGATGCTAGACCATCATTATCATGTAAATACAGTTTATCAATAGAAATACCACCAGAACCTAAAGCAATACCGATATTAATACCATCTTGACCTGTAGCTGCACTCAGCGCTGCATCGTCCATTGACTGCATTGCCATTGCATTTGCACTGATAGCTAAAGAAGAAACTAAAGCAAGTTTAGTGAACATTTTCATTGAGCACTCTCCCAAGAGCATTTATTTTTTGACTTAACCACTCTTACTGTCTCAAGTTGCATTTTTCTTTTATAGCAACCGAAACTTCCAATCCTTGAGTAGTTTTGCTTAGCAATTACTAAATTACAGCTACGTTAATTTTTGTTCAACTACTGTAATGCATTTTTTGCCAATTACCCGATAAACGGTACAAGGGTCACACTTTCTTAAATATGCAGACCAATTATGCTTAAGTTGTAACGAAAAAATAGATGATTTTATCGACGAAAAGTTAAACTCTTACCACCTAGATGACTGATGAACTATAAGTTGTAGTAAACTAGGCGACCTCTTCCAAACTTGTCATGTTTAAAATGTCTCAGTTAAAGAAAAAAATCTCTTTAGAAAGTACTCTATCAGCTGCCGATATTTTAAAAAAATTAGAAGATTTAACTGGGCTCGTATATCTTTATGATGATAACAATCCTATTATTGGCTTTCTGCCAAAAAAATATCTAATTACTCAAGGTCATCAAAATTTTATATTCGAGCAAGATACCCTTAATAAGTATATAAACTCACCTAATGCAGAAAGTATTTTAGACTTCACTCAATTCCATACAGAAGAATCAAAAAATAAAAATATCAGTTTTAATGGTGGATATATTGGATTCATTAGTTATGATTTTTCTGCACATCAATTTATTAAAAATCAATCACACCAACAACCCTCTTTATTTATAGGTTCTTACCACTCTTTTCTAAAAAAAATAAATAATGAATGGTATTTTTTTAGTGATGAAAAAAACAGTTCAGAAATTTTTAATTACATTACAGAATTACTATATAGCTCTTCTAATCATTTAAGAAAAAATATTTTTAAATTAGATAAAAATATTTATCCCCGTTGGTCTAAAAATGAATATTTGACCGCTTTTCATAAAATACAAGATTATATTAAAGCAGGAGACTGCTATCAAATCAACCTTACGCAAGAGTTTAATACAACTTTCACAGGAGCTTTATTAAATAAAGCAGAAGAATTATGGAATTTAACCAATGCACCTTATTCAGGTTATTTAAAATTAAATAACTTTGAGTTACTAAGCTGCTCTCCTGAATTATTTATTGAATTTAGTACAGACAAACAAATTAAAACCAGACCAATCAAAGGCACGATGCCTCGATATGAAAATAAAGAACAAGATTTAATTTCAAAGCAAACATTAAAAAACTCGCAAAAGGATCAGGCAGAAAATGTCATGATTGTTGATTTATTACGTAATGATTTGAGTCTTTATGCCAATACAGGTTCGGTAAAAACAACAAAGTTATTCGAAATTGAAAGCTTTAATCAAGTTCATCATATGATAAGTGAAGTCACAGCTATACTTAAAAATGATATTAATCCTATGCAAATGTTGCTTAGTGCTTTACCAGGCGGCTCAATTACTGGCGCTCCTAAAATTCGAGCAATGCAAATCATTGAAGAACTAGAAGGTTCACCACGAGGGGCATATTGCGGTACTTTGGGATATTTTAATTTTGATGGTACTGGTCGTTGGAATATTCTGATTCGTAGTTTTCAACAATATCAAAACCAGCTTTCTATTTGGGCAGGTGGTGGTATTACGATTGCCTCAAAAGCCGAGGCCGAATATCAAGAAAGCTTAGATAAAATCTCTGCTATGCTGAACTTAATGAACAGCACAGCAGAATAATTTTTAAAGAATATCTTGCTTCAAAGTTTGAACTAAACGTGCATTTTGCTCATCAGTTCCAACTGTGATACGTAAAAACTGATTAATGCGAGGCTTATTAAAGTGGCGAACAATAATACCCTGCGCACGTAATTTTTGCGCTAGTTGCCCAGCCTCATGTTGTGGGTGTGAAGCAAAAATAAAATTCGCTTTTGATGGTAAAACATTAAAGCCAAGTTCAGTTAAATCACTAACCAGCTTTTCTCGACTCGTAATAACTTTTTGACACTGTTCTTCAAAGTAAGCCTGATCTTCAAAAGAAGCCACAGCCGCAGCAATAGCAAAGCGATCAATTGGATATGAATTAAAACTATTTTTTACCGCCTCAAGTGCTGTAATCAAGTGTGACTGAGCAATCGCAAATCCGACACGTAAACCAGCCAAAGAACGAGACTTTGAAGTTGTTTGGCACACCACAAGATTTTCATAACGGTTTACCAAACTTACAGCTGACTCAGCACCGAAATCGACATAAGCTTCGTCAATCACAACCACACGGTCTGGATTAAATTGTAGCACTTGTTCAATCTCTACCAAGCTAAGTGCAATACTAGTCGGTGCATTAGGATTGGTAATAATCACACCACCATTAGGTTGTGCATAATCTTTGACATCAATCTCAAAGTTATCATTGAGTGGAATTTCTTTTGTTTTTGTTCCAAAAAACTGGCTATAAACTGGATAAAAGCTATAAGTAATATCCGGATATAAAATAGGTTCATCTTGAAGGAAAAATGCTTTAAAAATATGAGCAAGCACTTCATCGGAACCATTACCTACAAAAACTTGAGATACATCCATATTCTGTTGCGTAGCAATAGCTTGTTTTAAGGCAGTTGCATCTGGATCTGGATATAAGCGTAGTGCATCAGCTTGATCATGTAGTACAGCTTGAACCGCTTCTACTACTTTTGGTGATGGCGGATACGGATTTTCATTAGTATTTAACTTTAATAAATTTTGGATTTTCGGTTGCTCACCTGGCACATAAGGCTCTAATTCACGAACCTCAGGACTCCAAAAACGCATTTGTGCTGTAGATACAGTCATAGTCTTATCTCAAAAAAGGGCTGAAAATCAGCCCTGAATAATCATTTAAAATACTGAAAGGTTTAAAGCTTATTGATAACGATAACGAGCCGAGCGCGCATGAGCATCAAGATTTTCTTGAACAGCAAGTATATCAGCGGTTTTAGCCAATGTTTTTACGCCCTCTTTTGAGCACATGATCAAGCTAGAGCGCTTTTGAAAGTCATATACACCCAGTGGTGACGAGAAGCGCGCTGTACCGGATGTTGGTAATACATGGTTTGGACCAGCACAGTAATCACCAATTGCTTCAGGTGTATAACGTCCCATGAAGATTGCACCTGCATGACGAATGTCTTCGCTCATTGCTTCGGCATCATCCAGACACAATTCTAAATGCTCTGGTGCAACTTGATTAATCAAATCAACAGCTTCTGCACGGTCTTTTACCAAAACTAAAGCCCCACGATTTTCAATAGACGTACGTGCAATATCAGCTTTAGGCAAGTCATTTAAGTGCTTTTCAATTGCTGCCTCTACGGCTTCTAACAAAGCTTCATCTGGGGTTATAAAAATAGCTTGGGCAACCGTATCATGTTCAGCTTGAGATAATACATCCATCGCTAACCACTCAGCGTTATTCGCCCCTTCTGCATATACTAAAATTTCAGAAGGTCCTGCAATCATGTCGATACCGACCTGACCAAATACAGCACGTTTAGCAGCTGCTACAAATCGGTTTCCAGGACCAGTGATTTTATCTACAGGCGGAACAGTTTGAGTACCATAAGCTAGAGCTGCAACAGCTTGCGCCCCACCAATAGTAAATACTCGACTCACACCAGCTAGATAAGCAGCAGCCAAAACAAGTGGATTTAATTCACCGTTTGGTGCAGGTACTACCATAATAATTTCAGGTACGCCGGCCACATGAGCTGGTACTGCATTCATAAGCACAGATGAAGGATAAGAGGCTAGTCCACCAGGTACATAAATACCAACTCGGTCAAGTGGTGTCACCTTCTGTCCTAGTGTATTTCCCAAATCATCTATATAAGTCCAGCTATCTTGTTTCTGGGCTTCATGAAATTTACGAATACGACTAGCAGCAAGTTGCAGGGCTTCACGAATTTCTTGATTTAGGCCATCAAACGCAGCTTTAAGTTGTTGTTGAGACAATTCTAGATCGGAAAATTGATGCGCTGGATGTCGATCGAACTGTTGAGTAAGTTTTAAAACATGATCATCACCATGCTGACGAACATCAGCAATAATTTGATCTACTGTTTGAACTAAATTAGGATCATTAACAGTTTCAAAAGCTAAAAGCTCTGCAAAAATCTGTTTGAAGTTCTGATCTTGAGTCGATAAACGTCGCATCAATTTACCCACAAGGCGAAAAAGAAAAACCAAGTTTACTCTTTTTCTAAGCCCTTGTGGGCATCATATCTACAACTATCGCAAAAGCATGATAGGAAATTACTTTTAACGTGATTGAACAGCTTGTTCAAGTTGAGAAATGATAGGATTTAACAAACTTTGCTTACGCTTAAAGCTTGCCTTATTAACAATAAGACGTGAGGATACTTTACAAATTTCTTCTAATGGTTCAAGCCCATTTGCTCGTAAAGTATTTCCAGTATCAACTACGTCAACAATATAATCGCCCAAACCTACAAGTGGTGCTAATTCCATAGAACCATAAAGCTTAATAACATCTACCTGCTCACCTAAGCTTGCATAGTATTGACGCGTTAGATTGACGTACTTAGTTGCAATTTTTAAACGGCCTTTTGGACGTTCCATTCCAACTTTGCCAGCAGTCATTAACTTACATTTTGCAATCTGTAAGTCCAATAACTCATAAACATGCTGAGCACCATGTTCCATGAGTACATCTTTACCTGCTACACCTAAATCAGCTGCACCATTCTCAACGTAGGTTGGCACATCAGACGCACGTAAAATCAAAATACGAACTTGCTTATGTGTTGTAGGAAAAATCAACTTACGAGATTTTTCTGGGTCTTCAAGCAAGTTAATACCTGCTGTTGCAAGTAAAGGTAAAGTTTCTTTTAAAATACGCCCTTTACTGAGTGCTAAGGTCAAACCATGATCAAAATTACCCATTACATCAAAATTAGGATCATCGTTTCTTACGTCATTCATTAACTTACTCGCTTAATTTGGGCACCTAAACCTTGAAGTTTCTCTTCGACATGCTCATAACCACGGTCAATATGGTAGATACGATCAATTAATGTATCACCTTCAGCAACTAAAGCCGCTAAGACCAAAGAGAATGAAGCACGTAAGTCTGTTGCCATTACAGGAGCAGCTTGCAATTTTTCAACTCCAGTCACCACAGCATCATGACCTTCGACCTGAATATTAGCACCCATACGTGACAATTCAGGAACGTGCATGAACCGATTTTCAAAAATAGTTTCGGAGATCGTTGCAAAACCGCGACCAATTGCATTTACGGCCATAATTTGCGCTTGCATGTCGGTTGGAAACTCTGGATGAGGTAATGTTCTAAAACTTACCGCTTTAGGGCGCTTGCCCATCATATCCAATTCAATCCAGTCATCACCACGAGTGACTTCCGCACCCATTTCTTCAAACTTATCTAAAACAGATTCAAGTAATGATGGATCTGTATGAGTAGTTTTAATGCGACCACCTGTAATTGCCGCAGCAGCTAAGTACGAACCTGTTTCAATACGGTCTGCAACAACTGCATATTCACAGCCATGTAAACTTTCAACACCAGTAACAATAAGTGTATCTGTATCTATACCTTCAATTTTTGCGCCCATTTTAATAAGCATTTGAGCAAGATCAGTAATTTCAGGTTCACGTGCTGCATTACGAATTGTAGTTACACCATCCGCTAAAGCAGCCGCCATTAGAATATTTTCGGTGCCCCCTACAGTGACCATATCAAAAATCACTTCGCCGCCTTTGAGACGACCATCTACAGTGGCATGGACATACCCATTTTCAACTTCAATATGTGCACCCAATGCTTCTAGGGCTTTTAAATGTTGATCTACTGGTCGAGATCCAATCGCACATCCACCTGGTAACGAAACTTTAGCATTTCCATAACGTGCCAATAATGGTCCTAACACCAAAATAGATGCGCGCATGGTTTTTACCAGTTCATAAGGAGCAAACTGGTTATCTAAAGTAGAAGTATCTGCTTTAACTGTGTCATTTTCATAACTAATTGTGACGCCTAATCCACCAATTAATTTTACCAAGGTATTTACATCTTTAAGATTTGGAACATTGGTTAAAGTAATAGGTGAATCAGCAAGAATCATTGCTGCAAGTAATGGTAAAGCCGCATTTTTAGCACCAGAAATGCGTACTTCCCCTTCGAGCTTAACACCGCCCGTAATTAAAAATTTATCCATTAATATTTAAGCTCCGAAAAGGCTTGCTTTGCGCCATTCGTCTTTGGTCATCGCACGAATTGTTACGGCATGAACTTCGCCACTTGCAATATAAGTATTTAATGGTGCATAAACTGCTTGTTGACGAGCAACAGTACGCTTACCTTCAAATTGATCATCCACAATACGGAGGTCAAATTTTCCAGCCTGTCCGCTCACCGCTACTTCCGCATCAGGAAAAGCTTCTTTTAAAATTTGAGTGAGCTGTTCACTATTCATTGCAAAGACCTCTGGCACAACCTACGGTGTAAAACGAAGTATTTTACTATAACTTTTTCCAAGAATTCAGTACGTGTTTATATTTTATCAATAAAAAAGAGGCTATATTTCAAGCCTCTCTCAATTATTAAAAACTTATCAAATAGAAACAGCAACTTGTGAATAAGTACATTGCATTTTCCGATATTTTAACAATTGTTTTTTTAATTTTTCAGTCAACTTTTTAATTGATGTATACATGTCATCTGCTGCTGCTTGAGCAAATAGTTCAATCCCGGGTAAGCGAACTATTGCTTCTGCCACATGATTAGAGCTGCCCTTATGTGAACGTTTGTCAATCTGATGATCTTTAGTTAATTTAATCTGCATACTATTCACCTGATCGAGATGTTTCGTTAACTGATTAAATTTTGCTTTAATATTTTCTTCTATAGCTGGTGTAATTGCTAAATGATGTCCACGAATCGTTATTTGCATAATTCTATCCCTCACCTTTTTGGGTTAATAAAGAAGAGCTAAAACGATTTAATGTGATCTAAAAAAGATGACTTTGGACAATTAAATCATTTTAGCAGCTCCTCTTGGTGAAATTGAAATTTCATTATTTCGTCATAATGAACATCTAGAATAGTCATACTTCAAAAATTAGATCAAGACTTTTCTTTCGGATGACGATGGAATATGTAACGATTCACGATATTTTGCTACAGTTCTTCTAGCCACCTCTATACCTTCATCCTTTAATAAAGCCGCAATAGTATTATCAGACAATGGTTTACGTGGGTTTTCATTAGAAACCAATTTTTTAATCATAGCTCTAATTGCAGTAGAAGAAGCTTCTCCTCCCGTAGTTGTTCCCACATGACTAGAAAAAAAGTATTTCAACTCAAAAAGCCCACGAGGTGTCAGCATGTACTTATTTGTAGTGACACGTGAAACAGTAGACTCATGAAGCTCCACTTCTTCAGCCACATCCCTTAGCACCAAGGGTTTCATTGCCTCAGCACCTATCTCTAAAAATGCTTTTTGGTGTTCAACAATACAAGTCGCAACTTTTAATAAAGTTTTATGCCGTTCATCGATACTTTTTATGAAATTTTTAGCTTCAAGCATTTGATTACGTAGATATAAATTATCATCGCTTTGATCAGCTCTACGAATCATACTCGAATAGAAAGAGTTGATTCTTAATTTTGGCATGATATCTGGATTTAATTGGACTTGCCAATGTTGATCTTTTTTAGCAACCACGACATCAGGGATTTGGTATTCCGATTCTTGCTTTTGAAAATCCATACCAGGATAAGGCTTTAATGTTTTTAATAAGTCAACCGAAAGCTTTAATTCATCTTTCGATAGGCCTGTTTGTTTTAATAATTTATTTAAATCATTTGCAATTAATAACTCATAATACTGAAGTAAACTTTGTGCTTCTTTTAAATATTCAGTTCCTTTTGGTAAAAAATCCAATTGGATCTTTAAGCATTCAGCAAGATTACGAGATCCTATTCCAACTGGATCAAGACGTTGAATATGTTTTAAAACAACTAAGACTTCGTCTTCTTCAATTTCTTCCTCAATATCCATGTCATTTAATAGATATTGTACAGCGAGAATAATTTCTTCTAATTCAGCATCTAAAAAGCCCTTATCATCTAAAGCATCGATAATACAATAAGCAATCAACTGATCTATTTTTGAGAAATGCAGCAAGTTCACTTGCTCTAACATATGTTCTTTTAGCGTCATCTGAACTTGGCGATTATCTTCACGCTCTTCAAACTCAGGAGTACCTAAAGCCGTCGACTGATGTGTATAGATATCATCCCACTCAGTATCCACAGGTAAGTCATCAGGTAAATGATCTGCATTTAACTCCGTTGTAAGATCATTACTTTCTTTGTTTTCTAAAGTGGATAAACTTTCGGCTAGTGATTCATCTTCCACTTTTTCAAGTAATGGATTACTATCTAATTGAATTTGAATTTCTTGCTCTAATTCTAAACTTGAGAGCTGCAGTAATCGGATTGCCTGCTGCAATTGAGGCGTTAACGATAATGAATTCGCAACTTTCAATCCAACAGATAATTTCATATATTTCTCTTTCCAATAAACAAGCAAAAATCATGCCTATTTATTATTTATAGCATATAGTCAAGTTTTATCCTATATATTGACTGAGAATTTCATGAGAAAATTATTAATTTATTCTTCTAAAAATCTATTTTAACAACCGAAAAAGATGAGTTGTTTAATTAAATTAACTTTGCATTTTGATATATGCATATCTCTGAAGCAGGGCAACCGTAGAAATTTCTTCCGCGCATAAAGCAACACCCCGGTTTCTTTCGAGACCGGGGTGTTTGAATAATGAGCTGGCGATGACTTACTCTCACATGGGTAACCCCACACTACCATCAGCGCTAAGAGGTTTCACTTCTGAGTTCGGGAAGGGATCAGGTGGTTCACTCTTGCTATGGTCGCCAGCACAACTGTTTATGGATACTTGCTTTGGTCTTATTATTTGCCGAAGCGTTTTCCAAATCTTTACAGATTGGGCTGATTGAATCTGACTTGTTCATTTTATCTAGTGGAATAACTAAATCAAGTTTCTTTGTAGATTTATGAATCGATTGATGCTTTATATACAACTGCTTGGGTGTTGTATAGTCAAGCCTCACGAGCAATTAGTATTGGTCAGCTTCACATATCACTATGCTTCCACATCCAACCTATCAACGTCCTAGTCTCGAACGGCTCTTTAGAGGAATAAATTCCTAGGGAAATCTTATCTTGAGGTAGGCTTCCCGCTTAGATGCTTTCAGCGGTTATCCCTTCCGAACATAGCTACCCGGCGATGCGACTGGCGTCACAACCGGTACACCAGAGGTTCGTCCACTCTGGTCCTCTCGTACTAGGAGCAGATCCTCTCAAATTTCCAGCGCCCACGGTAGATAGGGACCGAACTGTCTCACGACGTTCTAAACCCAGCTCGCGTACCTCTTTAAATGGCGAACAGCCATACCCTTGGGACCTGCTTCAGCCCCAGGATGAGATGAGCCGACATCGAGGTGCCAAACACCGCCGTCGATATGAACTCTTGGGCGGTATCAGCCTGTTATCCCCAGAGTACCTTTTATCCGTTGAGCGATGGCCCTTCCATACAGAACCACCGGATCACTAAGACCTACTTTCGTACCTGCTCGACTTGTGGGTCTCGCAGTTAAGCGCGCTTTTGCCTTTATACTCTACGCGTGATTTCCGACCACGCTGAGCGCACCTTCGTACTCCTCCGTTACTCTTTAGGAGGAGACCGCCCCAGTCAAACTACCCACCAGACACGGTCCTCGTCCCGGATAACGGGACAGAGTTAGAACCTCAACATTACCAGGGTGGTATTTCAAGGACGGCTCCATTGGAACTAGCGTTCCAACTTCAAAGCCTCCCACCTATCCTACACAAGTAAGGTCAAAGTTCAGTGTCAAGCTGCAGTAAAGGTTCACGGGGTCTTTCCGTCTAGCCGCGGGTACACTGCATCTTCACAGCGATTTCGATTTCACTGAGCCTCTGCTGGAGACAGCGCCGCCATCATTATGCCATTCGTGCAGGTCGGAACTTACCCGACAAGGAATTTCGCTACCTTAGGACCGTTATAGTTACGGCCGCCGTTTACTGGGGCTTCGATCAAGAGCTTCGCTTACGCTAACCCCATCAATTAACCTTCCAGCACCGGGCAGGCATCACACCCTATACGTCCACTTTCGTGTTTGCAGAGTGCTATGTTTTTAATAAACAGTTGCAGCGGCCTGGTTTCTGCGGCTGTCATCAGCTCAGGAAGCAAGTTCCATCACCAACAACAGCGTACCTTCTCCCGAAGTTACGGTACCATTTTGCCTAGTTCCTTCAGCAGAGTTCTCTCAAGCGCCTTGGTCTACTCGACCTGACCACCTGTGTCGGTTTCGGGTACGATTCCTGTGTAACTGAAGCTTAGAGACTTTTCCTGGAAGCATGGTATCAGCCACTTTACTGTACAAGTACAGCTTGCTATCGGATCTCAGTATAGAGTACCCCGGATTTGCCTAAGATACATACCTACATCCTTCCACCTGGACAACCAACGCCAGGCTGACTTAACCTTCTCCGTCCTCTCATCGCATTACACAGAAGTATTGGAATATTAACCAATTTCCCATCGACTACGCCTTTCGGCCTCGCCTTAGGGGTCGACTCACCCAGCCCCGATTAACGTTGGACTGGAACCCTTGGTCTTTCGGCGAACGGGTTTTCACCCGTTTTGTCGTTACTCACGTCAGCATTCGCACTTCTGATACCTCCAGCATACTTCTCAATACACCTTCATCGGCTTACAGAACGCTCCCCTACCACTTGACTAATGTCAAATCCGCAGCTTCGGCACATAGTTTTAGCCCCGTTACATCTTCCGCGCAGGCCGACTCGACTAGTGAGCTATTACGCTTTCTTTAAAGGGTGGCTGCTTCTAAGCCAACCTCCTAGCTGTCTATGCCTTCCCACATCGTTTCCCACTTAACTATGATTTTGGGGCCTTAGCTGGCGGTCTGGATTGTTTTCCTCTTGACTACGGACGTTAGCACCCGCAGTCTGTCTCCCGGATAGTACTCATAGGTATTCGGAGTTTGCATCGGTTTGGTAAGTCGGGATGACCCCCTAGCCGAAACAGTGCTCTACCCCCTATGGTATTCGTCCGAGGCGCTACCTAAATAGCTTTCGGGGAGAACCAGCTATCACCAGGCTTGATTAGCCTTTCACCCCTATCCACAAGTCATCCCCTGGCTTTTCAACGACAGTGGGTTCGGTCCTCCAGTTAGTGTTACCCAACCTTCAACCTGCTCATGGATAGATCGCCTGGTTTCGGGTCTATACCCAGCAACTAAACGCCCTATTAAGACTCGATTTCTCTACGGCTCCCTATACGGTTAACCTCGCTACTGAATATAAGTCGCTGACCCATTATACAAAGGTACGCAGTCACCGAACAAGTCGGCTCCCACTGCTTGTATGCATGCGGTTTCAGGATCTATTTCACTCCCCTCACAGGGGTTCTTTTCGCCTTTCCCTCACGGTACTGGTTCACTATCGGTCAGTCAGGAGTATTTAGCCTTGGAGGATGGTCCCCATATTCAGACAAGGTTTCACGTGCCTCGCCCTACTCGTCATCATTATGTGTGCCCTTTCGTGTACGGGAATATCACCCTCTACGTTCGCACTTCCCAGAGCGTTCCACTAAAACACACATAACTTAATGGGCTGATCCCCGTTCGCTCGCCGCTACTGAGGGAATCTCAATTGATTTCTTTTCCTAAGGGTACTGAGATGTTTCACTTCCCCTCGTTCGCCTTGCAACACTATGTATTCATGTTGCAATACCTACCTTAAAGTAGGTGGGTTCCCCCATTCAGAAATCTCCGGATCACAGGATATTTGCCGCCTCCCCGGAGCTTTTCGCAGGCTATCACGTCTTTCATCGCCTCTGACTGCCAAGGCATCCACCACATGCACTTAATTACTTGACTATACAACCCCAAACAGTCGTCAACACCTACAAGTGAGTGTTGTCCGTGCGATTCTTCATCGCCACTATCTGTTGTCTGTGTACTTAAACACTGTACAGCTTCAATCTAAATTCATATACCAAAACGCTTGATTCAGTTAATTTGCTAGTTCTCAATTCATTCAGATTAATTGCTTAATCTAAACTCTTGAGTGAACAATTTATTTCAGACTCAATTTTGCCAATCTGTTAATGAATAAACACGCCTTCGTCAGGTCATGCTTAATACCGTGATACTTAAATCACAGAAGTTAATAAACCAAGACCGAAATCTCTATTTACTAATTTCTGTAATCCGAACTTATCTTAAGTTCTGGTGGAGACTAGGAGAGTCGAACTCCTGACCTCCTGCGTGCAAAGCAGGCGCTCTACCAACTAAGCTAAGTCCCCAGCTTACATCATCAGTTATGTATCTTTTATCTATAACTTCAACCAGTCAAAGTCATGGTGGGTCTGACAAGACTTGAACTTGTGACCCCACGCTTATCAAGCGTGTGCTCTAACCAACTGAGCTACAGACCCTCAGATACATCTATGAAGAACAACTTGTTGTGGATTCTTACCAATCGTCAATCTTTCGTTAAGGAGGTGATCCAGCCGCAGGTTCCCCTACGGCTACCTTGTTACGACTTCACCCCAGTCATCGGCCACACCGTGGTAACCGCCCTCTTTGCAGTTAGGCTAGCTACTTCTGGTGCAACAAACTCCCATGGTGTGACGGGCGGTGTGTACAAGGCCCGGGAACGTATTCACCGCGGCATTCTGATCCGCGATTACTAGCGATTCCGACTTCATGGAGTCGAGTTGCAGACTCCAATCCGGACTACGATCGGCTTTTGAGATTAGCATCACATCGCTGTGTAGCAACCCTTTGTACCGACCATTGTAGCACGTGTGTAGCCCTGGCCGTAAGGGCCATGATGACTTGACGTCGTCCCCGCCTTCCTCCAGTTTGTCACTGGCAGTATCCTTAAAGTTCCCGACATTACTCGCTGGCAAATAAGGAAAAGGGTTGCGCTCGTTGCGGGACTTAACCCAACATCTCACGACACGAGCTGACGACAGCCATGCAGCACCTGTATGTAAGTTCCCGAAGGCACCAATCCATCTCTGGAAAGTTCTTACTATGTCAAGGCCAGGTAAGGTTCTTCGCGTTGCATCGAATTAAACCACATGCTCCACCGCTTGTGTACCGTCAATTCATTTGAGTTTTAGTCTTGCGACCGTACTCCCCAGGCGGTCTACTTATCGCGTTAGCTGCGCCACTAAAGCCTCAAAGGCCCCAACGGCTAGTAGACATCGTTTACGGCATGGACTACCAGGGTATCTAATCCTGTTTGCTCCCCATGCTTTCGCACCTCAGCGTCAGTGTTAGGCCAGATGGCTGCCTTCGCCATCGGTATTCCTCCAGATCTCTACGCATTTCACCGCTACACCTGGAATTCTACCATCCTCTCCCACACTCTAGCTAACCAGTATCGAATGCAATTCCCAAGTTAAGCTCGGGGATTTCACATTTGACTTAATTAGCCGCCTACGCGCGCTTTACGCCCAGTAAATCCGATTAACGCTTGCACCCTCTGTATTACCGCGGCTGCTGGCACAGAGTTAGCCGGTGCTTATTCTGCGAGTAACGTCCACTATCTCTAGGTATTAACCAAAGTAGCCTCCTCCTCGCTTAAAGTGCTTTACAACCATAAGGCCTTCTTCACACACGCGGCATGGCTGGATCAGGGTTCCCCCCATTGTCCAATATTCCCCACTGCTGCCTCCCGTAGGAGTCTGGGCCGTGTCTCAGTCCCAGTGTGGCGGATCATCCTCTCAGACCCGCTACAGATCGTCGCCTTGGTAGGCCTTTACCCCACCAACTAGCTAATCCGACTTAGGCTCATCTATTAGCGCAAGGTCCGAAGATCCCCTGCTTTCTCCCGTAGGACGTATGCGGTATTAGCATCCCTTTCGAGATGTTGTCCCCCACTAATAGGCAGATTCCTAAGCATTACTCACCCGTCCGCCGCTAAGATCAGTAGCAAGCTACCTCTCTCCGCTCGACTTGCATGTGTTAAGCCTGCCGCCAGCGTTCAATCTGAGCCATGATCAAACTCTTCAGTTAAAATCATTTTGTACCTTATTTAAAGACAAGGTACCAATTCTGGCTCATCAATTACTGACTTAAATTTCGCTCAAATAAACTTCGAGTAATTTAAACCAATCAATCAATGAAAATTATTTCGATTAATCAATCAGTAAAAATCCACACAAGTTGTTCTTCAATTCTCTTAATGATCTTCTTCCTGGTTCGTCACCAGCAAGCTAGGTCGGCTATATTACTCTTAATCTCTTAAAAGTCAACAGGTAATTTCGATATTTTTTAAAACTTATTCTCTAAACCACCTTGTCATCAAATTCATCACTTAAAGCAACCAACTTAATCACAAGTAACTGTTTTTCAACAAGTTTCTATCTGCATCACCGCCGATGGATGTGCATTATAGAGCATTAAGATCCCTTTGCAATACCTTTCTCATATTTTATTATTCAACAGATCAATTTTTAGGCTTTTTCGCCATATTTCTATATTATTTGACCAATTTTACATTGATAATAGGTTATCGCTTCTGTATTAAAATATATCTCTATCCAACTGCATATTATAGATAGCCTGGCTAGCGGTTAAGGAATTATATGAATTATTCTAATTTACTATTATCGAGCTTATTAACTGTTGGTATTTATACATCAGCACACGCTCAAGAAAATCTTACTGAAGGATCTACCGCGAGTTCGGAAGATGTCGCTTCGACAGAGGCTCAGCAGAGTCGCCCCCGCTCACAAATTATTAAAGACTTGAAAGGTCTAAAAGCTAAAGATTTAAAAATAAATGCAAACGCTGCTCAACCTGACACAGTAAAAGATCCATTACAGTCATTAAACCGCCCGATTTATTCTTTTAATGACATGCTAGATCGCAATTTTTTACGTCCCGTTGCAGTTCAATATAATGAAAAAACACCAGAAGATGTTCGCGGCTCTTATCGCCAGTTCCGTAAAAACTTGGGTGAGCCATGGAATGCTGTTAACCAACTCATTCAAGGTCGTCCTGGTCGCGCAGTAAAAACACTAGGCCGATTTACTGTGAACACCTTAACAACTTTAGGTTTAGCTGACCCTGCTAGTCGCTTAGGGCTTCCACCTGAAGATGAAAGTTTTGGCGTAACTCTTGGTTACTATGGTGTTCCTTCTGGACCCTTCCTAATGCTACCTTTCTTTGGCCCAAGTACTTTACGTGATGGTGTAGGCTTAGCTGTAGACTCTCAAGCTCGTCCACAAAAGTATATTATGGATAACCAAGATGGTTTGTATTGGTCAACCAACGTCTTACAAGCTGTTGATACACGTGCCCAGTATTTAGATTTGGATCAAACGATACAAGGCGATCAATATGCGATGATTCGCGATTTGTATCTTCAACGTAAGGCGTTCCAGATTGCCGAGAAAAAGGGTAATTCAGCAGACGTATCTTTCATCGATGATGACGAATCTGAAGATGTTCCAGATGATAGCCAGCCTAAAAACAAGAAATAATTAAAGAGGAAACCAAGGTATTGTATCTACTATATAGAAAGGCAATACCTTGATTTTGATTATACATCCTCTATGATGGATAAAATGATCTTGAAAAAGGACAATCATATCTTCTATGTATTTTATTAAACCGACACGCTCTATCCCTTTCTTAGAGCAAGCTCTGGATTCACTTCCAGACTTACAAGTCATTCACATAGATGATCTCGATTTATACGATCCAACAATTATCGCAATTGCTGATGTACAAGATTTCCTAACTTATAAATGGCGTTTACCTACCATTGTGATTGCTTTCGAACATGAAGGTAGTGCATTAGCTCAGGCATGGGAGGCAGGTGCTCTTGCTGGATGGGTATGGAACCAGTTACCTCAAGATCTGAATAAAGCATTAACAAGAATTGATGCTCAATATAAACGCAATCAAGATAGTCGCGACTTACCTTCGGCGGCAGAGTTGCAAAAACGTTTACTACCGAATCCTATTGATTTATTAAATTATGAAGTTGAAACTTTTTTCCAACCTTCCGCATATCTATCAGGTGACTGGTATGACTATTGGAAATTAAACGATAAAGAAGTTTTATTTTATCTTGCAGATGTATCAGGACACGGTGTAACAAGCAGTTTATTAACTTCTTGGATGGCCGCCTTTCATGGCCGATCAAAAACTCCAAGACAGTTGATTAAAAAATTAAATGGAATGCTCGTTCAAGAGAATATTGAAAAGCATATTACGATTGTGGTCGGTATTTTAAATCTGGAAACGCATAGTCTTCGCTGGTCTAGTGCAGGCCACTACCCTCCTCCAATTATTTTTGAACCTAATCAACCTCCAAAAATTTTAACGACTAGTAGTTTCCCTTTGGGTTTAACAGATGAATTGGAAGTTGAAGAACATGTTTGCACATTAAATCGTCATGCACGTTTTATTGTTTGCTCAGATGGAGCACTAGAACCATTTGATGGCGGATTGAATGATCAGTTTCAACAATTGGTCCAACATTTGCAAAATCAATCATTCCAAGCCCCTGATCATGTTGCTGATGACATCGCGATTTTTAGTCTTTGTCGAATGAATTAATTTAAAAATCAATCAATTAAAAAATATACGACTTAAGGACTCTTGAGTCTGAGATGGCACTATGTGATAATTTTTCTATCCTTCTCTGAAAATGGCATTTATATGTCAACAGGTCATGTTGAATATGCAAGCTTAAATGGAACGCATATTTTCAAACTTATTGGTGAAGTGCGAGCCCATTCTTGTATAAGTCTAGACAAACTTTTAAACAGAATTGAACAGCAAGAGAATGTTGTTGGTGCAATCGTTGATTTAACCCAAACAACATTTATTGATAGTACTGTATTAGGTATCCTAGCCAAGCTAGGTTTAAAACTTAAACAGACTCATCATATTCAAGCTGTGATGCTATCTACCAATCCAGATATCACAACCTTAGCCAACAGCATGGGGCTAGGGCAGGTTTTTGTCATTCTGAATTATTGTGGTGATCCTAGTGTTTGCACTCTAACGTTAACGGATGAACACATTACTCATAATGCGATGCTAAGAACTGTTCTGGATGCACACAAGACATTGATGAAACTTAATGCAAACAATCAGAATATGTTTGAGCCACTTGTTAAGCAATTGCAGAAAGAACAAGACACGCTTGAACAAGTATCTGATAAGCAAAATGCCTAAATTTTATTGCTAATCTGGATTTGTATATGACTCTTGTTTCAGTTGTTCAAATGAATTCTCAAGATGACATTGAAAGCAACTTTCAAATAATCGAGTCATTGATTCAGCAAAGCAAAGCTCAAAATGCCAGCTTAATTGTTTTTCCAGAAAACTTTGTATGTTTCGCTGCTGGTAAACAGCGTGAAACAGCTGAGCAATTTGAATCAATTCAGCAAAGACTTGAGAAACTTGCGCATCAATATCAAATTTGGATTGTTGCTGGCACTTTACCGTGCCCATTTCGTCCAGATGGTTCTATCATACAAGATGACCGTGTGCGCACAGTAAGCTTATGTATTAGTCCAGAAAGGACAGAAGCACGTTACGACAAAATACATTTATTTGATGTTCAAGTTGGCGATGCTGTCGGTGGATATCAAGAATCCCGCTTCTTTGAACCTGGAACAGACGTTGTAGTCACATCTACCCCTTTTGGCAATATCGGGCTAATGGTATGTTATGACTTGCGTTTTCCTGAGTTAGCTTTAACCTTGAGACAACAAGGTGCTCATCTATTGACTGCACCAGCAGCATTTACCTATACAACAGGGCAAATGCACTGGCAGCTTTTATTACAAGCACGTGCGATGGATAGTCAATGTTATGTTTTAGGGGCAGCACAGCAAGGTTGGCATGGAGAAAAACGTCAAACTTGGGGACATGCAGGAGCAACTGATAGCCGTGGACAAGTTTTAAGTATGATTGAACATGAAGGTAATGGTTTAATTACTGTACCTTTTGATTTAACTGCTCAAGAGCTTGTCCGTACATCAATGCCTTTAATGACGCATCGTAAATTAATTCACTATTAAAAGCTTAATTATTCATGTGGAAATATTTAATTAGCATTTTTTGCTTAGGGGCAAATATTCACTGTTATGCAGCTGAATTTGGTGCAACAAATCATTTTGTTTCTCCAAACTTACAGCTTAAACAAGATGTCCTTCCACCTACTCCTAAAAATATCCCTCTCCCTGCTTTTGGACAACGGATTATTGGTTGGGGAACCGGTGCAGAAGGTGCGAGACAACGTTTAGAGAATATTCAACCTGCTGATGTTTCTATGATTAAAAAACAAGGAACAACCTTAGAAATGATTACAGCTTGGCAAGATTTCTACGAACAAGAACAGCAACGTAATGAAAATAACCCAACTGCAAAATATCGTGCTCGTTTAATGAAGAAAATTGCCGATCTCTGGTAACTGTTCCAAATTCATATTTTAAAGTTATAGAGTAATCTTTCGATTACTCTTTTTTTTGCGTTATCTCATTTTTATCAATAGCTCAGAATTATGAGCATTTAAGAAATCAGACATAAAGCGATATACTAGAAAAGCATCTTTTAGTTTTCTGAGGAATATATGGACCAAGACTGTCAAAATTTAAAGCTTGAGAATCAATTATGTTTCCTCATTTACTCAACAAATTTAGCTCTTAATCAGCTTTATCGAAAACTTTTGACTCCATTAGGCATTACTTATCCTCAATACTTGGTGATGTTGGTTCTATGGGAAAAAGATGAGATCACTGTTTCAGAAATTGGCAACAAACTATTTTTAGAATCTTCTACCTTAACTCCCATTTTAAAAAAATTAGAAGCAATGCAACTTGTGAATCGCACGCGTTCAAAAGAAGATGAACGCCAAGTGATTATTACACTAAGTAAAAAAGGGAAAAAACTTAAAGAACAAGCCGTAAATATTCCAGCTCATATTTTAGAAGCAAGTTCTTGTGACATGACCACCCTACTTGGTCTGAAAGATCAGCTGACACAACTTCGTACAAATATAGCTAAATAATCACCCATTTTTTTACAATTTTGACTTGTTAAAATAATTAAGTCGTGTACGATATATTTGTATTCAATTTAATTTAGGAATTATAAGATGTCTTTAGAAAAAGTTGTGTATCGTGCAAAAGCTAAAGCAACTGGTGGCCGTGATGGTCGTGCAACTTCATCAGACGGCGTATTAGACGTACAACTCGGTGTACCTAAAGAAATGGGTGGTGCTGGTGGTGCCGTAACCAACCCAGAACAATTATTTGCAGCTGGTTATTCAGCATGCTTTTTGGGTGCTTTAAAGTTTGTTGCAAACCGCGATAAATTTAATATTAGCAAAGATGCTTATGTTGAAGGCGAAGTCGGTATTGGTCCAATTCCTACAGGTTTTAGTATTGAAGTAACGTTAAATGTTTACTTAATCGGTATGGACCGTGAAGAAGCTGAAAAATTAGTGGAGGCAGCTCATATTGTTTGTCCATATTCAAATGCGACTCGCAATAATATTGATGTGACTTTTAATATTGTGACTGAATAAGTTTTGATATTTCAAAAATGCCCGAATCAAATCGGGCATTTTTTATATCTTCCAAATTATGCTTCACTTGCCTCATTGGTTACTCGCAGCACTTCTTCAAGTGTAGTTTTACCCGAAAGCACTTTACGTAAACCATCATCACGAATTGAGCCTGAATACTGACGAGCATGGTTTTCTAATTCATATTCAGCGGCATTGCCATGAATAAGGCGACGCATAGGTTCATCAACAGGTACAATTTCATAAATAGCCGTACGACCATTAAACCCTAAATGTGAGCAATGATCACACCCTTTGGCTTCAGGTAACTTTAAAGCTGGCTCATGCGAGATATGTTGAAAAACCTGCTTTTCAAAAGTATCGGCTTCACGCCATGTCATACAATGTGGACATAAAGTACGAACCAAACGTTGAGCAACCACCCCAATTAAAGAGCTTGATAATAAGAAGGGTTCAATCCCCATATCTTTAAGACGAGTAACCGCTCCAATAGCAGTGTTGGTATGTAGTGTAGATAAAACCAAATGACCTGTTAACGAGGCTTGTACTGCAATTTCAGCAGTTTCCAAGTCACGAATCTCGCCCACCATCACCACATCAGGATCTTGACGTAACATTGCTTTTAAAGCACGAGCAAATGTCATATCTACTTTGGTATTCACTTGGGTTTGACCAATACCTTCGAGTTGATATTCGATAGGATCTTCAGCAGTTAAGATATTTCGGGTATTGTCATTTAGATCAGATAGAGCTGCATATAAAGTTGTTGTTTTACCCGAACCCGTAGGCCCTGTGACTAAAATAATGCCGTGTGGACGATGTACCAATTGCGTTAAACGTTCATAATCATTTGACATTAAGCCCAAGTGAGTCATATTGAGTCGACCCGCTTGTTTATCGAGTAAACGCATAACAACCCTTTCACCATGTGACGATGGCAAAGTTGAAACACGGACATCAACTTCACGGCCAGCAAGACGTAAAGAAATACGTCCATCTTGCGGTACACGCTTTTCGGCAATATCGAGTTTCGCCATAACTTTAATACGTGAAACAAGTAACGGAGCTAGTTCACGGCGTGGCTGTACAATTTCACGCAATTGACCATCTACCCGTAAACGAACAGATAATTTCTTTTCGAAAGCTTCAATATGAATATCTGAAGCCCCTACCCGAATTGCCTCTGAAAGTAATGCATTAATAAGACGGACAATAGGAGCATCATCTTCTTGATCCATTAAGTCTTCTGTTTCAGGAACTTGATCTGCAAGACTCAATAAATCTGGATGATCTTCTAAACCAGCCGCAACTTGTTGCGACTCCCCAGTGTCGCCTGCGTAACTCGTACTTAATAGGCTATTAAAATCTTGTTCAGTACATAACTGATAATGTGCAGGCTTCCCCAAAATTCGTCTTGCTTCCTGCAATGCAATTTTTTCTGTATTTTGACGTCTAACAATAAAAACTTGATCACCGTCATAACGAAATAAAACACCATGACGCTTGGCAAAACTATATGGAACTTGTATTTGTTTCAATATTTGCATCACAATTTATAATGATGAGTAAGATGATTTTGAGTGTACTCTAAGCAGATTACAGCGTGAAGTCTGTTTAACAACTCGGTAGAGGAATTTTACGTCTTGTTTGAAAATAATGAATATCAGCCTAGCCCCCAAAATTCTTTAAAATGGTGGGGTGAACAGCACTTTGAAATTAACCAATCCAAAGCATGGCAATTTGGTTCAATGCTCTTTCGTTTAACGCGTGGCATAAAAGAATGGCGTATTGAATATTATCGTCCTTCTCTTCAAGATGATAATGAGCAAGATTGGCACTCAGTTGCCGACCCACACTTTGCTTTTCCACACAATGTTCAAGTCGAACGGTATATGTTTCGAAAGACCAATTCAGAATTTTTACTTATGCCACGTCTGGCAGATCGTTCTGTTGTTATTAAACCTGTTGATCCGATTTATATTCCAGCAGGTCAGCGAGGAACACTTTATATTAGTACGCCTCTCTGGATTGCTGGTTTAGTTGAAAGTCAGCATGAGCCTTTATTTGAAATTCCTGTAATTCAGCCTAAAGATACATGGTTTGGGCCTAATGCGCAGCAAGGTGAAATTTGCTATGCAACCTCTGTTGATGGACGTACCGATTTAAACTTGTTAACACCACGTGCATTTCGTGCGGTTACACCCATTGATTTTCACAATACCAGTAACCATCAATTACGCTTTGATCGTATGAATGTACCAGTAACTGCCCTACCTCTTTTTTACAGTGAAAGTACTGGTCGTTTATGGACTTCTCAAATTAAAGTTTATTATGAGGGCTCTGACCGTCCTGCCCGTATTCGTATTGAAAATCGTACGCCACCTCTTGCTGGTGAAGTGACCTATGTTCACCCACCACGTTCACCTGGTGGAGCATTATTCAATATGTTTGATTCATTCTTTTAAGAGGTTTATATGGCTGATACAAGTATTCCTAAGGATATCGCTGATAGCCTCAAAAGTATATTTACCAATATTAATACCGAACGTATTAGTGAAATTTTAGTCGGTGTTGTGCTTTGCTTTATTGGTTTTGTTCTTGCACGCATTATTTCAAATACATTTATTAGAACTATTGGTTCACGCTTTAATGCTCATCAACGTTTAGTGTGGCGTCGTGGTATTTTTTATTTTATTTTCTTACTCTTCATTATGACGAGTTTGAAAGAGGCAGGATTTAAACTTAGTGTATTCCTTGGAGCGGCAGGGATTTTAACAGTAGCACTTGGTTTTGCTTCACAAACATCAGCCAGTAACTTAATTAGTGGTCTATTTTTGATTGGAGAAGGTTCATTTGAAGTCGGTGATACCATTCAAATTACCCTCATTCGTGGCAATACCATTGAAGGTGAAGTCATTTCAATTGACCTACTCTCGGTTAAGCTACTCACGCTCGACAATGTTTATATTCGTTTGCCGAATGAACAACTTATTCGTGCACCTGTACACAACTTATCTAAATATCCAATACGGCGTATTCCAATTACACTCGCCATTAACTTTCACGAAGACATTATTAAAGTTCGCGAAGTTTTACTAAATGTGGCAGCGAATTATCCACTCGTATTAGATGACCCAAAACCTGCGGTAACTGTAACTGCATTTAGAGAGTCATCGATTGAGCTTTTATTTGCAATGTGGTGCCGCCAAGAAAATTCTTTAAAAGTTCGAGATGAAATGCAAGAACGTATCCGAAATGGCTTTTTAGATAATCAAATTGAAATTCCTGTTCCTAAAATGGGATTAATTGATCGTCCATCTAGTGTTTTTGCTGAAGATGATATCGATCAATACAGCAACCAGAAAGAGTTAAAACGAGAGCCTAAAGCTTAGGCTCTTGATTCTTCTGCACAGAGGATGATGGTGGTAATGGTGCAAGATAAGCAATTATCAACATTACCCCACCTGCTCCAATAAATGAAATAACTCGAGTTAATGTTGCACTTTGCGATAGATCAAGCAAAATCAACTTTAATACAACAATCCCTAAAAGTGCTGCACCTACAAACCAGAGTTGACGAATCATTTTCCGACTAGAGTATGTGGTCAATACAAATGCCAAAATAACCCAAAGTAGTGTCAGGCTTAATTGGACTATTCCATTTGTCCAAATTGCCACGCTCCATAGTGGTGTCGCCCAGTAGTGGTGCAAGCCCCGAACGACCACACTACTGAACACTAACAGTCCCACTAAAATTGTTGTAATTTTAAAAGTCCACTCCAGTGACTTATCTTGATCAAAATCATGTTGATAAATAATAAAGAGTAGGCCTGCAAATCCCGCAATTGAAAGTAAGTCAGTTAAGTTAAATAAAGGAACAAAATATAGGTACTCGGCAGAATGAATATCAACACTCATCGCAAGCAACCACAATAAGCTCAAACACCACACCGGAATTTGATGCAACAACGTCGTTTTATGAGCTTTATATGCCCAAAGTGAATACCCCCCTGGAACAAAAGCCAAAGCCACAATTGGCATTTGCGGAAAAATAGCCATACCCACTATCGCTAATACTAACCAGCTTAAACCAGCCCAGACTTTTAAGTAGCTAGACTCCCCCGACTGCGGTTGAGCGATAATAAATAAACCACTAAGAAGAATAGTACTAACAAGGAAAGTAATTTGCTGTAATGAATCTACCCATTTAAACAACGTAAAAACTTGACTTGTAAAGGCTTCACCCAAAATTAGTAACAGTAACAGACTAATTAAAAGTAACTGTAAACTTTCCCATTGGACGCGAAGCTTATAATGAATAACTGCACTAAATATTGCGATTAGGGCTATGGCAAACATCAAATATGGGCTTAATGCATGATGATGCCATGCCATTATTTCTACACCTGCTACAGCACCCGCATACATACCTAGACATAAGAAAATGCCACTAAACATGCTTGCACTGAAATAACGTTGTTCTTTACTGTTGTATTGCAGTAAATAAAAAGCTGAAATGAATTGAGCAATTGCATAAATGCTAGTGCTTAGCGTTGGGAACTCTTCATTTGCCCAAACCTGATAAAACAGTGCAAGTGAGCTAAGTAAAACTAAAACTACCCCAATATATCGGCTTAAACGGTAGCGCTCAGTGACACCCCATACAATAAGAGCTGTACCTTGAGCAACCCAACCAATTGCTGTCCAATGTGCCCCTTTCGCGAGTGGAAAAATTAAGGCAAAAAATGCAACGGAAAGAATGAAAAAGCTTTTGGCAAGAACTGAAAGTTGAGGATGGGATTTTTTAATCCAATAAGTTAATACCGCATAGGTGCCCGCCAAGACAGCAGCACCAATTGTTAATGCTTGCGTAGATTCATGAACTAAATAGGCATGAAGCGTAAAGCCTAATACAGGAACACTAAAAATAAGACCAACATCTAACAGTGGAGGTAAGCGAATACCCACTTGTTTATCATGTTCTGAAACCCGCGATATATTTTGGCTATAACGAACACTTAACCAAATAAACAAAGCAATATGACACCATAAGATCCAGTCTAATGTGTCAAATTTTGCTGGCTCAGCATAAAATGCGATTGCACTACCACCAATAAACATCGTGGCAAAGAAAGCAATCTGATTTAGGATTTTCCAAGGCTGAATAAAATTAACAGCAGCCACTGCAAGATTAATGACGAAGTAATAACTAAATAGAAAAATTACATCTGGGCGATATTGTGGAATAACTAAAGGAGCCGCATAAGCCATACCGAGTGCTAATATTGCTAAATAAATTGCTTGTTGTTTTAAGCTCAGGAATACCGTAATTGCTAATAAAATAGCAAATAAAATACTCGCTGTAGTGATATTGGCAATTACACCAAAATGATGTGAGAACACAAGCGTCAGGAATACAACCGCAAGTCCTACACCCTGCAATGCCACAGCAAAAAGCTGGTTTTTCTTTTGCAAGGTATACCCAAATGCTGTTAACACACCTCCAGCAAGAGCAATAAAACCAAGTTTTACACCTAAGCTTAACTGCCAGTGCTCGCTTGCAAAACGTAATAACAACACTACTCCAACCATCAGTACAGCGACAGCAACTCTTAAAATTGGATTGCCATGAACCATCCAATCGACTGCTGGTTGCCACCATGCGGCATGTACAGGAGCTATTTGTTGTTCTTGATTTAAAGCTATTGTTTCAGGTAGAGCTGGCTTGACTGGCTCAACGATATTTTTTGGATCAACTTGCTCTATCGCTGGAGTTATAGCTTCTGTTTGTAGAGTATCGTTTACACGAACAGTTTGTTTTGCTGACTCAAGGAACAATAGACGAGTATGAAATGTACTAATAGTTTGAATCAAACATAATAATAAAACCAGTAATGCCCCACCAGCAATCCACATCCAATGATTGATATAAGCAACTAATGCAACCAAGGCGGCTGCATAAATTACTGTTCTTTGTATGTGTATAGAATAAAGTGGCGTTTTCTGCTGAGAAAACTGTTGTTCTAAATGAATTAAACGCTGATGCAAATTTGATAAAAATTGAACTAATATGACAGTGAGCGCAATAGATAAAGCAACAACGGCGCTTTGAAATTTAAAACCAATTGAAATGGCTAAAAACAAAGTCAAAGCGATCAAAACGACGATCATTCCCTGTTTGTCTTTTTTATACATGGGCTTAGCAATATAACAGCTTCATTACATGTCATATTACTTCAAGCCAATACAAGCGTATATTTATTCATACAAAATACTGCAAAAATCATAATCCTGCATTCATAGCCATTTTCACGTAAAATACCCCTAATTCAAATTAAGGAATTGTTCAATGCCACCATTTGTCTTGGTTGATGGGTCCTATTTTTTATTTCGTGCATATCATGCATTACCACCATTGACGACCTCTACAGGGTTACATACCAATGCAATACGTGGGGCAATTTCTGCCATTCAAAAATTAATGCGCCGTATGCAGCCAACACATATGGCTGTCATTTTTGATACGCCTGAGCCAACTTTCCGTCATAAGCTTTCACCTATTTATAAAGGTGATCGCCCAACCATGCCTGAAGAGTTATCTCAACAGATTCCATATTTGCATGCATTGATTAAAGCTCAAGGGATTCCTTTATATAGCCTTCCGGGTGCTGAAGCTGATGACATTATCGGTACACTTGCTAAACGTGCCGTACTCGAGGGCCATCATGTCCTTATCTCAACTGGAGATAAAGACATGGCTCAGCTCGTCAATGACCATGTAAAATTAGAAGATAGCTTTAAAGACCGTGTAATGGACACCGACGGCGTATTTGAGAAGTTTGGTGTTTGGCCAAATCAGATTATCGACTACTTGACTCTAATGGGCGATGCATCTGACGGTATTATGGGCGTGCCTGGCGTGGGAGCAAAAACAGCAGCTAAGTTACTGACCGAGTATGGCACTTTAGATAATATCATTGCTAATGTAGAACAGCTTAAAGGCAAACTGAGCCAAAATATTAAAGACAATTTAGATAACATTAAGCTTGATCATCAATTGGCAAGTATTGTTTGCGATCTTTCTTTAGAACTCGACTGGCATGAGTTAAAGCTTACTGATCCAAACGTAGAGGCTTTGCGTAATCTATACACTGAGCTTGAGTTTAGAAACCAATTACAATCGCTTGATCATCCAAACAACCCCAATAGTTCAAGCTACAAACAGCAAGCTTCACAGACAGTGGTTCAAAATGAAGTTAAACCTGCTGAAACGATAGAAACCGAAGATCACGCCAGCTTAACTAGTCAAGATGACCAGCTTGGAACTGCAAATTATCATACTGTTTTAACTCAAGAAGCTTGGGATCAACTCTGGCAACGCATGCAAAATGCCGATCATTTTGCTATTGATACAGAGACCACAAGTCTTGATTACCGTATTGCAGAGATGGTCGGTTTTTCAGTCGCCTTTGATGCACAAGATGCCTACTATGTGCCTTTAGCGCATAACTATGAAAATGCACCACAACAACTGAACCGTGAACAAATTCTAGCGCAAATTAAGCCTGTGCTAGAAAATGAAGCAGTTAAAAAAATTGGTCATCACCTTAAATATGACGCCCATATTTTTGCAAACCACGGTATAGAGCTTAAAGGCTGGTACTTCGATAGCATGCTGGCATCTTATGTATTAAATGCAGCAGCAACTCGTCACGGCATGGATGACGTAGCTCGTGTCTATTTAAGTCACTTGACCACTACTTTTGAACAAATTGCTGGTAAGGGTGCTAAACAAAAGACTTTTAATCAAATTGAGATTGAAGTTGCTGCTCATTATGCAGCCGAAGATGCACATGTGACCTATCGTTTATATGAAGTTCTTTCAAGTAAGCTCAAAGCACATCCTGAGCTAGAAAATATTTTATATAACATTGAAATGCCAGTTGCCCGAATTTTGTCAGGCATGGAAGAAGATGGTATTCGACTAGATCATGCATTCTTAGACAAGTTAAGCGTTGAATTTGCAAAAACAATGGAAGGGCTTGAAAATCAAGCGATGGAAATTGCAGATGAAACTTTTAATATTGCTTCACCTAAACAAGTCGGCGAAATACTATTTGATAAATTAGGAATCAAAGGTGGTAAAAAAACTGCAACTGGGCAATACAGCACCAGTGAAAGTGTTTTAGAAAAAATAGAACATCCTTTAGCGGAAATTATTCTAGAGCATCGCGGTTTAGCAAAACTTAAAAGTACCTATACTGACCGTTTAGTTGAGCAATCTCATAACGATACGCATCGCGTACATACGAGTTATCACCAAGCACTCACAGCAACAGGTCGTCTCTCCTCTTCCGATCCGAACTTACAAAATATTCCAATTCGTAGACAAATTGGCCGTCAAATTCGTAAAGCATTCATTGCACCAGAAGGGCGAGTTTTACTAGCGGCCGATTACTCGCAAATTGAACTTCGTTTAATGGCTCATTTTTCTCAAGATGAAGCATTGGTACACGCGTTCCAACATGGTCAAGACGTTCACCGTCGTACGGCAGCAGAAGTATTGGGTATTGCAATTGAAGATGTGACTAATGACCAACGCCGCCAAGCGAAAGCAGTTAACTTTGGTCTACTGTATGGTATGTCTGAGTTTGGCTTAATTCGTCAATTAGGCTTCACACGTCAAGAATCGCAAAATTATATTAAGCAATATTTCCAGCGCTATCCTGGCATTTATGAATATATGCAACGCACACGTCAAGTTGCATCAGAGCAAGGCTTTGTTGAAACCATTTTAGGTCGTCGTCTATATACACCTGATATTGATGCACGAAATGTGATGGTGCGTAAGGCTGCCGAACGTGCTGCAATTAATGCGCCTTTACAAGGTAGTGCGGCTGATATTATTAAACTTGCAATGATTGAAGTTGATAAAATCTTGCCAAAAGATCAAGCCAAACTACTACTTCAAGTACACGATGAATTAGTATTTGAAGCTAATCAAAATATTGCTGAGGAACTTTCAAAACAAATCGCAAAAGTCATGGAATCTGTTGTAGAAATTTCCGTACCTTTAGTGGTTGAAGTTGGGCAAGGACAAAACTGGGATGACGCGCACTAAGTCATCAATAAACCAATAAAAAAGGGCTGTGAAATACAGCCCTTTTTTTATCGTCTCAACTTAGAGTCCAGTTAAAAGAACTTTAGCGACTTCATTCATTAAGATCTCGGCAATATAGAGTGCCAAGAATGCCAAAATTGGAGATAAATCAATCATTCCCATATTAGGCAACAAACGACGGAATGGTGCCAGTAATGGTTCAGCTAAATCTTGAATCACCTCAATATAAGGTGAACGCGATTGAGTGAACATAACCACCCAACTCAAAATGATTGTCGCAAAAATTAAATAACGGCAGAAACGAATCAAATCTTGAATCATGGTCACAAATGTCAGAATCACTAAATGAATCGGACTATTTGGCATTGAACCTGAAAGATACATTACACCGAAAATTTTCAGTAAATATAAAATAATTAAAAGAACTAACGCGGCTAAATTGAATCGGCCTTTTGCGACCGTTGGAAAAATTCGGCCAAAAATATCAACAATTTTCGTCGCTTTTACTGTCGATAAAACCACAGGATTATAAGGACTTACTGCCGCCAATTGCATTAAAAAACGGAAAAAGACCAATAAAATCGCGACATTAATTAAAATTCCAAAAATTAGCGCAGAATTTGCACCCATAGTTGTCTTATCCTATTTAAGCTATTTTGCACTGTCACTCAGTTCTTGAGCCAACTCTTGACTACGCTTCTGTGCAGCAGCCAATGCAGATTGAATATTTTGGGAGATTTGTGCACGGTCAAAAACTTCAAGTGCAGCTTGTGTCGTACCATTTGGTGATGTCACATTCTTACGAAGTTCAGATGGAGTATTTGAACTCGTAATCGCCATTTGAGCTGCACCTAATGCCGTTTGAAGAGTTAAAGCAGTGGCAACTTTTTCATCAAGTCCTAAATTTTTACCAGCACGGATCATACTTTCCATGAGATAGAAAAAATATGCAGGACCTGAGCCAGAAACCGCTGTTACCGCATCAATTTGAGCTTCGGAGTTTACCCAAATTGTTAAGCCTGTGGCTGCTAAAATTTGACTCGTTAATTCACGATCCGCAGAACCCACCACATCATTTGCATAGATACCATGCGCACCAGTTTGAACGAGGGCTGGCGTATTTGGCATAACTCGGACAATTCGATTGCTATCAATTAAGTTTGATATCGTTTGAATTTCAGCACCAGCAATAATTGATATAACCAATTTATCTGCTAAAAGCCCTTTTAGAGGACGCAAAACAGTTGCCAAAACTTGTGGTTTTACTGCCAATACAACGACATCAGCATTTTTAATTGCAGCCACATTATCTTGTGTTACATGAACTTCTTTTTCTTGTAATAAATGGCGGATTTGTTCAACTGGATCTGAAACGGTAATACGTGTTGGCGGTAAACCTCTTGAAATCAGGCCACCAATCAACGCTTGGGCCATATTACCACCACCAATAAAACAGATATTACTATTTACTGCACTTGTCATAACCATATTCGCCATTTACCAGATCACAAGAATGAGAAATTAAATCTGGTTGCCATCCTCCTTGCTCACAATACGGAGACTGAGCCAACCAAAATCCTTTCGGTGTAAAAACCCCAAGCATAACATTATCTATGACTAATATTTGAATTGTATGACGAAGCCAAGGCAAAATATGTGCTTCTTGAATTGCTTTTTTTAACGGCCATTGCCCAATACGACCGTATAAATGGACTTTTTCACCGCCTTGACGTCGAATTATTTTCAATTCTTTATTTAATAAAGAATGACTCAAACCAATTTCTTTAGACAGAATATGAAAAAGTCCAGAAGCCCCCTGCCATTTTTCTTCTAATTTAAATATATGCTCGAGTTCAGCTTCAACCGGATTTAATGTTTCAGCAAGAAAATCTTGCTTACTTAATCTATAAAGGTAATTTTGATAACGGACATAGTAAAACTGATTCCAGTGCAAAGCGGCTTGTGCATCAGACTTTGAATTAATTACTTCACTCTTTAACCGCTCAACCATTTCAAATGCAGGCCGATATTGTCCATCACCTTTCATCCAAACAGAAAGTAATTGACGCTGACGTGCAGATGTCAACTCTAGTAATTTAGTTAAATCTAAACACTCAGCCGTGCCACAATGCTCTAAATCAACTTTTAAAACTTCTTCTAAAATTTCAGAAGCGTCTTGCATCAGGTAACTGGTTCGGCTTAAAGCCTGCTGCATTTTTGGAAATCGGCTTTGTAAGAGTGGCCAAAGCTCTTCACGTGACCATGCCCGATCATAATGAATATCATAATTTGTAGGATCATTTATATACTCAATTTCAAGTTGAGCGGTCCAAGCAGCAATTTGTTCACGAGTTAAATCTAAAAAAGGACGCCAAATCGCCATATCCACACGATAGTCAATAGACTGCATAGCAGCAAGTCCATCAACACCAGCTCCTGACAACAATCTTAATATAACTGTTTCGGCTTGATCTTGTTGATGGTGTGCAAGCACTAAAGTTTCATTAGGTTGTAAATGCTGTAGATAAGCTTGATAACGTGCCTGACGTGCTTGAGCTTCCAAATTACCATCAGTAACTTGGACTTTTTGAATAATATAAGGGATATTTAAACTTATTGCTTGATTGGCAACTAGTTTCGACCATTCTGCACTTTGTTCTTGCAGTTGATGATCAATGTGAATTACTCGGATCTTTTGAGGGAAAATTTGAGACATCAAATGTAGCAGCAGCATTGAATCCATGCCGCCACTACATCCAATAAGAAAAGAGCTATTCTCTGAAAACTCTTGAGACTGCTTTAAGACGCTATGCCTAAATTTTCGCTGCCAAACTTCATTAAACGTTGATAACGTGCTTCGCATCGTTCATTTGCATCCATTGGTAGCAATTCATCTAAAGCTTGCTTCAAAACTACTTTTAGATTTTGCATAACACGCTCAGGGTCTAAATGAGCCCCTTCGCCTTCATCTACTACATATTCAACAATACCTAAAGATTGCAGCTTATCTGCTGTCAAACCTAAAGCTTCACTTGCTTGAGCAGCTTTTTCAGCAGTCTTCCACAAAATAGATGCACAGCCTTCTGGTGAAATAACAGAATAAATACTATGAGATAGCATAATTACTCGGTCAGCAACACCAATACCTAAAGCACCACCAGAACCGCCTTCACCGAGTACTGTTGCAACTACAGGAACTTTCAAACTTGAAAGTTGAGCAAGACTCGTTGCAATTGCTTCAGCTTGTCCACGCTCTTCAGCACCAACACCTGGGTAAGCGCCCATAGTATCAATAAATGTAAAGACTGGAAGATTAAAACGCTCAGCCATATCTAATAAACGCTGAGATTTACGGTAACCTTCTGGGTTCGCCATACCAAAGTTGTGCTTTAATTTTTCACGGGTACTACGACCACGGTGTTGTCCAATGACCATCACAGGTTGACCGTCAAAACGAGCAAGACCACCTACCATCGCACCATCGTCACCAAACAAACGATCACCATGCAAGGCATCAAACTCTGTAAAGATTTCACCGACATAATCTAGAAATTGCGGACGATCAGGATGACGTGCAATTTGAACCGTTGTCCACGCTTTGGACTGAGTAGCTTTTTTCATAGGTCGAATATTATCCCTTTAATCGATAAATTTTTCCGACTGAATATTCAATTCAATGTCCCAATGCTTAAACTGCTCTTGCTCATCATGCAAGTCGGCAACTAACAATGGCCATTGTTTGGCATCACCAGAAACACTAAGCTGCCATTGTTGATCATTTATGATGGTTAATTCAATGGCAGGAAGCATCTGATCACTGCGACTATGATTGAGTAAAACTGCAAGGCGAAGTAATAAACTTAAGTAAAGTAATTTATTACCGCCAGCCTTCAAAACTTCATTTTTTACATCATTACGTAATTTACGTCGATGGTGAGCAACTAAATGTGAAAGATGATTTTGATCAATTTGTGAGAAACCAGGAATATCAGAATGCTGTAATAAATAAGCACCATGACGATGATATCCACCGTGACTAATTGCTAAACCAATTTCATGCAAATAGGCAGCTCTACGTAGTAAGTCACTGTCTTCACTAGTTAAATTAAGTGATTTTGCAACACCATCAAATAAATGTTGGGCTGTATTTACGACACGTTCTGCTTGTTTAGGATCGGCGTTATAGCGCCCCATTAAGGCCTGTACACTACGATCACGAATATCTTCATGCTTAAAACGACCTAACAGGTCATACATGACTCCTTCACGTAATGCACCATCAGAATATGCCAAACGTTCAATTTCTAAAACTTCAAAAACTGCGTACAAAATTGCCAATCCGGCTGGCAAAACTGCTCGTCGATCTTCTCGTAAACCTTCAAAATCAATTTCAGAAATATTTTTGAACTTAAGTAGTTTATCTTTGAGTTTATATAGGCCTTCTCGAGTGACATTTTCTTGTTCGTCACTTAACCCCATATTCACCATAATTTGACGGCAAGCTTTAATCGTTCCACTTGAGCCAACAACAGTATCCCAACCTTCCATCTTATAAGTCGTTGCGATTGCTGAAAGTTCTTTACGGGCAGCAACTACAGCTTTATCAAAGGCTTTTTGTGTGATTTCGCCATCAGCGAAATAAGCTTTTGTATAAGCTACACATCCCATTTGTAATGATTCGGTATAAATTGGCTCAAACTCTTCGCCAATGATAAACTCGGTAGATCCCCCACCAATATCTACAACCAAACGACGTCCACCATTAGCCATCGTGTGAGATACACCAAGATAAATCAAACGAGCCTCTTCACGACCCGCAATAATTTCAATAGGTTTAGGTAAAATTTCGGCCGCTTTTTGAATAAATTCATGACCATTTTTAGCCTGACGTAAAGCGTTGGTTGCCACAATTCTTAAACGATTGGGTTGAACCGAACTTAAACGTCCAACGAAACGAGCTAAACATGCTAATCCACGTTGTTGCGCTGCTTCTGTTAGGTTTTTATTTTCATCCAGACCAGCTGCAAGCTGTACTTTCTCTGACATTGAAGCCACTTTTTTAACTTCACCGTGATCTACCCGTGCAATCGCAAGGTGAAAACTGTTCGACCCCATATCTATGGCAGCAAGTAATTCTTCATCAATCAGAAAGTCAGACATTATTGAACTAAACCCATAACAATTCACGCCTAGAGTAATTCACAAGAATGCAATTGAAAAGCCATTTTCATCAACATTTATTAGCCATCGATATTTTTCTATTTGTTAAACGATTGTACAAGCCGATGATGAATATCGTGAGCATCCATTAGACAAATTTAGTTAAGCCTTGAATAATAGCATCAAACCCTTACATTGAACTAAGTAGCTATGTAATACTTATAGAGATTATATCCTCACACAGTGATAGCACTTTTTTCTAAAAATTGGAGCCGTACCATGTCTGCGACTATTGTAAATACAACTGATGATAACTTCCAAGCAGATGTTCTTGATGCTGAAACACCTGTACTTGTTGACTTCTGGGCAGGTTGGTGTGCGCCTTGTAAAGCCATTGCACCTGTTCTTGAAGATTTATCAAGTGAATATGCTGGTAAAGTAAAAATCGTTAAAGTTGACGTGACTTCTTGTGAAGATACTGCAGTAAAATACAATATCCGTAATATTCCCGCTCTATTACTTTTCAAAAATGGTGAAGTAGTAGCTCAACAAATCGGTGCTGTACCTCGTTCTAAACTCGTTAGCTTTATTGACGAAAACGTTTAAAACGAAACGTTATAGATGAAAATACGCTATACCTATATAGCGTATTTTTTTCGGCTATAAATTGACAAATTAGCTGATCTCACTTATATTGCATGCTCAAGAGGCACTGAAGGGAATCGTCTTCTGTCCGGCTTCTTACAAGACACAAACATAAAGATCGCCACTCGGCAACAGAAATTGTTTTTTCACATTTCTCTTCGAAACAGTTAATCAGACTTCTGAATTGTTATTGTGTAAATACAATTGCGATACTCTTTTTTGTATGCGAGCGATTTTTCTTCTTTTAAACCACACTCTACTCTTTCCTAATTCTGACCCTTATGAATTTAACTGAACTCAAGAAAAAACCAATCGGCGAACTAATTAAAATTGCTGAATTTATGGGCCTTGAAGGTATGGCTCGTAACCGAAAGCAAGATATTATCTTTGCGATCTTGAAACGCCATGCAATGAATGGCGAAGAAATTTTTGGTGACGGCGTTCTTGAAATTCTCTCTGATGGTTTTGGTTTTTTGCGCTCTGCCGCAGGTTCGTATTTAGCAGGTCCGGATGATATTTATGTGAGTCCTTCACAAATCCGACGCTTTAACTTGCGTACAGGTGATACCATCACAGGTACTATTCGCCCTCCAAAAGAAGGTGAGCGTTATTTTGCGTTGCTCAAAGTTAATCAAATTAACTATGACACGCCAGAAAATTCTCGAAATAAAATTTTATTTGAAAACTTAACTCCTCTTTTCCCAACCGAACAATTGGTTATGGAACTAGGTAATGGTACGACAGAAGACTTAACTGCTCGTGTTGTCGACTTAGTTGCCCCAATTGGTAAAGGTCAACGTTCAATTATTGTTGCACCGCCTAAAGCGGGTAAAACAATGTTACTTCAAAACATTGCGCAATCTATTGTTAGAAACAATCCGGAAGTGTTCCTTATTGTTTTACTTATTGATGAGCGTCCAGAAGAAGTAACTGAAATGGAGCGTACTGTACGCGGTGAAGTTGTTGCCTCAACATTTGATGAAGCACCTGCCCGTCACGTACAAGTTGCAGAAATGGTGATTGAAAAAGCAAAACGTCTTGTTGAACATAAAAAAGATGTTGTGATTTTGCTTGACTCTATTACACGTTTAGCTCGTGCATACAACACTGTAATTCCTTCATCTGGCAAGGTACTAACAGGTGGTGTAGATGCTCACGCATTAGAACGTCCTAAACGTTTCTTTGGTGCTGCACGTAACATCGAAGAAGGTGGTTCTTTAACGATCATTTCTACTGCGCTTATTGAAACTGGCAGTAAAATGGACGATGTAATTTACGAAGAATTCAAAGGTACTGGTAACCAAGAAATTACACTTGATCGCCGTATTGCTGAAAAGCGTGTCTTCCCTGCCATGAATATCAAAAAGTCTGGCACACGTCGCGAAGAACGTTTAATGGATGAAGATAAATTACGTAAAGTCTGGATTCTCCGCAAACTTCTTCACCCTATGGATGAGTTGGCTGCTATGGAATTCTTACTTGATCGTATGAAAGAAACGAAAACAAATGATGATTTCTTTGATCAAATGAAACGTAAAGCTTCAACTTAATTAATTTTATTATCATTCAAAAAAGCTACTCTATTGAGTAGCTTTTTTATTTGGTTGACAAGCTTTACACAAAAATACATTTTGTTATTTTCTATGTAAGAATATATTTAAGCTTTTGAAAACAAATATTTTTAATTTAAAAAAATTAGGTTTTTTAATAGCTTATTCACACCTTTTCCAATATATTCAAACTAATTGATTGTTTTTTTCTGTTAAAAAACAGCCTGTTTTTTGATTTTTTCTGCGCTTTTTTGACAGGTGGCAGTAGTATTTCAACATGCGCAGTGATAGCATAGCGGCAGACCAGTTAGACTGCTCCATGCGTTGTTACCTAGCTACGTTTAGGAATAATAAAAGCCAAACAGCCTAACTTAGGTTTTTTTAATCTCAAATTTTTTTTGTGAGAGTGATGCCATGTTATTCAAAAAATTCGCTGTTGCTGCTGCTGTTGCTGCTACTTTAGCTTTCGTTGGTTGTTCTAAGAAAGAAGAAGCTCCTGCTGCTGCTGCTGCTTCTGAAGCTGTAGCTGCTGCTTCTGAAGCTACTGTTGCTGCTTCTGAAGCTGCTACTGCTGCTGCTTCAGCTGTTGACGCTGCTGCTGCTTCTTCTGAAGCTGCTGCTTCTGCACCTGCTGCTTCTGCTGCACACTAATCTATACTCTAGATTAGATAAAAAAGAGGACTTTATGTCCTCTTTTTTTATGCTTAAATTTTATAATTTAAACAATAAGTACGTTATATATTATTTAAATAATATTTTTCACCTATAGAATATATCTTATTTTAAGCCCTTAAAAATTATAAATAAAAAAAAAGCAGATCAATCGATCTGCTCATTTCCAACGCGTTGTCTAAATTTCTGACCTGCTCTAAAGGTCACTACTCGGCGAGCAGAAATTGGAATTTCTTCGCCTGTTTTAGGATTGCGTCCTGGACGCTCGCGTTTATCTCTAAGTTCGAAATTACCAAAACCAGAAAGCTTAACCTGTTCACCCGCAATCAGCGCTTGGCTAATTTCGTCAAAGAACAACTCGACCATTTGTTTTGCTTCACGGCGATTTAAGCTGGTTAACTCACTTAAATGATCAGCCATGTCTGCTTTAGTTAGTGCTGTCATGAGGCCCTCAATGTCGCTTGATAAGTGTTTTCTAACACTTGGATTATATTGTCCATACCAGATTTAATTTCAGCATCTTCAAGCGTACGTGAAGGATGTTGCCATAGTAGTGCAAACGCTAATGAGCGTTTACCTTCTTCGACACCCTGCCCCGTATACACATCGAATAACCAAGTAGAGTCTAAAAGCTCTCCACCAGTTTTTTCGATTAACTGCTGAATATCTCTAACATTTATATTATCAGAGATTAAAAGCGCAATATCACGTCTAACCGAAGGAAAACGTGATAATTCTGTAAAATTAGATACATAAGATTGCAAAACTGCTGCCTGATCAAGCTCAGCAACCCAAGTTGTGCTCAAATCGAGCTCATTTTCTAAAGATGGGTGCAAACGGCCTAGGTAACCAATTGATTTACCATCAACTAAAATTTCAGCTGACTGTCCCGGATGTAACCAAGCACGCTCTGAGCGTACATATTCAACTTTGACACGTCCAGCAGCTAAAACTTCTTCTACTTCACCTTTGAAGTCGAAGAAATCCATTGGCTGTGGCTTAGCATGCCATGATTCTGGTTCACGAGAACCTACAGCAATTAAAGCTAATGTCGGGATTTGCTTTAAGTCTTGAATAGACGTAGCATTTTGATAATCAAAACGCAAACCAAGCTCAAAGAAACGCACACGGCTTTGCTGACGGTTTAAATTATATTGTACACAAGGAATTAAGCTAGAAAGCAAAGTGCTACGCATTGCTGCCAAATCACTTGAGATTGGATTTGCGAGCATTAATGGATTTACTTGTGGGTTCAATTGCTTTTCAAGTTTTGCATCAGCAAAGCTAAAACTAATTGCTTCTTGGTAGCCCAAAGTAACTACTGTTTGGCGTAACTGTGCAATTTCAAAACGATCTTGGTACTTAGCAAGCTGAACATCCATGCTTGGTAGACTAATCTGGATATTGTCATAACCATCAATACGTGCAACTTCCTCAATCAAATCTTGATAAATTGCCATATCGTAACGATGTGATGGAGGAATAACGCTCCACTCACCTTCAGCTTTAACAGTTACTTTACAACCTAGTCGAGTTAAAGCATCTGTAATGAAATCAGCAGCAACTTGATATCCCAATAATTGGTCTACTTGAGCTTGCTTAAGTTCAATAGCTTCACGTTTTGGAAGTAAATCCGTTTTTTCAGCTACAGTGATAGGACCAAACTCACCACCCGCTAATTCTTTAATGAGCTGAGAAGCACGATTCATCGCAATTAATGGCAATTCAAAATCTACACCGCGTTCATAACGTTGCGAAGAATCTGTATGTAAACCAAAACGGCGAGCACGCCCAGCAATCGCAAGTGGAGCGAAGAATGCGCTCTCCAAGAAGATATCAGCTGTATCATCAGTTACACTTGATGCTAGACCACCCATGATACCTGCGATTGCTAAAGCTTTCTGGTCATCTGCAATAACCATTATATCTTCTTGCAACTCAACTTCTTGATCATTCAAAAGTTGCAACTTTTCTTGTGGCTGAGCTTGGCGAACGTGCACAGTACCTTCGATTTTAGCTAAATCGAAAGCATGCATTGGCTGACCCAATTCCATAAGGACGTAGTTCGTTACATCAACCAAAATACTGTGAGTACGAATTCCTGAACGTGCTAAAGCTTGTTCCATCCACTCTGGAGTAGCAGCTTTCACATTCACATTTTTAACTACACGTCCTAAATAGCGTGGAGCACCATCCGTGCTGATCACTACTTTTTTCTCATCAGTGATTGTCGCATCAACTGACTTGATTTCAGGCTCATTCATTTGCAGTTGGTTGATTACCGCAATCTCACGTGCGATACCACGGATACTAAAACAGTCACCACGGTTTGGCGTAATACTGATATCGATGACGTTATCATCAAGTTTTAAGTATTCACGGATGTTTACCCCTACTGGAGCATCGGCAGGTAGCTCAAGCAAACCATCGATTTTATCTTCAAGGTCGATTTCAGAAGCACCGCACAACATACCTTGTGACTCGACACCACGAAGCTTACCTTTTTTGATTTTAAAATCGCCTGGTAATACTGCGCCAATAGTTGCGACAGGTGCTTTCATACCAGCACGAACGTTAGGAGCACCACATACAATTTGCAGAGGCTCACCTGAACCAATATTCACTGTTGTGACGCGTAGACGGTCTGCATCTGGATGTTGTTCAACTGTTAGAACTTCACCAACCACCACTCCAGTAAATGGCTTAGCAACAGGCGCTAGTTCATCTACCTCAAGACCAAGCATAGTCAACTGATCAGATAATGTATCACTATCAATGGCTGGGTTAACCCATGTGCGTAACCAATTTTCGCTAATCTTCATCTTTATAAACCTTATTTAATCCTGAAAAAATGTTAGGCAAATTGGCGTAAGAAACGCACATCATTTTGATAGAACATACGCAAGTCATTAATGCCATAACGCAACATTGCAAAACGCTCTACACCTAAACCAAAAGCAAAGCCTTTGTATTTATCAGGATCAATACCCGCAGCACGCAATACATTTGGATGTACCATGCCACAGCCCAATACTTCTAACCAACGTCCACGCTCATCCATGATATCCACTTCTGCACTAGGCTCTGTAAATGGGAAATATGATGGGCGGAAACGTACTTTTAAATCTTTCTCAAAAAATTCATTCAGTAGGTTAATTAATAAACCTTTTAATTCAGCAAAACTGGTGTTCTCAGCAACGTACAAGCCTTCGATTTGATGGAACATTGGCGAATGCGTTTGGTCTGAGTCACAGCGATATACACGGCCCGGACATACAATACGAATTGGCGGCTGGCTTGTTTCCATAGTACGAATTTGCACACCAGAAGTATGCGTACGCAACAAATGGTTTGCATCGAAATAGAAAGTATCGTGCATGGCACGTGCAGGGTGATGCCCAGGAATATTTAATGCTTCAAAGTTATGATAGTCATCTTCAACTTCCGGTCCTGTTGCAACTGTAAAACCAGCTTTAGTAAAGAACTGGCAAATACGTTCTTGTACTTGAGTAACAGGATGAACTGTACCAATGCGCTGTCCACGACCTGGTAAAGTAATATCAATGGTCTCATTTGCTAGTTTTTGCGCTAGCGCAGCTTGTTGTAGTGCCGTTTGACGCTCAGTTAAAGCGCTATTAATTGTTTCTCGAACAGCATGAATCGCAGCACCTTGTACTTTGCGTTCTTCAGGGTCCATTTTCCCTAATGCTTTCGATTGTTCTGCAAGCTGGCTTTTTTTCCCTGTAAATTGCACACGCACCTGATCAAGTGCAACAAGGTCTTGAGCTGCTGCAATGGCAGCAAGCGCTTCTGTGGTCAGGGCTTCCAGTGACATATTAACTCTCAAAGCAACAAATTTAAAAATATAATAAAACACTGCATTCTAACAGTTTTTCACCGTATTGATGAAGTTTATCCATCATGAAAAATGTATTAGGCAACAAAAAGATAAAACGTATAAAATAATACTATCGTCAATGAGATCAATTATTATGGCGCTCAATCAGATTTGGAAACAACAACTTACACTTGTGACCTACGGTAATGAATACCTTCGCCAGAATTCAAGCTTCAACCAATGGCGACAACATCATATTTTTGACCAACATAGTTTTCAGTTTCGTGACTTAATTTCACAGCATTTACTTGCTCAACATTTCCAAGTTTGGCTAGAAGCACTCAAAAAACAGGGAACAACCCAAATCTCTCTTCACTTATCAACCATCTTAAATGAAGAGCAGAATCCAAATAATAATGTAGAACTTTTACCTTATACCCATTTTATTGTGAGCCATCAAAACAATAAAAAAATCGCATGGATTTTTGGCCATGAGCTTGCCGAATGGTATAGCAGCGATAACGAGTTTGAACCACCTTTAAATCAGCGTAGTGATTTACGCTTAGAAACTTTTTGGCGTTTTGAACTGAACGAAAAATTATCTAAGAAAGTTGATGCTGACTTAAAAGCACCTCAATGGGATGAAATTGCTGACTTTATGGAAACTGAGTTATTTCGAAGTAAGTATGCAGCAGGTTTTGAAGAACCTAAATTTGAGAAAAAATATTTTGATGGGTCAACACATCAAATTTCGGTAGATCATCAACCGACTCTTGCTCTTATTCCTGAAAACTACCCAGCTGATTGTGCACATCAACTCCTCTACCGCACTCAGGCTTTATCAGATTATTTAGAGCAGAAGAAACGCACCGCAAATGATCCTTTAAGGGAAGACTTAGACCAAGAACAAATTATTAACTTAAGAAATTTTACCCACAAAACTGACGACCTATTTGCAAAGCTGATTGTGAAAGCAGCAAATCACTATCAAACAGCTCAATTAAAACCTGTTGAGAAACCCTCTCCTTTTGATGCAACGAATGAGTCCGCAACTCATTTAAAAGCACCTCATCATAAAGCTGGTGGAACAGGTGTAATCAAGCTTATTGTTCTAACCATCATTATTTGTGCCTTAGCTTATTATTTTGGTCTTTAATCAAGATTAAAGTTCCCATTGATAAAGCAACTCTGTTATTCCGAAGCCGAACTCTGGTAGTTCGGCTTCACCAATTAACTTTGCTCCCATTTTTTCATAGAAGAAGCGACTCGGATTTTTATTAAAAACCTCTAAACGAATAAAAGCATAACCTTGATTTAAAGCGCATTGATAGAACTTTTGGAATAACTCACGGCCTACACCTTGTTTTTGAACTTCTTTTAAAAGATAAAAAGCAAGAATTTCAGCAATATTACTTTCTGGGTTTAAATAACCATCAAGAAAGCCTTTCACTACCCCATTTTCAGTATAGATAAATAACTGATGATCAGGACTTCTGCTTATCTCTTTCCATAACTGTTCTTTATCTAGTACGTTAAGCTCATCTAATATTTCTTGCTTAACCATACCAGCATAGATTTCTTTCCAAGCTTGCACATGTACTTCTGCAATAGATAATGCATCCTTAAATGAGGCTATACGAATATCTGTGTCATTTAATGGTTTCAATTCACTCCCCTCACGTTAGTACTTTTTAAAGTGAAGCATTGATAACACACCAACCTATTCAGTTAAAAACTGCTCTCGAACATGCATTAAAGCAAATCCCAACAAATTTAGACCTTGCCATAGAGATGGATCTTGGATGTGTGGATGGTCTTGGGCCATACCAATACCCCAAATTTTATCGACAGGAGATGCTTCAACCAAAATACGGTCTTTCGTTGCCAATAAGAATTTTTTCAATTCAGGATGCTGTGAAAATTTAGCAAAATTCGCCTGCACCACGATGTCAAAACGATTTTCTTGCCATATCTGTTCATCATAATTACGCACTTTACGGCCTAGCTGCTTCGCTTCATTCGGATGTTTAACCTGCAAAATTCGTGCAAAAATTTCTTCATCATTAAATAATTTTGCTTTTTGCGCCATCATATAGTGCTCAGCAGTAAAGTATTCAACACCTTCTACCTTAAATTGCGCTGGGAACCACTGGCTAAAACAGCTTTTATCAACAAGATCAGCTTGTTTAGGAGTATGTCCCCAGAAATATAAGTATTTATACTGGTGACCTTGCTGCACTTTTTGAATTAAATCATTTAAAAATTTTTCGTCTTTCATCATTTATCTCTGATTATTTTCTCTTTTTAAAATAGAACCGCTAAAAATAAAAAAGACCGCTAAAAAGCGGTCTTTCTTTGAATCTCTAAGCTTATGCAGCTAATGCGCCTTTAGCTTTTTCAGCTAAAGCAGCAAATGCTACTGCATCATGCATAGCGATGTCAGCTAATACGCGACGGTCGATGATCACTTGAGCTTTTTTCAAGCCATCGATCATACGGCTGTAAGACAAACCGTTTTGACGAGCACCAGCATTGATACGCGCAATCCATAAAGCACGGAATTGACGTTTCTTTTGACGGCGGTCACGGTAAGCGTATTGACCAGCTTTGATTACCGCTTGGAACGCTACGCGGTAAACGCGTGAACGAGCACCATAGTAACCTTTAGCGCGAGCAAGAATTTTTTTGTGACGACGATGAGCCACTACACCACGTTTTACACGAGCCATTTATAATCTCCTTAGATGTATGGGCACATACGACGAACTGAATTCATGTCAGAAACATGAACCATTACACAGCCGCGTAATTGACGGATACGTTTAGCAGATTTTTTGGTCAAGATGTGGCGCTTGAACGCTTGTTTACGCTTAAAACCGTTTGCAGTCGCTTTGAAGCGTTTAGCTGCACCACGGCGAGTTTTTAACTTAGCCATAGTAACCTCTTTTAGGCACCTGTTCGGCGCGATCGCACCATTGCAAAATCGACCTGCAGGTAAGGAAGCGCGTATTTTATAGCATGCTGACTAAAATTAAAACTACTCTTAGCATTTTTTTGGATTACCAACTTAACAAACTAAAAAATTCATATCATTTTTTAGAAGGTAGTCATTGCTAATAAATTCAGCATCGTGGCTTATTTCACTCTATAATATGTTCAAATTATCAACATACGATATTTCAAATGCAGAAACATGATGCATTCGCTGCACTGCGCTATAGAGATTTCTCTATTGTTACCATTAATCAATTTTGCTTAACGTTAGCAATTTTGATTCAAGAAATTATTGTTGCTTATTCACTTTATCAAATTACCAAAGATCCTCTAACTTTAGGCTTAATTGGATTAGCAGAAGCCATTCCATTTATTGCCCTATCGCTTTGGGGTGGCTATTTTGCTGATAAATTTAATAAACAGGTCATTATGAAAATCTGTTTATTTTTCTCAGTGCCTCTACCTTTAGTTTTGTGGCTACTGTTTCATTTACATGGTTTAGGCCATATCAGCGTAAATTTCCTTTCTTGGGGTATTTATGCAGTGATTTTTGGCTTAGGTACCATACGTGGGTTTTACAATCCCTCTGCCACATCATTGAAACCATTCTTAATTCCACGCGGGCTTTATGCCAATGGCGCAACATGGACAACGATTGGTTGGCAAAGTGGCGTGATTATTGGGCCTATGCTAGGTGGGTTTATGCTTGCTTACTTAGGCAGAGAAACCAGTCTTTTTAGTGTTGCAGCCCTACTTAGCATCTGTTTTATTCTCATTAATTTATTACAAAAACGAAGCTTTCCTAAAATTGAAACTACCAATGTATTAGAAAGCTTAGGTGATGGTTTCCGCTTTATATGGAAAACCAAAATAGTTCTCTGGGCTATTTCTCTAGACCTTGCCTCTGTTTTATTTGGAGGCGTGATTGCCCTACTGCCTATCTTTGCAGAAGATATTTTAAAAGTGGGACCAGAAGGCTTAGGTTATCTGCGTGCAGCACCATCTATTGGTGCACTCATTACCATGATTGCTTTGACTCGTTTTCCTCCAACTCAGCACGCATGGCGTAATATGCTACTCGCAGTTGCTGGGTTTGGTATATTTACGATTCTTTTCGCTTTCTCAAACAATATGTGGTTATCACTATTTGCACTGGCGATGACAGGTGCTTGTGACAGTATTTCAGTTGTGGTTAGACAAACCATTTTGCAAATTTTCCCGCCAGAAAATATGCGTGGTCGCGTTGCGGCTGTAAATGGAATGTTCGTTTCATCTAGTAATGAATTGGGTGCATTTGAATCAGGCCTAGCAGCTAAATATTTGGGAACGATTGCCGCGACTATTTTTGGTGGTTGTATGACACTTGCAGTGGTCACGTTCTGTTGGTTAAAAACCAACGACCTATTTAAAGTCGACATTACCAAAAGCTCAGAAGACTAATTAAATCCTTTTAATAAAAGCATCTTCGGATGCTTTTACTTTAAATAAAGTCTGTAATTACCCAATAAATGAAAATATAACGCCCAGCCTTAGCAATAAGAACCATAAATAAAAAGCGCCAAAAATTTTCTTTGAATAAGCCAGCAACCAGAGTAATAGGGTCACCAATCACAGGTGTCCAACTTAAAAGCAGCGAATAAAAGCCATACTTATAATAAAAACGTTGAGCTTGTTCTAAACGTTTTTCAGAAACTGGGAACCATTTTTTATGTTTAAACTGTTCTATTTTTAAACCTAACCACCAGTTCACGCATGAACCAAGTACATTTCCGAAAGTAGCAATCGAAATGAGAAGAAAAGCGGAATGTTGATTTTTTAATAATAAAGAAGCGAGTACAGCTTCTGATTGTAGCGGTAATAATGTAGCAGCCCCAAAAGCACTCAAAAAAAGTAAAAAGTAACTTAGCATATTAAATTAAAACCAAACTACCTTTCACTTTATTCATTACCTATCAAGTAAAATTAGATAACTTTAATTGATAATGCTTTTTGTACAGCTGGACGTGCTGTTAAGCGAACAATGTATTCTTGTACATATGGGTAATCCTCTAATTGAATACCCTGCCATTCATAGCGCAAAATCCAAGGTAAAATTGCCATATCCGCAATTGAGTATTCGCCTGCAACAAACTTTTGCCCTATAAGCTGTTTGTTTAATACACCATATAGACGTTTAGTTTCATTCAAATAACGCTCTATGGCGTAAGGAATTTTCTCTGGTGCAAAGCGATTGAAGTGATGATTTTGTCCTAACATCGGGCCTAAACCACCCATTTGCCACATGAGCCATTGTTCTACTTCAACTCGCTCTTGCTCGTCGGTTGGATAGAACAAGCCAGTTTTTCGACCTAAATATTGTAAGATTGCGCCTGATTCAAATACTGAAATTGGCTCACCACGTGGACCATCCTGATCGACAATTGCAGGAATTTTATTATTTGGAGAGATTCTCAGGAAGTCGGGTTGAAATTGATCATTTTCTAAAATATTAATTGGATAAAGAGTGTAATCCAGTCCCATTTCTTCTAAGGCAATTGTGATTTTATGTCCATTGGGTGTACCCCAATAATATAGATCAATCATTCTATTTTCCTATTCATCGTTATCATGACTGCGTCTTGCGTTATATCATGTTTTGGGTAATACAATAATATTTCCAACACCAAAAAACACATAAAATTTGAGAATAACTTTGGTTCAAAAAGTTATTAAATCGCACTTTAAAGGAACTAAACTAGAAAATGACAAGCAAAAAAAAGCACTGCTTTTGCAGTGCTTTTTTTGAGTATTACTTTTTCTTTTTAGGTCCAAGTAACATACCCATTTGTCGACCTTCCATTTTCGGAGCTTGCTCTACAACCCCAAACTCAGCTACATCTGCTTCAATTTTTTGTAATTGAGCTAAACCAAGTTGTTGGTGAGCCATTTCACGACCACGGAAACGTAAGGTGATTTTGACTTTGTTGCCTTCTTCAAGGAACTTCAAAATAGCACGAAGCTTAACTTGATAATCACCTACATCAGTTGCTGGGCGTAGTTTGATTTCCTTCACTTGCACTTGATGCTGTTTTTTCTTGGCATCTTTTTGCTTCTGTTTCAGGTCAAACAAGTGCTTGTTGTAATCCATGATTTTACAAACAGGCGGCTCAGCGTTTGCGACAATCTCAACAAGGTCAAGATCTGCATCCTCAGCAGCACGCAGTGCTTCATTTAATGAAACAATTCCTTTTTGCTCACCATCAGCAGCGACGAGGCGTACTTCTTTTGCACGGATCTCATCGTTAATTGCTGGACGGTTACTCTTTGCACCTTGTTGTTGGTTACGGTCAGGCTGTTTAATCTTTCTTACTCCACAATATACCGGCCACGTTCGGCGACGGCAGATTTCACTAAGTCAATGAAAGCATCCACTGACATAGTACCTAAATTTTTTCCTGAGCGAGTACGTACATTCACTGTACCTTCTTCAACTTCTCGATCACCAAGAACTAACAGGTAAGGAATGCGCTCTAGAGTACGCTCACGAATCTTAAATCCGATTTTTTCATTTCTCAAGTCAGAAATAGCGCGAAGGCCATTTTCCTTGAGTTTTGCCACAACTTGCTCACTTGCTTCAGCTTGAGCGTCGGTAATGTTCATGACACATGCTTGTACAGGTGACAACCAAGGCGGCATAAAACCAGCGTAGTGTTCAATTAGTATACCAATAAAACGCTCAAAACTACCAAGAATTGCACGGTGCAACATTACAGGCTGATCACGTTCGTTTTCTTCAGTTACATAAGAAGCGTCTAAACGAACTGGCAAGTTGAAGTCACACTGAATGGTACCACATTGCCATACACGACCAAGACAGTCTTTTAAAGAGAACTCAATCTTTGGACCATAGAATGCGCCTTCACCCGGCTGCAACTCCCATTTAAGACCAGCTTCATCTAAAGCATCTGCTAAAGATTTTTCAGCTAAATCCCAAAGTGCGTCATCACCTACACGCTTTTCCGGACGAGTAGACAACTTCATTTGAACTTCTTCAAAGCCAAAGTCTTTATAAACATCTAAAGTGAGTTTAATAAAGTCTGCAACCTCTTTTCCGATCTGTTCTTTAGTACAGAAGATATGTGCATCATCTTGGGTAAAGCCACGAACACGCATAATACCGTGTAAAGAACCAGATGGTTCATTACGGTGACAAGAACCAAACTCAGCTAAACGAATTGGTAAATCACGGTAAGATTTCAAGCCTTGGTTGAACACTTGAACGTGACAAGGACAGTTCATTGGTTTTACAGCATAGTTACGACTTTCTGAATGAGTCGTAAACATATTTTCTGCATAGTTTGCTGCATGGCCAGATTTCTCCCAAAGCGTAAAGTCTACGATTTGTGGAGTTTTAATTTCTTGGTAACCATTATCTTGCTGAACTTTACGCATGTACTGCTCTAGTACTTGATAAATAGTCCAACCGTTTGCATGCCAGAACACCATACCCGGTGCTTCTTCTTGCATATGGAACAAGTCTAACGCTTTACCAATTTTACGATGGTCACGCTTTTCAGCTTCTTCAATACGCTTGATATAAGCTGCTAACTGTTTTTTATCAGCCCAAGCAGTACCATAAATACGTTGAAGCTGTTCATTCTTCGCATCACCACGCCAGTAAGCGCCAGAGATTTTTGTAAGTTTGAATGATTTTAAAAATTTAGTATTTGGTACGTGCGGACCACGACACATATCTAAATAATCTTGATGGTAGTACAAGCCCATTTGTGTTTCTTCAGGCATGTCTGCAATCAAGCGTAATTTATATTCTTCACCGCGTGCAGTAAATTCAGCAATGACTTCATCACGTGGCGTCATTTTTTTAACAACATCGTAATCTTGGTCGATGAGCTTTTTCATACGCTCTTCGATCGCTGCCATGTCATCTAATGTGAAAGGACGTGGCATCCAGATATCGTAATAAAAACCTTCTTCGATGACTGGACCAATCACCATTTTAGCTTCAGGGAAAAGCTGCTTTACAGCATGCCCTACAAGGTGTGCACAAGAATGGCGAATGATCTCAAGACCTTCTTCATCTTTTGGAGTGATAATTTGTAAGGTCGAGTCTTCGGTAATTAAGTCACATGCATCAACTAGGCGATCATTTACTCGTCCAGCAACGGTGTTTTTTGCTAAACCAGGCCCAATACTTTGAGCGACTTCCATAACAGATACAGGGTGATCAAAACTTTTTTGATCGCCATTTGGCAATGTGATAATTGGCATAAAAAAAATCCTTAAGGAGTGATGCCCTATACGAAGGAGCATTTCACCGCGAGATTATGATCGAGGCGAACCTCAAAATATAAAAACGGTGTAAATCAAAATTAAAAACCAGAAAGATTTTACACTTGTTCACGCCAAGTGAAAACCTTTGTGCCCATAAAATCATAAATAGATGTTGGTTATACGGTAAACAGCAATAAGTGACTTTCGTAAGTGTTTCTCATAAATTTTAAGAAATACATAAATAGGATAATTATTCATCAGAACTGATTTAACATGATGGAAATAGCATTTGTGCTCATTTTCTGACTGAGGGGTATTTCTGTTTAAGACTAAAGCATTAATGCTTTGATTAATATTAAGTCATATTTTCAAAGAATGAATTAAAAAATAGAACATGGAGTTGTTTCACATGGTTAGTGCATACGATGAATTACCACGTACACAAGCAAACTTTGTTGCGTTATCCCCTTTGCGGTATTTAGAACGGGCAGCTTATATATATCCAGATCAGGCTTCGATTATTCATGGCATTCGCTATATTTCGTGGAAAGAAACTTACCAGCGTTGTCGGCAATTTGCCTCTCAGCTTCAACAATTAGGTATTACTAAAAATGATACTGTTTCTGTATTATTGCCCAATATACCCGCAATGATCGAAGCGCATTTTGCTGTACCTATGGCTGGTGCTGTTCTTAATACATTAAATACTCGTTTAGATGCTAAAACCATCGCCTTTATGCTAGAGCATGCTGAAACTAAAGTACTTTTAGTTGACCCAGAGTTTGTTAATTTAGCCAGAGAAGCTCTCTCACTGATTCCTAACCAACGTATTATTGTGATTGATGTGGCTGATGAAGAATATGAGGGTGAAAATCAATTTCTTGGTTCATTTGAATATGAAGAATGGATTGCTCAAGGTGATGCCAATTTCGAATGGCATTTGCCGCAAGATGAGTGGGATGCGATTAGCTTAAATTACACCTCTGGGACAACAGGCAACCCTAAGGGCGTGGTTTATCACCACCGTGGGGCTTACTTAAATGCAGCGAGCAATATTCTAGCCTGTGGCATGAAACCTCGAGCCGTTTATTTATGGACGCTTCCTCTGTTCCATTGTAATGGCTGGTGCTTTGCGTGGAGTATTGCAGCAAGTGGCGGAACCAATATTTGTTTACGCAAAGTTGACCCCGAACTGGTGATGCAGCTTATTGCTAAACATAAAGTTGATTACTTCTGTGGCGCTCCAATCGTCTTGTCCATGATTATTAATCTACCGAAAGAAAAGCAGCCAAGCATAGAACATCATGTTGAAGTTATGGTGGCAGGTGCTGCTCCACCTGTCGCTGTAATTGAAGGTATGCGAAATATTGGAATCAATGTCAACCACGTTTATGGTTTAACTGAAACCTATGGACCATCTGCCCTTTGTGCCTCTCAAGCAGGATGGAGCGATCTTTCTATTACAGAACAAGCACAACTACATTCACGTCAGGGCGTGCCTTACCCACTTCAGGACAGTATGCGAGTGCTAGACCCTGAAACGATGCAACCTGTACCAAATGACGGTGAAACCATGGGAGAAATTATGTTCCGTGGCAATATTGTGATGAAGGGATATTTAAAAAATCCAAAAGCAACTGAAGAGGCATTTGCAGGTGGTTGGTTCCACACTGGAGATTTAGCGGTTTGTCATCCAGATGGTTATGCAAAAATTACGGATCGTTCCAAAGATATTATTATTTCCGGTGGAGAGAATATTTCATCTTTAGAAGTTGAGGATGTCTTATATAAGCATCCCGCAGTTTTAACAGCTGCTGTTGTGGCAAAACCCGATGAACGTTGGCAAGAAGTACCATGTGCATTTATTGAATTAAAAACAGGTGCTACAGCAACTCCTGAAGAAATTATTGCACACTGCCAAAAAGAGCTTGCTCGCTTTAAAGTTCCTAAGGATGTGGTCATTACCGAAATTCCAAAGACATCAACAGGCAAATTACAAAAATTTATCTTGCGTGAATGGGCAAAGGAGCGCGTTTAAATATTTTCAAATAAAAAAGCGACGTATTGAACGTCGCTTTTTTATTTGAAAGGTATTAGCCTTGATCTGACAATAAAGCAATTTGTTGCACGTAGTTAATAAACTTCTTTTTAGATGCTTCAAGATCTGCTTCTGCAACTTGCTGAGTTTTATCACGGTTAATTCTTAACACATGCTGACGCAAAGTATGACGCTCTGATGCATTATAAATTTTGCTAAACTCATTGATTGCAGGATCACCCTGTTCAATCATACGGTCTACCCAACGCATAAGTTGAGCTTGCTTTTTCGCACCTTGTTGAGGTGTCAAATAAGACAAAATGACTGTCTCATCTTCATTACGCAAGAGTTTACCAACACGCTGAAACTGGCGACGGCGTGCTTCAAACGAACTAATATTCTGGACTTCTAAAAGAGCATCAATTAAACGCTCATCAACCGGAAGTTTTTGAATCTGTTTGATAGAAAGTTGTGCTAACTGCTCACCTAAAGCAGCCATACGTTGAACTGCTTTTTTCTGTTCGGTTTTACTTGCACGTCCTTCTAAAGAATCAAAATCTTCTTCAGTATAACGCTGGGGACGACGTGCCACGATTAATCTGCCTCATAAAATTTTGCGGCGAATAACGCCTGTACTTCATTTAATGCCTGTTCTTCGTCAGCGCCATCAATGACCAAACGTAAAGTGGTCCCTTTACCTGCACCTAACATCAGTAACGACATAATATTCTTTGCATCTACCAAATGATCGCCCTTACCAATCTGAATTGACGAACGAAACTTCGTAGTGACCTCTATCAGTTTTCCTGATGCACGTGCATGTAAACCGAGTTTATTAATTACATCAACAGTTGTGTCTATCATGACCAGTGCTTCATTTCTCTGTGTAAGACCTGAACAGTCCATTCTGCCTCAAGTGCTTGTTTTAGTCTATCTACCATATAAACTGAACGATGCTGGCCGCCTGTGCAACCTATTGAAATCGTCATATAGTGACGATGCCCTTCAGCAAATGCAGGCAACCATTTTTTTAAGAAGTGGTGTATGTCCTCAAACATTTCATTTGCTTGCGGACTTGCTTCTAAAAACTGTCTTACTGGCTCATCTAAACCAGAAAAACGGCGTAATTCTAAATCCCAATGTGGATTTGGTAAATGCCGTACGTCAAAAACATAGTCAGCATCTAAAGGAATGCCATGTTTATAACCAAATGACTGCAATATAACAATCAGGTTATCCGACTGCCCTAATTTTGACAGCAAGATATGTTTTAAATCATGAACACTTTTATCTGTGGTATCAATATGAACAGTGGCACGGAACTGAATTGGAATCAGCAACTGCTTTTCTTCATGAATACACTGTAAAAGGCTTTTGAAACGGTTCGCCAACGGATGCGGGCGACGTGAAGCACTAAATCGAGCAATTAAATCTTGATCTTGTGTCGTCAGGTAAATCACATCAACCGTACCATGCTTTTGTAGTTGCTCAAAAACATGATCGAACTCTTGCATATCTGCCCGTGTACTTCGGACATCTACACCTAAAGCGAGTTGTTCAAGATTATTTTCATGATCTAGCTTTGCCACAATTTCAGGCAGCAATGCCAAAGGTAAATTATCAATACAGTAATAGCCCAAATCTTCCAACACTTGAAGAGCTGAAGATTTTCCTGAACCAGACTGTCCTGTCACGATAAGTATACGCTTCATGGCATGGCTGTCCTTTTATGTATTATTGAGGTGTAAAGGCAACTTGTAAATTATCAATTAAACGTGTCCCACCCAACTTAGCCGCAACAAACAACACAATATTACGATCAAATTGAGTAACAGGTAACAGATTTGACTGACGAGCTTCCACATAATCCACAACAAAACCATTGTCTGTCAACAACGTTTTTAAATCTGCCAAGACTTGTTGCAAATCCTTACCTTGATGTAATTGTTCTTCAGCTTGCTTTAGACCTTGATAGATGACTGGTGCCGTTTGACGCTGTTCAGGCGTCAAATAACCATTACGCGAACTCAATGCCAGACCATCTGCGGCACGAACAATAGGCACACCAATAACTTCCAACGGAATATTTAAGTCTTGAACAAACTGGCGAATTACAGCTAACTGTTGATAATCTTTTTGACCAAAGAAAGCATAGTTTGGCTGCACAATATTAAAGAGTTTTGTGACAACCAGCGCTACACCATCAAAATGTCCTGGGCGTGAACTACCACACAAGTCATCCGTAATTTGACTAACACTAATGTTAGTTAAACGAGGCTGTGTACCATACATTTGCTCGACTGAAGGTGCGAAAACGATGTCACAGCCAACATCTGCAAGTAGACGGCTATCTTGCTCCAAAGTACGTGGATAGTTGTCAAAATCTTCACCCGGACCAAATTGGGTCGGATTCACAAAGATACTTACAACCACAACATCACATAACTTCTTCGCTTCACGAACAAGTGTGAGATGGCCTTCATGTAGATTTCCCATAGTTGGGACAAAACCAATGATTTTACGTGCAGCTCTAGCAGGATTTAAAGAAGCAGCTAAGCCTTGTATAGTGGTTTCTGTTTTCATGAATTACAGCTCAACATTGAAAGTATGTTCTTTGGCAGGGAACGACTGATCTTGTACAGCAGCATGAAAAGATTTAAAAGCATCTAAAATAGCTGTTTCACCAGACTGTTCTTTCATGAAGTTACGCACAAAACGTGCAACCTTGCCAAACGTCAAACCTAACATGTCTTGTACAACCAATACCTGACCGTCAGTCGCATTACCTGCCCCAATACCAATCACTGGAGTATTTGGGAACAGCTCAGCAATTTCTTGGCCTAGTTGTGCTGGAACGCATTCAAGCAATAGTACCGCCGCTCCAGCTTCAACCACAGCCGTACAGTCAGCAATCAGTTGATCCGCAGCTTCACGTGTTCTAGCTTGTAACTTATAACCACCAAATACATGCACAGATTGAGGTGTTAAACCTAAATGAACGCATACAGGTACACCATTACGCGTTAACACTTGTACCGTTTCACTTAGCCATGCACCGCCTTCGATTTTGATCATCTGGGCACCAGCTTGCATAACTGTTTTCGCATTCTGCAAAGCATCGTTTAAAGTGGCATAACTCATAAATGGTAAATCAGTCATAATCAATGCATGCTGGTTACCACGGCGCACCGCCGCCGTATGATAAGCCATGTCTTCAACAGTTACAGGTAACGTTGAATCACGACCTTGAATTGCCATTCCAAGAGAATCACCAATTAAGATAGTATCAATTTCAGCAAGTTCCATTGCTTTTGCCATACTTGCATCGTAACAAGTTAGACAAGAGAACTTACGTCCTTCGGCTTTAAATTTTCTTAAGTCACTAAGACTAATCATGATGGTATCCTCTACAGGAGTTTGCAGAACGTATAAGTCAGGCTTAAGCCCAAGACTCATCAGCAAGTACAGTCAGCGTCGGCTGCTGTAAGAGTTCTAAATTTTTAAGTGGCTGATCATTAATATGTAAATCAGCATCTAAATCTAATAAAGGAATCACAACAAAATCTCTTTGCAGTATTCCTACGTGCGGCACAGTTAAGCGCTCATTTTGTATTTTTTCATTGCCATAAATCAGTAGATCAAGATCTAAAGTTCGCTCACCCCAATGACGTAGTCGCACACGCCCAGCTTCCCGTTCAAAGCGCTGGAGCTGGTCAAGTAAGTCAAGAGGAAGTAACTCGGTTTTTAGCTGAGCGACTGCATTTAGATAGTTAGGTTGATCTTGAGGACCCATGGGTGGGCTTTGATACAGTTTGGAGACCTTCACTTCACCAATAGATTTAAGCTTAGCTATTGCTTCAGACAAAATCTGGCGTGAGTCACCTAGGTTACTTCCTAAGCCAATATACGTGGTTACTGTCATTGTGTAGGCCCAAAAATAACTTGGCTCAAATCACGTTGTACCCGCTTGCGCTTTAAAATGGGGTGATCACTCGTCATGTTAGCTTGTGATGCAGAAGATTTTTCCATAAAGCGATCAACAGACTGCTCTTGTCGTGAGCGTTCTTTCTTACCACGACGGCTTCGAGGTTCTGGAACGTCTACCAAAGGCTCAATTTCTACATCAACTCTATTGCTTTCAATCGGTTCAGCAGCAACCTTACGACGACTTTTCGCTTTTTGACGATTATATTGGCTAATCGCAGCTTCTTTTTCGTCATTTGACATTTCTTGGTAAGCATCCCACCAACTCCCCATTCCTTGCGTTGTGTCATCACCTGACTTTTCACGAAGTAATAAGAAGTCAAAACCTGCACGGAAACGCGCATGGCTTGCCAATGCTTCAATTTGCTGTGGCTTTGGATTAAGCAATCGGGTTTGCATTTCCCAAACTTCACGAATAAAAGTTTCAGCAAAACGAGGAATGACTGTACGTGTGGCTTGACGTTTTAAAACATCTAAACCGGCCTGCGCACGAGCTTCTGCTGGAACCACACCTTTTGTTAAATAAAAATCACAGCGTTCTAAAAATGGCTGCCACAATAAAACCGCATAGAAAAATGCTGGGTTAATGGTTTTACCAATTTGAATACGTTGATCTGTATTTTTTGCAGCGCGTTGAATAAATGGCGTCAGATCTGGACGAATATCAGCAAAAAGCTGCTTCCACACGCCAAATTCAATTAGCATTGGTAATACACGTGCCAAATGACCCATTGTGAAAAGCTTCTGAGACTCATCGTATAAACGGTGCGGAGAAACATCACGAAGCAATTGTGTCATCTCAACATCAAAAATATCGAGAATATTTGAATCAATCTTGAAATTTAGCTTCGCTGCAAAACGTAATGTCCGTAGCATACGCACCGGATCTTCTTCAAAACGTTGTGCAGGATCACCCAATAAACGTAAAGTCTTATTTTTGACATCATCAATTGCTTTACAAAAATCGAGCACAATACCCTTACGTGGTTGGTAGTAAAGCGTATTGATAGAAAAATCGCGTCGAGCAAAGTCCTGCTCTATTGTTCCCCAGTTATTGTCACGCAAAATCATGCCTGAAGCATTGGTGACTGCTTTTTTAGGAGGAGCACGGAAAGTAGCAACTTCGATTAGCTCACGCCCTGAATAGACATGTGCCAATTCAAATCGACGACCAATAATTCGGCATCGACGACCAAAAACTTCTTTAATTTGAGAAGGTGTTGCATTGGTGACTGCATCGAAATCTTTAGGATTGAGTCCTAGCATTAAATCACGGACACCACCCCCAACAATATAAGCCTCATAGCCTGCTTTGTTCAGACTATCGATCACATCTAAAATCGAAGAAGGAAGTTGGGCTGTGGACAAACCACATTTTGACGCTCGCAAGGTTTGCAAAAGACGCTGTCTCCTACGTCAGGACGTAAATAACAAGTTGTCGCTAATCATAGCTCTAACACACACAAAGGGCAATTTGATTCTCTTTAGATTGCGCAGGAAATGATAATTGACGAACAGAACTTTTATAAGGCTAAACGCGATTTATTTTTTTCAAAAATAGCAGGCCCGATTCCTTTGACATTTTTAATTTCGTCAATATTTTTAAAACTTCCGTTCTTCTGTCTATATTCTACAATCGCTTGCGCCTTTTTCTCACCTACGCCTTTTAACTGCTGAAACTCATTTACAGTGGCCTGATTCAAGTGAATTTGCCCTGTAGAGTCATTAGAACTCTTAGTATAAGAATTTTTAGAACCATAAGAATGAGAAGGCTTAGAGATGTTTAACTTTTGGTCATACATCTGCTGTTTAGCCTTCCATTCCTGAAAGTTTTGATCAAAAGATTGAGCAAAAACCGAAGGTGAAATTCCCCCTAAGTACAACATCATTAGAATAAAGCAATTATTTTTCCAATGTCTCATGCTGTATCGCATGTCGTTTTTCCCCTGTTTGTAATTGTCGTTTTGCTTGATTCCACAATTCATCCATCTCGGACAAAGTCATGTCTTCTAATGTTCTTTGCTGTTTTATGGCTTGCTCTTCAATAAAAGCAAAACGACTTCTAAATTTATGTATGGTTGATAAAAGTGAAGTTTCACTTGAAATATTAAGTTTACGTCCTACATTGACTAATGAAAACAGACAATCTCCAAATTCGTCTTGAATTTCATCAATATTTTGACTTTTGAGCGCCTCTTTGAACTCACCGAGTTCTTCTTCTAGTTTTGCATAAGCATCTTCTACTGTTTCGAAATCAAAACCGACTTTTGCAACATTTTTTTGAATTTCCTGTGCTTGAGACAGTGCAGGACCATGTTTAATTTCATCTAATCTTGATTGCGGCTTGCCTTGCTTTTCTTGTTGTTTAATTTGTTTCCATAGCTCACTGACTTGTTCGGGTGTTAAGTTATTAAATTGATCAGCTTGAAACACATGTGGATGACGTCTTATTAATTTTTCACTAATTGCCTCAACCACATCTTGAAAATTGAACGCCCCTTGCTCACTAAACATTTGTGATTGAAATACAACTTGTAGTAGCAAATCACCCAACTCATTTCGAATCTCATCAATATCGCCCTGACGAATGGCAGCTTCGACTTCATATGCTTCTTCAATCGCATATTTTGTCAGTGACATTGGGGTTTGTTGTTGATCCCACGGACATTTTTCACGTAGCTCTTGCATAATTTTAAGCAATTTATCCATGGTAACCCTCAAGTTTAAAAAGTTGGTCAGTAAATTTAAAATCTTAATTTGCTATGATCAAAATTAAAGCGGCAAATCATTCGTCATATTGTAACGATAAAGAGAAAAAAAGATGAAACATAGCATTCTGATTAGTGGCGCAGCTCAAGGTATTGGCGCAGAAATTGCGCGAGTATTTTATAAACAAGGATATAAAGTAGGCATTTATGATATTAACGAATCACTTGCTCAAAGCTTAGCAACAGAGTTAGGACCTAATGCATGCGCTGGCTATTTAGATGTTAGTGATTACAGCCAGTGGCAACATATATTAAAACAATTTACCGACTGGGCTGGCGAGCTTAATATTTTGGTGAATAACGCAGGAATTTTATATTCTGGGGCCTTTGAAAACATCGATATCAATTCACATCAAAGAACAATCAATATTAATGTAAATGGCGTAATCAACGGCTGCCATGCTGCACTGCCCTATTTAAAGCAAGCTTCTTTTGCACGAGTCATCAACCTCTCATCAGCTTCTGCAATTTACGGACAAGCTGACCTTATTTCTTATTCAGCCAGTAAGTTTGCAGTTCGAGGAATTACCGAAGGTTTAGATGTGGAATGGAAGAAATACGGTATTCGTGTTTTAGATGTGATGCCGTTATTTGTACAAACTGCGATGGTCAATAATATGGATGCTGGCAGTATTCAAAACATGGGAGTCGATTTAACACCCAACGATATTGCTCAACAGGTGCTTTCACTTGTCGAGAAAAAAGCTCATTTCTGGACACCTACGCACACTCCAGTTGGTATAAAAACCAAATTACTTTATCAACTCTCAACAATAAGCCCACAGTTTTTAAATCGGTTAACTAATATTTATTTATCGAGAAAGTAGCTTATAAAAAAGGCCGTCAATTGACGGCCTTTTTACTTAGTTTATTTAAACACCTTGAATCATACGTCGTGCGCTGATAATCCCCGGTTGTTGCTCTAAACGAGCCAACAAACGTGAAAGCTGAGCCAAACCTTTCACCTCAATGAGCAACTTCATATTGGCAATACCATCAGCCTCAGAAATTGTATTTACCTGACGGATATTAATTTGGTCAGAGAAAATCACTTGAGTTAAGTCTTTGAGCAAACCACGACGATCATAAGCTTCAACTACAATTTGAACACTTTGACCACGAGTTGGCTGCATTTCCCAATCGGCTTCAACAGCACGTTCTGGCTCTTGCTTAATCATACGCTGATAATCAGAACACAAGACTTTGTGAATACTTACGCCACGGTTCAATGTGATATAGCCAGCAATTGATTCACCATGGACTGGTTGGCAACACTGTGCAATATGTAGCTCTACGTTGTCTAAACCATCAATCAAAATACCATGTGCAGACAAAGTATGGCTGGCACGTGGGTTTAATGTTGGCTTAAGTACCAGTTCAGGCTCATCCTGATCCAGATGCATTTGGCGATTAATCTGGTTAATCAAGGCATGCAGACTTATATCGCCGCTAACCAGATTAACCAAAATATCATCGCCTGTTTTCACATTAAAATGTGATGAGTAGTCGTTAAGATCGATACTCTTAGGGTGAATCGCCAATCGAGACAATTCTTTGTTCAGTAACTCACGACCAACTTCAAGGTTCTTACTACGATCTTGCTGTCTGAACCAGTGACGTAGCTTGTCACGTGCACGAGATGTCTTGATATAACCTAAAGAATTCACCAACCAGTCACGGTTTGGTTCACGGTCTTTCTTGGTTAAAATCTCAACCTGCTCACCTGTTTTTAGCGTATAGGTTAATGGCACGTAGCGCTGGTTAACACGCGCTGCATAACATTTATTCCCTACCTCTGTGTGTACATGATAAGCAAAGTCTAAAACAGTTGAACCACGTGGTAATTCTTTAATATCACCATCACGACTAAAGACATAAATCTTTTCAAAACCCTCAAAGTCTTGAAGCTGATCAAAGCCTTCTGTCTCGTCTTCATTTTGATGTACTGTGGTTTCATTACGTTCTTGGTAATGTTCCAAAACAGCACGAAGCGAATGCAAACGATGGTTAAAAGAATGGTCGGTATTCTTTGAGCCTTCTTTATAGTTAAAGTGCGAACATACGCCTAATTCTGCTTCATCATGCATCTCATGAGTACGAATTTGTACTTCTAAAGATTTATTTTCAGCAATTACAGCAGTATGTAATGAGCGATAACCATTTGCTTTCGGGTTGGTAATATAGTCATCAAACTGGTGTGGAATATGACGCCAAATTTGATGAACAATACCTAATGAGTGATAACACTCTGGTACGCTATTCACTAACACACGTAAGGCACGAATATCATAAAGCTGATCGAAACTCAGGTTTTTACTTTTCATTTTTCGATAAATCGAATAAATGTGCTTTGCTCGACCTGTAATTTCAGCTTCAATACCGTAAGACGCCAACTCATTCTTTAAGCGATCAATCACGAATTGAATATAATGTTCACGCTCCAAACGCTTTTCATTGAGTAAAGAAGCAATCTCTTTATAACGGTCTGGTGCCAAATAGCGGAAAGCTAAATCTTCTAGTTCCCACTTAAGCTGTGCAATACCTAAACGATGCGCTAATGGAGAATAAATAGTTAGAATTTCACGTGCGACCCGCTCTTGACGCTCACGTGATGAGTTTGCGAGCTCTCGTAAAGAATAAGTACGCTCGGCTAACTTAATTAAAACAACACGAACATCTTCGGTCACAGAAATCAGCATTTTATAAATGCCGCTTAAATGTTCCCGCTGGTTATTATTAAAATGGTCTTCTAATCGTTTATTTTTTTCAATGAGCTCTGAAAGCTTACCCATTGCCAAAGTGCCTTTGACAAGGTTATAGACTTGCTCACCAAATTTGCGCCTCACTTCTTCTATATCAGTAATGTCCTCACGAACACTACGATAAAGCATCGCAGCAGATAAAGTATCTTCATCTACATGTAAATGCGCCAGAATATCAGCCATTCCAACACCAGTAGCAAATGTATTGGAACGATGATTAACCGTTGAATCTAACTCTTTTTGCAGGGTTAAATGCGCAACCTCTTCGAGTTGTTTAAGCTCTGCCCCATCTAATATTTCACGAACCCGATCCAACCATGAGGCTAAACCGACTTGTGTTTCGGCGGCATGCTCTACAGTCGTTTCCTCTGACAACTCAGTTAGTTGTTCAGGTAACTGTTCACGTACTGTGACCATACCATTCTCCTAGATATGTAACTCATGTTTTTAATCGTTTATCTCTTGAATTTTTTCAAATAAAGCAATTGATTCAACATGTTCTGTATGCGTAAACATGTCCATAACCGCTGCTTTTTTTAACTGGTACCCATGTTGAACCAAAACACCGGCATCCCTTGCTAGTGTTGCTGGATTACATGATACATAAACGATTCTTTTTGCTCCAAAGTTTGGTACATACTGCATAATTTCATATGCACCGGCACGAGGAGGATCAATCAATAATGCATCAAATCCTTGATTTGCCCAAGAATGATGCGAAAAATCTTTTGTTAAATCTTGTGAAAAGAAGGCTGCTTGCACCAAATTATTGCATTTTGCATTGCCTGCTGCCCGCTGCACCATTTCTTCACTAGCTTCCACACCAACAACCTGACCATTTGCACCAACACATCTTGCAAGTGGAAGCGAAAAATTACCTAATCCACAAAACAGATCAAGTACCCTTTCACCGTCTTGTAATTGAAGCAATTCACATGCCAATTGTACCATTTGTTCATTTACTGTCGCATTGACCTGCGTAAAATCCAATGGCGAAAAAGCAAAATTTACCTCAAATGCATTTAAAGCATAATGTAAGCGCATAGCACCTTGCTCTTCATCAATACGACGAAGACTTTCAGGGCCTTTGGGTTGTAAATACAATTGCCAGCCTTTGTGTAACGCAAATTGTCTTAATTGGTTGACATCAGAATTATTTAATTTTTCTACATGACGAACCAATAAAGACGTTTCATTATCACCTTTTGCTAATTCTACATGACCAATATGTGCTTTGCCCTTTAGACTTTGGAGTAAATTACGCAACTCTGGCAGACTATCTGATAACTTTTTATCCAAAACACTACAAGTATGGATAGAAGTTAAACGATTACTATGATGCTCACGGAAACCTAGAATCAAACGATCCGGTTTTGGCAAATAACGCACACCTATACGCGCTCGACGACGATAATCACTTTGTAAAGAACGAATTGGCTCTAACCACTGTTCAGGTTGAATACCTGCAAAATGCTGTAAATGTGACTGGAGTACATTTTGCTTTAAGCGAATTTGCTCATCTGGATGAATGTGCTGCATGCTACAACCACCACAAATACCATAATGAGGACAAACTGCCTCTACACGATTTGGTGAAGGTTCAGCTAAAAGCTCAATCATCTCAGCTTCTTCAAGACGTTTAGCTTCATGCGTGATTTGAGCCTTTACCATTTCTCCAGGCAACGCATAACGAATAAACACTTTTTTACCATGCTTATCTGCCGGATGATCTGGATGAGAACCATAGTGCGCAATTCCTCGCCCCTCATGAGAAAGAGTTTCAACCTGAAAAATATATTCTGGTTGTTGAGCTTTGCGAGATTTGGCTTGCTGTTTCAAAGAATGAACCTAAAAATCTAAAGGATTAAAATAGTGGGACGTAAATTCGGTGTATTTCGAAGTACGTTGCCACACTTCAAGAAAATCGGCCTGTTGAGGCATAGTCTGTAAATATTCAATACTCGAACTAATCCAGTGATTATGTTCATCTGCATTTAATTGGCCTTTTAGTACTAGCCAACGCAAATAAATGAACCATGTATTGAGTACATCACCTTCACAATAACTGGTTAATTTTAACCACTGTTGATTACGAACATATTCAGGAACATGATAACCCGATTCACCACGCTTACCTGGCAAACCTAAAATGCAGGCGATATCATCAAGCTTTTGGAAATTACGACCATTAAACATTGCCATAACATCCATTAAATCAATATGACGATGGTGATAACGGTTTTGGTAATTATTAAAACGTTTTTGACTATCAAGCTCACCTTGATCAAACAAGCCCGGCGCAGAAAGACCATGATACATGGCACGGAACAAAATAACTGGCAAATCAAATTGTGAGCCATTCCAACTTACTAAAGTCGGGTGGCGCTTATCAAAAATAGATAAAAACTTCTGTAAAATTTCAGCTTCTGAATAGTGCTCTCGACTAAATGAAAATAATCGAAAGCCCGATTCATCAATCCATAGTCCAGAAATGCAAACAATTTCGTGCAATGGTAAACGCTGAAAATCCATGCCTGATTCTTGACGGCGGATTTTTGTGAGTGCCTGTTCAACATCTGCCTCTGGCAAATCAAGATGATATAAATGCGCTCCCGCTTTTAAATCAGTTAAAGTTTCAATGTCAAAAACTAAAGTTGGGAAACGCATTCTTTCTCTCAATTATGAGTTATCGTCCTGTACTGAAAACAAACCTGTAGATAAGTAGCGGTCGCCACGGTCACAGATAATGCAAACAATAACAGCATCCGGATTTTCTTCTGCAATCTTAATTGATGCCCAAACCGCACCACCTGAAGATGTACCAGCACTAATACCTTCCATACGTGCCAATTTACGCATAGTTTTTTCAGCTTCAATTTGAGGAATATCAATAATTCGGTCTACACGACTGCTATCAAAAATCGTGGGTAAATATTCTTTTGGCCAACGGCGAATACCCGCAATGCTTGATCCGTCTGATGGTTGTAAACCCACAATCTGAATGTCTGGATTTTGTTCTTTTAAATATTTAGAAACACCCATAATGGTACCTGTTGTACCCATTGAGCTTACAAAGTGAGTAATTTTACCACCAGTTTGTTTCCAGATTTCAGGGCCTGTCGTAAGGTAATGAGCCTCGACATTATCAGGATTACCAAACTGATTTAGAACATGACCTTTGCCGTCTTTTTCCATTTGCAAAGCTAAATCGCGTGCGCCTTCCATACCTTGTTGGGGAGTCACTTCAATCAGTTCTGCACCATAGGCCAACATCGCATCTTTGCGTTCTTGGCTCATGTTATTTGGCATAATAAGTTTCATTTTATAGCCACGCATTGCCGCAACCATAGCCAGCGCAATACCTGTATTACCGCTAGTTGCCTCAATTAACGTATCGCCCGGTTTAATTTGACCACGCTTTTCTGCCTGCATAATCATGTTGTAGGCAGGACGATCTTTTACAGAACCTGCTGGATTATTACCTTCCAATTTTGCTAAAACCGTTGCTTGCGTATGACAAGCCAAGCGCTGCAAACGGACTAGAGGTGTTTTACCTACATAGTGATCTAACAAAAATTCGTCGGCTAAAAAATCAGGTTGTGTATTACTCATGATCAACACCTAAATCGGGGTGGCACTATTGTATGAAAAAATGATCGGTACTGCACCCATTTCACTATGCTTTTTAATAAAAGTGATTAAAGCACGGTCAGTTATAAAATGCCGTCTGTTTTAAAATAAAGCGTGATAATATGCCCTACAGAGAGATCAATCTGATGTAGCCATGTCTAATTTCAATAAAACCTTATCGAAACGCTTACGTCTGAATCATGCATATGGGCAATTGATTGCTCTTATTTTTGTGCCCATGATGATTTTAACAGGGGTTGGCGCATTTCTGGTTTTAACTGAAACATCTCATTCGGCCAAGCAACAGCAGCTCCATCACGCTTCGGCTATTTTGGCTCGTTATAATGAAATCGCCAAAGACCTCTACACATTGGTAGAGCTAAAACCTGATGAATATGATCATGCACAAAACATTATGCAAAGCATGTTCAGTGAAAAAGATTTAAAACGTGCTGCTTTAATTGATAGTAATGGTCAAACATACTTAAGTGTGGGTTACCGAGATAATCGTTACTGGCCCAACTTTACCCAAAGCAGTAGTTTCTTCGGCCCTATCTCTTACAACCATAACAATATCTATGGTATTCGAGTTACTAATACCACAGGAAAAACTCCTGTTTGGCTTGTGATTGAAATGGACAATCAGCCATTAGAGCTAGCACGCTATCGTATTTTGATCGCTTTAGTCATTACCAGCTTAATGACGCTACTCTTGCTTTTGCTCTGCCTAAATTTTTTCTCTCGCCGCTGGGTTGCACCGATGTACGAAATTCGAATGCAATTACAACGACTTAATGCAGACACTTTAGATCAGCACATGATCATTAACAGTACAGGCGAATTACGATTACTCCAACGTGATATTGCAAACGTAGTAAAACGTTTACATTTTAGTTTTTTAGAGCTTAAAGAACATACAGAACAAACCGAAGAAGACTTACGCAGAACATTAGACACTTTAGAAGTTCAAAACATTACTTACCGTCAGGCACGTGACCAAGCCATTTCATCAAATCAGGCAAAATCCGTTTTCCTTGCCAATATTAGTCATGAGCTTCGTACGCCGCTTAACAGTATTGATGGCTTTATTCATTTATTGCTTCGCCAACAAAACCTGAGTAACGAACAAAATCTCTATCTACAAACTATTCGAAAATCTTCTGCCCACTTATTAGCATTAATTAATGATGTATTAGATTTCTCAAAAATTGATGCAGGTAAACTAGAACTTGAAACAGCACCGTTTGATTTAGAAGAAGCTATTTTCGATGTCATGGACATGTTGTCACCTTTGGCTGCCCAAAAGCATATTGCCATGGCATTTTATTATGCAGACAACATTCCTCAAGAAGTCATTGGAGATGCTTTACGCTTTAAACAAATTTTGACCAACCTAATTTCAAATGCAATTAAGTTTACCCCAGATGGCGAAATTATTGTTCGTGTCCGTATGGAACATGACGATATTGGTCAATGCTTACTTCATTTTAGCGTTCAAGATAGTGGTATTGGTTTAAGCGGCACAGACCGGAAAAAATTATTTGAGTCGTTTTCGCAAGGAGATGCATCTGTTACACGTCAATTTGGTGGTACAGGCTTGGGTCTCGCGATCTCCAAACAACTGGTTCACCTCATGCATGGTCAAATTGGTTTTGAAGATAACCAAGAACGTGCGCCAACAGAAAAAGGTTCAACATTCTGGTTTACTGCACAGTTTGCTGTAGATGAAGAACATGAGATAGAACATCCTCACTTCGAACATTTACAAGTCGTGTCTTATTTAGCGCATCCAGCCACGGCAAGTGTTTTACGTTACTATCTTGAAAATTATCAAGTTCCACATATCGAAACTCAATCGATTTTGGACTTATTTAGCCGCTTAAAACACCTCGATCAGAAAGATAATACATGGCTTGTTGTTGATCATAGCGGTGACACAGAAGCTCTACTTAAAGAAATTCGTAGCCGTTATCAAGGTAACCTAGCAGTTTACGGCTACCAAATGACACTTGAGCCAAACATGCTCACCGAATATCGTGCTCGCCCTCTTTATCAACCATTAAGCCGCAGCGGACTCATTCAATTATTAAGTGACCAACCTATTTTTGAAGAAGAACAACAAGACTTTAATGGTCAGGGATTACATATTTTAGCGGTCGATGACCATTTACCAAACTTAATTGTTTTAGAAGCATTGTTAGGTGAGTTAAATGTTAAAACCACTAAAGCCTTAAGTGGACAAGAAGCGTTGAATATCATCCAAGAACGCATTGATCAAAAGCTCAAACCGTTTGATTTAGTGTTTATGGACATTCAAATGCCGGTTATGTCAGGCATTGATACTACTCGCGCGATCCGCTCTTTAGAATCAACGCTAGATGGTGAAATGCAGCTTCCAATTATTGCATTAACAGCCCATGCCCTTGCTGATGAAAAACAAAAGCTTCTGAAAGTTGGTATGAATGACTATGTCACCAAGCCAATTCAAATGGAGCAGATCATTCAGATTTTAACGCAATGGACTAAAAATAATTTCACTGCACAAGCCTTAGATAAAGATCATCATGTTGTTGCCGAGGCACTAGACCCAGAAATATTAAACTGGCAGCAAAGTCTGCAATTGGCAGCAAACAAAGAAGATCTTGCCCAAGACTTACTTAAAATGTTGGTGGACAGTTTCCCAACCGAGCTAGATGAAATGCAGCAGCTCATTGAACTTGAAGACTTCCCTCAACTTGAGCATGTATTACACCGCCTCTATGGTGCAACTCGCTATGTTGGCACACCAAAACTTCAACAAGTTACAGGTGACTTTGAACAGTTTGTTTCTAAGTTACGCAAAGAGCGCCGTAGAGCTGACGATGGATTTATTGAAGAAGTTACACAGCGCTTCAATGAATTAGGACTTGTCATTAAAGAAGTAGAGAGTGCAGCTCACCAAATTTTAGTGATACCAGACTAAAAAGAACCTATAAAAAAGGCATGACTGACCTGTCATGTTTCCAATTTCAAGCCATGTTATGCTCCGCTTATCGATAAAAAAATAAGCGGGAATTTCATGGCACTTTTACGTATTGAAAAGAATAATGGCATTGCGACAGTTTATCTAAACCGTCCGGATAAACGTAATGCCATGAGTTTCGCTCTCCTCAAAGAACTTGTTTCAACGGCTAAAGCCATACAAAAAGACCGAGAGATCCGCTGTGTAATTTTGACTGGCGAAGCACAAGTATTTAGTGCCGGAATTGATTTATCTGACCTCAACAATCCTAAAAATTCTGCATTTGCGATTTGGGAGCTTGTAAAACCAGGACAAAGCCTTTTCCAAAAAGCATTTTTGATTTGGCAAAACTTGCCTGTACCTGTGATTGCAGCGATTGAAGGTTATTGCTTTGGCGCGGGAATGCAACTTGCGTTGGCTGCCGATATCCGTATTGCCCATCCAGAAACCAAAATGTCGATTATGGAAAGCCGCTGGGGATTAGTACCCGACATGGGGCTTACCCGCTCACTTAAAGGTTTGATTGGTGTAGACCTTGCAAAAGAACTCACCTTAACTGCGCGTGTGTTTGACGGAAATTATGCAAAAGATATTGGCCTTATAACGCACTTAAACGAAAATCCATTACAAAAATCGAATGCGATTGCCTCAGAAATGCTACAACGCTCACCAGATGCATTGACTGCTGCAAAACGCGTATTAGATGCAATGGAACATCAACCAGAAAAATCATTGCGTCTAGAAAAAATCTGGCAACTTAAACTATTACTTGGTAAAAATAGCAAACTCGCTCGTAAAAAAGATAAACATCCGGAAGTTAAATTTTTACCACGCCAATATAGATAAGAGCTTTGAAGATGAATTTTGATCGTAATACACCGATTGCCTTTTTAGGCATAGGGCTTATGGGAAGCCGTATGGCTAGCCGTCTTATTCAAGCAGGTTTTCAAGTTGCTGTCTGGAACAGAACAGCATCTGCTTGTGAAGAACTTATCGATATCGGCGCACACGCTCTCGATCTTTCAAACATCGGACAATACCCTGTAGTTTTAACTTGTTTAGCTGATGATAAAGCTGTGCAAGCTGTATTTAAACAAATTCAACCTCACTTAAAAGCTGGTCAAGTTATTGTGGACTTCTCAAGTCTGTCTGTTGCTGCAACAAAAGCACTCGCTCAAGCTACTGCTTCACAACACGTGACATGGATTGACTCTCCTGTTTCGGGCGGTACAGCTGGTGCTGAACAAGGTACACTTGTCATTTTTGCAGGTGGAGATGCTCAAACTATTGAAGCTTTAAGCCCGGTTTATAATGTACTTTCCCAACGAGTAACACGAATGGGGGATACTGGTACCGGCCAAGCCACTAAAATTTGCAATCAGCTCATTGTGGCAGCGAATAGCGCTCTTATCGCGGAAGCTGTAGCACTAGCAGACCGCGCAGGTGTAGACACGACATTACTCGCTCCCGCGCTAGCTGGTGGATTTGCCGACTCAAAACCTTTTCAAATACTTGCGCCACGTATGGCAACACATACATTCGAGCCTATTCAGTGGAAAGTTCAAACATTATCTAAAGATCTTAACAACGCGGTAACATTAGCTAAGAATGTTAATTTAGACATCCCTGTTGCACAAAAAGCTCTATTACAGCTACAAACTCACCAAAAAAATGGCTTTGCCGAGAAAGATTTAGCTACTATGATTCAAGTAGTAGAGCAATAATAAACGGAGTTTGTATATGGGTCGTCTTGCCGTTAACTTATCCATGATTTTTACCGAAGTTTCTTTAATTGAACGCTTTGCATTAGCCCATGCAGAGGGCTTTGAACATGTAGAAATCCAATTCCCATATGAACTTACCATTTCCGATATTCAAGACCAACTTGAACGCTATAACCTCAGTTTATGCTTAATTAATGTTCCTGCTGGAGACCTTATGCAAGGTGGAAATGGTTTGGCAGGTGTACCAGGCCAAGAAAAAGCATTTCGTGAAGCATTAGAATTAGCTATTCGTTATGCCACCGCTTTAAAAGTACCACGTGTCAATATTTTGGCAGGTAAGCAACCTCAAGATTCAGATTTACTTCCTTGCCTTAAAACTCTTGCAAGCAACTTAAAGCTGGCCTGTGACTTACTCACAGAACATGATATTGAACCTGTATTTGAGATGATTAATGGCACAGATATGCCACGTTTTTTAGTACAGAACATTGCTCAAGCTCAAGAAATGCTAGAAGCAGTCAATCACCCTGCTTTAAAAATGCAATATGACTGTTACCACATGGCGATGATGGGTGAAGATGTACTTGAAGGGTTACAAGAAAATATTCACCAAATTGGTCACATTCAGTTCGCAGATTGTCCGGGACGCCATGAACCCGATACAGCCCAGATTCCTTACGAACAAATATTTTCTTGGATCAAACAAAGTGCTTATATGGGCTACATTGCGGCAGAATACAAACCTAAAAACGGCTCAAATCAGTCATTTACATGGAAAAACAAATATTTTTCCGATGATGTAAATATATAAACTGTTACTAGTTTCGTTTGAAATTCTGAGTGAAAACCACTATATTAGATAGTGAGTAATTGTCAGGAAAATATACCCTATATGAATTTAGAACCATCGCCCAGCGTGTCTAATTCTCACGATTTCGCAATGAACACCTCAAATAAAGACGTACAAGCTTGTCTCAAAGTCGTCCATGACGCTTTAGTTGATGTAAAAGCAAAAGATATTCTACAGTTAGATGTTAGCTCTATTAGCAACGTTGCTGATGCTATTGTTATTGCGAGTGGTACTTCTACTCGTCACGTCAAAGCACTTGCTGATAATGTTGCAGAAGAAGCTCGAAAAGCTGGTTTCCGCCCGATTGGCGTTGAAGGCGAACGAGATGCCGAATGGATCTTAATTGATCTTGGCTTTGTTGTAGTACACGTGATGCTACCGACAGCCCGCAAATTCTATGATTTAGAAAGCTTATGGCGTACTGCCCCAGAGTCAGTCGCATAAAATTTTTGCTTTTAAAAAAAGCGGCTCTTTTGAGCCGCTTTTTTAATATCATTTGGTTATTAGTTTTTTTAAATTTTCATATTCTTGTGGGTATATTTCTATGAGATTTAAAATATTCCCCATATTTTGAAACAAGATCCAATATATTTCCTTGTCCTCTTTTTTCCATAAAGGGGCATAGTATTGGTATTTAGCCAAATTCAGTACCATTTTAATAGAATCCCTCAACACATCCTTTTCATCATCTGTTTGACAATATTTTTCGATATGAATCAACCACTCCACTTTACCCCAAAAAGATAAGTTCTCAGAAAATTCTAATCTTTGTACAAAGCTAATTGGTGTTGTAGTTAGTAAATAAAGTTCGTCTACCTCTTTAAGCTCAGTACTCAACTTAGTAATTTTCTGAAGCAAATAAAATGGAAGCTTTAATTTTTTACGATAGAACAAATTAATTACTTCGCCCAATGAAATATACTTCATTTTAAGCGCTCTATATAAAATCATAAATAAAATAGACTTATCATTTAACTTATCTATATATAAATAAAAATCCTGTTTATTCCATTCTAAAATTATCATTTGTAATAAGCATTTTTTTACACTTGTATTCTCAAGCTGATTATTTTGAAATTGCATAAAATAGTTATTAAAATCAAAATTACGATTTTTCAATACAAAGATAGCAAAATCCACAATAGATAAGTACTTACTATTTAAAGCAAACAGCAAAATTTCATTATCTAATGCATCTAATTCCAACAAACGATTCAAAAGAACTTTTTTTTACATCTACATATTTTGATTGTCGAAATTCCGACCTTAAAAAGTCTAGATTCTGCTTTACAGCAAACTTAATCCAATAGTACCTAATCCACTGATCATTTGCATTTTTACCAATCTCAAGCAACTCTGATTCAATAATCAATTGGTTAGATTGGATATAATTAAATAAAGCTCTACTCAATTTCCCCTGTCTAGACAATAAAACCAATTTTACTTTATCTAAATTTTGATGAATTTTATCCATCAATATATCTTCAATCTCTCCTACAATTCGAATTCTTCCCTTAATTGCTTCAATGTCTAAAAAATAAGTGATACATAAATCCGCACAATCTGACCGTTCTGCCCACTCTAATAAATGACGAGCTGCGAGATGCCTATTAACTTGCACATAATCACTTAATTTACGTAGCAAATGTGGAAATAAAGATGGCTCGAAACATCCTGATAATTGTCGGAGTACAGCTTCGCGCTGGTAACCATCCCAAAGATAAAGTTGATTAATTTTTACCCTAATCTCATCTATGTTCATTTTATTTGATTTATAAATTTTAAAGATCAATATATTAAACTTAATTCAATAAAATTAAAAAGTTAGATTTTAATATTTCCAGAAAATTATAGAATAATAGAGTTATCATTTTCTTATAAGCCTAACTTACGAGCTAGTCATCAGCCATTTTTAAATTTGACATGACAAATTGTCAAAATTACAGCACTATAACCATTCTTAAAGTCTCATCAATAAATAGCATAACTGGAGCACTAAAAAGTGAAGATACTCATTACAGGCGCCAACACAGGAATTGGCTTTGCCACAGCAGAACAACTTGTAAAACAAGGGCAACATGTCATTTTGGCGTGTCGAAATCCTCAAAAAGCTCAAGAAGCACAAAACAAACTGCGCTCACTTGACCAAGGGCAAGTCGATATCGTTTCTCTTGATTTGAATAGTCTTGAGTTAACCAAGAAAGCTGCAGATGAAATTGCAGATAAATATGGCAATCTTGATGTACTTATTAATAATGCTGGGTTATTTGCAAGAACAAAACAGCTCACAGCAGATGGTTTTGAGCAACAATTTGGCGTTAATTATTTAGGTCATTTCTTACTTACTCAAAAGTTACTCCCAGTTTTACAACATTCCCATCAAGCCCGTATTGTTCATCTTGCATCTATTGCTCATTGGGCTGGTTCAATTAAACCTAATAAATTTCGTGCAGAAGGTTTTTACAACCCCCTGTTCTATTATGGGCAATCCAAGCTTGCAAACTTACTCTTCAGCAATGCACTAGCTGAACAACTTACTGGTAGTACAATTACAAATAATGCATTACACCCTGGTGGTGTCGCTTCAGATATTTATCGCGATTTACCAAAACCAGTTTATGCGGCCATGAAATTAGGCTTAGTTCCAACTTCAGTTCCTGCAAAACTTATTACGGAAATGGCAATTGGAGACTCATGGCAAAACCGCAACGGCGAATATGTCAGCGCACATATGCCTGACTGGAAATCGCCACATGCCAAAAACCAGCAACTGGCACGTGACCTCTATCAACACTCAATGGACTTAATAGAAAAGTTTCTTTAAATCCTAAAAAGCAAAAAAACCACCCGAAGGTGGTTTTTTATTTCAAAGTAATTTAGTGATCTGTACCATTAATTAATTTAGAGTTTTAATCATTAATTCTATATTTTTCAATTACACCTTGTTCTAACTCACGAGTTACACTAGCTGTAGTTCTATAAATATCTTCATGCTCCATAAAATGCAGATTCCAGAAACCCAACTCCCTACCATTCTTATCACATTCTTGAGAATGATGTAGTTCATAATTACTTATTTCATAAGAATATAAATTCCCATTTCTATCGAAGTGATTGGTTCTAGATCCTAATAAATCCTCATTAAAGTCAGTTATACAACTCGCCATCAGTATGAATTTATCATCCATAAAAATATAATGATCTACTCTAGACATATTCTTTGTTCTATCATTTAAAATTTCTTGATAGGCAACCAGTTTATAATTTTCTCCTGCATAGATTTCAATTATACTTATACGATTTAAACGATTAATTATGGTTATTTCTTCATAGATAAAATTATTATCTTTATCTAAACAGGTAATTTTGGAAGATACCCAAATAGATCGCCCCATACTAACATCTAAATCATTTAATATAATCTTTTTTATTGGATAGTCTTCATGTGCTTCTTGAACTGTGACTTCAATCATAATTTAAAGATATGCATGAGTGCATTATTATCAGTATTTTTAGTCTATAAGATATTTTCATTTTTTCAAATAGCGCCAATCTTGCTTCTAGTCACCAAAATCAATTCATTTTATTCGTTGATAGTTTCAACGTTACAGCACTACAATACCTTTAATAAAAAAAGCCACCCTAGGGTGGCTTTTAAAATCCTGATTAGGCCAGTTTAGTGACCTGTACCATTAATTGATTTAGTCATATCTTCAACAACTTTCTTAGCATCACCAAAGATCATCATTGTTTTTTCGTTATAGAACAAATCGTTGTCTAGACCAGCATAACCTGTTGCCATAGAGCGCTTAATCACCATGATTGTACGTGCTTTATGCGCTTCAAGAATCGGCATACCATAAATTGGTGAGCTAGGGTCATCTTTTGCAGCAGGGTTCACAACGTCGTTTGCACCAATGACAAGTACTACGTCAGTTGCGGGGAAATCCGAGTTGATCTCATCCATTTCCAAGATGTCTTCATATGCTACGTCTGCCTCAGCAAGCAATACGTTCATATGACCAGGCATACGGCCTGCAACCGGGTGAATTGCGAAACGAACACGAACACCCTGCTCTTTCAGAATTTCACACAACTCTTTTACAGCATTTTGTGCACGGCCTTGCGCCATACCATAACCCGGTACAATCACAACACTGTCTGCATTTGACATCAAGAAGCCAGCATCATCAGCAGAACCCGAACGGTAGTTACGCTGAACTTGCTCACCTTTAGCAGCTGTAGAAACTGCCGCACCGCCCATCGCACCACCAAACAATACGTTGATGATTGAACGATTCATTGCTTTACACATGATGTACGACAGAATCGCACCAGATGAACCTACAAGCGAACCAGCAACGATCAACATGTTGTTTTCAAGGGTAAAACCAATACCTGCTGCTGCCCAACCAGAGAACGAGTTAAGAAGCGATACAACTACAGGCATATCACCACCACCTACAGGTGCAATCCATACCCAGCCAAATGCAAGTGCAAGTGCTGTCATTGCCCAGAAAGCAGTCATGTTGCCAGTTGTGAAGAAGTAGAAACCACAAGCCAACATCGCAATAAAGATAAGTGCTTGAACAGGTTTAACCCATGCACCAGAAATTGTTTTAGCCCATTTTTTCGCAGCCAATTTACCATATGCGAATACAGATGCAGTAAAGGTAATCGCACCAACGAAACAACCCACAAACAATTCAAATAGATGAACCTTGCTCATGTGTGCATGTTGTACACCAGCTGCAGTCAAAGCCGCCTCATTTTGAGCAAACAGTGCAGTTAATTGGTTGTTATGTAAAATTGCAGCTATTGCAATAAGGACAGCAGCTAAACCAACCAAAGAATGCATAAGCGCAACAGTTTCAGGCATTTGTGTCATTGGCACTGTACGTGCACGTGCAATACCCACGATTGCACCTAACACCATCGCCCCAACGATCATCCAGATGACTGGGTTGTTGGCAACAAAGAAGGTTGTCACAACTGCAATCGCCATTGCGATCATACCGTAACGGTTACCTTGAATTGCTGTTTTAGGGCCAGACAAGCCACGAAGCGTCAAGATAAAGAGGATTGCGCCTACAAGGTACAACCAGTTTGCATTTGCTTGAATAAATTCCATGTCAAAGCCCTCTTATTTCTTTTGCTTAGGCTTGAACATTTCCAGCATGCGCGCAGTTACTGCGAAACCACCGAAAATATTAATGCTTGCTAAAAATACTGCAATTGCACCGAGTACACTCACCACATTCACACTTTGAAATGCAACATTCGCATCTACACCTAAAACAGGTAGACCTACAGTTTGCAACATCGCACCAACAACAATAATTGATGACAATGCATTAGTTACTGCCATAAGTGGCGTATGCAAAGCTGGTGTAACACCCCAAACAACGTAATAACCTACGAAGATGGCAAGGACGAAAATTGTAATAGTTTCAACCATGAGAAATCTCCTTAACCACGCTTAAGCAGCACTTGACCGCCATGAGTGACCAATAGGGCTTTTTGGATTTCGTCTTCTTGATTAATCGCAAAGTTTTTCTCTTTGTCGAATAAAGTTTCTACGAAATTAAAAACGTTACGTGCATATAAAGCAGAAGCTTCTGTTGCTACAGTTGCTGGAATATTTGGAACACCCAAAATTTTCACACCATTTTCTGTAAAAACAGTCTCGCCCACTTTAGAACCTTCAACATTACCGCCAGTTTCAACTGCCATATCCAAAATGACAGAACCTGGTTTCATCTTGGCAACAGTTTCAGCTTTGATCAGACGCGGCGCATCACGACCTGGCAACAATGCGGTTGTAATCACAATATCGGCATTAGAAACAGCTTTATCTACAATCGCAGCTTGGTCTTTAATGTATTGCTCACCCGGCATCCAGCCATAACCATTTTTTGCTGCATCTGCCGCACGTTGTTGCTCTTCTTCAGACATTGGTACGTCTAACCATTTACCGCCTAAAGACTCAACTTGATCTTTGGCTGTAGGACGTAAGTCTGTTGCTTCAACAACTGCACCCAAACGTTTTGCAGTAGCAATCGCCTGAAGGCCTGCAACCCCAACTCCCATAATCACAACACGTGCAGGTTTCACAGTACCAGCAGCAGTCATAAGCATTGGGAACATGCGTTGATATTCGGCAGCAGCAAGCAAAACTGATTTATAACCAGCCAAGTTTGCCTGAGAAGACAACACATCCATGTTTTGTGCACGAGAAAGCGTACGAGGAAGCAATTCCAGAGCAAAAGCAGATACTTGCTGATTGGCAAATTGATCTAGCTCGGTATTACGATAAGGATCAAACATTGCTACAACAGCTGTATTTGCTGCAAGTTTTTGAATTTCCCCGCCTTGTGGCGCACGAACTTTCAAAATAATTTGACTACCCGTATAGGCATCATCCGTAATGGTTGCACCGACCTGTTCATAAGCACTGTCAATGTACGCAGCCTTTACACCAGCACCACGTTCAATCACAACGCTATGACCAGCGCTAATCAACTTCTTTACTGTCTCTGGCGTAGCAGCTACACGATTTTCACCGACGACAGTTTCGGTTGGGATTCCGATCTGCATGAGCGTTCCTCAAGCTAATTTCTCATTGTCAAAAACATTGCAAACTGCAATGTTTCCCCCATGTGTATTCTTTGTACAGAATTTGGATTCTAATTGAACTTTTTGAAAATACCACCCACTATTTATTTAATAAATACCCATATTTTGAACTGATGATTCACGATATTTGACTTAGAGTGTAATATAGGAAGATTTTTCTTTTTTTCAGACAATAGTCTCTCTTATACAGTCCTGTATATGAAAATTTCTTTATCTTCGTTTCAAATTGGGTCTTTTTTTGCGCTTTGTTCTGCTTTTCTATTCAGCACAAAAGCAATCTTTATTAAACAGACTTATGCCCTTTCTCCATTAGTAGACGGTACAGTCCTGATGGCTTTACGCATGTTAAGCGCTTTACCGTTCTTTCTACTCATTTGCTGGTTCAATAGGCATCATAATCAGGGCATAAAAAAGAAGGATTGGCTAATTTTAATTTTTGCTGGTCTATTAGGCTACTACTTCGCTAGTTGGCTCGATTTCATGGGTCTCATGTTTATTAGCGCCTCTTTAGAGCGGATTATCTTATTTTTATATCCAACACTTACCGTGATCGCATCAAGCCTGCTCTATAAACAAAAATTAGATGTAAAAAGTTTATTCGCCATTTTTCTTAGTTATGGTGGAACCGTATTGGTGATGCTTCAAGAGCATAACAATGCACCAATTCAGGGCAACTTTTGGTTAGGAACAAGTTTTGTATTTGCAAGTGCTGTAGCTTTTGCAGGTTATTTACTGCTAACCCCACCACTAATTAAAAAATTTGGTTCTTGGAATTTCACAGGCTTAGCGCTCACTATCGCCTGTATTGGTGCATTAACGCATTACGCTTTGAGTACACCTCACCCTATTCAGCTTATATTACAACTTCCCTCAAGCGTCATTTGGTATGGGGTCGGCTTAGGCTTTTTAGTCACCGTATTACCCACCGTTATGCTCATACAAAGCATTGAACGTCTGGGCGCATCACAATCTGCAATGATCGCATCGATTGGACCGGTTTTAACAATTTTACTTGCCGTTCTTTTCTTAAATGAACATCTTAATATGTGGCAATGGGTCGGCTGCCTACTCAATATTGTAGGTGTCATGATGATTACGCTTAGAAAGAAAAGACTAAAACACTAAATCTGCTTGACCTCAACTTAAGTTGAGGTTGGATACTCATCTAAATTTTACTGAACGGTTGAGTTCCAATGAATAAAGAAACTTTTAAAATCATAAATCCCTCTACTTTATATAACCCAACACCAAATGCTTACAGTCATGTTGCCGTAGTCCAAAATTTTAACAATATTATTCATGTTGCCGGTCAAGGTGGTGAAGATTCAAAAGATGAGCTCAGCTCAAATTTTCAAGAACAAGCCACTCAAGTTTTTAATAACATTCAACATGCTTTAACTGCGGCAGATGCAAAAATTTCTGATATTGCGGTTTTAAGAGTTTTAATTGTTGACCACTCGGATGAAAAACACCAAATTTTAATTAAAATCATGCAAAATCTATGGAAAAATCATCCTTTTCCAGCTTGCACGCTCATTCCTGTGCCACGCCTTGCATTAGAACGCATGCTTATTGAAGTTGAAGCAACGGCATATACCTAATAGAACTGAGAGAACATCATGTCTACCCCTGAAGATATCAGTCAAAATAAACCTTTGCTTTGGTTGATGGCAGCAGCATGTGGCTTATGTGCAGGTGTGAATTATTACTGTCAGCCACTAATTCACTCTATTCAGCAAGAGTTTGCAGTAACTCAAGCACAAGCCGCTTTAACAGTAACATTTGCTCAGGTGTCTTATGCCCTCGGTTTGCTCTTTATTGTTCCGATGGGTGACATCGTCAATAAAGCTAAGGCTATTCCGTTTTTAATGGTGCTTTGCGCAGTTGGCTTATTTACTTCTGCGTTTGCTGTTAACTTACCTATGCTCTGGATCGGTACAATTTTAGCAGGCCTGTTTTCTGTTGCAGCTCAAGTTCTTATTCCACTTGCAACTATGACAGTCAAACCTGAAAAAACGGGTGAGATTATTGGCTTTTTAATGAGCGGGTTATTGGTCGGAATTTTACTCTCGACCAGTCTGGCTGGTTTATTTTCCAATCTTTTTCATTGGAAAGTCGTTTATGTAGTAAGCGGTATATTAATGCTGCTATTGGCATTTACTTTAAAAAGTCGCCTGCCTTATGTATTGCGTATGAAAATGAACTATGGGCAAATCTTTGTTTCTATGGCTCAGCTTTTAAAGCAAGAGAAGCGACTATTATTAAGAGCGCTTACTGGTGCCTTCGCATTTGCAGCAGTCAGTATTTTGTATTCCACTATCGCACTACTACTCACCTCGGCACACCATTTGCCAGATCTATTTATCGGACTCGTTCCTCTAGTTGGTATTTTTGGTGCATTATCAACGCGCTATATTGGTAAATATGCCGATCAAGGCTATACAAAATTACTTACATGGATGGGCTGCGGGCTATTTTTAGTCAGCTGGATCTGCTTCTACTTCGGACAAACTCTACTCTTCGCTTATGTTATCGGATTTGCTTTAATTCAATTAGCACTCGCACTTGTTCACACCAGTAACCAAAGTATTATTTTCCGTTTACGTCCAGATGCTAAATCTCGTATTAATGCCATTTATATGACCACTTACTTTATTGGTGGTGCAGCCGGTTCAGCATTAGGAATTTTTGCTTGGAATCATGGTGGGTGGAGCATGACATGTCTTGCCGGTGTGGGACTCGTTGTGTTTTGCATTTTGTTTAGCGTGATTGATGCTTTCTTACAAAAAAAGCAGCTAGCTCAGCCATAACCTAACTTGTTAAAAATCATCTTTCTATAATCCACCATTGCTTTGAACAATGGTGGAAAAGCTACTTAGTCAAATACAAAATTAAATATGAGGTAAAACGTAAGGAACGATATCTTGAAAGGTACGTCCATGTACATTTTCACCAATTGCATGCATTTTCCATGCATCATTATGACGATAAATTTTTGCAATAATCAGGCCTGTATGCGCCCCTTGCGAGGAAAGTTTATAACTTGCAATTTCATGGTTGTTTGATTGATCAACCAAACGACAGAATGCATTTTCCACTTTCTCAAAAGTTTGACCGCGGAAGCTATTAACAGTAAACACCAAAGATTTTACTTGCGCTGGAATTTGATTAAGGTTGACACGAATCACTTCATCATCACCACTTCCAGCGCCTGTTAAATTGTCTCCAGAATGACGAATACTCCCATCTTTACTTTGTAATTGTCCAAAATAGACAACATCAAGCATTTTTTTATTTTCATCAAATAAAATGACTGAAGCATCAAGGTCAATATTACCACCACCACCAAAACCAAAAAAACCTTTACTTTTTACTACATCCCAGCCAACGCCTAAGAAAACTTGTTGAAGGCTACTACCATCTGCTTTTTGCAAATTGATTTTCTGACCTTTTTCTAAATTAATTGCCATATTATGGATCTTCCAATGAGGACTATAAAAATGATTACTTTTATTTTTTAATGAGACTGTTGACGGTTTAATTTAGACATCAACCACTGTAAAAAATTGTTCCGGTTTCTTGAACAAATTACGACTTTACCAGCACCGGAAAAACGCAATACCATGCCTTCACCACTAGTTACACTATTCACCAAGTTGCCAAGAAAACCACTATTCTGTGAAGTTGAAACAGATAAATGATAATTTAAACGCGAATCCCAGCAGACGACGTGCCCGTTATCAATAACAACCTCTTTATTCGGCTCTACTTCTAGTTCAAACAAGGTTCCACAACCAGAAACCACAACTTGACCTTGCCCACTGGTTTCCATAACAAGGAAACCACCAGTATTGCCAAAGAAAGCTCCTCCAAGACTAGTATTTAATCTTGCTTTGATATCGACTGAGTCGTGTGCGGCAACAAATGCACCATCACTTAAGATATATTGAGTTGCGCCAACATCAAGAATCTGCATATCACCATCTAGTGAAGCAGACAATAAGCAGTCCCCATCTCCACGTACAGCTTCGATATGTTGCTGGAATAAAGATTCATCATTAGCAAATCGACGGAATAAGGATTGCATTAAGCCACCTTGTAATCTTCCCTTTAACTCCAGAGCATCTTCCATCATAACCATTGCATTACTTTCACAATAAATTCGATCTCCTCGACGCATTGCAACATGTAAGAATGGTTCGGGTGAACCCACTAAACTAAAGTGTGCCATTTTGTTAACCTTTATTAATTTCTAACAATTCGATGATGCTTAGCAGCATTTAACCAATGAGGAAATTCTTGCAATAACAATTCATATAAGTGCTCATCCGACACACTATCAATTCGGTCTAAATTGAAGAAATTGCAGTTATCAACAATACGACCAGACATGTCATCCAGCTTTTCAAGTGCACCGTAATCACGGCCTCCAATTCCAACAAATTGCCAAAAAATTGGAAGCGTAGCCGCTTGAGATAATATTTTTTTCATTTGCCGACGACTTCCAACCCCACCGTCGGAAATAAACAAAACATAAGTTGGAATTTGATCATTAAACTTCTGAAAATAATTAATTACAGCTTCAATTGCTGGAATTTCTTCATTGTATCGTGCTCCAACCGACCAATTTTTCCAGCCTTGATGAGTTGTATTAATAAAATTATTAACATTCGTTAAAACAACATCATCTAGTTGTGTCGTTTTTGCAGCGAATGCCCAGCATTCAAAACTTCCGTTATCATCAAAATGGATTGCCAATGGCATCAAACGATCAACCACCTTTTGCACATCCCCACGGCGATATTGCCAATCCATTGATCCTGAAGCATCAAGCACCAGTGCAACTCTTGCTGTTACACCAAGCAAATTCTTTTTTTCTAACTCAACAAGAGATTTTTTAGTTAGATCAATAATTGAAGCGTTACCTGTTTTCTGTGCTTTTTCCAGTGACAGTTTTTTCTTTAGCTCAACACTCGATTGTTGCACTGTAGACTCTTTCTGTACAACGTCTTCATCTGCGACCTCCCCACCAAAATGGCGAATTAATGCAGCTAAACCATCATTAAAACCTTGTCCAATCGCAGCCAGTCGCCAAAATCCATCTTTACGGTAGATTTCAACTAACATTGTGGCACGTTCCTGCTCAAATAAATGATGATTTAGCTCTAATTCAGCAATAGGCTGATTTTGTAAATCCATTATTTTGACAGTTATTTTCTGCACCTCAGACATGACGGCAGGACCGTCAATTGCAGCAGTTAAAACCAGATGATTTATGGATAATGGAATCTTTTGAAGATCAACTCTAAATTCATTAGATTTATTATGATTTTCTAACAAACATACAGCCCGACATGGTGTTTCAGGTTGATTATAAAATGTCATGTATCGTTCATCACTTAAACGATACTGTGAATCAAGTCCAAAAGTAGCAATATCCAGATCAAAATCCGCTTGATATTGAACCTGAATATAAAAAGAGGATTGCCCCTGTAAGAGATCAATTAATTTTATTTTTTGTCCGCGAACTAGACTTAACATATGAAGGAGTAGCCTATTTTCATAACTTATAAATATAAAAAAAAGATAGTGCCTAAGCACTATCTTCCAGACGTCTATTAAACCGCAACGCCATAAGATGCAGCTAAAGGTCCTAAACCACCAGCAAAACCTTGACCAATTGCACGGAATTTCCATTCACTGCCATGTTTGTAAAGTTCACCGAAGATCATAGCCGTTTCCGTGCTACTGTCTTCAGATAAATCATAGCGTGCAATTTCGCTACCGCCCGCATCGTTACTTACACGAATATACGCATTAGCAACTTGGCCAAAATTCTGACTACGAGTCTGTCCCTCATAAATTGTGACAGCGAAGATTACTTTTGCTACATCAGCAGGAACCTTACTTAAGTCCACGCTTAATGTTTCATCATCACCTGCACCATCTCCTGTACGGTTATCACCATTATGAACAACAGAACCATCAGAAGACTTTAAGTTATTGAAAAATATAAAATCATGATCCGAACGAACTCTACCATTTTCATTGACTAAAAAAGCAATTGCATCAAGATCAAAAGCAGCCCCATCAGTCACACGTGGGTTCCAACCTAGGCCTACGGTTGTTTTGGTAATACCAGGTGCTTCTTTTGTTAAACTAACGTTACCGCCTTTAGTTAAGCTAATCGCCATATGAGTTACTCCTTATAAAATTTGACTGATTATTTGTTTCATTTGTTTGATAAAAGCCATATAAATGGTCTTTTCAAAAATTCTTATGAAGTTTGTATTTGATTTCTACTATAAGCAATTGACGACAACACCGCCCACGCAATAAATGCGATACCAATCAAACCTGTTACAACCTCAGGAACATGTCCACCTGTCCCTGTGTACAACATAATTGCTGCCAACGCGCCTATGGCATAATGTGCACCATGTTCTAAATAAATAAAGGCTTCTAGCGTACCTTGTTCAACCAAATAAATAGTCATTGAACGAACAAACATTGCACCTATTGCTAAGCCAAGCATAATAATGACGACATCATTCGTGATCGCGAATGCACCAATAACCCCATCAAAACTGAATGAAGCATCTAAAACTTCAAGATAAAGGAAACCACCAATACCTGCTTTAACAAGATTAGTAGACTTCCCTGATGCTTGTTCTTCACTTGTTTCATCATCACTACTTTCCAGTAAGTGACCAATTACTTGAACACCGATGTAAACTACAATGCCCCAAATACCCGCCACAATCACGATTAACTTTTGTTCTACAGGTACAAATGCCGCCATAATAAGTAGAGCGATGAGCGATACAAATACAGACATTGCAGGAATGTTAGCTAGATTAGATAGGTGTACCTCCAGCCAGTGGAACCAATGAGTATCTTTGCCATCATCAAATAAGAAATTCAAAAATACCAAAAGCAAGAACATGCCACCAAAAGCTGAAATCTCAGCATGGTGAGCTAACAGTTTCTCGGAATATGCTTTAGGATCATTTAATGCTAACTTAGCAACTTCAATCATTCCCATGTCTGCAGTTACGCCAACAATTAATAAAGGGAAAATTAAACGCATACCAAATACAGCGACCAGAATCCCTACTGTAAGAAAAATCTTTTTCCAGAATTCATCCCAGTTCCGTAATACTGAAGCATTTACAACTGCATTATCAAAAGATAAGGAGACTTCCATAACGGCCAATACACCAGTAATCAATAATGCTTTAAGCATCATTGAAAACCCTGCATTTGGCCCATGAGTAAAGCCCCACCACGCTGCCAATCCTAAACAGATCATGCTAAAAAAAATTGAGAAACGAAAATGTTTCATTTTTTACCTTTTATAAAAATTTAACGGTATTCATCATTTATTTATTGAAATGATAATTTTAGCCAACCTGAATACCATACTGTTGACACATTGCAGCCAATCCCCCAGCGTAACCTTGACCGACCGCTTTAAATTTCCACTCACCGTTATGACGATAGACTTCGCCAAATACCATTGCGGTTTCTGTTGAATAATCTTCAGCCAAGTCGAAACGAACAACTTCTACATTTGTATCCTGATTTACTACTCGTATGTATGCATTTGCGATCTGACCAAAATTTTGACCTCTTGCTTTCGCATCATGAATCGTTACGGTAATTGCTATTTTTTCAACTTCAGGTGCAACTTTTGAAAGATTTACCAGTAAGGTTTCATCATCACCATCGCCCTGTCCAGAACGATTATCACCTGTATGTTCTACTGCACCATCTTGTGATTTAAGCTGATTATAGAAAATAAAATCATGGTCACCACGAACCTTACCACCAGCTGTGAGTAAAAATGCACTCGCATCTAAATCAAACGCAGCACCATCAGTTGCACGTTCATCCCAACCCAATCCAATTAAAACTCTAACTAAATTAGGATCTGTTTTACTTAGGGATAAATTTCCACCTTTATTTAAACTAATTGCCATTTTATTTTTTCTCCTCGTTTGAACACTTTAAATTCAATAGTTTAAAAACTTACAAATAGATAAATTTTATTTACTACCAGCAACCCAACGCATTCCAAAACCAAATGCTTGGTCTAGTTCTCGATGTCCACGCACGTAACGGACATGACGCTGAACTTGAATACTTCCGCCTTTATTTACTAACTCAACAATCCCGCACATACCTAAAGGTTGCCCTTCTGACAAACGAACTTCTATAGGAGGCTGATCAGGTACATAAATTGTCACTACCGCATCTGTTTCTGCCCAATTCGGCACACCTTCATAAATAAAAGCAAATAACACTACGCGATGAATCTGTTGCCACTGTTTACCATTAATCCTGAGCCACTCACCTTCTTTTAATCCGCCAGTACGGTCATCAGCAGATAACTTAATAAATGGAAAACTATCAAAATCACCAAATTGACTACCCAAGGCTTGAATAACTGATTTATGGCCATTTTTCATCTCAAATAAACAGCCTAAATCTAAGTCAATTCCCTGATTTTGGTTAAGTAACTTTTTAAAGAATCCACCCGATTGAGTCTGCTGAGGACGTTGATTCCAATTGAGATTAATTTTAATTTCACCAAAGTCTTGATCTTGTTTTTGTAAACTAATCTGGCTATTACGCTTATCTAGCGTAATTTTATTTAAATTAATTTTGGGCTGAGGGACTGATGGAGTTTTTGGCAGAGTGTCTAAAACAGGACTAATAGGTTGATCGCTAATTTCAACCCCAAAATATTCAGATAATGGTTTTAGACCACCATTAAATCCTTGATTCACAAAACGGAATTTCCATTGATCTTTATAACGATAAACTTCGCCTAAAATGAGTGCTTTTTCTTTTTTTTCAGCGCTTTTTACAATCGCTGTAGCAGTGAGCTGCCCCTTTTCCCATAATTCAATTTCAATATCTTGAATTGTATTAAGTGCACCTTGACTATCGACCGTAGCACATACAGCAAACTTATTAATATCAAGATCTAATAGTTGTGTATTAATATTAAATTGGCTTACATAAGATCTGTCATTTGTAGTTTCAATTAATTCTATACTCCTGTTTAGTGTTTGCTTTTGACCATAAAAGATCATATCTGCATCACCACGAACTTTCCCTTGAGAATTTAATAGATATGCAGTCATATCTAAACCAATATCAGAAGGTAATATTATTTTAACTTTCAAAACAAATTGCGGGCAGCTCAAAGTGAGATTTGCACCTGTAATGAGTTGTTGCATGAATTTCCCCGTGTCTTAATTTATATTTTTAGCTGAATCTTTTTAATCTACTCAATAATTTGCATGACCTAGCACAATGTGGTGCGCTTCCAAGCATATTTATATGGCAGATAAGTAGCCTTATTTATATTGAATAAAATAATTTCGTCTGGTTTAACTCAATTCTATTAATCCAATAAGCCAAATGAATCATTAAAATTTGTATTAATTGAATCAATCTTTTACCTTAACAACCCCATGCTGCAACTCGATCTCAACCATATAATTCTTAAATTTAAATTAGAAAATAGACATAAAGGTCTTTATATTACACAATTACTTAAATTTATGCTGCGTACATTTATCAAAACTTTGGATTTTTTTAGATTTTTAATTAAAGTTTAGAGAAATTAATTACTAAAATATAAACAAACCCTATCCCATCTAGTAATGTCTAAATACTGTTTTAGAAGCCTATGATTCAGTTTTGAATATATAAATTATCCTAATGAGTATATATTTAGATAAACGATTGATTATTTATATAAAATCTATTTTTTAGAAATAATTTCTATTCTTTGAACTTACATACTAATACTATAAGTTTGGCTTTCGATTAACTATTAGCTGATTTGATGCTTTCTTACAAAAAAAGCAGTTGGCTCAGTCATAACCTAACTTGTTAAAAATCATCTTTCTATCCCCACCTCAAGGTCGGTTATAAATTATACGGTTAAAAGCCTCTGTCGATTCAAGGCTAAACCCCGTATAATGCTGCCCTTTCTTTAATTTAGCGGCTTTTGGGTCTATTGATTATGCAATCACTTCAATCGTTACAACCTCGTATTTCAGTTGCTCCAATGATGGACTGGACTACAAAGGATTACCGATTCTTTGCAAGGTTGTTTAACCCAAACGTTGTGCTGTATACCGAAATGGTAACGACAGGCGCGATCTTATTTGGCGATGCAAAACGCCACTTGGACTATAACGCTCAAGAACACCCAATCGTACTGCAACTCGGTGGTTCAAACCCACAAGAACTTGCCACTTGTACAAAAATGGCTGAAGACTGGGGGTATGACGAAGTCAACCTGAATGTAGGCTGCCCAAGTGACCGTGTACAGAATAATAAAATCGGTGCATGTTTAATGGCAGAACCAGACTTGGTCGCTGAATGTATTCATAGCATGCAAAAAGCGGTGAATATTCCAGTAACGGTAAAGCACCGTATTGGTATTGATGACATGCAGTCTTATGAAGAAATGCTGCACTTTGTAGATACTGTTGCGGCAACGGGCTGCACACACTTTGTCGTCCATGCCCGTATTGCCATATTGAAAGGTTTGTCTCCGAAAGAAAACCGCGAAGTACCACCTCTACGCTATGAAGATGTTTACCGTTTAAAGCAAGAACGCCCACATCTAACTATTGAAATTAATGGTGGTATTAAAACTTTTGCTGAAACTCAAGTTCATTTACAGCATGTTGACGGCGTGATGATTGGTCGTGAAGCCTATCACAACCCTTACCTACTTGCTGAGCTCGGCCAACTCTGGAACTTAGAAGCACCAGACCGTTTCGATATTATGGAGCAAATGCTGCCTTATATTGAGCAACGTATGGCTGAGGGTGCACCACTCTCTATCATTACCCGTCATATTTTAGGTTTATTTCAAAACTTACCAGGTGCACGTAAATGGCGTCAGGCATTAAGCGGTGGAAATGCGAAAACTTTAGCTGATGTAGAGAATGCAATTCGAAACATGCAAGCTGCCATCATTCGTACTGAAGAATATGTAAAAGAGCATCAGGTTTAAGCGCGCTCAGCGCCCTTAAATTGTAAGAAAATGTGGCATTTTAAATCAGAGACTTAGATTTTGAGTATATTCGCAAATGTCGGCTCAAAATATTCAAATTTAAGCTCTGATTAATTATTTAAAATGAATAATATCAAGTAATTAAATTTCACTGATTTCAGCCACCCTTTTAACTAGGCTTTTTTCTTAGTCAGAAATAAAAACTGGAAAAAAGATACGTTATTACATAACATAAACAAAACTTTTAAGTTTGGGCAATTAGTATCTCTGAACGCCACAGGTAGGTGGTGATTTTCTAAATACGGATATAGGTAGTACGGGTAGAGATTTCACGATGATTATTTATGACGGACAAGTAGCTGATAACTATATGTATCAGGATTCAAATCAGGCAGCGATTGTTGTATCACACAGCACACCAAGCCTTCCTTATCCCTTCACCATGAAACCCAATAATCACCGCACTGAAAGCAACACCCCTCCAGCCATAGATGTAGAAAAATTCGTAGCAAAATTAGAAAGTGTTACCTCTAGACGCAGTAAAGCTCGTTGTGCACGTAGCATTCGTCTTGCACTTGAGTCTGCTGGTGCCGATGTTGAAAACCATCCAATTGCAGCATCTGATTGGGGTGATACCCTGAAAAAGATCGGCTATAGAGAAATTGATCCAGCTTTTGATGAGCCACAAGAAGGCGACATTTACATCATTCATAGAACCCGCAATCACGTTTATGGGCATATTGCTGGTTACACAGGCAGTGAATGGGTTTCTGACTTTAAACAAAGCAGTTATGACGTCTATAAAGATGATAGCGTTACATATACTTATTACCGATTAGGGCAAGCTACCTAAGAGCTAGATGTTCAATCACTTGAATCATTTTAAGTATCTTATCAAACAAATGCTTTAAATCCAGCTTGGCTTAATTTTTGCTTTATTTTCATATTGTACTCGTCAAAAATAATGATAGAACTTTATGAAAAAAATACTGCTGAGCTTTTACTTACTCACGTCATTTACTATGACGCATGCTACCTCAGATACAAACGTTGACGAGGTTTTAAAAAAAGTACCTGAAAAACGAATTTATCAGCCCCAATATTTATTAAAAGACACAACTCCTAAAGCTCGGATCAATGTGATACGAAAACAATATTTAAATGGACTACTAGATTGCCCCTCCGTTATTTATCACGACAAGAAAAAAATTCTATCTTTGCACTCATTTGAAGAAGCAACATTTTTTCTAGAACCCGATCGTTACTATATTCGCTATGAGGTTAACAATAGTGGTTGTATCAATTTGGAATTTTACCAGCATAACCGCCCCAAAATGGACATCCTATCTCAGGAGCGTCAATTAGAAGGTGATACCGAATATACATTTTCTATTAGTGAGCACACTGGAGCACAATAATTGTTTCAGCATAAAGTTAAACCCATCTCCTCTCATACTTGCAGCAGATGGTAGATCTGCTCAACATAAGGTTGAATCAGATCGCTTTGGTTTGTTCTGTAAGCTAAAACCACTTCAGATAAAAGATTCTTATTTTCTAGAGGAATCAATTTTACATTTTTGGGCAGTATTTCCCCAAACTCTTTGGGAACAATGCTAATACCCAAATTTTCAGCGACTAACTGTAATTGGCTTAACTTACGTGATTGGATCATTGCTGCTTTAGGCCAGAAGCCAGCCCCTACACACAAGTTTGAAACCAAATAACTTAAACCGCCTCGTTTAGAATGTGGTGTAGAAACAAAATACTCATCTTTTAGGTCTTTGACTTGAATCTCTTGTTTACTTGCAAATTTAGCATGATCAACATGCACAGCCACCATTAAAGGTTCTTCATATAGCTTAATAATACTAAGCTCATCTAAAGTGTGCCGAACTGGTGGCCTGATCAAACCAATATCAATTTCTCCACTCATTAACGCTAGAATTTGATGCTCAGACGACAAAGTATTTATCTCAAAATTTATATGATTGGCTAAGCTAATTTCTTTTAATATATGAATCTTTCTCTCATCCATAATAATACTGCTCGAGTGAGCAATTTTAATCTGGCGATTTTTTCCTTCAGCAATATTCTTAGAAACTCCAATAATTTCATTTAAATAGTGCATATTATTTTTTATTTTTTTATAGAAGACCTCTCCTGCCGTTGTAAGCTTTACTTTCTTATCAGTGCGATCAAATAACTGAAAATCAATTTCTTCTTCTAATAGCTTCATTTGTCGACTTAAAGCAGACTGAGCAATAAAGAGCTTTTCTGAAGCAGCAGTAAAACTCCCTTCTTCTACAATTTTTATAAAATATTGGAATTGTTTTAATGTGAGCATTACCATCTCAAAATTAGATTATTAGGTCTAGTTTCTATATTAGATTAGATAGATTGCCTTCGCTAGAATTTTATCAAGACCACTCACTTGATTGAATTATTCATGAAGTATTTTAAAGGTTTCACCATCTTTACTGTCGTTGTTCTACTTTTATGGTGTTTTAAATTTTACGATCAGCAGCTTCCAACACAGCCCAAACACGACACTATAGAGTTATATGATTAAATAGTTTTTCCCAAAACAAAAGGCATGCACTCATATAAGCGCATGCCTTTTCAATATTTAAATTAAGCTTTCTTTAAATCGAGCTTTTTCAAAACTTCAGCCACAGCAATCATGGCAAAACTTGAAGTCACCACTACCGCTGAACCATAACCACCACAGCGCAGGCCAGCTGATGGGCAGACGTCTGCACTAGAAAATGGATTATCAGTTGAATAAACACAAGTAATACCAAATTTCTCTTTTGGCTTTTTGCAGATGCCGCGAGCACGAAGTTGACTACGTAGCTTTGCTAACATTGGGTCTTGTTCTGTTTTTGATAAATCAGCCACACGAATTTTAAGTGGATCAAGCTTACCACCCGCTCCGCCCGACACAATCAAAGGTATTTTGTTAAAACGGCAATGAAGCATTAAAGCCAGTTTTGCTTTAACGTCATCGATGCAGTCCAAAACAATGTCTGGTACAGGGTTTAAAAGCTCTGTGACATTTTCAGGTGTTAAGAAATCATCAATAATATTAACTTTAATACGCGGGTTAATTTGACGACAACGCTCCGCCATAATTTCAACTTTTTCACAGCCCAGCGTAGATGACATTGCAGGTAGCTGACGGTTTACATTTGATGCTGCAACCACGTCCATATCTACCAGCGTGATCTCGCCAATACCTGTACGTGCTAAAGCCTCTACCGCCCAACTGCCAACTCCACCAATACCAATCACCATCACATGACTTTTCTCATAGTGCTGGAACGATGAATCACCATAAATTTTGGCTACACCTGCAAAACGGCGGTCATATTCATCTTGTTGGAGATCGGTCATTGCTACTCTTTGAGGGGATATAAAACACGAGGAGTATTTTACTGCTTTTCAAAACCAAATTGCTACTTGGCACTAGCCAGCTATCTGATTGGTGCCAAAGCCATTCACAGCCTGTCGAGCATCGACAAGATACTGTTTTTGCAAAACGTAAGATGCTAATTAATATTGAACAGGTTCTGTGAATGGCAATGGTTTTGCCTACTTTTGCCGAAACAAAAGTAGGGTTATGAGCTACTGCTATTAGAATTTTTTTACGGGAGGACCCCGTCGTGATAATTCTTCCAATACCAACCAATAAAAATATTGATTGGTATTAATCTCAAGACAACATTAACCAGCAATTAAATTCCGCAGTACATAATGCAAAATACCACCAGCCTTAAAGTACTCCACCTCATTTAACGTATCAATTCGACATAACACATTAAAATGGCTGGCTACTCCATTTGGCCCTTTCACATCAACTTCAAGAATTTCATGGGGCTGAATACCATCCGATAAACCACGAATTGAAATAACCTCATGACCAGTTAAATTGAGGGACTGTCTGGTTTGTCCATCAACAAACTGGAGTGGCAACACCCCCATACCCACCAAGTTTGAACGGTGAATACGCTCGAAGCTTTCGGCAATCACGGCTTTTACACCTAACAAGTTCGTTCCTTTGGCAGCCCAGTCACGTGAAGAACCCGTTCCATATTCTTTACCAGCAATAATCACAAGCGGCGTATGCTCTTGTTGATAACGCATTGCTGCATCATAAATGGCAAGCTTCTCACCACTTGGTACATGAATAGTATTACCGCCTTCTTCACCGCCGAGCATTTCGTTTTTAATACGAATGTTGGCAAAGGTACCTCGCATCATGACTTCATGATTACCACGTCGCGAACCATAAGAGTTGAAGTCTTTTGGCTCAACACCTTGTTCTTGTAAATATCGGCCTGCCGGACTGTCTTTTTTGATATTACCTGCTGGCGAAATATGGTCGGTCGTTACCGAGTCACCTAGCACTGCCAAAATACGTGCCTGTTCAATATTTTTAATCGGTTTTGGCGGTTCACCAATTCCTTCAAAGAACGGCGGATGGCGAATATAAGTCGAGTCATCAGCCCATTCGTAAGTTTTACTTTTTGGAATCTGAATCGCTTGCCAACTTTCATCACCATCAAATACTGCAGCATATTCTTTGTGGAACATGTCGGTATTTACTTTTTGCAGCACTTCATCAATTTCTGCCTGACTTGGCCAGATATCTTTTAAGTAAACAGGTTGTCCATCTTTACCTTCCCCGATGGGTTGCGTCGTTAAGTCAGTACGAATATTCCCAACTAAACCGTAAGCAACTACCAAAGGTGGCGAAGCAAGCCAGTTTGTTTTAACTAATGGGTGTACACGCCCTTCAAAGTTACGGTTACCCGAAAGTACTGATGCAACATTCAAATCATGGCATTGAATTGCTTCTTCAACTGGTTCGGGTAGTGGACCTGAGTTACCAATACAGGTTGTACAACCATATCCTACCAAGTTATAGCCCAACTCATCTAAATACGGCGTGAGCCCAGCAGCCAACAAATAGTCCGTCACGACTTTAGAGCCAGGTGCAAGTGAACTTTTTACCCATGGTTTACGCTGCAAGCCTTTTTCAATGGCTTTTTTAGCAAGTAGACCTGCTGCCAGCATGACACTTGGATTAGAAGTATTGGTACATGAAGTAATTGCTGAAATGACGACATCGCCATGATTTAAAGGATACTTTTCTCCATCAATTACACAGGATGGGCTTTCATGCTGAATATTGGATTTGGTCGCTTGTACAGCAGTACCACCGCCGCCTTCATTTTCCAAACGCTCTTTAGCTTCTTTTACAGGCTTTAGATTTAACTCCATTAAGGCATTAAACGTTTTAGGCACTTCTGACAACAGTACACGGTCTTGTGGGCGTTTTGGACCAGCTAGACTTGCCTGAACCGTACTCATATCTAAACTTAACGTATCGGTGAAAACTGGTTCATCGCCAGCATTACGCCATAAGCCTTGAGCTTTGCTGTACGCTTCAACCAATTCAATACGGTCACTTTGACGACCAGTAAGCTTCAAATACCCCAAAGTCACTTCATCGATTGGGAAGAAACCACAAGTCGCACCATATTCAGGTGCCATATTGGCAATAGTTGCGCGGTCAGCAAGTGGTAAGTCGGCTAAACCGTCTCCATAAAATTCTACAAATTTACCCACTACACCTTTTTGGCGAAGCATTTGAGTAATAGTGAGCACCAAGTCAGTCGCTGTAATCCCTTCTTGTAATTTGCCTGTGAGTTTAAAACCAATCACCTCAGGAATAAGCATAGAAATAGGTTGGCCGAGCATGGCAGCTTCTGCTTCAATACCACCAACACCCCAACCCAATACACCTAAACCATTAATCATCGTGGTATGCGAATCTGTACCGACCAAGGTGTCAGGGAAAGCAAAAGTTTGGCCGTTATCTTCACCGAGCCATACCGCTTGAGCTAAATATTCTAAATTGACCTGATGACAAATACCTGTACCCGGAGGCACGACACTAAAGTTATTAAATGCAGATTGTCCCCAACGCAAAAATTGATATCGCTCACCATTACGTTGCATTTCAATTTGAACGTTTTCTTCAAAAGCCTGATCATCAGCAAAATGGTCAACCATCACAGAGTGGTCAATGACTAAGTCTACAGGGGATAACGGATTAATTTTTTCAGGGTCTCCACCCGCTTGTGCCATTGCTGCACGCATGGCAGCCAAGTCAACCACAGCCGGAACACCAGTAAAATCCTGCATTAAAACCCGTGCAGGTCGGTACTGAATTTCTTGATCTGAACTACGGGTTTTTAACCACTCTGCTAAAGCATGAATGTGTTCTGTTTTAACGCTATGCTGATCTTCAAACCGTAATAAGTTTTCCAACAGTACTTTTAATGATTTCGGCAGTTTGGCAATGTCACCTAGCTTTTTCTCGGCTTGGCTTAAGCTAAAAATCTGATAATTGCTGGAACCTACTGTTAGCGTCTGTAGAGCATTAAAACTATTGATATTGCTATACTTAGCCATTGGGTTATCCTCCCATGTCTGGCAATGTTATTTTTCACGTTTTTACATGTTGTTTTCTTACTTTAAGCTTCTTTTCTAATCGCTGTGTTTTGTTTTAGTTAATATTTTTAATCTTTGATTTTTATTACGATAATTTCAAAGCAGATAGAGAGTTTTTCCACAGTTTTTCGGCTAAATCTGACTCAGCCATATTTAAATTTTCGGCCAAACTTTTGAGTACAAACGGTAAGTTTACAGGAGTATTGCGAGTACGCTGCTCAGCAGAGGTTTGACAGCAAAGTGGTGTCATATCCGGACAGTCCGTTTCTATTACCAAATGCTCGGCACCTATAGCTTGCACAACGGTATGAAGCTTTTTCGCATTTGGGTTAGTCACTTGCCCCGTTACACCAATTTTAAAACCGAGTTTAATTAGCCCTTTTGCCTCTTCTACACCACCACTAAAGGCATGTGCAATTCCGCCCAATTTAAACTTATGCGCTTTTAATAATGCAAGCACATCGCCATGTGCTTTTCGAATATGAAGCAGCACTGGTTTTTGGTATTGCGTTGCCAGTTCTAACTGGTCAGCAAAATACTGCTTTTGCTTAGCATATATATCGGGCTGCTTATGTTCTTTCAAGAAAGTATCTAAGCCAATTTCACCTACGGCTACACACTCTTCTTGCTGTAAAATTTGTTCAAGATGAGAAAGATGCTCTGACCTGTGCTGCTCGATATAAAATGGATGCAACCCCGGTGCTAAATAAGAAGTCGGTACATTATCCCACTGCTTAAGCTGGTGATGGGTTTGCAATAATTCATCAAAGCGTGACTGCAAAAAGCCAATTAACACCAAAGCATCTACACCCACTTTTTTAGCATCGAGTGCTAACTGTTGCCGATCTTCATCAAAATCGGCAACATCAAAATGGGTATGGGTATCAAACAAACGCATTAGTTAGCACTTTTTGCAACGGGAGCCGAAGCTGGTTTGGCTTTAGGCTGTGGCAAATATTCTTCTTTCAACACATCTTGTAATTGGTCATATGGAATGACTAAACGAGGCAACCCAACTACGTAAGGCCCAATTTCGTACTCACCATATTGAAGAATCAAGCCCTGATCACCTAACAAGAAGTTCTCGGTAAGTTTAAATGGCCAAGCTTGTTCATATTCACTCACACTATTGGCAAGCTTTGAGTCGGTCACCCAAGCTTTAAATACTTCATGTGCTAACTTTTCTAAAGCTGCTTTTTTCTGCGGGCGTAATAAGTCTTCAAGTTTGATGTGCTTTTGTTCTTTTAAATCAAAATTATAATATTGCTGTGCTGCCGAACCATGTGCACCACCTAAATAGCTACTGCTATTGACGACAACGGTTACCACTTTACCTTGTGACTGTATAATTTTAGGTTTCACTAAAAGGTTAATTTGATGATTATTACTTAGCGCTTTTAATTCGTTGTCTAAGCCAACAAATGAATTTGCATAGCGCTGAACTTCAACATCAAAACTATCTTGTTGGTTAGCAGCAGCAACTGCAGAGGCCTCTGTATTTTTATCAGTTTTTTCTGCTTTTTGATCTGGCTTCGCAATTTCAAGAATCTGACCAAGTGCTTTTAAAACTTGTTGGTCAATAATCTTATCAATGAAAGGATAGTTACTTTGCAGGCGCTCTACTCTAAAGTCTGGGCAAGTTTTACCACTACAGTCTGGCAAAATCACCTTACTAGGAACTGTTTCCCCTTTTAAAGTCAGCTCTACTGGCTTTTGCTCAACCACTGCGGGTTTTTGCTGATCTTCCGATTCTTTAGGATCACTTTTAGGCTGACATGCCACTAAAAATAACGCAGAAGCAAGTAGCGTTAAACGGAACGAGGCCTTAGAAGTTAACATCATATTTTGCCTTTATTCTGAGAAGATTATGCATAACTGATATGAAGTTAGCGCATCTATAAGTAGGTTGCAAATTCTGCTACCAACTTAGAACATTTGTTCATAAACCTCAGGTTGTAATATTTTTTTAGTTTGCTCTGTCGTTAAATAAATATCGAACTGAGGAGCATCTTTGGTAATCTGATTTGCCTGATAATGCAAACCTACACCTTCACCATCAAAGAACCAGTCTGCTTGTCCCCAATATAAGGTTTTTGGAGCGTCTTTTTTGACGTCAGCGCTTTGCTTTTTGAGCCAGTCTTGATAAGCAGTTTGCACAATTTGATGCACAGTGGTTTGTTGGTCTTTTTGAAGTACATCAAGCAAAGTTAAACTTTTATGTAATTTACGGTCAGCCACAAAAAAATAATAACGATCTTTTATCGTGACTTCTTCCTGTTTACTATCCAAACCTAATTGCAATAAAACATACTGATTACGCTGCGAAGCAATGCGCGTATGAATGTGTAACTCATAGGCACGGTTTTTAGAATATTTATCTTGCCATTCATCAGACTTTTTGACGTAAGCATCTACTGCTTGTTGCAAGCTCAAATCTTTTTTCAAATCAATTTGAGTCTGAATGACTTTCGCCTGATTTTTTTCAATCCAGCTATTTAACCAAGTATCTTGAGTTTTTATCGTTTGAATATCGACATCAATACAGTTTTTCTTTTCACAAAAAGGCACTGCATAATTTGCCTTGGTTTCGGTCAAATTTAAATAAGGTAGTACCTCTGCTTTCTCAGCAGAGTGATCTTTAGCAGAAGCTACATTTTTTTGAGAGGATGATGAGGACTGAGTACCCTTCCAGACAAATGCAGAAATAGCAGAAATTAATGCTATGGCTGCAACTACAAGTACAATAATTGCTTTTTTACTCAAATTCATTTCATCATCCTTTCTTATTTTTCAAAACAAAACAGCTTCTATTCGAAGCTGTTTGTTATGTTTACATGATTAGTGTTCACGAGTGTTACGGAACTGAATGTCAGGCCAACGCTCTTGCATAATCTGCAAATTCACTCGGCTTGGAGCAAGATACGTTAAGTGACCGCCACCATCAATTGAAAGCTGGTCGTGTGCTTTTTTCTTGAACTCATTAAGAATCTTGTCATCATCACAATGAATCCAACGCACAGTATTTACACTTACTGGCTCGTAAACACAGTCAACTTTATATTCTTCTTTCAAGCGGTAAGCAACGACGTCGAACTGAAGCACACCAACTGCACCCACAATCAAATCATTGCTAATTTGCGGCATAAACACCTGAGTTGCACCTTCTTCAGACAACTCTTTCAAACCTTTTTGCAACTGTTTTGACTTTAATGGGTCTTTCAAACGTACACGGCGGAACATTTCTGGCGCGAAGTGTGGAATACCAGTGAAGTGCAAGTTTTCGCCACTAGTGAAAGTATCACCAATCTGGATTGTACCGTGGTTATGTAAACCAATAATATCCCCCGGCCATGCTTCTTCTAAATGCTCACGCTCACCAGCCAAGAAAGTCAACGCATCACTAATGCGAACTTCTTTACCAATACGCACGTGGTTCATTTTCAGGCCTTTCTCGTATTTACCTGAACAAATACGCATGAACGCAATACGGTCACGGTGTTTAGGGTCCATGTTGGCTTGGATTTTAAATACAAAACCAGAGAAACCTTCTTCTTTCGCTTCAACCACACGCTCTTGCGTTGGGTGAGCTTTAGGTTCAGGTGCCCAGTGCATAAATGCATCTAGAACGTGGTCAACACCAAAGTTACCTAATGCTGTACCAAATAGAACAGGTGTTTGTTTACCTTGTAAGAAAAGCTCGCGGTCTAATGGCTCATTTGCCATTTGTACAAGCTCAAGCGACTCTTCAAATGAAGCCCAAGCTAACTCACCTACTTTTTCACGAATATCGGCATGGTCATAACCATCACGCACTTCAATATCTGTAATCGTTGAACCAAAACCTGCTTTATACACATACAATTTATTTTCAAGAATATTGTATACACCAGCAAAGTCACGACCCATACCAAGTGGCCATGTAATTGGTACACAACGAATGTTTAAAACGTTTTCGATTTCGTCTAACAACTCAAGTGGCTCACGAATTTCGCGGTCCATTTTGTTGACGAAAGAAATAATTGGTGTGTCACGCATACGACACACTTCCATCAATTTGATGGTACGCTCTTCGACACCTTTTGCACCGTCAATTACCATGAGTGCAGAGTCAACCGCGGTAAGCGTACGATAAGTATCTTCCGAGAAGTCTTCGTGCCCTGGTGTATCGAGTAAGTTAATCGTGTGACCTTTATATGGGAACTGCATAACAGACGTGGTAATCGAAATACCACGTTCTTTTTCCATTTCCATCCAGTCAGATGTAGCTGCACGGTCAGATTTACGGCTTTTTACCATCCCTGCAACCTGAATCGCTTTACCCCATAACAACAGTTTTTCTGTCATAGTGGTTTTACCGGCATCGGGGTGGGAAATAATAGCAAATGTGCGTCGTTGAGCGACCTGTGCCGCTAACTCATCTTTAAAACTCATGAAATACACCTACTGCGGAGATTGCAGTGCCAAAGATCTAAAGTCGATCAAAATAAAAATTGGCGTAATTGTAGCAGATTTATAGGTACTGTTTAGAGATTGTTGAGTTGTCTACCCGTGTTTTCATGTCGGGAATATTTTTCGTGAAGTCCTAAAGAACTCATAGCATTCACCATTAAAAAAGCCTGTTCAATATAAACAGGCTTTTTATGAATAAACTTAGAAACTTATGCCAATTTCTTTTCCTCAATAAATTGAACATCGGCAATTTGGGCATCCCAAAATTCAGTCCACAATGCACAATAATCAAGACATAGTTTTGTTAAACTTTCATAGTCACTTGGAGCAATCGCTTGTGCTAATGCAAACCACAAGTCATCTTGATGGTCATCATCAGCAGCTTCAGCCGTTTCATCTGTTGAAACACCATGTACGTGATAATATCCCCCACCCTCAACATCAATATTTACAAACTTGGTTGCTTGTCTTAATGGTGGGCTAAAAAGAATGACTTCTTCTTCTGCTACGGCCAATAAAGCCACAACTTTCATATAGCTATCATAAGAATCTTCTAAGAATGTTCTTACCTGATCTGAAATTTTAGAAGGTTTATAATTACGGCGGTCTGCCTCAGTCAAACCATAATCATTCAATAAATCTTCATATAAAGGATAATGTGCATATTCAGGATTCCCTAAATAATAATTATCTTTACCTAAACCCGGTCTAAAACCGAATTCATCCAATATATTTAAGCTTAATAACACCCTAGGAAACATTTTAGCGCCAGAGTGAAGCTTTGGTTCCAATTGCTTCGTGAGAAACTGCGCCTGTAATAAAGCATCAGTAAAAATTTGTACGATGGCATGACGATATTCTAAATGAATACGTGTCAGGGTTTGTTTATCAAGATAACCGTTATTTAATATTTCAATGGCTGGATGATGACTTACTGGTAAATGTGCAATTCTATTCCTTAACTGTTTGAGAAATTGTAAGTTTTCTTCCCACTGCTGGGCAGAAATACTGTTTTTCATACCTTGTAATGCTTTTTGTCTTGGATTATCAAAGTCTTCAAATTTTTTTGACATAATCATTCTCAATAAAAAGTTTTTCTTATAGTTAAGCTGTGGGTCATCCCTCTATTTCCATTTTGCACTCATTTGCTAAAAGGATAAATTCCGTATACCCATACTTAACGATCCGATATTATGTTCATTATCTCAACAAATCAATGGATTAATTAATATTATTTAAAAAAGTAAACTATTGCCAATAAAATATAAAAATTCATAATTTTTAAAATAAACCAAACTATTGAATAAATATGATTTTTTAAATATCATAAAATAAGTTTTATTTAAGCTTTCATACTTTACAATAGCAAAGTTAATCAAAAAATATCTATGACGGGGCAACCAATGTCAAAAAGAGAAACGATTATAACAACAGCAATGACCCTTTTTAATCAAAAAAGTTATACCTCTATTGGTATTGACAAAATTATTGCTGAATCCAATGTTGCAAAAATGACGTTCTATAAGTACTTCTCTTCTAAAGAGATTTTAATTGAAGAATGTCTTCAACGACGGATTTTAGAGGTTCAGGCGTCTTTATTAGACAAAGTTAACAGTGTAAACAACCCATTAAATAAACTTAAAAGTGTTTTTAATTGGTATATCGACTGGATTAATACTGAAGATTTTAATGGATGCTTATTTAAAAAAGCGACCATTGAAGTACTACAAATGTATCCATCTGTTAAAGTTCAAGTTAATAAATACCGAAACTGGATTTACAATGTAGTTTTTGAAATATTTTCAGATTTAGAAATTGAAGATCCAAAAGTTCTAAGTAGCCTTTTTCTTAATATTATAGATGGACTTATTATTGATGCCACCATTAATAAACCAGAAATTAACCCTGAAGAAACATGGTCTTATATAAACAAACTAATTGAACTCGAAACAACTCTGAGATGTGCAGCTGCTTAAATAAACTTAATAATTTAGTTTATTTATATAAGCAGACTTGCTTCTTCTCTTAATCAATATAAATTAGGCCAATATGTACTTGCTACATAACGGCCTTAACTTTAATCCTTTAAATATTCCTTAATAAAAATATAGTGTTAGGTAAGCTTATTTATTTTAATTAATTAATCACTCATAAAAATACTCTTTAAAATATACACCAGTAACATATCTCGCGTATCTCCCCTGTTTGCATCGAGTAATTGCATAATCGCCCCATCCATTACAAACAAAAACATATAAGCATCTTGTTGGGTGGCTTCTTTCTTTAGGGTTAAAAGCAAATTACAGATTTCCTTAATGAGCCAATATCTATACTGCACCACCACTTGATAAGCTGTTGGGTAGATTTTTTCAATTTCAAAAATAGCTCTAAATAATAAGTAATAGTTGCCATTTAAATTGGTATGTAAAAAGAAAATCTTCTTGAGCTTTTCACGTAATGCTAAATCTTTTTGTATGTAAATGATTGAGTGTACTTGCTCTTTTAAGGCATCTTTTTGAAAGTTTAGGCACATTTCAACTAGCCGCTGTTTAGAGTGGAAATAGTTATAAAATGAGGCTTTCGGGACCTCTGCCTCTCTCGCAAGACGATCGACACCAACATTGTGAAAACCATGTTGACTAAAAAGGTAGCGACATTTATGCAGGGCACTCAACGCGCGAAATGAGAGATCTGAATATGGCATATATGTACCGTTATAAATTAATTTGTTGTTGTGTCTAAATGAGAGAAACGGCTGCAACTTTTGCTTTAGGCAAAAAAAGCATGCAAAGGCCCCAAAGATGGCCCTAACGCATCTCAAGTTTTATTGTTCATATGATTTTTTAGTCGTGACGAACTAGAGTCTGAAAACTCAAAAGTAATCAAACCTTGTTAAAGACTAATCTGGTGGTATAAAAAAAGTATGCATAGCCAACTCCTTATATTTGGAGTTCTGCCAAAGCATGAATTTAGAATTATGGTAGCAGAACGAGCAAGGGTTCGCAGACTGATAGTAAAGAATCAGCACACCCGAAGGTGTCCCTCACTCGTCCTACCGCAACGAGCGAGGGACGATTTACACACAAGACTACTCCTCAGAGGGAATAATCTGATGCCTTTACTAATCGGTCTGCGACAACCGGCTGGCAATGTAGGCCAGCAGGCAAAGGATAATCTGAGAGTTTAGAAGTGTCAATGTGGAATTTATGCCAAGATTTTAAATTTCTTATTGTTTTTCATTAGATTAACTAAATTATTATTTTAGATATTATATATACAAGTATTTTTTAATTTTAAGCTAATGTCGAGATTAAACAAAATGAGCGCCTTGTGACTGGATCAGTTGCCCTACATTTACAGGCATACCCAACAAATAACCTTGGAACTGCTGACAGCCTAAACGCGTTAAAATTTCAACTTGCTGCTGAGTTTCTACCCCTTCGGCTGTTACGGTTAAACCTAACTTTTTCGCCAAGTGAATAATACTTTCTAAAATAACTTCTTCTTTTGAACCCGGTTTTAAATCGACAATAAAACCACGGTCAATTTTAAGCTCATCGACTGGTAAATCTTTTAAATATAAGAAGCTTGAGTGCCCTGTTCCAAAGTCATCAATGGCCACTCGAATACCCATATCACGTAGTCGCTCACAAGCACGAATGCTTAAGTCGATATGTCGCATTGCTGTTGATTCGGTAATTTCAACAGTAAGGTGATGAGGCTTAATTTGGTATTTTTTTAACAGACTTTCGAGGGTACTAAAGAGCTTTTTATTTTCAAACTGTAAGGCAGATAAATTGACTGCAACTGGATAAAAATGAGTATTATTGCGTTCCCATTCCTGAATTTGCTGGCAAGCTTGTTCAAGCGCCCAATATCCCATTGGAATAATTAAACCTGTCTTTTCTGCACCGCCAATAAACATGTGTGGTGTAAGCATACCCAACGTTGGGTGATTCCAGCGAATAAGCGCCTCTACCCCACAAATTTCAAGATTGGTATTAAACTTCGGCTGGTAATAAAGAACAAATTGCTTTTCGTCGACTGCTTTATATAAATCGTTGATCAGTTTTGACTGACTTCTTGTTTCTTGTTGATGAGTAGAATAACTAAAGACGGTATAAGTGTTGCGGCCTTGCTCTTTAGACATCAGCATTGCTGCATCGGCATTCATAAGTAAGTCTTGAACATTTTGCCCATGTTCAGGAAACAGTGCGATACCAAGACTCGCTGAAATGTTAATTTCTTTACCGGAAATTTGATAGCTTTCTTGAATGAGCTGCAATACTTTTTCAGCTAAATACACAGCTCCATCAGTATCAGTATTTTCAGCTATTAATAAAAACTCATCACCACCAATTCTCAGCAACTTGCATTTTTCACTAAGCTGCCAATGTAAACGGTTCGCCATCTGAATAAGGAGTTGATCTCCAATATGATGTCCAAATGCATCATTCACCGATTTAAAACGATCTAAGTCTATATAAAGAAAAGCAATTTTTTGGTCTTTATAACGATGGTCTGAAAGGAGAACTTCGGCGTAGTCAACTAAATATAGTCTGTTTGGTAGCTTAGTTAGATTGTCTTGAATGGAAAGATTGGCGAGTTCTTTATTGGCTTTTCGGAGTTCTAAATTGCGCTGATTGAGTCGTTGTTCCAGTACAGCAACAATAAAACTCGCGACCAGCACCAAACAGGTGACTAAAATAATGGTAAACAGCAGCAAATCATGTTCAGCCTGATACTGGCTTACAAATTTATCGGTAATATTTGTCGCAATAAGTGCCGTATAGTGCATTCCCATAATGCTTAAAGTCATCATGACTGCAAAAGCTAGTTTTAAACTTACGCGATTACGGTCACTTTCTTTTAACTTATAGGCTAGTAAGAAAGCCAAGCCCGAGCCACTCATGGCAATTAATACAGAAAATAGAATTAAGAATGAGGTGTAATCTTTCTTATAAAGATCGATATTCCAACCCAACATACTCACATAGTACGAAGCGGAAATACCAATTCCCATAATGACTGAGCTTAAAATCAGTCTCACTAAAGGTAAGGTATAACGAGAAGTCAGCCAAATTGAGATACACGAAAGTAAGGCACTAATACCGTAAGAAAGTGTAATTAATGGAACATTCGAGGCTGAAGTTTCAAATATGTGGTAAGCATTCATACCAACAATATGAATAATACTAATGGCTGCTCCGAGCAATAAACCATTCAGTATTAAAATAAGAGGCTCAACTTTTCTATAAGCTTGCTTAAATATTAACTGCTCCATGGAAATCACAATATAGCAAATAACGCCAGCCGCAATAAAAGAGCCGACGATCAATGTGCTATCGTAATCAACATGACCCATACTGGACTTCCATGATTATTCAATACTTTTTTTTATTTTGTTCAATTCATTGCACAAAATACAATTAAACACGTTAAAGAAATATTAGTAAATTTGACTTTTTTAGTCAGTTATAAACAATAACATTATCTAACATTTGGTCAAGTATTTTTTACTTTAGAAATCAATAAACTAAACAAAAATTAAGCATCCAATTATATGAAAAATATAGGATTTCTTGAGTCTAGGTCAGCTGACCTTGATGATGATTTTTTAAGCTTGGTTTTTAGCTGAATTAAAATAAAAAACCCTGCATTAAGCAGGGTTTTTAGAAACACTAGAAAAGAGACTTAGTTTTTCTCTTTATCTACGATTTTGTTTGCTTGAATCCAAGGCATCATCGCACGTAACTTATTACCAGTTACTTCAATGCCGTGTGCAGCATTTTGACGACGACGAGCTGTCATAGATGGGTAGTTCAACGCACCTTCTTGAATGAACATCTTCGCGTATTCACCAGATTGAATACGTTTTAATGCATTACGCATTGCTTCACGAGATTGTTCGTTAATTACTTCAACGCCAGTTACGTATTCACCATATTCAGCGTTGTTAGACACTGAGTAGTTCATGTCAGCGATACCGCCTTCGAACATCAAGTCAACAATTAACTTAAGTTCGTGTAAGCACTCGAAGTAAGCCATTTCAGGAGCATAACCAGCTTCAACTAAAGTTTCGAAGCCCATTTTAACAAGTTCAACTGCACCACCACAAAGAACTGCTTGCTCACCGAATAAGTCAGTTTCAGTTTCTTCACGGAATGAAGTTTCGATAATACCTGTACGACCACCACCTACGCCAGAAGCATAAGAAAGTGCAACGTTACGCGCATTACCAGAAGCGTCTTGGTGAATTGCGATTAAGTCAGGAACACCTGAACCACGTTGGAATTCTGAACGTACTGTGTGACCAGGAGCTTTAGGCGCAACCATGATTACGTCTAAGTCTTTACGTGGAACAACTTGGTTATATAGAACAGAGAAACCATGAGCAAATGCTAAAGTCGCGCCTTCTTTGATGTTTGGCTCAATCACGTCACGGTAAAGTTGAGATTGGAATTCATCTGGAGTCAAAATCATTACGAGGTCAGCTTGCTTAACCGCTGCTGGAACTTCAGCAACTTTAAGACCCGCATTTTCAGCTTTCTTCCAAGAAGCTGAACCAGCACGTAAACCTACAGTTACGTCTACGCCTGAGTCTTTAAGGTTAAGTGCATGTGCATGACCTTGAGAACCGTAACCAATAATCGCTACTTTCTTGCCTTGGATGATTGATAAGTCACAGTCTTTGTCGTAAAAAATTTGCATTTGTGTTCTCCGCTAAAATACTTTTTAAAAAATTAAATGGCTAAAACTTTTTCGCCACGGGCGATACCAGATACCCCTGAACGAACGACTTCTAGAATGGTGTTTTCTGAAAGCGCATCAATAAAACCATCTAATTTTTCAGTTGTCCCTGCTATTTGAATGGTATAGGTTGTTGATGTCACGTCTACAATTTGCGCGCGGAAAATATCCGCTGTACGCTTAATTTCAGCACGTGAAGCACCTAACGCTTTTACTTTAATCAACATCAGTTCACGCTCAATGTGTGAACCTTCTGATAAATCTACTACTTTTACAACTTCAACAAGTTTGTTGAGTTGCTTCGTAATCTGTTCAATTTTATGGTCATCACCATAAGTGGTTAACGTTAAACGTGATAACGTAGGATCTTCGGTTGGAGCAACATTCAACGTCTCAATGTTGTAGTTACGTTGACTGAATAAACCCACCAAACGAGAAAGCGCACCAGCTTCGTTTTCAACGAGTACAGAAATAATATGTCTCATTATGTACGCTCCCCTTTACCTAACCACATATCCTTCATGGACTGACCTGCGATCAACATTGGATATACATGTTCTGTGCGATCAACCATAACGTTGATGAATACACATTTATCATTAATCGCCATTGCTTCAGCTAGCTTTGACTCTAATTCATCAGCATGATCAATTTGAATACCAACATGGCCATAAGCTTCCATTAACTTGCCAAAATCAGGCAATGATTCAACATATGAGCTTGAGTGACGGCCTTCGTAGTTCATATCTTGCCACTGTTTAACCATACCTAAAGCACGGTTATTCAAGCATAAGATTTTCACATTCATGCCGTATTGCTTACAAGTTGAAAGCTCTTGAATACACATTTGAATTGAAGCTTCACCCGTAATACAAACAACTTGTTGATCTGGGAAAGCAAGCTTCGCAGCCATGGCATAAGGTAAACCAACACCCATGGTGCCAAGACCACCAGAGTTGATCCATTGACGTGGACGTTTGTACTTGTAGTACAACGCACCAAACATTTGATGCTGACCAACGTCTGAAGTAATGATGGCATCACCATTCGTTACTTTATATAAAGCTTCAACAACTTGCTGAGGCTTCATTGTGCCATCAGTCGGTGTTTCAAACTTCAAGCCATGAACTTTACGCCATTCATTAATTTGATCCCACCATGCAGCAATCGCTTCAGGGTTTGGCTTAGACACATTCAATTGTTTCAACTGGGTCAACATTTCCTGAAGTACAGGCTCAACTGCCCCTACAATTGGAATGTGCGCCATAATTGTTTTTGAAATGCTTGCCGGGTCAATATCAATATGAATAACTTTGGCATTTAAACAGAATTTTGCAGGATTATTAGTTACTCGGTCATCAAAACGAGCACCTACCGCAAGAATGACATCAGCATTATGCATTGTCATATTTGCTTCATAAGTACCATGCATACCTAACATACCCACGAACTGTGGATCGTCGCCCGGGAAGCCACCAAGGCCCATAAGCGTGTTAGTTACTGGATAACCTAATAAATGAGCGAGTTCAGTTAATAATGCTGATGCATTACCTTGAACAACACCACCACCCGTATAAATGATAGGGCGCTTTGCACTTAAAAGTTCATCAATCGCTTTACGAATTTGACCAGAGTGACCACGTGAAGGTGGTTGATAAGAACGCATCTTCACTTTTTCAGGATATTCGTATGCAAACTTTTCTGCTGGATTCGTCGCATCTTTAGGAATATCGACTACAACTGGGCCAGGGCGACCACTTGATGCGATATAAAATGCTTTTTTGATAATTGCAGGAATTTCACTTGCGTGACGAACTTGGAAACTGTGCTTCACGATAGGACGTGAAATACCGACCATATCAGTTTCTTGGAAAGCGTCTTCACCAATAAGATGTGATGCAACTTGGCCAGACAAAATCACCATTGGGATTGAGTCCATATAAGCTGTTGCAATTGGAGTTACTGTATTGGTTGCGCCAGGTCCTGAAGTGACCAGTACTACGCCAGTCTTACCTGTAGCACGTGAGTAAGCATCTGCCATATGACCAGCAGCTTGTTCATGACGTACGAGGTAATGATTGATTTTGTCTTGTTGAAATAGCGCATCATAAATATGTAATACAGCGCCGCCTGGATAACCAAAAACATGTTCAACGCCTTCGTCCGCAAGAGCACGAACGAGCATTTCACCACCAGATAAAAGTTCCAACGTGATTCACCCTAAATTCTTTATCACTATTTATGGAAGGCACAAATAGTGTTTCATTCATTGAATTGTCTGCACTGTTATAGCACACATATTGTCTAGTTTTCGTTGCAATAGAAAAATTTCTGTTTTTCAGCCGTATAAGCTTTTTTAACATTAATAAAGCATGTCTGGATATACATACTTTAGTAAAATCAATCTCTCGGCTAGAGAGAATGTCTATTACAAAACATGACGGTTATTCGAAGGGTGATCAAATAATCGCATATAAAACTAAAGAAAGCATTTTTGTTGTTTAATTCACTAAAGTCAAGATTAAAGGAAAGGTTTTTCCATAAAAAAAACTAGCTGACGTTTTTTTAATCTAATATCGAATCGTAAATTTGATCACCCTGCCCCATTATTTATATAAAAAACACTCTTTTTGATATAAAACCACTCATTCTAAATTGCTTATTTATGAACTTTATTTAAATATAGTCAGTATTTTTTGGGGAACATCTAATATGAACTTATCTTATTTAAAAACAAGCTTATATACAGCAGTCGCAACAGCGATTTTAGTTTGCTCAAGTCAGAGTCAGGCAGAGCAATATTACAAATGGGTAGATAAAAGTGGCTCGACACACTACACCACGACACCACCGCCTAAAGGCGCGAAACATTTGAACACAGTTTCGACTTATGGCACCCAGCCACCTGTAAAGAATTCGACACCAGCCCCAGAACAACAAACTCAAGATAAAACAGATAAAGCAGTACCAGCAGCTAACGCAGTACAGGAAAAAAATACAACCGTAGCAGCAGCTCCACCTGCGGCACCGGCTCCATCTGCTACAGCACCACGTTAAGTAAAAGAAGAGTGGTGAATGCTTTCACCACTCTTCCATGATTTAAAATAAAGAAGAATGAGTTGGGAAATTTTTATAGCTCATATTAAAAGATAAAATCGTGATCTAAAAACTGACATTTTCCTGTATTTTGCGCTATGCTGTGCAGCAATCTTTCATTTCAATTTTCGTTGTATAGCTTACGTCTATGACTATTTCTCACATTGACCCAGAATATCAAGCAAACACGATTGAACCATCAGTCCAACAAGATTGGGAAAATCGTAAAGTCTTTAAAGTTGCCGACACTGTCGAAGGTAAACATCGTTACATCCTGTCAATGTTCCCTTACCCAAGTGGCAAACTGCACATGGGTCATGTGCGTAACTATACAATTGGCGACGTAATTAGCCGTTTTTATCGTCTAAAAGGCGAAACCGTGCTACAACCAATGGGTTGGGACGCATTTGGTTTACCTGCGGAAAACGCTGCAATTGCCCATAAAGTTGCTCCGGCAAAATGGACATTTGAAAACATCGCTTACATGCGTGACCAATTAAAAAAATTAGGTCTATCTGTAGATTGGGACCGTGAATTTGCAACTTGTACACCAGAATACTATCACTGGGAACAATGGTTGTTCGTTCAACTTTATAAAAAAGGCTTAATCTACCGTAAACTTTCAACAGTAAACTGGGACCCGGTTGACCAAACAGTTTTAGCTAACGAACAAGTTGAAAATGGTCGCGGTTGGCGTTCTGGTGCATTGGTTGAAAAACGCGATATTCCAATGTACTACTTCCGTATTACAGACTATGCACAAGAATTATTAGACGACCTAGACACTTTACAAGACGGCTGGCCTCAACAAGTGTTGACCATGCAACGTAACTGGATTGGTCGCTCTACTGGTATGGAAATTACTTTCCCATCTGCCAATACCGAAATTTATGCTGACGGCTTAACTGTTTATACAACACGTGCTGACACGCTGATGGGCGTGACATATGTTGCTGTTGCAGCAGAACACCCTCTTGCGCTTAAAGCTGCTGAAAACAACCCTGAATTGGCTGCATTTATTGAAGAATGCCGCATGGGTTCAGTTGCAGAAGCTGACTTGGCAACAGCCGAGAAAAAAGGCATGGCAACAGGCTTGTTTGTAAAACACCCTGTAACTGGTGAACAGCTTCCTGTCTGGATCGCAAACTACGTATTAATGTCTTATGGTTCTGGCGCAGTGATGGCTGTACCAGCACATGACGAACGTGACTTTGAATTTGCGAATAAGTTCAGCTTACCAATTAAGCAAGTGATTGATGCCAAAGGCGCTGACGATGCAGACTACTCTGCAACTGAGTGGCAAGAATGGTACGGTTCTAAAGAAGGTAAACTTGTTAACTCTGGCGAGTTTGATGGTTTAGAATTCCAAGCTGCGTTTGACGCATTCCTTGCGAAATTAGAACCACAAGGTTTAGCAAACTCTAAAGTTCAATTCCGTTTACGTGACTGGGGTGTTTCTCGTCAACGTTACTGGGGTTGTCCAATTCCAATGATTAACTGTGATACTTGTGGTCAAGTCACAGTTCCAGAAGACCAACTTCCAGTTGTATTACCAACTGACGTTGTTCCAGATGGTTCAGGTAACCCGCTTAATAAAATGCCTGAATTCTATGAAACGAAATGTCCTTGCTGTGGTGGCGATGCACGTCGTGAAACAGATACATTGGATACATTCGTAGAGTCATCTTGGTACTACGCACGTTATGCGTCTCCTGACTTCACTGGCGGTATGGTGAAACCTGAAGCTGCTCAAAACTGGCTTCCTGTAAACCAATATATTGGTGGTGTTGAACACGCGATTCTTCACTTACTTTATGCACGTTTCTTCCACAAATTAATGCGTGATGAAGGCGTTGTACAAGGTAATGAGCCATTTACTAACTTGTTAACTCAAGGCATGGTGCTTGCAGATACATTCTATCGTGAAGCAGAAAATGGTAAGAAAACTTGGTTCAACCCTGCTGACATCGAATTAGAACGTGATGAGAAAGGTCGTATTCTTTCTGCAAAATATTCAGGTGACGGTCAAGAAGTGATTATCGGCGGACAAGAAAAAATGTCTAAGTCGAAAAATAACGGTATTGACCCACAAGCAATTATTGACCAATACGGCGCAGATACCGCACGTGTATTCATGATGTTTGCTGCTCCACCAGATCAATCTTTAGAATGGTCTGATGCAGGTGTTGAAGGTGCTAACCGTTTCTTGAAACGTGTATGGCGTCTTGTAGCAAGTTTCCTTGAAAAAGGAAACGCTGCAACTGCAATCGATACAGCAAACTTGTCTAAAGATGCTCAAGATTTACGTCGTAAGACTCACGAAACGATTCAAAAAGTAAGTGATGATATTGAACGTCGTCATGCATTCAATACTGCAATTGCTGCTTTGATGGAATTGTTAAACGCAAGCAACAAGTTTGAAGCAAAAGATGACAATGATGTTGCTGTAGAACGTGAAGCAATCACAACATTGTTAACGTTACTTGCTCCATTTGCACCGCATTTAAGTCAAACTTTATTGACTCAGTTTGGTACGGACTTAACAGCAGCAATCTTCCCTGAGGTTGATGCTTCTGCATTAACACGTAATACCCAAACGATTGTTGTACAAGTAAATGGTAAACTTCGCGGTAAACTTGAAGTTTCTGTCGATATTTCTAAAGATGACTTATTAGCTCAGGCTAAAGCATTACCAGAAGTTCAACAGTTCTTAACAGGACCAACCAAAAAAGAAATTGTGGTTCCAAACAAATTGGTTAACCTCGTGGTTTAATTACAGGTATTAATGAGAGGATCAAGCATGCACTTAGCCAAACGTTTAGCCGCTGTTGTTTTAACCTTAGGCCTTAGTGCAGGCTTAGTCGGGTGTGGTTTCCATTTAAAAGGAACTAACCCGACTGCGACTCCACTTGTTTATAAAAAGTTAAGCCTTGAGTTACCGGCAAAAACCGATGACCTAGAAACACAATTAAAAGTGTATTTAGCTGCAAATGGCGTTCAGTTCAGCAATGACAATGATGCGTATGTTCTTCATGTTTTAGAGTACACACCGCGTCGTCAACTTCTAAATGGTAAGCTTACAGAAGTGTTATTACGCTTAACTGTGACTTTCCAGATTGAAGACCGTCAAGGTAATAAAATTACCGAGCCACGTACTTTAACTGCATCTCGTAGTTATCAATACGACTTGGCAACGGTTAACACTGAGAACCAGCAAGAAGGTTACTTACAACGTATTGTGATTGATGACATTGCACAGCAAATTACTCGTCAAATTTCAGCAAACCGCTTACCAAAAGCTCAACCATAAGATTTAATTGTTCTTAAGTAATGAAACTTGACTATTTACAAGCTCTTAAACGCATTCCGGAAGCTCGGGGTGCGTGGATCCTGCATGGACAGGAACCATTACTTGAACAAAACTTATTAGATACTTTCCGCAAAAGCTGGCAGCAGCAAGACATTGAAAGACAGCGCTATGACATTAGTAGCGTGAGTGACTGGAAAAATGTTTTTAATGCACTGAACAGCTTGTCTTTATTTTCGCAGCAACTTGCGATTGAAGTTCACGGCAATATCAAGCCCGATGCAAATGGTCTAAAACAGCTTAAAAGCTATATTCAGCATAATGAAACTAACCTGCTATTAATTGTTTTACCTAAACAAGACAGTAGCAGTTTAAAGTCTGCTTTTTTCCAAGTTGTCGAAGCAAACGGCGTTGTTGTTGCTTTGACTGCCAACTATCCGCAAGACCGTCAAAGAATTTTAACTGCTGAAGCAGAGAAGCTCGAAATTCAACTCGACAATGACGCGTGGCAGTGGCTCATGCAGCATCACGAACACAATTTACTCGCTGCTAAAAATAGCTTGATGCGTGTACGTGATACTTTCCCAGACCAGAAGCTGATTCAAATTGAACAGTTATATGCATGTCTACAAGATCAGTCCCGTTACACCACTTACGACTTAAGCGATGCTTTATTAGAAGGTAATCTCGCCCAGTCGATTAAGATTTTCCAGTATTTAATTGGTTCTGGTGAACCTGAAAGCCTAATCTTATGGACATTAAGTAAAGAAATGCGTTTACTCATGCAGTTGTTCGAACAACCGCATAATGCATTGCAACTTGGTATTTGGAAAACCAAAGTCAGCTTATATCAGCAAGCGTTAAGAAGACTTAATCCACAGCAGTTTTTAGGCTGGTCTACCCTACTCTTGCAAATCGATGCGGCAATTAAAGGCATGTCTAATGAAAATGCCGAACATTTAATGCAACAAGCGATTGCCGAGTTGTGTGGGAAAACATTATTTATACAATAGAGCAGTCAAATCCTTTGCCTGCTTGATTGAAATATCATAAAAATTCACGTTTTATCCTCAATTGACTCTTATACTAATTAAAATTTTAGACTTTTCGACCTCTCGCCATGCCAAAAATAAAGCCAATTAAACTCGTTATTATTGTCGTCTGTATAGCCGTTATTGCTGTATTAGCTTGGAAGTTTTTAAAGCCTAAACAACAGCAGCCTCAATATATTACAGCTGAGGTAACTCGCGGAGATATTGAGAATAATGTACTTGCAACTGGTACGCTTGATGCAACCAAACTGATTAGTGTCGGTGCTCAGGTATCTGGTCAGGTTAAAAAGATGTATGTACAGCTTGGCGATCAGGTCAAACAAGGTCAACTCATTGCACAAATTGACTCGACTACCCAAGAAAACAGTTTAAAAACATCCGATGCCAATATTAAAAACTTAGAAGCACAGCGCCTTCAACAAGTGGCATCTTTAAATGAAAAACAACTTGAGTATCGTCGTCAGCAACAAATGTATGCTCAAGATGCAACACCTCGTGCAGATTTAGAGTCAGCTGAAGCTGCTTATAAAACCGCTCAGGCACAAGTTAAAGCATTAGATGCACAAATTGAGTCTGCAAAAGTTACTCGTTCAACAGCACAAACAAACATTGGCTATACACGTATTGTTGCGCCAACTGATGGTACGGTTGTTGCGATTGTGACTGAAGAAGGCCAAACCGTAAACGCGAACCAAAGCGCTCCTACAATCGTTAAAATTGCAAAACTGCAAAATATGACGATTAAAGCGCAAGTGAGTGAAGCCGATATTATGCGAGTAGAAAAAGGCCAACAGGTCTACTTCACTACTCTAGGCGATGACAGCAAGCGTTATGCGACATTACGTCAGATTGAACCAGCTCCAGATTCAATTTCTAGTGAATCAAACAGCACAACAAGTTCAACTAGCAGTTCAGCTGTTTACTACAACGCTTTATTTGACGTGCCAAATACAGATGGCAAATTGCGTATTGATATGACTGCTCAAGTTTATATCGTATTAGATTCAGCAAAAAATGCCTTATTGGTTCCATCTTCTGCTTTAAGTAGTAAACAGTTTTCTGGTCAAAGAAAACCTGGTCAGTCAGCTGACAAAGCAAGCTCTACACCAAGAGCAGAGCGAAAACATGAAGGTAATGGTGCTCGTTTAGAACGCTTAAATTTAACTCCTGAACAAAAACAACTTATTGAACAAGGCAAAGCAACGCTTAGTGTCGTTCGTATTTTACAAGCAGACGGTACGACTAAACCAACGCAAATTTTGGTGGGTATTAACAACCGTGTAAATGCACAAGTACTTGCCGGATTAAAACAAGGTGACCAAGTTGTGATTGCTGATAGTTCAGAAAACTCTGCTGCTTCTGCAAATAGTGGTAATAACCGTCGCCGTAGCGGTCCAATGGGAATGTAAGCATGACAAAACAAGCTTTGCTTGAAGTCAGCAATCTGGTCCGGGAATTCCCTGCTGGCGAAAGCACGATTCAAATTTTAAAAGGCATTGACCTGACCATTTATGAAGGTGAACTGGTTGCCATTGTCGGTCAGTCCGGCTCTGGTAAATCAACACTTATGAATATTTTGGGCTGTCTGGACCGCCCAACCAGTGGGAGTTATAAGGTTAATGGTCAAGAAACCGGTAAGCTAGAACCCGACCAGTTAGCGCAGTTACGCCGCGAATATTTTGGTTTTATTTTCCAGCGTTATCATTTACTCGGGGACTTATCTGCCGAAGGTAACGTTGAAGTTCCAGCTGTTTATGCGGGTGTTACTCCTTCGGACCGTAAACAACGTGCAACAGCCCTACTCACTGAGTTGGGTCTGGGCACTAAAACTCAAAACCGACCAAGCCAACTTTCCGGTGGTCAACAGCAACGTGTTTCGATTGCCCGCGCCTTAATGAATGGCGGCGATGTAATCTTAGCCGACGAACCAACAGGTGCACTCGACTCACATAGTGGTGTTGAGGTGATGCGAATTTTGCGTGAACTCAATGCGGCTGGCCACACCATTATTTTGGTTACACACGATATGCAAGTTGCAAAAAATGCAACGCGTATTATCGAAATTAGTGACGGCGAAATTATTAGTGACCGTCCTAATGTTCCAGACCAATCTGTAGAAGAAGTTAAATCTGACCCAGATGCAGCCCCTGCTCTACAAAACAAGCAGAAAAAAGGCAAAAGCATTTCAGCTTGGCGTTCAACCTTAGACCGCTTATCTGAAGCGTTCCAAATGGCTTTGCTGTCCATGAACGCACATCGCATGCGTACCTTTTTGACTATGCTAGGGATCATTATTGGTATTGCATCTGTCGTAACGGTGGTGGCGCTGGGCAATGGTTCACAAAAGCAGATTTTGGAAAATATTAGTGGCCTCGGTACTAACACAATTACGGTATTCCAAGGTCGTGGTTTTGGTGATAACTCCAAAACAGCCAATTTTAAAACATTGGTCCCTGCCGATGCTGACGCATTAATGACGCAGCCTTATGTGAGTGCGGTCAGTCCAATGGTCAGCACATCCAAGACTATGCGTTATCAACAAAATGAAGCGAATGCGACCATTAATGGCGTAAGTAACGACTTCTTTGACGTAAAGGGACTTGTCTTCAAAGATGGTCAAACCTTTGACCAGCGTAGTGTCCGCGACCGCTCACAAGATGTAGTCATTGATACCAATACTCAAAAACAATTCTTTAGTGATGGCACCAACCCAATTGGGCAAGTGGTATTACTAGGTAGTGTGCCGGCTCGTATTATCGGGATTGTAGAGCCTCAAACTAGCGGTATGGGTTCAGATGACACACTCAATGTGTATATGCCTTATACCACGGTCATGAGCCGTATGTTAGGGCAAGCCCATGTTCGTAATATTGTCGTACGTATTAACGATAAATATTCGACCAGCGCCGCTGAAAACGCGATTGTTAACCTATTAACACAGCGCCACGGTGCCCAAGATATTTTCACCATGAACAGCGACAGTATTCGCCAAACCATTGAGAAAACAACCAGCACCATGACGCTTCTGGTCTCAGCAATTGCTGTCATTTCTTTGGTGGTTGGTGGTATCGGTGTAATGAATATTATGTTGGTTTCGGTGACTGAACGTACTCAAGAAATTGGGGTACGTATGGCTGTCGGTGCTCGACAAAGTGATATTTTGCAGCAGTTCCTAATCGAAGCAATTTTAGTGTGTTTAATTGGTGGTGTACTTGGCGTATTGCTTTCACTGGGTCTAGGGCAGCTCATTAACAAAGTAGCCGCAGGTAATTTCGCAGTGGCATATTCCACGACTTCGATTGTGGCTGCATTTGTTTGCTCAACATTAATTGGTGTCGTATTCGGTTTCTTGCCTGCCAAAAATGCCGCAAAACTCGATCCTGTTGCAGCACTATCACGAGAATAAGGAAAATTGCATGTCTTTTTCAATGACTAAACTTAGCGCAGCACTTCTCCTCAGCAGTTCTCTTGTGGGATGTGCGGCAATGGTTAAAACACCTTACCAAGCACCGTCTGTACAGGTTCCGGGTAGCTTCCAATACGATGCAACTAAAACAAAAACAGCATCAGTCGAGCAATATTCTGACCGTTGGTGGACGCTTTTTAACGATGCTCAACTCAACCAGCTTGTAAATAACGTGTTACAACGCAATAGCGATTTGGCTGTTGCAGGAATCACCTTAAAGCAAGCTCGCTTGAAAGCTGATTTAACTGCAAATCAACAAGGCTTACGTACCAGTTCAAATGTTTCTACAGGCCATACTTTTGATTTAAATTCAGGTGATGACAGCTCTAAAGGCTTATCAATGAGTGCGGGTGTAAGCTATGAGCTTGATTTGTTTGGCAAGCTTGCTCGTCAAACCGAAGCGAGCAAATGGGAAGCCTTGGCAACTGAACAAGATTTGCAGTCTACAGGGCAAAGTCTGATTGCTACTACAGCGAAACTCTACTGGCAACTCGGCTACTTAAATGAACGTTATGCAACTGCGCAGCAAAGCTTAGCCACTTCACAAAAGCTTTATCAGTTGGTTCAAACCCAATATAAAGCTGGCGCAGTTTCAGGCTTAGACCTCACGCAAGCCGAACAGTCTGTTCAAAGCCAAAAAGCAAGTTTAAGTCAAATTGAACAACAGCTTGTTGAAACCCGTACAGCGATTGCAGTGTTATTGCATGAACCTGTACAGCAGCTCAACATTCAAGAACCACAACGTTTACCACGTACTGCACTCCCTGCTATTGATGCTGGTTTACCAGCGGATATTTTGTCACGTCGTCCAGACTTGCAAGCAGCCGAGCTTCGCTTACGAGAAACTCTAGCAACCAAAGATGCAACAAAAGCAAGCTACTATCCATCAATTAGCTTAACCAGTAGTTTAGGTTCAAGTAGCACGTCGTTAACGGAGTTGTTACGCAACCCTGCCCTTACACTTGGGGCGAGTTTAAGCTTACCGTTTTTGCAATATAACGATATGAAAAAAAATATTGCGATTAGTGACCTAGACTATGAAAAAGCGATTATTCAATATCGCCAAACGCTTTATCAAGCTTTTGCTGATGTAGAAAATGCATTATCAAGTCGTACTGAACTCGACAAACAAGTAGAGTTTCAAGCACGTAATGTTGAACTTGCAGAAAAAACCGAACGTTTAACTGAAGTGCGTTATCGTTATGGTGCTGTTGCATTGAAAACACTTCTCGATGCTCAGCAAACTACACGTACTGCGCGCTTGAGTCTTGTTGAAACCAAGCAAAGCCAATACAACGCTTATGTTACCCTTATGCAGGCGTTAGGTGGTTCGCCTGTAAAAGAGTTGCCGCAATAACTTGCGCCCACTAAAAAAGCCGTAGTCATTCAACTACGGCTTTTTTTATGTCTGAATAAATTTTAAAACTTATTCATCATCCATCATAGATTGGCTCATACCTACAGTATTGAAACCACCATCTACATATAGAATTTCACCAGTAATACCTGAAGCCCAAGGTGAGCATAGGAATAACGCGGCATTACCTACTTCTTCAATCGTTACGTTACGCTTTAATGGTGCAACTTTTTCGTTAGCATCTAACATTTTACGGAAAGATTTAATACCAGAAGCAGCTAAAGTACGGATTGGACCTGCAGAAATCGCGTTTACACGGATACCATCAACACCTAAGCTTGATGCCAAGTAACGAACACCGGCTTCTAAAGATGCTTTCGCCATACCCATTACGTTGTAGTTAGGCATAACGCGCTCAGAACCTTGATAAGTCAAAGTTAATAAACAACCTTGGCGAGCTTGTAATAAAGGTTTTGCAGCACGTGCCATTGCAACAAAGCTGTATGCACTAATGTCATGAGCAATTTTAAAACCGTCACGGTCAGTCACGTCAGTGAAATCACCGTCAAGCGTGTGTGCAGGTGCAAAGCCGATTGAGTGCACAACACCGTCTAGGCCATCCCAATGTTTTGCAAGTTCCGCAAATGCATTATCAATTTCAGCATCAACTGCAACATCACATGGAAACACAAGCTTAGAACCGAATTGCTCAGCAAACTCATCTACACGTTTTTTTAATTTTTCGTTCGGATAAGTAAATGCAAGCTCAGCACCTTCACGGTGTAATGCTTGGGCAATACCAAAAGCAATTGATAATTTACTAGCAACGCCTGCAATCAAAAAGCGCTTACCTGCTAAAAGTCCTTGTGTCATGCCGATCTCACTCAAAACAATTTTCAGCATAATGCCAATATTCATCAGTTTTCGAAATTGCATAATGCATCTTTTTTCAAAAATCGCACGAAAAAAAATCGCCCCTATAGCGGAGCGACTTTTTATGATCTAAATTTTAGTCATCAGACAATAAGCCAAGTAGACGTAAGAACGAGATATACATCCAGACTAAAGTTGCAAGCAACGCAATACCACACAACCATTCCATGAATTTTGGAGCACGATATGCTGCGTTAGTTTCAATTAAATCAAAATCTAAAATTAGGTTAAGTGAAGCAATAACTGCAACGAATGCAGCAAAACCAATTCCTAACCAGTTACTTTCAAAAATATAAGGAATGCTTGAGCCAAACGCTAAGCGCATCACCATCTGCACGATAAATACAATAAAGATCGCTAAAGATGCAGAGATCACAACTGATTTGAACTTTTCAGTAGCGCGTATAATTTGAAACTTATATAAGCCAAACATCACTAAAGTGGTTACGAAGGTTGCCAATAAAGCTTGAAGAGGAACGCCAGGATATTTCAACTGGAAAGTAAACGAAATACCACCTAGAAACGCCCCTTCAAATAAGGCATACGGAATTGCCAATGTTGGCGCAGTTGTTGGTTTAAACGTTGTAATTAAAGCTAAAACCAAGCCACCAATTGCACCCACAATTGAAGCTGCATAAGCAATACCAACATTTGCAGTAAAGGCTGCATAGAAAAATAAAGCGACACCCACTGCGGCAGCAATGATGGTCAACATCACAGATTTTTGAATCGCACCTTGCACGGTCATCGGTTGACTATAGTCACTGACCGTTTCAACGCGAGTCAGTATCGGGTTATTACTTTGCATAAATGCTCTCTTTTTATAATAAATAAACTTAAAACATCATTTTAAGCAAAATGAATATGAAAGCCAAATTAGCCATTGGCATTATTGTAACAAGGTCCTAGCAGCAACAAAAAAGGAGGCTACTGCCCCCTTTTCATTTTTACTTGAACAACGTCATTAATCTTTACCATCAGTATTCATAATGAAAAAGTATTCACGGTAATATTTAAGTTCAGAAATTGAGTCACGAATATCATCCATTGCCAAATGCGATGCATTCTTTTTCAGACCGCTCATAATTTCAGGGCGCCAGCGTTTTGAGAGTTCTTTGATTGTAGATACATCAAGATTACGATAGTGGAAATACTGCTCAAGCTCAGGCATAAGACGATGTAAGAAACGGCGATCCTGACAAATCGAGTTACCACACATGGGTGAAACTTTTGGATTCACCCATTTTTTTAGGAATTCTAAAGTCTGTAACTCAGCATCACGGGCCGTCAACTTACTACGACGAACTCGTTCAATTAAACCTGACTGGCCATGCTGGCGAGTATTCCACTCATCCATTGCATTTAAAATACGATCAGGTTGATGAATAGCCAAAACCGGACCTTCGGCAAGTACATTTAAATGATCATCTGTAATAATTGTTGCGATTTCAATAATCTGGTCGTTGTCGGTATCTAAACCGGTCATTTCCAGATCAATCCAAATTAATCGTGTATTTAAAGTACTGCTCATGTATGTACGTTCTAAAATGCCGTAAAAACATCAATAGTAGCAAATTTCTTGCTTCTGCGCTGTAATTCCATACCAGCTTCGTGCTATTTTTGCGGTCTTCAAACAATGGTTTTTTTGGGATATGAATGGCTCTAATTCGTAAGCGTCGTTTAACTGAGCAACAGCAACGTCGTATTGAAAAACAGCATAAAACTCGCCAAGAAGAAGTCGATACTTCACAAGATCTAGATGGACTGGTTGTACAGCACTATGGCCGTCAACTTGAAGTACAGGCACTTTCTGTACCCGAGCATCACCCAGAAAAACCTCAAGTTGCCGAAGGCGAACCAGAACCATTTTGGAAACCGATTGAGCTCAAAAGCGTATGGCGTTGTCACACCCGTACAAATCTTGAATTATTGGTAACGGGTGACCGAGTGAAGTGGCAAGCAGACCCTAACACAGGCTTAGGGATTATTACTGCAATTCACCCACGTACTTCACTGCTTACTCGTCCAGATCGCTATCACAAAGTAAAACCAGTGGCAGCCAATATCAGTTTAATCGTTATTGTTTTTGCTCCACTTCCAGAACCAGCACCTACTTTGATTGACCGCTACTTAGTGGCATGTGCAGATGCAAATATTCCTGCTCTTTTAGTGCTGAATAAATCAGATCTACTCACTGAAAATGACCCAATTCTCGACATGCTCAAAGAGTATGAAGATTTAGGTTATGAAAGCATGATTTGTCATTCTAAAGGCGATATTTCAACATTATCTCAACGACTTGATGGTGAAACCGTTGCCTTTGTTGGTCAATCAGGTGTTGGTAAAAGCTCACTTATTAATGTGCTTATTCCAGATGCCGAGCAGAAAACCAATATTATTTCTGAAAACTCTGCACTTGGCCAACACACAACAACCTCTACGCGCTTAATCAACTTTGGTAAAAATGGTGCCTTAATTGATTCGCCGGGAATTCGTGAGTTTGGGCTTTGGCATCTCGATTTAGAAAAAATTCGTATGGGCTTCCCTGAAATTGAAGCGCATTTAGGTTCATGTCAGTTCCGTAATTGCACGCATACTCATGAAAAGAACTGTGGCTTAAAACAGGCTGTTGAAGCAGGTGAAATTTTGCCACGACGCTTAGATAGCTTCTTACGTTTAATCGATGAGATTCAAGAAGCGCAGCAAAAAAACTAATTTTCTATCCCTTTTGCCCTTGAAGTGGTGATTTTGATCACCATCTATATACGCTATACTCTAGGTCAATTTTGTTTTTAATTTTTTTAGGTGACTTGTGGAACGCTGGTTAGAGTTTATGGGGAATCACCCCATTTTGTTTGGTACACTCGGAGTCTTGATCGTATTGTTCTTCATTTTTGAAGGTCAACGTAACGGTCGTAAAATTTCTCCACAGTCGCTTGGTATTTTAGTGAAAGCGAAGAATGCTATTTTAATTGACTTACGCGATAGCAAAGACTTCCGCGAAGGTCACATTAGTGGTAGCCGCAATATTCCTTATAGCCAAATTGCAAGTCATGCTGATGAATTAAAAGCAAGTGACCGTCCATTGGTATTTATTTGCAACCTAGGGCAAGTTGCTGGTAGCGCTTTACAAAAAGTCGCTCACCATGACAGCTATCGCCTCGATGGTGGTATCAGTAACTGGAAAGCTCAAGGCTTACCTCTCGTTAAAAGCAAACCAAAAGCTTAAGGAGAATTGTTATGGCAGCAAATGTCATTGTTTACTCAACTTCTGTATGCCCATATTGCGTTCGCGCGAAACAATTACTTGAGCGTAAAGGTGTTGCTTACAAAGAAGTAAATCTTTCTGTTGAAGCACCAGAAGTACGTGTTGAATTAATGCAACGTACCAATCACCGTACTGTTCCACAAATTTTTATTAATGATCAGTTTATCGGTGGTTTTGACCAACTTTATGCTTTAGAGCGTGAAGGTAAACTCGACGAATTATTGGCTTAACCTCGCATCCATATTAAGGAAAAAACAATGAGCGAAGAACAACAAGTTCAACCACAATTAGCTTTAGAACGTATTTATACAAAAGATATTTCTTTTGAGGTTCCAGGGGCACAAGTTTTTACTAAACAATGGCAACCTGAACTTAACATCAATCTTTCTTCTGCTGCAGAAAAGATTGACCCAACTCACTTTGAAGTATCTTTAAAAGTTGTGGTTGAAGCCAATAATGACAATGAAACAGCGTTCATCGTAGATGTAACTCAATCTGGTATTTTCTTAATCGATAACATCGAAGAAGACCGCTTACCTTACATTTTGGGTGCATACTGCCCGAACATTTTGTTCCCGTTCTTACGTGAAGCTGTAAATGACTTAGTCACTAAGGGTAGCTTCCCTCAATTACTTCTTACTCCTATCAATTTTGATGCAGAGTTCGAAGCAAATATGGAACGTGCTCAAGCTGCTGCCGTTGAAGGTCAAGCTTAATTTATAGCTTGCTCTAAACAAAAAAACCGCGTAATTCGCGGTTTTTTTATATCTACTGTTTCGTTTGTTAGCCATCAAGCGAATGAAGCTGAATAGAAGGAAACTGAAACCCACGGCAAGACTGCTCGGAACGCCATGCGACCGTTAAAATCATGTTACCTAAGATAAAGTTTTGATAAGCAAACGTTCCAATAAGTTCATGCGAGCATAATCCACCATGATTGGTAGGATGCACTTGAGTATTTAAAGTATTTAAATCCAAACGTATACCAAGACCTGAAGCTTTTAAAACAGCTTCTTTAGTGGTCCAAACTTTAAACCAAAACTCTCTATCTTGTTCTAGATTTTGCCATGTTGCATATTCATCAGCGTGAAAGGCATGTTGTGCCAGACTATCTAAACGTACTTTACGATCCAGTTCTTCAACATCTATACCAATATCTTTAACACGTTCACTTAGCGCCAAAGCATAATATTGCTGACTATGCGAATGGTTAAAATGCAAAGTATGACCCAATAAATAAGGTTTGCCATATTCATGTTTTGCAAATTGCAAATCTGTTGGGTTTACACTTAACTTTTGAGCTAATAACTTATTTTTAATGTGCTGTATTTGCTGCTTTTTATAATCATTAAATGTACGAAAGTCGGGAAAGTCTTTTTGTTGTTGTTTTAAAAATGTATCTAGCTTCCCTGTATAGACTTCAATATTTCTATCAATCATTTTTTAAATCCATTCTATCTGGGAGTAAAACTAATATAAAAGTAACAATAACTTATTAAACCATATAATAAAAAGCCCAAAGAATACTTTGGGCTTTTTTACATTCATACAAATTAACGATTAAATTTCTTTTCCGCTTTCTTGAATTTCTGAATATAACGACGGCGGCGCGCAGCTGTACGTTCATCAACTTGACTCTTACGACCTTCAAACGGGTTTTCAGAAGTTTTAAAGTCAATACGAACTGGCGTACCTTCAAGTTTATATACTTTACGGAACACGTTCTCTAAGTAACGGCGGTAGTCCGCAGGTGTTTTATCAACCTTGTTACCATGAATCACAATAGTCGGTGGGTTTTGTCCGCCCATGTGCGCATAACGCATTTTAATACGTTTTCCACTAATCATCGGTGGTTGGTGAGCTTCTGTTGCATCACTCAAAATTTGAGTTAATTTCGCTGGTGATACTTTTAAGTTCGCAGACTCATAGGCACGATGGATAGAAGGATATAAATCACCTACCCCTGTTCCATGCAGTGCAGAAATTAAATGAATTTTTGCCCAAGGAATAAAGTCAAAACGACGCTCAACATCAAGCTTACATTGCTTGCGATCGTATTCAGACATGTTATCCCATTTGTTAATGGCGATTACCATGGCACGACCAGCTTCAAGCGCATAGCCAATTAAATGTAAGTCTTGCTCAACAATACCTTCACGTGCATCGACCACAACAACCACAACGTGTGCATCTTTCATAGCCTGTAAAGTTTTAACAATTGAGAACTTCTCAATCATTTCATCAACTTTACCTTTACGACGCACACCCGCTGTATCAATTAAGGTGTATTTACGGCCTTCACGCTCAAACGGAATATAAATAGAATCACGAGTTGTACCCGGTTGGTCAAATGCAACTACACGGTCTTCACCAAGTAAGCGGTTTACCAACGTTGATTTACCCACGTTTGGACGACCAATAATGGCTAAACGTAAGCCAGTATCTTTGTCATGTTCATCTGGGTTTTCATCTTCTGGAACTTCTGCAAGTACATCTTCAAGCATTTGCTGAACGCCACGACCATGACTTGCTGCAACTTGTAATGGTTCGCCCATACCAAGTTTATAAAACTCAACTAAAGCAGCTTCAGCATGTACGCCATCTACCTTGTTCGCAACAAGATAAATTTTCTTACCTAAAGTACGAAGTTCACGAGCAATTTGCTCATCAGAAGCTAACAAACCAGCACGCGCATCAACTACAAAAATAATAATATCTGCTTCGTTGATGGCTGTTTTTGACTGCTCGGCCATGTAGTTATCGATACCGCCTTCACTTTCACCGATACCGCCAGTATCAACAACAATGAAAGACTTATTTTGATAAGTCGCATCACCATATTTACGGTCACGAGTCAGACCCGCGAAGTCGGCTACAAGTGCATCACGACTCTTGGTAATCTGGTTAAATAACGTTGATTTTCCGACATTCGGACGACCAATGAGCGCAATAACGGGTTTCATACAATAACCTTAATCAAGACCAGCCATATCTCATGGCATGAGCATTAGAAACAATACAGGAGATATATTTTAAGGTCAGATATGACCATAATAAAAGACGGGGCTTTGAACTGATTTAATTCAAACACCCCGATATTTTTAACAGCGTAATTTGTTAAGCGGCTATTTTAGCACAAGCGAACAAAATTAACGATTCTGCCAAATACTTAAATCGCCTTTTTGGGTCGAAACGTAGAGTTGATTCTCAATAACACGTAATGTATTGACCTCACCACTTGTTTTAGAACGTCCTACCAATTTACCTGTTGCCGGGTCGATCAAGTGTAAAACACCATCCAAATCACCGACTATTAAATTTTGGCCTAATACAACAGGATTACTTAAATGACGATTCAACAAGCTGTCATTTTGCCAAAGCTGCTCGCCTGTCGTTAAATCATAAGCAGTCAGCTTGCCATCAGTTGACGAAACAAATACCTTATTGTCATAAACTTCTGGACGTTTTGTACTGCTTGAATCTTCACTCCAAACTACACGTTGAGAAGCCAAATCAGTCACTGTGACTTGCCCTTGGAAGCTTGTTGTCACCATAAGCTGGCCTGCAACAACCGGATCACCATCAATATCGATCAGGCGTTGAATATCAGAACGACCTTCACTCACCGCAACACGACGTTGAAAACGTGGAATACCGCTAATGATATCAATTGCATACACATAAGCATTTGCTGAAGCAATTAAAACAGTGCGTGAATCAAGGCTCACTGGCGATGGCTGACCACGCAAACTAAACTGAACGTTTGGCAATTTGTATGCCCAAACTTGTTGTCCTGATGATGCATCATGTGCAAAAACAGTACCGTCATTTGCAATTGTAATCACACGTCCAGACTGAACTAAAGAAGGACTTAATAATGCACCAGATAATTGTGCAGTCCATTTTTGTTCACCTGTTGCTTGATCTAAAGCAAATAACTGACCTTTGCTGTTACCCACAACAACAATACCTTCAGCCGCTTCAACACCAGAGCTTAAGCCCAATTTACTTACTTTTTTCTCCCAAAGACGTTGTTTGCCACGATATGCTGCAACTTCACCTTTAGGATCAAGTGTAAAGACAACGCCTTCATTAGCGTCAAGTTGTAAACGTAATGGATCTGCCTTATTCGTAGAAGAAACACTGCGTGCAAACACCGGTACTAGAGCCTTTGTCGACTCAGTCAATTTCGGTAGTGGATTTGGTTTTGCTTCTTTTACTTTGTTGCTAGAACATCCCACCAATACAGCTGATGCGATTGCAATTGCCAAAGGCAGTTTGAATTTCTGATTCATTAAGACTCTTCCACCTGTGTTTCCAAAATTGGGCGCTCAATCTGTGGATCTTCAACTAAAACGCCAACACTTTCGAGTTTAATTTGTAAAATTTGTCGCTCTTGTTTACGTTCCAGTAACGAATCCCATGCAGCTTGATACGCTTTTTTAGCAGAATCAATATCTTTCTTCGCAACAAAGATATCACCACGTAACTCTTCTACTGTTGCTTTAAATGCCGGATCGACATTACCAGACAAAGTTTTTAGAGCTTCATCATATTTGTTTTGCGCCAATTGTGCATCTGCTAAACGCAATTTTACAACCTGAATCAGTCCTTCATCTTTTACTTTTGAGTTTTCAACTTTTTTCAAAGCTTTTTCAGCAGCCGCATAATCTTGTTTTTCATATGCAAGCTTTGCCAATACAAATTGAGTTTGTATTGCCTGAACTGAATCAATATCGTCTTTTACAAGTTTATCTGCCGAAGCTGTTATTGAAGCTAAAGCATTTGGATTATCGGCTGTTGCATTTGCCTCATCCATTAACTGCTGTACTTTTGCAGTTTCAGTCTGACTCGTTGCAAGATTTCTTTTTTGCCAATATTCCCACCCAAAAAAGGCAATCAATGCAATGAGAATCCCGCTAATCATGGCAGAACCATATTTTTTGGCGAACGACTTTAAGCTGTCGAATTGTTCTTCATCACTTAAGCTCATGTGATTGTCCTTTTCCAGATGTTTCAGTTTATTTTGTAAATTTTTCAATTAAGAATGGTACGAGTTCAGCTAGTGCAACTTGTGTCTGCTCAGCTGTTGCTAACTCTTTGATCGCAAGCTGCTGTGCTTCCCATTCACGCTCACCTAAAATCATGGCGTAAACAGCCCCAGCCTGATCAGCTTTTTTCATCTGACTCTTCATGCTGCCTTGTGAACCCGTTTTAATACGAATATTGCTATTCGCTGCTTCTAGCTGATCGCGTAATTGCTCTGCCAAAACCAATGCTTTAGCTTGGTAAGCAGGCTCTGCAACCAAGAACGCTTCACAATCACGTACAGTTTCAGCTTGTTCAACTTGCTCAAGTAGAAGCAATAAACGCTCCATCCCCATTGCAAAACCAACTGCTGGTACAGATTGATCTGCCTTACCTTTCAACTGACCAACTAAACCATCATAGCGTCCACCTGCACATACTGTGCCTTGCGAACCTAACGATGTTGTTGTCCATTCAAAAACAGTTTTATTGTAGTAATCTAAACCACGTACCAATTTTTGGTTAATTACAAATTTAACGCCTGCAGCAGTCAAATAGTCTTGTAATTGTTGGAAGTGGCTTAGACTGTCTTCTTTTAAGAAATCATGTAATTTCGGCGCATTTTCCAGAATTTTCTGAGTCGATTCAATTTTAGAATCTAAAATACGTAATGGATTTGTCGTTAAACGGCGCTGTGAATCTTCATCCAAAGCATCTTTATGCTCATTTAAGAACGCAACCAAAGCATTACGATATTCTGCACGCTCATCTGTTTCACCTAACGTGTTCAACTCAAGCTGAACCATGTGATCAACGCCCATGCGTTTCCACAAACGAGCTGTCAACAGAATCAATTCAGCATCAATATCAGGAGTTGCAACACCAAAAGTTTCAACACCGAACTGGTGGAACTGACGGTAACGGCCTTTTTGTGGTTTTTCATAACGGAACATAGGTCCCATATACCACACACGCGGCGTAGCACCACGCAATAAGTTATGTTCAACCAACGCACGTACACAACCCGCTGTCCCTTCTGGACGCAAAGTTAATGATTCAGGTGGGTTTCCTTTATCGAAGAATGTGTACATTTCTTTTTCAACGATATCGGTTGCATCACCAATAGCACGTTTAAACAGTCCCGTTTGTTCAACGATCGGCAAACGAATTTGTTGGTAACCATAAGCATCCATTAACGATGCTAAATGCTGCTCGATACGTCTCCACGCTGATGTTTGCGTTGGTAAAACGTCATTAAAACCTTTGATTGCGACTATTGAACTCATGATGAACTACGAATAATTTCTTTAGATTTAGCTTCTTCAAGCTCTTGAACACGTTGACGAACCATTGTTTCGATTTCATCAACCAATTGATCGGTATCGATTAAATGGCTTTTCTCACCATTACGATAAACCAGTGAGCGAGGCGCAGCCCCAACAACCCCGATATCCGCTTCTTTTGCTTCACCCGGGCCATTTACCTTACAACCAATCACTGACACATCCATTGGCGTACGGATATCTTCTAAACGCTCTTCTAAGGCTTGCATCACCTGAATCACGTTAAATTCTTGACGAGAACAACTTGGACAAGCAATAAAGTTAATCCCGTTAGAACGTAGACCAAGCGATTTTAAGATATCAAAACCAATCTTGATTTCGTCTTCAGGTTCAGCAGCAAGCGAAATACGCATGGTATCGCCAATGCCTTCCATCAATAACCCGCCAAGTGCAATCGCTGATTTCACAGTACCTGTACGGTAAATACCAGCCTCGGTTACACCTAAGTGCAATGGATTATCAATTTGTTGAGAAAGCAAACGATAAGCATCCATGGTCAAAAATACATTTGATGCTTTTACGCTGACTTTAAACTCATGGAAATCTAGACGGTCTAAAATATCAATATGACGTAAAGCTGACTCAAGCAGTGCCTGCCCTGTAGGTTCGCCATATTTTTTCTGTAAATCTTTTTCTAGAGAACCCGCATTCACACCAATACGCATAGAAATGCCGTGATGACGTGCAGCAGCAACAACTTCACGAACTTTCTGGTCTGAACCGATATTACCTGGGTTAATACGCAAACAGTCTGCACCATAGTCTGCAACTGCCAAAGCAATTCTATGGTCAAAGTGAATATCAGCCACTAGTGGAACTGAAACACGTTTACGGATTGCACCAAAAGCCTCAGCTGCTTCCATAGAAGGAACTGAAACACGCATAATATCTGCACCTGCGTCAACACAACGCTCAATCTGAGCCACTGTTGCATCGACATCGCAAGTTTCGGTATTTGTCATACTTTGCACACTAATAGGTGCATCGCCACCGACATAGACCGAACCAACACGAATTTTACGTGTTGGTCGACGTTTAATTGGGTTCTCTATCATTGTATCGCTCAACTCATGGTATTAGCGGGATAAACGGAATTCAGCTTTACCGTTTACCGTATATGGAGACAATGAAATCTGTTCTTGGTTTAGACTTAATGACACAGCTGTTGCATCATCAAGACGAATCTGGAATGGAGACTCTCCATTTAAGGTTAAAGTCGATGCCTGACGACCTGTCGCTAAAACCTTACCTGTTGCATCTACAATATGAACAGAAGTTGGACGGTTAAAGTTTAACACCAATTGATCGCCCGCTGTTGCAGAGCCATTTCCTTTCATAGGTAAAACTTCAACATTAGACTGATTTGCTTTTGGCACCTCAGTCTCACCTTTGTTTGAAGTCCATTTTTGAACGCCCATCACGATCAATGACACTACAGCAATAATCAAAATCGCAAGCAATGCACGCTTTAACCATTTTTTATTACGATCACTATTAGAACCCGGTAATTTACCCATGATTTTAATTGGTGAGTTGTTTAAAGCATGATTTGGCAAAAGGCCTGTATCATTTGCATAAATCTCATCAAAACGCTGAATAATTGCAGTTGCATCAGCATTTAAATATTTTGCATAAGAACGATAATAACCTTTGATAAAAGTTGCTTCTGGCAAAGATTTATAATCGTCTTGCTCTAACGCACTTAGCGTTTTCAACGGCATATTTAAGTCTGAAGATACTTGCTCTAATTCTTTTTTCTGAGAAACACGAATTTGACGTAAATACTCACCAGGACGTTGAATATTTCCTAAAGCAGAAGTCGGTAAGCTTGAGCCAGTTGGCTGCTGTGAATTAGGATTTATTTCCATACGGCCTCAGTACTATACTGTAATTGCAAATAACGTTGATATTCTGGACTTTCCGGGAATAAAGCACGTAATTGATTTACTAAAACTTGCATTCCCATTTTATCCGCATTGGCTCGAGCCACTCTTAAACCAATCCAAAGTGCACGAGCACCCTGATTTTTCTGCCCCACTGTACGAACATATTGCTCATACATTTGTGTAGCAGCCGGAATCTGCTGCTGCAAATAAAAAATTTCTGCTAACTCTAACATTGAAATATAAGAGTCACGGTTAGCAAGGAGCGCTTGTTTGAATGTTTTTTCAGCACTCGCAATATCACCTAATTTTAAATAAATCCGCCCCAGATTTTCTAAGGCTTGGTAACGTTGGTCATAACCTAATGTTGCACCAGCAATACGGAACTGCTCGACAGCATCATTATAACGTTCCATTTGGTATAAATACGTACCATAATTATTACGCGCCTGAGCATTATCTGGCTCAGAAGAAATTGCACGTTTAAAATAATGTTCTGCTTTTTCTAAATTGGGTTTACTGCCTTCTTGTTGCAATAAAATACCCATCATCATATTTGCCGTTGCGTCACGACTCTCGATACTTAGAGCTTGGTCGAGGGAACGTTTTGCTGAGTCCAAGTCACCAGAACGAATGTATTCTGCAGCAAGCTGCGTACGCACCTTAACTGCTTTTTCTGGGTCCTTTTTTAGTGTTGGCGACGTCTGACAACCACTTGCCAGAAATGCAACTGCAACCCCCATACATAACATGATCTTTAACTTCGGAGTACTCAAAGTCTTCCCTCAACTTTATCCTTGTGTACGTAAAATCTCTTGACGCTGTGTCACTTTTTTCTGCCACTGTTCAGCACGGCGGGTTCTATCAGCTACTTGACCCACTAACTGTCCACATGCAGCGTCAATATCATCACCACGTGTTTGACGAATCGTACACACAAATCCGGCATCAGACAAAGTTTTTTGGAACGAGATAATACGATTTCGACTTGAGCGACCATATGGCGCGTGCGGGAACGGATTAAACGGAATCAAGTTAATTTTACTTGGTAAATTTTTTAATAATTTAATCATTTGCTGTGCATGTTCAGGTTGGTCATTCACACCTTCCAACATGACATATTCGATAGTCACATGTTTACGCGCACTTTCATTACCATCTTTGGCAATATAACGCTGACATGCTGCAATCAATTGAGCCAATGGATATTTTTTATTAATAGGCACTAATTCATTACGTAGTTCATCGTTTGGCGCATGTAAAGAAATTGCCAAAGCAACATCAATATCTTTCGCAAGTTGGTCAATTTTTGGTACAACACCTGACGTTGATAAAGTCACACGACGTTTTGACATGCCATAAGCAAAGTCATCAAGCATAATGTGCATTGAGCTTAATACGGCGTCATAGTTGAGCAATGGCTCACCCATACCCATCATTACGACATTGGTCACTGAACGCTCACGTTCAGCAACAGGCACTTCTTCCATATAAGAATAGTTTGCCATCCAAAGTTGCCCAATAATTTCATCTGGCGTTAAATCACGCTGGAAACCTTGCTTACCTGTTGAACAAAATGAGCAGTCCAATGCGCAGCCTACTTGTGATGAAATACACAAAGTTTTGCGCAAACCTGTTTTATCTTCGGCAGGAATTAATACAGTTTCAACTAATGAACCCGCGCCCTCACCTACACGAAACACCCATTTACGTGTGCCATCTTTTGAATAGTGACGGTGAACAACCTCAGGAGCTTTAATCTCACAAATCTGTTCCAGTTTTGCGCGCAACTTTCCTGAAATATTGGTCATTTCAGCAAAATCAGTAACAAAGTACTGATGAATCCATTTCATAACCTGTCCGGCACGAAACTTTTTCTCACCAATATCTTCGAAGAATTTTTCTAATTGCGCGCGTGACATGCCGAGTAAATTCACTTTTTCGGCAGCAGGCGATGCTGGCGTGGACGAAGATTGCTGCTGTCCATCAAGATTTTCAGATGAAACGACCACTGCAGAACTCATGTGTATTTACCTAAACCATGTCAAAAACAGAAGATATTGTTCAAGAATCAGACAATATGCTCTTGAGAGAATAAAAAAACCAGATAAGTAGTATACCACTTATCTGGTTTGAATGCTTTCGATTAACGAGTGCGTGGGCAGATCTCGTTGTCAGCAAAGAAGTAAGCAATTTCACGCTCTGCAGAAGCAACTGAGTCAGAACCGTGAGCAGCGTTTTCGTCGATGCTTACAGCGAAATCAGCACGGATAGTACCAGGAGCCGCTTCTTTAGGGTTTGTAGCACCTAAAATTTCACGGTGAGCAAGAACTGCGTTTTCACCTTCAAGAACAGATACTACAACTGGACCAGAAGTCATGAATGCAACTAAGTCACCAAAGAAACCGCGTTCTTTGTGCTCTGCATAGAAACCTTCAGCATCAGCTTGAGAAAGGTGTTTCATTTTAGTCGCAACAATTTTTAAACCCGCTTTTTCGAAACGAGCAAAAATTTCACCGATGTGGTTTTTAGACACAGCATCAGGCTTTACGATAGACAAAGTACGTTCAATAGCCATGAGTGGCTCCTTTATTTTAAGATTTAAACTTTAAAAAATTTGCAGCATTATACCGATGTCATAGGCAATAATCAGCTTTGAATGTGTAAAAGTTGCGATTTTTTCTACTGTTTTTAGCGAACTTCGTCTATCCAGGCCATTTGGATACCTTCTAGCAATCCTTCGGTTGATTTATTTGGGTCATCACTGAAGTCTGGTAATGCACATACCCATGCATGTAAATCGGTAAAACGGATCCATTGCGGATCAACTTCTGGATGTGCTTCTGACAATTCAATGGCAATATCAATCGTATCTGTCCAACGTAAGCCCATAGCGGCTCCTATCTGTTTAATCTGCTAAATCACGAACTGTGTACTTTAGCAAATCCACAAACGTAATCGATAGCTTAAGCTGATAAAAATTACTGTTCGTTATAAAGCAATGCCCAATAATGGCGCGACAAAAATAATCAGACTTGCTACTGCCGCACCAATAAGCGCACCCACAATCACATCACTTGGATAATGAAGTCCAAGCACCATACGAGACAAAGCAACAAGTACCATGAACGGTAACATAGCGGCTAGCAACACAGGTTGGATATACCCCAACACAATTGTCACCATCACTGCATGCAACGTATGACCTGATGGAAAACTAAAGTGATCAAGTGGTCTTTCACCAAGCACAATCACCTGATGTACTTGATAAGGACGTGGACGCGTCGTTTTATGTTTTAGAAATTTATAAATTGCCGTTCCTATTGAGCCGCCAATTAACAAATAGATAATTTGCAAACTGTAGGTAATGCCATGCATTCCCCATACAATTGCTAGCATGAGGTACCAAAATGGCCCATCGCCCGCACGGCTAATAATTTTGAAGAATAAAGCCACGCGTTGTGAGTGAGAAAAATGATTGAGATATAAACAGCCTCTCAAATCTAGATCGAGTATTTTTATTTTTGCATTCTTTAATTTCATGGTCGTTCTCCTATTTTAGGATACTTAGGTGAAGTCCACCGAGGATTCCTTCACTACCTGATAAAATGCCTGTTCTAATTGCTGTACCGGAAGTTGCCAACCGCTTTGCTGTACTTTACGACAGGCTTGTATGCCCATTTCTCTAAGTTGTTGTACTGGAGGGAGTTGATAAATTTGTTGTATAAAATGGTCTTTCTGTCCAAGTGGACTTAACCAGCCACTTACGTTATGGACTAAATATTGATGTGCACATGCATAATCATACGCGATAACAGGCAAACCGCTTGCCATTGCCTCTAAAACTACGTTACCAAACGTTTCAACTTGACTCGCAAACACAAATACATCTGCGCTTGCATAGGCAGCCGCCAACTCTTGCCCACGCAAACTACCGGTAAAAACAACATTTCTCGCTTCTGACAGTGCTTTTAATCGAGCAAGATCTGGGCCATCTCCTACTACCACCAGTTTAGTTTTATGTTGCGACATGTTTTGCATGGCTGCATAACTTTCAACAATCAATTGTACTTCTTTTTCCGGCGACAAACGTCCCACATACAGCATGACACGAGTATCGGCATCGACACCCCATTGCTGGCGTAGGCTTTCTAAGCGATGCTTTGGTGAAAAGCGCGTGGTATCAACCCCTCGTCCAACCACAATAAGTGGGCAGGTAATACCAAAACCACGTAAGGCTTCCTCTGTATCTTTACTCGGCACACAGGTCACTTGAGTATTGTTATGAAACCAGCAAAGGTATTTTTGGATTGGCTTAACCAAGAAAGCCAAATCAAAGAATCGACTAAAATCTTGAAATGGTGAATGGAAGCCACTAGAAACTGGAATATCTTTTGCCTTGGCAGCTTGCATGGCAGTTAAGCCCAAAGGCCCTTCCGTCACAATGTGTACAACATCAGGGACAAACTTTTCAAAAGCTTTTGAAACTTTTAAATATTGAGGCCAGCCAAATTGCAAAGTTGGATATTTTGGTATGGCTTGTGACATAACCAGACATTCTTGCTCTGGCAAAAAATCATGACACTTGGCTTTTTGTTCTGGTCGAACCAGTAAAATTTTATGCCCTTGTTTTTGTAGACCTTGACATAACTGTAATAACGAGAGTGCTACACCATTAATCTCTGGTGGCCATGTCTCTGTCACAATCGCAATTTTCAAACGAGGACGAACCAACCCGTGGAGTTGGTGCAATTCCTGAGTATTAGACAACTGCTGTTTTTGTTTAAAATAGAATTGGAAGCTTTCAGGGAGTTGCTGTTGTTTTAATAGTGCTGTCGCGTATGAGCCTTGCATAGCGCCATCCATCAATGTATTTATTTTCATGCTTAAAGATTAAGCAGCTTTCTTGACACTTTGATGATAAATGCATGACAGTTTACTGACATAAAAAATTAAAAAAGCACGCTGAGAACAGCGTGCTTTTTCGTAAAACAGACAAAAGAACTTAACGGTTTTGCAATTTTGCATAATCCATAAGTACATTTGCCGCTTCATTCACAAATGTTTCTTCTTCTGGCAACGCAGGACGTTGGTTAGCTTTCATTTTGGCACGAGATTCAGCTAACGCATCTAATGAAGCTTGGTAGCTTTCCCAGTTTGCAAAAGGCTTTTGACCTGTTGCTGCACGACGTTCATTTTCAGCATCTAACGTTTGCTTTTCTAAACTCAAAAGCTCTGCACGGCGCTTATCAATATCAAGCACAACCTGTTTCTGGTCACTCGTAACCTTCGCGATTGCCGTACGCTTATTTAAATATTTAAACTGAGGATCGGCAGCAACACGTTGTTCAGAGAATTGAGACAACTTCGCAACATATGGTTGAACAGAACCTTCTCGTTTAAATGGTGCAGTCGGGATCGTATCCCACTTCAAAGCATTCTTCGATTTACGCTCACCAAACTCTTCGTTATAGATATCGACAAGCTTAATATCTGGCACTACACCTTTGTTTTGCGTACTACCACCTGTAACACGGTAGAATTTACGCTGAGTTAAGGTCGCTTGGCCGTATGCCAAAGTATCAAGTTGAACCTGAGCTGTACCTTTACCTGTGGTTGTACTACCAATGATAATGCCACGTTCATAGTCTTGAATTGCCGCAGAGTAAATCTCACTTGCTGAAGCAGATGCCAAGTTCACCAATACAGCAAGCGGGCCTGTATAGAGTTGCTGACCGCCATCGTTGTCTTCAAATACACTTACATTGCCGTTGCCATCACGAATTTGCACAACAGGACCTGACTTAATCACTTGTCCAAGCATACGTGCAACTTCTTCTAATGAACCGCCTGGGTCATTACGCAAGTCAATAATGATACCTTCTACTTTCTTCGCTTTTAATGCCTCAAAAGCATTTGCAGTATCTTCAGAAACTGAACGATATTGCTGACCAGCGCGACGTGAACGATAGTCAAAATAGAACGATGGAATTTCAATCACACCTAATACATGCTTTTTACCATCGCGTGTCACTTCAACTGTACGTGAACGAACACCTGCATCTTCTTCTTGAATAACGTCACGGACTAAAGTCACATTACGTGCCTGACTCATTGATGCACCAGCACCAAGAAGTTTTAGCGTGACTTTAGTGCCACGTTTACCCCGAATAAGCCCAACAATTTCCGAACTTGTCCAACCCACCACATCGATCATTTTCCCGCCCTCTTGAGCGACACCAACGATTCGATCTCCCGATTTCACTTGGCCAGACTTACTTGCAGGACCACCTTCTACAATGGTTTCAATCTTGGTGTAATCTTCATTGCCACGCTCTGGACGAATCGATACCCCAATCCCTTCAAGCTGCAAAGTGGTTTGGCGATTCAGTTCAATCGCATCAATTGGCGGATAATAGTTACTGTGCGGATCATAAGTCGCTAACATTGCATTTAATGTTTTATCTAAAACATCATCGCTTTTCACACGACTAATTCTTTCAAGCTGACGTGTATAACGCTTAGTCAAAGTCTGAGCTGGCGTTAAATCCTCTGGGCCTTTTAAGTCTTGACCATCAGCAAGTGACGGGTTTTCTTTAAGTGCCTTTTGTTTTGCCTGCTCTTCTTCACGGCTAATGGTTAAATTAATTAACTGTGAAACCAGCATTTTACGCCAGTGATTTTGCTGCTCAGCCGTTGTTTTAAAATACGGCGCTTTTTCGCGATCTACTTCTATATAGCTATTTGGCTGCTTTAAGTTCTGTTGTTGTTTCAACTCAGCCAACATGAACTCGTAAAATTGTTTTAAGCGTTCACGATATTGCTGGTGAATTGCAAACGGTCCAGTTAAGTTCCCCGCTTTTAATGAAGCACCAAAATTTGAACCATAGAGTTTTTTATAATTTTGAACTTCAGCGTCTAAAAATAATGAGTGGTCTGGATCAAGACTGTCTAAGTACATATCGAGAATACGATTAGATGTATTCGCATCTAGTCGCATATTTAAATAATGTTGGCGATCAACTAAAGTTGCCAGTTGACGAGCCACCAAGGCCTGCTCTTGCGTTGGCTGGATCGATTGAGAAACAGCAGCAGTATTCGTTGCTGCTCTTGCTTCGTTCATCGTATGAGAGAAGAATAAACCGCCAGTCGCGATTGCTACTGCACAAGCTATAGTTTGAAGTTTCATAAATTCTTAATACTTCCTTGGGTGTTCGTATCTTACACGCTCTGTTTTCGATATGAACTAAGCAGATTCAACATCTTAACCAACTAAATTGTTTATACCGTGTAGTTTTATCATATTCTGTACTGACAAAATGTAGCAAATCATTGCAAAATTCGCTTATTGTTTTTCAATCAAAATTCAAATGGAACCAATATGATTGGCGCGTTGATGCTGGACATTGCCGGCACAGAACTTACTAAAGAAGATATTGAACTATTACAAGCTCCGCAAGTCGGTGGCATGATTTTATTTGCACGAAATATTGAATCACCACAACAAGTCCGTGCTTTAACCGACCATATGCGCCAAGTTCGCCCAGATATTTTAATTGCTGTCGACCAAGAAGGTGGTCGAGTTCAACGTTTAAAATCTGGCTTTACTCTATTGCCAGCAATGGGTCGCTTTGGCGAACTCTATATTACTCAACCACAAAAGGCTCTTGAACTGGCAGAACAGTGTGGCTGGTTAATGGCAACAGAAGTCTTAGCTGTGGGGATCGATTTTAGTTTTGCACCAGTTTTAGACCTTAATGCAATTAGCGATGTGATTGGTGACCGTGGATTCTCTAAAAATATTGAAGATATCGCTCCGCTTGCTGGCGCATTTATGCGCGGTATGAAAAAAGCTGGAATGGCAAATACCGGCAAACACTTTCCAGGTCACGGTTCGGTCAAAGCAGACTCTCATGTCGCAGCTGCAATTGATAGCCGTAGCTATGATGAAATTTATAACCATGACATGCAAAGCTTCATTAAGCTTATGCCTGAGCTTGATGCGCTCATGCCTGCACATGTGATTTATGATCAGGTTGACCCAAATCCGGCAGGTTTCTCACCTTTCTGGATTCAAGAAGTGCTTCGTAATCGTTTGAATTTTAATGGCGTACTTTTCTCTGATGACTTAAGCATGCAGGCTGCTTGTGTAGCAGGTGGTGCAGATGCGCGTATTCAAGCAGCTCTCGCAGCTGGCTGTGATATGGGGCTGGTGTGTAATGACCGTAGTGCCGCATGTACAGCTCTTGAAGGTATTGCTCACTTAGAGCTACCAAATCAAGAACGCCTTGAACGTATGCGTGGCCAAATTCCACAAATTCAGATTGGTGAAACTTTATCGATTGGAAATGAATGGCAAGATGTCAAAACAGCCATTGAAGAGTTTAAAAATTCATTCTAAATTTAATGAGGAATTAACTAAGCACTAATCCATAATATGGATACGTGAAAGTGTCATCTACAACCTGCGTAGTTTTAAATAAGTCTTGTATTTGCAATATATTAAGATAGATGGATACAGATAACAGGTTTTGTAGATGACAATGGTTTTGCCTACTTTTGCCAAAACAAAAGTAGGTCGAACCGAAGGTTACTGCCGAAATGAAACATTTACACAGTAAAACTCTGCCGTGATGTGTGTCAGCTTAAATGACATAATTTAAATGCAAGGTCCTATAAACGCCTAGGCAATTAAGATCACACAAAAACAATAAATCGAGTTCAGGACGAATGACACAACACCTTTCAAAACACCGCCACATCTCTTTTACAGCCCACTATACCGGTTATATCTGGTATCAAATGGGGATCTCACACGAAGCACTGGCTACGAGTAAAGGCAAATCACTAGCATATTTGGTTCATCCAATAGAATCATGGGCAGAGAAATATGTGGGCGGTAGCATGCGCACGACACTCAAACAACGCCACACCATGCTTGATCATCACTTAGAACAACTCATTCAAGAAAGTCCTGATTTACAAGTTCTAGAAATAGCATGTGGCCTGTCTCCACGTGGCTGGTGGTTTAGACAGCATTACCCTTCGATTACCTATCGAGAGCTTGATTTACCCGATATGGCACAAACCAAACAAAATGCATTACAACAAATTGAAAAAAATGCACCTGAGGTTTTATCAGTCGATTTATTTACAGATACTTTTGCACAAGCCTTTGAAGTGTTTAATCCTAACCGCCCACTTGTTGTGATTAGTGAAGGTTTGATTAACTATTTTGATAAAGACTTATTAAAACAACTGATCCAGTCGATTGCTCACTACGGAAATTCTTTTAAAAAGTTCCATTACTTAACCGATCTCTACCCTGAACCCGTTAAAAATAAACTCGCCAGCATTATCTGGAACAGTAGTAAATTACTTAAACTCATGTCTCGAAGCTCTTTTAGTTTTCACTTTAAAACGCCACGTGAGGTGAAAAACTTTTTTGAAGATGCAGGATTTAGTCAGGTGAGTATTGAGCAACCACAAATATTCTTTGGGGAAATTTCTAAAGAGAGCAATGAAGAGCATTTAGGTGATTTAGTTTGGACTATTCATGCTCAATTAAAATAAAAAAATGGAAGTCTCATAATTTTGAGACTTCCATTTTATGAAAAATTAAAATTTATGCGGCTAGCTTTTGGCGAGCAATAAAACGACTTAAACGATCAGCAAGCTCAAAACTGCCATGTTTAAATAAAGCACGTATTCCTTGTTCAGTAGCTTCAAAGATTAAACATTCAATCGAGAAAGGGCCTTCTTCATCTTCTAGATGCAGAGCCAGATCCCGTGGGTGTTCATTTACAAAGTCGAGCTGTGTTACATCATCTAACTTTAAGTACATTCCAAAGAAAGTGACATCTGCAATCGTTACTGGCACTTCTGTTTTACATTCACGGTGGCTCAGTTTCGTTTTAGGTTGGAGGACTGAAATCCTTTCTTCACCTCGACGCTCCATGCTTTGCATTTGTTCGCGCGTCATTGGAATAATGCCATCCAGATTTTGGATAGATTCACCTTTTAAGAATGAAGTAAATAAACTCATGGTTTCTTTACGACGCTGGAGCTGTGGTACATGATCGGCATTCGCAATGAGTGCAAACTCCATATCAGGACATTGCAAAGCAAAGTTCGCATTTTCATGAGGCAGAGTAAAACTGTCATACTGCCCCGCTGCAACCAGTGTTTTACATTCTGGAATTGGCACATCTGTTAACCGTAGAAGACGATTACAGTTAATGTCATAACGTTCGCGCTCGGTACCTGTGAACTCAGCCATTTGCCTAAAAAAAAGTTTTTTAGCTGTCGGAGACATACGGGTTTTATCTAACTTGGCATGATTGACCAAATATAAAATGACCGCTTGCCCGAACTCTTCCATGCGATTTTCTTGCATGAGTTTGAGTGATTCTTCCAAAATCATCCGCCAACTTTTACGGGTCTTTTGCATGACACCCATTAAAATCATACGATCCATCAAATCTGGACGGTGATAGGCAAAACAAGAAGCAACGACTGAACCCAACGACATTCCCATTACAGAAACTTTTTGAATTCCAACAATATCTAACCAGCGACCTAACATTTCTGATAAATCAGGTAGTTCTAACGTTCCAGCAGAAATTCCAGTATCCCGATTGGTAATTTGTTGATTTGCGCCCATTGATGGCAAGTCAATTAGAATGACTGGACCACTTTCAAACAGTTGCTCAACACAATATTTATAAGAGTTAAAATTTTGAAAAGCGCCGCCAACAATCACGATGGGTGTTTTGTGAATAGTTTTTGGATCTGCAATCGCCATGTACTCAATTTTCCAGCCGTCAATCCATGTAGTACGAGCTGGCTGTTTAAAACTATCTCTATTGTAGATATCGAAAAACCCAAAACCGGCATAAGCTTGGTTTATCTCCGAATCCATTTGAATAATGGAATTCATATCCTTGCTTCCTCCTTGCTGTAATTTTTTTATGCTGCAAGAGTTCCTTCTTGAACATGTAATCTTTTATGCACAAATCTTTAAAATTTGTATTAGTTTGTATTGCACAATTCCATTCTAAACAATTGTCTGAAATATACGCAATCGCTGAAATGACCGCTCATCTTGTTTAAGCCGCTAATAGTTTTCAAAATATTTAAATGTTTCTTTATAGCGATCACATTTTTGAAAAAAAGCCATTCATTGTTCCGCATTTGACTGCTACTATCGTAGTCATTGGTAAATGATTAAAAACTGCTATGCAAGATTCAATTGAACAATACATGCAAAAAGTTGGGCAACAAGCACGTGAAGCTTCACGTGTATTAACAAGTGCTTCAACTTCGCTTAAAAATCATGCACTCTCTGCTATTTATACTGCTTTAGAAAATAATCAGGCAGCAATCTTAGCGGCGAATCAACTCGACATGGAAAAAGGCCGTAACAACAAGCTTGATAGTGCCTTACTTGATCGTCTTGAGCTTACGCCCGCACGCTTTAAAGGGATGTTGCAAGGTTTAAAAGATGTGATCGCGCTTGTCGATCCAATTGGGGAAATTACGGATCTTGCATATCGCCCCACAGGTATTCAAATTGGAAAAATGCGTGTGCCTCTAGGCGTAGTAGGTATGATTTACGAATCACGCCCAAACGTAACACTTGAAGCTGCATCTTTAGCAATTAAATCGGGCAATGCCATTATTTTACGTGGTGGTTCAGAAGCACTTGAGTCAAACAAAGCAATCGCAGAAGCGATTAAGCATGGTTTAAAAGTTGCTGGTTTACCTGAGCATTCAGTACAAGTGATTGAAACCTCTGACCGTGCAGCGGTTGGTCACCTCATTACCATGGCTGAATATGTAGATGTAATTGTTCCACGTGGTGGCAAAAGCCTAATTGAACGTGTAACCAATGAAGCTCGTATTCCTGTCATTAAGCATCTTGATGGTAACTGTCATGTGTTTGTAGAAGCTCAAGCAGACTTGCAAAAAGCATTACCGATTACTTTAAATGCCAAAACACATCGTTACGGCGTTTGTAATGCGATGGAAACACTGCTTGTTGATGAAAAAATTGCAGACGTTTTCTTACCACGTATTGCTGAACTGTATGCTGAAAAACAAGTCGAACTCCGTGGCTGTCCAGAAACACGTCGTATTTTGGGTGCCTCTGTAAAACCTGCGACAGAAGAAGATTGGTATACCGAATATTTAGGACCAATTCTTGCCGTTAAAGTGGTTAGTGGTATTGATGAAGCAATTGACCATATCAACAAATATGGTTCACATCACACCGATGCAATTGTGACTGAAAACTATACTTTGGCTCGTCAGTTCTTGGCTCGTGTAGATTCAAGTTCAGTCGTGATTAATGCTTCAACTCGTTTCGCTGATGGCTTTGAATATGGTTTAGGTGCTGAAATTGGTATCTCAACAGATAAAATTCATGCACGTGGTCCAGTTGGTTTAGAAGGCTTAACTTCTCAAAAATGGATTGTGTTAGGTGACGGTCAAATTCGTCAATAATCAATCTATTCTTGCAAAAAACGCCTGATTAATGTCAGGCATTTTTTATTATTCAAATTATTAGCAACTGTAAAAAACCAGCTCAAAGGCTGGTTTTTTTAATCATATGTTCATTAGAAAATAAAGTCGGTATTCACAAATTTAGAATAGTGCTCAGACACCATAGAGGCCAGCATGCCTTTACTATCATCGGTCTGTTTAGCAGCAATCATAGCGCGGATAGAGAATGCACGTAACGCATCATGCACAGACAGCGTACCTTCGGCAGAATCTTTACGGCCACCGAATGGAAATACATCTGGACCACGCTGACACTGACAGTTGATATTTACACGACAAACTTGATGTACCAGTGTATCGACTAAATGACCAATTTGCTCAGCATCGCTACCAAAAATACTCACCTGCTGACCATGGTCAGAAGTCGTAACATATTCCAGCACAGTTTCAATGTCATCATAAACAGAGACAGGCACCACTGGACCAAACTGTTCTTCGCGATAGAGTCTCATACCCTCTGTCACCGGATAAACTACGGCTGGATAAAACATGGTTTTGCAGAATTCGCCACCTTCCGGATTAACGACTTTAGCTCCTTTTGCCACGGCATCTTCAATGACTTCAGTCATATAGGTTGTACGGTGCATACCTGGCAACGGAGTAATAAATACACCCTTCTCCCAAGGCATACCCACTTTTAGTTTAGCCAGTTCAGCCGTTAAACGCTTAACAAATTCGTCAGCTATTGACCGATGTACCATCAGCATTTTGAGCGCAGTACAACGCTGACCGTTAAACGACAATGCTCCTAACAGGCACTCTTTCACTGTCAAATCCAAATCAGCATCTGGCAAAATAATGGCTGCGTTCTTTGCATCCAGTCCCAGAATCGCACGCAGACGGTGAGATTTAGGATGTTGTTTTTTCAAGTGATCGGCCACTTTACTAGAACCAATCAATGCCAATACATTAATTTTTCCAGATGCCAACAGATGTGGCACCACTAGAGAGCCTGGTGCATAAATCGTATTGATCACACCTTTAGGGAATGAATCACGGAACGCTTCCAACAGCGGTTCAAACAATAAGGTACCAAATTGAGGTGGTTTAAAAATGATGGTATTACCCATCAGCATGGCCGGAATCAAGGTAGCAAAGGTTTCGTTCAGCGGGTAGTTGTATGGTCCCATACACAACACGACACCTAGTGGAGTACGACGGATTTGACCAATCGTACCTTCAGCAATTACAAAGCGGGAGTTGGCATTATCCAGATCTTTCAGGGCATCAATCGTTTGACGCATATAGGTGACAGTACGGTCGAACTCTTTCTCGGAGTCTGCCAAGCTCTTACCAATTTCCCACATGATTAGTTTAACAATGAGGTCTCTCTGTTCCACCATACGCTGAATGAAATTTTGCATACAAGCGATGCGCTCACCCACTTTCATCATTGGCCATTCACCACGACCATTATTGTAGGCGCGTACTGCCGCTTCTAACGCTTCGTCACTTTCTTTCTCACCCATGACTGGATAACTACCAAGCTCAACTTGCTGCAAGCTACCGTCAGGCTGCTGAATCCAGATTGGAGAGAATGTCTTCTTGGTTGAACCAGCCCATAACTTCAACTCACCATCCACTAACGAGATACGCTGATGAATCTGAGATGGCAGACGTACGCTGTCAGGAATACTATCTACTGGGGGAAATTTATGTTGTAAATTATTTGAATGGTTCATTATTCTTATCTCCAATTATTTATAAATGTAAACCTAGCCCGTTATGAAGAGGTCTAGTTGGTGTAAATACCAGTACCGTTACCGGTATTCACCTTGCTTGGGCCTTAGGCTATAGAGCCATTAAAATGTGGGTTTCTAACCGAGGTTAACCGCGACACACGCTGTCAGTTACCCCTAGTTTCTGCATGACTTGTTCAATGATCTGTTCTGGTGTGAGCGCAATATCAATAGCAATTGCTTCATTCACATCAGGTTCTTCTAGTGTATCTAGCTGAGTTTGTAACAATGAAGGATCAAAGAAATGACCCGATCGCTCAGCAAGTCGTTGCTGCAACAACTCATAAGAACCTTTTAAGTATACAAACTTAATGTTCTGGTCATGACCACGTAGAATATCGCGATAGACTCGTTTTAGTGAAGAACAAGTAAATACAGCCGTTTCACCTGCTTGTTGTTTTTCTTCAATTGCCTGACGAATAGCTTGTAACCACGGCAAACGGTCTTCATCAGTTAAAGGAATGCCTTGGCTCATCTTGCTTTTATTTGCAGCCGAATGAAGCGTATCGCCATCGAGGAACTCACAAGCCAAACGCTCTGATAACAACTCACCGATTAGGGTTTTACCTGTTCCACAGACACCCATTGCAATCACAATCATGGATTACTCACCTTTAATTATAAAATAGTGCTAAGCAGTAGCGTGAAAGATAAACCCAACACCGAAATGATCGTTTCTAATACTGACCAAGTTTTGAGTGTCTGCCCTACTGTCATACCAAAATATTCTTTGATTAGCCAAAATCCTGCGTCATTTACATGTGAGAACACCAATGAACCCGAGCCCGTCGCAAGGACTAAGAGTTCCGGCCTAACAGCAACGCCAGCCGTAGCTGCAATTGGAGCAACAATGCTACAAGCGGTAGCCATAGCAACCGTTGCAGAACCCGTAGCCAAACGAATCAATGCTGCGACAAACCAGCCCAATAATAATGGCGATAAATTTGCCTTTAAGGCTGTAGATACAATCTCATCAGAAATACCGGTGTCACGCAAAATGCCACCAAAACCGCCACCTGCACCTACAATCAACATAATCCCCGCAATAGAAGCTAAACAGCCGCCACAGAATTTTTCAATTTGCTCACGGTTAAAGCCCTGCATCGTACCAAAGGTAATAAAGCTGACCAGTACGGCAATAAGCAATGCGATATCAGAAGTACCAATGAAACGTAGTACATCATTTGTGAAAGTTTTTGGTGCAAAGAACAGATCAGCCCAACTTCCGATTAACATGAGTACAACAGGTAACATAATCGTAAATAAGGTAATCCCAAAGCTTGGTAGCTCACGAGTCTTAGTCGTATCCGCATCAACAAACTGCTTTGCTAACTGGTTATTTTCAGGCAATTTGACGTATTTATTAATCCAGAGTGCGTACAAAGGCCCAGCCACAACAGCTGTTGGAACACCCACGATTAAACTGTAAGCAATCGTTTTACCAATATCAGCATGATATGCCTGCACTGCCAGCAAAGCTGCTGGATGTGGCGGAATTAAACCATGTACAACCGACAAACCAGCAACCATCGGCAAGCCAACAACCAGTAAGGACTTGCCTGTCCGTTTAGCAATGTTGAACGCAATTGGAATGAGTAGAACAAAACCGACTTCGAAAAATACGGGAAGACCAACAATAAGGGCAATAAACATCATGGCCCAATGAATATTTTTCTCACCAAACCATTTAATTAAAGTAATTGCTATTCGTTCAGCACCACCTGACTCGGCCATCATTTTGCCGAGCATCGTTCCGAGTGCGATTACAATCGCAAGGTGGCCCAAGGTTTTACCAGTACCAGCTTCATATGACTTAACAATATCGCCCATTGGCATGCCAACAGCTAAAGCTAAACCGAGTGAAACAATGATAAGAACTAAAAAGGGATAAATTCTGAACTTCGCGATCATAACAACCAATGCAATAATCGCGATTACAGTGTAGATCAGCAACATGCCACCCTGAACCGTCTCCATGGGACACTTCTCCTTGGAATTATTATTTAGGCACACTGCCTAAACAAAGGTCTTCAACCACAGTAATTCCTACTGTTAAGACATTAATTTTTTATATTTAGGTGTGACCAGCACAAACTGGTCACATCAATACAGCCTTTAAAGCACATAGAATGCACTTCATTTTTTATAAATATTGACTACATTTACAATGCTCTCAACTGACTCGCAATTTGAGCTAAACGTGTAATTTCAGCCCAGTCTTGTGCAGCAACAGCAGCTTTAGGCGTCAACCATGAACCACCCACACAAACTACGTTAGGTTGCTTCAAGAAATCTGGTGCTGACTCTGCTGTAATTCCACCGGTCGGGCAAAAACGCAAGTTTGGAAATGGGCCATAAAATGCTTTGAGCATCTCGACTCCACCTGCTTGCTGAGCTGGGAAAAACTTCACAATTTCATAACCCAACTCAATCGCCTGAATCAGATCACTTGGTGTCATGACTCCTGGTAATAAAGGTAAGCCAGCATCTTGCGCAGCCAAATGTAAGTCTTTGGTCAAACCAGGAGATACACCAAACTTAGCGCCTGCTTTTTTAGCTTGAGCACAATGCTCAGGCTTGGTAATTGTTCCCACACCCACCACAATGTCGTCTGCCAACTGAGACGCTCGCTCAATAGCCACCAAACCAGCAGCAGTACGTAAAGTAATTTCCAGTACCTTTACACCGCCAGCATGCAACGCACGTGATACATGTTCACCTTGTTCGGCAGAGTCAAAAGCCAACACGGGAATTACTGGGCCTAATTTGACCACATCTTCAATCTTGCTCATTACTTTGTAATTCCTTTGTCTCAAATATGCGCTTGTGGCTCTTCACCAACAAGTGAACCAAACACAGATGCACCATGTTCAGCAGGCGCTGCTGCTGCACGGAATACACCAAATAATTCACGGCCGAAACCGACTTCGTTTTCTGCCTGATGTTCTGGTTGTGCAACAGGGCGTGACTGCCAAGTTTGTTCATCTAACTCAATATCGAGTACACCAGCTTCAGCATCAATAACCAACGTATCTCCGGTTTGGACTTTAGCAATCGGCCCATTTAGTAAGGCTTCTGGAGATAAGTGAATCACCGCAGGAACTTTGCCTGAAGCACCAGACATACGTCCATCAGTAACTAAGGCAACATGGAAACCTTGATCTTGTAAAACACCCAACACAGGCGTCAAACGATGTAACTCAGGCATACCATTCGCACGAGCACCTTGGAAACGAACGACCGCAATAAAGTCTCGGTGTAATTCGCCACGATCAAACGCTGCTTGTACCGCTTCTTGAGAGTCAAACACAATTGCTGGAGCTTTAACTTTACGGTGCTCTGGCGCAACAGCAGAAATCTTGATAACACCACGACCAAGACGACCTTGCATTAAACGCAAGCCACCATCTGGCTGAAACGGCGCATCAATGCTACGTAAAACTTTGTCATCAAGACTTTGAACCACACCGTCAACCCAAGTGAGCTTACCGTCAATCAATTTCGGTTCTTTGGTGTAGTGCTGTAAACCCTTACCAGCGACTGTTGTTACATCGTTATGCAACAAACCTGCCTCAAGTAAGTTACGAATAAGGAATGCCACCCCACCCGCTGCTTGGAAATGGTTTACATCGGCCTTACCATTTGGATAGATTTTTGCGAGCAATGGAACAACAGCAGACAATTCATCAAAGTCATCCCAGTCAATTAAGATGCCAGCCGCACGTGCAATCGCAATCAGATGTAACGTATGGTTGGTTGAACCGCCTGTAGCCAGTAAAGCCACAATGCCGTTTATAATTGCTTTTTCATCAATCACATGACCGATTGGTGTGTAGTTGCTTCGCTCAGCAGTTAAGTCAAGTACACGCTTAGCCGCTTCGGCAGTGAGAGCATCACGTAATGGCGTATGAGGGTGAACAAATGCAGCGCTTGGCAAATGTAAACCCATGACTTCCATCAGCATTTGGTTACTATTAGCAGTACCATAGAAGGTACATGTGCCTTGACCATGATAGGCAGCTGATTCAGCTTCAAGTAAGGCATCGCGGCCCACTTGACCAGTCGCAAATTGTTGACGAATTTTGGCTTTATCATCATTTGATAAACCGCTACTCATTGGACCCGCAGGCACAAAAATAGTTGGCAGATAACCAAACTGTAAAGCACCAATCAGTAAGCCCGGCACAATTTTATCGCACACCCCGAGACACAATGCGGCATCGAACATATTATGAGAAAGTGCAATTGCTGTACTCATCGCAATTGTTTCACGTGAAAACAATGACAATTCCATACCGGCATTACCTTGAGTAATGCCGTCACACATTGCCGGCACACCACCAGCAAACTGAGCAACACCACCATTTTCACGGGCAGCTGTTTTTATAATGTCTGGGAAGGTTTTATAAGGGGCATGTGCTGAAAGCATTTCATTATATGAAGACACAATGCCAATATTTGGTTCACGGCCAACTTTAATAATTAATTTTTCATTATCTTCCATGCTGGCAAAACCATGCGCGAGATTGGCACATGAAAGTGCTCCACGAGCAGGAAATTTACCTTGGGCATGTTCAATGCGTTGTAAATATGCAGAACGAGTTTTTTGGCTACGCGCGATTACACGCTCGGTAACTTTTGCCAATATTGGGTTCGGCAAGTCCATGCTGGACGCTCCTGTACAACCGGATAAGCCGGAAAAACAAAATAGACCAAACGATATATTTAACGATCATTTGGTAGAAGGATGAATAATATTATTAAGGCAAAAAGCGACATGCAAGTCCTTATAACTCCGAGCAATACTCTAGGCCTTAGCATTAAAGACAAATAATGTTTAAGTTTTAAACAAGAAAATGATTTTATTTTTGACTATATTTACGGGTAAATTAAACATTAATAACTATGAGAAATTTCTCATAATATCAAAGCAATAAAATATCTTTATAAATGGGTGAGCACTGACTTTTTTATACTTAGTTTGATATTAAAAATGTTTATAATTTATCCTTTTCATCCTATATATAAACTATTAAAACTTAATTTCAATTACGTATATTATTTGTAATACTCCCCTCTAGTTTGATTAAAATGACAGCACTTATTTTTTCTTAAAAAATTTATACCAATTAGTTGAAAATTACATTGATTCAAAATTTACTTTTCATAAATATATACAAAAAACTGTTTAATTCTTCTACAAAAAAACAATAAATACAGTGGTTAAGCTTTATACTGAACAAATATTAGTTATAAAAAATTTGATGGTCGATAGTGCTTAAGTCTAATGGCCTAAAGTCTATCTTGGACAGAAAAACAACACATGTTAAAACATCACAACCTGCTCTTAATGCATGTTGCAATTAATGCCTTTTGATCAGGAAGTTAGGAAAACTATTTTTAAATCAGGACTTGGGTATTTCAACGTGGCTACATCAGTATTAGTTATTAATTGCGGTTCTTCATCTATTAAATACGCGCTGGTTTCAGACCGTCGTGAAGATCGTATTTATGGTTTAGCAGAAAACTTAGGGGCGGCTGATGCTCGTATTAAAGGAATTACAGTCGGTGGAGAACCACTAGAGCTTTCAATTCCCTATGCTGATCACGCCAAAGCTTTAGAAACTTTACTTGCACGTCTTGCAAACTATAAACCTCAAGCAATCGGTCACCGTGTCGTACATGGTGGAAGCCTCACCAAAGCTGAATTACTTACTCCTGAAATTATAGAACGTATTCGTGCAGCTACTCCTCTTGCACCGCTTCATAACCCAGCCCACTTAATCGGGATTGAAGCAACGATGCGCCTATTTCCTGAATTACCTCAAGTTGCCGTATTTGACACTGCATTCCACCAAACCATGCCTGCGCATGCATACCGTTATGCAATCCCTAAATTTTTATATACAGACCATAACGTCCGCCGTTATGGCTTTCACGGCACAAGCCATGCTTATGTGTCTGACCGAGGCAGTGAACTGGCTGGTAATTTCCAAAAAGGTGGTTGGTTAACAGCGCATTTGGGCAATGGTAGTTCGACTTGTGCAGTATGGAACGGACAAAGTGTTGATACTTCTATGGGGCTTACTCCGCTTGAAGGTGTTGTAATGGGTACCCGTAGTGGTGATGTCGACCCAAGCTTACATAGTTTCCTTGCAAAAAACCTTGGTTGGGACTTGGCGAAAATCGATAAAGTTTTGAATAACGAAAGTGGCTTACTTGGCTTATCACAACTTTCTAACGATATGCGTACAGTGATTGAAGCCTCTGAAAATGGCAATGAAGATGCGCGTCTTGCAATTGAAGTATTTAGCTACCGCCTTGCAAAATCACTTGCTGCACTAAGCTGTGGTTTACCGAGCATTGATGGCTTGATCTTCACAGGTGGTATTGGTGAGAACTCAGCTTATATTCGTGAAAAGACTTTAGCTTATTTACCTCACTTTGGTTTACAGATCGATAAAGACCAGAACAACAATTTAAAACGTGGTACAGAAGGCCGTATTGATAGCGGTACAGGCCCACAAATTTGGGTCATTCCAACCGATGAAGAAGGCCGTATTGCTAAAGAAACTCGTCAGGTTGTAGACGTTGCACAAAATACGTCTCCTGAAATTAGCCTTGCTTAATTACAGAAGTCAAAGAACGTTATTTATAGGTTTATATGAATACAATTTTATTAATTCCTACAGGTGAAGGGGTTGGTTTAACCTCTGCCTGCTTAGGTATGATTTATGCACTTGATTGTAATGGGATTAAAGCAGGCTTTTTAAAACCGTTTTCTCAGGTAGATCAAGAAACTTTAGACCGAACTACATCTTTATTTGGTCATTTATTTCAAGGTAAAACTGTTCAATCCATTTCTCATGAAAAGTTAACCCAACGCATCGCGTCAGGTGAAGTCGATGAACTCCTTGAAGAAGCAGTAAGTCTTCATCGCAGTATTGCAGCAGACAATAATGTGATTATTGTTGAAGGCTTATTGCCAAATGGGCAAGACCATTTTGCGAGTGAGCTTAATGCAAGCCTTGCCCAAGCTCTCGATGCAGAAGTAGTTTTAGTGAGCACGGCTGACATTCAAAACCCACGTAAAACAGCCGAGAAAGTTGAAGCTCACTTACGTCAATTTGGTGGTGCAACTTCTAACCGAACAGCAGGTGTACTCTTCATGCGTACACGCGGCTTATCTGAAGAAACAGCTCAGATTCCTGTCGCATTCGACCCATCGCTGCGTCCAACTGCAGACATCGCAAAATTTACGACAGAACTGCAAAAATACAATCGCTACTTTGGATCGAACGATTTACCAATTATTGGTTTAGTTCCATTTAGTAATACACTAAGCGTACCTAGAACTTTAGACATCGCGAACGTGATTGATGGTCAATGGGTCCATCAAGGCGAAGCAAAAACGCGTCGTATTTTGCACTCAAGTTTAATTGCCTCAAGCATTGAATATGAATTGAATAAATTCATTGCTGGCGAACTGATTATTAGTGCGTCTGAACGTACCGACGTTTTACTTGCAGGTAGCTTGGCAACCAGTAACGGTATTCCATTGGCAGGCTTGGTACTGACCGAACGTGAAGCACCTGCCCCTGAGCTTTTAGAGTTTTGCCAAAGCGCTATCAAACAAGGCTTACCAATTTTACATACCCGTTTAAACACACTGGAAACGGCACAGCGCTTATCCGATTTTGGTAATGAAATTCCAATCGATGATACTGAACGTGCCGAGCAAGTGACTCGTTTTGTTTCAAGTCATATCGATGTCGAATGGCTTAAACAGCACAGTAATAACGGTGCAACTCCACGCCTTTCTCCTTCTGCATTCCGTCATGAGTTAGTGCAAAAATCAATTGCAGCTAAAAAACGAATTGTGCTTCCAGAAGGCGATGAGCCACGTACTATTGAAGCAGCTGCTATTTGTCAGGCTCGTGGTATTGCACATTGTATTTTGCTAGCAAAACCAGATGCAGTTCAAGACGTTGCAAAAGCACGCGGGATTGAACTACCAGCTGACTTAGAAATTATTGATCCGGACAGCATTCGCAATCAATATGTTTCACCAATGGTTGAACTCCGCAAAGGCAAACTCAATGAGTTACAAGCCAAAGATCAATTACAAGACACCGTAGTTCTTGGCACCATGATGCTGGCGCTAGATCATGTAGATGGTTTGGTTTCTGGTGCAGTTCACACAACCGCGAACACCGTACGCCCTGCTTTCCAGCTCATTAAAACCGCACCTTCTTACTCACTGGTTTCATCCATATTCTTTATGCTTTTACCAGATGAAGTTTATGTTTACGGTGATTGTGCAATTAACCCAGACCCTACAGCCGACCAGCTTGCTGAAATTGCGATTCAGTCTGCTGACTCTGCAAAAGCGTTTGGAATTGACCCACGTATTGCCATGATCAGCTATTCGACTGGTACGTCTGGCACTGGTGCTGATGTTGAGAAAGTACAGCAAGCAACTCAAATTGCACAGCAACGCCGCCCTGATTTACTGATTGATGGCCCACTCCAATACGATGCAGCTTCTGTTGAAAGTGTAGGACGCCAAAAGGCACCAGACTCACGCGTAGCTGGTCGTGCCAATGTATTTATTTTCCCAGACTTAAATACAGGTAATACGACCTATAAAGCAGTACAACGTGCAGCAAATGTAGTCAGCGTTGGACCAATGCTGCAAGGCCTAAACAAGCCAGTCAATGACTTGTCTCGTGGTGCTTTAGTAGATGACATTGTCTTTACTATTGCCTTAACAGCAATTCAGGCTGAACAACAAGCTGCTGCCAAATAATTAATATCATTTAATCTTTTCTACCTCTCGCCATTTGATGTCCGCTCAAATGGCTTTTTTTATTCTCAAATAACTGCCTTAGCTGTTGGTTATTCTTAGTTTTAAATCACTTAGTATTGGTCTTATTCGACTTTCGGTCAAAAGATCAACCAATCCCCCACAAGATTGTGTTTTTGTCATATAATTTAGCCCGCTAGCTAACAGCCCGCTCAAGAGATTTTCTGGTATGACAACGATTATCAAACAAGATGACTTGATTACATCAATCAAGGACGCCCTACAGTTTATTTCGTACTATCACCCGCAAGACTTTATCCAAGCGATGAGCCGTGCTTATGATCGCGAAGAAAACAAAGCTGCAAAGGATGCAATTGCACAGATTTTAATTAACTCTCGCATGTGTGCGGAAGGTCATCGTCCAATTTGCCAAGATACTGGTATTGTTAACGTTTTCCTTGAAGTGGGCTTAGATGTTAAATTCGATTTAACAATGAGCTTAGACGATGCGGTAAACGAAGGTGTTCGCCAAGGTTACCTTGAAAACAGCAACGTTCTTCGTGCATCTGTACTTGCTGACCCTGCATTTGGTCGTAAAAATACAAAAGACAACACCCCTGCTGTTATTCACTACAAACTCGTACCGGGTAACAAAGTAGATATTACTGTTGCTGCTAAAGGTGGCGGTTCAGAAAACAAATCTAAACTTGCAATGCTTAACCCATCTGACTCGATTGTTGACTGGGTACTTAAAACTGTTCCGACTATGGGTGCAGGCTGGTGTCCTCCTGGTATGCTCGGTATCGGTATTGGTGGTACTGCTGAAAAAGCCATGATGCTTGCGAAAGAAGCACTCATGGAAGAAATCAACATGGACGAATTACTTCGCCGTGGACCAGAGAACAAAATCGAAGAACTTCGTATCGAAATCTTTGAAAAAGTAAATGCTCTTGGTATTGGTGCTCAAGGTCTTGGCGGTTTAACCACTGTTCTTGATATTAAAATCAAAGATTACCCATGTCACGCTGCGGGCAAACCAGTCGGTATGATTCCGAACTGTGCTGCAACTCGTCATGCTCACTTCCAGCTTGATGGTTCAGGCGTAGCTCATATTCAAGCACCGAAACTTGAAGACTACCCATCTGTAACTTGGGACTCTTCACAGTCTAAACGTGTAAACCTTGATACCATTACTCAAGAAGAAATGGATTCTTGGAAACCGGGTGACACATTACTTCTTAGCGGTACAATGTACACAGGTCGTGATGCGGCACACAAACGTATGGTTGAAATGATCGACAACGGTGAAGAATTACCAGTTGATCTTAAAGGTAAATTTATTTACTACGTTGGCCCTGTTGATCCTGTGGGTGATGAAGTCGTTGGTCCTGCTGGTCCTACAACTGCAACACGTATGGACAAATTCACACGTAAAGTACTCGAGCATACTGGTCTATTCGGTATGATTGGTAAAGCTGACCGTGGTCCAACAGCAATTGAAGCGATCAAAGACAACAAAGCAACTTACCTTATGGCAGTTGGTGGTGCGGCTTACCTCGTATCTAAAGCTGTTCGTGAAGCTGAAGTTGTTGCCTTCGCTGACTTAGGTATGGAAGCAATCTACAAATTCGTAGTTGAAGATATGCCTGTATCTGTAGCAGTTGATGTAAACGGTACTTCAATTCACGCAGTAGCTCCAAAAATCTGGCAAGCAAAAATTGGAAAAATTCCAGTAATCGATGCTGCAGCAGGCTAATCAAGAAAAGCACCGAATTCGGTGCTTTTTTTATGCCTTATAATTTTTTTGGAAATTGAAAAGAATTGTAACAATTAGTTCGCCAATCTATGTTATTAATAAATACACCCACCCGCAATAAACTGCATATAGGTCATTTCATGACTATCCGCCCTATTCTTAAAAATCTCTCAATCAGCCTCTGCTTAAGCTGTATTACGACAAGCTTATTTGCTTCTCCTGCCAAATTAAGTTCAGTAAAAGAGCTCATGCAAATGAGCCAAATTGATTATTTGCTTAAAGAATCAATTAATGAATTAACGCCTTATTATGATCAACAAGCTGAACAGATCATTACTAATATTACGGGCATCAAAACTTTAGGCCCGAAAGAAAAAGAGGCAGCGAAAAAGTTAGGCTTACTGTTAAAAGATTCGAGCAATCAGCTCATTAGTAGCCCCAAAACTACGCAAGCTTTACAAGATATTTATTTAAAGACATATACCGAAGAAGAAGTTCAGGCAAATCTGAAATTTTTGAAAACCCCAGAGGGCCAATCGATTACGCGTAAAAACGTACAGATTATGGGGCAAATTTCAGAATATATGATGGAGCTGGGTCAACAAACCTTTAATGACCCTAAAGCACGTGATCACATGCAAGAAGAGATGCTTAAAATTATTGCACCATTGATGAAAGATAAAGAAAAGTCTTAACTTTTCTTTATCCTTTGTAGGCCATTACCACGTTAAAGGATTCCACAAATTAAATGGTTTAATCAGATGCACATCTGATTTTTCATCATATTTGGCTGGTTTTAGCTCTTGCGGTTTATGTCGAATCTTTCCTGAAGCATCTTCAGCAACAAAATTGTAGCTAGAAGATTTAAGCTCCGTAAAAGCAATCTCTCTACGTCCGATATTGTCTTGCATTAACATAAATGGGCCAGTGTGTTCACCGCGGTCCATTTTGTTTTCTTCATCGTATTTTAAATAATAAGATGTTCCTGCATCGACCGTAATATCAATATATTTTGGCTCTTGAAAATGAATACCTAATAAAGGCCGACTTGCAGAAATACGATAACTTCCTGCTGGCAGTTCAATCCAGTAATAATGGTTATGCAATAAGCTTGGAATTCGTTTGCCATTTACAAATAAATTAATTGCTGCAATTTCCTGACGGTTCCATTTGGTATCTGGCCGATAGAGATAGACTACTGCTGCATGTTCATTTTGCGGTTTAATCGGTACAAATGTCTGACCTAGTTTCTGGTTCACCCATCCACCCATGCTAAAACCACCCACATGGTATTGATCAAATACACCGGGTGCTTTATCTACATCAACTTTAGGTAAAGTCGCAGTCAGCTCACCTGAATTTTTTGCTAAGTGTGATGAACTTTGGCAACCCACAAGTAATGCGGTACAACTTAATGAAATAATTAAATAACGCATGACATCCCTCAAAGCGTTTTCTTTTGATTTTTCTATATCGCAAAACTATGCGTATTTTGTTTTTTTAGATTAACACCACCTACATGAATTGAAAACAAAAAAAGCATGAATCACTCACGCGATTCATGCTTTTTAGATGAATGAAATCTAAGCAGACTTCGAATCAATTACTTTTAAATCTGCCTTAGCAATACTTTCATGAGTTACTGCTTCTTTAGGCTGGCGTTCTGGCTTGTAAACAGGTTCAGCTTCACCATTAATGACTGCTTCATTAATGAAAACTGTTCCGACATCTGTACGACTTGGTAAGTCATACATTGTTTCAAGTAAAACATTTTCCAAAATCGAACGTAGACCACGAGCTCCAGTATTACGCTCAAGCGCTCGCTTAGCAACTGCACGTAAAGCTGAATCTTCAAATACAAGGTCCACATTTTCCATGTTGAACAAGTATTGATATTGGCGAGTTAATGCATTTTTTGGTTCTGTCAAAATTTGCATTAATGCTTCTTCATCAAGCTCTTCTAGCGTTGCAATAACTGGTAAACGACCAATAAATTCTGGGATCAAACCAAATTTCACTAAGTCAGTTGGCTCAACTTGACGGAACAGTTCAGCAATTTTCTTGCTTTCATCTTTTTTCTTCACGTCAGCTGTAAAGCCAATTCCGCCTTTCTCTTGGCGTTGTTGTACAATTTTTTCCAGTCCAGCAAATGCACCACCACAAATAAATAAGATATTTGAGGTATCAATTTGAATGAACTCTTGCTGCGGATGTTTACGTCCACCTTGTGGTGGAATTGAAGCTACAGTACCTTCAATCATCTTAAGCAATGCTTGTTGTACACCTTCACCAGAAACGTCACGAGTAATCGACGGATTTTCCGATTTACGTGTAATCTTGTCGATTTCATCGATATAGATAATGCCCTTTTGAGCTTTTTCTACGTCGTAGTCTGCTTTTTGCAAAAGCTTTTGTACAATATTTTCAACGTCTTCGCCGACATAACCCGCTTCAGTTAAAGTAGTCGCATCTGCCATAGCAAACGGAACATCTAACAAACGAGCCAATGTTTGAGCAAGTAATGTTTTACCTGAACCGGTAGGTCCAATCAGTAGAATGTTACTTTTAGCAATTTCCACATCTTTAGACACATGACCAGATTGCCCGACTTTCAAACGCTTATAATGGTTATAAACGGCAACAGATAATGTCTTTTTGGCAAGATCCTGACCAATCACATATTGATCAAGCGCAGCACGTATTTCATGTGGTTTTGGCAATGCCTTGCTCGCCCAGTCACCTGCTTCAACCTGTTGGCTGGTTTGTACAAGGTCTAAGCAGACATCTACACACTCATTACAAATATATGCGTCCTCGCCCGCAATCAGTTTCCCGACTTCAGACTGCGTTTTACCGCAAAATGAACAATGTTTTTGTCCTTGAGGATGTTCGGACATATTCTCTCCACAAATAGAATCTTAAATATGAGGGCAAGCGATAGGGTTAAATGACTATATGGAGGCGTTTTCTAACAACTCAAGCCACTTAAAAACTCCCCTTATGGACGCTTACTTAATACCTGATCGACTAAACCATATTCTTTTGCTGCTTGTGCAGTCATAAAGTTATCACGATCGGTATCACGAGCAATCGTGTCATAGTCTTGACCACTGTGTTCTGCCATCAAACGATTCAAGCGTTCTTTAATAAATAGAATTTCACGTGCGTGAATTTCAATGTCTGATGCCTGACCACGGAATCCACCTAATGGTTGGTGAATCATTACACGAGCATTTTCAAGGCAATAGCGTTTACCTTTAGCACCAGCATTTAATAAGAATGCGCCCATAGATGCAGCCTGCCCCATACAGTATGTCACTACATCAGGTTTGATAAATTGCATCGTGTCATAAATCGCCATACCAGCAGTGACTGAACCACCTGGCGAGTTAATATAAAGATGGATATCTTTATCTGGGTTTTCAGCTTCTAAGAACAACATTTGAGCAACAATCAAATTTGCCATGTTGTCTTCAACTTCACCAGTTAGAAAAATGACGCGCTCACGTAAAAGTCGTGAATAAATATCAAAAGAACGTTCGCCGCGAGAAGATTGTTCAACCACAACAGGAACTAAAGCATTTTCAATTGTTGGAACATACATACGTTATTTATTCCTAAATTTTTTGTGACTTAACCTATGGCAACAATATGCGGGATAATTTCTCAAATTGCAAAAGGTTCGCACTGAAATATTATATTATTTATACCTAAGTACTTAACGACGTACTCAAATTAACCACATACCTAAAAATGAAAAAGGCGCCTAAAGCGCCTTTTCCTGACTTCTCAAAAGATTAGCCCATACGGCGAGCTTGTTGTTCTTTCAACAAGTCTTCGTAAGATACTGCTTTGTCAGTCACTTTAGCAGCAGCTAAGATGTGATCAACAACTTGATCTTCTAATACAACAGCTTCGATTTGAGCACGTTGTTGAGCATCATTTTTGAAGTATTCGATCACTTCAGTTGGATCTTCATAAGAAGAAGCCATGTCGTCGATGTAAGCATCAACACGTGATTGGTCAACTTCAAGTTTAGCATCAGCTAAAACTTTGCTTACTAATACGCCAAGTTTAACAGAACGCTCTGCTTGTTCTTTGAACAATTCGTCAGGAAGCATGCTCTTGTCAAAAGATTGAGCACCAGCGCCACCAAATTGTTGAGTGAACTGTTGAACCATTTGTTGACGTTGACGGTCAATTTCTTGAGCAACCATTGCAGCTGGAACTTCAACTTCGTTCGCAGCAACAAGAGCATCAAATGCAGCTTGTTTAACTTGGTTACGTAAACCATTGCGAACTTCACGTTCCATGTTTTTACGAACGTCAGCTTTTAATTTTTCAACGCCTTCTTCTTCAGTAACACCGAAGATTTTTAAGAATTCAGCATCAATCTCTGGAAGTTTAGGTTTTTCAACTTGCTTCACAGTAATTTTGAATTGAGCTGCTTTACCAGCTAAGTTTTCAGCTTGGTAATCTTCAGGGAAAGTTACATCAATTACTTTCTCTTCACCAGCTTTCATGCCAATGATGCCGTCTTCGAAGCCAGGAATCATACGACCTGAACCTAACACAAGTTTAAAGTCTTCAGCAGAACCGCCTTCGAACTTCTCACCGTCGATAGAACCTTCGAAGTCAAAAGTCACTTGCATGTCTTTTTTCGCCATACCCTTGGTCACAGCCCAAGTTTGACGTTGTTTTTGCAAGTTTTCGATCATAGTGTCAACGTCAGCATCTTTAATTTCAGCTGTTTTACGTTCAACTTCTAAGCCGTCAAATGCTTTTACTTCAACTTCAGGATAAACTTCTACAGTTGCTTCAAAAACTAAAGCATCTTCTTTATGTTCAACTTTCTCAATGTTCGGCATACCTACCGCATTGATTTTTTCTTGTTGAATTGCTTCGAATACGCTGTCACGAATGATGTCATTCACAACTTCTTGATAAATACTTGCACCGTATTCGCGACGAACAACGTTTGCAGGTACTTTGCCCGGACGGAAGCCGTTGATCTTCACAGTTTTGGCAGTGCGCTTCAAACGAGCTTCAAATTGCTCGTTAATACGGCTCGTCGGTACAGAAACATTTAAACGACGGGCAACGCCCGAAACCGCTTCAGTCGTTACTTGCATGGCTTCCTCGATAAAAATTAGTTAGTAGGAACAGTTTTTAAAAAAGTGCTGTATTATATGACAACTTTCAAGATATACAAAATTAACCGATCAGATCAGTAAATTGAAGGCCGTTTTTCCAGTAAATTTCACAATAATTTTATGATTTTTTAATTTTTTTTAATTCAACCTTAAGCGAAAGTAATTTTTTAGCTATGCTTCATAAATCTAAAATTACAATTAATTTATCAATAATTATCGCTTTTCATAAAAATTAATAATAATTAATTAATTAGCAATTTTTAGCGACAAAATCCGATTAAATCTTTCATATTTTCTTCACAATCCTATCGGCAAATCCAATTAACACAAACTGTACATATAAATAAGAATTATTATTATTCGCATAACGTTTTATATTTAAGTCCTGAAAGTCATGTCATTGATTAGAACACGTAAAAAAATTGTTTCATCTGCAATCGCATCATCCCTTTCTATGATTGCAACAACTGCAATGGCACAAGAAACTGTTTCACAACTACCAACCATTCATACTCAAGCAACTCACGAAGAATCTTTAAAAGTAGATGAGTCGGCAAATTCAAAATTAGTTGCTCCCCTTTTAGATACTCCAAAATCCGTTTCTATTCTTTCTCAAAAATTAATTAAAGATTCAAACTCTAACACCCTACTCGAAGCTTTACGCTATGAACCAGGTATTACTTTAGGTGCAGGTGAAGGCGGTACCCCATTTACCGATATGCCATATATTCGTGGCTATAGCGCTCAATCCTCTGTCTATGTTGATGGTGTTCGTAATTCAACTTCTCAAAATCGTGACATGTTCGCTATTGAGCAAGTTGAAGTCATTAAAGGCTCTTCTTCAGCTCTTGGCGGCGGTGGTGGTGTTGGGGGCAGCATTAACCTGATTCCTAAAGTTGCTCATGAAGGTGATGTTTACCAAGGTAGTGTTCAAGGTGGTACCGATAACTATCGCCATATCCAACTTGATGCAAACAAAGACTTTGGTAATGGTGTTGCTGGCCGAGTTGTAGTTATGGGCCATGAAAATGAAAAAGCTGGTTCAAATGATGGTGCTGAATATGCTCGTGCTGGTATTGCTTCAAGTCTTGCATTTGGCCTAGATACAGCAACTCGAGGAACATTGAGCTACTACTATTTACGTAGTAATGATGAACCAGATGCAGGTATTCCATTCCTTCCTGTTGGTGGGAAACCAATTGATGTAAAACAAGGCATGTATTACGGTTGGAAAGCTCGTGATTTTGATAAACGTGAAAACCACATCGGTACGTTTAAATTAGAACATGATCTCGCTGATGATTTAACATTATCAAATACGATGTCTTACACAAAATCTAAATCAGATTACATCTATACCAATGCAGATGACTCAAAAGGTAATGTAACGAAAAACAGTACTATTTCACGTCGTGCTTTAAGTCGGATTGTAGACACAGATGCTTATAGCGATCAGCTTGCATTAAAAGGTAAATTCAATACTGGTACTCTTAAACACTCTTTTAATACAGGTGCCGAGTGGAGCTATCAACAATCAAATCAAGGTGTTTATACGTTTACTGATGCCTCTGGCACAACATCTACTGTCCATAACACCAGTTGTCCTGTAAGCAGTGCTCTTTCGAATGGCTGGTGTACTTCAGTCAACAACCCAATGAATGGAGCATTTACTGATACTTTAGGCAGCATCAAAAATCAGTATACAACTCGCAGCCGTACTGTTTCTCTTTATGCTTTAGATAGCATCGAATTTAATCCACAATGGCTTTTAAATTTAGGCGTACGTTGGGATAAATTCGAAACTGAACGTAAATATAATAAAAATATTTATAAAACTGTTAAAGATATCGATAAAACAAGTACGAGCGGCAACTACACAAATGACGTAAGTATTGCAGCTGGTCAGAAATTCGAAAATGATAGTGACTATTTCTCTTATCAAGCTGGTTTAGTCTACAAACCAACTGAAAATGGCAGTATCTATGCAAGTTTCGCAACTTCTGCAAATCCAGTTGGGGTAGACCAAGGTGATGGTGCAGATGCCTTATCCACTTCTTCTCAACAAGCAAATGATTTATCTCCAGAAAAAGCACGTACTTTCGAGGTTGGTACTAAATGGGATCTATTCAATAATCGTGCAAACTTAACTGCTGCTATTTTCCGTACCGAGAAACAAAATACTCGTATCGCTATTGATGCCAATACCACAACCAATGCTGGTGAAAGTAAAGTTGATGGCTTCGAAGTCGGGTTCAACGGTAAAGTAACCGACAAATGGGAAGTTTCTGCGGGTTATAGCTATTTAGATAGTGAATTGACAAAAGCGGCTTATAACGCAGTTGCACAAGAAGGTAAACCACTCCCATTCGTCGCTAAAAATAGTGCGACATTGTGGTCTACTTATCGAGTACTACCTAAGTTAACTCTAGGTGCTGGTGCCGAATACCGCGATAAAGTATTTACCAATACAAATACTGGCGCAACAATGCTTGAAGACAAATATTTGCCAACTTATACCATTTACAATGCTATGGCTAAATACGATGTCAACAAAAACGTAAACTTACAGCTTAATATCAATAACATTTCTGATAAACGCTATTTTACAAGTGCTCACCCAGCTCACTATGCATTTGAAGGCAATGGTCGTAACGCCGTTTTAGCCATTAACTTTAAATACTAAAATTTAATTCCATAATTTATTTATGGTATTAATTAAAGCAGATATAAAGATAGCCTCGTAATGAGGCTATCTTTATAAATAAAGTATCTACTTAAAAGGTGTTTGCTGTGATTCATCATATCCCGAATGTTTTAAGCAAAGAGCAAGTTGCCGAGTTTCGTAAACTCATGAAAGAGGCAAATTGGGTAGGTGGTAAAGTAACTGCCGGCACTTTGTCTGCCTCTGTTAAAAGAAATCAACAACTCTCTGAACAAGACCCGCTTACACATCACTTAAGTGATATTGTCATTAAAGCAATTTGGCAAAATCCTGTGTTTCAAGCAGCAGCCCTACCCCACAAAATTATTCCACCACTGTTTAACCGTTATGACGAGTATGAAAGTTTTGGTTTCCATGTAGATAACTCAATTCGTCTTATACGCGGGACTTCAGAACAACTACGTACCGATTTATCTTGTACCTTATTTCTAAGCGAACCTGATGAATATGAAGGCGGCGACCTCGTTATCGAAGATACTTATGGCTATCACGAAGTCAAATTACCAGCGGGTGATGTGGTGCTCTACCCGTCTACTAGCCTGCATGAAGTCAGTAGTATTACATCAGGTACTCGCTTTGCCTCTTTTTTCTGGGTGCAAAGTTTGGTTCGCGATGATAGTAAACGCCATCTTTTATTTAACTTAGATGAAAGCATACGTGAACTACGTAAATCACATGGCGATAGTTATTCTGAAGTGATGAAACTGACTAATATTTATCACAATCTCATCCGTATGTGGTCAGAACTGTAACTCTATTTATTTTTGCCTTATTTAGTCTAATCAATTATTTTTATCTCAATAAGGCAAAATAGTGAAAATTATTTTCCATAAAACATCAAACAACGCAAAATTAGAAAATTATTTTCTGAACACTGAAATTAAAATGAGTATAAGACTTTTGCACAACGTGTAATCATTGTTCAGATGTGGTATATCTAGACAAAGAGCATATTCGCAAACCACTAAACTTACTATTTCATGGTCTATAGATGAAAACGAATTACTTGTTTGCCCCGCCTATCCAAGCAAGACATCATCTCGAACTCCTGATGCTGCGCCTCGCGCGCGTATAAATTTTTGTCTGCATTTTAGAGCAGACCTTTTCAAATTCGCTTTAATTTTTCTGTATTAGATACCATATATAACTGTAGAACGTTGCCTTTCACACGATACCTAGAGCAACCGTGCTACGAGATAAGGAGTTTTCTCATGATGTTGGCTGACCCAAGCAAAAAATACCGCCGTATGTACCAGCGAGTCGATTTACCAGACCGCCAATGGCCAAATAATGAAATTACAAAAGCGCCGATTTGGATGAGCACGGACTTACGTGACGGTAACCAAGCAATTTTTGAACCGATGAATATGGAACAGAAATTCAAGATGTTCAAAATGCTTGTAAAAATCGGTTTTAAACATATTGAAATTGGTTTTCCTTCTGCGTCTCAAATTGACTTCGATTTTACTCGTATGTTGATCGAAGAAAATCATATTCCTGATGACGTATATATCGAAGTTTTGGTGCAAGCACGTGATCATTTAATTGAACGCACTTTTGAATCTTTAGTAGGTGCTAAACGCGCAATCGTACATATTTATAACTCGAACTCTCCAACTTTCCGTCAGAAAGTATTGAATGTAGATGTAAATGGTGCAAAACAATTAGCAATTAATGCAGCTCAAAAAGTGAAAGAGTATGCAGCGCAATATCCTCAAACTGACTGGATTTTCCAGTACAGCCCAGAATGTTTCTCTGCAACCGAATTAGAAGTTGCTAAAGATGTTTGTGATGCTGTGACAGAAATCTGGGATGCTCGTCCAGAACATAAAGTGATTTTAAACTTACCTGCGACTGTCGAAGTTTCAACTCCAAATGTTTATGCAGACCAAATTGAATGGATGCATCGCAATTTGGCACGTCGTGATGGCGTGATCATTTCTGTTCACTGTCACAACGACCGCGGCTGTGGTATTGCAGCATCGGAACTTGCCATTATGGCGGGTGCTGACCGTGTCGAAGGTTGTGTTTTTGGTAACGGCGAACGTACTGGTAACGTTGACGTTGCAGCCATTGCATTGAACATGTATACCCAAGGTGTAGCGCCAGAGTTAGATTTCTCTAACATTAATGAAGTCATTGCAACAGTTGAAGAATGTACTGGCTTACCTGTACACCCTCGTCATCCATATGCAGGTGACTTGGTATTTACTGCATTCTCTGGTTCACATCAGGATGCAATCAAAAAAGGCTTCGAGTACCAGAAAAACGAAGAAATCTGGGATATGCCTTACTTGCCAATCGACCCGAAAGATTTGGGCCGCGACTATGATGCTGTCATTCGTGTAAATAGTCAGTCTGGTAAAGGCGGTATCGCTTACTTATTAGAATCAAACTACAACGTTGTATTACCGCGCCGTTTGCAAATCGAATTCAGTCAGGTTGTTCAACAATACGCTGATGAAAATGGTACAGAAATTAATGCCAAAGAAATCTGGACATTATTTAAAGACACATATGTTGATGTGAAAAACCAACATTACACAGTCAAACACTACAAGTTATCAGACATTAACGGTACTCAAATTATCGAACTTGATGTTGATGTCGAGGGTGAAACACAACAACTTCGTGGCGAAGGTAATGGTCCTATTTCTGCATTCTTAAACGCACTTCAATTACCAATTGACGTATTGAACTATGAAGAACGTAGTATTAGTTCAGGTGCAAATGCCAAAGCATTAACCTTAATTGAACTTCAAGTGAAAGGTACAGGTAGAGGCTCATTTGGTGCCGGTGTTCATGACAACACAGTTACCTCATCAATTGAAGCAATTATTGCCTGTACCAACCGTTTGATTGATCAAGGTGTTTTAAGTACAGATCAAGTTGTTGCCGCCGCTGTTTAATTTAAAAAAACTCTTTTGAAAGGATACCTAGCTTGGTATCCTTTCTTTTTATTCCTGAAAGATTTAAAAGGCGAAATGTTCCCGTGTCTTTTCCAGCTGATTCAGTGGGGTTAGTCACTCCGCAAAAGTTCCAATTTGAAGAACCATTACATCTTGAATGTGGCCGTGTTTTGCCACGTTTTGAATTAATGGTTGAAACTTACGGCACTTTAAATGCAGATAAATCAAATGCCATTTTAATCTGTCACGCCCTTTCCGGACATCATCATGCAGCGGGTTATCACCACGAAGATGATAAAAAAGCTGGATGGTGGGATAGCTGTATTGGCCCGGGTAAAGCAATTGATACGAATAAGTTCTTTGTAGTTTCGCTCAATAATATTGGTGGTTGTAGTGGCTCAACTGGCCCAACTTCACCAAACCCTGAAAATGACAATCGCCCTTATGGACCAGATTTTCCATTAGTAACGGTACGCGACTGGGTTAAGACTCAGGCCATGCTTTCCGACCGTTTGGGTGTAGATGTGTGGTATGCGGTTGTTGGTGGATCATTAGGGGGCATGCAAGCACTACAATGGTCTGTAGACTACCCTGACCGCCTGCAAAAATGTGTGATTATTGCTAGCGCACCAAAACTTTCAGCACAAAATATTGCATTTAACGAAGTGGCACGTCAGTCGATCTTGTCTGATCCAGACTTCCATCATGGTCGTTACTTAGAAAATGATAGCTATCCAAAACGCGGACTAATTCTGGCTCGTATGGTCGGCCATATCACCTATCTTTCTGAAGAAGCGATGAAACAAAAATTTGGCCGTGATTTAAAATCAGGCAAATTTATGTACGGTTTTGATGTCGAGTTTCAGGTCGAAAGCTATCTGCGTTATCAAGGTGAACAATTCAGCCGTAATTTTGATGCCAATACTTACCTCATTATGACCAAAGCTTTGGATTATTTCGATCCTTCACGCGAATACGGTCATTCACTTACAGAAGCAATGGGTAAAACCAAATGTCAGTTCCTCATCGTTTCATTCACAACTGACTGGCGTTTTGCACCAAGCCGCTCTCAAGAAATAGTAGACGCGCTTATTACCAATCATAAGCCGGTAAGTTACCTCGATATTGATGCTGAACAAGGTCATGACTCGTTTTTATTCCCGATTCCACTGTATGTCAAAACACTGCGCGCTTTCTTAGGCGGTGAAGAACATTTAAAATCGACATCACTGGAGGCAAGCTAATGCGTATTGATCAACAACTGGCAGAAAAGTGGATTAAACCCGGCTCTAGCGTACTCGATTTAGGATGTGGTGACGGTGAATTACTCGCTCATATGAGCCAAAAGCATCAAATTCGTGCTTATGGTTTAGAAATTGATCAAGAAAAGATTGCAATTGCCGTCAGTCGCGGGTTAAATATTATTCAACAAGATTTGAATCTCGGTTTGAGCCGTTTTGCCGACCAGTCTTTTGACTATGTGGTCATGGCACAAGCTTTGCAAGCCGTAGATGCACCCGATGTTTTATTAAGAGACATGGTGCGTGTGGGAAAACAGGCCATTATTACCTTTCCAAACTTTGCACACTGGAAGACTCGCTCTTTTCTAGCATTAAAAGGAATGATGCCTGTATCGGATGCTCTACCATATATGTGGTATAACACCCCCAACATTCATTTATGTACATTTAAAGATTTCGAAGCACTGTGTGCGGAAAATCAAATACAAATTATTAATCGACTCGCCGTCAATGGAAACCAGCAGGGAAGCCTGTTAAGCAAACATGTTCCGAATTTGTTTGGTGAAGTCGCTATTTATCGAGTGAGTGCACTATGAAAAAGACATTATTTAGCACACTAATTGCAGGACTGCTAAGTATGCAGGCTCATGCAGATTATATCGCCCAGCCACAATCGGTTGCTAGCCAGGCTGCGCGCTTCTCCACAATGGGGATTCATGACCTTCAAAAAGCAGCTCAAGCTGGCCAAGCTGGCGCACAATTTTATCTTGGAACACGTTACCAATACGGTAAAGATGTAGCAAAAGACGATAAACAAGCATTTACTTGGTTTAAAGCTGCTGCTGACCAAGGTTTATCACCAGCACAGTTAAATGTAGGCCGTATGTACGCCGACGGCATTGGTGTTAAGAAAGATGAGTCTATGGCTCGTAAGTATTTCGAAAAAGCTGCAAGCAATGGTGATAACCGCGCAAGCTATAACCTCGCGATGATGGAAGAGCAAAAGAAAAACTACGTAGGTGCTTATCAGTGGTATGAGCTTTCAACTCGTGATGGCATGCTCGACAATAAAGTGATTAGCTTATCTGAAGGTAAAAAGACTGCTCTTGCTGCCAACTTAACCCAAGAGCAAATTCGTATGGCACGTGACCGTGCGGATAAATGGATTCAAGCACAATAATCTTGCTTAGATCTATTGAAAGATCTAAAAACCGACTTGTGAGAGTCGGTTTTTTATTGCGATAGTTCTTTTCTGTATCATATAAAAAACCGTAAGGCTAATTTTGCTGTTAAATCAGTACTTATAGAGAATAGAAAATTAATGTTTAATAAGAATGAATTTAAACTGTCAATTTATATCAGTATTTTTATTATAGTTAGTGGTCTTATTATATTTCAGATACTAAAGCCATTCTTTTTCGATCATTCTCAAATGTTAAATTTCACGATTCAAATTGCTTCTTATAAAAATGGCTATACACAAAAGGATTTCATGAAAGAGTTAGAACAAATAAATTCAGCAGCTTATGGGATGTATGAGTCTGATTACTTTTTCCCGTTTATCACAACCCATCTACAACGTGAAACGATCTTGATGCTACCAACACTCAGAAAGAATACAGATACCGAAATCAGTGATATACAAATAAAGTCAAACAATAAATTTCATTTTCAACTCCCTCTTTATTCCCAAGAGCATTTTTACCCTATCTCTTATATTGACTTCAATCTTCCTTCAATTTTTGGAGGTGTAACTTTTGATTGCAAAAGTAAGCTCCCACAACAAACATCTTTGATCGAGACAGAAAACTATACAGCCCGAATCATTTTTAATAGGAAAAAATGTTCTATTCAATCATATTCATAATTCAGCTATATAATTTTTAAAATGGGTTAAAATACGCAAAATTTAGATCGGTTTATCTTATGTCTACCCCACATTGGTTTGATCAGGGCTCTTTAGTCCTTGCAAGTAATAACAAAGGTAAAGTCGCAGAGTTTGAAAAACTTTTTGAACAGCTTAAGTTACCTGTAGAAATTATTCCTCAAGGTCGCCTTAATATTCCCGACGCCATTGAAGACGGCTTAAGCTTTATTGAAAACGCCATTATTAAAGCACGTCATGCCTCTAAAATTTCAGGGAAACCTGCTATGGCTGATGACTCAGGTATTTGTGTTCCTGTATTAGGCGGCGCACCAGGCATTTACTCGGCGCGCTATGCTGGAGAACATGGTGATGATGCAGCGAATAATGCCAAGTTATTAAATGATCTTCTGCCATATCGTAAAAATGGTGAAGTGATTGAAGGTATGTTTGTATGCGTACTTGCTTTAGTGACTCACGCTGAAGACCCTTTGCCACAAATTTTCCAAGGCATTTGGCACGGTGAAATTTTAGAAGCTGCACGTGGTGAAAATGGTTTCGGTTATGACCCACTGTTCTGGTTACCAGAGCTAAAAGTTTCTAGCGCTGAGTTGTCTAAAGAAGATAAGAATAAGATTAGTCATCGTGGGCAAGCGATGCAGTTATTTAGAGAAAGTTTAGTGTAATTCTTTCAATATAGCCTTTGAATATCACGTTAGAGAGTATTCGGCTTTGTATAGGCAGTACTTTACTTTTGTTTTGGCAAAAGTAACAAAACCATTTATGTCACTGACGGTACATCCTTGCTACCGCAGTGACATGGCGGCATCCATGCCGCCTTCGCACAAGCAAATGTGGAGAAGAAAATTTAAACTTAATTATAGTACTACGTGCAAAAACACTGCATAAATCGCAATACACACACAACTCACAATCGTCCCCGAAGCGATATAAGCCGCAGATCTCCCCGTCCCTTGATAATGTGTCTCTAACGCTACAATATTGGCTGCTGGTGGCAAACAAAACATTAAAAACATCACCCCTATTTGCTGACTTATATTTGGAATCGGTAAAAACCTATAAGTTAGACCACATAGAACAAAGCCACACGCGACTTTAAAGGCTTGAGCTTTTGTACTGTAAATTAAGTCTTTTGCATAAACTCTGGTACGGCGTAGCCACATTCCAAGCACACACATACCTGCAAAAGCCATTGCAAATTTAGCAACTTCATAGACCCAATGTATGGCTGGATGTTCAATATGTTGAGCACCTAAGAGCCTGAGCACCACAGCACAAAATATTGATATACAAGGAGGGGAAGTTAAAACCTTTTTTAATATATTGAGCTTACTTTGTGGTGCGGTAGTGACTGCCGTAACAGCCCAAGCATTGCCAAAAATTGACATCCCAATATATAAAGCCACAATCGGAGCAGTCGCTTCGGGACCAAATAGAGCCATGGCAAAAGGAAAACCAAGCCATCCCATATTGGTATAGCTTACACAAAGGGCCAGTAAGCGGTCTTTAAATAAAGCCAAATAGGCAAAGAAAATAATAAATGCCGCCCCAAAACTAAAGAGCATTAAGCTCAAACTTCCCGATTGATAAAAGACCATGTTGTAAATGATCACAATCGGAATCAGGAGTCGTGCAAGCCAAGCTGAAAGAATAGGTTTTATGGTTTCTGCAATAGAGGTCTGAGCAAGTAAAAGTCCGGTGATAAATGCCAATACAGGCAGTAGTAATGCCACGCTCTCTCCTCTTGCTCATTAAAAACAGCTTGTTATGCTACACCTTTTGATTTTGAAATGTATGATCTATTTCACGTAAATTGGTCTAAAATCTAAGTTAAATAAAATTTAAAATTACTCAGATAAATATCTTTAAAAATCTAACCGTAACTGGCTACTTATAAATACTGTCTTAAAAATGAAATATAAGTGTCACATTCTTGTCATGGCAACCTGTTGATATAAAGCGAACTAAAAAGAGGTATAAAATCATGGCTGGTTTATCTATTTGGCATGTCGTTATTTTCGCAATCGTCGTTATTTTATTGTTCGGTACATCTAAATTAAAAAATATCGGTAAAGATGTAGGCGGTGCAGTAAGAGACTTTAAAAAATCAGTTCGTGAAGAAGACGAAGCTGCATCTTTAAATACTCCTCGTACGATTGACGCACAAGTTAAAACATCTGAAAGCACATCAGTGAAAAGCTAAAGGTTTGTCCCATGCTTGATGTAGGAATGACAGAGCTACTCTGTTTTGCAATTATTGCAATTTTAGTTTTAGGTCCAGATAAGCTTCCCGAAGCTGCACGTTTTGCAGGTCGCTGGTATGTTCGACTAAAACGCTATATCACCAATTTGCAAAATGAGATTGATCAGGAGCTGCGTCTTTCTGAGTTCCGCAAAGAAATGCAAGAGGAACTTAACCGCATTGAAGCATTGGAACGAAAAGTACAACAGCAGCTTGAAGAAATACAAAAACAGCAGATTTCAGAACATTTAGAAGTTACTGAAACGCCTAAAACAACACAAAAGCCTATTCGGAAATGTATTCCTATATCAGACCATTACAAAGTACCGTATGTTGCTAAACCTACGCCTTTAGTGACTCAAACTGATATTGCAGAAACATCTCCTGTTGAATTGAAGATTGCCGTATGAACCAACTGCCTTCAACCACTGTAAATAGTCAAGAAAACTTAGACCAAATGCCAATCATGAATCATTTGGTTGTTTTAAGACGCCATTTATTCAGGATTGTAGGGGTAACATTATTCTTATTCTTTTGTTTATTACCCTTTCGAAATAATACTTACCAATTATTATCTGAGCCTTTAAGGTTACAACTCCCTGCATCATCGTCAATGATTGCAACAGATGTAACAGCAACCTTTATGGCACCTTTTAAACTTAATTTATTTGTCGCACTTATGCTTGCAATGCCATTTATTCTTTATGAAATATGGTCTTTTGTTCGCCCTGCGCTTTATCAAAAAGAACGCCATTTAGCGCTACCGTTACTGATTGGTAGTATTGTCCTATTTTATGCAGGGGTAGCTTTTGCTTATTACATTACCTTACCTGCAATATTACATTTCTTTATTAGCGTTTCACCTGAAACAGTAGCACCAATGACCGATATTAATAGTTATTTAAGCTTCTGTTTAAAGCTATTTTTGGTATTTGGTGTGACCTTTGAGATTCCTATCGCAACCTTACTACTTATTTTAATTGGCGTAGTAAATACTCAAAGCCTTGCTGAAAAAAGACGTTTTATTATTGTGGGATGTTTTTTTGTTGCTATGTTTATTACACCCCCAGATGCGATTTCAATGGTGATGCTAGCGATTCCAATGTGGTTGCTTTTTGAAATAGGCCTACTGTTCGGTAAAATTCTTGAGAAGAGAAAAAGCCAGTCTGCTGAATAATCTAAAACTTCTCTTTAAAAGCCCAAATATTAAGATTTGGGCTTTTTACTTTTAAATCGTCTTAATTAATCAAATTATAAACTGTCTTCAAAGTGACTTAAAAATGTAAGAAAAGTGTCATTTCCAATCCATAGAATCGACTCAACAAATATACACACAAAAGTTACGGATTTATTATGACAACTGCTTCTAACCACCCAACACGTCGCGATATTTTAAAATGGTTTACGGGGATCCCTTTTCTTCCATTAGGTGCGATGGCTACGGCAGCAACGTTAGCAGGCTGTAATGACAGTAATAATGATTCAGATGTTGTTACTCCACCACCAACAGTAAACTTTAAAAATGCAACGTTTACCTCAATGGCTGCACCATCTTTAGCCAACCCAGCAGCGATGGCAACAACAACTGTTGGATCAAGCCTTTCAATTAGCTGGGAAGATGGCTCAAAAACTGACTACACATTAGCATACAAGCCATTCTTTACCACAGGTGATCTGGTTGCAGATGGTAAAGGTGGAAAAATTCTAGCGGGTGGTTATGTTGATATTAATAATCAGCCGATTATTGATAAATCAAAACCTGGGCAAGAACGTCAATTCTTCTCTGACTGTCCAGATGGAAGCTCTTTAATTAGCTTTAAACAAGCAACAGGTCGTGACTTTACCGATGCAGACAAACAAGCTTTAGGTGTTACAGGTAATCCTGTATTTCACGTCGTTCAGTTTGAATATACGACTCGTGACCAAAGCTTAGCGTCTATGTATGGCTTACTACCATCTCCAATTGCGATTTTAACTTTAGACCAAGACCCTAAAACTGGTCATTTAACACTGGTTAAATACCACAATGTCGATACTTCTAAAGTAAACGGTTTATGGATTACTTGTGGTGCAAGCTTATCTCCATGGGGAACTCACCTTTCTAGTGAAGAATACGAACCAGATGCAAACAATGTTGCTGGAAGCTACTTACCAGTATTTAGCAAAAACTTATTTGGTGACAGTACCAAAGGTAACCCATACCACTACGGTCATTTACCAGAAGTTACTGTAAATACGGATGGTACAGGTTCAATCAAAAAACATTACTGTTTAGGTCGTATCTCGCACGAACTTATTCAAGTTATGCCAGATAACCGCACTGCATTGATGGGTGATGATGCAACGAATGGCGGTTTATTCATGTTTGTTGCCGATAAAGAAAAAGACTTATCTGCGGGTACGCTCTATGTTGCTAAATGGAAGCAAACCTCAGGCGTAGGCGCTGGTGCGGGTGATATTTCTTGGATTAACCTTGGTCATGCAACAAGTGCAGAAGTAAAAAGCTGGGCAGATCAATACAAGATTTCAGACTTGATGGATGTAAAAACTACAGATCCTCAAGATGCAAGCTATACCAAAATCCGTTATAGCGGCAAAAATAACTGGGTCAAACTTGTACCGGGTAAAGAGCGTGAAGCAGCTTTCCTAGAAACGCATCGTTATGCAGCCTTGGTTGGTGCAAGTATGGGCTTCACCAAAATGGAAGGCACAACTGTCAATATTAAAGACAAAATCGCATACTCTGCGATGTCTTATGTACAGTCTTCTATGGTTGATAAAACCACTGATATTCAAGTACAGGGTCCAAAAGCTGGTGCAGTTTATGCACATACATTAAAAGGCAGCCAAGTCGACAATAAAGGTCAGCTCATTAACAGTGAATGGGTATCGACTCATATGGAACCGCCAGCAGCTTTAGTGGGTGAAGACCTCACCACTGCTGATGCTTTGGGTAACCTTGCAAATGCAGATAAAATTGCAAACCCAGATAATATTAAGTTCTCTGAAAACTTACGTACGCTCTTCATTGGTGAAGACAGTGGTATGCACGTAAATAACTTCTTATGGGCATATAACGTAGATACCAAACAATTAAGCCGTATCTTATCAACACCTGCTGGTGCTGAATCGACAGGTTTACATGCTGTAGATGCGGTGAATGGCTGGACTTACATCATGAGTAACTTCCAGCATCCGGGTGACTGGGAATCTCCATTACACGATAAAGTAAAAGCGACTCTTGATCCTCTTGTTCGTGCAAACTACAAAGATCGTTTTGCAGCGGCAGTTGGTTATATTACGGCTGATCCTCTAGCACCATCTGTTGTGAAGAAATAATTCTTACCACAACTCAAAAGAAGCCTGCTTTATGCAGGTTTCTTTTACTGTATTTAAAGTTCTTTTATTTCTGAAAGTTTAAAGGTATCTGCTGCTGTACAATTTGGCCGCTATGCTCGCCTTGCTGGGTCTTTTCCAACCAAATCCATTCATTATTGGTCATTCTTAAAAAATTCGAACAACGTGTTCCATATACTGGGCTTTGGATAAAAGTCGATGATAGCAACTCTTCCATTTCTGGTTGAATACCCGTATTTGGCAACAATGCTGTGGTGACTTTACGCTCATCTTCTAAAATATCCCACGCTGCATGTTGCAAGCTTAACTCTTCCGTTTTGTGCTGATGCATAGGTAGGAACTCTTGCGTAAAACGAGTTCTTAAATGTCTGGTTTTCTCCCAGTGATCGGACATCAAACCATTCGAAACCACATACACGCCATTAGCTAATACTTGAGGTGCTTCTCCGCGGTTACTCATATAAACCGCCTGATCAGCAGTTCCCATAAACAAGTTAAAACCAGCAAAGTTCTGTTGCTGTTGTTCTAATTGTTGCGCAAAGCGAATCGGCAATAAATCAGACTCTAGAAAAGCCTGAACTAAATGACCACGAGAAGTCTCGTATTGCTGTTTATCACGTCCATCACGGAAATTAGTTAACACAGCCCATCGGCCCTGCGGCGTAACCCCCATCCAAGTACCACCTGACTGTAAGTCTTGCCCTGCAATGATGGGTGTATGTTCCCATTGATGCAACAATGCGGTTGGTCGATGATAAAACTCATCACGGTTTGAAATAAGACACAAGGGCATATCATCCAGAACATGCCATGCTAAAGCCACAATACACATTGATTCTTGTTCCCTATGTTTACACATTGAATGTACAACATTTTTCACATCATTCCGCTACAATCTGTCAAAACGTAAGATCAAGGAGCAGCAATGCTGACCTATCCTAATATCGATCCGGTCGCAATACATCTAGGACCTCTTCAAGTCCATTGGTATGGACTCATGTATTTATTGGCATTTTTATGTGCTTGGGGACTCGCTTCCTACCGTGCCAAACAGCGTGATGGCTGGACATCGGACATGGTTTCCGATCTGGTGTTTTACGGCGCTCTAGGTGTTGTACTCGGCGGACGTATCGGCTATGTGCTTTTCTATGAATTTGATAAATTCCTTGAAAACCCAATCTGGTTATTCCAAGTCTGGACTGGTGGTATGAGCTTCCACGGCGGCTTCTTAGGCGTCATGATTGCAATGCTATTCTGGTGTAAAAAATATCAAAAAACATGGTTCCAAACACTCGACTTTATTGCTCCTTGTGTACCGACAGGCTTAATGTTCGGACGCTTCGGTAACTTTATTGGTGGAGAGTTATATGGTCGTGCGGTTACAGATCCGAACTATCCATTTGGAATGATTTTCCCAACCGATCCATTACACTTGGTTCGCCACCCTTCTCAAATTTATCAAGCGCTTTGTGAAGGTCTAATTCTATTCATTATCTTATGGTGGTTTAGTTCAAAACCTCGCCCACGTATGGCCGTTTCATCACTATTCTTGATGGGTTATGGCGTTGCACGTTTTGTAATGGAATTCTTCCGTCAACCAGATGCCGACCAAGGTTTCATTTTATTTGGCTGGATGACTAAAGGTCAGATCCTTACCGTTCCAATGCTACTCATTGGCCTTTGGATGATGTGGTATGCCTATCAAAAGAAAATTTATGACTGGGGCCCACAAAAGAACAGTTAACATCTAAATCAGAGGAGTTTCGACTCCTCTTTTTTATGCTACAGTTTTTATCTCCCAAGAAAGAAGATACACCATGCTGGAATTCTGGTTTAACAAGCAAGTCCCGTCTTTTAAAAAATTAATGATCTTAATTATTACCCTCTTAATCTGTATTGGGCTATATCAATATCAACCATTACCGTTAGATACTATTTTAATGTTTACGGGAACTGGGGTTATTTTTTTAATCTGCCGTTACTTTAAATTGCATTTTGCTCAAAGTAACCCAACCGGTTTACTTTACCGTCTATTTACATGGGTCCCTATTGCCCTCTTGTTTGCACTTATTTTTGTGAAAGCCATGCCTAACTTACTTATTTGGGGCGTTCAAGGCATTGCATTTATGGCGCTTGCTGCTTTTATTTTTTCACCACAATCGTTATTTAACAAATAGGCTCCCGTTTTATGTTGGCTTATTGGTACAACGCACCGCGTCACATTAAACTCATCTTCATTATTGTCGTTTGTGCTGCAATTTATGCAGCCAATCAAGTTCAGCCTTTATCATCGACTTACACTGTTCTTAGCCTCGTGTTAGGGTTCGGGCTTCATTTCGGGCAATATTTACAAACAAAAATTCCAGAGCACAGCTCATATAAATCTAAATTCCAGTTTCTGCTTAGAATTTACCCTTTCATTATTGTTGCTATTGTGATGTGGATATTGCCCCCTCAGCACAATTGGATCGTAACGATACAAGCTTTAGGCTTTGTACTGGTTGGATTTTTTCTTGTTTCAATTTATCAAAATCGTGCCAAGCGTTTTTAAGCATAAAGTTTAGCTCGTTTTTACTATTCCCAAAGCATGCTATTATCTTCCACGGTTTATTGATCCAGAAACCGTCTCCCTTTTATTTTATGGAATTAATCCGAACTCGAGAGTGTTATGCGTGCATATTTAGACCTACTACAACATATCCTTGATAATGGCGGTGACAAAGGCGACCGTACAGGCACAGGAACCCGTTCTGTATTTGGTCATCAAATGCGTTTTGATCTCTCTAAAGGTTTTCCTTTACTCACCACAAAAAAAGTTCACTTCCGTTCTATTGTGATTGAGTTACTTTGGTTTTTAAAAGGCGATACCAACGTCCAATATTTAAAAGACAATAAAGTTTCAATTTGGGACGAATGGGCAACAGCAGAACAAACAGCACGTTTTGGCCGTCCAGAACATGAACTAGGCCCAGTTTATGGTCATCAATGGCGTAATTTCGGCGCAACTAAAAATGCTGATGGTACTTATAACCAAGATGGTTTTGACCAAATTAAATGGTTAATTAACGAAATCAAAACTAACCCAAATTCACGCCGTTTAATCGTTTCTGGTTGGAACCCGAATGAAGCTGGACAAGTTGCATTGCCACCTTGCCACACACTCTTCCAATTTTTCGTACAAGACAACAAATTGTCATGCCAGCTTTATCAACGAAGTGCTGACGTGTTTTTGGGCGTACCATTTAATATTGCTAGCTATGCCTTACTTACCCATATGATTGCTCAAGTATGCGGTTTAGGTGTAGGTGATTTTGTTTGGACAGGTGGCGATACGCATCTTTATGCCAACCATTTCGAGCAGGCACGACTACAATTAACGCGCGAACCATTACCACTTTGCCAATTAAAACTTAATCCGGAAGTTAAAGATCTTTTCGATTTCAAATTTGAAGATATCGAGATTGTAGGTTACGAGTCACATCCAGCAATTAAAGCACCGGTTGCAGTATAACAACGGCTTAAATTTCATTTGATTACGGTTTAGAGAATAAGATTATGGCATGGCAAAATGTAGAAGTTGTCCACGTTGTGGCAATGGACAAAAATCACTGTATTGGTAAAGGCAACGCGTTGCCATGGCATATCTCTGCCGATTTAAAACACTTTAAAGAAATCACTCAGGGTGGTGTGGTCATCATGGGCCGTAAAACCCTTGAGTCTATGGGCCGTGCTCTACCGAACCGTGTGAACTGGGTAATTACTCGTGACATTAACTGGCAATTTGACGGTGTTAAAGTTGCGTATTCAATTGAAGATGCTTTAAACGCAGCTTTAGAAGATGCCAAAAACACCGAAAAGCAGGTGCTTTTCATCATTGGTGGTGGTGAAATATTTAAGCAAACCTTGTCAATTGCAGACCGTCTTGAACTCACTCATGTTGACTTAGATGTCCAAGGTGATGCACATTATCCAACTATACCGAGTGAATTTCATAAAGTTGCGAGCGAGCAGCAAGTAGATGAAAAAACAGGAACTTCATTCGAATTTGCAACTTATAAAAAATAATTTTATGGCCGCCTATGCACAATATCGGAACACGTGAATTTATTATCGCCCTCCTCTTCGGCGCTTTACATGGTTTATTCACGTTGTTTATTGTGCTTTCCAGTATTTGGGTATGTTTAGCGCTTTGGGTGCAACAACCTTTTGGCTGGTTAGGCAGCCGTATTATTATCGGTATATGGATTGCCTTTGCATTAAGTATGGCTGGCTTATACTTCAATGGTCATATCATTAGCCGTCGTACAGATATTTTGATCTATCTGTTAGCTTTTGCTTGTTCTTTGGTTTGGTATTTCTCGATTACAGCACGTCAAGACCGTGACTGGAATCCTGAAGTTGCCAATATGCTAAGTTACGAAAAACACGGCGATGTAATTACCTTGCACAATGTCCGTAACTTCAACTGGCACCCTGATGGCACTTATGATGTCCGGTGGGAAACCCGTACTTTTAACCTGAACAAGTTAAATGGCATAAATATTATTACCTCTTACTGGATGGGGCCACAAATTGCCCATACTCTGGTCAGTTTTGAGTTTAAAAATCAAAAACCCTTAGTTTTTTCAATCGAAATTCGAAAAGAAAAGAACGAAGAGTTTTCGGCAGTGGGTGGTTTTTTTAGAAAATACGAACTGAGCTTAATTGCATCCGATGAAAAAGATATTGTCTACACACGCAGTAACATTCGTAAAGAGCAAGTTTATAATTTCCCAATTAATATGCCCCGTTCTGAACAGAAAGCGCTATTTTTAGAATATCTTAAAAAGTCAGATGAGCTACGTGATCAACCAAAATGGTATAATACGCTCACAAGTAATTGTACAACCTTGATTTTCGATATGGTTCAAGCGATTAATCCATATCAACTTCCTAAAGATTATCGTTTAATAGCCTCAGGTTATTTACCTAATTATTTATATGATCTTAAAGCTCTTAATCAAAATATTACTTTAAAGCAGTGGTATCAAATCGCACATATCAATCCACGTACTGAACATTTTGAACAACTTTCAGATCAGAGTAGTGAACACTTCTCTCAAATCGTTCGACAAGGTTTACCTAAAGCAAAATGAAATAAGTAATGCACTTTTCTTTACTTTTTTATACATGCTTTACTTTGTAATCTAAATAGATAGACCCTATTGTAATAGGCAGGAAATAGAGGGAAACACAATGCAACAGGCATTATTTGGCGGCGGCTGCTTTTGGTGTGTCGAAGCCGTATTTTTACAGATCCGTGGTGTAGAAAAAGTAACTAGTGGTTACGCAGGTGGACATACGATCAACCCTACCTACGAGCAAGTATGTCAAGGCGATACTCAGCATGCTGAGGTTATCTTGGTTGATTTTGATGAAAAGCAAGTAACATATTCACAGTTACTCGATGTATTCTTTGCAACGCATGATCCAACGACTTTAAACCGCCAAGGTAATGATATTGGTACTCAGTACCGCTCTGTTATTTACTATTATAGCGAAGAGCAAAAGCAGGCAGCGGAACACACGATTCAAACGCTAAAAGATGACGATCTTGATATTGTGACTGAGCTGTCTCCTGTGCCAACATTCTATCCGGCTGAAGAATATCATCAGAATTACTATGCAAAGAACCCTTCACAAGGTTATTGCAACTTTGCGATTCCACCTAAGCTATTAAAGCTATATAGTAAATTCCAGCATTTGATGAAAGATCAATAAATCAGAGCAATAAAAAAGCAACCAAATTGGTTGCTTTTTTATTGAGTCAACTAAATTTTAGTTTTCACTTACAAAGGCAATATCGCTCAGTCCGGCTTCACTGGCGCGAGACATTACCTGAGCCACAGTATCGTACTTCGACTCTTTATCAGCACGAAGTTGAACCGTAGGTTTAACCTCACCTTGACCTGCTTCTTGGAAACGTTTTTGAAGCTCATCAAGGCTAATTACTTGAGTATCCCAAGCCACTTCACCATTTGCATTAATACTAATCGTAATCGCTTTTGGTGGTGGATCAATAATTTCAGCAGTTGTTTTAGGCAGTGTTAATGGAATCGATGGGTTGGCAACTGTTGCTGTGACCAAAAAGATGATCATTAACACCAACATAATGTCGATTAGCGGAATGAGGTTCATCTCATTTATGCCACTATCGTGGTCTTCACCCAATTGAAAAGCCATTAAGCTTGACCTCCAACATAACTTTGCTCTGCAGTTTTAACATCAGTCTTTACAGTTGAGTCTTGCTGCAACATCGTATCGATTAACAAACTATGTGCTTGATCTTGTAAATCATGAGCAAGACCACGATTAGCACGTACACAAATGTTATAAGCCAATACCGCAGGAATCGCAACTGCAAGACCAAGACCAGTCATAATAAGCGCTTCACCTACTGGTGTAGCCACTTGAGCCAATCCTGCTTGTCCGCTCTTACCTACAGCAACCAACGCGTGGAAAATACCCCATACCGTACCAAACAAACCAACGAATGGTGCAATTGAAGCAATTGTTCCTAAAACAGAAATACCTTTTTCAGCATTGACTTTTTCAGCAGAAATTTGGCGCAATAATGCTTGCTCTGCAACTGCTTTACGCTGTTCAAAACTCAAAGGCTGTAACTTCGCTTTTAGCGAACTAATAGCTTTAGAGAGTTGAGCATAAGCTTGTTGTTTTAGTTGGCGAGTCCCCATCAAACGTAAGATGAAAACTGTCCAAGTAGCAATCGACATTGCCAATAAAATGAAATACAGGGTTTTACTCACTGCATCTGCATGTTGCCAATAAACTGCAAAGTTCATAGATGAACTCCTGATTTATGTATAAATTAAAATCCAATAACCAGTGGTAACGGTACTGTAAAAGGCTTCGCAACCCCATTTACCATATATGGTTTAAACCGTTGTCGACCAATAACTTGAATCATTTTTTGATCAATTTTTGGATTGCCAGTAGATTTTGCCACAGTCACCGAGGTAATTTTACCTTTCTCATTTACGCTAAGGTTTAAGGTAAGCTCAAATTGCCCCTTGATCGTAGAGTACTTATTTGCGAATTCATTTACAGCAATTTGAACTTGTTTATCAACCCATTTTTGTCCCATTGCCCATTCAACATCACCTTTACTCACTTTCTCAACCGAAGTACTTTGAGCTTGCTCACGAGCTTGTTGATCTTTTGCAGCTTGTTCACGAGCTTGTTGATCTTTTAACGCTTGTTCACGAGCTTGTTGATCTTTTAACGCTTGTTCCCGTTGAAGCTGCTCTAATCTCTGCTTTTCCAACTCTTGCTGTTTCTTTAATTTCTCTTGGGTATCATCTTGTTGAATAACCTTTGGTTCTACCTTCTGTACTTTCTGAGCAATAACTTTTGGCTTTTCAACAGGTTTAGGCTCTATCTTCTTCTCTACAGGTTTAGGCTCTACCTTCGGCTTAATCGGCTCTATTTTTGCAGGAGGAGGTGGTGGCACATCTTCTTTAATTGTTAAAAAACGTACCTGTAAGGGTTTCTTATCAATTGGCTTTAGTTCAGCAGGCTTAATGTGGCTAACTGCCCATAAGACCCCGATATGACCAATTGCAACCGCAATTAGGGCCGTGATGACTTTCTTTTTCATCGGATTAGGAGAGTTTAAGGCTGCGGAAGATTGACTCATAAGAATCTAATTACCTAATGGATGATGATCTCGACCTTTAATTAAGAGAAACGATTTCAAACATCGGATAGAACAATAAAGTGCCACAATAATAAATGAGAAGTGTTTTCATTTGCAACTACTTTTTCGCGAAAAACACTACCCAGTATTGTGCTATCTAACCTCATAAAGTGATATCACCTTACTTTTCTCTTGTATAAACAGCACGCTAAAAACTTTGAGTTCATTTCTTATTTATCAAACTGTGCTCAACATAAGCGTTGATTAAACAATTAAATATTAAGGCTAAGCAATCGAACATCAAACTTATGTTACGTTATAACATTTTAAATTCATTTTAGCCATAAAAAAAGCATACCGAAGAGCATGCTTTTAAAAATATGAAATAATTAGAAAACAACCGTCTTATTACCATCTACAATGATACGGTCTTCTAAGTGCCATTTAACAGCACGAGCTAATACATTACGCTCTACATCTTCACCAAGCTCACGCAACTGCTCAACATTATAATCGTGGCTTACACGTTCAACGTCTTGCTCAATAATCGGACCTTGGTCTAGGTCAGCAGTCACATAGTGAGCTGTCGCACCAATCAACTTCACACCTTTTTCATATGCTTGCTTATATGGGTTTGCACCAACAAAAGCAGGTAAGAATGAATGGTGAATATTGATGATTTTCATTTCCCATTTTGCAACAAAATCTTCGCTTAAAATCTGCATGTAACGTGCAAGAACTAATAAGTCGTTACCTTGCATCATTTCATCAATTTGAGCATAAGCTTCAGCTTTATTGTCTTTAGTTACTTTAATTACAGTAAATGGAATACCGAAGTTTTCAACAGATTCACGTAAGTCTTCATGGTTAGAAATCACATGCGTAATTTCACAAGGTAACGACCCACGTGCATGACGCCACAATAACTCAAGTAAAGCATGGTCGACTTTAGAAACTAAAATACCAACTTTTTTAATTTCGTTTACAAATGCAAGACGCCATTGCATGCCATAACGCTCAGCAACGTTGACAGCAAATGTTTGAATTAATGCATCTTTACGTGACTGTAAATGATCAAGTTCAAATTCAACACGCATGAAATAACGCCCGCCTTGAGCTTCCGTCGCATACTGATCAAGCGCGGTAATGTTTGCACCTTGATGGTACAAAAAGCTCGATACAGCCTGTACGATCCCAGGCTTGTCTTCACAAGTAATCAGTAAACGGGCTGTATTGGCAGTGGTCATATTCATTTTGTTAATATCACTTAATTGAGACAAATTTTTGATAAGCCGAGTATTCTAGCGCTCTAAATAAACAAGCACAACTATTCATCTTTTAAGGATGACAAGCTTGCGAAAAGATCAGAAGGCCCAAGTGATTCGAGCAGTTGTTCATAAGTGGCACGGCTTTCACCCATTAAATAAGGGCCCTCTAAGAAAACCATCTGACGTAATGCCTGCCAAACCCATTTCTCTTCAAGATGATTGTTGTTACTAATATGTCCAGACATATATAAAAAATTAGTCCAGTTCGTTAAAACAATCCAAAGGTTAATAATGAGTGCTTCAATTTCAGAAGCCGTCATTTTCATAAGACCTGCGTCGACAAAGGCTTGATAAATTTTTTGCCCTTGTTGCATGACTTGGCCTGCAAATCTCGGATAGATCTTTTTAAAGTCTTCATTGCTTTCAACTAAGTGATAAACATCACGATGAATAAAACGATAATTCCAGAGTTGACCACTTAACACTTGAAAGTAGTTAATTTTATCAGTAGTGGTTAAAGGTCTGTCTTCAGGTAAAGAGAGCATTTCTAAAGTCTCTACCTGATACTGATACATTAATTCCTTAATGATTTCATGCTTATTTCGAAAATGGTAATACAAGTTTCCAGGACTAATCCCCAACTCTGCAGCAATATGATTGGTTGTGACAGACCGTTCGCCACGCTCATTAAAAAGCTGCAAACTGATTTGTAAAATCCGGTCTTTTGTCTTCAGAGCTTTAGGTAGAGACATTTTAATAACCTTCGTTAATTCATATGGTTAAAACGTGAATACAGAAACCAACTTGACTCTTTAGAGTATTTACTCTAAAAACTAATTATATCAGTATATTTGGTAAGTACCGATGAACAGTCAAACAAAAACAAATCCAGAGACTCAGGTTCCTTATGATGTTAAGCATTTACATGATTTGCTTGCGCAGCAAAAGATTGCCTACTTACGTCATCCGGTACCCACTGCTAAAGAACGTATTGATCGTTTAGCTCGTCTTAAAAGAGTTTTGGTAAAATATCAAGATCAGATTGCCGAAGCAATTAACCTTGATTATGGTAATCGTGCCATTATGGAAACCAAAATTGGTGAATTGCTTACTTGTCTTGAACAAATCAAGTATTACAGTAAGCACTTAACCGGTTGGATGAAACCATCAAAACGCCATATCAGTGTATTACATCAGCCAGCAAAAGGTTGGGTACAATATCAACCAATGGGTATTATTGGCATTATTACACCTTGGAACTACCCATTACTTTTATCAGTTGGGCCACTTATTTGTGCTCTTGCAGCTGGTAACCATGCCATGATCAAAATTTCGAGTGCTTCTCCAAACTTTGGACAAGTTCTTGAAAGTGCATTAGCGGAAGCATTCCCACAAGAGTTGGTCGCTGTTATAAATGGTGGCGGTGTAATTTCCGATGCGTTTAGCCATTTGCCTTTCGATAAAATGATTTTCACAGGCTCGACTTCGGTTGGTAAAACCGTCATGGCAGCCGCAGCTCAAAACCTTGTGCCGGTTATTCTTGAGTTAGGCGGTAAATCCCCTGCTCTTGTCCATGCTTCCGTAGAGATGAAAGATGTCGCACAACGTATTGCTGTAGGTAAATTGTGGAACGCTGGTCAAACTTGTGTTGCGCCAGACCATATTTTCTTGCCACGCGGGAAAACTGCCGAGTTTATCGAGAACTTTAAATTGATTGTGGCTGGAATGTATCCTCATTTCCGCAATAACCAAGACTACACTTCTATTATTAATGATAAACAGTACAACCGTATTCAAGGATATCTTGAAAATGCCCGTGATCAGGGTGCCCGTATTGTTGAAATTAATCCGCAAAATGAAATTTTAGATGATGTCCGCAAAATTCCACCGACTCTAGTAACTGGTGTAACGACTGCAATGGATATTATGAAAAATGAAATTTTTGGTCCTGTTCTACCAATTTTAGAATATGACCAAATAGAAGAAGTCATTGAGTTTATTAATAGTCGTCCGCGTCCTTTAGCAATGTATTATTTTGACTATGATCAGGCACGCGCCGATTATATCTCTCAGCATACTCATTCAGGACATTTCGGAATTAACATGGTCATTACCCATGTTGCTCAAGATGACTTGCCATTTGGCGGAATTGGGGCATCAGGTATGGGCAAATATCACGGTCCAGAAGGCTTTTTCGGGCTTTCACATGAACGTTCGGTAATGTCGAATCCAAAACTTTACAGCCTGAAATACATTCTTCCACCGTTCAATAAACCAATTCATCGCTTCATTTCGAAAACCTTGTTGCGTTAACTGATCAAGGCATGATCTGTTACACTAGATCATGCCTCGTTTTTACCAATTTCGCTTGTCTTTTAATCGTATTTTTGGTATAAAACGCCCCTTGAATGAATTCATCCGTTTACATTTAGTATGACTGGCCACAGATTTGCTGTTGGCTAAATCAATGGAGTTACACCATGTCTAAGGTTTGCCAAGTTACCGGCAAGCGTCCAGTCGTTGGTAACAACGTCTCACACGCCAACAACAAAACCAAGCGCCGGTTCGAGCCGAACCTGCACCACCACCGTTTCTGGTTAGAAAGCGAAAAACGTTTTGTACGTCTTCGTTTAACCACTAAAGGTATGCGTATTATTGACAAATTGGGTATCGAAAAGGTTGTTGCAGACCTTCGTGCTCAAGGTCAAAAGATCTAAGGAGTCTGAGCAATGCGTGATAAGATTCGTCTCGTTTCTTCAGCTGGTACAGGTTATTTCTATACCACGACTAAAAACAAACGTACTATGCCGGAAAAAATGGAAATCAAAAAATTTGATCCAAAAATCCGTCAACACGTGATTTTCAAAGAAGCTAAAATCAAATAATTTTAGCGTCGAAAAAAACGACTTCTTAAAGAAGTCGTTTTTTTTTGCATTTTTTTTATACCCACCTTTTTGTTAAACTTTCTACATATTCCGCCTTGGCATTTTTTATGCTTGTCTTTAGCCTAACTCACGTAAAAGGAGTTTTTAGTGCCGCATGACGTAGATTTAATTATTTTACTTGCTGTTGGTTTCGGCGTTGCCCTCTTTTTTGGCTATATTGCCGCCCGACTACGACTTCCCCCTCTTATCGGCTATTTAATTGCCGGAATTATTATTAGTCCCAACACTCCCGGTATAGAAGCAGACATTCATCTAGCAAACCAACTTGCTGAGCTTGGTGTAATGTTTCTGATGTTTGGCGTTGGGATGCATTTTTCATTAAATGATCTTTTACAAGTTCGTCGTATTGCCTTACCAGGTGCAATTTTACAGATAGCCGTTGCTACCTTACTTGGTGTTGGCGTTTCAATGCTATGGGGCTGGAGCTTTGGCTCTGCACTGGTTTTTGGCTTAAGCTTATCGTGTGCGAGTACTGTTGTATTATTAAAAGCTTTGGGCGACCGTGGTCTTTTAGACTCTGTAAACGGCAAAATTGCGGTAGGTTGGCTATTAGTTGAAGATTTAGTGATGGTACTTGTTTTAGTACTTCTTCCAGCTACAGCGGTTTTACTTGGTGGAAAAGCACCAGCAGGTGCAGAAGGAAACATCTGGCTAACACTGGGAATCACTCTATTAAAAGTGATTGGCTTTATTGCGTTTATGCTTATTGTAGGTAAGCGTGTTGTTCCTATCATTATGCAGTTTGTTGCGCGCTTAGGTTCAAGAGAGCTATTTACCCTGACTGTCGTAGCAGCAGCTGTTTCGATTGCCTATGGCTCTTATGCCATCTTTGGGGTTTCAATGGCGCTAGGGGCGTTCTTTGCGGGTATGGTCGTAAAAGAATCAGACTTTAGCCACCGTGCAGAAGAAGAAACCCTTCCTCTACGTGAAATTTTCTCGATTTTATTCTTCGTTTCGGTAGGAATGTTGTTTGACCCACATATCCTTATCGAGCGTCCACTGCATATTTTGGCAGTTATCGCGATTATTATGGTGGGTAAAACGCTTGCTGCAATGGCTTTAGTTTTATTCTTCCGCTATCCAATCAATACTGCTTTGACCGTCGGGGCCAGCCTTGCACAAATTGGTGAGTTCTCATTTATTTTGGCAACACTGGGTGTGTCTTTAGGTCTATTAACGCTAGAAGCTCAAAATCTGATTTTAGCAGGCGCTTTGTTCTCTATTACGCTTAACTCTTTTGTTTTCTCGGCAGTTGAACCTGTACAACGCTGGATTCGTGAACGCTCTCATTTAGCACGACTTCTTGAGCGCAGTGGTGACCCACTCGCAATGTTGCCAGATGAAGTTGATCAAGCTTATCTGCGTGATCAAGTGGTGATTGTAGGGTATGGTGGTGTTGGACGACGTATTACTGAAAATTTAATTAATCAGAATATTAAAGTCGTGATTGCAGAAGAAAATCGTGAAATTGTAGAAAAGCTACGTCAAGCAAATATTGCTGCCGTAAGTGGTGTCGCAACTGAACCAGGCGTTCTCATTCAGGCGCATATCATGCATGCACGACTCTTGGTGATTTCCCCTATGGATATTTTAGATATTCACCGAATTGTGGATATTGCCAAACAATTAAACCCTCAAATTCAGGTTTTAATTTGTGCAGAAAGTAAAGAAGAAGCAGCAGTTATTCGAGATGAAAATATTGGCGAAGTATTCTATGCAAAAGAAGAAATGGCAAAGAATATGAGTCATCATATTTTAAATCAAATCGAACTGGCGCATCAGTCAACACATCATTAACGCATACAAAAAAGCGTACTCTAGAGTACGCTTTTTTTAACTTAGGAATTTAGGCTGCTCATCTACAACCTCGGCCTGCCATTCATTGACCTGCTTTTCGAGCAGTCCAAATAAAGCAGCCTGAATCATATGCTGTGCAACTACAGGCGTTTGCTCGCCTAAAATCTCTTTTAGTTCATCACTAAACTGAATTTTAACCAAGGGCTCTTTTTCAGAACCAGCATTACGCAAGGCAAGCTCACCACCTTCGAGTTGGACTAACTCCAACACTGCTTCTTGATTGCCAAATAACTCTTTCAATTGCTGTATAGACATATACTTCCTCCATGTTTCAACATGGTGGCAAAGCACCCTTGCACTTTGCATCTCTCGTCTTATTTATATAGGCGCACTAGGATTAAATTTCAAGCGCTTAAACAGTTTAATTTTAGAACTCGACCATTTCGTTACGAAAACCATCAATTAAATGACTTAATTCTCTATGCCATTCACGCAAGATTTTCACATCGGGTAACCATGACTGAGGTCCCTGAGTCACTTTAATGATCAAATTAGAAGATGTTTCTTCTTCTGGCGTTGGTTCAGTTGGTTCTGGTGCGTACTGACACATACGGTAAGCGCGCTTTAACTCTGCAACAAAGCCATCTTTGGCTAATTGCTGCAAAACAGAAACCTCAGGAGAAACCTGACCTTTTGCAGCCATGAGTTCTTCAATCGATTTTAATGTCGGCTGCGAGTCATTTAAACGGTAGTAACGTACCAGTTCTTGCAGAAAAGCCAGCATTGCACCATGCAAGTGAAAGACAGCTGTTTCACGATACGCTTGTACCTGCTGTACATGATCAGTTTGCTCTGCTTGTTGACACGCTAAGCGCGCAAAATAGAGTTTTTGATTGGTACGATCGGCATGATAACGAGCAACACGTGACATAACTAAACTTTCCTGTTCTAAAGATTGCCATCAATATGGCTATTCTTAGCTTAACGACTCCATTGATAAAATCAACGTTATTTATGGAAAATCCAAAGCGAGTTGATAAATTTTTCGTTTAGCCTGCACTTTCAACTGCTGCTTCACTGGACGCACATTACTTAGAACCCAAGCGAAATATCCTTCACTCCAACCAGTAGCACAGGCAGGTTCAATCTCATCATTTTGCCAAGCATGAATAGAATCGACATCGACGAAAGCGACAGCTATACCCTCTTCTTCATCACCATCATTGATTAAAAAATTCAGATTCTCAACAATTAATAGATCTTTAAGAGGCAACTCTGTAGGCACCTATGAACGCACTTCTAGTGTCTTTACACCTTGGGCTATACGGGTTCTATTGGGAGCAACCACAAAAAGAGCTAAAAATTGTTGCATAAAAGCATTACTCTTCAGCGGCTTTAACGCGAATTCCGTAACCTTTTACTTTAAGTGTATTTAAGCCTTTAATGGCTTTGATCGCTTCACGTGGATTCGGCATTTCGACAAATCCAAAACCTTTTGATTTACCTGTTTCTTTATCGGTTACAACGACGCAAGAATCAACTTTACCATAAGCCTTAAACAGCTCTAAAACTTCGGCTTCAGTCACTAAGCGATCTAAATTACGAACTAATATTTTCATTTTCCAACCTTCACTGGCCTTCAAAATAAAGGCCAATATACATTTGAGTATTCACAGTGTCTTATACAGTAGTTTAGTCGAGATCGATACCAAAACCTAAGTTTACTGTTCGTGAAGTGTTCCATTGTTTTTTGGCAAATGGCTGTGGAACTTGACGATGAATTTTTGCCTGAACTAAATGCGCAGGTAGATCATTTAGGAAATAACTTTCGATTTTACGACCTTGTTCATCATACGTGTCTTGTGACCATGTATTGAGATTTTGCTTCGTCAAAATCAATTCATTTTCCGCACGTGTTAATGCAACGTATAACACACGACGTTCTTCTTCGACATCATCAAAATCACCCTGTGCGCGTGCATATGGAAATTGATTTGGCGAAACATGCGGTACATAACATACCTTTTGCTCTGCACCTTTAGCCGAATGAATTGTAATTAAAGTCACTAAATCATCATCACCCGCTTTTTCAATTTCAGAAACTGAAATCGGCTCAAGCACATATTCTTCAAGAAATTCACCCAGCGATGCATGCTTACGCGCAAGTTGTTTAACCAAATCAAAATCTTTAGCGCGACGTGACCAGTCTTTCGTTTTATAGTTTTGCTCTAACTGTTCACTTAGGGCATCGAGTGCCAAACCAATACTTGCTTCAACATGCTGCTGTAACACATCAAGCTGCTTCAAAATCAAAATAGCCTGTAAAGGGACTTTTCCATGACGCTCCAAACGCTGACAACGTTCTTCAACCTCACTAATGCCCATTAACTCTTGTGCTAACTTACTAGCACCAACATCACCAATGCCATCCCATAAGGTTAAAAAGCGCATCCAAGCCAAGTCATCCTGCGGGTTACTCACAATACGCAATAGACTGAGTACATCCTTTACATGTGCGGATTCCAGTAACTTTACGCCACCAATAAAACGATAAGGAATTTCAGCAGCAATAAATGCCCCTTCCAAATAGCGAGCACTGTAGCCAGAACGAACTAAGACCATATGGTCGTACCAATTTGCGCCCTGCTGATGTCGCTCTATTAAGTCTTGTGCGATCCAATTAGCTTCTTCAAATTCATTACCAAATAAGTGGAGCTGTGGCTTTTGCCCTTTGCCACGATATGCCTGTAATTGTTTTTCATAATCGATTGGGCTATGAGCTAATAACCAGTTTGATAAATCCAATATTTCTTGAGTTGAGCGGTAATTTAAATCTAAGGTATGAATAACCGCGTCAGGAATCCGCTCTTTAAAAGAATGAATATTTTCAAAGTCAGCACCGCGGAAACCATAAATAGACTGAGCGTCGTCACCCACACAAAACAATTTCACCTTGCCAATGAGTGGCTGCAAAAGTGCCCACTGTAAAGGGTTAGTATCTTGCATTTCATCGACCAGCAAAGCCTGACAAAAACCTGCAACCCAATCTGTGAGTGCTTCCGAGTTTTGCAAATGAACAGCGACAATCGATAAAATATCGTCATAGTCTAAAAAATTGCGCTCTCTTTTACGTTGCTCATAGGTTTTCATTAGCTCCGCAATTTGTGCCTTGTACTCATATGCTTCAGGTAATTGCTTGAGTAATGCATCTGAAAGCTTAGATTGCGTATTTCGGGCATAAGAATACAAATCACACAGCTCTGCTGCTTTAGGTAAAACGTTATCTTTGTCTTTACCTCTCAATAAGCGAAACATAAGTAACTGATCATCTCGATCAATAATGCTAAATTGGGTTAAACCAAAAGCTTGTGGATTACGACGCAACAAGTACATGCAAAAGGTATGAAAGGTTGATGCACGAAGACCTTTGGCTTGTGCCCCAACATGCTGTTCAACCCTTGCAACAATTTCACTCGCGGCACGGCGCGTGAACGTTAAAATCTGGATTTGATTTGCAGGTAATCCCTGATCAATTAAATAAGCTGCGCGAGCAACAATGGTTTTAGTCTTGCCACAGCCTGCTCCAGCCAAAACCAGACAGTTTTGAGCCGTAGTCGTTGCTGCCTTTTTTTGCTGAGCATTTAATTCATTAATTAACTTTGCAAGACTCATAACACACATCGCTAAAACACCAAGGCCTAGTTTAACAGACCCATGCCACGAGATGGCCCTTAGCTCACTAAAAACAAAAAAGGACACCTTAAGTGCCCTTTTATTCGCTATTTAATTTAAGAAACTGTTTTTGAGCTAGAAGGTAAATGTTTAATTGCAGAAGCCAATCCTAAAAAGTTAATGCCCTGAAATAAAATATCCACTGCCAAAAACATTCCTAACACCCAAAATGGTGAGTCCTTAGAAACTAGAATTAAAATACCTGTAGCTAGGGTTAATAAGCCTGAAAATAATGTCCATCCCCACCCTGCAATTGGTCTTAATAAAAATGCGTTTATAGTGCGGATGACCCCAGCAATAATCAGTGCAATCGATAACAAGCTAGTTAAAACTACGGCTGTAGTCACAGGTGTAGAAAATGCGTAATAGCCAGCCATTAAATACAGCACCCCAAAAAGTGCCCAAAGCCATCGGCTACCACCCTTAAATACACTTAAGGCAGCAATCAAATGCAGAACACCGCCTATCATCATTAAAATACCAAATAGGAAAACAACCGAAAATGTTGCAAATGGTAGTGAACTAAATAAGACTAAACCGAAAATAATGAGCACAAAGCCTAATATTAGATACCATTTACGATCAGCATGTAGCTGATTACGAACTAAATCATTACCTACAGTTTTCATCATGGCGACTCTTATTATCAGGTATTAGGAAGTTTATATATTGTCATTATAGTGATTTACTTCACATTTATTGTCTGTATAAGATCTGCATCGTTTATTAACAATTGATGTGGATAAAACAGTATTTATCCACAATTTTATTTCAACCAACCAATTTCTTGAGCTGTCGGTAAACCTATTACAGTTTCTTGTAAATCTCTTGGCATTTTATTGGTCTGCTCAGACAATGGCGTTTTACCCCCCATGATTTCTGCTTGCTTTTGTGGGTAAAGAGGTACTTTTTCGGGTTGTGCATAACCCAATGGATAAATCGGCTGGCCTGTTTTTAAATCATATTTATCTTTCGCGCCAAAGCCATGCAATAGCTCATGAACAAGAACGACATGATTTTCTGATGCCTGCTCACGTGCAGCAAACAAATTGACGCTACCAATACGACCTTTTTCTAAAGCAGTAGAATGTACCAAAACTTTTTGATAAGTTGGATCATAATAATTTAAATAAAGTTTAAGTGAAGCTCCGCTATCTTCAGGCTGTTGTTGTCGCCATGCATAAAAACGAAACTTTAAACTCCACCAAATTACATTCAAAATATTGGCATTTTGAGGGACTACAGGTGGCCGATGCTGTAGTTGTTGCCCTAAACGAATCTCAAAGTTGCTGGACTGTCCACGATAATGCTGTGACCATTCAGTTAAATAGCTTTTGAGCGTTTGGAAATCAGCGTCTTGTAACTGATGAATATAAGCTTGCGTGGTTTGTAAACCATCTGCATTTACTGGGTGCAATACCACAACAATAGGCTGATTCCAGTCTTGATTCTGATCTCGCCATGCCTGAACCGCAACGATTAATAAAATCATCAATAGGCATAAAATCCGAATGTTTTTCCACATTCTTTTTCCCCATAAAAATTAAATTTTCTTTTATTGTTGTTGATATAAAAAATGCTAGCTGAGCTAGCATTTTTTTATCTGTCTTATTTAGCCTTCAATCCATTTACCGTCTTGATAAATCAGACTCCATTTAGTTTGTTTACCTTCTGGTGTTTCAGATCCGACATACTGTGATTGGTTCTTACGACTAAACTTCACAATAGTTGGATTACCTTCAGGGTCTACATCTGGAGCTTGTAAAATAAATTGGTATTTTGGATCAAGTTGATCAGCCACACTACGAAGCTCAGCAACTTTTGGTGCACGTGTTTCACGAATTTTCGGGAACTTACTGGCAGCCAAGAATAGACCAGCAGCACCATCACGTAACACGAAATAGTCATCATGCTTGGTTGAGCGCAAATGTTCCATCTTGATTGGTTCTACGCGTGGTGGTGCAGGTTGACCACTCTTCAAGACTTTACGAGTATTGTCACAGCTTGTACAAGCGAAATACGGGCCGAAGCGACCAGTTTTAAGCTGCATTTCGCCGTCACATTTATCACATGGAATAGTTGGGCCATCATAACCCTTAATCTTGAACTCGCCTTCTTCAAGCTCATAACCATCACAATCTGGATTGTTACCACAGACATGAAGCTTGCGACCGCCATCAATCACATAGCTATCCATTGCTGTACCGCATTTTGGACAGCGATGCTTTGACATCAAGTCAGCCGTTTCAGCTCCATCATCATCAGATAACGCAGCTAAAGACTCAACTGGTGTTAAGTTCAAAGTCCCTTTACAGCGTTCTTTAGGCGGCAAGTTGTAACCAGAACAGCCTAAAAATACGCCTGTTGTACCTGTACGAATCTGCATTGGTCGTGAACATTCAGGACAATGTACTGCTGGTACTTCAACTGGCTGGTTACGACGCATGCCTTGCTCGCCTTGAGCATTGGTCAAACGCTTTTTAAAATCACCATAGAAAGTATCGAGTAACTCTTTCCAGTTACGCTCACCTGTAGCAACTTTATCAAGCTGTCCTTCAAGGTCTGCTGTAAACGCATAGTTCATCAGGTTATTAAAACTTTCATCAAGACGATCTGTCACGATCTCGCCCATCTTCTCTGCAAAAAGACGACGATTTTCTAATTTGACATAACCACGTTCTTGAATGGTAGAAATAATCGCTGCATAAGTCGATGGACGACCAATACTACGTTTTTCAAGTTCTTTTACTAAAGATGCCTCAGTAAAACGTGCAGGCGGCTTAGTAAAGTGCTGACTTGGGTCTAACTTCTCTAATTTTAAGATTTCGCCGACTTTAATAGCTGGCAAAATAATATCGTCATCAGACTTGTTGGCACCACGAACCCGCGTAAAACCATCAAATACAAGCGTACGACCTTTTGCTTTTAACTCAACATTGCCTGCCTCAACCGTTAAAGTTGAAGACAAATATTCTGCTGGTGTCATTTGACAAGCAACAAACTGACGCCAGATCAAGTCATATAAGCGCTGAGCATCACGCTCTACACCCGCAAGTTGATCACCTGTAAGTGAAACATTTGACGGACGAATTGCTTCGTGGGCTTCTTGAGCACCCGCTTTGTTACCATAGCGGTTTGGCTTTGCTGGTAAGTATTTTTCACCAAACTTGCTCTCAATATGAGCACGTACCATATTTACAGCGTCATCACTCAAAAACGTTGAGTCCGTACGCATATAGGTAATAAAACCAGCTTCATACAAACGCTGCGCAAGCATCATAGTTTTCTTCACAGAGAAACCTAAGCGTGTACTTGCAGCTTGTTGTAAAGTCGAAGTGATGTATGGTGCACTTGGATTGACCTTAGTCGGCTTATCTTCACGCTGTGCAACTTTATATTCAGCGCCTTTTAAAACTTCTAATAAAGCATCAGTTTCAGCTTTATTTTTCAGTTTAAGCGTTTTACCTGCTTGTCTAACTGCTTCAAGACGGATGTCATCTTTTTTGGCTTGGGTATCTGCAAAAACTTGCCAATATTCTTCTGGAATAAAAGCACGAATTTCACGTTCACGTTCCACAACAAGCTTTACAGCAACTGACTGTACGCGACCTGCCGATAAACCACGGGCAATCTTTTCCCAAAGTAATGGCGAAACCATGAAACCCACTACGCGGTCTAAGAAACGACGTGCTTGCTGTGCATTCACACGGTTTAAGTCTAGGCGCGTTGGTTGTTTAAATGCTTCTTGAATGGCATTTTTAGTAATTTCGTTAAATACCACACGGTGATAACGACTATCGTCACCACCAATCACTTCGCGTAGGTGCCAAGCGATCGCTTCCCCTTCTCTATCCAAGTCCGTTGCGAGGTAGATTGCATCTGCATCTTTAGCAAGTTTCTTGAGTTCAGCAACAACATTTTCTTTGCCAGGTAGAACCTCGTAGTGTGCTTTCCAGTCATGTTCTGGATCGACACCCATACGATTAATCAGCGCAGATTGGGCTTTTTGTTCTTTTTCAGCTTCAGTGAGTTTTGTCCGGGCAGCCGGCTTTTTCTCTGTTGATTTGCTGCCGCCTGTTGGCAAGTCACGTACGTGACCCACAGAAGACTTAACAATGTACTGCGAACCTAAATATTTGTTGATGGTTTTCGCTTTGGCAGGCGACTCCACAATCACTAAGGCACGTTTATGTGCAGCAGAGGCAGTAGATGCTGTGCTTTGAGATGCAGAGCGCGAGGTATTCGCCATATAAAATGTTATTCCTATACCAATAAATTTAAAAATCAGGCTTCAGCCAAGGCCAACAGATAAGCCTTCATCTCATCTAATTGCGTGGCTTTTAGGTCCGATTCCTCATCCCAATAAAGGCCTACACAGTTTGCCTGCATATCAATAGCATAAATCCCTTTTAATGCAATGGGAGAATCATTAAATTTCTCATCGCCCTGCACTACTTTTAATTTTCCGTCTATAACACGAGCACGCATGAGCGTTAAACGAGCATCGGGGATTAATACACTATAATAAGCAACCATGCTGGCACGCTTTTCAGTTGCCATCGGGACATGTGTCCATTCAGGTGCGGCAATTATGCGTGGATGTAGTCCCATTTTACGGGCTTTGTCTCGCATAATACCGAGTGCCTTTTCACGCGGACTCACTCTTAAACCAAAAATGGAGCCTAGCACGAAAAGAACAATGATAACGGTAACCCAAATTCCCATATTGTCCATAGCAAAACCTATTAATCTCTTTTATTAGAGTTGCATAAGCTGACCAGAAAACGCAAGTTACATCATAAAAATAATGTCCCATTAACCTGTGAGGTTAAAAACTACAACATTTTCTCGTAGATATTCTTAGCAATCTAGGCACAATATTTAGGCAGACTTTTCAGTTTCAAGAGTGGATAACTTACCGAACCGATCTAGATGGGCATCTCCCCATGTTTTTAAAGCAAGTAGAATCTGCTCAAGACCTTGTCCTAAATCTGTCAGGCTATATTCGACTTTAGGAGGAACTTGAGGATAAACCTCGCGATGAATAATGCCATCTTGTTCTAACTCACGAAGCTGATTGGTGAGCATTCTTTGCGTAATGCTTGGAACTCGTTTACGGATTTCATTAAATCGCAAAGTTCCTTCATTTAGTAAATGCCAAAGGATGACACATTTCCATTTACCATCAATCAAACTGATTGCAGCTTCAACTGAACAACCCGGTGAACAGTCAAAACTTGAATGTCGAGCTTTTGCCATTTTACAGTATCCTTTTTGACACTATGAGCGTTATTTGTCTGTAGTCACTATTTTTAAGCTTACGTTATGATCAAACTCTCAACAAGAGGAATCACAATTATGAAAGCTGTGGCATATCAAAAAGCAGGACCTATTACATCACCAGAGGCACTCGTAGATATTGAACTCGACACTCCCGTTGCAGAAGGCCATGATCTGCTTGTTCGCGTACAGGCAATTTCAGTCAATCCAGTTGATACCAAAATACGTAAAAATGTAAGTGCTGAATCTGGTTGGAAAGTGCTTGGCTGGGACGCTGTAGGTGTGGTTGAAGCGACTGGAGATAAAGTCACTCAATTTAAAGTAGGTGATGTAGTCTGGTATGCAGGCGCTTTAAATCGCCAAGGCAGTAATAGTGAGTTGCAATTGGTTGATGAACGTATTGTTGGTCATAAACCAAAAACTTTAGAAGCAACTGAGGCTGCAGCTCTGCCTTTAACAGCAATCACGGCTTGGGAAATGCTATTTGATCGTTTGCAAGTTCCAAAGACTGCACCAGAAAACACAACAATATTAGTGATTGGCGGGGCTGGTGGTGTAGGCTCTATTACCATTCAGCTTCTTAAACAGTTAACTAATCTTACGATTATTGCGACAGCTTCACGCCCTGAAACGAAAGAATGGGTAAAACAACTCGGTGCTGACTATGTATTAGATCATCGAGAGTCTTTAGCGCCACAAATCAAGCAATTAGGCTTAAATGCACCTTCGTATGTGTTCTCGACCACTCAAACAGATCAGCATTTATCAGATATTGTAGAGTTGATTGCACCACAAGGACACTTTGGACTCATTGATGACCCTGAGCAGTTAGATATTAAACCGTTTAAATCGAAGTCTGTATCGGTGCATTGGGAGTTTATGTTTACGCGTTCAATGTTTCAAACTGAAGATATGCAAAAACAAAGTGAACTATTAAATGAAGTCAGCAAGCTAGTTGAGGAAGGGAAAATCAAAACAACTGTGACTGAAGTTTTAAGCCCTATTAATGCTGAAAATTTAAAACAGATTCATCAACAAATTGAGAGTGGTAAGACAAAAGGGAAAATTGTTTTACACGGTTTTTAACTAAAATTAAAAATATCCTCTAGTTAAAAAGGCAAGTATTGAACTTGCCTTTTTATTAATAGTGAGGAGGTTTATTGGTTAATGGGTCAAAAGGCGCAATACCTTCTGATAAATCTGAAGATTCCACACGTAGGTAAAGTAATTGCATTTGTTTTTTCAAATCAGCTATTTCCTGAGTTTGAATAGCGAGTTGTTGATTTAATTGTTCAACTAAATCATCCAAAAATGTAATTCGCACTTGCAAATCTTCAATGGGTGCGGAAAATGACGCTTGATCATCATGATATGGTGGTTTAGTCATTTAAATCCTCATTTGAGATTCTGGAAAACATTATGGCCTATATTACCCTAAGGGATGTCCAACTTGCTTTTGGCGGACCTGCCCTGCTCGATGGCGCGAACTTTAATCTAGAACGTGGCGAACGAGTCTGTTTAATTGGGCGTAATGGTGAAGGTAAGTCTACTTTACTTAAACTCATCGAGGGAAGCTTATTACCCGATTCTGGTGAAGTTTCTATTCAAAATGGTCTAACGGTTTCGATGTTAGCCCAAGACGTTCCAATGGATTCTGGCAAAGTTGCTGACATTGTGGCAGATGGCGCAGGAGAAGCTGCCGAAGTACTTAGAGCTTACCATGAAGCAACCGATGCTTGTATGCTAGGAGACATGGAAGCCTGTGACCGTATGGGTAACCTTCAGCACAAGCTAGACCAGCTAGACGGTTGGGCGCTTGAAAACAAGGTGAATGCCCTATTAAGTAAAATGGGACTCGACCCAAACGCAGATTTGGCAGACTTATCTGGTGGACGTAAACGTCGTGTTTTACTTGCTCGTGCTCTTTTAACGCAGCCAGACGTATTACTTCTAGACGAACCAACCAACCATTTAGATGTTGAAAGTATTGAATGGTTAGAAAAATTCCTACTCGATCAAAATAATTTAACGCTTCTATTTATTTCGCATGACCGCTCTTTTGTAGATAGCATTGCAACTCGAATTGTTGAACTTGATCGCGGCATTTTACGCGGCTATGAAGGCAATTATTCTCGCTATTTGGAGCTTAAAGCTCAGCAAATGGAAGCAGAAGAGAAACAAAATGCTTTATTTGATAAAAAGTTAGCTGAAGAAGAAGCTTGGATTCGTCAAGGCATTAAAGCACGTCGTACACGTAACGAAGGTCGTGTTCGTGCTTTGAAAGCTTTACGTGAAGAATCTAAAGCACGTCGCTCACAACAAGGTAAAGTGAGCATGGCTACTCAAGAAGCAAATCGCTCAGGTAAATTAGTATTTGATATTGAGCACTTGAGCGTATCTTATGATGACAAGCCACTTATCAAAGATTTCTCGACCCTTGTCATGCGTGGTGACCGTATTGGCCTCGTAGGTGATAACGGCGTTGGCAAAACGACTTTAATTAAAGCGATTTTAGGTGAAATCGAGCACGGTGGTTCTGTTAAGACAGGTACACAGTTAGAAGTTGCTTATTTTGATCAATTACGTAATGCCTTAGACCTTGAAAAAACAGTCATGGCAAACGTTTCAGAAGGCTCTGACTTTGTTGATGTAAACGGCAACCGTCGTCATATCTACAGTTATTTACAAGATTTCTTGTTCTCACCTGAACGTGCACGTACACCAGTCAAAGCGCTTTCTGGTGGTGAGCGTAACCGTATCTTGCTTGCTAAATTATTGCTTAAACCATCGAACCTGATTGTGATGGACGAACCAACCAACGACTTGGATATGGTGACTCTTGAGCTACTTGAAGAGATGCTGTCTGATTACAAAGGTACGCTATTACTTATTTCGCATGACCGCGCATTTATGGACAACGTAGTAACATCTACGTGGGTATTTGATGGCAAAGGTAATATTGCAGAATACATCGGTGGCTACCAAGACTACTTACTACAACGTCCAGATGACAAAGTAGTAGATCAGAAATCTGACGTTAAAAAAGCTCAAGCAAAAGCTGAAGCTGAAAAAGCTGCTGCTCAAAGTAACGTTAAAAAAGTGAAATTGAGTTATAAAGACCAACGTGAACTTGAGCAACTTCCTGCTGAAATCGAGAAATTGGAAGTTGAACAAGCCGAGCTTTCTGACAAACTTGCAGATGGTTCGTGGTTTGTGTCTGATGCAGATGCTGCGACTCAAGCAAGCCAACGCCTCGCAGAAATTGAAGAATTACTGCTTGAAAAATTAGAGCGTTGGGATGAACTTGAGCAAATGAGTAAAGGAAATTAATTTACGCTCTTCCATACAGTTTAAATAACAAAAAAGCCTCCTGAAATTAAGGGGGCTTTTTTCAGAGTATATAAATATTTAAGACCCAAACTCTATAAACACACGTGATGAAAGATTAAGTTTAGTCAGCCTTAATATTTTAAAATATCACTCTGATTGAATATAAGACTTATAAAAATAATTATGATATACCTACCAGTATAATAATATTTAAGGATATTTCCGTGCTAGATCTCTCTCAAATTTTGGCATTCGGACTCATTTGCTTGGCGATGGTACTCACCCCAGGTCCAAACATGATTTATCTTATCTCTCGTTCCATTAGTCAGGGCAAAATCGCAGGTTTTATTTCCCTAGGTGGCGTTGCGGTTGGTTTTGTATTTTATATGCTTTGCGCTTCTTTCGGGATTACGGCGCTTGTGATCGCAGTTCCATATGCCTATGACACAATTCGTATTGTAGGTGCCATATATTTACTCTGGCTTGCATGGAAAGCCTTACGTCCAAATGCTGCGCCTATTTTCAGTGTAAAAGACTTATCTATCGATTCACCATTAAAATTATTTTTAATGGGCTTTTTGACAAATTTACTGAATCCAAAAATTGCAATTATGTATTTGTCTTTATTGCCACAGTTTATTCACCCACAACAAGGCAGTATTTTAGCGCAGTCTATTCAACTCGGGACCATACAAATTTTTGTAAGTGTTTCAGTAAATGCACTGATTGTGTTTTCTGCAGGTAGCATTGCTCTCTTTCTACAGCAAAAACCGCTTTGGGCAAGCATCCAACGCTGGATTATGGGGACGGTATTAGCCGGACTCGCTGTTCGTATTCTTTTAGAACACCGCCGATAACCTACTTTATTTTTCTTTACAGACTCTAAACCTTCAATTTATTCCTGTGTATTACGACGATAAATTCAGTTCGTGATACACTTTTGGCAGTTTTAACTTTTTAAATTTTTTATATCGTTATGAGCCAAAAGCAGCCTTATACGCCCGGTGAGTTTCAGTGGTCCTTTTTATTACCTAAATATTGGGGTGTATGGATTGCGATTACTTTCCTCATGCTTTTGGCTATTTTACCGTGGGCGATTCAATGGCGTTTGGCTCACGGGTTAGCAAATATCGCTTGGAAATATTTAAAATCTCGCCGCAAAACCACTATTCGCAATTTAGAAGTTTGCTTTCCCGAGTGGTCATCTGAAAAAGTACAGCAACAAGCAAAACAAGTTTTTGTAGATATGATGCTTGGTATTTTTGAGACATTAAATGCTTGGTATAAACCGTACTGGTTTAAAAACCGTGTCACGATTGAAGGTTTAGAGCACATTACTAACGCTCAAGCTCAGGGCAAAGGCGTTTTATTACTGGGAACTCACAGTACTTTGCTTGATGCTGGTGGTTATGTATGTGCTCAGTATTTTGAGCCAGATGTTGTATATCGTCCTCAAAATAATCCCCTTCTCGACATGCTGATTTATCGTTGTCGAGCAACGATTTACAAAGCTCAAATCGATCATGATGATATGCGGGGCTTAATTCGCCACCTTAAAGATGGTGATGCCATTTGGTATAGTCCCGACCAAGATTTCGGACTCAAACAAGGTGTTATGGCACCGTTTTTTGGAGTACCAGCTGCTACAGTCACGGCTCACCGTCGTTTATTAAAAATCTCAAAAGCGGTTGCTGTCCCTTTATATTTTTATCGTCATGGCGATGTACAGAACCCTAAATATCATATCTTGATTGAACCTGCGGTCGACAATATACCAAGCGAAGATGAAGTCGATGATGCAACCCGCATAAATAAGATTATTGAGAATCAGCTTCGCATCGCACCAACTCAATATATGTGGTTTCATCGTCGATTTAAGACACGTCCTGAGGGATATGAAGAGATCTATTAAATAATCTTCAGTAACGGCCGCACCGTAGTAATAAACATCTAAATAAACACCAGCATGTACTATCGTGCGAAGGCGACAAGGATGTCGCCCGTTGGACTACGACATCATGGATGTGTCGTTAGTCCAACAAATGGTTTTGTTACTTTTGCCAAAACAAAAGTAAGGAGTAAACTCCACCTATTAAATGAATAAACGGTAAAACACCGCTTTGCTACAACCTAAAGGCAAAAAACAATGAAAGTGATGCAACTTCTCCCAGAACTCAATAGCGGTGGCGTAGAACGCGGCACACTGGAAATTGCACGTGCACTGGTTGCACAAGGCCATCAATCTTTGGTTGTATCAAACGGCGGACGATTAGTGTCCCAACTTGAAGTTGAAGGTTCTAAACACTTAACTCTACCTATTCATAAAAAATCTTTATCGAGCTTGTGGCAAATCCGCCCTTTACGTCGACTTATTGAAGAGCATCAGCCCGATATTATCCATGTACGCTCACGTGTGCCAGCTTGGCTTACCCATTTTGCCTTAAAGGGAATACCAGCACATAAGCGCCCTCACCTCATTAGCACAGTACATGGTTTCTATTCGGTCAATCGTTATAGTGCGATTATGACTCAAGCTGAAAAAGTGATTGCCGTTTCTGACAGCGTAGTTAAATATATCACTGACCATTATAAAAACTGTCCACCACAAGATATTGTCCGGATTTATCGAGGAATTGACCCTGCTGCTTTCCCGCATAACTATCAACCTTCAGCACAGTGGTTTAATCAGGTTTTTAATGACTTTCCTGAACTCGAAAATAAATTTTTACTATGCTTGCCTGGTCGTATTACCCGCTTAAAGGGACATGAAAGCTTAATTGAGTTAATGCAACAACTTCAGTCGCAATATCCTCAATTACATGCTGTGGTTGTGGGTGGTGCCGATGCTAAAAAACAGGCTTATTTAAGTGAGCTGCAAAGCACCATTCAAAACAAAGGACTCGCAGATAAGATCACCTTTGTAGGACATCGCTCAGATATACGCGAATGGCTCGCTTTTAGCGACATCGTGCTCTCTCTATCCAATCAAGCAGAAACATTCGGTAGAACAGCATTAGAAGCGCTGTCAGTCGGTACGCCGGTGATTGGCTGGAACCGTGGAGGTGTTGCCGAGATTTTATCTAATGTATATCCACAAGGTCTTGTTGAAGCTGAAAATGAAAAAGCTTTAGTCGAAACAGTAAAATATCATATTGAACAACCTCAAACAGTTGCTCCTGTAACAATGTTCAGTTTAAAAGATATGTGCGATCAGACCCTTGAGCTATATCAAAGTGTATTAAAATAACGTAATAAAAAACCCGCGATGATCGCGGGTTTTTTATTAACTAAAAGAAAGCAGTCTTATTTAAATGTTGCTTCATAAGCAGCAGCTTTTTCATAGTCGTATTGTTTTTCCCATTTACTGATTACAAGTACTGCAAGCGCGTTACCTACAACGTTCAACGCAGTACGAGCCATATCCATAATACGGTCAACACCAGCAATAAATGCTAAGCCTTCTACAGGAATACCAACACTGCCTAATGTCGCTAATAACACAACAAACGATACGCCAGGAACACCTGCGATACCTTTAGAAGTAATCATTAGTGTTACAACCAAAATAACTTGTTGGCTGATTGACATTTCGATACCGTAAAGCTGTGCAATAAAGATTGCTGCAATACTTTGGTAAAGCGTAGAACCGTCAAGGTTAAATGAATAACCTGTTGGGATTACAAAACTAGAAATCGCTTTTGGCGCGCCATAAGCTTCCATTTTTTGCATGATACGCGGTAAAACTGTTTCTGAACTTGCAGTCGAATATGCCAAAATTAATTCATCTTTCAAGATCTTAAGCAAAGTAAAGATATTGATACTGAACATTTTTGCAGTTAAACCAAGTACCACTAAAGCAAAGAACAAGATTGCACCGTAAACCAATACAACCAATTTACCTAATGGAATAAGTGAAGCGAAACCGAAGTTTGCAACAGTTACAGCGATCAAACCAAATACACCCACTGGCGCATATTTCATGATGATGTGCGTTACACGGAACATTGTTTCCGATACAGCATGAAATACATTTAATAATGGGTCTTTAGTTGTAGCTGGTAATGAAGATAGACCAATACCAAAAAGTACAGCAAAGAAAATCACTGGTAACATTTCGCCATGCGCCATTGAACTAATAATGTTCGTTGGGATAAGCGATAATATTGTCTGCATGATGCCATGAGACTGTGACTGAACTTCTTCAGTTGTATGCTTATATTGAGAAATATCTGTTTGAACTAGCTGAGACATATCAATGCCTGAACCAGGGTGGAAGATATTCGCTGCAACTAAGCCAACCAAAATAGCAATAGTAGTAATAATTTCGAAATAGAGAATGGTTTTAAAACCAAGACGCCCTAGACTTTTTGTACTGCCTACACCAGCAATACCTAAAATCAATGTAGAGAAAACGATTGGAATAACAATCATTTTAATCAGGCTAATAAAGATCTTACCTAATGGAGTAAGAACGTTATTTACAATGCTATCTTTGATTTCAGGCTGATTATGTAAAACAGCCCCGACAACTATCCCTAGGATTAAAGCAATTAAAATTTGCCACGCAAGGCTAAATTTAAAATTCTTCATAAGACAATCCTTATGCACCGCAAAGTATCAAATATGAGAGGGAGAAGAACACTATTTTTATAGTGAAACCTCAATATGTACACTAATTTCCAAACAGAAATTTAAATGCACAAGCAAATCACAACCCGCCGATCCGGCGAAGTAAACAACAATGCCTGTTGACGATCCAACATGTCAACGATCGGCACATTCTATTGAGATTTGCCAATTAAACAAGTCCAATTTATACCTAAATAGATCAAAGCCTATATTTATTCTTCAATAATCTATAAAAACAAAAACTTATTTAAAAAAATTTTTGTATCTATTTTCATTGAAAAAGGGCTCGGATATATAAAAAAATTTATGGACTACTACCTATAATTAAATAGATTTTTAAATTAAGAGAACCTTAAAATATTTCTTTAATTTATAATTAATTAAATGGTATTTATATAAAATATCAACCCGAGTTCTGCGTCCTGCAAAACTCGGGTAAATGAGGTTGTGCTTTCAGGGTATATAATTCTTTTTATCGCTTCCGTTCTAACATCTTATCCGTGATGTCGTTCCATATCAGCTTAGTGCATCCTTACTTGGGATAATCCATTCCCGCTTCCGTGTGCCGATGAATGTAGAATACGGGTTTTAGCTCTCCCTGCCTATTGGACCTAGACTCAAATCTTTGTACGATATTGCTTACAACTCGCTTTTATATACTTTTCCCTTTATAAGGTTCTGTAATTTCATCAGTCACGACTTTTTCTTCTTTTTCAGCCTTAGCAATACCCTCTTGTATTGCAGCTTGGGCTTCTTTTGCATCTTCTTCAGTTTCTTCAACTTCTTCTTGAATCTGTTCAAATATTCGACCTGTTTGTAAAACCACATAAACAGGAAAATGGTCCGATCCAATATGAGATAAACGTTGCATCTTTATCAAACCAAAATCTGTGCTATGAAAGATATGATCAAGTGACCAGCGCAATAAAGGATAGTCTGCATGAAAAGTATTTATAAAATGTCGTCCAACACGCGGATCGAGCAACCCACTAATACGTTGAAATAAACGCGTTGTGCGGGACCATGCGACATCGTTTAGATCTCCCATCACGATACAACTTTCATCTAGATCTTTAATCTGATCTCCAACAATTAAAAGTTCTGCATCTCGTAGTGTTGAATCTTTTGCTTCAGTTGGACTAGGTGGTTTAGGGTGCAAACAGTAGAGCTGAACAGGCATACCAGAAGGCAAGATTACAGTGGTATGAATAGAAGGAATTTCATTACTTAGAATGAATTTAACCTCTGTATTTTTAAGAGGGAGTCGACTATATAAATGCATGCCATATAAGTTATCTAGAGGGACTGGCACACGGTATGAATAATCTTCTTCTATTTCTTTTAGAGCATTTTCCCAAGTCTTGTCACTTTCTAACGTCAATAATAAATCAGGTTTTAATGTCCGCACATGCTCAAGTAATAAATGATATTTATCATTAGATGTGAGTACATTAGAAACAATCAGTGAAATTTGCTTTTGAGGATCTAATTGCTTTGGTTTAACTTTTTTAACCTGCTTTTTCCAAAACAATGTATAAGGTAAAACCATTTTAAGTTGATAAGCAATTGCTGCGATAAGTACCGCAAGTAAAATCTCACGCCATAGATTCCATTCAGTTGGCCAAAACAACATGCCCATTAAAGCAATTAGCCCAACAAACAAAATTTGTAACCGTGGAAAATCAGCGCCTCGAAACCACCACTCATCACGAGGGATCAGTGACCAGAAAGTCAACCAAATCACTACTACAGACACAACTTCGATATAAATCATTGAAATTTCTCTTTTAAGATGATTTGTTTTTTAATGTTTTTGTCATCTTTATCAATTTTGTATGTAACATAAACAAGATATTCTACTCAATAAAATTGCTGTTTTGATTCTGTAACGCTTGCAGTTGTGAGCACTTTTGATACACTCAACTCCCCCTAACAATTTTAACGCACCGAGGCAAAATGACATGAAAGTAGGTCTGGTCGGTTGGCGCGGGATGGTCGGTTCCGTCCTTATGCAACGTATGGTTGAAGAGAATGATTTTGCTCATATTGAGCCATTCTATTTCTCTACCAGTAATGCAGGTGGTGAAGCTCCTTCATTTGGTGGTAAGACTGCTCCAGCACTTATGGAAGCTACAGACATTACCAGTCTGAAGCAAATGGATGTCATTATTACCTGCCAAGGTGGCGACTACACATCTGAAGTTTTCCCGCAGTTAAAAGCAACTGGTTGGGATGGCTACTGGATTGATGCAGCATCTACTTTACGTATGTCTGATGATGCAATCATCGTTCTTGATCCGGTTAACCTTAACGTGATTAAAGACGGTTTAGCGAAAGGTACTAAAACTTTCGTTGGTGGTAACTGTACCGTATCACTTATGTTGATGGGTGTAGGTGCACTTTTCCAAAACAATTTGGTTGAGTGGATGACTGCTATGACTTATCAAGCAGCATCAGGTGCTGGCGCACAAAACATGCGTGAGTTGTTAACAGGTATGGGTTACTTATACAACAATACCAAGACTTTGTTAGATGATCCTAAATCTGCAATTCTTGATATTGACCGCCAAGTTGCTGAGTTACAACGTGGTGAAGGCTTCCCTTCTGCGAACTTTGGTGTGCCACTTGCGGGCTCATTAATTCCTTACATTGATAAACAGCTTGAAAGCGGTCAATCTAAAGAAGAATGGAAAGGTCAAGTTGAAACCAACAAGATTTTAGGTAACTCTCAAATCGTTCCTATTGATGGTCACTGTGTTCGTATCGGTGCAATGCGTTGCCACTCTCAAGCATTAACGATCAAACTGAAAAAAGATGTTCCGCTTGATGAGATCGAAGATATGATTCGTAACTCAAACCAGTGGGCTAAAGTTGTACCAAATACACGTGAAGCATCGATGACCGATCTTACACCTGTAGCTGTGACTGGTACCTTAACTGTACCTGTAGGCCGTTTACGTAAACTCAATATGGGTAAAGAGTATCTCGGTGCATTCACAGTAGGCGATCAGCTACTTTGGGGTGCTGCTGAACCTTTACGTCGCATGTTACGTATTTTAGTTGAATACAAAAGCTCATAATTTGACCTGAATTATTCAGTCAAAATAAAAAGCCGATCACATTTGATCGGCTTTTTTCGTAACTGGTTTGTGAAAAATTAACAATTTATTTACATTTCATTATTGTATAATTTTGAACGACTTTACGACTGATCAGGTCATGGATTGAGATGACTGCATATAACAAATTAAAAATTGCCATTTTCACCATTATGTCTTCGCCTTGTGTTTATGCGATTACATTAGATCCTATTCAAATTCAATCTGCACCTGGGGAATTACTTTATGCAGAAATGAATTTTCAGCAAGCGGATCCTAACACTCCCTTGCAAGTCAGTTTAGCCACTCAAGAAGATCTCAATGGTTTGGGAGTCACTCACCAACCTCCTGGTAGTCTAAATTTTTATACACGTCAAAATGGCCAAGGTTCTGGCGTTATTGTAATTACCTCATCTCGTCCTATTATTGATCCCGAACTGAATATTGTCGTAAAAGTCAGTGAGGGTAATGCAACTCGCCTTCAACATATTAAAACCGTTTTAAAGCCATCGCCTATCAAAAAGGTCGCTGCTAACGAAACTCCACTTTCACCACAATTTATCGTAAATGAAAAAGACATTGCGTTAAACCTACCTGAAAGTACTCATTATACACCTGCTGAAACAGCAACACCTGTAGCCGAAACTACAGCTAATGAGCGTAATCTAAACATTAGCACTGGAACTGCTCCTGCTTTGAATAACTCGGCTCCAGCAACGCCTTTTACCGAAAAACCTGCGACTCAAGCACCACAGCAAACTATCGCAGCAATGAGTAATGAACCATCTGCTGTAGAAAAACAGCCTGCCGCTTCTCTTAAACCGAGCAGTGACAATCAAACAACTACAGTCAAAAAAGCGGCTCAACCTAAGCCTGCTCAACAAAAAAATGCATTAAGTAAAAATACACCGAAAAAGCAGAAAATCAGTACTTATAAAGGTCCAGCCCCTGCAGGCAAATATGTCGTGCAGCGTAATGAATCTTTATGGACTATTGCCAATCGTATTGCAGCACAGACCAAACAACCTGTGGCTAAAGTCATGCGAGATATCCAAGCTCAAAACCGACATGCTTTTATTCAAGGTGATGTAAACCGTTTACGTCAGGGAATTTCACTAAACTTAACAACAGCAAATACAGCTAAGACTTCACATACAAAATCTAAATCGAGTGAAACTAACTTAGCAAAAGCATCTTCTGGTAGAGCTAAATATCGCTTACAACAAGCAGAAATGAGCATTGTGGCAGAGAACAGCCCAAATTCTACTCATGGAAGTGCAAAAAAGAGCACACAACAAGGTCAAAACAATACTGAGTTAGCAGTAAAAGTTATGACAACTCGCAAAAAAACCGTTACATTACAAAGGAATGTAACCAAACTAAATCAAACTTTAAGTTTAAAAGACCAACGTATTCAACTTCTGAATGCGCGTTTGGCAGAGTTACAACAGCAGTTAAAAGCACAGCAACAAACTCACAAGCAAAAACATTAAGTTAAAATCAGAGTTAGCTCGCTTTATATTGCAAAATTTTATTTTTTAAGGGGAAAGTAATGTTATATGTGATTCCGTTTATCATATTACTCGTGGTCGCCGTTGTTTTAAAAAAGCGTGAGAATGGCCAAAAACAAGAGACCACCTCCCCAAAAAGTATAAGTAAAAAATCGGGCAAAAAAGCGAGTGGTAAATCGAGTAAAAGCTCGCGCGAAAAAAGTAAAGCCAATGTAGTTGAAGAAGTCGCTCCTGCTCTTCCACAAAGTAGTCCTGTACCTGAGGCTGTTCGTCAAAATATTCTACAGCTCATTCAAGAAAAACAGTTTTCAGCAGCTGAAGCTCAAGTCAATCAGGCACTAAAAAAAGACAACACCCAGCATGAATTGTATTTATTACTTCTTGAAGTTCATATTGCTCAAAAAGATGAATTTGCGATTCAACAACTTATTAGCCACATTCGCAGCTTGGCATTAAATGAAATAGCGATTAAAGCAGAAGCAAGACAAAAAGAATATGAGTCATCAAGACAACCTGATGCTATTGATTTTCCTCAAGCTAAAGCACATGAAGAACCACAAGCTATATCGGACACAACTGCTCAGTTTGACCAATTAACAACAAGCTCTTCTGAGACTTCTTTTGATGACTTGCAGAAAGACTATGCTCCTGTAAAACAAGAACCTGCTGTTGAAGTTGAACCTTTAGAGTTTAACTTTTCATTTGAAAAAACTGCAACTACAGAAAATACCAGCCAACCTGTAGATGAACCAGAAGTATCAACATCTCAGCAAGTATCCGAAGTATCTTCATCTCAAGAAACAAATGAGCTAGCTGATTTAGAGTTTTCTTTTGATTTGGCCCCTCAGCATGAAACTGAGGAAAAAACTCAAGCAATAGAGGTAAAAGCAGATCAAGAGAGTAGCGTCAATGCATTAGATTTCAACCTTGACTTAAATCCTTCAAGTTCAGAGACGAAATCTGTTGAACAAGCTACATCATTAGATGAACTTACACTCGTAGAACAAGCGCCATTAGAAGCGACTTCGATCGCACCTCTTGAGTTTTCGTTAGATGAGCCTGCCTTAGTTACAGCACCAGAGCTTGAAACTCAAAATTCTATAGATGTAGTCAATGAAGTAGTTACGCAAGCTCAAATAGAAGATCCACTTCTAGAGGCTTTTCCAGAATTAAAACAAGTAAATGAAAATGAACTCGACTTAAAGTTGGCTGAGCAATACATTAAGTTTGGAGCGAACCAAGCAGCACGCAATTTACTACAGGCTGATGAGCAAAAATTCAACACAGAACAACAACAACATGCGAAAAACCTACTTAATCGCATAGCTTCTTAGAACTGTTCGATTTACCATAAGCAGTCAGAGATGACTGCTTTTTTATGCCTGCAAAAATATGAAAAAAATAGCCTTATTTTATATGGGTGGTACTTTTGGTTGCATTGGTGAACCTTTAGCGCCTATGCCTTACGACCAATTCTTACCTCAACTTGAAAAAGTGATTCCCCCACACTTAACAGTCGACTGCTTTGCTGCACCCAATATTGTCGATAGCAGTGCATGTACGGCACCTGATTGGTTACGCCTCATTCAACGCATACAACAACTACAACTTGAAGGCTATCAACATTTCGTTGTTATTCATGGTACAGATACACTCAGTTATGCGGCTGCAACCCTAGCCCGCTTTTTAGGCCAAAGCTGTCATATTGTAATTACTGGTAGCCAATACCCGTTACTTAATATTCAAGGTGATAATACTCGTGAATTTACTGATGCAATTGAGAACTTATATCTTGCATTAGAACAAGTGATTAGCTTACCTGTAGGTGCTTATCTTGCATTTCATCATCAAGTATTCCATGCACAAACTGCATTAAAAACTCATACGACTGAACTCGATGCATTTTCAGGTTTAAGTAGTGAAGTTGACTTTACACCTCAGCAAAATGAATTGATCGTTCAAGATGCTCAAATTGAAAAAGCTGCTTCATTCCAGATTTTAAACTGGATGATGCAACCGATTGCAACACAGCACTTGGTACAACAGTTACGTCACTTACTTCCTGCCCCACCACACTTTTTGGTGTTACAAGGCTTTGGTACAGGCAATATTGCAGTAAACCCTGAACTATTGGCAACATTAGATGAACTGTATGCTCATGGTTGTGTTCCAATCTTGGCGACACAAGTGACCTTTGGCGGCATTGACCAACGTTATGCCATTAGCGCTTGGGCTAAAACTGCAAAAATTGTCATTAATGATGCACATAGTCATGCAGATCTTTATGCAAAAGCACTTCAAATCTATTTAAAATACCCAACCCCAGAACAATGGTTCAGCCATTGGAATGAAAATTTGCATTAAATAGAGGTAAAGCTATGCAACGTTATGCGGTCGGTATTGAGTTTAGCGGAGTTCAATATCGAGGTTGGCAAACACAACAGCCAGGCGTTGCCAGCGTTCAGGAAACGATTGAACGTGTACTCAGCAAAATTGCAGATGAACCTATTGCACTTCATGGTGCGGGTAGAACAGATGCAGGTGTACATGCAACCAATATGGTGGCACATTTCGATACGAATGCCATTCGACCAGAAACGGGATGGTTAAGAGGAGCAAATAGCCAGTTACCTAAAGATATTTCCATTCAATGGATTAAAGTGATGGATGAAAATTTTCATGCACGCTTTAAGGCGACGGCTCGACGTTACCGCTATGTTATTTATAACGCTCCTTGTCGCCCAGCCCTTTTACATAAACAGGTCACGCACATTTACCAACAGCTAGATGTGCAAAAGATGATTAAAGCTGCCAGTAAATTTGAAGGGACGCATAACTTTGAAACCTTTCGCGCAGCAGCATGCCAGTCCAATAAACCTGTACGACATGTAACGCATTGCCGTCTATTTGAACATGGTCGCTACTTGGTCTTAGATATTCAAGCAGATGGTTTTTTACACCATATGGTACGCAATATTGTCGGATGCTTACTCGAAATTGGTCAAGGTATGTATGAAATAGACCATATCGATGCGATGTTTGCGGCACAAGATCGTAAAGCAGCAGGAGTCACTGCTCCGCCTGACGGCCTCTACTTTATTCAATGTTATTATCCTGAGCAATTTGACTTGCCACAGCCACCACTTGGCCCATATTGGTTAAACCTACCTGAGTAGGCTTAACCAATTTTAGTATTTAACGATGCTGTTTACGCTTACGGTACTCAACGGGCGTTTCATTGGTCCAGCGTTTAAACGCACGATAGAATGTACTTGGTTCAGAGAAACCCGTTAAATACACAATACGCTCTACGCTCTCACTGGTATTTGCCAAAAGTTTTTTAGCCAAACGACAGCGATAGTCAGAAAGTATTTGCTGGAAACTGGTATTCGCTTCGCTTAACTGTGTGCGTAAACGGCGCGGTGTAATATTTAATTGTGCTGCTACAGTTTCTAGCGTGGTTTCTCCACTTTCCAGTGTCGAACCAATCGCACGGCGAACTTCGCCCACTAAATCATAACGAGCCAGTTCTTGTAACTTTTCAATTGCGAGCTGCTCATGCAATTGCAATAGTTCAGGTTCTGCCTGCCAAAGCTGGAAATCTAAAATGGCAGGATCAAAATATAGTCTTGTTTCTTTCTGACCTAAACTTACTGGGCAGCCATAAACACGGAAATATTCATCTTCAGAAGCACCTTCACTGAAATTAAAATCGATGAAGATTGGATGAAATTGCCCTTCGGTAATAAATTTGAAGAATCGAAGCACACCTGAAATCGCACATTCTGAAAAATGACGATTAACAAGATTATCAGCACCAATTTGTTCACCATTGGTCAAATAACAACGTCCATCTTCGACGACCAGTTTTGCATCAAATGCATCACTAATGAGACGTTGGTAAGCCAAAGCTCGCTTAAGCCCTTCACCAAAGGTTTCACTACTAATAAATAAGTGTTCAATGACCTGACCACGGTATAAAGGCAAATGTTCACCTAAATGCAAACCGATGTCTGGGTCTTTACTGACTTCCTGAGCTGCAGTCCAAAAGGCATACTGTGCACTTAAAGGAGTACGTGCATTGGTATCGACCTGATTTAAAGCGACTCCCGCTTTAGTTAATATTTCTTCCGTTGGCAATCCTGCACGACGAATTGCTTGATAGCCAAAACGTAATACAACTGATGCATCTGTTAGCTGACCCACGCAGTGCCCTTCCATGTAGATACTTCATTGATACTTAGGAGCTGTTGACTCTTTTTTCATGAACAGTCCCTAATAACTATGATTTTAGATTAGCGTTGATTGACCAAACTGACAACAGAATTAGAGTTGTTTTGTGAAAAAAATTACATCTTTTTTTACTAGTCATAGTTTAACCAGATGCTTTAACAAGAAGATGTCTATCTTGTTTTTTTTAAATAAATTGACTATAATTTGCGCCTTTCCAATTTGATCATCAGGTAGGCTATGGCCAATAAAGAGGAACTCATTGAGTTCGAAGGCGTTGTCACCGAAACGCTTCCTAATACGATGTTCCGTGTACGTCTTGAAAACGGTCACGAAGTTATTGCACACATTTCTGGTAAAATGCGTAAACACTATATCCGTATTCTTACTGGCGACAGTGTGAAAGTCGAAATGACTCCATATGACTTAACTAAAGGTCGTATTACGTACCGTGCTCGCTAATTAGTGAATGCAAAAAAGCCACATCATGAAGTGGCTTTTTTATTGCGTTATTTATTCACTTAATCGACTGGTTTTACAACCAACTGTTTGGCATTCACGTAATCTTTCTTGTAGCCAATGGTTTCTTTCCTGCGTTGTCTGTAAACGACACTGCACGTCTACACTATTTCTATTTGAATCTGTACATTCAGCATCACGTTGACGTATCCAAGCAAGCTGAGACTTCTTAAGCGTACTTCGTTGCGCTGTATTCAATTTTGCTCTTAATGCCTGATAGTTTTTATTTAGATCAGCATCAGCACTCGCATAGATTTTATTTGTACAGTAAATATCATCATAGGTATTACGAGTAGTGTCACAATTATCGGCATATACCGCTGTTATTCCGAAGCTGCATAAAAGTGCTAAAAGTATTTTTTTCATCATGTTTTCCTTAAGTTTTTTACGAAATAATTATAAAGGCTTTTGGATATGAGCATGGATTGCTAGATAAACTCATCCTCCATTTATCATAAACTTCCTTTTTTTCTTTACAAGCTCAGCAATCCAACCTACCGTTATCTAATAATAAATATAATTTGATAGAGAGAAAAATGAATATACAGACCCTATGTCGAATAAGTTTGCTCTCAGTGATGCTTATTTATTTGAACGGTTGTGCAACTGATCCACACCAATCTGTCGGCTTACAGGAATATTTAAAAGGCTTTCTGGGTAAGTCATCTACCACCATTCAACAAGAACTAAACTTACGCGGTCTCGGTTTTCAAATTGCTCATGTTCCACAGAAAACACCAAATCAACTCATCTACACAATTTTACGGCCATTAAGTATCCCTATTCCTATGGTGAATAATCTGGAAATGGGTGGCAATCCCGTTCCTATTCAATCGGGGGCTTTAGGGAGCAATTCTTACGATATTAATTTTAGTTGCAAAGTTATTTTTCAGCTTAAAAATGATATCGCTGAATCAATCCAATATCAGGGCAAAGCCTGTTAAAACCTTTCAACAATAAAAAAACGCGGCTTAGAGCCGCGTTTTTTAGCAAAGTAGCAATTAAGCAAGAGCAGCAACGACCGCTGCACCCATCTCGGCTGTACCTACTTTCGTCATGCCTTCAGACATAATATCAGCTGTACGGAAACCTTGATCAAGTACTTGTCCTACTGCATCCTCAATTGCTTTAGCAGCAGCTTCTTCACGGAAGGTATAACGAAGCATCATTGCAACTGAAAGAATCGTTGCTAATGGGTTTGCTACATTTTGACCCGCGATATCAGGTGCCGAACCATGACAAGGTTCGTACATGCCTTTGCCACTTTCATCTAAAGATGCTGATGGCAACATACCGATTGAACCTGTAAGCATTGCTGCTTCATCAGACAAGATATCGCCAAACAAGTTACCAGTAACAATCACATCAAACTGTTTTGGCGCACGGACAAGCTGCATTGCTGCGTTGTCTACATACATATGTGAAAGTTGAATATTTGGATAGTTCGCTTGCTGTAAGTCAGTAACCGTTTGCTTCCAAAGCTCTGTCACTTCTAAAACGTTTGCTTTATCTACTGAACAAACTTTACCACCACGTAATCCTGCAAGTTCAAAAGCCACTTTTGCAATGCGTTTAATTTCACTTTCAGAATAAACGTCAGTGTTATAGCCTTGTTTTTCACCATTTTCGAGTTCACGAATACCACGTGGCTGACCAAAGTAGATACCACCAGTAAGTTCACGAACAATTAAAATATCTAAGCCAGCAACAATCTCAGGCTTTAAGCTAGAAGCATCGGCTAATTGTGGGTATAAAATCGCTGGGCGCAAGTTAGCAAACAAGTTAAGTTCACTACGAATTTTTAAAAGACCACGTTCAGGGCGAATAGAACGTTCAATGGTGTCCCATTTTGGTCCGCCAACGGCACCTAATAAAATGGCATCAGCTTTCTTTGCTTGCTCGCTTGTTACAGCTGGGTACGGTTCACCATGAGCATCAATCGCTGCACCACCCAATAGGCCATGTTCCCAAGTCAACGACAAATTAAATTTTTCATTTACTTTATTTAATACTTTTTCTGCTGCCCCAACAATTTCAGGACCAATACCATCGCCAGCCAAAATTAAAATCTGTTTAGACATGAAGTTTTCCATTTTCAAAGACAAGACAGCGTTATGACTGTCGTGGTGTTAGTTTTTTCTGTTCGAGAAATTCACCGAGTCCTGTGGTTACATCAAATGGTCGACAAAAACGGCGAATGACACGCCCATCCTGCTCTAAGTCAACACATAATGGATCTGGTACAGAAACATTGAGCAAACTGCCCGAACGGTTAGATTTGTCTCGGTACATTTTAAACATATAGCGATGATTAGCTTTAAATTGGTGAATAACATGGATCGTTTCTGCCCGATCTGGAGAAATCGGATAAAAACGAATGACCACTTCATATTGCTTAGCAGGTACAGACAGATACAAACTATTGCTTTGACTCAACAGCGAACCATTTAATCTCACAATTCCTTGATGAATTGCTTGATTACTAATTCTGCGTGTCTGTGCATCAACGACAGTAATATCATTTAGTCGTTCGAATTCGCAACTTTTTGCACCCGAACAATATATTGCTGCATTCTGCCCCAAATTTTCGTGTTTGGCCTGCTTAATACGAACAGTATCGACCACATTGTAAGTGCTCTGACAAGCACTAAGTGTTATTGCGCACAGGCCCAACAAAAAGCTATGAGTAACGTTCCTCTTCATTGTTCAAGCCCAATCCTCATCTAGTGCATAATTTTAAGGTGTTTTTATGCTTTAGCATGTTAGCAAGAGTTTGAACACGACGCCATGACTATGTTTAAAATGTACCAAAAGGTTAATTTATCTCTTGGAATACCCAAGGACGAACCTGTTTAGTTTTTTCTTCATAAGTGCGAATTGCATCTGCATTTTGAAGAGTTAAGCCAATATCATCCAAGCCATTTAACAAGCAATGCTTACGAAATGGATCTACCTCGAATTTAAATGCTTCGCCATTTGGTGTGCGAACTTCTTGCACAGCTAAATCAATAGTTAATTGATAACCTTCATTCGCAGCACATTCTTTAAATAACTGATCAACAATGTTCTCAGGCAAAATGACTGGCAACATGCCGTTTTTAAAACAGTTATTAAAGAAAATATCCGCAAAACTTGGTGCAATAACAGTACGGAAACCATATTCGTTTAATGCCCAAGGTGCATGCTCACGACTTGAACCACAACCAAAGTTAGTACGAGCAATTAAAACAGTTGCCCCTTGATAACGTGACTGATTCAAAACAAAGTCAGGGTTCTTTGGGCGTACTGAGTTATCTTGACCCGGGTAGCCTTCATCTAAATAGCGAAGTTCATCGAATAAGTTGTCGCCAAAACCAGTACGTTTAATCGATTTTAAAAACTGTTTTGGAATAATCAAATCTGTATCGACATTGGCACGATCTAATGGTACAACGATACCTTGTTCAACTGTATAAGCTTTCATGGTTTGCTCCAGACCGAATTAAAATGAACGAACGTCAACAAAATGACCCGCGATCGCAGCAGCCGCTGCCATTGCCGGACTCACCAAATGAGTACGACCACCATTACCTTGACGACCTTCAAAGTTACGATTTGATGTCGACGCACAGTGTTCACCCGGTTGTAACTTGTCTGCGTTCATTGCTAAACACATTGAACAACCCGGTTCACGCCATTCAAAGCCAGCTTCCAAGAAAATTTTATCCAAACCTTCTTTTTCTGCCTGTTGTTTAACTAAACCAGAACCCGGAACAATCATCGCTTGCTTAATGCTAGAAGCCACTTTACGGCCTTTAACCACTTCAGCAGCAGCACGAATATCTTCAATACGTGAGTTAGTGCAAGAACCAATAAACACACGATCAAGTTGAATATCACCCAATGCTTGACCTGCACTTAAACCCATATATTGATACGCACGCGTCCAGTCACTACGTTGTACGTCATCTTTGGCTTGTTCTAAGGTTGGTACAGCTTTCGACACTGGAATCACCATCTCAGGTGAAGTACCCCAAGACACTTGTGGTTCAATCTCTGCACCATTTAATTCAACAACTGCATCAAAAACAGCATCATTGTCTGAATGCAAAGTGTTCCAGTAAGCAACCGCTTGTTCCCACTGCTCACCTTTTGGTGCGTAGCTACGGTCTTTTACGTATTCAATAGTCTTATCATCAACTGCAACCATACCAACACGTGCACCAGCTTCAATCGCCATGTTACATACCGTCATACGTCCTTCAATCGACATATCACGGAAAACTTGACCACCGAACTCAATTGCGTAACCCGTGCCGCCTGCAGTACCGATTTTACCGATAATCGCCAACACGACATCTTTTGGTGTTACACCCTTACCTAAAACGCCATCAACACGAACCAACATATTTTTTGATTTTTTCTGAATCAAACATTGTGTCGCTAAAACGTGTTCAACTTCAGATGTCCCAATACCATGTGCCAAACAACCAAAGGCACCGTGAGTCGCTGTATGCGAGTCACCACATACCACCGTCATGCCCGGTAAAGTTAAGCCCTGTTCAGGACCAACAACATGCACAATACCTTGACGAATATCATTAATGCCAAATTCAACAATATTAAAAGCCTTACAGTTATCATCTAAGGTTTGAACCTGAATACGAGATGTATCATCTTCAATACCTGCAATGCCCTGATCACGTTCTTTTTTAGATGTTGGAACGTTGTGGTCTGGTGTAGCCACGTTTGCGCTTAAACGCCACGGTTGACGACCCGCAAGTTGCAAACCTTCAAATGCTTGTGGACTTGTTACTTCATGCAATAAATGACGGTCGATATAAAGTAAGCACGAACCATCATCACGCTCTGTAACTACGTGGTCATCCCACAATTTGTCATATAAAGTTTTGCCTGCCATGTCGTCTTGCTCCATTGGACTGGGTAATTCTAATCTTTCTTCGATTATAGCCAGAGTTTTACATAAATCTAATTTATCATTTTTATAAATTAGAAAACTTTTAGGAATCATTCCCGTGTTTATTTATATTGCTCAAAAATATTTAAATCGATTTTGCTAATGATTATCATTTGCATAATCCATTTTTAATCTTATACTCTCATCTCTATACTAAAAATATCAAATATAGGTAGAGAGAATGATGATGGCTAATATTCAAAAATTCGTTTTAAAAAACCAACGTACATTAAAGAAAACCTTAAGTTACTACATTATGCATATTACGGTAGCAATGCTAGTCGCGTACTTTGTAACAGGTAACATTTGGATGGCTTTAACCTTAAGTATGTTAGAACCAACCGTACAAGCATTTGCATTTTTCTTTCATGAAAAAGTATGGGCAGCAAAAGACCGCCGTATATCAGCTTTAGACGAAAAAGAGACAACTGCTTAGGTTAAGATTAATACGCGAAATCACAAGTTTATAGAACGTTTAGCTGCAAGCATGATACGATTTTGGCTTGGCGACTTTAGCCTCTCTCGATTTTTCTATTCCAAGTAGAGTTGTATTATGAATCTTGCAGCCTTTGAAGCTTTTGTAAAAGTTATGGAAACAGGGTCTATCTCTGTGGCTGCAGATCAACTCTTTATTACCCAGCCAGCTGTAACCAAACGTATTCATAGTCTCGAAGAATACTTCGGCGTAAAGCTATTTGAGTCGGCAGGACGTGGGGTTCAAGCTACTCATGCTGCACATTCGTTATTACCAAAAGTCAAAAACTGGTTAAATGAACTTAAAGATATTCACCACACACTGAGTCATGAACAAACGCAAATACAAGGCCGTTTAAAAGTCGGTACGAGTCACCATATTGGTTTACATCATTTACCTGCACCACTTAAGCATTTTGTTCAGCAGTTTCCTCAAGTCACGCTTGACGTGCATTTTGTTGACTCTGAACAAGCACACGAACAGGTCCTTGCTGGTGATTTAGAACTTGCATTTTTAACGCTTCCTCCTTCAGGAGATGAGCGTCTTAACTACATTACCATCTGGAATGACCCTTTAGTTTTTGTAGCTGCCCCATTTCATCCATTGGCACAGCAAAAGAATTTGACCTTACAAGACTTAATCGAATACCCAAGCTTATTACCAGCTGCACAGACTTATACGGCTCAAATCACTTTGGCTGAGTTCGAAAAACAAGGGCTTAAACCCAAAATCACCATGAGTAATAATCCACTAGAGTCTATTCGTATGTTGGTGTCGATTGGTTTAGGTTGGTCAGTTTTACCAAAAACTCTACTGAATCAGGATATGCAGCAGCTTGATTTAGATGTCGAGATGAATCGCCAATTAGGTATGGTATGGCACCCTGCACGTACTCAATCTAGAGCTATGCAAGAGTTGATTAAAATGATGCAGGAATAACTGTATTAATGACTATATTTTTTAAAAAGGATATAAATCAAAACTGCGAAAGGCAGTAGTAAAAACAGAACTCCCCAACTGAAAAATATAGCAGCAAAAATAATTCCACCAATTGCACTCATAAACAGTAAGGCAATGATATAAATAAATAATTCACCAAAAATAGTGGCAATCAGCTGGGCGATAAACTCTTCAAAGAAATTATTACTGCTTTCATTTTTAGTACGTCTGTTTTTAGCCATGCTATTTTAATTAATAAAGTCATATATTGATCGGAAATGATACTGTAAATATATACCCTTTACTCTACTATCATTACACTTTTCACTTAAGATTCATGATCGTGAATAATCAATATTCAAAGATAATTAAAATTGGTTTATACGGATTCGTAGCTTTAGCTCTCTTAATTCTTGCAACATTGATCTGGTTTAAGCCGATACGTGTTGTTTTCGCACATCATCTTTCACTATTACATTGTGAAGATCATGTCTGTGTAGATGATGCAAAGACAGAACCTCTTGCAAAGACACTTTATAATCGTTCATTACAAGAAACCCAAGATAAAGTAGGTGCTTTTCATCAACAGCCCACTATGGTTTTTTGCTCAACTCTAGAGTGCGCAAATACCTTTGGTATGGGAAAAGCAGCCGCGAAAGCAGTTGGTAATTTGGGATTATTAGTTGCACCGCGCGGCTGGAAAGATTTCTACATCACCCATGAACTTATTCATCATCGACAAGCCGAAGAATGGGGAAATATTGCAATGCTGACTAAACCTAAATGGCTGGTAGAAGGCATGGCTTATAGTTTAAGTGATGATCCACGCCCTACTTTATCAGAGCCCTTTCAGCAATGGCGGGCTCAATTTAAGCTTTGGCATCAACAAAACCCTAATCCAAATATTTGGTATACCACTGGCAAAGTTAAGTAATTTATTAAAGCGCATCATCTCCAGCGAGCTGAATCCGACTATCAGCAATTTCATTCATAAATTGCTGATAGTCGTTTAAATTACGCTCTGCATATTCCTCTGCATAGGTTTGCAATACGTCTATAATCGTATCGCCCTCTCCAAGATATCCCATAAGTACATCTGCATTTCCAGATTTTGCATGGGCATGCGCTAAAGCTAAGCCACAATCTTCAGCATACTTATAGAAATACTCCTCATCCATGTCATTAAGATTAAAAGAGATTTTCATATCACGTAACTGACGTACATGAAAATGTTGAGTTGATATTGAGGAAAATCCAAGAAATATATCACTTGCGGCCTGCATCAGTTGCTGGCCATGTATTACACGTTCACCTTCGTGATTTACTTTTTCTACAAATAACGGACTAAGAATTGATGGATTCGCTTCTTTCATTTGTAAAATCAACGGCTCCCGATCTGCATCTTGAAATAATGCAATCGCAGATCTGGTACCAACACTTCCAATACCAACCACTTTAAAAGCCACATCTGTACATTGATAACGATCAAAAAGGACTTGGCGATCATATTTCAAAGAATCACGGTATTGTTGAAAGAATACATCAACATCTTTACTAAATGGTTCATCTGCACTTGGGTGCCATAATAACGGTGCATCATCTACAAAATGACGTAAACCTGTCTCTTGGTCTTGCTGTGTAAGCTTTGGCAAAACAGAATACACCGTTTTTTTCTGCGCTGAATTAATATCCTTTTCGCTTTTCTTTCTGAGTTTTCGACATTCAGTATTTTCTAATAAGGTAATGGCATCAATTTTTTCATACCAAACTTGTAGTGGTGAAAGTTTTGCACTTTCTAATAAGTGCTGACGGTAACTATTCAGCATTATTTTAATTGCCCTTAAACCCACCTTATCTGCAAGATTAATATCACGAGCTGCAATCACAAAACTGGTTGCTAAACGCTTTACGTCCCATTCAAACGGAGCAACTAAAGTTTCATCGAAATCATTAATTCCAAATAACAGGTTACGTTCTGGACTTGCAAAACCACCAAAATTACTTAAATGACAATCACCACAAATTTGCTGAAATAAACCTGTATTTATTTGCTCCCATGCTTGGTCAAATAACATCAAAGAAGGCATGCCACGATAAAATGTAAACGGTGAAACACTCATCCGTTTTGCACGAATCGGTTTGAGTTTCTCTAACCTTCCTTGGTTACTCCAATCATAGATCGTTAAAGCAGTTGTATCTTTTGGTCGTTCAGAAAGTTTTGACAACTGTTCACGCGGTACTTTTTTACGTTGAGCCTTACCTAATTTAAAGCCTTCACTTTTACTCAGTAATTTTCCCTGATAGCGATGGCGTGTTAAATCAACACTTTGATCATTCCAAAGTTGTTTTGGTAATTTAATCTGTGGTGCTTTTGACATTATTACCTCATTTTTAAAATTTATTTTTGTTGAACTTATCAATATTTATTTTTGGATTAGGATTTTCAAGAAATATAAAAAATCATTTAAATATAACAAATGAAGAGTTGGAAGACCTTAAATACCGCATAGCTCTTCCAACTCGATCATCTTAAATCGACCAGTCCTGAATTTCCCAGTTGTGCTCTTGAGCTAACTTTTCTAGGCGATCATCCGGATTTACGGCAATCGCATGCGTTGCATATTCAAGTAAAAAACGGTCATTGATTGAATCTGAATATGCCCAAGACTCAGAGACGCTACGCCCAGCTAACCAGTCGTCAAGACGTGCTAGTTTACCTTTTTGATAACATGCCAAGCCCGCAACTTTACCGGTATATTTTCCGTCAGCCACTTCAGCATTGGTCGCTAAAATTTCAGTAATACCAAATTCACGGAAAATTGGCGCGGTAATAAAATCACTCGTTGCAGTAATACCCACAATGGTATGACCTAAGTCTTGATGTTTCTTAATCGCATCGAAGCCTTTAGGACGCATTTGTGGACGAATCACTTTTTGCATGAACAATTGGTGAAGCTCTGTTAAGTAGCTATTGTCATGTTTTGTTAAGAAACCAAAAACGAATTCATTATAAGCATATGGGTCAAGTTGCCCTGCTTTGTAATCTTCATAAAATTTATCATTCATCTGACGATGATGAACCGGATCAACCAAACCTTCATTGACTAAAAATTCACCCCACGAGTGGTCTGAATCGGTATTTAACAAGGTATGGTCTAAATCAAACAACGCCAGTTTCATGAAAATTCTCGTTTAAACTGAAATTTAAGAAAAAAAATGTAAATCTATCTCCGCTAGTCGATAGAAATTCGTTAAGATCGTAGCAATTTAAACATTTTACTTTGATCTTTTCGAGCTGGACATAAAAAAGTGTTTGTCCCCGCGATTAAAGTCAACGATATAGATAAATATTTAGGTAGCCAAATGATCGACTCAGAAGGTTTCCGACCCAATGTCGGGATCATTTTGGCAAACGATGATGGACAAGTTTTATGGGCAAAGCGCATTGGTCACAATGCTTGGCAATTTCCACAAGGAGGCATCCAGTTTGGAGAAACCCCTGAACAGGCACTTTTTCGAGAACTGAGAGAAGAAATCGGCTTATTGCCCGAACATGTCCAGATTATTGCGCAAACCAAAGGATGGCTGCGTTATCGTTTGCCACATCGGTACATTCGGTCAGACTCTGACCCTGTATGTATCGGACAGAAACAAAAATGGTTTTTACTGAAGTTAACTGCACCTGCAAAAAACATTCAGTTAAACCTCTCTGACCCGCCCGAATTTGACGAATGGCAGTGGGTTAGCTATTGGTATCCTCTTGGTCAAGTGGTGAACTTCAAGCGTGATGTTTACCGCAAAGCCATGGTGGAGTTGTGTACACAGTTGCCGTTGCAACAATTACCCTAAAAATCATTTATCTAGCAAATGATTTTTATTAAAAGTGCTGTTATAAATACATTCATAGTCTAAAAAATACTGGAGTATACATCCATGTCAAACATGCAACTCGACACTCTAAGACGCATTGTCCAAGAGATTAATGCGTCCGTGAGTTTGCATGAATCGTTAGACATTATGGTCAATCAGGTTGCTGAGGCCATGAAAGTGGATGTTTGCTCTATTTATTTACTCGATGAACGCAACCAACGATATGTCTTGATGGCCTCAAAAGGCTTAAATCCAGAATCTGTTGGTCATGTCTCATTGCAGATAGGTGAAGGCTTGGTCGGTTTGGTTGGGCAACGTGAAGAAATTGTTAACCTTGACAATGCCCCAAAACATGAGCGCTTCTTGTATTTACCTGAAACGGGCGAAGAAATTTATAACTCATTCCTCGGCGTACCTGTCATGTACCGTCGTAAGGTTATGGGCGTTTTAGTTGTCCAAAATAGACTTCCTCAAGACTTTAGCGAAGCAGCCGAATCCTTTTTAGTTACGCTCTGTGCTCAGCTTTCTGGGGTGATTGCGCATGCTCACGCGGTTGGCAACATCGATGTATTTCGTAAACCAAGTAATGGGCCTGCCTATAAAACCTTCCAAGGTGCGTCAGGTGCAGGTGGTGTTGCTTTAGGTCGTGCCATTATTTTGTATCCACCTGCAGACTTAGGTGCAGTACCTGACCGTGAAGCAGAAGATATTAGTCACGAACTTCGTCTTCTAGATCAAGCGATTTCATCAGTTCGTTCAGAGATCCGTTCTTTAGACGAAAAAATGCATGATTCACTCATGGCAGAAGAACGCGCTTTATTTAGCGTTTTCTTAAGAATGCTAGATGAAAATGCATTACCCGCAGAAATTAAAGATCTGATTCGTGATGGTCATTGGGCACAGGGTGCTGTACGTCGTGTCATTGAAAAACACACTGCCCTATTTGCACAAATGGAAGATGATTATCTTCGCGAACGCGTTTCCGACCTTAAAGATTTAGGCCGACGTATTTTAGCGTGTTTACAAGAAGAAGATTCTAGCCACCGTGAACTCAGCCCAGACAGTATTTTAATTGGTGAAGAAATTAGTACTGCTGCGCTCGTGGAATTACCGGTCGATAATATCGCTGCTATTGTAACCTCAGAAGGTGCTGCTAACTCGCATATGGTAATTGTGGCACGCGCATTGGGTATTCCAACAGTGGTTGGGGTCACTGAACTACCTGTTAACACGCTTGATGATGCAGAAATGATTGTGGATGCTTATCAGGGCCGAGTTTTTGTAAACCCGCCACGTCGTTTACGTCAACGTTATAAAGAAATTCAAAAAGAAGATGAGCAAATCGCAAAAGATCTCAAGCAATACGAGACCAAAGAAGCGATTACTCCAGATGGTGTATCTGTTCAACTTTATGTAAATACAGGTCTCATGATTGATGTCGTTCGCGGCGTACAACGTGGTGCGCAAGGTGTAGGTCTATACCGAAGTGAAATTCCATTTATGTTGCGGGAACGCTTCCCAGGTGAAGAAGAACAACGTGCTATCTATCGTCAACAGTTGAGTCACTTTGCCAATAAGCCTGTGGTGATGCGAACCCTCGATATTGGTGCCGATAAAGACTTACCATACTTCAGTATCGAAGAAGAAAACTCGGCATTAGGATGGCGTGGTATCCGTTTTACACTCGACCATCCAGAGATTTTCTCGGCGCAAATTCGTGCAATGCTTAAAGCAAGTATTGGCTTAAATAATTTGCATATTCTCTTGCCAATGGTAACGACAGTCAGTGAAGTCGAAGAAGTACTTTATTTACTTGAACGCGATTGGATCGCTGTGCAAGAAGAAGAACAGGTTAAGATTACCAAACCAAAAATCGGGATTATGGTAGAGGTACCAAGCGTACTGCTACAAATTGATGAGTTTGCTGAACTTGTCGATTTCTTCTCGGTTGGTTCAAATGACTTAACTCAATACTTGCTTGCAGTAGACCGTAATAATCCGCATGTGGCCAGCGTATATTCACACTTCCATCCCTCTATTTTGCGTGCCTTGAGCCGACTGGTGAAGGAATGTCACAAGTACCAAAAACCAGTAAGTATTTGCGGTGAGATGGCGGGTGACCCGTTATCAGCAATCTTACTGATGGCAATGGGCTTTAATACCCTTTCTATGAGTTCAAGTAACATCTTGCGTGTCCGTAAAGCAATTTGTCATGTACCCATGACAGATGCCCAAAAGTTACTTGATGATGTGATGAAAATGAATAACCCACTTATTGTAAAAAGCTGGCTTGAGTACTACTTTAAAACGCATGGTTTAGCCGATATGGTTAAATCTAACCGTCTTGTCACCGTATAAATACGGAAAAAAAGGAGAGTTTTAACTCTCCTTTTTTATTGAACTATTTTTTAGGTTTTCTCTTTTATTTTCAGATTCACATTTACCGTACTCAACAATTTTACTTCACCGTTGAAATCGGTTTTACCTATTAATATAGCCAATTTAATCCATTTGAAAAATAAATATTCAGATTTTAGTATATTTAAAGAACGAAGTTTAAAGATATTGCGATGTTTCAATGATTAAGGAGCTCATGCTATGCATCATTATTTGCAAAAGTCGAACCATTTTCCCTCTTGTTTTTTAGTCTTCATGCAGTAAATTGAAGGAATAATAAACAAAGGAAACTTATGTAGTATTGAATAAAAATGATGAGCTAACATAACAGTGAAAAAAATTTAAACGGTTTACTTCACCACTTGTTCTCTCATTTCTTTATTTGATACACATCGTTTTTTAACCCAGAAGTCCAGGAAAATGAGCATTCGGTTCCATTTAAAGCTCAAATAAATATTACCCAGAGAGAATATAATCATGTCAAACGAATCAAAATGTCCCTTTTCAGGTCATAACTCAAAACCACAAGTAGCCCTCGGTGGTGGCACGACTAATTTACACTGGTGGCCAAATCAATTACGTGTTGACTTGCTTAACCAACATTCAGAACGCTCTAATCCACTTGGTAAAGATTTTAATTACCGCGAAGAATTTAAAAAAATTGACTACTACGCCCTTAAAGCTGATATCAAAAATGTATTAACCGACTCCCAAGACTGGTGGCCAGCCGATTGGGGAAATTACACAGGCTTATTTATTCGTTTAGCATGGCATGCTGCTGGTACCTATCGCATGGGTGATGGCCGTGGTGGTGCAGGTCGTGGTCAACAACGTTTTGCGCCATTAAATAGTTGGCCTGACAATGCGAGCTTAGATAAAGCACGTCGTTTATTATGGCCAGTTAAGCAGAAATATGGTCAAAAAATATCGTGGGCAGATTTATTTATTCTTGCTGGGAACATTGCACTTGAATCTTCTGGCTTCCGTACCTTTGGTTTTGGTGCAGGTCGTGAAGATGTTTGGGAACCAGATAACGATGTAAACTGGGGCGATGAAAAAGAATGGTTAGCTCACCGTAACTCTGAAGCTTTGGCAGGTAGTAATCTTGCTGCAACCGAAATGGGTCTAATTTATGTGAACCCTGAAGGTCCAGAAGCTAGTGGTGACCCAAGGTCGGCTGCTCCATTTATTCGTGCGACTTTCGGCAACATGGCAATGGATGATGAAGAAATTGTTGCTTTGATTGCAGGCGGGCACACCTTAGGTAAAACGCATGGTGCAGCCCCTGCTGACCATGTTCAGGCTGATCCTGAAGGTGCTCCAATTGAACAAATGGGCTTTGGCTGGTCAAATAGCTTTGGTACAGGTGTTGGTAAAGATGCGATAACTTCAGGTTTAGAAGTGATTTGGTCACAGACTCCAACACAATGGAGCAATTACTTCTTTGAAAACCTATTCAAATATGAATGGGTACAAGAACGCTCACCTGCTGGTGCAATTCAATGGGTAGCAGCAGATGCTGAAGCGATTATTCCTGATCCATTCGATCCGTCAGTTAAACGTAAGCCAACTATGCTGACTACAGATTTGACTTTACGTTTTGACCCTGAGTTTGAAAAGATCTCTCGTCGCTTCCATGACGACCCTCAAGCATTCGCAAATGCATTTGCTCGTGCATGGTTCAAGTTAACTCACCGTGATATGGGGCCAAAAGCACGTTATTTAGGCCCTGAAGTACCTGCTGAAGATTTAATTTGGCAAGACCCATTACCTGCTGCTAGCGCTATACCATCTGCTGCAAGCATTGCTGATGCAAAAGCAAAAATTGCTGCGTTAGGATTATCTGCTGGTGAGTTAGTTTCTCTTGGTTGGGCATCAGCATCAACATTCCGTGGTGGAGACAAACGCGGTGGTGCAAACGGTGCACGCATTGCTTTAGCGCCTCAACGTGGTTGGGAAGTCAATAAAAAAGCTGTTGAGACTTTAACTAAAATTGAAGAGCTCAAAGCATCGACCCAATTGTCATTGGCTGACTTAATTGTGCTTGCAGGTAACGTGGGTGTAGAGCAAGCTGCTCAAGCGGCAGGCTTTAACATTAGCGTTCCATTTGCTCCTGGTCGTGTTGATGCATTACAAAGTCAAACAGATATCGAAACTTTCCAATTGCTACTCGGCGCTGCTGATGGCTTTAGAAACTGGAAGAAAGAAGGTATCAACACACCAGCTGAAATCTTATTGATTGATAAAGCTCAGCAACTGACTTTGACTGCACCAGAGTTAACTGCATTAATTGGTGGTTTACGTGTATTGGGCACCAATTGGGATGGTTCACAACATGGTGTATTCACTCAGCAAGTGGGTGTACTCAACACAGATTTCTTTATAAACTTACTCGACATGTCGAATGTATGGGCACCTGTTGATTCAACAAGTGAAGTATTTGAAGGCAAAGACCGTAAGACAGGTACAGTCAAATTTACTGCGACACGTAATGACTTAGTTTTTGGTTCAAACTCAATTTTACGTGCCTTGTCAGAAGTTTATGCTCAAGCCGATGGTAAAGAAAAATTTGTTCAAGACTTTGTTGCCGCATGGACAAAAGTCATGAATCTTGACCGTTTTGACTTAGCTTAATTTAAGTCAAAATCAAAAAAGCCAGTTCACATTGAACTGGCTTTTTATATGGAAGAATAAGGTTTTAAACCGTTAATTTATGCCCTTCTCGAATGCAATAAAAAGGATTAGCAAGTTTTGAGGAAGCTTTAATAGCGTGAGCTAAAGCATGCTCTGGATCTTCACGATTTTCATCTGTTAACTGAAAGGTTCGATAGTGAATCGCAACAGAACGATGGGCTTGTAAATCTAAATGTGCATGGACTGCGTCTTGAGGATTCATATGAACATAGCTCATTAGTTTACGAGGTTCATAAGCTCCAATTGGAAGTAAAGCAACACGCGGTGCCCCATAACGTGCATGTATCTGTTTGAAGTGCCCTGCATAGCCAGTGTCACCAGCAAAAAAACAATGTCCTGTTTTTGCTAAAACCGAAAAGCCGCCCCAAAGTGCTTTATTTTGGTCACGTAAACCACGCCCCGAACCATGCTGAGCAGGTGTATAAACAAGTCTTAACTCGTGATAAGGAATTTCCTGCCACCAGTCCATTTCAATGACATGGAACTCTTTAGGCAAGTAAAACCCGTTACCTAGCCCTGTATAAATCGGCATTGCGAATTTTTTATGTAGCCATTCAAGCGTTGCCAAGTCCATATGATCATAATGATTATGGCTCAGTAAAACTCCATGAATAGTTGGCAACTGTTCCAAGGCAAAACCTGCTGGACATACACGGCGTGGACCACGACCATGCAGTGGACTCGCATAATCACACCATACTGGGTCAGTAATAAAGTTATATGGTCCAATTTGAATAAGTACAGTCGCGTGACCTACAAACCAAACTTGCCAATCATCTAAGTCCGCATGAGGGCGATTTTGTGGCAACGCAATTGGTGTATTAATGCGCGCTTCGTATTCATGTTGAATATTTACATTCCATGTATAAGATTCACGGGTAACTAACCAGCGTAATAGCTCTTTCGATCCCCGTGCTGGTGACCTAGGCTGCTGATTATAAAAACGAGTATCTTTTTCGTGGCCCAATTCAGGATGGCAAAAAGGCGGCTTTATCCAAGTATGCGTCCAACAGGACTGAGTCGGCAATTGATACGTTAATGTCGGCTTGTCTTTCATGGGCTTATTCTATGGTTGTAGCATCGAGAGGATGAATCATACTGTCTTCTATCTTAGCGATTTAAATAAATTAAGCTATGAAACTTACATTTATTTATCATATAAATATCCCTTTTATTTTCATCGCCACCCACACACATCAATCTAAACTGCCACAAAAGAATGTCTAGATATGTTGATTTTGTGATTCATTAATTATAGTGCTTATTAAAGGCTACTGTATAACATAACAATCCTATATAATAAGCCACCTATAACGAAAGGAGGAATTGTTTTTATCTCAGTTAATCAATTTTTATAAAATTGCTGACTTTTTTGATATGCATAAAATCGGAAAATACAGCAACATACAAGCGATACATTTATTAACAAAATACTATTGATACACAACTATACAAAGATTTCCTTCTATCAAAGCCTCTACAAATAATAGTCTTTTTCATAATATGAGAAAATTACATATTATTTTTCAAGAGTAATTAAAATTTATGACTAGAATTTAAAATAAATTTGATTGTGAAGCTGGATTAATATATTTTATAAATTAATAATTAAAAAATTTTTCATATTAAATTAATAATGATTTATAAATTTTCATTTATTTTATAAATATCTAAAGCATCTTCACGCTATATACTTTTATGCTTTATACTTTACTTAAATCATAGTAAGACATTTTTTGGATTAGTCTTATGGAATTACGCCATCTTCGATATTTCATCACTGTTGCTGAAGAATTAAATTTTAGTAAGGCCGCTCTCAAACTCTATACCGCGCAACCCTCCCTTAGCCAACAAATTAAAGATTTAGAAGAAGATGTCGGAGTACGACTTTTAAATCGCACAAAACGTAAAGTCGAATTAACAGAAGAAGGTGAAGTATTTTTAGAACATGCTCGTTTAACACTAGCCCAAGCTGATAAGGCAGTCGCTTTGGCACGCCAAGTCTCGAAGGCTAAACAACAGCTATTACGCATTGGTTTCGTCCCCATTGCAGAAATGAAAATTTTCCCCTATGTACTGCCAAATCTTCGCTTACAACACCCAGACCTTACGATTGAACTATCAAGCTTAAACAATACGGAGCAACTCAAAGCCTTAAAAAGAGGTGAACTCGATATCACCTTTACTCGTGACAATACTGAAACTGATGAAATTCAAAGCCAATTTGTTTTAACAGAACCTCTAATTTTTCTATTACCAAGAAATCATCCCCTCGCCAAATACGAACGTATCCCCGTAAAAGCGTTAAATGGTATTGATTTCATTATTCCTGCTGCTGAACAATCTAGCACCCTGCACAATACTATTTTAGAGTTTACTAAAACTTATAATATTGACCTCAATATTGTACAAAAGGCAGATAGTATTTTACTTAACATTAATTCTGCTGGATCTGGACTAGGATGCACGATTTTACCAGCCTATATTGCTCCGCTAGGCGTTGCTAACACAGTGGTTCGTCCACTAGATGTTGAATTACCTTCTTTAGATTTATTTGTGAGTTATCGTAAAAATACACAATCTGTTGGTGTTAAAAGATTTATTGATCAGCTCAATAAAGTATTTCATCTTGATAAGAATCAAGATTAAACACCAAAGTTAAATCTACTTTTACTCTTAAATAATAAATTAGTTAGAAAATCTAAATTAAAGTATAAAATAAATGCATTTAATATTTATTTTATACTTTAATGAAGTAATTTAATTTTCGATAAATATATTATCTTTAATTTATAAAATATTATTAATAAGCATAAAGCATATATAAAACTTAATGTTAAATTAACCAAACAGTAAAAAATATTTATTAGAGCATATGGAGTGTCGAGTAAATGGTAGCACTATTAAAGCATTTGGGTCGTAGCGTGCGAAATCGACCTCACTTCTTTATTGCTTTATTTGTGGGAGTTATTGCCGGAACTTTATTGACTTGGTTCACCTCATGGAAATGGTCTACTATTTTATTAGTCAGCTGGAATGGTTCGATTGGCTTATATTTATTGCATGTTTTCAAACTAATGAAAAATGCAGATCACTCTCAAATGCAGCAACAAGCTAAAAAACAAGATGAAAGCAAATGGGTGATTATGCTGATTGTTTTACTGGCAATTTCTATGTGTTTAGTTGCTATTTTAGTACAGTTGTCCCAGCTTCCTTCTGACCATTATGCAAAATTAGGACACGTTGCTTTAGCTTTACTTACGATTGTTTCAGCATGGCTTTTTATGCACACAGTTTTCGCCTTGCATTATGCACATGACTTTTATATGGCTTTATCGAGAAATGAAGAAAGTGGCGGATTAGAGTTCCCAGGCACAAAAAATCCAACTTATCCCGACTTCTTATATTTTAGTTATATTATTGGTACTTCAGCACAAACAGCAGATGTATCGGTCACGACTAGGCATATGCGTTTGCTCAACTTATTTCATTTCGTGCTGGCATTTGGCTTTAACACAACAATTTTAGCAATTTGTATTAACGTGGCTGCTGGTTTTATCAGTAACTAAAACGCTTGGTTTAAAAAAAAGTAAGCCACCGTAAAGGGTGGCTCGAAGTAGTATAAATTTACAGTAACTCGCCCATGCTACTTTGTTTTAAGCCTTCACGTTGCTTAATCGTTTCAACATAACGTGTAATGGTAGGGTGTGATTCAATCGCGTTCATTTTCAATTGCCATAACAGCATTGCGCCAACACTTACATCTGCTGCCGTAAACTGTTCACCACATAAATATGGATTGGCTTCATTTAATCCTTCAACTAAAGCTTGGTAGGCATCGTTGTAATCACCATAACCAACAAACATTTTTTGCTCAGGTGTTACTTCTATTCCTAGAGCTTTATCAACGCCAGCAGCTTCCCAAGGACCTGCCATCATAAACAACCAACGGTAGTACAAACCACGCTTTGGATCATTCAAGGCTGGTGCTAAACCTTTGTCACTAAACTTGTCGGCTAGATATGCACAAATTGCCCCCAACTCATAAATAACCACATCGCCATCTACCAATACAGGTACTTTTCCAAAAGGATTAAGTTTTAAATATTCTGGTGATTTCATCTCAGTCTTGTATTCGACTTCAATACGTTCACATTCAACACCAAGCTCGACTAAAAGCCAGTCGACAACCACACCACGCGATTCTTTGTTAGTATAAAGTTTAAGGCTCATTTTTTATGGCTCCTTGTTTATCGTGATGCTAGTGTACAAGGGTCTTTTGTCAGTTTTTGTCAGTAGTCTTTTGCGATTCTTGCGCCCACCATTGCTGGAACAGTTGTTGTTTAAATGATGGATATAACTCTTGGGTTAAACTTAAGTGTTGAATACGATCCATTCTAAAATGTCGAAAGTCGTGTCGTAGTTCACACCATGCGGCCAACACAATTTTGTCATTAAAATATCCCAAAGCAAAAGGCCACAACGTTCGAACACTACTTCGCTGTTGTTCATCATGATAATGCATCGAAATTTTGACTTGCTGCCGAATAGCTAACCTCACTTGTTCGACTCGATTTTCATCTACAGGCAGCCATGTGTTAAACGCTCTTAGGGTCGTTTGCTGTAATAAATATTGGCGATGCTCAGGCAAAACAGAATTTAATTTAGCTAAGATGGATGTAGATGATGATTGTAAAGACTGGTCAGGCACACTCTTTAACCAATACAGTGCCAAAAAAATAGCTTCAACTTCATCTTCATTGAGTGTCATTGGTGGTAATACAATGTCTTCTTTAAGCTGAAACCCTAAACCTGCCGATGCATCGATTCTCACACCTTGTGCACGTAGACTATCAATATCACGGTAAATACTACGAACACTAATTCCCATACGTTCAGCCAAGACTTGGGCAGTAACTGGATAACGGAATTCACGAAGTTGTTGTAAAAGATTTAATAAACGAATAGAACGGCTCATTTTTCTCGTCTTATTGTTATTGGACATACAATAAGAGGGAATAAATTCCCCCTTCTTATATCATTCTAAATTACGCTACATCTGCATTAGATAACTTTGCGTACTCTTTTAAAAAGTTATGTAGCTCAGGTACATCTTTAGCAATCGTTAAAGGCTGGAACTGTTGTAATACTTCAATCGAATGCACACCATAGCCTACACCAATACGTGGCATCCCTAAACGCTGCGCCATCTCAAGATCATAGCTACTATCACCAATCATGACTGCACGCTCAACACTCACCCCAGTGACTGTTAATATTTCTTGCAACATGAGTGGATCTGGTTTTGATCGAGTTTCATTAGCTGCACGAGTAACATCAAAAAGATGAGTACTTTGTGTTTTTGCAATCACACGGTCTAATCCACGACGGTTTTTACCTGTCGCTACGGCAAGCTTTAAACCTTGGGCTTTTAAATCATGGAGTAGTTCAGAAACACCCTCAAACCATGCATCACTAGTCGAGTTCGCAATATAGTGATCGCCATATGCTTTTAAAATCGATTCATGTAGCTCGGGCGCTTCCGGAAACAAAGTTTGCATCACTTCCGGTAAACCTAAACCGATAATACTTTTTGCAGCTTCATCAGTCAGAGTTAACTCATGCTGCTCTGCCGCATGCTGTAAACTTGCAACAATCTGGCCAACAGAATTATATAAAGTACCATCCCAGTCAAAAATCACTAATTCGGTTTTCAGACTCATTTTGCTACTCTCAAAGCATCTAGTAACTGGGTCATGTCTTCTGGTAAAGGCGCTTCAATCGTCGGATAACCCGGAATATCTAAACGCATCGCATGTAAACACAAACGGCGTGCTTCAGGGCCTGCATAAGCTGTGTTGTGCCCGTATTTATCATCACCAATCAAAGGGTGTCCAATGCTTAAACCATGTACACGAATTTGATGTGTGCGGCCTGATAAAGGTGAAGCATGAACCAACGTGGCATTTTTAAAGCGCTCTGCAACCACCCATTCAGTTTTACTTGGTTTACCTTCTTTAGATACACGTACACGACGCTCGCCATTGGCTAACTCATAGCGGAATAAAGGAGCATCAATGAGTTGCTTATCAAGACTTACCCGACCTTTTACAATAGCTGCATAGGTCTTACGAATTTTGTGTTCACGCAACATATCTTGTAGCAACTTTAAAGTGCTACGTTTTTTACTGATCATGACTAGACCAGAAGTATCACGGTCAATACGGTGAATGAGTTCTAAATATTTTTTGCCTGTCGCCGCACGTAGTGCCTCAATCAAACCATAAGCCACACCACTGCCGCCATGTACAGCAATACCAGATGGTTTATTTACAACTAATAGACCTTCATCTTCGTAAACCACACGGCTTAACAAACTTTGTGCCACACCATCACTTACAGGAACAGCTGTTTCATCTTTTTGTTCATAGCGAATAGGCGCAACACGAATTTGATCTCCAATTGCGAGTTTGGTCTCGGCTTTAATACGTTTTTTATTTACGCGAACCTGACCTTCACGAATCAAACGATAAATTCGACTCTTTGGTACACCCTTTAAACGTGAAAACAGGAAATTATCGATTCGTTGTCCTGCTTGATGCTCATCCACCTCAAACCAAGTGACACTTTGCCATTGCTGTGTAGAATTCATACTAATATTTAAACCTGAAATTTTACGAAATTTGATTAATAAATGACCGATTAGCTTAGTTTTTTCACAAGAAATCTAAGCTTAGCCCATAGGCAGATGCTGCAAGGTTTGATATAGTCAGCGCACGGATACCGCCGTAAGTGAACATCTAATGGGAATTTTCCCTGATTGAAACCTCAATCAAAATGATGCTTTCATCACCAGCTCGGATTGGTCCTAAAGAATTATGCCGACGCCGAAGGCTTATTATATCGGCAAAATGACAAACTGTTGCGTTTAATTCAGTTTGTTCAAAAAAATATGTTACCAACTCTAGTTGGTTATGGAACGTAAACTGATACACATCAGACAAATCGATCCTTAATGTTGCCTTCAGGCTAAAGCGTTGATGCATTGGAACTGCCGAAAGCACCGATACGATGAGCATTCCGTATCAAACTTCCAATAAAGAAGTCACTTCGCGGCCAATGACAGTGAAAGTCATTAACCAATGCACCGCTCACCCGCCAGTGAAGCAAAAAGGAATTCCGATTTAAAGGTTGAAGCAGTATTGCCTACATCACAGACGAGAATCGAAGCTAAGGCTAAATGTAGCCGGTAACAGATGACTCAGACCACAAGTATTTTGAGATCTGGGAAATGATCCGTCATGTTCGATGTTCGTTCAGAACCTTTAAGTTTGTTTGGTTTGTTTGTGTGAGTCACTATTAGGTGTCACACCCATGAAACGTATGTTGATTAATGCAACTCACGCCGAAGAAGTTCGCGTTGCACTTATCACTGGTAATCGTCTTTACGATTTTGATTTAGAGAATCGTACCCGAGAACAGAAAAAATCCAATATCTATAAAGGCCATGTCACCCGCGTAGAACCTTCATTAGAAGCTGTTTTTGTTGAATACGGCGCAGGTCGTCAAGGCTTCTTGTCTATGCGTGAAATTGCGAATAGCTATTTCCAGGCAGATCCTCGTCAGACTTCAAACATTCGTGAACTTATTACTGAAGGCACAGAGCTTTTAGTTCAGGTTGAAAAAGAAGAACGTGGCAATAAAGGTGCAGCGCTTTCTACTTTTATTTCTCTAGCAGGTCGCTATTTAGTTCTTATGCCAAATAACCCTAAAGGTGGCGGTATCAGCCGTCAAATTTCGGGTTCAGTACGCGAAGAGTTAAAAGAAATTTTAGCCTCTTTAAATGTACCTCGCGGCATGAGCGTGATTGTACGTACTGCTGGTATTGGCCGTACTCAAGAAGAATTACAGCTTGATTTACAGCACTTACTTGACCTTTGGGCACAAATTCAAAGTACAGCAAGCTCGGGCCCTTCTCCAATGCTTGTTCACCAAGAAGCTGGTGTTGTAACACGCGCAATTCGTGATTACTTACGTGATGACGTTGCTGAAATCTTAATTGATAGCGAACAAGCTTATAACGAAGCTTATAACTTTGTTAAAGCAGTCATGCCTCGTCAATTAGACAAATTAAAAACTTATACTTTAAATGAGCCATTGTTTGCTCATTTTGGTATTGAAAGCCAAATTCAAACTGCTTACGAGCGTGAAGTAAAACTTCCATCTGGCGGTTCAATCGTGATTGACCAGACTGAAGCTTTAGTTTCAATCGACATTAACTCTGCGAAATCAACTCGCGGGCATGATGTTGAAGAAACTGCGCTAAATACCAACCTTGAAGCAGCAGAAGAAATTGCTCGTCAACTTCGTCTTCGTGACATTGGCGGTTTAGTTGTCATCGACTTCATCGATATGACTAAAGAACGCAACCAACGTATGGTTGAAGCAAAACTTCGTGAAGCAACCCAAAGCGATCGTGCCCGTATCCAGTTCGGTCAGTTGTCTCGTTTTGGCTTAATGGAAATGAGCCGTCAACGCTTACGTCCATCGCTTGAAGAAGCAACAGGTTATGTATGCCCTCGCTGTCATGGTACAGGCATGGTTCGTGACCTACGTTCGCTTTCTCTTTCAATCATGCGTAAAGTTGAAGAGATTGCTCTTCGTGAACGTCATGGTGAAGTTCAGGTTGAAGTTCCAGTTGAAATTGCAGCCTTCTTGCTTAACGAAAAACGCCATAGTCTGGTGTATTTAGAGCAAACTTCTGGTGTACGCGTCACTGTATTACCTCACCCGCACTTAGAAACTCCGCATTATGAAATTGCTTATAACCCAGACGGTTTTGCTCCATCTAGTTATGAACGTACTGAAGCAACTCGCTCAAGCGAAAAAGAGCTGGGTTATGAGTCTTCTGAATGGCATTTAGAAGAAGCAGATCACGGGCATGCACATGCAACAGCTCAAACTTCAAATAATGCTCCAGCTCAGAAAAAAGCAAACCAAGCAAGTCAACCTGTAGCACAGCAAGCTGTAGCTCAAAAAGCGGCAAGTCCTTGTGCATGGTTAGAAAACTTATTTGTTCAAAAACAAGCGCAAACTGTTGATCAATCTCGTTCAGCACAAAATGCCGCAGCTGCGATTGAGCAAATGGTAAATACTGGTGCTGTTAGCCGTGGTCAGTTTGGTCAAGTGGCTGTACCTCCTGTTGCAGAAGTTGCGCCAGTTCAGTCAAATAATGCTTATATTTCACAGTCACCTGTGAAACAAGAAGTTCGTGAACATGTTGAAAAAGATGATAGATCTCAACAACAACGTCAGAACAACAAAAAGCGTAAACATAAAGAGCAACGTGAACAGCATCACCAAGCTCATGAACAACAACATCAAGTTCATGAAGAAGTGGTTCAGTTGTCACGCCAAGAGCAACGTGAATTAAAACGTCAGCAAAAGCGTCAACAACACCAAGATCAGCAACATCAAAATAATGATGTACAACAAACTGAGAATGTTGTTCCACGCCGTGATCGTAATAATCAACAACGTCCAAACCGTCCAAATCGCCATCGCGATCCAAGCGTATTAAATGAAAATCAAAATACGCCAGCGGCACCAGTAGTTGTTGATGAAAAACAAGTTAAAGTGGATGTAATTGACGCACCTAAACATGATGTCATGAACACAGCTTTAATCATCAACGTTGACCAAGGTCAAAGCGAAATTGTTGCGCTAACGCCTGAACAAAAGGTTGAACATGTTGAAGCGGCTCCTGTTGAAGTTGCTCAAGAGCCAACTCCTGCACCAGTTGTAGAAGAGAAAGCTGTTGTTGCAGAAACAAAAGAAGCGCAACCAACTAAAGAAGCTACTCAGCCTCAAATCCAACGTGCTAGCAACGATCCTCGTATGCGTCGTCGTCAGCAACGTGAAGCTAAACAAGCTAAAGCAGCTACTCCAACTGTTACGCCATCGCAAATTCCAACTTTGGCACAATACACAATTGGTAGCTTAATTCGTCACGTATATGGCGAAGACTGCACTGTGTTAATTGAACAATTTGGTTTAGTACCAACGTTTAATCGTGCATTGCAGAAGTTTGCTGAACAGTACGCAAGTACTTTGGTGGTTGAAGTAACTTCAGAAACAGAAGAGAAAAAACCGGTAACTCGTGATGCAGAACTTCCAAGCCATAAACCAGCTGAAGAAGCAGAACCAGCACCAGTGCTTCCGCTTACTCCATCGCAAGCGCCGACTCCACGTGTTGCAAATGATCCACGTGAACGTCGCCGTTTAGCAAAATTGGCTGCTGAGCAAGCATTTGAGCAAGTGAAACAACAACACTCTACTCAAGAGGAAGTAGCTACCCCTGCTCCTGTAGTAGAAGAAACTGTTGTTGCTCCTGTTGCTGAAACACAAGCGCCTGTTGAATCAAAGCAACAACCGCTTGAGCTTGATCAAGTAACTGAGGTGGCATCTAGCGTAGAAGAAGCGCCAGTTGAAGCTGTAGTAGAAGCTCCAATTGCGAAACAGCCAAAAGCAGCGACAAAAGCTAAAGCAGCTCAAGAACAAGCTGCTGAGTCAACTGAAGCTCCGACAGAGAGTGAATCAGAAGATTCTAAAGCTGATAAGGACAAACCAAGCCGTCCTCGTCGCCCTCGTGGCCGTCCACCCAAAAAAGCTAATCCTGTAGCTGAGTAAGCCATTTGCTCAATTGCAGCTAATTTAAACAAACCTAGTCATTTCGATGACTAGGTTTTTTTTGTTATTTTTAACCAATTAGGTTGATTGCACTAGAAGAAAAGTTTTAAAAGCATGGTGAACCATGAAAACTATTGGACTTTTTGCCCACACAACCTTTTTTGGATTGATCGAAAAATAAATAGGATTGATATGAGCCAGACAACACAGACCGATATCATTACTCTTGGTGATGTTGCCACAAGACTTCCTAGCTTCATTCCCAAAGTACCCCATATCCTAAATGGTCTTAAACAGGCTTATTTAAGAACATCACATACTCCAACAGGTTTGGGTATTGCTTTTGAAAAAGCTGTTAAACGGAATCCGAAAGGCACGGCATTATTATTTGAAGATCAAAGTTATTCTTATGAAGCTTTAAATGAATGGGCAAACCAGATTTCTCATTACTATCTTTCTATTGGAGCGCGTAAAGGGGACGTCATTGCTGTAATGATTGAAAACCGCTCCGAGCTAATCGCAACAATTGTTGGTTTGGCTAAAATTGGTGTCACGATTGCACTTGTGAATACATCTCAAGTCGGTAAGGTTCTTGCGCATAGCATCAATCTCGTAAAGCCAATTGCTGTTATTGCGGGTGAAGAAGTTCGAGCAGCTATTGATGAAATTCGCCAAGATTTAAATGTTCCTAAAGACCGTTTTCATTGGTTTGCAGATCAAGCAACACGTCAAAATGCAGGTAAAGCACCTCAAGGTTATGCGAATCTAGCTGAACAAATTGATCAATTTCCAAAATTTAACCCATCGACTACTCGTTCTGTGACGGGTAATGATGGCCTATTCTATATCTACACCTCTGGTACAACAGGTTTACCAAAGGCAGTTATTTTCAAGCATAGTCGCTGGACATTAGCGTATGGCACTTATGGCCATATCTTAAACTTAGGCCCAGATGACGTTATGTACGTTACCTTACCACTTTATCATGCAACAGGTGTGGTGGTTTGCTGGTGTGGCGTAATCGCAGGCAGTTCTACTCTTGCTATTCGACGTAAATATTCGACTAGCGCATTCTGGAAAGACGTTCAAAAATTTAATGCGTCTGCAATTGGTTATGTTGGTGAACTTTGCCGTTACCTAATGGATGCTCCAGTTACCGAACTTGACCGTAACCACCGTGTCACCAAAATGATCGGTAACGGCATGCGCCCAAACATTTGGGACAAGTTCAAACAACGTTTCGGCGTTAAAGAAGTTCTTGAGCTTTATGCATCGAGCGAAGGTAACGTTGGGTTTAGCAATATTTTCAACTTTGACAATACGGTTGGCTTCTCTCCTACACCATATGCCATTGTTCAGTTCGATAAAGAGAAAAATGAGCCTATCCGCGACAAAAACGGCTGGTGTCAAAAAGTTAAAGCAGGTGAGGTTGGCCTGCTAGTTGGAAAAATTACTAGCCGCTCTCCATTTGACGGTTATACAGACCCTGAAAAGAACAAATCTGTAATTTGGAAAGATGTTTTCAAAAAAGGCGACTCTTATTTCAACACAGGTGATTTAGTTCGAGATATTGGTTTCCGTCATGCTCAGTTTGTGGACCGTCTAGGCGACACTTTCCGCTGGAAAGGTGAAAACGTATCCACCACTGAAGTGGAAAACATGGTATGCGAATACGAAAAAATTGCTGAAGCTGTCGTTTATGGTGTAGAAATTCCAAATACCAATGGTCGTGCTGGTATGGCAGCCATCACGCTGGCAGATGGTGAAGAGTTAAATGACGCAGATTTAACCGAAATGGTGTCTGTCTTTAAGAAGTGCTTGCCTGCTTATGCCGTACCGGTGTTTTTACGTGTACAAAAAAAGGTCGAAACAACAGGTACTTTTAAATATCAGAAGAATAAACTGAAAGAAGATGCGTTTAATCCGAGCAAAACTTCTGAGCGTTTACTCGCTTTATTGCCTGGTGCAAACAGTTACTGTGACATCACAACTGAAATTTTTGACAACATTCAGGCATATAAATACCGTTTTTAGTTCATTTTTTAGCTAAACAAGAGGAAATCGTGCTTTTTATAGGCAATCATGCAAATGTTTTTAAATTTCCTCTTGTGTTAGTTGAATAACTTGCTAAAATACGCGACATCAAAACGATACGGGTCGTTAGCTCAGTTGGTAGAGCAGCGGACTTTTAATCCGTTGGTCCCGCGTTCGAGTCGCGGACGACCCACCACTTATCTGTTTTGAACCTATTTGGGTCGTTAGCTCAGTTGGTAGAGCAGCGGACTTTTAATCCGTTGGTCCCGCGTTCGAGTCGCGGACGACCCACCAAATTCTAAAAAGCCTCTCACAATTTGAGAGGCTTTTTTTATTGTTATCTTATTTTCTTTTTATGACTAAAAGATGACGATGCATTTGCGATTTAAAACCTCTCCCACCCAATTCATAAAAACTTCTAATCGTTTTGGAATATAGCTTCTGTTGGGATATAAAATGTTAAGTGGAAGTGATGGTGCACTATAAGCACTAAGCACCTCAACCAACACTCCCTGCTCAATCTTATCTTGAACATCATAGTATGGAAGTTGAATAATCCCCAAACCCGCATTAGCTGCCGCAATATAAGCTTCAGTATTATTTACACTTAAAGCGCTATCCATCATCACTGTTCCATCTTGATGTAAAAATACGCCCTGTTTTTCTCCTACAGCTCCCGCGTAGTTAATCAGTTTGTGCTGTGATAGATCTTCTAATTGTTCAGGCGTACCGTACTGTTCTAAGTAATGGGGGCTTGCACAGTTCACCATGACCAAATGACCAATCAATCTTGCAATTAAACTGCTGCTATCTAACTCACCTACCCGAACAACACAGTCAATCCCCTTTTCAATTAAGTCAGTCATGTCATCAGAACTATTGAGCTGCAAATGAATATCTGGATAACGATGATAAAAATCTGACAGCTCAGGAATAATCACTTGATGCACGATACGACTGGGCATTGAAATTTTTAATGTGCCGCGATAATGCTGTTTTTGCGTCTGAATGAGTTGTTCTAATTGTTCATAGTCAAATAACAAGTTTTGACACTCTGGCAATATTCGCTGTCCATCTTGCGTCAGGCTTACTTTACGGGTGGTGCGGTGAAATAAACGTACGGCATAATGAGTTTCAAGTTGTTGAATGGCGCTGGTTACCGTTGAGCGAGGTAGATTGAGTCGATGTGCCACTTCACTAAAGCTTTGCCGTTTAGCGACTTCTGTAAAAATAAAAAATTGCTGCAACCGATCCATTTTAATTGTTCGTATTTTCTGAATAGTTAAACCAAACTAGCATAATTGATCAAAAATTACCGCCAATCTAGACTAAAAACACATTAGAACAAGTCATCATAGGAATAACCATCATGGCAACTCATACACTTAAAGATAAAGTTGTACTGATTACTGGCGGTGCAAAAAACTTAGGTGGACTCATTAGCCGTAAATTTGCAGAACAAGGCGCAAAAATCGCAATTCACTACAATAGTTCAGAAACACAAGCGGATGCAGAGCAAACACTCGCAGATGTAAAAGCATACGGTGTAGATGCTGTTTTAATTCAGGCAGATCTAACTCATATCGATAACATCGAAAAACTTTTTGTAGATACCAAACAGCATTTTGGTGGAATTGATATTGCCATTAATACAGTTGGAAAGGTTTTAAAGAAATCATTTTTAGAAACCACAGAACAAGAGTTTGATAGCATGAGCGATATCAACTCAAAAATTGCCTATTTCTTTATTCAATCGGCAGGTCGTCATTTAAATGACGGCGGAAAAATCTGTTCAATCGTGACTTCTCTTCTGGCAGCCTACACGGGTCTCTATTCAACCTACGAAGGTTTAAAAGCACCTGTTGAGCATTACACTCGCGCTGCATCGAAAGAATTTGGAGATCGCCAAATTTCTGTGACTGCTGTTGCACCCGGCCCCATGGATACACCTTTCTTTTATGGTCAGGAGTCTGCCGAAGCAGTCGCTTACCATAAATCGGCTTCAGCTCTAGGTGGACTTACTAAAATTGAAGATATCGAACCTTTAGTTCGCTTCTTAGTCACCCACGGCTGGTGGATTACAGGCCAAACCATTTTCGCAAATGGCGGTTATACCACCCGCTAAAATTAAAAAAGCCGCATCTCATTGTGCGGCTTTTCTTTAGGACTATTGGATTATAAAAACTCTTCTAGTACCGAATTTAAGAAAATATGTCCTTGCTCTGTACAAGCCAAACGAGCACTATCCTCTACCAGAAGTTTCCTTCCCCGTAATGAAGTAAGCACATCATTTAAATCATCTAAACTGAAACCAGTACGCTGTTCGTATAAGTCAGCGTTTACCCCATCATTTAAGCGTAAGGCATTCATCATAAACTCAAAAGGTAGCTCATCTGCCTCAATCTTTTTCATTTGCAAATGTTCGGCTGGAACCTTTGCCAAGTAATCTTTCGGTAAACGGGTCTTTTGGAAACGGTACACACCATCTGGCTGTGTTACTTTGCCATGCGCACCTGCACCAATCGCAAGATAATCACCAAACTCCCAATAATTCAAATTATGGGCTGAAGGTTGTTCTTTACGCCAAGCCGACACTTCATAGTTTACAAAGCCATTTGCTTTTAAATATGCTTCGCCTTGCTCTTGAATATCTTCTAATACCTCATCTTGAGGTAAAACAGGCTGGGTTCGGAAAAATACGGTATTTGGCTCAATGGTAAGTTGATACCAACTGATATGTGTCGCACCATGCTCTACAGCCATCTTTAAGTCATAAAGTGCTTGTTCTAACGTTTGCTCAGGCAGACCATGCATTAAATCGACATTAACTCGCTTAAAGCCTGCTTGTCGTGCCTGCTCTATTGCATCCATAGCATTGTTTGCTGAATGAATACGCCCAAGCTTTTGCAAGTGATCTGTATTAAAAGTCTGTACACCAATCGACAAACGGTTAATACCCGCTTCTAAATAGCCTGCAAACGGGTCATGTTCCAATGTTCCTGGATTAGCTTCTAAGGTAACTTCACAGTCATCTTCAAAGTTAAGTAATGACTTAAGCTGCTCAAATAGCCATGCATAGCCTTTGGCAGAAATAAGTGAAGGCGTTCCCCCCCCAATAAATACACTGTGAATTGAACGTCCTTGGGCCATCTCAACTTGAGTTTCGAAGTCGGCTACCAACGCTTTTAGATAAGTTTGCTCGAGTTCTGCCGAAAGCGCACCATCAGGCACGGCATGCGAGTTAAAGTCGCAATAAGGACATTTACGCACGCACCAAGGCATGTGGATATATAAAGATAACGGAACAGAAGCAGGATTTAATACAGCCAAGGAACAAGGTCCAATTTACACAATATTTCTATTTTAACATGACTGCATCAATGGGCTTATGAAAACATACCTTAATTGCTTTAGACTGTTTTTAAACATACTTAAATATTGATAAAAATGATGAAATTCTCTAGTCAACTTTTCCTGATCTTACCCTTAGCTATGGGAATCGGTGTTGCCATGGCTTTTCAAACTGCAATTAATGCTCAGCTTCGTGAGCAACTACACTCACCTTTGCAAGCGGCATTATTATCATTTTTCATAGGTACTATTGTTTTAGCCATTATGGTGTTCTTCCAAAGTGCCGAAAAACCCACTTTAAGTGAAATATCTAATATTCCATGGCTTCTTTGGACCGGGGGATTCCTTGGGGTTTATGCAATCAGCATGAGCATTTATACTGCACCTAAGCTTGGTTTTTTAACCTTTACAGGGCTAGTCGTTTTTGGACAATTGGTTATTTCTATGTTGCTTGACCATTTTGGATGGTTAGGTACAGACAAAACTCCTGTTACATGGCAACGGTTCCTAGGTGGAGTGGTGATCTTTGTTGGTGTGTTACTCACCCTACAGCGCTAGTTTCATTTTTATATTTATAAAGAGTATCTTTTGTGTCGAATGTCACGTCGTTTCGGACTGAATTAAAACAACTCTTCCATTTAATGCTACCTATTTTAATTACGCAGTTTGCTCAAGCAGGGTTCGGATTAATTGACACCATTATGGCAGGGCATTTATCTGCAGCCGACTTAGCTGCTATTGCAGTAGGTGTAGGTCTATGGATTCCTATTATGCTCCTTTTTAGCGGGATCATGATTGCCACTACACCGCTAGTTGCAGAGGCAAAAGGCGCTAGAAATACAGAACAAATTCCTGTCATTGTCCGTCAGTCATTATGGGTTGCCATTATTTTAGGTGTAATGGCTATGCTCATTTTGCAGCTTATGCCTTTTTTCTTACACGTGTTTGGTGTTCCAGAAAGCTTACGACCTAAAGCAAGCTTATTCTTACATACCATTGGGTTAGGTATGCCAGCCGTCACCATGTACGCAGCGCTACGTGGCTATTCAGAAGCTTTAGGCCACCCACGCCCTGTAACAGCGATTAGCTTATTGGCCTTAGTGGTTTTAATCCCTCTAAACATGATTTTCATGCATGGCTTAGGGCCAATTCCTGCTTTAGGTAGCGCAGGCTGTGGCTTTGCAACATCCATTTTACAATGGCTCATGCTGATTACTTTAGCTGGCTATATTTATAAAGCTTCAGCTTATAGAAATACGTCTATTTTTAGCAGATTTGATAAAATTAACCTGACTTGGGTTAAAAGAATCTTACAGCTTGGTCTGCCAATTGGTTTAGCGGTGTTCTTTGAAGTAAGTATTTTTAGTACAGGGGCATTGGTGCTTAGTCCACTGGGTGAAGTATTTATTGCCGCGCATCAAGTGGCAATTTCTGTTACTTCGGTGCTGTTTATGATTCCGCTTTCACTTGCGATTGCCTTAACCATTCGCGTGGGAACGTATTATGGCGAAAAGAACTGGGCTTCCATGTACCAAGTGCAAAAAATTGGTTTGAGCACAGCAGTATTTTTTGCTCTATTGACCATGTCATTTATTGCTCTAGGCCGTGAACAAATTGTCTCGGTTTATACTCAAGATATAAATGTTGTGCCTGTTGCGATGTATTTACTCTGGTTTGCAATGGGTTATCAGTTAATGGATGCTCTACAGGTCAGTGCTGCTGGCTGTTTAAGGGGTATGCAAGACACCCAAGCGCCGATGTGGATCACCTTAATGGCGTATTGGGTAATTGCTTTTCCAATCGGGCTTTATTTGGCACGTTATACCCATTGGGGCGTAGCTGGCGTATGGCTAGGTTTAATTATTGGCTTAAGCATTGCCTGTGTTTTACTGCTCTCGCGGCTTTATTTAAACACCAAACGATTAAGTCAAACCTAATAAAAAAGCCGATGAAACATCGGCTTTTTTATTTTATGCAGACTTTGCCCGCGGACTTGCTCCAATTTGCCACACAAATGGTAAATCGGTACGGTTTACCTCCCAATCTCCAATCACTTTTTCTTTATAAATAAGCGGATTATGTGAAGATACAGTCCGTGCATTACGCCAGAAACGGTCAAGTTGTTTCGCTTGGCTACTTGCCGATGCCCCTAAGGCATTAAATAACTGACTGGTTAAATCAAGCACTAAATTAGAAATTACCACCTGCCCTTGTGCCGACTCAAGCTCGGCATCTACATTAAACTGATGCTCTTTCACTTCAGACTCGGCAAAATGACTTTCATAAGCCTTTTGCAAGGCCTCGGCCGTTTTTAAGGTGATTGCCTGACTTGCATACGCTTGAGCTGAGGCCTTACCCACTACTTGTAAAACTTGTGGGTCGTGACGAACCAAGTCACCATTACCATGACTAAAAATACGTTTACGTTCACGAATTTCCTGACTGAACGTCTCGACTGCGGCACGCGCAATACCTGTTAATGTTGCAAGATGCACCACCTGATAAAAAGCGGTTTGATACTTAAAACGTTGGTCAAATGGAATAAGGTGTGAAGCTGGCAAATGGACCTGATGTACTTTTAAAGTACCACTGCCTGTTGTCTTTTGACCAAAACCATCCCAGTCATCCAGCACGCTTACACCTGTTTCATGACGGTAAATAGCAGCAATCACATGACGGTCGTTCACTTCATCGTAGGCAAATAAATCAATCCAATCTGCAAAAATACTGCCAGTTGAATAGTACTTTTCACCATTTACGACCAAGTTACCCGAAGCGTCTTTTGTGACACGTGTAACGACATCACCAATCTGTACATTTCCAACTTCTGTCCAGGCATTTCCGACTAAATCGCCTTGTACAAAGCGCTGAAACCAAACCTCCTGTGAATGCTCTTTATGAGCAACCAAACGGTCTTCAACAAATGCAAAATGACCACGTAAAGCTTGCACAATATTGGAGTCAGCTTCTGCTAACTCTGCTAAAAGCTGGAAAAGTTGAGATAATGAAACCCCATCTCCACCATATTTACGGGGTACTCGTACAGCACCCAACTTAGCTTCTTTTAGCCACTGAATCGGTTCAAAAGGTAAGATTCGCTCTTTTTCCCGTTGAATTGCCCCTTGTGCAATTTTTTCAAAAACTGGACGAAATCTATTTGCTACCTTTTCATAATCAGCGCCTACCGATAGCTCTTCTAATTCAATTTGAGCTGTTGTCATCGTTATTCTCCTAATCTTATTTTTTCTTCACTTTAGCTCCATGCATGACGCGGTGGATGGATGCCATTGAGGTAATAATTACCGACAATGTGATATTTCCAACGCACAGGGTCATGTAAGGTATGGGTACGGGCATTGCGCCAGTGACGGTCAAGGTTGAGTTCAGATAAAGTAGAACGCGTACCCGACAACTCAAAAAGTTTATTGGCTGCCAAAATAGCAATTTCTGTAGTGAGTACTTTTGCCTCGGCAACCAATAATGTGGCTTGGTTTACATGTTCTTCGGTGGTTTCAGCAATGGCTTGATCAATTGCATCTCCAGCCAAGTCCAGTACCGCTTCTGCTGCACGCAATTTAATTTTTAAATCACCAATGTTTGCAATCGTGTAAGGATCATCACTGGCTTTTTCCAGACCTGAATCAACCCATGCACGGCTGTGATTTTTGACGTATTGAATCGTTTCTTCAATTGCACCACGCGCAATACCAGCATCAACCGCAGCCTGAATAAACTGAGAAATAGCGCCTGCTGGTGTTGGACGTTCAAATGCTTGGTAAATCGGAACAAGATATTCTTCACGTACTGGAACCTGATTTAGTTCTACCGTGCCACTAGCCGTAGTACGTTGTCCAAAACCAGACCAGTCATTAATAATATTAACCCCAGATGTTTCCCGTGGAACAAGCGCGGCATAAGGTTGCCCCTGTTCATTTACAGCAACAATTGGAATCCAATGTGCGAGCAAAGCACCCGTTGCAAAGAATTTTTTGCCATTAATTTCATAGCCCTGTTCGGTCTTTTCAAGTTTAGTTGTGAGGTCCGCGACTGTCTTACTGTGTTTTTCGGAAAATGCGTTGCCAAAACGAATTCCTCTTAACACCAAGTTAAAAAAGAATTGTTGCTGTTCAGGTTTCGCATCTAGTCTTAAATGCTCAATAAAAACCAAATGGTTTTGTGGCAACTGAGCAAGAGATGGATCAACACTCGCAATTATTTTGATCACTTCCGCTAAAGTTCGATACTTAACTTGCGCGCCACCAAACTGCTTCGGCACAGTAATAGCCCAAAGACCGCTTTGTGAGAACTGTTGAATTTCATTTAAGGGTAAACGGCGTTCTCTGTCCCGCTCAGATGCTTCTTGAGCAAACTCTTGAGCAAGTTGCTTGGCAACCTCAATTGCCTCTTCATCAGAACGGATAATTTGTGCGTCTTTGGTCTGTTCAAATACAGATAAAGGAACCGCTTGAGAGCGACCATAGGATGAGTTTAGACTGGTCATAACTTTTATTGTCTCTATTTCTTATTTAACATGCCATTCACCTTAGCACTAAAAAAACAGTGACTTTATAGATATTAAAGCTTTGTTTATGAAATGAATTTTAAAAAGCTTTTCACATTTTTTACTTTAAAAATAACATATTGTTTTTCGAAAATATTCTTACACGCGCTAAACAATTTCATATAGGCTTTTTAAGTTTTGTCACCTATGATCAAAACTAGACAATATTATGTTGTAGTCAACGAGGTATCGAAGATATGGCAAAGAATGCAAGTTCACCTGGCAAACGATTTATGAAACTTGCAGGAATGACCGCGAGCATTGCAACAAAAACCGTTTCTAACTCGATTCGAAACCTGACTGCGGATGAAGAACAGAAACTGGCTGCAAAAACTAAATTGTTTCAAGATATCGGTCTACAGATTGCAGACACCTTAGGCGAAATGAAAGGTGCTGTCATGAAAGTTGGGCAAATTGCATCGCAGTATAAAGATATCTTCCCACCAGAAGTTGCTAAAGCAATATCAAAACTACAACGCCAAGCTCCAGCCATGCCTTTTGCAGCAATTCAACAACAAGTTGAACGTGAGCTTGGAAAACCGCTCAACGTTGCCTTTAAATCTTTTGATGAACAGCCTTTTGCTGCTGCCTCGATTGGACAAGTTCACAAAGCAGTTTTGCCAAATGGTGAACAAGTTGTGGTTAAGGTTCAATATCCCGGTGTTGATGAAGCCTGCGAAAGTGACTTAAAACAAGTACGTTTAGCACTACGCTTAATGGGTGTACTTAAGATTGATAAAAAACTGCAAGATCAGCTTTTTGCAGAGATTCAAGATAGTCTATCAGCAGAGCTTAACTATGAAATCGAAGCTCAAAATCTTGAAGTCTTTAAAACTTTTCATAGCAAGTTAGATGACAAAATCATCATACCGACTGTTTATAAAGATTACTCTTCAAGACGTATTTTGACCTTAAGCCTTGAACAAGGTGACAGCATTGAAACTGCTAGTTCTTGGCCTATCGAAATTCGAAATACAATTGGCCGACGTTTAATCCGCGCTTTAGGTCAGGAAATGTTCTTTTTAAAACGTTTTCACTGTGACCCACATCCGGGTAACTTTGCCTTCCGCCAAGATGGCAGTGTCATTATTTATGACTATGGCAGTGTTAAAACACTTTCCAATGAAATTGTTTATAGTTTCAAACGACTGGTGAATGCAGCTCGTCATGAAGATATTGATCTTATTGAAACTGAGTTACTTGCCCTGCACTCTTTGACCGAGAAAGGTAAATTCCCGAGCGATCTTTATAAACTCTGGATTGAAGTGTTATTGCGTCCACTTACCACAACCTATGACTTTGCAGAGAACTCATCACATCATGATGGCATGTTACTTGTGAAGAAGTCTTTAAAATATTGGGATGTCTTTAAGCCTTCACCAGATACATTAATGGTCAATAGAACCATTTCAGGACACTACTGGAACCTCATTCACTTAAAAGTACATGACAACCTGAATGATTTATTTGAAGAACTTGTTCCACCTTCTAACTAATTCAATGATCTGATTAATGTAGCCTTTTCAGGGTTACATTGACTTATTAAATGTTATGTTATAACATTTCTTTAATCAAAAATAATTTAGGACTATCTCTCATGCGTAAAGATATTCATCCTGCTTATCAACAAGTGTTATTTCATGACACCAATGCAGACGTCTACTTCTTAATCGGTAGTACTCTTCAGTCTAAACAAACCAAAGAATATCAAGGAAAAGTCTATCCTTATGTAACCCTTGATATTTCAAGTGCTTCGCATCCTTTCTATACAGGTGAAGTACGTCAAGCAAGTAATGAAGGTCGTGTTGCAAGCTTTAACAAACGCTTCGGTCGCTTCAGTCGTAAGAGTTAATCTTGCGTTAAGTTTTGACCAATACACTAAAATCATTGGAAGCCTAAGACTATCTCCTCCACTTAGGCTTCTTTTTTTATGTGGATTTTTTCTATACTTTTTTCAGTTGTGTATAAACTAAAACTTATCCACAATTTGTCTAAAAACGCTTCTAATTATTTTCAACAACCCATCATTTTTTTTATAGCTCCCAAGCTTTCAAAGCGTGTATTCGATGCTATGCTTAAGCCCCATTTGATAGGAAGTTTAAGATTATGGCACAAGAGTTACTTGCCCAATTACAAGCAGGCACAGCAAAATTTTCAGACGTTTTAGCTCATATTGAAGCACGTTATCAACATACTCCAACAGCTTTTCAAAATGGCGCACAGCATAACGCTGCGACTGAAAATCAAGGCAGTGCAAAAGTTTTCTCTTTTGCCAAGTTACAAGGTTTAGACCAAGCACAAACTTTAAGTTTATTTGCAGAGCACTATGCATCTGTATTGGCTACACCAGAAGGAACTGATCATCAAAATATTCGTCAGTTTATGCAAAATGGTTGGGATGGTGTGAAGTTTGAAGGTCAGGCTTTAACTGAAAAGTAATTAAGTATTTGTGAATACACGACGGAGTCTTACCGTTTATTCTCAAATGAAAGTAGCTAATTCTGTTACTTTGGTTTTGCCCAAAGTAACCAAAGGCATTTGTCATCAACAGAACCTGTTTCCCGTTTGCACTTATCCAATATTTTGCAAAAACAATATATAGCTGATTTCAGTCAGGCTGTTGATGACTTTAACGCGTATCAAATCCCAAATTTTAATTCGTCATTTACTATCGTGACAAGCGGCATGGATGCCGCTGTTTTGCTGTGCTACATGGATGTAGCATCAGCGAAACAAAAGATTTTTGCTTACTTTTGATCTCTCAAAAGTAAGGTATGCCTATACAAATGGTCTTGGAGAATATCTTAAAACGGAGGCAGTGCAGTATGTATCGCTCCTTAAACATTTGAATAATCAGTTGCCTGCTATCCAATAATAAGTCGCCAAACCCAAACACGTAAAAATTAACGACCCAATTAAATGAATAGAAATCGCCAATATTGCCATTCCCCACTTACCACTTTGCAATAAAGTCACAATCTCAATCGAGAACGTTGAAAACGTAGTTAAAGCACCACAAAAGCCTGTGATTACGAAAAGCTTATAATTCGGACTCAAATCACTATGAGCAAAATAAGCCATCGCAAAACCAATAGTAAAGCCACCGACTAAATTAACAGTAACAGTACCCAGTGGAATTTGCGGATAAATTGGGTTGAGTTTTAAACCTAAAAACCAACGCAACCACGCCCCTAGAACTGAACCTAAAGCAATTGAAAGTAAAGGATAATACATAGAACCACCCCTTTAGTGAGATGCTAAAAGAGCAAACAAAAATGATGGGAAAAGTGACATGGCGTACTCCAAAAATAAGCAGAGTACGCAATAACCTACGTACCCAGCGATATAAATACATGAGGGTAACGTAGGCATCATTAGCCAATACGGCGGTTTTTCAAGGGAGGAATGCCATCTCCCCGTTTTAAGTATATTAAATCATCTAAAAGTTGATTAAAACATACTTTTTAAATCATGGACGTTCATCGTATTGCGGTAAATCGTCACAAATGCTTTCCCACTCTGCTTTTGAAGCAGCAAAAATATGCATGGTCGGCTTTTGATCTAATGGTGTATCGAGTGACCCAATTCTTACACGATATAGTTCAGGCTGGGCATCACGCGAGCTAATAAGCGGTGAACCACATTCGCTACAAAACCAGCGATACACACCATTCACAGCAAATTTTTTGACGAGATCTTCACCTTGGGTAATTTTAAAATCTGTACTTTTAACAGGAGCATTGGTGGCAAATGCTGTTCCATTGGATTTTCGGCATCGTTGGCAGTGACACTGAATAATATCTCCGATATCGCCCTTAATTTCATAGCGAATACCCTGACATAAACAACTTCCTTGATAAACTGGTGATGCTTGAGACATGTTCTCGTAAATCCTATTATTATTGATCGCTCAAAAATAACACTTTTCACATATCAAACATAGTACCGAATTTGCCGTTATTTCTCTAAGAATGAATGCACGCCTTCACCAGCCGCTCGTCCCGTAGCAAAACATGCTGTAAGCAAATAGCCGCCTGTAGGAGCATCCCAGTCCAGCATTTCACCACAGCAAAAAACACCTGAGGTGTGTCTAAGCTCTAAGCTTTCAGTTAATGCACCTTGCTTAACACCACCAGCACAGCTAATCGCTTCCTCAATAGGTCTAAAGCCACTTAACTTGATTTGAAGTGCTTTAATTTGCTGAGCCATAGCCTCTGGTTGGTTCCATAGCGCTTTATCAACCACTTCTCTAATTAAGTTAATTTTGGCCGTGTCTAAGCCTGCTTTACGCCAAATATTAGTAAGCGATTGTTTTTTGCTAGCCTGTAATTTTTTAACTAACTGTGTAAGCTCTACATCAGGCAATAAATCTAAAAATAGATTTAAGCTTTTCCCTTGTTTTTGTTGTTCTCTTAAAGCTCGTCCAAGTTTATAAATGACACCACTTTCTAAACCATAGTGAGTAATGACAATATCACCATGAGTAACTTGGCTAGGCTCAACCCACGCATTGATACGCTTTAAAGGTTCACCAAAACAGCTTTCCATAAAAGCTGACCAAGTGTGTAATACCCCTGCATTACTTGCTTGAAAAGGTTCAATACTGGATTGATCTATCCATTGCTGCCAAGCACCATCACTACCCAATTGAGACCAAGATACAGCCCCACAAGCCAATACGACTGCATCGTATTGTTGGGTAAAAGTCTTGCTGCTTTGATTATTTTGGTTTTCTAAAGTCACAGTTGTACCTTGCAAATTAATACAACGATGACGATAAAAGAATTTAACCTGTTGTTCTGCTAAACGTTTTAACCAAGCACGCAGTAAAGGAGCAGCTTTCATTTCGACAGGAAAAATACGACCAGAACTACCCACATACGACTCTATTCCTAGACTTTTCATCCAGTTCTGAATCCAGACTGCATCCCATTTTTTAACCCATGGTTTGAGCCATTCTACATGGTCATAGCGCTCAATAAACTGCGCTAAAGGTTCAGCATGCGAGATATTCAAACCTGTTTTACCAGCCATCAAAAACTTACGCGCAGCCGAAGGTTTTTGCTCAAACACATCAATTTCATAATCATACTGGCTCAGTACCTCAGCTGCCATTAAACCAGCCGGACCAGCACCGATAATGGCAACCCGCTTACTCGCCATGTGTTTGCCCTTGCAGTGGCGTAAACTCATCAAATCGAGTTTGATAACCTTCAGGCTTGGTCATAATGAGCTGTTGGCAAAGCTCACCACGCTCTAAATATTTAATTTCAAAATGAGTACGTGCAGAAGTTTGTGCAATTTTTTCTTTTTGGTAAGGCAGCTTCCACACATTTAATAACTGTTGTTCAGCTTCTTCAATATATTCAGGAATATTACTTGCCAAAGTAATGGTTCCGCCTGTTTTCAGACGTGATAACAAAAACTCAAAAAATGGCATGTTCAACCAGCGTTGTGCCGGATTATGCGGTTCTGGGTTCGGATAAAGAATAAAGAAATGTTCAACTTGAGCAGGGTGTAAAGCATGTACCACCCACGGCAAAGCATCCGCATGTACAGGTACCAGATTTTCTCTTGGTTCTAAACCATGCTGCTTTTGCATTGCCAAGAATTTTTCGCGGGTTCGTTCAATCGCATATAACGTGTGCTGTGGATTTTGCCCACTAAATAGCAAAGCATGTTTACCTTTGCCCGCCCCAATTTCTACACAAATTGGAGTATTTTCAATTGGGGTAAAATCACGAGGCGCTTGCATACGTTGTGCTTGAAATTGACGAATCTGCATAATCACATCAAACTAAATAAAAATCGGCACAAGTCTAACAAGTCACCTGACTTTTGCCTAATCTATTTCTCTTCACTTTGAGGATATCGCTTTATGCCACGTACATTCCCCTGCCCACGTTGTGGTGAACCAAGTGTTTGGGAAGGCAATGAATTTCGTCCATTTTGTTCTGAACGTTGTAAACTCATTGATTTAGGCGCTTGGGCAAACGATGAATATAGACTGCCTACCCAAGATGCTCCTCAGCAAGACAAGGGTAGTCAGCATGAAGATGATTATGAGGATTAACCCGCTTTACCTGCAACAAACGGGTTAAATTTTTTTTCATAGCCAATGGTACTCATTGGACCATGACCTGAAATAAACTGGGTTTGATCTGGCAAGCTAAAGCATTCACGTTGAATCGATTCAATGAGTTGCTCATGGTTACCACGTGGAAAGTCTGTTCTTCCTATTGAGCCTTTAAACAGGACATCGCCAGTCCAGAGTAAGCCATGATTCTTGTTATAGAACATGACATGCCCTGGTGTATGTCCTGGTGCAAAACGCACCTCAAACTCATCTTCACCGAGTTTGAGCACTTCGCCGCCTTCAAGCCATTGATCAACTTTTACTGGCTGTGGAATTGGAAAGCCATAACGTGCTGAAACTTCCTGAATCATATCTAACCAGAACTGATCTTCTTTATGCGGACCAACAACAGGAACACTCCATTCTTGTGCGAGTTCACCCACTGCCCCTGCGTGATCTAAATGCCCATGAGTGAGCCATAGTGCCTTTACTTTTAAACCTAAAGCTTCTACTTCTTTCTTCAAAACAGCAGCGTCACCGCCTGCATCAATCAAAACTGCTTCTTTTGTTTCACTGTCCCAAACTAAAGAACAATTTTGAGCAAAAGCAGTAACTGGAACAATTTTGACTTGCAGCATAAGAACCTCTGGCTAAAACGCAATTAACGGTGGGCTAAGGTATGGGTAAGGGCATCAAGATTAGCCTGAACTAAACCTGCAAGCAAATCAATATGTGCCTGATCACTATTTAAAGCGGGAATGTAAGCATAGCTTCCGCCACCTGCTTGTTGAAATAGTTCAGCATTTTGAATCGCTAACTCTTCAAGCGTTTCTAAACAGTCAGCAGAAAAAGCAGGACTTAAAACCTGAACTGACTTAACGCCCTGCTTAGCCCAATCTTGTAAAAGCTGGTCAGTATAAGGCTTCACCCATTCTTGTTTTCCAAAACGTGACTGGAAACTAATCGCCCATTCATCAGCTTTCAAATGCAAAGCTTCAGCGACTAACTTTGCAGTAATGCGACAACGGTCTGCATAAGGATCACCTTTGTCTGCATAAGGCTGTGGAATACCATGAAATGACATCAATAGTTTTTCAGGCTTACCATGCTGTGCTTGATAAGCTAAAACACTTTCTGCCAGTGCTTGAATAAACATTGGGTGCTGATAGTAGTCTTTAATAATGGTCAAACCCGGCAAATTGCGCTGAGTAGGAATCCACTTAGCAAATGCGTCGTATAACGGTGCTGTCGATGTGGCAGAATATTGAGGAAATAAAGGCAATAAAATGACATGCTCTTGTGGATGAGCTGCTAGTTTTTCTAAAACTGTATCAATACCCGGATTACCATAAGTCATGGCGGGCAACACAGTTAAGTCAAACTGTTTATTTTCACGCTCTAAATAAGCCTGCACACGTTGAGTTTGCTCAAATACAATTTCACGCATGGGCGAATCGGTAGACCATACCGAAGCATAGGCATGCGCTACTCTTTTTGGGCGAAAAGGCAAAACAAACAGATTTAAGATAATCCACCAGATGAATTTTGGTATTTCAATCACACGTGAATCAGATAAAAACTGCTTTAAAAAACGGCGCACCGCTGGGACAGTTGCCTCATCCGGTGTGCCTAAATTCGCTAAAATGACAGTAACTTTCGGTTTTTGTTCAAACGACATGCGCAAATGCCTTTCAGTTCATCTTATGACACTAATGTAACAGTTTTCATGGTCATATCTAAATTGAATTGTTCTAAGCTTTTAATCGAGACACCCGATGGTTCCATTTATAACTGAGCAAGAGCTTTTGCGCTTTTGTCGTTACCTTCCATAAACTATGCTGCTGATCAATCTTGATTGGAACAATCCACCCCTGTGATTGCATCTGATTTTTAATACGGAATAGTGCCTTGTGATTAATCTGTGCGCCAGCCACCGCATGTGCTCTTGGCAGCTCCTGACGGGCATCCTCTAGTCCCGCATGATTGAGATATTCATTGAGACAAGTTCCAAAGTTTTCTTCTGGCATGGCTGTCTCAAAATGTTTAGCCAATATACTTAAGAGCTGTGACCAAGTCATTTGTCTCTGACGCTTAAGCTCTCTAAAGTTGCCATCTTGAAAAGCTTGAATGTGATATTCAAACGCAAAAACATCATGTGGAGCCACTTCATTGGTTTGAGTTGATGACTCTACTAACTGTTGCTCTAATTGTGAAATTTTACTTTTTAATCGATTAATTTCATCTTCTAATTGATGTGCTTGGTGTGCAGGTACCCAGCCTTGCCCCACATGCTGTTCAACTATTAGAGGCATATTTAAACGGACCGCTAACTCTAAGTCACGAGGGCTTTTAAAGTAAAATATGTGGTGAGCTTCATGTAATAGTTTTTTTCTAAATGCGAGAAATTTTTCTTTAAGCTGTGGATGAGCCTCTTGTAAATGCATCTCGCGGCTTTCAGGCTGTTCATGCATAAATACAACAATCGGTTTAGCTCGACTTAAAGCATATTCATACTCTAGAGCAAAGTAACTAGCACCAGAAATAGATTGTTCACCATACTGGCTACCTAGCAACAAAACAACATAATCCGATTCATTAATTTGCCGACGGGCAAGTGTTGTAGTTAAAGGACTTCTATACTCTAAACCCCAAGCAAAAAAACCCATACTGACTAAAGTTTGAGAGAGAACCATACGTTCAGGTTGCATCTCGCGACCTGACGTTGAAATAAAAATCTGATAGCGTGTATCGAGCATAACAATACCCTTATCGCCCCATAATCTTAATATGGCCCAAATAAGCCAAGATTATGAACCGCCCCAAATAAGAAAAATAAATATAAAAAAACGCTTTCTTCTGAATGCCTACAACAGAGCTCAACTCAGATTGTGTAGCGTCCATGTCAATTCTTGTGGAATCATATTCTGTAAAACAGGTTGCAATGCTTCTGCATTATTACCACTTACATAACATTCAATACGTGCAACATTCTGACGTATTTGGTCACATAATAACTCATTTTTTATTAAAATACGGGCTGTTTGTCGGGCAACTGCCAATCCCGAATCAACCAGTGTGAATTGGTTATCAAAAAGATGATGAATTGCTTCATTTAAGAACGGATAATGTGTACAACCGAGTACTAAATAGTCAGCCCCTTGATCGGCTGCAGGCTGTAAAACCTCTTTTAATGCATTTAAACAAACAGGACTCATTTGCTGTCCTGCTTCTACACAAGGAACAAGCTCCAGATTGGTTAAAGTCATGACTTTAACACCCGCTGGAACAGCAAATTTTTCCACAACATCTTTAATGAGTTGCCCACGAAAAGTAGCAGGCGTTGCCAACACTGCAACTACTTTAGAACGTGTTTGTAATACAGCAGGTTTTAATGCCGGTACTAAACCAACAATCGGAAAGTGCTCACCATAATGTTCACGTAAATGATCAAGACTAAATGCAGAGGCAGTATTACATGCCACGACTGCAATTTTACAACCTTGGCGGTATAACCAGTCGACAGCGCGAGCGGTAAGCTCTCTAATTTCTTCATCAGAACGAGGGCCATAAGGAACATAGGCTGTATCGGCATAATACACAATATGTTCGTTTGGCAAATATCTGGCAATTTCTGCTGCAACCGACATTCCACCAATTCCCGAATCAAAAATACCAATTGGGGCATCTGCCGATGCTTTAGGCATAGATTCTAATTCGGTAAATAAAGGCTGTATGGCTGTCATGGCAGTACTAGAGAGTGTCGGAAAATTTCACTCTATAAAGCTTAAACCTCAAGTGCCTAATTGCAAGTGCAAATTACCACTTTTTAACTGCAAAATGGTTTCGCCTTTATCATTTTCAACCAACACTCCGTAGTTCACGAGATGATAAAAAGCTTGGCGTTGAATAAGTGCATTAATACCAAATCGGACATGCACGTATGGGCGTAATTCTCCTGCATATTCGCGCATAAAAATCGGGTGTTCTGCATCAACTAAAATCACATCTTGATTGGTGGTAGTCAGTTGCAAAAACTGATCACCTGAAATTTCAACCTGATCGACTTGATTGACCAATAAAGGTTCATCTTCAACTTCGATTTCAATTTGTTCTACAGGGGTTTTCAGGTAGAATTTACCCTCTTCTTTCCATAGGACTTTGGTAAACAAATCCAATAGAGCTTGGCGCTTGATTAATTGACCTTCGTGCCACCATTCTCCATTGGCTTTAACCGTTAAATCCATTTTACCGCAATGCTTTGGATGCCATTGCTCTAAAGGTGGGATTGACCTTTTGTGACTTTGCTGTACACCTTTTAAGTATTGTGCAATGTTCATTAAGTTTTTATCATCAGATAACGGTATTTTTCCCATATCCGATGGGGAATTATTTTGATTTACCATAGTTTATGCCTTGCTGACGAGAAAATATGACGACTCAGCCAATTGGCTAGATCATGGTTTAAAACTATACTAGCCAAAACGATAAAAGGCACAATAGCATATTTGCGCCTATGGATTAAAACTCACGGCAGCACCGGATGATCTGACATTACGGTTGCCACCTTTAAGTATTGAGGAGTCCTACATGGAACACATCGAACGCGAATCGATGGAGTTTGACGTTGTCATCGTAGGTGCAGGGCCTGCAGGTCTATCTGCTGCGATTAAGATCCGTCAATTAGCGATTGAGAATAACTTACCCGATCTTTCAGTTTGTGTAGTTGAAAAAGGCTCTGAAGTAGGTGCGCATATCTTATCTGGTGCTGTACTTGAACCGCGTGCTATTAATGAACTTTTCCCAAACTGGAAAGAAGAAGGCGCACCTCTTAACGTGCCTGTAACTGAAGACAAAACTTTCTTCTTGCTTTCAGAAACTACGTCTAAAGAAGCACCTCACTGGATGGTTCCAAAAACCATGCACAATGACGGTAACTATGTTATCTCGCTAGGTAACGTTGTTCGCTGGTTAGGTCAAAAAGCTGAAGAATTAGAAGTTTCTATTTTCCCTGGTTTTGCTGCATCTGAAGTGCTTTACCATGAAGACGGTACTGTAAAAGGTATTCAAACTGGTGACATGGGTATTGGTAAAGATGGCGAACCAACGCATAACTTTACTCCGGGTTATGAGCTTCACGCTAAATACACCCTCTTTGCCGAAGGTTGCCGTGGTCACTTAGGTAAACGCCTGATTGCAAAATACAATCTTGATAAAGATGCTGACCCTCAGCACTACGGTATCGGGATTAAAGAACTTTGGGAAATTGACCCAGCAAAACATAAGCCGGGCTTAGTGATGCACGGTGCAGGTTGGCCATTATCTGAAACTGGTTCTTCTGGTGGTTGGTGGTTATATCACGCTGAAAACAACCAAGTGACTTTGGGTATGATTGTGGACTTATCTTATGAAAATCCACACATGTATCCATTTATGGAAATGCAGCGCTGGAAAACTCATCCACTCATTAAACAATACTTAGAAGGTGGTAAACGTATTTCTTACGGCGCACGTGCTGTAGTGAAAGGCGGCTTCAACTCATTGCCTAAATTAACTTTCCCAGGTGGTTGCTTAATTGGTGATGACGCAGGTTTCTTAAACTTTGCAAAAATCAAAGGCTCACACACTGCCATGAAATCAGGCATGTTATGTGGTGAAGCTGTATTTGAAGCGATTGCTGCTGGTGTAGAAAAAGGCGGTGACCTTGCGATTGCTCGTGTTACTGAAGGTGAAGATTTATTCGTTAAAGAATTAACTTCATACACTGACAAATTTAACAACAGCTGGTTAAAAGAAGAGCTTTATAACTCTCGTAACTTTGGCCCAGCAATGCATAAATTTGGTCAATGGATTGGTGGTGCATTTAACTTTATCGATCAGAACGTCTTTAAAGTTCCATTCACTTTGCATGACTTGAAACAAGACTTCGCTGCATTGAAAACTGTTGATGCAACGAGCTTCAAGCCAAACTATCCAAAACCAGATGGCAAGCTTACATTTGACCGTTTATCTTCGGTATTTATCTCAAACACTGTACATGAAGAAAACCAGCCAGCTCACTTGAAGCTTACTGATCCTTCAATTCCAGTGAACGTAAACTTACCAAAATGGGATGAGCCTGCACAGCGCTACTGCCCTGCTGGTGTTTATGAAATCATGGAAAATGATGATGGTTCTAAACGCTTCCAGATTAACGCAGCAAACTGTGTTCACTGTAAGACTTGTGATATTAAAGACCCATCTCAAAACATTACTTGGGTAACGCCTGAAGGCGGCGGTGGTCCAAATTACCCTAACATGTAATAAAAAAGCCCCGAATAATCGGGGCTTTTTTATTAGTATCCACTTATTGAAAAGGCGGTATTCTTGATACTTTTAAATTAAAATTCTTTTTATAGAAAATAAATGTGCCTAATAAAAATAAGCTAAGAAAACCCAAATTCCGTGCTAGATCAATATACCAAACCGATTTACCAAATAATAAATCAAGAATTAACATCAGCCCGATAAACCTTGTATGCAAGATCAAACTCATCTTTATCTTTGGTTCAGGAGCAAAATATGTATTTCTATAACCTAATATAATTGAACCGAGAATTATAAAAGTGAATAGAATTATGGTAGCCATAGTCTCAGTTAACCAAGAAACTTTTATACGTAACAAACCAGCAAGACATGCGAACCAAAGGAAAATAAATAAGCTTCGTTTTAGAAAATAATCTTTCATTTTTATATGTCATTTATATACTTAATTTTATAGATTATATAACGATTCTTATTTGTAAAAAATTATCATTTTAAAATAATTTAAATGTTTAATGGCTCCCAACACTATTCATTAGAAGCCTTATTTATTCTATTAGCCCTTTTTCACCAGATAATGAAATTCTTTATGACCATTTTCATCTAAGCGTTCTTCTTGCAAAAGCAACTCATGACCTAAATGCATACAAAATTTAGGAATGTCCCACGAAGTCGAATTGTCTGTTGCGAAGACCTCAACCACATCTCCAGACTTAGATTTACGAATGGCTTGATGCAACATCATAACAGGTTCCGGACAACGTAAACCACGCGTATTGAGTTGTACAGTAGGTGAAATAGGTTGTTCTGACATAACAAACTCGAACAAATAGAATTTTCACATTTTAGCATAAACCGATCACTGACTTATGAACTGTAACTGGTGTTTACATAACAATATGTGTTTTGTCTTTTACTTTGTTTTATAGATGCATAAGGGCCTTTTCTTCGGTATGATCAATGTATTCATTTGATACATTGAGTCTTTAGGAAAGATCATGCAAGAGGAACCGAGTCCGTCGTGGGGAATGCGAGGCTTACGAAAGTGGTTAGGTACAGCGCCAGAAACCCGAGATGAATTATTAAAACTAGTCCAAAATTCACGTCGTTTTTTAGAACCTGATACTGTTGCCATGCTTGAAGGTGTTCTTGACCTTCCTGCTACAAAAATTCGTGAAGTCATGACGCCACGAACAGCAATGATCAGTATGCAAGAAGATGATCAGTTACTTGATATTCTTCACGTATTGGTTGAGTCTGCTCACTCACGTTTTCCAGTCTTCTCTGCCGATCAGCCTGACAATGTTGTCGGGATTTTGCTCGCAAAAGATTTACTGCCATTTTTGACTGAACCAAATACCAAATTAGATATTGGCTCGCTTATGCGCCAGCCATTATTTGTGCCTGAAAGCGCTCGTTCAGATCAAGTTCTTCGTATGCTCAAACATACCCAAACCCATATCGCGATTGTGATTGATGAATATGGCTCTACAGCTGGTCTTGTTACGCTTGAAGATATTCTTGAAGAGATCGTGGGTGAAATTGAAGACGAACATGATACTGCTGATGAAGATGCACAGTACATTGTTCCAGACAGCGACCATACTGTAGCGAATGCATGGATGGTGCAGGCACTTACACCAATTGAACACTTCAACACTGTATTAGATGCTGATTTTTCTGACGATGAAGTAGAAACTGTCGGCGGTTTATTGCTTCAAGAAATTGGTTTAGTCAGTGATTTACAAGGTCAGACTGTTGAACTTGGAAAGTGGTTATTTACGATTGTTGAAGCAGATGCCCGCACTATTCATCTGATTCGAGCTGTACGTCAATGAGAGCATACTTTGAAAAGCTGTTAGATTCTTCGCAACAACAAAAACAGCTTCCTTTAATTTTTCCATTGCTCATTGCTTTATTTTCAGGTGCCGTGTTCAGCTTTGCACTGGCACCTTATTATTGGTGGTGGCTGGCAATTTTGTCTCCTGCCCTACTCTATGCGACATTGCATAAACGCTCAGCTAAACAAGCATTTGCGATTGGCTGGAGTTTTGGTTTTGGTTTATGGTTTGTAGGGGCTTTCTGGCTCTATACATCTATCCATGTATATGGCGATACCAATGCCTTTTTAAGCGTGTGTATGATTGCTGTTATGGCTCTTGTGATGGGCTTATTTACAGCATTTCAAACTTGGGTTTATCGACGCTTCTTCCCTGAAACACCGCTGACTTTCGCTCCTCTCTGGATTATTTTTGAGTGGGCTAAAACTTGGGTATTTACGGGTTTCCCGTGGCTATTTGTAGGTTACGCTTTTACTGAACGCCTACTCGATGGTTATGCACCGCTATTTGGTATTTATGCAATTTCCTTCGTGGCAATTGTTCTAGCGTGTGCTTTAGTCGAAGTTCTACGTAAGCGTATTTTTTGGGTTATCCCTGCTGCCCTATTAGTTTTAGGTGCATGGGGAGCATCATATATTCAGTTTGTACAACCTAAAGCGGCTAAACCACTGAGCGTTTCGCTTATTCAAGGTAACATTCCACAAGATTTAAAATGGCTAACCGAATATCAAGTTAGAACATTAGAAATTTATGCAGGTTTAACTCAATCTGAATGGGGCCGTGACCTCATTGTATGGCCTGAGTCTTCAATTCCACTCTTCCAAACCGACATTGAACCGTTTTTGGATGCCATGGATGCACAAGCGAAAAAGAACCATACCGCTTGGGTAACCGGTATTCCTTATTGGGATGTTGCAAAATCACATCAAGTCGGCAGTCCTCTGTATTACAACAGTATTATGGCTTCTGGTAGCGATTCAAGCGGCCTTTATAAAAAGCAGCGTCTTGTGCCGTTTGGTGAATATATTCCGCTTTCAGGTTTACTCTCTTGGGTGTTACCAGCCATGCAAAATGATATTAGCATGAGCGGTTTTACACGTGGTGAGAGCAACCAGAAACCACTCTTAATTAAAGGGCATGCGCTTGCTGCTGCAATTTGTTATGAAGTGGCATATCCGAACCTGACACGACATAATGCAGAAGATAGCGACTTCTTGGTGACTGTATCTAATGATGCTTGGTTTACGGGTACTGCTGGCCCATGGCAACATTTACAAATGGTACAAATGCGCGCGAAAGAAAATGGTCGCTGGTTTATTCGTGCAACCAACACAGGTATAACAGCATTTATTGATCAAAATGGTCATATCACTGAACAAGCACCGATTGATAAAGAGTTTGTCTTGAGAGGTGATTTACCAGCTATGCAAGGCCAAACTCTCTATAACCGTCTAGGTGATTACCCAATTTTAGGATTTGCAGTATTACTGTTGGTTTTAGGTTGGATCTATCGTCCACGTCAAGTTGATGTGTCTTATAAATCACGTCGCTAAGTTATAATAGCTTTGTACCCAGAGGAACTTCAAACTCTGGGATACAAAGCGCAACATCGCCATCTGCGTTATGAAACCCTGTCACCAAGCATTCTGATTGAATAGGCCCGATTTGTTTTTTAGGGAAATTCACGACAGCAACCACTAATTTACCAATCAAGTCCTGCGGTTGATAAAGTTTAGTAATCTGAGCACTCGATTTACGTACACCCAATTCGTCACCAAAATCTACATGCAAAATATAAGCAGGTTTACGCGCTTTTTCAAAAACCTCAGCTTGAATAATTTTACCTACACGAAGCTCTACTTTTAAAAAATCATTCCACTCGATTTGTTCCATTTACTTTTCTCATATTCTTAAATATCTGATTTGAAGCATATAATATGTACAAATAAAGAAACACCCTCTTTTTATTTTCAGCTCTCAAAATTCATGTTAAATTAAATCTGCTGACTCAAAAGCCGTAAACGTTTACGTCAATCAACGTGCCAACATACCTCCAACAATGCTTGGAGCTATTTATTCAAAATATTTTTATATTTTGAATGGCACGGGCGTTTGTTGGTTTACGGAGTCAAAATGGGAAACCAAAAAACTTTCTATAATTTTAAGAAACTTCCAAGTCGTTATACAGCTATTGTTTTACCTTTTTTTCTATCCATCATTATGACTTTTGTAGTGTCCATGGTCAGTACTTTACGAAGTTTAGGATTAGAAGAGTTTTCTATAAATGTCTGGATGTCTGCATGGATCATTTCTTGGTTAATTGCTTTTCCAACACTACTTTTGGTATTACCTATCGTCCGTAAAATCACGGCACTATTAGTAGAGCCTGTTTAAAAAATGAAAACGTAGATGTTGAGTCTACGTTTTATCTAAAAATTTGGTTTTAAATATCATTAAAAAGCGATTGATAACTGCAAAGATAAATAAGCAACTAAGCTTGATAAAAAGACCATGGGTACATAGCGATAAGCTTTAAAAAGTAATTGTTCATATTTAGAAGATATTTGTTTAGCTTGCCATACACTCGCTTTTAATGCAGTGAAAAAACTCACCATTAACCATGCACTGACAATACTTAATGCAAAGAAGCCAATCATGATTTGACTGCTACCTTCTGTACTCAGCCATAGTTTTAATGAAACTTCAGCAATGGGTAATAATGCTAAAATCAATAGGACAGACTTAAGCATCGCCCAATGAAACTGATTTAGTTCATCAAGTACGAGAAATGCTTTCATTTAATCTCTCCCATAGTTTTATAAAGTGATTTTTATTTATTATGCAAAGCTTTTATTTAAATATATAGCTTATTTCCTCTCATATTTTAACTTTCTTGTAACTATTAAATATGGGAATAATTCTTATTTTAAATCTCAAATCTAATTATTAACTTTATTATTTTATTTTCAATAGCTTATTATATTTTTGTAATTAAGAAAGATTATCAATTCGAATTATCAATTTCTCTTACTCTCCGAATCGATAATCTCTCTTATATTTTAATTAAGGCTGGTAATAAATATCTGCATCGTTACCTTCACCACCTTCTTTACCATCTGCACCAAATGAATATAGGTCAAAAGGATGGCCGTCTTTTCCAGGAATGACGTATTGAATATCATTTTTCCAACTATCTTTAGGGTAACCACCTTTCACATAACCACCCGGCATCCAGTTTTTTGCGGTAGCAGGCTGGTTAATGAGGGCATCTAAACCACCTTCTTGCATGGTTGGGAAATGCCCGTTATCAAGCTTGTACTGATCTAAAGCACCCGCTACACCCTTCAAGGTAATTTGAGTCGTATCGATTTTAGCTTTTTCACTACGGCCCATAACGTTCGGTACGATTAAAGCAGCCAACACGCCTAAAATTACAATAACGACCATAACTTCAATAAGGGTAAAGCCTGACGCACGTTTCATTCGAGCACCGGTCGAACGTGCTGCAAGTCCGAAAGCTGTGCTTGAGGAACAAACATCTGATACAGAGCTATGCTCAGAATGGCACGTTGGCTCAAGCTGATTTGAAACCGCAGCTTCACTATGTTGTTTCATCACTGTTTCGCTTTGAATATTTTTTACTTTCATCATTATCTCTAATATCAAAGTTATTAAATCATATTGTTCATATTTACGATTGGCAGCATAACCGCGATTACAATAACCAGTACAATGCTTGCCATTAATACCAGCATAAGCGGTTCAAGTAATGCCAATAAGGTTGAAATAAATGTCGTCACCTCACGGTCTTGCATAGTCGACGCACGTTCCAGCATACGGTCAAGCTCACCTGATGCCTCACCACTTCGAATCATTTGTACCATCATTGGTGGGAAATAACCACTGCGCTCCAATTGCGTACCCAAGTTACCACCTTCTGTGACACGTTCAGCAGCATGAGCAATTGAGTCACGGATCACCCAGTTATTGGTCACAGCAGCACCAATTTTTAAAGCGTCTACCAAAGGCACGCCTGAACGAGTCAAAATAGATAAAGTACTGGCAAAGCGTGCAGCATTAATACCACGGGACAGTTTACCGAATAATGGCAGTTTGAGTGTTAAGCGATCAAAAGCATAATGACCAGCCGTTGTTTTTAAAAACCGCACAAAGGCAACAACGCCTATCACAGCAAAAAGAATAATAAACACCCACGCATGGCGAATAAAATCACTCGCTTTCATTAAAGCGACTGTAATCCATGGTAATGCATCTTTACTTTGATCGAAGGTTTTTACAATCTCTGGTACAACATAGGTCATTAATCCCATCACAATACCAAATGACATCAGCATTAAAATGATGGGGTAAATCATGGCACCTTGAACTTTCTTTTGCATGGCAAAACGGTTCTCAGTGTAGTCGGACAACTGATCTAAAATCAGATCTAAATGACCTGAACGCTCACCTGCCGCAACCGTTGCAATATAAAGGTCAGGAAAACGACCTGACTGTTGCATGCCTTGCGCGAGTGAATGCCCTTCCAATACTCTTGAACGAACCGAGAGTAAAAGATTTTGCACATGTGCTTTTTCACTTTGTCTGCTCACGGCGCGTAAAGCTTCTTCTAGAGGAATTGCAGCAGCAACCAAAACGGAGAGTTGTCTGGTCATCAGTGCCAAATCATAAGCACTAAACTTTTTCTGAAATAATCCGTGGCTTTGATGCTTGTCTTTTTGTTCAACAGGATCAACGCTAATCGGAGTCCATGCTTTATCGCGTAATTGTTGGCGAATCTGACGTGCTGAGTCTCCCTCAAGCACCCCCTTTTGCTGCTTCCCTGAAGCATCAATAGCAGTAAATTGATATGCAGGCATGGTAATGTTCTAATTTTCCAAAAATAATAGTCGCTGCTGTTGCATCTATGCTACGCAATCATTCATATTCATTCTATAGCCTGTGTAGAATACCCAAGTCCTCTTCACGACGCTATGCCGTTTTTTAAAATTGACGAAATGAGCATCTATGACCATAACGCCAAAACCTGATTCAGTTGTTTATCGTGTGCGTGTTGCCGTACCTGTGCATCTGTACGACACTTTTGACTATACACTCACCAAAGCACAATATGAACGGGCTCAGGTAGGTTCACGCGTCGCGATTTCATTTGGACGGCAAAACCTGATTGGTATCATTACTGAAAAAGTTGACCCACAAGAATCATTTACAGGCACCTTTCAGCTTAAAGCCATTTCTGAACTTTTAGATGATGAACCTATTTTAGATGAACAAGTTTTAAGTTTATTGACATGGTCTGCCCAGTATTACCAATTTCCGATTGGTGAAGTGATGCAAACGGCCCTACCCGCGTTATTGCGTCAGGGTAAACCAATGGATGTATTGTTTCATCTATGGAAAATCATTCCTTGTGACAATGTTGAAGCCTTGTTAAAGCGTTCCATTAAGCAACAAGATGCATATCAAATTTTAAAATTACATCCTGCCGGAACTACAGAAAATATTCTTAATTTAAGTGGTGTAGAAACTGCGACACTTAAAGCACTTCAAAAGAAAGGGCTGATAGACTGTACACTTGAGCCTCATGATTTTAGCCCAGCACCTGTACAATTGGCTCAAATGCCACTTACGCTAAATGATGATCAAAAGAAGGCAACTCAGCACGTCATTAATGCACAGCATCAATACCAAGCATTTTTACTAGATGGCTTAACTGGAAGTGGTAAAACTGAAGTTTACCTGCACATCATGCATGAGGTGTTAAAACAAGGCAAGCAAGTACTGGTGTTAGTGCCTGAAATTGGCTTAACCCCTCAAACTATTTCGCGCTTTAAGTCTCGTTTTAACTGCGATATTGCTTTATTGCATTCAGGCTTAAATGACTCTAAACGCTTACAAGCATGGCAACAGGCACAAACTGGAAAGGCCTCTATTATTTTAGGAACCCGTTCAGCCATTTATACACCGCTGCCACGTCTGGGTCTCATCATTTTAGATGAAGAACACGACCTGTCTTATAAGCAACAAGAAGGTTTCCGTTATCATGCTCGTGATGTCGCACTGTACCGAGGTCACTTACAAAGCTGCCCTGTTATTTTAGGTTCGGCGACTCCAAGCATCGACAGTTATCATTTAGTAGAAACTGGTAAGTTAACTTCACTGCAACTGAACCAGCGTGCAGGCCACGCGCTTTTACCTAAAATGCATTTGATTGACCTTAAAATTGTCAAAAAGCAGCATGGTATTAGTCAGCCTTTAATCGAGCAGATCAAAAATACCCTAGCAAGAAAAGAACAGGTTTTAATTTTTTTAAATCGTCGTGGCTATGCGCCTGTACTTGTGTGTGAAAGCTGTGGATGGCAAGCGAATTGTCCACATTGCGATGCGCATTTTACGTTACACACTCAGCCTTATTCTTATTTACATTGTCACCACTGCGGCACGGTTCATCGCTTGCCAGACCACTGCCCTGAATGTCAGCAGAAGAGTTTAAAAACTTTAGGTGCTGGGACAGCTAAGGTTGAAGAACACTTACAAGAGTTATTCCCAGATTATGATGTGATTCGAGTCGATCGTGACAGCACCAGTCGTGTCGGTAGTTGGCAAAAAATCTATGATCGTATTCATCAAAACAAACCAACAATTTTGCTTGGTACTCAAATGTTGGCAAAGGGTCACCATTTTCCACATGTGACCTTGGTTGCTATTTTAGATATTGATGCAGGTTTACTGAGTGTCGATATTCGGGCGCCAGAACGTACTGCGCAGCTGATTGTACAAGTGGCTGGCCGTGCAGGTCGTGGAGAACACAAAGGCCATGTTTATTTACAGACTTTAAGGCCAGATCATCCTTTACTCACCACACTCATCGAAAAAGATTATCGGGCGGTCGCGAAACAAACATTAGCTGAACGAAAAGTTGCATTACTGCCGCCTTATCGTTATGCAGTCTTAATTCGTGCTGAGTCGAAAGATCGTGACTATACCTTACATTTTTTAAATGAAGCTGCCGAACAGCTTCGCCAAATTGCAGGTGATATTGTTGATATTTGGGGGCCGATTCCAGCACCAATGGAACGTAAAGCGGGACGTTACCGCGCCCATATGGTGATTTTGTCTGCCGACCGTGCTCGTCTGCATTTTTACTTAAGACAATGGTGGGCTCAGTTGGTTCATGCACCAAGACAGCATCAACTTAGACTCTCTATTGATGTTGATCCGCAAGAATTTAGTTAGATGATTTGAATATGATGGTGTGAAGAAGACTTTTTGGCTTTACACTTAAAAAGATCAATACATTCGGGGTAATGAATGTCATTCCTACTGCAAGCAACAATTTTTCTTGGAGCTTCTCTGATTTTAGTCCCTTTGGGTAAACGCTTAGGGATTGCAACAGTTTTAGGTTATTTATTTACGGGCATCCTTCTTGGCCCAAGTGTTTTAAATATTGCCCATGACCCTGAAGCCATTATGGAATTGGCTGAGTTTGGGGTCATCTTACTTATGTTCCTCATTGGCTTAGAGTTACGTCCACAACGTTTATGGGAAATGCGTGACTCCATTTTCGTGATGGGAAGTTTGCAAGTGGTGATTACGGGTGTAATTCTTATGCTCACCGTATTGCTACTATTTCAGCAACAACTTGCTGCCAGCTTTGTCATTGGTTTTGCCCTCGCACTGTCTTCTACTGCGTTTGTATTACAGTTACTGACCGAAAAACAACAACTCAATACCACCTATGGTCAGCAATCGTTTTCAATTTTGCTTTTCCAAGATATTGCAGCGATTCCTTTATTAGCAGTCATTCCACTGTTAGCAGGAACAGAATCTACTCATCATGGCATTGCTTATTTTGCTGCCATCATTGCAACATTCAGTGGTCTGTTCCTATTTAGTCGCTATGTGATGCGTCCATTTTTCCGTTTCGTTGCAAAAAGTGGTGCAACTGAACTGATTACCGCAGTAGGGTTATTTATTATTCTTGCTGTTGTGCTACTCATGGATACTTTAGGGATTAGCACAACTCTAGGCGCTTTCCTCACTGGGGTACTTTTAGCCGACTCAGAATTCCGTCATGAACTTGAAGCAAGTATTGCTCCGTTTAAGGGACTATTACTTGGTTTGTTCTTTATGACTGTGGGTATGACCACGCAACTGTCGTTACTGATTGAAATGCCGTGGCTCATTATTGGTGGAGCGGTCGGTCTGTTGGTGATAAAAACCCTCGTGTTAACTGCGATTGCCCGCTATAAAAAATACAGTTGGAACAATAGTCTGCTGCTTGGAACTTGCTTGGCTCAAGGTGGTGAATTTGCTTTTGTCATTTTAAGTCTTGCGAAAAGTGAAAAGATTTTAACCGATACTTTATTAGAGCCTGTTACGCTAATTGTGACGTTGTCGATGGTCCTTACACCAATAATTTACTGGATTATGGCAACTAAAATCATTCCTTTGTTTAATAAAGAACGTCCACCTGAATATGATGAAATTCCTCAGCAAGATAATCCAATTATCATTGCTGGTTTTGGGCGCTTTGGACAAATTATTGCGCGTATTGCCCGCTTGCAGCACTTAGGCTTTACTGCTATCGACAACAACCTTCACCAAGTGGACTTTGTGCGTCGATACGGCGGTAAACTCTATTACGGTGATGTCACGCAACCTGATTTACTTCGCTCGGCAGGCATTGAAAAAGCCCAAGTATTTATTTTGGCAATTGATGATGTCGAAGACTCTATGAATGTTGCACGACATCTGAGATTAAACTATCCACACATAAAGCTACTAGCACGCGCTCGTGACCGCCATCATGTACACCTGCTAAGAGATTTAGGTGTTGAACATATTTGGCGTGAAACCTATTTATCATCATTAGGTATGGCTTATCGCGCTTTACGCGAACTCGGTATTTCTGATGAACAGGCTTATAATAATATCGAAATCTTTCGAGATTATGATGAGAAATTACTCATACAGCAGCAAAGTATTTATACCGATGAACAAAAGGTTTTTGAAACCCATCGTAATGCGCTGGCTGAACTTGAGCATCTATTTGAAAGCGATGCACAGCAAGCCACATCAAGACATGACGTTAACTTAAAGCGTCATTTACAACCAAATCGTATCGACATTACACGAGATCACGAAGAATAACTTGAGATTTCGCAAAATGGCTATATTAAGGACTTATTCACATTGCCTAAATGATTGCGACAATCGGTACAAAAGTTGCCGTTGTCCTGCTTGCAGCTTCGCTGCATTCCCTAAGCTTGATTAAACCGAAGTTGTTATAATCTGCTTAGGGCCCTGGAGAATATTATGTCTGATTTACGCCAACGCTTTTATATAGAGGACTTTCCTGTTCGCGGTGAAGTAGTTCATCTAGAAGAAGCATTACAAACTATTTTAGCTCAACGCGACTACATGCCTGCGGTTAAAATTCTACTAGGCGAGATGTTGAGCGCGACTGCATTACTTGCAAGTACTTTAAAAATCAAAGGCCGTATCAGCTTGCAAATCCAGGCTAGCGGCTCTTTCAAATGGGCTATGGCTGAATGTAATCACTTAGGTGAAGTTCGTGCTTTAGCCGACTACGAAACAGATCCACGTTTTGTTGAAGCAACTGACAGCAGTACAGTCCTTGGTGCTTTAGTTAATCCAATTTTATTTATTAACATCGAACCTGAGCATGGTGAGCGTTATCAAGGGATCGTCCCTCTTGACCAGACAAATCTAGCGGGTTGTTTGATGCAGTATTATGATTTATCTGCTCAAATTCCAACTCGTATTGTATTGGCAAGTACAGCTAAACGCTCTGGTGGTTTACTCATTCAGTTATTACCTCGTAATGATGAAGAAGAGCAAAAACTGGTTGATGAAGACCTATGGCCACGTTTGACTATGCTGACTGAAACGCTTAAGCCTGAAGAATTAACAGAGCTTTCAGCAAATGAGATTTTATATCGTCTGTATAACGAAGAAGAAGTACGCTTGCCAGAAGTTGAACACTTAAAATTTGGCTGTACGTGTTCTAAAGAACGTTGTGCTAAAGCATTACTTCAAATTGGTGTTGATGCTGTTCATGAAACACTGGAAGCTCAGAACCCAATTCAAATGGATTGCCAGTTCTGTAACACCCGTTATGAGTTCACTGCTGAAGAAGCACTAGGTTTATTTGGCGAACATTTGAGTTAACTACTCACCTCATAAAAAGGCGGTCAAACCGCCTTTTTATTTATCTATAGTTTTTTGATGATAATTTTCAGCATCTTATTTTAAATCAGTTAATATGAGCTTACTTTATAGCCTAATAAACAAGATGCTTATATTTCATGAATTATTTTGATTATTTTCTCTTTATTTTTAGTGTCATTATTATGATTGCTACCCCTGGCCCAGTCATGATTTTAGTGGCAAGCGCTGGGCTTAAAGGCGGCTATAAAAAAGCACTCGAAACCATTTTTGGTACAAATCTCGCATCACTGGTTTTAATTTTTATTTCAGTACTCGTACTTAAAGGAGTACTGGGTATTAATGAAAGCTATTTAAATATTATTCGTGTTTTAGGCTGTCTCTATATTGGCTATTTAGGATTTAGTATTCTTAAAGAAGTGATTCAAGCTCCACATCCAGAAGCAATACAAACCGTTTCTGCCCAAAATGGTGGTTCTAAAAAAGGCTTTTTGGTCGGTATTTCAAATCCTAAAGATATTATTTTCTTTTCGGCTTTCTTTCCTCAGTTTGTCTCTATTTCACCTAACTTAAATTTCAGTCTAACTGTTCTTACCCTGACATGGATTGTTTTGGATTTTTTAACCCTATCTTTAGTGTATGTATTTTTCCGCCGTCTTTCTAACAGCCACTTATATCCTAAAATACTCGGCTTATGCGGCCTATTGCTTTTATTAATTGCCTTATACGGTTTATATCAGACTTTTATGTAAAGATTGAGAGGCATAACCCTAATCGACTTATGTCTCTTCCACCTTGCCTCTCCATTTCTGTAAGAGAACAACTCTTATACAATCTAGCTCATTGAAAGCCTTAAAAATTGTTTCATAATGAAATAAACAACACCATCGTGATAAAACATTATGGCCAAAAATTATTATGAAGAATTAGGGGTTACACGAGAAGCCTCTGCTGATGAAATTAAAAAAGCATATCGGAAATTAGCTCGTAAATATCACCCCGATATCAGCAAAGAAAAAGATGCAGAAGAAAAAATGCAGGCGATTAACGTTGCCTATGACACGTTAAGCAATGCAGAAAAAAAAGCTGAATATGACCAAATGTTAGATCACCCACAGGGCTTTAATGACTTTGGTCAAGGTGCAGCTCAAGGTGGATTTGATGGCGCGCGTTTTTATCGTCAGGGCTTTACGGGCGGCGGTGGTGAACAAGCTGATTTTAGCGGTTTCGAGGATTTGTTCGGCCGTTTTGGTGCTGGTTTTGGTGGTGGGCAACAACAATACCAAAGACAACAACGCAGTTACCGAGGTGAAGATCAGCATGCCAGCATAGAGGTTGATCTTGATATTGCCTACCATGGATCAACACAACAGATTACCTTACAAATTCCGACTGTGAATGTCTATGGTGAGCCTGAGGTACAACGTAAAACCCTACAGGTGAAAATACCGAAAGGCATGAAGGAAGGCCAACAAATTCGCCTAAGCGGACAAGGACAAAGTGGTATCAATGGTGGTGCCAACGGCGATCTTTATATCGAGATTCAATATAAAGACACAGATCGTGTTCATGTCGAAGGCAGTGATGTATATTTAACTGTAGATGTAGCACCTTGGGAGGCCGCATTAGGTCAAGGTATTGAAGTAAAAACACCTGCTGGGCCATTACATGTCAATTTACCTAAAAATGCAAAACAAGGACAACAGCTACGTTTAAAAGACAAAGGGATACCAAATAAAACGCCAGGCCATCTTTATTTAATTTTAAATATTGTATTCCCGCCTGCACATTCTGAAAAAGAAAAAGAAGCGTATCAGCAATTGGCAGAAGCCTTTGCTTCATTCGAACCTCGTTCATCTCATTAGGGAGCAAGATCATGACAACCATCCATTATCGAGAAATTGTATGTGACGGCCACACCTTTAGTGCTGAAGTCGTTGATGAACAATCTACATTTGACTTACAACAATTTGCCCAAGCCTGTGGTCAAAGCCCGGACTGGATTTTAGAGCTTATTGAGTACGACATTTTAGTGATTGAAAGTACCCCTGAGAAACATCAGTTCATGGGTGAAGATGTCGTTCGTGCTCGTAAAGCGTATCGTTTACAACGTGACTTTGATGCAAGTTTGGCAGCAGTTGCGGTGATGTTAGATTTGATTGATGAAGTGCAACAACTTAGAAAACAGTTGAAGCATTTTCATTAGATCAGATAGTCACGACGGAGTCCTACTGGCACTCACTATCTATTTCATCAGCTAATTACGTTACTTTTGTTTTGGCAAAAGTAACCAAAACCATTGTCATCCACAAAACCTGTTCACTACTTTCATTTAAAGTATTGCTTTGCAAAAACAATAACTTCTAAATTATGGGCAGGTTGTGGATGACGCTTAGCTCAAGCAAATTTGGAAAAAGTTCAATAAAAATTGAGGAATTACTTCAACCTAGTAATCTTCTCCACTTCCTTCAATGTCTGCTTAATCGGTTCATATTCCAAAAACCAGAACAAATTCATCCGCTCTTGGCGGTGCTGCTGAGCCAATAAATCAATAACACTTTTCTCGCCACGCCCTACCAAATGCTGTCGATAGAAGTAGTAAAGCAAGAAAACCGTACTGAGCAACATAACACCAAGCATAATCCAGAATCCCACTGGCGACTTAAGCCCTGGAATAAACTCAAAGTTCATTCCATAAATACCTGTTAAGAGTGTAAGCGGTGCAAATACGGCCGTAATAATGGCAAGAATACGCATATTTTCATTGGTCTGGTTTGCAATCGCTGAGAAATGCAAATCAATTGCCGACTGAATAGCGCTACGTAAACGTAAAGTATGCTTTTGAATACGTTCGACATGACTCATTAAATCATTCAAACGAACTAACAGAAGATCTTGAGAACTATGTGTCCGCTCACCAATCACATGATGATAATTTTCTACAATTTCATCTCGAAATTCTTGCAAGGTTTCGATTTGCTCTTCGCATAAATTTTCAACCTGTTGAAAGGCCATGTTTTCATGGAACAGTTGATGCCATTGTTTAAAACGGCGATTGCCCTGTAGTAGTTGTTGTTGCCAGTGCTCGACCCTTCTAGTTAAAGGTGACCGAATATCAAGATAACCATCCACCATACTATTGAGCAGACGTAAACACAAATCTACAGGTGAATTAGGCAACTTACGGGTTTTGTTTTGCTCTTCTAAGGTTTTACATAAAATATTTTCAAGACGCTGAATATAATTTTCAATCGACTTGTTGCCCTGCTCACGTACGCTAATCAGAACTTTAGGCGTAAAAATAAAACTAATTGGCGTGGTAGCTAAGCCAAATACACTCTCGTGAGTTTCCCCATTTTTAATTTCATCATCAGGTGTCACGAGCTTTTTGAAAATGAGCAGATCATATTCTTCAAGCGTATCAAAGGCACAAGGATGCTCAATATTGGCAATATCTCGCATATGAAATTCATTAATTGCGACATCTGAAAGCTGCTGAATTTTTTGTTGCCATTCTTCATTATGGTTAACAACATCAGATCTCACACTATCAATCCAGAAGAACTCTAGAACATGTTCAGTGTGCTTTTCTCGGCTCAAAAAAACATAGCCATCCTTTTGATGACGATAAAAATAATAAACCTGCATACCACGTCGATCTATTTGTGTGTTACTTGCATCATGCCATAAAAAAAGCCCGCATCAAGCGGACTTTTTTATTAGTGAGTTAAGCAATTATGCTTGCTCAATATCTTTCATAGTCAATTTGATACGACCACGGTTGTCAACATCAGCAACTTGTACTTTAACTTCCTGACCTTCTTTAAGAACGTCAGTTACGTTCGCAATACGCTCATTCGAGATTTGCGAAATATGAAGAAGACCATCAGTACCAGGCATAATGTTTACGAACGCACCAAATTCTACGATACGGATAACTTTACCGTCATAGATTTTACCTGGTTCAACTTCAGCAGTAATCGCTTGGATTTTTGCAATCGCAGCTTTAGCAGCAGCTTTAGTTTCACCAAATACGCGAACTGTACCGTTATCTTCGATATCGATTGCAGCTTTAGTTTCTTCAGTAATTTGGCGGATTGTTGCACCACCTTTACCAATTACGTCACGGATTTTGTCCGGATTAATTGTAATTACTTCGAATGTTGGAGCATGCATTGAAATTTCAGGACGAGCACGTGAAATTACTTTGTTCATTTCATTAAGGATGTGCATACGACCAGCAAATGCTTGGTTTAACGCAACTTCCATAATTTCTTCAGTAATACCTTCGATCTTGATGTCCATTTGAAGTGCAGTAATACCGTTTGCAGAACCTGCTACTTTAAAGTCCATGTCGCCAAGGTGGTCTTCGTCACCCAAGATGTCAGAAAGTACAGCAAAACGCTCGCCTTCTTTCACTAAGCCCATTGCGATACCAGCAACTGGCGCTTTAAGTGGAACACCTGCATCCATAAGTGATAATGATGCACCACATACAGAAGCCATTGAAGATGAACCGTTAGATTCAGTAATGTCAGATACAATACGAATCACGTACGGGAAGCGGTCAGCAGCAGGAAGAACTGCTTGAACACCACGACGTGCTAAACGACCATGACCAATTTCACGACGTTTAGGACCAGATTCACGACCTGTTTCACCTACAGAGTACGCAGGGAAGTTGTAGTGCAACATGAAGTTGTCAGTTTTAGTACCAGAAAGCGTATCAACCATTAACGCATCACGAGTATTACCCAAAGTTGTTGTTACCAATGCTTGAGTTTCACCACGTGTAAATAATGCAGAACCGTGTGCACGGTCTAATACACCAACTTGAACGTCGATACCACGAACAGTTTTAGTATCACGACCATCAATACGTGGCTTACCTGACAAGATGTTGTCACGTACTGTACGGTATTTAAGGTCTTCAAATAATTCGTTTACTTCGTCAGCAATGCCAGTTTCGTCATTTTCAGGAACGAACTGAGCTACAGCTTCTGCATAAAGTGCATCAAGTGCTGCATAACGGTCTTGTTTAACCGCAATTGTATATGCTTCAGAAATTTTAGCTTCGAAAGCTGCTTTTAATTGCTCAAGGAGTGCTTCATTTTTAGTTGGAGCAACCCAAGTTGATTCAACTGCACCAGCAGCGGCAGCAAATTCTTTAATTGCTTGAATCGCGATTTGCATTTCGTCATGACCGAAAAGCACCGCACCAAGCATTTGGTCTTCTGAAAGCTCTTTCGCTTCAGACTCAACCATTAATACAGCAGACTCTGTACCAGCAACCACAAGGTCAAGATCAGATTGAGCAAGTTGTTCAAAATTCGGGTTTAAAACGTATTCACCGTTAATTAAACCAACACGTGCGCCACCAATTGGACCACGGAAAGGAGTACCAGCAATAGACAATGCTGCTGATGTACCAAGCATTGCTGCGATATCAGCATCCATAGTTTTGTCAGAAGAAACAACTGTTGCTGTTACTTGAATTTCGTTGAAATAACCTTCTGGGAACAATGGACGAATTGGGCGGTCAATAAGACGTGAAATTAAAGTTTCAGCTTCAGACGCACGACCTTCACGCTTACCGTAACCACCAGGGATACGACCCGCTGCATATTGTTTTTCTTGATAGTTAACTGTTAACGGGAAAAAGTCTTGACCCGCTTTTGCTTTAGGTTGAGCAACAACTGCAACTAAAACAGTTACACCACCCATTGTGATTAAAACTGTATTCGCTTGACGAGCAACGCGACCCGTTTCTAAAACGACTTGATGTTGACCGAATTGGAATTCTTTACGAACGATGTTAAACATTGACATGTATTGTATTTTCCTAATTTTATTCTAGTGAGACCCCTAAGGTTTGGCATTCAGACTACACCAATTGGTAGATAAATGACAAAGCTTAGAAGCCATCACACTAGACCAAAAATTTTAAATAATATTAAACGCAAAGAAGGAGCGCACAAGCGCCCCTTCTATAAATCGCCTAACGGTGATTAGACGAAACTTTCTTTTCAGGAACAAAGCATAGCAACATGCGATAAACCGAAAACAAAGCAAAATCGAATTAACGACGTAGACCTAAAGCACCGATCAAAGCAGTGTAACGCTCGTGGTCTTTACCATTTAAGTAGTCAAGTAATTTACGACGTTGGTTAACCATACGGATCAAACCGCGACGGCTATGGTGGTCGTGTTTGTGAGCTTTAAAGTGACCTTGTAAATCATTGATTTGAGCAGTCAATAAAGCTACTTGTACTTCTGGTGAACCAGTGTCGTTTTCAGCGCGAGCAAATTTAGCGATGATCTCTGCGCGGTCTGCATTAGTTAAAGCCATTCGATTTCTCCGAGATGCTTAAAAAATAAAATGATATGAATCAGTTGAGCGCAACTGACTGCCGTGCATCACTACAGCAAGTCGCCTATTTTAAGGTATCTATATATGGATTGCAAAATTGTTTTCAGTTACCTGTCATTTTAGACACTGACATCAGCGTCTCAACCCTGCACACTTGGCCTTCAATAAAAAGAAAGAAGCGCGAGGGACGTGTGAAAATATTTTCGACTAATACCTGTCCGGTACCAGACGATATTGGATCGGTCATTCATCACAAAGATGAAGTGCCTGCCGAACTGGGCGGAATGAATGAACATCAGGTTCAAAAGATCTGGAAAAGTATTGAGTCACTCTATAAAACCGGGAACTATCCGCTCATTACATTTTGTTTACGCAGGCAGGGGAAAATTTTATTAAATCGAAGCATCGGCTATGCTCAGGGGAACTCTCCAGCAGGTCTGCAAAATAATGCACTCATTGCAACGCCTGACACTCCTGTTTGCTTATTTTCAGCCTCAAAAATGATTACTGCCATGTTGATTCATCTTTTAGATGAAAAAGGTGAAATCAACTTACTCGACCCTGTCAGTTATTACATTCCAGAATATGGTGTAAATGGGAAGCGCCGTGCGACGATCTTTCATTTATTAGCACATCGCGGCGGCATCCCTTATATAGACGGCGAAGTCACTCCTGAATTGCTTTTTGATAAAGATGAAATTTTAAAGCGGCTTTATGCAGCAAGACCCGTTTCTCCAGCAGGTAATCACCTCGCCTATCATGCTGTAACTGCAGGTTATATTTTGGGAGAAATTATTGAACGGGTCACAGGACAAGATCTTCGTCAGTTTGTACATGAGACCATCGAAAAACCAATGGGTATGCCCTATTTTAACTATGGTTTGAAGCCAGAATATCGTGCAAAAGTCGCACTCAATTGTGCAACAGGCTTACATCCTCGCTTAGGGACAGACCATTATCTCAATCATGTATTAGGCGGCGGTTTACAACTCGCTGTAGATGTCACTAATGACAGCCGCTTTATGGATACGATTTGTCCTGCCGGTAACATTTATACGAGTGCCGAACAGGCTGGACGTTTTTTCGAAATGCTCTTGAGTGGTGGAAGTTATCAAGGCAAACAAGTTTTAAGTGAGAAAACAATTTTTAGAGCAACTCTACCGACCACAGGAGTTAATATTGACCGAACCTTATTAATCCCGATGCGTTATGCATTAGGTCCAATGCTCGGTAGCAATCCGGTAGGTTTATTTGGTCCAATGACTGGTCAAGCTTTTGGTCATCTTGGTTTTTCCAATATTTTATGTTGGGCCGATCCAGAGCGTGATATTAGCGTTTCTCTGTTGACTACTGGAAAATCCGTAGTAGGTACTCATCTGCCTGCTTTGGCAAATCTGCTCTATCAAATTTCTAGCCAATGTCCTCGAATTCCTAGAGATCAACGTCGTTCATTGTTCGGTAGTGACTCACATGAAACAGATCTAGTTTAAATAGCAATAATCTAGCTATAAAATAAAAAACCCAAGCATTTCTGCTTGGGTTTTTGGCGCTGTAGTTCTTATTTATCGTGTTTATCGCTGTTCTTATTGTTATATGTGAGATGCTTTATACATCTTTCTTCTAGTTTTACTCACTTCCGTTGTTTTTATTTCTATTTCCTTATGGGATGTATTCTCTCATATCCAATTATGAAGAAAAGTAGTATTTTTCTTATCATCATGTAAGCAAAAACGTACAGGTCTGTCTAATATTTAGCGTTTGTCTGTAACAGCTAAATAACGTACGGTTCTGTATAACATTTAACTTAACAATTCACAGGAAAAATGACTATTTAAGAATCATATTACAAATAAATATATTAATATGATTGGTTTAAATTGTTGATAATAAGGACAAGAAATCGTGTGAAATACATAAAGATTTATTTAATTTATTTGACATGATAAAAACTCAAAATATAAAAAAGCCCTGTAGTCTCTCCCAAAACTACAAGGCTTAGCGGCTGTAAGTTTCCTCTTTATTCACCTACTTCATTGTAAGTTCGCAGTCTCTCGACTTAAGTTATTATTATTGTGCGATTTTGCCCGACATTCCTTGCCAAGCTCGTTGTGCGTTTATAATCTCAAAAACAGGGGGTGTTCTCTAGCAGCAAATATCTCGAATCTATGTAAGCTTTTTCTTACAAAGGTCAAAATATTAAGTTTGACTTAACGAACTAACCGATTAACCTTTTCAACTAAACCGCTTCTTCTTGTCGTACGAACTGTAAAAGATTGTAATAAAGCCTCAGGGTGAACCAAAAGACTCACTACCTTTTTCGCTCGTGTAATCGCAGTGTAAATAAGTTCTTGGCTTAGCAAATTCTTGGCAGCCTGATCGAGAACTACAGCAGTATGTGTAAATTCAGAGCCTTGCGATTTGTGAATAGTTAAGGCAAATGCACTTTGAATACTTTTAGGTAGTCTGTTTGCAGCAACCCATTTATTTAAACTAGGAAAATACACTTCAAACTGTTGAGGCTGAGTACGGTGTTCAAAACATAAACCAATGTCACCATTTGAAATGCCAAGTTGGTAATCGTTATAAGTCATCATAACTGGACGGCCAACATACCATCCTCCTAAGGTCACGATACCTAGCTGTTGTTGTAACCAACGTTCGGCATATTGATTAAGTTGCTGCAAGCCGAATGGTCCATGACGTACAGCAGTTAAAATACGGTAGTCATCGAATGATTTAACTATATTTTCAATATGCTCAATTGAGCGATCATCTTGTAAATAAGCTTTTAGGCTTTGCACATAGCCTTGAAAACCCACCATCAATTTTTGATAGTAAGCTTCTAGCTCTATAGATGCCCCCTCAGGTAAGTATTCAAGCTGAACCACATCGGGCATATTAGCTTCTAAAGGAATTGAACGTAGCTCTGAAACCTGAACAATATCAATTTCAAATTGCTGTAGAACCTGCTCATAATTGATCTGACTGGTTTGCATTTGAATAAATCGTGCCACCTGACCAATTAAAGCACCTTCTGCAAAACGACGACTGGTTTGAAGGTGAACACGGTTTTCAGACAAAGCGTCGATTTGCTGTAAATCCGCAAGTACCGCTCCAACATCTACTGAAGCAAGCTGGTTGGCATCGCCTAGCAAAATAATTCGGCAAGACTCAGGTACCGCTTCAAATAATAAAGTTGCCAGATTTAAATCCAGCATAGAGGCCTCATCCACTACAATAACGTCATAAGGCAAAGTCTGCTTTTGATTAAAACGTGGAGTTTGACTATGCCCCATACCCAATAAGCGATGAATAGTTTGGGTACTTTGGTTTCTTAGCTCATCACTAACTAGTCCTGACTCAAGAAGCTTAGGGTCGTTAAACGAGTTTTGTAAGGCTTCTTGCATACGCTGTGCAGCTTTACCCGTCGGAGCAGCCATCGCCACACGAATATGAGGGATGGCTTGGCTAAGTACAGCAATAATACGAGCTAGCGTATACGTCTTACCTGTCCCCGGCCCACCTGTAATGATACTTAAGCTCTGCTGAGACACCATTTGCAAAGCAGCTTGCTGATGTGGGTCAGTGAGTAAGTTTAAATGCTCCTCACACGAAACTGATTGAATTGGTTGTTGCTTTAATCGACGAATTTGCTCAGCTAGACGTTGCTCTAGGTTCCAATATCGGTATAATGCCAACCCCTGCCCGTCGTGGACACAAGGGGCAACTTGAGACATCGCTTGTTCTGCGGATATCGCCAGTTGACCAAGTGTTTCTGTTTCTTCTGGGCTAATCGCAATACAACTGTCACCTTGCAAGCTCGCTTCAATAAGCTGCTGCAAAAAACAAGCTGCCTCTGGAGCTTGTGTCTGTGCAGTAAACGGAGCTTGATTTAGAAAGGTACTCCAAGTCGTCAACCAGCTTAAATCGCTTTGTTCAGGGCTATTTAGATTGTCCACACACTTATCCACCTAGTTTTCCACACGCTTGTCCACATGGTTATAGACAGGATTATCCACACCCCAAGTATTTGTTAATTCTAAAATTAGATCATTTATCAGCATTTTTTATGCAATTTTATCCTCAGCAAAGTACCCTAAAATAGCATCAAGTCGTAGAACAAATTCTGTACTTGGCTGCCAATAATAATAACCCTGCTCAGCTTCGCCATTCATACCACGCAAGTAAAGATAAGTCGCCCCACCTAGGTGTTGCTCAATATCATAATTTTGCATTTTGACTTTTAAATAACGATGTAACGCAACTAAATACAAGCCTGCTTGCAGCCAATAGCTGGCTAGAGACATACTTTGGGCAATGCTTGCTCCACTATAATCCGCAAGGTTTTCACCTAAGTAATTACTTTTATAGTCAGCAATGTGATAACGCTGCCCATCAAAATAAACCAAGTCTATCGAACCATTTAAATAGCGTGCGGAACGAGCCTCTAATAACTCAGGCATTTCCATGCCATATTCAACAAACAGCTGCTGAATACGTTTCATGGCTAACACACGATCTGATAGTGCTAAATAAAAAGGACACTCTGATAAATAGTGCTCTGGTTGCAACTGATTTAGGCGAAAACCTTGATATAACGGCGTGTTTAGAATCTCTTGCAACCATGTCGCCACAGCGTGATAAAGCGAATATTCCGCTTCTTGTTCTTCGGGAAAGCTTTCTTTGTATTTGATTAATAAATCTTGCCACAAACTACTATAGTCATTTTTAAAACGACGACGTATTTCACCTACCCACTCATCTGCACATTGAAAATCAATATGTTCAAAAATTTCATGTAAGAAATTACCTGCAAGTGTTCCTCTAGGAAAGTTGCTTTTGATCCAGCTAATTGGCTGTGCTGCGGTCACTTCAACAGAAATAACCTGATCGAGTTCATCTTCGGCTAAAACAGCTTCATGATTCTGGCTCGCGAGTAAATCTGTACCTACTTTATGTCTTAAATGCTGTGCCAGATAACTAAAACTGGTTTTGCCTCTCGAATAAAAGCGCTGGTCAGGAAAATGCTGTGCCTGTATTTCAATAATATTGATGTGCTGATTTAAATGCATGGCAACAGGTGGTTGCTCCAAAATCATTTCATCGCAACAACAACGGTGCTGGAAAGGTTCAGCTCTATTTTTCCAAAAAGCTAAACCTGAAACAGACTTGCCATCTGTATCTTGCATGAGCGCATAAACACGATGACTAGCACGGGTTAAAGCCACGTACCAAAGGCGGTTTTGTTCCGCCAAAGCCCGTTCTTCATGCTGCTTCAGTTCGGTTTCGTTTAAATATGCTTTATCGGCAATCGCAACAACACGTTGTGTTACGGTTTGAGCCGATTCAGGCATAGTGACATCTTGAGTTGAGAAATTGAGTGTTTTGTTATTTTCCCGAAATGGCTTATCAGCCCCAAGCAAAAAGACAATTTTAAACTCAAGGCCTTTCGACTGGTGAATTGTCATGAGCTGAACACCAGCTTCACTCGACAATCTACGCTCTAGCTCCCACTCACGGTCAAGCGGTGACTGTAATTGCTTGAGATACCAATGATAGAGATTTTGCGCACCCTGATATTTCTCGCTATGTTGGCTTAAAATTTCGGTCAAATGACGCAAGTTCACCACGACCCGCTCATTATCTTTACTCTGGACAGCAACCAGATTTTTCCAAATGCCAAATTGGTTTAAACATTGCTGCCATGCCACTAAAAAGCCCTGAGCCGACCACAATTCCCGAATAGCATCAAAGCCTGTCATAAACTGGCTTAAACCTTCGGCCGTTTGTTCGAGTTGCAACAGCTGTTTAAGATCCATAGCAAATAAACGGCTAATCAAAGCTCGTTTCACTTTGGCCTCATCGTAAGGATGGAGTATTGCCGTGAGTAAGGCCCCAACATCTTGAGCAATTGTGCAATCAAAAACACTTCGTTTTGATGGCCGGTTAACGCGTATTCCTAATCGTTCTAATTGAAATTGAACTTTATCAAGGCCATCATGATTACGAGACAAGACCGCAATATCATCTTCATTTAAAGCTTGGGTTTGAGTATCTTTTTGAAGATATAACTGCCCAGTATGTGACTGGTTGAGTAAATCCCGAATCTTCCATGCTACTTGCTGTGCTTCCGTTTCCTTGTCTTTTAGCAGAAGCCAACGTAAAGGGTGCGGGTTAGGCTGATTTTGATCGACTAAAGCTGGGTGAGGTCGAGTCCCTGCCCGAATCGGGTCATATTGAACTTGCTCACCGAAGTCGATTTGTCTTTGAAATAAGGCATCAACCACTTCAACCAAGTCAGCGACTGAACGATGGTTATGAATTAATTTATATTCTCGACCATGCTTTGCCTGAATATCTTTATAAGCATTTAAAAAGGTAAGCATGTCCCCACCACGGAAACCGTAAATTGCCTGCTTACGGTCACCCACCATAATCATGCAACCTTTTTGGTAACGCTCTGGATGACGCCAAATGCTGGCGAGCATATCGTCTTGGTCTTGGTTAGTGTCTTGAAATTCATCGACTAAAATTAAGGGATATCGAGCCTGAACAAATACTGCAAAACGCTGCCCCTGCTCGCCTTTTAGCGCTTCTGACAAAGTGCGAATTTGCTGAGAAAAAGTCGTCTCGCCCTTGTTTTGTAAAACCTGCGGTAAGCGTTTTTTAACTTCTACACACAAATAGGCTTTTAAATAAATATGAAGCTGATCGAACTTTTCAGCGTAGTTTTTCAGCACACCAAATAACTGCTGAATCTTCTGAATACAAGGATGTTTATAAAATCCATCAGAAATTTCGGCAGGACATTTTTTAAAAACTTTCTGATCGGCAAGTTGGCCTAAAAACTTAAAAATAAGTTCCCGTTGTGCTGCCAAAGATCCATCAAAAACTAAAATACTGTCGCTTTGCGTTAGAACTTGTAAAAGCTGCGGTAAACACTCGCTAAATAATTTGTTAAACGCCCCATTACGAAATATTGTGCCGCTTACATGTTTATAGTGTTCGCCATCAAGCGAGTAATACGGCTCTAAAAGGCTGATATCAATTTCTGTTGCCAACTGTTTGAGCTGAGCAAGCTGTTCAAATTCAATGGTAGGCTTTTCGGGAAGTTTAAAATGAGCAGAACTAAAATTTAGTGAGTCTTCGACCAGTTTTACAAAACTGTCGACACTTTTTAACTCACCTGCCAGATACAACGCATCAATCACAGTTTGAGGCTGAGACTGTATCCATTCACGTAGTACATCATGAATCAGTTGGCGGCTATAGGCTTTAGCATCATCGGTAATTTGAGCACGTTCAATTTTGCCGCTCTCAAAAGCAAACTCACGTAATAGTTTTTGGCTAAAGCTATCGAGTGTTCCGACAAATAGCTCATCCAACTGATCGATGACGAGCTTTAAACGCTCACAGGCATAGGCAATACGTGTCGCAAAATGCTTGAGAACATGTTGGAGTAATAAGTCAGATTCTTGCTCGGCCTGTAAAAGAATCTCTTTTTCAGTCAAGCTCCGCTTAGCATCTAAGTAACGGTAGGTTTCGACTAAACGCGCACGAATTCGGCTTTTCAATTCGGCCGCAGCAGCACGGGTAAATGTGGTCGCAATGACTTGTCTAGGCAAATATTTCTCAAGAAAAATACGTACCATCAAACTCGACAGTGTATAGGTTTTTCCTGTGCCCGCCGAAGCTTCAATTAAATGCAATCCGCTAAATTCAATATCAGTAATAGGTTGATAAGACACCTGTACTCTTGAGTTCATGCCTTACTCCGAATATTGAAATTGAAAAACTGGATGATACAAATCATATGCAAACTCATCACAAGCGTGTTGAAGCAATGCTTGTGCATCTTGTTCTTGCAAAATAAAACGCCAGTCCTTATGTAACTTACACGCTTCATTTTGAGTCATATCGATAGCGGTAAATGACCCAGTTTCATTCCAGTATTTTAACAGCTCGGTGTAGCTCTTCTCATCCAGTTTTATTTTTTCTGTCGGATTTGTTGTTTCCCACTGATATGCCTTGGCTTTTTCCAGAGGCTTTAGCATTAAAGCTGCTGGTAGCACCAGTGGTTGCTGTTGAGCATAGCGCCAGATTTTAAACCACGGTTGTAAATACTGCCGAGCTTGCTCCGAACTAATACCTTTACAGATTACGGTTTGATCACTAAAAACCACTATACGGCGTCTTTCAGCTCCTGCACTTCCCTCATTTAAATAGGCTAACCAAAGCAGGTACTCTAACCAGACTTTTGCACGTCTTTTGGCCCGAGCACTTGATGCTTCCATGCTGACCCAGTCCTGAGTTTCAGATTTTGGCACCGTAATATTCATATGCAGCTGTTTGGCAATTCGCCAAACTCGCTGCGTGGTTTGTGTCACGGCTGGCGCATAGTGATGAAGACGCTCAAGTAAACATTCCTGTTCGAAAATGCCCTGCTGCCAAGCGCTGTATTGAACTTTGCCTACAGGTAATTGATCAAGTAGAGCCTCAGGCTGCGCCTGTTGTTCATTTTGCTGTAAAAAATGTCGAATGGTATAGCGGCCTAAACCATCTAAAAGCAAAGGTTCGTTCTGATCTAGCTCGCCCACACTCCCTAAATTTTCGACACCTAAAGTTTTTAAATAGAGGCGCGCAGGGAAAGTCACATCTTGTATCCACTGATGGCTATCTAAAACCAGCATGTCAGGTATTTCTAAAGGATAAGATGTATTCGCCCAAGGCTTAAGAACACCAGATGCTTGCTGAATTTGCATTGCTACATTAAACCAGTGATCTTGGTAACGAATGTAACTGTTCTCGGCCATAAAACCCTTCGGGTCAAACGGCTGTAAATAATGTAAATGGTAGAGTTGTTTTAATTTAGACGGAATTTCAATACCTTCAATCATTTCTCGATCGGGTGCATTTGGCTCCGGTTTTACAATAAGCGCAAGATGCTCACGGAACTCTTGAAGAATACTTGAAGGGTCTCTCACTTCACCGTCATTGACATCAAAACCGTTATAAAATAGCCATAGATTTTCTTGAGCTAAAAGTAAGGCATCTAAGAAAGCACCTTGGTCATCCTCAAGACGGGAACGGTCACCCAGTTGTTGACGTAAGGCATCCATCAAATCAAATGGTACATGCGTATCACGGTTTGGAAACTGCCCTGCATCAAGGTTCAACATCACAATTAAGCGATAAGGCAAAGGACGAATTTGTCCAATCTGAGCAAAGGTAATCTGTCCAGTCGGTTCAGCTTGTGCCATCTGATTTTCTAAAGTTCGCTGAATCTCATCGAGGATATAAGGCAAAGGCAAGGTAATTTTACGTAAGGTACCTGTTTCTGCTTCGGCATAGTAACTCGCAAGCGTTAACATACGCTCTTGTTTTTTCACAATTTCGCGAGCAGTTTTTAAAGCAGCCACACCAGCCTGTTCAAACTCGACTATATCTTGCGACAACACGTGCAACCAGTATTCTACTGTATGTACTTTTCTTTGCTCATGCATAATGAGCCAGTCACGGCGCTCATTTAAATCTTGATAAATCTGAATGAGCGTACCAATAAGCTCAAAATCGCCTGGTTGAACTTTAGCGTAACTAAGTACCTGATTAAACGTAGCATGCTCAGGAATTGCAATGCCGAGCGCTAACCGCTCTAAAGCAAATTTAAAACTATATCGATAATCATCATCGCCGTCACATAAGCTACGTTTCAGATGCTCTGCATCAAGACCACGTTTAAACCCTGCATCGGCTAGTAATGTCAAAACTCGCTCTACTTGAGCATATTCAAGAGCATAGCGCTGCTGCGTCGCATGTAAACCAAGCCAATCAGCGAAATCATCAAAGCTAAATCGTCCTTGCATAAGGTGAATACGCCCAATCACGGCACGCCATGCATTGAGTGCATCAAGTGAGGCAATACCTGCAATTTTTACGGGTAAATGCACACCTTGCTCAGTTGCCGTAGCTGGAAAAACACTTCGTATTAAAGGCTCAACTTCTGCCAAATTAGGCACTAAAACCAGAATATCATTTGGGCGACGCGGCTGTTCATGCGGTTTAGCCAACCAGCCAATCAACTGCTCTTTCAATACTTCAAGTTGGCGCAATGTTGAATGGCAAACATGAATCTGGATAGAGTCATCATTCGATGCGAGTTCATATTGCTTAGGCTGTGGTTCCACTAAATGCAAAATATCTGACTGAACTTTGCCAAGTAGACTCTCAGGAAAATCATCTACAAAGGCGTCCACCCACTTACCTTCTTCACCTGTAGACAAGTTTGAAAGTAATGAGAAGTGGTCGCGGGCTTGTTTACCCAATCTTGTTAAAAGCGGATGCCTAGACTCACGCGCCTCAGCATTAAAGTTAAGCGTAAATTTATCAAAGAAATCGGCAATTTCAGCATCGGTCGCTTGAGGATTTTTCGCAATAAAACGCTCTTTCACACCTAAGTCATAACGTTGTTTCCAGAGTGGATCGACACTATCGGCCCAATATTCCTGTGAAGGGTTATAGTGCAAAATCAGCACATCAATGTATTGCCCTAAACGGCGCAGAAACTGAAGCTGGCTAGGCGGTAAATCCAGCAAAGTAAAAACGACAATTTGCTCTGGCAAACGAGATAATGCCTTCTTCTGGCGCTCAGGATGGTCTAATTCCTGCCAAAACAGCTCGTCAATTTGCTGCATTTGCATAAAATCATCATGAAAATGCTGCTGCCATAACCAGCGTTGCCAACGTTCTAACTCTTGTGTTTGCTGCAAAGTAAATGCAGAAATTTCTTTATCTTTCTGCGCAATATACTTTTCGATATCCAGCGCTCGGCCTTGTCCCCACGCTGCTAACCAGTTATTTGGACAAGTACAGGTATTTTCACAACCACGTTGGCACTGTCCCCGATAGACCATATAGTTACTAAATAAATCGGCAACTTGTTCAGCCACCCAATACAACATTTTTTGTTTTTTTAGCTGCTTCTCAATCCCTTGTTCAAGTCGATCTGCGCTGTCGTAAATACGCTGAACAATAGAATGTAATGGATGAGAATCATCTATACTCATTTCATCAGGCTGAATAAATTCTTGTAAGGCTTGATGTACACGCCATTTAAAAATCAAGCGTGGAATATTCGATTTACGAACCTGTTCTTTATGCGCAGTAAGAACCTGTTGATAGGCGTACCACTGAAAACCGCGAACTCGTTGATGGAACTGGTAATTGGCCGTCATTCCTTGTTGTTCTGCAAGTTTTTGTATCAGCCACTGCTCAACTGCAGGACTAGGTACAATAAAATGCTGGGCTTTCAAAACCTGTAAAGGACGCGTAGAAGGTTGGGACGTAGATGCGAGTACGCCCTGCAACAACACATCAATACGTTGACTTTGAATAACATGGATGCCCATTTATTTCATACCCTACTCGCATAATTTATGCACAAAATCATAAACATTCATTACTATACAACTGAATCTGACTATGTCACGTTGGTTTAAACACAGCATAATCTAACTTTAGGTGTCACTTGCCTTGTGTTTGGAAGGCACCATTAAGGAACCCATTACAGGTAAACATTATGAAAATTGATAACATTCCTGACTATATTGATCCTAGCCTAAATCTGGAACAAATTCGCGATGAGTGCCACGATCTCATTCAGAAAAGAGCTTACGTGTCTGCTGGTGCAGCAATTGTACCGATTCCTTTTTTTGACGTGGTCGTAGATTTGGGAATTTTGACACAGCTTATTCCCGATATTAATGCTCGCTTTGGCTTAGCACCTGAACATGTCAGCGTCTATGATCCAAAAACAAAAACTATTCATTGGGATGAATTGCGTAAACGTGGCTTTCAATTTTCAGGTTTTATGGTCGCGCGTACAACCGTTAAAAAAACCTTTAATGGTTTCTTTGGCAAAATCGTAACCAAACAAGTGACAAAATTTATACCTTTAGGCGGACAAATTGTTGCAGCAAGTTTAGGTTATTTTATGATGAAAAAAATAGCCCAAACTCATCTAAATGATAGCTACAACCTTGCTAAACGCATTCAACAAAAGGGAATCAACTCAACAGTACTTGGGAGTTAATACAATCCTATCGTAATTTTTTAAGGCACGTGACTGTGCCTTATTTTTTGCTTTTAAAATTTACACAATAAAACAAAAGATATGTTCAAAACTTTAATCTTCACTTATTTTTTTAAGTTTTACTAAAGTTTAAAAGTCTATTATTCAATCTACAATACCAAATGAAATACGGAGAGTCATTGTGGAATATGGACAATCAACATCCCGTTTACGTGCCATTTTTAATGTAACCAGTGGTAACTTCCTAGAACAATATGACTTTTTCCTCTTCGGTCTATACGCAAAAGCGATAGGTGAAACTTTTTTTCATTCTGATAGCAGCTATGCCGCACTAATGAAAACTTTTTTGGTATTTGCCGTTAGCTTTTTGATGCGACCAATTGGCGCACTCGTCTTAGGTCCATATGTTGATCGAATTGGCCGCCGAAAAGGATTAATGGTCACCTTAAGTATTATGGCACTTGGTTCCTTGTTAATTGCACTAACACCTGGATATGCCACCATCGGCTTTGCAGCCACTGTCTTAATATTTGTTGGTCGTCTAGCCCAAGGTTTCTCAGCTGGGGTTGAGCTAGGTGGTGTCTCCGTTTATTTATCTGAAATTGCTGAACCACATAACCGTGGGTTTATTACCAGTTGGCAATCTGCTAGCCAACAAGTTGCTGTAATTTTTGCTGCCACATTAGGCTATTTAGTCAGCCTAGCGTTTACGAAAGCACAAGTTGATGCTTGGGCTTGGCGTATTCCATTTTTTGTCGGTTGTGCAATTATTCCGTTTATATTCTGGTTACGTAAATCTTTAGCCGAAACCGAAGCTTTTGCCTCTCGAAAAGAGCATCCAACTACTAAACAAATTATGTCAACGCTTGCAGCGAATTGGAAAATTGTAGTCGTTGGAATGTGTATGGTTGCAACAACTACAACCATGTTCTATTTCATTACAGTTTACACCCCAACTTATGGAAAAGAAGTTCTACATTTAACAACTGCAGAAAGCTTATTTGCAACGGTAATGGTCGGGGCAAGTAACTTTATTCTATTACCTATAGGTGGTTATTTATCAGATAAAATTGGTCGAAAACCATTATTGATTACCACAACAGTTTTAATTTTTGTAAGTGCTTATCCACTATTAAGTTGGCTAACTCAAAACATTAGTTTGGCACACATGTTAATTTCACTACTTTGGCTATCTCTGCTCTATAGTTTCTATAACGGCGCATTGGTCGTTTCCCTCACTGAAATGATGCCAAGCTCTGTAAGAATTGCTGGATTTTCTGTAGCGTATAGTCTTGCCACTTCTATATTTGGTGGGTTAACACCTATGATTGCCACATATCTTGTACAAGAATCTGGCAGCAAAAGTATGCCTGCTTTCTGGTTAATGTTTGCCGCAATCATTAGTTTAATTGCAACGCTTATTGTATTTCGCAATCGGAAAACTCTTGCTATAGAATCTCCATCAATGAATGATCAACTTGCATAATCAAATAAGCAGTAATATTTAAACAGTTAAAGGAGACCTTAGTCTGCCTTTAACTGTTTTAAAATCGCTCTTAATACCTCTAACCGAGCTGTATATTTATCATCAGTCGCAACAATATGCCAAGGTGCATACTCAGTGCTCGTTCGTTCAAACATATCTGCCGCTGCTTTTAAATAGTCATCCCATTTATCACGATTACGCCAGTCTTCTGCGGTAATTTTAAAGCGTTTATGCGGTGTCTCTTCTCTGGCTTTAAAACGCTGCTCTTGCTCATCTTTACTAATCGCTAGCCAAATTTTCACTACAATGGTTTGACTATCAAACAAATCTTTTTCGAAGCGGTTAATCTCATCATATGCCCTTTGCCACTCTAAAGATGACGCAAACTCTTCAACTCGCTCAACGAGTACGCGACCATACCATGTACGGTCAAAAATCGTAATTTTTTCAGCTTCATTAATACGGTTCCAGAAACGCCATAAATAAGGATGTCTCGCTTCAAAGCGTTCAGGAGCTCCAATACAGTGAATTTCATATTCACGCGGATCTAAATTTTTAACAATTCGTTTAATGGCACCACCTTTGCCTGCGGCATCCATTCCTTCAAACGCAATTACCACATTTCGTTTATCAAAGCGCATGCTATCTGCAATTCTTTTGCTCAGCTTATCGAGCTCTTTTTTATATTCGGCTTTATCGAGCTTTTCCTGAGCAGGTTTTAACAAACTTTCAGGAATCTTTGCTTGCTGCCATTTTCCTTTGACTTCACTTTCATGCTCAGGTAAATCACGCATATTTTGCAAAAGATATTGGGCAAAAAACTGATCACGCTGTGTTTCATCTTCCCCATCAATAATGTACCAATCATCGGTAAAACGGCGGCGTAAATTTTGCAAAGTGTCATATTGTTTTTTATTACGCCAGTCTAAGCCGTGGAGTTTATGCCAGTGCTGTTCAGAAGGGTCTATTTTATCTAACCGTTTTTGCAATGATTTCCAAGAAAGATCAAACCAGACTTTAATCACATCGACATAATTATTTTTTAAGTCTTGCTCAAATGAACGCATATTTTCAACATACGCATCAAAACGTGCCTCATCCAAAGGCTCTGCAACATGAGTTGCCGTGACAAGCAAGTCGCTATACCAATTGCCAAACATCACCACAATTTGGCCTTCAGTTGGAATAAACTCTGAATAAAACTGCCAAAATGCTTCTGTATCGGTGAGCATACGTGGCGCATCTGCTTTTACCCGCAAATATCTCGGGTCTAACCATTCGCGAAGCTGCTTAACTGCCTCCCCCTTTCCAGCAAGCTCAATACCACTCATTAATATCAATGTACTTTTAGCATTAGGCTTACCTCGACTATCTTTTAAAGCATATTGTGCTTCAATCAAATCGACTGAAAGCTGTTCTTTATCTCGAATTTCGAATTTCGGTTGTTGTTTACTCATACTCTGGAGCTCTAATCTTTTATTGTTTAATTTCGATGATCTTTAACTTATGCGCTTAAATGATGAATTGCTATACAAATTATGTCATTGCGGCAAGATTTCACTTAAAAATTGACGGATAAATCATTTTTTTTACATCTACTCGCCATAGTAGAAGGTTACAATGCCTCTTATGATTTTTTGTAAATAGCCCAATATTAGAGCCTTACATGTCTAAACTCGCTGCTTTTGATGATCTTTTACAACAATATAAAACATTTAATTATCATGATAATCCTGTGCTTGCCCAACGTTTGCAAGATGTACAAACATGGCTAAAAGAGCGGATGAAAGATACCCATCATGACTTTTTTAATTTGCCAGAGCATAAGCTCATGTCAGAGTATTTTTTAAACCGTTTATATGGTGGCCCAGAGTTCGATGCGCTTGCTGCACAAATTGAACGTCTATTGAAATATGCCCATAAAGCCGAAAAAGTATTGCCTGAAAATGCGATTAAAACCGGAACTAAATCGGTAAGTTTGGCTGTGCTTGCGACTCAACTTGATGAGCAAGTCGCCATGCAACTTCTCGCAGACTACCCAGCAGATACCGTACTCACCGACGAGATCATGCGCTTAACCTTAATCAAGCTTGATCAAGCAGAAGCCCGTTATCAACAGCTTGCTCTTCTTGACGATCTAGGGATCGCTTTAGATAAATACATGCGTTCATTTATGATGTTCACTGCATTTAAAATGTGTAAAGGAATTGCTCAAAAATATCATTTCGAATTGATGTATGATTTTATTCAAGATGGTTTTAGTGCGATGAAACCGTTAAAATCTGCAGAAAGCTTTATCAAGACTTTTACGGAAAAAGAACGCCAAATTGTTGAAAATGTACATTCAGGGCATCCGAATCCGTTTAGAGTGTGATAAGGTCGGCACATAGAAAAACTCAACCTCACGAAGTTGAGATTTTATTCATTATATTTGCATGATGATGCCTGTAAAAATAGACAAAATCTGTCATCATGCAGAACTTATTCCGTTTCACTTGAGTTTGAGTCTAGGAGAGACAATATGTCTAACGAAAACCAAAAGCCAACATCTCCAACTGAGCAGGCACAAAGTTCAGACAAAGTTAGCCCATTCCTAAGCTCACCTTTACCGCAAGGTACACCTCAAGGGCAACAACAATCTTTACAGCAAACGCTAACAGATACACCTGTTAGTGGTTCTGTACCTAAATATAATTTACCACGTGGCGCAGGTAACACTGGCAACGTTGGTGAAACAACACACTTTGGTTACTCAACAGTTAGAACTGAAGATAAAGCTCAAAAAGTTGCTGAAGTTTTCCATTCGGTTGCAAGCAAATATGACTTGATGAATGACTTGATGTCATTTGGTATTCACCGTTTGTGGAAGCGCTTTGCAATTAATATGTCTGGTGTTCGCCGTGGTCAACACGTATTAGACATTGCTGGCGGTACAGGTGACTTAGCAAAAGTATTTAGTCGTGAAGTAGGTCCGCAAGGTCATGTGGTACTTTCCGACATTAACGAGTCTATGCTGAATGTTGGTCGTGACCGTCTAATTGATGCAGGCTGTACCAATGTCGATTTCGTTCTTGCCAATGCAGAAACATTAGAGCCATTTGCAGACAACAGCTTTGACCTTGTTACTATTAGCTTTGGTTTACGTAACGTAACTGATAAAGATGCAGCACTTGCTTCTATGTTCCGTGTACTTAAGCCAGGTGGCCGTTTACTGATTCTTGAATTCTCTAAACCTGTATTTGAGCCATTCTCAAAACTTTATGATCTTTATTCATTCACTGCTTTACCGATTATGGGTAAATTGGTTGCCAATGACTCAGAAAGCTATAAGTACTTAGCTGAATCAATTCGTATGCATCCAGACCAACGTACTTTAAAAGGTATGATGGAAAATGCTGGTTTCCAGAACTGTGACTATCACAACTTAACTGCTGGTATCGTTGCCGTTCACCGTGGCTTCAAACTGTAAGGTATAGCGATATGTGGTCGATTCTGGCACTTGGTGCAGTCGAACGTATCATTCATCATCTGATCGATCTGGATGCATTAACCCGCATTCAGCTCAATCAGTTACAGGGCAAAATGTTGCGTGTTGTCATCGATAGCCCGCAGCTTTCTGTCGATGTATTCTTTGACCAAGAAAAAGTACGTCTTGAACCTACTGCAACTGGGCATAGCGAAAAACCTTCTATTTTTGAACAACGCCCTTTTGATCCGCAATTCAAAATTTCTGAAGCAACAGCAACTTTGCACGTTAAAGATGTGGTTGAACTCATCAAACTATTGGTGAGTGATGCAGACCAGATTGGTAATATCCCACTAGAAGGTGACTATCACCTATTACAAGATATTCAAAAAATTATGCAGCAAGCTGAACCTGATTTAGCTGCGCATTTATCAAAATGGGTTGGTCCTCAACTCGCTCATGAAATTGGCAAGATTCAGCTTGCACCAAAGCATTTAAAACGTTCTATTCAAAGCCATCTATTTTTTGCTGAAGATGCTTTAAAAGAAGACAGTGGTTTATTTGCCCCACGTTGGGAAATGGACAATTTAAATCAAGCTACGCGTAAGCTTAATCAAGATATTGACCGTCTAGAAGCTAAATTGCAGCAGCTCAATGCACAACTACAACCCACTCAAGACTAGGTAAGACTGTATATGATTCCGCACGTTTCACGTTTACTCGAACTTTGGCGTATTGCAGCGCACTATAGACTCGATACGTTATTCCCTGCGGATGAATTACCTGTTAAAGCTCAGCGTGCATTAAGTGTTATTAAAATGCATCCTGCTGCATGGTCGAGTCGCGAACGTAAAAATCCTTTAAAGCTCAAAGAGGCTTTAGAAGAGATGGGTCCACTTGCAATCAAACTTGGACAATTACTTTCAACTCGACGCGATTTAATTCCACCTGAAATACTCGCTCAATTGGTCTTACTTCAAGATCAGGTAAAACCTTTTGATAGCAATGTCGCCAAACAACGTATTCAAGAATCATTAAAAGCTGATGTAAATACCTTGTTTGCACGATTTGATGACCAGCCATTAGCGGCTGCTTCAATTGCACAAGTTCATACTGCTGCTTTGCACGATGGTCGAGAAGTCGTTGTTAAAGTGACTCGCCCTGACATTCGTAATCAAATTTTGCAAGACTTTGAGATTTTGGCATGGTTAGGCAACACATTAGAAAGTCGCCTTGAAGCTGCTCGTGCCTTACATCTCTCTGAAATTATTCAAGACTACCGCCAGATTATTTTAAATGAGCTGGACTTGAGTATCGAAGCAGACAACACTCGTCGTATGCGCCATTACTTTACTGGCTCAACCATGATGTACGTGCCTGAAGTCTACATGGATACCAAAGATGTCATGGTGGCTGAACGTATTACTGGTGTGCCTATTTCAGATACGGCAACCTTTGACCGTCTAGGCATGGATCGCGCACAACTTGCAGAAAAAGGACTAACCATTTTCTTTACGCAAGTATTCCGCGATAACTTTTTCCATGCTGACATGCATCCCGGCAATGTCTTTGTAGAAACAATTAACCCAAGCAATCCACGCTTTATTGCACTCGACTGTGCAATTATGGGTGAGTTATCTAAGCATGACCAGATGACCATTGCCCGCATGTTGCTTGCTGTAATGAACAGCAACTTTATGCAGCTCATTCAAATTGTGCATCAAGCTGGCTGGATTCCACCAGGTACAGACCAAGATGCGCTATCGCGTGAAATGCGTCGCACAGTTGGTCCAATGGTATCTAAACCAATGGATCAACTTGATTTTGCGGGCATCTTGATTCAAGTGATGGATATTGCCCGTCGCTTCCATTTAGAGATTCCACCGCAACTCATGTTGTTGCTAAAGACTTTAGTGCATGTTGAAGGCCTAGGGACCGATCTTTATCCGCAGCTCGACATCTGGAAATTGGCAAAACCAATTTTGACAGAATGGGTCAAAGCCAACATGAACCCAGTCAAAAATATAAAAGAGTTAGGACAGCAATTACCTGACCTGCTTTTAGGTGCCCAAGATTTCCCAAGCTTAATTGTTGACAGTTTAAATGGTTTAAAAAATCAGTCTGCTTGGCAAGACCGTCAGTTACGCGAAATGCAGCAACTTCGTTTGCAAATAGAACATCAACAACGCCGCAGTTGGATATTTGGCAGTACCATGCTGATTTTGCTCACCATCGCGATTATTAGCCCTTGGTTTGTTTCTATTATTTTAATTGTGCTAAGCAGTTTATTAGCGCTTTGGCGTATATTAAAATAATTAAAAAGGTTCTTAATTTATTCAAGTTTTTTAAGACTTGAAAATAAATGATGTATATGATTTATTCAGTTCATATGCATCAGATTAAGAGAATGCCAAGTGCTTATTTCATCGGAATGGTTTAGCATCAATCAGATAGAATGTTCTCGCACAATTGCTTGCAATGATGCCTATCCACGTCATGTGCATGATGAATATGTAATTAGCGCTAATATTTCAGGAATTGAAGAAATTTGGCTAAATGGCAAACAAGATTCTGTAAAAGCAAAACAAGTTACTATATATAATCCTACATCAATACAATCTTCTCGATTTAGTAACAATCAAGTTGAATTTTTTAGTATTCATCTTCCCCAGTGTGCACTACGTGCTTTTGTATCTGAAAATAATATCTATAGCAGTAATACTGCTCCAGTATTAAAAGAAGGAATTATAAAAAATACTGAGTTATTCAATGCCATTATTTCATTTAATCAAAAAGATGACTCACCTTTTAATAAAGAACAACAGTTATTATTGCTTTTAGGCCAACTTGTTGAAGACAAAATTTATCTCGATGCTCAAGCCAAATCGGCAGTATTATTTATTCAAGAATATATGCGCGCGCATTTGACAGCAAAGCTGTCACTCGATGAACTTGCTCACATGAGTGGTTTAAGCAAATATTATTTCGTGCGTGCATTTAAACAACATGTTGGAATGCCGCCACTCCAATATCACATGCAACTACGCTTAAATGCAGCAAGAAACCTACTAAGAAACAATATGAATTCTGTAGAAGCCGCCATGAGCCTTGGCTTTTATGATCAAAGCCATTTTATTCATGCTTTTAGAAAAACGATGGGGGTAACCCCCCACCATTATTTGACACAAATTAACTCAGGAAAGAATAAATTCTTTATAACCTGAATAAATCACATAAAATGAGAAATAAGCAAAAATCACAGCAGAAGCAATATAAGAATACTTTAAAATATTTTTGCCTAATATCTTACTGCCAAAGCCACCAACACCAGATAGTACTGCAGCCCAGAATATACCTGCTATAAAAAAACCTAGCAGAAACCATGAGACTGCAAAAGAACCATTGTTTCCCATTCTAGAAATGAGTGCTCCACCTACTGTAGCAAACCATAAAATTGCTGTAGGAGAAGACATCGCTAATATCATCCCCTTACCAAAAGACTTAAAGGAAGTCTCCTCTTTAACAACTTTTTGTAGTTGAATCTCTTGTTTTTTTTGTAAGGCTTCTTTTAGCATTTTGATAGTAAACCAGATGAGTATTGCTCCACCACCAATCCATAATAACCATCGTATTGGTTCATATTGCAGTAGAATACTCATACCCGCCAAGGCTAAAACAGCATAAATCAGGTCACCGACACAGGTTCCGATACCTAGCCAAAGTCCTTGAAAATAGCCACGTTGCATTGCTAAATTAATAATCGCAATATTAGCAATACCAATATCTAAACAGAGTGACAAACTAAGAAGAAAACCATTTGAAAACGGTTCCATTAAGCGCACTCCTTAACTCTTTGACTATATTCAATTACATCTACTGTTTTACCAAGACGGATTATAATTTCTTCAGCATCTTTTTTATTATGATGAGGAGAGTATTTTTGAATGAACATCAATCCCTTTTCAATATCATCACTCAAAACAGTTTCACTCAACTCTTTTACTAACTTCTCAAAAGCAGGAATAAGAATATCAAGATTAACATTTATATGATTATTAGAAATATCAATTACTTTTTCTTCAATTAAATACTTTAATTGGATATAAGCAGAGCCAGCATCAGGAAAATCGCACGCTCCTCTTCTTAAATAACGGAATAATTCTAAAAGGTAAATTTTCCCTAAAATTTCTTTATCTAAATCAAGTTCATGTTTTGTATGTTCCGTCGTACACATTAAAAATCCAAAAAGATCTGCTAGAGATTCTTGAATTACCATTGATCCCCATCGATCCATTTTACTTAGCAGATCAAATCTCGTACAAGAACGAACAATAGAATGACCTAAATCATGCCCCCGAAACCATGCTATTAAATATCGAGAACATATACTAATATCAGGAATTTCTATTTTATCCCATCCAAATAATTTCGTCTCTTTACGAGAAAATTTTTCAAACATTGTTAGATATGTATTTGCAAATACAACTGTTCTTTTAACAGGTGAATATTTAATGCCTTCATCTTCTGGAAAGAAGTAAGCAAAATGTTTTGGGTAACCATTAGCCTCACCAGCGACTGCTAATAGATCAACTATTTTATAAGAGCAAAATGGTAGTGCTATAAGGTCCTCATTAATTGTATTTTTTAGCCAGCCAAGGTTTTTGTTGAACAATTTATCTACAGTGTCTGAAATATTCTGTAACTCATTATTAGGAATTCCAAACCATGCCGAATGATACTGGGATTTTGATTTTCCTATCCAAGTAGACATATATCCTATGCCTTGAAGAAGCTCATTTTCATTAAGAGCAGCAATTCTTGGTAACAGTTCACTCTGTAATTTTTCATCTTGCAAAATTTCTGCTCTCATCATTAATGATTTTTTTGTGTCCTCATCATTAAATTCTTGTGTCAATCTCAAGCATATAAAAGCCAGCTTTTCTTTCATTATTTTAATTAAGCCATCATGATTTTCTTGATTAAGAGGTTGAATATTATTAATCGCATCACTAATACGAATTGCTTGATTTATAAGCTCTAGCGCCTTTGGAGAAAAATTATTTGGAAGAGGAATGTCCATCATATGGACATGGTAATGAGAAGATAAAGGCCAAAACTTAGTCGAGAACATGATTTGCTCCATTGTATTAAATTATATTTTCAACTAAACCACGCCATGCCTTAATCTGTATTGGAAAAAATTGCCACACTACAAAGTTCAATTATCTACTCATTAAATACTCGGTGCTGTTCCTTTTGAAATGAAATAGAAATATAGAAAGAATTATTCCTAAACACAGCTTTCATACCGTAAACTATAGTCACCGTTTTTACGGTTCATTTTTACTCATATAACACTTTTGGTGATTCCTCATGAACAATACGCAATGGCTCGATGAAGTAAAATTTAACGAACAAGGTCTTATCCCTGCCATTGCTCAACATCATCAAACCGGACGTATTTTGATGGTAGCGTGGATGAACCGTGAATCACTTGCGCTCACAGCAGAAAAAAATCAGGCTGTATACTTCTCTCGCTCTCGCCAAAAACTCTGGCACAAGGGGGAAGAATCAGGCCATTTTCAAACAGTTTATGAAATTCGTCTGGACTGTGACGGCGACGTAATTATTCTACAAATTGAACAACACGGTGGTATTGCATGCCATACGGGTCGTGAGTCTTGTTTCTACCGTAAACTTACCCCACAGGGTTGGGAAATTGTCGATGCACAATTAAAAGACCCTACTGCAATTTATGGTGACAAAGCTAAAACTGAAAACCACGATCACGCTCACACCACTGAACAAGTTGATGTGCTTGCTCACTTAGGGCAATTGATGCAAGAGCGTAAGCAAGCAGAAGCAGACACTTCATATGTTGCAAGCCTCTACAAAAAAGGCATTAATAAAATCTTAGAAAAAGTTGGCGAAGAAAGCGTAGAAACTATTATTGCTGCAAAAGACTACGCTGCTCAAAATACAGAAAGCAATTTAAATGACTTGATTTATGAAACTGCCGATTTGTGGTTCCATAGCATTGTCATGTTGGGTTATTTCGATCTTAATCCACAACTTATTATTGACGAATTAGCTCGTCGTCAGGGTTTATCTGGTTTAGTTGAAAAAGCTAACCGCAACAAGGTTTAAAATCACTCAGTGTCGAATATCGAAAAACCTAAAGCCACCTATGAGCAAGCAATTGCCATAGATAACGGACGTCTTGGGCAATCATTTAAAGTGATTGCCTATGCGGGTACAGGTAAAACCACCACATTACAAATGATTAGCGATGCCATGCCTGAACGGCGTGGTATGTACCTAGCATTCAACAAGGCCATTGCAGGCGAAGCTCAGAACAAATTTCATCGCAATGTAGACTGCCGTACTTTTCACTCACTCGCTTTTCGCAGTGTGCCACGCGGCGTAACTGATAAATTACGCTTGCCGCGCTTAAGTCCAAGCTTCATTGCAAAAGAATATCGACTAGAACCGATTACCTTACGACGCATGATGGGTGGGCGTTATGAAAAATACGTCTTAATGCCAAGTCGCCTCGCAAGTCTTGTCGCCAATGCGGTGAGTTATTTCTGTTCGACTAGCTCACAATACCCCGCTCCTCGACATATTCAGGCACCCAACTGGTTACATCCAGACGACATTACCGAGCTACAAACCCACCTTTACCCTGCTGTTGAACGGCGCTGGTTAGAGTCTATCGACCCGAACCATCAGGCCGGAATTGGTCACGATATTTATCTCAAGCTTTGGGCCTTGTCTGAACCTAACATTCCAGCCGATTATGTCTTATTTGATGAAGCCCAAGATGCCGATCCTTTAATGCTGGGGATTTTACTTCGTCAAAAAAGTACGCAAGTTATTTATGTAGGCGATGCACATCAGCAAATCTACGCGTGGCGCGGTGCAGTAAATGCCATGCAACAACTACCTTTGCCAGAGTCTCGTCTCACCACTTCTTTCCGTTTTGGAGAGGCAATTGCCGATGTCGCCAATGCTTTGCTAGGTGGCTTAAATGAGACAGTTCCTTTGCTTGGTAATCCGAACCAAAAATCAAGTGTCGTCAATAAACCGCATACAAAAATGCGTGATGCGATTTTGTGTCGTACCAATGCTCGGGCAATGGAGCTTTTATTAGCTGGTTTAGTTCACGGTGACAAAGTAAGTTTGCAGGCAGACCATCAAAAACTAAACCGCTTTGTAGATGCTGCGAGTCTCTTGAAACAAGGAAAACGAGTTACTGACGTTCCCGAGTTGGCATGGTTTAACTCATGGCATGATGTTCATGAATATTGTGAAACCAATGAAGGAAGTGACATTAAACCATTGGTTAAACTGGTAGATGATCACGGTACTGACCCACTGAAAAAAGCGCTTGCAAAGATCACTCCACTTGAACAAGCTGACTATGTCATTTCTACCGCCCATAAAGCAAAAGGACTAGAGTGGAATCGTGTCCATATTGAAGATGACTATCAATTTAAAATTAATGGCTTAGAGCACAAGATTACAGATGAAGAATTAAGATTACTTTACGTGGCCTGTACTCGTGCTAAAGTAAGTCTAAACATCCATCATCTTTATGATCTGATACAACAATTAAAAGTAAGGGCGCCTTTAAGTCTTCGAAAGTCGGTTGGTTGAAGCGCTCATAATTAGGTGAGCCTATGAGACTTGAATCTATCCAATTTAAACATGTTGCTCTGTTTCATGATCTAAAGATCCAGTTTGAATATGATAAACAACCAATTACTTTAATTTTAGGTGAACAGGCAACCGGAAAAAGTATGTTGCTCAAGCATATTTATAATGCCTTAACATGGTTTCCTGCTCGCTTGAAAGATGTCCGTACTCCGGGCGTGGTTATGCCTGATCAAGACATTACCCTTTCTCGTTTGCAGTCTAAAATAGAAGTCAGTATTCATATTCCTTCAGAGTTTGGTCAACTCCCTGAAACAACTTCAGCACAGCAGACTGACACCTCATTTTGTAGCTGGAAACTGTTTAAGACCTTAAATTCGAGTGGAATAGGCATGAGTCAAGTCGAAACTCAACAACTCGATCAAGCCATTGCACTTTATCATCAAGTAACGAGAAAAGACCCACTTCAAGGTCTGCCCTTACTTGCCTATTATCCATCTGAGCGCTTTGTTAACGATATAAGTTTGCTCAACAAAAACCTACCGGGCATTACCCAATCTATTTCTGCTTACGATATTAGTTTAATTCCATTTACAACGTTTACTCGCTTTTTTGAATGGTTACGGGAAATTAGCGATATTGAAAATGCGCAAGCAGCTCATGTTGTACAAAAAATTATTTCACAACAATCAAATCCAGAAGATCAGGACGAACTTTTACGCCAACTTCAAATCGAATTGGCAGGACAACCAAAGCAACTTCCCTCTCCAAATTTATACGCACTCAAATCAGCGTTAAAAACTGTTTTTCCTGAGCTTTCTGAGCTCTATTTACAATATCACCCAAAGCTTCAACTTATGGCCCATTATCAAGGTGAGATTTTAACGTTTCAGCAACTTTCAAATACCACAAAAACATGGATTGCTTTGGTAGGTGATATTGTTCGTAGACTTTGTTTACTCAATCCATTAAGCCTAAACCCTTGCCTTGAAGGCGAAGGAGTTTTGTTAATTGACCAGATTGATTCGCAATTAGATGCTCTGCATTGTTCTGAAATTTTAAATCGTCTGCATCAAGCCTTTCCTAGTCTACAAATTATTGTGACTGGAAGTCGTGAAGAATTACTTGAACATGCAGTTACCTACCAATGTCTTAAATTAGAACATGGCAAGGTTACTCAACTTGATTTAAATACCACTCAACAGCAGCTTGAACACCTTTATACGCTATTGCAAAGAGATGAAACAGTTCCTCATGTCGATACGCTACCACTTGATACTCAACCTTCGATAACTCAAATCGACAGTTTGTACCAACAAATCCAAAGCTTAAATGAACAGCAAAAAATTGAATTATTACGTATGATTCATACAGGAGATACTTCAGAAGAAACTTCTTCTCTTTAAAACGTTATTATTCATTTAGTGCAATTTTTATAATAAAAACCTCATTCGCTAAATATACGATGAAATCTGGTTTTTAAGCTGAAAAATCACTAGATGTTGTTACCGCATGTAATAACATCAGATTTTTAATGATTTTTTAGTGTACAATAAATTTCATTTTGCGTTTTTATTATTCAAGTTGCGCAATACAACTTGTTTCTCGCTTTATTTTTCTAATTTGGTCGGGTTTTCAGAATATAAGCTTTGGAAATCTCTTTGAATTCCTATCTATTCTGAAATGAAAATTTCACCTTTAGGCTTCGGTCTAAATTATATATGGATACGAGTGTGCTACCGATAATTATCTTATTACCGTTAATATTAGGCACCACCCTTGTTTCATTGCTTCAACGGTTTTCACGTGGAGTAACGGCTTTAGGGGCAATCGGAGTCAGTTTAACCAGTTTTGGTTTATTACTGACTCAAGCTAAAACAGTGCTTAGTGGTGCAAGCATTCAACAAAGTTGGGATTGGTTACCACAACTTGGGATTAATCTGAGCTTTAGACTTGATGCCCTTGGTTTATTATTTTCTCTTCTTATTACCGGTATCGGTACACTCATTTATATTTATGCCTATTACTATTTAGGCCCTAAAAATTCACTAAGTAAACTATATTTATTACTCATGCTGTTTATGGCAGCTATGTTGGGTATTTCTCTTTCCAATAATTTAATTATTTTATTAGTCTTTTGGGAACTTACCAGTATTTCATCCTTCTTATTAGTAGGTTACTGGAGTCATTACGAAGCAGCCCAGCGTGGCTCACGTATGGCACTTACCATCACAGGAATGGGTGGACTCGCTATGCTAGGTGGGTTTGTCTTATTAGGACAAATCACAGGTACCTACGAAATTAATGACATTGTCGGAATGAAAGATCTCATTCAAAGTCATCATCTTTTCGTTCCAGCGCTTTTGCTTATTTTACTCGGTGCTTTTACAAAAAGTGCGCAGTTCCCTTTCCATTTTTGGTTACCCAATGCAATGGCGGCCCCCACTCCGGTATCGGCTTATTTGCACTCAGCAACCATGGTTAAGGCTGGTATTTTCTTATTAGCTCGTCTTGCACCTATCTTTATTGGTGCCGCGCTTTATCACAACATCGTTACTTTTGTAGGACTATTTACGCTCTGTATGGCCGCATGCTTTGCAATCTTTAAAGAAGATTTAAAAGGACTGTTAGCCTATTCAACCATTAGTCATTTAGGTCTTATCGTCTGCTTGCTTGGTATTGGCTCACCTTTAGCTGTTGCAGCAGCGGTTTTTCATATTATTAACCATGCAACACTTAAAGCTGCGCTGTTTATGATTGCAGGGATTATTGACCATGAAACTGGTACACGTGATCTTAGAAAGTTAAGTGGGGTATGGCAATTACTGCCGTTTACCGCAACACTTACCATGATTACTGCAGCATCAATGGCAGGTGTTCCGCTCACCAATGGCTTTATTTCGAAAGAAATGTTCTTTACCGAACTGTTAGCAAACCTTTCAGGTTCAACGGTTATCTTTGCCAGTATTATTGCGACTCTTGCAGGTATTTTTGCAGTGAGTTATTCAATCCGATTAGTACACGGCGTGTTCTTTGACGGTCCAATTGGTAAACAAGTACCAAATAAAAATGCGCATGAACCACCAATTGGCATGCGAGCACCAGCCATACTACTTGCAACACTCTGTATTTTAGTGGGTATTTTCCCATCCTTACTGGTCGAGCCTTTAGTTAACAGTGTGACACGTGCAAGTCTCATGCAGCCTGATTTTGCAGGAACTCATCTTGCAATCTGGCATGGATTCAATGCACCTTTAATCATGAGTATTATTGCCTTAGTGGGCGGTACACTTTTCTATTTTGCTTTAGCAAAAGATGGCATGATTCGTAAAATTGACCTCGATCCAAGACTTGGTCGCTTACAAGGTCGTATTTTATTTGATTTGTTTTTAAAACATTTATTATTAACTAGCCGTAAAATCAAACAAAAAACTGAGAATGGTTCCTTACAAAGTTACCTGTTCCTCATCATTGCTTTTAGCATCATCATGGTTACCCTGCCTTTAATCAATCAAGGCCTTACAACAGGTACCCGTGAACTGACACATGCACCATGGATTGCTATTGTTCTTTGGCTAACATTATTCTCTGGTTGCTGGATGATGCTCTGGTTTCATCATGAGCGTATCAAAGCAGTACTCATTAGCGGTGCAATTGGTCTTGTGGTTACCATGGTATTTGTCACCATGTCGGCACCAGACTTAGCGTTGACTCAAATTACAGTCGATGTAGTTACTACTGTATTACTGTTAATGAGTTTATCTCTACTTCCCCAACTTACACCGTATGAATCTCTTCGTTCTCGACGTTTAAGAGATGCAGCTTTAGCAATTATTGGTGGTTTAGGTATTGGCTGGATTACGTGGCTCATTTTAACTCGTGATCACAATTCAATTTCATGGTTCTTTGCGCAGCAGTCTTTACCACTAGGTGGTGGTTCAAACATTGTAAATGTCATTTTAGTCGACTTCCGTGGCTTCGATACCTTCGGTGAAATTACTGTACTCGGCATTGCTGCGATTGGAGCACTTTGCTTAATGGATGGTATGCGGGTACACGGTACCACCATGACACAAGGCCTCACCTATCGCTTTAACCCATCTCCGCTCATGTTCCGTATTACGGCATCATGGGTACTGCCTTTAGCACTTGTCGTAAGTGTCTACATCTTTATGCGCGGACATAATTATCCTGGCGGTGGCTTCATTGCAGGTCTAATTACCTCAATGGCACTGATTATTCAATATATTGCTTTAGGTCAAGATCAAGCGGAACAAATGCTAAAAGCACAATCTGGTCGTCTATACGAAGTCTGGATTGGTTCGGGTTTAACAATTGCAGGCTTAACTGGTATTGCTGCATGGTTCTGGGCACGTCCATTCTTAACTAGTGCTCATGTCTATGTTGAGTTACCAGTTTTAGGAAAACTACATCTGGCTTCAGCAGCAAGCTTCGATTTGGGTGTGTATATCACAGTGGTAGGTGCCACGATGCTACTTATCTCTGTATTAGGGGACTCTCGCCATTCGAGTATGTCTGGTCCTGTACCTCATGGGGAGAAATCATCATGATCAGTTTAGAATTCTTACTGGCCTCTGCCATTGGGCTACTTGTTGCGACAGGCATTTATCTTATTTTACGTGCACGTACATTCCCGGTTGTATTGGGATTAGCCGTACTCGGTTATGCAGTTAACCTATTTTTGTTTGCGATGGGCCGCTTACAAGTGAGTTCACCTGCAATTTTAACTGAAACGACGAATATTACAGACCCACTTCCTCAAGCACTTGTTTTAACTGCGATTGTTATCGGCTTTGCGACTACAGCATTCATTGTGCAACTAGCATTACGAAGCCGTTATGAATCAGGTAGTGATCATGTTGATGCTAAAGAAGATATTTCCCCAACATACGACCCACGTGAGGATGAGCCGTGATGTTTGATTTTTTATCTTTTTGGCAAGCAAATACACCTATTTTCAGCATCCTCATTCCTGCTTTTACTGGTTTTATCTTATTACTTTTAGGTAATCCTGGCGCTGGCGCATTGAAAGAAGATTGGCGACAACCTTGGCGTCGTGGCATTAGTTTAGTCTCAGCAATTGCAGGCTTAGTCACTGCTGTTAATTATCTTATTGTTGCAAATACTGGACAAATTACGGTTTATCAGTTGAGTGAGTGGTCAGCTCCTTTTGGTATTGTCTTAGTACTCGACCGACTCTCTGCATTTATGCTGGTTTTAACCTATGCATTAGCAGTTCCAGTTCTATGGTATGCCAGCGCAAATTGGGATACACGTGGACGCTATTTCCACGCCATATTCCATTTTCTTTTAATGGGGTTATGCGGAGCATTTCTTACAGGTGACTTATTCAACCTGTTCGTTTTCTTTGAAATTTTGCTTATGGCGTCTTATGTCCTGCTGCTACATGGACAAGGGAAGCCACGATTTCAACTTGGCGTACACTATGTCATTATCAATCTTTTAGCCTCTGCCCTATTCTTAATTGGCCTTGGTATGATTTATGGCAGTGTAGGCAGTCTAAATATGACTGACGTTTCACGCCTTTTACCAACTTTAGATGCAGACCAGCATAAATTAGCAGTTGCTGGTGCCCTACTCTTATTTGTTGTATTTGGTATTAAAGCTGCCATGTTACCGGTTGGTTTTTGGCTACCAAAAACTTATGCTGTTGCAAGTACGCCCGTTGCAGCAATTTTTACCATTATGACCAAAGTGGGGATTTATGCCATTTTACGTGTCAATGGAACAGTATTTAACGATGTAATCAGTCAGGAAATCTTTAAAGGTTGGCTCCTTCCAATTGGTTTAGTCACTTCTTTATATGGTGTGATTGCAGCAATTGGTGCAGATCGTCTCAGACGTTTTGTTGGTTTTATGGTGCTGTCTTCGATTGGTACTCTATTGACCGCAATAGCAATGTCAAACACGCAAGCATGGTCAGGAGCTTTGTTCTATCTCGTACATAGTACACTGATTGGTGCTGCGTTTTACCTGTTCTGTGGCTGGATGACTTCACAACGTGGTGACTTTAAAGATCACTTAAAGATTGCTCCAAGAATCAAGCAAGAAAAAGCAGCGATGCTGACTTATTTTTTAATTGCAATGATGCTTGCCGGGTTACCGCCTTTTAGTGGGTTCTTTGGGAAAGTATTTATTCTACAAGCGACTGTTGAAACTGCATATCAAGGCTGGATCATTGGAGTCGTGCTTGTTGTAAGTCTATTAAGCATTATTGCGTTAACACGTGTCGGGTTTATTTTATTCTGGAGAGCTTCAGTACCAGAAGAAGATCCAAAGAATCCTGCTTATGTGAGTTATCAAGCTCTACCTATAAAAGCACCACCACGTAATGATTCGGTCATTTATATTCTGCTTGCAGGCTTGATCACTTATATAGTGTTTGCTTCACCCGTATTGCACTACACCACTGGTACGGCTCAACAAATTCAAAACCATGCGCTCTATCAGCAGTCTATTCTTAAGACTGACCAAAATGGCGAAACTATTAGTGTTCAGCCTTATGACTCATCTTATTTACCAGAAACAAAGTATGGTGGAGAAGTTGAAGATCATAATGCCTATCTCGTTCCTGACATTATTTCTAAAGACACTTTTAACGGTGAACATATTTCCGAATATAAGCGCCGCCAAATTCAGCAGCAAGAAAAATTGCTAACACCAACGATTGCTGATGAAAGTCAACTGAAACCTATGGAGCCTTAACAATGCAGCTATCTAAATTGCTTGAACGTTGGTTCCCACATCCATTTGTTTCTTTTTTGATTATTATTTTCTGGTTAATGCTCTCGCATAGTCTTGATGCCAGCGACCTACTTATGGCTGTAATTTTGGGTCTTGTGATTCCGCGTTTAGTTCGACCTTTTATTACCAGAACACCTCACATCCATTGGCAACCAGCAATAAAACTATTTTTTATTGTACTTTGGGATATTGTTATTTCCAATTTTCGTGTTGCAAAGCTGGTATTAGGGCCGCCTAAAAAATTACATCCTAAGTGGTACCGTGTGCCTTTAGAAACGGAACATGAACAGGTGAATTCATTACTGGCAATGATTATTACCACAACACCAGGTACGGTTTCTGCGGGTATTGATCAAGAGCGTGGTGATATTCTGGTGCACTCACTCAGTACAGAAAATACCGAAAGTGATGTGCAAGACATCAAACAACGCTATGAAGCTCCGCTCATGGAAATTTTTGATGTAAAAAGCAAATCGGAGGACAACATATGACCATCCTACCTTATGCTCTTGGTATTAGCATGATTGCTATCACAATTTCTATGTTGCTTTGCTTGTTTCGAATGGTGATGGGGCCATCAATTGTAGATCGTCTTTTGGCACTCGATACGCTTTTTCTAAATGCAACTTGTCTGATTGTTGTATTAGGTATCTATTGGACAACCACCTCTTTATTTGAAGGGGCATTATTGGTTGCCATGCTAGGGTTTGTTTCGACAGCTGCTTTGGCACGTTATTTCACAACTGGTCATGTGATCGATTAAAGGGAGGTCAAAATGCAATTTACAATGGAAATTATTGTTTCGATCTTTCTGGTTTTCGGTGCATTCTTTATGTTAGTTGGATCGATCGGAATGGTACGCCTACCCGATCTATTTATGCGCTTACATGCACCTACCAAATCGAGCACGTTGGGTTTAGGTAGCTTTTTAATTGCTTCAATGATCTTTTTTGCTTTCCAAGGCCGCTTTGGTTTTGCCGAACTATTGATCACACTTTTGGCTTTTATTACAGCTCCTGTTTCAGCCAATTTAATAGCACAAGCGGCACTGCATCTACGCTTACGCTCACTCAGTGGTGAAGTTCCTGAAGCAATAGAACGTCCATTACCATGGGATCGTTATAAAATCGGACAACGCTTTTCACAGAATAAACCTCCGATGGATCCACCTAAACATTAAGTAAAATGTTGAATAATAAAAAAGCCACCCCAAGGTGGCTTTTTTATTTTGAGTTTTAATTACTCTTGGTCATCTGACTTACGTTCCGGTAAATCTTGTACCGCTTTTTCAATAAGACCAAACATATAGTTACCATATGCATTAGTCTTATCGTAATGGAAACGTAAACGAGGCGTAATACGAGTTTTAATACGACGGCTTAACTCATGACGCAAGAAACCAGAAGCTTTATTTAATACATCTAAAGTTTCTTTATTTGCAGCTTCACTTTGTTCATCACCTAGCTCACGCCCCATAACAGTAACGTAAACTTCAGCATATCCCATATCCGCACTGACTTTCACCGCAGAGATGGTCACTAGACCACCTAAGCGAGGATCTTTAAGCTCTTGACGGATTAGCTCAGACAACTCGCGTTGTACTGAATCCGCCATGCGCTTTAAGCGTTGGCTACCCGCCATTAAAGACTCCGTTTAATCAATTGAACATCATATACTTCAATCTTGTCTTGTACTTTGATGTCTTTATAACCTTTGACCGCAAGACCACATTCCATACCGGCACGAACTTCCTCAACCACATCTTTATAACGACGTAATGATTCAAGTTCACCTTGGAACACAACCACGTCATCACGTAATACGCGAATCGGTTTATTACGATGCAATGTACCTTCAAGTACCATACAGCCTGCTGCTGCACCAAACTTACTTGAGTGGAATACTTCACGTACTTCAGCAACACCCAAAATTGTTTCACGGTGTTCAGGAGCAAGTTTACCGCTCATGGCATCTTTCACATCATCAATTAATTCATAAATGATGCTGTAGTAACGAATATCGATACCATCTTGGTCACTGCGTTGACGAGCAGCTGTATCAGCACGAACGTTAAAGCCTAACAATACAGCTTCTGAAGATTCAGCAAGAATCACATCAGACTCAGTAATCGCACCAACACCTGAACTAATTACACGAACTTTTACTTCATCAGTAGATAGTTCATATAAAGCTGCATTTAATGCTTCTAAAGTACCACGTACGTCAGTTCTTAAAACAACGTTCACTGTAGGAACGTCTTTTTTGCCCATTGACGACATAATATTTTCAAGACGCATTGCACTTTGACGATCAATACGTTTTTGACGTTCACGGTCAGCACGAGCATCAGCAACTTCACGTGCTTTCTTCTCGTCATTTACAACAAGAACTTCATCACCTGCCATTGGAGCATCTGGAAGACCCAGAATTTCTACTGGAATAGATGGTCCTGCTGATTTAATTGGCTTACCGTTTTCATCAGACATTGCACGGACACGACCATAAGATGAACCCGCAAGAACAAGGTCACCAATATTTAATGTACCGTTTTGAACAAGAATGGAAGTTACTGCACCACGGCCTTTATCAACACGTGCTTCAATAACAACACCTTGCGCAGCACCTTCAGCAGATGCTTTTAATTCCATCAATTCTGATTGAATAAGAATTAAATCAAGGAGTTCATCAATACCTTGTCCAGTATGTGCAGAAACCTTAGCAATCGGAACATCACCGCCCCATTCTTCTGGAACGATTTGTTTCGTTGTTAATTCGTTTAACACACGGTCTGGATCAGCAGATTCTTTATCCATTTTGTTGATTGCAACAATAATTGGAGTACCTGCTGCACGTGCATGGTCAATTGCTTCTGCAGTTTGTGGCATTACACCATCATCTGCCGCAACAACCAATACCACGATATCTGTTGCTTTAGCACCACGTGCACGCATTGAAGTAAACGCAGCATGTCCCGGTGTATCAAGGAATGTAATGATTCCTTTGTCCGTTTCAACGTGATACGCACCAATATGCTGGGTAATACCACCTGCTTCACCAGCCGCCACTTTCGAACGACGGATACGGTCAAGCAATGATGTCTTACCATGGTCAACGTGACCCATAATCGTAACAACTGGTGGACGAGTTGTTTGCTCACCACGCGCTTCTTCAGCCGCTTCAAGCAAGTTATCTTCCGCTTGTGTATCAGAAACTAGAACAGGGTTATGGCCCATTTCTTCTACAACAAGTGCTGCTGTATCTTGGTCAATCGCTTGATCTTGGTTAACCAACTCACCCATTTTCATAAGTGTTTTGATAACTTCACGTACTTTAATAGCCATTTTTTGAGCAAGATCGGCAACAACAATACTTGAACCGATTTCTACATCGTAGACTTGCTTTTTAACTGGCTTTTCAAATCCATGCTTATTTGCTTGGCTTGATTTTAAACCACGTTTGTTATGGTTAACGAAGCTTTGCTCTTCTTGACCACGACGACCGCCTTTCTTACCAGCACGCGGGTTAGTAGTTGCACCACCGCGTTTAATTTCACGGTCTTCTTGCTTGAATGAATCTTCATAAGCTTGGCCAACAAGGCCTGAAGCAAGTGGAGAATCATCAATTACGCGAATTGTTGTCGTTGTATCATCATTTGAATACTTAGACGCCATTTTGCGCATTTGTTCAAGTGTACGTTGTTGAGCTTCTTCAGCCGCTTTACGACGTGCAGCTTCTTCAGTTGCTTTTAACTGAGCTGTTTGTGCTTCGCGCGCTTTCTTTTGCTCTAAAGTTTCTGCTGGTTTTGGTGCAGGTTTTACTGTACCACCACCACGTTTTTTCACTACAACAGCAGCTTTAGGTGCTGACTGTGCAGCGCTATCTTGTTGGTGAGCAGCGCGCATCGCATCTAAAGTTGCTTTTGCTTTTTGCTCTGTTTGAAGACGCGCTTTTTGCTCTGCAGTATCACGCGCTTGTTGATCTGCACGTGTTTTAGCTTCTGCTTCTGCACGCGCTTTAGCTTCTGCTGCAATTTGTTCTGGGTTTGGCTTAGCAAAAACCTGTTTTTTACGTACTTCTACGTTAATTGTTTTTGCTTTACCTGAAGTACTTGCAACTTTAGCGGTACTGGTTGTTTTACGTTTCAACGCAATTTTTCCTGTGTTACCACTTTCCTGACCATGTACTTTTTTCAAATGATTGACCAAAGTATCCTGTTGTTCAGTGGTAATAATGTCGTCTGCTGTACGTTGAGGCAAACCTGCTTCACGAGCCTGTTCTAGGAGCTTCTCAACAGGACGTCCTACAGTGAGAGCTAACTCTTTAATCGACTTGTCCGTCATATTTCATCTCCTAGTTAAACCATGATTCGCGAGCTTTCATGATCAATTGACCAGCTTTTTCATGATCAAGACCTTCAATATCAGAGATATCGTCAGTAGCCTGATCTGCCAAATCATCAACGGTAATAATACCGCGAGCGGCAAGCGAGTAAGCGATCTCAGAAGTCATGCCTTCCATAGTGAGGAGGTCTGCGCTCGGTTCTTGAATATTTTCTTGCTGTTTCAAAGCATCAGTAAGAGCTGCTTCTTTTGCACGACTTTGCAATAACTCAACCAATTCAGCGTCAAGCTCAATTTCGTCAAAAGTTTCAGCAGGCACATAAGCAATCTCTTCTAAAGAAGTGAAGCCCATTTCTACCAATGCCATTGCTAAATCTTCTTCAATATCTAAACGTGATACAAACATGTCAAGATACTGCTGAGCTTCATTTTGCTGACGAGCACGATACTCTTCTTCAAGCATCATGTCGAGTTTATAGCCAGTTAAATCAGAAGCCAAACGAACGTTTTGACCTTGTGAGCCAATCGCACGAGCCAATTGATCGCTGGTTGCAAAAATAATGTCGGCACTTCTTGCATCTTCATCAAGCACGATGCCTGAAACATCAGCTGGTTCTAATGCACTTGCAATGTATTGAGCTGGATCATCAGACCAAACCACTACATCAATACGTTCACCATTTAACTCCTGTTGCACAGCTTGGATACGCGTACCACGCATACCAATACACGCACCTACAGGGTCAATACGGTGATCATTTGTTTTCACTGCAATTTTAGCACGAACACCCGGTTGACGTGCTGCTGCTTTAATTTCAATAATTTCTTCAGAAATTTCAGGAATTTCTTTTTTCATTAAAGCAATTAACATTTCAGGCTTAGCGCGTGATAACAACAACTGAGCGCCGCGACCTTCACGGTTAACATTATATAAAATAGCGTTTACACGTTGCTTTGGACGAAGAATTTCTTTAGGAATCATTTCTTCACGTGCAAGATAAGCTTCTGCGTTGTCGCCTAAGTCGATAATAAAGCCATCTTTGGTTTGTTTTTTCACTTCACCGTAGATTAACTCACCAACTTTAGACTCGTATGCATCAGCAACTAAAGCACGCTCAGCTTCACGAATTTTTTGTACGATAACTTGTTTTGCAATTTGTGCAGCAATACGACCAAACTCGATAGATTCCACTTCGAGCTCACGTACATCACCAATTGACCATTTAGATGGGTCAAGATCAGAAATGGCGTCTTGGCAAGCTGGCATTTCATGATCTTCATCTGCCACAACAGTCCATTGACGGAATGTACGGTAATCACCTGTTTTACGATCAATTTCTACACGAAGCTGAGCTTCTTCAGCATGTGTACCTTCGTAAAATCTTTTCTTCGTTGCAGCAACTAGAGCTTGTTCTAAAGCCTCGAAGATCGCTTCACGACTAACACCTTTTTCATTACTAACCGTTTCTACAACGGTAAGAATTTCGCGGCCCATAAGTCACCTACCGATTTCTTATATAATTTAAATAAATTTAATCTTGATAGATCAAGTTTGCTTTATCGATATTGTTGCTGTCGATATCAAGCACATGCTTTCCTTCAACTTCAACCTTAATCTCTTCATTTTCAAGGTCTACAGCAAGGAGTTTTGCTTGAAATTTACGGCGATTTTCTACTGCTGCAATTAAACGCAAAGCAACCTGTTGTCCAATGTAACTTTGCAATTGTTCGAGTTGAAAAAATGGGCGATCCCAACCTGGTGAAGAAACTTCTAATGAATACTCACCTGAAATCGGGTCATGAACATCTAACATTGCACCGACTTGTTGTGTAACTCGTACACAATCTTGCACACCAATACCACGACCTTGTTCTACTTCACCATCTTCATTAATCACTGGTTCAGCATTTTCATCAACTGGTCTATCGATATAAATACGCAATAATGAACGTTTACCTTGTGGAAGGAATTCGATTCCCCACAGGTCAACACCACATGCTTGCACTGCTGGGGCAATCATGTCATACAATGCTTGGGATTTATTTGATAATTTCATTTACTCTCGTCATTCTCGTGCGATTCAATCGGTTGTTTTAACCGACACAGACCTACTATAGTGAAGCATGACTATTTGACCAATTGATGTCGACACTACACGATAGCGATACGATAACCAATAAAAAAGGGCGTTAATCGCCCCTATGTAGCACAGAAAACAATAGTCCACTGTGCAAAAAGGCCCACTTGTCTGTGAGCCTCTTTTAAGAAACTTGGTAGCGGGAGCTGGATTTGAACCAACGACCTTCGGGTTATGAGCCCGACGAGCTACCAGACTGCTCCATCCCGCATCAACGTGCAAAAATTATATACAAATATCAAAAAAAGTCAATGTAAACTTATCCAATATTCGCTTGATTAAGTTGCACCTTAATCAAATTGGTAGCGGGAGCTGGATTTGAACCAACGACCTTCGGGTTATGAGCCCGACGAGCTACCAGACTGCTCCATCCCGCATCAATAAACTGCTTGCACTCAACTTTCTGGTTCAAAGTTGGTGCGGAAGGGGGGACTTGAACCCCCACGCCCGAAGGCACTACCACCTCAAGGTAGCGTGTCTACCAATTCCACCACCACCGCAGCTTGTGGGACGCATTCTAGTCCTTCCAACTGCAAAAGGAAAGCCCTATTTCGAATTATTGACCCGTTTTTGGTGCATTTGGTGAAGTTTCAGACGATGTTGTTTGAGCTGGCGCTGTTGTTTGTACAGTTTTCAAGCTATATGCTTCCGTCGTCTGTTTTTTCGCAAAAACAGCAAGAGTTAAACTCGTTACAAAGAACAATGCAGTTAAAACAGCAGTTAAGCGAGTAAGGAAATTACCCGAACCCGATGCACCAAATACAGTTGCTGCGCCGCCACCGCCAAAAGAAGCACCAGCATCTGCGCCTTTACCGTGTTGCACTAAAATCAATGCAATCATCAGTACAGCTAAAATAATATGTACAACAAGTACAAAAGAGTGCATACCCTATCCTCGTTATTTGCTTTGCGCGAAGGCTTGTACAATTTGATAAAAAGATGCTGCATTTAATGAAGCACCGCCGACCAACGCACCATTAATGTCTGGACATGCAGCTAATTCAACAGCATTTTCAGCTTTTACACTACCACCATATAAAATAGCAATATCTGAACCCGCTGAAGTAAGCTGACATAAGCCTTCACGAATTTTAGCGTGCATCGCTTGTGCATCTTGTGGAGAAGCTGTTTTACCTGTACCAATTGCCCAGATAGGTTCATAAGCAATCACGACTTGGTTTTGCCATTGTTCAGCAGTAACCACAGGTGCAATATCGCAAATTTGCTGTAAAACAACTTGCTCTGCATGGCCTTGCTCACGCTGTTCAAGACTTTCACCGACACAATAAATGACAGTCAAACCCGCATTTAATGCATTTTGGAGTTTCGCCTTCAAAATTTCAACGTTGTCGCCAAAAACATCACGGCGTTCAGAATGACCGACCAATACGAAATTAATTTGGCTATCTTTTAATAATTCTGCACTAACTTCACCAGTATAAGCACCTGTACCTGCAACACGCGATACATCCTGCGCAACTGTATATACTGTTATTGCAGCATCCTGCAATTGCGCCTGTACTGTTGTAAGTGCAATAGAAACAGGGGCAACGCCCACATGGCAGCTTTCATCTGCAATTTGGTTTTGTTGCAATAATTGTTTAAATTCTTCTATAAGTTGGTTGGCGTTAGCACGCATTGGATTCATTTTCCAGTTGCCAACTACCCAAGGCGTAATCGTCGAACCCGACATACTGCTCACCTTTCATCAAAAATGCAGCACATTCTACACGCATTTATACAAATTTCAGATACTTTTCTTTAATGGGATTACTTATATCTTTTCTACTCTTTGAAATTAAAAAAACTTTCTAAAGGTTCAAACTTAAACATTCTAAAAATTAATCTATAAAAACTTCGACTAGTTCAAGCTTTAACAGCCTGAGTAGGACTAGAGCAACATTTTATAAGGTAGTAATTTTACATAACAAAAGTATAATTTTTCATATACCAATTATAAACACATTAGCATAGGCAGGCAGATGTCAGCATTACATACATCTCCAAAATTTACGGGGTTTTTTCGGCGTTTAGTCGAAGAAAAGCATGTGTCGGCAGCGACCATGCAAACTGCATTAGATGCAGCAAAAAGAGCTAAGCAGGATACAGTCGCATATTTAATTGAAGAGGTTCATCTCTCCCCTTCTTTACTGGCTGAAACAATTTCCGCTGAGTTTGCTGAACCATATTTTGATCTTGATGTTTATGACACATCTCAGATTCCTAAGGATCTGGTCGATCAAAAACTGATTTTAAAACATCGAATTTTGCCACTTATTCAAAGAGGCCAAATTTTATATGTTGCGACCAGCAATCCAAGCAATATTGAAGCGATTGATGCGATTCGTTTTAATAGCAAACTGATGGTTGAGCCTGTCATTGTTGAGCACCATAAACTCGAAAAAGTTTTAGGTCAGCATTTCGCAGAAGAAAGCAGTTTTGATTTTAATGATGAAGAGTTTGATCTTGATGTCAGTCTTGATGGCCCCACCACTCAAGAGGATGAAGAAGAAACACCACAAGGTGATGAAGCACCCATTGTTAAATATATTAATAAGTTGCTCATTGATGCCATTCGTATGGGCGCTTCAGACTTACATTTTGAACCGTATGAAAAGTCATATCGGGTACGTTATCGAGTCGACGGTGTGTTACGTCAAATTGCCAATCCACCTTTACAATTGGCAAACCGTTTGGCGTCACGTTTAAAAGTAATGTCTCAAATGGACATTTCCGAAAAACGTGTTCCACAAGATGGCCGTATCAAACTCAAACTATCAAAGACCAAAGCAATTGATTTCCGTGTGAACTCTCTTCCGACCTTATTTGGTGAAAAGTTAGTTCTTCGTATTCTTGACCCATCAAGTGCAATGCTGGGAATTGACGCATTAGGATACGAGGAAGAACAAAAAGCTTTATTTATGGAAGCTTTAGATAAACCACAGGGCATGCTTTTAATTACTGGGCCAACAGGTTCTGGTAAAACTGTATCTTTATATACAGGTTTAAATATTTTAAATACTGAAAGTTCTAATATTTCTACTGCCGAAGATCCAGTGGAAATTAACCTTGAAGGTATTAATCAGGTTAACGTGAACCCAAAAGTAGGGCTTACTTTTGCTGCCGCGCTTAAATCCTTTTTACGTCAAGACCCTGACATTATTATGGTGGGTGAGATTCGTGACTTGGAAACAGCAGAAATCGCAATTAAAGCTGCACAAACAGGTCACATGGTGATGTCAACACTGCATACCAACAGTGCTCCAGAAACACTGACCCGTTTACGCAATATGGGGGTTCCTTCTTTCAATATTGCAACATCAGTCAACTTGGTTATTGCTCAGCGGTTAGCACGCCGCCTGTGCTCTCAATGTAAAATACCTACAGATGTTCCAAAACAAAGCCTATTAGAAATGGGCTTTACCGAACAGGACCTAGCACATCCGGACTTTCGGGTTTTTCAACCTGTGGGTTGTCCTGAATGTCGTGAAGGCTATAAAGGCCGTGTGGGTATTTATGAAGTAATGAAAGTTACACCTGAAATTTCCAAGATTATTATGGAAGATGGTAACGCTCTAGAAATCGCGGCTGCTTCTGAAAAATTGGGGTTTAATAATCTACGTCGTTCAGGTTTAAAAAAGGTAATACAAGGTGTGACCTCTCTACAAGAAGTTAACCGTGTGACCAGTGAATAAGACATTATTTAAAATAAGGATAATCTGATGGCTGTCAAAAAGGCACAAATGATGCCGACTTTTGCTTATGAAGGGGTTGACCGTAAGGGCGTAAAAATTAAGGGGGAACTTCCAGCTAAAAATATGGCTTTAGCTAAAGTGACCTTACGTAAACAAGGGGTTACTGTTCGAACCATACGTGAGAAACGTAAAAATATTCTTGAAGGTTTATTCAAGAAAAAAGTAACAACACTTGATATTACGATTTTCACTCGACAACTTGCGACCATGATGAAAGCTGGTGTACCACTGGTACAAGGCTTCGAAATTGTAGCTGAAGGTTTAGAAAACCCTGCCATGCGTGAGGTGGTACTTGGTATTAAAGGTGAAGTTGAAGGTGGTAGTACTTTTGCTTCAGCTTTAAGAAAGTATCCTCAATATTTTGACAATTTATTTTGTTCACTTGTGGAATCTGGTGAACAATCAGGTGCACTCGAAACGATGCTAGATCGCGTTGCAATTTACAAAGAAAAAAGTGAATTGTTAAAACAGAAAATCAAGAAAGCAATGAAATACCCAGCAACAGTTATTGTGGTAGCCATTGTGGTGACTATTATTTTGATGGTTAAAGTCGTACCCGTCTTTCAAGATCTGTTTGCTTCTTTCGGAGCAGAATTACCAGCATTCACACAAATGGTCGTGAATATGTCGAAATGGATGCAAGAATATTGGTTTATTATGATTATCGCGATTGGTGCAATGATTGCCGCTTTTGTAGAAGCTAAAAAACGCAGTAAGAAGTTTCGTGATGGCTTGGATAAACTCGCGCTTAAATTACCTATTTTTGGAGACTTAGTTTATAAAGCAATTATTGCCCGTTATAGTCGTACACTTGCCACAACCTTTGCAGCAGGTGTTCCACTCATCGATGCGCTTGAGTCGACTGCTGGTGCAACAAACAATGTCATCTATGAACAAGCTGTCATGAAAATTCGTGAAGATGTAGCAACAGGACAACAACTTCAGTTTGCCATGCGTGTATCTAACCGTTTTCCTTCTATGGCTATACAAATGGTTGCAATTGGTGAAGAATCTGGTGCACTAGACAGCATGCTCGATAAAGTTGCTACCTATTATGAAAATGAAGTTGATAATGCAGTTGATGGTTTAACTGCAATGATGGAACCTTTAATTATGGCAATTTTAGGGGTACTGGTAGGCGGTCTAGTAATTGCTATGTATCTTCCAATTTTCCAAATGGGCTCAGTTGTATAATGCAGGACATCATTGCTTATTTTATTCAAAACTTAACTGCACTTTATATTGCAGTTGCACTCGTGAGCCTATGTATTGGCAGCTTTCTTAATGTAGTGATTTACCGCACTCCAAAAATGATGGAGCAAGATTGGCAATTCGAATGTCAAATGCTACTAAATCCAGAACAACCCATTATTGACTATAAAAAACTAACATTAAGCAAACCTGCTTCATCATGTCCAAAGTGCCATCAACCGATTCGTTGGTATCAAAATATCCCAGTCATAAGCTGGTTGATGTTAAGAGGAAAATGTGGTCATTGCCAACATCCGATTAGCATTCGTTATCCAGCAATTGAACTACTCACCATGTTATGTTCATTGGTGGTGGTTATGGTGTTTGGCCCGACCATACAAATGCTTTGGGGACTCGTCCTGACTTGGGTTTTAATTACCCTCACCTTTATAGACTTTGATACACAACTTTTGCCTGATCGCTTTACCCTGCCTTTAGCAGCACTCGGCTTAGGCATTAACACCTTTAATATTTATACCTCACCTAACTCAGCTATTTGGGGTTATTTAATCGGCTTTTTATGTCTCTGGATTGTGTATTACTTATTTAAAGTGATTACTGGCAAAGAAGGTATGGGCTACGGTGACTTTAAATTGCTTGCCGCATTAGGTGCATGGATGGGACCATTGATGCTGCCATTAATTGTGTTATTGTCATCTTTATTAGGTGCAATCATTGGCATCATTTTATTAAAGTTAAGAAATGACAATCAGCCTTTTGCTTTTGGACCATATATTGCCATTGCGGGCTGGGTTGCCTTTTTATGGGGTGATCAGATTATGAAGATTTATTTAGGAGGTTAAGATGGCTTTTATTCTGGGAATCACAGGTGGTATTGGCAGTGGAAAATCTGCTGCAACACAATGGTTCGAGTCCCAAGGAATTCAAGTCGTCGATGCCGACATCGTTGCACGTGAAGTCGTTGAAAAAGGCCAACCTACGCTTCAAAAAATCCAACAAACTTTTGGAGATTGGGTGCTTCAATCCGATGGAAATCTAGATCGTCGTGGCCTACGCGAACATATTTTTCAGAACCCTGAAGCAAGACACATACTTGAGAAAATTACACACCCTGCCATTCGCCAATCGATTATTCAACAACTACAAAATCCAAAAAGTCCTTATGTGATTTTAGTTTCACCATTACTCTTTGAAACCAACCAACATGAATTGGTTAATCACACTTTATTAGTTGATGCGAGTGAACAAACTCAAATTCAGCGTGCAAGTCAACGTGACGGGCAAAATCAAGAACAAATCCAGAAAATTATTGCTGCACAAATGCCACGCGAGCGTAAACGCAAACTTGCTAATGACATTGTGTTTAATGACGGATTACTCGAACATCTATATCAGCAATTAGAGCCTTTACATCAAAGCTATTTGAAGCGTGCAAACTAATTTTGTGTATTTTGCTGCTTAATTTTTTGTGTCAGACTATCTTGTCTAAACCAGCGCCAAGGCTGTAAAGCGCCTATTCCCATACCTACTAAGCCCACAACAATTGATGGGCTTAATGACTCACTAAGTAAAGGTACAGCTAAAATAGCGGCAATGAACGGCGCCAAAGTGACAATACTTCCCGTTTTAAAAGCACCAAGACGTTGAATGGCAGCAACATAAGTCAAAGTTGCGATAATAACGACAAATACACCATGGAAAATGCCCTGTATCGCTAAATGAACAGGACTAACTTCCATGAAGTGCTTAGGCAAAAATAAAACATAGATGGGTAAATAAATAATTGCAGACCAAATCGCAACACTTGCCATAGAATGCCAAGCAGAGAGCTTCCACTGTTTAAGTAAAACAGTGAAGATACCCCACCAAATCGCACTAATAAAAAGGAGTATGTCTCCAACTCCAAACGCAGAGGTACTTGTACGTAGCATCAAAATGCTCATGAGTGCTAAGGCAGCGATCATGATTGCGAGACTCGCCCATGTGTGTTTATCAAACGGCTGTCTAAATAAAATATAGGCAGCTATAGCAGTACAGATTGGTATGCAGCCATTTAAAAATATTGCAGCATGTGCGGCTGGAGCATAAAGAAAAGCTGTATAAACAGTCAGACAATAGATGACACCGCCAATGAGCGCCAAAATAACCGCATGCTTACTCCATAAAAAAGCGAGATCTTTTTTATAAATTAAGATAGGCATTAAAATTAGAAAGGCGATAGAGAAGCGCAGTGCGGCAATGTCCCAAGCACTGATGTGCCATTGTGCATTTAAACGAGCAAAAAGTGTAAACCCGCCCCAAATGCACATGGTCACCAATACAAAGAAATAACCTTGTTTACGGGGAGACATATGAAGGCTGCTTAAAACTAGAAAGGCAGCTCAATTATACCTCAGAACGCTGACGACAAGCCTCGTAAAGTGCCATACCTGTTGCCACGCTTACATTTAGACTCTGTAAATTCCCAGACATCGGAATATAAACTTTGTGATCACACTGTGCCTGAGTAATTGGGCGCAAACCTGTATCTTCAGCTCCCATCACAATCACGACTGGGCCAGAGAAATCACACTTTTGGATTGGCATTGCGCTTTCATCAAGCATAGTACCAATTACACGTACATGAGTTGTTTCTTTCAGATGAGCCAATGTACGAGCTAAATTTGTGACTTGAATAAATTTAACTTTTTCAGCTCCACCCGCCGCAACTTTACGAGCCGTTGGGGTTAAGCTTGCCGAACGATCACGAGGCACAATCACAGCTTGCACGCCCATTGCAGCAGCGGTACGTATACAAGCACCTAAGTTATGTGGATCTGTTACCTGATCTAATGCTAGCAATAAAGCATCTGGAGTTTCAGCCAAGATCTGATCTAGATCTTTTTCATTTAAAATCGGATGCGGACGTACTGCTGCAACCACGCCTTGATGAAACGGTAGACCTGCAAGTTTTTCAAGACTGTCACGGCTTGCCTTTTGTACACTAATTCCAAAAGGCTCTGCCAATTGCAAAATCTTTTGCAAACGTTGGTCATCCCGCCCTTTTAAAGTAAACAGGGTTAGCACACGTTCCGGCTCAAGTTCTAACAATGACTCCACTGAGTGAACGCCATAATAATATTCCGGTTTTGCCATGCTTGACCTCTAACAACGTTTGAGCAAAAAAATAAAAATCCTGCAAAGCCAACTTCACAGGATTTCTTTGGGCATAGTGTACCCGATTTAAACAGGAATTTCTTAGCCTTCTAAATGGCACACATAATCGAGCACTTCATCAGTCTCAATTTTAAAAACGCTGTTTCCAGGAACATAAAATGATTGACCAGCGCGGAACAATTCACTTTCATTGCTGTCTGCAATTTTCACGCGACATTCACCTGAAATAATTTCCATACGCTCAGGAACATGTGTTTCAAATGTTAAAGGCTGCTCAGTTGGCAAAATAACACCTAATGTTTTTTTCGTTCCATCTTCAAATTGCACGGTATGGCTGATACATGCTCCACCAAAATAAACATTTGACTTTTTGATGACCGTTACATGATCAAATTGGGTTGAACTCATGCACATTCTCCAGATAATGCCGCATTTATATAAATTATGTTGAATGTAGTTTAATTGTGCCTAAATAACTAATCAATCAGTTTTCATACAGATAGACTTGTAATTTCCACTGCTGTAGCTGAATTTTTTTAGCAAAAGCGTAAGGTAAATTTATTTCAATATTTCGATTGGTCAACATAATTTCACCTAATCTGCAAACTTCATCGTAAATTTCATAGAGAAAAACTCAGTAAACTCTCTGCGCTGTTGAATAATCAACTAGGAGCCGTAATTAATGATGAAATAACTTCTATGCCAAAATGAAAGTTGTCTGGTTTATTTAGCATTGAAGCGGCCTCACAAGCTGGGAAATCGGCACTATTTCCATCAAAATGCCGACTAGCATGCACAAGCACACTTTGTTTTAAAGTCGGCCAAATACAATAACGCAGATAATGTTGGTCTATAACTCGATTGTCCACATACTTTACAGTGGCAACATAATCACCAATATGTACTTCAATATTATGAAAATATGATATATTTTTTTACTCTTCAAAATAAACTGGCAAGTAAAAAATATCTTTCTACACAATTAAATAAATGTATCCATGAATAATTCTGATAATTTTTGATATCGACGATTATTGCCAAATAATAAACGAACAAGAATCTTGGAGTTCTATAATTTCAGTTAGAATAATAGATCACTTGTAGCAAATTCAAAACTTCTCTATCTTTAACCCATAATTTGGCGCGTTGGATGCGTTTATGCTCACACATTTAACTTTAATCAATTTTGCATTAGCTGATCATTTAGCTATTGATATAGAACAAGGATTTAATGTTCTAACAGGTGAGACAGGTGCCGGAAAATCATTATTACTGGATGCACTTTCTGCCTGCTTAGGTGAACGTACAGATACAAATTATGTCCGCTATGGTTCGGACAAAGCGGATGTAACCGCTGTTTTTACTTATCAGGACAATAGCCCTGAAGCGAAATGGCTACAAGACCATGAACTAGATGATGATTCTGGGGAAATTCATTTACGACGTGTTATTTTCGCAACTGGTCGCAGTAAAGCATGGGTCAATGGACGTCCGAGTAGTCTCTCTGAGCTTAAAGAATTAGGACGTTTACTGGTTCAGTTATATAGTCAACACAGCCAACAGCAACTTCTTGAACCACCTTATCCAAAGCATTGGTTAGACCGTTATAACAATTTTTATGCTGAAGCGAATGATGTCCGTGATGCTTATAGTACATGGCAACGTACCATTCGTTTACACCAAGCAGCCTTAGATGCCCAAGCAACACGTCTACAACGTATTGCGACCTTAGAGCTGCAAATTGAAGAGCTTGAAGAGGTTATTCAAACTGATTACAAAGAAATCGAGCAAGAATTCGATCGCCTTAGTCATCATGAACATATCATGCAAGATTGTAGCTATAGTTTGAATGCCCTTGATGAAGCTGAGCAAAACATTACTCAAGAAATGTCGTCAATCATTCGTCGTTTAGAATCTCATGCTGGACGTAGTGAACAGCTTTCTGAAATTTATAACTCATTATTAAATGCGCAAAGTGAAATTGATGATGCCACATCAAATTTACGTCAGTTCATTGATCGTCAAAGTTTTGACCCTGAACGAATGGAAGAACTAAATTCCAAGCTTGAAGTTTTTCATCGTCTGGCACGTAAGTACCGTACTCAGCCAGAGACGCTCAAAGAAGAATACGAAACTTGGCAAAATGAGCTTGAACAGTTACATCAACTTGAAGATCCAGAGACTCTGGCAGAGCAAGTAGAAAAGTCACATGAGGAATTTTTAGAGAAAGCTCAGCATTTAGACACTATTCGTCGTGAAGCTGCTGCTCCACTTGCAAAACAGTTAACCGAACAAGTGAAACCCTTAGCCCTACCAGAAGCCCACTTTGAGTTTAAGTTTGAGCCATTGGAACAACCAGGTGCAGAAGGCTTAAGCTTTATTCAACTTTTATTTACTGCTAATAAAGGTATTCCACCACAACCATTAGCACGCGTCGCTTCGGGTGGTGAACTTTCACGTATTGCACTCGTCATGCAAGTCATGAACGCGGAAAAAACAGAAGCCGAAGTTTTAGTGTTTGATGAAATTGATGTGGGGATTAGCGGTGGTACGGCTGAAGTGGTTGGGCGTTTACTTGCCGACTTAGCTCAACATGTCCAACTTTTATGTATTACTCACCAAGCACAGGTCGCTGCGCAATCTGATCAACATTTGTTAGTTAAAAAGCAGCAAACTGACCCAGCCAGCAGTACCATTGTACAACTTGATGAAAATCAGATTATTTCTGAATTAGCACGTATGTCTGGCGGTGTTGAAATTAATGAAACGACCTTACAGCATGCTAAACAATTACGACAACTTAAATTTCAGGCTTCTTCAAATTAATAAAGAAAATGAGAGAAAAAGATTGGCGAAATCCGATTAACTCTTGTATGTTGATAAAAAGAACCTATATAGATAAAAGGGTCGTGAGACCCTCTAGCGACATTTTTTGAGGGAGAACCGCTTAGGTGACCAAACAATACATGACTCACCGTTGTCTGATTGCCCCGCCAGAACTGGCAGATGACTTTTTTGCAAATACAGTAATTTATCTTGCCCGTCACGATGAAGAAGGTGCTCAAGGCATTATCATTAATCGTCCTGCTGGCATTCAAATTAAAGAACTCCTGAATGATTTAGATATTGATGCAGACAATGTAAATCCACATGAGGTTTTACAAGGTGGGCCTTTACGCCCAGAAGCTGGCTTTGTCCTTCATACTGGCCAACCAACTTGGCACTCTTCTATTGCTGTGGGTGAAAATGTCTGTATTACCACCAGTAAAGATATTCTTGATGCAATTGCACATAACGAAGGTGTGGGTCGCTATCAAATCGCACTAGGTTATGCGAGTTGGGGTAAAAACCAGTTAGAAGATGAAATCGCTCGTGGTGACTGGCTTATCTGTGATGCCGATATGGATCTAATTTTTAACTTACCATACGATGACCGGTGGGATGCAGCCTATAAAAAGATTGGTGTAGATCGTACATGGCTGGCTTCTGAAATCGGACATGCTTAATGACTGTGACACAATCCAAATCAATTATGGCTTTCGACTTTGGCACTCAAAAAATGGGGATGGCGATAGGTCAATCTGCAATTGAAAGTGCTAACCCACTACCGTTATTTGTGATGAAAGATGGAATTCCTAACTGGGACCAGCTTTTAAAAATTGTGAAAGAGTGGCAACCTGATTTGTTTATTGTTGGTCTTCCATTAAATATGGATGATAGTGAGTCAGAACTTTCTACACGTGCTCGCAAATTTGCAAGACGTTTACGCCATCAAACCAACATTGAAACTTGGATGGTGGATGAGCGCTTAACGACGCGTGAAGCAAGAGAAGAGCTCGGCTTCTACCAAGAACAAGGACGCGCAAAGAAATTATCAGCAGATAGTTTTGCAGCAGCCTTGCTAATCCAGAGTTGGTATCGAAATCCAGTCGGCTTAACGCCATAAAAATAAAAAAGCATGTTTTACACATGCTTTTTTATTGAGTAGAAAAACTTAAGCTTTTTATTTTTCAATAATATGTACTGTCGCAGTACGGCCAGAGACAAAAGCAAGCTGATTTTTTGGCGCTTCGTCTAACACAATTTTTACAGGTACGCGCTGCGCTAAACGAACCCAGCTAAAGGTTGGGTTTACGTTTGCAAGCAATTTAGAACTGCTTGAACGCTCGCGGTCTTCAATACCCGATGCAATACCTTGTACATGACCTTTAATTTTTTGACTATCACCCATTAACTGTACACTCGCTTCATCGCCAATATGAATACGGTCTAATTTTGTCTCTTCAAAATACCCTACAACATAGAGTTGTTTACGATCGAGCAATGCTGCAACTGCTTGTCCAACTTGAACATAATTACCAGGACGCATATCAAAGTTAGAGAGTGTTCCATCTGCGGGTGCCACCACAGCAGCACGATGCATATTAAGTTCGGCTAAATGCAAGTTACTTGTCGCAGCTTCAACGAGTGCCTGTTGCTGCTTAATAGTTGCTTCTGCTTGTTCAATCGCAGCTTGAAGTTGTTCATGCTCTGCAAGGGATTGATCGCGAGTCGCAAAAACTTGATCTTGTTCTTGTTTAGAAATAGCACCATCCATTAAGTTTGAATAACGGTTTGCGTTTTTCTCGGCTAACTTAATGTTTGTACTCGACTTAATTAAGTTTGCCTTGGCTTGTGCTAAACCTGCTTGTGCCTGAGCAAATGCTGCTTTTGCTTTTGCCAAATCAGACTTTGCTTGCTCTACATCTAAAGCTCGGCGAGAGACATCAATTTTAAAAAGTACCTGACCTTTTTTGACAGTCTGGTTATCTTGAACCAATACTTCCGTTACAAGCCCTGCTACATCTGAAGAAACTTGAATGACGTCACCACGAACGCGACCATCACGTGTCCACGGCGCTGCATTATAGTAATTCCACAAATGCACAATGGTATAGACCGCAATCATTAATGCGACAATCAAAATCACTGGACGGATGACTTTTTTCAACTCCAATTGATTCATTTCACTCACCTAACTCAATCTTTAATCTGGCAATCATCTTTAAGCACCTAACCCAACAAAAACTTGGTGTATCACCAAAAGTAATAAAAGGTAAAAACACAAATTGAAAATGCTGGGCAATGCAATCCAGCCTTGTGCAATCCATTTGTTAGTTAAAGGACTTAACAAGCGGAAACATATATATGCAAATAAGGCTTGGACGAGCAAAGCGGGCACGTAAATACCGTAGACATTAAACTCACCCATGCGCTGTGGCTCCTGTAAGCGTACGATCTGCATTCATTTGGTTTGATGAAACATGACACATGCTATAAGCAATATTATTTAGTGAAATAAATAATCTTTGGCGAATAGCCATATCTTCTATATTTGAAGCAAGCTGTTTTAGTTCAAACAAAGTCTGATGAATATGTTGTATTAATACATCTGCTTCATCTTTTTCATTCTCTTTAGCTCTAAATAGCTCATCTAAATCTTGTTGCAAACGCCCAATATGATGAGCCAGTTCTGAAGATGACTGAACCTGATTTGCTAACTCTTGCAAACGGGTTAAATCAACAATTGCACTTGATTCAACAAGTGCCTGATGAATTGATTTTTTAATCTCTTCTGACTGCACCATTTTAGTGTTTAAGACACCAACACGGTCTAACATACCTCTCAAATGAACTTTGAATTCAATACCATAAGGAATATAAATCGCTTGGCGCATCGCGCGATAATGTAAAGCCAGAATACGATTTGCACTGGTATCGGGTGACATAGCACGTACAACATCTATCACAATGAGAGATACCAATACACCCATGACCATACCGAATGAACTGTCTAAGTAAGACACTGCATCCATGCTATAAGCATTGTGCAAGTTCAGGCCCATCATGGTATTAATACCCAGCACCATGCCCACAGGCATGAGTGCCTGATTTGCCATCATAGAAACCGCAAATAAGAACATCGGTAGTAAAACGAGTCCAAGCTCCCAAAATGTAGTGACATGAGGGAAAACACCAAAAGCATAAATAAACACTAAAACAGCCGATGCCACACTGCCCCATATAAAAATACGTAAGACAGGAACAGGGTTATCTAAGGCTGTTAAAATACAGGCAGTTACGGCCCCAATCTGTGCCATCATAAATCCAGCCTTCCAGCCAGATAGAATCCACACACCTGTCACAATAAATGTAATGAGTACCGCACTAATACCGCCTCTGACCGCTACCCCGTGATCTCGGTGTAAACTTGGGTAGGTCGTAGTCATTGGGGTAATGCTATCTGGAATCTCTTTATTACCCTGCTTGATGCGTTGCCATAAAACTTTTACAGCTAAAACATTACTAATAAAGTGGCGGACATCCATTTTCATGGCAGCCAATAGCACTTGTTGATGTTCAGAAGCTGAGTCATTTAAGTTCAAAAAGTCATTTTCAAACTCGTCAGGTAACTGCAAAACATTTTCATCAGTCATCTGGTCTTTTTGTTCGAGAAAATGAATCACATGACCTGAAAGCTGTTTTAATTTGTCCGCATGACTTTCAATAAAATTCAGTTCTTGCAACTGTTTAATTCGTTCAGACAAAGCAACCAAGTTTACAACTACCATCGACATTTGATGGAGCATTTCTTGCAAAGGTTTGGTCATGCCATGCAATTCACCCTTTTCATAACTCAAGTGAACTGCCAAAGCATGAATATCAGTTGTATCACGAGTAATCGCAGCTAAAAGCTGGGTATTGTTTTGCTGTTGATCTGCATTTAATAAGTTTGCAAACAGGCTCTCGGTATCTTTGAGTGTTTTAGTTACACGCTGCTTAATGGCTGAACCAATATGCATAGGCAAAATAGTTGCGGAAACCACTGCACTTGAAATCACACCAATTGAAATCTCAAGTACACGCGCCAAAGCGATATCAAAAATATTGTACTGATCAATATAAGTAATCGCGTTGTACGCAATCATTGCAGTTGAATAACCCGCCAACATAAATGCATAACTGCGAGGCGTGCGGTCGAGTAAGGATACATAAAGCGCAAAGCCTACCCATAGTGATAACACTACCGTAAAGATCCACGGCGTATTAATCAGATGAGGCGTGATTGTTAACGCAACAATGGCGCCACCCACCGTCCCTAAAACACGATAGACACACTTAGACGACACCATACCCGAATAAGGGTTGGCGATAATCAAGACAGTACCGATCGACCACATTGGATTAATCAGGTCTAATTCAAACGAGACAAATAATGCCAACATGCCGGCAATAAATGTCTTTATTGCAAAAATTAGATCAAGCTTACTCGGGCGAAAAGCCAGTATTTGCTTTAATAACATGAACTCATCTCAAATACAGATTTGAACTGATGAGCATGCTCCTCAGCGTGCCCTTGCCTTTTTAAAAAGACAACACGACTTTGTCATTTGCCTTATAGACAAATGAGTTAATGAGAGCATCCTTCAATACAATGATTTTTCCTACATCTTTGCATGATATGCCCAGATGATTTCAGTTTGACCGCTATTTAGGCGACCAAGCTTAGGAAAGGAGAGACATCGAGAAAGCTGGCAGAGTAAACCAATTTCTCGATTAGATATTTTGTTGCACAATTTTTTCAAATTAAAGTGATTTAGTCAACTAAAATATCTTTATTTGATAATTTGATATGTTTTTAGTTAATCATATATGATGTACGAATCAAGAGAACTTTTCTGATTCTGAGCGTAAAATATTTAAATCAGGTAGTTATCTTGCAATTGAGACAAAGCTTCAATTTTTCTGTTATAAGAACTCAAGTGTGACACTTTACTAAGGATATGAATAAGACATCATGGCAATTTCAAGTTTTGGCAAAATTTTAACCGTACTGGATTTATTTTCAGTTTCACGACCAGTGATTAATGTCGATATTATTTGCGAAGAACTTGGCTTGTCTAAACCGACCAGCTACCGATATTTGAAAGAACTCGTATCTGCTGACTTATTAAAACGTATTAATGGTACTTCTGGCGATTACACTTTAGGCTCAAAAATAGCAGTTCTTGACTATGTATCCAGAACAACAGATCCATTGGTTCAAATCAGTACGCCATTTATGCGTAATATTGTTGAGCGCACTGAACTTTGCTGTTTACTCACCTATTTAAATGATGACTACTGCATTGATATTCATCATGAGATTTTTAAAGATACAGAGCTACTTTCATATGGCCGAGGTTGTCCGCGTCCGATCTACGTTGGAGCTTCACCAAAAACAATGGTGTCACATTTGAGTAAACAACGCATGCATGACTACTATGAACGTTTTCAGAATGAGCTATCGCAGTCAGGTTTTGCTCTAGACGAAACAAGCTTTATTCAACGCATGCGTAAAATAAAAAAACAAGGCTTCTATTTCTCACAAGGTGAGATTGACCCTAATGTTTCAGGCCTTGCCGTTCCCGTTCGTTTTTCGAGTAAAGAAGTTCCTTTGGCTTTAACATTAGTTGCATCAAAGAATCGTTTTGACTTTTTAAATATTCAAAAACTGATTGAAATTTTGCAAGAAAATGCTGGATTGATTGAGCAGCGCTTTATGGAACTCTCAGAAAAAGGCGAGATATAAAATAGTATTTTTGATAATTTAAAGTTTTTTTACATTTTTAAGCATTGAAAATATCAAAATATTCTCATATTATGATTTTAGCGCCTATTGATGATTCTTTTCATCAGCAGCTCATCAATAGAAGGCTCTCCCTCAGAGGAATAAGCTCATGCAGCCATCATGGGCTTTTTTCTTGCCTAATTTTTAGCAAAAACTTATGAAAATTTGAACTGACGGAATGTTAGATTAATACGTGGCTGTAAAATTTTTGTCGAACGATTTAAATGGTGTTGCCAATATTGTTGAGTTTCACCGCGCATCACAATAAGTTGGCCTGGCTGTAACCACATTTCAACTTTTTCTTTAGTGTGAATATGTCTAAAAGAGAACTTTCTGGTCGCTCCAAAACTTAAAGAAGCAATGGTGGTTGTTCTAGCTAAAGACACATCTGAGTCGCTATGCCAAGCCATACCTTGCGTTCCATCTTCATAAAGATTGGCTAAGCAAGAATTAAATTTTTCTGAAAGAATTTGTTCTACCTGCTGTTTCAACTTAGCAAGCGCTTTGTCCCACGGCAGAGAATCCCGAAAAACACCAGAATACTTATATCTATAATGCTCGTCACCATACCAAGCAACTTTGCGGGGAGTAATGAAGTGCTTGCCGTATAACTTCGCTTCATCATGTCGCCATGCCAAATTTTGATATAAATATTGAAAATATTGCTCGGCCTCTTCAGCACCTAAAATACATCCATAGTCCTGAACTTCCCCATCATAAGGTAATAAATTTTCACAAGGTTCCGGAGAAAATAAATCTAGAGTCATGCAATCTCCCCTTGCTGCTTAGCTATCTCTCAAGCTAACAATGCCAGTTTAGCGTCCTTTTGCCAATGGTATTTACTTATCATACCAATTACGTGAGTTACGCTATTTTTGCGCTTTGCAATAAAAAAGCCTTTCTCAAGGAAAGGCTTTTTAAAATCTTATTTGGTTTTATGGCTGCTTTAGATATGGCCACGCGGCTTTTAAATAAATAAACATTGACCACAAAGTAAGAATGACTGCGGTATATAACAAAGCATAAGCCAACATTTCTAAAGGCTGCCAGTTGAGTAAGAACACACTAATCGCAATCATTTGAAATGCAGTTTTATATTTACCTACAGTTGACACTGCTACACTGGTTCGCGCACCCAGTTCTGCCATCCACTCACGTAGAGCAGAAACAGTAATTTCCCGTGAAATAATAACAATTGCTGCAAAAGCCATCGCAATGGTAGGTTTCCACTGCACTAAAACAATAAGTGCAGCTGCTACCATGAGTTTGTCTGCAACTGGGTCTAGAAAACGGCCAAATGCTGAAGTCTGGTTTAAAGATCGTGCCAAATAGCCATCAAACCAGTCGGTTATAGCGGCCAGCACAAAGATTGCAGTCAAGATAATATGACGAGTCATACTTCCTACGTGCTCACCAATACCTATTGCAGGCGGCCAATATGCAATCACCAAAAATACTGGAATAAGCGCGATACGCGCCAAAGTTAGGATATTTGGGATATTCAGGATTCGCCCTGTGGTCATAAACACCGCCAATTTAGTCTTCACGCATCTTTTAACAGACAAAGACACATACTTCAATGTTGTATCTATCTGTAACAGCCACTTTATACGAAATATGTGAATCGAGAAAGTAGATTGCTTAGGTAAATACCGTAACAGTTTGCCTCAAAATTGCAATTAAATGATCACTTTGATCCCAAAGATATGCATATTCTGTCGAGTAACCTTCACTTGCATATTCTGTGACGACTTTATATTTAAACCAGTCACACAATTGATGCTGGACTGGGTTCACATACGTAATGTGCCACGTTAAAGAACTTGCAGGTGCAACTTGCTTAAACATTGGCAATACACCCGGCGGCCAAATGTCCATGAGAACAATCAAATCAGGCAATGTTAGTTGACGATTTTCATGTTGCTCTGGTGAGAACCTTGACCAACCACCAAAGTCTGGATACTCACTTGCTGTCACCGGATAATTACCCTCAGCCCAACACACTTCAAAGTGCTGAAAGCATTCAGGCATATGCTGACCAAAAGGAATGACAGATAAATTTTCAGGTTGTACATACGTAGGAGCAACGGGTTCTTGTTTGACCTTAATACTCGATGCACGAGATGCCCCAAAACTTGCAACCAAAATGGTTTGCACTGCGTCATCTTGCCATAAACGTGCCTCAAGCGTAGTGACTGACTTCCCCTCTCTTAAAACTTCAATAGTCAATCGGGCAGAACCTTGCTGTACAGGCCCCACAAAAGTAACACTACAACTTAATAATCTTTTATTTGAATCTTGAATATGGGAGCATGCTTTTTGCATTAATAGCCCAGCAACAAGGCCACCAAAAACCGTACGGCCCTGTAACCATCCTGCAGGTATATCAATCCATTCATTTTGTTTTACATCTTCAAATAGTTGTAATAATGACATGCATATCCCTAAGTCATGTGCGTGATTAGAAAGTATCTTTCATTATTTTGACCATCATGTGAATGGTCATTCAGCTATTAATTTACGAGCGCTTTTGTCACTCAAATTTTAAATACGTGGCTACTCATGCAAAATTTTATAAATTGTTCTTGCCATCACTTCCCCTAAGCCTGGCACTACCGTCAACTCTTTTTCCGATGCTTTTAACACGCCTTGAATCCCACCAAAATGTGTTAACAAATCTCGACGGCGTTTAGGCCCTAAGCCCGGAATTGCTTCTAAAACTGAAGTACTACGGCGTTTATCACGTTTAGCTCGGTGTTTGGTAATCGCAAAACGGTGAGCTTCATCACGGACCTGTTGAATCAAATGTAGGGCTTTATGATCTTCAGGTAACTGAATTTTTGTGCCATCAGTAAAATGAAGCGTTTCAAGTCCCGGTTTACGCCCTTCACCTTTTGATACACCAATCATGAAAGCCTCAAGTCCAAGTTCTTGCATAACTTCCATTGCCATATGAAGTTGGCCTTTACCACCATCAATTAAAAGCAAGTCAGGCAGCATCGCCTTTTTATAGCGACGCGTTAAAGCTTGTCGCATCGCAGCATAATCATCGCCCGCAGTAATATCTTGAATGGCAAATTGTCGGTAGTCACGTTTACGCGCACCGCCTTGGTCAAACACCACGCATGATGCGATCGGTGCTTCGCCCATGGTATGACTAATATCGAAACATTCGATACGATCAATTGGACGACCAACCACCTGCTCAAGCTGGTGGAAACGCTCATTGAGTTCTAAATGGTTACTCAACTGCCCTTTAATTGCATGCTGAACGTTCATTTCAGCAAGCTCTAACCATTCAGCACGTGTTTCTCGCACATTGCTCTTAATCTGGACTTTCTTTCCAAACTGCTGTGCTAAGGCTTCTTCCAACTCTTTACGATCAGGTAAGGCAGTATTTACAATCAGTTCACTTGGTACTTCATCGGCAACCTGAAAATAAAAGTTTGCCATAAAGTCACTTAGCATTTGTCCGAGGTCATCACCCAACATATCAGGGAAATAACTTTTACCGCCTAGCATACGTCCATTACGCACATGCATAATCTGCACACATGTCACACCAGCCTGATAAGCAATTGCCAAAATGTCAGCTTCACCTTTCACTTTGAAAACAGCTTGTTGCGCTTGTACTTCACGAAGCAAAGACAATCGATCTCGATAGAAAACAGCTTTTTCAAATTCAAGATCCGCCGCTGCTTGCTCCATTTTCGCAATCAACTCTTGGTTTAATTCTTTGGTGTCACCTTGTAAGAACCGAATACTGTTATTTACATCTTCTTTGTAATCTTCTGGTGAAACCAAGCCTACACATGGGGCCGAACAGCGTTTGATTTGATATTGCAAACATGGACGTTTGCGCTGTGAGAAGTAACTGTTTTCACACTGGCGCACATTAAAAAGTTTTTGTAAAACCAGCAAGGTATCTCGGGCACTATAAGCGCTTGGATACGGGCCAAAGAACTTCCCGATTTGATGCTTACCTTTGCCACGTCCACTGGCAATTCGCGGATACGGCTTATCTGCGGAAACAAAAATATAGACATATGATTTGTCGTCTCGCAGCATGATGTTATAAGGCGGACGATGTTGTTTAATTAAGTTTTGTTCTAAAAGCAGCGCTTCAGTTTCTGAACGCGTGACGAGCGTTTCAATATCATAAATTCTGGCAACTAAAGCTTGAGTTTTCGGATGCTCAATGGTTTTAACAAAGTAACTCGACACCCGATTTTTTAGGTTTTTTGCTTTACCGACATATAATAATTCGCCCTCTTTCCCTAGCATTTTATAAACGCCTGGAAGTTGGGTCATATGGGCTAAAATTTTTTCAATATGGGGACGAGCGTTTTGATTCACTATTGGCATGCATGGCTTAATACTGAATACCTAATGTGATGTTTTCATCCTTACTTTTCAAGTGCTTTACTGTGCCAGAACCTAAATTTGACAAGGGATGACGAAGTAGACCGACAAAGTGTGTCGTACGTCTTTAGGAATCGAGACGATAGTAACTATATTTCACGTCTTTTTCTTTATACACCGCATAGGTTTTTTGACGAAAATCTGAGAACCAGCCATTGCCCGTATAGCCAGCAATATGCCCGTAGGTATGGCCACTGGTACGTTCAATAATATAAATATCGCCTTCTTGAGGACGGTTGAATGCTGGTTTGATTTTCTTATAGCCGTTCTTTTCTAGAGTATGTCCCCAGTCAGATGCAGCCACTGGATGCTTTGAAACGTCTGCGCCAGCCGCTTGTAAAGCAATACGGATATTCTTGGCACATTTTTCTTTACTATGCCTTGCAGACATACTTTCAAGTTTGCTTGAGAATTTATGCAGATCTATATTTTGGTCTTCTACTTTATGTCTTTTAGAAGCCGATCGGCTATGCTTTTTAGTCTCAGCAGAAGCTTTGTTTAACATCGCTTTCGTTTTTAAGTCACCCTGAGAACTTTCTTCTTTTCTCAATTTAATATGGTAAACATGTGCATGAGCTACGTGATGAGCATGAGCCATTTTGAAACCTACTTCCGCTAACCAGTCTTCGAAAAAACGGAGCAATTGTAGAATCAAAATTATGCGTTGGCTTTTAATAGTTGTAACAAATTCCTAGCACTGTGAAATGGGTCACAAAAAAAATTATCGAATTTATTCTATAAAAAATCCCTTTCGAGCTTACTAAAGATTGGTCAATCCCATCTATTTCAACACGATTGACCAAACACTTATAGAGAGTTTCAGATTAGTTTAAATTATTTAAATAAACTGTTCGCTCTGCAGTTTTTTGAATAAAGCACTGAGTATATTGCATCTCTTGATTTTGCTTACGCATATCAGCAGTCCAATAATCGGATTGCTTTTGGTAAGTTTCTAAGTCCTTTTCGGGAATTTCTTCCACACTTTTTTGTGCCAGTACTTTACATTCAACATCACGTTTTTTAAACCAATCCGATTGATCTTGTTTAAATTGAGTTTTTTTATCGGCGCTCAATTTATCCCAAGTCTGATTTAAGCGTTCCACTTGCTTCGCTTTGTCGCTATCTAATTCTTTTTTACGAACATCCATGGCTTCTTGAGCCAAAGCAGTCTGCTCTTCATTATTTTGTTCAGACATTTGTCGATTTTCTTCAATATTTTCGTCAATCAACTCATTTTCTTTAACATAAGCCGCATATTGCACAGCTTTAGTGGCAACAAAAACCAATCCTTCAATCACAGTGTTTTGACTTGGCAAATCAAACACCAACCCCTCTTTATCTGTTTTTGTAATGTTATAGAAAAATTCACCTTTCAATTGATCATTTTCAAGAGTCAAAGATGATTCATTATCCGAAAAATAGTCATTCAGCGTTTGCGATTCTTCATTAGAGTGTCGCAGTTCTTCAACATATGCTTTTTCCGCACGTTTTTGTAAACCTTTAGGAAATGAAACAACTAACTGGCTTTCACAGCTGAGTTGTGTATTTTTTTGACTTTCGTCTTCTAACGGTAAAGTGCGAATATTTTTAATTTCAAACTTCAAACCTTGATTAATTTTATTAAGAATATCAGCATCAACCTGATATTGACTTTGTCTTAAGCTACGTTCGATTTGCTTCAAATATTCTTTTTTCAAAGAGGTTTGAATCTGATTTAAATTGTCAGGGTGCGTACAGCTCCAATCCGAAATTGCCTCAACTTTTTCTGTTTTTGATTTTGGCTCTGGCTTAGATTTACCACATCCAGTTAATATTACTGCTGCACTAAATGTAGTTATTACTAAAGCTTGTTTCATCACCGTATTCATTTATATTCCACGCAAATTTTTAAAATTTATTAAGTACAAAGAAAGGTATATATTTACCAGTCGCATTATGATCCCAATAATTAATATAAAATTCACCTAAAATTTTAAATAAAATACTCCCCCCGCTAATAATCAGCGTTTTAAATGCATAAAAATAAATCTAAACTATTTAAATAATCACAATAAAAAAACGCCCTTTCGGGCATTTTAATTAAAATACATATGGTCGTACAAAAATCAGGAAGAAAATTCCAAGCATGAGGAACCATTTTAAGAAGTAATACAACTTACGGTTTTTCGCTTTTAACGCTTTAGCTTTAATACGAATTTGGTACACATAACCAAAAGCTTTATTTAAACCACCTGTTTGGTCACCTGTTTCATTCGGTGAGCTTGCTGCAGTCATCACGTTACGGCCAAACCAATGGTTGAAACGTTCCATCCATTTCACTTTCATTGGACGCTCAACGTCTGCGAAGAAAATGATACGGTTTTGATCGGTCTTATTTTCAGCATAGTGAATATAAGTTTCATCAAACACAACACTTTGACCGTCACGCCAAGAGTATCTTTCACCATCAACGTCAATAAAACAGCGATCATCATTTGGTGTAATTAAACCCAAGTGATAACGAAGTGAACCTGCATACGGGTCACGGTGTCTAACCAAACGGCTATCAGGAGCAAGTTCGGTAAACATTGCTGCTTTAATGGTCGGTAATGTTTTGAGTAAAGCCGTTGTTTTCGGACAAAGTTCAGCAGCCGAAGGATGGCTTGACTCATACCATTTGAGGTAAAAACGTTTCCATCCTGTTTTAAAGAACGAGTTAAAACCTAAGTCATTATAGGTACTCGATGCTTTAATCCCACCTTGGTCATATAAAGCTTTCGCTTCGTCTCGAATCATTTCCCAATTTTCATCTAACACTTTTAAATCTTTGAAGTGTTGAGTGTCGATATAAGGCTGATTCGGTACCTTTGAAAAGATGTACATTAAAAAGTTAATCGGTGCGAGCAAGGTTGAATGGTCAAAAAATTGACGATAAAACGAGTGACGCACTTTGCCGCGATGTTGGATATACAATGCAGATATTACAAAAATCGCTAATACGATCCACTTAATCATATAGTTACTCGCATTTAAGCATCTTTAAAATACTTCGAAGAAATTTAAAATCGGAGAAATAATAACAAACTCTCGAAGAAAATTCAGAGTCATATGATTAACTATTATTTTTAGCAAAAAGAAATCTCAAGAATATTTATTCTTGAGATTTCTTAAACTCAGGCTTTAAATTAGTTTTTATAGGGTTTCCAATTTAACGCATTCAGAGAAACAAGTGCTCTTGCAGCGGTTTCATTGTAGGCATAACAGCCAGTTTTCAATTGTGCAATTCTTAACTGAGCTAAACGAATACTGTCAGAATCATTGGTATTTTTTAAGTATGTTTCCCAATGCTTAACTTCTTGATCAGCCGTCCAAGCAATGTTACTTGTATAATTTGCTATATATGGCTTACCTTGATATTGCACCGCAACACTATCGCTCGCAGCAAAACCTAAACTAGTATTATAAATTGTTGTCCATGAAACATTTTGCCATGTTCCCTTAACTGCTTTATAAGTAAAGCCAAATGGATTTGTTTGATTCAAACGATTAAGATATGGAGCATTTTCAGCATCGAACTCATCAAAACTTTGGTTAAGTTCATAATCTTGACCGACATTAAATGCAAACGACTCTTGATTAGATTTTTTTGAAATTAAACGGTAGCAACTACTTCCTTCAGGAAATTTATTCTGTCCATAAGTATTAAGAAATATACGCCCATTAGTCGTACTTGCATCATTTACTGGAAAGCCTACTGCTCGATAACCTGGTAAAACAGCGTCAAACATATTCTGACCAGACAGATTAACTCTCTGAAGTTTCCAATCCTCTTTCACATCACCAATAAGATCCAGTGTCCAATCCGTTAGCGAATTAATATTCATCACATTAATCGCTCTATCAGTTGGCAAATAGAGTTTTTTCTCTGTAAGCAAATACTCACCTAAAGCTTGATTAGAGGATCCATCTGTTGATTTTTTATTGAATATTTCAAAATAAGAAATATTTAACTCATCTGTTTCATTCGCATTGTAATCCATAAAATAATAACGACTTCCATTCGCTGTAGAATCTTGTGATGCACTACTTTGATCGTTATTTACGGAATTATTATCACTAGAACCACCACCGCCACACGCACTCAACATCATTGGTAAGATGGCTAAAATCATAAACTTATTTTTTAACATAATATTACTTTGTCTAACATTTTTATAACACAAAGTTTATCCAAAGATAAAAAAATAGACAACCATTTCTGTCTAATAATTCACAAAGTATCTTAATTTTCATTAGCAGTTCAAAAAATTGAGTTATTTAATAGTGTTTATTATTTTTTCTTACATGCATTTTTCCCATAGAAAACTCTCTTATTTCATTGCTCTTTTATCATTCATTTCATCATTTATTACATTCTCTTATGGGCCCTTCAACCCTTGCTTATCAAGTTATTGCTCCCTATAAAAAAACATATTTTTCATATAAATAAATTAAAAAAAATTATTTGCAGATAATTGATGACCCTTGCGTCACGGCTTGATACAACTTGTTGGCTTCTTTTTAGATATAGTTATCGTAAGATTAGCGAAGCATAAATGTGTACCGGAGCTGTACACACGCTTCATAACATCAACTTAGAAATCCTCCAAAACTAAGGAGATCAGGCATGATCCACGCTGGCAATGCCATTACCGTCCAAATGCTTGCGGACGGAATTGCAGAATTCCGCTTTGACTTACAAGGTGAGTCGGTCAATAAATTTAACCGTGCAACAATTGAAGATTTCCAAGCTGCTATTGCTGCGGTAAAAGCCAATAACGATATTAAAGGCTTAGTTGTTACCTCAGGTAAATCAACATTTATCGTTGGTGCAGACATTACTGAATTTGGTGAAAACTTTGCACAAGGCGAAAAAGCGATTGTTGACTGGCTTATGCCTGTTCACGAAATCTTCAATAGCTTTGAAGATTTAGACCTTCCAAAAGTTGCTGCTATTAATGGCATGGCTTTAGGTGGCGGTTTTGAAATGTGCTTAGTATGTGACTATCGTGTGATGTCAGAAGCTGCACAAGTGGGCTTACCTGAAATCAAACTCGGTATTTATCCTGGTTTCGGTGGTAGCGTTCGTTTAAGCCGTGTTATCGGTATCGATAACGCAGTTGAATGGATGGCAATGGCTGTTCCTAAAAAACCGGCTGCTGCACTTAAAGATGGTGCTGTTGATGCTGTAGTAGCTGCTGATAAATTACTTGATGCTGCAACTGACCTGGTTAAACAAGCAATTTCTGGTCGTTTAAACTGGAAAGCAAAACGCCAAGAGAAACTTGATGCTGTAAAATTGAACCCGCTTGAACAAATGATGGCGTTCAACACAGCAAAAGGTGCAGTACTTGCTAAAGCAAACCCTGCTCAATACCCTGCTCCAAAATTATTACTTGATTCATTACAAGCAGGTGCAAGCCTTGCACGTGATGAAGCGTTAAAAGTTGAAGCTGAAGGCTTTGCGAAAGCAGCAATTACCCCACAAGCTGGTGCATTGATTGGTTTATTCCTCAATGACCAAGTTGTTAAGAAAACTGCTAAAAAACATGAAAAAGGTGCACACCCTGTAAACCAAGCAGCTGTACTTGGCGCTGGTATTATGGGTGGTGGTATTGCTTACCAAGCGGCAAGCAAAGGCACACCAATTATCATGAAAGATATTGGTAACCCACAACTTGCATTAGGTATGTCAGAAGCGAACAGCTTGTTAACTAAACAAGTTGAACGTAAGAAAATGAAACCTGCGCAAATGGGTGAAACTCTTGCACGTATCCGCCCTACTTTAAGCTACGACGAGTTTAAAGAAGTTGATATCGTAATCGAAGCAGTTACAGAAAATCCAAAAGTTAAAGAAATGGTACTTGCGGCTACTGAAAAGAATGTCCGTGAAAATACGATCATTGCTTCTAATACGTCTACGATTTCAATCACGCGTTTAGCGAAAGCATTACAACGCCCTGAAAACTTCGTTGGTATGCACTTCTTCAACCCAGTTCACATGATGCCGCTTGTAGAAGTTATTCGTGGTGAAAAAACTTCTGAAGAAGCGATTGCAACGACTGTAGTGCTTGCTCAAAAAATGGGTAAAACACCAATCGTTGTAAACGACTGCCCAGGGTTCTTGGTTAACCGTGTATTATTCCCTTACTTTGGTGCGTTTGACCTTCTTGTAAAAGACGGCGCAGACTTCCAACAAGTTGACAATGTAATGTCTAAGTTTGGCTGGCCAATGGGTCCTGCTTACCTCATCGACGTTGTTGGTATCGACACAGGTGTACATGGTGCAGAAGTCATGGCAGAAGGTTTCCCAGACCGTATGAAGCCAGACTACAAAGGTTCAATTCAAGCAATGTACGAAGCTAAACGTCTTGGTCAAAAGAATGACGTTGGTTTCTACAAGTACGTACTCGACAAGAAAGGCAAGAAAGCAAAAACTGTTGATCCAACAGCATATGAAATCATTGCTCCTTTCGTGACTGGCGAGAAACGTGAGTTTGATAACCAAGAAATCATTGACCGTATGATGCTTGCTTTCTGTAACGAAACAGTTCGTTGCTTAGAAGACAACATCGTTGCAACTGCCGCTGAAGCAGACATGGCAATGATTATGGGTGTAGGTTTCCCTCCATTCCGTGGTGGTCCATGCCGTTACATCGACCAAACAGGTGTTGCTGAATACGTTGCGCTTTGCGACAAATATGCACACTTAGGTAAGGCTTATGAAGCGCCGCAAATGTTGCGCGACATGGCTGCTAAGAACAAAAAATTCTACGGTTAAGGAGCGACGTGAATGGCTACTTTAAATCCACGTGACGTTGTGATTGTTGATGGCGTTCGTTCTGCCATGGGCAAATCTAAAAACGGTATGTTCCGTAATGTACGTGCCGACAGTTTATCTGCTGAACTTGTACGTGCGCTCGTTGCCCGTAACCAGTTTGATGTAAATGAAGTTGAAGATCTGATCTGGGGCTGTGTAAACCAGACTCTAGAACAAGGTATGAACATTGGCCGTAACATCGGTTTATTAGCTGACTTGCCTAAAACTGTTGCTGGTCAAACAGTGAACCGTCTTTGTGGTTCGTCTATGCAGGCAATCCATACAGCGGCAGCACAAATTGCGACTAACCAAGGCGACATCTTCATTATTGGTGGTGTAGAGCATATGGGCCACGTAGGTATGATGCACGGCATCGACCTTAACCCAGAAGCATCTAAACACTATGCGAAAGCATCTAACATGATGGGCTTAACTGCTGAAATGTTAGGTCGCATGAACGGCATTACTCGTGAAGAACAAGATGCGTTTGGTGTTGAATCTCACCGCCGTGCTTGGGCTGCAACTCAAGAAGGTCGTTTCAAAAATGAAATCGTTGGTGTTGAAGGCCACGATGCAAATGGTTTCAAAATCCTTTGCGATATTGACGAAGTAATTCGTCCAGATGCAAACCTTGAAGCATTCAAAGCATTAAAACCTGTATTTGACCCTAAAGGTGGTTCAGTAACAGCAGCAACATCTTCTGCTCTTTCTGACGGTGCTTCTGCAATGTTGCTTATGTCTGCTGAACGTGCTCAAGCATTAGGTTTAAAACCACGTGCTGTCATTCGCTCTATGGCAGTTGCAGGCTGTGATGCAGCAATTATGGGTTACGGTCCAGTTCCAGCAACTCAAAAAGCGCTTAAACGTGCTGGTTTAACGATGGCTGATATTCAAACTATCGAATTAAACGAAGCATTTGCTGCTCAAGGCTTGTCAGTAATGAAAGGCTTAGGCGTTTATGACAAGCAAGACATCATTAACTTAAATGGTGGTGCGATTGCTTTGGGTCACCCACTAGGCTGTTCTGGTGCACGTATCACCACTACGTTGTTGAACGTAATGGAGCAACAAGATACTCAAATTGGTCTTGCGACCATGTGTATCGGCCTTGGTCAAGGTATTGCAACGATTATCGAACGTGTTTAATTAACACCAAGATAAAAAAATCCCCGCTCAGTGCGGGGATTTTTATTTTATCGACCTTTTAAACCGTCTTGAATTTGCTGCTGTAAATTTATGAGGTCATTAAGGTTTACTTTCATCGTACCATTACGATAAGCATCAACATTACCTCGATTAATGTTCAAAGGTCTTAACATTTCAAAAAGACCATTGGTTGGGTCAGAAGATTGGATTCCACCCGCTACTGCTAAAATATATTGTTGTAAAAATGGGGAAAGTTGCGACAGATCAGGCTGCGCCATAACGGGCTGATAATCTACAGTCGTCATACCTTCTGGGACTAAAGCATTCTGTATATCGTTATGTATTTTATATTCATGGTGTTGTAGTGCTTGTCGTACATTCTTATCTTCTTGAAATGGCACAAAGCCCACCTCGTCACGTAGCTCAGATTCAGCCATAACGCGAATAGTGGGTAAAGTCGTTACCTCTTCTGCCTGAACAGTTGGTAAACCCATAAAAGCAAATGCAGCGATTAAAGCTGATTGTTTTAAAAAGCTCATAACTTGCTCCAAAAAATCAGTCATCCTATTTCAATCAAAAGATGAAGATTCAAATAAAGGTCTCTATAAATAGGCTACAACAAACTGCTTTTTGATTCAGTAAGGCTCAGATAAACGGTAAATATAATTAAAATTTTTAATGTAATAGTAAGGAACTTTATTAATAGAAAGCCGAATAGAAAAACCACCCTATAAATTAAATATAATCATTTATAGAGTGAGATTTATCTTATAAATTTTTAGTCGTTCTCTAACATTTCTTTTAAAGAATTCACGACTTGCGGAAATGCCGTATAACCTTCCCGACCTAAAAAATGTCCGCCATTAGGAACGATAACGTACGGCGCATCAATATCCTTAGCTAATTGAACTGTCCGTTTTGGTGGAACCAAATCATCATTATCAGATAAATACACCAGCTTTTTCTTTATGTCCTTAAAGTAACTGGTGTCGACTTTGCTTTTTGCTATATAAGTATCGAGTGGAGAAATGTCTGAAAGTGGCCCAGAAAATCCAGATACTAAAATCATTCCTCCAATATGTTGATAATTATGTCTTTGCAAAAAGTGCAGCAAAGTAATCACACCCAAACTATGTGCCACAAAATAGGTATTTTCATTAACGTTAGGAATTTGTTCATCTAAAACCTTCTGCCAAGCATCTACATTGGGATGCTCAGAATCCGGAAATGGTATTAGGGTCACAGCCGTATGTTCATCTTCTATTTGATGGTTTAGGTCCAAAAACCAGTGATCATGTATAGAAGCAGAATAACCGTGAAGTACAAATATTTGACGCATGTTCTTCTCCTGAAGTTCTAGTGTTTTGGCATTTGCAACAAATGACATCAATCCGAATAACACCAATAAAATGAGTTTTCTGATCATTGAACAAGTACCATTTTGAAAGATAAAAGCATGCTAAACTATGACACCACTGTTAAGGTCAAGCCTATTTTATGAACCTAGCTAAAGTCGCCGAGCTTACAAAAGTTAGTCCGCGTATGCTGCGTTATTATGAAAGTTTAGGGCTAATACAACCTCATCGTGCAAGCAATAACTATCGAAGTTATACCCAAAAAGACATTGAGAATATTAAGAAAATTAAAATATTAAATGATGCAGGTATGACACTAAAAGATATCCAAGTGTTATTACCGTGTTTTGATTTAGATGAAAGGATATTTACGCTCTGCCCTATTGTTCAAGAAAAGCTACAAACAGAACTGATGCATGTATGTGAGCAGTTAAACAAACTACAAACTTCTCAAAGTTTATTACAATCTTTCTTGGTAAAAGGCAAAGCTGAGAGCACCAATACATAGTAGTTGATGCTCATGCTGTCATTATTCTTCTAGCTCATTTTCTAAAGCAGCCACGTTCTTTTTCTTAATACTTTCAATTTTTGCATTAAGCTTTAAAACATGCTGGTAAAGCTCGTTAAATTTTTTAACTTGGGCATTTTCATGAAAAAGAATCATATGATCTTTCTTTTGCCACGAATAATTTTTTAGAAGTTTAAACATTTCCTCTGCATCATCTAAAATTTGTAGCTCAATCACAAAAATTGCATGATCCTGATCAGCCTTTTGCTGAGTTCCCAATTTCATTTCAAGTAGTTGTCTCGTATCTGCATCAACAGATAATTCCTGAATTTTAGCGAGAAAAGTCTTATGAATTGATTCATATTCAGATTGATATTTATCTGAAGCTTTTCGAACATCCGCCAACATCTTTTCTGTTTCAGCATATTTTTGTTTTTTATCAATATCCAAACGGTCAACATTTAAAAAAGTGTCCCATTTCGCAGCTTTTAGTTCTCTTAAATATTCATTGCGCGCATTTACGTTTTGAACCCAATAATTTAAAAGAAACTCGGAGACTTGCTTGTAGTGTCCTGCAAGCCGTTTATCATGAATATCGAGTTGTACGGGTTTAGACCAATCTTGAGCCTGTTCATAAAGTTCACTCATTTTTTCACTCATCACCACATCGAACATTTCGCTACTGTCTTTAGCTTGTTGCTGTTTAATATGTTGATAGGAAAAAAAGACAATAGCCGCAATGACGACCAGACCTGCAATCGCAATCAAAATTCGGCGCATACGCACCTCCTATTTCCATTCTTATAGTTTTGCTCTTTATAGTTATAAAATAGAGCTCTTAGTTCTTTATATGTCATTTATTTCACAATACGCAACACTCTATTCGCTATTCAATGCTTTAAATCCTGATACATCACCCCTATTATGATGGGTAATTAAAATTTATGAGATTCTCCCATGCGTGTTGATGTCTGGTCTGATGTAGTTTGTCCTTTCTGTTACATCGGCAAAAAACGCCTTGAACATGTCGCGGCTGAAGCTGGTATTGAACTTGATATTCATTGGCATAGTTTCGAACTAGATCCGAATGCGCCAGCAACACATGACACTTCAAATACTGAGCGTTTAGCGAAAAAATATGGCCGTACCTATGAAGAGATGGAAGAAATGGAGCGCAACATTGCGGCCATGGCTGCCTCTGAAGGAATCGACTTCCAATGGCAAAAAGCCAACTCGGGCAATAGCTTTAACGCTCACCGCATTATTCACCTCGCCCAAAGTAAAGGCTTAGGTAACCAAGCAAAAGAAGCCTTTTTCCATGCTTATATGACTGAAGGTTTAGCGATTGGTGAACGTGAAGTGGTAGAAGAAATTGCTTCTCGTATTGGCCTTGATAATGCCGAAGTTGAATATGTACTCGATACAAATGAATTGGCTGATTTCGTTCGTCATGACGAAAAAATTGCGCACGAGCAACTCAACGTAACTGGCGTACCATTCTTTGTATTTGATCAAAGAGTTGCGCTTGCAGGTGCACAGCCTCGTGAAGTGTTTTTACAAGTGTTAGAACAAGCACAGCTCAAGGCAAATACTCAAGAAATCGAGCAAGATGATGCGGCTGTTTGTAATGATGAAACATGTGATATCCCACAAAATAAACAGTCTTAACTGTAAAGTGTGAACAAATCGTATGTTTTATCACCGTTTTAGCAATAGAGCGTTCTAAAAAAAGAACTATTCAATTGTTTAAAATGCGTTTATGATTGCCACTTAGAATATTCGCGCTGTAATGTTCTGTTTTTTATGTGTTTAATGATCGGAATTTGAAGTTTCCCTGATCTAAAATCCCCCTAGTTTGGGGGATTTTTTTTGCTTAAAAATTCTCGCTACTAGCTTAAACTTTTTCATTTAATTCAAATATGTAAAAAAAGTTAAATTTACTTAACTTTTGTGTCGTCCTCTTGATTTTATTAGAAAAATCAACAAAAGTGACAATAACAACAAAACATAAAGATAGATATGAAAACATTTCACGTTATTACGTATCGGCAGCTTTTTGCACTTGTAACATTAGGATTTGGTTCAGTATGCATGGCTCATGCAGAAATAAATTCTTCGTCAACTCAGCAAGTAGAAAGTTTGCCATCTGGAGCTCAAACTCAAGAAAATAAAGATGAAAATCTCTTAGACCAAATCCCAAGGTGGATTGATGCAACTCCAACGATTTTTCCTGAGCAGTCCAATCACCCTATTGTTCCACCCATGGAACAAACTGAAGACCAGACTTGGTTTGATCGTAAGCAAAAGAAAATCCGCAATTGGGCCGATCATACATCTGAAAAAATTGACAACTGGTTTGGTGAAGTCGACCCTCAAAAACCAGCAACAGCAACGATTCGAGTCATGGTTGATAACTATTGGAATGAGTACGATAACTTTGAAATCAAGCCCAGAATTCGCGGTAAGATCAAGCTTCCTACACTAGAGAAACGTTTGAGCGTGGTATTTGGTGATGACTCATTAGATAATGAATTTAATAACAGTCCGGCCAATATCAACCAGAATCCAAATCAAGATTCAAACAAGAAAATTGATGCTAAACGCACACGAGATGACAATAGTTCAATCGCGTTACGATGGTCAAATTTCTCTAAAAAACTGCCGTTTGAAACAGATGCCGACTTGGGTATACGCTCTGGAGACGACGTATATGTCCGTTTAAAAGCATCAAGAGATTGGCAATTACGTAATGATTTTAAATTTTATGCAGAAGAAATTTATCGATATGGTATTCATAGCGAAAATTATTTACGTACTAACCTAGAACTCACCCATGCTCGTCCAAATCAACCAATATTATCAAATCAGTTCAGCTTAACGTATGCCGATGATCAAGACGATGATTTAACGTGGGAGAACCGACTTTTCCGTGAACATAGTTTCTTTGCAAACAACCGTTTTAACTACGGTATTTATACCGGCGGTTACTACAACAGTAACGATTTACGTTTAAATAGTTGGGGACCATTTGTCTCATGGCGCCAACCTCTTTTACGTGAATGGTTCTTTGTACAAGGCGATGTCAATTACTTTAATGACCACCGTGAAGATCGTAATCATTTCGTGAGTACTTTCTTGCGTTTAGAAGCGCTGTTCTAATTGCTACGGACCACCTTGGAGGTTGTCTCCAAGGTGGTGAAAAATAAAATACTTTTAAATAAAAATTTAAGCTTTTTCCCTTACAATACTGAGCTAACTTTTGATTCCTGATTTTCAGAAAAATGAATCAATTCTCTTCTTTTTCATTTGAATATAAATCTAAAGCCTTACTTTGTATTTATAGTTTAGGTATGCTGGTTTTAATTCCTCATACGCAACTTTTCTCTAATTCTTTCAAGCATCCACGCTCTACAAGACGATCTCTACATTCTTCTACGCTATTTATCAAAACTCCAAGATTCTCAGCATTTTCTGACCACTTACCCTGTGAAGCAGAAACAAATAATGATTCAGATGCCGCACTGATTCAGGACTTAATGGCCGTATTTGGAAATGATACGTTATGGAATCGTGTAAGCCAGCATAAAGATCCTTATAAAACCTTGGGTAAGAAAAAGAAGAAAGCTTCGACCCCTCGTATTTCGGTTAGTAATCCACTTACCGCAAGCTGGGATACGATTTCAACATGGATACCTTTTGAAAATAATCTTGATTTAGGCTCAAACTCAGACAGTGATGTTTACGTCCAATTTCTTGCCAAGAAAAAATGGAATTTAAGACATAATATGAGCTTAGATACAGAGCAACTGTTCCGCTACGGCTCAACCAGCAGGAACTACACTGAAACAACACTGAACTTGACGCAAAAAATGCAGGACAATACCCTTTTTGCTAGTAAATTTAATATTAATAAAAGTGAAAATGAAGACTATAGTTGGGGTAATTGGACTTTTCAGCAATACGAGTTTGTAAAAGATAATCGTCTCACTTACGGCGTTTATAGTGGTGGCGTATATGCTAAAAATGACATTCGAGTAAATAGCTGGGGGCCTTATATTTCATGGCGCCAACCTATATGGCGAGATTGGATTTTTATGCAAAATGATCTTAACTTTTTTAATCATATTGATGATGACCCTAAGCATCAATTGAGTGTGCAAATGAATCTAGAAGCTAGTTTTTAGCCAAAAATCATTAAGTTGTGGATAACTCTTTCTTTATCCACAAAAAAGCCCCTGACAGTTCAGAGGCTTTTTTTATATCGAAAAATTATTTCAACAATAGGCTATTAATACGCTTCACATAAGCAGCTGGGTCTTCTGGTAAACCACCTTCTGCAATCACAGCCTGATCAAAAATCACGTTTGCCAAGTCATCAAACTGTTCTGAACCTTCAAGTTTTTTCACCAAAGGATGCTCAGGGTTAATTTCTAAAATTGGCTTGATTTCAGGAACAGCTTGACCTGCTTGTTTCAGCATACGAATAAGTTGCGGTGATAATTCACCTTCACTTGTTACTAAACACGCTGGAGAGTCGACCAAACGGGTTGTTACACGTACTTCTTTAGTTTTGGCCTTCAATGAGTCACTTAGCTTTTCAACCACAGGCTTAAATTGTTCAGCCGCTTGCTCAAGTGCCTTTTTCTCTTCTGCATCTTGCAAGTCACCTAAATCAACCGCGCCTTTAGAAACATTCTTCAATGGAGTACCGTCAAACTCTTGAACAAAATTCATTGCCCATTCGTCAACACGCTCTGCCATTAACAATACTTCAATGCCTTTTTTCTTAAACAACTCAAGCTGTGGTGAGTTTTTAGCAGCAGCTAAGCTGTCAGCAGTCACATAATAAATAGCTTTTTGGCCTTCTTTCATGCGAGCTTTATAGTCTGCAAAAGAAGTTACGACTTCATCATTTGTTGAAGTTGCATAACGTAATAATTTTAAAATACGTTCGCGATTACCAAAGTCTTCACCCAAACCTTCTTTAAGTACTGAGCCAAACTCAGTGTAGAACGCTTTGAACTTTTCTTGGTCTTTTTCATCTTCTGATTTAGCCAAACCATCAAGTACAGTCAATACACGGCGTGCATTACCTTCACGAATTGTTTTAACGTCACGGCTTTCTTGCAATAACTCACGGCTCACATTCAGCGGTAAATCTGCACTATCCACCACACCTTGTACAAAGCGTAAATAGTTTGGAATTAAGTTATCTGCATCATCCATAATGAAGACACGTTTTACATATAGCTTAATTCCCGCTTTTGCTTCACGTGTAAAAATGTCATGAGGAGCTTTGCTTGGAATATAAAGTAATTGGGTATATTCAGTGCTACCCTCAACTCGGTTATGCGCCCAAGCAAGTGGTGCATCAAAGTCATGCGTTAAGTTTTTATAAAACTCAACATATTGTTCATCTGTCACTTCACTTTTGTTACGAGTCCATAAAGCACTTGCAGAGTTAATCGCTTCCCACTCGTCAGTTTTGACCATTTGGCCACCTTTAGGCTCTTCACCCTCAGCGACTTCCTCTTCTTGCCAAACTTGTTTTTGCATTTCAATTGGCAAACTAATGTGGTCAGAGTATTTGTTAACAATCTGCTTAACTTTATAAGATTCTAAATAATCAAGCGCGTCATCACGCAAGTGAAGAATAATGTCAGTACCACGTGAAGCTTTATCAATTTGCTGAACTTCAAACTCGCCAGTACCACCACTAATCCAACGCACACCTTCAGATGCATCTAAACCTGCACGGCGTGATTCAACCGTAATTTTATCGGCAACAATAAAACCTGAGTAGAAACCAACACCAAACTGACCAATCAACTGAGCATCTGCTTTCTGGTCACCCGTCAATTTTGACATGAAGTCTTTAGTACCAGATTTTGCAATGGTACCCAAGTTATCAATTGCTTCTTGTTGGCTTAAACCAATACCGTTATCAGAGATCGTTAAGGTTTTATCTTCTTTATTTAAGCTGATTCGTACATGTAAATCTGGATCATTTTCATAATATTCAGGATGATTGATTCCTTCAAAACGTAACTTATCACATGCATCAGATGCATTAGAGATCAGCTCACGCAAGAAAATTTCAGGGTTAGAATAGAGAGAATGCGTCACTAAATGTAAAAGCTGTGCTACTTCTGCTTGGAAACTATAATTTTGTGATGCTTGTTCACTCATAAATCACTCCTTAAATTTTGAAGTCTGTTTGTTCTCGAATGCTTTATGAATGGAGTATTTCTAGAATTTTTCAATCCTGAATATTAAAAAATTTTACTTTAATTAAAATGGGCCATGGCTTAACACTCTATCTTGCAGGATAGAATCCAACTGTTGTTGTCTCTGCTGATAAGCTTTGGAAATACAACTAACGTTGGCAGCGCAGGCATTTCTTTTTTTCAACCATTGTTGTTGAGTATCTTTTTGATTATCTCTGCCTCCCATCGGTAACGCATGTAAAACAATTTGATAGGTCGTTGCCATTTTCACATCGGCATCATTTAAAGAACGGTTTTTACAAATACTCAGTTCTGTCTTAGTTTTTGCAGCATTACACGAAAAACTAGCAGCCTGTACATTATGGGCAAAAGCCATACCACTAAAAAGTGCTAGAGCTATGGCAAATTTTCTATTCATGAGATTATTCCTTTAAAGATATATAAAAAATAGTTTAAAAATAAAAGGTGAAAGAATATGTAGAAAACTGTCTGTTTTATGCTTTTTTAGTGATGTTAAAAATAAAAAACCTCACATAAAATCTATGTGAGGTGCCTGAGTCTAGGTTTGTTATTATATTCTTTCTATTTATTATTATGCTTAAAATCTATAGCTATAACCTAAAGTGTAAACAAATGGGTTAATATTTAAATCGAACTTATAATTAGCAATTGAAGGATCAATTGTTACTTCAGGGCTAATATCTGCATAACGAACATCTACAAATACTCCCCAGTTTTTCGCATCAGCAGGCTGAAAGTTAAAACCAACTTGCCCAGCTACACCAAAATCTTCTTTTACTTTCACAGCAACGCCTTGCTCATCCCAAGGAATGAATGCTGTCGCCCCTATACCAATATACGGTGTGAAACGAGTTGAGTTTTTAAAATGATATTTTGCAGTAATTGTTGGTGGTAATTGTTTAATACGAGCGGCATTCTTACCATCTAATAAAACATCATGATTGACGGGCGCTGCTAATAATAATTCAGCCGAAAAAGGAGATTCGCCAAAAAAGTATTCAACTGATGGTGTAAATGCATATTCATGATCAGCTTTTACTACGCCTAAAGGAGTCGTTGTATCGTCAGATGGAGCAATAACACTACCACCAAATTTTACTTGCCAATTACCAGCAAAAGTAAATGAAGACATCCCCATTAATGCAATAACCAATGCTTTTTTGAACACTTTAATATCTCCAACCTTATTTATATTTATAATAAACATTTATTTTAAATTGATGCAACACCTATTATAAAATTATTTTTATATTTATTTTTAAATAACTGTTTTAAATAAAATTATATATTAACCAACTATTTTAATTGGTTTTTATTCCAACCTTATTAATCAGAATTATTTTATATAACCAACTTTTTTAATATACTTTTAAATCCGAGCATTTTAATATAATTTATTTTGAATACATGTTTTATTTATTCCATAAAAAAAGCCTTCTTAATGATCACCTTTGGATAATTATTAAGAAGGCTTTAAATTTAATATATTATGAAAAATTATAAAATCATAGCTGCAATCCAGCCAAAAACGAGTAGAGGGATATTAAAATGAATAAATGTTGGAATAACAGTATCCCAAATATGGTCATGTTGCCCATCAACACCTAAACCAGCTGTAGGCCCTAGCGTTGAATCAGAAGCTGGAGAGCCTGCATCACCTAAAGCCGCAGCTGTACCTATCAGTGCAATCGTTGCTAATGGTGAAAAACCAAACTGTACACATAAAGGAACGTAAATCACTGCCAAGACAGGAACACTAGAGAAAGATGAACCAATACCAATCGTGACAAACAAACCAATACAAAGCATTAAGAAAGCCGCAAGGGCACGATTATCACCAATAATTTCAACCACACCTTTTACAAGTTGATTAATATCACCCGTATGCGTCATGACTGATGCAAAACCCGCAGCAGAGATCATAATAAAGCCGACTAGAGCCATCATTCGCATACCTTGTACAAACACATCATCTGCATCTTGCCATTTAAAAATGCCTGCTGTAGACAAAATTGCGAAGCCGACTAGACCACCTAAAATCATTGAGCCAGAATAAAGCTGTGCAACTAAAGTGAGACCTATCGCCAGTAAAGCCATAAAAATTGTTTTTTTTGCAATGACAGGAGCTTGTTCTGCTTCATTTTTAAGTTCTTCTGCATCTGCTTTTAGATCTGCTGTTTCATCTTGTACTGTTGCACGTAAAGGTTTATCTAAATCAATCGTGGTTACAGGAGTAATAGCTCGATCAGCATAAATTCTTGGTTTACGGTAACTAATAAATACTGCAACTAAAGTGCCTAACACCATACCTAAAACTGGAATTGCCATACCAATTGGCATCATGCCTCGTTCTACATGTAAACCATAAGCAGCACCGATTTTGTTGATATTCCCCATCAAAATTTGTTCAAGGAAAATCGCACCAAAACCAACAGGTAGAAAAATATAGGTACCCACCAAGCCCAAAGTCAGAATACAAGCTGCGGCGCGGCGGTCTAGTTTCAAGTGATTCATGACTCGTAATAATGGCGGTACGAGTACAGGAATAAATGCGATATGAACCGGAATCAGGTTTTGAGAGAAAATCGCAGAAATGAGTAGAATACCTAAGAGTAAATATTTTACTTTGGTTTCACGGCTTTTCCCCGCTTCCATTCCTAATAAACCAATCAGCTTATGGGCAAGTAGGTCAGGTAAACCCGATTTAGAAAGAGCAAGTGCAAAGGCACCTAATACGGCATAAGCGAGCGCAACTTCAGCACCATCACCAAGGCCTGCATTAAAAGCATCAACTGTTTGAGAAAGACTTAAACCCGAGACAAGACCACCAACAATGGCAGAAACCACTAATGTCAATACGACAGAAACGCGTGCTAGTGAGAGTAAAAACATCACAGCAATCGCCACAACAACAGCATTCATCAACAAATTCAGAACAAAACAAAAGGCGATATTCTATCAGATTCGCATCTACGAAGCCGAAAATATCGCCAAATTAGCAGTTTTGTATATTAAACAGCCACTTATTTGCTTTGTGATTGAATAAACTGACGAATATGAGCTGCTACTTTCTCAGCTTGACTTAAAATAGCCCAATGGTTTGCTTCAAGCTCAACATACTCAAAGTTTTCAACCCATTTTGGCATCGCTTCCGTAATATATTCAGGGCTCACAAAAGTATCATATTTTAAAATAATTGCTTTAACTGGACACTGCGCATAACGCTGACGAGGTGCTGTTAAGCGAGGAATAAAATTAGCACGATATAAATTAATCCCGTATTTGCCATCAGCAGAAATATTATTATTTAACGGTAAATTATCTTTTCGCTCTAAGTCTTTTAATATTTTACCCCACTTTTCTGGGCTAAAAAGAGACCATACTGTTGGCGCGACAAATGGTAAATGGAAGGCACCGATATACCATGATTTTGTTAAAATTTTTAAGATCTTTGCAGGAGACGTTTTAAATTTATCTCTTAAGAACAACGCAGCGTGATCTAAACAAGGACCAGAAATGGTTGTGTAAGATAACAAGCGGCCTTTAAATTTAGGTTCAGTTGCAGACTCCCAAGACTGAATCGAACCCCAATCATGTGCAGCCATATGGAACTGTCGATTTGGCAGTACTTCATCGACGACTTCTTGTAAATCTAAAGATAAGCGCTCTAAACGGTAATCGCGTATCCGTTTAGGAATAGATGACAAACCCGCTCCACGGACATCATAAGTAACGATATAAAAATCATTAATTAAATATTCAATGACCGATTCCCATACTTCCTGATTATCAGGATAACCATGTACTAAAACTAATGGGGTCTTTTTCTCATCGCCCCAAGCCTTGGCACATAGGGTTTGTTGATCAGTTGTTGTTACTGTATAAATCTTTGGCTGCATAATCATTTCCTATTTTGTTTTTCAATTGATCATGTCGTTAATCGGATAAAGCATTGCCATCAATATAAAAAAGATGATACTTATCTAGTATGACCAGTGTTGCAATAAAAAAAATTGACTATTATGGCTATTTTAAAAAAACTTCAGAACATTCCTTCTATCTCTAAATTCTTATTTAATTATTATCCTCCCTACCGTGGTGCAGGGATTCATATTGAAATCATGAATTTAGAACTTTGCCACGTTCGGGTAAAAATGCCCCTTAGCTGGAAAAACCAAAATTTAGTGGGAACACATTTTGGCGGTAGTCTTTATTCAATGGTAGACCCGTTCTATATGCTTATTCTTATGCACCATCTAGGACCAAAATATATTGTTTGGGATAAAGCAGCTGAAATTAACTTTTTATCACCTGGACGAAGTACCGTTTACGCTGACATTCGAGTCGACTTAGCAGAGATTGAGCAGATTCGAGAACTCGCCGAGAACTATGCGCCAGTTCTTAGAACATATCATCTCAATATTTTTGATGAATCTGGAGTAAGAATTGCTGAAGTACAAAAGACTCTTTACATCCGCCGCAAAAAAGCTAAAGCTTTCCACCAATAAAATAAGCGCTCAAAAGCGCTTATTTTATGTCAATAAATTCTATCTCTTCTCTTCATAGGCTGCGCCAGCACCACCGCCTAGTGCACCACCAATTGCAGCGCCCGTATCACCACCAAAAATTGCTTTACCTACAACAGAGCCAATACCAGCACCAATTGCGCTGCTTGTTGTCGAACTTCTATCACTACCTTTAGCATTTGCCCCCACACCAGCGCCTGCTGCTGCACCAACACCCGCACCTATACCACCACCTACATGGTTACCTACGCCACCACCCACAGCACCGCCTAATGCAGCAGCACCAATACGCTGATCAGATGGGCTCATATTTTGACAGCCAGTAAACATAACTGCAGATAATACTAAAGTAGACACTAAACCAATTGTTTTCTTCATGACCATACTCACTCCATTGTGCTCTATTCCAAGCATAATCTTCTTTTATGGGGGATTTTATGAGTTTGTGTTAACACACTGTTGTGGACGATTGATATTTTGTAAAAGCCTTATAGAATCGATAATTAATTCATCTTAATGCGCTTAAATTAAGAAAAAAAGAAGCTCTCAAAAAACCTAAGAGCTTCTAATTTAGATACGATCAACCTAACTTAGTACTTCCCTTTTTTTTCCTCATAAGCAGCTCCCGCACTACCGCCAAGTGCACCACCAGCAGCAGCACCCGCCTCACCGCCAATGACTGCTCCACCTAAAAGTGCCCCTACACCTGCGCCAATTGCACTATTACGCGTAGTTTTACTATTCGAACCTTTTGCATTTGCAGCTACACCTGCACCTAATGCAGCACCTAAGCCTGCACCAAGGTTACCACCCAAGCTTTTACCCACTGCACCACCAGCACCACCACCAATCGCCGCAGAACCAATACGCTTACTTTCTGGACTTGCGTTTTGACAACCTACAAACAAAGTGCTCGACATTAAACCCACACCTGCAATCATCATCATTTTTTTCATTCGATTTACTCCAGTTTTCATAAGTAGGTAGCCTAATTTGCTTATGTGGAGTCTTTATCCCGCTTAAGTAATAAAATATTTGCTCTTTAATATTCTTATGTAATTACAACTTAAAATTGTTAAATAACTTTAAATAAAAAAGGCACCCTGAGGTGCCTTTTTTAATGCCAATCTAAACTTAGAATTGTTCTGAGTTTAATGCTTGGCTAAATGCTTGGTCTACTTCACTGAAGTCATTATGAAGCTCATGTTCTGCAGCTTCTGCTTCTTGACGACGACGCTCTAAGTGGTACGCAAGACCAGTACCAGCTGGAATCAAGCGGCCCACAACAACGTTTTCTTTCAAGCCACGTAAATCATCTTCTTTACCTGTTACAGCAGCTTCAGTTAACACACGAGTTGTTTCCTGGAACGATGCAGCAGAGATGAACGAGTCAGTAGAAAGCGATGCTTTCGTAATACCCATCAATTGACGTTCAAACTTAGCTGGGAACTTGTTCTGAGCCAATACAGCTTGGTTCTCTTGAACAACGCGGATGTAATCCACTTGCTCGCCTTTGATAAAGCTTGTATCGCCACCATCAGTGATATCAACTTTACGCAACATTTGACGTACGATAACTTCAATGTGCTTATCGTTGATTTTTACACCTTGGAGACGGTAAACGTCTTGAACTTCGTTCACAATGTAGTTTGTTAATGCAACTTCACCTTTCAAACGTAAGATGTCATGCGGGTTTTGTGGACCATCAGAAATAGTTTCACCACGGTTCACATGCTCGCCTTCAAACACGTTGATTTGACGCCATTTTGGAATCAACTCTTCGTAAATTTCAGAGCCGTCATCTGGTGTAATCACTAAACGGTTCTTACCTTTAGTCTCTTTACCAAAGCTTACGATACCAGACACTTCTGCCAAGATTGCATGCTCTTTAGGTTTACGCGCTTCGAACAAATCAGCAACACGCGGAAGACCACCGGTAATATCACGAGTACGCGATGTTTCTTGTGGTACACGACCGATAACGTCACCCACACCAATTGTTTCGCCATCACGGACAGTTACAATTGTATTTTGTGGTAAGAAGTAGAACTGTTCAGTGCCATCAGTCATATCTAATACGATTGCTGGACGTAAATCTTTACCAGAAGCAGGACGTGCTGTTACAGGTAAGATTTCAACAGTTGTCATACCAGTTGCATCATCAGTTTTCGATGTTGCAGTTACACCATCAGCAATTTGGCTGAAACGCGCTTTACCAGCAACTTCTGTTACTAATGGATGTGTATGCGGATCCCAAGTTGCAACGATACCACCAGCCTCAACCATTTCACCATCTTTCAACAAGATGCTTGCACCGTAAGGAAGTTTATAACGTTCGCGCTCACGACCTAGCTCATCAGCAATACCAATTTCACCTGAACGTGAAACTGAAACTAAATGACCTTTCGCGTGTTGTACAGTTTTCACGTTGTGGAAACGTACAGTACCTTTATTACGTACTTGAACACTGTTTGCAGCAGAAGTTCGGCTCGCAGCACCACCTACGTGGAACGTACGCATCGTTAACTGTGTACCTGGCTCACCAATTGATTGTGCAGCCATTACACCTACTGATTCACCTGGGTTCACCAAGTGACCACGTGCAAGGTCACGACCATAACAACGAGCACATACACCGAATGTAGATTCACATGCGATTACTGAACGTACTTTAACTTCATCGACACCAGCTTCTTCAAGCTGAGCTGCGATTTTCTCGTCAATTAACGTACCACGAGGTAATACAACTTCATCATCAGATGCACGACGTACATCTTCAGCAGTTACACGACCTAATACGCGGTCACGTAATGGCTCGATGACATCACCACCTTGAATGAATGGAGTCATCACCAAACCACCCGCTGTACCACAGTCAGGTTCGGTAATTACTAAATCTTGCGCTACGTCTACAAGACGACGAGTCAAGTAACCAGAGTTCGCAGTTTTTAATGCTGTATCGGCCAAACCTTTACGCGCACCGTGTGTCGAAATAAAGTACTGAAGTACTGTTAAACCTTCACGGAAGTTCGCTTTAATCGGTGTCTCAATAATCGAGCCATCTGGTTTTGCCATCAAACCACGCATACCAGCAAGCTGACGAATCTGTGCCGCACTACCACGGGCACCAGAGTCAGACATCATATAGATGCTGTTGAATGATTTTTGCTTCTCGTCTTCACCTTGTTTGTTTTTAACAACAGTGTAAGACAAGTTATCCATCATCGCTTTCGCAACTTGGTCGTTTGTACGCGCCCAGATATCGACAACTTTGTTATAACGTTCACCAGCAGTTACGAAACCTTGTTCGAACTGTTGTTCGATTTCACGAACTTCTGTTTCCGCTTTATCAATAATTGTGTGTTTCGTAGGTGGAATGAGCATGTCTTCCATACCTACCGATACACCTGAACGAGTCGCTTGACGGAAGCCCAAGTACATTAACTGGTCAGCAAAGATAACTGTATCTTTCAAACCAAGTTTACGGTAGCAAGAGTTGATTAACTTAGAGATGTTCTTTTTAGTCATCTCAAGGTTGATCATGTCAAAACTTAAACCTTGTGGAACAACTTCCCAAAGTAAACAACGACCTGGTGTTGTATCAACGATAATCGTTTGGTGTTCACGTTCACCATTTTCATTGATAACAGTTTGATGCACACGCACTTTAACACGCGCATGAATCGCAACTTGACCAGTTGCAAGTGCACGGTTTACTTCGTGAGTATCAGCAAACACCATGCCTTCACCTTTGGCATTTACTGCATCACGAGTGATGTAGTAAAGACCCAAGACAACGTCCTGAGAAGGAACGATGATTGGCTCACCGTTTGCTGGTGACAAGATGTTGTTTGTTGACATCATCAACGCACGAGCTTCTAACTGTGCTTCAAGTGTCAATGGAACGTGTACCGCCATTTGGTCACCGTCGAAGTCGGCGTTAAACGCAGCACAAACGAGTGGGTGAAGACGGATTGCCTTACCTTCAATAAGAATAGGTTCAAATGCTTGAAGACCTAAACGGTGAAGTGTTGGCGCACGGTTCAACATCACTGGATGTTGACGAATTACAGATGCAAGAACGTCCCAAACTTCTGGAGTTTCACGCTCAACCATTTTCTTCGCAGCTTTAATGGTTGTTGCCTGACCTGAAGCTTGTAGTTTCGCGAAAATAAATGGCTTGAATAATTCAAGTGCCATTTTCTTCGGAAGACCACATTGGTGAAGACGTAAAGTAGGACCTACAGTAATTACCGAACGACCAGAATAGTCAACACGCTTACCTAACAAGTTCTGACGGAAACGACCTTGCTTACCTTTGATCATGTCTGCCAAAGATTTTAATGGACGTTTGTTAGAACCAGTGATTGCACGACCACGACGACCGTTATCAAGCAATGCATCTACAGACTCTTGTAACATACGTTTTTCGTTACGTACGATAATGTCTGGTGCTGCAAGGTCAAGAAGACGCTTCAAACGGTTGTTACGGTTAATCACACGACGATATAAATCGTTCAAGTCAGAAGTCGCGAAACGACCACCTTCAAGTGGAACTAATGGACGTAAATCTGGTGGAAGCACCGGAAGTACATTCATTACCATCCATTCAGGCTTGTTGTTTGAATCTTTGAATGCTTCCATCAATTTCAAGCGTTTAGACGCTTTTTTCAACTTCGTTTCAGAAGTTGTTTGAGGAATTTCTTCACGTAAACGTGAAATTTCAGCTTCAAGATCGATGTCTTTCAACAAGTCTTGAACAGCTTCCGCACCCATTTTTGCAACAAATTCGTCACCGTGCTCTTCTAGAGCTGTAAAGTATTCTTCATCATTAAGAAGTTGATACTTTTCAAATGGCGTCATGCCAGGATCAGTAACAACGTATGATTCGAAATACAACACGCGTTCGATATCACGAAGAGTCATATCAAGTAATAAACCGATACGGCTTGGTAACGATTTTAAGAACCAGATATGCGCAACTGGTGAAGCAAGTTCGATGTGACCCATACGTTCACGACGAACTTTTGCTGTAGTTACTTCAACGCCACATTTTTCACAAATGACGCCTTTATATTTCATACGCTTGTATTTACCACACAAGCATTCGTAATCTTTTACTGGACCAAAGATTTTGGCACAGAATAAACCATCACGTTCTGGTTTGAACGTACGGTAGTTGATTGTCTCAGGTTTTTTAACTTCACCATGAGACCATGACTTAATCATTTCTGGTGACGCAAGACCAATACGGATACGGTCGAACTCAATTGGTGCATGACCATCTGAATCCGTTTTCTTACGCATGATATCGAGCAAGTCTTTCAATTTTTTTCTCCGTGTGTCGGGAAGCCTCGCTTACCCGACTGGGTCACAAATATTGTTTTTTCCTAAAAAATCGTGAGTCTTACGACTTAGTCACCATTTTTCAGTTCAATGTTGATACCTAAAGAACGGATCTCTTTGGTCAATACGTTGAACGATTCAGGCATACCCGGATCCATATAATGGTTACCATCTACAATATTCTTATAGATGCGAGTACGTCCTTCAACGTCATCCGACTTCACTGTAAGCATTTCTTGAAGGGTATATGCTGCACCGTATGCTTCAAGTGCCCATACTTCCATCTCACCGAAACGCTGACCACCGAATTGTGCTTTACCACCAAGCGGCTGTTGTGTAACAAGTGAGTAAGAACCAGTTGAACGCGCATGCATCTTGTCATCAACCAAGTGGTTCAACTTCAACATGTACATGTAACCAACAGTTACTGGACGGTCAAACTGTTCACCTGTACGCCCGTCAAACAATACTGTTTGACCTGTACGTGAAATGTCAGCTAATTCAAGTAAATCTTTAATTTGACTTTCTTCAGCACCATCAAATACCGGAGTAGCCAAAGGCACACCAGCGCGCAAGTTGCCTGAAAGTGCTAGGATTTCGTCATCCGTTAAGCTATCAAGATCTTCTTGCTCGCCACCGACTTTGTTATAAATCTTGTCTAAGAATTCACGTAGCTCTAAAACTGTACGTTGTTCTTTCAACATTTTTTCGATTTTGTCACCAAGCCCTCTAGCCGCCATACCCAAGTGAGTCTCAAGAATCTGACCTACGTTCATACGAGATGGTACACCCAGTGGGTTCAATACGATATCTACTGGTACACCGTTAGCATCGTGTGGCATGTCTTCAACAGGTAAGATGTTAGAAACAACACCCTTGTTCCCGTGACGACCAGCCATCTTATCACCAGGTTGAATACGACGTTTAACAGCTAGGTAAACCTTAACAACTTTCAATACACCAGTTGTTAACTCGTCACCTGTTGCAAGCTTACGTTTCTTCTCAGCAAATTTCTCATCGATTTCTGCGCTCTTCTCTTTCAAGAACACTTGAATTTGAGTTAAACGCTCAGCGATTGCTTCATCTGTTGGTTGGATTTCAAGTAAATCAACAAGCTCTAAACCAGATAATAAATCTTCAGAAAGTTTATCACCGCGTTTAGTTGAACCACCGCCATTAGACTCTTGGCCTTTAAGTAAACGAATTACACGTTCACGAGCCGCTTCTTCGAAGATTTTATATTCTTCTTTCAAGTCTTTACGGTAAGAATCAAGCTGTGCTTTTTCAATCGCTAATGCACGGTCATCTTTCTCTAAGCCATCACGAGTGAAGACTTGAACATCGATAACAGTACCTTTAGTACCAGATGGAACACGTAAAGATGAATCTTTAACGTCAGCAGCTTTTTCACCAAAGATTGCGCGAAGCAATTTTTCTTCAGGAGTTAACTGAGTTTCGCCTTTAGGCGTTACTTTACCAACTAAGATGTCACCAGCAGTAACTTCAGCACCGATATAAACAATACCTGATTCATCAAGTTTAGAAAGCGCAGCTTCACCTACGTTAGGAATATCGGCAGTAATTTCTTCTGCACCTAACTTAGTATCACGTGCTACACATGACAATTCTTGAATATGAATAGAAGTTAAACGGTCTTCTTGAAGAACACGCTCAGATAACAAGATCGAGTCTTCATAGTTGTAACCATTCCATGTCATGAACGCTACACGCATGTTTTGACCAAGCGCAAGTTCACCCATGTCTGTAGATGGACCGTCTGCCAAGATGTCACCACGAGCAACTTTGTCGCCCAAATTCACGATAACATTTTGGTTAATACAAGTATTTTGGTTCGAACGTGTATATTTGATGAGGTTATAGATATCTACACCCGCCTCACCAGCAACCATTTCATCTTCGTTTACACGAATAACGATACGAGAAGCATCTACAAATTCAATTGCACCACCACGGTTTGCGATTACACACACACCAGAGTCACGTGCTACGTTCGCTTCCATACCAGTACCAACAAGTGGCTTGTCAGCACGTAAAGTAGGAACAGCCTGACGTTGCATGTTCGAACCCATCAATGCACGGTTCGCGTCATCGTGTTCAAGGAATGGAATAAGTGATGCAGCAACAGATACAACCTGCTGTGCAGAAACGTCCATATGCGTCACTTTTTCAGGTGGCATACGTACGAATTCACCTTGGTGACGAACAGAAACGAAGTCTTCTGTTAAGTTGCCATCTTTATCTACAGCAGAATCGGCCTGTGCGATAACAGTGCCTACTTCTTCAATAGCAGATAAATATTCAACTGCATCAGTTACACGACCATCTACAACTCGGCGGTAAGGTGTTTCCAAGAAACCGAAATCATTCGCTTTTGCATATACAGAAAGCGAGTTGATCAAACCAATGTTTGGACCTTCAGGAGTTTCAATTGGACAAACGCGACCATAGTGAGTTTGATGTACGTCACGTACTTCGAAGCCAGCACGCTCACGTGTTAAACCACCAGGACCAAGCGCAGATACACGACGCTTATGTGTAATCTCAGATAATGGGTTGTTTTGGTCCATGAACTGAGATAATTGGCTTGAACCAAAGAATTCTTTGATTGCCGCAGCAACTGGCTTAGCGTTAATCAAGTCTTGTGGAGACAAGTTATCTGTTTCTGCTTGGCTTAAACGTTCTTTAACAGCACGCTCAACACGAACTAAACCAACACGGAATTGGTTCTCTGTCATTTCACCAACAGAACGTACACGACGGTTACCTAAATGGTCGATATCGTCTACTTCGCCTTTACCGTTACGGATTTCAACCAATGTACGTAATACATCGATGATATCTTCGTGCGACAAAATACCTTCAACTTCACGAGACTTCTGATCAGTACCAACTTCGTAAGGACGACCTAAACGACGGTTGAACTTCATACGACCTACTGGAGATAAGTCATAACGCTCAGAAGAGAAGAATAAGTTGTTGAACAAGTTTTCAGCAGCTTCTTTTGTTGGCGGCTCGCCTGGACGCATTACTTTATAAATTTCAACTAAAGCTTCTTCACGTCCTGCTGTTGTGTCTGCACGCAATGTATCAGCAACAAAAGAACCACGATCGATGTCGTTTGTGAACAGGATGTTAAATTGCTTAACACCACCTTCCGCTAACTTCACCATCACTTCATGGCTTAATAACGTATTCGCAGCAATTACTTCACCATCACGTAAAGTAATATCTTCAGCAGTAATACGCTCATATAAGTATTCATCAGGAACTGAAAGCTTAGTTAAACCTGAAGCTTCCATTTGACGTACATGGCGCGCGTTAATACGTTTACCTTGCTCAACAATGACTTTACCTTCATTGTCAGTAATATCAAATTGAGCCATTTCACCACGTAAACGCTCAGGAACAAGGTCAATTTGATAACTACCCATGTCTAGGTACACAGGTACTTTTTCGTAGAACAAATTCAAGATTTGTTCATTGTTATAACCTAGTGCACGTAACACAACAGTAGCAAGTAATTTACGACGACGGTCAATACGTACGTAAACTAGATCTTTTGCATCGAACTCGAAGTCTAACCATGAACCACGGTAAGGAATGATACGTGCTGAATACAACACTTTACCACTTGAGTGAGTCTTACCTTTATCATGGTCGAAGAACACACCTGGTGAACGGTGTAATTGAGATACGATTACACGCTCAGTACCATTGATTACAAAGGTACCATTTTCAGTCATGAGTGGCATTTCACCCATGTAGACTTCTTGTTCACGTACGTCTTTAATTGATTTAGTTTCGCGATCTTTAATAATCAAACGAATTTTTACGCGCATTGGTGCCGCATAAGTCGAACCACGTAAAATACATTCACGCACATCAAACTCAGGCTTACCAAGGCTATACTCAACAAATTCTAAAGCAGCATTGCCAGAATAACTTTCTATAGGAAAAACTGAACGAAATGCGGCCTGGAGACCGATATCTTCACGGTTTTTTGGAGATTTGCCACCTTGCAAGAACGTTCTATACGAATCGACCTGAATCGAGAGTAAGTACGGTGCTTCCATTACTTGGGGCAACTTACCAAAATTCTTACGGATCCGTTTCTTTTCGGTATATGAGTATGCCATCTGGAGTCCTCGGAAAGTAAACCAAGCCCGCCTGCAGAACGGGCTCAGAAGGAATTACACAGGCCGATATGGCCACCACTGCTTACAAATGCTGCAACTTTTAGTGGTACTAAAACACTTAACAATATTTTTTAAAAAGAAAAATATTGGTAAGCATTTGAAATTAATTGATTTATTTAGTTTTTTCTAAAAAATAAACAAAACTAACAAAAATCGAGCCGATTATTGTAACGCAAAAAGGCTGATGACCCAAGAGCCATCAGCCATTTTATGGAGCCGATTTAAAAACCGACTCCTTTTACAATTACTTAAGTGTAACTGTAGCACCAGCTTCTTCAAGTTTCTTCTTAAGTTCTTCGCCTTCTTCTTTAGAAACGCCTTCTTTAAGAACTTGAGGAGCACCTTCAACTAGGTCTTTAGCTTCTTTAAGACCAAGGCCAGTTGCTTCACGAACTGCTTTAATAACAGCTACTTTGTTAGCACCGAAAGAAGTCAACTCAACGTTGAATTCAGATTGTTCTTCAGCAGCTGCAGCAGCGCCACCAGCTGGAGCAGCAACAGCAACAGCAGCAGCAGAAACGTTGAATTTCTCTTCGAAAGCAGAAATTAATTCAACAAGTTCAAGAACAGTTTTTTCAGCAACTGCGTTTAAGATTTCTTCGTTAGTTAAAGCCATGAGAATAACTCCAAATGGATATTGAATGGTGTGTAAAATTGATTAAGCAGCTTCTGACTCGTTTTTCTCTTTGAGCGCTGTAATGAGGCGACCCAATTTCGAAATAGGAGCTTGAAGAACAGAGGCAAGCATAGTAAGCGCTTTCTCTTGGTTTGGAAGATTAGCAATTACGCTAACATCAGCACCTTGATAAACTTTGCCGTCAAATGCAGCAGCTTTTAATTCAAATGCTTTGTTAGTTTTTGCAAATTCTTCAAACAAGCGTGCAGCTGCACCCATGTCATCTTCAGAAGTTGAAAAACCTAGAATTGTTGGACCAACAAGGTTGTCGTTCAAGATATCAAATTGAGTACCTTGGAATGCGCGCTTAGCCAAAGTGTTACGTACGATACGTGTAGTTACACCTAACTTACGAGCTTCAACACGAAGTGTTGTTAATTGCTCTACGCTTAAACCTTGATAGTCAGCAACAACGGCTGCAAACGCTTTAGAAGCAACTTCACTTACTTCTGAAACGATCTGTTTTTTGTCTTCGATAAGAAGAGCCATTGTAAAACCTCCTAAGGTGATTTATGCACCCAATGGGCACACTCCCAATTCGTAAGCCTTTCGACTTACACGCGGAGGAGGAACAAATCACACCACCGCGTCTACGCAGGCTGGATTATTAAGAAAAGCCGCTATCCGAAAATAACGCCTTCTCGCCTGAGGTCTTTGACGCTGATAAATTCTCATTCATCAATTCAAAGTCCGCCTGATAAGCAAGAGTCAAAGCGTTGCTTTAACTGCGCAAAAATAGAAATTTATTTCTATTTTTGCTACCTACTCAATCAGGACTTTAAAATTCTGTACAGAACTAAGTTAAAACTTAGTTAGAAACGTTGTTTACATCAACAGTAAGACCAGGACCCATAGTTGAGCTCAAAGTGATCTTTTTGATGTATACACCTTTAGAAGTTGCAGGTTTTAACTTTTTCAAGTCAGCAACTAAAGTTTCAACGTTTTGGCGGATTGCAGCAGCATCAAAGCCAACTTGACCAATCGCAGCGTGGATAATACCCGCTTTGTCTACACGGTAACGAGCCTGACCAGATTTTGCGTTTTTAACAGCATTCGCAACATCAGGAGTTACAGTACCTACTTTAGGGTTTGGCATTAAACCACGTGGACCAAGAATTGTACCGAGCTTACCAACAACACGCATAGCGTCTGGAGCAGCGATCACAACATCAAAGTCAAGGTTTCCACCTTGGATGCTTTCAGCAAGGTCATCAAAACCTACAACATCAGCACCAGCTTCTTTAGCAGCTTCTGCTTGAGCGCCTTGAGCAAATACAGCTACACGTACAGTTTTACCAGTACCTGCAGGTAATGTAGTAGCACCACGAACAACCTGATCAGATTTACGTGGGTCTACACCAAGATTTACAGCAACATCCAAAGATTCTTTGAATTTTGCAGCAGGTAGGCTGTTAAGAACTTCTACCGCTTCTTCCAAAGTGTAAACTTTGTTTGCTTCAACAGCAGCAGCAATGGCTTTTTGACGTTTAGTTAACTTTGCCATGTCTTATAGCTCCACTTCCAAGCCCATAGAACGTGCAGAACCAGCGATGGTACGAACACGTGCGTCTAAATCAGCACCAGTTAAATCTGGCTCTTTAGTAGTCGCAATTTCTTCTAACTGAGCACGAGTCAACTTACCAACTTTAGTTTTGTTTGGTACAGATGAACCCTTTTGGATACCAGCAGCTTTCTTAAGAAGAATAGAAGCTGGAGGAGTTTTCATGATGAATGTGAACGACTTGTCGTTGTACACAGTAATCACTACAGGAATTGGAAGACCTGGTTCAACTTTTTGTGTAGCAGCATTGAATTCTTTACAGAATGCCATGATGTTTACACCACGTTGACCTAATGCAGGACCAATTGGTGGAGATGGATTTGCTTTACCAGCTGGAACTTGCAGCTTGATATAGCCGTCAATCTTCTTAGCCATTTTAAAATACCTCTGGGTACAAACGCCGCTAGGCTCCCCAATCTTTACGCAACACTACTGTTACAACAACAATGCCCGATAAAATCGGGCGCTTTTCAACCAATTGAGATTAAATCGTTTTTTCGACTTGACGAAATTCGAGTTCAACCTGAGTTGGTCGATTAAATACATTAATCGTCAACGTTAAACGTGACTTTTCGTATTGAACCTCTTCCACCACACCTTTAAAGTCAGTGAATGGGCCATCAATAACGAGTAATTCTTCACCTGGTTCAAACATCGTCTTAGGACGTGGAGCTTCACCAGTATTACGTACACGCGCAAGAATCGCATCTGCTTCACGTTGAGTGATTGGCGCAGGTTTTTCAGGTGTACCACCGATAAAACCTAATACTTTCGGACATTCTTTAACAATATGCCAAGTATCGTCATTCATTTCCATTTCAACTAACACATAGCCAGGAAAGAATTTACGCTCAGACTTACGTTTCTTACCATCCTTCATTTCTACCACTTCTTCGGTAGGAACAAGGACATCACCAAAGCTATCAGCAACAGCGCTACGCTGGATTCGTTCTGTAAGCGAACGCAACACTTGTTTTTCATAGCCAGAGTAGGCATGAATAATGTACCAACGTTTCATAGCTCTTTTACCCGATAATCAACTTAATTAACCAACCCAAACCATAGTCAAAGCACCATAAAACCAATGATGCAACAACTACAACCAATAGAACCTGCCACGATGTCGTGACTGTTTCTTGTTTTGTTGGCCAAGTTACTCGACGCAATTCGACTCGTGCATCTTTTAGCAAACGAACGAAGCCTTTACCTTGATGGGTGGCGTATAATAAACCTAAAGCCACAACGATACAAGCTAAAATTGCACCAACGCGAACCCAAACATTATTTGCAGGTGCCCAATACGCTGGCAAGTGCTGATTCACCATAGTAGCCGAAAGCAACAATGCAATTGCAATCACCCATAGAACAATATCTAGAGGCGAACCAGAACGAACAACTTCAGCAGAATTATTTCTTTGAGGAATTGGCGCGTCGCTCAATGCGTCACGCGATTTATCATTCGACATTTTTGTACTCGTCGTAGAACTCGCGACTTATTATATGAACAACTAAGCCAGCATCAAGCTTTTTATTTCAAAATATGGCAGGTCAGGAGGGACTCGAACCCCCAACATTCGGTTTTGGAGACCGACGCTCTACCAATTGAACTACTGACCTATAATGCAAGTTGAGAGCCAAAGCCCTCAACTTGAGACGTAATCCGTCACTATATTATGCTTATGCAGTTACTTTCGCAACAACACCAGCACCTACAGTACGACCACCTTCACGGATCGCAAAACGTAGACCTGGGTCCATTGCGATTGGGTGGATTAATTCTACTGACATTTCAACGTTGTCACCTGGCATAACCATTTCAACGCCTTCTTTCAACTGGATCGCACCAGTTACGTCAGTTGTACGGAAGTAGAACTGTGGACGGTAACCATTTAAGAATGGAGTGTGACGACCACCTTCTTCTTTAGAAAGTACGTATACTTCTGCGTCGAATTTAGTGTGCGGCTTGATTGTACCTGGTTTAGCAAGTACTTGACCACGTTGTACGTCTTCACGCTTAGTACCACGAAGTAATACACCACAGTTCTCGCCTGCACGGCCTTCGTCAAGAAGTTTACGGAACATTTCTACGCCAGTTACAGTTGTTTTAACTGTATCTTTAATACCAACGATCTCTACTTCTTCACCAACTTTAACAATACCTGATTCTACACGGCCTGTTACTACAGTACCACGACCAGAAATTGAGAATACGTCTTCGATTGGCATTAAGAATGCTTTGTCGATAGCACGTTCTGGTTCTGGGATGTAAGAGTCAAGAGCTGCTACAAGAGCAAGAACTGATTCTTCACCGTAAGGACCTGCTTCACCGTTAAGAGCAGCAAGAGCTGAACCACGGATTACTGGAGTGTCATCACCTGGGAAGTCATAAGTAGAAAGAAGTTCACGAACTTCCATTTCTACTAATTCAAGTAATTCTTCGTCATCAACAAGGTCGCATTTGTTTAAGAATACGATGATGTAAGGTACACCAACCTGACGAGAAAGAAGGATGTGTTCACGAGTTTGTGGCATTGGACCGTCAGTCGCAGCACATACAAGGATCGCGCCGTCCATCTGAGCAGCACCAGTGATCATGTTTTTAACGTAATCGGCGTGGCCCGGGCAGTCAACGTGTGCGTAGTGACGAATTGGAGAATCGTATTCTACGTGTGAAGTATTAATTGTAATACCACGTGCTTTTTCTTCAGGTGCTGAGTCGATTTGTGAGTAATCTTTCGCTTCACCGCCGTAAGTTTTTGCACAAATAGTTGCAATCGCAGCAGTTAAAGTTGTTTTACCATGGTCAACGTGACCGATTGTGCCCACGTTTACGTGTGGCTTATTACGTTCAAACTTAGCCTTAGCCATGTTTATAATCCTCGTTTACGTCGAACACAATTCTGAGCAAACACCCAGCATCGACATGTCGCCTAAAAAATCAAACACCCAATACTTGAAAAGCAGACTAATAAGCCTGCTTTTTAAATCTTTGTAGAAAATCTACTAAACTGTATATCTGGAGCTCTTATCGAGATTTGAACTCGAGACCTCTCCCTTACCAAGGGAGTGCTCTACCACTGAGCTATAAGAGCGATTATCCTTCGATGGAGCGGGAGACGAGGATCGAACTCGCGACATGCAGCTTGGAAGGCTGCCGCTCTACCAACTGAGCTACTCCCGCACTGTGTTGGTATATATACCACTTCAATCGAAGTTAATGGTGGTGAGAGAAGGATTCGAACCTTCGAAACTTTCGTAGCGGAGTTACAGTCCGCCCCCTTTGACCGCTCGGGAATCTCACCATATCACACTTATTTCAGTGTTGTTCTTTACTTCACAACTACACACCTTTAAGATGGTGCCGGCACACGGATTCGAACTGTGGACCTACTGATTACAAGTCAGTTGCTCTACCAACTGAGCTATGCCGGCTCTTCTTAGTGTTTCGTACGTTTCGTATCGGAACGGTGTGCAGTTTAGCAAAACTTCCAAACGATGCAAGCGATTTTTTTAAAAAAATCGCTAAAAACTCATAAAATCAATCCGTTTGATGATAATTCAACCGCTTTGATCACTGCGCGAGCTTTTATTTGGGTTTCATTCCATTCAGATTCAGGATTTGAGTCAGCTACCAAGCCTGCTCCAGCCTGTACATAGACTTTTTTGTCACGAATAACGCATGTACGGATTGCGATCGACATATCCATTTCACCATGCCATCCCAAATACCCCACTGCTCCACCAAATACACCTCGTTTCACTGGTTCTACTTCATCAATGATTTCCATTGCACGAATTTTTGGGGCACCAGATAAGGTACCAGCAGGGAAAGTCGCTTTAAACACATCTAAAGCATCTATATCGTCACGAACTTCACCTTGTACGTTTGAAACAATGTGCATGACATGTGAATAGCGCTCAATCACCATTTGATCCGTTACTTGGACCTTACCGATTTTAGAAACTCGCCCAACATCATTTCGACCAAGATCAATCAGCATTAAGTGCTCAGCAATTTCTTTTTCATCTGAAAGTAAGTCTTTTTCTAAAGCAACATCTTCCTCTTTAGTTTTTCCGCGCGGCCTCGTACCTGCAAGTGGACGAACTGTCGCAATACCATTTTCTAAACGAGAAAGAATTTCTGGTGAAGAACCAACAATATGAAATGGTTTTTTATCAGTAATCGTTTGCCCTTGTACCAAGAATAAATAAGGCGAAGGATTTAAATGACGTAATGCACGGTAAACCTGTAAAGCCTCACCATCAAAATCAGAAACCATGCGCTGCCCTGGAACAACCTGCATTACATCACCAGCACGGATATATTCTTTAACTTTTTCTACTGTTTCTAAGAACTTTGCTTTACCCGTAATTGATTCAAAATGAGGAGGAGTATGTGGTTTAGCTTGCAAGCTAACAGGAATAGCGAGTAACTGTTCTAATTGATCTAATTTTTGCTGGGCATCTTGATAAGCATTTGCCTGTGTTGCATCAGCGTGAACAATTAAAAATAGTGTATCTTTAAGGTTATCAAAGACAATAACTGTTTTTGATAACATTAACCACAAATCAGGTAACGTGATTGGGTCAGCTGTAGGTACATTCTTTAAGCGTGGTTCAATATAACGGACAGCATCATAACCCAAATACCCCACTAATCCGCCTGTAAAGCTTGGTAAGTCTGGCAAGAGCTCTGCCGATGGCACTTTAAATTGTTTTTGGAAGTTACGAATATATTCAAAAGGATCTTGGCAATCTTGTTGTGTGATTGAGCCATCAGCATGCTGTACAGACAAAACCCCAGCATTGCATGAAAAAACGGTTGATTCGCCTAATCCAATCATAGAGTAGCGCGCCCAGTTTTCCCCACCCTCAACCGACTCAAATAAATAAGCTTGTGTTTGGTCTTTAAAACGAGCAAAAACCGATAATGGGGTTTCTGTATCTGCTAACCGCTGACGATAAACAGGAATAGTGTTATAACCAGCAGCCTTAAGTTGCTCGAATTGCGCTAATGTTGTCATGAATCTTCTCTAATATGGTTTCGATTTAAAAGTGTGTTTTTCTAGATTCGGTTTAGACACGCCATCGAAAAACCATACGCTTATTCATTCTTATCTCCATTTTCTTCATTAAACAATTAACTCAGCAAGACTATCAATAACTTGCTGAGGTTGGCAATCATAGATGCTTTCTCCATGATTATAGCCATAGCTAACCACAATACAATCAATTCCAGCACGGCGCGCAGCTTCTACATCATTGCTAGAATCACCAATCATTAACGATTGTGAAGCAGATGTATTTAGACTTTGCATGCAATGCAGCAATGGTAATGGATGTGGTTTTCTTTCAGGCAAGCTATCTCCCCCAAGTACAACTTGAAAATAAGAGGTAAGCTCTAATGCATCTAATAGTCCTTGAGCAAGTTTGACAGGTTTATTAGTAACACATGCCATTTTTATATTTAGAGTTTGGCAATGTTTTAAAAACTCAGGTACACCAGAATAAATTTGAGTATTTACACAAAGTTCTGCACCATATGTCTCTACAAATGTGTGTAATAAAACCTTATGTTGTTCAGCATCTAATTTACCAAATAGATGAAGTAAAACACTTTCACAGAGTTTTGAGGCACCTTTACCTACCCATTCTCGTATTTGTACTTCTGTCACCAATGGCCAACCGAGTGATTGCAGACTTAAATTCATAGACCGATATAAATCGGCAGCGGAGTCAACAAGTGTTCCATCCAGATCAAATAAAATTAAATCGCGCTTACTTAGTTGTGCAACAGACATTTTCTTCTACTCAAAATTAAAAAGGCATGCGTTTGGCATGCCTTGATTGTAAAAGCAGCAACGGATTATTTAAAGAATAACCATGCTAATACAGCTAAAATTACTAAAATAATAATAGTGATTAAACCAACTGAAGCATTCTTCTGTTGCTCTTTTTCTTCGGCAACACGAGAAACAGGCTCATCAAAAGTCACAGGTGATGGTTGTTTTACATTGACATCTACACCTTCAGGAATAGGCGCAGGTTTTGGAATAGAAATATTCTGCGGCATACCATCGTGGCGAACTTCGACCTCTGCAGCACGCTCTGCAAGGCTTGGCATACCTTGATCGCTTAAATCCTGTGTTGGTGCAGCTTGCACTGGTTCTGCTTCAACTTCAGGTAAATCAGTAATTTTTTGAGCAGGTGCTAAAACCGAGAATTTAAAACTCGCAAATTGAACAATATCACCATCATGTAGCTGCTTTTCTTGCTCAATACGAATATCGTTTACAAATGTACCATTCGATGAATTAAGGTCTTGAACCCATAGCAATTGATCTTTTAAAAGCAATGCAGCATGGCGACGTGAAATTTCAGCAGCTTGTAACAACAAATCAGCGTCCTGATGGCGCCCTACCAACATATCACGATCAACTGTAATTTCTTGTCCAGTAATTTCACCAGTAATTGCTTGTAGTTTCCAAGTCATGCATATGTCCTATTCATTTTTTATCAATCATAACATGCTACTACTGCGCTGTGTTTGGTCGCAGTGTGGTAGTTGTTACTGTATTTTTAGTACGATTCACTTCTGGTTCAGGCAACTGCAAAGTTTGCTTTTGAACCGTTGGTTCGACTGCTACAGGTGTGATTATGGTCGAACTTTTACCACCCGAAGGAACTTGCTGATAATTTTTTGACTGCGGAGCAATACTTGGAGGTGTCATTTTTTGATTGTAAACATCATCGACCTGCTCAGGTAGTTTTGCAAAGTTACCGTTTTTATCCATTGCTAACTGTAAACTATACAGCTGATTATAACGCTGCTGAGTCAAACGACGTACATCATTTGCATCACCCACAATTGTTGGATGAATAAAGACAAGAAGGTTTTGTTTAACATTTTTTCTATTATCTGATCGGAACAATCGCCCAACATAAGGGATACTACTTAAACCAGGTACACCTTGTCTTGAAAGCGACGTGTCATCCGACACCAAACCACCAAGCACCACAGTCTGCCCATGTTCAGCCAAAACTGCTGTTTTAATAGCACGTTTACTTGTCACCAAGTCAGCTGCTTGCCCACGACTTTCTTGAACAGCAGAGACTTCTTGTTCCACTTCTAGACGAACCGTACCACCTTCACCAATATGCGGAATGACTTTTAACGTCACACCGACATCCTTTCGTTCTACAGTTGTATATGGGTTGATACCAGTACTATTGGTAGTCACTGAGCCTGTTACAAATGGAACATTCTGGCCTACAACAATATAAGCTTCTTCATTATCCATTGTTACAATAGATGGCGTTGAAAGTAAGTTTGATTTGGTATTGGTTTTAAGGGCCTGAATTAATGCACCATAGGCTTTACGAGAGTTATCAAAATTACCCAATCCTAAAGTTGCACCATTACCTTTATTAGCTCCATTAGCGATAGCAGAAGCAGCTCCAGCCGAACCACTCGACAAATAACCAGCAGCAATAGAAGATAAACTCGCCCCTACATTACTAAAGCTAAGTAAACCAATCCCACTAGATAAATCACCGAGTGCCCATTGAATTCCAAGTTGATCTGCATCATCACCCGATACTTCAATAATTGCAGCCTCAATAAGCACTTGTTGGCGACGAACATCCAGCTGTTGAATCGCTGATTCAATTTCACGCATTAATTGTGGATCGGCTTTAACAACTAATGAGTTTTGGGCACTATCTGCAATAATGCTTACGCCATTTTGGCTAAAGCTGGAAATATTGTTCCGATTACTATTGTTTGAATTGCCATTTAGATTGATTGATGGAGTCGAAATTGAACTTCCATTTGAACCTGATGTATTTGAACTCGAGTTCTGGTTATTCCCAATCAAATTATTCATCGAATTTGATGAGTTTGATGAATTGTTATTGTTACCAGACGACGAAACAGCTTGACCAGTGACCAAACCTTGTAAAATTTCTGACAGGCTTTTAGCACTTGCGTATTTCAAACGGAAAACTTTTAAACCACCTAAACGGTCAGCAGAAGGTACATCCAGCATTTCAATCATGTGGCGAATGCGCTTACGCGTTCCCGGATCACCTTTTACCAAAATACGATTCGTTCGATTATCAGCAATAATACGAATACGAGCACCATTAAAATCTTTTGATGCTCCAGTTGCACTCATCGCTTCAAGTTGAGTAATAATTTCTTCGGCTTGACTCGACTGAAGGTTAATCGCCTCAATATCATTTTGCCCAGTTCCGTCTAAGTTACGGATAATATTTTCAAGCTGATAAATGTTCGCAGCTCGATCAGAGACAATAAGAGCATTGGTGCCTGCAATCGCAGCCATATGCGCAAACTGTGGCATTAAAGGGCGAAGTGCTGGAATTAAGTCATTTGGATTGGTATTTTCAAGCCAAATCACTCGTGTAACAATTTGATCACCACGAACCTTATTTCGAGAATCATAAGGAATTCCCGAGTTTTTAACGTTGCTATCTGGCACAAGTTTAATTGTATTACCAGATGGAATCGCAACTACCCCATTTACATTTAAGACCCCAAGAAATAAATCATAAACCTCATCTTTATTTAAAGGTTTATTCGAAATAACAGTGACATTCCCACGCACTCTCGGATCAACAGCAAAGTTCTTACCAGTAATGTCTGCAACTTCATTAATAAAGGCAGTTAAGTCAGCATCACGTAAATTGATCTTCCATGTTTGGGCATAGGCACTGCTACTTACTGTCGCAATCAATGGGGCTGCTGCAAGTAATGCCCAAAGTGGACGTTGATGATTCAATAAAGCCATAACTCGCGATATTTCCTAACTCTTATGGTGACGTGTTATCACTAAAAACTTTGTTGTATGGTCATCACTTGATCACCACGTTTTATTTCTATTTTTACTTGTCCTGCTCGCCGAGCCTGTTCAAGTAATTGCACATCCGTTTGCCCTTGCCCAACCGTTTGACCATTTAAAGAGACAATTCGATCGCCAGGCCTTAAACCTAGCTTATTTCTAAGCGCGGTTGGTGTACGTTCTGTAACTTCATATCCCTCACCAGAGCCTCCACTAACCCCCATATCTTTGAGGTACTGATCTCGATTTCCTTGCATCTGCTGAATCGCTTGCCCCAAAGCTTCTTGGGTCGTATTCACAGGCGCCGTAGGCTGAGATGGCGTGACAGCTTGCGGTGATGCATTAGGAGTCATAGGTTGATATAAACCATTTGGCAGACCTTTGAACTGAAGTTCGCGAGTACTGCCATTTCCTTGACGCAATACCACATGATCCCAATAAACCTCTGACAGTTGATAAGAGGTAGAACCTATGGTTTCACCAACTCGATAACGTTCAGCAGTATTATCAACCTTAATAACAGCAGAAGAAAACTGGTTTGGATACCCAAGCATTACGCCTTGTAATTCTAGATTCACATTTTCTTGAGCCGCATTGGCAGAAGGTTCATTAAAAATTGAAAAAGTACTAATGTTTGGTATTTGTGGCTGTTGAGAACCGAGTTCCACCCGATCAAACTGCATCATTTGAGGGGGTGCTACAACCAACCAAAAAAATGATGCCAATTTCCAACATAACCACAAAATTAAAATAATAAGGACAACTACACTGAGTCGATCTAACTTTTGCCACTGTAACTGCTGTAATTTATCAATCCATGTTTTCATCAGTTACCACCTTGTAATAATGGTTGACGAGAACTAATGACAAAAGTATCTAAACCAGCTTTTCCGTCATAAGATGGAACATTAAGTAATAAACGCTGTGTAAGTTGAACATCAAGCATCATATTGGCATCAAGTAAAAGATTCGCCATTTTTTGATTTCGCTGATCACGGATGTCAACTTGTAGCTGTCCATTTTGGTCAGCCAACTGCCCACTTAAAGAAGGCATGTTCATACGATCTTGACGATCACCAATATTATAAACTAGTGCTCCGCCACCCCAATGCAATTGCCCATCAACCGCTGCAAAGCCCTGCTCTTTTTTATAATTAAGTTGGATATCTTTAAGTTGAATGCTGTTTACCGGCCATTGCCAGTTCACAATCTGCTTCAGTGTTTCTGGAGCAACTTGACCATTCATATTTCGTACAATTACTTTTTTGCCAAAACCATATGCCATGATTCCTGCTAATTGCGTATTACCACTATGAATATCAACATCTGCAGCAAAGCGTAATAAAAGTAAATCTAGCGGTCTGGTTTTCCAGTGGATGGTTCCTCGTAAAGCACCACGATGCCAGTCAGCTTGCCCCTGCCAGATATTGCCACTTACATTATGGACAGTTTGATTATTCTTTGAAAATTTAGAGATAAGCCAAGTCGCCGGAATCTGTAAAATAATAAAAATTAAAAATGCAATGAGGGCAAAAAACCACCACTTCCATTGCTTAGACTTTTTCTTCATTCAGCCTTACCAACATGCAAATTATCGTCCTTATATGAGAGTTCCTCTCTAGTCTGACATTATGCATACTTTTTCAACATCGCCAATTCACTTCATATAAAAAAACCAAGCAATCAGGCTTGGCGTCTTCTTAAAGACTATAAGTTGTACGTATGACAAAATCATGAAAATTGACGATTGATCTTACTAAATGCAAATTTAGTCTCAACAATGTATTCATTTAGGAATTCAAACACTTTATTGAATACTTCATTTTTAAAATAAAAGTTTTAATTTTTTTTAAAATAAAAAAGCCAAGCTAAATCGCTTGGCTTTTTAAGAGGCAATACAATTAGATTAAGAAATCTTCAAGTTTTGCACCTTTTTCAATTTCAGCAACTAACCAACGTGGTTGTTTACCGCGACCAGTCCAAGTCTCTTCAGAGTTGTTTTTGTTACGGTAGCGTGGCTCTACAGATTTACGTGTTGTTTTCTTACGTTTTTGAGCACCAAACTCAAGAAGTTGTTCAACACTAAAACCTACATTTTCTGCAATCTCGATAATTTGATTATAAGCATCTTCGATTGCTTGATCTTTTTTGCTTGCAATTAAAGCTTCTGCTTCTTCTTGTAAGCGTTTTAACTCTTCAACAGATAATTCACTAATATCCGGTTTCATTAATAAATACTCCAGTCTTACAGACAATTCAAATAATACAGACAAAATTTAAAAACATTAAATCATAACCAATAGTATTTATAATCTATTCAATAAGCAATAGTTTGAAAGACAAGTTCGTCAGAATAATGCTATAAATTTACTTTTTAATTACATTAATAATTATAATTGAAATATATTTTCTTAATATTTATTTAAGCTAAATGTATTAAGTCATGTCCTACTGATTTTTCTAATTCAATAATTTTACTTTTTACTTCATTTGGTATTTCACATTTTAATCCTGTCATTTTATCTATACAGACCATTACAGCTTCACCTGTAGCAACGATTTGCTGCTGTGCCTCACTCCATAATATATAAGCCATACGGAATGCGCTATTGCGCATCTCCTCTACACGAACCCCTACTTTTAATACATCTGGATAAAACACGGGTTTTAAATATTTGCACTGACTTGAAGCAACAACAGTATATATATTTGGGGTCAATATATTTACATTTTCCATATATAAAATACGTGAGCTTTCAATATATCTATAATACTGTACATTATTGACATGACCAAAAGCATCCATATCTCCCCATGCTACTTTCTGGTCGTATATTACAGGGTAGACAGACAGTTCTTTCATTTTTACCTCAAATTTTAAATTTTAAAAAATTCGCATCATTTTCAAAGATTAGGTTTAACTGTTTGATTAACTCATCATCTTCTTTTAAGGTTGATTTAATACGTAAATAGCTCATTAAAATATTATCTGGGTATAAACTTAATAATATTTCTGCTTCAGCTTGACGCTCAGTTGCCATGTAAACATGCCATTTTGCAAATGTTAAAACCGGCAAACTCATATATTGAGATTCAAATTGATTAATCTTTTCCTCAACATCCGCATAGTCAGGAACCTGCTTAAGCAATTGCTGCTGAAACCACAAATAAAACACTTCTGGATCAAATTGCTCTTTGAGAAGATGCAAAGTTAATGTTTCATGCTGAATACTCATTTCCGGCATACGCGCCAAGAGTTTTAGCCATAGTAATTTACTGCTATAAGGTCGAGTTTGAATTTCAGACTCTAAATCTAGATAGCGCTGTTGCAGCGCATGTAAGTCATCAACTGAAGCTTGATCGAACTGTTGAAGAAGTTGCTGTAACCATAAATCACGATGCTCAGCGTCTAATAATCCATATTTCATCGAACGCAAATATAACCATGGTTGCTGTAAAGCAAGCTGTCCCCATAATGCGGTTAATCGCTGTTGATATGCTGTCTCGATCTCTTCAAGCCACGGCGATAATTGATGCTGATATAAAAACTCAAGATGAGTTAATGCGCGCTCAGCTTCATTTTGAGCTAAAAATATTTCAATACGCTGTAATTCTGCCAATTCAAAAGCCATAGGTGGAGATTGATCCAAAGCATCTAATGCTTTTTGATAATCTCCACTTAAAACCAAGAACTTGGCATCAATAATATTTTTTAAAAGTCCTGACTGGGTAAAAACTCGTTCGATAAAGACGCGTTGATCTTCGGCAGCTTCTAATAGCCAGACAATACCCAATTGCTCATAGGGGTGAAGGTTTTTAAACTGAAAAATATTCTCTCTTTTACGTTGTTCACGAGAAGAATAACGTTTAATCCAAAGCCATATTAACTGAGCAATAAAACTCATTAGGACAAAAGTAAGGACTAATCCCCACACGTTTGTTTGCAATTGCAGCTGTCGCCAGTAGATATAAACATATCCCATGCCGTAGCCATAGCTAAGCAAAGCCAAAGCTGCAAAAAGTACTAAACTAATAAGAAGATAAACCCATAGGAGATGTTTCATATGCCCTCCTTATGAGCCTAGTAGGCCAAGAGTCGATAGTTTAGGCACAGGCACGATAGATAAGTGAGATACTTTAGCAATACGATTTTTCAATTGCTGACTGGTCGCATCTGGCATTTCATTTAATTTCTGCATTACTGATTGCAGCTCATTTTGATATTCAGCCATTTTTCCTTGGTTTAATGCCTGCTCGGCAATTAATAACCTTAGTTGCACTTCTTTCAGCACAACACTTCGATTCATTAAATTAATAGACGGTGTTTCTACTTTTTCAATACGGAACCATTTCTTCCACCAAGACACTGACTCAGATTGATCCATCTCAAGTTTAGGTCGAGCCAATGCTTGCTGAATATTTTTATCGATAGTTTGCAGTAGATCGTCAATCATTTGATGACGCTGATTTTGAGCAATTACGTATTGTTGTATTGCTTGTTTATCTTGTTCAAGCGCCTGATTTAGGCTGTGTTTTAATGCTGGAGCAATTTCATATTGAGGCAATGCTTGTTGTAATTGAGTTAAATGATCTACTGCATAAATAAACTGTTGTTGATCTATCGCAAACTGAATTAAGTCTAATTTTTGTTTAATTAATACCGTTGGCTCAATGCCTGCATGAATGATTTCACTATTTGTCGATGGTGCCGATTGAACATCACTACCCGGCTGGGTTTGAACTTGTCTCTTTAGTGCAACCAACTGATCATTCAGATTGGCATATTGCTGTTCCGATTGCATTAAGCTTTGCTGAAGCTCAGGAACCGTACGAGAAATTTGCCACATATCGTAGCTAAGCTTAGCTAACCAAGCGATGCCCAGCAAAATGATAATAGAAACAAGTTTTCTCATACGAATCCTTATAATGCCTGAATGTGATGAATCATCCCCGAAGGCGATAAATTTTCAAGTTGAATAATGTGAAAATGAGCCTGTTGCTGATCGCGATATTTTCTTACAAGTTGAAAAAGACGTGGTCCTAAAACCAAATATACACAATCAGGTTGTACATTATTATTTAAACAAAGCTCTAACCAATATTTCCAGCTTGCCTCACTGGTAATTAAGACAAGCCATTTTTCTAAATTATAATTTGAATTCTGTGTCAGATGCTTAAATGTTGAATATGAGTCTTGTGGACACTGCCGATGATATAAGACAAAATTTAAAATCTGGATACCTTGCTGCTGCAAAGTGTCCATCATAAATTGGCGGCCGCCTTCTCCTCTCCAAAAAGCCACACTACCCTTCTGTTGCATATTATAGAGAATAGGTAGTCTGAGCATGCCTTCAGAAGTTTCAACATCTGGAACATGTGCTTCAATTCCATATTCATGGAGACGATTTGCCGTGGCCTGCCCAACCGCAATCCACTGAATATGTTTTAAGTTCTCTAGCTTTAAGCCACTTTGCGTTAAGTACTGCATACCCACATCAACCGCAGTGGGACTTACAGCCACTATAGCTTGCGCCTCGACTAACTGCTGATAGAGTTGAAAGAGTGAATCTGAAAAAGGCTGAGCAACCAGCTCTAAAAGAGGTAAAGACTCGACCTGATACCCCTTATTTTGCAAAGCTTCTGTTAATTCAGCTGCACGTGAGTCAGGTCGAGTATTAATGAACAGCATAGTTTTAGTAAAGAGCCTTTAATAAATCGCCAGCACCTTGTTCAAGTAAGTTTCGAGCAAGGTTCTCACCTAATTGCTGAGCATTGTGAGCTTCATCTGTCATTTCAGCACGTAATAATGTTTGCCCATCGACACTACCTACACGGCCTTCAATATGAATTTTCCCATCTTGCAAGGTTGCATAGCCCGCAATAGGTACCTGACAACCACCTTCAAGATAGGCATTAAACGCACGCTCAGCACGTACACATACGTCAGTCTCTATGTGTAAAAGAGGTTGTATTAAAGCTAATACTTCTTGATCATCTGCACGGCATTCCAAACCAAGAGCACCCTGTCCAACAGCAGGCAGACTTACATTTGGCTCGATAGTATGACGAATGCGATTTTCTAATCCTAAACGTTTTAAACCAGCGCTTGCCAAAATAATCGCATCGTATTGACCATCATCTAATTTACCTAGACGAGTACCGACATTTCCGCGTAAATCAATAATTTGTAGATCTGGACGTTGTTTTAAAATTTGTGATTTACGACGTAAGCTTGATGTGCCAACTCTCGCTCCTTGTGGTAAGTCAGCAAATTTTTCAAAAGTATTTGAAACAAAAGCATCTAATGGATCTTCACGTTCACAAATGACTGCCAAGGTTAAACCTTCTGGTAATGCCATTGGTACATCTTTCATTGAATGTACAGCAAGGTCCGCGCGACCATCTAAAAGAGCAGCTTCTAATTCTTTAACAAACAAACCTTTGCCACCAATTTTTGCTAAAGGCGTATCTAAAATTTTATCGCCCTGCGTGACAAACTTGACCAACTCTACCGTTAAATCTGGATGAAGCTCCTGCAAACGGGCACGAATATGTTCTGCCTGCCAAAGAGCAAGTGGGCTTTGTCGTGTAGCAATTTTCAAGGTTTTCATAAATTCAAGCATGGGCTGGTCAAACAATACACCCTAAACTTAACTTGATCCCTTAAAATTGCAAGTAAAATCTCACCAGCAAAAATAAGACATGCGCAAGTTAAAGCTGATGTATCCGCTCTCTGAGCGTAGACAAATGACGACGGCTAACGGAAAGTCTTTCATCAAGGCCTCGTAAACGAACCTGATACTGGCCTGAACTTACAAGCTCTAAACCATCTAAATAAGCAATTGAGACCAAGGCATTTCGATGAATACGAATAAATTGATCTGCAAATTCAGTTTCAAGCTCTTTCAGTGTTTCATCAATTAATACACTGCCATTTTTATGACGTATCGTGACATATTTTTGATCTGCCAAAAAATAATAGATATTTTCAACAGGAATCAGTTCAACCCCACGGTAGGTTTTGGCAGCAATTTGATGTCTTTGTGTTTTTAAATCCTGTAAAAGTTCAGGGTTTGGCAAGGCATTCAGCTGTGCTTGGGTAAGTTGCGTTAACTGCTTTAAAGCTTGTTCAAGTTCTGCTGGATCAATCGGTTTAAGAAGATAAGCTTGTGCTTGTGATTTAAACGCCTCCAAAGCATGCTGATCATAAGCTGTACAAAAGACAATAGCAGGTCGAGGGTTAAGCTGGCTTAATTGTTCCGCACAGACGAGACCATTCATACCCGGCATTTGGATATCAAGTAAAATCACATCTGGTTGATGAAGCCGTGCCTGTTCCAAGGCATCTTGGCCATGATGAGCTGTTGCAACAACCTCATGTCCCATCTTTGAAACTAAACGTGACAATCGCTCCACTGCTAATGGCTCGTCATCACAAATTAGCACCTTCATTCATCCTCCTTGTCACCGTTAACTTGGTCCATTTTTTTATGGTTAACTCTGACTGGCTTATTATTTTGATTGGTATTGATAGCTCATAATAGTGGTATATAAAGTTTCACCCTTATATACCTGGAACCTAACTGAGTTCCCATAATACGCTTTCAAGCGTTGTTTAACGTTTTCAAGAGCGATTCCATGCCCTTTCCGTGATTTTATTGTATCGTCTGTATAAGGGTTGGTAATGACTATACTGACCTGATTTTGCAATATTTCAACCAATACCCCTATGGTTGCCTTACCCATCATTGGTTCCACCCCATGAAAAATACTATTCTCTAACAAAGGTTGTAATGTCAATAAAGGAATCGTGACCTGCTTTAATTGCAAAGGTTCAAGCTCCACTTTCCAGTCGACTTGTAAACGCTCACCTAAACGTATTTGTTCAATCATTAAGTATTGTTTACTGAGTTCAATTTCTTCATACAAGCTTACCAATTTTAATTCTTGGAAACTCGCTCTAAATAAACGCGACAGACTAATCAGCATACTTTCGGCTTTATCTGGGTCTATCGTAATTAAACTCACCACATTATTTAAACTATTAAATAAAAAGTGAGGATGAATACGCGCTTGCATGGCTTGAATACGTGCATTTAATTCTGCATATTGTTGATGTAACCACTGTTCTCTGACATATAAATAGCGCAAACAAAATGCGCCGAGTAGTATTCCATAGCTTAAATATAAAGGGACATTGGTAAAATAAATGCTCCAGTCATGCGCTATATCACTCGTTCTTTTCAAGATTCCGAATTGAAAAAAATTACTTATTAGGGTGGTCACTACCACAATCGCTTGCAGCATAACAAAGCCAATTGCCAAAGCATATTCTTGCTGAAGCTGACTAAAAAAATTTTGAAAATATTCAACTAAGGCAAAAAAAGACAAAATCACCCAGTTAATAAAAATCATATATTGTAAAAGGCGCGACCCGCTTAAGGCATGCCACGATTGCGCTTCAGCCAAAGCTAAAACCAGCGCCAAAACATTACTTGCAATAATTAATTCGAATAAATGTTGCCAACGATCAATTTTCGTAAAAAAATAGGAGGAATTTTGATTTCGATATGCTGTAGAAAACAACTTTGTTTGTTGAGCTTCGGCAAGTGATATACTCTTTTTTATTTTACTGAGCCACCATGACCACATCTTCAAATCCCCCTAATTCAGCAGCCCCAGACCAAACCTCAGGTATGTGGGGTGGTCGTTTTTCTGAAGCGACAGACGCTTTTGTAGCAGAATTTACTGCCTCTGTTCAGTTTGACCAACGTTTTTATAAACAAGACATCGCAGGTTCAATTGCGCATGCTACCATGCTTGCAAAAGTTGGCGTACTCACAGAAGCAGAACGAGACGACATTATTGAAGGTTTAAGCACCATTCGTGCAGAAATTGAAGCTGGAAACTTTGAATGGCGTATCGATCTTGAAGATGTTCACATGAACATTGAATCATGTTTGACTCAGCGTATTGGCATTACAGGTAAAAAACTCCACACTGGTCGTAGCCGTAATGACCAAGTTGCAACTGATATTCGTCTTTATCTACGTGACGAAATTGATGACATTTTAGGTTTATTAGAGCGTTTACAAAAAGGCTTGTTGGGCTTGGCTGCTAAAAATGTAAATACCATTATGCCTGGCTTCACTCATTTACAAACAGCTCAACCAGTAACTTTTGGTCATCACTTATTGGCATGGTTTGAAATGTTAGTTCGTGACACAGAACGTCTCCAAGACTGCCGTAAGCGTGTTAATCGTATGCCTCTTGGTTCCGCTGCTCTTGCAGGTACTACTTACCCGATCGATCGTGCTTATACAGCAGAACTTTTAGGTTTTGAAGCTGTATCTGAAAATTCTCTTGATGCTGTTTCTGACCGTGACTTTGCGATTGAATTTAATGCAGCAGCTGCGCTTATCATGATGCATTTATCACGTATGTCTGAAGAACTTATTCTTTGGACTTCTGCACAGTTCAAATTTGTGAATATTCCTGACCGCTTCTGTACTGGCTCATCAATTATGCCACAGAAGAAAAACCCAGATGTTCCAGAACTTATTCGTGGTAAATCTGGCCGTGTATTTGGTGACTTAATTAGCTTACTTACGCTCATGAAAGGTCAACCTTTAGCGTACAACAAAGACAACCAAGAAGATAAAGAACCTTTGTTCGATGCTATCGATACGGTTCGTGGTTCACTCATGGCATTTGCAGACATGATTCCTGCATTGGTTCCAAATATTGAAATCATGCGTGAAGCTGCACTTCGTGGATTCTCAACTGCAACTGACCTTGCTGACTACTTAGTGAAAAAAGGCGTTGCGTTCCGTGATGCGCATGAAATTGTAGGTAAAGCTGTTGCACTAGGTGTTGCTGAAGAAAAAGATTTATCTGAGTTAACACTTGAGCAATTACAACAATTCTCTGACTTAATCACAGCAGACGTATTTGATAAAGCTTTAACACTAGAAGCTTCTGTAAATGCACGTGATCATATTGGCGGAACTTCACCAAAACAGGTTGAAGCTGCAATTACTCGTGCCCATACACGTTTAGAACAGTTATACGCTTAAGGATAAATCATGAGTCGCCAAGTATTTTGTCGTAAATATCAAAAAGAAATGGAAGGTCTAGACTTCGCTCCTTTTCCAGGTGCTAAAGGCCAAGATTTCTTTGAAAATGTTTCTAAGCAAGCATGGCAAGAATGGTTACAGCACCAAACTACGCTGATTAATGAAAAGCGTTTAAATGTGTTTGAACCAGATGCAAAAAAATTCCTTGAAGAACAACGTGAAAAGTTCTTCAATAATGATGAAAGTGTTGAAAAAGCAGAAGGTTGGAAACCTGAATAATTAGCTTGCTCTAACCTTATCGTCATTGAGAAGGCAGATCTATATACATAGATCTGCCTTTTTTTTTACGTGAAACTTACACAAACATATAAAGCCTTACAGAGAGCGCACAGGACTCTACATGACATAAATTCAATGAAACCTTATTATGAATCCATAGCAAGTGAGACACGATCCCTGTCGTGTTTTCTCTTAATGCACTTGATTTTCTGTCCTGAACTTCCCCCCAAAGTTCGGGACATTTTTTTTATGTATTATTTTTAGTTATAAAAAAGTCTTGTTTGAAACAAGGCTTTTATTTTCTCATTAAAGCATTATTTTTCGTGGACTTTTGCTTCAATTTCTTCAATTTTGGTATGACGAGCATCAAAGCCTTTCGCCATATAAATCACTTGTTCAGCAATGTTACGCGCATGGTCGCCAATACGCTCTAAAGAACGCAAAACCCACATCACGTTAATTACGCGAGCAATATGACGCGGATCTTCAATCATATAAGTCATTAAAGTACGCGTTGCTGATTGATATTCACGGTCAATGTCAGCGTCTGCTAAAAGTACACGTAATGCCTGATCGGCATCTAAACGTGCAAAAGCATCAAGGGCATCGTGAATCATGACACGTACTTGGTTACCAATATGACGAGTTTCCATGTAACCACGAGGTGATCCACCCTCTTCACAGAGGTTTTGTGCAATACGGGCAATTTTTGCAGCTTCATCCCCAATACGCTCAAGGTCAGTATTGGCTTTGCTCATGGCAATAACCATACGCAAATCGATTGCTGCTGGATGACGACGCGCCAAGATGAGTGTCAAACCCTCATCAATATCACGCTCATATTGATTGACTGCATTATCTTTAAATTGAACATCAATTGCTAAATTCGCATCTGTATCAAGCAAAGAATGAATTGCATTGGCAACCTGTTGTTCGACCAAGCCACCCATGGTCATAAACTTTGTGTTCACATCTTGCAAATCTTCATTAAATTGAGAAGAAATATGATGGCTTAACACCGGATTACTTGGACTCAAGGAAGCCTCCAACATGATGGCGCAGGGATAAAATGATTGAGCATTAAAACACATCAATCATTAAATTTTTATGACAAAATTAAAATTCAGATAAAAGCATTTTTTATTACTGATACGTTAACCAGCTGTTTAATTCGACCAGATCTTTTTCACCTAACTGGCCTACAGCAGCTTTTAAACGCAGTACATTTAATAAATAGTCATATTGAGCATTAAGATAATCCTGTTTTGCAGAAAAAGCATTACGCTGCGCCAATAAAACATCAACCATACTTTTTAAGCCTTCGTTATAACTGGCTTTTGAAGCTTGCGACACAAGTGCCGAAGAATCCATTGCTGCTTTTCTTGCTTCAAGTTTTGCACGGTCGGTATCTACCTGCATAAAAGCACTTTTTACATCAACATTGGCACGGCGAATGGCCGCATCGAGTTGGGCTTGTGCTTTATTTAACTCTACACTGGCTTTTTTAATAGAGGTTCGGGTCTGTCCTCCATTAAATAAATTCCAGTTCATCTCCACACCGATTTGGTCAAACTTCCCGTCAGTTGAAATGAGTGTTTCTGGTGTTTGTTTGGTATAGCCATAGCTGGCAACTGCATCTACCTGTGGATAAAGTGCAGCTTTTTCCACACGGCGTTGATCTTCAGCATATTGTCGTTGTAAACGTGCTTGCTGAATTTTTAAATTTTGTTGCTGGGCTAAATTCAGCCAATCATCAAGCTGGGCTGGATAAGGTTTTTGAAAGTTAAAATCACTTCGTAAGACTGCAAGCTTATCTTGATAGGGGCCAATATATTCCGATAGTTGCTCTTGAGCTAATAGAATCTGTACATTGGTCGCAATACGATTGGCTCTGGCACTTTGATACTGAGCATTTGCCTCACTCACATCGCTACGAGCCACCAAACCTTCTTTAAGCTTGGCATTCATCATGTTGAGCTGTTCAAGTAATGCTTTTTCTTCTTGTAAATAAGCAGCAGTAAGTGCTTGCTGACGAAGTACATTAAAATAAGCTTCGGCCACATTTAAAACATGATCTTGTTTTTGCAGTCTTAAAGTGATTTCACTAAGAGCAACTGAGGTTTTAACTTGTTTATAACCTTCCCATGCATCCATACGAAAAAGAGGCTGACGAGCAGACAAAGTTGCTTGTTTAGTAGTCGATGTATTACTCACTAACGCATCTGACAGCCCTTCTTGATCAATACCCGGAAAATTCGAACGTTTTACTGTTTGGCTATTACGATTAATTTTTCCAGACAAGGTAACTGTCGGTAATAAAGCACCCGTTGCTAAGCCTAAATTGAGCTGATCTGCTTCAAATTGTTGTTGATTCGCTTGCCATGTCGGATCATTTTGTTTCGCGCGCTCATAAGTTTCAACTAAATCTAGAGCAAAACTTGACGAGGTAAAACTCCATAAACCCGCCACAAGCATTAATTTTATTTTCATTGTTTAAATCAACGATAAAACTTGGCTTTAAGACTAAGAAAAATTCGAATCAAACTCAAGCCATTAAAAGTTTTAGTTTTTTTAAGTGTTCCGAGTTTTTGACAATATTAAAATACAAATAAAAATCAAAAACATGCCGATCCAACCCAACCATGAAACATGCTCACCCACCAACACAATCGCAAAAATCGCAGCAACTAAAGGTTCAAATAAAGTTAAGGTGGTCGCTTTGCTCGCATTAACCGTTTTTAATCCGAAGCCAAAAAGTAAATAACCCAAAAACATAGGAATTAACATCATATAGCCAGCTACAAGTAAATTGGTTGAGCTTTCTAATAAACCACCACCTGTAACCAACAAGGTAGGAAGCAAAATAACTGCCCCACCGCCCATAATCATGCCCATTGCAGCTTTAGAGGCAACACCTCGATCTATTAATTTTTTTGCAGCCCATGAATAAAGCGAATAAGTTGTAGCTGCGACAAGTCCAAGAAAAATACCGAAGTATTTATTCCATTGACTTGTACTATCTAGAACCGCATGACTTTCACCCATCGACAGCATCGTTACGCCAAGTACACCGCAGACAAAACTTAGAAACCAGATGGCAGACAACGCTTTGCGATCAAAGAATCGTTCTAAAATTGCTGCGATCAGTGGAGCAGAACCAATTGAAACCACAGTACCAATTGTAATGCCCGCATAATGCATTGAGGAATAAAAAGCCAAAGGGTAAATACCCACCGCCACTACACCCAAAAGTAGTATTAAAAGATTCTCCCTTATAAATTGTCGGTTTTCGCGTATCGCTTGGGATGCAACTAAAGCTTGTAAAAGACCTCCACCGCCCATCGCTGCTGCACCAATAGCAAGTGGGCCAAGTGTCGGTGCAAATGCCGCCGCAGTACCAGTTGTTCCCCACAAAACAGAGGCAACTAAAATCGCAATTGTGCCTCCATAGCTACTATTTTTAATGAGGCTAATCATTTGAACATTCTCTATTTAAAATGTCTTCTGCCATTTGCTTTGCTAATAGAAGTTGACGACTGTTGCCTTCCAACCCTGCTCGTGCCATAGAGCCTTCTAAAAGAAATGAAAGCTGTGTAGCCACATAGTTAACACGCTGTGAGTCTGGTATTAATTTTTTTAAATGCTCGGCAACAATAGCCTCAACTTCTTCTTTATGTTGTCTTACCGAACTTCGTCCTGAACTATTCGCGGGAAACTCTGCGGCAGCATTTAAAAGCCCACATCCTCGAAAGCCTTTTTCATAGGCAAATTCCGCATGGTCTTGATAGGCATCAAATACGGCTAAAATAGCGTCTTTAGGTGTTTTTGTTATTGCTAAACGGTTTTGATACAGGTCTAACCACTCTTGATGCCGTGCAGCAATATAGGCATCGACCAATTCACCTTTTGAAGAAAAATTATTATAAAGCGACATCTTGGCTACATCTGCTTTAGTCGTAACTGAGTTAATACCAGTTGCAGTAATGCCGTCGTTATAAAACAAAGTTGAAGCGGCATCGAGAATTTTCTGTCTTGCTGTTTTATCATTCATAGCTTTTATTTAAGTAGACCGACCTACCTAATAATAAAGATTTCTAACAATGATGCAATCTTTTTCCGAGTTATAATTTGAGCAATATTCACTTTGATAAAAATACAATCATGAAAAAAGTTTTAATGATGAGTATGTGCAGTGCACTACTTTTAGCCGGTTGCAATAAAACCTCACAGCAAGATCAAGTTGTATCTAAAGAACAAAAACCTACTAAACAAGAAGCTACCCAAAAACAAGAAAGTAGTTGCACACAAATTATGACTTCAATAAAAAAAATTAATCAAAACAGCAAAATAGAAGACTTAAATCAAATTAATGAAAAACTCAAAACCTGTGTTCCATCATTAAAAAATGAGGAACAACTGAAGCTAATGAATGCTTCAACCGCCATGTATCAACGTTTTCTTAAACAAGACGATAATGAAAAAACAGCGAAAGCTTTTGAGGCATTTGGCTATGCCATTTTAGAAAAAGAACCATTAGATGCTAAAAAAACAATGAAAACCAAGAAAAAGTTATTCGATCAGCTTAGTACTCGTGATCAATATCTGATTCAACATGAGGGCCAAGCCTATATCGAACTTCTCTATCAAGGTGAAGGCATGTTTACGTATCGACGTCAGCCAAACTATTTAGTTGATGTTTTTGCTAAAGCCCTACCCGCTGACCAAAAAGAGTTCTTAACGCGTATGGCAAAAGACAATAAAGAGATTTTCTATGACGACGGCGCTTTGGCTATCTCATGGAAAGAGCTTACTGAGCGTGCATTATTTTGGGAGAAATTTATTCAAAAATATCCAAAGAGTTATTTTATTAGCGATGCAAAATTATTATTTAATGAGTACCGATACTTTATTTTCTTTGGCTTAGATAATACGCCTGTGTCCGATGAGTTTGCTCCAAACACATGGATTGATAAAGATGCTTTACAACAAATTCAATTTTTATCTACACAAAAACAGTCGAGTTTAGCGAAACCTGCTCAAGAGTTTCTTAAATTTATTGCCACTCCAGTTGAAGAGCGAAATAAGCAGTTTAACCTAGATTTAATGGATGAAAATGGACAGGAAAAATCAAACTATCAGCTTGTGCATGAACAGCTTGAGCAGTTATTAAAACTAGAGTCACCATGGAATACTCAAAGCTACCGTGACTGCCACATGGATGCGGTTTGTATAGATACAAATTGACAATGCCAGCCAACCTAAAACATGTTAGTCTTTAAATCGCTTGACGGAGCGCGAGTAATAGCTCGCTGAGATTGTGTAAATTCCGTGTTATCGCAACACAAGTTTGATCACAAGTACCGTTGAACCTGATCAGGTTAAGACCTGCGTAGGAATCAAGCCATCTAAAAACTTATAGCCCTCAATTTATCCCTTAAAGATAAATCCGCCATCGTTTTTGGTCGTGCTTGATTCGTTGATGTTATTCATAAGGATCATGTGATGAACCAGTTAACGAATCTTTCTTCTGCTGAAATTTCAGCACAACATGAACAAGATGCAAAAGATTTAACCCGCATCTTGCCCGCTTCAAAAAAAGTTTATATTGAAGGCTCTCGCCCTGATATTCAGGTTCCTATGCGGGAAATTTCTTTAACAGATACCCCTACTGGACTTGGCGGTGAACATAATCCACCTGTTATGGTCTATGACACGTCAGGTGTTTATACAGATCCGAATGTTCAAATTGATTTAGACAAAGGTTTACCTTCAGTTCGCCAAAACTGGATTGAAGAACGTAATGATACCGATGTACTTGATGGCTTAACTTCAAAGTTTGGTCAGGAACGCTTAAAAGACATTCGTACCGCTGACATTCGTTTTGCTCACATTCAAAACCCACGCCGCGCTAAAGCAGGTAAAAATGTCACTCAAATGCACTATGCCAAGCAAGGTATTATCACACCTGAAATGGAATATATTGCAATTCGTGAAAATCAACGCCAGCGTGAAGGTGTTGATATGCGCCAACATGCTGGACAGAATTTTGGTGCAAAAAACTTAAAAGAAATTACACCTGAGTTTGTTCGCCAAGAAGTTGCTGAAGGTCGCGCTATTATTCCTGCCAACATTAACCATCCAGAACTTGAACCAATGATTATTGGTCGTAACTTCTTGGTTAAAATTAATGCCAACATTGGTAACTCAGCTCTTGGCTCTTCAATTGATGAAGAAGTTGCGAAAATGACTTGGGCAACCCGTTGGGGTGCCGACACCATTATGGATTTGTCGACAGGTAAGAACATCCATGAAACACGTGAATGGATTATTCGTAACTCACCTGTTCCAATCGGTACCGTGCCAATCTATCAAGCCCTTGAAAAAGTGGATGGTGTTGCAGAAGATCTGACTTGGGAAATCTTCAAAGACACACTGATTGAACAAGCAGAACAAGGTGTTGACTACTTCACGATTCACGCAGGTGTCTTGCTTCGCTATGTGCCGCTTACAGCAAACCGTTTAACGGGTATTGTGTCTCGTGGTGGTTCAATCATGGCTCAGTGGTGTCTAGCACACCATGAAGAAAACTTCTTATACACACATTTCGATGAAATCTGTGAAATTATGAAAGCTTATGACGTGTCATTTAGTTTAGGTGATGGCTTACGTCCGGGTTGTATTCAAGATGCCAATGACGAAGCGCAGTTCAGCGAACTTAAAACATTAGGTGAACTGACTCACCGTGCGTGGGAACATGATGTTCAGGTCATGATTGAAGGACCAGGTCACGTACCAATGCACATGATTAAAGAGAACATGGACTTGCAGTTAGAAGTATGTAAAGAAGCGCCATTCTATACGCTTGGACCATTAACAACTGATATCGCACCAGGTTATGACCATATTACATCTGCAATTGGTGCAGCCATGATTGGTTGGTATGGTACAGCCATGCTTTGTTATGTGACGCCAAAAGAGCATTTGGGCTTACCAAACAAAAAAGATGTTAAAGACGGAATTATTACCTATAAGCTTGCAGCACATGCTGCTGACCTTGCTAAAGGACATCCGGGTGCTCAAGTTCGCGATAACGCCTTGTCAAAAGCTCGTTTTGAATTCCGTTGGGATGATCAGTTCAACTTAAGTTTAGACCCTGACACAGCACGTAGCATGCATGATGAAACCTTACCAAAAGAGGCGCATAAATCTGCTCACTTCTGTTCAATGTGTGGTCCGAAATTCTGTTCAATGAAAATCACCCAGAATGTACGTGACTATGCCAACAATCTCACCAATAACGATTCAGAGGTTGAAGAAGGCCTCAAAGCGATGAAAGAGGTTTATCAAGAGCAAGGACAAAAACTGTATCATAAAGTGTAAATATTCAAAAAAAACACTTGCCTAGACATGATTCTCGGTTAGGATGAAATAAATAGATTTCGTCCTGATCGAATCATGAGTATTGTCGAGCGTCCAAGTTATACATCTAAAGATGTCGAAGTAACATCACGTGAATCTCTGTTCCGTGGTTTTATTCAAGTTGAAAAAGTTAGCCTTCGACATCGTCTATTTAATCAGTCTGAATATACTCCTGTATTGCAGCGCGAACTTGTACATCGGCCTGAAGCGGCTGGTGTTCTTCTCTACAATGACCAAAAACAACAGTTTGCACTGATTGAACAGTTTCGTGTGGGTGCTTTAGGTGATTCTCAATCACCATGGCAGCTTGAAGTTATTGCTGGGGTATTAGATGGCAATGAATCACCAGAAAACTGTATTCGACGTGAAAGCCTTGAAGAATCAGGTTGTGAAGTTCAGGATTTAGAACATCTATTTAGTTTTTACCCATCAGCAGGCGCATGTTCCGAGCTATTTCACCTGTATGTTGCCGAAACCAATTTACCCGATGAAGGCGGTATTTTTGGGGTAGATGATGAGGGTGAAAATATTCAGCTACATTTGTTTAGTTATAGTGAAATTCAAACACTACTCGACAGCGGACGTTTAAGAAATGCCCCTGTTATTATGGCATTGCAATGGCTGGCTCAACACAGCAAAACGATAATAAATCCGAAGAGGTAGGACGGTGACTTTTCAAGTCTCAACACTTTCACAAAAAAATCATGTCATCATACAAATTACCGATACACATTTATTGGAGTATCCACAGCTAGAATTTGTCGGGATGAATCCTGAAGAAAGTTTCCATGCCATTATCAAACAGATATTAAAGCAACATCCTGAAGCAGACGCGATTATTCATACTGGAGACCTCGCACAAGCACCAACACCGCTTACCTACAAGCGTTATATAAACTTTATGCAAACCTTGGGGTTACCTTTTTTTCATACGCTAGGTAACCATGACAATGTGGACCACTTTCCTTTGCATAACGAAAATCATCAGGAACCTGTGGTTGTAGGTTTAGGCAACTGGCGCATCATTATGCTCAACAGTGCCGTAAAAGGAAAAATAGATGGTCATTTGTCTTCAGAACAATTAAAAAATCTAGCGAACTTGCTTGAACAATTCGCAGATCACCCAGTTTTGCTGGCTTGTCATCATCATCCATTTGCCATGAAATCAAAATGGATTGATCATCATAAGCTTCAAAACTCAAATGCCCTTCTAGATACGTTAAGCCCGTTTAAAAATGTAAAGGCATTGGTCTGCGGACATGTCCATCAAGACTCTCTTAATATTTGGCAAGGTATCGAGTTTTTCTCCACACCTTCAACTAGTGTGCAATTTAAACCGTTTAGTAAAGATTTTGCGCTCGACCAAAATGCACCGGGTTATCGTTACATTCGTCTGAATAATGACGGCACTTTTGAAACAAAAGTATTTCGACTTGAAAATTTTAAAACCCTTATAAATACTGATATTTCAGGCTATTAAACCTATTTTTTATATGCTTATATAGAATTATGACTGGGGTAAACACGTTTTGAAAATATTTACGGGTCAGAATGACTATCATCTTGCAGGAAAAATCTATATGATGACGACCCGATGGGAAAATCCCATCGATGGTTTTCTATAAAAACACTTGCATATCACCATATTTTTTGCGTATAGATAATACGTGTATGATGAGGAATGCCCTATTATGGCGAATGACAACCACAACCAAGTTTTGGATGAACATACAGAAGTTGTAGTAGAAGGTGATAAAGCTTCTGCAAAACGTGCACGTAAAGTGAAACCTAAAACTTCTGACATAGGCACAACTGCAAGTTTATTTGGTATTGCACCTTATCAACCTAAGAAAAATGAAGAGTACATGTCTGAAGGACAGCTCGAGCATTTCCGACAAATTCTGCAAGCATGGAAAGCTGAATTAATGTCTGAAGTTGATCGTACTTTAAATACGATGCAAGACGAATCAACTGCACTGCCAGATGTAAACGACCGTGCTACCCAAGAAGAAGAATTTGCAATTGAATTACGTACACGCGACCGTGAACGTAAATTAATTCGTAAAATTGAACAATCTATGGAAGCGATTAAAAACGAAGACTACGGTTTCTGTGAAACTTGTGGTATCGAAATCGGTTTACGTCGCTTAGAAGCACGTCCAACTGCAACGTTATGTATTGACTGCAAAACTTTGGCAGAAATTAAAGAGAAGCAAAATAACGGTTAATATGACCGCTGTAGCTACTCAAGAAAAGCCCAGCTTTTCGTACTCAGGTCGGTTTGCGCCCTCGCCAACCGGCCCTTTACATTTCGGATCACTAATTACTGCTGTTGCCAGTTATTGTGATGCCAGAGCTCATCAAGGGCGATGGTTCGTTCGTGTTGAAGACACCGACATTCCACGTATCTATCCCGGTAGTGAAGACCATATACTTGCATCAATTGAAGCTTTTCAGTTCGATCCCGATGCCGAGATTATCTTTCAAAAAGACCGCCTAGACATTTATGAAAGCGTATTAGACCAGCTTAAAAAAGAAGGTCTGGTTTATGCTTGTCAGTGTACCCGTAAAATGCTCGGTTCAAATGCAATCTATGCAGGCACTTGCCGTGATTTACATCTCGACTTTCAAGATCAAGCAATTCGGGTAAAAGTTCAAGATCAGCAAATTTGTTTCGATGACCGCCTACAAGGATACCATTGCTCCAATCTGCAATATGACCTTGGAGACTTTGTTCTTAAACGCCGCGACGGCATTATTAACTATCAACTTGCTGTAGTTGTAGATGATTATCTACAAGGCATTACTCACGTTGTTCGTGGTGCAGACCTCTTAGATAATACCGAGCGTCAAATCTGGCTAGGTCAGCTCCTCAGTTATCCTAAACTCAGCTATATGCATCTTCCCTTAGCTATGAATGACCAAGGGCAAAAGCTTTCTAAACAGAATCTTGCTCAAGCACTCGATTTAACTAAAGCTCCTCAATTACTACAACAAGCCATACAAGCACTAGGCCAACCAAGCATTGATTTAGACCGCCCCGAAGTCATGCTCAAGCAAGCTGTAGCGCAGTGGAATGTAGATTTAATTCCTCATAAACAAGAACTCAGCGGAACATATTTATAAATAAAAAAGCCCGATTTAATATCGGGCTTTTTATAACAACTGAAATATTTTAGAAGTTTGATTCTTCTCTTTCAGGATTCACTTCTTGAGTTGATGCATCAATCTTTAAGATCAAGCTAATCATGGCTGCACACATCATTAAAGACGTACCACCATAACTAATAAATGGCAGAGTTAAACCTTTAGTTGGCATTAAACCCATGTTCATACCCGCATTTACCAAAATCTGGAGTAAGAAAATAATACTAATGCCATAAGCTAAATAGCCCGCGCGAAGATAATGGTGTTTCAAGGCACGATGACCAATTTTGATGCAACAGGCCAACATCAAGAAAGACAAGCCAATGACAATCGAAATACCAAAGAAACCAAACTCTTCACCTAACACGGCCAACATAAAGTCAGTATGTGCTTCAGGTAAATAAGATAGTTTTTGAACACTATGTCCCAAACCTGTTCCAAACCATTCACCACGACCAAATGCCATGAGTGCGTTTGATAACTGATAACCCACACCTAATGGGTCTGCCCATGGGTCAGTAAATGAAATCAAACGTTGAAAACGGTAAGGCTCAAATAAGATTAAGAACACAATACCGGTGACAATCGCACCTAGCATGATTAGGAACTGTGTTGGTGGTGCACCAGCTAAAAAGAATACCCCAACCATCATCATGACAATAACGATCGTTGCCCCCAAGTCAGGCTCGGCAATAATCAAACCAACCGTAATTGCCATCACACCACTTAGACGTAGCAAGCCTTTCCAATGCGTACGAACCTCTTTAGCACGGCGTACCACATAGTCTGCTGTAAAGATTGCCATCATAACCTTAGCAACTTCTGTAGGCTGCAAGGTAAAACCACCGATTTTAATCCAACGAGTAGAACCATTGACTTCCGAACCTACCGCCAGAGCAGCAAGTAACAGCACCATGGTTAATAACCACAGCGGGAAAGTGTTTTTAAACCATGTATTGAGCGAGATTCGGTAGGTCAAATATGCCACCACCCCAGCAACTGCAATAGAAATTGCATGGCGGATGACATAGTGAAACGGGTTCTCATGCATATATTCGGCATAAGGCATGGAAGCAGACGCGACCATCACCGATCCGATACATAACAATGCAACGACACAGAAAATCAGAACATTACGTGGTGTCACTTCCGCTGGCCATTTAGGCAATATCCGTTCATACCACTGATTGATTTTCTGGATTGTGGTCTGAGCTAAGCCTGCCATACTACATTCCTAATCATAATACTTCTTTAAACCAACGAATTGACGCAGGCAACAAACTGCTGACCACGGTCATTATAACTTTTAAACATATCAAAACTTGCACACGCTGGTGATAGCAACACCACGTCTTCAGCATGCGTTTCACGTTGACACAGCTCTACAGCTTCTTTAAGCGTTGCTGCATGTAAAATTTTTGTTGCACCTTGAATGGCTTGCTCGATGACCGGAGCATCTTCACCAATCAATACCACAACTTTGGCATACTTTTCGATAGAAGAACGTAAAGGAGCAAAGTCTTGGCCTTTGCCTTGTCCACCTAAAATTAGGGCAACCTTACCTTTCTTCACTTCAATCGCAGCACCTAAGCCATCAATTGCTGCAAGGGTCGCACCCACATTGGTTCCTTTAGAGTCATTGTAATAACGTACATCATGTACGGTCTTTACATACTCACAGCGGTGCTCTAAACCTTTAAAGTGTTTTAAAGTTTCAAGCATAGACTCCACAGGTAAACCAATTGCTTCACCTAATGCTAAACACGCTAAAGCATTGGCTACGTTGTGCATACCTTGAATATATAAGTCTGAGCTTTTAATTAAACGCTGCAAGCCACGAGCAAGCCAAAGTATACCGTCAGCATCTCTTAAAACGCCGTACTGATTTAAGTCAGGTGCATTTAGACCAAAGCTTTGCATTGGAGTTGTATCAGGTACTAGAGGACGGCTCAAAGCATCATCACGGTTAAATACAACTTTCTTCGCACCTTGGAAAATACGGTGTTTTGCTTGGTGATAACCTAACATGTTGCCGTGACGATCCAAGTGATCTTCACTCATGTTCAATACCACAGCCACCTCAGCATTTAAGTGAGAGGTGGTTTCTAACTGGAAGCTTGATAACTCAAGTACCAATAACTCTGGCTGATCTTTTAATAAATCTAGAGCTGGGCGACCAAGATTGCCACCAACTGCAACTTTCTTACCAGCATCTTTAGCCATTAAACCCATTAAGGTGGTTACTGTACTTTTTGCATTTGAACCCGTAATCGCAACAATCGGTACATCAGTTGCACGGCGAAGTAGCTGAATATCCCCTACTACAGAAATACCCTGAGCAATGGCAGCTTGAATTTCTGGTAATTGTGGTGCAAGGCCCGGGCTTAAAATAATTTCTTCTGCTTGTAGTAATAATTCTTGGTCGAGTTGACCAAAACTGGTCTTCACTTCTGCAGGAATTTGATCATGTCCAGGAGGTGTGGGGCGGGAATCCGTTACTGCAACTTGGTAGCCTTGTTCATGCAGGAAATTTACAGCAGAAACACCTGATATACCCAAGCCTGCTACAACTTTTAACCCACCACGTTGTATTAACATTTTTGCCCCACAATTTATCAATCGACAGAATGGCAAAAATGTTAGCACTTTGCTGTTTTGAATACTTTTTCAGTTTGACTTTTATTCTACTTTTTTTGTGTCAGTGCGTAAAAAAGCCATCATTCGATGGCTTTTTATACAGAAAAATTAGCGCCACTTCACCGTTTGCACAGGAGCGGACTTTTGTGCAGGGGCATCATCCGTAGAACAGCCACAATTGCCGCCACAACCAGCAGCCTGTTTAGGCTTCAGCCATGCCGCCAAACGCTGCCAGCCCAACTTTTGACACTGGGTTGATAGCATACGAAATACTGAAGCGGACGTTTGAGGAAATACCTTTTTAAAGACAACAATGGCACTCCACAACACCAATACAGCAACAATAAGGTAATCAAACATAAGCGCCTCCTATTAACCCCAAATGCGTGATGCAATTTGGTAGGTTAAAAATGACATGAGATAAGCCAAACCAAAGAGATAAGCCGTCATGACTGCCACATGTTTCCATGAACCTGTCTCACGGCGTACCGTTGCTAAGGTTGCTAAACAATGTGGTGCATAAACAAACCACACCAATAAAGACAAGCCTGTAGCCAATGACCAACCTGTGCCGTTTGCACTAATCAAATGGGCAAGACCTTGTGCAACCGCATTATCATCAGCACCAGACAACGCATATACCGTACCTAATGCTGCAACTACAACTTCACGGGCAGCCATCGCAGGAATTAATGCCACCACGATTTGCCAGTTAAAGCCAAGCGGTGCAAATAAAGGCTGAATCAAGTGCCCTGCCATACCCGCAAAGCTATAATCAATTGCTGGTAGCGTCGCACCTTCTGGTGCTTGCGGGAAAGTACACAAAAACCAAAGAATAATGGTTAATGCAACAATAATCCCACCAACACGACGTAAGAAAATCTTTGCGCGTTCCATCAGCCCAATAGCAATACTTTTTGGGTCAGGAAAACGATAACTTGGTAACTCCATTAACAGAGCATGTTGTGATTTGTCTTTACGCAAGAACTTCATCACAAAGGCAACACAAAGCGCACTTAAAATACCCGCCATGTATAAACCAAACAGCACCAGACCTTGTAAGTTAAAGATCCCTAAAACAGTTTGACTTGGAATAAATGCACCAATTAACAAGGCATAGACAGGCAAACGTGCCGAACATGTCATGAGAGGTGCAACCATGATCGTGGTAAAACGATCACGCGAATCACTGATACTTCGAGTTGCCATAATGCCGGGAATGGCACATGCAAAACTCGATAATAATGGAATGAAAGAACGGCCACTTAAGCCCGCCTTAAACATTAATTTATCGAGCAAGAACGCTGCACGCGGTAAATAACCTGATTCTTCGAGTACCAAAATAAAGAAGAAGAGAATCAAAATTTGTGGCAAGAATGCCAATACTGTGCCCGCTCCCGCCAGAACACCATCTACCACTAAACTGCGTAGCACAGGTTGATGAATAGCTCCATTTAACCATTCACCTAACCATGGAATGACACCATCTTCGATTAAAGCCTTAAACGGCTCAGCCCAAGCAAATACTGCCTGAAAGACAATAAACATCATCACTGCCAAGCTGAGTAAACCCAACACAGGATGTAAGAAAATTCGATCTAGGAAATCAGTACGTTTATCATCATGGTCAATAAAATGAACCACATCTTTAAAAATCATTTCAATTTTTTGATGATGTCCACCACTTAAACCACTTAGCTCTGTATGCGGTACGGTATATTTTTCTTGGTCAAGCGCATGCAATAAGTTTTCAATGCCTGAGTTACGTACGGCAACCGTTTCAACAACTGGAACACCTAAACGCTCAGACAACTTCTGTGTATTGATTTGAATACCGCGACGACGCGCTTCATCCATCATATTCAATACAACCAGAATTGGGCGCCCTAATTCAATAATTTCAAGCACCAAACCCAAGTGCAGTTTTAAGTTGGTCGCATCGACAATACATAAAAAAGCATCTTGCTGCCCTTCTTCGGCAATTTTGCCTTGGCAGACATCACGAGTAATTTCTTCATCGGGACTAGTTGCCTGCAGACTATAGGTACCCGGCAAATCTAGTACACGAACGGCACGGCCAGAAGGTAACTGAAAGTTACCGACTTTACGCTCTACGGTTACACCCGCATAGTTAGCAACTTTTTGTCGTGTTCCAGTTAGGTGGTTAAACAGCGAAGTTTTACCACAGTTTGGATTCCCAACAAGGGCAATACGTAGCGCATCACTCATGCGGGTACTCCTTCTAACTGAATCTCGATTTTTTCCGCTTCCGCCTTACGTAAAGCGAAACGAGTAAAGCCAATTTGGATTAAGATCGGATCACCACCAAAAATACCCTTGGTAATCACTTCTATTCGAGTACCTGGCACAAAGCCCAGACTTTCCAAACGAATTGCGACCAAATCTTCTTGCTCGGACGTTTGTGTCATCCGATCTACTTTGGTGATGGTAGCCGCTTGCTTCACTTTCAACGCTGATAAACGCACCGCATCCGATCCTAAAACCTTTTTTTCTAGTATACATATAAATGAGAATAATTACCAAATAAGGTTAAATTTCAATTCTCACCTACTTTAATCGACAAATCTTAAAGTTTCTTTTAAAGTACAGTGGTTTAGAGGATATTGTTTATGATAAGTAAAAAACCGCGTATTCCAAGCCCTGTTCAAATTCCTGAACATTTGAGCTTTTTACAAGGTTTTCGTGACTATTTGGTTGCTCAAACAGTGAGTCCACATACTCGTAATGCTTATTTATCTGACCTGATTCAATGTGCTGAACTTCATAAAAAAAATAGCTTGCCGAAATGGTCGAGTGATGACATTTCTGATGTCTTAATTGAACTTACCAAAATAGGAAAAAGTCCACGCTCAATCGCACGCTGCTTATCTGCCCTACGCCAGTTTTACAAATTTTTACGTGAACAAAAATTACGAAGTGATAACCCAGTAGCGACACATCACTCACCCAAAATTGGCCGAGCTTTACCCAAAGATTTATCAGAAGAAGATGTAGAAGCACTTATTCAAGCGCCTGACATTACAACAGCTTTGGGATTGCGTGACCGAGCGATGTTTGAAGTGCTTTATGCATGTGGTTTACGCGTTTCTGAGCTAATCAACCTACGCTTGGAGCTAATCAATTTAAAACAAGGCTATTTACGTATTACGGGTAAAGGCAATAAAGAACGTTTGGTACCGTTAGGCCAATATGCTTGTGATTGGGTAGAGCGCTACTTAAGCGATGCACGCCCTCAACTTTATAAAAGCTCGACTGACTATTTATTTTTAACTCAACATGGCGGAATCATGAGCCGTCAGAATTTTTGGTATGCGATTAAACGTTACGCCTTGCAAGCCAATATTCAAGCTGAACTATCGCCTCATACCTTACGCCACGCCTTTGCAACACACTTGCTCAATCACGGTGCTGACTTACGCGTAGTACAAATGTTATTGGGTCATAGCGACTTATCTACCACCCAAATCTATACCCATGTGGCACAAGTGAGAATGCAACAATTACATGAAAAACATCATCCTAGAGGATAAATGTTTTTAAGCGAATGATTTGAAATTCATCAAACAATCGTTTGATTTCGTTCACAAAGGTTAAGAAAGTTTTAACAATACACACTAGATTTTTTGTTATGCTTAGCAGCTTCTGACTATAAATACTGATGAAATAAGGGTTATCTATGTCTTTTACCCGATCTCAACTTTTTCTTGCCTGTGCTTTGGCTTCTAGCTTGCTGTTCAGTGCTTGTTCTAAAGAAAACAAACCACAAAAAGAAGATGCGCTCACAGCGACCGCACCTGCTACTGGGGAAGCGTCAACCATCATTGAACGCAATGCTAAACAGCGTTTAATTGAAACTTTGCAAAAACAATTTAAGAATGCAAATATCAACGCCAAAATTTTAGATATCAAGCCGACAGAAGTTCCTAATTTATATTGGGTAAATCTCGAAGGAATGACATCAATTTATACAACCAGTGATGGTAAATACCTGATTCAGGGTGATGTCATTCGTTTAGGTGGCAAAGAGCTGCATAATATTGGTGATAACCTGCAAGCTTCAGAAAATAAAAAGCATCTTGCTGCTTTAAAAAATGAAGATTTGATTGTTTACCCAGCGAAAGATGGTAAGGCTAAACATGTGATTTATGTGTTTACCGATGCAAGCTGTCCTTATTGCCACAAATTACATGAGCATTTAGCCGAGATTAATGAAAAAGGCATTGAGGTTCGTTATATTGCTTGGCCACGTGGTGAACAATTTATGCCAACTATGGAAGCCGTTTGGTGTAGTGCAGACCGTAAAGCTGCATTTAACCAAGCTGTACAAGGCGTTAGTATTCCACCTGCACAATGTAAAAACCCTGTCCGCGAACAATATCAGCTTGGTTTAAACATGGGCGTGAATGGTACTCCTGCAATCTACAATGTTGATGGCGAGTACTTGGGTGGCTACTTAACACCAGATGAATTGGTTAAAAAATTGAATAAATAATATTCGCCAAGCTGATGAATGATTCATCAGCTATCTCTTCAACAAAGCGTTGCTCATATTGCAGCGCTTTGTTTTTTCAATAATTAATTCTTTTTCCACCAATGTTTAAAGACTGATCTAATCAGCTTTTCCGAACATCGCACTCTAATTGATTGAACAAGCATGAAAAGCGCTAGAGTCTGGCGTTTTTTTTAGCTATGATCTAGCTTCAACTAAATGATTAAATGATGATATGGAGTGTGACGTGAAACCAGTTCGCCTGGCAATACTCGGTTTAGGAACCGTAGGTGGAGGAGCCCTTAAACTACTACAAGAAAATGCCGCTGAAATTAAACGTCGCACCGGTCGAGAAATTCAAATTACCCACGTTGGAACACGCCGCCCTCGTCCAGATCTTGAATTGGAAGGGATTAAACAAAGCGCGGACTTACTTGACATCGTTCGTCAACCAGACGTTGATGTGGTTGTAGAAGTGATGGGTGGGATCCACCCTGCTTACGAAGTCATCATGGAAGCGATTAAACACGGCAAACAAGTCGTGACTGCAAATAAAGCCTTACTCGCTGAACATGGCAATGAATTATTTAAAGCAGCTGAAGACAATGCCGTGCAAATTGCTTATGAAGCAGCAGTAGCTGGCGGTATTCCAATTATTAAAGTGATTCGTGAAGGCCTTGCTGCAAACCATATTGAATGGTTAGCAGGCATTATTAATGGTACAGGTAACTTTATTCTGACTGAAATGCGTGAGAAAGGTCGTGCATTTGATGATGTATTAAAAGAAGCTCAAGAACTCGGTTATGCAGAAGCAGACCCAACTTTTGACGTTGAAGGTATTGATGCTGCGCACAAGCTTACAATTTTAGCGTCTTGTGCGTTTGGTATCCCTCTTCAGTTCGATAAAGTCTATACCGAAGGTATCAGCAAAATCACTGCACAAGATGTGAAATATGCTGAAGAGCTTGGTTTCCGCATTAAACACCTAGGAATTGCACGCCGTGCTGAAAAAGGGATTGAGCTACGTGTTCACCCAACACTTATTCCAGATGAGCAGCTTATTGCCAATGTGAACGGTGTTAAAAATGCTGTATTAGTTCAAGCAAATGCAGTAGGTCCAACGCTTTATTACGGCGCTGGTGCTGGTGCTGGCCCAACAGCTTCCGCTGTTGTTGCCGACGTGATTGATATTGTTCGTGACATCTCTTATACCGAAGATGGCGCAGGAACAATTCCTCAGCTGGCTTTTGAAGCATTAACAAATGTGCCAATTTTAAGCCGCGAAGAAATGACTACAGGTTATTACATCCGCTTAAATGCTGAAGATCAGACTGGTGTACTTGCTGATGTAACGACCATCTTAAGCCGTGCTGGAATCAGTATTGATGCCATCATGCAACAATCCCGCTTAAAAGACCTTATTCCAATCGTGATTTTGACCGATCCAATCGTTGAATCAAAAATGGATGACGCTCTTGCGCAAATTCAAGCATTACCTGCTATTCGTGGCGAAATCGTAAGAATTCGTTTAGAATCGCTCGATAGTTAATCAGGTTGAGGGAAAGATTCCCTCTCCCGCTTCATCTCTAATTGGAACACCATCATGTCTAATGCCAATCGTTATACTGGTCTTGTAGATCGTTATCGTGACCGTTTGCCAGTTTCGGCAACTACTCGTGCTATCTCTTTGGGTGAGGGCAACACCCCACTCATTAAACTTGAGAATATTCCACGTATTATTGGCAAAGATGTTGAAATTTATGTGAAATATGAGGGTTTAAACCCGACTGGTTCATTTAAAGACCGTGGTATGACCATGGCTGTAACCAAAGCGGTTGAAGAAGGCTCTAAAGCGATTATCTGTGCATCTACTGGTAACACTTCTGCTGCTGCTGCTGCATACGCTGCTCGCGCTGGTATCAAAGCATTTGTTTTGATTCCAGAAGGCAAAATTGCGATGGGTAAAATGGCGCAAGCGATGATGTATGGTGCGATCACTATGCAAATTCGTGGTAACTTCGATGATGGTATGCGTCTTGTAAAAGAAGTGGCTGATCAAGCACCTGTAACGATTGTAAACTCAATCAACCCTTACCGTTTGCAAGGTCAAAAAACCATTGCTTATGAAATCGTTGAAGCTTTAGGCCGTGCACCTGACTATCACTGCTTGCCAGTAGGTAACGCAGGTAACATCACAGCTCACTGGATGGGTTATACAGAAGCTGTAGCAAACCAACCTGCTGATCAGTTCGAACAAGTTGTTTACGATGCTGCGACCGATCAATTCACTGGCCCTAAACCAGAAGGCTTACCAACAATGGTAGGTTACCAAGCTTCTGGCGCAGCTCCATTCTTACGTGGTGCTCCTGTTGAAAGCCCTGAAACTGTTGCAACTGCAATTCGTATTGGTAATCCACAAAGCTGGAACCATGCAAAAGCTGTGGTACGTGACTCTAAAGGCTGGTTTGATGAACTTCAAGACAGTGAGATTTTAGAAGCTCAACGCTTACTTTCTATGTATGAAGGTGTATTTGTTGAACCAGCATCTGCTGCTTCTATCGGCGGTGCAATCCGTGACATTAAAGCAGGTAAAATTGCTGAAGGTTCTGTCATCGTATGTACAGTAACTGGTAATGGCTTGAAAGATCCTGACACTGCAATCAAACAATGTGCTGATGCAGTGATGTTGTCAATTGATGCAACAATGGACCAAGTAAAAGATTCGATTTTATCTAATATGTAAGATCTGAGTTTTTATAAGAAACGGCTGTTTAATACGGCCGTTTTTTATGTCTTTTTTATATCCATAAAAAAACGCTTCTTGATAGAAGCGTTTTTTAAATATTGAACTTAAATACGTTTTGGCAAATTACTCAACCAACCCAATAAGTTAGTTGCATCGTTATTACGTGCCTGTGTACTTGGCTCACCAAGCAATACAATCACTGCTGGACGTGAGTTTACAGTCGTATGCATCACGACACAGCGACCGGCTTCATTGATATAACCAGTTTTTGACAAGTTGATATTCCAACCACCATTACGCACTAGCGCATTAGTATTGTTAGATTTCAACACGCGATAACCCAAGTTAAAATCATAAGTCGGTGTAGTTGAGAATTGACGGATCAAGCCATACTGAGACGCTGTACTCGCCAAAATTCCTAAATCACGTGCAGAAGAAACATTGCGTGGGTCTAAACCAGTCGACTCATAATAATGAGTTGCACTCATACCCAAAGAACGTGCTTTAGCATTCATCGCTGCTACGAATGCAGGACGACCACCCGGATAAGTACGCGCTAAAGCTGCCGCCGCTGGGTTTTCAGATTTCATTAAAGCAAACAGAAGAACTTCTGCACGGTTCATCTTGTCGCCAACACGTAAGGTTGAGCTTGAGTTTTTACCATTTGCACCAGCAAAATCAATTTGCTCAAGTGTAATTTCTTCTGACATGTTTAAACGCGCATCTGCCGTTACAACTGCTGTCATTAATTTGGTAATAGACGCAATCGGTACCGATGCATTGGTATTTTTACTATAAAGAACCTCACCTGTTTGCGCATCCATGACAAGTGCAGCACGTGCACTTACACTCGGCTGGGCATTAAACCCCCCGGTATCACGAATTGGAGCAACTCTAGGTGTAGAGCTAATAACTTTCGGTGCATTACTGCCACGCAAAGTTGTAGTTACAGATGTTGAACCTTGCGGAGTTGGTTCATCATCTTCATCATTTAAAAGTTGACTAGCATCCGCTGCCGACCAATTTAAACTTGCAGTACCAGTACTCCCTGAGGACGGGTTATTGACGAGTTCTGCAAAGCTTGTTGAACTCAAACTAAGCAAAATAGACATGCTTAGCACATGCATTAAAGACTTTTTAGAATTTTTCACGGCACAATACTCGACTCAGGGTGACACACATTTGCGCTTACTATCATTATGCCTTACATTTGAGATATAAGGTATAAAGGTTTACCGACACAATTGTGCACAACTATTCGCTCACTATAGAAGAATAGGATTGCTAATTTTGTCATTCCATTGCAAGCTTATTTTGCTTTATGTAACAAAAAACTTGTTTTTTGAAAGAAAGGAGGTCTTCTTGATTACAGTTTTAGTTGTCGATGACCATGAACTGGTACGTACGGGTATTTGCCGTATGTTAGAAGATCATGCAGATGTTGAGGTAATTGGACAAGCCGAATCTGGGGAAGAAGCAATTGCTATCGTTCGCCAACAACATCCGCAAGTCGTACTACTTGATGTCAACATGCCGGGCATCGGTGGCGTAGAAACAACTCGTCGTTTATTACAAACAGCTCCAGAGACGAAAGTCATTGCTGTGAGCGGCCTTGCCGAAGAACCCTACCCGTCTTTATTGCTAAAAGCCGGTGCAAAAGGTTATATCACCAAGGGTGCACCAATTGCCGAGATGGTTCGTGCAATTAACAAAGTGATGCAAGGTGGTAAATATTTTAGTGCTGATATTGCCGAACAACTAGCAAGCTCATATTTATCCGACACCCAACAATCCCCTTTTGATTCGTTATCAGAACGTGAAATGCAAGTTGCCATGATGGTTGTCAACTGTATTAGCGCACAAGAAATTGCCGATAAACTTTTTGTGAGCGTGAAAACTGTAAATACTTACCGTTATCGTATTTTTGAAAAGTTAGCAATTGATAGCGATGTAAAACTTACACATCTTGCGATTCGCTACGGTCTGATTAAACCATAATCAGACTTACATGCACTCTCCTTTAAATTCATCCCTGTCCCATACGATTTTTCGTTTGGGCACTTGGTATGGTTTATACCGTCTTATTATTGCGGTTAGCCTGACTATTATTTTGGTTTCAACCAATGCTCAAACTGACAATAGTTTGCAGCAACCATCTTTATATTTTTATACGCTACTAGGCTACTCAATTGTCAGTCTTGTTCAATTGTTAGGCTTTAAATTTATCGCAGCTCAGGCAACACGCCAGCTTGCTTTATTTTTTATTGTCGATGTTATTTGTTTGAGTTTACTGACTTTTTCTGTTGGTGAACCAAATTTACAGCTTAGTCTACTTTATGTAATTGCAATCTTTACCTCGGCAATTTTACTCAGCGCAAGAATGTCTTTAATCATTACCTTGCTTGCGATCATTGCAGTAATTTACCAACGCTTCGTGGGTAGTTTGTTCGACTACAACAATCTAAACACGATCGGGAATAGTGCCCTACTCGCTTTCTTATTTTTTGTCGTTCATGGTATTGGTCAAATTGCGGTACAGCGCTTTAAATTACTTGAAGCTTTGACCTTTCACCAGTCGGTGGAGCTTTATCAACTTCAAAATATTAACCGTTATATTTTAGAACAAATTGAAGAAGGCTATTTAGTCTTAGATGAAGACTACAATATTGTGCTCAGCAATCCAGCTGCTTGCTCACTGCTCGGTATTCCACCCCAATTTGCCAACGAAAAATATCCTTTAGCCAAGTGGCATACCGACTTATATGAGATTCTTAAGTTTGGTGAATTACAAGAAGGTGACCGATTTATTTTTGAGTCCCGCCTATCGACTTATTCCATTAATATTAAAGTGCAGCACCTTTTGGTCCCACAACAAGCACTGACACTGCTCATTTTACAAGATGCCCAACAAATTAATCAGCAAGCACAACAGCTCAAACTTGCTGCTTTAGGACAACTTTCAGCAAGTATTGCACATGAAATCCGCAACCCTTTGGCTGCAATTGTACAAGCAAATGAGCTACTTAAAGATAGAGACCCAGAACAACAAAATACTTTGCAACATATGATTGGTAAACAAGCCAAACGCATTGACAGTATTGTTCAAGATACTTTGGGGCTTGCACGTAGTGAAAGAACTCATCCTATTCAGATTGACTTAAGTCATTTTATAACAAGTTTATTCGAAGAAGATTTATCAGACGTTAAGCACTCTATCCGACTCGAAATATCTGATAATTATCTAAAATTTTTATTTGACGAAAAACAATTACGACAAGTAATGATTAATTTGGTGCGAAATGCTTTACGGCATAATGCACCTGATTCACCTAATGTCACGATCAATATTCATTCACAAGCAAATAAAATTTATATTGATGTGATCGATTACGGTGAAGGTGTCTCAAAACGTGATATATCTCAACTATTTAAACCATTTTTTAGTACCGAAATTAATGGAACTGGTTTAGGATTATACTTGTCTCATAGTTTCTGTGAGGCAAACCATGCAAAGCTCACTTATGTAGAGCAAAAACAAGGGGCATGCTTCAGGATAGAGTGCCCAATAATATATTGATTTTTTTATTAGGTTTTTGGGGAAATGGCAGAACAGCAACCACTGGTTTTGCTTGTAGACGATGAAGAAGATTTGTGCCTTTTAATGCAAATGACACTTGCACGAATGGGAATTAAAACACATCTTGCTTATCGGGTTGAACAGGCCAAACAACTCTTCACTCAGTTTCATTACGACGCATGCTTAACCGATTTAAATCTACCTGATGGTAGCGGGTTAGACTTAGTCAAACATGTCTCTCAAAACTACCCCAACACCCCAATTGCAGTTTTAACTGCATACGGCAATATGGATATTGCAATTGCTGCATTAAAAGCAGGTGCTTTTGATTTTGTGAATAAACCTATTAACCAAGTCCATCTAGATCAGTTATTGCAAAAGGCACTCAATCGGCAACAAACAGATCAAGATTTTGCAGAAACAGCGCTAGAAAATAAATTATTAATCGGCCGTTCTCTACCCATTCAACAATTACGCATTGCAATTAAAAAAATTGCTCGCTCTCAAGCACCTGTATTTGTTACAGGTGAGTCAGGAACAGGTAAAGAAGTAGTTGCCAACCTAGTTCATCGGTTGAGTAACCGTAGTGAAGGTCCTTTTATTGCAATTAACTGCGGTGCCATTCCAACTGAACTCATGGAAAGTGAGCTGTTTGGACATAAAAAAGGCAGTTTTACTGGGGCAACTCAAGATAAACAGGGTCTGATTTTATCGGCTCACGGCGGTAGTTTATTTTTAGATGAAATTGCCGAATTACCACTCAGCATGCAAGTCAAACTACTGCGTGCGGTACAGGAAAAAAAGATCCGTCCTCTCGGTTCCGATCAGGAAATTGATGTTGATTTCCGTGTCATTAGTGCGAGTCATCAAGACTTGGATTTATTGGTTAGACAAGGCAAATTCCGTCAGGATTTGTTTTTCCGTATCCATGTTATGGATTTGATGTTACCACCGCTACGAGAACGTGGCGAAGATGTCCTTTTACTTGCAAATCACTTTATTCAGAAAATTTGTATGGAGTGGGAAACACCACCCAAACAATTAAGCGAAGCAGCCGAGACTTATCTCTTACAGCAACACTTTCCTGGCAATGTTCGCGAATTAAGAAACATGATTGAGCGAGCAATCACCCTAAGTGATGATGCTCAAATTGATGTACCACACTTACATCCAGCACCATTAAGAGCAAATATTTCTAACTCAGTATCATTGGTATCTCAGACTATACAAAATAACGTGACAGCGCCTCAAGTTGTAAAAAAATTACCAACTGAAGGATTGGAGCGTTATTTAGAGAACATTGAAAAAGATATTCTGCTCAATGCACTCAATATGACCCATTGGAACAGAACTTTAGCAGCAAAAAAACTAGGAATGACGTTTCGTTCTTTACGTTATCGTTTAAAAAAATTTGGCTTAGACACCGAGACTGAACAGGAAGTATAAAGGTTACTTCCTTTTTAGAAGTAAATCGGCAACACGCTCCAAATAAACATCTTCTTTCATTTCTGGCGGTAAGGGATAGGTCTGATTAGGTTGAATACCTTGCCCTTCAATCATATTACCATTTGGTGTGTAGTAATGTGAGACCGTCATTTGCAAGGCTGCCCCACTAGGCAGAGGGAAAAGCTTTTGTACAACACCTTTTCCATAACTTTTTTCGCCAATAACCCAAGCACGCTGATGCTCTTTCATTGCAGCAGTAAAAACTTCTGCTGCTGACGCAGATCGGTGATTAATTAAAATACCGACCTTTATATTTTGAAAATCATTGCCCGGTAAAGCCTGAAATTGCTGATTACCTTCTGAACGACTTTTTGTAGAAACAATAATGCCATGATTTAAAAATAAATCGGCTGACTCAACAGCAGCAGATAGCAACCCGCCTGGGTTATTTCGTAAATCAATTAATACCGCTTTTAAACGCGAAGAACTATTTTCTTCAATCAAACGCTTAATTTCATTAGCAGTATCTTGCTGGAACACTCTAATTTTTAGTACCAATACCTGATTGTGTAACATGACAGGTTCGATGTCAGTTTCAATCTTTTTATTACGAACTAAACTGATTGGAGTATTTGACTCCTCGGTCTGTACTTGAAGTGTTGATCCTATTGAACCATACAGCAAACCAGATATTTGATCTTGCGTCAGGTTCTTAAGTTCTTGATTATCAATTTTTAGAATTGTCTGGCCATTTCTTAAGCCTAGTTTATATGAATCTGAACCTGTCTTAAGGTCGCGAATCATCCATTTATGGATATGTGCTTCTGGACTTAATGCAAAATCAACCGAGGCTAGATCACCTTCGGTATATTGAATGAGTTGACGGTATTCTTCAGGAGACAAATAGCGTGAATAACGATCTAAACCGCTGACTAATCCTTTAATTGCTTGTAAAAATAAAGCATCGTCCGACTTTTCATCGACATAGTTATCCCGAACAATCCCATAAATTTGTACAAACTGCTGAATCGATTCAATAGGGACTTCTGCATAACTTTCTTCTGATTCTGCCGGATCAGCATGCTGCGGCGATAATTTTTCTTTTACAACAGGAGCAGCAAGAGCGAGGTAGCTGCAACACATCAATACACTACCCAAAAAAGCTTTATATATTTTGTGTTGCAGCATTTAGTCACCTATCGCTTATGCAGATAATGTAATCAGATTACGACCTTGCATTTCAGCAGGAACTGGAATCTGCATTAGATTAAGGATAGTCGGTGCAACATCTGCAAGTACACCACCTTCTGCAATTGTCGCTTGAGTTGGACCAACATAAATAAATGGTACAAGCTCTGTTGTATGTTGAGTATGAACCTGACCACTTTCATAGTCCTGCATTTGCTCGACATTACCATGGTCAGCAGTAATCAGCATGTGGCCTTTTTTAGCCATCACAGCTTCGTATACACGACCTAAACATGTATCAACTGCTTCAACAGCCTTAACCGCAGCATCAAATACGCCTGTATGACCTACCATATCACCATTGGCAAAGTTCACAACCAATAAATCATACTCACCTGAGTTAATTGCCTTAACGAGCTCATCAGTGACTTCATAAGCACTCATTTCAGGCTTCAAGTCATATGTTGCAACGTTTGGTGATGGAATGAGAATACGCTTCTCACCTGGATATTCATCTTCACGGCCACCACTAAAGAAGAACGTCACATGAGCATATTTTTCAGTTTCAGCAATACGTAATTGCGTTTTGCCAAGAGAAGATAAATATTCACCAAGTGAGTTTTTCAACTCTTCTGGCATATATGCCACAGGCGCATCAATGCTGGCTTGATAACGCGTCAACATGACAAATTTAGAAAGGTTCGGCACAACTTTACGCTCAAAACCAGCGAAGTCTTTTTCAACAAACGCACGAGTAATTTCACGAGCACGGTCAGCACGGAAGTTCATGAAAACAACGCTATCGCCATCTTGAACTTTAGCCACATCACCAATACGAGTTGCTTTTACAAACTCGTCATTTTCATTTGCAGCATACGCAAGCTCTAAACCTTCTACTGCCGTTTGTGCAGTACGAAGTGCTTCACCTTCAGTCAATAAACGGTAAGCCTGTTCTACACGGTCCCAACGGTTGTCACGGTCCATAGCAAAGTAGCGACCAATCATAGTTGCTATACGACCTTGACCCGGATATTGAGCAAATAGAGCATCTAATTTTTCTAATGAAGGTTGAGCACTACGTGGAGGAGTATCACGACCATCAAGGAATGCATGAAGATAAACTTTTGCACCACGTTTTAATGCAAGCTCACACATCGCCACAATATGATCTTCGTGTGAATGAACACCACCTTCAGAAAGTAAGCCCATAATATGAACTGCGCCACCAGCAGCTTTGGCTTTTTCAACAGCGTCAATCAATACTTCATGTTTGAAAAAATCGCCAGTACGAATGTCTTTAGTAATACGGGTAAAATCTTGATACAACACACGGCCAGCACCAAGGTTCATATGGCCAACTTCAGAGTTACCCATTTGTCCATCAGGCAAACCTACATCTTCACCAGAACCAGAAATGAGACTATTTGGATGCTTTGCTTTCATTGCAGTTAAATTCGGGGTTTTTGCTGCAAGAAAAGCATTATCTTCAATCGCTTCACGGTGTCCAACACCATCCATAATGACCAGAACGTGAGGGATCTTGCCAGCAGTTGCATCCGTCATAATCAATTTCTCTTTTGTCTACAATTTCATCGCAATATCTTACCGAATTTTCGGTGAAGACTCTAATTTTTCCTATAGCTTTCACCAATGCCTATCATTGAGAAAGCCATTCATATTCTTTTGAATTAACGGGCGCGGTAAAGTAAATAACTACCTGCACCGAATAATAAAGCAATAGGTACAAGTACAAACCAAGCAGGTGAAGGTGCATATACCAAACTTGCGTAACCCAAGAAATCTTGTAAGTAATAAAAACCCAAACCAATAAAGAGTGCGATCACCAATCTGAAACCCATTGACTGTTGACGTAGTGGCCCAAAAATAAAAGAACAAGCGACTAACACCAAGGTAATGAGAGAAAATGGAGAAGCAACTTTTTGCCAAAAAGCTAATTGGTAGGTTTTAGGGACTTGGCTATATTCATCCATATAACGCATGAAGCTAACCAACTGACTTGGAGATAAGTCTTCAGGATCTAAAGTCACCATGTGTACGTATTTAGGTTGTAAAGCCAATCCTAAAGACTGCTGTTCATGATTGTTTTGTATTGAATTACCATCTGTAAGAATGTCGGTCTGGCTAGCTTTCTGTAAAGACCATTGACCATCTTTGATAAACTTACCTTGCTCTGCATTAATTAGAGATTGCAAACGGTAATCTTTGTCAAAGTCTACAACTTGAATGTCTCTTAAATTTCCTTGCGAGTTTGCATAGTCAATATAGATAAAACGCTGCCCTTCTCTTGACCAATAACCTTTCACTTCACCTAAAGCAGCTGCTGAACGGTGACTTTTGACACTTTGTGCTTGCTCATTTGTATAAGGAACAACCCACTCACTAAGTGCAAAAGATAAAATAATAAGCAGCAAAGCTGAGCGCATCACCCAACCTACAATACGCCACAAGCTAATACCAACTGAGCGCATCACAATCAGCTCGCTGTTGGATGCTAAAGCCCCTAATCCAATCACAGCCCCAATTAAGGCCGAAATAGGTAAAATCTCATATAGATAGCGAGGGGCACCCCATAACACATAGATAAAAGCTTGCCATGCATTATAGTCAGGCTTTAACTCACCCAACTCACCCAAATAAGTAAACAAGACCTGTAAAACAGATAAAACAATGGTGGTACCAAACATTGCAAGCGCAGTGGTTTTCGTCACATATTTGGCGACTATTCGACGTGCTAACATTATAATTTCACCCGCTTGATCTGTTTCTTGATTTTCGGCCCTAATTTCTGTTTACGTGAAAATAAGGCAGCTGCAATTGCATAAACCAATAAAGCTGCTGGATAAGCCCAAATGTCCAGCTCTCCTCTACTGATACGAGTCTTAATCGCAATCATAAGTACAATCAGACTCGCGAAAATAAAAATAGATGGAATAAGACGATAATAACGGCCCTGTCGTGGATTTACCTCAGACAATGCAACTGACATCATGAGGGCAACAATGATTGTAAACGGACCAAATAAACGCCAACCCAACTCACTTCTAATGACAGGATCATTACTTTTATCCAATAGTTTAGAGGTTGGAAGTGCTCCTACATCACTACTCTCAAACTTAACATCTTTATCATTTTCTAAGCGCAGACGATAAGACTGGAACTCTGCTTGCGTATATTTCGGTTGTCCCGGATATATTTCATAACGGCGACCTTGAACCAGATCGACAACATTGGCTGTATCATTAGCCATCTCAACACGTGTTGCCTCTTTTGCCAAAATCATGACATCTGGCTTATCTTCTTTAGTAGCGCGTTGATAAAAGAAAATATCCTTGAGGTTTTTACGGTCTTCCGACAGTGAGCCTGCATAAATCGTATAAGGCCCTGAAGAAATAAACTCTCTTGGCCGAACCAAATCAAAACCAGTCCGTACAGCTTGAGTTGTCGTTAGTTTTTCAAATTCACGCAGTCCCCACGGCGTCATCCACAACATGAGCACAGACTGACAAACCATATAAACTAGTGTCATTGGAATGAGTAAGCGTGCTAATTGATGACGACTTACTCCACTACCATTGAGTACGGCCATTTCATGGTCAACATATAAGCGACCGAACACCAGCATTAAGCCAATAAAAAAACCTAGTGGTAAAATAAGGGTAAGGAATTCGGGTAAACGATATCCTACGATGCTAAATAAAATACTAGCATCTAAACGCCCCTGCGCCGCCACACCAAAGTATTTGATCAGACGACCACCCATCATGATTAAGGTCAATAATGCAATGACCACCAATGAGGTAGAGACAACTTGCTTGACGAGATAACGCCGAATAATCAAATTAATACTTCCAAAAGGCTAAACGGGACGAACGCTAGTTTACCCGAATGTTAAAAATATAAAACCGCACATTGCAACGCTATGCTTGAAAGTGTTTCAATGTTTTAATCCAACATAACTTTCTATAGGCAATCACGGTAGCCATGAAATTTACAACTTATACAACTTTCCCTGAACAAACATCTAATGAATCTTTGTGGGTTTTAGTTGATTCAGAACAGCTACAAACCAACCTCAACACATATCAAATCAATAACATAGAAAACATTCTTACAGCGACTCAATTTAAAGCCAACTTCAACGAAACGTTGCCATTGTTTGGTCAGCTGACTCATCAAGCTCATATCCAATTACTTGGTTTAGGAAAAGCAGCTGAACTTCAAGCAGTTAAGTTAGCAAAATTGGCACAAACCATTATCAAATCGACACAAAATAAATTTAAGCATATCGCAATTGATATTGCTGCGTTACCTGTCGAATACCATTATTTATTTGCATTAAGCTTAACTCAAGCAGCTTATGGTTATGATGAGTTTAAATCGAAAAAAAATGAATTTGTGTTACAACAAGTTGATTTAATTAGTTCACAAACCAATCTTGATGAAAGCCAACTTGCCTTGGTGCATGCCGTACAATCTGGTCAGTCTTATGCTCGTGACTTAGGAAACCGTCCAGGTAATATCTGTTTCCCTGAATATTTAGCTGAACAGGCATTAGCTTTAGCTGCAGAATTCCCAGACTTACTTAAAGTGACTGTCTTAAATGAGCAGCAAATGGCTGATTTAGGCATGTATGCATTCCTAGCTGTAAGTAAAGGATCTGAACGTCCGGGTCGTATTGTCACTCTTGAATACCAAGCAAACCTTGAACAAGCTCCTGTGGTACTTGTAGGTAAAGGCGTCACTTTTGATACAGGCGGTATTTCTTTAAAACCAGGCCTTGGCATGGATGAAATGAAATTCGATATGTGTGGTGCAGCTTCTGTGCTTGGTACAATCCGCGCATTATGTGAAGCACGCCTTCCAATCCATGTGGTGGGTGCGATTGCTGCAGCAGAAAATATGCCTTCAGGTAAAGCAACTCGTCCGGGCGATATCGTAACGACCATGAGTGGTCAAACGGTTGAAATTTTAAACACCGACGCAGAAGGCCGTTTGGTTCTTTGCGATACGTTAACGTATATCAAACGTTTCAATCCGGCAGTAGTCATTGATATCGCAACTTTAACTGGTGCTTGTGTAGTTGCACTAGGTAAAGTGTTAAGCGGCTTATTCTCTCCTGACGACGCTTTAGCAACTGAACTTCAACAAGCGGGTGAGCAATCATTTGACCGTGTATGGCGTATGCCAGTGATTGATGACTATCAAGAACTACTAGACTCACCTTTTGCAGACATCGCTAACATTGGTGGTCCACATGGCGGTGCGATTACAGCAGCCTGCTTCCTTGAACGTTTCACACGTGATTATCGCTGGGCTCACTTAGATGTAGCCGGTACAGCTTGGTTATCAGGTGCAGCAAAAGGTGCAACTGGTCGTCCAGTACCGTTACTTATGCAATTCTTAGCCAACCGTGTAAATACGAATGGCTAAAGTTAGCTTTTATTTGTTTGAAACGAGTGAAGAACGGCAAGTCGATAGTGCTTGCCGTTTGTGCCGAAAGATTCTACTGAAACACTCACAGATCTGGTGGTACTGCACAGATGTGCAGTTACAACAAACACTTGATGAAAAACTTTGGAGCTTTGATCCGACCAGCTTCATTGCTCATGGTATTGATCAGGCAGACGCAGCAGTATGTATTTCGGCTAAACAACCTACTGAACAGGGTTGGTTGGCATTTAATTTTAACAATCATGCACTTGAACAAGTGAATCATTTTAGCCACATTATAGAAATTGTTGAAAATAATGAAGCAGCCAAGCAAATTGGCCGAGAAAAATTTAAAATGTATCGTCGTTTGGGTATAGAACCTCGAACCTTTAAATTATAACGCGCTAAAATGTTGAGACTGTTGAGTAAAGGAGAACTGTGGTGGCATTAAATGTCGGGCAAGATTTTAAAAAAAGATGGTTAAATGCGCCTGAAGCTGTCCGTCATGCCTATCAACAGGATTTGGCACGTATTTGCGATTTATTAGAGCCTCAGACGCCTATTCAACTTTGGGTACTCAATGACGAGAAAGCACAGCTAGAGTCGCAGAAAAACATTGAACAAGCTTATGCAGACCTCAAAGCAGAGTTAATCGAACAAGCACGAATTCGCCGTCAGCTTGCTTTAGAAAAATCTCTTGCAGATAAGCGTGCAGTTGAAGCAGCCTATGCTGCTGAATTGCAAGCCGATGAAGTTCGTAAGTTTGATGAACAAACCCAAGCTCTACAAGCTTTCTGCAGTCATTTAGAACAGGAAGTTGCTGAACAAACTGCACGTTATCAAAAAAACCCTGAAACACCTGCTGTAGACTATTCTTCTGGTGTAAAACTTAGCATTACCGATGATCAAATCTTATCGGAGCTTGAAAGTTTACGAATTCGTTTAGAACTTGAAGCTGAGAGCTTAATTGAACAGTCTGTAACGGCTTTCCGAGCTAAGCTAAATTCGGCAGCTCAAGAAGAAATTGAATACATTTTAAAGAATTCTAAGTTTTCTGATGAAAAAATAGAAAAGTAAAGTTTGTAAAACCCTCTTTGTCATCAAAATGACATTTAATTGTCACAAAATGTTCATGCATAATATTCTTTTAGTTCAAATAATTATTAGAATAACGCATGGTTACTTATGAAAATTAATGAGGGTAAAAATGGACATTCCACATCAGATTTCAACGCAACTTGAGCAGCTTAATCAGGGTGAGCAATGGACATTTTCAGCACAAGAACTTTATATGAGTCACAACGACTTTAATTCACTTTCAATCTTGCTTACACGAGCGTCAGAAAAAGGTGAGTTTTCAATTACACGCACCCAGCACAATAAACCATGGGTCGGTACACATTCAGTTACTCTCACCAAGCATTAATTTTTAAAATAAAAAAACCGGAACAAGCGTCCGGTTTTTTTATTTTGGCGATTTAAAATTTTATTTTAAAAAACCATTTTCAGCTAAGAAAGCCATACTAATATTTGACTCGGTCTTCTGTTCAGCAGCTTTATCACCCAGTAATAAACGCTCGATATAACGTGCTAATACATCGACTTCAAGGTTAACTTTGCTACCTACTTGCCATGTCCCAATATTAGTACGTTCTGCTGTATGGGGAATTAAGTTCAAACTTAAAATATTACCGCGCAAATGGTTAATGGTTAAACTAATACCATCTACAGTTACAGAGCCTTTCTCTGCTAAATATTTAGCAAGTTCTACAGGTGCTGTCACTTCATAATAGACGGAACGAGCATCTTCACGGACTACGGTAATTTCACCTACACCATCAACGTGACCACTTACAATATGACCACCAAAACGAGTTGTTGGTAGCATCGCTTTTTCAACATTGACACGCTGACCAACTTTCCAGTTACCCAAAGTGGTACGGTTTAAACTTTCGCGAGACACATCAGCCGCATACCAGTTATCACCCCACTCAATGACGGTGAGACAGATTCCATTGGTTGCAATTGAGTCACCCAAATGTACATCCGACATATCCAAATCGGTTTGAATACGTAAACGCACATCGCCACCTACACTTTGCAGGCTTTCTACTTTACCTAAACTTTCAATAATGCCTGTAAACATGGCTCAATCTCCAAATCTTTCACACTGCTTAAGTTGCAGCGCTTACCAAAGTGCAAGTTGCGTACTATTACCTGAAGTATCTACACCACCTAGCTCGGCAAAGTGGTAAAGCTGGCCTAACAATTGACGTAATGGCGGTCCTGGTTTGGCATGTGTATCTGTAATCACAATAAACTCAAGCACACGTGCGCGCTCTGACTGACGTTGTTTACTTACGCGATAACGTGGAACATCTTGAGTCAGTAAAGTGACTTTTCCGCGCTCCAGATTGGCCATAAGTAAATCCTTTGGCTCAATGTTACCATCAGTCGAATAACTGGTCAGAATATAACGTGCATTGATAGTTGAAAGTAATTTTTCATACGCATCTTTTGCATGTTTAGAAGAGTTATATGGACTTGGACGCTCTTTACGCCATGCACGATCAATACCGCTCTTATAACCTTTGGTATCTGGTGAAGGTAAATCAACCTGATCCCATAAAGTTAATGCATTTAAAACGTGATAATTACTACTGTAAGCATGCTGGTTATATGGTGGGTCAAGATAAGCAACATCTACTTCAAAACCACTCATCTGATTTGCTAAATGTTGTGAATCTACACACCACATTTCAGCGGCTGGACGTTTACGATCACCAATCTCACAGAAACGGCTCGGTGTTAACCAAAGTAATGATTCAATACGCTCTAAAGCCGTTTGTGTACGTCCGCCCCACCCTTGGTGAAAGCTTTTAAATACGCCACTTGTATTGCTCACAAAGCTAGCTGAATAGAGCAATGGTGCAAGTAAAGCACTCATTTCTACATCATTAATTGCGCCTTGTGCCTGCCATGTTGCAATTTGCTGGCGAATCGCATCGATACGCATACCATTACGGCGTTTAAAGAACAAACGGTCACGGGTTGGATCGTATACATCATCGTTACGAGGACAAAGGTTATGTGTAACCCAACCCTTAACCTCAGGCAATCTATTTAAATAATCGATGGCTTTTTGATATCCGCCAAGCTCTTTAAAAGCAGGCGCATCGACACAGGCTAAAATCGCATGATTTAGGGCATGGCTATAAGGTTCCCAGTCATTCGCAATGACACGGTAACCATTTTGACGTGCCAAACGAGATACCACACCACTACCCGCAAAAAAGTCGGCAAAAATCGGAGGATTCTTTTTCTTGCTGTTCAGCGTCCCTGTAATTTCTAGGGCTTCTAAAATCAAGTGGAGCAATCGGCGCTTGTTGCCCAAGTAAGGTACAAGCTGATGAAAAAGATATTCGTCGGTCGTGCGGGCTGCATGGCGACGTTTGTGGTAAACCGAAGGCTCTGAATTCATACTTTCTCTTGCGTAGGGATTAACCTTAAGCGTATATCTTGATCAAGTTGTACTACATCAAGAAGTTTAAAACGAAGTTGCTGTGCCATATATTCAAATTCTGCATTGAACATGGCTCTGGCACTTTGCCCCAATAACGTCGGGGCAACATAACTAATCATTTCATCTACCAAACCTTCTTGTAAAAAGGCGGTAGATAAAGTTGCGCCAGCTTCAACCAACACATCATAAATTTGGTATTGCTTAGATAAGGTCTGTAGTAGTGTTTTTAAAGGCTGAATTTCTAATTGTATCACGCCTAAGTCAGCGAATTCCTGACGATATGGCCCCATCACCATGACAGTTTGAGGATTTTCTAAAATTTTAGCGGTGAGCGGTAAGCGCCCTCTCCGATCTAGAATTACCCGTTTTGGTTGAGCAACTGTCTCGATATCAATATTATTGAGTGAGCGTACATTAAGCTGACAGTCATCAGCAATCACAGTATCAATACCTGTAATCACAGCACCTGAAATCGCACGCCAATGCTGCACATCTTGACGAGCAGCAGAACCCGTAATCCACTTTGACTCACCAGATGCCATTGCAGTCCGCCCATCCAAGCTAGAGGCAACTTTTAAACGTACATATGGCATGCCTGTAGACATCGCTTTTAAAAAGCCTTGATTAAGTTTGGCTGCTGAATCTTCACAAATACCGATTTCTACTTCAATACCAGCATTTTTTAAAATTTGAACACCTTTACCTGCAACAAGTGGGTTTGGATCGGGACATGCCACAACCACTTTTTTAACCTGCGCCTTCACGAGTGCCTCAGCACACGGAGGTGTTCGTCCATAATGAGCACATGGTTCAAGTGTTACATAAGCGGTTGCACCTTGTGCTTGCTCACCAGCTTCACGTAATGCAAAAACTTCAGCATGGGGTTGACCAGCTTTTGGGTGAAAGCCTTCACCAATGACCTGATTATCTTTGACAATCACGCACCCAACATTTGGATTTGGTTTTGTCGAATAAAGTCCTCGTTTAGCAAGTTCAATCGCTTGCTGCATCCAGTACTGATCTTGTTTCAACTCAGACATATACATCTCAAATGATTATTGCTCACGTTGTTGCATTTGCTCAATTTGACGACGAAATGCTTCAACATCCTGAAAGTCCTGATAAACCGAAGCAAAACGAACATAGGCAACGTGGTCAAGTGCAAATAAAGATTGCATGACAATTTCACCAATTGTTCTAGACTTAACATCACGCTCACCTAAACGGCGAATCTGCAATTGAATATCGCTTAGAACCGTTTCGATCTGCTCTTGTGTCACTGGACGCTTTTGTAAAGCATGCATAAGCGAACGGCGTAGCTTAGCTTCATCGAACGGTTCATTTTTTCCATTCGATTTGATCACACGGGGCATCACCACTTCATAGCTTTCAAAAGTGGTAAAACGTTCACCGCAAACTACACACTCACGACGTCGACGAATCTGACAACCTTCTGCGGCTAGCCGAGAATCGATGACTTTACTATCTGCGGCGTTGCAAAATGGACAATGCATAGCGGACTTAATAGGGTCAATTACTTTGACCTAGTGTAGCAAAATTTCTACGCTTACTGAACCAGCATTCTATGAGACAAAAAAACAGCCTTGAGCCAGATCAAAGCATCGCTTTGATCACAGCTCAAGACTGTTTTTAATACAGCAGATATATTATGTATTATTCAATACGTTCGCCATGTTGGCTTAAATCCAGACCCATACGTTCATCATCGGCATTAACACGCAGACCAATCACCACATCAATCACTTTAAGAATAATGAAGGTTACAACACCGCTATAAACCATAGTTGCAAGTACACCTTCAACTTGTACCCACAATTGACCAGCAAATGTTGGAGCTAAAGTCACACTAGCCGCTTTGATGATTTCATCACTGTAGAACACGCCAGTTAAAATCGCGCCGACAATACCACCTACTGCATGTAAACCAAAGGCATCCAATGCATCATCTGCTTTGAGTAAACGTTTAAGTGCTGTAATACCCCAGAAGCAAACAACACCACCGATTAAGCCCATCACTAGAGCTCCGCCTACACCGACGAAACCTGCTGCTGGTGTAATCACAACCAAACCAGCCACAGCACCAGATGCACCACCTAATACAGAAGCTTTACCACGAATCATACGTTCTACAACTAACCAAGAGAACGCAGCAGCAGCGGCAGCAACTTGAGTTACTAAAATTGCCATACTTGCACGAGCACCAGCGCCTAACGCACTACCACCGTTGAAGCCGAACCAACCCACCCAAAGTAAGCTTGCACCGATTACAGTTAAAGTTAGGTTATGCGGTGCCATAGATTCACGGCCAAGGCCAATACGTTTACCAAGCATGTAAGCTGCGACTAAACCTGCAACACCAGAGTTGATATGTACAACTGTACCACCAGCAAAATCTAACGCACCTGCTTTAAATAACCAACCATCTGTTGCCCACACCCAGTGAGTAATTGGCGCATAAACTACGAGTACCCAAATAGTAATAAAGGCCATGAAAGCTGAATATTTCATACGGTCAGCAATCGAACCACTCAAAATTGCGACAGTAATGATGGCAAAAGTCATTTGGAAAATAACAAACAAGCTTTCAGGAATTGTTCCACTTAGTGCATTAAAGCCTACGCCGTTGAGCATCGCTTTAGACAAGTCACCAAAGTATGCACCTGTGCCAGAGAACGCGAGTGAATAACCAGCAATCACCCAAATTAAACTTACCAAAATTGCAGCAGAAAGGCTGAACATCATGGTACTTAAGACGTTTTTCTTACGGACCATACCGCCGTAGAACAATGCCAAGCCAGGAATCGTCATCAACAGAACCAAAGCTGTTGAAACTAAAATCCAAGATGTATCGCCTGTATCGAGTTTTGGTGTAGGTGCTGGAGCTGCCGGAGTTGCTGCGGCGGCTGGTGCTGCTGCAGTTGTTGCAGGAGCTGCAGATGTTGATGTTGATGTAACCTCAGATGTAGGTGTTGTTACAGTCTCTTCTGCCCAAGCGGCAGTACCACCCAAAAGTGCGCCTGTTAGACTCAGCGCCATAAGCATTTTTTTCATTCGTGTCCCCCAACCTCATTTGCGAGCTATTTATTGCTCAGCAAGCTTTGTGCCAATTTAGACAGCATCTGGTCCTGTTTCACCCGTACGGATACGGATGACTTGTTCCAGATTAGTCACAAAAATCTTACCGTCGCCGATTTTCCCAGTACTTGCCACACGAGTAATTGACTCAATTACTGCGTCGACCATTTCATCGCTAATCGCAATTTCGATTTTTACTTTAGGTAAGAAATCAACCACATACTCCGCGCCGCGGTAAAGTTCTGTATGCCCTTTTTGACGACCAAAACCTTTAACTTCAGTTACGGTAATCCCTTGTACACCAATGTCAGAGAGTGCTTCTCGCACATCATCCAATTTAAACGGTTTTACAATTGCAGTTACAAGCTTCATGTTTGTTTCCTTCGGCTTCTTTTCACCAGTAAGGTTTTATGTTCAATTTTCATGCCAATATTTCAAAGGTTGGAGGAGATGAATCTTTTGCATGAGCTTTCTTTATAACCTATTTAGTTATCAAGATGTAGATGAGCTACTAAAAATAAAATGAATTTGCAGTCCTGTTTTTATTTCAATTTATTGTTATGCAATATCGGAAAGCCAAGAAGCCTATATCCGAGCTTCAAGCAGTGTTAAACTGACAAGTAAAGTGAATACAACAGTTTGGATATCCCATGTTAGAAACTCTATTACAGGCCATTTTGGAACAAATTGACGAGCCTAAAAAAGATTTAGAAAAAAATTTACGTGCATTATTAAATGAAACTGTCGAGAAATTAGACCTCGTGTCGAAACAAGAAATCGAAAGACAGAAAACCGCCCTTCATTTAGCCAATCAACGTTTAGAAGAGCTACAAAAACAAGTAAGTTTGTTAGAAGAAACTTTAAAGAATAAAAAATAAGCACCAACGTAGCGCACTTATACTTTACAACGATTAAAAATGAAGCACCATAATGGAACAATAAGATGTCTTTTTCTAAAATTTATACTCGGGGACTTTTAGGCTTGCATGCACCTCTCATTGAAGTAGAGGTGCACGTGAGTCAAGGCTTACCCTCTCTAACGATTGTAGGGCTTGCTGAAGCAGCAGTGAGGGAGAGTAAGGACAGGGTTCGCTCAGCCATTATTAATAGTGGATTTCAGTTTCCGACTAAACGACTGACCATTAATCTTGCTCCCGCAGATTTGCCCAAAGATGGTTCACGTTTAGATTTACCGATTGCATTAGGGATATTAATTGCCTCAGGTCAGCTTCCAGAGAACTGCACTGAAGACTTTGAATTTATTGGAGAGTTAGCACTAGATGGTCATGTAAGACCAGTTTCAGGCGCTTTAACTTTGGCAATGGCATGCCAGCAAGCCCAGCATAAAATTGTTTTACCCCAAGATAATAGTCAGGATATTAGTCATTTACCAAATCTTGAGTGTTATCCGGTGAGTCATTTAAAAGAAGTTTGTGAACACTTTTTAGGAAATACTAAGCTATCTCAGGTGCAATCATCTTCCCGCTCAAATGACATGCCGTATAAATTTGACCTTGCAGATGTAAAAGGTCAGCTACGCCCGCGTCGTGCACTGGAAATTGCAGCCGCTGGAGGGCACTCCTTGCTCTTTAAGGGACCACCGGGTACAGGTAAGACTTTACTCGCCTCACGCCTTCCTTCAATTTTACCGCCACTATCTACTCAAGAAACGCTTGAAGTTGCTAGTATTTATTCTATTTCAAATACGCCACATACTTTTGGACAGCGTCCTTTTCGTGCACCACATCATACTGCATCCGCAATTGCACTAGTTGGGGGCGGCTCACATCCTAAACCGGGTGAAATTACCTTATCTCATTTAGGTGTTCTATTCTTAGATGAATTGCCCGAGTTTGATCGCAAAGTATTAGAGGTTTTACGTCAGCCGCTCGAGTCAAAAGAAATTATTATTTCACGGGCAGCACGGCAAATTACCTATCCTGCCAACTTCCAACTGATTGCAGCCATGAACCCCTGCCCATGTGGTTATGCATTTAATCAAGACAGTCGTTGTCAGTGCTCACCCGAGAGTATTAAACGTTATCAGAACCGTATATCGGGCCCGTTACTTGACCGCATCGATTTACATATTGATGTGCCACCTTTAAAAGCTCAGGAACTGCAAGACCCAACGCCTGCTGAAGATTCTACAACTGTGCGACAACGTGTGATTTATGCTTATGAACAACAAATGCAAAGACAAGATTGTTTGAATCAGGCGCTTTCACCGAAACAATTAGAACAATTCGCTGTTCTAGATGAAACATCACAGCGAATGATTGAAATGGCACAGCAACGTTTAAATTTATCGGCTCGTGCTTATCATCGTGTTTTACGAGTCGCGCGAACTATTGCTGATTTAGCACAAAGTGAGATGATTCAAAGTCCTCATCTTACAGAAGCACTCTCTTATCGAGGTAATCATTCTTAATGATAAAACAGCGGATCGTGTATCCGCTTTTTTAATATGTATATAAGTTGTTCATTAGAGAATTTGTTAAAGCCTATATAAAAAGGCAAAAAAGAGGACGCTATGAAAATTTTGGCTATCTCGGGTAGTGCAAGAAAAGTATCTACCAATACGGCGCTATTAAAAGCAATGAGGGATATAGCACCGTCCAGTATTGAGTTTACAGTTTTTGATCAAATTAATAATCTGCCTATCTTTTCTCCAGATAATGAAGGAGAAAAAACGCCTACTGTAGTGGAAGATTTCATCAAATCTGTTTCTGATGCAGATGGAATTATTATTTCAAGTCCTGAATATATTCGTTGTATTCCGGGCGGTCTTAAAAATGCAATTGATTGGATGGTTTCCCGTACCGAAATCATAGACAAGCCGATTGTTCTAGTTCATGCATCTAGTCGTGGCGACGATATGCTAGTTTCTTTAAGAAGAGTACTGTCGACAGTGAGTAGCAACTTTTTTGAAGATTTATTTTTACGCTTCTCTCTTCTCAGTAAATCTCCCGAACAAATTTTTGAAATGCTACATACTGAAGAATATAAGTCACAAATCACACCGTTCCTGCTTAGCTTTGTCTCAGAAATTCAAAAGTATAAAGACCAATTAGAGTGAACTTTCTTAAAATGAAACAGCGGATGATGAGTCCGCTATTTCTTAATATTTATATAAGTTGTTAACCAAAGAATTTATTACTGCCTATATAAAAAGGCACAGGGGACACTATGAAAACAAATAAGAAACCTTATATCTGGTCTCGGGAGCATTCTCCTGAGCGTCTACGCCTTATCCAAAAGGCTCAAAAGGTATGGGGGAATATTTTCTTTGAGCCTGAACATGTTGGACATTATATCCCAATCCAATATGTACCGCGTGAATTAGGATGGAAAAATCGAGAGTTCAAAGCAAAGATTAATGGTGTGAATCTGCATGTTCATCTTGAGGTGATTACTGCGAAGTGTTGGTTTGCCAGAACTATTTATAAGCAGGCACTTGAATTGACCAAATTACGTTTCCCACTTTATGACCAGCATCACTTTGAAGATGGGGATCGCATAGGTGAGCGTCGAATAGTTTTTCACTCAGAACAACACAGCTTAAGTGGTTCTTACTTATGGACATCTATTTGGGAACTATCGAATGAGGAGACATCCTCTTTTACTGAAAGTTGGTTCAGCGAACCCTGTACAAAGTGGGGATCATCTAAATCCCAGATGAATATTAACAAAAGCTATAATCATACCATTGACCCTCAGCATATACGTTTTGTTGTTATTCATGATGTAGATAGCGTAACTGATCAGGTACTGGATACTCTTGAACGAGATATCATACAAAATGGGCAGCCAGAATTATCTACACACCCTATTCGTTTTGAGTTTAAAGACATAAAAGATGATTTTACGGAGTTATCTAATCCTGAGTTGGTTATTTTAAATTGGCAAAATGCACGTGCAAAGCCAACAGAAGTTGATCAGAAGTTATTAAAAGCGGCTTATTCTTGTGATATTGAAGGGATCACACTGGCTTTAGCTAATGGTGCTAATCCCAACATTATTGATGATAATGGCGATACTCCAATGAATAGACTCATAGATAATTGGCGCAATGGCCATTCACCTCTAGATTCATTTGAATCTATTGAAGAATATAAAGAATGTTATGGAAACAGCAAGCCTAGCCATGAAATATCACTGAATCAAATTCTAGGTGTATTAAGACAATTAATAAATGCTGGTGCCCACCCCGATGTTTTTGCAGGAGATGGTACACCTACGCTGGTAAACGCTGTTTTGATACATTCACCTCAAATCGTTGAACTCCTTCTCCAACATGGTGCAGATGCTTCTATAGATCCATTTTCTGAGGATTTTGGATCAGGTCCTGCGGCTTGGTTTTATGCAAATACTGATGGTTTTATGCTTGATCAGCGTGGCGCCAGAGAGGCGTATTACATGATGATTCGTTATCGTCATTCCCCATACAATCAGGTCGATGAAGACCAAGACCGTATTGATGCGTATTTACCCGATGCAGAACGATCTTGGCATAGAGAATATCCTGATGAGCAGGAAGGCTAATCAGAAGTTATTAACGATAAATCAACTGATGCAACTACACGTTATTCTAACGATATTATGAACAGCGCTATACCGATTAATGCTTTCAATGTACAGAAGATTAAGGATTATACAAAAGCTAATCCTGATAATCGATAAATAGCGGAAATACCTCCTTCAACAATGAACGCTTTTTAACCCAACCCGATGTGGTAGGGTGATGGTGATAGGAGGCATATCTTCTGATAATCCTGAGCAAATTCGTAATATCTTGATTTGTCTTTCATAATCCGTTGGTCTACCCAGATTTGAACTGGAGAGCAACGGATTATGAGTCCGCTGTTTCATTAAGAACCTTATCCAATGTCTCGATTAGAGAAGTAATTTCTTTCTCTGATAAAGCGGCAAAACCCAAGCGAATACAACAATTAGAAGACCCTATTTGTTTAAACTTATGCTCTGAATCAATGTTAAGTTCTTTTATCTTTATAAGCTGATCTTGAGTAAATGGTTTCTGGAATTTCGCCCATAATGCCATTCCCCCCGCGGGTCGTTGTATATGAACACTCTCTGCAAAAATTCGGTGAAATTCAGCTAAGGCATGGTCACGGCGTAGCTGATATATTTTTTTCATTTTGCGAATGTGCCGTTTGATCTCCCCTCGCTGCATTAAATCTGCTAAAGCAAGTTCCGTAATGTTATTGCCTTGCCGATCAATCAATAAAATATCTTCAGTAATGGATTGAATGATTGGTGAAGATGCCACGATGTAACCCAAACGAATACCCGGTGCAAAAACTTTAGACAATGAACCCACATGAATAACTAATTCAGAATGAGGCAAACTCGCTAAGGGTGGCATAGGCCGACTGTCATAATGGAATTCATGGTCATAGTCATCTTCAATAATATAAAAGCCCCATTTTTTTGAAAGCTCTAAGAGTTGAAGACGGCGATTCATTGGCATCGTGACAGTGGTAGGATATTGATGATGCGGAGTTGTATAAATGGCAGCAGCCGAGTGTTCTTTTAAAATTCGTTCTAGATCTTCAATAATAATACCCTGTTCATCTAGTTTGACAGAAACGACCTGAAAACCATTTGATTGGAATGCTTTAACAGCAGATGGGTAGTAAAGCTCTTCAACGACAATAACACCCTGCCGATTAGGTAATGCCCGAGAGGCAAGAAAAATTCCCATCTGGCTACCACGTACAATACAAATCTCATCTGCGGCAACATTCATAAAGCGTTCCATCGAGAGCATTTGTTGTAAGGCTTGTCTTAGCTCGATCATTCCCCGCGGGTCGCCATAGCCCATGTACTGGTTTTGCGTAATTTTAATCAATGCATGGCGATAGGCGCGTGAAAATAGTTCGTAGGGAATAAGTCGTGGATCTGGCACACCATCGTTATGTGGATAGACAGCAGTGCTTTGAATTAGAGATTTCTCTTGTTCTATTTGCTCAAAGGCTGGCTCTATCTCAATTGAACTTTCAGGCAAAATATCTGCCACAAATGTGCCTTTTCGGGGACGAGTCACCAACCATCCTTGTGCTTCTAGTTCTTCATAAACTGCCTGCACGGTTTTCCGATTAATTCCTAGTTCTTTTGATAAGCTACGAGACCCCGGCAACATAGTCCCCTGCCCTAAACGACCACTTAAAATTTCCTGACTAATCAAGTTAGTCAGTTTTAGGAAAACCGTTTTTTCTTCTCTTTCATCGATACGAAAATGTACTTGCCAAGGTCTTAGCATATTCGCCCCATCTGGACCATATAACTTATGAAAACTGGATGTATTGATTCATCCAGTTGTTTTCTATTCTGTCTTCACCTACTTAATTTGGTCAACCGGACTGGAGAAGAGATGAAGACGGCTTCTGTAAACAAACAAGAGCTGATGCAACACGCACAGCAAGATATGCAAAAGTGGATAAGCGACTCAGATTTAACTGATCGCCAAAAGCTTGCACTCACTTGTCGTATTTTATTTGACCATGGTCATGATGCTGGTTTGGCAGGTCAAATTACCTGCCGTAGTGAAAATAAAGAAACCTTTATTACCCAACGTTTTGGATTAGGTTTTGATGAAATTACTGCTTCAAACTTACTTGAAGTGAACCAAGATTTAGAACCAATCAATCAAGAAGGAATGGCAAACCCAGCTAACCGTTTTCACACGTGGATTTATAAAGAACACCCAGAGGTGAACTGCATTATCCATACACATCCTACGCATGTAGCGGCTCTTTCCATGCTTCAAATTCCGCTCATGATTTCTCAAATGGATGTCTGTGCACTTTACGAAGATTGCTCATTTGTAGGCCATTGGCCGGGTGTTCCTGTGGGCAATGAAGAAGGCATTTTGATTTCCTCTGCTCTTGGTAAAAACCGCGCTGTTTTGTTGTCTCACCACGGTCAACTCGTTACAGGAAAAACCATTGAAGAAGCCTGCAACTTGGCTCTTTTAATTGAACGCGCAGCTCAACTGCAACTACTAGCCATGTCTGCCGGGCAAATTCAGCCAATCCCCCACGATTTAGCAACAGAAGCTCATGACTGGGTATCTACAGATAAACGCAACAAAGTCAACTTTGCTTACTACGCACGTAAAGCTTTGAAAAAACATTCTGACTGTATTTAAAAAGAGATTTCGACCATGAAACTACACGGCATTATTGGCTACCCTGTTACGCCATTTTCTGATGACAACACCATTAACCTTCCTGTTTTAAAACAGATGCTGGATTTGCTTATTGAAAATGGCTGCGATGCGATTGCACCTCTAGGCAGTACAGGTGAAAGCGCTTATCTTGAATGGGATGAGTGGTGTTTAGTCGCGAAAACGTCAATTGAAAGCATTAATAAACGCTTGCCCGTCATTATTGGAATTTCAGAACTGACCACTGATCAAGCCATCAAAAAAGCGCAAGTCGCACAAAGCTATGGTGCAGATGCACTTATGGTCATTCCTATATCTTATTGGAAGCTAACTGATCAAGAGATTTTTGAATATTATCAAGCAATTGCTCAAGCGACCACACTACCAATTATGATTTATAACAACCCAGCAACCAGTGGTGTTGATATGTCTCCAGAGTTAATTGTGCGTATGTTTAATAACATTGCAAATATTACGATGGTGAAAGAAAGTAGCGGTGATATTCAGCGCATGCATAAAATTCAGGAACTCTCAAAAGGTGAACTTCCATTTTATAACGGCTGCAACCCTCTAGCTTTAGAAGCCTTCTGTGCAGGAGCAAACGGTTGGTGTACAGCAGCACCAAACTTGTTAGGTCAGCAACCTAAACAACTTATTCAGCATGTCAAAAATGGTGATTTAAGTCAGGCCCAGATGTCATTTTACCAACAACTTCCGTTACTCCGATTTATCGTAAATGGTGGATTACCAAAAACAATTAAAGCAGGCTTAGAACTAAAAGGTGTCTCTGCAGGCTCACCACGAAAACCTTTATCGAAGGCCACGGATGTTGAGCTTAACCAGTTAAAACGATTACTTTCTGAAATAGAAAACTAATAAAAAAAGCGGGTAAATAACCCGCTTTTTTACAGCATAAACTTAGAAAGTTTTAGTTAAACTAAATACTAAGCCAGCGTCGTAAAGTTTTTTCTGAGCATCAGTCATACCAGAAGTACTGACATCTGTACCCACTACGTCTAACTCAGCCAAAACACCTAAAATATTACGGTTGATACCAACTTTGTAATCGATATAGCTGTCGTCTGTTCCAGGACCACCAGCCACTACAGCTAAAGCTTCTTTATTTTTAAATTTGTTATAGCCAACTGATGCAAGTCCAGTAAATCCAGTGTTTGCAATTGGTGCAGAATAACCAACGTTAAAATACCAGAACTGTTTAGAGTTTGCCCAATAGTCATTTGAATAGTTGACGCCTACACTGAGTGCATCACCTTTAAGTAAAGAATCAGCAAACGTTAATTTACCGTAAACTTCATTAAAATCTAATCCGTTTTTACCATCATAACCCACACCATTACGGTCAAAACTATGACCCGAACCAATGTAACCATAATGAATTACACCGACATCATAAGTAGGTGCAAGCTTATCGGATAACTTTAAAGTATTGGTATAACCCAAAGCCACATCTGTTTCAGTTGAGTTACCTGTTACACCAAAATCAACACTTGAGCCCCAAAGCGATAAATAAGCCCCTGATTTATGAGAAAAAGTGAAACCGCCTTGAATGGCTGGGTTATTTGAGGATTGGGTAACACCACGGAAGCGATAGTCTGTGGTCGCTGCTACACTGCCCGTTGTCGTGATGCCGTAAAAAGATGATGGAGCATTTTCAGCCATAACCATGGTTGAACCTGCCGTGAGTACGCCGAATGCTACTGCTTTAAGTGCAAATTTCATCATTTTGATCTCCCCCACAATGAACGCACGATTTAATTGAATTAAACAAATTTTGTTACTTAAGCTTTAGCAATTGCTGTGCCAAGTCCATATTTCGTATCGCTACGTTGCATGAGTTTTGAAATCAATTTCTTTTTAAAATGAAAATATCGCCTAACGCTCATAGAAATATATTTATAAAAAACAATATAATAAAACAAAATTATTACAAAGCTAAAAATGTTCAACATAGAAAAACCCCTTTATCGGAATTATTACCGAGGTTGGAAGTATTCATTTGATGTGCGTAAATTTTCTATTTAGATTTAAAGACCAGATATAAAAAGTATGTAAATTATTGGAGGCGATCCTAGTAATGTTCTGTGAGTGAGCATTTTTACTTACTTCATTTCTTTATTTATTCCTGAGTTAAAAGTGGTGAACTATTTTGGGTCTTTTTTAAGCGATAATATAAACAAAAAGAGTACTGCACAGAATTTACGCAAAATTTTGCACTCATTTTGATCAGCTTAATTAAATTGTATTGGCTTTTTATAACAATCCGCTTTTATACATTGCGCTTTAAAAATAAAGTTATATTGTAACAATTTAAAGGATATTTAAAATGAATCGTCGAAAAAACCAACTTAAAGAAAGGTTAAAAAGTAAACATATCCAGCAAAAAAGAGCAAAAAACGAACACAAGAATCAACTATTTTTTAAAGTTTGAATATAAAATAAATGGTAAAAATCAACTAAAAAATAAATTACTTTTTTTATTTTAAACAATACATTAAGTATAAAACACTATGAGTAAATTTACTAAACATCCAGTACCACATTAATCAATTTCTGCATAGCATATATAAAATAAAATCAACAAAAATATATCTTTTTTATAGATTACTTATACAATTGATGGAAATCCTAGGCCCTGAATTATAACAAGGCACAGGATTTATCGTTTTTATGAGGTTCTTTAAATATGCTAAATGCACAAAAACTTACATTAGCAGTTCTCATTTCTGCGGCAATAATTTCCTCAGCTCAGGCAAGCGAGCAAAGTGAGGCAAAAGGATTTGTTGAAGATGCGAACGGTTCTATTCTCTTCCGTACAGGTTATATCAGTCGTGATAAAACCAACTATGTTGACAACCTTACTGGTGAAGTAAAACAGGTTAAAGATACAAGTTCATTTGCTCAATCGGCAATTGTAAATCTTGATTCTGGCTTTACCCAAGGTATTGTTGGTTTCGGTGTAGGCGTTGTTGGTGATGGTTCATTTAAAATCGGTGAAAATAAAAATGCCGGCAACCAAATGATTCCACGCGAAACTGCCCTCAATGATAAAGGTGTACCAACAAAGGGCATTGGTGATGCTTATGATCATTGGGCTCGTGGTGGTGCTAACGTAAAAGCTCGTTTCTCAAATACGACTGTACGTTATGGTACTCAAGTACTCGATTTGCCAGTTTTAGCAAGCAATACTGGTCGTATGGTTCCTGAATATTTTACAGGTACTTTATTAACAAGCCATGAAATCAAGAATCTTGAATTAGTTGCTGGTAAATTTACTAAAGACCAAATGTCTGATCGAATTAATACCGATGCTGATGTAAACGGCAATGGTCTTGATCGCGCGATTGTTTGGGGTGGTAAATATAAGTTCAATGATAACTTGAATGCATCTTATTATGGTTTAGACAGCAAAAATAAACTTGAACGTCATTATGCTAATGTGAACTTTAAACAGCCTTTAACAAATGACAGTTCATTAACTTATGATTTCAGTGGTTATCACACTAAGTTTGATGAAAATGCTATCACATATTCAGAAACTACTGATGATAAGTCTAACCGTAAAAACAATATTTGGGCAATTTCTACATCGTATAATACTGGCCCACATAATGTAATGGTTGCTTACCAACAGAACACTGGTAATGTTGGTTATGACTATGGCCAAAATGCTGATGGTTTCCAAAGTATTTATTTACCAAACTCTTATATGTCTGATTTCATTGGTAACCATGAGAAATCTGCACAAATTCAATACAGCCTTGATTTTGGTAAATTAGGTGTATTACCTGGTTTGAATTGGACAACTGCATTTGTATACGGTTGGGATATCAAAGTTAAAAATGTAACTGATGATGCTCAAGAGCACGAATTCTTTAACCAAGTAAAATACACAGTTCAAAGTGGTTTTGCTAAAGATGCAAGTCTTCGTATTCGTAACTCGTACTACCGTGCGAGCGATGCCTACCAAAATGGTAACTATATCGGTGATACAAACGAATGGCGTATCTTCCTTGATATTCCTGTGAAATTATTCTAATTCATAGATCTATCAAGCATAAAAAAACCTACCTCTGGTAACACAGGTAGGTTTTTTATTGAGCCTAGAATATCAATGGAGACACTCTAGGCTCATAAAATCAGAGTTTATTTAGCAGCTTCGATAGCTTTCAATACTTCAGCTTTAGCAACGTCAGCACCTTCCCAACCGCTGATTTTTACCCATTTGCCAGGTTCTAAATCTTTGTAGTGGCTGAAGAAATGCTCAACTTGACTAATTAACAATGGAGGAAGATCTGTATATTCCTTCACGTCTTTGTAAAGTGGAGATAATTTCTCGTGTGGAACTGCGATTAATTTCGCATCGATACCACCGTCATCTTCCATGTTTAATTTACCAACTGGGCGGCAACGAATTACAGAACCAGCAGCAACAGGATGTGGAGTTACAACAAGTACGTCTAATGGATCACCATCTTCAGACAAAGTATTTGGTACATAACCATAGTTTGCTGGATAGAACATTGCTGTACCCATGAAACGGTCTACAAACAATGCATCAGAATCTTTGTCAATTTCATATTTAATTGGCGCTGCATTTGCAGGAATTTCAATGATGACATAGATGTCATTTGGTGCATCTTTACCTGCTGGGATATTGCTGTAACTCATATCAATACTCTTTCGTTATGAAGTCAGATGTAAAATCCACTCGATTATAACGTGGATATCATCAAAATGATGCCGATTATACAATGCGCACACGCGAAAGTTGATATGAATGGTGACAGAATGACACTCAAGTCAGCTTAATTGTCACGATCAACAAAAATATTGGACATAACAATGATAAAAACCAGACAATCGAACGTAAAGTTGCCCAATTACATAAATAACAGATGCCATAAATGACACGTAAAATAATATATGCCCAACCCAATCTCAAAATAAAGTATTCAGGCACCACCATATATTCAGCCATCAAAATAGCTGTTAAAAATAAAGGTAAACTTTCAAAACTGTTTTGTTGTACTGCATTTGCCCGAGCAGCGATACCCTTTGTATTAGCAAGAAAATCTCTTGGGTTCTGATTATCAACGGGTTGAAAACCGCCTTTAAATTTTGCAATTACGGTAAATGCGTATGGCAGCAAACATGCCACTAAAATAATATAGATAATGCTGCTGATGCCGTGCATAGTGCCATCCATCACTGAAAATACTGTTGATCATGCTATCATAACTGATCGTTTTTACCTGAAATTTTATGCAATCGCATGTCATCACTGATTTATAGGGCTATGTATGCAACAACCTGATCAAAAAGAATTGTTTGATGTCTTGGAAAAGCAAAAGAAGAATCAGCTTCAGGTAGACCTCATATTTAAAATTGTATTACCCATCGTCGCTTTTTTACTGAGTGTAATTTGTGCAAATTTAAATTGGCAATCGACATTGGGTACCTTTGTGATTTTAACGATTGCCTTTATTGCTGTAGGTATTAAAAGACTTCCTTTATGGCATTGGCTGATTGTAATTAGCTTATATTGCCTCGCAGATAATTACCTGAGTTATGGTCAGCTTGATTTAACTCACCTACGTTTACAACTTGGCACTATGCTTGTTTTTGTAGGTATGGTTGGAATCGGCCGCCCTTATGTAGACCGATGGTTTATGAAAAACCGTTAATCATAAAAAAGCGCCCTATGGCGCTTTTTTATTATTCAAGAATTATGCAGGCTTACGTAAATCTTTACGTAAAATTTTACCTACATTTGATTTTGGTAATTCATCCATAAACTCAACATAACGAGGGCGTTTGTAGCCTGTTAAGTTTTCTTTAGCAAAGTTCAAAATTTCTTCAGTTGTTAAACTTGGATCTTTTTTCACAATAAAGAGTTTTGGCACTTCACCTGATTTTTCATCTGGAACACCAATTGCGGCAACTTCCAATACTTTTGGATGTTTAGCAATAACTTCTTCAATTTCACTCGGATAAACGTTAAAGCCAGAAACCAAAATCATATCTTTTTTACGGTCTACAATTTTTGTATATCCGCGGCTGTCCATAATACCGATATCACCAGTACGGAAGAAACCATCAGCTGTCATCACTTTAGCGGTCTCATCCGGACGGTTCCAATATCCTTTCATGACCTGAGGACCACGGATTGAGATTTCACCTTGTTCACCTAAAGGTACTTCTTTTCCATCATCATCCAAAATTGCAACATCGGTTAATGGTAATGGAATACCAATCGTACCGCTAAATTCAGTCGATGTCGGTGGATTCGCAGTTGCTACTGGCGAAGTTTCTGATAAACCATAACCTTCGATAATGGTTGTACCCGTAATTTTCTTCCAAGCTTCTGCTGTAGAAGGTAAAACTGCCATACCACCGCCCATTGCCATTTTTAAATTGCTATGGTCGAGTTGCTTAAACTCTTCATTATTGACTAAAGCATTAAATAATGTATTTACTGCTGGGAAAAATGATGGTTGATATTTGCGCAATTCATTAATTACAGCAGGTAAATCACGAGGGTTTGGAATTAAGATATTTGCCTGTCCTTTGTACATACCATACATCGCACAAACCATGAATGCAAAAATATGATAAAGCGGTAATGCACAAACAATACGGTCACCTTTCGCCCCATCATTTGCACCAAATTTACTTTGGAAAATACCATCACACTGTAAAAGGTTAGCAACCAAATTACGGTGAGTCAGCTCAGCACCTTTTGAAACACCCGTTGTACCACCCGTATATTGAAGCACGGCTGTATCGCTTAAAGTTAAATTCGGACGTTTGTAATTGCTTGGATTTTCTTTATTTAATGCGCTATTAAATTTAACATGGCCCGGAATGTTCCAAGCTGGAATTTGTTTGCGCACTTTACGCAAAACAAAATTGACTAAAGTACCCTTAAGTGTACCTAACATGTCTCCAACAGAAGCAACCACAACATGCTTGACTGGAGTTTTACCTAAAATACTTTGATAAACGCTTGCAAAGTTCTCGATAATGACAAGAACTTCCGCACCTGAGTCATTTAACTGATGCTCAAGCTCACGTGCAGTATATAGCGGGTTAACATTCACTAAAATTAAACCAGCACGGAAAACCGCCAAAGCCACTACAGGATACTGCAATACGTTTGGCATCATCACTGCCACGCGAGTTCCTTTTGCTAACCCCAAATTTTGCAAATAGGTCGCGAATTTACGGCTTGCAAGCTCCAACTCGTTAAATGACATGGCTTTATCCATAAAGATAAAGGCATCACGAGAACCAAATTTCTGGAAATTACGCTCAAAAATATCAACAATTGAGGTATTTTCTGCAGGCAATGCTACTGTTTCTGGTATCCCTGTCTTTTGGTATTCTGCAAACCAAATCTTTTCCATAATGCCATTATCTCCGATTCGTAATCCTTAGTAATAACTGTTATTCAATGCCCCAGCTATTCTTTAGCTTCTTGGTGCCAGAACATATTTAAAACTTATTGGCACATTCATGACACTTTCGAACAAGATTATGAGACAGAAGTTTTGACAATTTGTCCCTGTCAAATTTTTTGCATGGAGTACAAATTACGTACTCCAAATTGCTGCCCTTTTAATCATTATTCAATACCAACAAGTTCAGTTCATTGCTTGAACTTGTTGCCATATATAGCGTATTTATGTTGCCAGACGCTAGCTTTATCTCTGAATCAACAGTTTATTTGCTTTTTGATATCCACGTGGTAAGAGCTGACCTTTCGAAGCACGTTTACCCATGTATTTTTGTAGATCATCACCTTTTAATTTCAGATGTTGTTGACCTGCAACCACCTGAATTATTTCATCTAGGTTCAAGGTTGTCATGGATAAAATCTGCTCTTTAGCTTCAAGTTGTATCAACTTATTACCTTTACCTTTATTTAAATTTGGTAATTCTGCCAAATCTAAAATTAACAAACGCCCTACAGAGCTGAGCACAGCCAAATGTGTCATGTTTTGTGCAGAGATAAGCGGTAAAGCTTTTGCCTTATCAGGCACTGTTAAGAATGTCTTACCAGCTTTGGCATTTGTATCTAACTGTTTAACTTGAGTTTTAAAACCATAACCCGCTGAACTTGCAGCAATTAGTTCAGATTCATCATCATCTAAATAAGCCTGAATAAACGCTACCCCACTTGCTGGAGATAGTTTCGAACTTAATGGATCACCTAAGCCTCTGGCTGAAGGTAAACTACTAATTGGTAAAGCATAGCTACGCCCTGTTTCATCAAGGAAGTAAACTCGTTGATTGGTTTTACCTACTGTATGGCTTAAATATTGATCCCCTGCACGGTAATTTAGGTTTTCAGCATCAACATCTGCGCCTTTTGCTGCACGAACCCAACCCGCTTCTGATAAAACGACTGTTACCGCTTCAGCTGGCATTAAATCTTGTTCTTTAATTTGAACAGCTTCAGCACGTGCAACAATTGGAGAACGGCGTTCGTCACCAAACTTTTTCGCGTCTTCTTTTAGTTCGCCAATAATCAGATTTTTCAAAGACTCAGGATTTTCCAATTGTTCACGAATAATGGCAGCTTTTGCTGCGAGCTCATCTTGTTCGTGACGGATTTCCATCTCTTCAAGCTTTGCCAAATGGCGTAATTTCAGCTCTAAAATCGCTTCTGCTTGTATTTCATCAATATTGAAATGTTCCATCAATACTGGCTTAGGCTGATCTTCTTCACGAATAATACGAATAACAGTATCAATATCAAGATAAGCAATTAACAAACCCGCCAAAATATGCAGGCGCTTTTCAATACGATTTAAATGATATTGCAAACGGCGAGTTACCGTTTTTTTACGGATTTCGATCCATTCAAGCAAGATACGGCGAATCGATTTAACTTGAGGACGACCATCTTCACCAATCATGTTCAAATTGACACGATAGCTTGACTCTAAATCGGTTGTCGCAAATAAATGACTCATCACTGCTTCCGCATCAATACGGTTAGAACGCAGCACAATCACGAGTCGTGTTGGGTTTTCATGATCAGATTCATCACGTATGTCCACCACCAATGGTAGCTTTTTAGCCTGCATCTGATCGGCAATTTGAGTAATCACTTTAGAGCCAGATACTTGATACGGTAACTCAGTAATCACGATTTCATGCTTTTCAACGGTATAAACCGCACGCATGCGATAACTACCACGACCAGTTGTCTGGATTTTAAGCAACTCTTCTGGCGGAGTAATAATTTCAGCTTTGGTTGGTAAATCTGGAGCCGGAATATATTCAGCTAATTTCTCATCTGAAGTTTGTGGGTTACGAATTAAGGCAATCGTTCCTTTAATCACTTCACGTAAATTATGCGGTGGAATATCGGTTGCCATACCAACAGCAATACCAGTTGTACCATTGAGTAGAATGTTTGGAATACGCGCTGGCAACGTAATGGGTTCTTTTAATGAGCCATCAAAGTTATCTTGCCATTCAGTTGTACCCTGACCTAACTCATTTAATAACAACTCACTGTAAGCCGAAAGTTTGGCTTCTGTATAACGCATTGCAGCAAATGACTTAGGATCATCTGGTGCTCCCCAGTTACCTTGACCTTCGATTAAGGGATAACGATAACTAAAAGGCTGAGCCATTAATACCATGGCTTCATAACAAGCCGAGTCACCATGTGGATGGTATTTACCAAGTACATCACCCACTGTACGCGCTGATTTTTTAGGCTTACCACTATTTTTTAAGCCTAGTTCGCTCATGGCATAGACAATACGGCGCTGTACAGGCTTTAAGCCATCACTGATATGCGGCAATGCACGGTCCATAATGACGTACATGGCATAATTCAAGTAAGCCTGTTCAGTAAATTCGGCTACAGAGCGGTTTTCTGTCGCATGATGCGCAAGGCTGGTCATAGTCAGCTTATCTTCCAAATCAGTCGTTATTTTAAGTGTGTATTATGCTAAGTGGGCTATGTTACAGACACAAGAGGGACTCTGTCACCTGAGCGTCAAATTATGTCTTATCTCTCTATATTTTTAGTTACTTGCTATAAAGTTAGGCAAAACTATAGCCCGATCGACTCTAGTCTTTTACCTTGAGTCTCTTCACCTAATATCAAAATAACCAATGCCACAGCAAGTAAAACAACAGTAAACATCATAAAAACGTGATTAAACCCGTTTTTAGCAACCATCATATGAGTCACGACGATTGGCGCGACAATGCCACCAATACGCCCCATTGCCGATGCCCAACCCGAACCAAAGGCACGAATATTGGCCGGATATTGTTCTGGGGTATAGGTATATAACACTCCCCATGCACCCAAATTAAAGAATGACATGAGACAACCCCAAAACATAATGCTATTTACACTGTCGGCTTGTCCAAAGAAATATGCAGATAAGGCACAAAAACCGATAAATGCCGCGAGTGTAATTTTTCGACCTAAACGTTCAACAAACCAAGCAGCCGCTAAGTAACCAGGTAGTTGCGCCAAAATCATAAGCAATACATATTCAAATGACTTAACAACGTCATAGCCTTGTTTTACCAATAAACTTGGTAACCAAGTAAAGATCCCATAATAGGAATACACAATTCCAAACCAGATCAACCAGAGCATTAAACTTCTACGAGCAAATTGACCACTCCAGAGCTGTTTAAATGAAACTTTTTGTCGCATCGCCACAGGCACGACTTCAATATGGTGAACAATTTGCACACATGCTTCGGCTTCTAGTTTTTGTACCAGTGCATGTGCTTCCTCAATACGACCACGGTTAATCAGGTAAGGTATCGACTCAGGGACTTTTTTCCAAATCACTAAAATATAAAGAAGTGGTAGGCCACCCATAAGAAAGGCGATATGCCAGCCAAATTTAGGAATAATAAAATAAGAAATGAGCGCTGCAACCAGCCACCCTAGCCCCCAAAAACTTTCAAGCAGAACAATAAATCGGCCACGAACATGAGCAGGAACATATTCACTGACCAGTGTGACTGCTACAGGTAACTGACCACCTAGTCCAAGACCAACAATAAACCGAAAAATTAATAGCCACTTTAGATCAGGAGCAAAAGCACATAAAGCTGTAGCAATACTATAGATCGCCATCGTAATCGCAAATACCGTTTTACGGCCAAAACGATCTGCCAAGGCACCAGAACAAACTGCTCCGATAGCCATGCCCACAAAGCCGATACTAACAATCCAACCGCTTTCAGCCGGTGTTAATGACCAGTCTTTAACAAGGGTTGTCATAATAAAAGCAATAATGCCGGTATCCATCGCATCAAACATCCATCCCAGCCCTACTACCCATAAAAGTGTGTAGTGAAATTTGCCGATTGGGAGATTTTGTATACGTGAAACCAGATCCATAGGATTAACTCTACTGGAAAGATTAAGTGAGCAAGACCATATATAGAATTGTTATATCATGCCCACATCAAGTTCTGAATGATTAATGTTCGTCGGTAGAAGAAGCCGACTCTGCATCATCATCTTTATAAATAAATTTAGGCATTTCCAAACCAAAATAAATGGCAATCAAACGTAAGGTAAAGCCGAAAATTAGGGTCGAAATAACAGTTAACTCTAGACTTAATCCTATATCCTGACAGACCCAATAACAGATCACTGCCACAAAAGAAATACTCGCGTAGAGTTCACGGCGGAAAACAAATGGCACATCGTTACATAAAATATCACGTAAAATACCACCCGAAACCCCAGTCAAAACACCTGCTACGGCTGAAACGACAAAGCCATGCCCCATTTGTAAGGCAATCTGACAACCAATAATGGTAAAGCCAATCAAACCTAAAGCATCAAGTACCAAGAAAATGTTATGTAAATGGCGCATCCATTTAGCAATAATGATGGTAACAAAGGCAGCGCAACACGTTAAAACTAAATATTCAGGATGCTTCACCCACGTTAAAGGATAGTGCCCAAGTAGTACATCACGTACAGAACCACCACCCAAAGCTGTTACACAGGCAATCAGTACAACACCGAACCAGTCCATACTCCGTCGCCCAGCAGACAATGCTCCAGTCATAGCTTCGGCAGTAATCGCAATAATATAAATAACGGTGAGTAACATTGCCCTTTCCTTCAGGCCAAACGGTGGGCGTATTTTAAGATAAACTTATAGGAATTGTGCACAGCATTGTTTAAATTTTTTTCCTGAACCGCAGATACAAGGCTGTTTCATAGTGACTCGCATATCCACCGTTGGATCAAGGAAAAACCATTGCTGCTGGTGATACACAAAATGTGAAACTTCATGGTGAATTTGAGCACTTTTTCCATCATGATAATGGGCTTTGAACTCCACCTGTGCATGAGTCTTATCCAACTTTTCTTTGGCTTGGATGACTTCTAAACCCAACCATTGATTTTGTTTACTCCAATCTGCAATAGCCTCTTTATCAAGAGCAGATTGTTGACCTAATGCTGTGGTTTGAACAATATAATCAATTTGTTGTAATGCAAAAGCACTATAACGGGAACGCATAAGTTGCTCCGCTGTCAGGGCTTTTACTGTGCCTAAATGTAAAGGCTCACAACATTCTGCATAACTGCCCTTTCCACATGGACAAATTTGTTCTGTCATTAAGTTTCTCAGAAAAAAGATTTACCAAATTTTGGCTAGATGGACGGCGACATGGATGTCGCCTGTTGGTCAGGGGTTACAGGGATGTACCCTCTGACCAACAAAGATTTTTGTTACTTTTCATCTTTGAAAAGTAAGGAGGTTTGCCTAATCAAACTTAATCGAGTCTAAATCACCTTATAAGGCTGTATGGCAAAATAACTCTTTAATTGTATTAAAAATTAATCTTTTGATTCATCTTGTTCGATAGAAACAATATGAACTTTCTCGATTTTATGGCCTTCCATAGTTACAACTTCAAAGCGATAACCATCCGCTTCCACAGTTTCACCATTTTCAGGTAAACGACCTAAATGGAATAACAAATAACCCGATAAAGTAGAATATTGTTCACTTTCATCTACCAAGTCACGACCAAGTAAAAGAGATACGTGGCGAATGTCGGTTGAACCTTCAAGTATTAAAGAACCATCTTCTAAGCTTTCAGCTGCCGCATCTAGTTCGTCTTCATCAGGGAACTCACCTGCAATAGCTTCTAAAATATCAATTGGTGTCGCAATACCTTCAATTGAACCATATTCATTTAGAACAATGGCCATTTGCAAAGGAGCCTGACGTAATTGCTCCATCACCATAAGCACTTGAGCATTTTCATGCACAATAACTGGTTCACGTAAATGCTTTTGGAAATCGACAACACCCGTTTCAATAAAGTTATTTAAAACTTTATGCGTAAGCGCGATACCTTCAATATTATCAAGTTCACCACGAGCAACAATTAAACGTGAATGTGTCATCGACATTAAACGTTCTTTCAAAACTTCTGGTTCGTCGTCTAAATCAATCCATTCAAGTTCAGGTCGTGGAGTCATCACCGACTTTACTGGACGTTCAGATAACCCAAGTACACCTTGTACAAGCACACTGTGGTAAACACCGTTTTCTTCGTCAAAAACTTCATCGGCAAAAGCTTGTGTAGCCAATACATCTTCGTTATCAACCGTTTGGGCATCGGAAGTAGAACTGCTATTTTTACTGCCTAACATGCGTAAAACTGCAGATGCTGTGCGATAACGTAAATCTGTAGTAGTGACTAGCTTTTCTTGATTGCGGCGCATGGTTTGGTTGATCATTTCGACTAAAATCGAGAAACCAATCGCAGCATATAAGTAACCCTTCGGAATATGGAAACCAAAACCTTCCACCACCAAAGAGAAACCAATCATCATTAAGAAGCCAAGACACAGAATAACGACTGTTGGGTGCTTATTTACAAAGTCCATGAGTGGTCTCGAAGCCCACAACATGATACCCACAGCAATCACAACAGCAACCATCATGATTGACAGCTCTTTCACCATACCCACCGCAGTAATTACGCTGTCTAATGAGAATACGGCATCAAGCACAACAATCTGGACAATAACCATCCAGAACGCGGCATGGACTGGATTATCTTCTTTATGAAGCTGTTTACCTTCCATTCGCTCATGCAATTCCATGGTGCCTTTAAATAACAAGAACACACCACCGAATAATAAAATCAAATCACGACCAGAGAATGGATGATCAAAAATATGGAAAAGCGGTTGGGTGAGTGTCACAACCCAAGCAATTGAAGCCAAGAGGACAAGACGCATTCCCAAAGCGAGTATTAAACCCACTATACGTGCCTTAGTACGTTGTTCTGGCGGTAACTTTTCAGCCAAAATAGCAATAAAGACGAGGTTATCGATCCCTAGTACGATTTCAAGAACAATTAATGTAGCTAAGCCTACCCAAGCAGACGGATCAGACATCCATTCAAAGATCATTGATCCTGCTCCTGTGCTGGGTGAATTTTATCTTTATTGGGCAACGCAACAGGCGTGCCTAGACAAAGGGGGAATAAAGTTTTTTTAGGACAAGAAATTAAAACGGAGCGACTACAACCACTACCCATATTTGTTCATATGTTGTTAAACGAATTTTCAGTATAGGCAAGATTTAACATAAATTCATCATTTTTATTTGATCATTATATGTATTCACCAAACCCATACAAAACATGGGTCTTTCCTATAAAACTGCTTATAAAGTTGTCATATTTTTTGCTTAGTGTAGACAAGAAATATGAACGTGATAAGGTGAAAATAAAGCAATGAATAGCGTATTAACAATGGCAGTAAACGATTCACCAATAACATCTGTAAAAACAACACAACCTCTTATTGCATTATATTGTGGCTCACGAGCAGGAAATAAGCCGATTTATCGAGAAAAGGCAATTGAATTAGCCAGCGGAATAGCTGAACAAGGTTTTGGTTTAGTCTACGGCGGTGCCAGCATTGGTTTAATGGGCCAAGTTGCAGAAAGTGTGCTTGCACATGGTGGAGAAGCTGTAGGAGTCATTCCTGAATTTATGCTTGATTATGAAGTCGCACATGCAGGACTAACTGAATTACATGTGGTCGAAACCATGCATGAGCGTAAAGCCATGATGGCAGAGCGTGCAAGTGCATTCATTGCATTACCTGGCGGTTTAGGAACATTCGAAGAAATTTTGGAAATTGCGACTTGGGGCCAACTCAATCAGCACCAAAAACCCATGATTTTATATAACGTAAATGGTTTTTATAATCCATTAATTGCCCAGCTAGATCATGCGGTTCAAGAAGGTTTTCTGCCCCTTCAACACCGAGCAAAATTAATTGTATGTGAAGAAATCGATCAAATTTACAACGTCATCCGAAACTTAAAAATGCCAAAGAGATTTGTTGTGTAAACTCTCCTCTCTCAATAAAAAAGCGGTTCTTCCGCTTTTTTTGTTTTCACTATTTTCACCATTGCCTTCAAGAGCAATTAGATTTAGTAAAGGGGTACTCAACATTGTCTTACTTTTTTTACTTTCAATTTGTTTTACACTAGACCAAAACGTTAACTTTCAAATGTTATGAATGCCACGCCGACTCACCAAGCCTTGCAACCCGAATATCGCTTACTCGTACTTTTGGTGTCTATTGGCTTTTTTATGCAGGCATTAGATACCACAATTGTAAATACTGCTATTCCTGCAATGGCACACCATTTAAATGAAGACCCATTACATATGCATAGCGTGGTAGTGGCTTATGTTTTGTCGGTTGCTGCCTGCATTCCTTTAAGTGGATGGTTAGCCGATCGGTTTGGCGTCAGAAATACATTTTTATCAGCAATTATTATTTTTACTTTAGCGTCTTTGGGGTGTGGGCTGTCTCAAAATCTGAATGAACTTGTATTTTTCCGTGTCATTCAGGGTGTGGGAGGAGCACTATTACTCCCCGTTGGTCGTTTATCACTTTTAAAAATTATTCCCCGAACTCAATTCCTAGCTGCTATGAGCCTCATGAGTCTGGCAGGTTTACTTGGCCCTCTCGCAGGTCCAACATTAGGGGGCTGGTTAGTTGAAGTGGCAACTTGGCACTGGATTTTTCTTATTAATATTCCTATGGGTGTACTCGGTATATTAATGACATTAAAGGTCATGCCAAATGTAAAAGAACCTACAGTTAAAACCTTTGATCTTATGGGGTTTGTACTCTTGGTGATTGCAATGATTGGCTGGTCTTTAGGTATTGAACATCTTGCCTCTCCTGAATATTCCAAATGGTTCAGTATTTCTCTATTAATAGTCGGAGTAATTGCAACACTTTGGTATGCCTATCATTCCCATACTCATCAAAATGCATTATTCCGTAGCCGATTATTTAAAAATAAAATTTTCGCAATCGGGATTTTAGGTAATTTCTTCGCTCGCTTTGGTGGTAACGCTTTACCTTTCGTTATACCACTCATGTTACAAGTGGCTTTTGGATTTGAACCATTTATTGCGGGTTTAATGATGATTCCACTAGTGCTAGGTTCACTTTTTTCTAAGCCAATTGTTAGACCTATTATTCAGAAAATGGGATATCGCCGCTTTCTATTAATTAACACAACCTTAGTGGGACTATGTATTGCGTCTTTTGCGATTATGACGGTCGACACGCCTACTTGGTTTAGGACCCTACACTTTTTCTTGTTTGGTACATTAAACTCATTACAATTTGTTGGAATGAATACGCTGACTTTAAAAGACTTGCCTCAACAAGATGCAAGTAGTGGAAATAGTTTCCTATCAATGATTATGATGCTTTCTATGAGTATCGGTGTTGCATTGGCAGGTACACTCATTAATGTATTTACCAATTACTATGGTACAGCCCATGTGACAACAGCGTTTCATGTCACTCTGGTCTGTTTAGGCTGTATTAACGTCATTACTGCGCTTATATTTTGGCAAATTCCAAAAAATACACCTGTGTAAGCAGTTGCATTTTTAGCATGGTTTCTCGCTCGTAAATCACGCTATCATGTGAGCTTCATCTTGATACTGAGTTTTGCATGACCAAGCTGGCAAAAACCTTTTCTGCACCACGCTACAACACCGTAATCGGTATTGTTTTAGCTTGTGTCATGGGGGTTCTCACTTACTTCGGTCTGTTCTATCAACAAAAAGCAATTGCTCAAGATTATCCAGTTCAAGGCTTTGATATTTCTCATCATCAAGAAGAGATTAACTGGAAAAAAATATCACCCCAAAAATTCCAGTTCGTCTATTTAAAAGCGACTGAAGGCGGTGATTATAAAGATCCAAAATTTCAAGAAAACTGGTTAAAAGCACGCGAACATGGATTTCATGTTGGGGCTTATCATTTTTATCGTCTATGTCGTGATGGTAAAACACAGGCAGAAAATTTTATTGCAACTGTTCCAAAAAAAATCGATGCGCTTCCACCTGTTATCGATCTCGAATATGACAGCAACTGTATTAATGCACACACCAAAGAACAATTACTTAAAGAAATAGGCATTATGCATGACCGCTTAAAACAGCATTATGGCAAACAACCTATCTTTTATATCTCCAAAACTTTTTATCATATTGTGTTAATAGGAAATTTCCCTAATACCCCGCTTTGGGTTAGAGATTATGAAGGAAAACCTGAACTGAAAGACAAAAGAAAATGGCTCTTTTGGCAGCATAGTAATCAAGGTAAAATTGAAGGCATGACAAAGCCAGTAGACTTAAATGTTTATGAGGGTTCAGTCAAAGAGTGGCATCAATTTTTACAGCAACAAGGCATCGTGAAAGCACAATAATATGCGCAAAATCATTCATATCGATATGGATGCCTTTTATGCATCGGTCGAATTGCGAGAGCGTCCTGATCTAAAGCATCTTCCTGTCGTTATCTCTTCTCATCATCCGCGCGCTGTAATTGCGGCAGCTTCTTATCCTGCCCGTGAGTTCGGTTTACGCTCTGCCATGTCTATGAGCCAAGCAAGAAAACTATGCCCTCAAGTTGTTATTATCGAACCTAATTTTGAAAAATATCGTACAGTCTCGGCTCAAATCCATTCAATCTTTCAGCAATATACTCTTCTCATTGAACCTTTATCGCTTGATGAAGCATATTTAGATGTCACTGAGAATTTAAAGCAAATCGCGAGTGCAACCGAAGTGGCTATGCATATTCGGGAAGATATTTTTAGACTAACAGGACTGACCGCCTCGGCTGGTGTAGCACCCAATAAATTCTTGGCAAAAGTCGCTTCTGACTGGAATAAACCGAATGGTTTATGTGTAATCAAACCATCTCAAGTCGCTACTTTTATTCAAGACCTTCCGCTAAAAAAGATTCCTGGCGTGGGCAAAGTTACCCAAGAAAAACTCCAACAGCTTGAATTGCACACACTAGGCGACTTGCAAAAAATTGAAGAAGCGGTTTTAGTTCATCACTTTGGGAAATATGGGCAACAGCTTTATTTATACGCCCAAGGTATTGATAACCGCCCTGTTCAAGCTGAACGTGCTCGCCAACAAATTTCGAAAGAAACTACATTTGATAGTGATTTAACCCTAACTCAGTGCCAACCTTATTGGCATGGCTTAGCCGAAAAAGTCTGGCAAAGTTTAGAGAAAAAACAACTCCATGCGCGTGGTGTAAATATTAAACTCAAACTTAAAAATTTTCAGACTTTACAACACAGTAAAAGTTTTAAAACTCCAATCCATTCTCAACAAGATTTGATTCAAATTTTATTCTTACTTTTAAATGAAATGCATATTCCCGAAAATTTTCAATTTCGTCTTATTGGGATTGGTGTTTATCAGTTACAGACCAAAGCTGACGACTTCCAACTTTCATTATTATAATTGATGTTTTTTTATTCAAAAGAACAAGTTTTAGACAAAAACAGTTACCTTTTGATCAAAAATTACAGTAATCTAATTAGCGCATATTCATTACCCATGTATTTGCAACATGCCAAAGCAACCTTTACTTTAGGCATATCGTCCTGTGATTGGCGTGACGACCAAATCCGAATATTACAGGGCACAAATGTGCCCTCTGTCTTATAAAAAATTATAAAAATTAATATAATGGCTTTTCTCTACAGCATCTTCCGTTAAACTAACTCAATAAAATTAGAATATATTAATTAGTTAATCATGATGAGTCCAAAACAAATTCTATGTATTGAAGATGAAGCGGCTATTGTCCTTCCTCTACGTTATGCACTTGAACGTGAAGGCTGGAGAGTCAGTTGGGCAAATACGGGGACTCAAGCATTACAATATCTTTCAGAACAAGTTTTTGATTTTATTATTTTGGATGTAGGTTTACCTGATCTCAATGGTTTCGAAGTCTGCAAACAACTACGCCAAAAATCTCAAACACCTTTATTATTTCTTACTGCACGAGATGATGAAATTGACCGGGTTGTCGGTCTAGAAATTGGCGCAGATGATTATTGTGCAAAACCTTTTAGTGCGCGGGAAATTGTGGCTAGAATTAAAGCCATTTGGCGTAGAATGGAAGTGCCTATAGCAAGTAATTCAAATCAAAATCCAGTCTCTCAGGCGGAAATAATTACTCCCTCCTCGATATGGTCGTGCAATCCACAATCTCTGCAAATCCAATACCATGGAAAATTACTACAACTGACACGTTATGAATATCGATTGTTATTTTTACTAATTCAGCATCCTGAACAAGTCTTTAGCCGTCAACAATTAATGGATCATATTTGGGAACATCCTGAGCATAGCTTAGAACGCACAGTCGATACACATATCAAAAGTTTAAGGCAAAAACTAAAACAAATTACCCAAAATGATGATCCCATTCGGACTCATCGAGGATTTGGATATAGTTTAAAAAAGGAATTTGGGGTCAACAATGGATAAAGCTATAATACAAAATCCAGCAAATATATGGATTATTTGGCAACAAGGCAAAAAGAAAACTCTAATTTTCTTTTTAATCTTTTATAGTATTTTCCTCAGTTTTTGCCTTAAAGAATATTTAACACCTAAGGCTGATCGATTTTTTTTAGCTTCAAGCAATATAGGTGCTTTTGTCAATTATCCTAATTTTTATTTACATTGGGCAATCAGTTTAACTTTTGCTGTCATCTTTTTATTTTGCCCAGCACGGATTTTTAGCAGGTTCTATCCGTATTTCTATGGTATAGCTTTTAGTTATTTCATCATCTTTTTTTCATTTTTTATTGGTTCAATTTGTGGGATGACTATATTTTTATTACTCAGCACTCTGTCTATTCCTTTGAAAAAGTAGAACAGCTTAATGTCCATCTTCATCCGTATTTGGTTTTTCTTTAGCTTAGTGGTGGTACTGAGTCTGAGTTTTATTGCCTATACGTTGAATCAACAGGTCAAACCAAATGTCCGTCAAGTAGTTGAAGATACGCTTGCTGAAAATGCCAATATTATTGCCCAACTGATTGCCGAAGATGTAGCGCAAAAACAAGTTAGTACGCCCGAATTTGATCAAAAAATTCAAGCAGCATTATCTCGCCAACTGAATGCCACAATTTGGCAGCATAAAAAAGATGAAATTAATCAACAGCTTTATATAACAGATCAGCATGGCATAGTAATCTACGACTCAGAAGGACAAGCCGTTGAGCAAGATTATTCAAAATGGAATGATGTTTATTTAACCCTACAAGGTAAGTACGGTGCACGTTCTACTTCAACCACTCCTTATGACCGAAACAGCAGTGTGATGTATATTGCTGCGCCAATTCTCTACAAACACCAATTAATAGGTGTAGTCAGCATTGGTAAACCAAATCAATCTGTGCAGCCGTATATCGCACGTGCAGAACGTCAACTGATTCATCAAGCATTATGGATCGTTGCACTGAGTTTATTACTCGCAAGCATTGTGGCATATTGGTTAAGACACAGTATTGATAAAGTGCGTCGTTATGCTCAAGCACTAGCACCTGTCAATCAAGCTCCTTTTTTCTATTCTGCAAAAGAGCTCAACCAAGTAACACAGGCATTAAGTGAAATGCGCGAGCAACTTGAAGATCGTGCTTATGTCGAAAATTATGTCAACACTTTAACCCATGAGTTGAAAAGTCCACTCACGGCGATTCAAGCCAGTGCAGAACTATTACAAGATGATCTGCCCTTAGTAGATCAACAACAATTTGCTGTACATATTGTTGAGCAAAGTCACCGCTTACAATCTTTAATTGAACGTATGCTACTGCTCACACGTTTAGAGAAGAATCGGCATGTTTTAGAGTTTCAAAATATTGATTTATCAAAATTGATTCGAGATTGTTTGATACAACAACACAGTACTTTTCAAATTAAACAAATCCAAATAAAGCTGAATCTTCCTGAAGATTGCACAATTTATGCTGATTCATTTTGGCTTAAACAAGCCATCAATAATCTCTTAGATAATGCAAGAGACTTTTGTTCTGAGTATGGCCTTATCGCCATCCAACTTCGGAAAAATAGCATCACGAATGGTCTTGAAATTCTGTTATTCAATGAAGGTGAAGCCATTCCTGAATATGCTTTAAATCGTATCTACGAAACCTATTTTTCATTGCCACGCCCGCATAATCAGCAACGAAGTACAGGTATCGGTCTAAGTATTGTGCAGCAAATTATTCAACAGCACCAAGGTCACATCACGATTCAAAATATCCCTGAAAATTATCTGGATTTTTTAGAACAGCACAGATCAGGAGTATTGGTAAAAATTTTACTTCATCAAAACTTCACATAAGCTTCAACTATAACTCATTTAGAACGCATATCCATTCGAGATAATGGTCATATCAGAATGACAATGGAATCCACCATGCGTAGAAACTCTATTAATCTTAAAATAGGAGCGATCTTATTCTTAATTTTAATTTTTTATATTGGCCTCTTTTTTATTTCAAATTTGGTAGATGAACGCCAAAGCTATCAACAACAAGTAATTCAAGACATTGCAAAAGAACAAATTCGCCCACAACAAGTGGTCGCACCATATTTAAAACTACCTTATCAAGTTCAAACCATATGTACCGATGAGCAAAAGAAAACTTACGCATGTATACAAACATTATTTGTCACCATAGGTGCGGAAACCACTGACTGGAAAGCTCAATTTAAAGTTTCTGATAGCACCTACAAACGCAATATGTATAAAGCAATTAGCTATCAAAATCACATGTTAGGTAAAGGTGTATTTAAAGGCACAATGCTTGAATCACAACGCAACTATCTTTGGGATCAAGCTGAAATCATTTTTCCTATTCAAGATGCGCGCGGTCTAAATGCTAAACCAATATTTAATATTGATGGAAACAATTATAAATTTGACTTTTCTACTCAAAGCCAAGGTCAACATGGCTTTGATCTTCTTCATATCACAAGCAAGCAATATCCAGAACTAATCCCCAAATTACAACAAGGTTTTAGTTTTAGTCTGCAATTTGATTTAGAAGGTTTAAGCGAATTTTCCTTTGTTCCAACCAGTTACGAGATGACCTATCAAGCTAAAGGCAATTGGGGGGATGTTAAATATGATGGTCAAAGTTTGCCTTTTAAGAAACTGAATAAAAAACAATTTTTTGAAGCTGACTGGAAAAATATTGCTTTAGGTAAACGCAATCTAGATCGACTTTCGACTTGTGAAAACAGTCAATGCTTTTATCAAGCTTTAAATACTCAAAACAATCCGATAAGTGATGAAGCTGCTTATGCTGTTTCAAATGCAACTTCAAACAACATTTCAGGTATTTCTACGCAATTTTTAGAACCTGTAAATATTTATACTCAAACGGATCGTGCTATCAAATATGGCATCATGGTGATCATTATTACCTTTGGTTGCTTCTTCTTATTTGAGGTTTTGAAAAATCTTAAAATTCATCCTGTTCAGTACGCTCTGGTAGCTATGGCACAAGGTGTATTCTTTGTTTTGCTTCTATCTATAAGTGAATATTATGCTTTTGGCCTAGCCTACCTCGTTGCAGCAGTTGCCTGTATTGGTTTGATTACCTGGTATTTATACTTCGTTGTTCAGGGTTTTAAAGCTGCTCTGCTATTTGGTGTTTTGCTAAGCATCCTTTATGGAATGATGTATTTACTACTACAATCCAGCGGCAAGACCTTCCTTTTTGGCTCTATTCTTTCGTTCATACTAATTGCATGTGTCATGTACATCACACGCCATGTTAATTGGTATCAATCCGAACAACAGCGCATCTAAATCTATCGGGCGAGATCAAATCCTCGCTCAATTTTTATAGTAAAATGAGGATTGTACTATGCACCAACAGACCAAATCAGCTTTAAGCCAACTCAAAAAATTGTGTCCAAACCAAAGTTCAATTGCAACTTGCTTGAATCAGCTTCGACAAACCCAAATCCAATTTTTAAATCTAGGTAATATTATTATTTGCCCACAATATCACTCTATTCTTATTTTTAAACAGCGTAAATTAATGGAAATAGAATCTTTTTCTGCCTAATTTAACCAAATTTATACTGCGTTAGAATTGTATCAAGTACAATCATTTCTATTGTTTCTAAATAAGGTAAAGGTTATGTCTGTAAAACGTTTACACGTGACTTCACGCTACTGCGAAGTTGCGATTTCAGGTAATTTAGTCCATTTAGCAGGCCAACTCGCTGATGACACCAGTGTAGACATTACGGCACAGACTCAACAAACTTTAGACAATATTGATCGCTTACTCGCTGAAGCTGGTACAGACAAAAGTCATATTCTTTCAGTCATGATTTTTCTAAAAGATATTGAAACAGACTATGCAGCCATGAATGCTGTATGGGATGCATGGATTAGCAAAGAAAATCCACCTGCTCGTACTTGTGTGGAGTCTAAACTTTACGCACCTGACGTACTAGTAGAAATGACTGTCGTTGCGGTACTTCCATAGTTCTTATTGGTTTTAATCAATAAAAAAATGAGCAATATTTACAGTAATATTGCTCATTTTTTATAGTTCAAAAAATTCTAATATAAGTATTTTATTCAAATCGTCTTTAATAAATCCTAAAATCAAAATTTTATAATGTCTACTTATTAAGACTTCACAAAAGCATTTGAGATTCGCTCTAACTGCGGTGTGGCATGTAAAGTTGCCATCTCTGATTCAGGGGTCAATAAATCTCTTCTTAAATCATTATAATCAGGCACACTGCTGTAGCGCAGTACACGGTAACCCGCAAGTTGTAATAAACGGCGTTCATACTGCTGATGTGCACGACGTAAACCATTTTCTTCAAGCATAACCACCAAAAAAACTTGGTAATTTTGATCAAGTACTACAAAGTCAGCCGTCATATTTTGATATTTTCGACGGGTGTGAGCATATTTAGTTGTTAATAATGCATCAAATGAGACATGAGCTAATACAGTAAATTTAGGAAATACTGTTTGTAAACGAGTAAGAGTCATTTGCTCATGACTACTTAATACAGCACGGCGCTTTAAAGCACTGTCTTGTTGGTGTTTTCTTGAGAGGCTTTTCGCCGCCATAATGACAGTCAAAAAGAGTAGTAAGATCGTAATTAAATAGTACATGGGTCTAATCCTTTAAGTTTTTTTTAATGATTTTGCTAGATCACGCTTTGTTTTAATTGATAACGACACAGCCGTTTTTTAAAAGGTTCACTTAGTAATTTCACTTGTAGTTATCAAGCTTGGCTTAAATTTAGCCACCCTCAACATTATTTATAATCATAGAGTCAACAACAATCAAGTGCAGCTCGTCAGATTTTGGATATTTATCATTATTCGTTACGTTTTTTGTACTTTAAATCTGCAAAAAATCTCACTATACGATTTAAATAACCTCATGAAAAACAAAAAAGGCTCTATTTAAGAGCCTTTTTTATCATTATCCACGTGCTTTTGACTTTGGTTTACTTTTCCCACCAAATGGTCTCTTCTCACCTGTTTCACGAGGAGGCAAACCCGTATGTTGCGTTAGTACCTGACCTTTTTGTGGACGCTTCTGATTTGAATGATTACTTGTTTGCTGGTTATTTCGTTTAACCGAATCCCCTGCCGTAGACGAGTTTTTCTTACGGGCAGATTTATATTCCCCTTCAGTCCCTTTTGGCTGATAAGTCGGAATTAAATGCTGCTTCGAATTACCAATTAAATCGGCACGGCCCATTTCTTTTAAGGCTTCACGAAGTAATGGCCAGTTATTTGGATCATGGTAACGTAAGAATGCTTTATGCAAACGACGGCGTTTTTCACCTTTTACAATATCAACTTTTTCAGTATAGCGAGCGACTTTAGCAAGCGGGTTTTTGCCCGAATAATACATGGTTGTTGCAGTTGCCATTGGTGATGGATAGAAAGTTTGTACCTGATCGGCACGGAAACCATTCTTTTTCAACCAAATTGCAAGATGCATCATGTCATAATCTGAAGTACCCGGATGCGCAGCAATAAAGTAAGGAATTAGATATTGCTCTTTTCCTGCTTCTTTACTGAAACGATCAAACATTTGTTTGAAACGATCATACGTACCAATACCCGGTTTCATCATCTTAGATAACGGGCCTTGTTCAGTATGTTCAGGCGCAATTTTTAAATAACCACCAACGTGGTGTTGTACCAGTTCTTTGACATATTCAGGGTTGAGTACAGCAAGGTCATAACGTAAACCTGAACCAATCAGAATCTTCTTCACGCCCTTAATCGCACGTGCTTTACGATAAAGCTGTACTAAAGGTGCATGATCGGTATGTAAGTTTTGACAAACACCCGGATAAACACAAGAAGGTTTACGACAGTTTTTCTCAATTTCTGGGTCTTTACAGTGCAAACGGTACATGTTTGCCGTTGGGCCACCTAAGTCAGAAATAATACCTGTGAAGTTTGGTGCGGTATCACGGATTTTTTCAATCTCACGTAAAATTGAATCTTCCGAACGGTTTTGAATAATACGACCTTCATGTTCCGTAATTGAACAGAATGTACAACCACCAAAACAGCCACGCATAATGTTGACTGAGAATTTGATCATATCAAATGCAGGGAAACGCGCATCACCATAAGTAGGATGCGGCAAACGTGCATAAGGTAAATCAAATACATAGTCCATTTCCTCAGTAGTTAGAGGAATTGGAGGTGGGTTAATCCACACATCACGCTCACCATGGCGTTGCACCAACGCACGAGCATTACCCGGATTAGTTTCAAGGTGCAAAATACGGTTTGCATGTGCATAAAGCACTTGATCATTTGCCACTTCTTCAAAAGAAGGCAAACGGATTACTGCCAACTCTCGTGGTGGTAATTTGTGTTTAATTGCTTTTGACGGTGCTGGCTTTAATTGAACGATTTGAGTATCGTCATCGAGTTTGTCACCTTCACGCACAATCGGGTTTGCAACAATCTCTTTTTGGAAATTTTGATACTGAGCTAAAGAGTTACCCTTTTCTTTTTCAACCTCACAGCCATCAATATCTTCTGTCATGACATATGGGTTAATAATTGGGTCAACACGCCCAACCGTATCTACATCATTACTCGCAACTTCAACAAACTTTGCTTTTGATGCTTTGTTATGTTTATTAATAATAAATGCCGTACCACGAACATCTGTAATCTCGTGGATTTTTTCACCTTTAGCCAAACGATGCATCACATCAATAATGGCACGCTCACCATTACCATACATGAGCAAATCAGCTTTTGAGTCCATCAAAATCGAACGACGGACTTTATCTGACCAATAATCGTAGTGTGCAATACGGCGTAAACTACCTTCAATACCACCTAATAACACTGGTACATCAGGGAATGCTTCACGACAACGTTGGCAATATACTGTTGCTGCGCGGTCAGGACGTTTATTTGGTTCATTGTTTGGAGAATATGCATCATCCGAACGGATTTTACGATCTGCCGTATAACGGTTAATCATCGAATCCATATTACCTGCGGTTACACCCCAAGCAATTGTTGGCTTACCTAAAACTCGGAAGCTTTCAACATTGGTCCAGTCTGGCTGCGCAATAATTCCGACACGGAAACCTTGTGCTTCAAGTACACGCCCAATCACACCCGATACAAATGATGGGTGGTCAATATAAGCATCACCACAGACTAAAATAAAGTCACACGCATCCCAGCCGAGTTGGTCCATTTCTTCTCGTGACATCGGCAAAAAAGGTGCGGGTTCAAAACACGACGCCCAATATTTGTCGTAATCAAACAGCGCTTTTGGCGCAGTTTGCATGGTATAAGCGGTAGACATGGCTTGCGAATCTCGGCTAGCAGATGAAGGAGAGACATCTAAAGATGAAAGCCGATCATTTTAACATGAATTCCATTCATTTTCCTTGTTTATAAAACATACGAAAACAATAATATAGAAATTAATTTGATTAAAGTTTATCCAATATTTTATTCTCGGAATAAATACGGCGGAATTAAATCCGCCGTAGTCTTAACACAATTTATTTATAGGTATTAGAACAAAGCTTTTGGCAAACGGATCTGAATAATTTCGTTATCGTCAGCCAGTTTTGCGTTACGTCCTGTCGAACCAGGGAAATTATTGTCATTTAGTACCGTGAGCGTTGTGCCATTTTCAATAATCACATCTTCAATAGTTTCAAACGGGAAAGCAAAAACCTGTCCCGTCCCAATATCTCCTGCTCTAGCTGTGCCATACAACATATTTGGGTTAGCAATTTTAATTAAATCGACTAAATCTTCACGGCTTACCAGCTGACCTGACTCATTCAATTTAATACGGATTAATTTTTTATATCCGCCTAAATTATTCTGAGTTGCATCACGCTCAATAATAATGCCTTCTTTATCATTAAAGAGTTGGAAATCTCCAATGTTGGTTGCCTTACTATCTAGCTGGAACCAATAATATTTTCCTGTATAGGCTTTTTTCTTAATATCGAATTGAGAAATCAGTAATTGTCTTTCCGTTTCCCGAATTGATTTAATTGGCTTTTCTATAAGCGGGTAAAGATACTGTCCATCTGGTGAAATTGCCATTCCTTCAAAACCACCACTTTGCTGAACCAAAGGCTCTACAAAATTAATTTGTACTTTATTAAACTGATTTTGTGGTGAACGTAATTCTTGAGTCGGATTTAACGGATTTGGTAAAGGAATTGGGGCATCTAATAACACACCATCCGCTGAAAAATGAAGTAAATAAGGGCCAAACTCATCCCCAATCCAGTAAGTACCATCGCTAGTCCGTTGCATTGACTCTGGGTCAAAATCAGCACCCGTTAATAAACGCTCAGGCGTGTTACCATTCACGATATTAAAAGGAATTAACTTGTTTGGATCACGCAATTGAATAAAGCTTTGTACAGTAACTTGCCCTGTACCTTTGGCTTTAGTTTTAAAATCAGGTTTTAATTTATAAATACGAAGCAAAAAGTCAGAAGAATTATCTTGGGTACCAAAACCATTATCGGCCATTGCCATATAGCTACCATCTTCATTTTTTAATGCAGCCGAAAAACCTTGTACAGGCTGGCCTTTAAATGGCGGATAAATTCCATTTGCACCTTTTACATATGCACCAGAGTCTGGGCCAGCAGCATAGGTTTCTACAGGCAATTTGGCAAAAGAAATTAAAGTTGGTTCGGTAACGTTTTCTGCAGGTGAAGTTTGTTCTTGATCGTTATCATCATTACATGCCGTCAATCCTAAACTGGCACAGCATAATAATGCGACTAAAGTTTTTTTGCTCATGATTTTATACATTTGGTAAAAAATTAAGCAAATTTAATCAAGCTTATATGAAGTTTTTGCTTCAAAAAGATGAAATCTTTATGGCGAAAATATGACAAGCCCACTGCTCAATACAAACATAAATTAAATGTCTTCACTATAACGAATTAAAGTTTTGTTGGCTGATATTCTCCAGCAATTGCTGCTTTCAAAAAGTTCTGAAAGGTTGGGCATTCCATATGATTTTCGGCTGGACAGACAGCTGCATGTTGTAATCCTTGACTAATAAAATGTAATCGCTTTGCCATTTGCTCTAGTTGTTCAGCTTTATCTTTTAGTTTTTGCCGGTCAAGATCAGGCCGACCATCTTGTCCAAACATAGTAGCGATCTCATTTAAAGAAAATCCCGCAGCACGTCCTAAAGCAATAAGTGCCAGTTGATCAAGTACCTGCTTACCATACTGCCGACGTAAACCTTGCCGCCCAATCGACTTAATTAACCCCTTCTCTTCATAAAAACGTAGCGTAGCTGTTGTGACTTTTGCCTTCTTAGAAACTTCACCAATATCCATAACACCCTCTTGACTTCAAGTGAACTTGAACTTGCACAATAAATTTATCACGTTTCATACGTATAAAAGCAAGGTGTAAAAATGAATACCTCCACATTATTCTTTCAAGCTTTATGTCTTGGTGTTGGTGCAACAGTTATTATGGATATATGGCTGTTAATACTAAAAATATTTAAGATCCCGACTTTAAATTTTTCCTTTCTCGGACGCTGGGTAGGTTGGATATTTCAAGGAAAACTCATCCATCAATCTATCGCTCAAAGCCCTCAAATTCAGGGTGAATATTTATTGGGCTGGATTACTCATTATAGTGTTGGGGTTATCTTTGCATTGAGCTTTCTTGTCATTGTCGGCTCAGATTGGCTCATTCATCCTCAGTTTTACTCAGCACTAATATTTGGTGTGGTCACCGTTGTTATTCCTTTTTTTATTATGCAACCGGCCATGGGTAGTGGTTTTGCTTCGTCAAAAACCCCGCACCCTTTTCTGAACTGTCTAAAAAGTTTACTGAATCATAGCTTTTTTGGCTGTGGTTTATATCTCACCGCAAAGCTATTTCAAATTTAAATAAAAAGGAAATTATCCATGAAAACTGTTGCCATTATTTACTATAGTCGCCAAGGACATACCCAATTTATCGCTCAGCAAATTCAAACTGGTATTTTAAGCCATCAAGATATTGAAGTAGATTTACTCAATGCCGAAGATCTTATCGAGAACCCAGAGACTCTTATCAAATATGATGGCTTAATTTGGGGATCTCCTACTTATTTAGGTGGCGTATCTTCCAAATTAAAACAACTCATGGATGCAACAGGGCCATTATGGAAAAAGCAGAATTTTAAAGGAAAATTAGCAGCTGGATTTACCGTTTCTTCTCTTCCCGCGGGTGATAAACAATCGACACTAATTTCACTTTTTACCTTTTGTATGCAACACGGCATGCTCTGGGTCGGCAACCCGATTATGCCTGAACAACATCAAGGTATTCCTTATGCTCAAGCAGCCAACCGTCTCGGTTCATGGTCAGGCCTAATGGCTCAGGCTGAACACGGCAGTAATGCCGATAGGTTTGATGAAGGAGATATTAAAACTGCTCAACAATTTGGAGAAAATTTTGCATTAACCTTGAATGCTTATCAAGGAATATAAACCCATGAAAGCACAGAAACTTTTATTCCTCTTAATTTTATCGGGAATGATGTCTTTTATCGTTTCAGGTATTTCAACTTTTAAATTAGTGGGACTAAATCATCATTTCCTTTCATTGTGGTATCGGCTTGGATTATTGCATGGATATTAGCTTTTCCAAGTGTATTGATTTGTGCTCCTATCGCCCAGAAACTAGTAGACATCGTATTTAAGTAAGTTGATCTGTAAGTTAAAACGTACAAAAATTGCGGTGATTTGCGGATATTCAGCTTTAGTATTATTTCATAATATATGAATCATAGAGAGACAGGATGTCTCATTGAAGAAGAATAAGAACGCAGGAAGCGGTAGTTGACAGGAGTTAGCTACATAAAGCTGAATACGAAGGAGCCTCGACAGGATGTCGGGGTTTTTTCATTTCAATTATACAAAATTCTTACTTTTTAGATGTGTTGAGCAACAGAACTAACATTGATCCGATAAGTACGGCTAAATACGATTATTTCATTTGAAACTTCATTATTGGTTTTGTATTTTGCTTACCTCATCTTTAACCCAAAATCGTTTTGAACCATCACAATTACACATCCTTAGTCTCAAATTTTTCATAATTTTCTTGATGATCATAATGACAGGATGTACAAGCTTAGGCCCTAATAGTGGCTCATTTACTTGGCGTTCAAATAAGCTATCATCTGGTTTACAAAAAGCTTATTCCGTTCCACCGAGTACAGCGAATCGATTGTCTCCTTTGATTATTCAAAGTGCTGACAAATATAATGTTCCTCCCCTTTTACTCGCGGCAGTTATCAGACAAGAGTCGAACTATAATAGTAATGCCCGCTCTCCGACTGGGGCTGTTGGTTTAACTCAAATTATTCCAAGCTATTGGCAACAAACTTGTGCTGGTAATTTGTATGATGAATCTACAAATATCCAATGTGGTGCTTATATTTTAAATCATTACTATCAAACCGCAGATAGCTGGTTTAAAGCCACGGCCTATTATAATGTTGGACCTACAGGATATGAGCGAAGCTTCTGGACCCGTCACAAAGCGAAAAAATATGCTCGATCTATTAAGCACCATCAAAAAAATTTAAAAAGTGCTTTATAAATAAGCTTAAACAAAAGCCCATCAATCGATGGGCTTTTTTATGCGGTTAATTTTATTCGTCAAATAAACCTTCAAATAACACAGAAGACAGATAACGTTCCCCACTATCTGGCAGAATAACAACGATGGTTTTACCAGCATTTTCAGGACGCTCTGCAATTTTTGCAGCGGCTGCTAATGCAGCTCCACTTGAAATACCCACTAAAATACCTTCTTGAGTTGCACAGTTTCTCGCCCATTGAATTGCTTCTTCGCTAGTCACGGGTAAGACTTCATCTACAAGGTTCAAATCAAGATTCTTTGGAATAAAGTTCGCACCAATTCCCTGGATTTTATGCGGTGCAGGTGTAATGTTTTCACCATTTTTGGTTTGAGTAATAATTGGAGACTCAGCAGGTTCAACTGCTACTGAATACAAAGGTTTATTTTGAACCTGTTCAAAATAACGAGAAATACCTGTAATCGTGCCGCCAGTACCGACGCCCGCAACTAAAATATCGACTTGCCCACCTGTAGCTTGCCAAATTTCAGGACCAGTTGTGTCTACATGAATTTGTGGATTTGCTGGGTTTTCAAATTGTTGTGGCAAGAAATAAAGATCTGGCTGTTCAGTTGCTAATCGTACAGCCTCATCAACTGCACCTTTCATTCCTTTTGCGGGTTCAGTTAATACCAAATTAGCACCTAAAGCTTTTAATACTTTTCTACGCTCAAGGCTCATACTGGCAGGCATAGTTAGAGTAATTGGATAACCTTTTGCCGCAGCTACAAATGCCAATGCAATACCAGTATTACCACTAGTTGGCTCAACAATATGCATACCTTCTTTTAATACACCACGCTTTTCCGCATCTGCAATAAGTGCCGCTCCGATGCGGCATTTCACAGAAAATGCAGGGTTACGGCTTTCCACTTTTGCTAATACGGTTGCACCTGTTTTAATCAATCGGTTAATACGTACTAAAGGTGTATTACCAATGGCTTCGGCATTATTTGAATATACCGCGATACCTAAATTGTTGGGAGTTGGAAATTGCTGATCGGTAGACATGTTATATCCTTATTAGATTTGGAATGATTCTGAATCATTATAGGCTTGTCTAATAAACAGGAAAGTAGAAAAAGTTAAGTAATATGAAAAAATGACAGCTACATCTATTTTAGACAGAATAAAAAATGAATTTATTAGATCATTAGAACTACCAAACTTCACCCTCTCGCCATTCTGCGCAAATACTATCGTCCTCTGAACTGTGTGAGAGTAGATCTTTCATATGGATACTCAAAGGATATAGCATAATTTCATAGTCATCGGTTAGATAAGTAGATGTATCTTGTTTGATGTACAAATCACCCCACCAAGTAGTCCAACCTAATTTTTTATAAAACGCTTCATCTTCTGGTTGTAATGCAGCAAGTTCATATTCCAAATCAGTTAATGCTTCAACTAAATATTTTAGTAATTGTGATGCAAGTCCCTTACCTCTCATCGTGTAATCAGTGGTCACATACTCTACATAAGCTGTTTTTACATCGGAACTACCATTTATGGTAAAAGCTCTATCCGTCCATAAGGCATGTGAGACAATTTGATTGTCCAATATACCAACGACATGAATCGCTTTTTGCATGAAAGCATATTGGCTCCATGGATCTTCATCAAAAGCAGAAAAACATAACTCAGCAATCTGATGACGTTGATTTTTATCTAGATCTTGGGCTGCGATAATTTTGAACTGCATAGATGAAAACTCAAGTTTAAGTATTTATAGATTAAGCAAATATTGGAATATTCTGAAATGTTTTTTTTATTAAAAGCTAATTTAATTGAATTACGACACTATATCTCTGAAACAGGACAACCGTAGAAATTTCTTCCGCGCATAAAGCAACACCCCGGTTTCTTTCGAGACCGGGGTGTTTGAATAATGAGCTGGCGATGACTTACTCTCACATGGGTAACCCCACACTACCATCAGCGCTAAGAGGTTTCACTTCTGAGTTCGGGAAGGGATCAGGTGGTTCACTCTTGCTATGGTCGCCAGCACAACTGTTTATGGATACTTGCTTTGGTCTTATTATTTGCCGAAGCGTTTTCCAAATCTTTACAGATTGGGCTGATTGAATCTGACTTGTTCATTTTATCTAGTGGAATAACTAAATCAAGTTTCTTTGTAGATTTATGAATCGATTGATGCTTTATATACAACTGCTTGGGTGTTGTATAGTCAAGCCTCACGAGCAATTAGTATTGGTCAGCTTCACATATCACTATGCTTCCACATCCAACCTATCAACGTCCTAGTCTCGAACGGCTCTTTAGAGGAATAAATTCCTAGGGAAATCTTATCTTGAGGTAGGCTTCCCGCTTAGATGCTTTCAGCGGTTATCCCTTCCGAACATAGCTACCCGGCGATGCGACTGGCGTCACAACCGGTACACCAGAGGTTCGTCCACTCTGGTCCTCTCGTACTAGGAGCAGATCCTCTCAAATTTCCAGCGCCCACGGTAGATAGGGACCGAACTGTCTCACGACGTTCTAAACCCAGCTCGCGTACCTCTTTAAATGGCGAACAGCCATACCCTTGGGACCTGCTTCAGCCCCAGGATGAGATGAGCCGACATCGAGGTGCCAAACACCGCCGTCGATATGAACTCTTGGGCGGTATCAGCCTGTTATCCCCAGAGTACCTTTTATCCGTTGAGCGATGGCCCTTCCATACAGAACCACCGGATCACTAAGACCTACTTTCGTACCTGCTCGACTTGTGGGTCTCGCAGTTAAGCGCGCTTTTGCCTTTATACTCTACGCGTGATTTCCGACCACGCTGAGCGCACCTTCGTACTCCTCCGTTACTCTTTAGGAGGAGACCGCCCCAGTCAAACTACCCACCAGACACGGTCCTCGTCCCGGATAACGGGACAGAGTTAGAACCTCAACATTACCAGGGTGGTATTTCAAGGACGGCTCCATTGGAACTAGCGTTCCAACTTCAAAGCCTCCCACCTATCCTACACAAGTAAGGTCAAAGTTCAGTGTCAAGCTGCAGTAAAGGTTCACGGGGTCTTTCCGTCTAGCCGCGGGTACACTGCATCTTCACAGCGATTTCGATTTCACTGAGCCTCTGCTGGAGACAGCGCCGCCATCATTATGCCATTCGTGCAGGTCGGAACTTACCCGACAAGGAATTTCGCTACCTTAGGACCGTTATAGTTACGGCCGCCGTTTACTGGGGCTTCGATCAAGAGCTTCGCTTACGCTAACCCCATCAATTAACCTTCCAGCACCGGGCAGGCATCACACCCTATACGTCCACTTTCGTGTTTGCAGAGTGCTATGTTTTTAATAAACAGTTGCAGCGGCCTGGTTTCTGCGGCTGTCATCAGCTCAGGAAGCAAGTTCCATCACCAACAACAGCGTACCTTCTCCCGAAGTTACGGTACCATTTTGCCTAGTTCCTTCAGCAGAGTTCTCTCAAGCGCCTTGGTCTACTCGACCTGACCACCTGTGTCGGTTTCGGGTACGATTCCTGTGTAACTGAAGCTTAGAGACTTTTCCTGGAAGCATGGTATCAGCCACTTTACTGTACAAGTACAGCTTGCTATCGGATCTCAGTATAGAGTACCCCGGATTTGCCTAAGATACATACCTACATCCTTCCACCTGGACAACCAACGCCAGGCTGACTTAACCTTCTCCGTCCTCTCATCGCATTACACAGAAGTATTGGAATATTAACCAATTTCCCATCGACTACGCCTTTCGGCCTCGCCTTAGGGGTCGACTCACCCAGCCCCGATTAACGTTGGACTGGAACCCTTGGTCTTTCGGCGAACGGGTTTTTCACCCGTTTTGTCGTTACTCACGTCAGCATTCGCACTTCTGATACCTCCAGCATACTTCTCAATACACCTTCATCGGCTTACAGAACGCTCCCCTACCACTTGACTAATGTCAAATCCGCAGCTTCGGCACATAGTTTTAGCCCCGTTACATCTTCCGCGCAGGCCGACTCGACTAGTGAGCTATTACGCTTTCTTTAAAGGGTGGCTGCTTCTAAGCCAACCTCCTAGCTGTCTATGCCTTCCCACATCGTTTCCCACTTAACTATGATTTTGGGGCCTTAGCTGGCGGTCTGGATTGTTTTCCTCTTGACTACGGACGTTAGCACCCGCAGTCTGTCTCCCGGATAGTACTCATAGGTATTCGGAGTTTGCATCGGTTTGGTAAGTCGGGATGACCCCCTAGCCGAAACAGTGCTCTACCCCCTATGGTATTCGTCCGAGGCGCTACCTAAATAGCTTTCGGGGAGAACCAGCTATCACCAGGCTTGATTAGCCTTTCACCCCTATCCACAAGTCATCCCCTGGCTTTTCAACGACAGTGGGTTCGGTCCTCCAGTTAGTGTTACCCAACCTTCAACCTGCTCATGGATAGATCGCCTGGTTTCGGGTCTATACCCAGCAACTAAACGCCCTATTAAGACTCGATTTCTCTACGGCTCCCCTATACGGTTAACCTCGCTACTGAATATAAGTCGCTGACCCATTATACAAAGGTACGCAGTCACCGAACAAGTCGGCTCCCACTGCTTGTATGCATGCGGTTTCAGGATCTATTTCACTCCCCTCACAGGGGTTCTTTTCGCCTTTCCCTCACGGTACTGGTTCACTATCGGTCAGTCAGGAGTATTTAGCCTTGGAGGATGGTCCCCCCATATTCAGACAAGGTTTCACGTGCCTCGCCCTACTCGTCATCATTATGTGTGCCCTTTCGTGTACGGGAATATCACCCTCTACGTTCGCACTTCCCAGAGCGTTCCACTAAAACACACATAACTTAATGGGCTGATCCCCGTTCGCTCGCCGCTACTGAGGGAATCTCAATTGATTTCTTTTCCTAAGGGTACTGAGATGTTTCACTTCCCCTCGTTCGCCTTGCAACACTATGTATTCATGTTGCAATACCTACCTTAAAGTAGGTGGGTTCCCCCATTCAGAAATCTCCGGATCACAGGATATTTGCCGCCTCCCCGGAGCTTTTCGCAGGCTATCACGTCTTTCATCGCCTCTGACTGCCAAGGCATCCACCACATGCACTTAATTACTTGACTATACAACCCCAAACAGTCGTCAACACCTACAAGTGAGTGTTGTCCGTGCGATTCTTCATCGCCACTATCTGTTGTCTGTGTACTTAAACACTGTACAGCTTCAATCTAAATTCATATACCAAAACGCTTGATTCAGTTAATTTGCTAGTTCTCAATTCATTCAGATTAATTGCTTAATCTAAACTCTTGAGTGAACAATTTATTTCAGACTCAATTTTGCCAATCTGTTAATGAATAAACACGCCTTCGTCAGGTCATGCTTAATACCGTGATACTTAAATCACAGAAGTTAATAAACCAAGACCGAAATCTCTATTTACTAATTTCTGTAATCCGAACTTATCTTAAGTTCTGGTGGAGACTAGGAGAGTCGAACTCCTGACCTCCTGCGTGCAAAGCAGGCGCTCTACCAACTAAGCTAAGTCCCCAGCTTACATCATCAGTTATGTATCTTTTATCTATAACTTCAACCAGTCAAAGTCATGGTGGGTCTGACAAGACTTGAACTTGTGACCCCACGCTTATCAAGCGTGTGCTCTAACCAACTGAGCTACAGACCCTCAGATACATCTATGAAGAACAACTTGTTGTGGATTCTTACCAATCGTCAATCTTTCGTTAAGGAGGTGATCCAGCCGCAGGTTCCCCTACGGCTACCTTGTTACGACTTCACCCCAGTCATCGGCCACACCGTGGTAACCGCCCTCTTTGCAGTTAGGCTAGCTACTTCTGGTGCAACAAACTCCCATGGTGTGACGGGCGGTGTGTACAAGGCCCGGGAACGTATTCACCGCGGCATTCTGATCCGCGATTACTAGCGATTCCGACTTCATGGAGTCGAGTTGCAGACTCCAATCCGGACTACGATCGGCTTTTTGAGATTAGCATCACATCGCTGTGTAGCAACCCTTTGTACCGACCATTGTAGCACGTGTGTAGCCCTGGCCGTAAGGGCCATGATGACTTGACGTCGTCCCCGCCTTCCTCCAGTTTGTCACTGGCAGTATCCTTAAAGTTCCCGACATTACTCGCTGGCAAATAAGGAAAAGGGTTGCGCTCGTTGCGGGACTTAACCCAACATCTCACGACACGAGCTGACGACAGCCATGCAGCACCTGTATGTAAGTTCCCGAAGGCACCAATCCATCTCTGGAAAGTTCTTACTATGTCAAGGCCAGGTAAGGTTCTTCGCGTTGCATCGAATTAAACCACATGCTCCACCGCTTGTGCGGGCTCCCGTCAATTCATTTGAGTTTTAGTCTTGCGACCGTACTCCCCAGGCGGTCTACTTATCGCGTTAGCTGCGCCACTAAAGCCTCAAAGGCCCCAACGGCTAGTAGACATCGTTTACGGCATGGACTACCAGGGTATCTAATCCTGTTTGCTCCCCATGCTTTCGCACCTCAGCGTCAGTGTTAGGCCAGATGGCTGCCTTCGCCATCGGTATTCCTCCAGATCTCTACGCATTTCACCGCTACACCTGGAATTCTACCATCCTCTCCCACACTCTAGCTAACCAGTATCGAATGCAATTCCCAAGTTAAGCTCGGGGATTTCACATTTGACTTAATTAGCCGCCTACGCGCGCTTTACGCCCAGTAAATCCGATTAACGCTTGCACCCTCTGTATTACCGCGGCTGCTGGCACAGAGTTAGCCGGTGCTTATTCTGCGAGTAACGTCCACTATCTCTAGGTATTAACCAAAGTAGCCTCCTCCTCGCTTAAAGTGCTTTACAACCATAAGGCCTTCTTCACACACGCGGCATGGCTGGATCAGGGTTCCCCCCATTGTCCAATATTCCCCACTGCTGCCTCCCGTAGGAGTCTGGGCCGTGTCTCAGTCCCAGTGTGGCGGATCATCCTCTCAGACCCGCTACAGATCGTCGCCTTGGTAGGCCTTTACCCCACCAACTAGCTAATCCGACTTAGGCTCATCTATTAGCGCAAGGTCCGAAGATCCCCTGCTTTCTCCCGTAGGACGTATGCGGTATTAGCATCCCTTTCGAGATGTTGTCCCCCACTAATAGGCAGATTCCTAAGCATTACTCACCCGTCCGCCGCTAAGATCAGTAGCAAGCTACCTCTCTCCGCTCGACTTGCATGTGTTAAGCCTGCCGCCAGCGTTCAATCTGAGCCATGATCAAACTCTTCAGTTAAAATCATTTTGTACCTTATTTAAAGACAAGGTACCAATTCTGGCTCATCAATTACTGACTTAAATTTCGCTCAAATAAACTTCGAGTAATTTAAACCAATCAATCAATGAAAATTATTTCGATTAATCAATCAGTAAAAATCCACACAAGTTGTTCTTCAATTCTCTTAATGATCTTCTTCCTGGTTCGTCACCAGCAAGCTAGGTCGGCTATATTACTCTTAATCTCTTAAAAGTCAACAGGTAATTTCGATATTTTTTAAAACTTATTTTCTAAACCACCTTGTCATCAAATTCATCACTTAAAGCAACCAACTTAATCACAAGTAACTGTTTTTCAACAAGTTTCTATCTGCATCACCGCCGATGGATGTGCATTATAGAGCATTAAGATCCCTTTGCAAGCGAAAATTAAAAACTTATGACTTAAGCGTTCACTTTTAAATCAAGCATTTGGTTAAGTTATTGTTTTATATTAATAATTATTTTAAATATTTATTTTTGACCCAAATAAGCCAGTATCATCATGGATAATTCTTGCTTAAGTTGTTGTTCTGATATGAGAAAATTATTCTGACTCACGTAACGCATCATCGTAAAAAGCGTACTATTAATAATTACAAAGGATTTATGTTTCACTTGTTCGAAGTCCCACTGATGAGGATTTCTACTAAATGTATATAGCCCCACTTCAAAAAAATGCTTCTCTAAAATCTGAGCAGCTTGCGAATGACTATAGTCATGCCAATGTTTCAGTACTTCTATAAAAAATCCGTGATCGGCTTTTAATGCATTAAATCCTAGCTCTATCGCCAAGGGAATAAGCAGATCTAAAGGAATATTTCCTTGATGCATAACTAATTCTTTGAGTTGTTCTCCTAATAGTTCGCTTTTACGGCGTAATAGTTCTTCTATGATTTGATCTTTATTCTCAAAGTATTGGTAAATCGAGCCTACACTCACTCCAGATTTCTCTGCAATTTTAGGAGTCGTTGTATGAAGCAATCCATATTGGGCAATACAGTGCTGTGTTGCCTCTAAGATATGGTCAACAATAACTTTTGAACGCTGTTGCTGTGGGACTTTTCTCATCATTTTTTATTCGTTAAATGCGAATTGAATGCGAATAATTATTCATATTAGCCTATTTATCATTCAGATCAATAAGTAAGTAATGATATGCAAATGATTAGCCCGACTCGACTTGCTTCTTTTAATGATATGCAAGACAGTAATTTCTTTACTCAGTTTTTAAACATCTGTTGTGAAAAACCTGTACAACCGAACTATACAGAATATGTATCTTTACAACGTGCTCTTTGTGAAGGGGACGTTGAAATGGATAAGGTGATTGATTGGGTTATGCAAAATCCCAAAGATCATCGCATGATTTTTGAAAAGATATTATTTCAAGGCCGTAATGACCTATTCGAGCCTATACCTACTGAGTTAGAAAATTTCTTTAATTACATTGAACAAAAGCCTGAATGGTTAGATCAGCGCCAAATTGATGCGGCTGTTAAATTTACTCATCGTTTAGGAATAAATAATGGTTTTATTCTTAGAGATTTATCATTAATGGCGGGATATTTATATCCTGGATTTAATCAACCATTAATTTTAACAGGCGCACTAAAGAAACAGGCAGGTACTCGTTTAGCAGAAACTACAAAATGGTGGGTTGATATTACTGAACCTCAAGGACTTGATCGTTTAAGCTCAGGTTTTACTTCAACGATTTATGTTCGTTTTATTCATGCTCTTGTTCGCCGACAATTAAAGAAGTCTGATCGTTGGAATAGTGACGTTTGGGGAATTCCTCTTAATCAGTTTGATTTAGCAATGACTAATTTGGCTTTTAGCAGTGTAGTTTTACTTGCTATGAGAGCATTAGGTATCTGGCCAACCAAACAAGAAGCCAAGAGTTTTTTACATTTTTGGCGTTATGTCGGATGGTTAATGGGTATTGATGAAAAATGGCTTATTCAATCTGAAACTGAAGGCTGGCGATTACTTTATTGGATGCAGTTTGCTCATCCTCACTCCGATCACAGCAGTGTTGAGTTAGGATCAAGCTTGTCAAAAGAACCTTTTGAGAGAAAATATCTGCATCTGCGCTCTTTGCAGCAGAAGCTTGCTTATCGACAACATTTAGAACTTACCCAATTTTTTATTGGTAAGAAACGGATGAAATTACTTGGATTGCCTCAACAGTCTGCTCCATGGTTTGCTTATTATCTGATTTTGCGTAATTCAGTACTTTTTAACGGCGCAAAAATTTCACCCAAAGTTGAAATTTTTTTAACTCAATCAGGTCGTAATTTACAAAAACTTGGCCTACGTCTTTATGAAAATCAAGGTAAGGTAAAAACCTTAGCGAGTATGCATCAATAGTTTTAAAACCTAAAAATAAAAAATGGAAGCCCGTTATCCGGACTTCCATTTTTAAATATTAAGGAGTCTATTGAGCTGATGAACTGTGCATTTCAGCGTGATTCATTTGCTCATGTGACTCCATCATCTGCTTGTTATTTTGACTTGGCATATAGTCTGGTTCATTGTTAATTGCCCAATAAAAAATAAGCATAAATAGTAAGGCTAAGATAGAGGCTACAATAAGTAACTTCCATCCCCACCAAGATTGTTCTGGCGATAGTTTATTTGTCATTTCATTTCTCTCTTTAAATTAATTCTTTCAGTTTATTTAATTCATTAAGCTGATTAAAACTTCATGCTCATACGAACCCAATAATTTCTTCCGATATTATTGAACTGCTCTTCGCTCGCAAATCCAAAGCCTGCACTACCCGCTTTATTTAAGTGTTCTGTGTAGGTCTTATCTAATACGTTATCGATGCCGACAGAGACATCAATATCTTTACGAAGGTTATAACTTCCGTTCAAAGAAAGTGTTGAGAAACCTTTACTTGGTTTTAGATCATATCCCACGATATTACCTTGATGTAGACTCACACGGTTTTGCTCAGCAACCGCTCGCCACAACAGACCCAAGTTATACTTGTCAGCTACATAGCGAATATTTAGGCGACCTTCTAAAGGTGAAATTTGAGGTAGCGGCTTGTCATCTGTAGTGTTTTTACCCCATGCATACATCGCACTCAAATCTGCTTGAATATGGTCAGTAAATTGGTATCCAATACCCGCCTCTGCACCAGCAATAGTCGCGTCAACATTTTTGGCACCCGCAGTAATATCATTGCTCATATCATGCCCACCCATTCCCATACTTGGGTGATGGTGGTAACTCATTAAGATGTAGTCATCTACTAAACCTGCATAAGCTGAAGCCCATGTATTTAAAGCTCCATGTTGTTGCTGGAAGCCTAGATCCAACTGCAATGTTTTCTCAGGGTTGACACCGTTAAAGGTATTGGTTGAGCCAGCGTTACCATGTTTAGGGGAGAAAAGCTCCCAATAATCAGGCATACGCTCTACATAACCTAAACCGATATAGCTTTTTAGGTCATGCTCAGGATGTTGATTTTCCCAACGGACGAATGCACTCGGTAACGTCTTTTCAAGCTTTGTATTAAAGCCTTGTGCTTTAGAGTCGGCACGTTCATCTTCAACTGTGACTCGATCTAAACGCACACCTGTAACTAGTTTATTGAGATCGTTCCATTGATAGCCAAGTTCACCAAAAGCACCGTATGATTGAAAACGCATATCTTGACGATATGGAACATTCATAGAAGGCATATTCGGCGATGACATGCTACCGCCATGCTTATTAAACTGAGAATCGACACCTGTAATCAGGCTCCACTTATTCCATTCAGAGGTCATGGCTAAGCGTGAGTTTAGTGTACGGCGTGTCACTTCCATTGCCATCGCGTTTGGCATAAGCATGGTCATACCACCATGATTCATTTCAACTAATGGCGGAGTACGTAAGCTAAAGTTATCCATAATATGGTCGTTATAGCTGTAGTTCACCTGCCCTTCAATTTTCTTAATGACATCAGTGATATTTTTCTTTTCGAACCGCAGACCTAAGCTTTCTCGAGCAAATTGAGATCCGTCCATTGAACGTCCAGCATAAAGCGATTCACCATCCGATTTCCCACCTGTGAGTTCAATCCACGTGTTTTCATCTGGAGTAAAGCCAAGTGCTACATCAGCATTCCACTTTTTCCATGCTGAAGGTACGGTATTTCCATCACCGTCTTGATAACTATTAGACTCTGAACGGTTGGCATTTAAACGAATATATTTTTTTTCATCGCCAATTGCCGCTTCAACATTATGGTCAATACGTCCATATGAACCTAGCAGGACACTCACTTGTCCACGATAAGGTTTTTCAGAGGTGAGCTTTTCAGGCTGACGTTCAAAAAGCACAGTAGCTGCCGAACCTGTATTGGCATATTGAACAGTTTGCGGACCTTTAATGACAGAAATACGGTCATAACTTTCTGGAGAGATATAAGAAGTTGGAGCATCCATACGGTTTGGACATGCACCCAGATTTTCCGTTCCATCTGTCAAAATTTTGATGCGTGAACCAAACATGCCTCGGAATGTCACATCACCATTTGTTCCACCACTTTGTATTGAGTTAAAACCCATAATACTTTGTAGATAGTCTGCCCCATCTGTGGCAGGTACTGGCTGAATTGGCTGTTTCGGGTCTGCATGTACAATCAGACCATTTGCATCGTTTCCTTGCTGTGCTGTAACAACAATAGGTGCCAATGAATGAAGCGATTTTGAATCGGCATCATTTTTTTCTGAATCGGCAAAAGCGAAACCCGAATGAGAGACAGCAAGCATCGCAACCCATAAAGGCTGTAATAAGAATTTAGAATGTGGCATTTTTTATACGCTCTAAAACATAAATAAAGTGATATCGAAGTCAATAAAGACCCCAACAAAAAACTGCTTTTATTTATGCAAATAGAGGCGGTGCACGCCCTTGCGGGAGTAAGAAGAGTCGCTGTAGTGCAAAATAAACATGTCGAAATGCTTGTTGATAGGCGACTAAGCGAACTTGTATACGAACGAGTACCTCTTTTACGCCAAATTCGGGAGGTAAAACCAGATTGGCGTAGACGGTACAATATTGACACTGGTGATTTGCATCATGGTGGTCATGATGTTCAGGTAATTGTGCCTGCTCGATATGACGCTCATGATGCATATGCATGGTATGTGACATGGTTTCCATCTGTGCCTTGGGTTTAAGCAAAGCGCGGGTAATAGTTTCACAGACCGGAGCAATTTGATATTGCTTCGGTAATAGCGGCTGTAGAAATACCGCAATCTGTAAAAACACTGCTGCACATGCGAGCAACAGACCACTACGAAAAACCAAAAATCACATCCACACTATAATGTTTGAAAAAACTTTTAACGTTTCACCGCAACTTTTTCACGCTCGCGTTGACGAACAATCTTTTCGACTTTTTCGCGTGCGCGCTGACGTTTAAGTGGCGACAAATAGTCCACAAACAATTTGCCTTTTAAGTGATCCATTTCATGTTGGATACAAACAGCGAGAAGTCCGTCAGCTTCTATCTCAAATGCTTGACCTTCAAGGTTAATTGCCTCGATTTTCACACGTGACGGGCGATCAACTTTGTCGTATATTTGTGGCACTGATAGACAGCCTTCTTCGTACGGCTGCGTCTCTTCAGTCAGTGGAGTTATTTTGGGGTTAATGAAAACCAAAGGTTCATCTTTAGATTCAGACAAATCTATGACGATAAGCTGAATATGACGATCGACCTGAGAAGCTGCTAAACCAATACCTGGTGCCGCATACATGGTTTCAAGCATATCTGCTGCAAGTTGACGAATTTCATCAGTAACTTCTTCAACAGGCTTAGCAATGGTACGAAGACGGGGATCAGGAAAACTTAAAATAGGTAATAAGGCCATACTGACGTCCTCACTTATGCCATTGATTAAAAAACCAAATGAAGGAAATACTTCATCGAAAAATTGTGTGTTAGCCGCCTATTATAACGCATCTGCACGCATAATTTTTAGGAATTATCATAATGAAAAAGGTTTTTGACGGCATGGTTCAATTTCATGCTTTGGGGATAAAAAAGCATTTACTTGCTTTAGCACTCTGTACAGGAGTTGCATTTGGTACGGTAGCAGAGGTTCATGCTGCCAGTCCGAATCATAATCCGCCTTCTCTTAAAAGCAATGCACCCAATGTGTATGTTGTAAAACGTGGAGATACCTTATGGGATATTTCCGGTCATTTTCTAAATAAACCATGGCGTTGGCCTGAAATCTGGGCAAGCAATCAACATGTGAAAAATCCGCACTGGATTTATCCAGGTGACAGATTACTACTGTGTAGCTTAGATGGACGACCATTGGTAGGTAAAGATGAAGGAGATGGCTGTGTAGGTATTATTCGTCGTTACACAGGCCAAACCACAAACTTGCAACCACAAGTTCGTGTCGAAGCATTAAATAACAGTGTACCGGTTATTCCACTTGAACATATTAAACAGTGGTTAGAGCACAGTACTATTTTACCAGCCGATTCAATTGCCAACACACCTTACATTGTTGGGACAGCAGATCAACGTGTACTTGCAGGAAAAGGCCAAACTATTTATGCAAGAGGAAAAGGTCTAGTTGAAGGTCAGCGCTATGCTGTTTATCGCGAAGGCGAACCTTACTATTTCACAGACAGTAAAGGTAAAAAGCATAGCTTAGGCATAGAGCTGTCACAGGTTGCTTCTGGTGTTGCGATGTCTACTGAAAAAGACATTACCACATTGGAACTTACCGATAGCTATGATGGTGAAGTCCGTCGTGGCGATCGTGTTATGCCTGAAGAACAAGCTAATTTACCAACATTATTTTACCCCGTAGATGCTAAGCAAGTGACTGATGGCGGCAAAATTATTCGCGTCATGGGATCAATTGGTAGAGCTGCAAAAAATAGTGTCGTGACTTTAGACCGCGGTACAGCACAAGGTGTTCAGGTTGGTCAAGTTTTTGATATTGATCAACAAGGCGAGACCATTCGCGATCCAAAAACAAAAGAACCAATTCAGCTACCTGGTCAACAAATTGGTAGTTTAATGGTCTTTAGAACTTTTGATCAGCTGAGCTATGCTTATGTTCTTGAAAGCAGCTTACCAATTAAAGTCGGTTCAAGCATTCAGCCACCTCGTTTTACTGATTAGTGCTGGATGTACCATTTACAATGCTTACCCAACTTTCTTCACACCATTACCACACACTTAAAGTGTGGTATTTGGTGCAACACTCGTTAGTTAGCTTTAAAAAAATTATTGATTATTTTGGAGACTGTGAAAAAGCCACTCAACCTGATGGTTTAGCAAAGTGGCAATCTCTTGGCTTACATGCCAATCACTTAAAGCGTCTAAATGAGTTTCAAACGGCGCAAGGTCAAACCGAGTTTGAACGACTTATACAACAAGTTCAGCAGCATACTGATTTTATTTTGACACCAGATGATGCTGGCTATCCAACTCAATTACTCCCTTATACAGATCATCCACCTGTTATTTTTGGAAAAGGTCAGGCACAAGCATTATTACAACCGCAAATTGCGATTGTCGGTAGCCGAAAACCTAGCCCACATGGTCGTCAGGTGGCTTATGATTTTGCCTATTATTTAAGTGAAAAGGGTTTTTATGTAAGTAGCGGCTTGGCATACGGCATTGATGAAGCAGCTCATCAAGGTGCATCTGTTCATCAACGTACGATAGCAGTGACAGGTACAGGTTTAGACAGTACCTATCCAGCTCAAAATAAAAAATTGGCAGAACATATTCTGGCTCAGAACGGCGCCATCATTAGTGAGTTTTTACCGGGAACACCACCACTACAGCAGCATTTTCCACGTAGAAACCGAATTGTTAGCGGTCTGAGTTTAGGCGTATTAGTTGTAGAAGCGACTTTAAAAAGTGGCTCCCTCATTACTGCCAATAAAGCAGCTGAGCAAGGCAAAATCGTATTTGCCATTCCCGGTCATATTTACAGTGAATTTCATCAAGGTTGCCATCAACTTATTCGTGAAGGTGCAATTTTAGTCGATCACCCTGAACAAATTATTGAAGACCTCGCCCTACCCACCCAATGGCAGAGCCAACAAAACTCAACAGAGGAGGCAATCGTTTCTTGCACCCCAGAAATTCCAGAGCATTTGATTAATCTTTATCAGTCTTTAGACTGGGTAGGCCAAAATATTGACCAGCTTGTTTTGCATCATTCACAACCTGTTTCTGAACTCACCTCATCACTGATGGAACTAGAACTAATCGGTTTATGTATGCAACAATCAGGATTGTATTTACGTTGTCGTTCTTAATATTAGAGCGCACAATAACGACTCTGTTTGATTGAAAGGAAAGTGTTACCATGATTACGACCTCAGTGACCGAAGCAGCCGAATGTTTACAACAAGGTCAAGTTTTGGCATATCCAACTGAGGCAGTCTGGGGACTAGGCTGTGACCCGTTTAATGAGCAAGCTTTTCAAAAAATTCTTGAATTGAAGCAGCGTCCTATCGAAAAAGGCGTCATTTTATTAGCTGGCCACATTAATCAAGTCGAGCATTTGCTGACTTCTTTACCGCAAACGACTCAACAAGAGATTATTGACTGCTGGTCTAATCATCAACCATCAGAAAGAGCTACGACTTGGTTATTGCCAGCTGATCAACATATACCTTCATGGATTAAGGGCGAACATCCCCTTGTAGCTGTACGAGTAACAACACATCCTTTATGTGTGGCATTGTGCAACGCTTTTCATGGTTTTATTGTGTCGACGAGTGCCAATCCTAGTGGACAAGAACCTGCTCATTCACTACAAGATGCCTGCCAATACTTTGGTTCACAATTAAACTATCTCAATGGTGACTTAGGGCAAAGTCAGCAACCAAGCCGAATCATTAATGCCTTAACTGGTGAAGTCATTCGTCCTTAATTGTAGACAAAAAAAAGCTCAGTTATATAGGGATAACTGAGCATAAAAAAGGATGGGTATATACCGCATCCAGAGGGTTTGGATATCTCTGGAACGAAAGAAAAATTGCTTAAAATAGCGTCTTTCGTAGTGGACGCTATTATGTGGTAAGAGACTATAGTAGAGAAATATATAATTTCTCTAAAAAAAGCATGAAAAGTGTAGGGAATTTAGATTTTTTCGCTTATAAGTTAAAATTATATTAATATTTTTACTCGTCTTTTTTAATATTTATATTTCAACTTGTTTTTATAATCTATTTATAAATCATATAGAAAAACTTTAACTAAGAAAAAAATGGCATATTTTCATCAGTTTTTTCTAAAATACGCCATAGTTTTTTTAATGACTTTAGTTTTGCTCTTGGATTAAGTCTGGTTTTTTAACACTGACCTTTTTTTGAGCCATAATGATACCAATTAAGATCACGATGCCACCTAAGGTATGGTAAATGGTCCACTGTTCAGATAACCAAACGCTTGCAATGACTGCCGTAAAGACAGGAACCAAGTTCATGAAGATGCTGGTTCTATTTGGGCCAAGTTGTTGTACGGCCAGCATCCAAACTAATGGCGCAATTAAAGAGGCAAATACTCCAGCATAAATTGCACTTGGCGCATTTGCTGCATTCAAGCCATCAAGACCAAACCAGAAAATTAAAGGCAGATGAAATATCACAGAAAACCCAATCTGCACATATAAGCTTGTCATGATTGGAAGCGGAAGCTGCCATTTTTTAAGGAAGACTCCATAAAATGCGTAGAAGAACACGGCAATAATCATTAATGCATCACCAAGATGTCCACCACCACTTAACAGCTTATGAATATCTCCTTGGGACATGACATATAGCAAACCTGCGAAAGATAAAATACTGCCAAAAACTGCAAATCGATTAGGCACATCTTTTAAAATCGCAAGAGAAACAAAAATAGTAAAGATTGGAATGAATGCGTTCACAATCCCCATATTAGTTGCAGTGGTATAGTGAGCTGCTGTGTAAGCAAGACCTTGATAGAGCACCATTCCAAATGCACTTAGCACAGCAAGCTTAGGCAAATATGGTTTTACTAACTGTCTCTGTCTCCAAACTGACACAATCATAAATGGAGTCAAAATGATAAAAGCAATTAGCCATCGATAAAAACTAATGCTCACCGGAGAGATATAATCCGAGACGTATCGAGTGACTACAATATTTAAAGACCAAATCAATACTGCCAAAATGGGGAAAATAAATGCCCATTTGTGATATTTCATGACCTGACTCATAGTAATACACCCTCTACAAAAGAGATTTTATTTTGGAGAATGTCTTAATAAATTGAAATATCGCATTTCCGACATTGATATTGAACTTAGGACATTACTAATTTTTTTAAAATAATGCCCAAGCTTTCATAGCATGCTCTACCACTTTGTGTAGTTGCTCGGTACTCGCGCCATCTCTCGCTTGAATCGTCAGCCCTTGAATAACTGTGGCATAGAAATCTGTCATTTCTTGAAGAGGTGCATCGGCAGCTAAGTCACCCTGTTCTACACCCTGTTCTAGACGTTTTAATAACTTTTCTTTGGTCTTTATTCTCTTATCTAATAAATTTTGCTGTACGTCTTGCGTTGCATCAGAACAATTCATAGCTGCCACTACCAACATACAACCAGCTGGCTTATTAGGTTGAACCAATCTTTTTACATTGTCATAAAGATATAATTCAAAAGCAATTTTTGCTGTTTTGGCTTCTAAAAAAATTGTTTCTATAGGACATGCTTCATGAGCTAAGTAGTAATCAATACTCTTATAAAACAGGCCTGCCTTATCACCAAAAGTACTGTATAAGCTTGGTGCTGTAATTTCTAAAGCCTGCGTTAAGTCACTAATCGACGTTGCTTCATAGCCATGTTCCCAAAAAAGTAACATTGACTTCTCTAACACTTGCTGCTCATCAAAGCATTTAGGGCGTCCACGCTTCTTTTTCAGCGTTTCTTCATTAACAACAAGATCTGTTTCATGCCTATTTGTCATAAAGATCACATCTATTTTTATAACAATCGTTATTAAATTAATTGACGTTCGATTTTTTATCAACTATTTTATTTTCATAATGATCGTTAGTTAATTAAAAATTTGTCTTTCTTCACTTTGAATTTAGCCAAGTCAGGATTTCTTATGGAACAATCTACTACTTCTAAAGCGCGACCCACGACCTCCACTCAAGGGAGCTGGTTTGCCATTCTGGCCGTTGCCATTGCAGCATTTGCATTAGTAACAAGTGAATTTTTACCAGTCGGTGTTTTAAATAGCGTTGCGGCTGATTTGCATATTTCTGTAGGTACAGCTGGTCTTATTATTACTGTCCCTGGCATTATGGCAGCGATTGCAGCTCCGCTATTACCTGTTTCAGTCAAACAACTTGACCGTCGTTATGTGCTTATTTTACTCACTGCAATTATGGTCATTGCCAATACCATTACTGCTTTTGCAGAAAACTTCCATGTTTTATTACTGAGCCGCTTAATTTTAGGTATCTCAATCGGTGGCTTTTGGGCCACAGCTATTGCATTAAGCGGTAAGCTCGCACCTGCACATTTGCCTATTGCTAAAGCCACTGCCGTAGTTATGGCTGGTGTAACCTTTGCGACTGTATTAGGGGTACCAATTGGAACTTGGTTAAGTGAGTTTTATGGCTGGCGTAGTGCATTTGGTATTACCGCTGCGATCGGTCTTGTTGTACTCGTACTTCAACTGATTTTCCTACCTAAACTTATACCAGACTCAGCAATTCATATTCGTGATTTACCTGCGTTATTGCGCACACCTAAAGCACGCAGTGGCATGTTGATTGTTTTATTAATTGGTCTTGCTCACTTCTGTGCTTATAGCTATTTAGCACCTTTCTTTAAGAATATTGCAGGATTCAACGGTACAACTATTAGTTCATTATTATTGCTTTACGGAATTGCTGGTATCTTTGGAAACGCGTTTGCAGGATATAGCGGCAACTTAAATGTCCGTTACACTCTAGCCTTCGTTGGAACATGTTTTGCAATCGTGTTTTTCGGCTTCCCTATCTTTGCTATTCATGAATTTGGTGCAATCGTCCTTACTGCATTATGGGGCTTCGCATTTGGTGCTTTCCCTACCTCTGCCAATATTTGGATGTTTGTACATGCACCTCATGCCGTAGAAAAAGGTATGCCGCTTTTTGTTGGCATGTTCCAAGTCATGATTGCTACAGGTTCATTATTAGGTGGTTATGTAGTTGATCATTTCAATGAAAATACTTTAATTTATGGTGTATTAAGCTTCGTTGCTTTAGCATTAATTAGTACATTTACCTTTGCCAAAGGCTTAAATAATCCTAAAGTAACTTGTGAAAATTAAATATTACTTAGAGTAAATAGATGAAAAATGAGGGCCAACAATTTTCCTTATTGAACCATATAGAAGTTCATGAGTTTCTATATGAAAAAGAAGATATTGTTCGTCCTCATGCTTCACTTTGGGGAGATTTTAATTTCAGTTTGAATGGTATTTTGGAAATACAGGTAGAAGAACAAATCTACTTATCTCCTCCAAGCTATGGACTTTGGATTCCACCTCAAACGGTCCATCAATCTACTCATATCGATCATGAAATTCACTATATCTGTATTCGACTACACCCTAGCCTCTGTTCTATTTTAGGTAATGTCTGTAAATGCTTTAGTATTCAGCCTTTCTTTCGAATCCTCGTTTTACAAATTGTGGAACAGCAAAAACAAAATGGAAAACCTGAATATTTAGAACATCTTTTGCAAGTTCTATTTGATCAGTTACAACAAGCCACAGCATATTCTCATTACTTACCCCAAACACGTCATCCAGTTTTACTACCAATTTTGGAAAAACTTTCAGACCCATTATTTTTCAATCAATCTTTACAGCAGTTACTTCAGAATTTTTCAGTCAGTGATCGTCATTTATTGCGTCTAAGCCAACAAGAGTTACAACTTTCACTATCAGAATGGCGTAATCGGGCCAAAATTGTTTACGCCATTCATCAAATTCGACAAGGCATGTCGATTAAACGTTTAGCATACGATTTAGGTTATCAGCATAGTTCTAGTTTTATTGAATTTTTTAAAAGGTATACAGGCCAAACACCTGTTCAAATCAGAAACAATTAGATCGCAGACAGTTTTTTCTTCTCTTTTTATTTTTTGAACACGAATATTATTGCACTCCTCAAGAATAGCAGTTAAAACAAATGCGTTACTTAATATCAATTACAATCTTTAGGAAAGACTCATGACTCAATCTGTATATCACATTCCAGTAAAATCCATTTCAGGCGAAGCGGTTGACCTTGACCAATATAAAGGTAAGGTTTTATTAATCGTAAACACAGCATCTAAATGTGGTTTAACTCCACAATACGAAGGCTTAGAAAAGCTTTATCAAGCAAAGAAAGATCAAGGTCTTGAAATCTTAGGTTTTCCTGCAAACAACTTTAAAGAACAAGAACCTGGTTCAGATGAAGAAATTCAACAATTCTGTTCATTAAACTACGATGTTCATTTCCCACTTTTCTCTAAAATTTCTGTAGCAGGTGAAGATAAACACCCGCTTTATCAAGCACTCACAACAGCTCAACCAGAACGCGTTGGTGAAGGTCCTTTCCGCGAGCGTTTAGAAGGCCTAGGTATTCCAACTAACCCAGCACCAGAAGTTTTATGGAACTTTGAAAAATTCTTAGTGAATAAAAATGGTGAAGTTGTTGCTCGTTTTGCACCGAACTTAACAGCAGACGACGAACAAATTGTAAAAGCAGTTGAAGCAGAACTCGCTAAATAATTTTTATAGCGATTTAATAAAAAAGAGTGCTGTAGCACTCTTTTTTATTGTCTGGTCAGAATGTTGTTCATTTGCAACAATACCTTATTTCTACATATTTTATGCATATAGTACGCACTTGCTTTAGTTGGTATTGTTTGTAGTTATGAAAAAAGTTTTACAAGGTGCATTTCTTCCTTTTGTGATTTTTGCTTCAGGTATGCTATTACTTGGATGTGATCAGGCACAAGATCGTGCAAAAGATCAAGACTCTGCTCAAGCTACTGAACAAACACTAGATCAAACTGATAATTCTCAAGAAGAAACTCTGCCTAAAAATAATAAAAATGAATTAAAAAATGGGAATGTTTTTTATATTGTTCGAGATGCTGCTAACTTACAGCTCAAAGCCGGTGACTATATTGAAAAGCTTAAGGACACTCAACTTGATGTTGAGCAAGCCATTCAAGATAAAGATCAGCAAGAGCTAAAAACAACTGTAACGACACTAAAACAGCAGTTAAAAGGCTTAAATCAAGCACTACTTAGTTTAGATATTAAAAGTCAGGAAGTTGAAAATATTCGTCAAAACTTATTACAAGCAAATCAACAAGTTTTAAGCATGCCTTTATTAAATGGAAAATTAGAACAAATCGATTTCGACCAAATTGAGAAACAGCTCAATACAATCCAAATGGATATGGTCAAACTTGCTGCACTAATTGTGGCAGGAGATGACAAATCAGATTCAAAAACTGATTCTTAATTTTCTTTTTAGCAATAAAAAAAGCCACCGTAAGGTGGCTTTTTCAATCTCAAACCGCGTCTTATTGAGCGCGGTTTTTGATTTTACGGATTGTTTCAAGCTGACCTGCAATCTCTGAAAGAGATGCTAAAGCAGCAGCTGAGTCCAAATCACTCTTTTGGTTTGCAAGCAATTGTTCAGCATTTTTACGTGCTTCTAAAATTGCTGCTTCATCCAAATTGTCAGCACGGATAGCAGTATCTGCAAGAACCGTTACAACATGAGGTTGAACTTCTAAAACACCGCCAGATACATAGACGATTTCTTCTGTACCATTTTCCAACTGAACACGAATCGGGCCCGGTTGAAGCAAAGTAACAAGTGGAGCGTGTCCTGGCAAAATACCAAGCTCACCACCTGCACCTTTCGCGATTAACATCGATACTGCGCCAGAGTAAATAGACTCTTTAACACTTACGATATCACATTGCATAGTCGCCATGAGATGATCTCCTTAAATTAGAGTTTCTCAGCTTTAGCAATCACTTCGTCAATACCACCAACCATATAGAACGCTTGTTCTGGGATGTGATCGTATTCACCAGCTAATAGACCTTTAAAGCCACGAATCGTTTCTTTAAGTGGTACTAATTTACCAGGAGCACCAGTAAATACTTCAGCTACGTGGAATGGTTGAGAGAAGAAACGTTGGATTTTACGCGCACGGTAAACAACCAATTTATCTTCTTCTGCCAATTCATCCATACCCAAGATTGCAATGATGTCTTTAAGCTCTTTATAGCGTTGCAATACGTTTTGTACTGCGCGCGCAATTTCATAGTGCTCTTGACCAACAACTAATGGGTCTAACTGACGTGAAGTTGAGTCAAGTGGATCGATCGCTGGGTAAATACCAGAAGATGCGATGTCACGGCTCAATACTACTGTTGCATCTAAGTGAGCAAATGTAGTTGCAGGCGATGGGTCTGTTAAGTCATCGGCAGGTACATATACTGCTTGGATCGATGTGATCGAACCAGATTTAGTAGATGTAATACGCTCTTGAAGAACACCCATTTCTTCTGCAAGTGTAGGTTGGTAACCTACCGCAGATGGCATACGACCTAACAATGCTGATACTTCAGTACCCGCAAGTGTATAACGGTAGATGTTGTCGACGAATAATAATACGTCACGACCTTTACCATTTTCGTCTTTTTGATCACGGAAGTATTCAGCCATAGTCAAACCAGTTAACGCTACGCGTAAACGGTTACCTGGTGGCTCGTTCATCTGACCGTAGACCATTGCTACTTTGTCAAGAACGTTAGAATCTTTCATTTCGTGATAGAAGTCGTTACCTTCACGAGTACGCTCACCAACACCAGCAAACACAGATAAACCTGAGTGTGCTTTTGCGATGTTGTTGATCAATTCCATCATGTTAACGGTTTTACCAACACCCGCACCACCGAATAAACCAACTTTACCACCTTTTGCAAACGGGCAAAGTAAGTCAATTACTTTAATACCAGTTTCTAAAAGGTCAGTAGAAGCTGCTTGTTCAGCATAAGAAGGTGCTTGACGGTGAATCGGCAAACGTTCTTCAGTCGCAACAGGACCTGCTTCATCGATAGGACGACCCAAAACGTCCATGATACGGCCAAGCGTAGCTGGACCCACTGGAACAGAGATCGGTGCGTTTGTGCTAGTTACATTAAGGCCACGTTTAAGACCTTCTGTAGAACCCATTGCGATGGTACGAACAACACCATCACCAAGTTGTTGCTGAACTTCTAAAGTAGTTTCAGTACCGTCAACTTGGAGAGCGTCATAGATCTTAGGAACGCTTGTGCGCTCAAACTCGACGTCGATAACCGCGCCGATGATCTGAATGATACGACCGCTACTCATTGCTGTCTCCTCAATTCAAACTTAATAATGTTAAACGGCAGCGGCACCGCCAACGATCTCGGAAATTTCCTGAGTAATCGCGGCTTGACGCAGCTTGTTGTAAATGAGTTGTAGGTCTTTAATCAGTTGTCCTGCGTTGTCTGTCGCTGCTTTCATCGCGACCATACGAGCTGACTGCTCACATGCAACGTTCTCAATCACACCTTGATAAACCATAGACTCGATATAGCGAACCAACAAACCATTTAACAATTCTTCTGCTTCTGGTTCGTAGATATAGTCCCAACCATAAGTACGGTTGAGATCATCGCCTTCTTCTGCTGGTGCTAAAGGAACAAGTTGTTCTACTTTAGGCTGCTGAGTCATTGCATTAACGAAGCCATTTGATACGAGGTAGATACGATCTAATTCGCCTTTATCAAATGCATCAAGCATAACCTGCACTGAGCCAGTTAACTGTTCCAAACTCGGCGCATCGCCAAGTTGGGTAGTTGCACCAAGCACTTTACCGCCGTAATTCTTAAAAAACGAAACCGCTTTTTGACCAATTAAAGCAAATTCAACTTCAATTGACTGCTGTTGTTGTGCTTTGACATGCTGCACAACTTTCTTGAACAAGTTAATGTTCAAGCCACCTGCCAAACCACGATCTGAAGACACTACGATATAGCCAACACGCTTAACTGGGCGGTCAACCATATAACGGTGTTTGTATTCAGGGTTTGCTTGTACCAAGTGAGCAATTACACGGCGCATATTATCGGCATACGGACGGCCCTGAGCCATGCGCTCTTGCGCACGACGCATTTTAGAAGCAGCTACCATTTGCATCGCGCGAGTAATCTTTTGCGTGCTCTTGATACTAGCTACTTTGGCGCGAATTTCTTTTAAATTTGCCATACGCTTAACCTAGTATTCGAAAGCCCTTTCGAGCTTCCGAAGGTTGATCCGTGAACCAAACTTAACTAAAACTGAACTTAGTAAGTTTGAGTCGCTTTAAAGCTTTCAATACCTGCTTTGATTGCTGCTTCGATGTCTTTGTTGTAATCACCAGTTTCATCGATTTGTTTCATCAACGGAGCATATTCAGAACGGAAGTAAGCAATTAACGCAGCATCAAAGTCTACGATTTTCTTAACTTCTACGTCAGCCATATAGCCTTCGTTAGATGCATAAACAGAAACAGCTTGGTCAGCAATTGAGTAAGGAGCATATTGTTTTTGCTTCATTAACTCAGTTACACGTTGACCATGTTCAAGTTGCTTACGAGTTGCTTCATCAAGGTCAGAAGCGAACTGAGCAAACGCAGCCAATTCACGGTATTGTGCTAAAGCGGTACGGATACCACCAGACAATTTTTTGATGATCTTAGTTTGAGCAGAACCACCAACACGAGATACAGAGATACCCGCGTTCACAGCAGGACGGATACCTGCGTTGAATAATGATGTTTCTAAGAAGATCTGACCGTCAGTAATCGAAATTACGTTCGTTGGTACGAATGCAGATACGTCACCCGCTTGAGTTTCAATAATTGGCAATGCAGTTAAAGAACCAGTTTGACCAGTTACTGCGCCATTAGTGAATTTCTCAACGTAGTCAGCAGATACACGTGAAGCACGTTCAAGAAGACGTGAGTGAAGATAGAATACGTCACCCGGATACGCTTCACGACCTGGTGGACGACGTAAAAGCAATGAAATTTGACGGTAAGCAACAGCTTGCTTAGACAAATCATCATAAATGATAAGAGCGTCTTCACCGCGGTCACGGAAGTATTCACCCATTGTACAGCCAGAGTACGGAGCTAAATACTGCATTGCAGCAGGATCAGCAGCCGCAGCAGCGACAACAGTTGTATACGCCATAGCGCCAGTTTCTTCTAGCTTACGTACAACGTTTGCAATTGTTGATTGTTTTTGACCAATCGCAACGTATACACATTTAATGCCAGAGTTTTTCTGAGCGATGATCGCATCGATCGCCATTGCTGTTTTACCAGTTTGACGGTCACCAATAATCAACTCACGCTGACCACGACCCACAGGAATCATGGTATCAACTGATTTATAACCAGTTTGAACAGGCTCGTCTACAGATTGACGCCAAATTACGCCTGGTGCTACTTTTTCAACAGCATCAGTTAATTTTGCATCAATTGGGCCTTTACCATCAATCGGGTTACCCAAAGCATCTACTACACGGCCAAGAAGTTCAGGACCAACTGGAACTTCTAAAACACGACCTGTACAACGAGCTTTTTGACCTTCTTGAAGGCTTAGGTAGTTACCTAAAACAACGGCACCCACTGAATCCTGTTCTAGGTTCAGTGCCATACCAAATAAGCCGCCGTCGAATTCGATCATTTCACCGTACATTGCATCAGCAAGACCGTGAATACGCACGATACCGTCGGATACCATAACAATGGTACCTTCGTTTTTAGCGGTCGCGCTGGTGTCCAGATCTCCGATACGCTGTTTAATGAGCGCACTGATCTCGGATGGATTCAGTTGTTGCATTGCGCTATTCCTCAATCTTTTATTAGTTCAGTCTTCATCATTTGCATTATGCAAGAAGACGAGTACGCATTTTTTCAAGCTTGTTAAGCGCAGAATCATCTATCACTTGATCGCCTGCACGAATAACCACACCTGCAATCAAAGCAGGATTAACTTCTACAGAAACATTAACTGCTGCCTTGAAACGTTTTTCTAACGCATGTGCAAGCAATTGTTCCTGAACAGAAGTTAACGGAAACGCCGATTCAATCACGACATCAACCGTATTGTTATTCTGTGATTTAAGCTGTTCATATTCTGCTGCAATTTCAGGTAACAACACTAATCGATCGTTATCTGCAAGAAGTGTCAAAAAGTTAGACACTGCTTGAGATTGATCTTCACCTAAAACTTTAGCAAAAAGCTTCACTTGCTCCGCAGGAGTAAGTTCAGGGCGATTTAAATAAGCGGAAAATGCTTCGTCTTGCACCGCAGCACTGAGCACTTGTAACGCATTCGACCAATTGTCTGTTGCACCTTGCTCAGAAGCATAAGCAAATGCTGCTTTGGCATACGGACGTGCCAACGTCAAGAGTTCAGCCATAATTCGCCTCGCTTAAAGTTTAGCAGCCAGCTGAGACAGCATGGCGTTATGAGCTTCTGCATCAACTTGTTGGTTCAGGATCTTTTCTGCACCAGTTACTGCCAAGGCAGCTACTTGTTGACGTAATTCTTCGCGAGCAGAATTGATCTCTTGATCAACAACTTCTTTAGCTTGTTGACGAATACGCTCACCTTCAGCCGCAGCTTGAGTACGAGCTTCTTCGATCAATTGCGCTGCACGACGGTTCGCTTGTTCGATCAATTGAGCCGCTTGTGCTTTAGCTGCATCAAGTTCTTGCTTCACTTGCGCTTGTGCATCGGCAAGGTCAGCTTTCGCTTTTTCTGCTGCATTTAAGCCATCAGCGATTTTACGCTGACGCTCACTAATCGCATTGATTAGTGGTGGCCAAACAAACTTCATGCAGAATGCGACAAAAAACGCAAACGCAATCGCTTGACCAATCAATGTGAGGTTGATATTCATTGCAATTCCTCAAATAGTGGATTTAGGAATTAAGCTGATTAACCTACAAATGGATTAGCGAAGATGAAGAACAAGCCAATACCAACACCGATCATAGGCACAGCATCAAGAAGACCCGCGATTAAGAACATACGAGTTTGAAGTTGTGGAGCTAATTCTGGTTGACGAGCTACAGCTTCTAAAAAGCGACCACCCAAAAGACCAAAACCAATCGCAGTACCCAAAGCACCGAAAGCGATCAAGATAGCAGATGCAATTGCAACTAGACCTAAAGTGAGTTCCATGAAAAATTCCTCAGAGGTTAGGTTATTACCAAATTAAATTAAAAAAATTCAGCCCAACCATCATTTGATAGTTAGGCAATACCATTAATGTTTTTCGCTTGCCATGCTCAAGTAAACGATGGTAAGCATCATAAAGATGAATGCCTGCAACGTGATTACAAGAATGTGGAAGATCGCCCAAGGCACAGATAACGCCCATTGAATCCAAAACGGCAATAATGCAATCAGGATAAAGATTAACTCACCGGCATACATGTTACCGAACAGTCGGAGAGCCAATGAAATAGGACGAGCAAGGAATGTTACCAATTCCAAAATCAAGTTCACTGGAATAAGCAACGCTTTTGCAACTGGATTACTTGGGTTAAATGGGTTAAGTGCCAACTCGCCTACGAAACCGCCAACACCCTTCTCGCGGATGCTGTAGAACAAGATAAGTACAAATACAGATAAAGACATACCAAGGGTAATGTTTGGATCTGTAGATGGAACGATCTTGAAGTAAACGTGGTGAGGGTTCATACCAAATACGTTAGCACCAATAAATGCAGCTACTTGAGGAATCCAGTCAACTGGGATCAAGTCCATTAAGTTCATGAGGAAAATCCACACGAAAATAGTGAGTGCAAGTGGAGCGATTAAACGTGATTTGCCATGAAAAGTATCACGGACACTTGAGTCAACAAACTCAATGATCATTTCAATTGCAGATTGGAATTTTGTTGGAACACCAGCTTTCGCAGTTTTCGCAACCATCCAAAATAACAAACAGAAAATCACACCAAGGCCAATTGACCAACCCATTGAATCCAAGTGAATTGCAGTGAACCCCATCGAATGAGCTTCTTCAGCAGTCTCAGCCAATTTCCATGTACCATCTGGCATTTTGCCATAGGTCATATTGGTCAAGTGATGCTTGATATACTCTGTCGAAGTGAGGGCATGTTCTTCAGCAGCCATAAATCACACCTGGTCAATGTCAATTACTAAAAAGAAGGGAAACGAACATCGGCGTACTGTCGATATCTCGCCACCCTCCAAAAAATCTTCAATTCTTCTTGTTTCTATACTCGTTTTTGTAGACGTGAAACCCAAAAAGGAGCAACCCACGACATCATTTGAACGAGGATAAAACCAAACAGCAATGCTAACGGTGATAAAGGTTTAACATTGCTCAAAATCAAAATAAATCCAACGATCATGATTGCAAATTTGCCTAACATGCCCCTATACATGTTAGACAGCACTTGTTTCGATGCTCTCGCACCTGCTGTTCTGAAGGATTGCCACGCAAAATAACTGGTAGCAAGCCAGCAGACCAATGCACCAAGTGCCGCACTTAATGCTGCTGTCATGTCTTTTATGCTCCACGCCACAAGTGCGGAAACAGGGATCATGCATGCTTGTAAGAAGACCAAAGCTTTTGCTAATCGTCGGTCAATCAAGCGACTAGTTTGGCTCATTATTTATCCACTCACAGCATAAATGCTTGACAAGTTTAGCTGATGATCGCTTTTAATCGCAGGCATTATAGAGTTACACCCCTGAACATGCAATCTTTTCCCGACTTTAGTCGGGGTTTTTCGTGACAGGTGGTGCTGACGCTACAGTCAGCCTTTGTTTACTTTTTATCTTACTTTTGCGTATTTAATACGCATTTATCGGTTTTTATAGCCAGTTTCTTCCATGCTGTTACAAAATCGTCCTCATTATTCATACTTTCATCAACGGGTTGGAAGGTAATACTGCCCAGTTTCTGATATTGACCTTTTGTTGTGAAACTTTCTGCAAGTAAACACATCTGAGGTTTTGGTCGATTATCATTAAGATACTTAATTTGAGCCGCTGTAGGCGCAACATGCGGGTCATCCGTTAAAGCACCGGCAAACTTTAAATTAAGCGAGCGTTCCAAATACTGATAAGCATCATGATAAGACCAATAAGGTTTACCATTACTTGAGCTATCGTAAGCTTGAGCTGCCTGCAACATATTCCGAGCAAATGCATTAGCATTATTCCAATATTTCGCTTTACTTTCAGGATGCTGCTGCGAACGCAAAGCCGCAATAAAAAAGCCAATCCGTACTGCATTGTTTGGTTCTAACCAGACATGTGTATCTACAGTATTTGGTAACGCCACGCCACGCGTATTACGCTGTGGCAAAATAGTAAGAATACCACTGTCTAATAAAGAAATTGCTTTCTTATTGTTACTCAGCAATTTGTTTAAAGGAGCTTCATGAGCTTTTCCTAACCAAATCACCAAAGAAGCATCATTGATTGCTTTACGATGTGCTGGGGTGAGTTGTACGTCATGCCCACTTTGCCCTTGTAGCAATAACTGAGGCTCTTCAACGCCTTTAGTAATTTCTTTTGCAATCAAATAGATTGGATGTGTAGAGACAACCAAACCCTGACTCCAACCTAGCGTACTCATTAGAGAGAACATACTGAAAACAAAAACGCGGAACATGACAGACCATCAATTAGTAATAGCTCGAAGCATGTTATAATATAACAAAGTTACAAAAATACCTAAGATTAATCGAATGAAGCATCGCTTCATGCTAATATTCCATTAAAAATTTGAGGTTATGTCTATGAGTTCTTGCAAGCATGAACATCATGATTCTTTGCATGGTGTGCATGATCACCATAATGTCGCAAGTCGTTTAGCTGAAGCAGAAACTTTATGTTCTGCGGTTGGTGCACGTCTTACGCCTTTACGTAAAGAAGTTCTTGAACTCATTTTAAATGCTTCAGGTCCAATGGGTGCGTATGACTTATTAGCACGTATTAAAAGTCAAACTGATCGTCCTGCCGCTCCTCCTACTGTTTATAGAACTTTAGACTTCTTATTAGAAAAAGGTCTAATTCATCGCTTAACATCTATTAATGCTTATATTCCATGCTGTCATCCACGCGAAGGACATCAAGCTGCATTCTTAATTTGCACCGAATGTCACACTGTTAAAGAAGCATCTTCACAAGGTCTGACTCAACAACTCGACCAACTTGCAGCTTTAGATGATTTCACAGCACAACACAGCATTATTGAAATTTCGGGGAAATGCCAGCAGTGCCGCACAGCTCGCTAAATCCTGTATTGATTCAACTTGAACAGGTTTCTGTTCACCGTGATGATCGGGATATATTAAAAAAAGTCGATTTTGATCTGCATCAAAATGAAATTGTGACCTTAATTGGTCCAAATGGTGCGGGTAAGTCGACTTTAATTAAAGTTCTACTTGGAATTTTAAAACCAAGTAGCGGACGTGTCATAAGCGACAAAAAACTAAAAATGGCTTATGTCCCTCAAAAGTTTAACCCTTCTCATAGTCTTCCTTTACGTGTTCAAGATTTATTAGATCTTGAAAAATGTAGCCCTGCCCTTCGCCAAGAAATTATTCAAGACACTGGCATTGCAAAGCTACAACAATCAAAAGTACAGCAGCTTTCTGGTGGAGAGCGCCAACGTGTGCTGCTTGCACGTGCTTTACTTAGAAAGCCAGATATCCTCGTTCTTGATGAACCGATGCAAGGTCTAGATATTCAATCTGAAGCTGAGCTTTATGAGTATGTGCGTAGTCTGCCGGAGCGTTATGGATGTGCCATTTTAATTGTTTCCCACGATTTACAGTGGGTTATGCAAGGGACGCATAGAGTTGTTTGTTTAAATAAACATATATGCTGCAGCGGTTTACCTGAAAATATTCAACAGCATCCTGAGTATCAGGCAATATTTGGTACCCAGCGAGTTTTTTATCAACACCATCATGACCACTGTGCGCATGGTGATGCAGCACACCCCTGCCCTCACAATAGTCGACCTCACATTCACCCAGAACCGGAAGCTTAAGCCATGATGGAATGGTTACAATTATTGTTGCCCGCATGGATTATGGGAACCCTATTGGTCTTTTTGACCGCACCACTTGGTTGTCTCATGCTATGGAGACGTATGTCTTTTTTTGCAGACACCATGGCACATGGAACCTTACTTGGGGTAGCAATTGCTGGTGCTTTAAGCCTTCCTTTGTGGCTTGGCGTGGCAGGTACTGCCATTTTATTAGTCGCTATTTTATGGGCACTGCATGACAATCGTTTGCCAAACGATGCTCTACTAGCTTTATGCTCCGCAACATTACTATGTAGTGGTCTTCTATTTATTCAACATGTTCCAAGTTTAAGACCAGAGCTTTTAAGTTATTTATTCGGTGATTTACTCAGTATCGACTGGCACGATTTACCTGTTTTCACATTAATTATTGCCGTATCACTGGCAATTCTTTATCGTTTTTGGCAACCTCAAATTCAAATTGCCATTGATCCAGACATTGCGATTAGTGAAGGCGTAAATGCAAAATGGCAGCGTCTCATTTTTATGTTACTGCTAGCCTTATTTACAGTATTAGCTTTACGAGCAGTAGGTTCACTTTTAATGGGTGCCTTACTGGTTATTCCAGCATTGAGCGCTCGACTACTCGCTCATTCACCAAAGCAAATGGTTATTTGGGCTTTTGTTTTAGCTCAACTTGGTGTCAGTGTCGGCCTATGGTCAAGCGCAGCGCTAAATATCTCGACTGGCCTCAGTATTGTTTTATGTATGGCTTTGAGTTTTGCTCTTATTTTCATGGTTCAAAAAATCAAAAACCAAACTCAAGCAGCCTAAATCAGGCTGCTTGATGAACTGTACTGAGTAATAACGCCGCGCAACTAAACATGACAGCAAAACCACGATTTAAATATTTTTGTTGTTTAGGTGAACGAAGTAATCTTAAAACCTTTGATGCCAGCCCTGTATATCCAGCCATTACAATTAAATCAATGGTAATCATAGTAGCTGCCATAATCAGATATTGTATCCATTGAGGTTTGCTTAAATCTAAGAACTGAGGCAAAACCGCCAATAAAAATACAATCGCTTTTGGGTTACTGATATTGACCACAAAGCCATTCAATAGCAGCGCTGAAATAGATTTATTCTTTTTTTCATGCTGAATTTCAATGTCTTTTATAGGCGCAGTCCACTGCAAATAGGCTAAATACAATAAATAAGCTACCCCAAACCATTTAACCATCTGAAAAGCCAACGGCGTCGTCGCGAATAAAACGCCTACGCCCGCCGCTACAATCATGATTTGAATTAACAAAGCAATTTGCAAACCAATCGCATTCCAGTAACCATGTCTAAAACCATAGTTTAGACCACTCGACATAGAAGCAATCGCGCCCGCTCCAGGAGAAATACTAATAACCCAACAGGCCAGCATATAAGCAAACCAAATTTGCAAAGACATAATGAAATAAACAATAAAAGTGGAATTATACCGTTTTATAAAACTATCGTGGCGATAATTCAAACAATAAAATCAATAAATAGACTACTAACAGCTCTTCGCATCAGGCACAATAATTGAAGCTCATACTAAATTATAATTGAGGAGATACCTTCCAATGACTGCTCAATCTGTCATTTTGCCATTACCATCTGATCATGCCCGTTTTATTGTTCTTCGCTTAAAAGATCTAACAATTGCTGAATTAAAAGAACAACTCGAAGCTTTATTCGAAACACGTGACCGTCTCATTACTCAGCATTCAGACGCGCAAATCAAAACAGCAGTCGCTTTTGGTCCAGAACTCTGGAAACAGCTTTACAGTCAATCTCCTGCTGGCTTTAAACAACTTGAACCAGAAAATGGTGCATTCAATATGCCTGTCGTACCAGCTGATGTGCTTATTCACATTGCCAGTATGCGTTCAGATATTTGTTTTGCATTAAGCCAAGCATTTTTTGAAGGTATTAAAGATAAAGTTGAAGTTCTGGATGAACGTGTTTGCTTCCGTTATTTCGATGGTCGCGATATTACTGGCTTTATAGATGGTACCGAAAATCCTCAATTTCCAGACGACCGCGCAGAAACCGCTCTGCTTCCAGAAAGTGCTGGAGTATTTGCAGATGGTAGTTTCATATTTGCACAGCGCTATGCACATGACTTGGAAAAATGGAAAAAACTTAAAGTCGATGCGCAAGAAAATGTCATGGGACGTACCAAACTTGAATCTATTGAATTAGATGATGACGTTAAACCAGACAATGCTCACGTTGCTCGTACTGTCGTTGAAGATGATGAAGGCGAAGAAATGGAAATTTTACGCCATAGCTTACCTTATGGCGATGGTAAAGGTGATCAAGGCTTATTCTTCATTGCTTATACTAAAGACCTGAACATTATTGATGCTATGTTAAAGCGTATGTTTGGCACAAGTGGCGATGGCATTCATGACCGCCTATTGCATTTTGTAACGCCACTAGACGGCGCATACTACTTTGCACCAAGTGAAGAATTATTAGAAGAAGTTTTAGAGGATTAAGTTTTTTAAAAAGTAGCTATCACCACGGTAGCTACTTTTTTATTTAAAACCAAAAAACAAGGACTTTGATATTTTACAAAGATATTATCTTTACCTTTATAAATTAATAAAAATCACTCTTAAATATAAACTTAAGGCCCATTCGCATTTCTTATTTCAACCACTTCATTACAGTCTTTAGAAGTTGAATAAACAAAAATTCGTTTATCTTGATTTTCTAGAAAAATGGCATCTTTATTTTCACCAAAGGCATTTTTAGAAATATCACATTTATAAGCTGACAGTTGAAAGTTTTTTACGACTTCACATTTAGACTCAATAATATTGTCATTAAAACCATACCATCGCGCAATATTTGGATTTGAACAAGAGATTTCCCCTACTTGATCAGCTGTTTTAACTGCTTTACCCACACTCTCTTTCTTTTCACTTACAGCAGAGCCTGATTGATTTTTATCCGCCCGCACCACATCTGACTTATGACTAGCATCATGTTGAGCTTTATCTGGACTTTTATCGCTACAAGCCATTAAAGCGCCTATAAAAATTAAAATATAAATATTTTTCATGAAAAAGTACTCATAATTATGTGTTATTTAAAAACTGATCTTAATTAAATCCATTACCTAGCAAGTATATCTAATATTAACTAAAGCAAAAATTACAAATAACTTATGATTTTAGATTAGTAATATTTTCTAAAAGTGAATCATCTATTTTATTTTTAGAAGATTTTAAAAACTTCTGTAGCCAAATTAAGTTAATAAAAAAGGGAGTACTTTACTCCCTTTTTTACACGTCTAATATTTTAGAAAGGAATACGCTTATATTTACGGTATTCAGGTTTCCAGAATGATTGTTCAATCTTCTGTTTAAGTAAATCATCGCTAATGGTTACAGCCACACCATCTGCCATTGCAGCTTTTGCTACTTCAAATGCAATCACTTTAGACACTTGTTGAATTTCGCCCAAAGGTGGCAATAAGTCAGCTTGTGGATCTTTCAACAATGGTGAACAGTCTGCTAATGCACTACTTGAAGCCATAAGCATGTTTTCTGTAACACGTTTAGCACCTGATGCCACTACACCCAAACCAATACCAGGGAAGATGTATGAGTTGTTACACTGCGAAATATTGTAAAGTTTGCCATGATGATTTACAGGTGCAAACGGACTACCCGTTGCAATTAATGCTTTACCTTCAGTCCATTCCACAATATCAGCCGGTACAGCTTCAACACGTGAAGTAGGGTTAGACAACGGCATCACAATTGGTCGCTCACAATTAGCAGCCATAGTCTTAATAATTTCTTCAGTGAATAGACCTGGTTGGCCAGAAACACCGATTAAAACTGTAGGTTTAGCATTCTTGACAACATCAAGCAGTGAAATCACTTCTTCAATGTTGCCCCATTGGTCTACCACTTCAGCTTTTTGAGCTAACTTACGTTGGAAGTCTAATAGGTTTGGCTGATTTTCAGTGATCAAACCAAAGCGGTCTACCATGTACACGCGAGCACGCGCTTCAGCATCGGTTAAACCTTCTGCAATCATTTGTGCAACGATTTGCTCTGCAATACCACAGCCAGCGGAACCTGCACCTAAGAAAGCAATTGTTTGGTCTTTTAACTGTTTACCTGCTGCACGGCTTGCAGCAATCAAACTACCGACAGATACCGCCGCTGTTCCTTGAATATCATCGTTAAAACAACAAATCTTGTCGCGATATTTTTCTAATAATGGCATCGCATTTTTTTGTGCGAAATCTTCAAATTGAATGAGTGCTTTTGGCCAACGACGTTTTACGGCCTCAATCACCATATCTACAAAGTCATAGTATTCATCACCACTAATACGTGGTTGACGCCATCCCATATAAATCGGGTCATTTAATAATTGAGGGTTATTCGTCCCTACATCAATTGTGATTGGCAATGTGTAAGCAGGACTAATACCACCACATGCGGTATAAAGTGAGAGTTTCCCAATTGGAATACCCATACCACCAATACCTTGGTCACCAAGACCCAAGATACGCTCACCATCAGTAATCACGATGACTTTGACATTGTTTTTATTAACGTTTTGTAAAATATCATCAATCACATCACGATCTGGATATGAAATAAAAATACCACGATGACGGCGATAGATATCAGAAAAACGTTGGCAAGCCTCACCCACTGTTGGGGTGTAAATAATCGGCATCATTTCTTCAAGATGATTTTCGATTAAGTGATAAAAAAGAGTTTCGTTGGTATCTTGGATATTGCGTAAATAGATGTGCTTATTTATATCATCATTAAAAGCGCAATATTGCTGATAAGAGCGTTGGCTTTGCTCTTCAATAGTTTCAATAATATGTGGAAGTAACCCGTGTAAGTTAAAGTTACTTCTTTCTTCTTGAGTGAAAGCAGATCCTTTATTTAAAAGGGGTAACTCTAAAAGTGTATAGCCTGCATAAGGGATATAAAGTGGGTGTTTACTTGGGTGTCCTGATATCATTGCCTGTCTCATTTTCCAGCTTAGAACTCCGAAAAGTACAGTTTCAGCACTCTCTAAAGCTCGTTGTATGCGTAAGCTTAAGACTATTTGAGACGAAATAGGTATTTTAAACCGTGATATTAAAATTGAAGACTATTTAGTAAATATATAATATAAAATAAATATTAAAAATTAATTACTTATGATTTACTAGTTTTTTAAAATCATTCTCTATTAACACTATACTGGGCTTACAATCCTATAATTTTTCAGCCTATTACATTTTTATAAAAAATACCAAGTGTTTTACTAGCTTATAATTTAGAAAATATTGTCTAAAAAGCCTATATTTACGTGCTTTTAGAATTTACTTAGGCTTATTTTTCAATATTTACAAAAAAAATAGTTGTAGGGAACGAAAAGAAAGAAATTCAGTGAAAGCGTTAAATGCACTCCCCCAACTCATAGGAAATTTGCTATATTTGACGTTTTTCTGCGACATCTATTTTCGATTGATATGAATACGGCAATACAAGCAGCTCTCGACCATGCAGTGCAAACCCTTCAGCAAGAAGGCGTGCTTCCTTCGGATTGGAATAATTCAAGCAATTTAACGCGCACCAAAGACCGAAGCCATGGCGACTTTGCTTCTAATATTGCCATGATCGGCTCTAAAGCTGCTGGTATGAAACCACGTGATTTAGCTGAAAAAATTCTTGCGGCTCTACCAGAAGTTGCAGATATCAGTAAAGCTGAAATCGCAGGTCCTGGTTTTATCAATTTCTTCTTAAATGCAGACCAGCGTTTTGCGATTCTTGATCAAATTCAAGCTCAAAAAGAAATCTTTGGCCGTAGCCAATCAAATGCAGCGAAAAAGATTCAAGTTGAATTCGTTTCTGCAAACCCGACATCTAGCCTACACGTAGGGCATGGCCGTGGTGCTGCTTATGGTATGACTGTTGCAAACTTGCTTGAAGCAACAGGTGCTAAAGTTGATCGCGAATACTATGTAAATGATGCTGGCCGTCAAATGGATATTTTGGCGACTTCTACCTATTTACGTTATTTAGAATTATTGGGCCAAGACCTTGTATTTCCAAAAAATGCTTATCAAGGCGACTACGTTAAAGAGATTGCTCAAAGCATTATCGACAAAGATAACAATGCATATGTTCGTGATGTAGCAGACGTCTATAAAGACGTGCCAGAAGACGTGCAATATGCAGATGAACTCGATAGCGAAGGCAATAAAGTTGTATTGTCTGGTGACAAAGAAAAACACATTGATGGTCTTATTGCCAACTCACAACAATTATTAGGTGAAGGCTACCGTGTTTTCCATCAAGCAGCTCTTCATGCGATTTTAGATGACATTAAAGATGACCTTGCCGACTTTGGCGTAACTTTCAATCAATGGTTCAGTGAAGCATCTCTTAGCGCAAAAATTGATGAAGCTTTAGAAACACTTGATCAACGTGGCTTCCTTTATGAAAAAGATGGCAACATCTGGTTTAAATCGACTGAGTTTGGCGATGAAAAAGACCGTGTTGTTAAGCGCCGTAATGGTCAAACGACTTACTTTGCCTCTGACATTGCTTACCACTTAAATAAATTACAACGTGGTTATACTGACCTTGTTGATATTTGGGGTTCTGACCACCACGGCTATATCTCTCGCGTAAAAGCTGCTATTGATGCGATGGGTTATGACTCGAAAAAATTGACTGTTCTTTTAGTTCAGTTCGTAAGTTTGTGGCGCGGTGGTGAGATGGTTCAAATGTCATCTCGTTCAGGTCAATTCGTGACTTTACGCGACTTACGTAAAGAAGTTGGGAACGATGCTGCTCGTTTTTACTATGTAATGCGTAAAAGCGAACAACACATTGACTTTGACTTAGATCTTGCTGTATCACAAAGCAAAGATAATGCGGTGTATTATATTCAATACGCTCATGCACGTATTTGCCGTATGTTAGAAAAAGCAGCAAGCACTGGCTTACAATTTGAAGTAAGTGCAGCTCGTTCACATACTGCACGTTTATCACTTGATGCAGAAACTGAAATTCTTGCTAAACTGGCTGCATATCCAGACGTTGTGTTACGTGCTGCTAATGCGTATGAACCGCACCAAGTAGGTAACTACTTAAAGGAATTAGCTGCGCTATTCCACGGTTGGTACAATGAACACAAAGTTTTAAGTGATGATGCTGAACTTACACAAGCACGCTTATTACTTTCAATCAATGTACAACAAGTATTGCGTAATGGCTTAGAATTACTTGGTGTTTCTGCACCTGAAGCCATGTAAATAAATGCTGGATATTTGGTAGAACTACATATTCAGCCATGCTGTAAAAGACATCGCTTTGTGATGATATAAACCTTACAGAGCGATGTTTTAAAGTAAACTCGAAAGAAAACAATCAAAAGACAGAGGAATAATCCACGTGTTTGGCAAAACGCAACGCGGTGTATCTGAAAGACCTAATAAGCCTAAAAAGCCTTTAATCCCTAAATGGCTAGGGACACTTGTCGCTATTTTAGTCGTCTTATGCATTGCGGTAATGCTCATGCTGTGGAAACCGTGGCAACCTGTTTCTTCAAAAAATCAGATTACGTCTGATCACTATAAAGAAGAAGAGACCAATAAAGACTATCGCTTTTATGATCTATTGCCTCAGCAACAAGTAACCCCTATTCCGGAACAAGCAATCCCTGAAAGTAAAAATCAGGGTACAGCAATGATTGTAGAGGCGCCTAGTACAGCACAACCTGCTACATCTGAGTCTGTTGCTACTACTGATAGCGATGACTCTACAGCTGCGGCCCCTCAACAACCAAATTACATTTTACAAGTCCGTAGCTATACAGATCCCGATCAAGCAGATGCTCGTCGTGCAGAAATTATTTTAAATGGCTTATCTGCCGATGTAGTCAAAAGTTCTGAAAATGGTAAGACTTGGTACCGTGTTATTTCTGGTCCATATGATACTCAAGATGCTGCGCTTGCAGCCCAGCAAACATTACAACATAGTGGTATTGACTCTATCGTAATTAAACGCAAATAAAGCAAGAGTGATAAAAAAGGAACAAATATTTGTTCCTTTTCTTTTATATGTCAGCACAATTTCTTTCGTTTGAACCCAAACTCTTTTGTTTTGCCTTTTGAAAAGCTGGCCGTTGCTGAATACGATGTAAAAAGGCTTGAATATGCGGATATTTACCTTGTAAACGCGACTGAAGAGCTTCTAGTGGAAAGCTCATTTGAATATCAGCAAATGAAAAATCCCCTGCAAAATATTCATGTTCAGATAAGTAGTTTTCTAAAAAACTAATATGATCTTTCATACGTGGACGAACAAAACTTGCCTTAACCCCTTCTGTGATTTTTTTTGCTACAGGTTGGATTAACCATGGCACGTGTTTGTTTACACTATTCATAACTAAAGTCATGACCAATAAAGGCATAAGTGAACCTTCAGCATAATGCATCCAGTAAATATATTGCTGTAAATCCTGAGATTGCTTAGGTTTAAATTGCTGATTTTGATCGTAACGCTGCTGTAAATACTCCAAAATCACAGCAGATTCTGCGATGACTTGCTCATCGTCTGTCAAAATTGGGGCTTTGCCGAGGGGATGAATACATTTCAGTGTTTCTGGCGCAGAATAGTTGGGAAGACGTTGATAATAATGAATATCATAATCTAAGCCTAATTCTTCTAAAGCCCATAAAATCCGAAACGATCGCGAACATTCCAGGTGGTGTACACTAATCATGCTATTTCCTACTTTTATTTTTCTTTTTTACATAAAAAACAGCATGTGAACATGCTGTTTTATTCCATTTGTGGGATGGATATAAAATCATCCACCACAACAAAATAGCATTTTTACACTGTAACAAGCACAGTATGAATGTCTAAACTACGTAACAAAGTTTTAGTAACAGGCGTTTTACTACACACTGTTAATATTTTTTGCTGTAGTTCTTCGCTTGGTAACTGTTTAAAAACAATACGACGTTCAATATGTTCTTCATGCTCACGATTGGTATGAAAATCAATTTCAACTGAGAACTCACCAAAGTCATAATCTTTATGCTTTGCATACATTCTTAAAGTAATAAGTGTACAAGCTGCCAGACTTCCCGTAAGTAAATCATAAGGAGCTGGACCTTGGTCATGCCCTTCCAACTTCTCTGGTTCATCACAAAAATATTGATGACGACCACTGGTGATTTCGCCCTTCCACTGCTCAGCAAGAGGCTTTGCTTTACTGCTTGCGATTACTGCTGTCATTTTGATGCTCTCATTTGATCCGGAAGAACTGGCGCTTCTAAACGCGCACCCACGTAGTCTGGAATTTCACCAAAACGCACATCATGATTAATCCACTGCTCCCGCGCTTCTTTTAAATCATCCATTGTACGTGCAACAAAGTTCCACCATAGTAAAATTGGAGTTTCAAACGGTTCACCGCCTACTAACAGCACACGGTTCCCTTTCTTTACTTCAATTTCAATTTCACTTAAACCCGTATCTAATACAACCATGTTGTCGGCAGTGAGTTCATGGCCATTCACATGGGCAACCCCATCTAATGCCATAAAACCATATTCAAACTCAGGATTTAGTGGAATACGTGTTTTAGTATCTTCGGTAGCAATTAAATCAACACCTACTAACGGCGTATGCACTGCAACTGGGGAAGTAGTTGCCAAGTATTCACCCACAAGGACGGTAAACTCTAAACCATCCTTTTCAACAACAGGTAGTTCTGGGTAGTGTTCAAATTTAGGATCCATATTGCGCTTATGGTCAGGCAATGCGATCCAAAGCTGGGCAGCATGCATTTGAGTTTCTGTATCAGGGGCAACTTCTGTATGAGAGATACCATGACCTGCTGTCATCAGGTTTACTTGTTTAGGACGGATCAATTGCTTTGAACCTAAACTATCAGTATGCATCATGGTGCCTTCAATCATCCACGTGAAAGTTTGCAAACCAATGTGAGGATGAGGACCAACATCTAGACCATCACCCGCTGGAAAAGTTACTGGGCCTGCATGATCTAGGAAACACCACGCACCAATCATTCGCTTTTGACGGCTAGGTAAAGCCCGCTTAATGACTGTCCCCTGTCCAATTTCAGCAGAGCGAATTGGAAATTCCTGAATAAATTGATTGGCAAATTTCTCACAATCTTTTGAATCAGAAATATCGTAATCATTATTATTGCTCATGATATTACTCTCTTTTACCTATGCTTTTGCAATGAGTTGTTATACTGATCTTAACAATACACTCATTATTCAATATAGTCTTTTAGTAATACACAGGGTGTTATGAATGAGACAATCCTTTTTTTAGTTATAAAAATAAATAAAGCTGCATTCAGCAGCTTAAGATGACTGAGTTTTAACGAGCTGTTTTAGATTTTTCATAAATTGTCCGAACTGCGGAAAGAACTCTTGAAACAATGCATGATCTCGATTTTCCAGCATGACTTCACTAAATAACTTTAGACCAACAGCAAAAGATTTTGTGGTTTGATCATCGAAAAATTCTGCATTCTTTAACTTTTCAACAATCTCAAAAATATCGTCATGATTACCAGTATAGAACTCAAGTCTTTCCGTATAAGTAGAAACTTCGCCTTTGGCATCTTTTAAATGTTGTACAGTAACGTGATATTGATGCTGTTTCATATATAAATTCTCTATCAAAAATTAATGGTTTTGGATAATTTCAATCTGCTTTAAGTCAACTTGAAATTGATTAAATACCGATTGCAAACTCGCTAGAAATTGTTCTTGTTTGGCTTCTGTCAGTTCTGCACATTGAATCTGTAGCAGTTGATTATTGGCTAAGTCTGATAAGTTAAATTTGGCTTCACCTCGTTGGAAATGAGTATTTGAAATTAGGCGTGCTCCTACCAAATCACTGACCACCCGATAAACTGTTGCCAAACTCAACTTCTGTTTTTGGGTATATAGCTTTTGATAAATCTGTTTAACCGTTAGATCTTCTGCTTGCTGTTGAATTAAAGACAAAACAGCAAGTCTTGGATGAGTGACTTTTAGGCCCGCTTCTTTGATTTTTTGCTGTAGCTCTAACATGTTGTATCTCAACTTATAGACGCCCGATTGCAACCGCAGCCTGATCAATTTTTTCGGCAATTTGATAGATCTGCTCTTGCTTCAAGTCAGTAGTATTCAATTTCAAACGTAAGGCTGTTTTTAAATTTTCCATGGCGCGGTGAATTTCAATTAATTGATCATTACTGTGAATTTCACGTCTTAAGCGTAATTTTTCTAACAGTGCACTTAACTTATCTTTTTGTTCAGTTAAATAAGCCTCACCAAACTCCGTAATTTGATATTGCTTACGCTCTACATCCACTAAGTTAATTAAATTCATTTCTTCAAGACTGGTTAAAGTCGGATAAATTGTTCCTGCACTAGGCGTATAGCCATCACCGACTAAATCACTTATTTCTTTAATAATTTCATAACCATGCTTAGGACTTTGCTGAATAAGGTGAAGGACTAAAAGTTTCATTCGTCCAGCTTCAAAAAGTCTTCCACGACGCCCCGAACGGTGATGGCCGTGGTGATGTTCATTGTGCTCAGTATGATGATGTTCTGATTGTTGTTTCATCTTTGAAGATTCTCTAATATGTTTAATTTATGCATATTAAGATATATCTTAATATATCTTTTATCAAGTATAAGTAATAATATATGATCTATTGTATTGATAGTTATTAAGATTAATTTTTATCTTTAAAAGTTAAGCAATAAAAAAGAGTGCTTAAGCACCTTACTAGGTAGTTTCCTGAGAAGAAATTTAAGCTGACGAAAGAAAAGAATATTTATGATGAATTTCTTATAAAATGTAATACGTTAATTTTTCTCTTTAATCATAAATAATATGCACTTGTGTTATGTAAGCGATTTAACATTAGCAGATGCGTCTAATTTAGTTAGACTTTATACAAATGATACGACTAGAAAGTATTTAGGTGGACCCTTGGAAGTATCTCTAGCTCAAACGCGAGCACATACTGATATTAATACTCCAAGTAAATTACCTATTTGGGCAATTCGATCTTCTACTGATCATAATTTTCTAGGAATTATATCTCTGGATACTCATCATGACGGCTCAGATATCGAAGTATCATATGAATTGCTGCCGGAATATATGGGATATGGATATGCAACTCAAGCACTTGAATTTGTTTTAAATTATTCATTTAATGAGTTAAATCTTAAGAAAGTAATAGCTGAGACTCAAACACAGAACAAAGCATCAATCAAATTACTAGAACGTGTTGGAATGGTTTTTGAGAAATCAGTAGAACGTTTTGGTTCAAATCAAAGTATTTTTTTTATTACTAGTCACCAGTATATCGATAAACATAAATAATGCTTTTATCAATAGACATAAAAAAGGCAGGATTAAATCCTGCCTTTTCATTTGCTTATTCCCACTCAATCGTTGCTGGTGGTTTAGATGACACGTCGTATACCACACGTGATACATCTTTAATTTCATTCATAATACGCGTTGAGATTTTATCAACTAATTCATATGGTAAATGCGCAAAACGAGCTGTCATAAAGTCAACCGTTTCAACTGCACGAAGTGCGATTACCCATGCATAACGACGACCATCACCTACTACACCAACTGACTTAACTGGTTGGAATACAGCAAATGCTTGAGCAGTTTTGTCGTACCAACCGCTGTCGCGAAGCTCTTGCATAAAGATGTCATCAGCAAGACGAAGAATATCTGCATATTCTTTTTTAACTTCACCCAAAATACGAACACCTAAACCAGGGCCCGGGAATGGATGACGGTAAATCATGCTGTGTGGCAAGCCAAGTGTAGTACCTAACTTACGTACTTCATCTTTAAACAAGTCACGTAAAGGTTCAACCAATTCAAACTCTAAATCGTCAGGTAAACCACCCACGTTGTGGTGAGATTTAATAACGTGTGCTTTACCTTGTTTGCTTGCAGCAGATTCGATTACGTCTGGGTAAATCGTACCTTGTGCTAAGAATTTCACGCCATCAAGTTTACGTGCTTCTTCAGCAAATACTTCGATGAATTCACGACCAATGATTTTACGTTTTTTCTCTGGATCAACTTCACCAGCCAATGCAGTTAAGAAACGTTGTTCAGCATCTGCACGAATCACACGGATACCCATGTTTTCAGCAAACATTTGCATTACTTGGTCACCTTCGTTTAAACGAAGTAAGCCATTATCAACAAATACACATGTTAACTGGTCGCCAATTGCTTTGTGTAAAAGCGCAGCAACAACAGATGAGTCAACACCACCAGAAAGACCTAAAAGAACTTTTTCATCACCGATTTGCTGACGTAATTGTTCTACACGTAAATCGATAATGTGTTCAGGTGTCCAAAGGCCACCACATCCACAAATTTTATGAACGAAGTTTGCAAGTAACTCTTCACCTTTTGCCGTGTGCGTTACTTCTGGGTGGAACTGCACGCCATAGAAACGACGCGCTTCATCACTTACAGCAGCAACTGGACAGCTTGGTGTGCTTGCAGTAATCGTAAAACCTTCTGGAATCTGGCTCACTTTATCGCCGTGGCTCATCCAAACATGAAGTTGGTTTTCACGGTCTTGTAAGTTACCAATAAGTTGGTCACGTTTAACGATATCAACTTCGGCATAACCAAACTCATGTACAGTACCCGGCTCAACTTTACCGCCTAACTGTTCAGACATGGTTTGTAAACCATAGCAAATACCCAATACTGGAACGCCTAACTCAAACACCACCTGTGGTGCTCGTGGGCTACCCTCTTCATGCACACTCTCAGGTCCACCTGACAAAATAATACCGTTTGGGTTAAAAGCACGAATGTCTTCTTCAGACATATCAAAGGCATACATTTCAGAGTAAACACCAGCTTCACGTACACGACGTGCAATGAGCTGACTATATTGAGAGCCGAAATCCAGAATCAGGATACGATCTTCAGTAATTTGAGTATTGGTAGTCATGACAAACCACTAAATGGCAAAAGAATTAAGCGCGCCATTTTAACATTTTTCACGCTTCGGCGCACCGCAAATCATCATATATCTTGTTTTTTTCATATCATAATCATTTTGATATTTAGATTGATTGATATAAATATAAATTTATTGATATTTATCAATGTACTGTATACCTCTTAAAATCTTCATACACATTGATAAATTCATCACATTCTATGCAACATCCTCATGAATTTGATGTTAAGATGACCCGATAAAACAGGCATTACCATGGAAAGGTAAATACCATTAAGCGATATTTGTCTGTCCTTAAACAGTGATCCGTTTTTTATGGCTTGTTGCCCCATATCAAAATCAATAGAAATCTAAGGAACAACAATGCTTCAAACTATGATTGCAGATTTCCAGCAACATTTTTGGTTGTATGTCTCTATTCCTTTCATGAGTGGTTTAATTGGCTATGTCACTAAAGTGATTGCCATTCAAATGATGTTCTCACCACTTGAATTTAAAGGTATTAAACCGTTTTTTGGCTGGCAAGGTATCGTACCTCGTAAAGCTGAAAAAATGGCAACCATTGCTGTTGAACTCATGACAGCCAAGCTGATTAAACCCGAAGAAATTTTTGCTCGTCTTGACCCAAAGCGTATTGCCAAAGAAATTGAAAAACCATTAATGGCAGCAGCAGAAGATATTACGCGTGAAGTTGCGCAAGAGTATCAACCCGGTTTATGGGAAGGCATGCCTGAGTTTGCCCGTCAAAGACTGATCCGTAGAGTGCAATCCAAAGCGCCTGAAATTGTCGAGCACATCATGAGTGAAGTGCAACGTGACGTAAATCGATATTTTGATATTAAGCATTTGGTGATTAGTAATTTGCTTAAAGATAAGCGTTTACTCAACAATATTTTTAAACGTGTAGGCAAACAAGAATTTAAATTTTTCAGTAACGTTGGCTTTGTATTCGGTTTTGGTATTGGTGTGATTCAGATGCTGTGCTGGATTATCACGCAAGGTAAATATCCTTGGATGTTGCCGATGTTTGGCGGATTTGTAGGATTTTTCAGTGACTGGATTGCGCTACAAATGATGTTTAGACCGCTCTATCCTAAAAAGATATTGGGCTATACATGGCAAGGTCTGTTTATTAAACGTCAGAATGAAGTAGCAGCTGACTATGCAGCCTTGATTTCCAAACAGCTTTTAACTTCACGTCATATGATGGAAGAGCTATTTTCCGGCACTCACTCTGCACGCGTGATTGATTTGGTGAACCGCCATGTTAAACAGGAAATTGATATGCAAGCAGGTGTCATTCGTCCACTTGTTGTATACGCAATTGGTGGAGAAAAATACCAGAATATGAAAACACAAGTTGCAGAACGTATTATGCAACAGCTGCCAGAGACCATGAAATATGTTGAGTCTTATGCAGAAGATGCTATGAATATTCGCAGCACTTTAATTGAACGTATGCAAAAATTAACACCATCCGAATTTGAAGGGATGTTGCGTCCAGCGTTCAAAGAAGATGAGTGGGCACTCATTGCAGTAGGCGCCGTACTTGGTTTTGTTGTTGGGGAATTACAAATCCAGTTCATGCTCTAATTTTTAAATATAAAAAAACCGGATGAATTGCTCATCCGGTTTTTTATTTTATCTTGAATATTATTTTTCAATTGCATGGTCTAGGCTAATACGTCCAGCACCGTGAAGCATTAGGAAGAACAATCCCCCTGCCATTGCAAAATTTTTCATAAAGTGGATGCTATTATTATATTGCGCTGCTGCATCAGCCCCACCTTGGTGGAACAAGAACGCAGTCAAAATACTAAAGATTCCAAGACCAAAAGCTGCAAAACGTGCTTGGAAACCAAATAACAAAGCTAAACCACCACCAAACTCAACCAAAATGACTAATGGTAGAATTCCACCAGGAACCCCCATAGCTTCCATATAACCTGCTGTTGCTGCGTAACCGGTGATTTTTCCCCAGCCAGCAACAAGGAAGATATATGCAATAAGTACACGAGCAACCAGACTAATAAAACTATCCGCACCTGTTTGCGTTACGATATTTTTGACCACCACATTTGGATTAAACATACAGCCACCTTTATTTAAATGCTTATTTGTTGATGAACTCATTCTAGGTTTGGGACATTGATAATTAAATACTCAAAATCCATATATATCGTTGCACAAATAGGATGATTAATTTGTATCTTTTTGATGTTCTATACTGACTTTCTATAGGCTCACTGCTAGGATTTGAGCACGGTTTACCACTTAGCTATCTCATGGAACTTCTTGATTTTATTCTACACGTTGACCAGCATCTCGCCGAATTTATTACAAATTACGGAGTCTGGATTTATGGCATATTATTTTTAATTATTTTTGTCGAAACCGGTTTAGTGGTCATGCCGTTCTTACCGGGCGATAGTTTATTATTTGCAGCAGGGGCATTAGCTGCATCTACAGGTAAGATGGATCCATGGTTGCTAGGTACTCTGCTCTTTATTGCAGCAGTTCTAGGTGACACAGTGAACTATCATATTGGACGTTTTATCGGTCCACGTGTGTTTGAAATGAACTCTAGATTCATTAATAAGCAGCACTTAACCAAAACTCAAGAATTCTTTGCCCGCCATGGTGGTAAAACGATTATTTTTGCTCGATTCATTCCATTTGCCCGTACCTTTGCTCCTTTTGTGGCAGGTGCTGGTAGCATGAATTATAAGTTTTTCCTGACATATAACTTAATTGGAGCATTCTGTTGGGTAGCTTCTTTTGTAACCTTAGGTTATCTATTTGGAAATATGCCAATCGTTAAAGATAACTTCACCCACCTTATTTTCGGCATCATTATTATTAGTGTTTTACCGGGTATTATCGGGTTTATACGTGAGAAGTTAAAAAACCGTAAAGCCAACGTTTAAAGCTTCATTTAGAAGAAACGGAATACCACCGGAAGCATACATAAAATGAGTAACATGGCCGATCCTTTATATAAATGATCGGCTTTTATTTTTTGCATTGAACCTGTCAATAAAGCACGACCAAAAATCATCCAGAAACTCGCCGCAGGAATAAGCGTCAATGTAAAAGCCGCAAAGACCATAAGAAAATTTTCAGGCGAATTCCATGTTTCGGCAGGAAAAATACCAGCTGCAAACAGTAAGGACTTAGGATTCTTTAAAGTAGAGAAGAATAACTGACGTGGGCGAATATTACGATGGTTCTGACTAAACTGCTGTAAATGCGTAGTTTTCCATAAACGAAATGCCATCCAGAACACATATAACACACTGGTAATATGCAAAATGAGCAGTAGCGCAGGCCAAACTGGAGCTGCTAAATGAATAAAGACAGCCCAAAAGCTAATCCCATAGGCATAACCTAACCATTGCATTGGAATAAGCCAGAATGTTTTAGATAAACCTTGTGAATGAGCGGCGGTTGCAAGTAGTGCATTTGTCGGCCCAGGAATAAGCAAAACAGCCAACATTGCTAATACAAAAAACCAGCTTTCAATCATAAAGTTTCCACATTGGTAAAGATGGGGCCACCTTAAACGAAATAGACAAAATATAGCAAGTTAAGAGCATAACTTGGCGAGAAAAAATACAAGTATCATTGTAACTATTTTCAATTAAAATGCTGATTTATATTTATTTTACTATGAAACATTTTGCTAAACTTTAATCATCACAATATGCTTTGACTAGCATATTGTGATGCAAATTTGATTATTAATTCGCCTTTTTGCGAACAATAATTGGACAATTTTTAAACTGAGCTGCCTGAACAATTGCTTCTTGTTGGCCTAAAACACGTGAAAGTTCGGTGTTCTTGGTTGAAGAAGATTGCCCCATATTAACAGAGATGGATGGACCGAATCCCCAACCGCCTCGTCCCCAGCCACCACCAAGTCCAAGCCCAACGCCCATACCTGTACTTTTTGGAGTTTGTACGCCATTGTCGATATATTGTTGAATACGGTTATATTCACTTTGCAGTTGTTGGCAACTCAAAGATTGATACTGTGTCGGAGACACATAAGTCGGTTTTACCGTTGTAGCACAAGCGCCAAGAAATAACGTGGCTGCCACCAAAGGCGCAATATATAAGCCTTTCATCATTTTTCTCTTATCGTTTTGGCTCAATCTCACCAAATAATGTCTCATAAGCCTGAGTCAATTTATGTTCTGGTGCCAAATGGGCCAAAGGTAAATTTTTCTGATGCGATTCTTTCATTAAAATTGAAGGCGGTAACATGCTATTTAATACAGGCAACCCTTCATCTTTCAACTGCTGGACCACTTCCCGAGGTAATTTTGCTTGGGATTGGAACTGGTTCACCACAATTCCTTCAATTTCCAAGCGATCATTATGATCATCTTGCGTTTCGAGAACATTTTCAATCAATGTTTGTAACGCACGCTTTGAAAAGACATCACAGTCGAAAGGAATCAGGACTTTATCTGCTGCAATTAAGGCGGACAACGTGAAAAAGTTAAAAGCCGGTGGTGTATCGATATAAATACGGTCATAGCGCCCAATTAAGCTTTGAATAGAATCACGCAGTTTATAAATTTTATGCTTGCTTTCAAGTGCGTGCTCAAGTGCACCAAGCGTAGGACTTGCTGGAAGTACATCTAATTTATCAAAGGATGTCGAGTGCACAAAACTGTCGAGGTCTTTGTTACGAGGGGCTTTTAAAATTGAGCCTAATGCATTACCAATTAGACCTTTTTGTTGATTGTTCCCCAGTACATCTTCAAAGAAGTTTTCAATATTTGGTTCTAAAACGGCTTTATCAGCAGCGTATGTTGCTTCTTCGCCTAAAAGGTATTGGCTAGAGTTGGCTTGAGGATCCAGATCGATAACCAAGGTCCTAAAGCCATGTTTGGCACTAATCGCAGCCAAATTTACAGTAATACTTGATTTCCCTACACCGCCTTTTTGGTTAAATACCACACGAGTTAACATGTTTCCCTCTGCATATTTTTTATTGTATGCAGTTTAACCTAGAGCTTAAGCAAAAAGGCAAAGAATGTAGAACAATTAAGCAAAAACTGGTTTCACAATGACCAAAATAATAATGGCAATAAATGCGACTGCACTAATAGCTAAACCTGCACGGCGCTGTGCCAATAAAATAGTGTCATCCTTTTTAAAAGCCTTCATTAGTGATGATAACAGCACTAAAAATAAGATAATTTTCGCGTAAAACCATGGCTGAACCTGAAAGTTCTTCATCACCAGTAAAATTGCACCAGTAATAAAAACCACAGTAAAGGATAAATGCTGCAAAGCAACTAATGCTTTACGCCCTGCTGGGTTAGGTTGTTGCCCCTGAACACCAATAAATAGTGTAGAAGCGCGTAAAACAAACACCATAAGTGCGGCAGCCACCGCAGTCATATGAATAATCTTAGTGATTAAATGTGCATCCATGAAAGTTAACCCTTAGCTTTTAGGTGCATGTGCACATTCTGGGCTCGCTGGCGCTTGACCTTGCCACTCACTTGGCAAATAAGCATGAATTGCTAAAGCATGGATTTGACCTGGATTCATTAAATCAGAAGCCAACGCATACACTTTTTGATGACGTTGAACCAAACGCAAGCCGTTAAACTCTTCACTTACCACAATCACTTTAAAATGTGATTCTTTACCTGGGAAATAACCACCGTGGCCAGCAGACTCGTTAATAACTTCCAAATGGCTAGGTGCAAGAGTTTTTAACCGTTCAATCAACTGTTGTTCAAGGCTCATAGCTTTTCCTTTTAGGATTATTCATATATTTAAACCTAGTATACCCTGTCTACGTACAAACAAAAGTTGCTCTTGTATGCTTTGACTTCAAACAAAATGTCTATTTATTCGGCAACTTATCGATAAAAATAGCTCTAAATGCTCATTTCTGTTTTTATTTTATGCAATCAGCATAATTATTTGCATAAAGTTGTTGACCCTTGTTTTGCTTAATGTATTATAAGCGGCACGCGGGAATAGCTCAGTTGGTAGAGCATAACCTTGCCAAGGTTGGGGTCGCGAGTTCGAGTCTCGTTTCCCGCTCCAAATTGGTTTTTTTTGAGAAAGTTTTAGTAAAAACTGCTCATATATGCGGGAATAGCTCAGTTGGTAGAGCATAACCTTGCCAAGGTTGGGGTCGCGAGTTCGAGTCTCGTTTCCCGCTCCAAATTTAAAAGGCCCTAGTCGAAAGACTGGGGCTTTTTTCTTTTTATCGATTCTTATTTTTGTACTCAATCGATTCACAGCATAACTTACTGAGAAGAACTCAATTCAATTCCAAAGAAAGACTTTCTACTTCCTACCAGATTCATATTTTTAAATCGTCAGTTATAACGATTAAATCTAGTTATATTTATTTGCAAAGCAATGGAGTAATTTGGTGCGTAGATATAAGCGGCAATGATTGGAAACATTCCATATTAAAGCGTTCTATATTGTGGCTCTGCTGTAAACATATGGAAAAGATAAAATTGCAATCATAGATATAGCTTTGAAAATGATATTGTTCTGTGTTTTGAGCATCATGAGTTGCATCAAAAAACTGTATATGTTCAGAAAAGACATGGAAATTAAGCTTCTTTAAATGGCTGCTCATTCCATGACCAGTACATTTAATATAGGATTCCTTTAAGGTCCATATTTGAAAAAACCGCTGATATACGCTGAATTGATCAGTACTTTCATTTTCCTGAATCCAGTCTATTTCACTCAGCGCTAACACACTATCAACCCGCTTCCATTCGAACTCTCGATTCACTCGTTCAACATCGACGCCTATTTCCCCTTCTTCAGTCACAGCAAGAACAATAACGTCTCCTGAGTGACTAAGATTAAAATAAATAATCTTACCGCCTTGTACAAAAGGTTTGCCGTTCGGTTGTAATTGAATATTGACTTGATGGGGTGAAATACCCAGCTTATCTGCTAAAACAGACTTCGTTAAGACACGAGAAATCAAGAAAAGACGTGCTGCTTGAGGAAGATATTGATCATATCTCAACTTTTCTGCTGTGTTGAGAAAGCTGAGATAATGACTCAATATCACATGATCTTGTGGTACCCGTGAAACTGGGCAAACAAAAACTTTTACTTGGGCTATATTAGACATCACTAAGCTGTGCTGTAGTACTGATGTATTTAGTTAGAACTGGCGTGAGATAATCATAAACTGCTTCTACATGGGTCACATGCGGATTATGACCTGCACCAGCAATGCTATGTACAGGAATATTAGGACTGATTGTAGTAACAAGTGGGTCCTTCTCTCCAACAATGATTTCAACTTTAGAGCTAAGCTCGTTTAACAAAGCTGTTTGAGATGCTCGCTGCTGAGGCAAACTAATACGGTGCATATACTCACTAATATGCTTGGCTACCGACACCCGGCGTAATGAATCCATCGCATAACCAACAGATGGATTTTTTTGCCCCTCTGGATGTAAGTCTTTAGCAATCACATCTTTCGGCACAAAACGGAAAATCAGATTAGATACCGCTTGTATCTGAAACATTTTAGCAGCCTGTGCCTGAACAAAATAAGGCGATATGAGAATAAGACGTGCAACTTTATCTGGGTATTTCTTTGCAAGGTTCAATGCAAAGAGACATCCTAGCGAGTGGGCAACCACAACACTATTTGGCGCTAAAAGCTTTGCAGCAGTATCAATAAACTGATGATTGTTATCTTCAATCACCTCATAACTACCCGAACGCCCAAGTCCGGGTAAGTCCATCATAGCAACCTGATCGTATGTAATTTTATTGATAATTGGAGACCAACATGCGCTATCAAATGGAATACCGTGTAAAAATAATGCAGAAGATTTTTCCGAACCAACTGACTGTTTAGTATAGATTTCTGTCCAATATCGGTTTTGATAACTAAAAGAATTAGGTGTTGAAACTTGCATACGACCAAAGCGTGTAAGCACCAGACGATCAATCCAACGAGAAAAATAAGGAGTGACATTGATCAAGTGCGCGATGCCCATCTTCACTGCCATCGCCTCTGCCCCATCAACATGATAGTGCTCAGTAGAAATGAAAGAGAGTTGTTCTTTAGAACCGTCAAGTAATACTTCAGGTAGTTTTTCTAATAGACCTTTAGGTAGCTGTAAATGTGGTGAGCTAACCCCTAAATGCTCGGCAGCGAGGTGAACTAGGCGATGAAATTTCGGTGTCTTAGGATCAAGCAGCATATACTCCTGAGCAATCGTCTCAGGATAAGACATCGTTCGAATCAAAAAGCTCACGATATACTGCATATTGCATAGTGGCAGGAATGTGTCACGACCACCAGGCAGTGCCAGCAGACGTCCCTGATAGAGCTTATCAATCATGTCAGCAATACCGATATATTGCATATCGCCATACTTATAAAAACCATCAATGACTGTGGCCGGATTTATTGCAGTCCATGGCACATTTAAACGCTTACAGGCCTCAATAAAAGCCTGATAACCCAAAATTTTTGAAGCTTCATAGCCACCATGTTTGCAATACAACTCATCAGCCGACTCTTGCGGCGGAGCAGCCACACGATATCCACCAATCCAGATAAATCGCTCAAGCTGCTTCAATGTTGCGGCCCATTCAATCAAGGCGAGTCCTGACTTAACATTTGTACGCTCAGCTTCAGCTTTGCTAATACCCCAATTAAATGACGCTGCAAGATGATAAATTACATGGATCTTTGCCTGAGCATCCGCTAGCAGAGAGTCCAGCTTAAAATCACGGCTCAAATCATATTCAACAAATGAAATAGATGGATCAGCAAGCCCTTCTGTTGCAATAAAACCTAGCAGCTTATCTTTCTTAGTTGCAGCATTACGTAGTGCAGCAATGACCTGATGACCCTCACGCAAAAGATCAACGATTAGTCTGCTGCCAATAAAACCTGCTGCACCTGTTACTAATATGGTCTTCCGTGAAAAATTATCTTTTTTTGCGTTCTTTAAATTATCCATAAGTCACCTTATTAGGGCTGGGCAATCCAGCATTGTTTTGGAGCGAATTATCTTAAAAGTTATATCGGATCTGGGCATACACCAGACTGTTATCTCTAAATTGTCCTAACACCGTATCATTTTTGCCCCAGAAGCGATCTCCACCTGCATTCAACTGCCAGTGATCATTGAGGTTGTAGTTAATACGCACTCTCAATAACTCATTCGGCTCTGGTGCAAAATAAAACCCTGTAAACTCTAGCTTTAGGTTGTCATTCATTAGGTTAAGTGCATAACGCAGCATAGCCCCATACTGATTCTGTTGATACTGGTCACTGATGGTTTGCTGATAACGATAAACTTCTCTCAATAATGGATCTGTTAAGCTATCGGCAGACCTTACATCCTCCGTATGTTTGTACACGCCCATTAAACTCAGCGTGGAATTTTTTAATGATAATTCTGGACCCACGACCACAGTTAAATTATTTTTTTTGTGTATAAGATCTTCACTGCCATCCGAGTCAGTCTTTGTATAAGCAGCTTCACCTCTCCATACGATATCGTTATGGTTATAACTGAAATCTACTCCATAGACAGACATAGGATTATTTTTCAGCTGTAATGTTGCCCCTGCTGGAGATAACGACTGTAGTGACAAATCAGGCATGTGATCCAAACCTGAAAAATACGATGCCCCGACATCTAGACCATCTACAGAATAATCCCAACGCACTGCAAACATAGGACGACTCTTACGGTCTATGTCATACTGAACACCAGCAATCTGACGCAATGGAATCACATCTGAACGACTACGCGGATACCACAATGCGGTCCATTTATTGGTTCCAGATTCAGGAATATACGTCAATTTGAGTGCATCATTTCCAAGACGTTGATCTGTCTCATCTGGTACTAGACGCGTATAGTCACGAGGCGAGAGATTATCCGTTGGGTTAATGCCATCAGCCCTTCCCCAGATGACAATCTGACGACCAACATCAGCATAAACTGTCTGATCCCAGTTATAAGAGGCATATAACTCACGTAAGTTACGGTTTACCTTACTCACTTGATCTGGGTTCACAGTATGGTCCGTTTCGTCTCCAACCACGATGTCGTAATGCAGCTTAAATGCAGGGTTAAACTTGAGCGTACCATTGGACCAGAAACTTGCCTGTCCAATATTTTTTAATGAACTTAAATCACGATCTGATGACCATACATCGAGTCTGGCTGAGTTCTGGCTCATAAAACTAATTTCACTGTCATCTGCATAAGCATGCTGCAGTAGCATAAAGCTACTGCAGCATGCAAACACCCAATAGGCACCTTGCGTCATTTTTCAAGGCTCTGCGGTGAGAAAAGCTTATCGGATAAAGTTTTTTCTGCCACAAAATCATTGACGATCACTTGCGTCATATGTTGAGTTTGCAGATTTTTCGCCATAGATTTCATGGCCTGCCATCTTGGTTTCACTTTGCCGTAAGGACGGATATCGGTGAACTCAATGTGTTTTAAAGGCTTACCTGCTGTATCCCAAATGTCGATGGTTGCTGTAACAAAGTTATCTTTGAGTATGCACATACGACGTTTGCTATAACCAAAGTCACTCTTCACAGTATTGTTAATTGGCGTTGCTTCAATCATGTAGCAATCTTTACCATTAAATTTGCCATCTGCCAGTTTCGTATACTTCCAGTCACTGAGCTTATAACCAAGCACATCACCATAACTAAAGTCCGTACCAATAAAAGCATCACCTTTATTCGCTGATGCAAGACGGCGTACTTTTTTCAATGCTGGCAAATAGACAAACATACTATCGCTGCCTTTTGCATTTTCAATTAACAGCGTCGTGGTTCCTTGAACATCTGCTGGCGAGATAAACTCAGTCAAACGCATATTGTTCTGAGTATTTCCAGCAAGCTTGGTCATATTTTTAGTTAAACGTACACGTTGCTCGCCATTTTTAGAAGTCAAAATAAATTTGGCGCTAGCGGTTGAAGACAAGAACTTAGAGGCATCATCACTGCGATTAACAATGTCTTGAACTTCATCTGCATGAGATGTTTTAGGTAATGAAAAAGTGAGTGCTGTACCTAACAACAGGCTTGTCACAACTGTTTGTGCAACAGGAATGCTCTTCTTATTTGAAGAAAAGATAAAACGAGGTTTCAACATCAGAATCATTGTAGGTACCATAATTAAGGTTGCAAATACACTGAACAGCATCGCAATCACAATAAACATTGCGAGCCATTGATGAACGTGGAAGCCTTGTGATAAGGACAATACGCCATACCCACCGGCAACCGCAGTCGCGACAAAAAGAGATGCCTTACCAGCAGTACTTAAAGTTTTACGAATAGCGTCTTTGATATCCCCTCCTTCTTCGCGCAAGATTTCACGCAAGCGATAGAGGAAGTAGATGGCATAATCCGCACCAATACCTACAGCCATGGCCGAGATGAGTGAGTTCGGAATATTGAGCGGAATGTCGAGCCAGCCCATCACGCCAAAGATCGCAAGAATTGAGAACAGAAGCGGTGTAAGAACAATCAGTCCCGCTGAAATCGAACGGAAAACCAATGCTGAAATAAAGAATACGGCAAATGAAATTTGTAGAATGTTCATGAGCTTGCCGTGAACCATTGTTTCAGTTAAGGCAATGGTCTGCGTCACATCACCACCAAAACTTACTACAGCCTTATCACCCAATTGACCCGCTATATAGGTTTTTAGCGACTCAAGGATTTCTTTAATGCGATGATTACTGCCTGTTTTCAGAAGAACAGTGATCTTGGCATAACGCTGAGTGGTATCAATGTATGAATCAAAATCAGTCGGCTCACCAGACATTGAATACAACAGCAGATACTGAGCAACGACATCTTTGGTTGCAGGAACCTGAAATGCCTGTGGCTGATCAGCATTCATTGCCTGATTCATTCGTTTGATATAGTCCACGATAGAGATGGTTTTACCGACCTCTGGAATTGAGTTTGCGAACTTTTCTGTATTATCAATCGCTTTTAGGATTTCAGGGTTTTCAATACCATCACGAACCTTCGTATCAACCATAATATAAAGGCTGTTTGTGCCACCAAGAGACTGATTCAAGAATCTGTCGTCTTGCTGCATTGGTAAGTCGCGAGCGAAGAAATTACGGCTATCGTTGTCTACCACAATACGGCTCGTGCCAATAGCAAGAAAGACGCCCATTGCCGCAATCGCAGTCATTAACATCATTCGTGGACGAACTGATAAAATGACATCACCAATACGGTTTGGAATCCAATCCCAGATCGGCAAGCCTTTGCGTTTGACCTTCACAACCGAAGGCGGTGGCAACATTGAGCGAAGTGCCGGAATAAAAGTCATCTCAATCACCAGCGTACTGATGATCCCGATTCCTGTAAAAATACCGAATGAACGAATCGTTGGAATATTGAAAGTCAACAATGAGAAGAAACCAGCCGCTGCAATACCACCAGCCAATATCATAACTGGACCCACACGAACCAAAGACTGCACTACAGCTTCGCTATTGGCAGCTTTAGGTTCCATCCCTTGAGCAATCAGGCGATCAAAATCTTCATAGTAGCGCTTGAGCAACTGCACAGCGTGCCCTGCCGCAATAGCTAAAATCAGAATCGGCGTAGGCGAGTTAAAGATATCCATTGGCTGTTTGAATAAGCCCATCATGCCCATACCCCATGCCACAGCCAACAAAGCTGTAACGAGTGGCAGAATCAAACCTTGCTTGCTGCGGAATGCTTCAAAGTGCAATAAACCAATCACCAATACAGCAATCGGGAACAAGATGTTGATACGTTTAGAGTAATCTTCAGCTTTATCCAGATACACAGGATTACCACCGACACTGATGGTCATATCTTTAGATTGTTCGCTCTCTACGATTTTGTTGATTGGGCCCATCATCTTTTGGAAGCCCTCTGGACTTTCCTCAAGCTCAAGCAAAATCGCAGCAGTTCGTTGATCTTTAGATACCACTGAATTCATATAGGTTGGATTCAGTGCCAGTAGTTTTTTCAGGTGATCGATATCTTCTTGAGTGACTGAACTACTCGGCAATAGTTTCTTGGCATCGAACCCTTCTGCATTCGCCTCGATACCTTTTGCCTGACGTGCAGCCAGACTCATCATAGTTGAGCGAACTACACCAGGTGCATTATCCACTTCTTCGGTAATGCGTTTGACTTTCTCCAACACTTGCGGCTGATAAATATCACCCTGCTTTGGAGTAATACCGATCACGACCATATATTTGGAGCCGAATTTCTTTTCAATCAGCTTGGTCGAGGTGATGTACGGATGCCCTTTAGGCGCAAGTGCATCTGGGTCAATAATAATTTTTACACCAGATGCCAGATACGCTAGAGCAAGTGTTAAGAGCATCACCACAGTCAACACAATACGACGATGGCTAAGAATCCAACGTGCGTATTTCTCCATCATTTGTTGAGTCTTACGAGGTGGTTTACTGGTCTCGATAGTTGGTTTATTTTCATTGCCAACCGACTCATAGGCTTCACCCTTTTGAGCCAATGCTTGAAGATTATCGACATCTTTCTTGAACTGAGCGAGTACCATCTTTTTTAGCAGCGCTGGCGGCAATACACCAAAAAAGCTACCCGGCTCTGCCTCAAACACCCATTCAATCCACGTACCTTCTGCATGTGGTTTGAAACGGTAAGTACCAGTGTAGTGAAAGGGTCCTTCCACTACTTTAAACGCATACAATTCGTTCGGTACCAGATGTGTAATTTCACCTTTAAAGGACATTTCACGACCAATAAAGCTAAAACCAATCTCGTACTTACTGCCCACACGCGGAGTACTGTCTAGCAGTTCAGAATGCTTACATGACAATTGCCAACCTGCATCATTGGCCGGGTTTGCAAGGTAGTTGAAAACCTTGTCAATCTCGGCCGGTATGAGGAAAGCATGTTCTATGGTCACCATAGTGGTTCTACCTTCTTGTATTTCTTATGCAGGAATTGGGTACATCTGATCAATGGTCTGGGCTACAGCCACGACATTCTCAGCGTACATAATTGATGAATGGTCACCAGGCAAATCCACTTGTGTAAACGTTTCTTTGACCAGTTGATCCCAACCTAGACTTTCTCCGAAGTCCTCCTGCTCATCTTTGGCCTTGACCAGTAGAATTGGAAAATCTTCAGGATCTGGGAAATAGGTCTGGAGTGCGATGCCATTCGCCAAATAGGTATCAAAGTAAAGTCGGAAATCTGATGGATCAGCATCTAACGGTAGAACATTGATGGCCTTAGCTTCTTTAAGTACATGATCAAACATTTGATCTGGACTCAATTCACGCAAGTATTGCGCTGGGATCGTTAACTTTTTGCCATAAGGTGCAGCTAAATCACGGGCGAACCAAGACAAAAGCATGGCATCGTCGGCATCTTCAGGCACATTTTCTGGAATTGGAGCACGAGTATCGATCATGACAATACCTGTGACCTGTTGCCCCATTTGACGCAACTGACGACTGATCTCATACGCAATCGCCCCACCGAAACACCAGCCACCGAGGAAATAAGGGCCTTGAGGCTGCATCTTTTGCATTTCAGCAATATAGAGCGTCGCCATTTCTTCAATCGCCACTTCCGCAGCATCGGCTTCAATCAGTCCAGGAGATTGAATAGCACGTAAGGTACGATTCGGGTTGAGGTGACGCGAAAGCTCCATATAACAGAAGGTACTGCCACCAATTGGATGGAACAGCCACAGCGGTTGTTCATAAGTTCCACGGCGTAGTTCAATTACGATAGATGGCTTAATTTCTTTATTTTCGCGAATGATCTCACTCAGACTCGCCACAGTGGAATATTGAGCCAACAAAGCAACTGACAGTTCGGTACCGAAAGCCTTTTTGAGATGGTTGACAAGCTTCACAGCTAATAAAGAATGCCCACCTAGTTCGAAGAAATCATCATGTATACCAACTCGCTTGACTGACAAGATCTGTTCAAAGGTAGTACACAATTCGATTTCGATCGGATCACGCGGTGCAACATAATCATTGCTCTGCTCAAAGATCGGCTCAGGAAATGCCTTACGATCCAACTTATTGTTGGCCGTCATTGGAAATTCATCCAATCGGATAAACGCACTTGGCACCATATAAGCTGGAAGATGGATTTGCAGGATCTTTTTTAAACCAGCAATATCAAGCTCTTGTCCAGTTACATACGCCACCAGTTTCTGGTCGCTGTCAGCTGTGGTCTTAACCAGCACTACTGCATCTGTGATACCGTCGATCTGTTTGAGAACATTCTCGATTTCACCTAGTTCAATACGGAATCCACGGATTTTAACTTGGAAATCTAGACGTCCATGATGAGTCAAACGTCCATCTGTACGCAGGCAGACTTTATCCCCTGTTCGGTAGAGTCGACCAGCATTTGGTAGAGATGGCAATGTTCTAAATTGTGCATCTGTGAGTTCAGGTCGATGCCAGTAATCAACTGCCAGACCATCACCACCAATCCAAAGCTCACCCATAACGCCTGGTGGAACCAAACGCTGCTGCTCATCAAGGACATAAAGCTGGGTATTCGCCAGTGGTTCACCTAAATCAATATACTTTGCATCGGTGATACGAGCTGCACTAGACCACACTGTAGTTTCAGTCGGGCCATAGACATTCCATAGACAACCAACTTTATCCAGCAGTTTTTCTGCAAGAATAGTATCTAGCGCTTCACCTCCACAGAGTGCAGTCAACCCTGCATTGCCGCTCCACTCGCTATCTAAGAGCATTTTCCAAGAAGCCGGTGTAGCCTGTAACACATTGATAGACTTAGCATTTAGATAATCTACGAGCTGATTACCATCTTGTGATACTTCACGTGGGCATACATGCACCACACCGCCGTACATAAGCGGAATGAGTAATTCAAGAATTGAAATATCAAATGCATACGTGGTGATTGCTAACAACTGAGTTTCAGTCGTTACTTGCAATCTATCATTCATAGATAGCAAGAAATTGATAATTGAAGGATGCCCAATACGAACACCTTTAGGCTTACCTGTCGAACCTGATGTGTACATCACATAAGCTATGTCACCAAAGGCAAGCGTCTCGCGCACTTTCTCAAGTGCTACAACACCAGCTTGATTGATATCTAAGCGAGGAACAGAAACGTTAAGAGCATCCATTAACTCGGTTTGAGTCAAGATAACTTTAGGTTCGGCATCTTCAATGATGTTTTGTAGACGTTCAGTTGGGAAGTTAGGATCCAGTGGCACATAAGCTGCCCCTGCCGCCCAGATTCCAAGGATTCCTGCTGGCAATAACGCTGTGCGGTCTAACATGAGACCTACACGATCGCCACGTGTAATACCGTGTGCACGCAAATATTCAGCAATACCAGCAATATGTTGACCTAACTCACGGTAGCTAACCGCATGATCGTTCGAGGTCAAAGCATAATGATCACCGCGCTCATCAATCTGCTTTAAAATCATTGCGAATAGATCATGCTGAGCATAATCAGTCGCCTTTCCACGGAGGGCCTCGAACTGAATGCCATCTTTATAATCAGGTGCGATATTTAACTCAACGATCTTACTTTCTGGATGAGCCACCATCTCAGATAGTACAGCTTGCAGCAGTTGCACCATATTCTCAGCAGACTGCGCAGAAAATAACTCAGTGTTATATTTCAATACACCAACAAGTTCACCCTGATATTCACCGCCCATTTCTAGCGTAATATCCAACTGTCCTTCTTGCTGACGAACTGGAAAACTTCCTAAAGTTAAATCTTGACCAACCAAAGTAGCTGGGGTCTGGATTGGCAGTAGTAGTTCTTTAAACTCATCCATACCGCCTAGACGTTCCCAGAACATTCCTACCTGAGCCAATGGGTTAATACTGCCATCACGCTTTGGTGAAACAGCCTCAACTACTCTAGAAAAAGCAACTTTTTGATGCTTAAGGCTCTGTCTTAATTGTTCCTGAACTTGCTGGGTAAATTGACGTAAAGTCAAATCAGCATCGATGTCCATCTGGATAGCTATTGTGTTGACGAACTGCCCCAATGCATTACGCAAAGAGCGTTCAAGTCGACCAGCTACAGGTGTGGCAATAACTAGATTATTTTCATTAGATAGTTTGTGCAGCAGGATATAGAACCCCGATAGCACAAGTCCGAACAATGTGATCTCATAATCTTTCGCCAAGTTTACAAGACCAGATGACACTGATTCAGGTACACGGAAAGCCAGTGAGCTACCCTTATGCTGCTGTACAGCTGGACGAGGATAATCAAGCGGAATGCTATGCACATGTGGTGCATGCTTCAGTGCATTTTTCCAGAAAAGTAAACTTTCATCAGTATCATCGATTACGCTGCTCTGCTGCTTATCGGCATACTGTGCAAACTCAATTCCGTTCACTGTATCCGATTCTGCAACGAGTCCAAAACGTTTACTAATGTCTCGCAGCAATAGACCAATTGACCAAAAATCCATGAGCGCATGATGAATCACAACGGCAATCACATAGTGATTTTGTCCACGCTCATAACAATGAACACGCCACAATGGTGGCTGAGTCAGGTCAAATGGCTGCTTGGTATCTTGCTCAACCAATTGCGTCAAATCAGAAGCTTCAATATGACGAGCATCAGAAAAGATGATATTCGGATAGACGCGATCCCAGATGAGTTGCTCAATTCCCTGATCATTGGCAGGCATGCTGACACGCAACAGCGGATAATCATGCATGACCGCTTCCAGAATCTCCATCGGCTTGTTGCCTAATGATTGATTGACCTTCACATCAAAGGCCACCACCATATTGTAGGCACTGCAAGTTGGCTCAAGACGCTGGATGTACCAAATACCAAGCTGTTCCGCAGAAATCGCATGACGCGACAGAACTTCCGGTTCTAGTCGTGCAAGGTTGTTCATGAAGCAACTCCCTGTTGCAACTCAGAAACAAGATATTCGGCCAACGCATTGATTGTTGGGTAATCCCATAAGAGGGTCGGTTCAAGCTCCAGTTTTGTCAGATCTTCTAAGTCCCCAGATACAGACAAAGCAACGATCGAATCAAGACCATAACTGGTAAATTTTTGATCCGGATCAATCGTCTCAGGCTCTACGCGCATTTCTTTGGCTACTAGCGTACGAATAATTGCGCTCCAGTAAGCTTTATCTTTATTCATGGGGTAATCTCCTCTTTAACCGGTTTGGCATCACGTGGTGCCAGTGCAAAATCGATGACGGATAACATATGGTTAGTTGAAATTCGGTCTAGCAAATCTGCCAATGTACTTTCACGCAATGACGTCATAGGAGGAGCTGTCTGTCCTTCAGCGGCATTTAAGAAAATGATCAGCCATGCACCATCCTGTAAAGCTGGTCTTAGGGCCTTACGGTTAAAAACCCAGAAACCCAACACGGCAATACGAGCAAATAACTCGGCGTAGCTACGAGCAAGATTAAAGCGCAACGTTTCAAACTCTTTGCTCTGCTCAGAATTTGAGAAGTAATCCTGAATTTTTTGATCCAAAGAACGTTGTTCAACCAGAAGTTGGCCTGCTTGTTCACGTAGCGTAGTAAGTGTCTCAGCAGACAATCCTGTTGTGACATCGGCATCGTTGAGCATTTCGATGATTGTTTCGAGTGATTCCATCACCAAATCACCATCTCGGTTGAAAATCTCAAGCTCGCGGAAATCAATAGCGCCTGTCTCTACCTGCAAGTCATACAACTGGCGATAGCGTGCTTTAGCTTCTGATTGATTGAGATGGTCGGCTTTTTTGCTACGACCTTTATTGGCAGATTTGAGCTGAAAACTCAGACTGTCTAGGCAAACGGTGCTACTACCGTCAAACACACTAACAATCAGATGGTCTCTGAATGCTTTCTGATACATTCCATCCGCATACGCATTTCTTAAGAAAAAGCGTGACCCAAGCACTGAAGAAGTGATCTTGGCAAGCGATTCTACATACTCAGGTACCAGCACCTTGACGATTGGTGACCATGTACTGAACTGATTGATACATACGTGCAAACCACGCGCACCAACAAGTGATAACACCTCAGCCGCTAAAATGTAGGCATAGGCTGTCGCGAGTTGCTCACGTACCAACGGAATACTGATTACTTTTTTGTTATATAACTCGCGTTCAATAGCAAACTCGGTCGCGATACGTAGCATCGTATCGCCGGCACCTAGAGAGAAGCTACTGCAATATGCACGTGTTACCTGTAGCGTCTTAAGCCCAAGCTCTAGGCCTTGGCCTTCTTCACCGATCAGGGAATCTTTGTGAATTTCAGCGTTGTTAAAACCAATACCGCTGATATCTAGACCACGCATACCCACTGTTGGTAGTCGATTCAGGCTATATGTTCCTTTTGAGGCCATATGACGCTTATCGAGCCAGAATGCGCTTAGGCTACGTGGTCCACGATCGTCCGATGTTTTAGCGATTAGACTTAAAGAGTCTCCTAAAGTGGCACGGTTAATTGACCATTTTTCGCCATTTAAAACATATTTACTCTCGGTAGATTGCGCTGTCACTTCACTCGATAGCAGGTCGGCGCCATGGGCTTTCTCGCTATAAGCCAGCGCTGGAGCAGCACCACTCAAAATTCGACTAGCAATGTTTTGGCATTGATTCGCATTACCGCCGATCCAGACAATCACAGACCAAGCATTCGTGCTATAGGTCGAGTTGATAGTTAAATCACGTCGTGCCAGCACGCGATGTAGATATAACAATTCTTCACCAATTTCCATACGACCTCCAAGCTCTGAAGGTACATAGAAACGGTTCATACCTACCGCATTCAGAAAATCAACAGCACGCTGAGGGTACTGTTCTTTCTCATCACGTTCGATGGCAGCGGACCAAGAAAAGTCGTTGTTAGTATCATGTACGGAGCCTAAAATTTGCTCCAGACGAGCAGCAGATTGAAACTGCCGCAAATTGGACGTAAGTGACATGAATTTTCACTCAAATGATTAAAGGGTAAGGGTTTAAAACAAAGCACTTTTCAGACGATTAAAAATCAGCTTGCGCACTTCACGTTCCTTGATCATTGAGTTGAGTAGATTGGAGCTATAACGAATCAGCTGCCCCCGCTGCTCACGATCACGGATGACTTCTAAACCGTTCTTGACATAGTTTCGAGCAATTACCGTTCTACGGTTTGGATGGGTTAAACAGACCAATTGACCGCGTTCGATCTGCTCTTTAATTTTTCTTCTTCTAATTTTGCCGCTCGTGGTCTTATTTATTCGGCCTTGATGTAGTAAAAAGACACCTTCTACAGGCAAGCCAATCTCAGCTGTCACTTGTTCCTTGACCTGAGTTCTAATGGCTTCAAAATTGAGAGTCTTGTCTAGTGACTTCTTCTTGATTTCAAGTACAACCGTAACACCGTCAGAATCAGCAACATTCACTGCTGCAACACAGCCTTTACGAACAGCAGGATGCGCCATTTCAACAGAGCACTCGATATCTTGTGGATAATAGTTCTTGCCACGAATGATAATCACATCCTTAAGACGACCAGTCACATATAGGTCTCCATCTTTGACAAAGCCCATATCCCCCGTTCTTAAGTAATGCAATTGGCTAGGCTGACCCGCTTCATCGACAATAGTCGCGGCAAAAGTTTCCTGATTGACCTCTGGCTTCTGCCAGTAACCCGCAGTGACACTCTCACCTGCCAACCAGATTTCACCGACTTCATGAGCAGCTACTTCTTGATGGGTATGCGGATTGACGATACGGCAATCGATGTGTGCAGAGATCTTGCCACAGCTCACCACTTGTACAGCATTCTGGTCTTGACTGATTTCTACCAAATGGGCATTTAATTTATCACGATCAAGTGAAATGGCATTCAGAGGACCGGTTACACCACTGACTAAAAGCGTGACTTCTGCCAAGCCATAACATGGCAAGAAAGTATCCAGCTTCAATTTCGACTGAGTATTAAACTTCTCCATGAAGCGCTGCATAACGTGAGCTTTGATTGGCTCAGCACCATTAAACATTACACGAACGCGACTCAGATCAAGCGCTGCAGCGTCCTCATCAGAGATACGATGCAAGCACAACTCATAAGCAAAGTTTGGCCCACCACTGATCGTGACGCCTTTTTCGCTAATGAATTGTAGCCATTTCAACGGTTTTCGAATGAAGTCCAGCGGCGACATAACATAACAGGTCAGTCCTACATAAACGGTCTGTAAAACTGAGCCAATTAATCCCATGTCGTGATAAACAGGCAACCATGTCAGGCCAATATCATCCGGCTGCGTACAAAAGGCTTCGGCAATCATGACCTCATTTGCCATAATATTTTTATGGGTAACGATCACCCCTTTAGGCCAACCTGTTGATCCTGAAGTGTACTGAAGGAAACAAACATCATCTTCATCAATAAGCGGAAAATCTTTTTCCACTACATCACGCTGCAATTGGGCATCAACGGCATGTAATATTAAGCTTTCATTTTGAGCCTTTAATGTGATCAGACCTGATAGCTCAAGAATTTTTTTTGTTGTGAGTACTATCTTTGGCTCACAGTCATTCATAATATTCAAAATATTAGAAAAACCATTACGATTAAACGGTAAGCTGACTGGTACTGCGATGATTTTAGCTTTTAGACAAGCAAAGAACGAAACGATAAAGTCTAGACCAGGTTCAAATAGCAATACTGCACGATCGCCACTATTTACAAGGTTTAGTAATATCTGAGCTTGATATTGAACTCGCTCGTTCAGATCTGCATACGTCAAGGCTTGAATACCACCCGATTGGCGTCCCAAATACTCGAAAGCGGTCTTAGCTCCATTTAATTTCGCGTGGGATTCCAAAGTTGCAATGATATTATCCGTACACATTACAGCCATAACTTACTCCGATTAATTATAATTAACCCTTCAAAGAAACCTGTTGTTTCAGAAATTCAACTTCTAGCTGGGGGTTTTAATAAAAATGAATATACTTTTTGTTTAAAATATAAATTCACATTATATTTTATGTGCGGGTGTTTTTTATTACACCTGTAAGTGTTAACAGGTTAGGCAACTTTTATTTAAAATTAAGAGCTTAGTTATCTTTTATAATCATTTTTATTCAGTTAAAGATTACAAATTCTTGTAATTAATTAAACTTAAAAAGCTACCCTAATAACCTCGATTTAGGAAATGTTAAGCCAATATTATTAAGTTTATCTAAACCACAAAGCATACTGAGTTCGAATTTTCATTTTTCTTAACTTTAGGTTTTTATTTTAGATAAAATTTATGATTTTATTGGTTACATGTAATCTAACTAAAAATTATATTTAACTCCACAACTTTTATTTCCAATAAAAACCTTAATTTAATTATGCTTAAGCTATGATTAAATACTTAAAACTAAATATATACATAGGTTGTGAAATTTATCTTACTTTCTGACCATAAAAAATAAAAGTTAAATTAGAATTAAATATATTAAAAAGAACATTTTAATTTTGATAATTATTATATTTCAAACAAAAATTACATTTAAAAAAATAATTAAATTATTTATCTTTATTAAAATAAATAATTTTTTAAATGTAATTTAAAATACACATCACAACTATTTAAATTTAATATTATTTTTATTATAAAGTTAGTTTTACAATAGTCCTAACATTACAGCACGAATTGCTGCTGAAATTTTATTATTCACATTTAATTTTTGCATTGAATTACTCAGATGGAAATTTATGGTTCTTTCACTTACTCCAAGAATCTGTGCAATCTCAGCTGACGTTTTACCCTCAGCCGTCCAACGTAGAACCTCTTTTTCTCGGTTCGTTAAATATAGATTAAACTGAGAGAACTCAACATCATTTACAATTTTAGCAATGCTGGAATGCACAGTTTGAGTTAGCCAATACATATTTGTATATTGTGCTTTTTGTTCTTTTTCAGATAATTGATCGCTGGATCTTGCCAAAGTTAGCATTCCACGTGTCCCAATGAAATCACGACTTGACTGTGCCCAACCGACATTTAAACCATAAGAACGCGCTTCCTCCCAGAAGTCTTTCTCTGCTTGTGTATGAGTGTATTGACTTGACCAGACAAGAGGTTTCAGTGAAACCATACAGTGCTGAACAGTTGGGTCGACCTTAACATACTGCTGTTCCACATAGCGTTGCTGCCATGCTTGAGGATAATTATTCAGCATAATTGTTTTTGGTTCAGCAATAGATAATGGTGACTGCATACCATAAGCACAATAATCAAATCCAAGCTTTGATGCTGTCGATTTGACGACTTCAAATAACTGGTATTCATCTTGCACGATCAAAAATGCTGATAATAAATCCTCTTGCCAACTTTCCATTTGCTCTCATTAGACTCCGGCCAAAAATCATTTTTTGTTCAGTTTCATCTTATGAATCCAAGCAATCAAATTGAAGTATAGGCCTTATCTTTTACCCTTATTCCAATAAAGCGCTGCGAGAATCTAAAAGATTTTTAGGTACTAAAATATTTGAACACCTATTCCTCTTTTATTGATTTCTCAATTACAGATTTTGAATTCATCATTCAATTAACAACACTTTTAAGCCTAAATGGGTGCAAATTCTTCAGATAAACTAAATTTCTAAAAGCTTTTAAGGTTGTTATATTTCAGGTGCAGATTATGCTTGAAAAAATTTTTTTATAGGATGCATTTTATTCCAAAAAATAATTATTTTTAAATAAATACTAAGACTCCACTACTTATTATCAACGAGATATTTTTATTAATTTAATTTAATAATAACTTCCAACAATACCTAAAATTATGAAATTTCACCATTTATTATATATAGAAACTAAAAGCATCTACAATAATTTAAAAAATCAAATAATTACACCATAATCTGTATTGCTTATGATTATCCTTTCAATAATGAGAATAGATAATCCATATAAAGTTCATCATCGGTCGTATGATTTCGTAAATTTCAACAAGTTATTTTCGACTAAATAACTAAAGTTACTCTATTCTCATATAAGTAAATCTTAATATCCAAGTACCCCTCTAATAAGGTCAGCTTAACGATATAGGCCATGGAATTATCTTTAACCTGTTAAATATGACAGTATTTCATTGGCAATAATTTATGTTATTTATCAGTAGAATTCCATTTTAGGTTACTTAAACAAGTAGCATGGTCAGCATACCCACTCACTTTCCAATCTCAGCAGATGGTTTTATTCGGATGAATGAAAACCAGCTTATGAACCACCCTCTCCGACACATCTTATCCATTGTTGAATCAATACAAATCGAAGATTCACAAATTTTCTATTACGGTTTTACTGAATGGGCAACACTAAAGACCCCTGCTTTAAGTACTGGATGGGACTGGGTATTCATTGAGCAAAATGGGTCCGCTAGCTTAAAACGAATTGGCCTGCCGAGAAGCAATATCATGATCGTTGATGTATCTGGTACAGATATTGGATTTGATGTGACTGGATCATTAATCGAGAAGAAAATCGACAGCCTGTTCTGGGAACAGTTCATTTATGCCCAAATCAATACAAGATTAACAAAGTCTAAATTGAGCCCTAATTTCTCCTAGCAACCTGTAAATTTTTACAGTTACCGCCTTCTTAGCTGTTCAGTAAAGTCACATCAAAAATAAGTGGAAGCACTTGTAATGAATATTATTGCTGGATTTCAAAACAATTTTTCAGAAGGCTTATATACCAAATTTAAAAGTTACCGCTACAAGGTGTTTGTTGAACATTTGGGATGGGAGTTAAACTGTCCACATAATGAAGAATTAGATCAATTTGATAAAGTCGATACAGCTTACGTCGTCGCTCAAGACAGAGAGTCCAATATTATTGGTTGTGCCAGATTACTACCTACAACTCAACCGTATTTACTGGGTGAAATATTTCCTCAATTAATGAATGGAATGCCTATTCCCTGCTCACCAGAAATTTGGGAACTCTCAAGGTTTTCTGCCGTAGATTTCTCGAATCCACCTACCACAGCGACTCAAGCAGTATCATCACCTGTTTCGATTGCCATTCTGCAAGAAGCAATTAACTTTGCAAGAGAACAAGGTGCCAAACAACTTATTACCACCTCACCTCTTGGGGTAGAGCGGTTACTACGTGCTGCTGGGTTTCGTGCCCATCGTGCAGGCCCACCAATGACGATTGATGGATATGCTATGTTTGCATGCTTGATTGAAGTGTGATTGGTTAAATCAAAGTCTAAGAATATTGGTGACATTGCAAAGATGAAGGTCTTAAGCGGCAATCTCGTTTAACTCGCCAAATTTCAAAAGCCCTAGTCAAAAGATTAGGGCTTTTGAAATTTGAAAGACTCAAACTTAATATCAAGACTGCTCAGTAATTTTGTTTTTCAAATTTAATTCTGATTTTTTATGGTAAGCCTCATCAGTTTTAGTCTGCCAATCACGTGGCATAAATGAAGTCGATATAATCGCAACGATAGCCATAGATCCAATATAAATCATAATTAAATATGGATTACCCTGCCCGATACTTAAAAGTTTGGTCGCAATTAACGGTGCTAAACCACCACCAAGCACCCCAGCTAACTGTACCGAAATTGAAATTCCGCTATAACGAATTTCTGCTGGAAATTGACGTGCAAAAAGCTGAGCTTGCGGCGCATACATAATTGGGAATACAACTCCAATTGCTAAAACAATGGCTGTCCAAACTAATACCGGATCTTTGGTGTTGAGCATGGTAAAAAATGGATAGCTGTAAAGCGCCAGTATGCATAGACCAAACATAAACATATTGCGTTGGCCAACCTTATCAGACAAATGTCCACACAATGGCGTCATAAATAGAATGACTATTGCACCGCAAATGGTGGCAAATAAAATGTCTTGGCGTGCGATTCCAAGTTGCGCAGTGGTATAAGCCAATGTAAAAGTTGAAGCAATATAAAACCATGCGTTCTCGGCAGCACGCGCTAAAATAATGGTGATGAGTTGCTTTGGATGGTTTTTAAAAACTTGCAAGGCAGGAACTTTGACTTCTTCGGACTGCTGTTTTACTTTTTCAAAATCTGGTGACTCTGGTACTTTTACCCGAATGTACCAACCCACTGCAAGTAAAATAATGCTGGCAAGAAATGGTAAACGCCAGCCCCAGCTAAACAATGCTTGCTCAGGTAATAACGATACCAGTCCTAATGCAATTGAGGCTAGCATTAAACCACCACCCGTACTGGCTTGTGGCAAACTTCCCCAAAAACCCTTACCGCCTTCGGGAGCATGTTCAACGGCCATAAGCACCGCACCGCCCCATTCACCACCCATAGCCATACCTTGAATGAATCGTAAGACAACCAAACAAATTGCAGCCCAGTAACCAATTGATTCGTAAGTCGGTAATAAGCCAATCAGTACGGTTGGAATACCCATGAGCATCAGAGTCAGTAGCAACATCGATTTACGGCCAATCTTGTCACCAAAATGACCAAAGACTAAACCACCAAGTGGACGGCCAATAAAACCAACGGCATAGGTAGCGAATGCCGCAAGTACACCTGTAAGTGGGTCTAAGTTAGGAAAAAATAGCTTGTTAAAAATCAGCGCTGCCGCCGCACCATAGATAAAAAAGTCATACCACTCAATAGTAGTGCCGACCATGCTAGAGATGCCTGCTAATCGATGTGACGACTTTTTAGGATGTGAACCGTTTCCATGTATTGATTGCATCATAATATCCTTTTTAGATTTTCTTGTTTTATCTTTTTTATGCTTATGACCAGCCCTGACCATAAGCATTTTCAGGTCTCGCTTTATCTCCTTAAGCTTTTTAGAGTTGCGTAATAAGGCTTAGCTCAATTTTTCTAAAATTGGCTCAAATTTCGAATTACGTTCTTGCCACTGTGGTTGTTTGTCTTTATCGACAATGAGAGCACGGACACCTTCAATAAAGTCACCATGCTCAAACCAAATGTCCTGTAAATCACGTTCAAGCTGCATACACTGCGGTAAAGAAAGCCCACGGCCTAAATGTTGCAGTTTCAAACTGGTTTGTTTGGCAATAAATGAGCGCTGCTGCAAAATACTGAGCATCTTACTTGCCCAAGTCTTTAAGCTTTCATCTTGTTCATTTTCAAGACTTTGCTCAATTTCATCTAAATGCTGATATCCGAAGTGTTTACGAATACCTTCAGCCAATTGTTTGAGTTCACTTTCAGCAGGGCGAGTAATAAATCGGGTAATGATGCGTTCAATTCCCTCTTTGCTTAAACTTGGCGCTTCAACCAGAGCATCTTGCAAAGCTTGTAACTGCTCGCTTGGCACATGGTAGTCAATTAAATCAAGATAAAGCGCATCGCTACTGCTGATCTGCTCGCCCGTAATTGCCATATAAACGCCAATATCATCAAGGCGAGACAGGAAATGCGTTGCGCCAACGTCTGGGAAAAAGCCAATCGCTGTTTCAGGCATGGCAAATCTAGACTTTTCGCTGCTTACCACAATGTGACAAGCCTGAGCCAAGCCAAAACCGCCACCTAAAACATAGCCATCAAGCAAGACGATGACTGGCTTTGCATATTCACGCAGTATATCTAGCATTTTATATTCGGCACTAAAGTACCCTTTGTAGTCGGCCGTGCCATTTTTATAACTGTCGTAGAGATAGCGAATATCTCCACCTGCACAGAAGGCTTTTGGGCTATTTGACTTAATTAATACTGCCTGAACAGCAGCATCATTTCGCCACAGTTCCAATTGGGCACCAATACTTTTAATCATGTCTAGCGACAATGCATTGAGATGAGTCACACGGTCTAAGGTAATAATGCCCAACTTACCTTGTTGCTCAATCATTAAGTGATTTTCTGTATTCATTTTATTGATCTCTTACTGATTTTTAAAATTTGGTTTTCGTTTTTCAACGAACGCCTGCATTCCTTCTTTTTGGTCAAATGTTGCAAATATTGAATGGAACATACGTCTTTCAAAACGCAAGCCTTCAGTCAGATTCACTTCAAAAGCTCGGTTGATGGTTTCTTTGAGCATCATATTTGCAGTTAAAGATCGTGCCGCAATTTTTTCAGCTGCTTGCAAGGTTTGTTCAAGTAATTCTTCTTTGCTAAACACACGTGCGACTAAACCACTTTGCTCTGCTTCTACAGCACCCATTTGACGAGCGGTAAAACACATTTCCATTGCTTTGGCTTTACCAATAGCATGAGTTAAGCGTTGTGTACCACCAATACCCGGAATTACTCCTAAGGTGACTTCGGGTAAGCCAAACTTGGCGTTATCAGCACAATAGATAAAGTCACACATGAGCGCCAATTCACAGCCACCACCTAATGCATAGCCACTCACCGCTGCAATTAGAGGTTTACGGCGCTGTGCAATACGATCTGCAAGATGGAAAAAGTCATCAAAATAAATATCTGGAAATGCTAAATCAGCCATTTCTTTAATGTCTGCACCTGCGGCAAAAGCTTTTTCAGAACCTGCCAATACGATGCAACCAATTTCACGGTCTTTTTCGAGCTGATCTAATGCCTGATTAATTTCACTAATTAATTCACTGTTTAAAGCATTGAGCGCTTGAGGGCGATTTAATGTAATCAGTCCAACCCCATTACGCTTTTCTAATAAAATACTTTGCCACTGCATTATTTATTCCTTGTTCTGATTTTATAGACTACGTGCAATCACTAAACGTTGGATATCACTGGTGCCTTCGTAAATTTGACAAATACGCGCATCACGATAAATACGTTCAATAGGGAAATCTCTGAGGTAACCATAGCCACCAAACACTTGTAGTGCGCTCGAGCACACACGCTCAGTCATTTCTGAAGCAAATAACTTAGCCATTGAAGCTTCGTTGAGACACGGTTGACCTGCTTCTTTTAAACGCGCAGCGTAGTGAACCAGTTGTCTCGCTGCTTCAATTTCAGTTGCCATGCTGGCAAGGCGAAATGCGATGGTTTGATGCTCAAAAATTGGTTTTCCAAAAGTAATACGCTCTTTGGCATAACGAGTCGCCTCTTCGAGCGCCGCACGTGCTAAACCGACTGCTTGTGCAGCAATACCAATACGTCCACCTTCTAAATTGGCAAGAGCGATTTTCAAGCCCTCACCTTCTTTACCCAGCATCAGGCTTTTATGGATGCGCACATCTGTCAGGGCAATCTGGCAGGTATCTGATGCATGCAGACCGAGCTTTTCTTCTACACGAATTACTTCATAACCTGGCGTTTCACGTGGGACTAAAAATGCACTAATGCCCTTTTTACCCGCGCTCGGATCAGTCACTGCAAACACAATAATGACGCCGGCATTATTACCCGAGGTAATAAACTGCTTGGCACCATTTAAGATGTAATCATCGCCATCTTTGACAGCTCGGGTTTTAATGGCTCCCGCATCTGAACCTGTATGCGGTTCGGTTAAGGCAAAAGCGCCGATCATTTCACCTTGTGCTAAAGGTTTTAAAAAGCGTTCTTTTTGCTCGTCGGTACCAAACTTTAAAATAGGTACACAGCCAACCGAGTTATGTACACTCATGATGGTCGAGGTTGCACCATCTGCCGCCGCAACTTCTTCGAGTGCCAGTACATAGGCTAAGTTACCCGTGTCTGAACCGCCCCATTGCTCTGAAACAAGCATACCCATAAAACCGAGTTGCCCCATTTGAGCCAGAGTCTCTTTTGGGAAAGTTCCGTCTCGGTCCCAATCGCTGGCATGAGGCTTAATTTGTTCTTGGGCGAAACTTTTCGCCATGTCACGGATAAGTAATTGTTCTTCGGTAAATTGCATTATTATTTCCTTTACCCTGCTTTAGCTTGTTGTTTAGCAATTTCTTGATTACGCAATAAAAAGCGCTGAATTTTGCCACTTGGAGTTTTAGGTAATTCACTCACAAATTCAACTAATCGTGGGTAAGCATGAGCAGAAAGTCGTCTTTTAACAAACTGACTAAGTTCTTCAGCAAGTGTTTCTGATGGTTGAGTAGTCGCGGATAAAATCACGAATGCCTTAACCACTTCGGTACGGTCTGGGTCAGGCACACCAATCACTGCTGCTTCAATCACAGCATCATGTTCAAGCAAAGCACTTTCTACATCGAATGGACCAATGCGGTAACCCGATGTGGTGATTACATCATCACTACGACCTACAAAGCTCATGCTGCCATCGGCATGTAACTCGGCCGTATCGCCCGTTAAGTAGTAATGACCAACAAATGGCGATTTACGGCTTTCTTTATAGCCACCAAACCACATCATTGGAGACTGGCTAATATCGACTGCTAAAATTCCTGATGTGTCTGGCGGAAGTTCTTCACCTTGTTCATTAACAATTGCAACACGATAGCCCGGACTTGGGAAACCTGCTGAACCAGCATGAATTTCATGTTTTAAACCATGATGATTACACACCACCATGCCGACTTCAGTTTGCCCATAGTGGTCATAAATTGGAGCATCAAGAACTTGTTTAAACCAGCGAATCACTTCTGGATTCAGCGGCTCACCGGCACTGCTCACGACACGGAACTGCCCCTTTAACGGCGCCATTTGCGCTGGATCTGCTGCCATCATCATGCGGTAAGCCGTTGGTGCACCTGCCAAGTTGTTAACTTTATAATCTTTCACAATTTGGCATAGGCTATCTGTACTGAACCCACCTTCATAGAACAAAGTAGCGTGGCCTAAGAATAACGGCCCAGTAATCGCGTAGTAGAGCCCATACGCCCAACCCGGATCGGCAATATTCCAAAACGAGTCTTCTTCGGTTAAACCAATGGCATCTTGCATATATCGCCCAAAGGCAATCAGTGCTTTTAAAGGCACTTCCAATGGTTTTGCAGGCCCTGTAGTACCTGAAGTAAACATGAGCAAGAAAGGATCTTGAATGTTACGCATCACCAGATCACATTGATCGGACTGCTGCTTCACCTCATTCCAGAAATTAAAATCGCCTGCTTTAAGCGGAGTACCTTGTGCGTCGGCCACCGTCACAATTGCAGGGCAATTTTCAATTTCATCAAGCTTGCTACGGTTACCCATATCGGTCACTACTAGCTTACTTTGTGCAAGCTGAATACGGTGCTCAATCGCTTTTGGGCCAAATGCAGTAAATAACGGTTGATAGACTGCACCAATTCGCCAAGCTGCAAAAATCGTCACGATCAGTTCAGGTGTTCTTGGTAATAGACCTGAAATACGGTCACCCGTTTTCACACCTTGTGCTTTTAAAAAGTTGGCAAATTGACTCGACCATTCTTTTAATTCACGGAAGGTATATTGCTCTTTTCGTCCGTCTTTTCCTTGCCAGTACAGCGCGATTTTGTCGCCATCTGCATGTCGATCACAGCATTCATAACAAGCGTTCAGTGCATCGAGTGAACCTGACAACATCTGTTTAGCAGTGCTTTCCAAATCGAAAGCCTGTACAGCATTTTGATAATCCATCATATCTTTTCCCTCAGTCCGGATTTGTTGTTATTCACGACAGGGTTTGATTTATTGGTTTAAAGCCATCCTTTGGCTTTACCGTTATGCCTCTTGTGGCAGGTATTGCTGAATAATGCTCGAAAAATCGAGATTGGCATTACCACGCATACACATTTGCTGATAAAGCTGTTGCACCATACCACCTAATACAACGGGCTGTTTGACTTGGCCCGCGGCCTCTACAGCGAGTCCTAAATCTTTTAGCATCAGCTGAGTCGCAAAGCCGTCTTGGTAACCTCGAGACGCAGGCGCATTTTCATTAATATGCGGCCATGGGTTACATACATCCGAACTCCAACAACGGCCACTTGAAGTGTTAATGACGCCTGCCAATGCTTGTGGGTCGATACCTAACTTCACACCGAGCGCCATACCTTCGGCTACCGCCGCCATTGAAATCCCTAAAATCAGGTTATTGCAAATTTTGGCAATTTGTCCTGCACCCACATCACCACAATGAACAATATTTTTACCCATGTGGCTAAGTACAGGTTTTACTTCGTTAAAGGTTTGATCATCGGCACCCACCATAAAGGTTAAAGTTCCCGCTTGAGCACCAATGGTTCCACCAGAGACTGGTGCATCACAGATTTTAATATTTTTGCTATGCGCAACAGCCGAAATATCTTTGATGGTTTGTGGGTCAATGGTACTGCTATCAATGCATAAGCTACCTGCTTTTAGCACCTCCAAAACACCATTTTCACCCAAGTAAACGTCTTTAACATGCTTTGCTGCAGGCAACATGGTAATGACTACATCAGCTTGTTTAGCTGCTGCCTGAGGGCTGTCGCAGACTATGCCACCTGCCTCGGCGAAGTGCTGAATAGCAACTTCACTGAGGTCATAACCATAAACTTTGATTCCGGCTTTTAGTAGGTTATGGGCCATTTTGCCACCCATATTTCCTAGACCGATAAAGGCGATATTCATCCGTGATCCCCTTAACGTAAACTAATGGTTGTGTTTACACCGCCAACTTCATGGCTATCTTCAAACCAACGGCTGGTAATGGTTTTGGTCTGGGTATAGAACTGGACAGCCTGTTTGCCGTATGGTCCCAAATCACCCAGTTTTGAGCCTCTTGAACCTGTAAAACTAAAGAACGGCACAGGTACAGGAATTGGAATGTTGATACCGACTTGACCAATATCAATTAAGTTTTGGAAAGTACGTGCAATGGCACCACTTTGGGTAAATAGACCTACACCGTTTCCAAATGGATTAGCATTGATAAGAGCAATCGCTTCATCGAGTGTATCTACACAAATAATCGAAAGTACAGGACCAAAGATTTCTTCTTTATAAATACGCATGTCGGTCTTTACGCCACTAAAAATCGTCGCACCAACAAAATTACCCGATTCATAGCCTTGAACTTGAACATTACGACCATCAAGCAGAAGTTCTGCCCCTTGCTCAACACCGCTATTAATTAAATCAAGCACACGCGCTTTAGCACGTTTTGAAATGACTGGGCCAATGTCAGTATTTGGCTCATGGCCTGCGTTTACTTTTAAGGTTTTCGCCTTTTCGACTAACTCTTGAATCCATTGTTTGCTATCTCCAACCATGACTGCAACAGACAATGCCATACAGCGTTGCCCAGCAGCACCAAATGCTGCACCCACCAAGGCATTTAGCGTTTGTTCTTTATTGGCATCTGGCATGACAACCACATGGTTTTTTGCACCCATCATTGATTGCACGCGTTTGCCATGTTGCCCTGCAAGGTTATAAACATGTGTTCCAACCGCAGTTGAACCTACAAATGAAATCGCTTTAATGTCTTTATGAGTACACAAACGGTCAACCACTTCTTTGCCGCCATGCACAACGTTTAGTACCCCTGCTGGAATACCTGCTTGAATCGCAAGTTCAACCAACATCATGGTTGATAACGGGTCTTGTTCTGATGGTTTTAAAACGAAGGTATTGCCACACACAATTGCCATTGGGAACATCCAAAGTGGAATCATGGCTGGGAAATTAAACGGCGTAATACCCGCACAGACACCCAAAGGTTGTTGCAAGGTATACGTGTCTACCCCACGCGCTACGCCTTCGACATATTCACCCATTTGCAAAGTGCCGATCGAACAAGCATGCTCAACTACTTCTAAACCACGTTGAATATCACCTTCGGCATCTGCCAAGGTTTTGCCTTGTTCAGCAGTCAAGACTTGTGCAATTTCCTTCATGTTGGCACGAATTAAGTCTTGTAACTTAAGCATAATGCGCATACGTGCCTGAATTGGCGTTTGACGCCAAGAAGCAAAAGCATCTTGTGCGGCTTGAATAGCAGCGTCAACTTCTTGAACTGTAGCAAATGGTACGCGACCAATCACTTCCTGAGTGGCAGGGTTAATAATATCTTGCCATTCCTGTGTTTTAGATTCGATAAACTGTCCGTTAATGAGTAACTTAGCGGTTTCCAATTCGATTTTTTGGATTGTGTTCATAACCTCTCCGTAGGCCATATTTTTATTGTGTTCAGTTATTAGAAAATACTGATCTATGTATTTTCTTTATTCAGGTTTCATTTGAGACTAACAAAGAAAGCTTTGACCACCAACGCAAATTCATGCACGATTGTTGTGCAAATATGCACAGGGACAATAACAAAAATGAAAGTGGATTGGGATCATCTACAGTTTTTTCTGGTTTTGGCTCGCACTAAAACCTTAACCAATGCTGCACGTATTATTGGTGTCGAGCATAGTACGGTGGCTAGACGAATTCAGGCTCTAGAACTTGCTTTGGGTACAACGTTGTTTAAACGTGAAGCAACAGGCTATGAGTTAACTCTCGAAGGCATGGCACTTGTGCCTCGAGTTGAGCAAATGGAACAAGCCTTCTTACAAATTGAAAAACCACATCAACCATTGCAAGGTCGTGTGCGAATTGGCACACCTGAAGGTTTTGGAACTGCATTTTTAGCACGTTTACTGGCTGAGTTCTCTATTCAATACCCACTGCTGACCATCGATCTGATTCCAGTGCCAAAAATGATTAAACTCTCCCACCGTGAGGCAGACATTGTCGTGTCAATTGAGCGCCCAACCTCGGGCCCTTATATCATTACCCGCTTGTCAGACTACTGCTTAAAAATTTATGGCAGCCAAAACTATCTAGCGCAAAACCCACCCATTCGCGGTTTGGAAGATTTAACTCAGCATCGCTTTGTAAATTATATTGATGATCTGGTGTATAGCCCAGAGCTGTATTGTTTAGAACGGCTCCCATTAAAGCTGAATGCTAACTTTCGCAGTAGCAGCATTTTGGCCCAACAAATTGCAGTGAGTGCTGGTGCAGGGCTTGCGATTTTGCCCAAGTTTCTAGCAGACGATAAACCTGAGCTCGAAGAGGTGTTAGAGCAGCAAGTTCGTTTCACGCATACCTTCTGGATGCTAACCTTTGTTGATTTACAGCACGAACCACGCATTAAACTGGTCTGGGATTATTTGCGTAAACAAGCCGATAAATATCAGCACTTACTGGTTGATTAGACATCTCAATAAAAAAGCCAATCAATCATGATTGGCTTTTTGGGTAAATCGAGAAATGATTATTAAAAGACTTCTCGGCCTAGTTTTTTCATACGCGGTTTATAGAATGCATAATAGGTAATGCCCAAAACCACCAACCATACCGGGCTAACGTAGAGTGCTTTTAATGTATCTGGCTCTAGTGCCAAAATCACTAAAGTAAACAAGAAGAATGCAATGACAACATACGCCATCAACACCCCACCTGGCATTTTAAAGGTTGATGCTGCGTGAAGCTCAGGACTCAACTTACGGTAACGTAAATAGCATGCCATGATCAGAAGCCATACACTAATGAATAGAATCACACAGAGTGAACTTGCCAAAGTAAATGCTTCCATCGTGTTTGGAACAAAGTACTGAAGCACTGCCCCACCCATAATAAAAATACATGAGAAGATTAAACCATTGGAAGGTACGGCACGTTTTGATAAACGTCCCAATGCACTTGGCGCCTGACCATCTTTCGATAAACCGAACAGCATACGACTGGTTGAAAACACACCACTGTTCATTGAAGACATCACTGAAGACAGCACCACCAAGTTCATGATGATGGCTGAAACAGGAATACCCGCATTTAAGAACAACTCAACAAATGGACTTTTATCTGCACGAATGTGATCCCAAGGTGTTACTGACATCACCACAAAGAGTGCCAACACATAGAATAGAATAATACGTACAGGAATCGCGTTAATTGCCTTCGGTAGATTTTTCTCTGGATCCTTCGTTTCAGCAGCTGTTGTACCAATCAGTTCAACACCAATAAAGGCAAACACAGCAATCTGGAAACCTGCCAAAAATCCGCTTACACCTTTTGGAAATATGCCACCATGCGACCACACATTACTTACACTCACAACCTCACCATGCGGAGCTTGAAAATGAGTAAGGAGCATGTAGCCACCGACTCCAATCAGGCCAATAATGGCCAAAATCTTAATGAGTGCGAACCAAAATTCAACTTCACCAAACAACTTCACCGTAAGAAGGTTAAGCCCTAAAATGAATAGTACACAGCCTGTACTAATCATTGCTTGTTGCATGGGTGAGAAACTGGCGCCTTCAGGCAGCCAGAAACTTAAATAGTTAATGACCGCAGACAAGTCAGCAATACCGACCAGTACCCAGCCTAACCAATAAGTCCAGCCTATATAATAGCCAGCCCATGGCCCAATCAAATCATATGCCATATCGACAAATGATTTGTAATGTAAGTTGGCAAGCAGTAGTTCACCTAATGCACGCATCAGAAAAAAGAACATGCCACCAATTATCATGTAAATCACGAGGATTGAAGGACCTGCGAGGGAGATGGTTTTGCCCGAGCCCATGAATAGGCCGGTTCCAATTGCACCGCCAATTGCAATCATTTGTAAGTGGCGATTATTTAATTTCCGTTGTAAATGATCAGGGGAGCTTGCCTCATCGGGATGATGAACCATTGTCATATTAGAAGTCCTTTTTATATTTTGCTTAACTTAAAATCAGCAACCTATAGGGAGAAAAACGAACCGTATATCGTGGGTTGCTGAGTCTATACCTCAGGACAAGATGTTCAAGTATATTTTTTCCTTAATTGATAAATCGTTTGTCCTGTTTTTTTAAGTCACATTATTTATGTACTGCCTTCACGGCAATTTTAATTAACATATCTGGATTCTCCAGATTAGCCGGAGTGTAGCATGCGGTAATACAAAATGTCGCTTTTCTACCCCCCTCTAAACTGTGCTATTGATTCAAAAATAAACAACATTATTCCGATAAAAAAACTGATGAAAATAAAAAAAGCCAATCATGATTGATTGGCTTTTTAATAAAACTTAATGATCGTTAATGAGTTCACGTCCTAGCTTTTTCATACGTGGTTTGTACAACATATGATAGGTAACACCTAAAATGACTAGCCATACTGGACTGACATACAGAGCTTTTAAAGTATCTGGCTCTAGCGCCAAGATAACCAAAGTAAAAAGCATAAATGCCAAAACCACATAACTCATCCAAACGCCACCCGGCATTTTGAAAGTCGATTTTTCATGTAATTCAGGACGTAATTTACGATAGCGTAAATAGCACACCATAATGAGACTCCACACACTAATGAATAGAATCACACACAGTGAACTTGCTAAAGTAAATGCTTCCATCGTGTTTGGAACAAAGTACTGAAGCACTGCCCCACCCATAATGAAAATACATGAGAAAATCAAACCATTTGAAGGTACTGCACGTTTTGATAAACGCCCAAATGCACCCGGTGCCTGACCGTCTTTTGATAGACCAAAAAGCATACGGCTGGTTGAAAACACACCGCTGTTCATTGAAGACATCACTGAAGACAGTACCACCAAGTTCATGATAATGGCTGAAACAGGAATACCCGCATTTAAGAACAACTCAACAAACGGGCTTTTATCTGCACGAATGTGATCCCAAGGTGTTACTGACATCACAATAAATAGTGCCAACACATAGAACAAAATAATACGTACAGGAATCGCATTAATTGCTTTAGGCAAGTTTTTCTGTGGATCTTTGGTTTCGGCAGCCGTTGTACCTACCAGTTCTACCCCGACAAAAGCAAATACAGCAATCTGGAATCCTGCCAAGAAGCCTTCCGTGCCTTTCGGGAATAAACCGCCATGTGACCAGACATTACTAATGCTTGCAACAGTACCTTGAGGAGCTTGGAAATGGCTGAAAATCATGTAGCCGCCCACTCCAATCAGGCCAATAATCGCCAGAATCTTAATGAGTGCAAACCAGAATTCAATTTCACCAAATAGGCGTACTGTTAAGAGGTTAAGCCCCATCACAAACAATACGCAGCCTGCACTGATCATGGCTTGTTGTGTTGGAGAGAAGCTTGCTCCATCGGGCAACCAGAAGCTCAAATAGTTAATGACTGCTGAAAGATCCGCAATACCGACCAGCACCCAACCCAACCAATAAGTCCAACCCAAATAGTAACCCGCCCAAGGACCAATCAGGTCATGAGCCATATCAACAAACGATTTGTAATGCAGATTTGCAAGGAGTAACTCACCCATTGCACGCATTAAGAAAAAGAACATGCCTCCAATAATCATATAGATCAAAAGGATTGAAGGACCTGCGAGGGAGATAGTTTTGCCCGAACCCATAAATAGGCCGGTTCCAATTGCACCGCCAATAGCAATCAGTTGTAAATGACGGTTAGACAGTTTTCGTTGCAGATGATCAGGAGAATTTTCCGTATCTGAATGACGAGCCGTTGTCATATTAAAATTCCTTTTTGAATTCCTTTGTTAAGATCAGCAACCTATGGCTAAAATTGAACCGTATACCATAGGTCACTGAATCTGTTCACCAAAAAATGACTGGATAAACCGTATCTATCTTCCTTCTGTTAGATACATCATCATTTTTGGAGTAAAAACGAATTACTTTTGTGCTGCCGTCACGGCAATTTCAATTAACCAATTTGGATTGACCAAATCGGCCTGAATTGTGGCACGCGATGGCGCAACACACCCTTTTAACCAGTCAACCCAAATTGCATTTACGGTTGAAAAGTCAGAAAGATTTTTTAAATAGAGCTGCGCAGAAAGCAAACGAGATTTATCGGTATCAGCAAGTGCCAAAAGTTCATCAATCGTGGCAAGAATTTCACGAGTTTGGCCTGCCACGTCTTGCTCGGTATTTTTAGGTACCTGACCTGACAAATAAACCACTTTGTTAAAAACAGTCACGGCGCTCATGACTTCGTTAGTGTTAATCTTTTGTATATCTGAATTAGACATTCGGATTTCCTTATACCTGATTAATAAATTGAACACGGGCAGTAACAGCACACATCAGTTCATAACCCACCGTACCGGATGAAACTGCAACATCATCAATAGGTAAAACGACGCCTGTACTTGATTGGCCCCAAAGTACAACTTCACTGCCGACTTTGGCGCTCTCAATGCCTGTTAAATCAACTGCCAACATATCCATGCTGACACGGCCAATTGTGCGAGTGCGGACAGAATCCACTAAAACAGGCGTACCTGTTGGTGAAATACGCTGATAACCATCGGCATAGCCGCAAGCGACAATCCCAATCGTCATGGGTTGCTCTGCCACAAAGTTTGAGCCATAACCGACGCTTTCATTCGGTTCTAAATGCTGAACAGAAATAATTTCAGTGCGTAAGCTCATGGTCGGTTGTAAGCCCCAATCCGCAATACTATGGGTCGGGTAATCTGGTGAGCTGCCATAAAGCATGATGCCGCTACGGGCATAATCTGATTTGAGCTGATCTTGATAACGCAAAATTGCCGCACTATTACTTACCGACCTTTCGCCCGGTAAATCTTTTACAATTTCTTCAAAGGCAGTAATTTGATAATCAATACCCTGCTGGCCGAAACGATCGCCATCTGCATCTGAAAAATGCATCATGTGCGTAATCTTGGATACGTTCGTCAAGTTGTTTAAACGCTCCCAAGCCTGAACATAGTGTTGTGGTTTAAAACCAAGACGGTTCATACCACTGTTCATTTTTAGGCAAACATCAAACTGAGCAGGATAAGGATGCTTTTCTACCCACTCGATTTGCGCTTCACTATGAATGGTGAAACTGAGTTGATAGTGCACACAATCAAATAAATCTTGAGGAGAAAAAATTCCTTCGAGCAATAAAATTGGACCTGTCCAACCTAGAGCACGAATTCGTTTTGCCTCATCAAGATCAAGTAAGGCAAAGCCATCTGCTGCTTTAAATGCTTCATAAACACGTTCAATGCCGTGTCCATAAGCATTGGCTTTTACAACGGCAAAGACCTTACTGTTTGGCATGGCCTTACGTACCACCGCCAAGTTATTTTGTAAGGCCTGACGGTGGATGACTGCGGTAATAGGACGAGGCATGATTACTTTCCTAACGTCCGTTATGCAGCATGCGCGTGTGAATAACGCTGAATTGAAAGACCATCTGTACTGATTTCAGTCTTATGATTCAATACGATGTCACTGATTAATTTTCCTGAACCACATGCCATGGTCCAACCTAAAGTACCGTGACCTGTATTCAAGAACAGATTTTTAAAGCGAGTCGCACCAATAATTGGGGTACTGTCTGGAGTCATTGGACGTAAGCCCGTCCAGAAAGACGCCTGTGCCATATCACCACCCGGGAACAAGTCCTGAGTCACCATTTGCAAGGTTGCACGGCGGTCTTCGTTTAGACCTAAATTGAAACCACTTAACTCTGCCATTCCACCTACGCGAATACGTTGGTCAAAACGGGTAATCGCAATTTTGTAGGTTTCATCAAGCACTGTAGATTGCGGAGCAAAAGCAGGGTCAACAATAGGAATCGTCAACGAGTAACCTTTCACAGGATATACAGGCAACTGTAGATCAAGTGGTTTCAAGAAATCACGTGAATAACTACCAAACGCTAGTACATAACGATCTGCGGTTAAGACCTTACCACTGACCTGAACGCCCTTAATTTGATCGCCTTCAACAATCAATTTTTCTACGTTCTGATTAAACTGGAAGTTAACACCCAACTCTTTAGCAATTTGAGCTAAGGCATTGGTAAATAAATAACAGTCACCTGTTTCGTCATTTGGTAAATGTAAACCACCAACAAGTTTATCTTGTGCATTTGCCAACGCTGGTTCTACACGACCAAGTTCGTTACCATTTAATAATTCGTAGCTTACGCCGCACTCTTGTAGCACGCTAATATCGCGTTGAACCGCTTCCATTTGTGCTTCTTTACGGAATAACTGCAACGTACCTTTAGCACGGTTTTCGTAATTAATGCCAGTGTCTTTTCTAAGTTCACGTAAGCAGTCACGGCTGTATTCAGCCACGCGCATCATACGTTCTTTGTTTACAGCATAGCTTTGTGGATTACAGTTTTTTAGCATTTGCGCCATCCACTGTAACTGCCACATGCTGCCATCTAAATTAATCGCAAGCGGTGCATGGTGTTGGAACATCCATTTCACAGCTTTAAAAGGGATTCCTGGTGCTGCCCAAGGGGTTGAATACCCAGGCGAAATTTGACCTGCGTTACCAAAACTTGTCTCTTCAGCAGGACCTGACTGGCGATCAAGAACAGTGACCTCAGCTCCTTGTTGAGCTAGATAATAGGCACTTGCCACTCCAATAACGCCGCTACCTAATACAATTACGCGCATTTCCATTCCCTCACGCACACCAGTTTATTTCACTAGTATATTTCTGCTTCAATAGTTTATTTCACTGTTTTTCAGGGTATAATCTAGGTAAATTTATGTTTTTCTCGCGAGAATTTTAAAAAAAGAGGAAATATCTATGCGCCCCTTAGATCGTATAGATCGCATGATTCTGGACATTTTGCAGCGTGAAGGACGAATTGCGATTAGTGAATTGGCATCGAGAGTCAACCTCTCTACCACCCCTTGTTCAGAGCGTGTAAAACGCCTAGAACGCGATGGCATTATCATGGGTTATTACGCGCGGCTAAACCCAGCCTACGTTGACCGTAACCTGCTCGTTTTTTTAGAAATTAAGTTATCTGCCAAATCTGGTGATGTATTTGACCAAGTGGCCAGAGACCTCGTTGAGATTCCTGAAGTGCTTGAATGTCACCTTATTTCAGGCGAATTTGACTACCTTGTAAAAGCCCGTTTAAAAGAAATGAGCGCATACCGCCGCTTATTGGGTGATCTATTAAAGAAACTCCCTGCATCGGCATCGTCACACAGTTATGTGGTCATGGAAGAAGTGAAAGAAACTCTGTATTTAGATGTAAGCAAGTAAAGCGAGCATTCTTGAACTCGCTTTACTCACATTTTAGAAATTAGAAATATTTTAAAATCGAAATATGCTTGTTTTGATGTTTGAACTTCGAGAACCACTTAACCGCTGGATAGAGTGCAAAAGACAGTACAATCGTGATTAGCCACAGCATCCATACATGGCTGACCGACAAATAGTTTCCGTAGTTAGCTCCCCACACACTGAGTGCCAACACATACATGAGTTTCAACACATATAAGTGCAATAAATAAAAGAACATCGGCACCGAACCAAACACGACCAATGGTTTTAGAAATGAATATTGCTGCATACGTTCAAAAGCAGTCAGTACAAGCAAACCAATTCCAACATTCAGCAAAATAAACAGTAAAGACGGCGGATACTTGGTGAGATTAAAAAAGCTCATAAGGCTCAGTTGTAATGACTCAAAATGCTGCCACGGTTGGTCACCATAGACGTTGATAAAACGCAATAAAACAAATAGCCCAATACTTGCTAAACCAAGACTGAGTAAAGCACGGCCTCTTTGCTTTGCTGTATATTTTGAACTAAAGAACTGACCTAAAACGTAGCCCAATAAAATTACCCCTATCCAAGGTAAAACAGGGTAACTTGTACGAAGCTTAATACCCGCAAACTCAAGCCAGCCACGTTCATGTAAAACGAACCATATATTCTGTAGGATGCCTTGTGAGAAGTGCACAGAATCTAGCAAGTTGTGTCCAAAAATAATGACTAACGCTACACCAGCAAGCACTGGCAAAGGCAAACTTACACAGCAAGCCAGCACCACCATACTAATACCGATCGCCCAAATCACCTGTAAGTAAATGACTTCGGGTGGAAAAGTCGCTGTCCATGCAAAATTCACAAGGGTAAGCTCTAACACAATTAAAAATAAGCCGCGTTTTAACAGAAAGGCACGCGTTTGTTGTAAGTCCTGTTTTTTGGACTGAAATAAAAATGCAGAAATACCCGTTAAAAGTACAAAAACCGGAGCACAAATATGTGCCAATAATCGACTGCCAAATAATGCTGGTTCTGTTACTGTTACGTCCATTGGATCGGTAACCTGTTTATGTAAATAGAAAGTTTCTCTTACATGGTCGAGCAACATAATGATGATCACCAAACCACGCAATGCATCAATCGACTGTAAACGTTCAATATTCTTTTCTAAAGACATAGCAGTAATCAATAAAATAATGTAACGTTATACTATTACATTATAGTTCTTTTGTCTTTCATGGCTGATTATTTATGCAACACAAATTAGGATTGTTGTCTTCGTTAGGGTTATCTTTTATATCAACATTCTCTTGGGGAGATGAAACCTCAACAGTACTTGAGACCATACGCGTTCAGGCTGAAAGTACCCAAGAAGGTGTGAGCCAAAATAGCTCGGCGACTAAATTTACTCACGATGTTTTAGATGTCCCTTTTAACCGTGCTTATGTTTCTAAACAAATGATGGAACAACAAGACGTTCAACGGATTGATGACGCATTAAGCTTAGTGAGTGGGGTTTTTCATCAAAACAGTTTTGGTGGCGGCTTTTGGGATAACTACTCTTTCCGTGGTTTTAGTACCGATCCCAATTTAGGTGCTTCCATGATCCGTAACGGTTTGAGTGTCAACCGAGGGATTAGCGCTCCAAAAGATGTCGTAAATATTGAATCTTTAGAGTTTTTAAAAGGGCCAATGGCGGCTTTATATGGTCGCGGCGAAACTGGTGGTTTGCTTAACCTCAACAGTAAAAAACCGCAGTGGGAAAGCGAAAGTGAAGTTAACCTACGTGCCAATACCCAAGAACAATATCGAATTAGTCTAGAACACACGGCGCCTATTAACGATGAACTGGCCTATCGTGTAGCCGTGGCTCATGAAGATAATCAAAGCTTCCGTGATCATGTCAGTAGTGAACGCTGGTTCTTTTCACCGCAGCTCACATGGAAAATTTCAGACCAAACGCAACTCGACTTTGATAGTGAATTTACTGAGCACAAAGGAACCTTTGACCGTGGTGTAAGCACCGTCAATCATCAGTTTGTGATGGACCCGAAAACCTTTACAGGTGAACCTGACGATGGTGATTTGAAAATAAAAGATTACTTTTACCAATTACGTCTGAGTCATGAATTTAACCCTGACTGGAAACTAAATAGTGCTGTCAGTTATAAAGACGCCAAAATGGTCGGCTTTGCAACCGAACCTCGTCGTATGCAAGCCGATGGCCGTACTTTAGAGCGTCAACGTCGCTATCGTGATTATACAAGTCAAGATGTTCTGGCTCAGACAGAGTTACTTGGCAAGGTTGATACTTCGTGGGCGCGCCATGAAATTTTGCTTTCAACCGAGCTTGGTCAACTCGACTATAAACAATATCAACTGCGTCGCAACCATGATTCAAACTCTGCCACTACAGTGAATACTATTGATATTTACCAACCTGAATATGGCAAATATTTACCAAACCTAGCACCGTTTACCAACACTAAAGAGCGCCAACGCTATTTTGCACTGAATGTACAAGACCAGATCTTCTTTAATGATCAATGGAGTGTGCTATTTGGTAACCGTTTTGATCAGGTCGAGCAAGACTTTAAAAATCATCTGACGCAGACTGAAAGCAATCAGACACTTCATCAAAATAGTCCGCGTTTCGGAGTAAATTTTAAAGCCTCTGAGCAATGGGCGTTTTATACCAACTATGGCCGCTCATTTGCCATGAATAGTGGTATGAATCGAAATGGACAGACTTTTGCCCCTGAAAAAGGCGAAAGCTACGAGGTCGGCACCAAATATAAAGTGAATGACCAAAGTGTGCTGAGTCTCGCTTTGTTTAAAATGAAAAAACAGAATGTGCTGACAACCGATCCAATCGACAAAGACCTTCAAACTGCAGCAGGCGAAGTGAGTAGTAAAGGAATTGAGTTTGACTTAAATAGCCAAATCACTGACCGCTGGTTCGTCAATGCCAACTATAGCTATACCGATGCTCAAATTGAAAAAGACCAAGACTTGCCAAAAGGTGCCCGTCTGAGCAATGTGCCAAAACACCAAGGTGCTGTAAGTACCAATTATGAGTTTCTACAAGAAGGCTCAACAAAAGCAGGTGTAGGTACCAACCTTACTTATGTGGGCGAACGTAGCGGACATAACCTTGATAATGGCTTTAATTTACCAAGCTATACCCTCGTGAACTTAAATGCTTACTATGCCCCATCTGACCGCTTACGCTATCAACTGAACGTAAACAATTTATTTGATAAAACTTACTATGTTTCAAGCTATAGCGATTTGTGGGTTCAACCGGGTGAGCCACTGAATGCTTCAATCTCCGCACAGTGGAAGTTTTAATTCATCTATAAAATAAAAAGCCCGAATTATTTCGGGCTTTTTATTAGAACATGCCATTTTCATTCACAAGCGGTTCAGGCTGCATTTGCCCGATATCCCAAAGCTCAGCAATTTTTCCATTTTCAAAACGACAAATATGAACCACAGCCAAAATGGTGGCTTTGTCGTTCATTTGCATTTCAAGTTTCGAATGCACAGCGACTAAAGTCCCATCTTCAATGACATGCTGAACATCAAAGACTTTGTTGGGATTTGCAGCCGCACTTTCACGCATTCCTTCCTTCAACGAAGTCGCATCACCCGCATAATAAGGGTTGTGATGCTTGAAGTTAGGCGCAGTGTAATTGCTGTAGGCTTCATCAACTTCGCCTGCTGCGGCAAGTTCTAAAAACCGTACCGCAATTTGTTTTTGAGATAAGTTCATGAGTATCTCCTACTCTTTTTAGACCTTATTGTAAGAGGTCGTCTTCTTCACTTTCTTCCTCAAAGACATAGGCCATACAGCCCCATCCGTCATATTCGCCCTGAAATTTTTCAGCGATGCTGGCAAACCATTGCTCTAAGTCAACAATGTCTGAATACTCAGGTTCCATATTCACGAAGATGGTAATTACCCACTCGTTTGGTTCAACAGAGTCATCTTGGAAAAGTGAAACTTTTTGTTCTTGGTAAAGTAAATAGAGTGCACATTGCTCTGCATTTTTTTGATCTTGAAATGCAATTGAAAATTCAATTTCATGCAGCTCGGTTAAATCATCCCCATCTTCAGCCATTTGCCAAAGTACATTGCCGTTATCGTCATCTGGAAATTGTTCGTAGTCACGAGTCATAAAGTGATCCTTGTTGTTGTCGCAGTATTAATATTATTCGGACTTAGAATACCCGACTTTTATTGCAGTTTGGGTATATATTCCGTTCCCAATTGCATCAAATTGAATTTTTAATTGTATGTAAATTTTAAAAAGGCACTTGGGATTGAATGACTACATCTGTGCCTTTCAATGGATGCTGAAAAGCCAGATAGGCAGCATGTAAAGCCATACGGCTTAAATGAAAACGTTTAGGTTCAGGGTGATACAACTTGTCACCCATAATCGGATGTCCAATGTGCATCATGTGCACACGTAGCTGGTGCGAACGGCCTGTGACTGGTTCAAGTAACACTCGCGTTTGATCTGTTTTTTCATCATAGGTGAGAGGCTGAAACAACGTTTTAGCATGTTTGCCTAGTTCAAAATGTACAATTTGTCTTGGGCGATTTTCCCAGTCAGTAATGAGAGGAACTTCAACACTGCCCTCTTCTGTGACTTGGCCTTGCACCAACGCAATATAATGTTTTTTGACTGTTCTGGCCTGAAACATTTTACTTACCGCAACTTCTGCATCACGGTGCTTGGCAAACATCAGTAAGCCAGACGTCGCCATATCTAAACGATGCGTCACTTTAGCCAAAGGGAACTTTTCTAGCACCCTTAAATAAGCACTGTCATGATGCTCAGGTAAGCGACCCATCACAGACAACAATCCCGCAGGTTTATCAACTACAATCAAATCGTCGTCTTCAAATAAAATTGAAAGCGGATCTTGTGGTGGAGCGTAAACAAAATTGTCGTTCAAAGGCATGGTCGTAGAAACAGCAATGGAGCATGGCGGCAAATCATAAAGAAATTTCAGACCTACCGCAAAACAATCTATAAGCTTTCATCATGTTCCACGTGAAACTCGAAAAATCTTTATCGCTTTTTATTCATTTCAGCTAAAAGATCGAGCTGAATTTCTTGAATATGTGCAAGCCTTTCCCACTGATGCGATAAAAGATGGTCCATTTTTTCATGCAAATGGCGAATCTCAAGCTCGGCTTTTAAATTAATTTGATAGTCATGTTGAGAACGCAAACGGTCTTTGGCTTCTTGACGGTTCTGACTCATCATAATAATAGGTGCTTGAATTGCCGCTAAACAAGACAAAACCAGATTAAGCAAAATAAATGGATAAGGGTCGACAGGACGTACCACCATCACGACCGTATTTAGAATAATCCAGCCTATTAAAAAGATAGCAAAGCAAATCAGGAAAGCCCAACTACCACCAAATGTCGCGATCTTATCTGCCAGTTTTTCCCCAAACGTCCATTTTTGATCAAAGTCGGATTCGGTATCTCGGCTAATCAGCTCATGGCGTTGCATGCTGCCAATCACTTCGTTTTCTAAATTAGTTAACTCGCCTTTTTCGGAGCGTAATAGTGATTGAACGTATTTAATTCGATAATCTGCCAGATCTGCTCGGCAAATAAAGCTTGAGAAAGACCAATCCGGATGATCTTGAATAATTTCCTCACTAATCACATTCCGAATAACTTCGCCTGAAACCAGATCTTTTAACGGGAAATTCTTTCCGCATACGGCGCATTGGCGACACTGGTTTTTATTCTCCATTTTATACAGCTCGCAATTATGATCATAAGGATATTATATAGGTGATTTCAGGCGACAACATCGTAAATAAAAATAATGCTTTAACCCAATATTTGTAAAGTTGCTGGCACTATTTTTCGATGTGCAGGAATCACAGGAACCATGTAGAGTCTTCCAAGCCAATTTTTAATATGCACCACTGTAGTTATGGTGAGTACTTGAGTCTTTTCATTCTTATAAACAGATAAAGTCACATTTAAGTGCTTGTCATCGTCTCCAATCACTAATTCATTTTCGGTACGTTGTCGTAAGGTGAAAATTCCAATTCGGTCACCTGCGACATACTCATTTTCTTTTTTATTCGTATCTATTTGCTTAAAACTTCCTAAGTCTTTAAGCCCAATTATTGAAGTAATTTTATTACGCATATTCATGCTCCACTCTATCCACGCTGGAGTGTGTTGAAATAGCTTAATAAGCTGCCCAAATACATTCAGGTCGGGCTGACCCAGCACAATACTCCACGAGTCGTGGAAGTAAGCATTGTTCAATTGAGATGAGATTTTACTGTCGCTAGGTAAAGCAGAAAGATAAGGCTTATTCATAAATTATATTCTTGTAAAGTATCGTTTTTATTATAGAGAATTTTTTAGGGTGTCAAGGGAAAACATCTATGGTTTACTTCAACAATTATAACTTTGTAAGTTAGAACCTTATGCCTATAAACTTTTGATCTATAGCGTCCTAAGCCGAATCGAGACCTTTTGGGTGAGTACACACTAACGTTATACGTTTTGGTGCATGCTACTCTTTTCGATCCCTATCACACCCTTGAGATATAGTTTAGCCAGCACCCTGCGGGATTGTTTTTCTAAGAAAAGCTAATTTTTAATATTTTTGGGAATTTTTACGCCATTAGACAAATTTAAAAGAATTTATTCCCATTTACTAATAACTAGTTATATTTAAATTCCATTTTATTTGTATTTTTCGGTTTATTTTACCAAAGCATTAACTGTTTTGAGCAATTAGGCACCAGCCTATAAAAAGTAAATTACCCTTCATTTTTTAGTCATGAAGGGCAAAAGTCTTTTATGAAGAAATAAAACCATGTTTACGAGCATGGTAAACAGTAAATAACCCGATCACGGCAAAAGCCAGCATAAACCACGGAAAAGAAGCTGCCCCAAAACTTTCAAGCAATCCTCCGCCAATCATTCCACCAAATGCGATAGCAAGGTTAAATACAGTGACCAACATAGACTGCGCTACATCTGCTTCGTGACCCGCAGTATTTGCCAAGGCTGTTTGTAATAATGTCGGAGCCCCACCAAAAGTAACTCCCCATAACACAACACCCACCAGCACGACAAAGCTTGAAGAACTATAAACACCTAACAGCGCTGTTGCGATAGCAAAGATAAATAAGCTTAAAAGCGTTATTTTTCTTAATGAACGATCGATAAACATGCCTGTAATGAGAATCCCGACAATTGAGGAAATACCGAATATAAACAGGATAGTCTCAACGTTATATGTCTGCCCTGTCGAGGCCAGAAATGATGAAATATAAGTATAGAGAATGCTATGCGCCAATATCCAAAGGAAGACGACTGCTAAAACAGCTCTAATGCCCGGCATTAAAAGAACTTTTAAAATGGGTAATCTTTTTTGCGCTGAATGCCCTGCAAAATCAGGAATACTAAAACGAATCCAGATAAATAAAATCAATGCCAATAAAGACATGATCCAAAACACGCCACGCCACTCAAACAATGTTCCCAACCATGCACCCAAAGGCACCCCTATTGATAAAGCAATGGGTTGCCCAACTCCAGCGATTGCTAAAGCTCGTCCCTGATACGATGCAGAGACCATGCGTCTTACATAACCCGCTAAAAGCCCCCAAATAACACCCGCTGCCATCCCTGCAATAAAACGAGCAATCAAAGTCAGAGTATAGTCATTTGATAAGGCAGTAATCGCGTTAAATACAAGTAACCCTGCAATAGCACTGAGTAATAAGGGTCTCCGATTCCAACTACGCGTAAGGCTAATTAGCGGTATTGCCGCTAAAACAGAACCTAAAGCATACACTGCTATAAGCTGCCCTGCATAAGCTTCTGAAATATGTAAGCCTTGACTGATTTGAGGCAAAAGCCCTGCTGGCATGGTTTCTGTCATAATGGTCAGAAAGCCTGCAACTGTAAAAGCCAACAGTTTCCAAATTGGTAATTGAGTAGAGAATTCATCAGTTAACTGATGAGATGTTTCATTACTCTTAGTATTCATAAAGCTTTTCTCTCAAATTCTTTTAAAGCGTACTTACTCTGCTCTGCATCGCTATATGTTTGTTTTATCAGGTTAGGTTGGGAAGACATTTGTTCTCCATGTGAACTAAAATCATTATTTTGGAATGATCATTCCAATTTAAGTTAAATAAAAACCTTAACTATTCAGCTCAATCATAGTTAAGGTTTAAATGAGTTTTATAAAACGTTTAAAGCAACCTCGACTACATCCATTAAACATTGCTTTCTTTGTTCAACTGGACTGCCTTTCCCTAAAACACGTAAACCTTGCATAGTGTTTAGAAAGAAACTTGCTAATGCACGCGGGTTTTGGGTAGAAGTAATTTCACCAGATTGTTGAGCTTTAATTAATAAACTCTCTAAAGCATGTTGAAGTTTCTGTAGGTTACTTGCAACGAATTGAGAGACATCTTCATCATGCCCAGCCAGTTCTAAACAAGCATTTGCTACAAGACAGCCTTTGTGTTCTGAATCATTCAGCTCATCTTCAACCACATTTATCAATAATTGCCGAATCAGTGCTTTTGGTGAACCTGAACCAGACAACAGCTTCACATTGTTAAGCGTGGTTAAAAGTTCATAACGCTGTAACGCTTTTTGATAAAGACCCTGTTTGTTTTGAAAGGTACTGTAAAGGCTACTTCTAGATAGCCCCGTACCATCAACCAAGTCTTGAACTGAAGTTGCAGCATAACCACGACGCCAAAAAACCTGCATTGCAGCATCAGCAATTTCATCAGTTTCAAATTCTTTGGTTCGCATAAACACACTTAACAGGAACGATCGTTCCAATTAATTTAAAATAGACTAATAAAGAAGTCAAACTAAAAAATTATTTGATAGGTAAACATTTCTGCAATTTGAAAATGACGACTCTATATTTTTTATAAAATTAAAAATATTTAATAAAAGCTATGCCATCCGGACTATTCAAACCAAACTGATTGATGAGTGTTTTTCATATTTTTGACTTGTTCTTTCTGCATTATTTTTAGATTTAATTTTTTCGCTTGAATACATTATAAAAACATATTATAAACTATTTCTAACCAAATAATTGGTTTTTTGGAACTTTATAATGAACAACAATATTATAATTTTTGGTTATGGAACAGGTATTTCCAAAGCCGTAGCACATAAGTTTGGTAAAGAAGGCTATAAAATCGGTTTAGTGGCACGTAATGCTGAAAAACTCGAAAAAGCCATTTTAGAACTTAAAACACAAGGTATTGAAGCTTACGCTTTTACATGTGATTTAGCGGTTCTTGAAGATATACCAAACCTTATTAAACGTATTAAAGATCAATTAGGAGAGATTAAAAATATTCATTGGAATGCTTTCCATGATATTGAAGGCAATATCTTAAAAACCCCTCCATTAGAGCTTACTAAAAGTTTTCATATTCGTGTTTCGAGCTATATTGCGACGGTACAAGCTTGCTTACGTGATTTAGAAAAGAACCACGGTAGTATTTTATCGACAAATGGAATTTTTGCTTTCGATGCAGTGGGCATCGACTTGGTTGCCAAAGAATATTCATCGTTAGCAACCACCGCTGCCGCTCAATACAAGGCCACCAACTTACTTGCTCATAGTCTTGCTGACTCAAATGTTTATGTGAGCCAAGTGATTGTAAACGGTTTCGTAGATGGAACACCTGAAGCGAAGGATAAAACCTACGCGGTACATCCAGAAACAGTTGCAGATCAGTTCTGGTACTTACACCAGCATAAACAAGAAACGGTTTCTCTGTGTGGTGAAGCCATTCAAGCTGCTTAAACTATGTCTTATGATTGAATAGAAATGACTACTTTAATCTGGCTAGTAGCAAGAATTTAATAGCTGATGAAAAGCAAATTAGGCATAGGAGAAGCGTATAAAATACGCTTCTTTATATTTGATTGAATATAAGGTCAAATACTTAGATTTATACAGTTTTTATCTATGTAAAAACTCTTTTTTTCAGCTTTTTACGTGATTTTTGACTACGAGCAACTTTAGTTTGAAATACTTGTATTAGCTGTTCTGAATTCATTTTATCTGAACTATAAATAGTATCTCAGTCCGCATAATTACAGTTGTCAAAACTTAATGTTGATCCTGCTCTAATAACTTACCTATTGCTTCACCGTATACCCATTTATTTAAAATTCCTTCGGAACTTTCTAGGCCTACAATATCGAGAAAACTTTCAAATGTTGTTGCCACTTGTTCTCGATCTTCTGTATCAAGCGTATCAGGATCGATTTGACTGATTCCATGAGCAAGGACATGTAAAAGTTCGGCCTTGGTTGGCTCATTCTTTTGTTGATAGAGAGTAATAAAAGCTTGCGCAGTATCAGCAACTTTGCGATTTAAACTTATAGCTAATGCAGGCTCTTGAACACCCGTATATAGCTGTCCATCTCCAGTAAAATGATCTTGTGTTTTAAACTGTTCTAATTGTTGAATGACAATAGAATTAGAATTTTTAATACTCATTTCGGTTTTATTCTCACTTTTTTGAGCACAAGAAACTTGTGAACTTAAGATGACCATGACTAATACTAAAATTTTTTTCATCTTTCTATTAATTTTTAATTTAAAGACAGTAAATATAAACCAATTTAACCATAAATTTCGATTACTTATAAAACTGTAGGGGCCACTTTTTATTCTTTTTCTAAAGCCCATATATATTTCGTATTTAAATTACCCTTCCCATTTTCTAAAAACCAGACATGTATTTACCCCACCAAAACCAAAGCTATTACTCATGACTGTTTTGAGTTCAGTTTCTCGGCTTGTTTGAACAATATCGAACTTTTTAGCTTCTTCGCGCAGTTCGGTAATATTAATACTCGGCGCAATAAAGTTATTTTGCAGCATTAAAATAGAATAAATAGCTTCGTGTACGCCTGCTGCACCCAAACTATGCCCCGTCATGGACTTGGTCGAACTGAGTGGCGGTACTTTTTCGCCACCAAAAGCTCTTTCTATAGCCAATAGTTCGGGAATGTCACCTGCCGGCGTTGAAGTCCCATGCGTGTTGATATAGTCGATGGTGTCAGAGCCGTTTTGTTTGGCTTCTGCGAGTGCCAGTTTAATGCAGCGCGTCGCGCCTTCACCGCTCGGAGCCACCATATCGACACCGTCACTATTGGCAGCATAGCCAACCACTTCTGCCAAAATTTTTGCTCCGCGTTTTTGGGCATGACTTAAAGACTCCAAAACCACCATGCCACCGCCGCCAGCGATCACAAAGCCATCGTTATCTTTTGAATATGGGCGTGAAGCCGTTTCTGGTGCATCGTTATATTTAGAGCATAAGGCGCCCATCGCATCGAATATTGCGGTTTGCGACCAATGGTCTTCTTCGCCGCCGCCAGCGAGCATGAGGTCTTGTTTACCAGCGGCAATAAGGTGATATGCATAGCCAATTGCATCGGCTGAAGTCGCACAGGCACTCGCAACGGATTGAGATATACCTTTTAGGTTGAAAGCATTTGCTAAGTTAGAACTAACCGTATTTGTAAGATAGCGTGATGCTAAATAAGGTGATACTTCGTTTGCGCCTTTTTCTTTTAAGCTATGCAGCATGTCGATGATAGACGCTGTCGAACTGCCACCTGTGCCTCCAATCACGCCATATTTTGAGTTGTTGGCAATGTCATTTACATTAAGATCGGCATGTTGTAGCGCATCGAGTGCCGAGTTGTAAGCATACATGGCGCAAACGCCCATGTGTTTTTTTAGTTCTGGATTAATATTTTCAAAATTCATTTCGGCATTGGCACTCACATGACTTCGAAAGTTTAGTTTTGCATAGACATCGTTATAGCGAATGCCAGAGCGGCCTGCTTTTAAGGACTCGGTTACTGTCTCTAATGTATTTCCAATACAAGAATTAATTCCCATACCTGTGATGACAACTCGTTCCATTCTTATCTCTATAAAAACGACAAAAATAGATCTTAACAATCAAGTTCTTTTTTGGAACTGGCAAAATATTTCTATATTTATTATTTTTTCTCATCGAATATAAATAAAAAGTTAATAATAATATTTTTATTTTAAAATCTATTTAATTTTATTATTAAATCAAAAATATTTTAAATATTAAATTGACGTATTTAAAATCACCGATTATTATCTCGTTGCTGGCCTACATTGCCAGACGGTTTTGACAGACCGTAACCTCGTAGCGGTTTATAGTACAATCTATAAATCGTTAGACCCTTGCGTCCCCTTTCTTTGCGGTAGGACGGGAGGGGGACGCCCCGCGCGTGCTGGTTCTACGAGGCCAGTCTGTCAACCCCTTTCCGTTCTACCACCCAAATTAATTCGCGGTGATTTGGTGGTAGAACTCCATAATTTTAAGGAGTTGACCATGACGTTTTTTAATCTCGTTTTCTCTGTTTTTTAACTATTTTATTGATTTAAAATTTAGGTTTTTACGCCTTATTTTTTTAAATTTATAAACTATTTTTATTTTAAAATTTTAATTATTTTATTTTCCTGTATTTATAGGAGGATTAACTTTTATTTATAAAATTATTTTAAATCTCAAAGTCATTATATTTTTATTTTAGTTATACGCATAAATAATCATGAGAATAATATGAAAATTTATAAACCGCTTTTGGCTTTAAGTTTCATTCTAGGCAGCTACGGTGTTTCGATTTACGACCCAAAGACTCATCAGGAGTTTGAAAAAATTTGCCTGTCAGGTGGGCATAGCGAGTCGAGCTGTGACTGTATTTACCAGCGACTTGAGCAAGTCTACACCCCCAAGCTGATGCAAGGTCTAGAACATGTCAGTTTGCAAAGTCCTGTTCTCCCACAGGACTTTGCCCCTACTTTTTTAAGCACCATGCAGCGGTGTGACAAAAGTAGTCTGGGCTAAGCATTGGCTTAGCTCTTTATCTCTGTGTCGCAATGGTGTTGTACTTTAAATCAGCGCAAAAAATTAAAGTCTGTTGTGACACAGAGGCCTAAGTTGTTTGATTTGCCGAACGAGCATTTTTAAAAATCACATCAACTTTATAACCAATCCAGTTATGCTGTGCTTACATTCAACTTTTGAACATTTATTAGAATGAACCACACATGGGATGAATTTGAGCAAAGACTTATCACCTATAGAGATGTAAGGATTGATCTGGCAAGAGTTTTAGATGCTTATGAACTTCAAATAAAAGAACTTCTTCAACAAATTCAATTGTTAGCTTATGAAGAAACTTTACCTATATTTAATCAGTTATTTGAAATACAAGATCATTTAGCTACTGCCAAGTTTCGCTATGACTTCGACCTAAATGAAGCTTTAGATATATTCGTTTATCATTTCGATAGAGATGACAAAGCGCTGATAAGCCAATATTGGTACAAAAAATTCAAGCAAAACAAAGATATTCTTTGGCCTTTACCTCAAGACGAATAGTAGCTTGTACGTTTTATCCTACAAACTTTTAAGGTTTTTGCGGATTGGCGACACCCCTCTTTTTTCTTAATATGAAGTCATACAGGAACAGGATGTTCCGGAACATAAAACAACAATAATACGTTCAAGCACCAGGAGCGTGAGATACGACAGGAGTCATATCTAGTACCCAAATACGAAAAAGCCCAACAGGATGTTGGGCTTTTTTTATATCTGAATATTTAGGGTTTAAAAATTTCTGGCCGACTATCTATAAGAATACTAGGAATGTTGTTTGGATAAACAATTTCGTCAGTTTGTCTTAGTTCATCAAGCATCCACCACCGACTTTTATTAATCACAAGCTTTTCTTGTTCAGTCCAGTTCGATGTGTTCACTTCTTCATTCTTAATAAAAACAATAAAGAGTCTTTCATCAGCAGTCACAACTTCCGCACTTGGTAGCATCATTTTAAAATTGCGTGTTGCAACATGAGTGCCTACATTTTGCCTAACGACACCTAACTCTTCATAAAGTTCGCGGCAAGCTGCTTGCTCGAAGGTTTCCCCTTCTTCCAGTCCTCCACCTACGGTTGCCCAATGGGATTGTCCAGCTAAGGCATCATTTGTATGAGTGAATTGAAATAATAGGATTTGATGATTTTCATTAATAACCAATAGTCTTGAAGATTTTCTAATACGCATTCGATTTTTTCTTAAAGCAACAAGATGGCTATTATTCATATTCACTTTGAAAAGTTAAATCATTTCGCTATGTACGTTTTTTCCTACAAACTTTTAAGGATTTTGCGGATTGGCGACACTCTGCTTTTTTCCTAATATGAACTCATACAGGAACAGGATGTTCCGGAACATAAAACAACAATAATACGTTCAAGTACCAGGAGCGTGAGATACGACAGGAGTCATATCTAATCACCAAATACAAGAAAGCCCGACAGGATGTCGGGCTTTTTCTATTTACGTTAAAAATAATTTAAAAGAAAATTCTTATAGAGTTTTATACACCACATATCTTTGAACCACTTGATCAAGAGTAATTTCAGAATGAAGGCGGCCATTGTTTGCTTGAATGGTTTTTGCAGAAGCTAAATTAGATTTATAGCAATGTATATGTAACTCTGTTAGACCTAACCTCCACGCCTCCTCAATTGTAAGTTCCAACAATTTCGAGCCAAAATTCTGTCCACGTTTAGAGGGACGAATACCTAAACCAATATGCCCACCACAATATTCAATCTGTTCATTGAGTTTAAGGCGCAAGTTAGATGCACCAATAACTTCATTATCTTCTACTAACCAATATGTAATGTTAGGAACATGCCCTTCTTCTAGGGACTCCCCTTTTTCATAATCTCTCAGTTTATTCAAAAAACTTTCAAAATCTGTATGGTCAAACTCTGTGGTCAAAGGGTGGCGATCTTCATCTGCTAATTCATTAATATAGTTGTTATAACTTTCTTTAAACTTTAAATGAGGTTTTACCAACATAACGGTCATTTATTTATTTCTCCCAAAAAATTGTTCTTTTTACAATCAAACTTAAACATAACATATTGTTATCAATAACAACTCTTATTCTTCTCTCGACTCTAAATGGTTAGTTATAAAAGTAAGCCCCCTCTGTAACTACAAAATACCCCACACCACATTTCTAATGTAAGTTTTAACCTACAAACTTTTAGGGATTTTGCGGATTGGCGACACCCTTCTTTTTTCCTAATATGAAGTCATACAGGAACAGGATGTTCCGGAACATAAAACAACAATAATAGGTTCTAGCACCAGGAGCGTGAGATACGACAGGAGTCATATCTAATCACCAAATACGAAAAAGCCCAACAGGATGTCGGGCTTTTTTTATGGTCTAAAATTTATTTGGTAATTAGTTTCATATCTTCGTCTAACCACCAACGCTGAGCATAAATTAAAGGGTCATTCATTAAGATCATCTCAAGTGCCTGACTAATTTGGTTTATTTTATCGGATATATCTATTTTCTTAAAAAATCCTTTCCGAACAATAGGATTAAAAGGATTTATAAACACTAAAAATCCATTATCAAACTCCGCGTAATGGTTACATCCAATCCAAATATCTTTAAATTCATCATTCTTTAAAGGGATCAAATATCCCCAGTCTTCTTTTATAAAATCTGATACATCAAAGCCAGAATCAATTAATCTATTTGATAAATACTGAGCTAGTCTGTATCCCCAAATATGTTCTTCTTGACCAATTTCATTAGGAACACGGGGGAAATGATCTGAACGAAATTCAATATGTGTTTTTAAAGTCATTTTGATTATTCTTTTGCAAATGTACTGATATTCTCTGAATTTAATATATTTCCTTAATTACAAAGGACTATGCGCCTGTTCTTGCTTTTTATGGCGAATCCAACGCACCACCCAAATAACCGCAATCAGCACCACTATTGCCACAAGCGCAGGCACTAACATTGCTGAAACCGAAAGTAAGATTGCTCCAATCCACTCCCCTGTCGCCACAACAAAGTTCCCTAAACCACCTGTGGTTGCAGTCGAAACACCGCGTGCAGCGACGGTACTCATTTGCACAACACCTGCCGTACCACCGCCCACAATAATCGCTGCTGCCCAAGTAGCAAACTGAGACATTTCCCCACTACTCACAGCCATTGTGGTAAGCGTACCTGCAATCATCGCCGCAGGAGTTGCAACTGTGTCTAAAGCATTATCGACCCACGGAATATAGTAGGCTGCAATTTCACATACCGTTGCCACGCCTAAAGCCAAACACACCGATGGCAAAGCTAACCACTCAAAGCCTTTTGATGGCTCAAACCATCCCATCATGGTGGCGATGCTCATGACCAATAGCGGTACAAACACGCGAAAACCGCAGGCAGCGCTCAGGCCCACGCCAATACATAAACCCAATATTGTTTCCATAACGGTTTCCTTTTCATGCCCATCACGGGTCTTGTTATGTAAGTCTTATTTTTAAATTAACAAAAAGCCCCATCAGGTGACAGGGCTTTTTGTTAAATGCAAACGCAAATATTATTTCATTCTTAACGTTTAAATTGCGTGCAGTAGCATTTGGTGCAAGGTGGTAAAGGGTCGGTATTAATTTCTAAAAACACTCTATGACCGCACTGAGCACAGAAATAGAAGCCTGTTCCGGGTTTTTCGCCAGCTGTTACCATGATTACATTCCTATAATCGTATATATATTAAACAGGAATATAACCCACTTAAAGTGAATGTCAATTGTCCATTTCGCCCGATGATGATGGCATAAATGCAAAAAATGTTATTTGTACGATTTATCTTACACAGATTTAGGGATTTAGCGGATTGGCTACCCTCTGCTTTTTTTCTAATATGAACTCATACAGGAACAGGATGTTCCGGAACATAAAACAACAATAATAGGTTCATGCATCAGGATCGTGAGATACGACAGGAGTCATATCTAGCAACCAAATACGAAAAAGCCCGACAGGATGTCGGGCTTTTTTTATTTAAAACAATTATGATTTTAAAACCAAATTAAAATATAAAATTATTTCAATTAGAGTGGATTTAAAAAATATTTATTTCTCTACAAAAGTTGCTTTTACTCTTTTAGAAAACAGCATATATGGAATCCAAATCATTCCATAAAAGATACTTCTCATAAGCTCCTTTGAAGTATCGTTATCAAAAACCTCTTCATTAGGTAATATTAATTTTATTAATAATGCATCCACAAGAATAAGAATTATAATTAAAACGCAAAATGATATAAATAATTTTGGAAAAAGAGAATGTTTTCTAAAGAATAAGTATAGCAAAATAAAGGAAATTAAGACTAAAAGTATATTAGCTACTATTTCCCAAGAAAGATAATATTTCCAAAGTGGATGATAGTATGGAGAGTCAACTGAAGTTAATAAATTAAACACCCCTTCTGAAAACATAGGATAGTAAGTCTGGTAACCAGTTACAATCAGCCTAATAGGAGAAATAATTAAGGCTATCCCAACTAAAGTTAACCAACCACCTAATCCTTTTAATTTATTAATCTCATTCATCTTAATTATTAAGTACTAAATATAAGTTTGATTTATATTATATTAAGTTTATTTTTTCAACAAATAAGCCCCACTATTATGGGGCTTATTTAGTTATTTTAATGGCTAAGCCACTTGACCTTCTAAAAAGTCTTGTGCAAAACGCTGTAATACACCACCCGCTTCATATACAGAAACTTCTTCTTCTGTATCTAAACGGCAAGTCACAGGCACTTCAAGAATCTCTTCTTTACCATCCGCTGTAGCACGTTCAATCACTAAAGTTAAAGTTGAACGCGGCGCGATATTACCAATCACGCTATAAAGCTCTGTACCATCTAGTTTTAAAGTCTTGCGGTTTACACCCGGTTTAAACTCAAGTGGCAACACGCCCATACCCACCAAGTTGGTACGGTGAATACGCTCAAAACCTTCTGCCACAATCGCTTCAACACCTGCAAGACGTACACCTTTCGCAGCCCAGTCACGGCTTGAACCCTGACCGTAGTCAGCACCCGCGATAATGATTAACGGTTGCTTACGGTTCATGTAGGTTTCAATCGCTTCCCACATACGCATCACTTCGCCTTCTGGCTCTACACGCGCTTTTGAACCTTGCTTAATGGTACCGTCTGAGCGAACCACCATTTCGTTATAAAGTTTCGGGTTAGCAAATGTTGCACGTTGTGCAGTCAAATGGTCACCACGGTGCGTTGCGTATGAGTTGAAATCTTCTTCTGGTACGCCCATTTTATGAAGGTATTCACCCGCAGCCGAGTCCATCAAAATCGCATTTGAAGGCGACAAGTGGTCAGTAGTGATGTTGTCACCCAAAATCGCAAGCGGACGCATGTTCGCCAAAGTACGTGGTGCAGCCAACGCCCCTTCCCAATATGGCGGACGGCGGATGTAAGTACTTTGTGGACGCCAGTCGTAAAGCGGGCTCTTCGCTTGTTCAACTTCGCCCAAGTCAAACATTGGAATGTAGACTTTACGGAACTGTTCAGGCTTCACGGCTTCTTTTACTAATGCATCAATTTCAGCGTCAGATGGCCAGATGTCTTTGAGGTAAATCGGGTTACCTTCTTTGTCATGACCTAACGCATCTTTTTCGATGTCAAAACGAATGGTACCCGCAATTGCATACGCCACAACAAGCGGTGGAGATGCCAAGAATGCTTGTTTTGCATATGGATGGATACGGCCATCGAAGTTACGGTTACCAGACAGTACTGCTGTTGCGTACAGGTCACGGTCAATAATTTCTTGTTGGATAACTGGATCTAACGCACCAGACATACCGTTACATGTCGTACAAGCGTAAGCCACAATACCAAAACCAAGTTGCTCTAAGTCTTTTAGAACGCCTGCTTCTTCAAGGTAAAGTGCAGCCGCTTTTGAACCCGGTGCAAATGATGATTTCACCCAAGGTTTACGAACCAAACCAAGCTCATTTGCCTTACGTGCCAGCAAACCTGCCGCCACAGTGTTACGCGGGTTAGACGTATTGGTACATGAAGTAATTGCAGCAATAATGATTGCGCCATCTGGCATTAAGCCATCAGAACGGTTTTCAACAACACCCGCAATACCTTTTTCTTTTAAGTCCGCAGTTGAAACACGTGCATGTGGGTTTGATGGACCAGCAATGTTACGTGTTACTTTTGATAGGTCAAAACGTAGTACACGTGGGTACTCTGCTTTGGACATGTCAGATGCCCAAAGGCCGATTTCTTTTGCGTACTGTTCAACCAATGCCACTTGAGTATCTTCACGACCTGTGAGGCGTAAGTAGTCGATTGTGTTTTGGTCGATGTAGAACATCGCAGCAGTAGCGCCATACTCTGGTGTCATGTTCGAAATGGTTGCACGGTCGCCTACAGACATGCTGTCAGCACCTTCACCAAAGAACTCAAGGTAAGCACCCACTACGCGCTCTTTACGCAAGAACTCTGTTAAAGCAAGTACGATATCTGTTGCAGTAATGCCTGCTTGACGCTGACCTACAAACTCAACACCAATAATGTCTGGCAGACGCATCCAAGATGCACGGCCTAACATTACGTTTTCAGCTTCTAAGCCACCCACGCCCACAGAAATTACGCCCAAAGCATCTGTATGTGGCGTGTGTGAGTCTGTACCTACACATGTGTCTGGGAATGCCACGCCATCACGCGCCTGAATGACCGGAGACATTTTCTCTAGGTTAATCTGGTGCATAATGCCGTTCCCCGCAGGGATCACATCGACATTTTTAAATGCAGTTTTGGTCCACTCAATAAAGTGGAAACGGTCTTCGTTACGACGGTCTTCAACAGCACGGTTTTTTGCAAAAGCGTCTGGGTCAGCACCACCATATTCCACCGCTAAAGAGTGGTCGACAATAAGCTGAGTCGGCACAACTGGGTTAACTTTAGATGGGTCACCGCCTTTGTCAGCAATCGCATCACGCAAACCTGCAAGGTCAACCAATGCAGTTTGACCCAAGATATCATGACACACCACGCGCGCAGGATACCAAGGAAAGTCCAAGTCCTGACGGCGTTCAATTAACTGCGTTAAATAAGCAGTTAAGTTCTCGGCATCGGCACGGCGTACCAATTGCTCTGCGAGTACTTTAGAGGTGTAAGGCAGTTTTTCGTATGCGCCTGGCTGAATATCTTCAACGGCTTGACGCACGTCGTAATATTCAAGCTGGGTGCCTGCCAGCGGTTTACGGTATTTTGTGTTCATTAACCACGCTCCGCCAATGGTTTGAATTTGAGGTTTTCAGGGCCTGTGTAGTTCGCGCTTGGACGAATGATTTTGCCGTCTTGGCGTTGTTCAATCACGTGCGCTGACCAACCTGCTGTACGTGCAATTACGAACAATGGTGTGAACATAGCAGTTGGAACACCCATTAAGTGATAGCTCACCGCACTGAACCAGTCGAGGTTCGGGAACATGTTTTTCACTTCTTTCATCACTGCTTCTAAACGTTCAGCGATGAGGTACATTTTGGTGTTCTCTTGTGCTTCTGCTAAGTCATGCGCAACTTTCTTGATAACTTCGTTACGTGGGTCAGAAACTGTATATACAGGGTGACCGAAACCGATCACAACTTCTTTATTTTCAACACGTTTACGGATGTCAGCTTCTGCTTCATCAGCGTTGTCATAACGTTGTTGAATCACGAATGCAACTTCGTTTGCACCACCGTGCTTAGGTCCACGAAGTGCACCAATACCACCTGTAATTGCCGAGTACATGTCAGAACCTGTACCTGCAACCACACGTGACGTAAATGTAGATGCGTTAAACTCATGCTCAGCATACAAAATAAGTGAAGTATGCATTGCTTGAATCCATTCTTCAGATGGTTTTTCGCCATGAAGTAAATGTAAGAAATGCGCTGCAATTGAGTCGTCATCTGTTTCAGTTTCAATACGGCGACCGTTGTTGCTGAAGTGGTACCAATAAAGCAGCATTGAGCCTAGGCTTGCCATTAATTTATCAGCAATGTCTTTTGCGCCCGCTTCGTTATGGTCTTCGTGTTCTGGCGTTAAGCAACCTAGCACTGAAACACCAGTACGCATCACATCCATAGGGTGTGCAGATGGAGGAAGTTGTTCAAGTGCTGTTTTAAGTGCTGCAGGTAAACCACGAAGTGCTTTTAATTTTGCTTTATACGCTTTGAGTTCAGCTTTGTTTGGTAATTTGCCATGTACGAGCAAGTGAGCAACTTCTTCAAACTGGCTACCCGCTGCAAGGTCAAGAATGTCATAGCCACGATAGTGCAAGTCGTTACCGCTACGTCCTACGGTACAAAGTGCTGTGTTGCCTGCAACTTGTCCACTAAGTGCAACTGATTTTTTTGGTTTGAAGCCTGTTGTTGTTTCATTTGAGCTCATAAGATTGTCCTTTCCTATCTATCTGAATTTATTTATTAAGCACGACGGAGTCGTACCATTTTCACTTCTTATTTCAGGATTAACCTTCGGTTCGACCTACCTTACGAAACGATGTTTCTCATTTCGGGAAAAGTAGGCAAAACCATTGTCATCTGCAAAACTCGTCCACAACCATCGAATATCCTATCTATCGCAGAATCAATTTTAAAAAATGTAGTCCTGCCTCAAACAGTTGCAGATGACGCCTCCGAGTATCAGATTCCAATTAATCAACTTTTTAATTTATTACTTCTTTTTAGCAAATGCGTTGTCTAAGTAGTCTTCAAACGCATAGTAATTAATGCGTTCATATAGCTCTTTACGCGTTTGCATAATATCAACCACGTTCTTTTGAGTACCTTCTTTACGCAAGGTTTCATACACAGTTTCGGCTGCTTTGTTCATGGCACGGAAAGCAGAAAGCGGATAAAGCGCAAGGCTTACATCGGCAGATGCTAACTCTTCAGTAGTAAACAGTGGTGTAGAACCAAACTCTGTGATGTTTGCCAAAATTGGTGCGCCAGTCTTCTGAGCAAATTGCTTGTACATATCAAGCTCGGTAATTGCTTCAGGGAACAACATGTCTGCACCCGCTTCAATGTAGGCACCCGCACGGTCAATTGCAGCTTGTAAGCCATCTACAGCCAATGCATCGGTACGCGCCATAATCACGAAGCTGTCATCACCACGTGCATCGACTGCTGCTTTAATACGGTCAACCATTTCTTCTTGAGTCACAATGGCTTTGTTCGGACGGTGACCACAACGTTTTGCGCCCACTTGGTCTTCAATGTGCATTGCAGCGGCACCAAACTTGATCAGTGCTTTTGTAGTACGAGCAATGTTAAATGCAGAAGCACCAAAACCTGTGTCTGCATCAACCAATAATGGAAGATCACATACATCAGTAATACGGCGTACGTCTGTCAACACATCATCAAGGTTACTAATTCCCAAATCAGGTAAACCTAAAGAACCAGCGGCTACACCACCACCTGATAAGTAAATCGCTTTATAACCTGCACGTTTTGCCAAAAGTGCATGATTGGCGTTAATGGTTCCAACCACTTGTAATGGCTTTTCTTGGGCTACTGCATCGCGAAATAGCTGACCTGCGGATTGTTTAGCCATTGTTATGTTCTCCTTGTGCTTGTAGCAGTGTTTGCTCAATAATTTTGTAAGAAGCATTGATATGTCGATGCATGAGCAGCTCGGCAAGTTCACCATCGCCTTCTGCAATTGCATCTAAAATACGGATATGTTCGTCCCAAGCTTTGCTCGGTCGATCGGGTGTGTTTGAAAACTGAATTCGGTACATACGGATGAGGTGATAAAGCTCATCACATAGCATTTTTTCTAGGGTTTTATTGCCACTACTTTTGATAATGCAATAGTGAAAATCGTCCTGCCCTTCTTGCAAGTAATATCCTTTACCTGCTTTAAAGTTTTCATCTTCAGCATGCATACGCAAAACATCACGTAGCGCCAAAATTTGCTTTTTATCAATATGCTGTGCAGCAAGTTTGCAAGCCAACCCCTCTAAAGAAGCTCGAATTTGGTAAAGCTCTTTGAACTGTTGCAGTGAGAGCGAAACCACGCGCGCTCCCACATGTGCAGTACGCTCAACCAAACGTTGACCTTCAAGGCGATGAATTGCTTCACGCAAAGGCCCACGGCTAATGCCATAAGTCCGTGCCAGCTCAGGTTCAGAAATTTTGCTACCTGCCGGAATTTGACCCAAAACAATAGCCGTCTGTATTTGTTTAAATACATTCTCGGTCAGTGTTCTTCCCTGACTTTGTAGTGGCTCTGGTGCGAAGGTCAAATCTTGCATATTGTCGACAATTTTTAATCAATTATGGCTTTTATAGCGGTATGAATGAAAAAAATCAAGGTGATTGTTGACACTTTATAGAACGCATCAGGTCAATTTTTATCGTTAGGGCTGACATTTCACCTTATATTTAAAGCATTACACCAACTTCAATTTAATATTTATAAAACAATAATTTAGCTTCAATTTATCTATAGTTTTATGACTATTTATAGCTTGCTTTTTAGTCAATAAACTTTTGTTTCAAACTTTAGTCTACAACCAATGTATTACAGCAAGATTGTAGACAATCTGCTTGAATGAAAGCATGAGTTATAAATTAGTATCTATTTACCGTAATTTCTTTTAAAACTTTTTATTATTTTCAGCCAGAAAATATCGATATTAGTGAAATTATCAGGTGCTTCACGGTAGCTTTATTGATACATTATTGAACATCGACATAGTTGTGGCGTATTTTTCGAGACAGAAAAAACCAGCACTATGCATATTGTTGAATGAAAGGACTTTTTTGATGTTTCAACATATCCCCCCATACGCAGGCGATCCAATTCTCTCTTTAATGGAACAGTTCAATGCTGATACTCGTTCTGAAAAAGTAAACTTGAGTATTGGTCTTTATTATAACGAAGACAGTATTGTTCCTCAGTTAGAGACCATTATTGAGGCGCAAAAGCGTATTGAGCCTAAAAACGGTAAAACCAAACTTTATTTGCCAATGGAAGGCTTCAAACCTTACCGTGAAGCAATTCAAGCACTTTTATTTGGTGCAAACAGCCCAGCAGTTAAAGCTGGTCGTGCTGTAACCATCCAAACGCTTGGTGGTTCAGGTGCATTGAAAGTTGGTGCAGATTTCTTAAAAACTTATTTCCCAAATTCTGACGTTTGGGTAAGCCAACCAACTTGGGATAACCACGTTGCGATTTTCAATGGCGCTGGCATCAAAACTCATTTCTACCCATATTTCGATAACGAAACACGTGGTGTAGATTTTGACGGTATGCTTTCTACACTTAAAACTTTGCCTGAGCAAAGCATTGTGTTGTTGCACCCATGCTGCCACAACCCAACGGGTGCTGACTTAAACCCAGCACAGTGGGATCAAGTGATTGCAGTATTAAAAGACCGTAACCTTATTCCATTCCTAGACATCGCTTACCAAGGTTTTGGTGACGGTATGGAAGAAGATGCGTATGCAATCCGTGCTTTAGACCAAGCGGGTCTAAACTTCATTGTGAGCAACTCGTTCTCTAAAATCTTCTCTTTATATGGCGAGCGCGTTGGCGGCTTAACTTTCGTATGTGATGATGCAGAAGCTGCTCAGTGCACATTTGGTCAGTTAAAAGCGACTGTACGCCGTATTTACTCTAGCCCTCCTACTACAGGCGCTTGGTTAGTTGATGAAGTGTTAAATGACGCTGAACTTAACCAACAATGGCAAGGTGAAGTGAAAGAGATGCGTGAGCGTATTATTAAAATGCGTAGCATCTTGAAAGACGAACTTACTAAAGCATTACCAGACCGTGACTTTAGCTACCTTGTAAACCAAAAAGGTATGTTCAGCTACACTGGTTTAACTGCTGAACAAGTTGATATCTTGCGTGAAGAATATGCAATCTACTTAGTACGTAGTGGTCGTATTTGTGTAGCAGGCTTAAACATGAACAATGTTTATACTGTTGCTAAAGCGATGGCTGAAGTACTTGCTAAATCAGTAGAAGCTGCATAAGACATCTATAAAAAAAGGCGCTTCGGCGCCTTTTTTTATGTCTCGATATTAAGATTTAGCTTTGCCCCAATATTTCAGTTTTGAGGTATGCCCAATCCCCACATTAAAGCTATTGGTTGGGTCGAGTTTTTGATAGAAGTTCGCTAATGCAGGTTTGGCAATGTAAAGATGCCCAACATTATGCTCTGCTGGATATTCAGCACGGCGCGCGTCTAACAACTTCCACATTTGATGTTCCATTTCTAACGGGTCATTGCCCTTTTTAAGAATATAGTCCTGATGGAACACATGGCAAAAGAAATGCCCATAATAGAGCTTATGGAGAATTTTATTTTCCATTTCAGCAGGTAGTTGCTCTACCCATTCACGATCATTACGACGTAAGGCAATATCAAGCGCCACAATATCTTCAACTTCACTACGGTGCGTATCACGATAACGAATTGCAGCTCCTGCAATCGCAAAACGGTGTAAGAACGCCTTTCGTCCTTCCTCTTCACTACATACGAAATAGTGACCTGACGGATGCACTGCAAAATATTCTTTTAAAAACTGCTCGGTCTGAGCTTTTGAATTATTTTCAACACGTAAAACTAAATGGTGCTCATAACGATCTCGATATTCAGTCATACGCTTAGGCAAATGATTCGGTAAAAAAAAGGTAATGGCCTGTAAAATATGATCCGTTAAGCCTTTAATTTTAAATCGTTCTAAAAAGCCATCGACTTTGTCTTTCATCGCAAAAGCTTTTGGAACATTGGCTGTACCAAATTTTTCAATAAATAAGAACGTGTCTTTCCCGTACTTTTCACCAATTAAATAAGCATCGCGGTGAATATACTCACCTGCAATCGGTAGACTTGGCAGTGAAGTCAGTAAATAACGGCGAATCGCTGTTAAATCATCAGCATCATTAGTACCAATATAAAAGACATTACTTTCTACTTTTTCATAAGTATCAAGGCGTACAGCAAACACACAGACTTTACCTGCCGAACCCGATGCCTCAAACAAACGTGACGGATCTGCATTAAAACGGGCAGGCGTATCTTCATCAACTTGGGTTACATCGTGCGCATAGCGATGGTCCGATGCCTGCTTTTCGCTATCATCTAAAATATCTACGGCTTGATATTGCTGCTTCTCTAAACGCGTCAAAATCTCTTCGGGAGTCGAACCTAAATTCACCCCTAAATGGTTCACTAGTTCTAATTGACCAGCAGCATTCACCTGAGCATATAACGCCAGTTCAGTATACGCAGGACCACGACGTACCAACGCACCACCAGAGTTATTACACACCCCACCCAGTACCGATGCTCCAATACACGATGAACCAATTACTGAATGCGGTTCACGGTCATAACCTTTTAAAATTTGCTCTAAATTATCTAAGGTCGCACCCGGTAAACAAATCACTTGCTTACCGTCATGAATAACTTGAATGCCCTTTAAACGGCGGGTACTCATCACTAAAACAGGACGGTCATAATCATCGCCATATGGGGTTGAACCACCAGTAAGCCCTGTATTGGCCGCCTGCATAATGACAATACAGTCTGCCTCAATAGCAGCTTGAAGTACCTGCCATTGCTCTAGCAAGGTTCCTGGCACCACTACAGCAAGCACTTTCCCCTCACCAAAACGACGACCTTGGCGGTACTGACGCGTGCTTTGATCATCGATCAACACATGCGAACGCCCTACAATATTTTGTAAACGTTCGATCACTGCTTGAGGAGAAAATGTTTGCATGATGGTTTCCCTTTGGTCATCCCTACCACATAGTTTTTTAAAAATCAGAAAAGCTCAAGGGAGTTTTTCCATTTAGAACTAATATTTAAAGTAGCTAATTCCATTACTTTTGTTTTGGCATGAGTAGCGACTAAAGCTACGCAAGATCAAAACCATTGTCACTTACAGAACCTATTCGCTGTATCCATTTTTCAATTTACATTGCAAAAACAAAACTTTGCTCATACCACGCAGGCTGTAAGTGACGCTTAACACTAGCAGCTAATCTCTAGGTGTTAGATTTAATTCAAATTGGCTACGCGTTGGCGGCAGGGATGCCGCCTGTTGAGCAACCGTACAAGGAAGTACTGTTTGCTCAACAAAAGGTTTTTGGTTACTTTTGACCTTTCAAAAGTGACAAATGCCTATACGCAAAACATTAGCAAATCACCAAATTTTAAGGCTGTGCTTACTGCTTCACTTAAAAAAGTTATTTCTTAAAAACCTTGCTTCATTGCCTGTACTAAACAATCCGCATTAATATCCGAAATCGACTTAGCACCCGTGAGCGTCATCGCAACACGCATCTCTTTATCAATCAAATCAAGCAAGTTCGACACACCTTGTCCACCTGCTGCTGCCAAGGCATACACAAAAGCACGGCCAAGTAACACTGTATCGGCACCAAGAGCTAACATACGCACCACATCTAAACCATTACGAATACCAGAGTCAGCCAAAATTGCTAAATCACCTTTCACTGCATCAGCAATTGCAGGCAATGCACGAGCAGACGACATCACGCCATCTAACTGACGACCGCCATGATTCGACACCACAATCCCGTCAGCACCAAAACGCACAGCATCTTTGGCATCTTCAGGATCTAAAATACCCTTAATCACCATTGGGCCATCCCAAAACTCACGAATCCACTCAAGGTCTTTCCATGAAATAGATGGGTCGAAGTTCGAGCCTAACCAGCCAATATAGTCTTCAAGGCCAGTCGGTTTGCCTAAATATTTAGAGATATTACCCAAGTCGTGCGGACGGCCCATTAAGCCAACATTCCATGACCAGTGCGGATGAAACATCGACTGCATATAACGACGCATTGCGGCATTTGGCCCACTCATACCCGAATGTGCATCACGATAACGTGCACCCGGTACAGGCATATCGACGGTAAATACCAGTGTTGAGCAGCCTGCCGCTTTTGCACGTTCTAAAGCATTACGCATAAAACCACGGTCGCGTAATACATAAAGCTGGAACCACATCGGGCGGTTAATTGCAGGTGCAACTTCTTCAATCGGACATACCGAAACCGTTGAAAGCGTAAATGGAATACCTTTTTTGTCGGCTGCCATCGCGGCTTGCACCTCACCACGGCGTGCATACATCCCCGTTAAACCAACTGGTGCCAATGCAACCGGCATCGACAGCGTTTCGTTAAACAGTTTTGTCTCTAAACTTAACGCTGACATGTCATTCAACACACGTTGACGCAATGCAATTTCTGACAAATCTTGTACGTTACGCTTTAAGGTATATTCCGAATACGCTCCACCATCAATGTAATGAAATAAAAATGGAGGTAAGCGACGTTGTGCAGCAGCACGGTAATCATTGCCAGAAGAAATAATCATTTTGAATCAACTCTACTTAAACGATTTGCACGTTTCTGGCGAGCTTCGTCTTCATCCAGAGAACGCACATGATTAATCACAAATTCAATATGACCGCAGACAGCTTGGCGTGCGGCCTCGGGATCTTTACGATCAATAGCATCCATCACCTGAAAATGCTGCTCGCTTAGCAAGTCACCATTTATGGGGTCGTTATAAACTTTCTTACGTCCTAGCAAGACGTTGTATTGCAACAAATCAAACAGGCTACGCATCATTTGAATCAGCACCACATTGTGAGATGCTTCAGCAATTGCTAAGTGAAATTCAGCATCAGCCACAGCAGCCTGTGCTGAGTCACCTGCATTTTGGTGGCGACTAATTTCATTAAAATAATGATGAATTTTGGCGCGATCTTCAGGCGTTGAGCGCAATGCGGCATACCATGCCGTGCCACCTTCAAGTAATAACCGCGCCTCTTGCACATCGAAACGGTATAACGGATCTTCTTCAATCAGGTTGCTAATCGGGTTCACAATCAGTTGCTGTGGCCACTGTTCAGGTAACTGCTGAATATAAGTCCCATCGCCACGGCGGCTACTGAGCACCCCTTGACTATTGAGCTGTTGAATTGCTTCACGCAAAGACGGACGAGAAACTCCTAAGCTAGTTGCAAGCTGGCGTTCGGCAGGCAAGCGGTCACCTTTTTTCATGTGACGCTCTTCAATTAATGCCTGCAATTTCATGACCACTTGATCGGAGATTCTCATCGCGTTTCCTTCACTGGAGTTATGGAATCATCCACGGCACCAGATAAGCCTGAACCGTAATAATGATGCCAACAAAGACAGTGAATATGATGCTATGTTTTACCGTGAAACGGAACAAGTCAGACTCTTTTCCAACTAAGCCTACCGCTGCACACGCAATCGCAATCGACTGTGGAGAAATCATCTTACCTGTCACGCCGCCACTGGTATTCGCAGCAACCAATAACACTTCTGGAATACCAATTTGCTGCGCTGTAGTCGCCTGTAATGCCGAAAACAAAGCGTTTGAAGAGGTATCTGAACCCGTAAGGAACACACCAAGCCAGCCCAAAAATGGCGAGAAGAAAGTAAACGCATGACCCGTATGCGATAGAGCTAAAGCCAAAGTAGCAGATAAACCTGAATAGTTCGCAATAAAAGCAAACGCCAACACCATACCAATTGAATAAATCGGTGTTTTCAACTCATTAAGTGTTTCACCAAAGGTTGTTACTGCCTCACTTGCTTTCATTTTTAAGAAAATAGCAGTGATGATTGCAGCAATAAAAATTGCAGTACCTGTTGCAGAGAACCAGTCAAACTTATAAATCGCTTCGTATGGCTTCATCTCTGCCACAATTGGCGGCATTTTTTCGACCAATTTGTGCAAATACGGCACTTCAAGTTTAAAAATCCAGTGTTCAAGAGCACCATCTTTTGCAAATAATGCTTTAAATGGCTTAATGCTCCAGATCGTCACCATGACCGTTAAAATAGCAAATGGAGACCACGCCTTAGCAATTTTCCCAATACTGTAACGTTGAACCGTAGTAGGTTGCTGAGTCAAAGTTTGACCAGCTTCAGGTTCAAAACGGAAAATATGTTTTGGTTTCCAGAAACGGAACAACACAGTCAAGCTCACTAATGACGCAATTGCAGCGGTAATGTCTGGTAACTCAGGACCAATGAAGTTAGATGTAAGATATTGGGCTATCGCAAACGAACCACCACCAACGACTACCGCAGGCCAAGTTTCTTTAACACCACGCCAGCCATCCATAATCGCCATAATCCAGAACAGCACAATCAGCGTTAAAAACGGCAACTGACGACCTACCATCTGGCTAATTTCCATGGTGTCTACACCAGAAACCTGCCCTGCCACAATAATTGGAATACCCATCGCACCAAATGCCACTGGCGCTGTATTTACAATCAAGCATAAACCAGCAGCGTAGAGTGGTTTAAAGCCTAAACCAACAAGCAGTGCAGCGGTAATTGCTACAGGAGCACCAAAACCCGCTGCTCCTTCAAGGAAAGTACCAAATGCAAAACCAACCAATAACATTTGTAGACGTTGGTCTTCGGTAATTGACAAAATGCTTGAGCGAATAACCTCAAACTGGCCTGTTTTTACTGAAATTTTGTATAGAAAAACTGCCCCAATAATGATCCATGAAATTGGCCATAGACCATAGAAGAAACCGTAAATGATTGACGCAAAGGCCATTTGACCCGGCATTTGATAGAAAAAGAGCGCAATCAATAGTGCAATAATGACTGTGCCTGTACCTGCGATACTGCCTTTTAAACGAAAAACAGCCAATGCCAAAAAGAAGAAAATAATCGGGATTAATGCAACCGCACTAGACAGCCAAATATTATTTAAAGGGTCATAAAGTTGTTGCCACATATTGAGCATTGTCATCTCCTTGAAATGCCGAGGCGAAATTTTTTGTACCTTAAAAGTTTAAACATTAGCACAATTGGTATTACCAATTAAAATTTAAGTGCAAATATTGTTCCTTAAACCACAGATCACATCATAAACACAGATATTAGCAAGATCAATAATTAAATTAACACCACAATTGGTATGACCAATACAACTAAGAAAAATAAAGCTATTTCTAATTTATAAATTTATTTATTAGACTAAAGTCGCAAAAATCTTTGTTATAAATTTAGATATGAACTACAGAAATGAAGTGAAAAATTTGAATATAAAAACTATAAATATAATCATTCATTGATAAATGTATAATGTGCACACAACTCAAACCACATGTATTGAATTGAATAATGACTACTTTAACTTGTTTTAAAGCCTATGATATCCGAGGCAAACTCGGCACCGAATTGAATGAAGAAATTGCCTATAAAATCGGCCGCGCATACGGACAAATCTATAAACCAAAGACCGTGGTTGTAGGTTGTGATATTCGTCTAAGCAGTGAGTCTTTAAAACAAGCGACCATTCGCGGGTTAAATGATGCGGGTGTGGACGTTCTTGATTTAGGCATGACGGGTACTGAAGAAGTTTACTTCGCCGCTTTCCATTTAGATGTACAAGGTGGTATCGAAGTTACTGCGAGCCATAACCCAATGGACTATAACGGTATGAAATTGGTTCGAGAAAATGCTCGTCCAATTAGTGCCGATACTGGTTTAAAAGAAATTCAGGCTTTAGCAGAAACTAATCACTTTGAAGAAGTTAGTCAAAAAGGTGCAACTCAAAGTTATAATATTTTGCCTGAGTTCGTTGATCACTTAATGACTTATATTGAACCTGCAAAAATCCGTCCATTAAAGTTAGTGGTAAACGCGGGTAATGGTGCAGCTGGTCACGTGATTGATGCTATTGAAGAAAAATTTAAGGCGCTTAACGTACCAGTTGAATTTATTAAAATTCACCATGAAGCAGATGGCACTTTCCCAAATGGTATTCCTAACCCAATTTTAATTGAAAACCGTGACAGTACTCGAAATGCTGTTCTTGAGCATAAAGCGGATATGGGAATTGCTTGGGACGGCGACTTTGACCGCTGTTTCTTGTTCGATGAAAAAGGTCAATTCATTGAAGGCTACTATATTGTTGGTCTACTGGCTCAAGCTTTCTTGATTAAACAATCAGGTGAGAAAATTGTGCATGACCCACGTTTAGTGTGGAACACATTTGATATCGTAGATGAATATAAAGGTGTTGCTGTACAGTCAAAATCTGGTCACGCGTTCATTAAAGACGTTATGCGTGAACACAATGCGGTATATGGCGGTGAAATGAGTGCTCATCACTATTTCCGTGACTTTGCTTACTGCGACAGCGGCATGATTCCGTGGTTACTTACTGTTGCGCTACTTTCTGAAACAGGACAATCACTTTCAACCCTCGTTGAAAATATGATTACCAAATTTCCTTGTAGTGGTGAAATCAACTTTAAAGTAGCTGATACACAAATCACTATTCAAAAGATTTTTGATTTCTATGCCGAACAAAACCCAGAAATTGACCGTACCGATGGTGTAAGCCTTGACTTTGGTGCATGGCGTTTTAACGTCCGTGCTTCAAATACTGAACCGTTATTACGTCTCAACATTGAAAGCCGTGCAGACCGCCAAGCTCAGCCAATGCAGCATTATGTAGATGAATTGACTGGGTTGATTCAGAGCTAATCAAAAAAGAAAAAGGAGCGAATTGCTCCTTTTTTCTTGTTATTTAGTTATAACCATTAGGATTTTGCTTCTGCCAATTCCAGCTATCAGCAAGCATATCTTCCAAACTATAGTAGGGCATCCATCCAAGTTCGACTTTAGCTCGAGAAGCATCAGCATAGAAACTAGGCAAGTCCCCAGCTCTACGATCTGCAAACTCTGTTACAATCTCAACATGGTTAACTTGTTCAAAAGTTTCTTTAATTTGAAGTACAGAAATCGGTTCTCCCGTCCCAATATTCCAAGCTCTGCATCCTGTATTATTCAGACGATTCAGCACAGCTAATTCATGTGCTTTAGCTAAATCCACTACATGAATGAAGTCTCTTTCACAGGTACCATCTTGAGTTGGATAATCTTTACCAAAAATAGAAAGCTTATCACGACGTCCTACAGCGACCTGTGTTACATAAGGCATTAAATTATTTGGAATTCCTTGAGGGTCTTCACCAATACGCCCGCTTTTATGTGCACCTACTGGATTAAAATAACGTAGTAGCGCAATAGACCAGCGCGGATTAGCCTCTGCCAATTTCTGCAACATCTGCTCAATCACTAATTTAGTATAGCCATAATTATTATTGGGCATAGTAAGAGGCATATCTTCCTGATAAGGCGATGGGTTAAACTCACCGTATACAGTCGCAGACGAGCTAAAGACCAAGCAATACACACCTGCCTTTTCCATTGATTTCACAAGTTGAATACTACCCGCAATATTATTATCAAAATAAATAAGCGGTTTTTCCTGACTTTCACCAACTGCTTTTAAACCAGCGAAGTGAATAACTGCATCAACTGCATATTCTCGGAATACGCTATCTAATTCATTCGCGTTCCGAATATCACCCCTTAGAAAAGTTAAACTTTTTTGAGTGAGTTCTTTAACTCGATTTAAAGACTCTACTGAACTATTCGAAAGATTATCAAAAACAATGACTTCATGGCCTGCATTTAAAAGTTCTACACACGTGTGTGAACCAATATAACCTGCACCACCAGTAACTAGAATTTTAGCCATCTACTTTTCCTAATAAAACTTTAATCAAACCACGCGTTGAAGCATCAAGTGATGAAAGATCATTTTGAGCACCATTTAAAATTGGAAGTAATTGATCAGCAATCTGCTTACCTTTTTCAACACCCCATTGATCAAATGGATTAATATTCCAAATTACTGACTGCACAAATACTTTATGTTCATATAACGCAATCAACATTCCTAAACTATAAGGATTAAGTTCTTTTAATAATAAGGTAGAGCTAGGTTGATTACCTTCATATTGCTTATAAATAGGCAAGTTCTCTAATTCTTTCGAATCTAATGCTTCATTACCAAAAGCCAATAACCGTGACTGTGCTAAACAATTTGAAAGCGCTAGATGGTGCTGTTCAATTAACGCTTCAGCATTTTCAGCATAAGTAAAATGGTCTGCATTATAACGTTGGATCGGTGCAATAAAATCACAGCTGACTGCTTGGGAGCCTTGATGTAGCAATTGATAGAATGCATGCTGGGCATTTGGTCCGACTTCCCCCCATACAATTGGGCAGGTATCTAATTCGACTTTTTGTCCACCACGTTGTATAGATTTACCGTTAGATTCCATTTCTAACTGTTGTAAATAGGCTGCAAAATATTTTAAACGCCCATCATAAGGTAAGACTGCATGGGTCTGAATATTTAAGAAATTATTGTTCCAAATTCCTAAGAGTGCCATCAAAACTGGAATATTTTGATCAAAACTCATATGTTGAAAATGCTCATCGACGGTATGAGCACCCGCTAAAAGTTGCTGAAATCCATCAATACCGACCGTCAAAGCAATAGGTAAACCAATACAAGACCAAAGTGAATAACGACCACCCACCCAATCCCATAGCAATAATTGATTTTCAGGGGCAATTCCCCATTCAGTCATTTTGTCAGCTTTTGTGGACACACCAATAAAATGACTTTTTAATACACGACCATGTTTCCCTAATGCTTTTTCTAGCCACTGGCGCACTGTTTGAGCATTAGATAAGGTATCAATCGTTCCAAAAGACTTGGAAGAAATAATAAATAAAGTCGTTTCCGGACGTAGTTGATGAAGTAATTCTGATAACTGACTGCCATCCATAGTCGATACAAAATGAACATTGAGTGGCTTGGCTGTTTTTACCTTAAAATCAGACAAAGCATGAGTCACCATTTGAGGTCCTAAATCAGATCCCCCCACTCCAATATTGACAACATCTTGAATGACTTCGCCAGTAGCACCACGATATTGTCCAGCATGGATTTTTTCCACCAAGGCATACATACGTTCTAACTGGCTATGAACTTGTTCTGTTAAATCTGGAAACTTTGAATAATCAGTTGGTAAACGCAATGCCCAGTGCATTGCCTCACGTTGTTCAGTACAGTTAATTTTATCTTGTGAAAAAAGGCGATTAACCCATCCAGTTAAATTTTTACTCTTCGCAAGAGCTACTAGGTGTCCCAGAATATCTTTGGTTACGCGGTGCTTACTATAATCGAAGAATAACTGATCAAATTTTACAGAATAATTTTGAAATCGATCTGGTTCTAAAGCAAATAACTCTTTGATATGTAATTTTGAGTTTTCTTCAGCTAAAGTTTGAAGATGAGCTAGAGGCGAGACTAATTCCTTTGGAAATTGTTCAATTGATTTACTCATAAGCGACCTACTCCTTCATAAGCAAAACCTCTAGCTTTGACATATGCTGGATCATAAATATTACGACCATCTAAAATTAAAGGATGTTTCATTAATTGTTGTAGTTGCTTAAAGTCAGGACTCCAATATTGCTTCCATGCCGTGACTAGACACAATGCATGAGCACCTTGCGCTGCTTCATATTGATCAGTGCATAAAATTAAATCTTCACGAGACCCATAAGTTGCAGCTATTTCATCTAAAGCCTGAGGATCATGTAAACGTACTATTACACCTTGTGCCCATAGCGCAGCTAATAAAATATGAATCGGTGAATTATGTATATTTGAGGTATTCTCTTTAAAAGAAGCTCCCCAAATCGCAACCGTTTTACCATTTAGACTACAGTGATAATAATTCCATAACTTACGGAATAAAATCTCTTTCTGCTGCTCGTTAATCGCCCAAACCTGTTCTAAGAGACGGCTTTTTGTTCCAGTTTCAGATACTGTACTTGAAAGTGTTAAAATGTCGTGCGAAAAATTCTCACCACCAAATCCCACACCTGGCGATAAATAAGCAGCACCAATACGCGTATCAGCAGCAATACCATGCTTTACATTGGCGATATCGATACCTAACTTCTCGGCAACCATAGCCAAGTCATTCATATAACTAATACGGGTAGCCAACATGCCCGAGATACTGAGTTTGGTAAACTCCGCATCTAAAATAGGCATAAATAAATATTGATAACTAAAACGGAAAAATGGGCGCAACAACTCTTGCATTGTATCTCGTGCATTGTTGGACTCAACGCCCACAATCACATGCTTTACGTTCAGCACACTATTAATCGCATTTCCTTCTTGAATTACATCAGGAAAATAAACCCATTCATCTTTTGGTAAATATTGTTTTAAGTGATCAGTTCCATGTAAACCAAAAGTAGAACCATTGATCATTAATTTTGGATGAACAATTGATCGCTCACTTAATTTTTCTACTGTCTTTAAAGCAAGTTCAATTTGTGTTGGACTAAAACAAAATAAATAAACTTCAATATCTAAAGGAATCTCAGAAAAACGGCTCTCTTTTAAAAATCCTGCTTTTCTCTGTTTATTTAAATAATTATTTACTTCTTGATCTTGATACGAAAGTACAGAAATATCTTCTTCACAACTTACACAGGTACACCAATAAATTTGGTTACCATATTCAGCTAATAATGCTGCCATAACACCGGCATGTAACGTTGTTCCAAATATTGCGATTTTCATTGCACACCTGATTTTATAGATTTCTCTTCCTTTTACCAGAAGAGAATATACTGCTCTGCTATCGTATTAAGTAATTTTTACAAATACTTAAGCAGAGCTACAAAACTTTATAGTTTAAGTTCCTGAATTAACTGTTTAAAGTCATCCCCTAATTTAGGGTGTTTAACACCATAGTGTAATACAGCTTTCAAATAGCCAAGTTTACTGCCACAGTCAAATGTTTGACCTTGCATACGATAGGCTTCAACTGTATCCGTATCTTGAAGCATCGCAATAGCATCAGTTAATTGAATTTCATTACCAGCACCTTTCGGTGTATTTTCTAAAAGCTGCATAATTTTAGCTGGTAAAATATAACGTCCGACTACAGATAAATTAGAAGGTGCAAAGCCGACAGCAGGCTTTTCGACAATACCTTGCATGACAATACTTTCACCTTCATTTGGACTCTGCTGAACGTCAACAATTCCATATTGATCTACTAAATGATCTGGCACTGCTTCAACCATGATTTGAGCAGCAGCACTCACCTCATAACGAGAAATCATACGCGATAGATCATTTTTTCCTGAACCATCTTTAACCAATACATCTGGTAATAACACGGCAAAGTCATCTTGGCCTATAATACTTTTTGCGCATAAAACAGCATGCCCTAAGCCCAAAGGTTGGGGCTGTCTTACACTTACTACACTCACATGAGATGGGATGATCTGAGTAATTTCATCAAGCAAATCAAACTTTTTCTTTTGCTCTAACGTCGTTTCAAGTTCAAAGTTTCTATCAAAATAGTTTTCAATCGATGCTTTAGATGAATGGGTTACTAAAATAATTTGCTCAATTCCAGCCTCTACAGCTTCACGCACTACATATTCAATCGCAGGACGATCAACGACTGTTACCATTTCTTTAGGAATTGACTTACTTGCCGGTAAAAAACGTGTACCTAGTCCAGCTACAGGTAAAACTGCCTTTTTAATCACACAATTACTCTCTAATTAACCATAATATCTTTACTACGTTTATAACCATCAACATAGTGTTCAAGTTGGCATAACGCCCAATCAATATCTTGTGGGACAGCTGTCATACTATTCACTCGATTAAAGACTTCTTGAATTTCCGTAAGAGGATAAAATTTTTCAAATGATCGGAGAATTCTACTATGCTCAGTATATTCAGTATTTTCTTGATCAATTAATAATTCTTCATAGAGCTTCTCGCCCGGGCGTAATCCACTATACTGAATTTCGATATCCCCTTGCATTGCACCGGGTTCACGCACAGTTAACCCACTTAACGAAATCATTTGTCGAGCCAAATCTTGGATACGAACAGGTTCACCCATATCAAGTAAAAACACATCTCCCCCTTTACCTAACGCACCAGCTTGAATAACTAGCTGAGATGCTTCAGGTATAGTCATGAAGTAACGTGTTACATCTGGATGAGTCACAGTAATTGGGCCACCTTTTGCAATTTGTTGCTTAAATAACGGTACAACCGAACCTGATGAACCTAATACATTACCAAAACGCACAATACTAATCTGAGTTTGTTGTTGAGCTTCAGCCATTGCTTGACAATACAACTCAGCCATACGTTTTGAAGCACCCATGACATTGGTAGGACGTACTGCTTTATCTGTTGAAATTAAAACGAATGTCTCAACTCCTTTCTTAACAGCAGCATTTAGACTATTTGCTGTACCAATCGCATTATTTTTTAACCCTGCAATTGGATTACACTCAACTAAAGGCACATGTTTATATGCCGCTGCATGATATACAGTCTGAACTTTATATTGCTCAATAATACGTTCTAATTTCTGTTGATCTTGAACTGTACCTAAGATTGGAACTATTTCACATTGCGCTGTTAGACGTAATTCTTTTTCTATACTATAAAGAGCAAATTCAGTAATTTCATAAATAATCAACATTTTAGGTTGATTTTTAATAATCTGGCGACATAGCTCTGAACCAATAGAACCACCAGCTCCCGTTGCCATGACAACTTTATTCTGAATATTTTTTGCAAGTAAATGATCTACAGGGGGTACAGGATCACGCCCTAATAAATCAATAATGTCAACTTCACGAATGTCTGCAACTTTAAGCTCACCATCAACCAATTGAGTTAGGCCTGGAAGCTCAGTAATTTTAAGATGAGCAGGTTCTAATTGCTGAATGATTTCACTTTTACGTACACGACCTACTGAAGGTAATGCCAATAAAATTTCATCTATTCTGTACTTTTTAAAACGTTGTAAAGCTTTTTCTAAAGATAATACTTTTAAACCACCTACCATGTGATCTTGTAAAGAAGAATTATCATCAATAAAAAAAATAGGTAAATGATCACCAGAACGATACAGAACTGCCGCAATTTGTTGGCCAGCGTCACCTGCGCCATAAATTGCAACTCGCTTACGCTCTTCACTTGTTTGTAAGGCAGCCTTAACAATAAAACGGATAAATGCACGACCACACCAAACCCATCCAAACATTAAAAAGCCAAACATGAGTGGTATTGAGGTCGGAATAAATGCTGGTGAAAAAACATTCATACCGTATAAAAATACGACCATGATTGCAACAGCAATAGCTAGCTTTGCAATAAATGCTTCATTAAAAGTACGGACAATAAATCGGTAAACCCCTGTTATCATTAAGCTAAAAATAGCAATCACTGTAACGATTGCTACACCATAATTGATACCAGGAATTACTTCTGCGCCTAAGTCAAATAAACGGATGGCATAACATAACCATAAAATAACAGGGACAGCAAAAAGGTCTATAAGAACCAAAAAACATTGTTTCGCAAGTCTTGGGGCTGATGCGAATTGATAGATAATCTTTTTCACAATACTCTTCTAATCGTTCTAGTAACCGTGCGATATATATACTCATTTCTTATATAACTAGAAACAAGTTTTACGCATTGGTTACATAATGTATATTAAACCATGATTACTAATCTGTAGCACAATACTCCCCTTAGAAAACCTTATCAATCAGGGGAATTATAAAGTTATACTCTTCTACATCTTTTTTAGTCTAAACAAAACTTTATCATCACATTAAATGAGTAATAACGCTTCCGGCAGGTAGAAATGATAAAGAATCTATCTTCTTATCACCTACAACTTTAACTCCCACACTAAGATGAGCAAATTCACCAATATATGTATCATGATCAATTGATGAAGCCATATTTATGATTGCGCCATCTTTTATTTTCACATCAAATCCCACTACACAACCAGCCATAATCGTTACTCCATCACCTATTTCCGCACTTGAGCTGACAATTGCAGATGGATGTACAACTGTAGCTATCGGAATCGATAAATTTTCTAATAGATGAAACCACTTTTGTCTGAGCTGATTATTTCCTACAGCAGGAATTGCCGCAGAAATATCAGATAACACATGATGAATTTTATCTATGTTAGTAATAATTGAAAAACCAGCAATATCTGTTTTTTGGGGCCAGCTATCATCTGCAAATACTACTTTTTCCCATTTGCCCGATAAAAGTGCGGCTTCGGCAACAGATTTACCATGCCCACCGGCACCTAAAACGAGTAAGACCTTCTTCTTAAGCATTTTCAGTTTTTCCGGCGCCAAAAAATAATGCAAGTAAAATCAGTGGAATATAAGCAACCAATAATAATAGCTCAGGCATAAGTACTTTTTGCGATGCAAGATAAGCAATCGGTAAAAGCCAAAATATATTAATCAACAGAACACCCAAAGTTACTGTCGTATGGCTATTATATTTACGTGAGGCATATTGATAGGCATGAGTTCGATGCGCATCATACATCTTATGACCATTAATAACACGACGAATTAAGGTAAAAGTGGCATCTACGACAAATATACCTAAACATATAATCCATGCACAAAACAAAGCAGGGTCTGCTTTTAAAGAAATTAAAGCCAAAATACCTAAAATTAATCCTAGAAAACCACTCCCTGCATCTCCCATAAATATACGAGCCTTAGGGAAATTCCATAGCACAAAGCCAAATACACTTGCTGCTAAAATAAATAATAATTCGCTAGATAAATGTGTATCTAGTAACAAATAAATCAAAGCCAGACTGAGCACCGTAGTAATTGCTTCAACACTGGCAATTCCGTTAATTCCATCCATGAAATTATATAAATTGAGTAACCATACAAGGAAAAGCACTGCAATAATATTCGCAGACCAACCTAACTCTAAGCTGCCATTAAATAATTTAACGTCAGAGAAACCACCTAGAAAAAAAACGGCACTTATTGCAATAACAAAATGAATAGCCAGTCGAAGCATTGAATTGATATGGCCATGATCATCGAGAAAACCTAAAACCGCAACCCCTAGACCAGCACCAACTAGAATTAAGCCCGTATTTGGTTCTATTTGATGACTAACTATTAATGCCACTAAAACCATTAAGAAAGTAATAACAATCGACACTCCCCCACCACGAGGAGTCGGAATTGTATGTGAACTTCTTTCATTTGGATTATCAATAATATTTTTCTTTAATGCATAATGGCGCATGTAGCCTGTCAGCAAGAATGAAAATAAAAAACTCGCTAATACGACCCAAATCATCAGCATAAGTCACTCACTTTTCTCAAGATATATTTTTCCTGTTTTTTCTAGAGCATCATTTCCATTAACTGGAGGAACCCAATTTAATAAATTACGCGCTTTCGAAGCATCGACCTCTAAAGATAAAAATAATTGCTCGTACAATTTACTTTTACCTATACAAATAGCCCCTATCTTCATAAAAATTTGAGGAATATAGATTAGGTTTTTATTTCGCCCCATCCCTTTTCTTAACAAAGTCACAAGTTGCTGAGTTGAAAGAACCTCATTATCTGAAATTAAAAATAATTCATTTTTTGCTTGAGGGTGCTCAATACAAGTTTCAATAAATGAAACAAGATTTTCTAATGCAACAAAAGAGCGTTTATTATTAAGAGACGCAAAAGGTAAAGGTAGATTCGTTGAAGCAAGTTTAAGTAATCGAGCAAAGTTGCCAGGAGCATCGGCAGCATATACTAATGGCGGTCTAATTATGACAAGCTCAGTATTTGTATTCTGAAATAATTCTTTTAATGCTTGCTCCGCTTCCAGCTTAGAAATTGCATAATCGGCATGAGGTTGCGGTGGATCTAGCTCATCAAAAGCTTTTTTATTTGTTACGGCACCATTTACACCAATTGAACTAATAAAAATAAACCGCTGAACATTATTTTCTAAGGCTTGTCGAGCGAGTTGTAGTGTACCCTCAACATTTACCGCTCTAAACTGTTCTAAAGGATTTTGCACATTATCATTTAATATATGTGCTCTTCCTGCTAAATGTATGATTACATCAATATCAGAAGGGATAGTAGTCGAAAAAACAGATTCAGAAGTTGCGACCAACTGCTCTACTGTCTCAGGCAGAGTATGCGAATATTGTCTATTTAAAGCATATATCTTTTGGTATTTATTACTCAGAATGAGTGAGCGGATCAAAGACTTACCGACAAAACCAGATGAACCTGTAACTAAAATATTTTTCATATTACGATTCCACAATGTCAGCAAAATTTTGCAGTAACTTATCCTGATGATAATGATCTTGTAAAATTTGACGTGGTGAATTAGACAACGCGTTTAGCTTAGTTTTGCAAATTTCATCAATTAATGATGCTAATTTAACTGGATCATTTGGCTCACAGACCCAGCCAATATTATGCTCTTTAACCATATTAGCTACTTCTGCATCTTCTTCCATAATAGCTAAAATTGGCCTATCAGCAGCCATCGTAAAATAGGCCTTACTAGGAACACCGAGGCCAAGCATGCCTTCTGCTAAAGTAACAATCGCTATATCACATGAGCTCAAACCTAAACTTCGCTGTTGAGCAGCTAACTCTCCAATATAAGCAACTTTATTTTTATTGTTCTCTTCTTCAGCAAACTCTTTTACTAACCCAGCATCATTTCCACCACCGATAAATAAAAATCTGGCGGATGGGTCATTACTTAAATTAATTGCAGCTAATAAATTAGAGATACCTTGAACACGCCCCATATTTCCAAAGAATTGAAAAACTATATTTTCGTTCCAGCCAAGTGAACCGATAATTGAGGATTGCTGCTTTGATCTAACCTCTATTTCAATAAAATCTACCCAGTTCGGAATCACTGTAATATTGTCGCTATTTGTTTTTTGTTTCATTAAATTTTTCATATCACGTCCAATCACAATAAGATGATCAGCCCTAGAATAGACACGATTAAAAACGAAATTCATTATTTTAAATAAGAAAGAATTTTTCTTTAAAATTCCTGCAGGTACCAAATTTTCTGGAAAAACATCATGAACCAGTAAATACCATTTAAATGGAATAAATACTCTGAGAAAAGCTAATAAAACCAATAAAAAAAGTGGGTTAGTTCCAGACACAACAACTTTATCTTTAGCTAGGTTTTTCAATAAAATTTTGAAAAAACCAAAAGTTTGCTGTAATTGTCCTAGTAATCGCTTTAATAAATTATTTTTATCATAAGAAGCATGCAAAAATAATAAAAAGTCGATATTACTACAGAATTTTTTCTGCAGTTCTTCACGATCTTCTGAATAAGGCGCTATAACAGATAACTGCTCAACCCCATCGGATTGAGCAAGTTTCTGTATAATCTTATACCAAAAATATCCTGTAGAATTTTGAGCAGGATCAATAAACTCTGAAACAACCAACACTTTTTTCACAGTTTATAACCTTAAAATTGTTTCCAGATTACTCGATTTACATAATCTGTGTAGCTCATAATGATACGCACAACTTTTTCACTTACGTTTGGCATACTATAGTCTTCAACTAGACGTAAAAGACGATCTTCACCTCTAGTCTGACCTTCTAGAATTGCCAAACCTTGTAAAATACGTTCCGCTTTTAAGCCCACCATCATTACAGCAGCTTCTTCCATTCCTTCTGGACGCTCATGTGCTTGACGTAAGTTAAGTGCAGGGAAGTTTAGAATTGATGATTCTTCATTAATCGTTCCGCTATCAGACAATGCAGCCTTTGCAGAAAGCTGTAACTTATTGTAATCACTAAAGCCAAGTGGCTTTAATAGTTGAATTAAAGGATGAAATTCAACATTTAATTGTTCGATACGCTTACGGGTGCGAGGGTGTGTAGAAACAATTACCGGATATTTATACTTCTCCGCAACTGCATTTAACATTTCTACCAAATCTAGGAAGTTCTGATCTGAATTGATGTTTTCTTCACGATGAGCACTCACAATAAAATATTCATGCTCTTTTAAGTTCAAGCGTTCAAGTACATCAGAAGCTTCAATTTTTGCTTTGTAGTGATGAAGTACTTCAAACATTGGGCTACCTGTTTTAATTACTAAATCAGCAGGTAATCCCTCAGCCAACAAATAGTCACGTGCAATCGTACTGTACGTTAAGTTAATATCAGCAGTATGGTCAACGATTCGACGATTAATTTCTTCAGGAACGCGCATATCAAAACAACGATTTCCAGCTTCCATGTGAAAAGTTGGAATCTTGCGGCGTTTTGCAGGTAATACTGCCATACAGCTATTCGTATCCCCTAAAACAAGTAAAGCTTCAGGTTGTACTTCATCTAGAATCTTATCAACTGCAATAATGACATTACCAATCGTTTCTGCACCTGTCGCACCAGCCGCATTTAAGAAATGGTCAGGTTTACGGATGCCCAAATCAGTAAAGAAAATTTCATTCAATTCATAGTCATAGTTTTGACCAGTATGAACAATAACGTGATCAAAATATTCATCACACGCAGCCATTACACGAGATAAGCGGATAATTTCTGGACGTGTACCCACCACTGTCATTAATTTTAACTTTTTCACTACTCTTTACTCTTAATTTGTTATTGGCATCGCATAAGTATCTGGCTTATTACGATCAAAGATTTCATTTGCCCATAGCATTACTACCATCTCTTCATCACCAATGTTAGTAATATCATGTGTCCAGCCTGGCACTGTTTCTACAATTCGTGGTTCATCACCATGTGTTTCAAGCTCATAAAACTCACCTGTCACAACATGCTTAAACTTAAATAGTGCCTTACCTTTAATAACAAGAAACTTTTCAGTTTTCGTATGGTGATAGTGTCCACCACGAGTAATACCCGGATGAGCAGTAAAGTAAGAAAATTGGCCTGCATCTGGTGTTTTTAGCATTTCAACAAATATGCCACGAGCATCGCCATATTTTGGAACACTGTAGTCAAATTGCTCTGGCTTAAAAAAGCTTAAATATGTTGAATAGAGTGCGCGAGTTAAACCTGTCCCTACACGATCTGTGATAAGCGTATCGCGAGATGCCTTAAAACCATTTAAAACGTTAGCCAAATCACCTACTGTAATTTGGTATTCAGGTTCAACTTGGAAAACTTGCTCAACCTGCTGACCATTTATAATATTCCAGAATGTTTCAACTACATCGTCGACATACACCAGACGAATCACAGCATTTTCGTCATGAATTTGTAGCGGTAAGTCATTTGCAACGTTATAGCAAAAAGTTGCAACAGCTGAATTATAGTTAGGACGTGACCACTTACCAAAAACATTAGCTAAACGGCAAATATGAACAGGATTACCTTGTGATTGATTGAGAGCTACCAGAGCCTGCTCTCCACCTAGTTTACTTTTACCATAAGGATTATCACGTTCAACCTGAATAGAAGACGATAAAATAACAGGAGTTTTCTTATTTGCTTGCTGCAAAATCTGGCAGATTTTTTCAGTTAAGCTGGTATTACCTTCAGCAAACTCTTCTTCATTTAAAGGACGATTCACGCCCGCTAAATGCACTATCCAATCCGAAGCGAGAACTGCTTGCTCAAGCTCCTGATCTGTTGTTTCACGATGAGTTTTTAAAATCTCGACTTCAGGTTTTTCTAATAAAAACTGAATAAGGTTTTTTGCGATAAAACCATTAGAACCGGTAACTAAAACTTTCATGCTTAAGCCTCTGGTGAAATATATTCGCCTCTAGTTAGCGCGCGAACAAAATCAAGTTTAAGCAATAATTGTTTCATGCCCTCTACATCCAAACGAGTAGTATTATGTGAGTTGTAATCTTCAAACTCAGTAATTTTTAAATCACCATCTTCAACATATTTTTCATAGTTCAAATCACGTTGATCGGCTGGAACACGGAAATAGTCGCCTTGATCAAAAGCATGTACCATTTCTTCTCGGCTTAATAATGCTTCGAAAGCCTTCTCGCCATGACGAGTTCCCATAATAGCAATCGGATGATCTTTAACATTTAATAATTCTTTTAAAGCTTCAGCTAAGACTGCGATTGTTGCAGCTGGGGCTTTCTGTACAAAAATATCTCCATTTTCACCGTGTTCAAAAGCGTATAGAACCAAATCTACTGCATCTTCCAAAGTCATCATGAAACGAGTCATATTAGGATCAGTAATCGTAAGAGGTTTGCCCTGACGAATTTGATCAACAAATAAAGGAATTACCGAACCACGTGATGCCATTACGTTACCATAACGAGTACCACAGATAACTGTATCTAGACCTTCTAAGTTACGTGATTTTGCAACCATAACTTTTTCCATCATAGCCTTAGAAATACCCATGGCATTGATTGGATAAACAGCTTTATCTGTGCTTAAACACACGACACGCTTAACATGGTTCTGAATTGCAGCTTCAAGTACATTTTCAGTACCCATTACGTTCGTTTTGACAGCTTCCATTGGGTGGAATTCACAAGAGGGTACTTGCTTTAAAGCAGCTGCATGATAAATATAATCAACGCCACGGGTCGCATTTAAAATACTGTTATAGTCACGTACATCACCAATATAAAATTTTAATTTTGATGAATGATATTTCTTACGCATATCATCTTGTTTTTTCTCATCGCGACTAAAAATACGGATTTCTTTAATATCTGTTTCTAAAAAACGCTTTAAAACAGCATTACCAAAAGATCCTGTACCACCTGTGATTAATAAAGTCTTATCTTTAAACACAGTAAAAACTCCTATTTATTTAAAGAAACTAAAAAAAGTTTCAATAATATCAAAACAATTACAAATACAAATATATAAAAATAAGAAGCTATAAAATTCGTATTAGCAAATAAAAATAAAACGTAACCACCAAGAATAATAAATAAAACCTTACATAGATAATCATCTGAACGAGTAGCCATTATCCATGAAAAGCTCAATCCAAAACCTAACCCAAAAATATAAAAGGGCACAAAATAAAAAGTTAAATCACTTGCTAACCACAAATAGGCAGAGTGCCATTGAACTGTAGGATCAATACCATATTCAGATAATCTAAAAACATATGTGCTTCTTTCAACATCTACACCAATCAAATTTGCAATATTAATCAATGAAGCATTTGAACCAAAAAAATAAGTAAAATTAAAACTTTGATCAAAACCAAAGGATAGAAAATAATATCCTTGAGTAAGATAAGAGAAAATCGACAGTACAGATGGTTTTAAGTAATCTGGAAAAAGATTTAAAACAAAACTATCATAATTCACAGTAGTTAAATATATTTCATAAGATGACAAATCAACTACGCCATCCATACGCACACTCATAATAAGTGAAAAAATAAATAAGACAAAAAATAAAACCATAGAAATATTTAAGACAAATCTAAAGTTGATTTTTTTTACTCTTAATAAATAAGCAAGAAAGAATAATATAATTAAAGAAATGATACCAAAGTTGGTACCTCGACTATACCAAAATATTATTTCAAGAATTACAAAAAATAAAAAAGCTGACTTATAAAATAAATTAATCCGCTTCCAAACTATAGCACCTGTAACAAAAAACAGTGAATGAAAAATAGTAATAAAAGCATAGATTGACCAAGGAATAGTAAATGGTCGGGTATTATTAACAGTTGAGAGATAACCTGCTTTGGGATCTAAAACACCAATAGTAACCTCTTCTAACATGCCTGAAATATCATAAAATTGATAATGCAATAAATAAGCATAGCGAATTAGAAATGTAGACGAAAAAATAAATAACAATATTTTAAATATTTTTATCTCATCACCAAAATCATATAAATAGCTTCTTTTATAAGAATTAGATTGAAAAATAAATAAAGCTAAGATATAACCAAAAAACAAAAAGAAAATATTTATAAAAACATAAATAAATGATAAAGCAAAATTACCGTAGACATAATTAAAAGGAGAAACAAGGTATAATATTAATGTTAAAAAATTAACACCACCCAGTACAACTATAGGTAATAAATCACTTTTATTTAGTTTCATACTTCAATTATCATCCAGTTTTTGACTGCGTGAATCTTTTTTTTCAAAGAAAAGTGATCCATATTTGCACTCTAACGCCTTTATTTGATCATTATTTTTATTTTGATAAACGTTTAATTTATACAAATCATCATTATCCTTATACATAATAGGAATATAATGCATAGGATAATTAGTTTTAACTACTAATGTTTTATTTAATACAGACATAACATTCAGCCAAATATCATCTGCTAGAGGGCAATATTCCTTTATAGCCACTTTATCAAAAACAGTCATTGGTAGAGATTTTGGAGGATATAAAACTCCCCCACATCCTATAGGCATGATATTATAAGAAGGAGAATGAAACTCATATTTCAAATTTTCCCAGTTGTTATAATTTCTAGTTTTTTTCAAACATGCATTATTTGCTATAATACTTTTAGGATATTGAACATGAAACTCCCACAAGTACTTCAATAAATTATCATCATAAATAATATCATCATCAACTGTCACAATAATATCATTGGGATATTTCTTCATTACATAATAATATTTTTTATGTGATCGAAGATCATCGTCTGTCCAAATAATTTCCAACACCCCCTCTTTTTCCAATCTTAATAAATTAGCTGGCAATAATTCTTTAGAAGAAAATTGCAATTTTGATAAGGTTAAAACGACTAACTTAGGCTGTAAAGTCTGTCGCAAAATAGATTCAACTACAATCCATATTTTATCAATACGCTTTGGAAAAGTAGTAACTGAAACAATTAATTCAGATTTTGTATTTTCTGGACGATCTTTATATTTATAAGCAATAGGAATTAAAAAATTCAAAAGGAACTTAATAAATAGGCGAATGACTCTAGAAAAAGGATCACTTTTCTCAATAGTCTGACTATACTTTCTATATAATATCACTATCCCAACTCCCTTCTATTTACAGATATTGAATACACAAATTTATATCTACTCAAATAATGATGCAAAATTTTAAAAAAACGTTAGACCAAGAATCGCCACCAAACTTTACCTAAAAATAATCCACTCGCATGAAGAAAAAATTTTCTGCTAAATCATCATCGACAATAAAAACAAATCCCCCCGAACTACACATAATGTATAAAAATATAATAAAATTAGTAACCAGGTAAAATATTCATCCTTAAACACTTATATTACCTGAGTAAAGAAAGTTAACATTTCTATTGATTATGTTTCTTTCATTTAAAATAATTCTATTAATATTAATATAAATATCATCATTTTCATGAGAAACAATTGATATATCAGAGATATTCATATCGCGAACAAATTTAGTCACAGGACTATTCTTCCCTGTAATACAAAGAATTTTACGATTAATCATGAGGTAATTAAAAAATTTACTCGAAATAAAAACGTCATTTTCAATATCAGCATCAATATCTATCAATAAATCTGCCTCCTCATAAAAAGGAATTAAATCACGCGTGTAACCAAAAAATTTAATATGTAATCTAGTCTCTGGCGAGACCACATTTAAATCAACTGAATTTGGATTAGTCCCAACAAAATTTAATTTTATATTCAGGCCAGATAAAATAAGTTTTTCAACTGCAATAAGGAGTTGATCAACTTTGCGAGCTTGATAAATCCCCCCAGTGTACAGTAAAGTAAATTCATCTTTTTTAGTAGTTGGCAAATTTAATGACTCAATATCTGGTAACGTATATAAAACACCAGAATTGCCTTTAAAATAGCCATTTAATATATCAAGTTGATATTTCAGCATAACTTCATTAGAAAAATATATTTTATCGGCCTTAGCCATATATTTACGTATCATTCTAATCAAACCATTAGAATAATACTGCGATACCCCCCATCCATTAGGCACAGGAACTGCATCAACACAATAGTTCACCCACTTAATGTTGCTTTCTTTAAGTAAGTAACCGACATATAATGGTAAAAAATTGTGAGCTGACATCATAGTTATAACAACATCATATGACTTTTCTTGTATTCTTTTTTGCAAATTATATGCGTAATAATAATCGAATAAATCCAACCCAAAACAGCTAATAGATAATTTTTTCAACCTTGGATGAACTTTGGGCATCTGAATTATTTCAGAATTTATTGTTTCATTTGAATCTAAAGAAATAATATCAATTTGTTGATAGTCTTTAGCTAATCTTTTGATATACGCAGAAAAAACTTTACCTGGAGCAGTATTTCCAACACTTGACGCAACTACTAAAATTTTCATAACAAAAGAAATTCTCTTTGAACCATTAATTTTAGGTAAACTTGCAATCAAAATTTCACGTATTTTATACTAAAAATAAAACCCATCAAATACTGTTGCAATAAAACACAATAATACAAAAAAATAGAACATTTAAGAAGGTTTGTCTTGCTTAGAATCTTAATGAAAATGTACTAAATCGTAAATTATGGACAAAAACAAGCTTTGAAAGTATCACCATAACTTATTGAATTTTAAAAGTTAACATTCCAAACCTGCGAAAAACCATCTTACATCGTTAAATTCTTTCGCATATCTTCAGTCTAACGTTACAATGATAGATAACATATACTAAAAGGGTAATTATTTGAGATTTGAAGAGAAACTAAAGCTTCATTTCTATAGAAAAATTTATTCAGGTAAATTTTAAGAGCATAGGCAGATCATGGCTACTATAAGACATTATATTTTATTTTTATTTATATCAAGTAGTTGCGCAACAAAAGTCATAGCTCAGACTAACGAAACTTCTTATAAATGTACCAGTTCCGATTCGATCAATGTTACATGTGGTTCATCAAATGACTACATTGGAAAGTTAAATATACCTAATAATCCTGTTGCAAATGCGCATTTGGATATTCAAAAGATCACATCTATCAAAAGTGCAAATATTTATAAAGTAAAAGTACAAGGTAGTGATAATTGGTGTTTTGATATCTCTGGGGATAAAACCAAGACTCATGGATATTATGAACCTCCTATCATATCAGGCTCAACAAGCTCACTCATGATATTGGCTGGAGCAAGTCAAAAAGTTAATCCAAATCCACCAAATTCAGCTCTAAAAATATGCAATGGTCCTATAAACAATATAAATACCAATACTCGCAATTTAAATGAGTTTTACTTGTTGACTGGCAATCCTCAAGACATCAATTATTTAGCACAAACTCCAAGTATTTGGGTTCCAGATCCAAATGCAGCCATACAAAAAGTTATAGATAAGACATCTCCTACTGTTAAGCAAGATAGTTATTTATTCATCGACTTAAACGAACATAATGCGACCAAGGTTCTAGATTTAGCACAACAAGGCGCTTTTCCTTATGTATTGATCTATGCTTGGACTTGGGCAAAAACTTTTGGCTCATATCCAATTAATATGGCTAATTATCCACATGGCGTGAATGGCTTAGCTTCTGTTTCTGAGATAGCTGCTCAACACAACACGAAGATTGGATTGCACATTTTAACAGCTCTAATATCTTCCAATGATCCCTTTGCCGCGAATAAAGATAGTTTGCTTAAGAAAAATAATGCTTTCGTACGCCATGGTAACGACTATATCATTAACATGAAAGAAAATATAAAAAATGTTAGTGCGCAGAAAATAGCAGACGTAGTAAATAAAGTGAATCCTGGAATGATTTACTTTGATGGTATAGAGCTAGCAACTGCTGAGGGAAATGATCCCACTTACGATAATGCAGAACAGCAAATTAATATATTATCACGATTAAATAAAAAGGTTCTAACTCAAGGTTCTAGCGACGTCGCAAGAATGTGGCCATATATGAGTCGAATGGCGACAGCCGATTACTCAACCCTAGCATCTATTCAATATTTAGACTCTTATAAAATAGAACAAGTCTTACCAAAGCGAATTAATAGCTTAATGCCCGCAGAACTCGGCTGGATTGGTTTATTGTCAGAAAAACCATCATACCCTGCAACAACAGTTGAAGACATTTCAACAACTTTGGCACGAACACTAGCACTGAATTTGCCTTTTTCTATACGAACCACTCAATCTGATCTGGAAGCTAATCCCTACACAACAAGACTATTTCGTATAATCGGTATAGTTAATCGTACTTTGCAAACAGGCAAGGCCTTAAATTCAACTGCAAAGAAAACTTTACAAACGGGAAATTGGTATTTAGTTGATGACGCGAATCCTTATTTTGCCCAACTTATGCTACAGACACAGCATGTCCCCCTTAATCAAAATAGTACTCCACTTGGTATTACTGCAAAAAATGCAAGTGGCATAATGCTACGTCTAAGCAATGTGCACTCAACCAACAATCAGAATATGATACCTCTAGTACCAAAAGCTTATATGATTCAAAATGCTAAACAACAAGCTGATATTAATACTACAAATCGAGGATCATTAATTAATACCGTACGGTTTACTTCGAATAAAAACGGCATACTTGATCTAACACATGCCCGACAAATGTCTATTGATTACTCTGTAAAATCAAACAACTTAAATAGCTCATCATCTTGTGCAGTCATTAATGCACAACTTGAGGATGTCAATGGATCCTACCGGGATTATTATCTTAATGTTGTTCCTAACCATACAGGTACAACAAATATTAGCTACCTTGATGCACCAAAACAAATGTTAACCACGCTTATGCCCGCCAACACAAATTATAATATGAAGTCTGCCCTTTATAATTTTGATTTTTCAAAAGTTACTGCAATTAATTTTCGTTGGATGAAAGCCTGTTCTAATCAAGACGAAATTGTATTAAAAAATGTCTCTATGCAACAAGAACTACCGATAACCTTGCAAAACATTCAACTCCTTGCTGGAAATACTCCAATTTTAACTATTCCTGCCTTAAAAACAGGTGAAATATTAGATGTATTTCCTGATGGAATAGTAACGATATGCAACCAAGGCTCTTGCAGACAAGTGGGAAATATTTATCCATATTTATCCAAGATTATTAATCAACCACTATTTATTAAAAGTCAAGGCAGTAATATAGAATACGATATAGAATTTGGTCAATTGACGACTAAAGTTCCTTTGAAAATATAAATAGATTACTAAAAACTGATAAAGGATAAAACATTTTAAATAATAAAAAATGTTATGATTAACCAGCCCAACCTACTGATTTACGTTATATGCACACTAAAAAAGTTCTTTTCATATCAGATAAATTGGAACATTATCGCATTCCTCTTTTCAATTTAATTGCAGATAAAGTAGATCTTACGATTGCCCATGCTGACCAGACTCAGCCTAACACTCTCTTTAAACAAGAAAAACTATCAATTCAACATAAAGGGCCTTTCATTTATTATAAAGTTGGGAGTTTAGATAAATATGATGTCGTTATTTATCCATTTAATGCCCGTGTAATAAATTTATTTCTTGAATCTTTAAAAAAGACAAATTATAAAAAAGGAATATTTGGCATTGGTGTAGCAGCATCTTATACAAAATCATATGATCAAAAAACATTACTTGATTACCTAAGAGTTTTTTATTTAAAAAAATTTGATTTTGCTATTTTTTATGAAAATTATCCTTTAATTAAATATAAGGCTTTAGGGGTCGACAGTTCTAAAATGTCAGTCGCATATAATACTGTTGCTGAAAATTCTGAGTTTCATATTCAGAATAAAACTTTTGAATCATTTTTATTCATCGGTTCTCTTTACAAGCAAAAGAAAATATTCACCCTGATTGAAGCTTATCATCAGCTTTTAAAAATTGACGAAAATATTTTAAAGCTTGAAATTGTAGGCGATGGTGATGAATTCGATAATATTAAAAACTACATTGCAGAACATTCTTTAGAGAAGAATATTATTTTACATGGAAAGATTACTTCTGATAAAGAGCTATTACCTATTATGCAACGTGCGGTAGTTTGTATTTCTCCAGGCCAAGCAGGTTTATCTGTTCAGAAATGTTTTTCTTATGGTACTGGTTTTATTACGACCAAAGATGCTATTACTGGTGGAGAAGCCTTTTCCATTATTAATAATGTAAATGGTAATTTTTATAATGGCACAACTGAAGATTTAACTAAAGTAATGTTACTTTATCGTGATGAAAATTACGCCAAAAATGTTTCGAATAATGCTTATCTTTTTTATAAGCATTATCGAAACACTGATGTTTGGGTAAAAGGTTTCTTGGAAAATATATGAATTTAATTATTGATAATTCAAATCTTTTTGCTGGTGGTGGTATTCAGGTTGCCATCTCTTTCTTAAAAGATCTTAAAAATTTAAACTTTGATCATATTTATCATGTTATTCAATCACCCAATATGGCGAAAGCTTTTGGAGAAGTTGATTTTCCAAATAATTTTAAATTTTATAAGCTATCTGAAAATGCAGCTTTTTCTAAAAAAACGCGTATTCAGCAAGTTAAAAGTTTAGAAGACAAGATTAAACCAGACTGTATTTTTACTGTATTTGGTCCATCTTATCATAAAAGTAACTATCCGAAGCTTGTAGGATTTGCTATTCCTCATATTATTTATCCAGACTCACCCTATTTTAAAAAGCTTTCTATTAAAGATAAATTATATAGTAAGCTACTAGCATATTTTAAAAGTTACTGTTTTAAAAAATACTCTGATGCTTTAGTTTTTGAAACTCAAGATGCTGCAAATATTTATAAAGAAAAATATTCTTTCAACAAAAATGTTTTTGTTGCAAATAACACTTTAAATGAAATTTTTAATTCACCAGATGAATGGCAGAAGATTCCTTTACATCTTGATAACACATTTAATATAGTATATTTAACAGCAAACTATCCACATAAAAATCTTACAATTATTCCTAGTATTATAGAAATATTAACCAATAAATTTAATTTCCATAATTTTAAATTCATATTGACTATCAATAAGAATGAACTTAATTTTCCTGATCACTATGACCAGTATATCAAATACATTGGTAAAGTTAATATAAATCAACTAGCCAATATCTACGAACAAAGTAATATTGCATTTATCCCCACATTACTAGAAGTCTTCTCTGCCACATATTTAGAAGCCATGTTTATGAAAAAACCAATTATTGCTTCTGATTTTGGCTTTTCTAGAGATATTTGCAATAATAGTGCTTATTTTTGTGAAGCGACTAACCCCACTGCATATGCTGAGGCTATTATAAATTTATATAATAATCCAGAGAAAGGTAAAGACTTAATTGAAAAAGGTGAAATTAATCTTAAAAGATTTGGTACAAGCCTAGATCGAACTAAAAAGTATTTAAATTTTATTGAGCAAATATCCAATAAAAAATAAATATAAAAAAAAGAGCTAAATTTATTTAGCTCTTTTCATACTGACTAATATATTTCTTATGTCCTTGTTATACAAAAACATAAGCACTGAAAAAACAATAATTATAATTTCAGAAACTATAAGTTTAGTTATAACAGTTACATCCACAAACAAATTAATAGATATAATGATAGATGACATTATAAGGATTGGAGCAATTACTTTTTTTAGATATTCTAAAATATTGATCAGGCTCATCATTCTTAAAAATATTAATCTCACTACAAAGCTTAAAAATACTAGAACAACTGAAACATAATAAATTGCTTCAGGCGAGTACCCATTTTCATAGAGCAAACATCCAATTGGAATATTCAACAACAGTAAGCTACTCACTACTATTTGATAATTTCGAATATTACCTGTGGCTTGTATCAAACTATGTAATGGTCCAATAATAGAAGCTATAAGCAACTCAAAAAACATAATTTTTATAAATATTTCAAGAAAAACTGGAACTTTTTTAAGCCAAAATATTAATAAAGGATCAAGATAAAAATATACTGGTACAATTACAAAGGCTAACATGAAGAAACTAAGCGTCGAAAATATAAACACATATCCATGTGCATCTTCTGGGTTTTCAGCATACTTTCTAATAATAATTGGGTTATATACAACCTGAGCATTGCTCGTAATTGTATTAAAAGCATTATATATTTGCAGTGAGAGTGCACGTGAGGCGCTAACTTCTGGTTTAAAATATATATTTAGTAAAACATTAACCCCTACATTTTGACCCAAACCAGCTAAAACCCCTAGAAGATTCCATACAGCAAATGAAATCATTTCACTCGCAGTTTTGACATCAAAAGAAGATCCAACATTTTTTATATATTTAAATGTTTTTATAGCATAAAAATAATATAAACTATATGTAAATAGTGAAATTAAAAAAAGTAAAGCTGCATAAGCAATTAGTCGGTCAGAATCTACAAAAATTAAAAAATAAGCTAATGTAAATTTTAATAGTGCCTCCAAAATACCAACCAAAGCATAAAAATTTACTTTTTGTCCTACCAAAAGAAGTGATAAATATGGAACATTTAAAATCATTAATACAATAGAAAACACAGAAAACTGATATACAACATTAACTGCAAACAATCTATTCGCATTAAAGTTTAAATAATGATTTAGAAAATAAAGTCCAAAAGTTTCACTCAACAGCAATACTATTAAAGCGATTCTTAAGTGTATACCTTTTGATATCTTAAAAGTATCAATTAATCTTTCTGTATCACCTATATATAAGCTTAGATAGCGTTGTGTTGTTACTGCCATGGCATTATTTAAAAAAGCCAATATAATAACAACACCACCAACTACACTATAAAGTCCATAATCATCCGCGCCAAGTCTTTGTAAAATATAGCTTGATGTTACTAAAGAAAGTAACATCACTATTAACAATCTTACATAAACAAATCCAAAGTTTTTAATTATGGACATTTAATTATAGACCACAGGTATTAATTACTTTTTCAGTATTTAAATGCAGACTTTTAAATTCTTTATGTTTTACTAAAACAACATAAATATCCGCCTCTAAGCCTGCTTCAATGTCTGTTAATTGAACATTATCTGGCATTGTTTGTGGCAATTTCTCAATGTTTGGCTCAATTGCCAAAATATTTAATCCTTGCTCAGCTAGTTTTTTTGTAATTTCTAAAGCTGGGCTTTCTCTTAAATCATCAATATCTGGTTTAAATGCCAATCCATAGCAAGCAATAGTTACATCTTTGATTGTCTTTGTTGGATTAGATTGTAAAAAATCAGCGATTTTAATTTTAACCTGATCAATTACCCATTCTGGCTTACTATCATTAACTTCACGTGCAGCTCGAATTAATTGGGCTTGTTCAGGTGTTTTCGCCACAATAAACCAAGGGTCAACGGCTATACAATGGCCTCCAACTCCAGGACCCGGCTGTAAAATATTTACCCGTGGATGGCGATTTGCTAATGATATTAGCTCCCACACATTGATATTGAGCTTATTACAAATCATCGATAACTCATTTGCGAAAGCAATATTTACATCACGAAAAGAGTTTTCCGTTAATTTACACATTTCAGCAGTTCTTGCATTTGTTTCAATGCAATCACCTTTTACAAAAATTTGATATAACTCACTCGCAGCTTTTGAGCAGCGTGGAGTCATTCCACCAATGATACGATCATTACTAATTAGTTCTTGTAAAACTTTACCTGGTAGAACACGTTCTGGACAGTGCGCAACGAGGATATCTGCTTCTTCTCCTTTTTGCTGAGGAAAACTTAAATCTGGACGAGCCTCACTTAACCAAGCTGCCATTTGTTCAGTCGCCTCAACAGGTGAAGTAGATTCAAGAATGACTAGATTACCCTTTTTTAAGAATGGAGCGATTGCCTTAGAAGCTGCTTCTATATATTTTAAATCAGGTTGATAATCATCTTTAAAAGGAGTAGGTACAGCAACAATATAAGCATTAGCTTCTGTGGGAATAGTTTGGGCAGATAACTTGCCTTGAGCAACTACATCACGGACCAAGGCATCTAAATCAGGTTCAATAATATGTACTTTACCCTGATTAATCATATCTACTGCATGTTGATTTACATCTACACCTGTAACCTTAATACCATGGGCTGCAAATGTTGCTGCTGTAGGTAAACCAATATAACCTAAACCAATTACACAGATATGCTTAAATGATGTACTCATATTTTCAATACTTTAAAATAAAATAATAAAACTTCTATTTAATTTCGTTTTAAGAAATCAATAATTTGTTGGCATGCTGTACCATCACCATAAGGATTATAAGCATCAGCCATAGCATTATATAATGATGTGTCTTCTAACAACTCAGATACAGCCGTTTCAATCGTATTAACGTCCGTTCCTACCAAACGGACTGTGCCCGCTTCCACTGCTTCAGGACGCTCAGTAGTATCACGCATTACCAATACTGGCTTACCCAAAGAAGGCGCTTCTTCCTGAATCCCACCAGAATCAGTTAAAATCAGATAACTACGATTCATCAAATATACAAATGGTAAATAGTCTTGCGGATCAATTAAGAAAATATTATCAATCCCTGACAACAGCTCATTTACTGGCTTTTGTACATTTGGATTTAAATGCACAGGGTATACAATTTGAATATCACTGTATCTTTTCGCAAGGTTCGCTAAAGCAGCACAAATATTTAAAAAACCTTGTCCAAAGTTTTCACGTCTGTGGCCTGTAACTAAAACTAACTTTTTACTCTTATCTAGAAAATTGAATTTCTGTTCAAATTTATCAATTAATTTTTGATTTTTTTCAACTTTATCTTTTACCTGCAGTAGTGCATCGATAACAGTATTGCCTGTTACGATAATTGTTTCAGGTTTAACATTTTCTTTGATTAAATTCTGGTAAGAAGAATCTGTAGGAGCAAAGTGATAATTTGCCAAAACACCTGTAAGTTTTCGGTTTGCCTCTTCTGGCCAAGGCGAATAAAGATCGCCCGTTCTCAAACCAGCTTCAACATGTCCAATTTTAATTTTATGATAGTAACCGGCTAATGAAGCAGCAAAAGTCGTCGCAGTATCACCATGAACCAAAATAATATCTGGTATCCACTGTTCAAATACTTGCTCTAAACCTTTTAACACACCCGAAGTAACATCAGACAAAGTCTGACCTGGTTTCATCAAGTTCAAATCAAAATCTGGTTTCAGATCAAATAATTCCAAAACCTGATCCAACATTTGGCGATGCTGACCAGTTACACAAACCTTTGTTTCAAATTCTTGAGTATTCTGTTGTAATTTCAAGGCTAAAGGCGCCATTTTTATTGCTTCTGGTCTTGTTCCAAATACCAATAAAACTTTCTTCACCTGTAATAATTCCTTATAAACGTATCGATGATTCTTCTTGATCTAATACATACTTCAAGTCATAAAGTACATGATCGGTCTTACCTAATGCATGAAACTCTTGCGCAGTCATAGTTTTAAACTGATCATGAGCGACTGCTATCACGACAGCATCATACACACCTTGCTTTAGCTCTTTAACTGGCGCTAAACCGTATTCGTGTTGGACTTCTGTATCATCTACCCATGGATCATATATATCTAAATCTAAATCGTATTCTTTTAATGCTTTAATAAAATCGACAATTTTTGTATTACGAATATCTGGACAGTTCTCTTTAAAGCTAAGACCCATGACTAAAATACGGGCACCTACTACTTGAATACGTTGTTTCACCATCTCTTTAATAAGCTGAGTTGCTACATACTCACCCATTCTGTCATTTAGGCGACGTGCTGCTAAAATAATTTCTGGATGTAAGCCGATAGATTGTGCTTTATGAGTTAAATAATACGGGTCTACACCAATACAGTGCCCACCTACTAACCCTGGTCGAAATGGTAAAAAGTTCCATTTAGTTCCAGCAGCCTTTAAAACATCTTCTGTATCAATGCCCAACTTGTTAAAAATAAGAGCAAGTTCATTTATAAGAGCAATATTGACATCACGTTGTGTGTTTTCAATTACCTTGGCTGCTTCGGCTACTTTAATATTTGGCGCTTTATGAGTTCCTGCCTCAATGATGAGATTATATACCTCATCGACATAATCAGCGATTTCAGGTGTAGATCCTGAAGTAATTTTTAAAATATTGGTTACACGGTGCAGCTTATCACCAGGATTTATACGCTCTGGACTATAGCCTGCAAAAAAGTCTTGATTAAACTTTAGTCCTGACACTTTTTCTAAAACAGGGATACAAACTTCTTCTGTAGCACCAGGGTATACTGTCGACTCATAAACAACGATATCACCTTTTTTTAATACTTGCCCTATACTGGTAGAAGCTTTTATTAAAGGGGTTAAATCAGGTTGTTTAAAGTCATCAATTGGTGTCGGAACTGTGACTATAAAAAAATTACAATCATTAAGATCATCTAGATTAGTTGTATAACTTAAATGAAGTGCTTGCTTTAATTCTTCACTAGCAACTTCTAAGGTATGGTCTATTCCACTATCAAGCTCATCAATACGTTTTTGATAAATATCAAAGCCTACAACTGGAACTTTTTTCCCAAACTCAACTGCCAGAGGCAAGCCAACATAGCCTAACCCAATAATTGCTATTTTTAACTTGGCAATTTGCATATAAAACGAGCCTTTTTCCTTAGAGTTTATATCTAATAAATCATGCTTTTGGCACTTACAACGCAAAGTACTATATCAGATTTTAAGTTATACCCGAACATCAATTGTATAAATGTGTTTACAATACCGATACGGCAATTTATTAATTGAATTTAACTAATACGTTTTTGATATTTCGATTAAATGAGTTTTGCCTAAAAGTACGTCTAGATAAACTAAAACATACAAAGCTCTACGATTTTTCAGTGTCTTTTGTTCTTTTTTGAGCTAGAATCGGCTCATCCTGCGTTTAATAGACACTTGTTACTATGCAGTGGACAATATCAATTAAAGATAAATACACAAAGGGTTGCGTGTGAAGTATTGCCAGTTTTTTTCTGTTCTTGCCTTAAGTTTAAGTGCTGCCAGTTGTGCAGTTACTTCCGGTTTACAAACTTACGATATTCCAAATGAAGGTGTGTATAAAACAGATCTCGGAACCACAGTAAATGTGGTTAAAATTACTCAAGAAACATTACCAGCAATTCAACCCGCTCAAATTGACTATAATCGTAACTACTCTGCATTATTTAAAAATCAGCAGCCTATATATCGCTTAAGCTCAGGTGATGTTCTATCTATTCACCTTTGGGCCTATCCTGAAATTACACCTCCAGTAAACACGATTAGTAATCAGGAGTCTATTCAGGCAAATGGCTATCCTATTGATCAAAGTGGATATATACAGTTCCCCCTAGTTGGTCGTTATAAAGCAGCTGGAAAAACCTTAGCTCAAGTTAACCGCGAGTTACGCACCCAACTTGCACGTTTCTTAAAAAATCCGGATGTAGTGGTACGTGTATTATCTTATGAAGGACAACGCTTTTCAGTACAAGGTAGTGTAAGTCGCGCTGGGCAGTTTTATTTAAGTGATCAACCTGTGAGTATTTATACTGCACTTGGTATGGCTGGTGGAGTATCCGAACTTGGTGATAATACATATATTCAATTAATTCGTAATGGTATTTCCTATAAACTCAATACAATTGAATTAGAAAAAGCAGGTTATTCATTAAATAAGCTTTTAGTACAGCCTAACGATACTATTTATGTTAGCACTCGTGAAAACCAAAAGATTTATATCATGGGTGAGGCTGGTAAAAATCAAGCATTACCTATGCGTGACCAAGGCATGACCCTAAGCGATGCTTTGGGAGAAAGTCTAGGTTTAAATCCATTATCAGCTAGTGCTAGCCGTATTTATGTTTTACGTACCAACCCAAATGATCGCTCAACAGAACTCTACCATTTAAATCTGATGAGTATTGGTGACTTTGGTTTAGCGAATCAATTTAAGTTACGTAGTAATGATATTATCTATGTTGATGCTACAGGTCTAACTCGCTGGCAACGTGTTATCAACCAGATTATTCCGTTCTCAAGTGCTTTATATAACGTAGACCGTTTGGGAAAAAACTAATGCAATTTAAAAATATTTTGGTAGTTTGTATTGGAAATATCTGCCGTAGTCCTATGGCAGAATATTTATTAAAACAGCAATATCCTCTATTAAATATTGAATCTGCAGGCATCTCAGGTCTTACTGGTCATCAAGCCGATGAAAAAGCCTTACTCTGCATGCAACGTTTAGGTATTGATATGCAACCGCATATCGCACGCAAGCTAAATGCGGAACATATTAAGAAAGCCGATCTCATTTTAGTTATGAGTCAAAACCAGCAAAAGCATATCGAGCAAACATGGCCTTTTGCTAAAGGTAAAACTTTTCGCTTGGGACATTGGCAAAACAGAAATGTGCCTGATCCATACCGCCATGATCAAGCTGTGTTTGATGATACTTGCCAACTCATTCAAAAATGCGTGGCTGACTGGACACCTTATATTTAACATTTAGATATTTAAGCTTATGAACCAAAATACTAATACCGAAGATACAATTGACTTAAAAGAATTGTTTTTTTCACTCATTGCACAGTGGAAATTAATCGCCCTTTGCCTTATTTTAAGCCTTGTATGTGCCTTATTATATTTACGTGTAACACCGGATACTTATTCAGTTGATGCATTGGTTCAGGTAGAAGATAGTAAAGGAGCTTCTGCTGCTTTACTAGGCGATTTATCTAATATGATTGAACAGAAATCGCCAGCTCAAGCAGAAATTGAAATTTTAAAATCTCGCTTAGTCCTTGGCTCTGTGATCAAGGACTTAAACTTAGATACACGAATTTCTAGCACAGAAAACACTTTTACTCATCGTTTATTAAGCAATGTTAAGTATAAAACTGAATATAATAATAAATCTGTTTTATTCAAAGACGATGAAAAAAGTTTTGAAGTCCGTCAATTCGTAGTACCTGCTTATTATTTAGATAAAAATTTACATCTGAATTTTGATAAACAATCTTTACGCTTAACAGATCCAGCAACTGAAGAAGTTATATTAACTCTTCCTCTAAATCGTATAAATCAAGTGACTGGACCACATGGTGCATGGAAAGTTTCGATTTTCACCAAAGATCAATTTGATACAACTTATAATATAAGTAAACAGTCTTTACCAGCCGCAGTTAATGCGATTAGTTCAAATTATTCTGTTTCTGAACGTGGTAAATTAACTGGAATACTTGGATTAAGTTATCAAGGCCAAGATCAAGAACATATTACTAAAGTTTTAAATGCGATTTTGGCTACTTACAGTGCACAAAATATTGAACGTCGCTCAGCTGAAACTGCTCAAACATTAAAATTTTTGGATGAACAACTTCCAACTCTAAAGAAACAGCTTGATGATGCGGAGCGCCAATTTAACAAATTCCGTCAACAATATAATACAGTTGATGTAACTAAAGAGTCTGAGCTTTATTTAACTCAAAGTGTTACTTTAGAAGCCCAAAAAGCAACGCTTCAACAAAAACAAGCTGAAATGGCGGCAAAATATACCGCCGAACACCCAGCAATGCGTGAAATTAACGGGCAACTTGCAGCCGTTAATAAACAAATTGGTGAGTTAAATAGTACGTTAAAACAATTACCTGATGTACAGCGTCAGTATCTTCAATTATATCGTGAAGTAGAAGTAAAAACTCAGCTCTATACAGCGCTCTTAAACTCTTATCAACAACTACGAATTGCAAAAGCTGGTGAGATCGGAAATGTTCGTGTTGTTGACACAGCTGTTGAACCAATTAAGCCAATTAAACCGAAAAAAATTCAAGTCTTGATTTTATCGTTATTTTTGGGTGGTTTTATTGGTACTCTTATTGCTTTACTTCGCAATATGCTTCGTACTGGTATTAAGGATTCTGGACAAATTGAAAATGAACTGGATTTACCTGTATATGCAACTGTACCACGTTCGCCAATTCAAGAAAGTCGTATCAAAATTTTAAAGAAGAAAAAGAATATTCCTATTCTTGCTGTTAAAAATAGTGATGATATTGCAATTGAAAGCTTACGCAGTATTCGTACTGCGATTCACTTCGCATTAACCAATGCAAAAAACAATATCATTATGATTGCAGGTCCTTCACCAGAAGTAGGTAAATCATTTATTTCGACCAACCTTGCAACTATTTTCGCACAAGGTGACAAACGAGTACTCTTGATTGATGCCGATATGCGCCGTGGTTATATGCATAAATACTTCGATGTCGATGTAAAACCTGGTCTTTCTGAACTGTTAAGTGGACAAGCTGATTTATCACAAGTATTACATAAAACCCAAGTTACGAATCTTGATGTGATTACTCGTGGTAAGAGTCCTACAAATCCTTCAGAGATTTTAGGTTCTAAACAATTTAAAGAATTACTTGAACAGCTACAAAGTCAATATGACCACATTATTATTGATACTCCACCAGTACTTGCAGTAACTGATGGTATTATTATTTCACAATATACTGGTGTGAACTTAATTGTTGCTCGCTACGCCAAGTCACAAATGAAAGAGCTTGAATTAACGCTAAACCGTTTCGAACAAGCTGGTGTTAAAGTCAACGGCTTTATTCTTAATGATATTCAACGTGCTAGTGCAGGTTATGGCTATGGTTATAATTACGCCTATGCCTATAAAGCACAAAAAGAAGACTAAGTTTCAAGTTTTCATAAAACCGGATCAAGTGATCCGGTTTTTTTATTTAATTTTTTTAAGTTTCACCAAATTAAAACTAACTAAAATATATAAAAAAACCACTCGTTTTTTTTGTTAAACATTCTATGCTTAAGTCGAAGCATGCTAAGATCGAAGCAGCCTTTTAGACTCAAATGATTATTTTTGGAACCTTTTATGAGTAAAGCCTTACCCATTGCTGTCGCTGTAGTTTTAGGCGGTGCTGCACTTGTACCTGTATATTATGCAACTCAACATCCGACCACAGAAGTTGGACGTAAAGCAGACAAAAATGCTTCTCCAATTCAAAAAATCAGTTATGTGCTTGGGTATGAGGTTGCGCAACAAACTCCTCCAGAACTGGATACAAAGGCATTTGTTCAAGGGATCCATGATGCTCGTAGCAAACAGCCAAGTGCTTATACTCAAGAAGATTTAAAAGCAGCTGTTGCAGCTTATGAAAAAGAGTTACAACAAAAAATGCAGCACCCAGATAAACCAGCGCAAGCAGGCACATCTGCTGAATCTGCCGATGCACAATTCCTTGCTGAAAACAAAACAAAAGCTGGGGTAAAAACCACTGCATCAGGTTTGCAATATATCATTACTAAAGAAGGTACTGGTAAGCAGCCAACAGCACAGTCTGTTGTTAAAGTCCATTATGAAGGTCGTTTAATTAACGGTCAGGTTTTTGATAGTTCTTATAAACGTGGTCAACCTATCGAGTTCCCTCTTAATCAGGTGATTCCAGGATGGACTGAAGGTCTTCAACTTATGAAAGAAGGCGGAAAGGCGACTTTCTTTATTCCATCAAACCTTGCATATGGTCCACAAGAAGTTCCAGGGATCCCAGCAAACAGTACACTGATTTTTGATGTAGAACTCATTTCAGTGAAATAATAACAATCCAGGAGAGTAATTATACTCTCCTGTTTTTTTGGAAAATGGCATGAAAAAAATTAGTTTGGTTATTGCAGCCTCAACAATGAGTTTATCTGTTCTTGCTGCCACGCCGATAACAAATAAAAGCCCAGCAAAAGATCAGTTTAGCTATAGTTATGGCTATTTAATGGGACGTAATAATACTGATGCATTAACAGATTTAAATCTTGATATCTTTTATCAAGGTCTTCAAGAAGGTGCTCAGAACAAGTCAGCACGCCTCACTGATGAAGAAATGGCGAAAGCGATTAATGAGTATAAAAAAACTTTAGAAGCTAAACAGCTCGTTGAGTTTCAAAAATTAGGGCAACAAAATGCCCAAGCAGGGGCTGCTTTTCTTGCAGAAAATGCGAAGAAATCTGGTGTGATTACAACTAAATCAGGTTTGCAATATCAGGTATTAAAAGAAGGTTCGGGTAAAACACCTAAAGCTACCTCTCGAGTAAAAGTGAACTATGAAGGTCGTTTACTCGATGGAACTGTCTTTGACAGCTCAATTGCACGTAATCACCCTGTCGATTTCCAATTGAATCAGGTGATTACAGGCTGGACAGAAGGCTTACAAACAATGAAAGAAGGCGGTAAAACCCGTTTCTTTATTCCAGCTAAACTTGCTTATGGTGAAGTAGGCGCTGGTGATAGTATTGGTCCAAATAGTACTTTAATTTTTGATATTGAATTACTACAAGTTTTGCCAAAATAAGTTTTTTTAAGATCAAAAAAAGCGATCATTTAAGATCGCTTTTTTATTTTAATGTTTTAAATCTCTCGGTCTAAAACCTGTAATCAGTAAGCCAATTAAGTAAGCGATTACACCTACTACGCATAGACCTGCGACCTCAGCAATACGGATCCATTGAGAAAGTTCACCATTATACCAATTTAACCCAAACCAAAGCACTGCAATCATAGCAAGGTTTGCTAAACCATATTGAAGAGCTAGTTTTTTCCAATGTGAGCCAAATCGGAAAATATTACGCTTATGTAGATAGAAGTAGAGCAAACCGGCATTTACCAAAGCTGAGCCAGAAGATGCCAATGCAAGCGCCATATGCTCAGCATGCCAATTGATCAGTTTAAAGAATCCAATAAATACAACGTTTAAAATGGCATTTGCGGCAACTGACATTAAACCTACACGTACTGGTGTTTTAGTATCTTGCTGCGCATAGAAGCCTGGTGCAAACACCTTAATGAGCATAAAAGAAATTACACCAGCACTCATACATTGCAATGCAAGTGCTGTCATTTGAGTATCACGTAGGTCAAACTCGCCACGTTGAAATAAAGCCTGAATAATCGGTGTAGAAAGCATAAATAAGGCAATACTTGCTGGCAAACCAACCAACACAATAACTCTTGCTGCCCAGTCGATCATGCCGCGGAACTTTTCCTGATCTTGCTCAGCATGACGTGCTGAAAGCGAAGGTAAAATCACTGTACCAATGGCAACACCGATTAAACCCAAAGGTAGCTCAGTCATACGCTCTGCACTGTAGAGCCAAGATACCGAACCGTCTTGCATGAAAGAGGCCCAAATCGTATTTAACAATAGGTTAATCTGAGTCACAGACACACCAAATAATGCTGGAAGCATTAATTTTAAAATACGCTCTACACCCTCGTGTTTAAAATCAACTTTGGGTGGAATCAGTAAGTTTTTACGCCATAATTCAGGAATTTGTATGGCTAACTGTAAAATACCTGCTGCGACAACAGACCATCCTAATGCTTTAATAGGCTCAGCCATATACGGCGTAAGCCACCATGCACCTGCAATCATTGCGACATTGAGCAATACAGGTGAAAAAGCAGGGGAAGCAAAAGAACCATAACTGTTTAAGATACTGCTGGCAAAAGCAGTCAGTGACATAAACATTAAATATGGAATAGTCAGACGGAACATGCTGACCGCTAAATCGAATTTTTCAGGGTCATTATGGAAACCCGGCGCATACATATAGATGATTGCTGGTGCTAAGACCATAGCCACGAAAGTGAGTAAAGTCATGACCATAAGCAAACAACCAAATACCCGACTAATTAGGATTTGAACTTCAGCATGTAATCGACCTGTTTTATATTCGGTTAGTACTGGAATAAAGGCTTGCGAGAAAGCTCCTTCTGCAAATAACCTTCGAAAGAAGTTGGGAATACGAAAAGCAACGACAAAGGTATCGAAATCTTTACCCGCACCAAACACGTTGAGCAGTACAACATCTCGTACTAAACCCAATACCCGTGACAACATCGTCATCGCACTGACAATAAAAGTCGATCGCCACAATGCCATCGTACTCACCTACAGCTATATATTCGAAAGTCGCTATTGTAATGAAACTAGAAAATCTTTTCGTTGTGAAATGATGAATGAACTCAAGTTTTTTTCTGTGCTAACAGTTGTCTAAAGTGCTGCCATTTAAAATAAGGTCCCGGATCGGTTTTTCGGCCCGGTGCAATATCTGAATGTCCTGCAATATGGTTTTTAATTTCTGGATAAGCTTGACGAATAGCAGTAACCACATCAGTTAGTACACTGTACTGTACTTCTTCAAAAGGCAAATCATCACTTCCTTCAAGTTCAATACCAATTGAATAATCATTGCATTCAACTTTAGCTAAATAACTCGAACGCCCTGCATGCCATGCCCGATCATTAAAATTAACAAACTGTAGGACTTCCCCACTACGTAAAATCAGCAAATGCGTAGAAACTTGCATGCCTTCAATAGTTTGAAAATAGGGGTGAACCGACCAATCTAATTTATTTTGAAAAAACTGCTCAATATACCCACCTCCAAATTGAGATGGCGGCAAACTAATATTATGAACCACAATCATTTGAATTTCGGTACCAGTCGGACGCTGGTTAAAATTTGGAGAAGGGACTTGTCTCGCCCCTTTTAATTGTCCATCTATAACTTCATACGGTGTGATTTTCTTCATTGAAGTGCCAATAAATTGCTTGCCAATTGTTTTAGTTTAAAACAGTTATGTGCTTTTCAAAGTAGTCAGCACGATTGTTTATCGCGATTAAACGAATAAAACAGCTTATTTTTAAAGTCGACGGTGCTAATATATCGCAAGTTTTAGGGTCATCGACAAAATGGAAACCGTATGAGCATACCTCAGTCTTTGCTTGAACAGTCAATTCAAATCAATATTCAACAAGCATTACAAGAAGATATTGGGGACGGTGACATTACCGCTATGCTCACGCCTGAAGATGAGCAGGCAACCGCGACCATTATTAGCCGTGAAGATATGGTTTTAGCTGGACAGCCGTGGGTGAATGCGCTCATCTCAGCTTATGACAACACTGTACAGGTGACTTGGTTAAAACAAGAAGGTGACCGTGTTGCTGCAAATGAAGCCTTTTTAAAGCTTGCTGGTTCTGCACGTAGCTTACTTACTGTAGAGCGCCCTGCTTTAAACTTTATTCAAACTTTATCTGCTGTTGCTACAAAAACTGCTGAATATGTTCAGCATCTTGAAGGTTTAAATACAAAACTTCTTGATACACGTAAAACTTTACCGGGTTTACGTATTGCACAAAAATATGCGGTTGCTATTGGCGGCGGACAAAACCATCGTCTTGGTTTATTTGATGCGTTCTTAATTAAAGAAAACCATATTATGGCAGCTGGTGGTATTGCTCAAGCAATTGCAAAAGCACACCAAATTGCACCAGGCAAACCAGTTGAAGTCGAAGTTGAAACTTGGGATGAGCTCAACCAAGCACTTGAGGCTGGCGCGGACATTGTTATGCTAGACAACTTCAGCCAACAGCAAATGATTGATGCCGTAAAGCATGTAGCTGGACGTTGTAAACTCGAAGCTTCTGGCAATATCACCATTGAAAACTTGCGTGAAGTGGCAACTACTGGTGTCGACTATATTTCTATGGGTGTCCTGACTAAAGACGTCAGAGCTGTTGATTTATCTATGCGTTTTAATGCTTAAATAAAATCCACATCGTTATTGGTTTGTTTCTGCGACTTAGTTATGTCTGCCGCTTGTGTTTTTTGCCATGCTGACTGAGTCGCTTGTGCCCCGTTATCTCGTGGGTCGGCAGCCATTAAAACAAAAGTAACTACTGCTAATAATACAATAAAACCTTGTAGCATAAATTTTCCCCATCACTTTTAAAAACTCAGGATTTCAAGGTAAAAGAGAAATATGACGAGGCTTAGGAGATTCTGTTACAAAAGGTAAGTCTTTATTTTTATTATTCATCTATACAACAGCATCTTCCCACATAGTATTTTATATCAATACCCTAATCCCTTTATTTACTATCGTGACAGGTGACATGGATGTCACCGTTTCTCTGTGTTACAGGGAAGTAACATCAGAGAAATAGAGGTTTTTGTCACTTTTGACCTTTCAAAAGTGAGGAAAGCCTATACAACATCTATTTGAATTACATGTGATATGAGGCTGTGCTTTTTGATTAAAGTCATCTGAATCAACTTTAGATAATAATCCCAATTCAGACTATATAACTTAAGACTCTAAATAACCCATATATGGGTCAGAAATCGAATCTTCTTGAGTTTCTATACGTCCTGCAAAACGGCGACTAAACGTTGCATCATCAGCTAATGTCACCGTAAAGTCATACCAACCACCAAATTCAGACATATCCCAAACTAATTCTTTTTCAGAACTATTCGTCTCGATAGTCCATGTCTTACTTGGAAGGTAAGCATTTGCTTTAACTGTGAGTTTGACTGACTTATTGCCGTCGTGACGAACTTTTAAATACAAATTCGCATCACACTCTTCCACACATACTCTAATTTCTGGTAATGCTTGAGCTTGGTTAACTTGGCTCAAATTACCTTTAAACGCGCGGTGGAAACCATTTGGCCCAAGTACCCATAAATCGTACTGTCCATTTATCGTGCTCCACACGTCATCAAGCTGTTTACCTGCCTCAACCATATAGCGACGAGGAGCTACTGTAAGATCTAATCGATTATAGACATGGAAAACGGCTGCTTGTTTACCCGTATTAGAGAACATCAATTTAACTGTTTTTTGAGTGGCATCAACTTTGGCACTGGTGTGCAAAATATATGGCAAAGCACGTGATGGTCGAATCCCCATTTCCTGCTGAGGAAATTGCTGCTGGCTTGGAACAGGAACTTGTGGCAATAAAGCTTGAGCAACACGAATCGCATCGGCTTCGGCTTTGGTTTTCTTGCCATCTAGTTCAGCAACAGGCAAAAGGTTCGGTGTTTTAAAATTAAATGCTGTCGTTAAATCACCACATACGGCGCGGCGGTATGGGCTAATATTCGGCTCTTGTACACCAAAGCGTTTTTCTAAAAACTGTAAAATAGAAGTATGGTCAAAGACTTGAGAGTTTACCCAGCCACCACGGCTCCACGGTGAAATTACATACATAGGAACACGCACACCCGGCCCATACACTCGACCATCTGGCTTAGGTTGAGATTTTGAAGTCGCTACTGCTGGATGATTAAAGTATTCATAAGATACTTGCTGATCGGTTAAAGTTGTTTTTCCATATACAACACCATTTATATCTTTAGATGGCGCACTCGGTGAAGGAACATGGTCGAAGAAACCATCATTTTCATCGAAGTTCACCAATAAAACAGTTTGGCTCCACAACTCAGCGTTTTCAGTTAAAGCATTTAATACTTCCTGAATATACCAAGCGCCTTGCACAGGACTAGATGGTCCCGGATGTTCACTGTAAGTTGCCGGAGCGACCAACCAACTCACTTGCGGTAATTTACCTAGTGCAATATCAGCTTTGAAAGTTCCTAAGAAACCACCATCCGGCATGGTATTGGCAATACCTTTATAAAGTGGCTGTGTTGCATCGATTTTTTCATCGTATGCTGGGCATGTTGGCGTGTCATTACTGACAGGTTGATCAGATTGCTCGTTAGCACGGCGATATTGCTTGAAACCAGCTAAAGGGTTATCGGTAAAGTTATCTGGCATGTTTTGATAAACTTTCCATGTCACACCAGCCTGCTGTAAACGCTCAGGATACGTCGTCCATTCATAACCTTCTGTTGATGGTCCAATCCCATCAAATTCGTTGACCACACTGGCTACGCCTGCACCTGTAGGGCCATTCGTTCCAGTCCAGATAAACTTACGGTTCGGGTTAGTCCCTGCATGCATAGCGCAGTGATAGGCATCACAAATGGTAAAAGCGTTGGCTAAAGCAAACTGATATTCAACTTCTTGCTTTTTATAGTAGCCCATTGACTGCGGTTTCTTATAAGCAACCCAATCACTCATTCGACCATTGTCCCAAGCAGCTTGGCCATCAGACCAAGAGTGAGGAGTTCCTGAAACACGCTGAGCATTTCCTAAACGACTATCTAAATGGTAAGGCAATACTTTATTTTTCTTGGCGTCGTATTGCTCCCAAACTTTGCGACTTTCTGTCATTGGAATGGTAAAGCGGTCACCAAAACCACGTACACCTTTTAACGTTCCAAAATAATTATCAAAAGAACGGTTTTCCTGAGTCAAAATCACAATATGTTTAACATCTTGAATAGTTCCACTTTCAACTTTGGCATCAATAGCCAGCGCTTTTTGAATACTCAGCGGGAAGCTCGCCAGAGCAGCGGTCCCAAACATAGTTTTTGTAGAATTTAAAAGAAATTCGCGACGATTCATTTTTTCATCCTTAATTTTTATTATGGTGCACAGTGCATTTTGCAATTACTGGTTGGCGGTGTTGTTGGCGATGAATTATCTGAGTTGTTGTCATCGTTACAAGCACTGAGCATAAGCGCTAAAGATGTAATAAATAAAAGTGAAAGTTTTCGCATCATTTTTTTCCAAACGGTTTAAATGCGAACTACTAATAAAGCGTAAAAGTGACAAGCAAGTGATGTTTTTATGTCGATTTGATGAAGGCATAAAAAAACGCATCCGAAGATGCGTTTTTTAGATAACTTGAAATTACCAGCCTAAAGCTTCTTGTTGCTTTTTAATCAGCTCGGCAATTCCTTTTTCTGCCATTTCTAACATGGCATTGCTTTGTGCACGAGTAAACGGTTTATCTTCGGCTGTACCTTGAATTTCAATAAACTCGCCCGCTTGTGTCATTACTACGTTTAAGTCAGTTTGACAGTTCGAATCTTCTTCATAGCAAAGATCAAGAAGCACTTCATCTTGATACATACCTACAGAAATTGCAGCAACTAAGCCTTTAAGCGGATCATGCTTAATTTTTTTCTGTGCAAGTAAAACATTCATCGCATCAACTAAAGCTACAGCAGCACCAGTGATTGAAGCTGTACGTGTACCGCCATCTGCCTGAATTACATCGCAGTCGATGGTAATGGTATTTTCACCAAGCTTTTTCAAATCAACCATCGCACGCAAGCTACGGCCAATGAGACGTTGGATTTCTTGAGTACGACCAGTTTGTTTACCACGAGCAGCTTCACGGTCACAACGTGAATGTGTTGAACGCGGTAACATACCATACTCTGCTGTTACCCAGCCTTGGCCTTGGCCTTTTAAAAAGCGTGGCACTGAGTTATCAATGCTTGCAGTACAAAGGACTTTGGTGTGACCAAATTCGACCAGCACAGAACCTTCAGCATAACGGGTGTAGTTTCGTGTAATTTTCACTTCACGTAATTGGTCTAATGCACGTTGGTCAATACGCATAATCCTTCCTAAATTCTCTTAAATACAAACTTGGGCATAGTATAGCAAAGGATTTTGACAGGTTGAGTTTATTCCCTACTTTGAAATGTAAGTCTGCACTTTTCATGGCTCAAAAATAAAAATAGCCCCTAAAAAGGAGCTATTTTGGATTAACTGAGATTATGCAAATTTAAATTTTGCTTTTAACTTTTCTAATGTCTGCATCACTTTTCCAGTGGTATGGTTTGGCAGTGAACATTTTGCTAAACGTACCCACACACTCCAGAACTGGCGCATAAAGTTCGCTTCATTGTAGTGAATACCGTATTCTGCGCAGAGTGTCTTAATCTTTGGGGCTACTTCTTTATAGCGGTTGGCAGGCATATCTGGGAATAAATGGTGTTCAATTTGATGGCTTAAGTTACCACTCATAAAATGCAGCCATTCTGTACCACTAAAATTACTCGAACCACGAATCTGGCGCAAATACCACTCTGCCTTAGTTTCAGTATCTGTATTGTCTGGCTCAAACGTTTCTGCATCTTCAGTAAAGTGACCATTAAAGATCACAGCAGATGACCACAAGTTACGAATAATATTGGCAATTACATTTCCTGCAAAAACCGGTAAAAACATAAGACCAGAAATCACAGGGAAAAACACATAATCTTTTAAAACTTGGCGTGTGGCTTTTTTACGGACTTTAGCAGAATCTTTCCAAACCTGTTTCCAGCTCTTGGTTTTATAAACTAATGCATCTTCAAGATGTAAGTTTTGTACACCTACATACCATTCAAAGAAAAACATTAACTGTAGACCGAGTGGAATATTGAACAGATGGCGAGGTTCCCACTTCTGTTGATCACTTACTCGTAAAATTCCATAACCCACATCATGGTCTTTACCTACAATATTGGTATAAGTATGGTGCACATAGTTATGTGTTTCACGCCAGTCATCACCAGAGGCTATGGTATCCCAATCGTAAGTATTACCGTTCAGGCTTGGTTCATTTAACCAATCAAACTGACCATGCATAACGTTATGACCAAGTTCCATGTTTTCTACAATTTTAGAAATGCCTAATAAGCCTGTTCCCAATAACCAGACAGGTGGAATCCAGCCACCAAACATCAACATGCCACGCGATGCGATTTCGGTATAGCGAACAAAATTACGCACTTTATAGATATATTTTGCGTCTTGTTCACCAAGACTTTGCATCACTTCTTGACGAATCTGTTCAACACGGCGACCAAACTCTTCAGTCTGTTCAGGTGTTAAATGAGCAGATTTAGAAACGGTAGAAAATTCTAATGCCATATTCATAGGGTTAATCCTCTTTAATTCTTTTTATAGATCAATCGTGACTGGGCTTAATGCTTGGCTCACGCATAGTTTAATTGGACGGTTCGGTTGATCTTCAACTTCACCTGTTAACAGGTTTTGAGTCAATCCGCTTACTTTGGTACAACTGCATTTATTGCAGACACCCATACGGCAACCATGTTGCGGACGTAGTCCTGCTTGCTCTGCACTGCTCAGTAAATTTGTTTCAGCTAAAAACTCGTGTTGGGCACGGCGGAAAATAACAGGCTGTGCGGTATGAGTTCCCGTCACTTGAAGTGGTTGGAAATATTCTTGGTGAAGCTGAGACTGAGCACCTTTTTGTGCATAAATTTCATTCGCCTGCTGCATCATGCCGTGGTGTCCACACACATACGTCGCAGTCTGCGCAAAGTCAGGAACAAGCTTTTGTAGCAGGCTTTCGGTTAAATGCTGCTTTTGCTCGGTGGTATTAAAAAAATGATACTGAAGCTGTGGGTACTGCTCTGCCAAAGCTTTTAATTCAGCATGAAAAATTTCCGCACGATTAAAATAAATCACATGAATTTGTTCAAGCTGCTGTTTCAAAGCTTGCTGCAAAAGTGAATAAATTGCAGTAATACCGCTTCCTGATGCAATTAAAATCGCGGGCTGCTGGCCTTGATGCAAAGTGAACTCACCTTGTGGCTGTGAAATTTCAACACACTCACCCACATGTAAAAGTTGAGCTGCGCGAGATACCAAGCCTTGTACTTTAATACCTAAAGCAATTTCACCTTGAGTGGTTACTTCAATAATTGAATAACTACGCTGTTGGTAAACGCCATCGATAAGTAAAGTCAGTAAAATACTTTGACCTGCACAAACCTGATCGAAATTAAAATTACGATTCGGTTTAAGCTTGATCAGCACCATATCGGTATGAAGTGGCTGAACTGCGGTAACTTCTGCAAGTACCCTTTTCCAAGCCCAAGACACATTAATTTTTTGCAAAACAAAATCAACGAAATCTTCTCGAACCCAATGTGGTTGATAGTTAAGTGTTGCGTTCATACGTTCCTCTTTTGTTTCTGGCTATTTATTTGAGTGAACACATGTTCGTATAGTGAACATATGTACACTATATTTATAAGTGTTCACTCAGTCAACACTTGTTCACTATTTTTTTTATGAAAGTTTGCTCTTTTTTGTTAGACTTTGGCTCACGGTTTAAATAGGTTCTTTTAATGTCGATACGGGATGAACGAAAACAGCAAAGTCGTCAGGCACTTCTCGATGCAGCCTTGCATTTAAGTACGTCTGGGCGTTCGTTCAGTAGTATCAGTTTGCGTGAAGTTGCACGTGAAGTTGGTTTGGTACCAACAGCGTTTTATCGCCATTTTCAAGACATGGATGAACTCGGTAAGGAACTAGTCGATCAAGTCGCGCTGCATTTAAAAAGCGTTTTGCATCAACTTGGACAAAGTTATTTACAACATAAATCTGCTAAAACCCAAACCAGCATTGAGCTATTTGTGCAGGCAGTGAATCATAGCCCTAAACAGTGGCAATTTATGATTGCTGAACGTTGGGGAGGTTCCGAAACGGTTCGTGCAGCGATTGCTCGAGAAATCGAATTTCTGATTGAAGACTTAACAACAGATCTGACTAAGCTCGAAAATTTTAAACATATTCAAAACCCTCAAGATTTAAATGTCTTATCTACCATTTTGACTAATATGTCATTTACATGGGCAATGACGTGGCTTAACCTCGCCAAACAATATCAAGGTGAACAGCTCAAGCAGCAACAAACTGCCTTTATTGAAAACGCATCTACACAAGTTCGCTTACTGTTTAGAGGGATTGCGAACTGGGAACGATAGAAGCGGCAAATGACAAAAAACAGGTTATGTGGTAATACGTAAACAGAGAAAGAAAAAGGCTCAAAATTTCGAGAAAAGTCTTTTTCTTTTTTACAGGAAGTAAACTATTCGTTAGGCCAAACTGGTGTGGGAATACCTATGAATCTTGATCGTCATACACAGTTTTTAATGCGCAAAGAAAAGATTCTGAGCGTTGCAGAAAAATTGTTACTAGAAAACAATCAGGAAATTACTCTAGATGAATTAGTGGCCGAGCTAGATATTGCAAAAGGTACGCTTTATAAGCACTTTAGAAGTAAAAATGAACTTCTACTTGAACTCATTATTCAAAATGAAAAACAAATTTTAGAAATTTCTCAAAAATATAATACAGACTTTAAAGAGTATGCACCCCGTTACATGCTGCATCATTTGCTCACACCGGGCAAAACGATTCTATTGCATCAACTTGAAGAAAATCTGACCATGACAGAGTCTAAGTTGAAACACCTCTTCGAAGAGCTTTATGAAATTCGTCAGCAACGTATTTTAGCGATTAAAGATATTACTGAAAATTATTTAAAATCATTGAACTACGATATGTCGATTCGTGATTATTTATCATATATCTGGTCACTGACTTATGGCGCATCACTGCTTCTAAACTCAACGTATTATCAGCGTTCAATTGGTTCTCGCCAAAAACTCATTAATTTATATATTAATCAGGCATTATCACTGCCAACACAAACCACCAATTTTGATGCACTAAATTTCCAAATCGAAGATGAAAATCATCAAAATTAATTGAATTATTTCGTGATTGTGAAAGTAATTAAATATTAAAAAAGGGCTCCTAAAGGAGCCCTTTTTCTAACGCAATCAAAATTATTTTGCTTTACGTTCTTTCTCAATTAAGTAGTTAAGTACTTGGGTCACTTTACCATCTTCACCCTGTACCACATATTTACCATTTACCACTACAGCAGGAACACCAGTTAATTGGTACTGTTGAGCAAGTTTATTTGACTCAGCAACTTTTGCAGTTACGGCAAATGAGTTGTAAGTACTGTTAAATTTCTCTTCAGGTACCCCATAACGCGTGAAGAATTTAGCCGCAGAAGCCTGATCAAAAATCTGCTGACCATTCACCTGAATGGCATGGAATAATGGTAAATGTGTGCGCTTACGAACACCTAATGCCTCAGATGTATAATAAGTACGTGCCCCTTGTTCCCATACTTTGTTCATAGCAGCTGGTGTACGTACAAAACGTACATCATTAGGAATTTGTTTTAACCACGTTTGCATATGTGGTTCAAGTTTAAAACAGTGCGGACAACCATACCAAAAGAACTCACGTACTTCGATTTTCCCCGGTACTTCCACTTTGCCTGGATTGGCAATCACGGTGTAGTCTTTACCAGCAACGAAATCTGCTGCCATTGCACTACCCGATACGGCCATAATTGCTGCACTCAAACCACCCAAAACCAATTTTTTCATTGCTACAGCTTTTCCTCTAAGTTGTTATGCATTAGCTTATGCTCTAAATATAAAACAAATATGCTAAATTCGTTTTGCTTCTGTGAAGTTTTTTATTGGGTTTATCGCTTTTTTCCCAATAATCGCTACACTAACGGCGAACTACATCCAAAAAGATAACTCAAGTTTAGAGGTAGCACCATGTCGCAATTGAATGTTGATTTACAAGAAATCGCAAAGTTTGAAGCACTTGCTGCCAAATGGTGGGATCAACATTCTGAATTTCGCCCACTTCATCAAATTAACCCATTACGTTTAAACTGGATTGATGAACGTGTTGGTGGTCTTGCAGGCAAAAAAGTACTTGATGTTGGCTGCGGTGGCGGTATTTTAGCTGAAAGTATGGCTCGCCGTGGTGCAGATGTACTCGGTATTGATATGGGTGAAGCACCTTTAGCTGTAGGTCGTTTGCATGCTCAGCAAGATAATGTTCAAAATATTGAATATCGCCAAATTCCAGTTGAAGAATTGGCCCAAGAGCAAGCAGGCCAATACGATGTGGTCACTTGTATGGAAATGATGGAACACGTTCCTGATCCAGCATCTATTGTTAAAGCATGTCAGGCTTTAGTGAAGCCAGGTGGTCATGTGTTTTTCTCGACCATTAACCGTAACCCAAAGTCATATTTATTTGCGATTATTGGTGCTGAATACGTATTACGCATGCTTCCAAAGGGCACGCATGATTATCACAAGTTCATTCGCCCTTCAGAAATGGCACATGACATTCGTAATGCAGGCTTAACTTTAAAAGAAATGACAGGCTTGCACTACAACCCGCTTACCAAGCATTACTGGTTAGCGCCAAATGTTGATGTTAACTATATGGTTCATACAGTAAATACAGGTGCATGATGAAAGCTGTTTTATTTGATTTAGACGGCACTCTCATCGACACGGCTGCCGATTTTATTCGTATTATTCAACAAATGTGTCATGATGCAAGACGCCCTGTAGTTGATGCAGACCTCATCCGTACTCAGGTTTCTGAGGGCGCACGAGCGATGGTCAAATTGGTTTATCCAGAACTGGATGTAGCCAATCCAATTTTCTTGGCGCATCGACAAAACTTTTTAGATATTTATGGCAATAATATTGTCGTCGATACAGACCTGTTTGAAGGCATGTATCCACTTTTAGAAGAGTTAGAAGCTCAGCAAATTCCGTGGGGTATTGTGACCAATAAACCACGTGGTTTAAGTGAGTCATTGTTAGATAAATTAAATCTGACTGAACGCTGTGCAGTTCTAGTGTGTCCAGAAGACGTTTCTAAAACCAAGCCAGACCCTGAACCAATGTATTTGGCTGCAAAGCAGTTAAATATACCAGCAAATGAAATTATTTATGTGGGTGATCATCCACGTGATATTGATGCTGGTCGCAATGCCGATATGTATACGATCTTGGCAGCATACGGTTATTTACCTATAGAACATCGTGATGATTTAGCCGCTTGGCAAGCCGACTCGATTGTAAATACGGTGACAGAATTACACGAGATGTTACGTCAAAAGCTTCCTGCTCTACAGGAAAATCAGCGTATGATAGGTTAACACAAGAGTTTTACAGGCTTTTTTAACAGTTATTTATATCAATATAAAAAGAAGGAGGTTTACCAATGAAATATTCAGAATATCAACCTCGTCCAGATCTTCTCAAAGATCGAATTATTTTAATCACCGGTGCAGGTGATGGAATTGGGCGAGCTGCGGCCCTCAGTTATGCTTTACACGGCGCAACTGTGGTTTTGCATGGTAGAACCTTAAATAAACTTGAAGTAATTTATGATGAAATTGAAGGTTTAGGCGCTCCTCAGCCTGCAATTTTACCATTACAACTTTCGAGTGCTTCTGATCGTGATTATGACTTTTTAGTCAATACGTTAGAAAAGCAATTTGGACGTCTGGACGGTATTTTGCACAATGCCGGCATTTTAGGTGATCGAGTAGAACTGGCACATTATCCAACAGAAGTATGGGATGATGTAATGTCAGTAAATTTACGTGCGCCTTTTGCTCTTACTCAAGCCCTACTCCCGCTTTTACAAAAATCAGATAACGCTTCTGTGGTATTTACCAGCTCTGGCGTAGGTCGCGAAGCACGTGCACTCTGGGGCGCGTATTCAGTGTCTAAAGTTGCGATTGAAGCTGTAAGTAAAATTTTTGCAGCTGAGCATACCTATCCAAATATCCGCTTTAACTGCATTAACCCTGGTGCAACACGCACTGCAATGCGTGCAAAAGCCTATCCTGAAGAAGATCCAAAAACATTATTGACACCTGAGTCGATTATGCCGGCTTATCTTTATTTAATGGGTGAAGATAGTTTGGCGCTCAATGGACAAAGTATTGATGCTCAGGATTAAATAACTATAGATGAAAAGCTAAAATACATTACGGCCGATCATCACATCTGGCTTGGCTATACCTGAAAAGATATATACAAGCCTTTTTTATTATTGATAAAAACTCTGGATCTATCCGTAATTTTAATTGAAGCATTAAATGATCTTCACAGTTTCTCTGCATTTTACGCGTAGAGTATTCACCATGAGAGACATCAGATGTAAACGAGGATGCATCATGAAAAAGTTGTTCACTACCTTAACTCTTTGCATAACCGTACTGACTACTAGTATGGCAAGCTTTGCCGACCCTCCTTTTGATCGAGGACATGGTCCTAAAGGTGGTCCGCATGGTGAATGGAATGATCGTGGACATAAATTTGATCGGGACAATGACGATGATCGTTTCCGCGATGAACGCCGTATGCGTGAAGAACGTGGTTTTGAGCGTCTAAAACAACATCGTTGGCAACCAGGTTATGTCATGCCACAGCATTATCGCGGCAATGGCTATAAGGTCGACTATAGAGACAGTAACTTGCCTAAACCAGACCGTAACCAGCAATGGTATAAAATTAACAATGACTATATTTTAGTCGACACAGACTCTAACAGTATTGTGAGCATTCGTGGTTTATAAAACTGATAGCTCCTCACTCATCAGTTAGTAAAAAAGGATAAAGCCCATCGGTTTTATCCTTTTTTTATTTTATATATCAATTAGATAATAAAAATTCATATATTCTAAATTTCTTCTTATTTCATAGAATTTTTTCACATTTATCGTTCTTAGTCTTCACGATTTATCTTTAATTATTCACTAATCTTCAATTATCGCAATTTAATTGATCATTCGAGGTTCATGATGAAAAAACTAACAACAGCAATTGTTCTTTCAATGAGTGGTTTAATCGCAACAACAGCAATGGCTGCTCCAAATGACCATGATCGTCATGGTAATTACCCAAACCATGAAGTAAAAACAGTTAAAGTGATTAAAAAAGACGACCATCGCAATGACTGGCGAGCAGGTCAAGTTGTACCCCGTGAATATCAGCACCCACGTTATGCAGTTGACTACCGCTCACACCAGAAACTAACCAAACCAGGGCGTTTTCAAAAATGGTATAAAGTGAATGGTAACTATGTACTGGTAAATGAACAAAGCCATAAAATCATTAAAGTGATTCGTTAATATAATAAAATATCAGACACCCAAATCTAATTTGGGTGTTTTTATATCTAAAACATGCGACTTTAAGCTTTTTTGTTTAGAATCATCTTTATATCTTTTTGCTGTTGATTCGAGATCGGTATGCCAACTAAGTCTTTAGAGAAATCACATAATAACACTCAACATTATGTACATTGGTTCCGACATTCAGCACCATATATTAATGCCCATCGCGATAAAACTTTTGTTTTAATGTTTGGCGGTGAAGCAGTCCGCGATCCTAATTTCGAACATATTATTCATGATATTGCTTTATTGCATTCACTTGGTATCCGCTTAATTTTAGTCCATGGCGCACGTCCACAAATAAATCAAAATCTAAAAGATAAAGGTATCGAAACTCCTTTTTATGATAACAGTCGTATTACAACACGCGAATCATTAGGCTGTGTCATGAGTGCTGTGGGATCTATTCGGTTAGAAATTGAAGCACTGTTATCTATGGGATTGGCTAATTCTCCAATGTACGGCGCTCGAATAGATGTTGTATCAGGTAATTTCGTAACAGCTAAACCTTATGGTATTCGTGATGGAATGGATTTTCAGCTTACGGGTGAAGTTCGTTCCATAGATACCGACGCGATTGAGCGTCATCTCGATAACGATAATATTGTTTTACTGGGCCCAACTGGTTATTCAACCACTGGTGAAGTATTTAATTTAAGAGCTGAAGAAGTTGCAACGAAAACTGCGACCTATTTAAAAGCAGACAAATTAATCTTTTTAGGTGAACAACAAGGTTTGCTTAATGAAGAAGGACAATTATTGCGTGAATTGAGCCCGCATCAGCTTGATTACTATATTCAGCAATACCAGACCAGTAGTCCCACCCTAACTCTACATTTACAAGAAGCAAAAAAGGCCTCTTTATCGGGTGTTCACCGTGTTCATTTAATTTCATATGCTTATGATGGTGCGCTCATTGAAGAACTCTTCACCCGTGACGGTGTGGGTACCATGATTACCGATGCGCACTATGAAGAAGTTCGCACAGCCCATATTCAAGATGTGGGTGGCTTAATGAATTTATTGCGCCCGTTAGAAGAAGAAGGCATCTTGGTTTATCGTTCGCGTGAACGTTTAGAGCAGGAAATTAGCCAGTTTGCGGTTATTGAACGAGACGGTATGATTTTGGCTTGTGCTGCTCTTTATCCAATTCCAACTGAATTTAATGAAACTCGTTCGGCAGAAATTGCTTGTGTAGCAGTACACCCAAGTTATCGCAAATCAAATCGTGGTAGCCAAATTCTGCAATTCCTTGAAGAAAAGGCCAAACAACAAGGCATTCGTCAATTATTTGTCTTAACAACACGAACTGCTCATTGGTTTTTAGAACATGGTTTCCATCAAGTCACTGTTGATGAATTACCAAATGCCCGTCAGGCACTATATAACTATCAAAGAAATTCTTTAGTGTTTAAAAAACTGCTTCCCTAGTCTTTGCATTTTTTAAGATATTCTTATTTCAGATAAGCTTAGTCCCAAAAGTACAACCATACATACCATTAATGTATGGTTGTACTTTTTTTAAATCTTTAAATTTTCTTCATTTCATATTTTTCATTTTATTTACAAAGCCTTAAACACCATTTTCTAAATATTATTCTGTTTAATAAATCTTTTTTTTGCATAAGTTTATCTCCGAAAGTTTTTAGCTTTTTTTTGTATAAATAAAGACCGAATACTTATTTTTTATGAAATAAAAATCCCTTTAGGGTATCTGCTCATCCAATTATTTTTCTTTTTCTCTTTCGGGGAGCACGAAACCACATGGCACTTTTTAATTCCACTTCATGGGCAAAATATTCAGTCATTGCTGCCGGCCTTGCGGGAGTGATGATGCTAGGTGGTTGTGCCAAAAAAGAGGAACAGACCACCACAACTCTAAATATTGGATACCAGAAATATGGCATCCTTCCTATTTTAAAAGCTCGTGGTGACTTGGAAAAAGCACTAAAAGACCAAGGTGTACAAGTGAAATGGGTCGAGTTTCCTGCGGGTCCTCAATTACTTGAGGGTCTAAATGTCGGAAGCGTTTCATTGGGTGAGGCAGGTGAAGCACCACCTATTTTTGCTCAAGCAACCAATCCAAACTTAGTCTATGTTGCAAACCAACCGGCTGCACCAAAAGCAGAAGCATTATTGGTACAAAAAGACTCTCCTATTCACTCTATTCAAGATTTAAAAGGCAAACGTGTCGCACTGAATAAGGGTTCGAATGTTCACTACCTATTATTGAAAGTTCTAGAAGCCAACAACTTAAGCTTAAGTGATATTCAACCAGTTTATTTACCGCCATCAGACGCACGTGCTGCTTTTGAAAAAGGCGCTGTCGATGCATGGGTCATTTGGGACCCGTTCTTTGCAGCAGCTGAACATCAAATTCAGGCTCGTGTTTTAGCAACAGGTGAAAACTTGGTAAGCAATCATCAGTTTTACTTAGCTGATCGTAAATTTGCAGAAAGTAATCCAAAAGTACTCAACACTGTTGTACAAACGCTAAACCAGACAACTGAATGGGTCAGCACGCATCAAGATGAAGCGGCCAAGCTACTCGAAAAACCTACGGCACTTGAGTTTGATGTACTCAAAACTTCTATTTCGCGAATGGGTTTTGGTGTTCAGCCAATATCTGACAAGGTCTCCCAAGAACAACAATATGTAGCCGATGCCTTTTATGCGCAAAAGCTCATTCCAAACAAGCTCACCATTCAAGATGCCATTTTAAAACTGAAATAAACCCAGCTTTGGCACAGCTTAAATAACGATATAAATGCTGTGCCTTGCCTTAAGGGAACAAGGATATCTATATGCAACATCAGTCATTATTTAATAAGAGTCAGTGGACTCAGTTAGTTAAGCGCTTTAGCGCAGTCGCTGTCTTAGGTTTAACGATTGCTGCACCTACTTGGGCAATAGACCCTACTGTAAAAGAACTTCGTATCGGTTTTCAAAAAAGCTCGATCAACTTTGCAATTGCTAAGCAGCAAAAATTATTTGAACAAGAATTTCCAAATGCCAAGATCACTTGGAACGAGTTCCCGGCTGGCCCTCAAATTTTAGAAGCCTTGGCTGTTGGCTCACTCGATGTTGGCGTTACTGGAGACACACCTCCAGTCTATGCTCAAGCAGCAGGCAAGCCTTTATATTACATTGCTTATGAAGCAGCCAAGCCATTGGCGTCAGCAATTTTAGTTCCTAAAAACTCACAGCTCACCCAGCTTAAAGACCTAAAAGGCAAACGTATTGCGTTGCAAAAAGGTTCTAGTTCACATTACTTGCTCGTACAGGCTGTGCGTAAAGCGGGCTTAAAATGGAGCGACATTACGCCAATTTGGCTCACACCTGCCGATGCTCGCGCTGCATTTCAAAAAGGTGCCGTTGATGCATGGGCAATTTGGGACCCTTACTACGCTTCAGCACAACTAGAAGACCAAGCTCGTGTACTTGCTTCAGGTAAAGGTTTAAGTCCGAACTATACCTTTTATTTAGCCGCTCCAAATTTTGTTAAGCAATATCCAAAAGCTGTTCCTGAACTCATCAAACAGATTAATCAAGCTGACAAATGGGTTCAAAGCCATCAAGCAGAAACAGCAAGTGCGATTGGCCAAAGTACAGGCTTAAAACCTGCAACTAGTGATTTATTCATTAAACGTCGTCCACGTCCATCAGCAGCAGCTCCTCTTAACAGCAAAGTGATTGCTGAACAACAGCAGCTTGCAGACATCTTTACTCAACAAGGCATCATTCCAAAATCAATCAGCATTAAACAAGCTGTTTGGGGTGCGAAGTAATTTCATATAGACATATAGGTAATGCACATGAAAATTTTCTGGTTTATTCCTACCCACGGTGATAGTCGCTATTTAGGTACAAGTAAAGGCGCTCGTCAGGTTGACCATGCCTATATGAAGCAAATTGCTGTGGCAGTAGATAATTTGGGTTATGAGGGTGTACTTATTCCAACTGGCCGTTCATGTGAAGACCCGTGGATCACGGCGGCGAGCCTGATTGATGCAACTCAGCACCTTAAGTTTTTAGTTGCGTTACGTCCAGGTGTAACAACACCAGCTTTGGCTGCTCGTATGGCTGCTACATTTGACCGCTTATCGAATGGTCGTGTGCTACTCAACTTAGTGACTGGTGGCGATGAAGCAGAACTACGCGGTGACGGTTTATATGAAGATCACTCAACACGTTATCAAACTGCCAATGAATACGTAAAAATCTGGCGTGAAATTTTGACGCGTTCACATACGGGTGAAGCTTTTACATTCCACGGTGAACGCCTACAAGTAGATGATGCAAAACTACTTTACCCACCTGTCCAAAAGCCTTACCCACCTCTTTGGTTTGGCGGTTCTTCAGATGTCGCTGTCGACCTTGCAGCGGAGCAAGTAGACACTTACCTCACTTGGGGTGAACCGCCAGCGGCCGTGAAAGAAAAGATCGAGCATGTTCGTGCAAAAGCCGAGGCTAAAGGCCGTAAATTAACTTATGGCATTCGCTTGCATGTCATTGTTCGCGAAACCAACGAACAAGCATGGGCAGCAGCGAACGAGCTTATTCAATATCTCGACGATGCAACTATTGCTGCAGCACAGAAAAAATTTGCTCAAATGGACTCCGTAGGCCAACAACGTATGGCCGCGCTACACGGCGGTAACCGAGACAAGCTAGAAGTCTCTCCAAACCTTTGGGCAGGTATTGGTTTAGTCCGTGGCGGTGCAGGTACGGCACTTGTAGGTGACCCAGAAACAGTTGCTACTCGTATTCAGGAGTATGCAGACCTTGGTATTGATACCTTTATTTTCTCAGGCTATCCACACCTTGAAGAGTCGATCCGTTTTGCAGAGTTAGTATTCCCGTTATTACCAATTGAGACCCGAGCTAAACTTGCTCAGCCAAACTTAACTGGTCCATTCGGTGAGATTATTGCCAACAACTATGTTCCAGACGAGAAGAAGCAAAATAGTTCCGTCAAGGAGCCTGCATGAGCCAAGATGTAAATATTGTTTCACGTGGAACAAAACAAATCGGGCAGCGTTTGCTGCCCTGGATTTTCCCAATTGTTCTATTGGTTGTTTGGCAAATTGCCTCAAGTTCGGGTCTTTTAGAAAGCCGTATTTTACCTGCTCCAAGTGCTGTCATTTCAGCTTTTTGGCATCTTTTGGTGAGTGGCGAACTATGGCATCACGTTAAAGTAAGTGCTGGTCGTGCATTGCTTGGGCTTTTGGTAGGCGGTGGTTTAGGCTTGCTATTAGGTCTGCTCAATGGGTCTTCACGTTTCGCCTCCACCCTACTCGATACAACCTTACAGATGATTCGTAATATCCCAGCTCTTGCGCTTATTCCGCTGGTGATTTTGTGGTTTGGTATTGATGAAACAGCAAAATTGTTTTTAGTTGCTGTCGGTGTTTTCTTCCCAATTTATATCAACACCTATCATGGAATTCGTTCAGTCGACCCACAATTGATTGAGATGGGTAAAAGCTATGGGCTTTCCCGCTGGCAGCTCTACAAAGAAATTATTCTACCAGGTGCAATGCCTTCTATTTTAGTGGGTCTACGTTTTGCCTTAGGTTTGGTTTGGGTATTACTCATTGTGGCTGAAACGATCTCAGCGCAAGCAGGTATTGGTTATATGACCATGAATGCACGAGAGTTTTTGCAAACAGATGTGGTTCTGGTCGGTATTCTTCTTTACGCCCTATTAGGCAAGTTAGCCGATGTTTTAGCACAAATTTTGGAACGCTATTTACTACGTTGGCACGCTGGTTATCAAAAATAAGGGAGCTTAAAATATGACAAATCTGAATTTAAATATTAATCAGAATGACGTAGAGCTCATTCCAGAAAATCATCCAGAGTCACAAGAACCTGTCGTAGGTGCAGAGATTCTGATTGAACAGCTTTACAAGTTTTATGGTGAGGTGAAAGTTCTTGAAGATCTTAACCTGCATATTCAACCGGGCGAATTTTTAGCGATCGTTGGTCGTAGTGGCTGCGGTAAAAGTACGTTACTACGCTTAATTGCCCAACTTGAAAAAGCAAGTTTCGGAGAAATTAAATTTAAATCTGCGCGACATTTACGCGAAGGGATTACTAACGATGATATTCGGGTTATGTTCCAAGACCCACGTTTACTTCCTTGGAGAAATATTCTTCAAAACGTTCAACTTGGACTACCAAAATCACAACATGCTTTGGCAGAAGAATTACTGGAAAAGGTGGGTTTAAAAGAAAAATCGGGACAGTGGCCTTCACAGCTCTCAGGTGGCCAGCGCCAGCGTACAGCGCTAGCTCGCGCATTATCTCATACTCCACGTATTTTACTGTTAGATGAGCCGTTAGGTGCATTAGACGCGCTCACCCGTCTTGAGATGCAAAGCTTGATTGAACGTTTATGGAAAGAGCAAGGTTTTACTGCCATTTTGGTCACACACGATGTAAGTGAAGCCGTGCAACTGGCCGACCGTATTATCCTATTAGATAAGGGCCAAATTGCCCAAAGTTTCCAAGTGAATTTGCCACGTCCGCGTAAAAAGAGCATAACTTTTGCCCAGCTTGAACAACAAGTACTCGATGCTGTTTTAGCAACTTAAAGCTGAGATGAGTAATGAGAACCATTTCAACCACAAAATGTCCAATTAACGAGCAATAAAACTGATGATTTATTGCTCTTTTTTGGGGCGAATATAAAAAAATATTTTTAAGAATAACAATAAACTAGTGAATCTCTCTATTTTTTGCACAATAGTATATCTATTGCTCAAATAACTATCCGTTTTTTCACTAAAAAAGTGAGACACCTGTGCACAAATCAAACGATTTACCTTACAATGGGAGCACTATCTTTTTAATTTATGCAGCAAATGGAACAAAAGAAGAGTACTCAAAAGCGCAATCAGCTTCTTGCTGCCGCCCTTGATGTGTTTTCACTATATGGGTTCAGTGGTGCAAGTCTGGATGAAATTGCCCAACTCGCTGACATGCATAAGTCGAATATTTTCTATTACTATGAAAATAAAGAGTCTTTATATGTGGAAGTGCTGACCACAGTTTTACAAAAATGGCTTGCTCCCTTACAAACCTTAGAAGCTGAGTTAGAACCAGCCGAAGCTTTGTCTCACTACTTAATACAAAAAATCGAACTTTCACGTAGCCAACCAAAGGCTTCGCGACTATTTGCTTTGGAAATTATCCAAGGGGCGCCGCACATTTTACCTATACTGAAAGGGCCTTTGAAAAAGCTATTTAAGCGCAAAGCTAAAGTCATTCAGACTTGGCAGGAAGAAGGGAAAATTTCCCCAGATATCGATCCTGAGCTGTTAATACTCAATATTTGGGGTCTTACACAAAACTATGCCGATTTTGCCACGCAAATGGAAATGGTGACTGGAAAAACGTTGCGAAACCGCAGTATGTTCCAACGCTCGATTGAGCATACAGTACATCTCATGCTCTACGGCGTAATCCCTCGTTAAAAAAAAAAGATCGGCAAATTTGCCGATCTTTTTTTTAGAAATGATTTTGATAAAGAGCCAAGAGTTTTTGCGCGCCCAATAATAAATTTTCTTCCCAATCTAAATGAGCGGTATCGTCTGCGCCATCAGTAATATACTTCACTGAAATTAGGCGTACACCTAGCTTGTAGCAAACTTTGGCTAAGGCATACCCTTCCATATCCACCACATCACAAGCGACTTTCGGCTGACCCGTTTCAAATGAGTCCCCTGTCCCGCAAATGCCTTTTGGTAAATCAGCAAAATGTGATTGAAGATGAATTTCAGCAGGTAAGTGTTCATCTAACGGCGTAACTCCTACTTCAAACCCTAATGGTGAAACATCCATATCACGTTGTACAAAAGTTTTTACTTCGACCAAATCATGTCGATTAAAAGATGAACTTCCTGCCGAACCTAAGTTAATTAGAGTTTTACAGCCTGTTTTTTGAATAACTTCAAATGCTTTAAAGGCAGCGTTGATTTTACCGATACCGCTATAATGGACTTCAATACCTGCTTGCTCAAATAAACCTTTAGATTCATTGGGAAGTGCCATAATTAAAGCGATATCTTTGTTCATTCAAAAAGCTCAAATCAAAATTAAATAAATTAGAAAATAAGTATAAATCAGGTGCAAAAGCTTTTTTGCACCTTTTCACTATTACTGCATTTTTTGTTGTAAGGCGATTAAACATGGAGAGAAGAACAGTTGCCCACTATAGGCTCCGGCTAAGGTTTTCTTCATTACAACGCTCCACATCACTAATAATAAAACACTAAGTGCCACTGCAACATACTGTAAAAATACAACTTCAACCTGATGCCCTAAATTAAATAAAGCCAAAATAAACACACCAAGTGGAAAGGTTAAGCCCCACCATCCCAAGTTAAACGGAATACCGGTTTTTGCATGACGAAGCGTTGTTAATATCGCAAGACCTAGCCACCATAACCCAAAGCCTAACAGTACCAAACTGCCTACCACGCCTAATGCTTGAAATACATTGGCAAACTGGTCAAATCCTACATTTGGCGCCACTCTTTTTGCCTGTTCACCTAGCAACAATAGACCTAACGCACCTGTTCCAATTGGACCTAAAGATAACCAGCTAGAAATTGCGACTTCTTTTTCCGGTAACTGATGCAAAGCCATACGCAGCATTAAAATGGTCAAAATAGCGAATGCAGGTAAAACAGAAATTCCCCAAAGTACGTAGCCCGCCATTAATAAATGAAAGCTATGCAAATCTGCTGGTAAGTGTGCAACCAACATGCCCGCAGAGCTTGCTGCTACTTCACAAGCAACGACAGGTAAAAGCCAGATTGCAGTCATGGTATGTAGCTGATGGTTCTGACGGCTAAACATGCAAAACGGCACAATCCAAGCAATTGCGAGTGCTAAAAATACATCGACGTACCATAAAGCTTGAGCAATATGGATTGCTACTTCACCATAAAGCCCGACACCGAAGCTTAAAAAGCCATTTAATATGGTTGCAAGCCCCATCGGTATAGCGCCTAAAAACAAGCTCATATTTGGATGATTAAATACTTGCTTCGCTTCATGAGGGAAAAGAAACCACCGCAATAAATAAAGACCTGAAAAAACACTAAATAGAACAATATTAAATTGCCATAACAGCGTCGCCAACATAAATAAAAATGATTTGGCAAATGGAAGCTGAATTAAAATCATACTCACCACACCAGTACCCATAGTTGCTGTAAACCAATTTGGGGTAAAATGCCGTATAACATCTTTACTTTGATTTAATTGGTAAAAGGGTCTTTTCATCTTGAGTCTCTAGTCAAAGAGTGGATGAAGCTATAGTAGGATAAATTAATAATAAGAAAAATTGATTTATTTTTATTTAATTCATCAGTTTTTTAGATATAAAAGATATTCATATTGAAAAATACCTGAGTAAAAACACAACAACAAGACGAATCTGTGAGATTATGGCAATATATAGCCCTTGCAAAAATAGCCATATTTTAAGTTCATGAAACTGCTTCGTCTTAATGCGTTATCGCCCAATTTCCAGTTGCCGCAAACAGCGGTAACTATTGGTAATTTTGATGGTGTCCATTTAGGTCACCAAGCGATGATTGCTCAACTCAAAAAAATTGCTGCAGCACAAGGCTTAAAAACATTGGTCATGATTTTTGAGCCACAACCGCTTGAGTTCTTTAAAGGCTACGATGCCCCACCTCGTATTAATTCATTACGAGAAAAAGTTGAATACCTCGCTGAACTTGGAGTGGATTACATTGCGGTTGCCAAATTTGACCAGCATTTCCGTAGCATGAGCGCATCAGAATTCGCAGATTTATTAAAAGACAAATTAAATGCGCAGGCTTTGGTTTTAGGAGATGACTTTCATTTCGGCAAAGACCGTCAAGGCAACAGCGAATTTTTAAGAAATTACGGCTTTCAAGTCACAAATTTACATACGATTGAACTCGAAGGTGAACGCGTCAGTTCAACTCGTATTCGCCAAGTGCTTCAAGTGGGTAATCTCGCTTTAGCAGCTAAATTATTAGGCCGTCCGTACAGTATTACCGGACGAGTTCAATATGGCGACCAAATTGGACGAACTTTAGATTTTCCAACGATTAATGTCCGTCTCAACCGCCATAAGCCTTGTTTAAATGGTATTTATGGCGTTGAAGTCATTTGCGAAACAACTTCGCTAACTCAAAAAGTGCTTCAGGATGATCCTGAAAAACCGGGAATTGCCGGATATCATGAAAATAGCCTTTATGGTGCAGGTCATGTCGGTACTCGCCCAGCCATTCAGCAAGAGCATCCAGAGTGGAGATTAGAAGTACATTTCCCTGATGTTTCTGCTAATCTGTATGGCTTATTTATGCGGGTGACTTTTCTTCACTATCTTCATGGTGAATTGAACTACCCTTCGCTTGAGGCACTTAAGGCAGGAATTGATAATGACGTGCAACAATTACGACAATATCGTAAAGACACGACACAATTTCCTTTTTAATTCGAATTTTGATTGTAAAACATGTCGGCTCCCAAGCTGATTAAACTGGAAGACAACTTGCATGAGCGATAAGCAAACTACTGAAAATGCAGTGGACTACAAAGCCACGCTAAACCTGCCGGATACTGAATTTGCAATGAAAGCAAATTTGGCAGTACGTGAAGTGAAATGGTTAGAAGAGTGGTATACCGACAACATTTATCAGCAGATTCGTGCATCGCGTATTGGCAAGAAAAAATATATTTTGCATGATGGCCCTCCATATGCGAACGGTACAATTCACTTGGGTCATGCGGTTAACAAAGTACTCAAAGACGTCATCGTAAAAAGCCGTACTTTGGCAGGTTTCGATGCGCCATATGTTCCGGGTTGGGACTGTCATGGCTTGCCAATCGAACTAAAAGTTGAAGAAAAAGTAGGTAAAGTAGGCGAAAAAGTTGATGCAGCGACTTTCCGTAAACTGTGCCGTGAATATGCGCTAAAACAAATTGATTTACAGCGTGCTGACTTTAAACGCCTTGGTGTTTTAGGTGATTGGGATAATCCTTATCTCACCATGAACTACAAACAAGAAGCCGATATCGTTCGTGCTTTAGGTTTAATCCAAAAAAATGGGCATATCCAGCCGGGCTTAAAGCCAGTGAACTGGTGTATGGACTGTGGTTCAGCACTTGCTGAAGCTGAAGTTGAATACGAAGATAAAAAGTCTGACGCAATTGACGTTGGTTTTGGCGTTGTAGATTTAAAAGACTTAAGCGCTCGTGTAAATGTAGATGTTCAAGACCCAACAGACATCGTGATCTGGACCACTACACCTTGGACATTGCCAGCGAACCAAGCAGTTGCATTGCATGCCGAAATTGAATATCAATTGGTACAAGTGACTACTGAGCGTGGTAAGCAAAACTTTATTCTTGCTAAAGACCTAGTTGCTTCTGCAATTGAGCGTTACAAGCTTGAAAACCCGGTTGTCTTAGCTGACTTTACTGGTTCAGCTCTTGAAAATCTTACTTTACAACACCCTTTACTTACCGATCGCCAGGTTCCAGTTATTTTAGGTGAACACGTTATCGCAACAAGCGGTACAGGTGCGGTACACACTGCTCCTGGCCACGGTGCAGACGACTATAAAGTAGGTCTTCAATACAACCTTAAAGTTGAAAACCCAGTGGGTGGTAACGGTGTTTACTTACCAACCGCACCAATCTTTGCTGGTGAGCACATCTATAAAGCCAATCCAAAGATTATTGAAGCTTTAGGTGCTGTAGGCCGCTTATGGGCTCATCAACCAATTAAACACAGCTACCCACACTGCTGGCGTCATAAAACTCCGATTATTTTCCGTGCTACACCACAATGGTTTATCAGCATGGATCAAAAAGGTTTACGTGAAGGTGCGCTTAACGCCATTGAAAACGATATCGAGTTTGTACCGAACTGGGGTAAAAACCGTATTGAATCAATGATTGAAGGTCGTCCAGACTGGTGTATCTCACGTCAACGTACTTGGGGTGTGCCAATTCCTTTCTTCGTTCATAAAGATACGAATGAATTGCACCCTCGTACGCCAGAACTCATCGAAGAAGTTGCAAAACTTATCGAACAAGAAGGTATCGATGCATGGTTTAACCGTGATGCAAAAGACTTCATTGGTGAAGATGCTGAACAGTACAATGCGGTTCGCGATACACTAGATGTATGGTTTGACTCTGGTACAACACATTATGCGGTACTTGAGCAGCGTGAAGAATTAGAAAGCCCTGCTGACTTATATTTAGAAGGTTCAGACCAACACCGTGGCTGGTTCCAATCTTCTTTATTAACGTCTATGGCAATTCATAATCGCGCGCCATACAAAGCCTTGTTAACACATGGTTTCACAGTGGATGAAAATGGCCGTAAATTGTCGAAATCTTTAGGCAACTATATTCCGCTTGAAGAAATTATCAAACAACTTGGTGCTGACGGTTTACGTTTATATGTCGCGTCTAGCGACTATCGCTATGAAATCGCAGCATCAAAAGAAATCTTTAGCCGTGTAAGTGATAGCTACCGTCGTATTCGTAATACGCTACGCTTCTTGCTTGCAAACTTAAATGGTTTCAAACCAAGTACAGATGCTTTAGCAGTAGATGACCTTATCGCTCTTGATCAATACATCTTGCAACGTGCGAATGAAGTACAACAAACTATTATCACTGCTTATGAAGAAATGAACTTCCATGTCGTGTGTAGTGCGTTAACAAGCTTCTGTATTAATGACTTAGGTGGTTTCTATCTAGACATCATCAAAGACCGTCAATACACCACTAAGGCTAACTCACAAGCACGTCGTTCTGCACAAACAGCGCTTTATCATATCGTACAAGCATTTGTTCGTTGGATGAGCCCGATTCTAAGCTTCACAGCTCAAGAAGCGTGGCCACTTATTCCAGAACAAACTGAGAAGTATGTATTTACAGCTGAATGGTATGACCTACCTGTTTCATCAAAAGCAAACTTACTTTCTGAAGCAGATTGGCAAACATTGATTAGCGTAAAATCTGCAGTAAATAAACAGATTGAAGCAGCTCGTAACGCTAAACTTGTCGGTAGTAATCTTTCAGCCAAAGTTGAACTTTGGGCAAATGAATCATTACAAACAGTTTTAAACCAACTGGCTGATGAACTCCGTTTTGTTCTTATTACTTCGCAAGTAGTAGTACATCCATTTGCTGAACAAGGTGAAGCAACTGAAATGGAAGGCTTACGTGTACAAGTATCTGCAGCTGAAGGTGAAAAATGTGCACGTTGCTGGCACGTCCTTCCTGATGTAAATACACACGCCGATCATCCTGGTTTATGTGGTCGTTGTATTGTGAACGTCACTGGTCGTGGCGAAGTGAGAAAATATGCCTAATTCACAAGCTAAAAAAGGCTTATTCCAGTTTTATCCGCACAACCTCATTTGGCTTGGTCTTTCTGTCCTTGCCATTGTGTTGGATCAATGGACAAAATGGATTGCAAGTACACATTTGAACTATGCAGATCCTGTACCTGTGCTTCCATTTTTAAACTGGACACTATTACATAACTATGGTGCAGCTTTTAGCTTTTTATCTGATGCGGGGGGATGGCAACGCTATTTCTTCACATCTTTGGCAGGCTTAGTTTCAATACTTTTTGTATTTTGGTTGCTGCGTATGCCTAAAAAAATGGTGGTGCTACCTGTAGCTATCGCTTTAATTTTAGGTGGAGCACTTGGTAATTTAATTGACCGTATTACTTTAGGTTATGTGGTCGATTTCATTCATGTTTATTACCAAAATCATCACTTTCCAGCTTTTAATATTGCGGACAGTGCCATTACTCTAGGTACCATTTTGCTACTCATCGATACATTCTTCCTTGAGAAGCAAAGACCTAAAAATTCGGATGCATAATATGACCGAAATTATTCAACCTAATGAAGAAATTCGTATTACTGACGGTTCTAAAGTTGACCTACACTTTTCTGTTGCTCTTGAAAATGGCGTAGAAATTGACAATACACGTAGCCGTGAAGAACCTGTTAGCTTGACTATTGGTGACGGTAACTTGTTACCAGGTTTTGAGAAAGCCTTATTCGGCTTACGTGCAGGTGACCGACGTACAGTACACCTTCCACCAGAAGATGCTTTTGGTCCTTGGAATCCGGAAAATATACAAACTTTTGATACGGTTAAATTCGAACAACGACCTATTCCTGGTCACATGATCGAATTTGAAGATAAAGCAAAAGCAACTTTATTTGGTGTCGTGAAGTCAGTGAATGATGATATTACTGAAATTGATTTCAACCATCCTTTAGCTGGCAAAAATATTACTTTTGAAGTAGAGATATTCAAAGTAACTCCAGCTGGCCAGCAAGGCATTAAGTTGATGTAAAAAAAGCCCTCGATTGAGGGCTTTTTTATTATTTAATCTTTATGCATGACATAATAATCCTTACAAATTCTATATTCTCACGTCCTATGTAATGAATTAAGTTATAAAGATAAAAATCCTTAGGAAAAATATATGCTGGTCTATATTGTCGTGGGAAGTGTTCGTGAAGGACGTACAGCAATTAAAATTGCCAATTGGGTAGAATCAACAATTCCAACATTGGGTCTAAAAGATTTCCAAACCGAAGTAGTCGATTTAAAAGAATGGGATTTACCTCTGTTTTCAGGCTCTCACCCACCCGCTACCGGAATTTATGATCAACCTAAACAACAAGAATGGGCAAACAAAATCGCTCAAGCAGATGCTTTTATCTTTATTAGCCCAGAATACAACCACGGTTACAGCCCAGCTTTAAAAAATGCACTCGACTATGTAGGTAAAGAATGGAGCGGTAAACCAGCCGCATTTATTGGCTATGGCTCAACAAATGGCTCTCGCTCTATTAGCCAAATACGCCAAGTCACCTCAAGTTTAAGTATTGTTGACCCAAATGCTGTAATAGAAATACGAGATATCTTTAAACGCAATAAAGATGAAAAATTTGAAGCCAATGAATTTGAAGTAAAAGGTCTTCAATCCATTGTTGAGAAACTACAGAAATATCATTTGTCTTAATTGAACAAAAGGCCTCTTTTCTAAACAAAAGAGGCCTTTAATTTTATAAATTTTTTAAATAATTCACTACATCTATATTACCTGCCATTTCTGCAAGCTCTAATGCTGTGTATTCACTTTTGTAAGCGACATGGGCACCTTTTTCAATTAAGAGTTGAACTATCTCTAAATGATCATTTTCAGCAGCTGCCTGTAGAGCACTATATCCCTCATCATCTATCTGATTAGGATCTTCTCCCTCTATTAGTAATTCTTTTACTTGATCGATATCACCTAGAGATGCCCAATAAATCAATGCAGGCAAAGATAGCTCTTCATCATCTTCAGGTATTGGAGAGAAAGAATTGATTTTCATGGACGTACTCAAAAATAATAGAGTTCATAATTATATTCATAGAATATAGCGAGAATACAAATCTAATTCTGGACCTATCTTTTATTAAAAATTAAATTCCGCGCAATAAGAAACACCCCAGTTTCTTTCGAGACCGGGGTGTTTGAATAATGAGCTGGCGATGACTTACTCTCACATGGGTAACCCCACACTACCATCAGCGCTAAGAGGTTTCACTTCTGAGTTCGGGAAGGGATCAGGTGGTTCACTCTTGCTATGGTCGCCAGCACAACTGTTTATGGATACTTGCTTTGGTCTTATTATTTGCCGAAGCGTTTTCCAAATCTTTACAGATTGGGCTGATTGAATCTGACTTGTTCATTTTATCTAGTGGAATAACTAAATCAAGTTTCTTTGTAGATTTATGAATCGATTGATGCTTTATATACAACTGCTTGGGTGTTGTATAGTCAAGCCTCACGAGCAATTAGTATTGGTCAGCTTCACATATCACTATGCTTCCACATCCAACCTATCAACGTCCTAGTCTCGAACGGCTCTTTAGAGGAATAAATTCCTAGGGAAATCTTATCTTGAGGTAGGCTTCCCGCTTAGATGCTTTCAGCGGTTATCCCTTCCGAACATAGCTACCCGGCGATGCGACTGGCGTCACAACCGGTACACCAGAGGTTCGTCCACTCTGGTCCTCTCGTACTAGGAGCAGATCCTCTCAAATTTCCAGCGCCCACGGTAGATAGGGACCGAACTGTCTCACGACGTTCTAAACCCAGCTCGCGTACCTCTTTAAATGGCGAACAGCCATACCCTTGGGACCTGCTTCAGCCCCAGGATGAGATGAGCCGACATCGAGGTGCCAAACACCGCCGTCGATATGAACTCTTGGGCGGTATCAGCCTGTTATCCCCAGAGTACCTTTTATCCGTTGAGCGATGGCCCTTCCATACAGAACCACCGGATCACTAAGACCTACTTTCGTACCTGCTCGACTTGTGGGTCTCGCAGTTAAGCGCGCTTTTGCCTTTATACTCTACGCGTGATTTCCGACCACGCTGAGCGCACCTTCGTACTCCTCCGTTACTCTTTAGGAGGAGACCGCCCCAGTCAAACTACCCACCAGACACGGTCCTCGTCCCGGATAACGGGACAGAGTTAGAACCTCAACATTACCAGGGTGGTATTTCAAGGACGGCTCCATTGGAACTAGCGTTCCAACTTCAAAGCCTCCCACCTATCCTACACAAGTAAGGTCAAAGTTCAGTGTCAAGCTGCAGTAAAGGTTCACGGGGTCTTTCCGTCTAGCCGCGGGTACACTGCATCTTCACAGCGATTTCGATTTCACTGAGCCTCTGCTGGAGACAGCGCCGCCATCATTATGCCATTCGTGCAGGTCGGAACTTACCCGACAAGGAATTTCGCTACCTTAGGACCGTTATAGTTACGGCCGCCGTTTACTGGGGCTTCGATCAAGAGCTTCGCTTACGCTAACCCCATCAATTAACCTTCCAGCACCGGGCAGGCATCACACCCTATACGTCCACTTTCGTGTTTGCAGAGTGCTATGTTTTTAATAAACAGTTGCAGCGGCCTGGTTTCTGCGGCTGTCATCAGCTCAGGAAGCAAGTTCCATCACCAACAACAGCGTACCTTCTCCCGAAGTTACGGTACCATTTTGCCTAGTTCCTTCAGCAGAGTTCTCTCAAGCGCCTTGGTCTACTCGACCTGACCACCTGTGTCGGTTTCGGGTACGATTCCTGTGTAACTGAAGCTTAGAGACTTTTCCTGGAAGCATGGTATCAGCCACTTCACTGTACAAGTACAGCTTGCTATCGGATCTCAGTATAGAGTACCCCGGATTTGCCTAAGATACATACCTACATCCTTCCACCTGGACAACCAACGCCAGGCTGACTTAACCTTCTCCGTCCTCTCATCGCATTACACAGAAGTATTGGAATATTAACCAATTTCCCATCGACTACGCCTTTCGGCCTCGCCTTAGGGGTCGACTCACCCAGCCCCGATTAACGTTGGACTGGAACCCTTGGTCTTTCGGCGAACGGGTTTTTCACCCGTTTTGTCGTTACTCACGTCAGCATTCGCACTTCTGATACCTCCAGCATACTTCTCAATACACCTTCATCGGCTTACAGAACGCTCCCCTACCACTTGACTAATGTCAAATCCGCAGCTTCGGCACATAGTTTTAGCCCCGTTACATCTTCCGCGCAGGCCGACTCGACTAGTGAGCTATTACGCTTTCTTTAAAGGGTGGCTGCTTCTAAGCCAACCTCCTAGCTGTCTATGCCTTCCCACATCGTTTCCCACTTAACTATGATTTTGGGGCCTTAGCTGGCGGTCTGGATTGTTTTCCTCTTGACTACGGACGTTAGCACCCGCAGTCTGTCTCCCGGATAGTACTCATAGGTATTCGGAGTTTGCATCGGTTTGGTAAGTCGGGATGACCCCCTAGCCGAAACAGTGCTCTACCCCCTATGGTATTCGTCCGAGGCGCTACCTAAATAGCTTTCGGGGAGAACCAGCTATCACCAGGCTTGATTAGCCTTTCACCCCTATCCACAAGTCATCCCCTGGCTTTTCAACGACAGTGGGTTCGGTCCTCCAGTTAGTGTTACCCAACCTTCAACCTGCTCATGGATAGATCGCCTGGTTTCGGGTCTATACCCAGCAACTAAACGCCCTATTAAGACTCGATTTCTCTACGGCTCCCCTATACGGTTAACCTCGCTACTGAATATAAGTCGCTGACCCATTATACAAAGGTACGCAGTCACCGAACAAGTCGGCTCCCACTGCTTGTATGCATGCGGTTTCAGGATCTATTTCACTCCCCTCACAGGGGTTCTTTTCGCCTTTCCCTCACGGTACTGGTTCACTATCGGTCAGTCAGGAGTATTTAGCCTTGGAGGATGGTCCCCCCATATTCAGACAAGGTTTCACGTGCCTCGCCCTACTCGTCATCATTATGTGTGCCCTTTCGTGTACGGGAATATCACCCTCTACGTTCGCACTTCCCAGAGCGTTCCACTAAAACACACATAACTTAATGGGCTGATCCCCGTTCGCTCGCCGCTACTGAGGGAATCTCAATTGATTTCTTTTCCTAAGGGTACTGAGATGTTTCACTTCCCCTCGTTCGCCTTGCAACACTATGTATTCATGTTGCAATACCTACCTTAAAGTAGGTGGGTTCCCCCATTCAGAAATCTCCGGATCACAGGATATTTGCCGCCTCCCCGGAGCTTTTCGCAGGCTATCACGTCTTTCATCGCCTCTGACTGCCAAGGCATCCACCACATGCACTTAATTACTTGACTATACAACCCCAAACAGTCGTCAACACCTACAAGTGAGTGTTGTCCGTGCGATTCTTCATCGCCACTATCTGTTGTCTGTGTACTTAAACACTGTACAGCTTCAATCTAAATTCATATACCAAAACGCTTGATTCAGTTAATTTGCTAGTTCTCAATTCATTCAGATTAATTGCTTAATCTAAACTCTTGAGTGAACAATTTATTTCAGACTCAATTTTGCCAATCTGTTAATGAATAAACACGCCTTCGTCAGGTCATGCTTAATACCGTGATACTTAAATCACAGAAGTTAATAAACCAAGACCGAAATCTCTATTTACTAATTTCTGTAATCCGAACTTATCTTAAGTTCTGGTGGAGACTAGGAGAGTCGAACTCCTGACCTCCTGCGTGCAAAGCAGGCGCTCTACCAACTAAGCTAAGTCCCCAGCTTACATCATCAGTTATGTATCTTTTATCTATAACTTCAACCAGTCAAAGTCATGGTGGGTCTGACAAGACTTGAACTTGTGACCCCACGCTTATCAAGCGTGTGCTCTAACCAACTGAGCTACAGACCCTCAGATACATCTATGAAGAACAACTTGTTGTGGATTCTTACCAATCGTCAATCTTTCGTTAAGGAGGTGATCCAGCCGCAGGTTCCCCTACGGCTACCTTGTTACGACTTCACCCCAGTCATCGGCCACACCGTGGTAACCGCCCTCTTTGCAGTTAGGCTAGCTACTTCTGGTGCAACAAACTCCCATGGTGTGACGGGCGGTGTGTACAAGGCCCGGGAACGTATTCACCGCGGCATTCTGATCCGCGATTACTAGCGATTCCGACTTCATGGAGTCGAGTTGCAGACTCCAATCCGGACTACGATCGGCTTTTTGAGATTAGCATCACATCGCTGTGTAGCAACCCTTTGTACCGACCATTGTAGCACGTGTGTAGCCCTGGCCGTAAGGGCCATGATGACTTGACGTCGTCCCCGCCTTCCTCCAGTTTGTCACTGGCAGTATCCTTAAAGTTCCCGACATTACTCGCTGGCAAATAAGGAAAAGGGTTGCGCTCGTTGCGGGACTTAACCCAACATCTCACGACACGAGCTGACGACAGCCATGCAGCACCTGTATGTAAGTTCCCGAAGGCACCAATCCATCTCTGGAAAGTTCTTACTATGTCAAGGCCAGGTAAGGTTCTTCGCGTTGCATCGAATTAAACCACATGCTCCACCGCTTGTGCGTACGTCAATTCATTTGAGTTTTAGTCTTGCGACCGTACTCCCCAGGCGGTCTACTTATCGCGTTAGCTGCGCCACTAAAGCCTCAAAGGCCCCAACGGCTAGTAGACATCGTTTACGGCATGGACTACCAGGGTATCTAATCCTGTTTGCTCCCCATGCTTTCGCACCTCAGCGTCAGTGTTAGGCCAGATGGCTGCCTTCGCCATCGGTATTCCTCCAGATCTCTACGCATTTCACCGCTACACCTGGAATTCTACCATCCTCTCCCACACTCTAGCTAACCAGTATCGAATGCAATTCCCAAGTTAAGCTCGGGGATTTCACATTTGACTTAATTAGCCGCCTACGCGCGCTTTACGCCCAGTAAATCCGATTAACGCTTGCACCCTCTGTATTACCGCGGCTGCTGGCACAGAGTTAGCCGGTGCTTATTCTGCGAGTAACGTCCACTATCTCTAGGTATTAACCAAAGTAGCCTCCTCCTCGCTTAAAGTGCTTTACAACCATAAGGCCTTCTTCACACACGCGGCATGGCTGGATCAGGGTTCCCCCCATTGTCCAATATTCCCCACTGCTGCCTCCCGTAGGAGTCTGGGCCGTGTCTCAGTCCCAGTGTGGCGGATCATCCTCTCAGACCCGCTACAGATCGTCGCCTTGGTAGGCCTTTACCCCACCAACTAGCTAATCCGACTTAGGCTCATCTATTAGCGCAAGGTCCGAAGATCCCCTGCTTTCTCCCGTAGGACGTATGCGGTATTAGCATCCCTTTCGAGATGTTGTCCCCCACTAATAGGCAGATTCCTAAGCATTACTCACCCGTCCGCCGCTAAGATCAGTAGCAAGCTACCTCTCTCCGCTCGACTTGCATGTGTTAAGCCTGCCGCCAGCGTTCAATCTGAGCCATGATCAAACTCTTCAGTTAAAATCATTTTGTACCTTATTTAAAGACAAGGTACCAATTCTGGCTCATCAATTACTGACTTAAATTTCGCTCAAATAAACTTCGAGTAATTTAAACCAATCAATCAATGAAAATTATTTCGATTAATCAATCAGTAAAAATCCACACAAGTTGTTCTTCAATTCTCTTAATGATTTTTCTGCTCTTCGTCAGAGACAGAATCGACACAATACTAAGCTTTTATCTCAACCCTGTAAGCTAAGATATTCTCGTGTATCGCGTCGGGATGAGTGCATTATAGGGAAAAAAAACCGGTACGCAAGCACTTTTATAAATATCAGTGCTCGACCGGTTCTTTTTCACTCAAATAAAGTTTATAAAATTATTAAATATTTGATTTATATCATTAATTTATTTTTTTCGATGTTTTGATCTTTATATCTACAATTTTTATAGGCTGTTTTGGCACGTTTTGATGCATGCCATAGTTTGATGTAGGAACCTGAACAATACGATCAACTACATCCATTCCTTTTATCACTTTACCAAAAACGGCATACCCAGGATTTCCCGGTGAACGGTTAAGAAATTTATTATCTGCAACATTTATAAAAAACTGGCTAGTAGCTGAATCTGGATCTGATGTACGAGCCATGGCTAAAGTACCACGCGTATTTGCAATACCATTTCCTGCTTCATTCTTAATAGGCGCTCGTGTTGTCTTTTCCTGCATATTTGCAGTCATGCCACCACCTTGTGCCATGAAACCTGGAATCACACGATGAAAGATTGTCTCTTTATAGAAACCAGACTTTATATAGCTTTTAAAGTTATTCACACTAATCGGTGCTTTGTCATCATATAACTCTATTTCGATGTTGCCTAAATTTGTTTGCATCTCAACTAAGCTATTAGCCCATACTGAGTGACTACTTAGACCTAGACAAAACAACATCAATAGCTTTTTCATATTTTCCTACAATAAAATTTATAAAAAGATAATCATTAAATCTAATCGTCTACAGCAAAGAATTCTAGTGAGTATTTATTAAGAATTTTAATTCTATTTTCTAAGTAATCCATGTTCCACGTGAAACATGGATTATTGTGTTTGTTTAACTATTTTTATCCCAGAATTTTCTAAAGTTTTTACTAATTTCGATAGTATAGCGTTTCGCTTTTCTAGAAATTGGTGTCAGATTAATAAAACCATGAGTCTGTTCTGGAAATTCTTCGTAATGCATTTTCACGCCATTTTGTCTTAACTTATGACTATATATTTTTGCTTCGTCATGTAAGACATCATGTCCAGCTGTAATCACAAAAGCTGGTGGATTTTTCTTTAGATTGCCATAGGTAGGTGAAATAATTGGATCGTCAAGTTCTACATTATGCTGAGTTGCATAATATTGTGTGACGTAATCAATATCGGTATTTGTTAAAACCAACCCTTCGTTATAAGCATAAAAAGAAGGATGTCTGCTTTTGAAATCCACTGTTGGATAAATAAGTAATTGTGCTTGCGGAGCATAAGCTTTATTTACTGATCTTTGCGCTACAACAGTACTAATATTTCCACCAGCACTGTCCCCTGCGACCGCTATTCTATTTTTTAAAATTTTTAATTGTCTGCGGTTTTGATAAACCCATGCTAATGCATCTTCACATGACTGAATTAAATGTTGTGGTGAAACTTCTGGAGCAAGAGGATAGTCGATACTGAGTACCTGTACTTTTGCATATTTAGCTAATAAACGACAAACCTCATCATGGGTATCTAAACCACCTACGACAAAACCACCTCCGTGATAAAACACGATTAATGGCAATTTCTTGTTAGGAGCAGGATGATAATGTCTGGCAAAGATTGTCCCGCTTTGTAGTGGTAGGCGAATATCCTCTACTGAATTAATATAAGTTGGTTTTTGGCGTATAGCCTGCATTTGTGCATCAAACATTCTTCTTGATTGAATGGGGTCAGAGCCAATAAAGCCCTCTTTCCCCTGTTTAATTTGCACAGCCATCATGCATTTAGTAAATGAATCGAGATCTGGATACTGATAAGAATATCCTAAAATTTTCGCAAGAGACTCTTGGGCTAGTCGAGGCAACCTATCGAGTGCTCGAGCAGCAGGGCCTTGCCCTTTATCTAGCAATGTTTGAATTTTTTGATTAAATGCTGTCATGCCTGTCTCCTTGAATCCCTCTTATCCTTCATATTTTCTACAGAATTCTTTGTTGTTTGACTATATTCGCATACAACTCATGCAATCAAGATACAAAGGTAAAAACCAATCTACGCTAATCTGATTTATAGCAAATGTCATTAACAAATCTGTCGATTAAAACAGGACTTTTTTGCCAATTATTGTTAACAGACAAAAAGAGGTACCGCTATGTCAGCAAAACTAGTTGTTACTATGTTAGCAACCAGTCTTTTAACTGTAGGCTGTGTTGCTTACCCAGATGATCCTTATTATCGTGGTGGCGGATACGTTTATCATGACCATGATCGCCGCTATGATCGTGATGATCAACGTCGATATAATGATTGGGAACGGAAGCGTTGGGAAGAGCGTCAACGAGTATACGAACAACAACGTAAAGATATTCGTGAACAAGAAAAAGATCGTCGTGAATGGGATAAAAGACACCGTGACTGGGATAAAAAACGGGTAGAAGATCGAGATCATGATCGCCGAGATTATCGTCATGATGACTAAACTTACTACTATATAAAAAGCCCCAAAGAAATAAGTCTTTTGGGGCTTTTTTGAGGAATATAAATTCTCTCTAATCTATAGAAAAATGAGTAGCAGCTCATTTCATATATGTATTGGCATCTTGAACATATATGTTCTATAAACTCATATCTCTTATTTTTAGCAGCAAATTACTGAGCAGTTGCAGAGCCTGAAACTGAACCAGAAGCACCAGCATCTACTTGACCTGGTTGTGCTTGACCAGAAACACCTGCATCAATACCAGCACCTGCTTGTACCCCAGATGGGCTAGCACTTGTTTGAGCAGAACCTGATGCGTTTAAACCGGCTTCAGATGCACAACCAACAGCTGTAAAAGCGACACCAGCAAGCACTACAGAGATAAGACCTAATTTTTTCATAATCACTTTCCTTTCATTACGACAAACGTTTAAATGCAAAGTTCATCTTCGCGCTGCCTATAATTCACAATTTTTTTTTCTGGCGTGCGTATCATTGGTTGTCTTTTCTAGTAATAGAAGTACAAATTCTGCAATTTTTTATTAAATTCAATTTTTTAATCTGACCAATCTATTTTATAAATTAAACCATAGATAAACGTTTGTTTAATTTTATCAATTTTTTCTTTTTATTCTGCTGAGCCCTTATATTTAAAATTTTTCCATTTATAGAAACGCTATATAAGGTACGTAGACTGTTACAGAGCTTTTTTACCCTTAAAAGTGGTTTACTCATAAAAAAGCCGCGAATGATCGCGACTTTTTTTGAAAGTGAATATGGCTTAAACATTAAATTATGGCCACTGCATTTCACCTTTTACAACTTTAGCCCCTAACTCTAAGCTATCAACACTTTGAAGAGTTGGATATTGCTTTTGCATAACTTTGCTCAACTCAGCAGAGTTTTTAGTTGCTTTAGCTGCCTTTTCATAACTATTTAAATAGTTAATCGAGAAATTAACCGCATCGAGACCTTGTGGAGCTCCCTCAACCATATGCGCAGGCACAACAATTTTAGGCTGAAGGGCTTTGATACTTTCTAAGGATTGAATAACTTCCGCACGATCTTTAGTTTTAGGAGTATCGGCCATCCATAAATGAATGCCTGAAGACACAGGGATTCCCCCCACTACTGCTTTTGCAGACGGTACCCATAAATAGGTAAGTTCTTTTTTACCTTTAATTTCGATTGATTCATTTTCAAGTTTTAAAGTTTTAGCTGTATAAGCTTGAGGCACAATAATTTGGCTAGGTGCATTTGCACCCATTTGTGGTCCCCAATATTTAACTTTAAGCGCTTGAGTATCTTGAATATGCTTTACTGTTTCTGGAGTGGCAATAATCTGTACATTCGGGAAATACTGTTTAAATACATCTAAACCAAAGTAATAGTCTGGGTCGCCATAGCTTACAAAAATTGTTTTTAACGCCTTACCGCTATCTAAAATATTTGCGGCAATGCGCAATGCTTCAGATTTTGAGAATTGCGCATTAACCAATAGAACTTCTTTATCGCCTTCAATTAAAGTAGATGTCACGCCAAAATGTTCGGGTTTAGCCAGAAAACTCTGGATTTTTAGGTCTTGAGCAAAAGCTGACTGAGCCATAGTTAATGCCGTTGCAGTAGTAAGCGCAGAAGCGGTTAATTTAAATAATTTCATTAGGTATTCTCCTGTTTCATGAAGAACACTTTAAATTGCAATTTATGTAAGATAAACGCACTAATTTAAGATAAACTGTTGCATATATTGTAATAATAGCTAGACATATGGATACTTTAAAAGCGATTCAGGTCTTTGTTTCTATTGCACAACATGGCAATTTGACCAAAGCCGCAGAACATCTTAATTATTCTCGCGCCATGGTTTCACGTTATCTTGAGCACCTTGAACATACATTCTCAACTCGACTTTTTCAGAGAAATACCCGAAAAATATCCCTCACTCCCGCAGGTGAGAAAGCTCTGCTCTACTGTGAAAATATTTTACAACAACAACAACTTTTACAAGAGCTCGCAGCGCCTGAGCAACATAACGGTACAATCCGTTTTACATGCGGTTTATTTTTGTTTGAACTTGGAGTAGCAGAATGTATTCGCCAATTTAAACGTCAGCATCCGCATATTAATTTCGATGTTTATTTGACTGAAAACACTATGGATCTTATAGATGCACAAGTGGATTTAGCGTTACGTATTACCCAAAAGGTAGCCGATGGTTTAATTGCACGACCAGTTTGTCAGATCGAGTCCGTTTTCTGTGCTCATCCAGATTATTTAAAACAACACAGTCCCCTGCTCCATCCTCGTCAGCTGATTCAGCATGAATGTATTGCTCATCATAGTCAGCACCAATACTGGACACTGTTTGATAATGAACAACAACCTCAGAACTATCCTTTGAATGTGACTTTTAAAAGTAATGATGTAAATGCGCTTTACGATATGTGTTTACATGCACAGGGAGTCGCTATGTTACCGTCATTATTAGTTGAAAAAGATTTAAAAGAAAAACGCCTAACCGCTTTATTTAAAAATTTTATGGCTCCTGAGCTAAGCTTGTCGATCGTGTATGCCTCTAGACAACATTTACCTCGAATTACTCAAGAATTTATTGCTTTTATGATCGAAAATTTAGATTTTTACTTAAAACCGCAAAATTAAAAGCTTTAAATTGCCGTGTACGCTTGAATTTTTAGGCAATGCCCATACTTCATCCCTATTAATGAATTACAGCATATGCATGGCAGTTCAGGTTTTACACAGTAAATACTGATGCCAAAAAGGACTGTACATGTTTAAAAACCCATTTAAACGGAGATCATCAATGGCTAATGAGCAAAATGAGCAAGCTCAAGACATTCAAAATGAGCAAGCTGAGCAATCTAACGAGCAAACTCAAGCTGAAGGTGTAGAGCAAGCAAACGACGTTACCGTTGAATCTTTACAAGCGCAAATCACTAAACTAGAAGAAAATCTTAAGCTGGAAAAAGCTCGTACAGCAAATGCAGTTTATGAAGCACAAAAAAGTGTAGAGCGTATTCAACGTGAGTCTGAGAAGCATAAAGAAACTGTGCTTGAAAAATTTGCAAAAGAATTGTTGGACTCTGTCGACAATTTAGAACGTGCAATTCAGGCTGCCGGTGGTGAAGAAACACCAGTACTTGAAGGTATTAAGCTAACCTTGAAGTCACTATTAACAACTCTTGAGAAATTTGGCGTTGTAGAAGCTGATACTCAAAATGGTTTCAACGCAGATTTACATCAAGCTGTTGGTATTGATCCAAATGCCAAAGCCAATGAAATCGGTACCGTTTTACAAAAAGGCTATACCTTAAATGGTCGTTTGTTGCGCCCTGCTATGGTTATGGTTGGTCAATAAAACGAACAAAAGCGAAGCATCGCTTTGCTAAAAGCACAAGAATTTGAGAGTTTTTTGATTTTTTTTCATAAAAATGCTTGAAAAAAACCGATTGACTCTCATATCGAATAACAAGCAAAACATTGCAACAGAATTTTAGAGGAACACACCAAATGGCAAAAATTATTGGTATTGACTTAGGTACTACCAACTCATGTGTTGCTGTACTTGAAGGCGATAAAGTAAAAGTAATCGAAAACGCTGAAGGCGCACGTACAACTCCATCGATCATTGCTTATAAAGATGGCGAGATCTTAGTTGGTCAAAGCGCTAAGCGTCAGGCAGTAACAAACCCTAAAAATACATTATTCGCGATCAAGCGTTTAATTGGTCGTCGTTATGAAGATCAAGCAGTACAAAAAGACATTGGTCTTGTACCGTATAAAATCATCAAAGCAGACAATGGTGATGCTTGGGTTGAAGTAAACGATAAAAAACTAGCACCTCAACAAATCTCTGCTGAAATCTTGAAAAAGATGAAGAAAACTGCAGAAGATTATTTAGGTGAAACAGTTACAGAAGCAGTTATTACTGTTCCTGCTTACTTTAACGATGCTCAACGTCAAGCAACTAAAGATGCAGGTAAAATTGCTGGTTTAGATGTTAAACGTATCATTAACGAACCAACTGCTGCTGCACTTGCGTTCGGTATGGACAAAAAAGAAGGCGACCGTAAAGTTGCAGTTTACGACCTAGGTGGTGGTACTTTTGACGTATCTATCATTGAAATCGCAGACCTTGATGGCGACCAACAAATCGAAGTGTTATCAACTAACGGTGATACTTTCCTTGGTGGTGAAGACTTTGATAACGCATTAATTGAATACTTGGTTGAAGAATTCAAGAAAGAACAAAGTGTGAACTTGAAAAATGATCCACTTGCGTTACAACGTTTGAAAGAAGCTGCTGAAAAAGCAAAAATCGAGCTTTCTTCATCTAATGCAACTGAAATCAACCTTCCATACATCACGGCTGATGCGACTGGCCCTAAACACTTAGTGATCAACGTAACTCGTGCAAAACTTGAAGGTTTAGTTGCTGACTTAGTTGCTCGTACAATTGAACCTTGCCGTATTGCTCTTAAAGATGCTGGTCTTTCGACTTCTGACATCTCTGACGTAATCTTGGTTGGTGGTCAGTCTCGTATGCCACTTGTACAACAAAAAGTACAAGAATTCTTTGGTAAAGAGCCACGTAAAGACGTGAACCCTGACGAAGCAGTTGCAATCGGTGCTGCAATTCAAGGTGCTGTATTGTCTGGTGACAAGAATGACGTATTGCTTCTTGATGTAACACCATTAACTTTAGGTATTGAAACAATGGGTGGTGTATTAACACCAATCATTGAGAAAAACACGACGATTCCTGCGAAGAAATCACAAGTGTTCTCTACTGCTGCTGATAACCAACCAGCTGTAGATATTTCGGTTTACCAAGGTGAACGTAAAATGGCTCAACAAAACAAATTGTTGGGTAACTTCCAATTAGGCGATATCCCACCTGCTCCACGTGGTGTGCCGCAAATTGAAGTATCGTTTGACATCAACGCTGACGGTATATTGAAAGTATCTGCGAAAGATAAGAGCACTGGTAAAGAGCAATCGATTCAGATTAAAGCAAACTCAGGATTGTCTGATGCTGAAATCGAAGCGATGATTAGAGATGCTGAAGCGAATGCTGAAGAAGATCGTAAGTTTGAAGAACTTGCAAAAGCTCGTAACGAAGCTGATGCATTAATTTCAAGCTCGAACAAAGCTGTTAAAGATCTTGGTGACAAAGTGACTGAAGATGAAAAAACAGCGGTAAGCACAGCGGTTTCTGAACTTGAAGCAGCAACTAAAGAAAATGATGTTGAAGCGATCAAAGCAAAAACTGAAGCTTTACAAAACATCTTGATGCCGATCACTCAACGTGCTTATGAACAAGCGCAACAAGCTGGTGGTGCTGAAGGTTTTGATCCTAATGCATTCCAAGGTGGTGATGCTGGTCAACAAAAAGCTGATGATGGCGTTGTAGATGCTGAGTTTACAGAAGTAAAAGACGACAAAAAATAATTTGTCTCTTTAAAAAAAGACCGCGCGAAAGCGCGGTTTTTTTTAAGATAAATCCTGTTATTCTCAAGTATTGGATTTTTAAATTTTGCCTCAGATGATGAAATCGTACTCCATGCTGAATGAGATGCTTCAAGTAAGTATTTTCGGCGTGTAACTTCCTTCACATTTTATTTATCGGTAATCATTTTATTTCAGTATCTTAACTACTGCAGCTGTATACATTGTTGACAAGTAATTGCTAGGATTATGTACATTCAACTTTAGTCAATCAGACTATATCAATTTGATACAGATACAATATTATATATAATCTAAAACATTAAAATATCACGCTATAAAAATGAAAATCGAACCAATTATCACAAAAACCAAATTTAGATTAATGCTTATTTTTTCTCTACTCTTCGCCATTTTTAGTGCAACATTTGATGCCTATGATGAAACGTTTATCTCAATCAATGAGACGTTATCAATAGATCCCCAAAACTGGGAATTAGCCATTACTTGTCTTCTTTCAATTATTTTTTTGATCATATTCATTGGTTTGCTTCTATTCAAAGAATGGGCGAGGAAACTATATATTTATACTTTTTTCCCAATTTTACTCATTTATTTATTACCGAGTTACTATTGGACATTAATGTCTGGTCTAAGTGCTATTTTTTATGAGCTAGGCAATATTCTCTCTACACTAATTTGGGGCATTTTAGTTGTACCTAGCCTCTACCAACCTTTATTTAAAAAAGATGCTGATTTCACTGAAGTTAAAGATGACAAAAAATAATTTGTTTCTTTAATAAAAAACTGCGCTTAGGCGCAGTTTTTTATTGTTTACAAAAAGTAACAATAAGTGTTTTAATGATATTATTCAAATATTTCTGTCAGAAAGATCAATGATAAAAACTAAATATTTAATTTTAAATAATATTTTTTTGTAAAAAAACCACTGTTATTTACTACATTAATTATTTGATTATTGCCAAGTCTGAGAACATCTTTTTTAATTTTTCGACCAATATCACAAAACTCACCTAATCTATTGAGATTTTTATCATTTTGACGAATTAAATTAAGTAGCTAACAATAAGATTTATTTATATTTTTTATTTTGCCATGAAAAAATTTCTATGGTGGGGATTGAGCTTATGCTTATGTATGGGCTTACAAACAAGACTTTTTGCTCAAAGCAATCTGCCAATTAATTCATCTCATCAGCCTTTAAAATACCGAATTGCTTTTATTGATCCGCGATTTCAACTCACTAAAGAACAATTAGTCGAGGTAAGTCAGCAAGCTGCTGAAATCTGGCAAAAAGAAACTGGGAAGACCTATTTTATTTATGATTCACAGGCTCAATTGTCAATTAACTTAATCTATGATGATCATCAACTGGTTAAAGATGAACAGCAAAACAATTTGGATGCACTTTTGCAAAAGCAGGAAGCTTGGCGCATTAAAAATGAAGAAATTATTTCAAATAAACAAGAGGTTGCTCAACTATCAACTGATTTGAACAAGAAAAAGGCCAATCTAAAAGCGGAGTTTGAACAATATCAACAAGAGGTAACGTGCTTTAATCAAGGAGAACAGCAGTACTCTAGTGCCAATAATTTAAAAGAATGGCAAAAACAACTAGAGCAAAAATCGGAAAATTTACGAAATGAATCCAATAGTCTAAATATTAAGATTCAAGCACTTAACTTAAAAATTAAAGAGCTAAATCGAGAGCAAAGTGACTTAAGCGCTTTAAAAACACAATTCAAACTAGAGCAGAAAACTAGTATTCAACCCTTCCATAAAGGTTTATTCAGTCATAATCAAATTCAGATTTATGGTTTTAGTTCATTCGATGATTTACGCCTAACCCTTGCTCATGAGTTTGGACATGCATTAGGTCTAAAACATACAACCGACCCAAAGTCTCTAATGTTTCCTCGTTTAAAAGAGCAAGATATTCACAACTTCAAATTAACAGATTCCGATCTAAATTTATTAGGCTCCTTTTATAAATCAAATAGTGAAAACTATTAAAGCTAACCAGTTAAATAAACTAAATAAAATATAAATTAATCAAGTTTCACTAATAAATGATTTTTTCAAAGGGTAAAAAATAATGAGACTAAAGTCTCATTTATTTATTCAAATTGTACATTTTTTGATTGATTTTTCACTTTATATTCTTATAATACGTTTTTTTTAAATCTCCCCCATCAATTATGCGTTTAACATCTTTGTTACTAGGCGTAGCCTTTGCTTTTTCTAATTTTCAGGCCAATGCTCACTTGGCTACTTCTGCAAATACTCAAGTTCAGCAAAAAAATGCTCAACATTTGACATATAGAATTGCTGAAGTTGATCCTCGTTTTGGTTTAAGTCAAGATCAATTGCTTGAGATTACTCAGCAAGCTGCTGATATTTGGAAAGAAGGAACAGGTAAAAATTACTTTACTTATGACCCAAATGCAAAGTTAGAAATTCGTCTTGTATATGACGATAGCAAAAATCGTTCAGAACAGCGTCAAAAAATTTCTGCTCAGTTTAAACAAGATCAACAACGTATCATTGATGAACAGCAGCAAATTAAGCAGTTGAAGCAAAATTTAAGTCAAACTCAATCTGATCTTGAAAACAAAAAACAGATCTTAAATGAGAAGTTGAAAAATTTTGATCAACAAATGATGCAGTTTAATCAAGGTAAATTAGCACCTGAATACACAGCAAAATCGCTTGGTAAAACTCAGAAAGATTTACAGAAACAGACTGTTGCTTTAAAGAAAGATATTGCTGCTTATAATCAACAAGCTGCAGACTTAAATAAAAAGGTTAATCACTTTAACCAGATTAATGATAAGTTCAATCAATCTTTAAATCAGTTTAAGCAAAATGCACAAGCTGATGTATTTAAGAAAGGCATTTATAACGGTAAACAAATCACAATCTATGAATATAGCTCTATTGATGATTTACGTTTAACGATTGCTCATGAGTTAGGCCATGCGCTTGGTTTGAAACATAGCGATCAACCGGGTGCCTTAATGTACTCAGTTCGCAAAGACAGTGATAAAAAAACTAATGCTTTAACTGACGCTGATCGTGATCTACTAAACGCTTTACCTCAATAATTAGATATGAAACATCAATGATGTATCTATTTTATAAGTAGATACATCGAAATTCATGTCAAAGTCATGTTATTGTGGTTGTAAGAGCTGACTAAAATAGAATGGAGATCAAGATGAGTTATTATCATATCCTGATTGAAGTAAATGACCACATTAGTACGATTGAACAAACTCGAGATATCGAACTATTTGATATTATTGAACTTAAACCGTACCTTCATTCTATTTTGTTGCCTTACTTTAACGAGCAAGAAATTGAGCTTGAAGATGAAAATATTGAATATAAAGATATTTTACATCTTGAAGTTAAGCAAACCTTACTCCCTATCGAGCATTTAATCGAAGAAGAACAAAAGCAGTTGCCAAGTGACACTGATGTCACTATTACTGGTTATGAAATCTTCAATGATCGTGATTTAAGCCAAGATGTCACTTCAGTTATTTTGGACATTTTGGAAGCTGTAAAGCTAGATTAATTCATAGTTTAACTGCCAAATAAAAAGGTCTGCATATGCAGACCTTTTTATTTGGTATCGTTATTACTGCATCATTTTTCGAGCTTGCTCTTGGCGAAATGCACGTAAAATCTGTTGCCCTGCCCGTCCATTTGGATTTAAACCTAAACGAGTTTGTTCCTGACGGATAGCAACGCGAGTTTTATCACCAATTAAGCCATCCACAGCACCAATATCATAACCACGATTAATCAAAAACTGCTGAATTTCTCGACGTTCTGCTCGTGAAGTACCAGGGTCATCTGTTGGCCAAGAAGCAACGAATGGTTTACCACCTTTCAAACGATCAGATAAATGTGCAATCGCAAGTCCATAACTTTCTGCTGCGTTATAACTATAAATAGCATCAAAGTTTTTAAATACTAAAAAGATTGGGCCATTTGCTCCTGCTGGTGCCATTAAACCAGCAGGCGTATTATCAGACAACGCACCTTGAATTAAAGGTGTACCATCAATTTGGGTTACTCCACGCGCATTCCAGCTACTCAATGATTTTTTAGAGCGACGCCCTTCTCCATCAATTGACATACCTGCTGGGATTTTGACTTCAAAGCCCCATGGCATACCCGTTTGCCAACCAGCTTTATTCAAGAAATTAGCTGTTGATGCCAATGCATCTGCTGTACTAGACACTAAGTCACGACGACCATCACCATCAAAATCAACAGCTAAGCGTTCATAAGTTGATGGCATAAACTGTGTATGACCGAATGCGCCAGCCCATGAGCCTTTAAGCTGATCTTCGGTTAAATCACCACGTTGTAAAATACGCATAGTGGCAAAAAATTCTGTACGGAAATAACTTTGTCGGCGCCCTTCACAACTTAAAGTTCCAAGTGCTTGCAATAAAGGATATTTTCCAGAAATATCCCCAAAATTACTTTCAACACCCCACACCGCCACAATTGTTTCTGGCGGTACGCCATAAGTTTGAGATGCACGATTTAAAATATCTCGATATTGCGCTAATTTTTGTTTACCAAGCTCAACACGCTCTTCATCTACAAGACCAGATAAATAGTCCCAAATCGGTGTCGAAAATTCTGGCTGATAATTTAACTTATCAATTACTGAGTAGTCTGGCGTTAAATTTTGTGTATAGCGGTCATAAGTGCTACCTGAAACACCTGCAGCAATCGCTTGCGAACGTAAATTTGCCAAACAACTCTGAAAATCATTATTAGGCGTGTAAGTATTGCTATTCGTTACAGGAACAGTCGCATTACTAGATATTGTAGAAGTAGAACCATTAATTATCAGCTCTGCTTGAGCCTGAGTCATTGTCAAAAATATAGACCCAACAATACAAGAAAAACGTCGCATATTATCCTAGTTCAATTTTTAAATTTAAATTTGTCTTTACCATACCATTATGGACTCAAAATTTTCAGAGAGAAATCGTAAATTTGAATTCATAATTAATTCTTTAAATTCATTTCCAGAGTTTTAAATTCAAATTTTACATCTAGTTTTGAATTTAAAACTTCTTACACAAGATTAATTGGTTTTTAAATTCAAAAATCCCTCCTGTAGTTTAAATTCAAAATGCCTCTTTAAATTTAAAAATATAAGCCCAATCCATCTGTGGATAACTTATAAAACCACAGCTCTAAACTGCCTCAACCCCTATATTAGCTATGCTCTTCATCATCTTTATATGTTACAACCCCTTCACCACTCAGAGAGATATTTTAAATTTAAAAGTTAGATATAGTTTTGAATTCAAAACACCACCGAGATAACATGCATCTTTTTAAATTCAAAACAAACATAAGCCGATCTACTAGATTTAAATTCAAACTTCGGGTGCTGGGGATAACTTATTTTAAATTCAAAACCACCAAAACACCTTGTTTCATTTTTTAAATTCAAAAAGCTTAATAAAAGTTATCCACAACAGAACAAGATTAGATTTTTTAAATTTAAAAGACAAAAAAGCGATCCGAAGATCGCTTTTTAGAAATTTTAACTTAATTAAATAGTCATATCAGCTGTTAATGCGAGTGGTTCTGGCAAAATTTTCGCTAATTGACGACATAAATTCGTCAATTCATTACTATCCACAGGCATTAACGTAATGTGACCCAACTTACGGCCAGCACGTTCTGATTTGTTATAAAGGTGCAGATGAGCGCCATGTAGTGCTAAAACATCTTCAGTTTTAGGATGCTGACCAATAATATTGATCATAACCGTTGGTCGAACAACGTCTGTTGAACCTAATGGTAACCCTGCAACAGCTCGAACATGATTTTCAAACTGCGAACATACGGCGCCTTCAATTGACCAGTGGCCTGAGTTATGCACACGTGGTGCCATCTCATTTGCACATAAGCCTTGTTCTGTCATGAATAGCTCTAGAGTCAACACGCCAACGTAGTTGAGATGATTCAACAAACGCGTAATGTAGTCTTGAGCAACTGGTTGTAGAGCTTCACTGTTCGGTGCAGGCACGATTGAGTGCGACAAAATACCGTTGTGATGATGATTTTCAGCCAATGGCCAAGTTTTTACTTCACCATTTTGGCCGCGTACTGCAATAATTGACACTTCGCGAGAAAATTTCACAAAACTTTCAGCAACTAAGCTTTTTGCAGGGCCAAGTTCAAACCAAGCAGTATCAATTTGGTCTTCTGAACGAAGTACAAACTGACCTTTGCCATCATATCCGCCAGTTGCTGTCTTAAGTACAATCGGCAAACCAAGTTCAGCAACAGCTTTTTTCAAGCTTTCTAAGCTATCTACAGCACGATACGGCGCAACAGGAATCGCAAGTTCATCAAACAATGCTTTTTCTGATAAACGATTTTGCGCAGTTGCTAAAGCAATACGGGGAGGGTGCAATGTTTTGGTTTGAGTTAAAACATCTACATCGGCAACAGGTGTGTTTTCAAACTCAAGGCTGAAAACATCAGCACTTTCAATAAACTGCTTTAAACCTTGTTCATCTTGGCTAGAAAAAACTTGACCTAAAACACCTGCGGGACAATCTGTATTTGCTTCAAAAAAAGTACATTGAATATTTAATGGTAAAGCTGCTTGCGCCATCATACGGCCCAGTTGTCCACCACCAAAAATACCGATAGTTTTATCCATTTCAGCCTCTTAAACTTGTCCCGGAATGTTGTTGCTTGCAACTTTATCAGTTTGTGCAGCACGGAAATCAGCAACATTTTTTGCGATTTCAGGACGAGTTAAACCTAAGATTTGAGCAGCCATAATCGCAGCATTAGTCGCACCAGCCGGACCAATTGCCAAAGTACCGACTGCGATACCTGCTGGCATTTGTACGATTGAAAGCAATGAATCTACGCCATTTAAAATTGATGATTTAACTGGTACACCCAACACAGGTAAGTCAGTTTTTGCAGCACACATACCTGGTAAGTGCGCAGCACCACCAGCACCAGCAATAATCACTTGAATACCGCGATCACGCGCAGTTTCTGCATATTCAAATAAACGGTCTGGCGTACGGTGAGCAGATACCACTTCCGCTTCAAATGGGACACCAAGCTGTTTAAGCATATTGGCAGTGTTTTCGAGAGTTGCCCAATCAGATTGAGAACCCATAATAATTCCAACGAGAGGTTGAGCGTCTTGTGCTGCGGCCGCATTCATTGCTAATGTTCCAAAGACAAAAGTAAAAGAAGATAAATCTCGACGAGAGCCAAGTTTTAAATAGTTCGGAAGCCCATTATTATAGACTGATTTTTCATCTCACGAAAATTTAACTCACCAGCTCTGTAAATATTTTTAATCTCATAAAAAAATGTCATGCTTTAACAGTGACACATTCTCAAATTTTATTAATATAACGCGCTTAATCAAATTCATAAGAGCTTAATAATGAAAAAATTTCTTGGAGTCTTAACACTCACACTTTGCACAACAACGAGTTACGCGGCCTTAGTAAATTTAAATATCAGCGAATTTCAAAAAACCATTAAAACTTTAAATAAAGAAAAGGGTTATAACGGAGAAATCAAAAGTGGAGCATTAACTGGTAAGGTACAAGAGAAATTTATTGTCACTGGAAAATCTGCTACTGATGAGAGAGAGCCAGTTCTGATGACTGGTTATTATCTTGGTGCAACTGAGGTAGGAAATGTATATTCAATTACCGAATATCGTATTTACTGTGACGATCAGACCTATGGTTTTGCCATGTCTAATTTTGAACCGGACGGCGCTTTGAGTACAACTACATTAGATAGTAATTATGCTTTTGACTATGAAGACCCAACGCCAAGAGATAAACAATTTTCTAAAATTCTAAAAAAAGCGTGTAAATATTCTGCTAAATAATCAGGTATTTGAAAAGTAATAGCTTGTAAAGTCAGTTATTCAATACAAGCTATTGCTGATTACTGGCTTCTAAATACAAAATAGACGCAGCCAAACAGGCATAACATGGCCCAAACATAGTCTAATTTAAACGGCTGCTTAAACAGCAACACCATAAATGGCACAAATACAATAAGCGTAACCACTTCTTGGGTAATTTTCATTTCACCCAAGGTCCAGTTTTGATCACTCAAGATTCGAGTTGCTGGAATCATAAAACTATATTCCAGTAGGGCAATAATCCAACCGAATAAAATCGCTTGCCAGAATGGGGCATGGTGCAAAAACTTAAGATGCCCATACCATGCAAGTGTCATAAAACAGTTCGAAATAATTAATAGCACAAAAGCTAAAACCGTTGGGCTCAAAGGCACATCCTTCATCATTACGATGATTTAAGTATTAATATGGATCAAAAATATTATAAAAGATAAAACTGTAATTCAGCTTAAATCTAAAAAATAAAGCTGTCCGTTTATAGGCATCTCAAACACATAGAACAACAACGAATTTTGACTATCTTTTCCAGTTGAGCCTTGCTATCGTTGCTGGCAAATTTATCAATAATGAAACCACAGTAAATCATATTTATACTGTGTACAAAAGCAGTGGAGAAGGCGAGCAATGCATCTGCATATCTTGGGTATTTGTGGCACTTTTATGGGCTCTTTAGCACTTTTAGCTCGTGATTTAGGACATAAGGTAACAGGTTCCGATTCAAACGTTTACCCGCCAATGTCTACCCAGTTAGAAAACGCAGGTATTGAACTCATGCAAGGCTATGACCGTAGCCATTTACAGCCTCATCCAGATTTGGTTATTGTCGGCAACGCCATGAAACGTGGTATTGATGCCGTGGAATACATGCTGAACGAAGGCCTGCCATATATTTCTGGTCCACAGTTCCTTGCAGATCACGTTTTACAAGGTAAACATGTACTTGGTGTAGCGGGTACTCATGGTAAAACCACGACTACCACAATGCTAGCTTGGGTACTTGATCAGGCTGGTTTAAATCCAGGCTTTTTAATTGGTGGTGTTCCACTTGGTTTTAGTGAAAGCGCTCGTTTAGGCGGTGGAAAATACTTCTGCGTTGAAGCTGATGAATATGACTCAGCTTTCTTTGATAAACGTTCTAAGTTTGTTCATTATCATCCAAAAACGGCGATTTTAAATAACCTTGAATTTGACCATGCCGATATTTTTGATGACTTAGCAGCGATTCAAAAGCAATTCCATCATCTTGTTCGTACCATTCCAAGTGAAGGCCGTATTATTGCGCCAATTACTGAAACTCATATTGATGAAGTGCTTGAAATGGGTTGCTGGACGCCAGTGATTCGTACAAGTTTAGAAGCGAATGAAAAAGCTGCTTTATCTGCTGAATTAATTTCAATTGATGGTAGCCATTTTAAAGTACTCGAAAATGGCAATGCCGTTGGTGAAGTGAAATGGAGCATGACAGGGCAACATAGCGTAGCGAATGCTTTGGCAACCATTGCAGCCGCTCAACATGTGGGCGTTGCACTTGAAACAGCTTGTGAAGCTTTATCTAACTTTGGCGGTGTGAAACGCCGTATGGAGTTACTCGGTACCGTGAATGGTATTGAGGTTTATGATGACTTTGCTCACCACCCAACAGCGATTGACACGACTTTGGATGGCGCACGTAAACGCCTAGGCGAACGCCGTTTATGGGCTATTATTGAACCGCGTTCAAATACAATGCGTATGGGTAGCCATAAAGATGGCTTGGCGCATTCAGCACGCTTAGCAGATGACGTTATCTGGTATCAGCCAGAAGGTTTAGACTGGGATTTACAACCAGTGATTGAAGCTGCTTCAAACCGCGCTCAAGTCAGCCGTTCACTTGATGAAATTATTAACCGTATTGTTAATGAAGCAGGTGAGGGCGATGCTGTTGTGATTATGTCTAATGGCGGCTTTGGTGGCTTACATCAAAAACTTATAAGCGCATTAAAAGCAAAAGCTGCTTAACTTTCTCTCTAGATGATTTAATAAAAAAACGGGTTTCAGTTTGAAACCCGTTTTTTTAGTTTAATGGTTTTTAAACCTGCTTTGGCTCTATATCTTCTATTAATTTATTCGAGATGAATAAACGTAACGTATAGACAATACCCATCGCAAACACGCTATACCCCACGTTATTACAAATAAATGGAATACATAAAATAATGAGTGCAGTAATAGGATAAAACCATTTAGAAATTCCAGCTAAACATTCAAACTCGTATAACATCCATATACAAGTGGTATAAAGCACCACACTCACAGCAACAATCACACCCATATATAAATCAGAGATATGTGCATGATGGGTCGTGACATCCACGGCGGCGGCAAGCGCAGCACCTACCGCAGCAATACTAACAAAAACAAAATAATGACCATAACCCCATACAAATGGGCGTACACCTTTAAAATGATGATGCTGTTCACTGCGATCAAAGTAAGCCCACCACATTGCAAACATGAGCATCAATCCACCAATCATTAAGAAAACGGCAGGAATATTGATAGATTGAGCGGCAAGCGCATCACGTATCGCATTAAAACTACCTACGATTGATTCGCCTAAAACAATAATGGTGAGGAGGGCATAGCGCTCTACAATATGATGAGGATGCCACGGCGTAGGCGAATGTTTTTCAGCATAGATTGGAACAAATAACTCGAGCACAGCTAGACATAAAAATAAAGGTATAGAAAGGACATGAGCAAAGTTAGCTACAAGCCAACCAATTTGTACCAAGACTATACCTATCGCATAGCGGTAAGCCGTAACTCGCCGTTCAGGATCATGTTTTGCTGCTCGGAGCCACTGGGTGACTAAAGCCAAGCGCATAATCACATAGCCCACAATAATGATGTCGAAGTCCTGACTACGGAACACATCAGGAATACCTGCGGCCATCACCAATGAACCTACAATTTGTACAAAGGTAAGGCATCGATACAATGCATCATCATTATCGTAAGCTGAGGCGAACCATGAAAAATTCATCCATGCCCACCATAGCGCAAAAAATACCATCAGGTAGCTTGGCAGCGCATGCCAGATATGATTTTCAATAATCGCATGGTGTAACTGCTGACCTGCTGTTGCAATCGCGACCACAAAAATTAAATCGAACAATAATTCGAGGGGAGTTGCTGCTCTATGCGGCTGTTTAGGATCTCTTGGAGATAAAGGCCTCAAACTTAATTTTTTCTGTTTTTCTTGAGTAGTCATAAAATAACGTTCTCGAATAAAGTGCCAACACGTTAACACTTTAATATTAACGTCCAGATCACGCATTAAAAAATATCTAGACCTGCTGTTTAATCTTTAGTCACAAACAAACTATATTTCATTTTTGTGACAATTCTTTATCAAGACAACAGGCTTAATTCTTTATCATAGCCCACGTTTTTTGTTCTTGTTTGGAATATGAATGTCTTTAGAAACACTCAACCTTAGCTTATTCCATGTCATAAATGGTGCTCAGGATGCGAGTCAATTTATCATTCGCCTTGCTATCTTTTTTGCTAATGATCTCCTCTATATTCTTTTATTCATTCTTACATTTTTATGGTTCTACGGCGATCAAGATTTAAAAAATAGGGTCATTAAATCTGTCTTTTTAACCTGCATATCACTTTTAGTGGGTTATGTTATTTCTCTGTTTTATCATCATCCAAGACCATTTGTGATGGGTGTGGGCACCACGTTTATTGAACATGCACCAACAGCATCTTTTCCAAGTAATCATATGCTGATTTTCAGCACCATAGCCCTGTCTTATTTGTTTGCTCAGCGCAAAATGATTGGCATCATTCTGTTATTTTTGTCATTTGTGGTAGCGTGGTCACGTATTTATTTAGGTGTGCATTTCCCTTTAGACATGCTGGGGGCTTTTATTGTCGCGCTTCTGGTCAATACGGCAGGTTATTACTTCTGGAATGCTTACGGTACAAGTTTGACCGCATTCTTTATTCACCTTTACCAAATTATATGCAAACCGCTTTTAGACCGCGGTTTGATTAAATAATTCGTAGAAATTTTGGTATTCCCACTACGACATTAAGTTCAGTTGCGTAATACAAAAAAATCTGCCATTCTATGTGTAATTGGATAGGTTTTATCCAATAAAGAATTTAGTTTGACAAGGGGAGTAGCCTCCTCCAAACATAACAGCAATGTTATGTGTCAGATATCGTCAATACACTTTTATTAAAAAGTCGGTATCTGAGCATCGTGAAATTCATGATGTAGGCAAGACCTTGATCATGTTGATACAGATGTTTAATTCATCTGGCAACTGGTCGAGGTTTTTTTATGCCCAATTGCCGGATGTATGGAGGATTTATGGAAACAATCGGCAATTTATGGCTGTACGTAGCATTCTTTGGCATAGTCATTGTCATGCTTTTGGTTGATTTCTTGGGCTTTAAGCAAAAACAAGGTCAAGATGTCTCAATTAAGCAAGCTGCTTACTGGAGTGTGGCATGGGTAAGCGTCGCAGCCTTATTTGGTGGTGGTTTATGGCTTTATCTTCAACAAACAGTTGGGGTGACCTTAGCAAACCAAAAAACCATGGAATACTTCGCAGGTTACTTACTTGAAAAGTCCCTCGCAATTGACAATGTTTTCGTCTGGTTAATGATTTTTGCGGCATTTGCTATTCCAGCTGCACTACAACGTAAAATTTTGCTTTACGGCGTATTAGGCGCAATCGTACTGCGTACTCTTTTTATCTTCATTGGTGCATGGTTCGTTCAAGAGTTCTCTTGGGTGCTTTATATTTTCGGTGCGTTCTTGGTATATACAGGCTTCAAGTTCTTAAAGGGCCAAGAAGAAGAAACCAATATCGAAGACATCAAAATTTTAAAATGGCTACGTAAGCACATGCGTATTACGCCACAGCTTGATGGTGACAAATTCTTTGTTCGTCAAAATGGTTTATTGTGGGTAACGCCGTTATTTCTAGTTTTGATTTTGGTTGAAGCTTCAGATGTGATTTTCGCGGTAGATTCTATTCCTGCTATTTTCGCGGTAACGAGCGACCCGTTTATTGTTTTAACAGCGAACTTAATGGCAATTTTAGGCTTACGCGCAATGTTCTTCTTGCTTGCTGGCGCTGCATCTAAATTGCATTACTTGCCATACGGTTTAGGCATCATCTTATTGTTCATTGGCGCGAAAATGTTGTTGCTTGATGTATTCCACATGCCAATCTGGATCTCGTTAAGCTTTATCGTAATAGTGTTAGCAATCACGGCTTACCTCTCTTTACGACACAACAAAAAGCAATTGCAGTCTTAATTCATCCTATCAAGGGATCTACATAAAAAAGCACTTTTAAAGTGCTTTTTTATTGGGTCTTTCTTGCAATCAATCAGTGCACTTTAAGTATAAAACGCATAATGAACTTTCATTTTCAAATCTAATTTAGAACAAAAATTCAAAAATAAAATTCCATAAAATTATGTATTTTAATAATTTTACTCTTAATTTCTTTATTAAAAATCAATATTGGCAAGCTCTTTGCATCTCCTAAAAAGAAAAAAGCCTAGATTTTAGGGGCTCGAAAGAGCCCTGATTTTTTTAAGGAGAGATGCCATGAATGCGATTCCAACTTTAACGCCACTTGCAATGCCGTGTAACAGCAGCTTTGAAGCAAAAGATTGGGAAATTTTATCTACTCACTGGTATCCAGTTGCGCGTATTCAAGATGTCTCCACAGCACCTCAACGAGTTACATTACTAGACGTCAATATGGCCTTGTATAAGACAGAAAGTGGTGAAATTCATCTGGTTCGAGACATTTGCCCACATCGTGGGGTTCCATTAACCAAAGGTTGGGTCGATGGTGAAGAAATTGTGTGTCCTTATCATGGTCTGCGCTATAACACCGAAGGGAAATGTACCCAAATACCAGCTCAACCTGAGTTAACCAAAATTTCTGATCGTTTTTCTCTTACCAAATTTCCAGTTGTTGAACGATATGGCCTGATTTGGACCAGTATTCATGGTCGTGATATTACTCAAGCCAATATTCCTGTACTAGATACTTGGGACCATGCAGAGCATCAATCAATTTTACCGCCTTTTGTCGATATTGGCGGTTCTAGCGGACGTCAACTTGAAGGGTTTATCGATGTCGCTCATTTTGCTTGGGTACATCACAATGCTTTTGCGAATCGAGAGAATCCTGTCGTACCAAAATATCACACAGAACGTACCAGCTACGGCTTAAAAACGGTCTATATCAGCAATGTCAGTAACTATCCACATGAGCTAAAACATCTCGAACCAGAAGGTTTTTTATGGAAGCGTACCTTTGATGTCTATCCGCCTTTTTCAGCTGTGCTTACGGTCGATTTCCCAGAAGATGGGGTCTTAAAAATCTTAAATGCCTGCTGTCCTATCTCTAGCAATAAAACCCGTTTATTTGTTCCACTCACCCGTAACTTTGACCAAACAGGGGATCTAGAAAAAGTATATGCATTCAATGCGCAAATTTTTGCTGAAGACCAAGACATGGTCGAATCACAAAAGCCGGAAGACCTGCCACTTGATTTAATGATGGAAGCACATTTTGAAGCAGACCGTTCATCAACGACTTATCGACGGATTTTGGCTGAATGGGGACTAAGTAAACGTTATACCGTTTAAATATTGGCTAAGTGGGGTACAATCAATCGAAAAAAGTGAAAATATAAAGGCTTTCCATGTCATTGATCGCAAATACCACCGTTGTGCGTGGTCGTTTTTTAGATATTCAGCAAACCGTCTCTAAGCCAACTGATATTCCAAATCAAGTGCGTTATTTAGAAGATGGTGTATTGATTAGTGAACATGGAAAAATCAAATGGTTTGGTGCATGGGCAGACGCTCAACAGCATCTTCCTGCTGGAGTTGAGGTTCAACATTACCCAGAACAATTGATTGTACCCGGCTTTATTGATACCCATATTCATTTTCCGCAAACTGAAATGGTAGGAGCTTACGGCGAACAACTTCTAAGTTGGCTCAATACCTATACATTCCCCACTGAAATCCAGTTTCAAGACAAAGCATACGCAAGTGAAATTGCCCAGTTCTTTGTTCAAGAGCTATTAAAACACGGTACAACCACAGCCCTCGTTTTCTGTACAGTTCACCCCGAGTCTGTTGATGCCTTATTTGAAGCCGCAGAACGCGTTCAGATGCGTTTAATTGCCGGTAAGGTACTCATGGACCGCAATGCTCCTGAAGCGCTTTGTGATACGCCAGAAACGGCTTACAGCGACACCAAAGCACTCATTGAGAAATGGCATGGTAAGGGTCGTGCTCTGTATGCGATTACACCACGTTTTGCACCAACGTCTACACCTGAACAGTTAGAAAGAGCAGGGCAGTTAAAACAAGAGTTTCCAGATGTTTATATACATACACATTTAAGTGAAAATAAAGATGAAATTGCTTGGGTGAAATCTTTATTTCCTGAACAAACGGGCTACTTAGATGTTTATCAACATTATGGTCTAACTGGTAAACGCTCCGTGTTTGCTCATTGTGTTCACTTAGAAGATGAAGAATGGCAATGTATGCATGATACGCAGTCGGCTATCGCATTTTGCCCAACCTCAAACCTGTTCTTGGGAAGTGGTTTATTCCCATTGAAAAAAACTTGGGAAAAACAAGTGAAAGTAGGTTTGGGGACAGACATAGGCGCGGGTACATCGTTTAGTTTACTGCAAACTGTTAACGAGGCTTATAAGGTCCAACAGTTACAGGGTGATAAACTTTCAGCTTATGAAGCGCTCTATCATGCCACGCTAGGCGGAGCAAAAGCGCTTGATTTGCAGGATAAGTTAGGCAATTTCAACATCGGTAAAGAAGCAGACTTTGTTGTACTTAACCTTAAGCCAACTGCACTACAGCAACTTCGTCAGTCTAAATCCAAATCTGTTGAAGATTCGTTGTTTGCATTATTCACTTTAGGTGATGACCGTAATATTGAGGCAACTTATGTTTATGGAAAACGTGCTTATCAAAAAGAAATAGCCCAGTAAAAAAGGCATTGTTAAGTTTTTGTTATTATTTGGAATATGTGCTCTTGTATTAAAGTGTGATCGACATATTCAGCAAAATCATAAAATTTCAGCTCCTTCAAAGGGTGCATGAAACGTCATTTTGCTTTAAAATTTTACCATTAACTCAAATTTTCGAGGTGTTGCAGGTCAACACCTTTTTTATTTTTTCTTTTATATCTTGTAGGAATCTGCCATGACTGTTGCAATGAGCATCATGATTTCAACCGAAGAAATTCAAGCAAAAGTCAAAGAGCTCGGCGAGCAAATCAATTCTCACTATGCAAATAGTGATAAAGAATTGGTTCTGATTGGTCTACTTCGTGGTTCTGTTATTTTTATGGCAGACTTATGCCGTACCATTACCAAACCACACGAACTCGACTTTATGACAGTGTCTAGCTACGGCGGTGGTACCACTTCAAGCCGAGATGTTAAAATCTTAAAAGATCTTGACGGTGAAATTCGCGGTAAAGATGTACTAGTGGTTGAAGACATCATCGACTCAGGCAACACCTTAAGCAAAGTTGTGGAAATGTTGCAAACTCGCGAGCCAAATTCGATTCAATTGTGCACATTAGTAAGCAAACCGTCTCGCCGTGAAATTGATCTCGAAGTTAAATTTTTGGGTTTTGAAGTTGAAGATAAGTTTATTGTGGGCTATGGCCTAGATTACGATCAAAAATATCGCCATTTGCCTTTTATTGGTGAAATTGGCCTATAAATTTCATAAAAATAGCACCATAAGGTGCTATTTTTTTATATAAGGTTTTATCTTTGAACAAAAAAGACACAAAAAGTCGCAATCTGCTACAGACAAAATAGACAGCTCTGTCGCACGATAGAATATGAAGCAAAATCATTAACTTCATCAAAAAAACAACTGGAGAACAAATATGTGGTCACTTATTGTTGCTATTGTGGTTGGTTTCTTCGCTGGCTTAATCGCTCGTGCTTTGCATCCAGGTGATGACAAAGCAGGTTTTATCGTTACCACTTTAATTGGTATTGCAGGTTCACTTCTAGCCACTTATGGTGGTCGCTTACTTGGCTTTTACGGAGAAAATTCAGCTGCGGGCTTTATCGCTTCCGTAATTGGTGCAGTCATTATTTTGTTTATTTACAATTTGATTGCACGAAAAAGCTAAACTTTAGTTCATTCATAAAAAAAGCACCCTATGGTGCTTTTTTAATATCTTTATAGACCTAACTCTTTCCAGACTTCCTGAATTTCTTCAGCAGACCTTGCACCTACTAATTTAAAACCGTTTGCAAAAATCAGAGTAGGAGTAGCATTAAAACCTAATTTTCTTCCAAGCTCCAAGTTTCGGTCAATTGGGTTTGTGCAGCTCGCAACCGTTGGTTTAACACCTTGTTCAATTAGCTTTTTCCAAGAGTATGATTGGTTTGGTGCACACCAAACTTGTCTGGAAACGACAATAGACTGAGGTTTTAAAGGATAGATAAACGTGTAAATTGTTACGTCTTTAAGCTTATCTAGCTCAGGTTCGAGCTTTTTACAGTAAGGACAGTTTGGGTCAGAAAATACCGCTAAAACATGCTGACCATTACCTTTAACTGTTTTAATAGCATCTTTTAAAGGCAATTGTTTCCAATCAATTGAATTCTGCCCTAAAACTAAGTCTTTGGTTAAATTCTTCTGATCTTTTAAGCGAATCATAGAACCTACCAACATATGCTGACCATCTTCACCAAGGTAAATGATTTGTTGATCCAGATTAGCACTATATAGTCCGGGCATTTCAGTTTTCTGAATATTGCTAATTTTCAAATTAGGATATTGTTTTTTAATATTTTCCCTAACAGTATCCACATTAGCGAAACTCAAACTTGTAGTTAAGCTAAATAATGCCAATATTCCTAATTTTTTAAGCATAAAACCGACTCATAGAGAGGAAAGAATATTATTTTAATCAGTTCATCTTTTGAAAACAGAGCTGATTACGAGTTATAACCAAACTCCCACTTACTTAATCCAATGTTTCACGTGGAACATAAACAGCTTTTAAAAGCTTTCTCAATCTGATTTTGATCATGACGTGATACACTATAGCCGTGCATAACATTTAAACCCAATATACTCCCTACCAGTATATTGAATTATTAAGAGAAAACAGATGAGTCACATTGGTCAGGATAAAAAAATTCTTAATCGTGTAAAACGACTAAAAGGGCAAATCAACAGCATCGAAAATGCGATAGAACAACCAGAATCCTCATGCATCGATATTTTGCAGCAAGTTGCAGCGATCAAAGGTGCAATAAACGGTTTAATGAGTGAATTGATGGAACAACACTTACACCACCATGTACTTCAAGGTGCAGAAGTTGATCAAAATGAGTTAGAGGAATTTTTAAAAGTTTTAAAGAGATACGGCTAAGGAAATTACTGGATGACATAGCACTCTACATCATCCAGTTTTTTTATTATTTTCCAATACAGAAAGAACCAAAGATTTTGCCTAATAGGTCGTCAGCGCTAAAGTCGCCTGTAATTTCACCTAAAGCATTTTGAGCAAGGCGTAATGACTCGGCAACAAGCTCACCAGCGTTAAATACAACAAGTTGCTCACGTGCTTCTGAAAGATAGAGCTGTGTGCGCTTCATTGCGTCTAAATGGCGTGTTCTTGCAATAAACGTATCTTCCTCAGGGTGAAAACCTGCATGCGCTGTAATCGCATCTACGAGGCCTTGTACACCCATCTCTTGTTTTGCAGAAACTGTAATATGACGGAACCCCTGAAAATCAGTGATTTCGGCTAATTGACCGGTTAAGTCGCATTTATTACCAATTAACATTAAGCGCCGAGGCTCAATATGTTCAGCAAAATATTCTTGAGCGAGTTGTAATGGGTCATCACCTTGATTTAAGTCGTAAACCAACAGCAATAAATCAGCTTGTTCAATTTCCTTGATTGCTCTGCGAATCCCTTCTTTTTCGACCACATCTCCCGTTTCACGAAGGCCAGCAGTGTCTGTTAAAGTGATTGGTAAGCCATTTAAGCTAATTTTTTCATGCAAAACATCGCGAGTAGTACCAGCAATATCGGTCACAATCGCTCGTTCTACACCAGCAAGTGCATTTAACAAGCTTGATTTACCCGCATTCGGTTTACCCGCAATCACAACTTGCAAACCTTCACGCAAAAGTTGTCCTTGTCGTGCAGATGTTTGAACTGCATGTACTGACTGCTGAACATCTTCCAGTAAAGCTAAAATCTTACCATCTGCTAAGAAATCAATTTCCTCTTCAGGAAAATCAATTGCAGCTTCTACATGCAATCGTAAATGGATCAGTTTTTCTAAAACTGTATTAATTTTTGTTGAAAAGGCGCCTTGTAAAGAACGGACTGCCGAACGAGCCGCAGCTTGCGAAGTCGCATCAATCAAATCCGCAATCGCTTCAGCTTGTACCAAGTCCATTTTGCCATTTTCAAAAGCTCGCATGGAGAATTCACCAGCTTTTGCAGCAATTGCACCAAGCTCAAATAAACGACCAAGCAAGGCATTTTGAATAACTGGACCGCCGTGACCTTGTAACTCGACAACATCTTCACCAGTAAAGGAGTGCGGATTTGGAAAGCACAAAACTATCCCTTCATCCATGATGCTTCCATCTACATCATAAAACTTACGGAAACCAGCCATGCGTGCTTCAGGCAAGTTTTTTTGCGTTAGCTTTTGAGCAATTTCATAGGCCTTAGGTCCAGATAAGCGAATCACGCCCACTCCACCACGCCCGGGTGGCGTTGCAATTGCGGCAATTGTGGTTTGACTTTGCATATTACTCACCTAAAAAACCCAAAATACAGCCAAAGAAAAATCCGCTTAAGATTACCATCTTAAGCGGATTGATTCAGCAAAAGTTCAACGTTTAAGATGCTGATTCAGTCTTGTTTAGACGACTTTTCGCAACACTCTTGTTAATAAACGACTGCTGTAAAATAGTAATACTGTTGTTCACAATCCAGTACAACACCAGACCCGCAGGGAAGAACAACATAAATACCGTGAACATAATCGGCATAATGCGGAATACTTTCGCTTGCATTGGATCAGCAGGTTGCGGGTTCAACATTTGCTGAGCAAACATTGTCGCACCCATAATTAATGGCAAGATGAACCAAGGATCCATTGCTGACAAGTCTTGAATCCAGCCTAACCATGGCGCATGACGCAATTCCACACTTTCCATGAGTACCCAGTACAAAGCAAGGAAAATTGGCATTTGTAGCAATAATGGTAAGCAACCTGACAGTGGGTTAACTTGTTCACGTTTATAAAGTGCCATCATTTCTTGCGAGAAGCGCATACGGTCTTCACCGAACTCTTCTTTCATGCGTTGCATTTCTGGTGCAATCACACGCATTTTCGCCATAGAACGATAACTTTTTGAAGATAAAGGCCACAAAATCATCTTCACCATAATGGTAAGCAAGATGATCGACCATCCCCAGTTGCCTACAATGCTATGGAAGAATTGAAGACCTAAGAACAACAACTTGGCAATTGGCCATAACCAACCATAGTCAACAGTCTGGTTTAAACCTACAGCCAAATCTTTTAATTCAGATTGTACTTTTGGACCTGAATAAAGCTTCGCATCTACTTCCATTGAAGTGCCAGCTGGAACATTAATTACTGGCGACGTAAAGCCAATAATATTCATATGATCCGCAGACTGACGAGATTCAAGCTTCGCAACATAAGGCTGACCATTTGCTTGGGTCAGTTTAAGATTTCCAGGAATCCAAGCACTAACGAAATAATGCTGAACAATCGCAACCCATCCACCTTTAGCTTCAGTATTTACTTTTTCTTCTGAGAAATTAGCAAATTTAAGCTTGTTATAGTGTGAATCAGGCGTACCCCATGCTCCACCTAAGAAAGTTCCTAGTGTGAAAATACCTTGAGAAGACTTACCAGGATCCTCAGAGTTATCGCGCTTTAATTGTCCAAACATCTGACCTTGCCAATTTTGTTGGCTACGGTTAATGACTTGATGGCTTACAACAATCGGATACTGACCTTGAGTAAAGGTGAAAGTTTTAATAATTTCAACGCCTTCTGGTGTTTTAAATACCATAGGAACGTTTAAAACTTTTTCAGCTTGACCCTTTTGATCTTGTACACCTTTAGCATCAGCCAAAGTATATGATGTTTTTTCAACCGCATATAACGGACGACCACCACGACTACTGTCTGGTCCATTCAAACCAATTAAGCCAGATTGAGCAACATATGTACGCTTGGCATCATTTTCAAGCATAACAAAAGGTTGATTACTGTCTTTGCTTTTGTCGTGAGAGAGTAATTCAATACGAACAATATCACCACCTTTTGGATTAATCCAAATATGGTAAAGGTCAGTTTGTACTGAAATAAGCTGTTGATTCACAGGTGCAGTTGCATCTGTGGTTTGTGACTGCGCAATATTTGCTTGTGGCACATCGGAAGCCACTGTTGCAGTTTTGGCATTTGGCAAATCAGCAGATACTTCATGCGAACTTACAGCCGCCGCTTGTTGTTGCGGTGCAGTTGCAGCATTTCCATAATCTTTTTGCCAAGCCAAAATGAGCAAATATGCGGTGACAAACATGGCCCCGAGAATTGCAAACCTGGCCCATTGTTGCATATCTATTACCCCAAATGGTTAGAGAGATTTTGCTTCATTAAACGATCACGAAAGGGTACAGCAACATGATGCGTTTGAGAATCTATTTGATGAAACGAAATAAAACGAATTGCTTTTGGCGGTACCGGATCATATCCGGAGCCTCCCCATGGATGACAACGGCAAATACGTTTAGAAGATAACCAAACGCCTTTAATTGCACCATGAGTTTGTAATGCTTCTATCGCATATTGGGAACAAGTTGGAATATAACGACAACGGGGTCCAAGAAGCGGACTAATCGCAATTTGATACAGACGAATCAACCAACGCAAAATACGAACCATTGGTCATCTCTTAGTTCTGCGAGGTTGGGACAACTTTAGAATGTTTTTTTGCCAAGCGTTGTAATTTTTGCCAAGCAAAATCTAATTGTTGATATAGCTCAGCATTCGTAATCGTTTCAATACCAACTTTAGGCATTACAACAACATCTATGTCTAACCCAAATTTCGGCTGATTAAGACGAAAGCTCTCACGGGCAAGACGCTTTATTCGATTTCTTTCATGCGCACGGCGCACTTTTTTCTTAGCAACGACAATACCCAAACGGCTATTAGGCTGTTCGGTGAATTTTGCAAGAAATAAAAAATGGGGCTGATGCACTTTAAAAAGCGCACCATCAAATACACTTTTATAATCTGCAGCACAGCGTACACGACGATCTGTGCTAAAACTGTAAAGTGCCATCACACCCAAGTCTGGTCAGCTAACAGTAATTAAACAGTTAAGCTATGACGACCTTTTGCACGACGACGAGCTAAAACTTGACGACCAGCTTTAGTTGCCATACGAGCACGGAAACCATGAACGCGCTTACGCTTTAATTCAGATGGTTGGAAAGTACGTTTCATATTGAAACTCCCAAAAATGATCTTTCTATAAAGGTCCGCGATTTTATTGTGCAATGTTTACGCTGTCAATGAAAAACCGAGAAAGTTTTGTATTTAAGTCAAATTTTTACTTTCCTACCTTCTGTTTATATTTAGCTACTTTTTCTTACTTAAAAGTTATACACAAAGTAATTGTTTATTTTTATTGAGACTTTCAAGATATACACTTCTTATTTACATACTTATCAACAAACCAAGATGTCAAAGTGGTTCTAGTTTGGTATATTTGAATTTAAATTCATATTTTTTAGTTATCCACAATTTGATGTAACCCTATTAAATAAATTCAAATTTTAAAATTTAAATTTATTCTTATTAGTGTGGACTTTTTCTGTGGATTTCGTAGTTTTAAATTTAAAAAACATATATTTGAGTTGTTGATAACTCTGTTTTTATTAACTTTATAGATTGTGGATAAGTTTATGTGTTAATTTATCCACAGGATGTGCAAAAAGTTATTCACAATTGGTTTTGAATTTAAATTTATTCACAAGAGTTTTCTTTTTAGACAAAATCAACTGAAATCGTCATGACAGATGTGGATAACTTGGGTAGAATGGCGACCCCTTCTTATCAGGAAGGGTTAATCTTTAAATGATTTGAATTTAAAACGCAGACATAGGGGATACAC